>NZ_CH672395.1:1897686-2184122 GCF_000152985.1 Leeuwenhoekiella blandensis MED217 | reverse complement strand
AGGAGCTCCAGATTTGGATTATCCTTTTTTTTATAATGGAATTAATGTGAACAATAAGTCTAAAAGTCAGGCGGTTTACTCCAAATATAAGATTGTAAATCAGGGTTCATTGAATTTTGAAAGCTCTTTTAATAATGCCATTTTTATTGATATCCTAAAAGGAAAAGATACCCTACGCGTGTATAATATGCATATGCAGTCTCTCGCTTTAACCCCACAATTAGGCGCGTTAGAACAAGAGAATACTAAAAGCTTAGTAGGGCGTCTGGGAAGAGCATTTAAGAAACAGGAAGACCAAGTCTATAAATTCTTAGCGCATCAGGCGGAATGTCCCTATAAAAAAATAGTTGCCGGAGATTTTAATAACACGGTGTTTTCTTATACCTACAATAAGATTAGAGGAGATAAGAAAGACGCTTTTGAAGAGCAGGGGAGCGGCTTCGGTCGTACTTTTATTTTTGATGTAATTCCCTTACGGATTGATTTTATTCTCACAGATCCTGAATTTAAAACTCAAGCTTTTCAGAATTTTGATGTGGAATATTCAGATCACTTTCCTATTATGGCTGTCTTAGAGCTTTAGCTCTAAATTTTGTAAATACGGAAGCGCCTCAGGACCTAGATTAAAAATCAAATCCAATACAGTCAAGTGTGGTGTAAAACCATTTTCTTCAGCAAAAACTTGTCGGTACTCCGGAATGCTTATTCTGTTCTTACGTTTGGCGTTGGCTAAAAAACGATAATCCAAAGCATCAGAGTATTCAGCCTGATAAACTTCAGTTTCAGTATATTCTATGTCTACATCCAGCATTTCAAAAATACAATCCATCGTGGCTTTGTTAAGCTCTAGTAAAGACTGGTATTCAGTATGAAAGATGGGATATAGATCATCTTCATAAAATTCAAAAAAAGGAGAAGTACGATAGGCGATTACTATAGATCTCCAATGTTGCCGCTGCCAAAGAAAGTTATTTTCAATTTGAGCTTCAGCCGTTTTTTTATGGCCTTGCGTTTTAGTGTGCTTAATGGGGATGTTGAGGAGCAGTTGTCCATTGGCCGTAGCGATATACATTCGGTTTCTAAAACTCTGTTTCTGATAATTATCGCAAACTTCAATAGTTAACTGTTCTGCTTGAAGCATAGCAGCCGTAGTTACAATATCTGGAAAATAAGTAGGGTTAAGAACACAAGTCATAAGTGCTATTTAGGCCGGCAAATATACTTTAATTTTTCTGCCAGATCGAAAACTTAATAGACTGCTGTTGTATTTTAGTAAGAATAGGATTACATTTTTGATGATCATCTAAATTTGATATTCAACAATGTTATTGCTAAACGATAATAATATTATTTTTATGCTTAAAAACGAGATAGTTAGATGTATTATGACGCAAAAAAATGTATTTTTGTCTATATTTTTTACAACAGTTGAAAAGACTACTTACATTATTTATTTTTCTTAGTGTCATTGGGGCTTATGCAAACTATGCATTTGAGCCTGCTAAGCTTGTAATGCAGGAGCAAGAGCGTCTCACCATGCATCAACGCTTAATGAAGCTGGGAGAACTTTCTGATAGTCTTGAGTATGATCGCAGTATAGAAATGGCTTCAACCTTGATCACTGAAGCAAAACAGAAAAATGATAATCGTTATTTATTTCATGGTTATAATTATCTCAGTCTTACCTACGATCTGCTAAGTGATACTATTCCTGCATTAGATTACGCTGAAAAAGCCTTGCATTACGCTAAGTTATCTAAAAATGATACTTTAATATCCTGGGGACTAAATAATCTTGCCGCTAGTCTTGCGTATTTTCCAAAGCGAAAAAATGAAGTTTTAAAACTCTACAAAGAGTCTTTGGTCATTCAACGGCGTCTAAATGATGGCGAATTTATAGATGCAGCACTTAATATTGCAGAGCTTTACCGAGACGATGGTAACTATACCATGATGTATCCGTATCTCAAAGAGGCTCAGGATTCTTATGATCCTGAATCGTTGTACTATGACAATCCCAAAGCTTATCTTGATATTTTGTGGGGTGATTATTACAAAGGCTTACAATTTGATAATAAGGCTTTAAGCTATTATAAAAGTGCTTTTGAATTGGTTGAGGCCGGAAAAATGGAGTATCTGGCGCTCGATTTTTATGATCGTTACGCTAAGTTTTTAGCCGAAAACAATAAGCCCGAAGAAGCTTACGCTGTACATCAGCGCTATTTTGATTATTACAGCCATAAAGAACGGACCAAAGCTACAGAAACCGTTCAACTTGCTCAGGCGCGACTAGAAGCCGAAGAGTTACGCCGCGAACGCAACGACGCCAAATTCAAACAAGAAATCTTAGACCAAAATTTAAAACGCAAAAAAACACAGTCGGTTTTGCTGGGTTCGATTATTGGATTGATGGTATTGTTCTTGGCCTATTTGTTTTATAGTGAAAAGTTACGCTTGGGGCTTATCAAAAATCTTAAGGTTAATAACAAACACCTTAAAAAAGCCAAGGAGCGCGCAGAAAAGAGTGAACGGGCTAAAACCAAATTCTTTTCTAATTTGAGTCACGAGATGCGAACTCCTCTTTATGGAGTGACCGGGATTGTTTCTCTTCTAGAAAAGAGTGAGGCATTTAAAGATTATAAAGAAGAGATAGGTTCTTTAAAATTTAGTGCAGACCATTTACTAGAGATCATTAATGACTTGCTTGATCTTTCAAAATTAGAAGATGAGAGTTTTAAACTGGTTAAAAAGCCATTTAATATTAAATTATTAGCCGAAGAATTGGTTACTAGCTTTGAACAACACAGTCTTAAAAACTCTAATTGTAAAATCATTTGTGATGTAGATGCTTCGATTCCTAATTATGTAGTGGGGGATTCAAGAAGAATTTCGCAAATTCTATTAAATATTTTAGGTAACGCAGTAAAGTTCACCCCAAAGGGTGTGATTGCTTTACGTTTAAAAGATCGCTTATTGCCATCAGGCAAACATGCGATCTATTTTGAAGTGGAAGACAACGGGATTGGAATTCCGCAAGAAATGCACGAATCGATCTTTGATGAATTTAGTCAAATCGATGAGAAGTCTACAGCTAATAAGGGAACCGGTCTTGGATTACCTATTGTACGTAAGCTCTTGCTCAAAATGGGTTCAGATATAGCGCTTAAGAGTGAACCGGGTAGAGGTAGTACCTTTAGTTTTGTTATCGAATTTAAAGAAGCTACGTTACTCGAGGTTATAGGCAAGCTCAAGAAGGAGGAAAGTGAAGATGCTGAAGCTTTTGTTGCAGATTTAACCAATCAACGTGTTCTTATTGTTGACGACAATAAAATAAACCGAATGGTGACCCGTCGTGTACTCGAACGACAACATGCTGAAGTTTTTGAAGCGCAAAATGGGGAAGAAGCATTGGCTTTAACTCAAAAGAGTCATTATGATCTAATCTTGATGGATATCAATATGCCGGGAATGAACGGTTATGAGACTTCTAAGGAAATTAGAGCCTTTGACAAAGAAATCCCAATTATTGCTTTAACCGCTGCAGAGGCAGAATATATTAGAAAAAAAGCTAAGGAATATGGTATGAATGATGTGATTACCAAACCTTATAACCTTAGCCAATTTTCAAAAGTTATTGTAAAAGAGTTAAAAATCAATACGCTGATAACCGGATCACCTGTTTAAACCGGAAGCTTCAGCCAATTGAAGCGGGTATTGTTTTAAGACTAATTTTCGCTCTATTCCATTCAATTCATTAAAAGGTTTGTCAAACTTAAGTTTGCTGTAATCCTCTCGCATTGTAGCATAACCTGATTTAATTTGATCCAAAACCTTCACATAGTCGCTGTAAGGAACATCTCTCGAGCAGGTAAATTGAATTACCGCTTTATCAGGTGAGGTTGCGCCTTCAATTGAATTACTTGCATTATCGACAAATCTAATGACCTCCTCTGCAATAGCATTTACGACAACTTCTTCTTGCTGAAGCATAATTGCGCCTTCATGATTGATAGCAATTGACAAAAGATTTTGCTTGGCTATATCTGTGCTGCAATCCTCTGTTTCACAGGGTTTGGGTAATGTTTGATCCAGACCAGCATCATTCATTATTGTTGTGGTCGTCAAAAAAAAGATAAGCATCAGGAAGGCGATGTCTGCCATAGATCCTGCATTTACAGTAGTAGATGTTCTCATAGTGATATGTTTTAAAATGAATATTTAAAAAACATATCAAGTAATATGCCTAAAATCAGTCTCTTCTGATTTGTCGCTGAATTTTATCTATTGCCTGCTGAATGGATTTTTCAGGTTCGATAACATTATAGGCACCCCAAAAATCAGGATCTCTAAAACCGGAAACCTCGTCTGCTAGAATGGTATTGGCTTTAAATTTTGTCTTATTGGTAATGTTTTTAGGACCAAGTTCATTCTCCCAATCGGTTATGAGCATCTCACTGCGAATACGGTATTTGTTATTGAATAATTTACGCTTCCAATTGACTACAAACTCCAGCTGAACATTGCTGTAGCTGTAATACCATTTTCCATCAGTATTGCGATAATCTACACGGTAGCTTATTTCTGTAGGATAGACCTTGACACGGTTTGGTTTCCGTTTTACAAATAGGGCAGAAGCGCGTTTTCGGTTTTCAACGTTCATATTGTAAATCGCATTGGTTAACGCAAAAGTTTCGGCTTCTATATAAAGTTTTCCAAAGTACAGCGGATCTAGAATATTATCTTTTTGTTTAAAGTTGACCACGTAAACCAGCTTTCCATCATTGATTAAAGGTTCGCCAAAACTGAAATCATAATTAGATAAGGTTTCCGGAGTCATAAAATATTCTGGATACTTAATCAAATCTGCATATAGCGCGTTTAATGGACCTCCTTGTAGTTTTATGGCGAGTGTGTCTAAACGGTTGTAATTGGTGCTTTTCCGGGCCTTATACACGCCCACTAAGTCTACCGCTGAACTTGTATACGGACGTTTTTTAATAGCGACTACTGCTTCTGCAAGAGAAGCACTTCTGTTGCGTTTGTTAATGGCTTCCCGATAAAATGCAGTCATATAAGTCTCTGTGTCCAAATAATTTTCTGAGCGGTTCTTAAATACTTTAGCAACTAAGGTTTGTGCATCTTTAGGACGTGTGATACTTACTTCGTCTAACTCATACATCTGAGGCGTAAGGGAGATGGTATTACCTTCTTTATTCAAATCGGCCAAGATCACTAGTAATTTTTTATAGCCGGGATAGGTGAGCGCAACTTTAGCGTTGGGCATTGCTTCATCAAGTTTCAGTAGGAAGTTCCCTTCGCTGTTAGTAACTGTAGCAATATTGGTCCCTGCAATCTCAAGATTTACAAAAGGAAGTTCGTCTCCTGTATTGGCATCGATCACGGTACCTTTATATTCAATAATTCTTTGATTTTCTTGACCAAAAGTTTGAACACAACAAAAAAGAAGTACCATACAAATGGAAAAAAATCTGCTAAACAGAACCAAATCTTTAAATCTGTAATTTTTCATAGCTTATAATACATTTTTGTCTTTTGAAGATACGAATAATTAAGAATAATTCAATAGTAGAATTCGGAAAAAGCTTGGGCTGGCACGATTTCTGTTAATAGTTTAATCCTTAGTCAAATTCGCTTTATAGGCTTGCTAAGGAATATCGACTAAATAACTTTAAATTTGTATGACATCTACGTAACAACTGCAGATTTTATACGTATTTGTAGAAGAAGAATTACCGAACCTATGAAAATTAAGAATAATCAAATACATCCGTTTGCGCTCAAGTGTATCTTAAGCGGAATATTCTTGATTCTTAGTTTTGGCCTTCAGGCACAAATAGATAGTAAATCAGGTTCCTTTAAGATTCCTGCTGTGGTTGACACCACCGGAACTCCAACTGCGATTCCTGCTGAAAACGAAGCAAAGCCAGATTTAAAACTATCGCGTGGGGGATTACAATTAGATGCTCAAGGTAAGCTTAAAGAACGACCCGAGTTGAAGGCTCCGGAGTCTTTAGACTTTTATATGATGAAACGTGAGGATTTTGCAGATGCCGGGCAAAAATATACCGATATGATGAATGAGCGTGAGGCAAAGCGTACACGAGACCGCACCGATAAGCCCGCGCATCAGTCAGATCAAGATTTGGGTACGTTTCACAGCGGAGCACAACAGGTAAAAATTATGTGTAGAGATTACCAGTTTGTTGATGGAGATCGTGTTGCGGTTTTGGTGAATGACGAAGTTGTGGTTCCAAGCATCTGGTTAACCGAAACCTGGTCAAGCTTTTATCTGCCGTTAAAAAAAGGATTCAATAGAATTTCGTTTAAAGCCCTGAATCAAGGCTCTTCCGGTCCTAATACCGCATCATTTATTGTTTATGATGATGCCGGAAATGTGATAAGTTCAAATGAATGGAACTTACTCACCGGAGTAAAAGCCAATATTATGATCGTAAAGGAAGAATAAACTACATCAAATTAAGCACAAGGTTAAAGAAAACCACTGCGCCGCTAATAAAAAAAGCCATCTCATCGATGGCTTTTTTATTTTTATTTTTGAGGTTTTTATAATTTACCTTTTTGTTCCTCAAGATTATTATTTCTGGAACCTCCTTGACTGTACAATTTATTTTCTTCGTCCTTGAGGTTGTTTTGATCTGAACCTGTGGGAATATCCAGGTCACTTCCCGTAAAATCAACATCTTTTTTACGATCGCGCAATTGCTCATCAACGCCGCCATCTTTATGAATGTTTTTCTGATTTAAAAGATCTAAGTCTTCTTTGGTTAAATCAGGATTATAATCTGCTTTTTGCTTTTCTTTTGTACTCATAACTTTTTCTTTTGATAAAAGGTAAAAAATATACAAGGTTATCTTGGTGTCTTTAACTGCGTATATAGAAAACTATAACAAGGTTTTAATACTCGCGAAGCCCTATGACCTTTGTATTAATAGTATTTTAGCTTTTTAAAGCGCAAACAGCTTAACACGCGCATTTTTAATTCTATGAGTAGTAAAAGCAAAAGAATTTTAATAAAAACCCTCAAAATTTTAGGTAAAATTCTTGGGGTCATTTTGCTGCTATTGCTCTTGATCGTACTTTTTGTTCGCAGTCCGTGGGGACAGGGAATTATCGTAGATAAGGTGGTCAATTATGTTGAGGATAAAACGCAGACTGAAGTAGCCATTGAGAAACTCTTTATCACTTTTGATGGAAATGTCTCCTTAGACGGTCTTTACCTAGAAGACAAGCAAGGAGATACATTGGTATATAGTAAACACCTGGAAGCCGAAATACCGCTTTGGTCTATTATTAACGGTGGTGGAATAGGGATTAACGATGTTAGTTGGCAAGGTTTACGGGCAAACATTATACGGAAGGATTCGGTGAATGGATTTAATTATCAATTTTTGATCGATGCTTTTGCTACTGCAGATACTACTTCAGTTTCTCAAACACCACAAGATACTACAGGGATTCAGCTTAATTTGGGTGATTTTGAGTTTTCTGATTTTGAAATCAAATACGAAGATGCTGTTAGCGGAATGATCGCTGATCTTGATTTGGGCAATTTAAGCCTGCGAATGCAAGAAACAGATTTGGAGCGCATGATTTTTGATGTGGCAGAAACACGCATTCAAAACACTCAAGTGGTTTACCGACAAACCAAACCTTTACCACCTTCAACAGATACTACGGAAGTTCCTTTACCTATTATAAACATTGGGGATCTTGTTTTAGATCAGGTGAATTTTGAGTACGATGCTGCACCTCAAGGTATTCAGGCGCAAGGTGAGATCGCATCTCTGGAAACGCAAATCCCGTTGATCGATTTACAGGCCAATGTGATCACAGTAGACCAGTTTTTACTGAATAATTCAGCCATCGCGCTTGATTTAAAAACGATAGAAAATGAGGATTCTTCCACCGAAGTTAAAGCGAATACCAGCGAAAGCATTTGGCCTCCGTTTACAATAGCCGTCGACCATATTGGTTTAGCCAATACCAAAATTGATTATACTCTTGACGGATCCAAACCTTCTTCCGGGCGTTTTAATCCCAATGCAATTGCACTTTCTGATCTTAATCTGGATCTTGAAGCGGTCTCGCTTAAAGAGCAGCGGTTAGATGCGGTATTGAATACGTTGAATTTTAATGAAATTTCAGGAATCACATTAGAGCAACTGGCATTAAATCTTTCTGTTTCAGATACACAGTTGGGTGTGAATGATTTGGCTTTTCAGTTGAATCAAAATGCACTTGAAGGATCGCTTCAGCTTGATTATTCGAGTCTGAACACGTTGATTGAAAAACCAGGAGATGCCAGAGTGAACCTTAATTTACCCAGCGTGGTTCTAGATATAAATACGCTTTTTAAAATAACTCCGGAATTACGATCAAATGAATATTTAGCAACCTTAAGTCAGCGCTTACTTCGCGGGCGGTTGAATCTTTCCGGCAAACTCGATGCGATTGATGTAGCGCCGACGCGTTTTAATTGGGGTCGTCAAACCAGCCTTGCCATTCAGGGTAGTATTTATAATGCTTCAGCACTAGACAATTTAGCTTTCAATCTTCCGGTGTATTCTGTGACAAGTACCAAAGCAGATATAGAAAAATTTGTTGCAACCGATTCTCTTGTAGTTCAGTTTCCGAAGAATATACAATTGAAAGGTTCTTTAAAAGGAACCACTTCCCGAGCGATCACAAAAAGTACCTTGACCACGACAGATGGAATTGTCACCCTTGACGGAAGGGCAAACTTTGGTGACAATATCGACTTCGAAGGTAAAGTAAATGCATCAGAAGTCAATTTGGGTAAACTTTTACAAAATGAATCTCTTGGTTTTGTGAGTCTTAATCTTGACGCAGAAGGAACAGGAAATTTTATAAATAATCTTGATGCTCAGGTTAGCGCTCAGATTGATAGTATACAATTCAATACGTATACATTTCAGGAATTAGCGCTTGAGGGAAGTTTTCAAAATGGAGTAGGAGATTTGAATTCATCTTATAAAGATGACAATTTAAATATGACCCTCGCCGCTGAAGTTATCCTCGATTCTATCGCTTCAGAAGCAAAGCTTGATCTTGATCTTATAGGTGCAGATTTGCAGGCTTTAGGACTTACCAGTCAAGGTATCAAAGCTGCATTTCACCTTAATGGAACGTTTAAAGGAGATCCTGAAGATTATCAAATCAAAACACAGATCAATAGAGGAGTTGCTGTTTATGACAATAGGGCGTATCAGGTTGGAGATCTTGATATTGCAGCTTTTGTTAAACCCGATACCACATCGGTTGATATTAGCAATCGCATTTTAGATCTTGATTTAGAATCAAATGCCAACCCTCAACAGTTTATAGCTGCTTTACAAAATCATTTTAAACGCTATTTAGAAAAAGATCCGGTACTCGATTCTATCGCAGACCCTGTTTTAATGAACATCACAGGTTCTATACATCAAGCTCCGATTTTGGGTGAAGTGTTTGTTCCTAATTTGAGAGAGTTAGACACGGTGAATATTGCAGTTGAATTTGATGAATACAAGCGTACGTTTAATGCTGATATACAACTGCCATACATCAATTATAGCGGATATACCATTGATAGCCTTGCCTTTAAAATGGTTTCTAATAAAGAAAACATGGATTTTGGCTTTGGTCTTAAAGAACTCACTGCAGGGCCCGTCGATATGCAAAATACGCGCATAGGCGGAAGGGTGACTAATAGTAAAATGTACATTGATTTTCTATCGCAGCACGAGGGCGAAAAGCTTGTTCACGTATTGTATAAGCTGGCGCTGGAAGAAGATAACATCACGATACAAATAGATCCTGAAGATTTTATTTTAAATAAAAAGCAATGGACGATCAACCCGGATAACTTGGTCACGATGACCAAAACCAATACGGTTTTTGAAAATTTCGAAATGTCCTATAACAATCAGCGTATTGTAGCAGGAAACGATCTTCAAGGCGTCTCCAAAGAACATCTGGGTATCAATTTTGAAAATTTCAAACTCGCCAATATTATGAGTTTGCTCAATCCCGATACTTCCTTGGCACGAGGAAAGCTAAGCGGGCGCTTTGCTATTGAAGATCCGTACAACGCACCGGGGATGATCTTAGATTTGAATATTAATGATTTTGAAGTCCTGGAGACCGATATGGGCGTCCTTACTGCAAAAGGAAACTCTTCTAGCAGTGCTGAATATGATTTTGAACTGGCTATAAAAGAGGGGGCGGCAGACCTTGATTTACAAGGCAGTTATGTTGCTAATACTGATGCAGCACGACTCGACATGAACTTAGATCTTAATCGTTTTGACGTAGCTGCACTTGAGAAATTTTCCTTTGGTGAAATTTCAAATGCAAGCGGAACCATCAGTGGAGCGATGAAAATTGACGGAAATACCACAACTCCGGAATATTCTGGAAGTTTCAACTTTAAAGAAGCAGAATTTGAAGTTACCAAACTCAATGCTTCCTTTTTATTAGCAGACGAGCAAATTGACCTGGACAACAAGGGGATAGATTTCGACGACTTTAAAGTGTTAGATAAAAATCAAAATTCAATTGTAATCAATGGTTCAGTGGGAACGGAAAGTTTCATCAATCCTACTTTTGATCTCAACCTCAAGGCAGAAAATTTTACCGCTTTAAATTCTACTAAAGAAGATTTTGATTTAGTGTACGGAAAAGCCGTTTTTGATGCAGATGCTCAAATCACCGGAGATCTTAACTTGCCAAATGTGACTTTGGATCTAACCGTAAATGCTGAGACCGATGTGACCTATGTGCTGCCACCTTCAGAAGTTCAGATAGAGTCAAAAGACGGTGTGGTACTTTTTGTTAATAAAGAAAATCCTGATGCGATCTTGACTAATAATGAAGAGGAGTCGTATACCGCATCCGGGTTTACGATAGATGCTGATTTTGGTATTGAAAAAGGCGCAATTTTCAATTTGGTCATCGATGAGCAGACCGGAGATAATTTTCAAGTGAGTGGTACCGGTGATTTTGAATTTGATATGTATCCTAACGGAAGAATGACTTTGAGCGGACGCTATGATGTTACAGATGGTCATTATGAGATGAGTTTATACAATCTCGTCAATCGCCGTTTTGAACTGGCTCCCGATAGCCGTATTACGTGGACGGGTGATCCCTTTGACGCAGATCTGGATATCAAAGCTTTTTACAGGGTGGAGACTTCAGCCAGCGGACTTATGGCTTCTCAAACCAGTGGTGCAGATATGAGCACGCAGATGCAGTTCCGTCAGGAAGTTCCGTTTCAAGTGTATATCAATATTAACGGGGAGTTGATGCAACCGCTGATCAATTTTAACCTTGATATTCCTGAGGGTAGTAGGGGCGTTGCCGGCGGACAAGTGTATAGCAGAGTTCAGCAGCTTAATCAGCAAGAAAACGAACTCAACAAACAGGTGTTTTCGTTGCTGGTTTTAAATAGATTTTTCCCCAATTCCTCTACAGACGGCAGCGGCGGTGGAACAGCTGCGATCGCTCGTGATAACCTCAATGATGCGATTTCAGACCAATTGAATATGTTCTCAGATAAGCTGCTTGGCGATACCGGTTTTGATCTCAACTTTGGTTTAGACAGTTATACCGATTATCAGGGCAATGCACCTACAGACCGTACGACTCTTGATATAGCTGCACAAAAGCGATTGTTTGATGATCGTGTGGTAGTAAGTGTGGGAAGCGCTGTAGACTTGCAAGGAAGCGGAAATACAGATAATGGGACGGCTCCTGTAGTAGGAAATGTTTCTATTGAATATCTATTGACTGAAGATGGTCGTTATCGTTTACGAGGCTATCGAAGCAGTCAGTTTGAAAATATTATTGACGGACAAATAATTGTAAACGGTATTTCCTTATTGTTTACCCGGGAGTTTAACAAGTTTACTGAACTCTGGCAATCTATGTTTCCTGCAAAAACGGAAGAAGAAGACGATACGAATGAAGAATAATAAGGTGTTGATGAATAAAGTTTTAATAAGATCGCTTGTTGCGATGCTTTTTGTTATGGTATTGTATGGCTGTTCGGTAGAACGTTTCATTCCTGAAGACGAATATTTGTATACCAAAGAAACTGTTAATATTAGCCCTGATACGGTTGTAGAAAACCTGGAAGCAATCCGTACCGATCTTAAAGCAGCATTGCGACCACAGCCTATAAATTCATTTTTGGGCGGTTATCCCGGCTTGTATTACCACTATAAAGCTCAACGTGAAAAACCGGGGTTTATAAATAAATTTTTGAATAAGAAATTTGGAAAAGAGCCGGTTTACGCTTCAGATATAGAGACCTATGAGATGGAGCAGATACTTTTAAACCGCCTGGAGAACAAAGGCTATTTTTATAGTATTGTAAGTTCAGAAATTGTAAGAGATACCAGCGATAAAACAGCTGAGGCCATTTATAGTTTAAGACTTGCAAAACCTTATAGACTTCAAACCTATCAATTAGATACCGATACGCTTCCGGTGTATTCGAAGATCAAAACTTCGATGAATGAAACGCTTTTAAAATCTGGAATGAATTTCGATTTAAGCGCAATGAAATCAGAACGCAACCGAATTGATTCCTATTTGAAAGAAGAAGGCTATTACAATTTTAATAGTGGGTTTTTAATTTTTGAGACCGATACCAATCAGTATAGAAATAAACGATTTGATTTGTATCTACGATTGAAAAAAGATGTACCTCAGAAAGCTGTCGTTCCGTATAAATTAAGTAAAATCAATATATATCCTAATAATCGGGTGGATGTTGATAGTGCAGCATTAGATACTACCAGATATGCAGAAAAGAATTTTATTCAAGATGAAGAATATTTTAAGCCAAAACGTTTAGACCCGTATGTGTTGCTTGAAGAAGGGGATCTTTACAGCCCCGCGAAGTCTAAAGCGACAGGAAGACGTCTAGGAAATATAGGAGCTTACAAGTTTGTAAACATCCGTTATGACGAGATTAAAGGTTCGTCTGAAGATAGCCTCGGCCTTTTAGAAGCAAACATTTACCTATCACCGTTAAAAAAGCGAGCTATACGCGCAGAAGTCAAAGGAGTTACTAAATCCAACGGTTTTTCGGGTCCCGGTTTAGGTCTTACGTTTGTGAATCGAAATTTATTTCACGGCGGTGAAACCTTAAATATTTCGCTTGACGGGGCTTATGAAGTACAAGCCGGAGGTTCAGATAGCAATAGTGGTTCTACAAGTTTGCAATTGGGTTTGTCTGGAAAACTCATTTTCCCGAGAATGCTTTTCCCTGTCGAAATTTCGAAGAACTATTTTAAATATGATATTCCTAAAACTAAAATCGAACTAGGAATAGCGTATTTAAATCGTACGCAGCTCTTTACATTGGGATCTGTAGAATCTAAATTCGGTTATATCTGGCAAGCCAATAAATACGTAACCCACGAGATCAATCCGGTATCGATAAATTATGTTTCATTGGCAAATACAACCGAAGAATTTGAAACGATTTTAGATGAAAATCCATTCTTACGTAGCAGTTTTGACCAACAGTTTATTTCAGGATTAACCTATTCATTCATTTATAACGGAATGGTAGATACCGGTAAAACCCATCAATTTTACCTCAATACCAATTTTGAAACCGCAGGAAATAGTTTGAGTTTAATCGCTGGCGGCGAACGACCACAAAGCATTTTTGGACTGGAATACGCTCAATTTGTACGTTTGGATACTGATATTCGCTATCATTTCAATTTTGCTAAAAATCAAAAAATCGCAACACGCTTATTTGCGGGGTGGGGAGTTCCTTATGGTAATTCTGATGTGATCCCGTATTCCAAGCAGTATTTTTCCGGAGGGCCCTATAGCGTGCGTGCATTTAGAACACGTTCTTTAGGACCCGGAACCTTTCAACCAGAAAACAGCGAAACTTTCAGCTATTACGATCAAACCGGGAATTTAAGATTAGAGGCAAATTTAGAATACCGTTTTCCGCTGATTAGTTTGTTACAAGGAGCAGTTTTTGTAGATGCCGGAAATGTCTGGAATACTACAGACAACGAGGCGCTTGAAGGCGATACTTTTACCAGTGATTTTATGAATCAATTAGGTATTGGAGGTGGCTTCGGAATGCGTGTAGACATTCAAAATTTTGTAATTCGTTTGGATCTGGCAGCGCCCTTTCACGACCCTAGTTTAGCTGAAGGACAACGCTGGTCTTGGGATTTTGAAAATCCTATTCTCAATTTTGCTATTGGTTATCCTTTCTAAAACTTACTTGGTACGCGGATCGCGCTGAAATAATTCGATCACGTTAAAGAGTAAAATGCAAAAAATAACCCAGATCAATCCCGCGATAAAACCTCCGGCAATATCTGACGGAAAATGAACTCCTAGATAAATTCGGCTTATGCCGATGCTTAATAGTAAAAAGGCAAAGAAGAGTATGGCAACAACTTTCAAAATGCGATTCATTTTGAATTGCGTAAACAGATAAATAAGAAAACCATAAAAAGCCATAGCACTCATCGCGTGACCGCTGGGATAGCTTAACGTTTCTACCGAAACTAAATGTTCTATACTCGGACGAGCACGATCTATAAAGCGTTTTAGAATCACATTAGATATCGCGGCAAGTAAGAGCACCAGTGCTGTTTGCGCGACGTATTTCCAGCGCTTGAAAACGAAATAAGAAATACATACAAAAAGTCCCATAACTACCAAGTATCCATAAAGATCACCTACATCTGTCACAAACATAAAATACTTTGTAAGCGCCGGCGTACGAAAAGAGATCACATAATCAGTCACCGCGGTATCCCATTTATTGAGCATTTCAGACTCTAAGGTATCGGTTAACTCGATAAATGCATTTACTCCTACAATTACAACGATCAGTGCAATTAAAACAGTCAAGAGATACGGAAGTTTTGCATCATACTGTTGAAATTTATCAGAAAGCAGCGTTCTGATTTTTGAAATAAACTGATAGAGTGATTGTCTCATAAAATGTTATAAACTTCTACTATTGTGTAGTATTACAAACATATCAAACCAAAAATGCTTCCTCAGATTTTTATTATAATTTTAATACTGATTGAGGTTTGCGTTTTCGGTATGATCAATTTTACTGATGTCTACAGCAATACCACCATCATTATGATGGCTCATCAGGTAAACAAATTTGGCTCCCCATTCAATTTCAGAATATTTATAAGAAGTACGGGAGTAAACCGATTGTGAGAAGGTGTCATCAAAGGCTTTCAAGGTGACAATGATTTCAGCATCTTTATACATCAATTCTTCACGCGAAAGATTATAAAACGGACTTTCTGTAGTTATGGGATGAACGATCGTCCAGGCAGCCGGTAAGAAAACCACTTTAGATCGCTCAAGATCCAACGGAAAGAAATTTCTAAGGTTAGAATCGTCGCGTAGCATAGAGAGGGCAACGCTAGCTTCTAATTCGAGTAGCTGATTCCCGTGCGGATTCACGACTCTAAACATAAAACCGTTGATGTCTTGATAAGGGGCGATCACCGCTCCTTTACTGTATTTAAGTTTCGCTGCGGGTTTAGAGAATCTACCGTAAACCATACCGGTTGCCAAGGCAAAACCTAAAAGACCCAGCATAGATTCTGTAGCAGCAACGATATTTGTTAAAATTCCTGTAGGTGCAACCTGACCGTAGCCTAGTGTGGTAATGGTTTGAGCGCTGAAGAAAAAAGCTTCGGTAAACTGTTCAAATGGTGTTGTACCATAAATTCCGGTGAGGTCTTCAACGCCAATGAGCATATAAATGCTTGCGAACAGTATATTAATACAAAAGTAAGTAGCAAGAACAACGATCAAAAATTTGGTCCAAGACATGGAAACCAGTGTATGAAAAAAGTTGATTTTTTCAAGCAAAGGCACATTGTCTTTTCTTATATTAAAAGTACCGTCCTTATTTATTACCCGATAATGGCCAGAGGTCGCTTTTTCCCCAAGTCCAAAATCGTTGTACTTTTTTTTCTCGTAAGCTTCCGGTTTCTTTTCAGCCATAAAAGAAGTATAAGTCTTCTAATTTAGAAACTATTTTTTTATTGGCACCGCCAAAGGGTCAATTACTCCGTCCCGACAGCTATCGGGATGCCGCGAAATTGAACATTCGTTTCCCAACAATGCCTTATGGGCCTGCCTTTGTCGGTAGACAGGCTTGCCCTGAGGGAGTTTACTAACGTCCCAAAAGGGTTTAATATTCTATTTCTATAACTGTGGGGATGTTGTGAAATTAAAAATTTACTTTAAGGAACATTTTATGAGTTTGCTCCAGAAGTAATTTATTGATTGAGTTTCTTCACCACTTTTGCGGGACTACCTACAGCAAGAGTGTCTGCAGGAATATCTTTGGTCACCAGAGAACCTGCGCCAATCACCGCCCGGTCTCCAATAGTCACTCCGGGGCAGATGGTTACTCGACCGCCAATCCAGCATTCTTCGCCAATGCTTACCGGTGCACAGTCTTCCCATTCGCGACGCTCTTTAATTTCTAAAGGATGTCTTGCAGTATAAATATGTAAGCCTGGAGCAATAAGCGTTTTTCTTCCGATAGTCACTTTAGCACCGTCTAAAATGGTAGCTCCAAAATTGATAAAAACACCTTCTCCTGCAAAAATGTGATCACCATAATCACAGTAAAAAGGCGGTTCTAAATGAAGGTCTGAAGCTGCATTAGGACAAAGTTCATTTATTGTTTTCTGAAAGTTTTCGGTATAATATTCAGTTACATTCAGTTTATGTAAAAGATGTTTGGTTTTCTTCCGTAGCGCAATCATTTCTGGAGTATGCGCATCATAGGGCAAGCCTTCAAACATTTTCTGTTTTTCAGTTTTCATTATATTGAGGTAAAAAGAAGAAAAGACTTTACCATACTGTAAAGCCTAAATATTAGGTTTCAAAGGTTTTTACAGCACGTCAAATACAAATCCGAGCAGCCAATATAAAACAATAAAAACCACGATGGTACCAATACATCCACATCGACCGCCACCTATTTTTTTGGCGCCATAACCTGCTATAAGAGCTCGCAATAATTTTTTCATAATAATGGAATAGGTTGTTTGATTACTAAAGTACTACGTTATGCTCAAGCGATGTTTCTTTTTATACAGATTAACAATACTTTAAAAGCAGCTAGGCACCGACTGGTTTAGTGCTTTTGTAATTTTAATTTTTCAAGAAATTAAATTATGACAACTCAGGATAGAACACGTTTATTTAAAATGCCACCAATAGTTTTTGGAGGAAATGTTTTTGGCTGGACTGCAGATAAAAAAATGTCCTTTTATTTACTGGATGCGCTTTTAGAGCGTGGACTTAACGTAATAGATACCGCCAATGTGTATTCTTATTGGGGAGAAGGAAATTCAGGTGGAGAAAGCGAAACCGTAATAGGGCAGTGGCTTCACGAAAGAAAAAATAGAGATCAAGTGATCATCGCTACAAAAGTAGGAAGTCCCATCGGTGACGAATCAAATAATCTATCTGCAGCATATATAAAAGAGCAAATTGACCTTAGCTTAAAACGGCTGCAAACAGATTATGTGGATATCTATTTTAGTCACAAATATGATGAAAGCGTCACCCAAAGGGAAACATTAGCAGCCTACAAGCATTTGATTAACGAAGGAAAGGTAAGAGAAATTGGCGCTTCTAATTTTCCGTTAGCAGTTTTGAGGGATGCGATCGAATTATCGAAGGCCGAAGATTTACCGATGTATAACTATGTTCAGCCGCAATATAATTTGATGGAACGAGAAGGTTTTGAAGGGGATTATCAACGGCTTTGTATTGAAGAAAACCTGAAGGTGATAAGTTATTTCACTTTAGCATCAGGTTTTTTAACCGGTAAATATCAATCGGTCGAAGAAACTTCTGGAAAAGCCAGAGAGCGCTTTGTGAAAAAGTATTTTACAGCCAAAGGCAATCGCGTTTTAAAAGCCTTAACTGCGCTCAGCAAAAAATATAATTGCTCAGAGGCGGCTATTGCTATCGCTTGGACTATTGCACAGCCCGGAATTACAGCACCCATCGTTAGTGCTACCAAAATAGCTCATTTAGAGGCTTTTGATCAGGCTTTAAAACTTAACCTTGATCAGGAAGCGATTGATTTATTGAAAGATGCCAGTGCGTAATTGCTCTTGCAAAATATTTTTACGAAGTATTAAGAAAAGGTGTTAAGACAATCTTAACACCTTTTTATGTTTAAGTATATTAAATTGGCGCAACTCTAAAATTGAATAATGAAATTAAAACTTTACCCCATTGCGACTTTTGCGCTCGCAATGCTTACGGTGAACTGTGCGAGTACTAAGCAGAACAAAAAAAGTGCAGCAGCCGAAACAAAAAAGGAAGAGTCTAAAGGCGACTTAAAACCCTACAACAAAGTAATTACCAAAGAGGCCGTTACCGACTCAGGTCTTTTTACTATTCACAAAGTTAAGGACGATTATTTCTACGAAATTCCCGATACTATTTTTGATCGTGAGATGTTGATGGTAACGCGTATTGCTAAAACCGCATCAGGTATCGGTTTTGGTGGAGGAAAAGCCAACACTCAGGTATTGAGATGGGAGAAAAAGGACAAAAAAGTACTTTTACGAGTAGTTTCTCACGAAATTTTTGCTGCAGATTCACTTCCGATTCATGAGGCCGTAAACAATTCTAATTTTGAACCTGTACTTTTTTCTTTCGATGTTAAAACCATCAATAAAGACAGTACAGCTACAGTAGTTCAGGTTAATGATCTATATTCAGATGATGTACAGGCTTTAGGATTACCAGGATATTACCGTGATGCTTACAAAGTGCGTAACGTGGATAAAGGCAGAAGCTATATTGAAAGCCTTAAAAGTTATCCTTTAAACATCGAAGCAAGACACGTTAAAACCTATAACGCAGGTAATCCACCAAGTAACCAAAGCGTAGGGTCTATTACTGTTGAAATGAGTAACAGTATGGTTTTATTACCTAAAGAACCTATGGAGCGTCGTTATTTTGACCGCAGAGTAGGTTGGTTTGCACGTGGACAGGTAGATTACGGTCTTGATGCGCAAGAAAGTAAAACCGTTCGTTATTTGGACCGTTGGAGACTTGAAGTGAAGCCTGAAGATGAAGCTAAATTCAAAGCAGGTGAACTCGTTGAGCCTAAAAAACAAATCGTTTACTACATTGATCGTGCAACACCTAAAAAATGGGTACCATTTATAAAACAAGGAATTGAAGATTGGCAAGTTGCCTTTGAAGCAGCAGGTTTCAAAAATGCAATTATTGCTAAAGAAGCTCCAACTGTAGAAGAAGATCCAGATTGGTCTCCAGAGGATGTACGTTTTTCAACGGTACGTTATTTGGCATCTCCAATTCCTAATGCAAACGGACCTCACGTAAGTGACCCGCGTAGTGGTGAGATTCTAGAATCTGATATTAACTGGTATCACAATGTGATGACCCTTTTACGTAACTGGTATTTCGTACAAACAGCTGCGATCAATCCAGAAGCACGTGGTGTTGCATTTAAAGATGAGATTATGGGACGTTTAATTCGTTTTGTGTCTTCTCACGAAGTTGGTCACACCTTAGGTTTACCTCATAACATGGGAAGTAGTGTAGCGTATCCTGTAGATTCATTACGCTCTAAAAGCTTTACAGAGAAATACGGTACAGCACCATCAATTATGGATTATGCACGGTTTAACTACGTAGCACAGCCAGGAGATGAAGGCGTTTCTATGATGCCAAATATTGGAATCTATGATAAATATGCGATCAATTGGGGATATCGTCCAATTCTTGATAAAGAAGGAATGGAAGAAAAACCTGTTCTTGACCAATGGATTCTAGAGCATGCCGGAGATCCTATGTACCGTTTTGGTGCACAGCAGTGGGATGTTGTTGATCCGAGTTCACAAACTGAAGATTTAGGAGATGACGCTGTTAAAGCGAGTAACTACGGTATCGAAAACTTGAAGCGTATCGTTCCTAATCTTATAGAATGGACTGCTGAAGATGGTAAGAATTATGATGACTTAGAAACATTATACGGTCAAGTGTTGACTCAGTTTAACCGTTATATGGGCCACGTAAGCAACAACATTGGAGGCGTTTATCAGTATAACAAAACCTACGACCAAGATGGAGCTGTATTTGTGCCGGTTCCTAAAGAGCGTCAGGAAGAAAGTCTTGCATTTTTACAAGAGCAATTATTCAGTACTCCAGAATGGATGATCGATACTGATATTCTCAATAAAATTGAAAATAATGGGAACATCGAGCGCATCCGCGGATTACAAGTACGTACATTAAATAATGTTTTAGACTTTGGTCGTATGGCTCGTATGATCGAGAATGAAACACTTAATGGTCGTGAAGCGTATAGCCTTACTGAAATGATGAACGATTTGCGTTCAGGAATCTTTAGTGAGTTACGTGCTGGAAGAAAAATAGATACGTATCGCCGTAATTTACAACGTGCCTATGTTGATCGCTTAGAATACTTATTGACTGAAGAACAAGAAGGACGTCGTAATTCTACAAGTGTTAATGTAAGTCAGTCTGATATCAGATCAATCGCACGCGCCGAGTTAAATACCCTAAAACGCAGTGTAAGAAGTGCTATTGGTAGAACTGGTGACAGCCTTAGTCGTTATCATCTACAGGATTTATTAGAGCGTATAGATCTTATTCTTGATCCAAGATAAAAGTTAGCAACACAATTAATTGTAAGAAAAAGACCGGTTTTATAAACCGGTCTTTTTTTGTTTTTCCTCGATAATCCAGATTAAATGTTTTGAGGCTATTCTCGAACTGTAAATGATTTTAAACAAATGACTTTCAAAAGCTTCGCAGACTTACTTATTCTTTCTTTAAAAGGTATGAATTGATTGATTTTTATCGTCGAGCTGAAATCTTTTTGATTGATTGAAACATGTACTAATTACAATGAATACTATTTGTAAGTGACTGTAATTAAGTTTTTTATTGAAAATACATACACTACTTATTATAACTAAAAAAGACCGAATTTTTAATCGGTCTTTTAAATTTATAGAATAAATTTGATTTTAATTTTCAGTAACGCGTTTGAGGTTATAGGGCTCGTCTACATCCTGATCTAACGTTTTTGTTTGTGCTAAAGACTTCTTCTTAACTAAAAGCATAAACCCCGGATAGACTAAGCCTCCCGTGATCAATGAAGTTGCTAATAGGAGCATGGTATCAATATTGGCAAACAAAGTTCCGGCGGAGAGTATTCCTAAAATAAGGACTACAGATAGCGGAAAAGAAATTGCCAAAATGTTGATAGCAAAGTTCTGATTAAAAGTTTTTCTAAAATTCAGTACGCGCTTTTCTTGTGCGTCAACGGCTGCAATATGAGCAAAGGGCCAAAAGCTACAGGCGCTAAGCCCAAATGCTAGCAATAGTAGTCGGTCTTGCGCAATTGTGATATTTGCTAAGGATATAAGACCAATACCTAATAAGACGACAATTCCGGCTCTCAATAAGAGCACAGAAATGATCTGAGCAAATTGTCTCTTTTTTATTTTTACTGAAAGTCCAATAAATAAAAGGACAAGTGGAGTCATCAAAAGACTTAACCGGCTTAGACTTTCGCTTACAATAAAAGGTAAACTTTCCATATGCAAGCCGAATGATAATAATACCAAAGCCACTAGAATAAAAATATTGACCGGTTCTGAAACCATAGCAATACAGAGACTCTTTAATTTGGCCTTATTTGACGTATTCTGAATTTCCTGAGTTTTGTAATGCCAGCGCATCGCAACTAAGTAGAGGATAAGTAGGACAAAAACTTTGTTCCCTAGATCTGCCATAGCCGCTTTTGCGAGGTACGAATCTCCCAAATACTCCAGAATAAATGGGAAACAGCTAAGACCTGGTGCTAATGACGAAACCAATAACTGTCCTGTTCTAAAATTAGGCGTTCCTCGTTTTATTCCTAAAACGGGAAATACCAAAGGCGTCACAAAAAATAATACTACATTAAGGAGGAGTGCAATTAGCGGCAATAATAGGAGCGAAGCTTCAATATTCACTCCAAGTAATGCGATAAAAATCGTTGCCGGTAAAGCCAGGTTAAGAATAATAACCTTAATTCCTGCTAATTCAGATTTGTCCTTGAGCTTAACTTTAAGTAATAGACCAATACCTATAAACAGAAGAAAAAGAAATGTTTTCTGCAGATTAATATCCATCTTTACACAAGGATTTCATCGATCGCATCGGTAAAATATTTCATTTCCTCCATAGTACCCATACTTACACGACACCAGTTCTGATCCCAGAATTTAAATGCACGTACAACCACTTTCTTATCATAGATTTTTTCAAGAAAAGCATCCCCTTCCATATCGATCGGGAAGATCACGAAGTTTGTAGAAGATGGCATATAGTCAAATCCTCGAGACTCTAGGTAAGAAGTTGTATAATCACGTGCCTCTTTGATCTTATCCTTACACATGGTTAAATAGGCTTCGTCATCCATACTTGCAGAAGCCGCCGCAATGGTTGGTCCCGCAATACCCATTCCACCACGTGTGATTTTGTTTATTCCTTCTAATGATTCTTTTTTACCTAACATATATCCCATACGCAGGCCTGCCATTCCGTGTATTTTAGAGAACGTACGAGTTACAAAAACATCATAACCTTCAGCAACCAATGGAGCCATACTTGCATCTAAACCTTCAGGAGCCAGTTCGAGATAAGCTTCATCTACAAATACAGGAACCGTCTTAGATACGCGTTTACAAAAATCCTTCAGTTTTTCGGTATCTGTAAGGGTAGCTGTTGGGTTGTTGGGATTGGTAATATAAACAAGCTTAGTATCTTCGTCGATAGCGGCTTCCATAGCATCTAAATCATGCTGATAATCTTCAGTTAACTTTAGAGCTTTCCAGGAACCACCGGCTGCTTTGGCAACACTCACGAGTGACATATAACTTGGGTCACCACTTACTACGTTTCCACCTTCACTGAAATAAACCAATGCGGTTTTTTCTAATA
The DNA here is from genome assembly GCF_000152985.1 of Leeuwenhoekiella blandensis MED217. Classification (GTDB taxonomy): domain Bacteria; phylum Bacteroidota; class Bacteroidia; order Flavobacteriales; family Flavobacteriaceae; genus Leeuwenhoekiella; species Leeuwenhoekiella blandensis. Next base: position 2,161,027 of record NZ_CH672395.1, on the reverse strand, counting down.
AGTCGGAAGAGCCAGGACCCATCATAATATTTTCAGGAGAAACCCCTTCTTTATCTGCGATCTTTTGAACGAGTTCACCTAAAGAAGACCACGAATAGTGATTTCCATCCCAAACATTGTCTTGAAATGCTTTTGCTGCCATTTTTGATGGCCCGTGCGGATTCTCGTTCCAAACAAGGCGTGCTTTTACCGTGCTTAGATCGGGGAATTTGGGAGGCGTAAATTCGTCAAAAGCTGAATTTTTGTATAGAAATTTTTGATTATTTCTCTGAGCCTGTTCTACAGTAGTTGCCCATAAAGCTGTGGGAGCAACAGCAACTGCGCCCACCGAAAAAGCCATTTTTTTAAGCCATTCTCTTCTTGGAAGATTTGAAGTACTCATAGTCTAGATAGTGTTAGTTTGTATTTCTTTAAAGTTAAGAAAACCTAAATGCTAATCACCTCTAAACTTGATAAAAAGAAAGCTTTAAATTATTGATAATTTAAACAAAGTGTCGTTTTATTGAATATATTTTAGTCGAAAATGGTTTTTCAACTTGTGAGTTTTCCTAAACTACTCTTCAAATTATACTGACTACCAGTGATAAACCGTAGAAGGCCTAAGTAAAATTAGAGGTTAATTATCTAAGTTTGGCAATATCGTCAAGTTGCTGTAAATCTTCAATGGTATGATAGATCTGAGAGAGTTGGTTGTTGATCACCGTGCGTAAATGCTGTGGAAATTTATCACTTTCTAATGCATTCTCATATTCTTCGGCACTCATTTTTTCTCCGCGCAGGCATTCTTCAAGTACAGAAGAAATATCGTCTTTGCTCACGATACTTTTGACATCAATCCAAAAGCGATGTAAATCAGCCGCAAGGCTACCTTCATCTTCGGGTCTTGCGTTTAAAGCGTGAAGTTCTTTATCGAGTTCTGTTGCAAACTGGTTACGCTTTGCTGCTTGACGCTGCATAAATCCTTTGAGCGCCGTGTGTTCAATTTCTTGCATGGCTTTGATAAAGCCTTTTTCGGCATCGTAATTTTTTACCAGTAATTTTTGTAATGCTTCGGTAAGTTCCTGATTCAGCTTTTGATTTTCAGCGTTCATTTTTAATATAGTATGTTTACTTCGTTACCCCTTGATATTAAAGGCGTAGTAAAAGTACTTAACCTAATTTAAAACCATTGGTTTTTTGTTAAATTTTGCATTAGGTTAACACTAATAGAAAGTTTAAATAGCTTATTTAGAGTTCAATTTAAAAAGAGACCTTATGAAACTGTCTGTTCTTAAATCTATTTTACAAAAAGCATATAAAATTGGTTTTGAGTTTCCTGATGGAAAATTAATACCAAGTCAGTATCAAGTAGTAAAGGTGGGCTTACAAACAGAAAAGATGATTAATCTTGATGGAATTATTGAAAACACCCAATGTATTTTGGTTCATTTAAATCTAAACCCAAACTTTAATCATCGCTGCAATCCAAATGCTTTTTTGAGCTTAATCAAGAATGCTGAAGCTTCAATTAAATTTCCGGATGTTGAAGTGCGTGTAATGTTATGGAATACTTCTACAGCAAGCATTTATAATCTAGAAAAAGCAGAAAAATATTTTAAGCTGTTGCCAATCAAAACAGATTCAACGATTAATCTCAATAGGATAACTTCACAAACAACGCCTTTAATAGATGCAGCGTCAGATCCAAGCTTACCGGGCAATAGTTGTTGTTGATTAACCTTAAAGTTTAAAAACCAGCGGGCTTGGCAATTTGGAGACTTGTAGAGTTTGATAAACTTATGCTCTGATCAGCAACCTCTTTAGCAAGTAAGCCTTTTCTATAAATTATGAGATTGAGATAAATATTTACTTGGATATTAGCATTATTCCAGAGCCTAAATTTTGAATTATTAACAAATGCCTTTATGTGCCAAGTCTCGGTATCTGTATCTTTATAGGAGTAAACTTGAGAACCTTCGATGTATTGATCTCCAGAGTCACTTGAAGCGACTACATTAGTTTCTCCATATTGACCGCGTACGTAGAATCCCTGTACAGTAACTGCGTACTGATCTATTGGAATTTTAGTATCATAATTTTGAATACCTATATTTTGGGTGTTTTCAAACTTTAATTCCGCATAATTTATAGGACCGTATCTACTATTTTCAATATCGTATTGTACGATTTCCTTATCCTGCTTTTCTACCAAAAGTTTAGAACCTCTAATCTCATTAAAATCCCCTGGTGCTTCAAGAAATAATTTCTCGTCTACCTTGATGTGGCCATTAACATCTAGCGTAGCCTGAGGCGTAATGGTATTGACTCCAACTTGGGCTAGAGATGTCCCTATGTAGAAAAAAATAAATATTGATAAAATTGATTTCACGGTAAATTTATTTTATATCTGGTGCTGCAACGCTACCGGTGTTTGAACCTGCAAGGTTTGTCTCGATTGGTGTTAATTCTCGATAATAAGATCTATCGTAAACAATCAAAGTAATTTCATACTCAATTTCTTCATCAGATTCAGGGTCTAAAAAGGTATTTTGAATTTGTAAATGCCAGGTTTCAACTTCTGAGTCGTTAAGTGAAGGAGCAGTAAAAACGCGCGTAATAAAATTCCCCATGGTAGGCCTATTATGGTTGTCAACAGCTTGCTTTTCTATGGGGGCACCAATGTATCGAAAATTAGAGATTGCAATCAAATATCGATCAGCCTCATAGGAGAGATCAATATCTTCAAGATTGTCACCATCAACATCATCAAAATAATATTTTATAACATTAATGGGAGCAACGGTAAGATTATCTACATTTAATCTGTTTATTTCTCCAACCGGATTAGAATTGGTCAGTCGGGTTATCAGTTTAAAATCAACATCATTATTATCAGTTGAGCCAAGCTGAGTTGTTTCGAATTCTTCCTGTACTAGGGTGGATCCCGCCACGTGTAAATCGGTTTCAGGTTGCGTAGTACCAATACCTACCTGTGCCAAACTTTTTGCTGAAATGATAAAAATTAATACTAGTAATAACCGCATAACCTAGTCAATTATTGGGTTTGCATGAGAACCTTCTGAACCATTATTCATTGGAATAGTAATAGTTCCCAACTGTTTTGACAGATCTCGGGAATAAATAAGTGTAGTGATGGTCCAAGTACCTATCTCATTATCATACAAATTATTTGCTGATGGAAAATCTGCAGTCAAGCGCCAAGTACCATCTTGAATATAAGCTGAGAAGTTTGGCACTGTGGCATAACCATCAATATCCAATTCTCTATTATAATATGCCGAAATGGTATTGACTACAAATTCTGTAGCGCTAATGTTTGTATCTAGATTGAGAACCCAGTCTTCGTTAGGATTTTCAATTATATATTCTTGAATATAACCCAAAGCGGTACCGGTAGGGTTACTTACATCTAAGGTCTTTAGTTTATTTGAGGCGTCTTCTTGCACTAAAAAAGTTGAAGTATCAGCATCAACCATGTCGTCGATGACTCCAATCTCAATACCGTCTCTCGTGATAGCATCCCCGGCAACTTCAAGCGTGACTCTTGGATTTGAAGTCCCTATACCTACTGCTTTTTGACCAAGAAGGCAAAAAGGAGAGCACGATATAAAAAACAGTAAATAATATTTACCGTAGAACATAAAAGCAGTAGTTGAAGTGGATTAATACAAGGTCAAAATAACTGAAATTTAAGATATTGAGCAAATAATCGAGGTTAAATATTTTTAAGGTAAGAAAAATACTACAATATATTCTTGTGTTGCTGAATCAGAAAATACCGCTTTATAATTTGTACCTTTACAGCAGATGAGTAGAGATAAGCTTTCGGCTTACTCAGTTATTGATAGCGCTTGGTTTAGATTATTTGTACATCTTCTTAGTATCCCTCTCGTACCAATTCCTTTTTTACATACTCTAATTACTAATTTTATTTAACCGAAATTTTCCATGGGAAGATCACAACAAACGTATAGCAAAACAGAACGAGAGAAAAAGAGATTAAAAAAACGAGAAGAAAAACAAAAGCGAAAAGAAGCTAGAAAAGCTAATGCAACAGGTGGAAACTTTGAAGATATGATCGCTTATGTTGATCACAATGGTAATCTTACAGACACACCGCCAGATCCATCAATGAAGGTTGATGTTGATATTGAAGATATTCAAATAAGTATTCCTAAGACTACCGAAGAAGATAAAATCGCTGCTGAGGAGGCCAAAATTAGAAAAGGAAAAGTGTCTTTCTTTGATCATTCTAAAGGTTTTGGTTTTATCATTGATACCGAAAATCAAGAGAAATATTTTGTACACGTTAGTGGAATCTTAGAGGATGCCATTGATGAAAATGATAAAGTTTCTTTTGAATTGGAGCGAGGACAAAAAGGAATGAACGCAGTTCAGGTAAAGAAAATTTAAAGGATTTTATTTACCACCAACAGGCAAAATGCTTTTCAATCTTTTTTGAAGTAAAACACCAAAACATAAAAGAGCGTTGCTGTTCTAGTAGTTGTTGAGCTGTGGCATAAAAAGAATCAAAGTTTAGCGTGTATGCATCGTTATACGGCTCACAGACCCAATCTTGCTTTTCTGGAATATAAAATCGATAAGTTGTTTGATTCAGGAGTGCAAGTTCGTGTTGTTTATAAAAGTTGCCTGCAATTAATTCTTTATCTAAATCAATTATCCTAGTGCTGACCGGTACAAAAAGTTGAGCTTTAAAAAATAATTGTTGGGTAATAGCATTCGTACGTATATTAAGTTGTTCCAAGAGTTTAAGCGTCTCTTCTTGCTGTAACATTGGAAATTGATGCTCCTTTAATTTTTGTAATTTAAAGGACAAGTGGTCTTTCAGATTTGGACCGACTAGTTTTTCGATCCAACTTCCTTTTCGATCAGGATCATAGAGATAAAATTTATAGACCATTTCGACATGAATATGAAAATTATCAGGCGTTTCTAAGATAAAGTCGAGTTCGCCTAAGGTCTTTTTCTTTGCAATGATTTGAAGGTTTTTAGCCAGAATCCTAAAGTCATTCGCTCTGAGTGCAGCTTCCATAAAATATTCCATACGATGACCGAAGCGCAACGTATTTGAAATAGTAAATGCATTGGGGAGTATGCTCTTTGTAGCCTTCAGTTCAAAATTTGAAAAGGGAAAAAAAGACGAATCAAACCTTAGTTGAGGCGTCTCTAAAAATCCTTGATATTGCTTCTCTAAACTGATTTCTTAATCGAATAAATCTGACGATAAATAACGGTCTCCGCGATCACAAATGATTGAGACCACCACGCCTTCTTCTAACTGTTCGCAAAGGCGTAACGCGGCAACTGTAGCGCCACCACTGCTCATACCGCTAAAAATCCCTTCTTCTTTAGCCAGTCGCTTTGACATTGCCCGTGCATCTTCCTCGCTTACTTCGAGAACCTGATCAACCTTAGAAGCATCAAAAATTTTAGGTAAATATTCTTTTGGCCATTTGCGTATACCGGGAATGCTTGATTCGTCAGTAGGTTGCACCCCAACAATTTGAACTTTTTTATTTTGCTCTTTCAGATATGTAGAAGTTCCCATTATGGTACCTGTAGTTCCCATAGAAGAAACGAAATGCGTAACCTTTCCTTCAGTATCCCTCCAAATTTCCGGACCGGTAGTTTTATAATGCGCTTTCCAATTGTCTGGATTTGAAAACTGGTTAAACATAAAATAGCCATCATTTTTAACTTTAGCTTCAGCAAAATCTCTCGCACCTTCGATACCTATATCTTTTGACGTAAGAATTACTGTGGCTCCGTAGGCTCGCATCGTTTGCACCCGCTCCTTGGTTGCATTCTCGGGCATAACAATTTCAAGATCTAAGCCGTACATCGAGGCAATCATAGCCAGAGCAATACCGGTATTTCCACTTGTGGCTTCGATCAATTTGGTATCTTTTGTAATCTCGCCACGTTCTAAGGCTGCGGTGATCATATTAAAAGCTGCACGATCTTTAACGCTTCCGCCCGGATTTTGCCCTTCAAGCTTAAATAATAATTTCACTTTAGGGTTTGTCTGTAAAACTTTAGACTCTACCAGTGGTGTATTGCCAATAAGGCGTTCTATAGAATAATTCATTTAATTAAATTTTGGAAAGCCTACTATTTCTGTTCTAATTCTCTTATCAATATTTCAGGCTTATGCGAAACAAGTGAGTAGGGTGGGACCGACTTTGTTAACCAGACATTTCCTCCAATAATACTATTGGCACCAATGGTGGTATCTCCACCAAGAATGGTGGCATTTGCATAAATGGTTACATTCTCCTCAATGGTGGGGTGACGTTTAACCGCTTGAAGATCTTTTGCAACACTTAGTGCTCCCAGAGTAACACCTTGATAGAGCTTCACGTGATCTTTGATGACTGCGGTTTCACCAATAACGATACCCGTGGCGTGATCCATAAAAAAGTACTCGCCAATCTCTGCACCGGGATTGATATCTACTCCGGTAACGTGATGCGCATACTCAGTCATTAATCGGGGTACGATAGGAAAGCCTTTTTTATAAAGTGCGTGACTAAGTCTATAAATTGCTATCGCGTAAAAACCGGGATAAGCCAGATAAACCTCCTCAATACTCGCAGCTGCAGGATCATTGTTGAAGATAGCCTCGGCGTCGAGATTTAGCTTTCTTAAAACTTCAGGAAGCTCGGCTACGTACTCGTCCCAAACCTTACTACATTTTTTATCAATATCCCAACAGGCCAGTTCAACAAGATTTTCAAAAAGGCGCTCTAAACGATCTAGATCTTCATCGAGATCATTGGGAAAATTAAAAAGCGTCGCAAAAAGTTCTTTTGTAAAACGTTGAGTATCTGTTTTTAACCTGAAATTGAGATTAGCATTTTGCTTATGCTCCTTGATCTGGTTAACGATTTTATCTTTATTGATCATAGTCTTTCGATTCATTCAAATTTATTGAATTGTATTTGCACAACACGCTCTTAAAGCACTAAAATTCTATTTTTGAATTATGTTTAAAAAAGAGTTTTATTACTTACTTAAAATTCAATATTTAGGATTTAGGTACCACGGCTGGCAAAAGCAGCCCGATCTTCTCACGGTAGAGCGCATGATGCAGCGTACGCTAAAATATGTATTAGGTCGTAACAATTTTAAATTCATTGCAGCGGGGCGTACAGATGCTAAGGTTTCGGTAAATGAAACCTATGTAGAGCTTATTTTAAAAGAGGAGTCGCTTACTGATTTACAAGAGTTTCATAAGCTTTTTAATGAAAACCTTCCGCAGGACATTCGCTTGTTAGAAATCATAGAAAAAGCCGATCAAACCAATATCATACAAGCGCCTAAACTGAAAGAATACATTTATCTGTTTTCCTTCGGTGAAAAAAATCATCCATTTTGCGCTCCATATATGATCAATGCAAAAGGGGAGCTTAATATTGAATTGATGCAAAAGGGAGCTGCACTTATGCAAGGAACCCACGATTATCGCAATTATGCGTATAAAGCTTCTGCCGAAACGCAAACGGTGATGACCATAGAATCTTCAGTGATTGAAGAGAATACCTTATATACTGCTAATTTCTTTCCGAAGCATTCTTATGTTTTTAGAGTAGTGGGAGCCGGATTTAAAAGGCATCAAGTGCGTTTAATGATGGGAGCATTATTTGATTTGGGGAGCGGTGTATTGTCTTGGGAAGCTTTTGAAAAAAGCTTAGACGGTAAAATTCCCTTTAAACTCACGCATATCGCTCAGGCTTCCGGATTGATCTTGCAAGAGGTCAATCTTGAGTAGATGAATTTGACTTAATTTAAGTTAAATCGACACGTGCTTAACAAAGCTTAACCCTTACACAGCAAGCTTTAACCCGTCATTAACTCCTATAGATGAAGTCTTCTGCTAACTTTGTTATTGAATTAATTTTACAATCAACAAAAACAATATACTATGAAAAAGGTAGCGATTTTAGCAACTAACGGATTTGAAGAAAGTGAACTTACTTCACCTTTAGAAGCAATGAAGAAGGAAGGATTTCAAGTAGATATCGTAAGTGAAAAATCTGGAACCATTAAAGCTTGGGCAGAAACCGACTGGGGGAAAGATTATAATGTAGATAAAACTTTAGACGAAGTTTCAGCAAAAGATTATAACGCATTGGTATTACCAGGAGGTGTGATCAATCCCGATCAGTTAAGAAGAAATGAAAATGCGCTTGTATTTATAAGAGATTTCTTCAAGCAACATAAGCCTGTAGCAGCAATATGCCACGCACCACAAGTATTGATCAGTGCAGACGTAGTTGAAGGAAGAACTTTAACTTCATTCTCATCGATCAAGAAAGACTTGGAAAATGCAGGAGCATTGTGGGTTGATAAAGAAGTAGTGGTGGACGAAGCTCTAGTAACGAGTAGAAATCCTAATGATTTACCAGCATTTAATGCAAAAGTAATTGAGGAAATCAATGAAGGAAAACACGAGTTGCAACACGCATAATCCAATATAATGAGTCGTCCTAAAATAGGTTGACAGTTTTTAAAAGTTTAAATCAATCCGGTGAAGCTAGCTTCACCGGATTTTTTGTTGTGTATAAAATTAGGTGTTTTGTAGTTAAGGCTTAGATGTGGTCTTTCATTGTTATATGTTTTTATTGACTGCTGAATCAACAGTCTGAGTTCTTTACCTGTATTGCATTTGTTTATGAAGAACTCTTCCTTCAATATCCCGTTAATTCGTTCTGCTAACGCATTTTGATAGCAGTCATACCCATCTGTCATTGATGGTAATGCATTTGATCGCTTCAATTGAGTTTGATATAACGAGGAGCAATATTGCAAGCCTCTGTCAGAATGGTGTATTACCTCGCTTGATGTGGTTCTACTTTTATTAGCCATTTTCATTGCTTTAACTACATTTTCTGCACTCATATCATCACTTAGGTGGTAGCCCATTATTTTTCTGCTAAAAGCGTCTGTCACCAAGGAAAGATAGTGAGTTCTTTCTCTACTCTTGATGTAAGTAATATCGCTTACAAAGTATTGCTCTGGTCTTACGGGCGTAACATCTTTCATCAGGTTGGGGTGTTTTTTTAGCCAATGCCTAGAATCTGTTGTTCTTGTGTAATTCTTTTTTTGTTTTATAAGCATTGATTCTGACCTGAGATAGTCAAATAGGGCATCTCTGCCTATTTTAACTCCCATCTTTTGAAACTCAACCTTGAGTAAATAATACAGTTTACGAGTGCCTAGCCTTGGCATTTGCCGGCGGACCCTTAAAATCAGCGGTTTGATTAAAGCAAGTTCATCAGCTCTTATCTGTTCTCGCTTTTCTGATTGATAGACAGCCTGTCTGCTTATCCCAAACAATCTGCAACAACGTGACAGGCTTAGTCGGTGTTCTTGCCGGATTCGTTGGATTGATTGGGCAAATGCTTTTTTCGAATAGAAGTTCCGTATTGCTGATCTGAGATGTCGATCATCGTGTTGAGAATCTTATTTTTAAGCTTCTCATCTGATAGCTCTTTTTCAAGCCTCTTGATCTTTTGAGCAGGTGTTTCTTTCATTGTGTTACAGGTAAGTCTTGTCTTTGGTTTACTCCAGTCTAAGTTACCGTGTTTGCGTAACCAAACCAAAACAGTACTCCTTCCTTGAATACCATATGCTTTTTGGGCTTGCTTATAAGTCATTTCGCCCTTTTCTACCTGAGATACAACCGCCAATTTAAAGCCTAAATTGTAATCACGCTGAGTGCGTTTCTTCTCAGCTCCTTCTGAGTCTTTCATAAATAAGTCGAATTTGTGTCAACTTATTTCAGGACGGGACATAAATAGAAAATTAAAAGTCCGTCGTTAGGCGGACTTTTTCTATTTTTAGCTTGTTAAATTGCTATCGATGACCAAAAGAATTAAAATAAAAAAGCCGAAAATCCCTAAGATTCCTAAAATCAAACTGGCGCATAAGAAAATACAGAATGACGTACCGGGAACACTTACCTATACTGGGAGCAAAGAGCAAAAGCACGTTACAGTTGATCTTATTGATTATTCACCATCCATTCATAAGAATGTAACGGTTGACGATGTCTCACAGGCATTTAATAAAAAACATCCTGAAGAAATATCCTGGATCAATATCAATGGATTAAGTGATATTGATCAAATTGAGCGCTTAGGAGAGCATTATAAATTGCACCCGTTGATTTTAGAAGATATCGTTGATACCAGTCAACGTCCTAAAATTGATGAATATCCAGATTATCTTTTTGTCGTTTTCAAAATGCTCTATTACAATGATGAAGGTGTGTTTATGAACGAACATATAAGTCTTGTTTTGGGTGAAAATTACCTGATCACTTTTCAGGAAGCCGATGGTGATGTTTTTGATTCGTTGCGTCAACGTATTGCCAATGCAAAAGGCCGCGTGCGCAATGCAGGAGCAGACTATTTAATGTTTGCGATAATGGATGCTGTGGTTGACCACTATTTTACGCTTATTGAAACTATGAGCGACCGTATAGAAGCACTTGAAGATATTTTATTTTCAAATACAGCAGAGCAGGATATTACACAAGATATTCAAGAATTGAAACGGGAAGTGCTAAGATTGCGTAAAGCTGTTTTTCCATTTAGGGAAGTGGTGAACCGCCTGGAGAAAATCGATAGTCAATTGATTGACGAACGTACCATAACCTACATTCGAGATTTATATGATCACGTTACCCAAGTGACCGACAGTATCGATATTTATCGAGAAATGACGTGGGGACTTATGGACATGTACATGACCACCATAAGTAATAAAATGAACGAAGTTATGAAGGTGCTTACGATTATGGCGAGTATATTTATTCCGCTAACGTTTATGGCCGGTATTTACGGGATGAATTTTGACCATATACCGGAGCTACATTTAAGGTATGGTTATTACTATTTATGGGCAGCAATGATCGCTGTGTTCTTAGGACTGCTCTATTATTTTAAGCGAAAAAAGTGGTTGTAATTTATGTTGCCTTTAGTTAAAATAAGCCAATGATATTAGGAAAAAGTATTAGAATATATTTAAAAGAAGGAAGTGTAACTGGAATTAAGTTCGCAGAACTTGTTAATCATACAATTCAATCACTTTCTTGTCCTAGAACTAAAATATCGGATTTAAACAAACATTTTTCGGTTGCAATTAATACGCAAGGTGTTTATTTCTTAATTGGTTACGAACAGGACACTATGAAACCAATGGTATATATTGGAGAAGCTGAAAATGTCTGGGATAGATTGAAAAATCATGATTTGAAAAAAGATTTTTGGAATGAAGTTATAGTTTTTACAAGTAAAGACGATAACTTAACTAAATCTCATATAAAATATCTTGAAAGTCGAATTGTAGAAATTGCTAAACAGACAGAAAGGTATAAACTTAAAAATGGAAACAGTCCTAACTTAAACCGACTACCTTTGCCAGACAGAGATGCAATGGAAGAATTTTTGGCCAATATCAAATTGTTAACAGGTACTTTAGGCCATAAATTTTTAGAAAATCCGATTTCTATTAAGAATATTCCGGAAACAACTGAAATAGTTAATGATACAGAAGAAAAAATATCCAATAAAAAAGACGAAATAGAATTAAGTTTAAATGTAAGCGGAATTATAGCTCACGCTATTCAAACAAATGAAGGTCTGGTTGTTTTGGAAAATTCAGAAGTCGCTGATAATCCTACAAAAAATTATGGATATGGTGCTTTAAGAGAATCCTTGATTGATGAGGGTTTTATTGCTAGAACCTCAAAGGGAAAATTATTTTTTTCTAAAAAGCATCTATTTTCAAGCCCTTCTGCAGCTGCAGCTGTAATACTTGGATATTCTGTTAATGGTCGTAACGTTTGGAAAAATGAAAACGGAAAATCTATTAAAGAAATTGAACAAAGTGAAGTAAAATAACTAAAGATAGATTTGTTTATATGCAATTTTGACTTTAAGTCAAATGAATATAAACTCTTGAGCATAGGAGTTTAATATTTTAACTGTAATAGTTTGAAGTAGCTTTTGACTAAATTTATTTCAAAATCCTTTGCTTAGAACATCGCTTGCTGAAAAAGTAGAGGTAAAATGCTATAAATATAACGATCAAAGGCATTATTAGACCTTGTACAGTGCCGTAGACTTCTAGCGCATTGGTCGCAAAAAAGGAATATCCCATCTGAATAAGCACACCAACTAATGAGATCAAGAATAAGGATACGGCGAGGCTTTTCCGAAGCAAAAGAAACACACTCCCTAGAAGTCCGGTTAATGTTGCAATAGCAAAAATACCCGTGAGCCATTGAGGGGTGCTTTCAATAAGCGCAACTTGCTCTGGTGGCAATTCTGAAAGCGCATCGCCACTTACGAAGGTTTGTCCTAAGAATGCAAAAACGCCCATTAAATTCCATAAAAGGCCTAGCGTTGTAATAATCCAATACGTGCGGTTCGGTTTAACTGTGGTCATAATTGGTTATTTTTAAAGAAGAATATCGAATTGCAAAAATTCTAGATTCTAATAAAAATAATCAAATTTTTTAAGTTTTATAAAGATTAATATCAGGCCGTTGACTCATTGGCCTAAATTAAATTTCTCATGTCTGTAACCTTGCCTAAGGCCTATTTTCAGTTTTTAAAAGAACTCAAAGCAAACAACCATAAAGATTGGATGGATGCTCATAAAGCCGAGTATAAACGTTTAGAAAAAGAGTTTAAACACTTTTGTGAAGACACCAAAAATCAATTAAACGGTTTTGATGATATTGAGCGTGTTAAAGTGTTTAGAATCAATAGAGACATACGTTTTAGTAAAAATAAAATGCCGTATAAAACAAATCGTGGAGCTATTTTTTCACGATCAGGAGTGCATCGGCGAGGGAGTTTTTACTTCCAGATGGCACCCGGCGCCAGTTTTGCAGGAGGCGGATTTTTCAAACCCGAACCGGCAGATCTGTTGCGCATTAGAAAAGAAATTGAACTGGATGCCGATCCCATTCGTAACATTTTAAAACAACCCGATTTCAAAAGGGTTTATGGGGGCTTCAATACCGAAAGTCAGGTGAAGACCGCTCCTAAAGGTTTTAGCAAAGAAGATCCCAATATAGACCTTATTCGGAATAAGAATTTCTATGTAACGCATCAGTATACCGATGCTGAAGTACTGGCTGAAGATTTTCAGGAGCAACTATTAGCACACTTCAAGCTTTTAATGCCTTTTTTTGATCATATGAGCGAAATTTTAACCACAGATTTGAACGGTGAACCTATAATCTAATTTTCAGTAGTTTAGCGCGATTCTAGAGATTCTTCAAAACTTTGTTAATTAAATTGAGTTTTTCGGCTTTAAAAAACCTCTGCGAAATACTATATTAGCAGACATCCCTTTCTTTTATGGCAGAACAAACAAAATACACCGAGGACAATATTAGATCCCTTGACTGGAAGGAGCATATACGTATGCGTCCTGGAATGTACATTGGTAAACTGGGAGACGGCTCGAGTGCAGACGATGGTATTTATATTCTTTTAAAAGAGGTGCTTGACAACTCTATCGATGAGTTTGTGATGGGCGCCGGTAAAACCATTGAAGTCAGCATTCAGGGAACCCGAGTGATCGTACGTGATTACGGTCGTGGTATACCATTGGGTAAAGTGGTTGATGTGGTTTCTAAAATGAATACCGGTGGTAAGTATGATTCCCGAGCGTTTAAAAAATCAGTTGGACTCAACGGTGTAGGTACCAAAGCGGTAAATGCGCTTTCAGAATACTTTAGAGTTGAATCTACGCGAGATAACAAATCGGCTTCGGCTGAGTTTGAACGCGGGACTCTAAAAGATGAAGAGTTTCTCGACGAAACTTCGCGACGCAAGGGTACCAAAATTACGTTTGTTCCTGATGATACCATTTTCAAAAACTACAAGTTCAGAAATGAGTATGTCTCGCGAATGCTTAAAAACTACGTCTATCTCAATCCGGGATTGACCATTGTTTTTAATGGTGAAAAATTCTATTCTGAAAACGGACTGAAAGATTTGCTGGGTGATCGTATTGCCGAAAATGACATTCTGTATCCTATAATTCATTTGCGGGGAGATGATATTGAAGTTGCGCTTACCCACAGTCGCACGCAGTATTCTGAAGAGTATCATTCATTTGTTAATGGTCAGAACACGACGCAAGGAGGGACGCATCAGGCCGCTTTTAGAGAAGCCGTTGTGCGTACGATCAGAGAGTTTTACAATAAAAATTATGATGCTTCAGATATACGTAAATCTATCGTTTCTGCAATAAGCATCAAGGTAATGGAGCCGGTTTTTGAGTCGCAGACCAAAACAAAACTCGGTTCTACAGATATGGGCGGGGAATTACCTACGGTGCGAACCTATGTAAATGATTTCCTCAAAACAAAGCTTGATAATTATTTACATAAGAATCCTGAGACTGCAGAAAAGCTTCAGCGTAAAATTTTGCAGGCAGAGCGGGAGCGTACCGAGTTAAGCGGAATTAGAAAACTGGCTAAGGAGCGCGCAAAAAAAGCGAGTTTACATAATAAAAAGCTCAGAGATTGTCGAGTGCATCTTACTGACAGTAAGAAGGAACGTAATCTAGAGAGCACCCTTTTTATAACCGAGGGGGATTCTGCTTCGGGCTCGATCACAAAATCGCGGGATGTAAATACACAAGCTGTTTTTAGTTTACGTGGTAAACCGCTTAATTCTTACAATATGAGTAAGAAGATCGTATATGAGAATGAAGAATTCAACCTCTTGCAATCTGCTTTGAATATTGAAGAGTCGATGGAAGATTTGCGATATAACAATATTGTGATCGCAACAGATGCCGATGTCGACGGGATGCACATTCGCTTATTACTTATAACGTTCTTTCTTCAATTTTTCCCGGAGCTGATCAAGGAGGGGCATTTGTTCATTCTCGAGACGCCACTTTTTAGAGTGCGTAATAAAAAGAAAACTATTTATTGTTACAGCGAGCAGGAGCGAAGAGATGCGATTGAAGAATTGAGTGGTAAACCTGAAATTACTCGATTTAAAGGTCTTGGTGAAATTTCTCCGGATGAGTTTAAACACTTTATTGGAGAAAATATTCGTTTGGCGCCAATTATGTTAGATGAAGCGATGTCTATTGAAGAAATTTTACAATTCTATATGGGTAAAAACACTCCAGACCGTCAAAAGTTTATCATCAACAACCTTAAAGTTGAATTAGATCCTGTTTTAGAAAATTAAAATTAGAAAACTCCCTATTTATCTTTTGAGATAAAGCACTATGAGCGAAAACTACGAAGATCCAAATTTAGACCAACCAGAAGACGAGAATTCCGGCGAAACCATCACCCGTGTAACGGGGATGTTTAAAGATTGGTTTCTTGATTATGCATCCTATGTTATTTTAGAGCGTGCGGTACCTGCAATCGAAGATGGTTTCAAACCTGTACAACGCCGAATCATGCACTCGATGAAAGATCTTGATGATGGGCGTTATAATAAAGTAGCCAATATCGTGGGACATACGATGCAGTACCATCCGCACGGTGATGCAAGTATTGCAGATGCGATGGTACAAATGGGCCAAAAAGACCTTTTGATCGATACACAAGGAAACTGGGGGAATACGCTTACCGGTGATAGTGCTGCTGCTTCGCGATATATCGAAGCGAGACTTTCAAAATTTGCATTGGAAGTTTTGTTTAGTCCGAAAATTACAGATTGGCAAGCTTCCTACGACGGTCGTAGAAAAGAACCTATAAACCTTCCGGTAAAATTTCCGCTTTTGCTGGCTCAAGGTGCTGAAGGTATCGCGGTAGGTTTAAGCACAAAAGTGCTGCCGCATAATTTTGTGGAATTGATCGATGCTTCGGTTAAACATTTAGAAGGAAAGAAATTTAAAATTTTACCTGATTTTCCTTCCGCAGGAGAGGCCGATTTTAGTGATTATAAAGATGGAAAACGTGGCGGTCGCATACGCGTTAGAGCTAAAATAAGTCAGCTCGACAAGAACACTTTGGTAATTACCGAAATACCTTTTACCACCACAACTACATCGCTGATTGATAATATATTAAAAGCAAATGATAAAGGAAAGCTTAAAATAAAACGTATTGAGGATAACACCTCTTCTCAGGTGGAAATCTTGGTGCATTTACCGGCTGGTCTTTCTCCCGACAAAACCATTGGAGCGCTTTATGCTTTTACCAATTGCGAGGTTTCGATTTCGCCATTAGGTTGTGTAATTGAAGACAACAAACCTCTATTTGTTGGGGTTAGTGAAATGCTTAGGATCTCTACAGATCGTACTAAAGATTTATTGCGTCAGGAATTAGAAATTCAACTTGAAGAGCTTGAAAATCAATGGCATTATGCATCGCTCGAGCGCATCTTTATCGAAAACAGGATCTATCGTGATATCGAAGAAGAAACTACTTGGGACGGCGTGCTTCACGCCATAAATGAAGGGCTTAAGCCACACATCGGTCATTTAAAACGTCCCGTTGTTGAGGAAGATTTGGTTCGTCTTACTGAAATTAGGATCAAGCGTATTTCAAAATTTGATATCGATAAGGCCCAGCAACGCATTGAAGCTTTAGAAGATCAAATCGCAGAGGTAAAGCATCATCTGGAGCATCTCACAGATTATGCGATCGCCTATTTCAAAAGACTTAAAAAGGAATTTGGTGCAGGTCGCGAACGTAAGACCGAAATAAAACTTTTTGATGATATCGAAGCTTCTAAGGTGGTTATTCGTAACACCAAGTTGTACGTAAATCGCAAAGAAGGTTTTGTAGGTACATCTCTTAAAAAAGATGAGTACGTCACCGATTGTGCTGATATTGATGATATTATCGTATTTACCAAAGAAGGAGTTATGATGGTGACCAAAGTAGACACCAAGACCTTTGTAGGTAAAGACATCATACACGTAGCCGTATTTAAAAAGAAAGACAAGCGTACGATTTATAATATGCTGTATCGGGACGGTAAAGGCGGTGCCACTTATGTTAAACGCTTTAATGTAACGAGTGTAACGCGTGACCGGGAATACGATATGACCAAAGGTAAAAAAGGCTCGCAAGTATTGTATTTCTCAGCAAATCCTAATGGAGAGGCCGAAGTTGTATCGGTTTATTTAAGAGCTGTAGGGAATATCAAAAAACTCAAATTTGATCTTGACTTTTCTGATATTCTAATAAAAGGAAGAAACGCTAACGGAAATCTTGCTACGAAGCATTCGGTACGCACGATTGAATTAAAAGAGAAGGGAGTTTCAACACTCAAGCCGCGTAAAATATGGTTCGACGATACCGTTCAGCGTCTTAATGTTGACGGAAGAGGAGAGTTGTTGGGAGAATTTAAAGGAGAAGATCGTTTATTGATCATTACTCAAGACGGTGTTGTAAAAACCATAACACCAGAACTCACCACAAGGTTTGATACCAAGATGATCGTGCTTGAAAAATGGATCCCCAACAAACCCATCTCTGCAATTTACTGGGACGGAAACCGGGAGCGCTATTATGTAAAACGCTTTTTGATCGAGAACCCGGAAAAGGAAGAGGTTTTTGTTTCAGATCACGCAGATACTCAATTAGAGATCGTGTCTACAGACTATAGACCGGTGGTTGAGATGGTGTTTTATAAAGAAAGAAACAAAGATCAAAAACCCAACGAAAGTGTTGATATAGAAGAGTTTATAGCAATTAAAGGAATCAATGCTTTAGGTAATCAGTTTTATACTGAAAAATTAAAACAAATCAATCTTCTTGATCCTTTGCCTTATGAGGAGGAACCAGAAGAAGAGCCAGAACAAGAAGTGATCGAGTCAGATAGCGAATCAGAAGTTACGCCTGAAGAGGATGATGATGTAAAAGGGGATGGCACTCAAGGATCACTTTTTTAAGGTATGGGTTTAATTCAAGAGTTTAAAAACTTTGCCGTCAAAGGCAATATGGTAGACATCGCTATAGGTGTTATTATTGGGGCTGCTTTTCAAAATGTCATTGATGTTATCGTGAAAAAAGTGATGATGCCGCCATTATCCCTTTTGACAGACGGTGTGCAGATGGCAAACAAAAAAATCATTTTAAAGAATGCGTATACCGCACAAGACGGTACCGAAGTAGCGGAAATAGCTATTGGGTATGGTGAATTAATAGAAGTTCTTATTGACTTTTTTATTATTGCTATTGTTGTTTTTATAGTGGTCAAACTCATGAATAGTTTGAAAAAGCAGAGTGAAGATGAAAAAAATCCTGCTGTTGAAACCCCTAAGAATATAGCGCTATTGGCTAAAATGAATGAATTACTTGAAGAACAAAACAACTTGTTAAAATCTAATAATTCTAATAAAAAGTAAGTGTTTACTTACTTTGATTCCTTTTAATATTTTTTTAAGCTTTTTATCGATTAAATAGTAATATTATATACTTCGCGTAATTTAAATTCACTACTTTTAATACTCTTTATCGTAGTGACAACGAAGTAAATGGCAAAAAAAGTACCCTCTAAAGATTATTTGATTTCCCTATTGTGGTTTTTGATACCTGCTTTGGTGTGTATTTATGTGTATCATAATTTTAAATCAACACTTCCGCAGCGACTTTCAGATCAAGTTCAGCTTACCGGGAGTCTTGCTACTCAGGATTTTAAACGCACTGTGCGAAGCAATGTTCAAGGTATTCAAAATCTTGCTGAACGTATCGAGGAAACTAATGGTGATTATTACGATTACTGGATCCAGGATGCCAAACGTTTACTTAAACAAAACGAGTCACTTGACTTTGTTGAGCTTATCAATCCTAAAGGAATTGTAGAGGATATTTTCCCGAGAAGACCTAATGTACCGGCGATTGGTCTCGATATTTCAAAATTAGCGTATCGTTATGAAGACTGGCAAAGCAAATCTAGTCAAGGTGTTACCAACATCACGCAATGGGTGCAATTGTCTCAAGGTGGAAATTCTTTTTTGGTAGATGTTCCCGTATATATCGAAGACGAATTTAAAGGCACGGTTACCGGCGGAATGAATTTCAACGATGAATTTGATCGATTAAGTTACTACCTGAAGGATTTTGCTATTCAAATAAAGGACGAAGAAGGAACTCGTTTTTATAACTACAACAATTACGATCAAGCGCAAACAGACCCCTTTTACGTTTTTGAAACCGCTATGATTATGGATTCTGATATGAATGAATCCTGGAATTTTCAGCTAACCTTTGCTAATCCAGATTTTTTGGCAGAAAATATGCGTCTTGCCGATTATGCGCTTGGAGTAGGTTTGATCCTATCACTTGCGATCGGTTTGCTTTCATTTTTTAACAGAAATGCTCAAAATGCAGCCAGTCGTACGTTGCGTATGAATAAAAAGCTGAAGGAACTCAACCTGAGTTTAGAAGAACAAACGCTTAAAGCCAATCAAGCATCTATCGCAAAAACCGAATTCCTATCAAATATGAGTCATGAGATCAGGACTCCGCTTAATGCGATTGTGGGAATCAGCGATTTAATAGGATCCGGGAATAATAAATTTGAAGAAGAGCATTACCTATCCTTGTTGAAACAATCTTCAAAAACCTTATTGAATCTTATCAATGACATTTTACGTTTAGATAAGATGGAATCCGGCTTTTCTGAAGTAGCACATATTGAATTTTGCCCCCTGAATATTATTGAAAACCTACGCCAATTTAATTTGCAACCAGTCAAGAGCAAAGATCTTGATTTAGAAGTTGTGGTTGACACCAAAACAAAGAGTTATGTGTTAGGCGACCGGGCCAAATTTGAACAAATACTCAATAATATTGTAAGCAACGCGATCAAGTTTACCCAAAAAGGAAAGATCGCGATACATTATTCAGAACGTCAAGAGAACAATAAAGTCGCTGTAGAAATTCGTGTAACTGATACCGGTATCGGTATTCCAGAGGATAAAATAAATGACATTTTTGATCGTTTTATTCAGCTGGATACCGGAATGCGTAAAAAGCATAGTGGTGGAGGAATAGGCTTGTCGATCGTAAAACATTTGGTAGAATTATTAGGGGGAACGATTTCGGTAAAAAGTAAAGTAGGTGAAGGGTCTGAGTTTAAAATAAACTTGGATTTTGATCTGCTTAGCAAAAAGAAAATTGATCAAGATCAATTAACAGCAGTTGATATTCCTGAGTTAAATATTCTCGCTGTTGATGATAACAAACTTAATGTTATTGTGTTATCGCAATTGCTCAAGAAAATTGGCCTAGAGACTGATATAGCTTACAACGGGGAAGAGGCTGTGGACAAGGCTCATCAGAAAAAGTATGATCTTATCTTTATGGATGTTCATATGCCGGATATTGATGGTTATGAAGCGACGCGACGAATTAAACAGTTGTACAAGGATACTATTATATTAGGCCTTTCTGCAGACTCTACAATTAGCGCTGTAGATTCCGGTTTAAAGTGTGGGATGAGTGATTATCTGACCAAACCAATAGATAAGAACAAGCTCACTACGGTTCTCAATGATCATTTTGGTTCTAAGACCAAAGATGTTATTTAATGGGTAAATCGATCAAAACTTGAGTTCCGGCAGGATACTCTTGCTCATCATACAAATCGATAAAGCGAAGCGCATAGGTGTTTCTTAAATTTTTAGAGAAATTTTGTAACCGCCTTAATGTTAGGTTTATTCCTATTGATTTCTTTTGCGTATTTACCTTTTCACTGGCGACTTCCATAGTTTTCTTTCTGCCAATACCATTATCTGTAATAGTGATGGTAACAAATTCATCATTTTTCAAAGCAACGTCTAAGGTCAAGAGTTTTTCACCCTCTTTGGGTTGTAAGCCGTGCCATAGCGCATTTTCTATAAAAGGCTGTAAAATCAAAGAGGGTATTTTTATCGCTTTCAAATCAACACGTTCGTCTATATGTACAGCATACTGGATCTCGTTGCAAAATCGAATATTCTCAATATTTACATAAAGCTGCATCGTGTCTAGCTCTTCCTGAAGCGTAATTTCCTTTTCTAACGAACTCGTAAGGATAGAGCGTATCAGTTTTGCAAACTGATTTAAATAGCGCATAGCGTCTTCTACATTGCTATTTTGAAGATAGATCCGTATAGACAAGAGCGCATTAAATATAAAATGAGGATTCATCTGTGAGCGCATCAGCTTCTGCTCGGCATTGAGGCGTTGCTTTGCGTTTTTTAAGCGCATCTGACGGTATAAGATAAAAAGAATGATAAGTAAGAGAAGCGATAGTAATAGAATGAAAATATTATTCTTTTTGCTCTGAGAAAGCTCTATCTGAGCGATTTGATTGTTTCGCTTCAGTAATTCTATGGTATTCTTCTTTTGCTCCGAATCGTATTTATAAATCAGGTTGGTTACATATTTCTGGTTGGCCTGATTTAAGTATTCTTCCTGAACTTCTTGAGAAGAGCGCTGGTAAGCCAATGCTTCCTGGTAGTTGCCTTGTTGTTCTTTAAGTTGCGACAGGTGCATATAAGCCATACTTAAAAATTGCTTATGATCATTTTCGTCAGCTATATCTTTGCCTTTCATCAGGTATTCTTCCCCAAGTTGATGATTTCCTAATTCGCTATAAGCCCATCCTAGATTTATGTAGGTAAGCGCGATATAAAATTTATCACCTATCTTTTCAGCTTTGGGAAGCACTTCATTTATGAGTGACAAAGCCTTAGAAGATTTCCCCTGTTTTAAATAAACCTGACCTATACTATTGTTGCAAATAACCCTACCTAAATCATTGTTAATCTTATTGTTGTACTCTAATGACTTTTTGTAATTCTCCAGTGCTTTGTCATATTGTTTTCGCTCTTCGTAAGTGATTCCTAAATTCCCATAATTTATCGCCAGCCCTAGATCGCTGGTTAAATTGGCTTCACTATTGATCGCCATTTTAAAGAATTTTTCAGCGTCATCATAATCTCGAAGTAACAAATAAATGTTGCCTATACTGTTTTGAGAAATTGCTATTCCTTTTAAAAGCGCTCTTGATTTTTTAGACTGACTTTCAGCCAGAGCAAGTGCAGCATTGTGTTTGTCTAAAGCCGAACTTACCGCATCAATGCGACGGTAAACGACTCCGGTCATATTTAAAACCGAAACTTTAAGTTCTACATCATTGAGTTCGTTTGCTAGTTTTAGCGCTTTATCGTGATGCTCTAGAGCTTCCTCATAATACGAATGATCTCTTAGATAAATTCCTAATAAATTTTCGCCAAAGGCATTTCCGTAGGTATAACCGGCATTCTTTGACTTTTCAATAAAAGAGGCTATTGCCAATGAATCCCGTTTAAAAGCAGACGTATATTTTTGAAGGGAATCAAAGGAAGCATGTCGCTGTTCTATACTTGTGTTTATAGCATTTTCAATACTGTCCTGTCCTGAAACGGAGGCGCTGTAAACGATAAATAAGCATAAAAAAACGCGGAGCTGTAAAGACACTTTAAATAATTTGTTTGAGAGGATGTGGTAAATTAAAATACAACATAGACAAGGATTCTAAGTCATTTTACAAAATCTATAAATTATCTAAATATAATTATTTTACTGCAGTTGCGAAGAAACAACATCAGGGGAAAATCACCTAAAATTCATCTGGAGAACGTGGGGCGTCTGCAATTTTTGTCACCGTCCCTTTTTGTTTTTTAGAGTCACCCACCAAAGCGTACTCAAACGTATAAGTGTTGTCTTGTGTGGTGAGTATTTTAAAATGAATCGCTTTACGATCCATCATACTTTGTGGATTAATTTTATTTGCGATGTATTCACAATCATTGATCCAGCGTATTGCTGAAGAGTCGGCTTTGCCTTGATAATAATCGATTTCAAGGGTGTCATTACGCGTAAAGGTTGTCTTGACAATTTCACCCTCAAGGTAGGTTTCAAACTCAAAAGTTCCATTTTTAAAATCGGTACACTTACGTTCCGGACTATAACATGAGTTTAATAATAGCAGGAGGAGAAGTGCGATTAGCGAATACCGCATGGGAGTTTATATTTTGATTATATAACTCCAAATTTATAGAAGAAATATCAATCCCAATATGACTAGGGATTAAAACTTTTAAAAGTGCCATCATTGTAAAAAATAACAATACGTTCAATTTCTTTTATGTCTGAATTTATTGCCGGTTTTTTTTGCGTGAACTCACTTGAAGAATTCAAATCTTCTTGAGCCGGAGTTGAAGGCTTGTCAAAATTTGCAGCCAACTGACTCGATGCAGGTTTATAGTTAGGGGTAGGCCTGGCTTTTTTAGGAAAGCTTCCTTTGCCATTAAGTAACCAATACAATTCAACCTCAGGAAAAGCTTCGATTATTTTCATCACAAATTCGAGACTCGGCTTATTTCTGCCTGAGATAATATGAGAGATGGAAGAACGCCCTACATCTATAGCGTCTGCAAAAGATGTGGCATTTAAGTCATACTCATCCATCACTTTTTGTAGCCTTTTGGCAAATAATTCGCTGTTTACCATTGTAACATTACATTTCAAACATCACTGTTACAAATGTAAAACAATTCTTTGAATTATATATTTTACATTTGTAAACAAGGCTATTAATTATTGATCTATCACTGCAGGTTAATGTGTTTAAATTATTGTATATTAATTAAATGAATCTTGCTTTGCTATAGAAAGGAAATATTCCAAAAAGCGAAGTTTAATTCAGTAACGTCTGTTCACATAAGTGACTAATCAGATGTATCCCTATTGTGTACAATTGTAAATTATGGAATGTTTACATTTGTAACCTAATATTATTTGATGAATTATACCTCTTTACTTGAATGGCATACCGCGCACAAAGAACAAGCGCTCTACGGCCGATACCTTACCATAAATCAACTACAACCTTTATTAGACCGTATACCAGACCTTTTTGTCAAAGAAAGCCTTGGCTATTCCGTACAAAACAGACCTATTTATAAAGTGACTTTTGGAACCGGTGAGATTAAAATACTAGGCTGGTCACAAATGCACGGTAATGAGAGCACTACTACTAAAGCCTTATTCGATCTTTTTAAATGGTTTGAAGCAAATAAAGACACTGAAATCGGTCAAAAGTTATTGAGTACGTTCAATTTTACCTTTATTCCAATGTTGAACCCTGATGGTGCTGAAGCCTATACACGCGTCAATGCCAATCAAGTTGATTTGAATAGGGATGCACAAGAACTTACGCAGCCGGAGAGCCTGATTTTGAAACAGGTTTATACCTCTCTCGATCCTGATTATTGTCTTAATCTACATGGACAGCGTACCATCTTTGGTGTAGGCGAACCTGCTCAAAGTGCTGTTGCTTCTTTCTTATCACCATCTCAGGATGCTTTGCGCACAGTTACACAGTCTAGAAAAGAGGGAATGGCTATTATTGCTGAGCTCAATGAGATGTTGCAGGAATTTATTCCGGGACAAGTAGGACGTTATGACGATGGATTTAATATAAATTGTGTAGGCGACACGCTCCAGCAGCTCAATATTCCCACAATTCTTTTTGAAGCGGGACATTTTCCAAATGATTATGCCCGTGAAAAGACTCGAGGCTTTATGTTTTTATCATTAATACGCGTTTTTGAGTCTATTTTATTGCTTAAATCTGAAGAAAATGTGTCTTCAAATCCATATTTCGCTATTCCGGAGAACAAAAAATGCTTTTTTGACTGTATAATTCGTAATATTAATTTACCGGAATACGGAGTAACTGATATGGCGATTCAGTATCAGGAAACTTTAAGAGACGGAATTTTATATTTTGTACCTAAGATAGCGCAAATCGCTGATTTAGATAGCTTTGTTGGACATAGCGAAATTGATTTTGCTCAAGAAAAAATAGAATTCCCTGAAAATTTCACATTAGATGTTGGTCAAAATCTTGAGAATCTTCAAGTAAATAGTAATTTACCTACAACGTTTTCGGTAAAAAGCAACAATTTATTATGAATTATTCAGTGATTTTGTATTATTTTTGATTTATATATAATTTAATCACTTAATAATGGCAAAATTCAAATTAGACGAGGTTGATCATCAAATCCTAGATATGCTGATTGAAAATACCCGAACTCCTTTTACCGATATAGCAAAGAAATTGCTTATTTCTGCAGGTACGGTTCACGTACGTGTTAAGAAAATGGAAGAAGCTGGTATTATTGTGGGGTCGTCATTAACCTTAGACTACGCAAAACTTGGCTATTCTTTTATTGCTTATGTAGGTATATATATAAATAAGACAAGTCAAACCACATTTGTCTTGGAGCGTATTAACCAAATTCCTTATGTTACGGTTGCACATGTTACTACCGGAAAATTCAATATTTTCTGTAAAGTGCGTGCTAAGAATACAGAACACGCTAAAAATATTATTTTTATGTTAGATGATATTGAAGGAGTGTACCGTACTGAAACAATGATTTCTCTTGATGAAAGCATTAACGATAAGAAACGTTTAATGCATAGCATCTTTCAAGACCTGTAAAGTAAACCAAAGAATATTTCTTTAAATATACCCTTTGGCTTTGTTGACAAAGGGTTTTTTTATTCAAAAACCAGACTATTTATGTCCAGACAACCAAAATTAGAACGCTTTAATAACCTGGTAAAATCAAAATATCAGGTATATAATAGCTTGTTTATGACTTTACCTTTTCAAGGTATTACAGATACTGGGGTTTTGCTGCCCTTGTTTGATCGTATTTGTACGCGAGGTTATGACAAGCATTATAACCCAGAAAAAATCGTCAATTATTTCTTTGATAAGTATCAAAGAGACGTTTCTGAAGAAGAACGTTATGACTTACTATTTCGATTTATTCAATATATAGAACGTCAGGTAGTGCTTTTTGATGCTATTGAAGATGCAGCCTATCGTACCGTTAATAATATGGACGGTCGTGGAACGCTGAGAAACATCAAAGAAGAAGCAGAAGCACAATCTAAAACCGGCGAATTAAAAGAATATCTACAAGATTTTAAGATCAGACCGGTTTTAACTGCACACCCAACACAGTTTTATCCAGGTGCTGTATTAGGAATCATTAATGACCTAAGCGCTGCGATAAATGAAAACAACGTTGAGATGATTAAGAAATTATTATCTCAATTAGGTAAGACACCGTTTTTTAAGAAAGAGAAGCCAACACCTTATGATGAGGCGGTGAGCTTAATCTGGTACTTAGAAAATGTATTTTATAAAGCCTCTAGCCACATTTATAATTATTTACGTCAAAACGTATTCAAAGGAGAATTCTTTGATAATGAAGTTATTGATTTAGGATTCTGGCCGGGAGGTGACCGTGACGGTAACCCTTTTGTTACTACTGAAATCACGCTGAAGGTTGCTTCTCGTTTACGTAATACCATTATTAAAAATTACTACCGCGACATTCGCAGTTTAAGACGTCGCATCACCTTCGTAGGTACCGAAGAAGCCCTTGCAGATCTTGAAAAACGACTTTACGATAGCATCTTTTTACCGGGTGATGAAGTTACCGTATCTCTTGAAGAGTTAGAAACTACCTTATTACGCATACGCAAAATAGTGGTGGAGCGTCATGAAAGCTTATTCTTAGAAGAGATCGATGATATCCTGAATAAGGTAAAAATGTTTGGATACCACTTTGCGGTGTTAGACATCCGTCAAGATAGTCGTGTGCATATGCACGTGATGGACGAAATCGTAAAGCAATGTGCTAAAGATAATTTAGGGATATTCCCTGAAAACTATCTGGACCTTTCTGAAGAGGAGCAAATCAAGATCCTTCAGGATGTGCGTGGAAAAGTTGATCCTGCAACGCTTGAAGATGATATTGCGCGTAAAACGCTAGAGAGTATTTATGCAATGCAGGAAATTCAAAAGCAAAACGGAGAGCGTAGCTGTAATCGTTACATCATAAGTAACAACCAGACCGGCCTCAATGTAATGCAAGCATTCTCTATGATTCACCTGACCGGTTGGGAGGATCCAACGGTTGATATTGTTCCTTTGTTTGAAACAGTACCGGATTTAAAGATCGCTAAAGAAGTGATGCGCGGGTTATACACAAATCCAGCTTATGCAGCACATTTGAAAAAGCGTAATATGAAGCAAACCATTATGCTAGGCTTTAGTGATGGTACTAAAGATGGTGGGTATTTAATGGCTAACTGGAGTATTTTTAAAGCAAAAGAAGAGCTTACTCAGGTTTCTAGAGAATTCGGAATTAAAGTGATTTTCTTTGATGGTAGAGGAGGACCACCGGCACGTGGTGGTGGTAAAACCCATCAATTCTACGCTTCTTTAGGAGAAACTATTGAGGATGAAGAAATTCAGGTAACCGTTCAAGGACAAACCATTAGTTCTAATTTTGGTACGCCAGACTCGTGCCAATACAACTTAGAGCAATTGTTGAGTTCTGGTATTTTCAACGGAGTCTTTTCTCAAAAAACGAAAGCTTTCCCTGATGAAGATCGTAAGACCATGGAAGAGCTTGCTGAGATAAGCTATCAAGCGTATTCAGACTTTAAAGCGCATCCTAAATTTTTAGGCTATTTAGAGCGTATGAGTACATTGAAGTTTTATGCAAAAACCAATATTGGTAGTCGCCCAAGTAAACGTGGCGGAAGCGATAAACTCAACTTTTCAGACTTACGAGCAATTCCATTTGTTGGATCTTGGTCACAGCTGAAGCAAAACGTTCCTGGATTTTTCGGCGTTGGTACTGCTATAGAAAAACTAGAAGAGCGTGGCGAGTTTGATCGTGTTCAATCTTTATACAACAACAGCATGTTCTTTAGAACCTTGCTTGAAAATAGTATGATGAGTTTGACCAAATCTTTCTTTGCGCTTACAGCGTATATGAAAGATGATCCTGAATTTGGTGCGTTTTGGGAGCTTATTCATGAAGAGTATGAGCGCAGTAAACGCGTATTGCTTAAAGTTACCGGTTACAGCGAACTTATGGAAGATGAGCAAGCAGGTAAAGCTTCAATTCAAGAACGAGAGCGTATTGTATTGCCTTTGTTAACCATTCAGCAGTTTGCGCTTAAGAAAATTCAGGAAATGCAGCGCGAAGAAAATCCTGATGAGAAAAAGCTAGAAATGTTTGAAAAAATGGTAACGCGTTCGTTATTCGGAAATATCAACGCTAGCCGTAACTCAGCATAATGGCGACGGTAAAAGATCTTGATCACAGCGAGTTTAACGCGTTCTACAGAAATTATGTAGAACTCGTTAAACCTGATCAGGAGTTGCTCGAAGCTTTAAAAGACGGTAAGGAAAAAAGTCTCACTTTTTATTCTGAAATTCCTGAGGATAAATGGCGCTTTGCGTATCAATCAGGAAAATGGACCATACTTGAAGTTTTGCAACATGTGATCGACACAGAGCGTATATTTTGCTATCGAGCACTTCGTATTGGGAGAGGTGATAAGACACCGCTTCCAGGATTTGAGCAGGATGATTATATAACGCCTTCTCGTGCAAATGAGAAAAATATGCATACGATGCTGGAAGAATATAGTTTAGTACGCGATTGTACCATCAATCTTTTTCAATCTTTTAATGAAGAAGCGCTTTTGAATAAAGGTACGTCTAGTGATGCTAGCTTAACAGCAAGAGCTTCGGGTTTTATCATTTGTGGTCATGAGATTCACCATGCCAATATCATCCAATCCAACTATTTGATTTAATTGAATAGGCATTTTTAAAATTCAAAAAAAAGGCTGCAACCTATTTGGTGTAGCCTTTTTTATTAACTTAACCCTGATTATGAATTTTAAAAGCAGAAAAGATCCGTTGTTTTTGAGTGCTTTGCTCGTGCTGATTTTCCTTTTTATCCTGATAGGTGTTTTTTCAGATTCAGGGAAGGAAACAGGCTGGTATTGGTATGTGTTAGGCATAACACCTACATCGATACTTTTTTTGTGGTTCTTTTTTGGCACTTCATATTCTTTAACTTCTTCATTTCTAAACTATAAATCAGGTCCGCTGAAAGGATCCATTCCGTTAGAAAATATTCGTGAAATCATCAAAAATAAAACCCTATGGGTAGGGTTAAAGCCTGCGACTGCTCGCAAAGGTTTGATCATTAAATACAACGCTTATGACGAGATTTATATCAGTCCGCAGGATAATGAGGAATTCATCAAATCAATTTTATCTTATAAAGCAGATATAAAAATCATTTAATTCATGTGTTCAAAATTTTTCACTCTCATTGCTGCATTACTTTTTGTAATTACAGCTTGTAAAAACACGCCAAAATCCACTACACCAGATCAAACTGAAGAATCCTCTGAAAGCCCGACTGCTATGGAAGCGTATTTGTTGACGTATTTCAAAGATGATACGCATAGTTTGCATATGGCGTTAAGTACAGACGGTTATTCATTTACAGATATTAATGAGGGGAAACCCATTGTTGCAGGGGATAGTATTGCCAGTCAAAAAGGTATTCGCGATCCGCATATTTCTCGAGGACCCGATGGTGCATTTTATGTGGTAATGACTGATTTGCATTTGTTTGCCAAAAATTTAGGGTATCGCGAAACAACCTGGGAGCGCCCCATTGAAGAATACGACTGGGGAAATAATAAAGGTTTTGTGATGATGAAATCCTATGATTTGATTCATTGGGAACACACGAACTTCTTATTTGATGAGCATTTTGAAGGTTTTGATGAAATTGGTTGTGCCTGGGCACCGCAGAGTATCTATGATCCTGAAGAAGGAAAAATGATGGTGTATTATACCATGCGTATGGGACACGGACTTACCAAATTATACTATTCGTACGCCAATGAAGATTTTACTACATTGACTGAACCGCAGCCACTTTTTGAGTATCCTGACGATTCGATTCAGATTCTAGATGCAGATATAACTAAACTGCCTGATGGAAAATACTGTATGATGTATGTCGCTCAGGAGAATCCTATCGGTGTAAAAATGGCGTTTTCAGATTCGATCAATTCAGGTTATGTCTATAATCCGGAATGGGTTGATAGGGAACCGGGCTCTTGTGAAGCACCTAACGTTTGGCAGCGTATCGATTCTGATAATTACGTGCTGATGTATGATATTTACAGTATCAATCCGCATAATTTTGGTTTTGTAGAAACGTCCGACTTTGAGAATTTTAAAGACTTGGGGCATTTTAATGAAGGAAAAATGAAAACCACCAATTTTACTTCGCCCAAACATGGAGCGGTTATTCAGCTAACAAGAGCTGAAGCGCAAATGCTTGCACAGCATTGGGAGTATACCTTAAACTTTGAATAATGACCAACGTAATAAAAGGTCTTTGTATTTTGCTTTTCGCCTTGCAATCCTGTAAACAACATTCTGAAGAAAATCTTCTCACTTTCTATGCGGCAAAGACCGCAGAAGGTTCTATTAATGCGGTAATCGAAATTCCTTCCGGAACGCGACAAAAATGGGAAATCAATAAAAAGACCGGGGTGTTAGAATGGGAGCAGGTGGCGGGTAAAGGCAGAATTGTTGATTACTTAGGATATCCTGGTAATTACGGCTTTATTCCTAAAACCTTATTGTCTAAAGATCAAGGAGGTGATGGAGATCCTCTTGATGTTTTAGTGCTAGGAGATCCGGTATCCCGAGGAAGTGTTGTTCCTTGCAAGTTGATCGGGGTTCTACATTTGCAAGATAGGGGAGAACAGGATGATAAATTGATCGCCGTCGCAAAAAATACGAGCTTTTACGCGATTAATACTATTGAAGATTTGAATGAGAACTACCCAGGCGTTACTACTATTATTGAAACCTGGTTTACCAATTATAAAGGTAAGGGACTGATGAAATCTTCAGGATATGGAGATACAGCGGCTGCTACTCAGATATTGAATGAAGCTATTCTAGGATTTGAAAATCAGTAATAAACCAATATTAAACCCTTAACGGCGCCAATAAAAAAGCCGCTTTATGATTTTATAAAGCGGCTTTTTGTTTAAGTCTATTTATTTTGAACCGGGCCGGCATTAAAATAATTCATCCAATTATCCTGCACTTTAAGCACTTGCTCAATGACATCACGTACGCAGCCTTTTCCACCTTTCTTATGGGAAACATATTTGGCCACTTCCTTGATTTCTTTAACCGCATCCTGTGGACAGCAAGGAAGACCAACTTCCTTCATCACGGGATAATCAGGGATGTCGTCCCCCATATAAAGCACATTTTCAGCTTTGATGTTATTCTCAGAAATGTATTTGTTGAATTGTTCCATTTTAGCGTGAGCGCCAAGGTGAATATCTGTAACACCCAATGCTTTAAGTCGGTTGCGTACGCCTTCATTGGTGCCGCCGCTTATAATGCAAATGTTGTAACCATTGTCTAAAGCGCACTTGATGGCATAACCATCTTTTACGTTCATAGTCCTGAACATTTCGCCGTCGGTGGTTATCATTAAAGAACCGTCGGTCATCACGCCGTCTACATCAAAAATGAAGGTGGTTATATCTCTTAGGTATTCTTTATAGCTTTTATCGCTCATAATGCTTTTGTATTGCTTTGGTTAAAGTAGTATATAAATCTTTTTGCTCGGTTGTTTGTAGCGCTGCCAATTGTTTTTCAATAGTTTTAGAGTCGTTTCGCTTTGCAGGACCGGTTTGGCTATTTTCTGGTCCTTTTTCAAAGGCTTTCTCAATCGTTTCTTCAAGCAGAGGCTTCAAGAGTTGGAATGAAATCCGGTGCTGCTCACAGAGCGTTTCGGATTCTGTCAGGATGTGATTTGTAAAATTATTACTGAAGACTGCAGCAAGATGGTATGCAGCGCGCTCTTTAGAATTCATTCTGAAATGTTCTGCCTGAAGCGCATGAGTCAGTTTAGAAAGCAGCTGTAAATCCTCCTCAATTTTAACTTCAATTAAAAAGGGTATCTTTTTGTAATTCAGCTCTTTGTTTTTAGAGAATGTCTGTAAAGGATAAAACACGCCAATGCGCTCACGGGGTTCTAAAACTTCTAAGCTGGTACTTCCGGAAGTGTGTACAATAAGTGCATTCGTCTCCGGAATTTCAGCTGCAACTTGAGCGATGCTGTCATCACTTACTGCAATGAGTATGATGTCACTTTGCCCTAACGCGCTGAGTTGCATAGTAGTGTTTGCAAAAGACTGAAAGGCTACAAGCTTTTCTCGTGATCTCCCTGCAACAAACTGCATATGAATCATTTGTGCCTTGCTAAAAGCTTTAGCGAGATGAAAAGCGACATTTCCTGTACCTATTATCGAAACTGTGATCACGCTTCAAAAGTAAACAAAATAGATAAAAAGCCTTGCGATTAGGAGGCGTTAAAGCTTTATTAATGCTCATTTGTTTCGTACCTTCGCGCCATCAAAAAATTGCAACTTTATCATGCAAAAACGTATTGCAGATTTTCTGTTTTCTACCCGATTAATGGCCGTTTTATTTATTGTTTATGCTGTAGCGATGGCAACTGGGACCATCCTTGACGCCGGCCAAGAAACTTCACCCACCCCGTATACTCGTGAACTTGTTTATGAAGTCTGGTGGTTTGAGCTTATTCATATTTTGTTCATTATTAACTTTATTGGTAACATCTGGACGTTTAGACTATGGCGTAAAGAAAAATGGTCTACACTCGTTTTTCACGCAGCTTTTATCCTGATCATTTTTGGTGCTGCCTGGACGCGCTATGTAGGTTTTGAAGGGGTGATGCCTATACGAGAAGGCGAGACTCAAAACACTTTTCTTACCGAGAAAACCTATTTAAATGTTTTTATTGATGGCGAGCGCGATGGTGCACCTATGCGTCGTAAACTAGAACCCAAACGTCTTAACCTGTCTACGCGATTAGATAATAGCTTTACTTGGGAAACCGATTTTGACGGAAAGCCAGTAAGCATTTCCTTTTCAAAATTTATTGACGGGGCAGAAGAAGGACTGATCGAGAGCACAGATGGTAAAGCTCAATTAAAGATCGTAGAAGCCGGTGATGGGCAACGTCACGAGCATTATCTTGAAGATGGTACTGTAGCAAGTATTCACAATATGCTTTTTGCGCTTAACAAACCTACCGAAGGCGCAATCAACATAGGTTATGACGGAGAGAACTACACCATCAACACACCTTTTGAAGGAAGTACGCGCGTGATGGCAACACAAACCGATTATGAAGTTGCAAAAGACAGTGTTCAAGAGCTTAAACTGCGTGCTTTGTATCAGTTAGGCGGAATGCAATTCGTTATTCCTGATCCGGTGATCAAAGGTAAAAATGGAATCGTTGAAGCTTTCCCTAAGCAAAAGGGACAGCAAGATGCGCTTTTTGTGACCATAACCACCGCTGAAGGTCAGGAAACGGTAGGACTTTTAGGAGGAAAAGGGTTTAATAACGAAATGGTTTCTACAGATGTTGGTGACCTTAAATTCCATATGGCTTATGGTAGTCTGGCCGAAGAATTACCTTTTTCAATTAAACTGAAAGACTTTATTGCAGAGCGCTATCCGGGTACTACAAACGCTTATTCTTCTTACGAAAGTAAAGTGACGGTGATAGATGGCCCGCAGCAGTCGTTTGAATATGATATTTATATGAATCACGTTTTGGATCATCAAGGCTATCGCTTTTTTCAGGCGAGTTTTGATCCTGATGAATTGGGAACCGTACTTTCAGTAAATCACGATATGGTAGGAACGTGGATTACCTATATTGGTTATTTCTTGCTGTATCTAGGCTTGATGATCATTCTTTTTGACAAAGGAAGTCGTTTTGGAGACTTAAAAGTACGTCTGGATAAAGTGAAAGCCAGAAAAGCTAAGCTTTCCGCAGTGATTGCTTTAATAGCTTTTAGCGGAATGCAACTTCAAGCGCAGGAGCAGGAAGTTATTGTTGAAAATGGAAATACTGAAATTGTAGAAGAGCAACCTGAGGATTTTATTCCGGGGTCTGCTACGGTAGTCGAAGAGCAACAGCATACGTTGCCAACTGCACAGCAAATAGACTCTATGCTTACTGCAAATAAAGTTCCTGCGGAAGAAGCTGCGAAATTTGGAAAACTGGTCATTCAGGATGATGGTGGGCGTATGATGCCGGTGAATACATTTTCAAGTAAACTTCTTAGAAAACTTAGCCGTAGCGATACGTACGAAGGGCTTACTGCAGATCAGGTTTTTCTTTCGATGGTTGAAACCCCGTTTTTCTGGTACAATGTAGACCTGATCTATGTAAAACCGGCAAATGATAGTTTGCGTGGAATTATTGGCGTCCCAAAGGAACAAAAGTATCTCAGTGCGCTTGACTTTATTGATGATATGGGACGTAACAAACTTGATCCCTACATTACTGCAGCCTATCAGGCGGAAGTAAAAAACAGTTTTGATAAAGACTTTATAGATATTGCTGAACGTCTAGGGCTTTTGAATCGTGCTGTAAGTGGCGAAATTCTCAAAATATTCCCACTCATCAATGATGAAAACAACAAATGGGTCTCTTATCCTGAACTTAATGAGTCTGGATATAAGGGTATGGATTCTTTGTATACGAAACAGATCTTACCGCTTTACTTTTCCGCTTTGCGTGAAGGAAAGGAAACTGGTGATTTTTCTAAAGCCGATACCTTTCTGAACAGTATAAAAAGCTTTCAGGAAAAATACGGAAGTGAAGTTATGCCTTCTGAGAATAAAATTGATGCTGAAGTTTTCTACAACAAGCACGATATTTTTACCAAGCTCTACTGGATGTATTTACTGGCAAGTATCGTGATGTTTGTTTTTGTGATCATTCGCATTTTTAAAGACAACCGCTTTATTAAAACGATGGTTAGGCTGAGTGGTTTGGCTGTAGGGATCTTGTTTGCCTTACACACTGCCGGACTTATCTGGCGTTGGTACATTTCGGGTCACGCACCTTGGAGTGATGCCTATGAGTCTATTTTATATGTAGGTTGGGCAACGATGTTCTTTGGATTGGCTTTTGGTAGAAAGAGTTCGCTTACTATTGCGAGTACCGCCTTTGTTGCCGGTTTTATTTTATGGGGAGCAAGTATGAACTGGTTGAATCCGGCGATTTCAAATTTACAGCCGGTTCTTGATAGTTATTGGTTGATGATTCACGTAGCGGTGATCGTGGCGAGTTACGGTCCTTTTACCCTCGGAATGATCTTAGGAATTGTGTCATTGCTGTTGATGCTTCTGACCAATTCTAAGAATAAAAAACGAATGGATCTCAACATCAAGGAACTTACGATCATCAACGAAATGGCACTTACCGTTGGATTGGTAATGCTTACCATAGGTAACTTCTTGGGCGGACAATGGGCCAACGAAAGCTGGGGACGTTATTGGGGTTGGGACCCTAAAGAAACCTGGGCGCTCATCAGCATTATGGTATATGCTTTTGTAATTCATATGCGTCTGGTTCCGGGATTACGCGGCCGATGGTTTTTCAACCTGATGTCCATATTAGCTTACGGAAGTATTTTGATGACCTATTTTGGTGTGAACTTCTGGCTTTCGGGATTACACAGTTATGCGAGTGGAGATAACATTCTCAATTTGAATAAAGCGATCGGTATTTTTGCCGGTGTGATTGTTTTTGCGCTCATCGCATATCCTAAGTACAAAAAATTCTATAAGAAATAAATTGTAGTTCGATTAAATAAAAAAGGAGAAGCAAATGCTTCTCCTTTTTTTATTGGCACCGCCAAAGGGTTTAATACACTTAGGCTTGCTTCGAAATTAAAAATTCGTTTCCTACCAATTCTTCATGAGCTTGCTCTGAGGCAGTTCACTTGCTACCCAAAGTCAGTTTGCTGTTGAAATTGAGGTGCTTACATTTCACCTACCATATCTTCAGGTTTTACCCACTCATCAAATTCTTCAGGAGTAACATAACCAAGATTTACAGCTTCCTCGCGTAGCGTGGTTCCGTTTTGGTGCGCAGTATTTGCGATTTCTGCAGCTTTATAATATCCTATTTTGGTATTTAAGGCGGTAACCAGCATCAACGAATTTTCAAGCATGGTTTTAATACGTGGATGGTTAGGTTCAATACCCGCAGCACAATGCTCTTCAAACGAAGCGCATGCGTCACCTATAAGTTGCGCGCTGTGTAAAAAGTTGGTTGCCATCACCGGTTTAAAGACGTTGAGTTCGTACTGTCCTTGCATTCCGCCTACAGCGATCGCCATATCGTTACCTACAACCTGAGCGCAAACCATTGTAAGCGCTTCACATTGCGTAGGATTTACTTTACCCGGCATAATAGAAGACCCCGGTTCGTTTGCCGGAATTGTGATCTCGCCAATTCCTGAACGCGGTCCGCTGGCAAGCAAACGAATATCATTAGCAATTTTATTGAGAGAAACTGCCAATTGTTTCAATGCACCGTGAGATTCTACGATCGCATCGTGTGCTGCCAAAGCTTCAAATTTATTTTCTGCAGTTTTAAAAGGTTGCTCGGTGAACTTAGCGATATAATCGGCTACTAATTTTGCATAGCCTTTTGGTGTGTTTAAACCCGTTCCTACAGCAGTTCCGCCAAGAGCGAGTTCAGACAAGTGGTCTAAAGTATGTTCTAAGGCTTTGATGCCGTGATCTAATTGAGATACGTAGCCAGAAAATTCCTGACCTAAGGTTAGGGGAGTGGCATCCATTAAATGCGTACGACCAATTTTTACCACTTCACGGAAATCATCAGATTTCTTCTTCAGCGTATTGCGAAGTTTAATCACTCCCGGAAGCGTTACTTCCATAACCTTCTTGTAGGCGGCGATGTGCATTCCGGTAGGGAAGGTGTCGTTTGAAGATTGAGATTTATTCACATCATCATTAGGCTGAAGGGTTTTTTCTCCTTCTCCCAGTTTTTTTCCGGCAAGAATGTGCGCACGGTTTGCGATCACTTCGTTTACGTTCATGTTACTTTGCGTACCAGAACCAGTTTGCCAAATCACCAATGGAAACTGATCATCGTGTTTTCCTTCTAAAATCTCATCACAAACCTGAGCGATCAAATCTCTTTTTTCTTCTGAAAGCACCCCTAACTCATTGTTGGTATACGCTGCTGCTTTCTTTAAGTAGGCAAAACCGTAAACGATCTCTAACGGCATAGAAGCCGGATTGCCAATTTTGAAATTATTGCGAGAACGCTCCGTCTGAGCGCCCCAAATTTTATCTGCCGGAACTTTCACTTCGCCCAGCGTATCTTTCTCAATTCTATATTCCATTTCGGTTATTTTAGTAGTCTTACAAAAATAATGGATTGCGTGTAATTACTATCGATTGCAGCTGTTATAAATATGTTTATAACTTAAAAAAACTCTTGTGTTTTTTAATTAAGAATACTTAAATTTGCAATCAGACAAAAACCATATTATGTTTGAATTTGATCAATACTTAGGCTTTTTAGCATTTTTAACCATCGCAACCATGGGATTTTGGTTAATGATTTTTTTAGTATCTATTCTACCTTATTGGATTGGTGGAGCATTTGTAGAGCGAATGAAAGAAATTCGTGAAAAGAAAAAATTAGAGCGCGGAAATTAATAAGTATTACTCTATATAATTTTAAGTTCAAAAACCTGCTTTTTTAAAGCAGGTTTTTTTATTGGTATTTACTAGATGCAATACTTTGAATCTTTTCTCCCAGATTTCTAGCGTGAACTTTTTACTAAAAGCAAAAGCCATTTCTTATCGAAATGGCTTTGCGTCATTATAAAGGAATGAAAGGGTGTTCAAAATTATCCTTGGAAATCTCCACCGTCATCATCGTCATTCATAGAAGGCTGTCTGTTATTCTGTCTATCGTTTTTACGCTGGTTGAAGCGATACACAAATGATAAGTTGACTTGTCTTTGTCTCCACTGAAACTCGCTGTCTCTGGTAAACAAGTCGTTTGTTGTTACCTGACTGCGTTTTCTACCGTTAAATAAATCGCTCACGTTCATCGAGATCGTAGCTTTATCATCAAATAAGTCTTTACTTAAAGCAAGATCTACAGATAGAATTCCGTCTGTGTCAGACTGTGCATTTTGGGCAGCACCACGGTAAAAAGCATTGGTTTGCCAGTCGATACTCCAAGGTAGTGAAACTTTAGAGCTGAAACGCGCAAAGTAGCTGGTGTTCTTAGCGCTGTAATCTACGTTATTAAAGAACCCTTCAGTATTGAACTGAAAGAAGTTAAAACTACCATTAAGACGTAACCATTTTGCCGGGTTGTATAGTAAACCTATTTCTGCACCTAAACGCTCATTTGAAGAAAGGTTTACAGGGATGCTACGAATTACCGTGTTTCCGTTTGTATTGGACCCTTGTCCTTGTAGTTCAATGATCTCTTGAACCACTTCAAAAGATTCGGTTTCTCTTTGGAAATAAACAGAAGAGGTAAGGGTTAATTTATCCCAACGCTTTAAATACCCCAAATCATATGCATTTGCAAATGCAGGTTGCAGGTTAGGATTTCCTTGAAATACGTTGTTACGGCTGCTTCTATCCGGGAACGGATTTAAGAACCAACCTCTAGGTCTGTTAATACGGCGGTTATATCCTAAAGTCACATTTTCTCTTTCGTTCAACTCAAAAGTTAAGTTAAGCGTAGGGAAAAGTCCTAAGTAATTGTTGTCAAAATCGGTGTTGATCTCAAACCCGTAAATATCTTGTAATTCAGCTTCAGTTAAAGCAGAACCTATTTGTCCTTTTAATTGGGTATTCTCCAGACGTAAACCGGCAAGTACAGAGAATTTACCAAATTTACTTCCTAACTGTGTATATACCGCGTTTACATTTTCTGTGTAATCAAATACGTTTGTCAAGGTATCGTTTTGAACAAAATTATTTGAATTAGCAATTTGCTCTTGATTTACACGATAATCAGTTACTTCATTTTCAAAAGTACCACGATATCCTGCTTCAAATTGTGAACCTTCACCAAAAGGAAGTACATAATCTGCCTGAACCAAATACTCATCTTGCTTTTCGATGCTCAATAAACGCTCTGCGATTATAGGATCTGTATTTTCTGTATTTAGGGTTATATCTTCATTGATGAACGTATTTTGAGTTTCATCACTTGTAGTGTATTGCAAATCTGCAGTTAACTGATGCCCTTCATCATTGAAGCGGTTGATGTAGTTTAA
Source organism: Leeuwenhoekiella blandensis MED217 (assembly GCF_000152985.1). Lineage (GTDB taxonomy): Bacteria > Bacteroidota > Bacteroidia > Flavobacteriales > Flavobacteriaceae > Leeuwenhoekiella > Leeuwenhoekiella blandensis. The sequence continues at coordinate 2,121,897 of NZ_CH672395.1, read as the reverse complement.
GGCGAACTGATAACGATCGTCTTTTTCTTTTTGACGCTCAATACGCGAAGTTTCTAAAACAGGAGCTGAATTATTAAAACTTTGGGTAAGGTTTGTAGTCTCATCTACATCATTACCATTTCTATAGAATACAGAACCTGTAATTGAAGATCTATCGGTTAAATAATATTCTAAACCAAGGTTAGTATTGAATCCGCGATTTAAACGCTGGATATCGCGATCTTCAATGATACGCTCGTACGTAGGCGTGATATCATCTGTTGTGTTGTAGCGGGTGTCGAAGTATCCGTTACCCGGTGAACTTGAATATCTATAAGAAGTCGTGTTGAAAACATTGAATTTATCGGTACGCAGGTTTAAGTTAGCAGAAATGCTAGCTAGATCAGGATTTCCTAAACTTCCGTTGATCGAACCGTTGAATCCTAATGTTTTCTCTTTACGTAGGATAATGTTTAAAATACCGGCAGTACCTTCAGCATCATAACGCGCAGAAGGAGAGGTGATCACTTCTACACGCTCAATCGCATCTGCAGGAAGTTGTCTCAATACATCGGTAGAACCAAAACCGGCAAGTGCCGAAGGTTTTCCGTTAATTAAAATACGTACGTTCTCGTTTCCACGAAGGCTAATTCCGCCTTCAACATCAACAGATACTGACGGCACATTGTTAAGTGCGTCACTTACTGTACCACCGGCAGTCGTTAAATCTTTACCAATGTTGTAGATCTTTTTATCAAGACGAATGTCTACGGTAGTCGTTTCTGCCACTACGGTAACTTCGTCAAGATCTGAAGCAGCAAACTCTAATTGAATAGTTCCTAAATTAAGGTCTGCATTAAGCGTTCGCTTTAACGTAATAGGCTGAAAAGAGATGTATTCTATTTTGATGTTGTATTCCCCTTGAGGAACTTCAACGCGGAAATTACCTTCCATATCGGTAATTCCTCCTTCAACATCTTGGGCATTGTTAACATCGGTAACGGTAACGGTTGCATATTCCAGAGGAATACCTGCATCCTTATCGGTTACCTTACCGGTAATTGCATAGTTAGAAGATTGTGAAAAAGCTAGTGTCGTAAAAAGACAAAATAAGCTTAGTAGAAATTTATTTTTCATAGTCGTTTTAAGGTTTCAATTGTTAGACTAGAAAAACAAAGTTGGTTTAATCTGCTTCGGTTAAAATTGTGTTAAAGTAAATCGATTTATCTTAACAGCCTCTTAATGTTTTCGGGAGGCCTGCCTATAACCGCTTCATTGTCAAGAATTACAATAGGACGCTCGATTAATTTAGGATTCTCAACCATTGCTTGAACGATTTCTTCATCGGTGAGTTCTTTTCCTTTATACTCTTCTTTCCAGATTTTTTCGGTCGTTCTTACCAGGTCAATAGCATGAATTTTGAGTTTGCCAATGATCGCCGCCAATTCAATATAAGAAGGTGGGTTGTCTAGATATTTCACAACATCATATTCTTTTCCTGATTCTTCTAAAATAGCAAGTCCTTCGCGACTTTTTCTACAACGTGGATTGTGATATATTTTAAGCATACTCTATAATTCGTTACTGGTTTCTTTTTGGCCGGTCATCATCAAATAGGCTTTTAAGAAATTATCTAGGTCTCCGTCGAGAACGGCATCGGTATTACCGGTTTCTTCGCCGGTGCGCACATCTTTGATGAGTTTATAGGGATGCAATACATAATTGCGTATTTGTGAGCCCCATTCTATACTTTTCTTTTCCGCTTCAATTTCGTCTCGTGCCGCTTGTCGCTTCTTAAGTTCAATCTCATAAAGTTGCGATTTCAACATTTGCATAGCTTTCTCGCGGTTTTCGAGCTGAGAGCGCGTCTCACTGTTGTGAATTACAATTCCGGTAGGGTGGTGGGTAAGAATTGCTTTGGTTTCTACCTTATTTACATTTTGACCCCCTGCTCCTGAAGATCTGGCAAAATCCCAACTGATATCTGCCGGATTGATATCGATCTCGATACTGTCATCTGCCAATGGGTACACATAAACCGAAGCAAACGAGGTATGGCGTTTTGCATTACTGTCAAAAGGAGAGATACGCACCAAACGATGCACGCCATTCTCACTTTTTAGCCATCCAAAAGCATAGGCACCTTCGATCTCTAAGGTAACGGTTTTTATACCGGCTACATCGCCTTCCTGATAGTTAAGTTCTTTTACTTTAAAGCCGTTTTTCTCGCTCCACATCAAGTACATACGCATTAACATAGAAGCCCAATCACAACTTTCGGTACCGCCGGCTCCTGCAGTGATCTGCAATACTGCACTCAGATCATCACCTTCATCAGAAAGCATGTTCTTAAATTCCATAGCTTCAACAAGTCGGGTGACTTTATCATATTGCTTATCAACTTCCTCTTCAGAGGCATCACCTTCTTTATGAAATTCCAGAAGCACTTCTAGGTCTTCGGTAAGGGTAACCGCTTGCTCATAGTCTTTTACCCAGTTCTTCTTTTCGCGAAGCATACGCATAAATTGCTCTGCCTCTTTAGGATCATTCCAGAAGTTGGGATCAAAGGTTTTTTCTTCTTCGTTTTGTATTTCTACTCGTTTCTGATCTATTCCCAAGTGCATTTTAAGCGCATCAAGGCGCTGCACAAGATCTTTGATCTGATCGCTCGTTATCATGCTTAACCGTTTGGCCGAAAGTTACTATTTTCTGCGTAAAGCGACGGATTAATTCTGAGAAGTGTCTGTAGTGTTTTGCTGCTGCCTAAGTTGCTGTTGCTGCTGGTATTGCTGCTGTTGCCATTGTGCTTGAAAAGCCAATTGTTGTTTAAACGGCATAGGTGCGTAGGTCTCTGAAGTGAGAATCACATCAGGATCACTCGCTTCCCGCGCTTCAACTTCTACGGTGTAGGTAGTTTCATTCTTCTTAGAGTTGCCGTAAATCACTCCCTTAATAGGAGCACAATCGGTATAATCTTTTCCATGAGCCACTTTTATGTGGTTCTCTAAAGCAATCAAATTGTTTACAGGGTCAAAGCCTATCCAGCCTTTTTCAGGGATATAACATTCTGCCCAGGCGTGCATTTGTGAGTCTCCCTGATAACCATTGCCTTGGTGCAAGTAGCCCGAGGTATAGCGTGCAGGAATATGATTTAAACGTGCAATTGCCAGAAACAAGTGGGTAAAATCTTGACAAACACCAGCTCCTTTTTCTATAAATTCCACGGGAGTGGTGTTCACATCGGTTACCTTGGTTTTAAAACTAAAATTATGATATAACCAACTGTTTAAATCATTGAGGTTATCAAATAGCGAACGCGACTGATCAAAAGAAAATGGAGCTTGGTCCGCTAAAAGTTGTGTCAATTGGGTAGCGCTAAGGAAACGCTCGTGCTCTATTTTAAAATCGATACTTCTTATCTGGTCTTGATGCACGCTATTTACCACACTATCTAAAGCAGAAAAGGGATTTTCAATTTGTTTACTGATGATATAGCTGGCCTCAAAACTTATCTTATCTAAAGGTTTTTTAAGATGCACACGGCAAATAGGAAAACCAAAGGTGTTTGTAGAGGTGTCAACGATGGCATTTGCTGAATTTGTGAATCGCGCCATACGTACGTTTTGGGTCGTGTTTTCTTCCGGTCTCAATAAAAATTGCCAGAAGGCTTCGTCGATCAAAGCGTCATAGGTATTGACCGCTTTGTATTTAATAGTGTATTCCAATGTATAGGGGGTTTAACTTGACAAAAATAAGACTAAAAACCGATACTTTTAATAGTCTAATAATTGAAGTACTCTTTTTCGATCTTCTTGGCAATCTCAATTAGCGTGTCCTGAATCTTTTCGATAAAATCCTCGACGTTGCCTTCTATAGTATCTACGGTCTTAAACCTGTATTCTGCGTGCGTTTTACCTATGAGAAAGGCGGCTGTATCTTTCCCCGGAAATTTATCCTCATTTAACACCGAAATGTGATTGTTTACTTGTACTAAGCTATTCATCACCGAGCGTGGACACTCCGGATTCAAGATTAAAAACTCCAAGGTACTCAGGCTGGTAGGTGTTTTTTTATAATGGCGGCGCATCATATCATAGGCTTCGATACACTTCAATAAAGTGGTCCATTCATAACTTTTACTGAATTTCTTATCATAACCACCCTGCGCATTCAGCGCATCATAATATTTAGCCTGAATAATGCGTACGACTTGTGTGGCTCGTTCGATATTGACGCCCAACATAATTATCGCATAGACTTCGTCATGTAATAAAGTTCCACGTATTTTCCCTCTGATGATCGAAGTAGATTCTGCAACTTGAGTGGTAAAATCAAAAAGCCCTTTGGTTATAAAAAAGTCCTTATCATAATTGAGCACAAAGTGATAAAACTTGTTGATCGATTCATAAAGTTCGGTTGAGATCAAATCTCGCGCGCCATTGGCATTTTCACGTGCGTACTTAATCGAATTCAGAATAGAGAATTGCTTTTCAGAATTAAGACCAATATCAAAAAAGACATTTTTCTCTGTGAGTTCGTAATCATCATCCACCGGCCCATTGGCCATAAACAGCAAGGAATGCAGCACATGGTCTCGGGACTGAGACTTTTCATTGGGAGCATCCAAAGAAGAAAAGTAGTTTACATTTAAATACCGGGCGATATGTTCTGCACGCTCTATATAGCGGCCCATCCAGAATAAGTTATTTGCTACTCTTGCAAGCATAAAAGTTGTTTTTCTTAACTATTGATTTGTTGGCTTCCCAATTATTTTTTCAGTACCCAAGTATCTTTAGAACCACCTCCCTGAGAAGAATTTACAATGAGGTTTCCTTTTTTAAGTGCAACGCGGGTCAAACCGCCTTTGAGCACAAACTCTTTATCTGCACCCAACAAACAAAAGGTTCTAAGATCAACGTGTCGCGACTCAAAAGACTCGCTGTCTTCAATGTAGGTCGCGTGCACCGAAAGGCTCATAATAGGCTGTGCGATGTATTTGCGTGGACTTGCTTTTATCGTCTGCTTTACTTTTTCGATCTCTTCTTTTGTCAAGCGGTTTCCAATAGAAATTCCATAGCCACCAGCCTCATCAACCGGTTTTATAACCAGTTTATCTATGTTTTCAAGAACATATTTCAATTCATCAGGACGGCTGCAATGATAGGTGTGTACGTTATTAAGAATGGGTTCTTCACCAAGATAATACTTGATGATTTCGGGCATATAGGTATACACGGCTTTATCGTCAGCAAAACCGGTACCCGGTGCATTTACGAGGCAAACATTTCCCTTTTTATAGGCTGAAAACAATCCCGGAACTCCCAGAGCAGAATCCGGCCTGAACTCTAAAGGATCGAGAAAGGCATCGTCTATTCTGCGGTAAATCACGTCTACTTTTTCAGGACCTTTAATGGTTTGCATATAAACAAAATCATTCTCCACAAAAAGATCGCGTCCTTCAACCAACTCGACACCCATGGCTTTAGCTAAATAGGAATGCTCATAGTAGGCAGAATTATACACTCCCGGCGTGATCACCACACAATTAGGTTCATCAACACCGCGTGGTTTTACCGATTCCATTATTTCTAAAAGATTCTGTGCATAATCGGTAACCGTGTGTGCATTGTAATGGTTGAATACGCCAAATAGCGCCCGTTTTAAAGCCGTACGATTACAAATCACATAACTTACCCCAGAAGGGCAACGAATGTTATCTTCAAGCACATAGTATTTGCCATCAGAATGTTTGATCAAGTCTGTTCCAGAAATATGATTGTAAATTCCACCTGGCGGGTCAATACCAATCATCTGATCAAGATAGTTGGCAGAAGTGCTGATCAAGTCTAAGGGGATAATGCCTTGTTTGATGATCTTTTTATCGTGATAGATGTCCCAAATAAAATGGTTAAGCGCTTTACTACGCTGCAGTACACCCTTTTCTATAGTCTCCCATTCTTCGGGATCTATAATGCGCGGAAAAAGATCAAAGGGAAAAATTTTCTCTTTGGCTTCTTGGTCATTGTATACCTGAAAGGTAATTCCCTGATTAAAAAAAGAAGCTTTTGCTTTTTCATTTAGTTTAGCAAAATCCTGACTAGAATGCCCGCTATACAAATCAAAAAGCGTTTGATAAACCTGTTTTACATTACCTTTTTCATCAAAAATCTCATCATAAAATTTAGGATCTTTTTCATAAGATGAAAAGATAGATTGTTGGGTAGTTGACATGGACGATTAGTTTTAGGTAAATTAAGAATTTACTTACTAAAAGTCTATAATTAATTCTTAATTATAAGACGATAAAGTGCGTTATCGTCAGTTTTATTGGCTATTTTTAATTTTATTTGAATTTTAGATTCCGGCTTTTCAAATTCATCTTATTTTAAGTAACTAGCTTCTCCTAAAACGCTAATTCCATGACAAAGAACATTACCCTCCTTTTTTTACTGTGCTGCTCGCTAGCCTCTGCGCAATTTCTTGAGAAAAAGAAAGACCTTAAAGCTTATAATGGCTTTTTCAATTTTCATTATAATGAATCTGAAGATGAACTTTACCTTGAAGTTGACAAGCTAGATCAAGAGTTTATCTATGTGCACGCATTAAAAAGTGGTTTAGGCTCTAATGATATTGGCTTAGACCGCGGCCAGTTAGGCGGTACCGCGATCGTAAAGTTTGTAAAAGCCGGGAATAAGCTTTTATTAGTACAACCCAATCAAGACTATCGCGCGATCACCGATAATGCTGCCGAAAGAGAATCGGTGGAGGAGGCCTTTGCGAAGTCGGTACTCTACGGTTTTGAGATCAAAGAAACTCAGGGGGATACTTATGTGATCAATTTTACTCCTTTTTTGATGGAAGATGCCCATGGTGTTGCCCGAAGACTGAAAGCAAATAAAGAAGGTAATTACAAAGTAGATAAATCTCGAAGTGCTCTAGCGCTTAAAAACACCAAAGCTTTTCCTAAAAACACCGAGTTTGAAGCCTTATTGACGTTTACTGGAGATCCTCAAGGACGTAATCTAAGATCTGTGGCTCCAGATGCTTCATCGGTTAGTGTGGTGCAGCATCATTCCTTTGTCGCATTGCCAGAGGATGGGTATGAAGTGCGTGCTTTTGATCCCAGATCGGGAGCGATTCACCGCAGCTATAAAGATTATTCAACTCCGGTACAAGATCCAATAGATAAACGCATCATCGTTAGACATCGTTTAAAAAAGAAAAATCCGGAATTGGCGGTTAGTGAACCGGTAGAACCTATCATCTATTATTTAGATCCCGGGACACCAGAACCTGTGCGTTCAGCGCTTTTAGAAGGTGCCCGCTGGTGGAATCAAGCTTATGAAAGTATTGGTTACAAAGATGCGTTTCAGGTAAAAATGCTTCCGGAAGATGCAGACCCGCTAGACTTACGCTACAATTTGATTCAATGGGTACATCGCAGCACACGAGGATGGAGCTACGGCGCGAGTGTTGTTGATCCACGTACCGGCGAAATTTTAAAAGGCCATGTAAGCTTAGGTAGTTTGCGTATTCGTCAGGATTTTATGATCGCTCAGGCTTTAATGAATGCGCCTTTTGCTGATTCTGATGACAATTATGAACCTATGCTTGAGATGGCCTTGGCGCGTATAAGACAATTATCGGCGCATGAAGTTGGTCATACCTTAGGCTTTGCACATAATTTTGCTGCCAGTGTAGCAGATCGTGCTTCGGTGATGGATTATCCACATCCAACCATTCGATTAAAAAATGGAAAAATAGACTTTAGCGATGCCTATGCGGTGGGAATTGGAGATTGGGATAAAGTAACTGTGGCTTACAGCTATGGAACTGTTCCGAAAGGAATGACTGAATCCTGGTATCTTAATGATGTTTTAGAAACTGCCGAAAAAGAGGGCTTGCGTTTTATAACAGATAGCGATGCACGGGCAGCTACAGGCGCACATCCTGACGCGCATCTTTGGGACAATGGCGCAAATGCCGCTGAAGAACTGGAAGATGTTTTAGCATTGCGTAAAAAAGCGATCAGTAATTTTTCTGAAGATAATATTAAAACGGGAGAGGCTTTCAGTACTTTAGAAGATGTATTTGTTCCGCTATATTTCTATCACCGTTATCAAACCGAAGCAGCAATCAAAAGTATAGGTGGCCAGCGGTACAATTATGCTGTAAAAGGAGATCAGCAGCAGGAGATCGTAACGCCACTTTCAGCAAAAGAACAAGAACAGGCCCTATCTGCCGTGTTGATGACTTTAGACGCGTCTTATTTAGCGATTCCTAAAGATAAGTTAGCATTATTTCCTCCGCGAGCTTTTGGTTATCGTCGCACACGTGAAAGTTTTAAAGGGAACACCGGCATCACCTTTGATCCATTGGCAGCTCCGGAAACTGCAGCCGATATGACGCTAGACTTTTTGTTAAATCCTGAACGTGCAAATCGTATCGTAGCTCAACACGCTTGGGATGATGCGCTTCCTTCATTTGATGTCATTTTAGAAGCACTTCTTGAAGAAACGGTATACAAGAAAACTGCAGACAGCTATCTTTCTGAAGTACAGCAAACTATCAATTACAGAGTGTTGGAGCATTTAAAAAAACTTTCAGTTTCTAAAAAAGCAATTCCGCAAGTTAAGGCGGTGACGTTCTCAAAATTCTTAGATTTGAGTATGAAATTGGCATTATCACAAGAAGCTAATGACCGATATATCGCTCAGGAATTGGGCCGATTTATGAAAGATCCTGAAGAATATGAGGAAGTTGCAGCTCCTAAAATTCCAGACGGTTCGCCTATCGGAAGCTTTCAGTGCCTTAATAACTAAAACGTGACCAAAGCAGAAATCGTAAACAAACTCCCGTATTCTGATCCTTTTTTATTTGTAGATCAGATCACCGAGGTGTCTCAGAATCATATTGTAGGGCATTATACCTTTGATGAAAGCCATGACTTTTATAAAGGTCATTTTGTGAATTTCCCCGTAACTCCGGGGGTGATCCTCTTAGAATGTATGATGCAAATAGGTTTGGTGAGTCTGGGCATTTACTTATTACGCGATAAGAATTTTGATCTCAAAAGCAATTCTACCGTAGCGATGGTTGACAATGAAGCCCGTTTTTATAAACCGGTTTTTCCAAACGAAAAAGTTACTGTTGTATCTGATTTAGAGTATTTTAGGTTTCATAAGCTAAAGTCTAAAGTTAAGATGCTTAATGAAGCTGAAGAAGTGGTGTGCAGTGGTATTTTCTCCGGAATCTTAAAACCTGGTGATGAGTAAAACTAGGGTAGTGGTTACCGGGTTGGGCGTCTGTGCGCCTAATGGTGTGGGTATTGACGCATTTACCGAAGCTTTAATGCAAGGAAAGAGCGGGATTAGATTCTTTAGCGAACTCGAGAAACTCAAATTTTCCTGTCAGATCGGTGGGATGCCTTTGATTTCAGAGACCATCAAATCAAACTATTTTACGCCCTTACAACTGCGTAATTTCAATTCTGCCGGTATTTTATACGGCGTCGTAGCCGGCGTTGAAGCCTGGCAAGATGCAGGGCTTCCCATTGACGAGGAAACTTGCGATTTTGATAGTGGAACCATTTTTGGCGTAGGTTCCTTGGGAGTGGATAAGTACCGCGAAAGCATCTACAAAATAGATGAAGGGAATACGCGAAGGTTAGGCAGTACCAGCGTGCAACAAACGATGAGTAGCGGCGTAAGCGCGTACTTAGGCGGAATGCTGGGACTGGGTAATTTGGTAACTTCTAATTCTGCCGCTTGTACCACAGGAACCGAAGCGATCTTGATGGCGTATGAACGTATTAAATACGGTAAGGCCAAACGTATGTTGGCAGGAAGCTCTAGCGACGGCGGGCCGTATGTTTGGGGTGGCTTTGATGCTTTACGCATATTACCTTCAAAATTTAATGACCAACCCACTCAGGCCTCCAGACCTATGGCGGCAGATGCAGCAGGTTTTGTTCCCGGCTGTGGAGCCGGAGCACTTATGCTCGAGAGTCTTGAAAGTGCTCAAGAACGCGGCGCAACCATCTATGCTGAAATTTTAGGTGGCTCGAGCAATAGCGGTGGTCAACGTAATGAAGGCTCCATGACCGCGCCTAATCCCATAGCGGTAAGACGTTGTATCGAAGACGCTGTAAGCGATGCAGAAATTGAAGCTTCAGCGATCGAAGTGATCAACGGGCATCTTACCGCGACTACCAAAGACGGACTAGAGATCGAGAATTGGAGTAAAGCTTTAGGGCGCTCTGGTGTTGACTTTCCCTATATCAATTCGTTGAAAGGGATGACCGGGCATTGTCTGGCGGCTTCCGGAAGTATTGAGAGTGTGGCTTCGGTATTAGAGCTTAAGCAACAATTTTTATTTCCGAATGTGAACCTGAATGAAGTACATCCAGAAATTTTAGAGCATATTTCTGAAAGTCGTATTCCAAAGAAAAAGACGCCTTTAGCTTTTAATTATTTGGCAAAAGCCAGTTTTGGTTTTGGAGATGTAAACTGTTGTCTTATTTTTAAATCTTTTTAAAAATATAATTCAGTAAAATTTATATATGAGTCAGGATATTTATCCCCAATTAAAAGAGATCATTCAACCGTATTTACCTGAAGATGTTAACCCTGACGCGATCTCCCCAGAAAGCCATCTTGTAACTGATCTCAACATCAATTCTACACATCTTGTTGATATTGTTCTTGATGTAGAAGATGCTTTTGATATTACCATAGAAGACGACGAGCTTGATAAAATGGAAACCGTTTCGGCTTCTATTAGTCTCATCGAGCAAAAGTTAGCAGCGCGTTAAAAATAGATCTTGCGCACGTTAATACTCGTTAAAGCCGGGTAAAAAACTTCGGTAAAGTTTTATTTTCAATCAAAAATTGCTTGCATACTGTAAGCCTTGAAAATTACTTTATGGAAAAAATTACCAAAATTACACCTACCGAGTTTGACATTATGGACGAAATCAAATCACGCTGGAGTCCACGTGCATTTGATGACGTGCCTTTAAGTGAATCTGAAGTCAAGCAATTGCTTGAAGCAGGCCGCTGGGCGTCTAGTTCGTACAATCAACAACCTTGGCGTATTATTTACGGACTCAAAGGAGATGCGGTCTATGAGCGCATTTTAAGCTGTTTGATTCCTTTTAATCAGGATTGGGCAAAAAATGCTCAGGCTTTATTCATTACTGCATTTAAGAAGACCAATAAAGATGGTGAACCTTACTATCACGCAATGCACGATTTGGGTTTGTTTATGGGCAATGTGGTGATACAAGCCAACCATAATGGGATTGCGGCGCATCATATGGGCGGTTTAGATCAGGAAAAGGCACATCAGGAATTTGATTTTTCTGAAGATTTTGAAGTTGCTACTGCTGTTGCATTTGGTCGTTATGGAGGCGCTGTTGAAAGCCTTCCAGAAGGACTGCAAGAACAGGAATTAGAGCAAGAGCGTAGCCGTATGAGCATAACCGATTTTGCTTTTAACGGAAATTTTGAATCAAAATAAGCACCGATGAAAAAACTAATCCTACTACTTACTTTCGCAGTTTTGGGTTTGACCGCTCAGGCTCAAATTCAATACATTGAAGAAAAACCTCAGTATATTGAAAAACAAGCCGATTCTTTAACCAAGATCTACACCAAGAAGTTGGGACTTACGCCTAAGCAGGATTTGCTTTTTAAATCGAATGTTGCAGATTACTTAATCAAGCGTGAAGAGATCAAGAAGAATTATAAAGGCAAAAAGATGCTCGATCGGCTGTATATCGTTAGTAAAGAAGAAAGTGGTTCTATGAGTGAGGTGCTTACGGAATATCAATTTGAGCTCTACGAGAAAATAAAACCAAGCATACAACCCTTGGCTAAAGTAGATCAGGATTAACAACTTTTCATCAATAAACTACCTCAAGGTATTATACCATTTAGCAGGTTCAATCAACAAAAAAATCCCCGAAATGTTATTTCGGGGATTTTTTATGGTCAAGACCTTATTGCTTAATTGTGTTCGCCGTTTTCAGGCTTCTCAATAAAGTGTTCTTTCTTGGTAGTACTGCTTATCGTAGGCTCATCATACATCATTTTTTTGTCAAGACCGGCACTGTCAACTCCTAAGAATTCTTGTGCTTGTGTAGGGTTGGTTACTTGCTTCACTTCATCCTGATGAATGATAATAGGATGTGCCAGCAGCTCCGGACGGTTTTTAATGATATTGATGTAATCATTCTCGTCATAATCTGCCGTCTTTAACTCATCATCGTCGCTAATGTCTTCAAAACTCAACAAACTCTTGAGGGGTTTATTTAATTCTTCAGCGAGCTCTGCCCATTGCGTTCCGGTTAAGGGCGTTTTGGCAATATCTATAGTTTGTAATTCCTTATCCTTTACTGCAGAAATATGCCCGTAGGTGCGTTCACCGGTGCGGGTGGTACTGCTGTAAATTAAGGTTACCTGATTGTCATCTCTTGCTATTGATTTCATAGTTTTTAATCTTAGTGGTGAGACTTCATTTTATCCTTGCGCTTCTTCAATTGAATATTCAATTCACGCGTAGCTTCTTTTACAGACTCGTGAAAGCTCTTTGAACTGTGGTCTGCAAAAAGTCTTGGTCCGGGAGCACTTAGGCGAATTCCCGCGATTTTACCGGTTTCATCGCTAGACGTGTTTTCAGTCTTAAAGAAGACATCTGCACGTACGATAAAATCATATTTATTAACCAGTTTGTCTAACTGCTCTTTGGTAAAGTCCTCTAATGCTGCACTAGCGGCAACATCATGATATTCAAAATTATAGTTCATATATAGCTGTATTTTAAGTATTACCTTAAAGTTAAGTAAAGCCTTAAAGTCTTCCATACACTTTAGGCTTTCTTTGACACCTATACGTTAATGTAACTTAAAATCTACGGAAGTTCTTCTGCTTTTGCGGTTTCAGCTTCTGGTTCCTGACCGCCTTTTAAATAGATCGATGCCAGAATTCCTGCAACAAGCGATACTACGATAACGCCCAGCGATAACCATTCGGGCACTTCGATCATATGAGAGAAGATCATTTTAAGACCTACAAATGCTAATATCACCACGAGACTATAATGAATGTATCTGAATTTTTGTAGCATACGCGAAATCAAGAAATACATCGAACGCAGTCCTAAGATCGCCAGAATGTTTGAAGTAAACACGAGAAACGGATCGGCTGTAATCGCCAGGATCGCGGGGATACTGTCTAGCGCAAACAAGATATCGGTAAGTTCGATAACTATTAAAGCCAGGAAAAGGGGAGTGGCTGCCCGTTTTCCCTGATCTGTAATAAAAAAGTCATGACCTTCCATCTTAGTGGTCACAGGAAACATCTTTTTTACCGTTTTATAAACCGTAGAATCTTGTGGATCATAATCTTCTTCGCCATTAGACTTAAGCATACGATAGGCGGTAAATAATAAGAATCCACCAAAAACATAGATGATCCATTCAAATTTATTGATGAGGGCGACTCCAAAGACGATCATTAAAGCTCTGAAGATTATAGCGCCCAGAATTCCCCAGAACAGCACACGGTGTTGGTATTTTGGCGGAATTTTAAAAGAGGAAAAGATCACAGCGATCACAAAAACATTATCGATGCTTAGTGAAAGTTCGATCAAATAGCCCGTAATGTATTTCAGCACTGCGGTATTTGCAGAAATACCGGTAGGATTCTCTACCAAATCTGTATTAAATAACCAATAGATCACACCGCTAAAGGCCATTGCAATTGTAAACCAAACGGCGGTCCAAATACCGGCTTCTTTACTTTTGATCACATGGTCGTGTTTATTAAAGACTCCCAGATCAAGAGCTAAACAAACTAAAATAAAAGCGATAAAAATTCCCCAGACGAGCATAAACTATTATTGATTACTATAAGAAGCGAGCTCTGCATTTTGCAAGAACACGTGCTAAGATAGCATTTCTAATTTAAGTGTAAAGTTAGCATAGTTACCAAGGCTTTAGGGCGCCTGGATTCTAAATTGCTGTTAAATAATTGTGGTGTTTTTTGATTCTGTCTAACTTTTAAAAAACCAAAAAAATTGCAATGAAAGCTTTAAATGTTACTCAAAAATTAATCAATGATCATCTCATCGAAGGGAAACTCCAACCCGGTGAGGAAATCGGTTTAAAGATCGATCAGGCCTTGCTTCAAGATGCAACCGGAACGCTGGTACAATTAGAATTGGAAGCGATGAATCTGGATCAGGCCAAAACTGAAGTTGCGGTACAATATGTAGACCACAACCTGCTACAAACCGATTTTAAAAACGCAGACGATCACGCCTTTTTACACAGTGCAGCGCAAAAGTTCGGACTTTGGTTTTCCCGCCCGGGAAATGGCGTTAGTCATCCTGTACATATGGAACGCTTTGGCAAACCGGGAAAAACCTTGGTAGGTAGTGACAGCCATAGCTGTGCTGCCGGTTCTTTAGGAATGCTGGCGATTGGTACCGGTGGTTTAGACGTTGCTGCAGCCATTGCCGGGCAACCCTACTTTGTAAAAATGCCACAAGTGATGGGTGTTAAACTTACCGGTAAGTTACCCGATTGGGTGAGTGCCAAAGATGTGATCCTTGAGATGCTACGCCGTCACGATGTAAAAGGTGGTGTGGGAAAAATCATTGAATATTATGGAGAAGGTTTACAAGAATTAAGCGCGATGGATCGGCACGTGATCGCCAATATGGGAGCTGAATTAGGTGCAACCACGACTGTTTTCCCTAGTGATCAGGAAACCAAACGTTTTTTAAAATCTCAGGGACGCGAGGAAGATTGGACTGAACTTCTGGCTGATGACAGTTGTGAATATGACTTGCACGAGCATATTGAGTTGGATAAGCTTGTTCCGTTGATCGCACTGCCTACGAGTCCGGGAAATGTAGTACCTGTAAGCGAAGTAGCCGGTAAACCCATTTCTCAAGTGGTGATCGGGTCTTCTGCAAACCCAGGATTGCGTGATTTCTGGATCGCAGGCGCCATTGTAAAAGGAAAATCGGTCAATCCTGATGTTTCTTTTGATATCAATCCTACCAGCCGTCAAATCATTCAGAATATGATCGATACCAAAGCCTTTGCCAATTTGATCACGGCGGGTGCCCGTTTTCATCAAAGTGGATGTATGGGTTGTATTGGGATGGGACAAGCGCCCGCAAGTGGTACGATAAGTTTACGTACGATGCCTCGTAATTTCCCTGACCGCTCAGGAACCAAAGACGATCAGGTGCATTTGTGTAGTCCGGAAACCGCAGCAGCTTCGGCATTGATCGGAAAAATTACAGATCCTCGGGATATCGCTTCGCTTTACGCTATGGAATATCCACAATTTGAAGATCCTGAATTGCACATCATTAATGAAGATATGCTGGTAGCCCCGGCGGAAGATGGCAGTAAGGTTGAACTGAAAAAAGGACCTAATATCAAGTCGCTTCCTGAAATTGAAGCCTTGAAAAGTGACTATGAAGTACCTGTTTTACTGAAAATGCAGGACAATATTTCTACAGATGAAATTCTCAAAGCAGGAGCAGAAGTACTTCCATTTCGTTCCAACCTTCCGGAGATCAGTAAATACAGCTATACGGTGATCGATGAGACGTTTTACGATCGTGCGATGGAAACCAAAGAAAAAACAGGAGGCCATATCGTGGTTGCCGGTGATAACTATGCACAAGGAAGTAGTAGAGAACACGCAGCTTTAGCACCTAAATATCTGGGTCAGGTAGCGGTGATCGCTAAAAGCTATGCACGAATCGCCTGGCAAAATCTGGTGAACTTCGGGATTCTGCCGTTAGAGTTTGAAAATCCTGATGATCTTGAAAAAATAGAGCAAGGAGATACCGTGGAATTTAAAAATTTACGTCAGTTGGTAGAAAACAGAGCAACTATAGAAGTGCTTATAAAGAAAGAAACCGGCGAAGTTTCAATACCCACGAAGCACTCGTTAAGCGATCGCCAGATACGCGTATTGCTTAAAGGCGGAATCATCAATGACTTTAAAGAAAAACTTTCCGCATAAAACCACTGAAACTACATTTTATAACAAAATTTAGGGACGAATGCTCGGGTACGCATAGTATTTTTGGTATTCGTCCTTTTTTTAACTTATGGAACTACAACAACACAAAGATTTTTTAAAGCGTGCGATCGACTGGGCGAAACGCGGGAAAGCAGCTGAAGGCGGAGGAGCATTTGGAGCCGTGATCGTCAAAGACGGAAGCATTATCGCCGAAGGACACAATCGGGTAGGGGAGAATACCGATTGTACCCAGCATGCAGAACTGGCTATGATTCAAGAAGCCTGTAAAAAGCTTGGATCTAAAAGCTTAAAAGGTTGCATCTTATATACCAGTTGCGAGCCTTGTTTAATGTGTTTAGGAGCAAGCCGCTGGGCAGCCCTTGATGCGGTTTATTATGGAGCTTCTGCCGCAGATGCTAAAGAAGCCGGCTATGTGTATAGCCAACTTTTTTACAATTCGCATACCGGAAAACGACACCAAGAGTTTAATTTAATACAATTGCTACGCGCAGAAGCCGTGGCTGTTTGGAACAACTAATGAGCGAAGAAGAGAAAAAACAACAAAACATTGACCAGGAACTGGAAAAGTCTGAAACTTCAGAAGAGTCTCAGGCAAAAAGTCATGGGGAAATTCTTAAAGAACAAATCTGTGAAGGAAAAAAGATCTATACGCTTAGTAAGAGCAGCGTTCTTATAAGTTCGTTAACTGCCGGACTGGAGCTGGGCTTCAGTTATATGATGTTGTGCAGCGTATTTTTTCATTTTTCTGATTCTTTTAGCGAAGACACTTTGTTTAAATTGATCGCCTTGGTGTATCCGCTCGGATTTATTCTTGTGGTGCTCGGGCAATCTATTCTATTTACTGAGCAAACTTCCTTGCTCACATTACCGGTACTCAATCGTAAACACAGCTTGATGAGCTTGTTACGCATTTGGGGATTGGTGATTCTGGGCAACCTTATAGGAGGATGGCTCATCGGTTTGGTGTTGTTTTGGATCGGTCCTCAATTGGGCATCTTTGAAGCTGAAACCGTTGTTACCATTGGTGAGCACGTGGCTCATTTTAGTTTGCCGGTTATCTTAGTCAGCGCCATTCTAGCAGGATGGATGATGGGATTGCTATCCTGGTTAGTGACCTCGTCAAAAGATACCGTAAGCCGCATTATTATTATCTTCTTGATCACAGCCACGATGGCTTTTGTAGGATTGCATCACAGTATTATTGGGAA
The DNA here is from genome assembly GCF_000152985.1 of Leeuwenhoekiella blandensis MED217. GTDB lineage: Bacteria > Bacteroidota > Bacteroidia > Flavobacteriales > Flavobacteriaceae > Leeuwenhoekiella > Leeuwenhoekiella blandensis. Next base: position 2,104,637 of record NZ_CH672395.1, on the reverse strand, counting down.
TATCGAAGTCTTTGGTGCGTATCTTTTGGGAACCGATATAAGCTTGGGACGGTATTTATGGGTACAAAGCACGGCCTTGATTGGTAATGCTATAGGTGGAGCCTTTTTTGTAGCTTTATTGAAGTATCGTGCTTTTGTAAACAATGTGAACTGATACTGGTAAGATTATTGCACTCATTATGTAAAATAGAAGTTATGAAATATCTGGGATTTTTAATACTGGCTTTGATGATAACCGGATGTTCCGGAAGCCGACAAGCAGCGGACAGCAACGAAGCCTTGAACCAATGGATCACTGAAGGAAGCTACGAAATTGAATCGCAATGGGCATCACCCATGGCAACACAAGCATTTATGGCAGTCGCCAATACGAATATTCTAGGCCCCGGAAATACGGGAAACCGAATCAGTTTGATAGGAAACCCAAATCATTTAAGAATTTATAACGACAGTATTGATGTAGATTTGCCGTTCTTTGGCGAACGCTTTATGGGCGCAGGATACAATCAAAACAATGCCGGGATCCAATTTAAGGCGCCAGTGAAGAATTATGAAGTAACTACCAAGAATGGTTTTTACCAAATCAAGTTTGTCGCTAGTGATAAAACCGAATCTTATAATGTGATCCTCAATCTATTTCCGAACGAAACGGCAAGCATTGCCGTTAATAGCAGTCAGCGTGCGGCCATACGTTATCAGGGAACTATAATAGCCTTTGATCCGGATGCTAAAGAAGAAGAATAGTATTGTCCTTAGCGTTTTTTCAACACAAAAGGAACTAACAATAAAGCCATAGATACGAGAAGGGCTTGACGTTAAATTTTATAACAATGGGTTTGGTAATCTATGTAGACTAAAGAAATATTCTATTTTACATAATGTAAATTATAATTCAATTAGTGCTATTATAGAATATGCGAATTAGGGCTGAAATATCCTATTTGGCTATGGCTTATAAATCGTTTATTCTGCACAAAGGTCCGGTAATTTTCAAATACGCGATTCTCAGCGATCGACCAATTCAGTATTAAAACTGAAAATTTAAGATGAGTTGCTGTATAAAAACCATACTGATGGCGTTTTTATTTAGACGGAACTTTTTCTGAAGCTTTGAATCTAAAGTTTAGCTTAGGATTTCAGATGTTTCAAATACCAATGATCTGTGAAAATGTATTCTTGTTTGGAAAGGTTTACCGTGTGAAAATATCTGTTTTATAGCCCAACAAGGTTCAGTATGCTCATTTGCATAAAATTGCGTTGTCCGATCGTGCCCAGTAGAAAACTATTATAAACAAGGTTTAATATAATACATAGCCTATTTTCAACACACCCTATAAACTAAAAATATAGTTTATAGGGTGTGTCATGGACTTTACAACGTATTCTGCCTGGCTTTGTATGCGCTTTACCTGGGCTTTGATACGTGTGAACTACGGATCAAGCTTGAGTGAACCTCGGGTAAACTACGGGTGAACCTCTATGGATTTCAGGGTTTTCTTGAGAGTAACTGATAGCACAGCCGCTTTATGAAGCACTTAGTAGATCGCAAGGCACTGCATTGCGTTATGTGCCGGAAAAGCTTCTAGGATGTCATTGCTTTCCTGACCAAAACGAATGCCTAACCATACAGTATGTGCTGTTTTTTTATCTAATGTTTTCATCGAAAACATAGGATTTGGATCCTCCAGATACGCCCAGGTATATTGATCGCTGCTGTAAAACGGCAGGTTAAATTCTAAGGGTTGCGGGATGTCGTCAATGGCTATCGGCGGTGTGAGCATACGCACAATTTCGAGCGCTTCAGGATCTAATTCTGAAGTGTATTGCTGCCGCTTTTGATCATAAGTGAACGGCATAAGATTGTAACGAATCAACAACAAATCAAAATGTGTAGCGTGCTCGGGTACAACTAGATGCTCTTTTTTTAGGCCGGCAAAATCGACCAACACACTGATGGCATCCGCATCTAGTTTCGGTTGAAAACGCAGTCTATCGCTTAACTTGTTGTGTTTGTTCAATTCTAAACCCACTAGGGTTTCCGGAGCATTACAGGCATTGAGGCTGCGCTCGCCTTTAACTCCCCTACCCGCTTTTACCAATTCCAAACAGCGGCTTGTGAGTCGGCTATTGAAGCTATGATCTTTAAATTGGTGTACATATGGCAATAGCCCCATACGAATGGCCTTGGCGTAGGAAGAAGCTCCACCAAACTCTTTATTGTTTTTACGAACCTCCTCGTAGCGCGGGTCGGTATTGATGCGTTCTTCGGTGGGCGGTGCCGCTTTTCTACATACCCATTTTCCATTGAGGGTGTAATAGGTAATCCCGTCAATCGTTCCTTTAAATGCGCCGATGTTGCTTGTTGGTTTTGCCATGACCTTTAGTTTTAAAACCCTAAGGTATAGTCAAATTCGGCTAAAGTCAAGTGTAATCCATTGAATTTAAATAACTTATATTAATTTTTAGGAATCTAGCAATGGGAGTGCCAGCGCTTTTGAAAACTTGTGATTTAGAATAGGGGTAAATTGCTGATAATGTATTGGTTTTATATTGTTGTTGGAACACGCGATACAATCGCGCGGTAACGAAAAAAGTAAAAAACTATTTCATGATTGAGAACTAGAAAAGTTATTAAATAATTTTGACCAATTACACTTCAAAATACCAAGCTACAAAGGACACTATCATAAATAAGATAGGGACAGAACTAATAAGTGTCCAAACTAAGCTTTTTTTCCTATTTGCCCCCGCTACGGTCATTAAAAGAGAATTGATCAACGAAGCCAAAAAAGTACCGTAGAACAAAACTATCGATATAAGCTGACCATATTGATAAATCAACCTAAATCTGGGATTTAATCGAAAGCCTTCAGTAAATAGGTTTAGAGCGATGCTCAACAGAAAAAGAAAACATATAAGCGCAGCAAATCTTTGCGTCCAGCTTAGTTGTTTTATGGTTCTGAAGGTTCTCTTTATTGAAATCATTCCTTATTGGATGCAAAAAATCATGTATAACTAAAATACCGAACCTATAAAATAAATTAGCACACTTCCATAAGTGTATAGGCAGCTGAAGGCAGTGCCTAAAACCAAAAGAAGCTCTCTAAAGCGTTGAAGACGTAACCTATTGTTCAAATAATACCAGTCAAAAAGCTCTAATAAAGTACCCAAGGAATAAAATAGATTAGCTCCGATCCCCCAGATGATAATCACTAAGGTATCGCAATACGACCAGTCATAAGTTGTGGCAGTCAACATCTTGAATAAACCCAAGCCTCCCGAGAGGCCCACAAGAATATTATAAACCCATCTTTTGGATTCCCACCACTTGATATTTGATTTTAATTGTTCTAAGGTCATCTGTAAGTTCTATTTTCTGAGCAATCCGTACACAATATTAAGTGGTTTTTAAAAATCTTATTCATCATGCTCTTTTTTATCGGCATTCTTTAAGGTATACCACGTTGTCAACGTCATAAAACCACCAAAAATCAAGAAGTTAAATCCAAATTTCCAAAGACTGAATTGCTGCCCATTATAATAGTCAAATGCGGCCATCATTGCGGCGTAGACCCCTCCTCCTACGCATCCACCAATTAAAAGTGATTTTAGTCTTGATTTCATTTTAATACTCGGTTTTATCTTCTTTTGTTGCCCATTCCTGAAACGGTGTGATCGCAACTTCGGGAGCCAATTGTTCAAAAGGAATGCTTCTGTCGGCGTAGGGTAATTTCAATTCTTCGTAAATAAAATCATCGTCAAAGCCTATGTGGGCTGCATCTGTTTTGGTGCTTCCGTAATATACTTTTTCCGGCCGTGCCCAGTAGATCGCTCCTAAACACATAGGACAAGGCTCGCAGGAGGTGTATAATATACAACCTTCTAATTGAAACGAACCTAAGTTTTTACACGCATCGCGTATGGCCGTGACTTCGGCGTGCGCCGTGGGATCATTGGTCGACGTAACTTTGTTGTTTCCTTTGCCTATGATCTTTCCGTCTTTGACGATCACACATCCAAAAGGTCCGCCCTCATTGTTTTGCATTCCTTTAAGCGCCGCAGTTACGGCTTCTTGCATATAGTGTTTATGATCCATTATTAGTGTTGTTTTAGGTAAAGATAGCTTTTAGACGGGAGACTAATTTAAATACGAAAGTTGAAATACGAAGGTATTAGTTTGCAGTCGCCAGTCACAGTTGCCAGTAGCAGTTGGCAGTCACAGTTGGCTTTGCGCGTTACTTGTTTTATTTCAGATCAAAAGATAGGCAGGTACTGATTTTGAATAAACTAGAACTTCTATTTGTATTCCTTTTCTTTTTTGCATCGCCCAAAAAAGAAACAAAAAAGTCTAGGCTTACAGAAGCTTCTCTAAATTTCATGTTCACTTCGCTGCATGCGCTTAACTCGGCCGCAGGCCTCAAACAGAACCGCCTGCTACGCTACGCTCACTGCAAATTTAACAAGAATCTTCTGACAGGCCGCTGCTGACGTTCTAAGAGACTTTAGATTCCAGAATTGAGATGTTAGATAAGAGAATAAATAGAAATGACAGGGATTGAGATACAAAATAGGAAATACGAAGTGATTAGTTTGTAGTTGGCTTTAGCAGTAGCAGTTGGCAGTCACAGTTGGCAGTGCGCGTTGCTTGTTTTACTACAGTTCTAAAAGGTAGGCCATTGCTAAAGTTTAATTAAACTTGAACTTCTATTTGTATTCTGTTCTTTTGACTTGATGCCAAAGAACCAACCTGCCTGCCGGCAGGCAGGAAAATCAAGGCTTATTTTTACATCTTTGAAAACTATGCAAATCCTTTATCCTGCGGATAGCAAACGGCTGCGCTAGGCTATCCTCCGCACCCACCGCTGCAGGTTTTACTTGTTTTGCTACAGATGTAAAAAGTAGGCCGGTTTTAATTCAGTAAGCAGTAACAGTTGGCAATAGCAGTCTTTAGTTTTCAGTTTACGGTTTTCTGTATTAAATATTCATACCCGAAGAGTTTCCTGTTCTTTTTCTTCAGTATAGTGAGAAGGCTTCGTTAAAAATTTTTGAAGCCTTGGAGAAAATTTAGGAGTCTTCTTGCGGTTTTCGCCCTAAGGCGAAAAATACCTAAGAAATGTGCTTTAATTTAATGATTATTTTAATTCTGCTTACTATGAGCATATTCAATCTGACCTCTTCAAACAATAAGAAATACAGATTAAAAAGGGTCTTTTCTTTTCTGCATCCGACGACCGCAGGGAGAGGAATGCATCTGTTGTGCTATGTAATGATTTTAGTAGAATTATTTCAAGCAAAGAAAATGAATGAACATCATAAGGAGTAACTATTACTCAATCATCTATTATTAATGATGCTGTATAAGCCTTTTGAAAAGCTTGGTTGCGATGCTGAAACGAGTTCAGCATGACAAAAACAGGCCGATGCTTTTCTACTAATAATACATTCTAAAGTCTAAGTATTTACAGGCTTTATAGTGTTTTTCGTGCAGAAGCTCTACGACATTCACGAGGTCGTCGTCTTCGTTAAACAAGTTGAAGTAGACTTTGTCGAGGTTGGCACTGCTTAATCCGTTAAAAGCGTGGCCATAACCCGAAACTGCTTTTGCATTGGTAATATCTAAGAAATATTGGGCTTTTTCCTCGTCTAGATCCAAGACTTTGGCATTAGAAAAGTGAACGATTTTACCTCTCAATTTTCCTTCAAAAAGTTCTGCGATCTCCTGAAGATCGTAGTTATATCCGTTTAGAGAAATACTGTTGGCCTCGCCGGTCATAACGAGATAAATTATTTCATATTCCTTAAAATAATGATCGTCCATAATCAGCGTGTTTAAGCTCTCCTCCAGACCTTCAATCGTATCGCAGGTTTGATAAATACTGGCCACACCAAACTGAAGCGCCAACTCTTCCAGACTTTTTTGAACTTCGGTAAATTGGTCGATCTCGACATCTGCAACCCCTTCTAAACAATAGATGAACTTTTCAGGATCCTGATCATAGTTTTGGGGTACTTGCGTTCTTTTTTCCAGCATTTTTAGCGTCTTATAGGAATTTGTGCAAAGTTAGTATTTACGATGTGGCTTGCTCCATAACCTGATCAATAGATTGTGGGTGTCGTGAGCTTTTTGAAACCTCAATTTTCTTGGATCAAAAACTACAACATGCGATAAAACCTGTAACCTTCTCGGGATTAGTGCGGTATGCGTAAGCCATTCAGATTGTGAATATCTATCTGGATTTTAGAAGGGTCTGACCTTGCTAAACAATTATTTTTGGCGTCCAAAAATTTGATTTATGAGTGTAATCTGGTACGAATGCAAAGTGAAATATCCTAAACTCGATGAAGTTTCAGGAACTAAAAAATTAAAAACAGAACCGTTTCTGGTAGATGCGGTTTCTTATACCGAAGCAGAAAAGCGCATTACCGAAGAAATGCAATTATACCTGAGTGATGGCGAAGGCATCTTGATCACCAACATTAAAGTGGCCAATTATGCAGAGATCCATCCTTTTGAAAATGCAGACCGTTGGTTTAAAGCTAAAATTTCTTTGATCGCTTTTGATGAAGAAAGTGGAAAAGAGCGCAAAACCAATGAATATCTACTTGTTCAGGCCAATGATGTCAAAGAGGCTTATGAGAATACGATGCATGCGATGAAGGACACGATGGGCGATTTTAATATCCCGTCTATTGCCGAGTCTCCTATCGTTGATGTGTTCCCGTATTTTACCGGGGAGGAAGAAAACTCAGAACGTCTGGAGGAATTTATGCGTTTAAAAGAATCGGTTCCTGCCGATAATGCAGAAGATGAAGCTTTAGCGCTGGAAGATTCTTTGACTGAAGCAGAGTAACTTCACATCACAAAATAGAAAAAGCGCAAGAGAGTCTCCTGCGCTTTTTTATAATTCATTCTAACGTAATCTAGAAAACGATCACATTCTTGCCGATGCTTTTTCCGCTTTCCTGAAGCTTGTGTGCTTCTTTAAGGTTCTCAACGCTAAAGCCTTCAAAGGTGGTAGTCAGCGTGGTCTGTAAAGTTCCATCTTCTAAGAGCTGCGCAAGATGATTTAAAATATCGTGTTGTCGTTGCATATCTTCAGTTTGATGCATCGATCGGGTGTACATCAATTCCCAAGAGAAGGTAACGCTCTTATTCTTGAGCAGATTCAAATTTAGGGGTTCGCTGCTTCCTGTAATGCTTACGATATGCCCTTGGGGTTTGATCAGTTCGGCAGCAGTTTCCCAGTAGCTTTTAAGATCTACACAGTCAAAAATAAAATCTACCTGCTCAAACCCTTCTGCTGCGAGTTGGTCTTTGAGTTCGTAATGATCAACCACATAATCGGCACCCATTTGTTTACACCAGTCTTGTGTTTCTTCACGTGATGCTGTCGCGATCACGGTAAGGTCGGTTAGTTTTTTTGCTAATTGAATTGCTATAGAACCTACACCTCCGGCACCGGCCAAAATGAGTAAACTTTTACCTTTGTCTGTAGCCGGATTGTATTTAAAGCGGTCAAATAGGGTTTCATAGGCCGTCAATCCCGTCAAAGGAATCGCTGCGGCTTCTGCGATGCTCAGATTCTTAGGCTTTCTTCCCACGATACGTTCGTCAACCAATTGATATTCGGCGTTGCTTCCGCTTCGCGTTAAATCACCTGCATAGAATACCGCATCTCCCACGTTGAAAAGAGCGACCTCCGCTCCTACTGCTTCTACGATGCCTACCGCATCCCAACCAATGATCTTAGGCGTATCTAAAACCTGATCTTTTACAGCATTCTGACGTATTTTATAATCCACAGGATTCACCGAATTGGCTTGAACTTTTACGAGCAGATCACGCCCTTCAGGCTTTGGAACCTCTGTTTCAAAGGCTATAAAGCTGTCTTCTTTTGTAATAGGTAATGATTGTTTAAATCCAATCGCTTTCATCAAATTGTATTTTTTTTGGTTATTGGCGTGCCAAAGCCTTTAGTAGGCTAAGGCTTGCCCAGTGGCAATTTATATAGGTAAAATTACTCCATAGCTTCTTGAATGATGCGTTCTTCGGTAATCCCCATTTTTTTTAAATCATTGATCACAGATTCCATCATAGGTGGCGGACCGCAAACGTAGAATTTCTTAAGCGTTGTGGTGTTGATGTGTTTATTTAAAAAAGCTTTATCTATGTACCCTGTAGCATAGTTCGTGTCTTTTTCATCAGAAAGAATATTGATAAAATTCTCTTCTAAAAGTGCTTCGAGTTCAGGTGCATAGATGATATCTTCTTCCTTTTTATTGGCAAACAACAATTTATTCCCGTTTACTTTCCCCTCTTGCTCTAAGTGTTTGAAGATTGCAAGAAAGGGTGTGATCCCGGCTCCCCCGGCAATAAAAACTCCGGTTCCTTTATAAGAAATCGCGCCCCAGGAATCTCCAATGATCAACTCGTCACCATTTTGGAGCGTTCCCAATTTTTCAGTCACCCCGTTATGCTCGGGATAGGTTTTAATGGTGAATTGCAAAACTTCTTCTTCAGGAAGGTTGGTAAACGTAAAAGGCCGCTTCTCCTCTTTCCATTTACCTTTATTGATCGCTACTTCTGTAGCCTGACCCGGTTTAAAGCTATAGCCTTCGGGTTTTTGGGTCTCGATGTACAAAACATCGTGGTTGATAAAGTGAATTTCATTGATCTTTACGGTGTAACTCATAGTTAACTTTAGTTGGTTTTCATTAAAGTTAACAAGAACTAAGGTTTTGTACTACCAAGGTTTTCTTAAGGTTGTCGTTAATGTTTTGTTAGGAAGCATAGGTTTGAACACAAAAAAAAGGTTGAACATTTTAATAGCATTCAACCTTCCAATCGGCATTCTTGAGTTTTTACCAACTAATACCTTTCCACCAATTGATTGTCTTTAAACAAGGCTCCAACAAAATTATTCTGTTTCATATTTACGAGAATGTATTGCCCGTTTGCTTTTGGACCTACCGAAATATAAGCCGCTTCGTTTGCGCCATTGTCGGTCATTGTGATACTGAATTTGAAATATGGCGTTTGTTGTTCGGTCTCTACCGGTGGCATAAAAAAGTCTGAAGTTTTGGTATCGATGTGCATCATTTCACCATAGGTAAATCTTCCGCCTTCGAACTTACCTGAAATAATGGTGTTATTCTGAAAATAGATCCCGTAATCGTCTATGCAATCTCCAGAAATACACGTAGCATCTGCAATATCCTGTGGTGTAAAGGTTTTACGACTAAACACCTGCCCCTTATCGTAGCTGATCAATTCTCTTGAAAATCCTTGTGGGGAGCGCACCTCTCTGATGTGATCTCCTATTTTAATTCCTTTATCAAACAGGCCTGAGGTTCGTCCTTCTCCCTCATCATACACCGTAAATCCGTCCGGTTTACCCTCTTTAAAGTTGGAATAATAATAATCACTGGCTTTATTCTGGGTGTAGCCCACTCCGTTATACAACCCATTTTGATAGAAACCGTGATACACATCGCCGGTTGCTTTGTTGTAATAAAAGCCATAGCCATTTTGACAATCGCCTTTGGTGCAAGGAGCTTCTTGTGCAAAGCTTACTGTACATAGAAAAAATAAACTGCTTAGAATAAATGTTTTCATAATTGAGATTTTTTACTCGGTAAACGAGGTTGAGATTCTTTAGTTTTTACGTTTTAAAACTAGAAACTCTGTCCTCACTGTTCAATACGGCAATTGCCTTATTGGCGCCGCCAAAGGGTTTAATACTCCGAGGCTTGCCTCGATATTCATTTTCAATCAATGCCTCTTGGGCCTTCCTTGAGGTAGTTTACTTACCGGTGTAGATAAAGGGTGCCCAATATTGCGGACTCGACAGATCTGCATATTTATTATAGACTCCGTTAATGAATTCGCGTTTAACTTCGGTGCTGGCGGTGAGGTAGTCTTTATTTTCTTGAAAGATCTTGTAATACAGACTTTTTGTGTAAATACTGGTACCATAATCATTTACAGACCAAAGTGTGGTTAAGGTTGAATTTGCTCCGGCCATTAACATAGCCTGATTGAGTCCTTGAACTCCATCTCCCGGAACTAACTTTCCTAAACCGGTTTGACAAGCACTAAGAAACATAAAATCGGTTTTGATATCTAGTTGAGCCATTTCTTTTACCGTGAGCATTCCATCCTCACCATCTTTTGGATAAGAATACACCGAAAATGCGATCCCACTCAAGTTAAAAACAAACGGATGTGTCACTGCGTGACTTGATAAATGAATGCTTCGGTAGTGGTGTAATGCTCCTTCCCTACTCATTTTTTTAAATTCGTTTTCGGTCATTTGAGTATCCAGACGCAAATCGGTTTTTGGCACCAATTCATTTATGGCAAGCACTTCGGCTTTTGCTCCTTCCAGATAATTCATCGCTTCGCTAGAAAAGGTTGCAAACGCATAATCTAAAGGTTCGTTTTTCTGTAAAGATGCTTCTACATCGAGTTCCAGACGTTTTATGTCTGCCGCTGATTTTAGTTGACGCCCGGAATTTGCACGCTTTTGATATTTGGCATCGCCAAAGGCTAGCACATTCTTCTCATAATTGGTTTTAGGCCGCTTGCGCAATGCGACAAGCGTACTCCCGGCAGGAATATAGCCAATTTCATAATCTTCAACGAGATAGCGCCCTTCAGCGTTTTTAAAACTTTCAAAAGGCAGAAAATGAAGTACTGCGTCTGCCGCAATATAAATACGCTTCTTGTCTTTAAACCAAGGTTCTATTCGGCTGAACAAATCGGTATAAAAGGAATTGGCAATGTAATCTCGATAGGCCGCATCAGTATATTCTTCACGTACTTCTCCGCCTTCGTTAGGATTTAAGAAATTGCGATAGAGTTCTGCCAGAAGAACAAACTCCCCCTTCTTGTATTGATTGAACCCTGCTTCATCCTGATTTCGGTATACGGTATATTCCGGTTGACGAAGTTCGCGTCGTGCCATAACCTCCTCGATAGCTCCAATTTCTGCATTACGCTCTACATAAACCCGCATTAATGCTCCATTGGTACTGATGTACCTATACTTAATGTCGTTCTTCGTAATCACCGCAGCCATATAAACGCCTTCATTGATATTACCGCGCATCACATCTACATAATAGATCAAGGCTTCGTCAGCCTCTAAAACGCTCTGTATTTCGCTAAGACTTAATGGAGGCATTTGATTTTGTGTAGCGAGGAGTCCGTTTGCTTTTAACTCCTCCATAACAGCAAAGATTTTTTCCTTCTGATTACTTTCAAAAAGGCAAGCGATCAAGTTTCCGCCTATTTTAGTAAAAAGATCAAGCTGTGCTGTACGTTGTGTTCCCTTTGCTGAGACCACCTTTGGCTTTTGAAGTTTAAAAGCTTTTTCATAAAAAGGAACTGCTTCAGCATATTCTTTCTTCATTCCCAACTGCAAACCATAATTATATAGCTCAATAATGTCTGTTGAATTTATATTGGTTTCAATTGCTGATGATTTATCCATATAAAATTTCAATGTCTGAAGATTGCTAGGCAGTGTTTTACCAAACTGAGGATGTTCTGTATAGCCGTTTTGTTTCATATAATTGACACCAGCTTCAGCATATTGAAGTCCTTTCTCTCTGTCTCCACCATAGGCTAATGCGCGAGATACATTGTAGTAGGCATTCATTTTTACATCAGGATTTGTCACCTTGTCTATAAAATTTTGGCCACTTTTTGCCAGCGTAAACGCCTCTTTATAACGCTCTAATTGGACTAAAGAAAACAGCTGATTGTTTAATGCAAGCATTAAGGTCGAATTGGAATAGGTAAATTGGGGCAACTCATTGCGCATGATGACCGCAAGTGTAATATTCTCCTCATAATTTCTGTTAACCTCATTGATCTTTGAAAGGATATCATAGAGTTTAAATTTCATCATCGGAGCAGTTTGTGGATTCAAAAATTGTTGTTTAAGCTCCGGAATTAAAACATGAGCTTGTTGCCAATTATTCCAAAATGTAAGAATGGCAAGGGTTTCTAAGGCTACATTGTAATAGCTTACGGGAAAGTTACCGGCATTCATTTCCTGTTTTACCGGTTCTAATACCTTCAAATAATGTTCTGGCCCTTTTTGTATAATATCTTTTGAAGAAGCGCTGTATATAGGATTAAACTTTTCCCAAAAAACCAACATATTCTGAGAAGCCTCAGTTTTATAAACATCGAACATAGTTTGAGCCTGCTGCGCTTGGGAAGCAGTGAACGATTTTTTATAATAGTCAAGTGCACCTTCCAAATAGGTCACAGATCTTTTGAAATCTTCCGGTGGATGTGGGAAATAACTGTATTCCCAAAACAACTGTTTTGCACGAAGTAGATCTTTTGCAAAAAATGCATACGCAATAGCCGACTGTGCCAGACGATCATAAATCGGTTCCATATCATAGGCCGTCTGAATGAGTTCTACTCCAATAAGCGATTCTTGAGGCAAAGCTGCTCTACTAATTCCCACATCAAAATAGAGGTCGGTATTCGTGTAATACCTATCGATCAACTTAAAACCAACATTAAAAGCTTCCTTATGATTGCCTGCTTTTTTTAAGGCTGTAAATTGGGTATAACTTTGATTCCTGGTGATGTCATAAGGTCCCTGTGCCCATAGCGAGGAGCTAAAGACGAGTACTAGTATAAGTATTCTCATAGATCGTAGTTTTTACGATCTCAAGGTAAGATTAGACATTGTGTACTATCAATACGGCAACTGCCCTATTTAAGATGCTTACCATATTGCTGCATCAGCAGTTGTAGTTTTGGAACAATATAGGTTTTACAAAAGGGCTTCTCCGGATCGCTTTTGTAATAATCGTGCAGACTTTCCCTCGAAGCTTGAAAATGTTTAAAAGCTAAAACCTGAGTAATTAGAGGTTGCTCAAAGTGTTCTTGCAACTGTGCTCGTATGCGTTGGGCATCCCGTTTTTGTGCTTCGGAATAAAAGTAGATTGCAGAACGATATTTGGATCGAAAACTATGATTTGAAGTGCTTTTATGCGTGTGCAAATGAATCTCGATCAGCATCTCTAACGGAATTATTTCAGGTTCAAAATGAACGATGACTGCTTCTGAAAACGCATCATAAGGTACTGCTGAAGCCACATAGCCTTGCTCTACTTTTTCAACTCCGTTCAAGGCTTGAAAGACTGCTTCGGTGCACCAATGGCAACCGCCGCCAAGGGCTATTTTATGAAAGCGTTTATTCATCATTTATAATGCTGACATTTTGGAGAAAATCAAGTACTTTTTCCTCTGGCATTTCACAGGGTTTTAGCAAGATTTCGGTATTGGTAACGTATACATTGAGACTCACAAAATCGGTACCCGCGAGTTCTTCCGCATAGATCTTTGTACTTTTTCCGTTGTTGAAATCGCTGCGCGTAATACCGTATTTTTTGCCGTGATAGATTCCATAGGAATATCCAGGAAGGATTTTATTTAAAAGTTGAATCATAAGATCACGAACTACAAGAAAGCATAGAGCAACCTACTTTATCCCGTGCCCATTCCGGGCGCTTGGCAAACCATTTTTCGTACTCCGGTTGGTTATCGTATGGTTTTTTTAATACTTGATATAATTCGTCGATCAAGCTAAAATCTCCCTTTTCAGCGGCATCGATCGCCAGCTGCGCCATATAGTTACGCAACACATATTTAGGGTTGGTCGCGTTCATTCTCTTGTTACGTGCCTCATCATTTTGTTGATCTTGCTGCAAACGCGCTGCATAAGCCTCAAACCATTGTTTCCATTGGGTTTTAACAGCTTCCGAAGTATTTTCTAGATCATATAAAGCATCTTCAATCAAGTTCCATCCATCAACGGAAGCATCCTTTTTAAATGCTGCCAATTTCCTAAAGAAAATCGTCATATCGGTTTCTGTTGCCAAGAGGCAGTCTTCCAAATCTGCAATGAGCTTTAAATCGGTTTCCTGTGGTGCTTCCAGCCCCAGTTTATCAGCCATCATTTGAAAAGATTTCTGAGCATAATCTTCTTTATACCGATCTAAAATTTCTTCAAAACCTTCGGCATCCTCTACGAGAGGGAAAAGCGCATTGGCTAATTGATACAAATTCCATAAGCCAATGTTTGGTTGGTTTCCGTAGCGATACCGCTTGTGCTGCCTATCGGTTGTATTGGGTGTCCAGCCCCAATCAAAACCTTCTAACCAACCATAAGGTCCGTAATCGATCGTTAGGCCGAGAATCGACATATTATCGGTATTCATCACACCGTGCACAAAGCCCACGCGCTGCCAGTGTATGATCATCTCGAGCGTGCGCGCTGAAACTTCAGCAAAGAACTTCAAATAGGTTTCTTTAGAAGGAGCGCCTAACTCTGGAAAGTAATTTTTAATTGTAAAATCAACGAGCTTTTGTAACCCTGCGACGTCATTGCGTGCGGTAAAAATCTGATAATTTCCAAACCGAAGAAACGACGGCGCCACACGACACACCACTGCTCCTTTTTCATATGCGGGATTCCCGTCATACATCACATCCCGTAAAACCGAATCTCCTGTCAAAGCCAGAGACAATGCACGTGTAGTCGGGATACCCAAATGATGCATCGCTTCACTCATCAAATATTCCCGAATGCTCGAGCGCAAAACGGCCAGACCATCAGCAGATCGGGAATACGGGGTCTCCCCTGCTCCTTTCAGTTGCACCGCCCAATGCTTGTCGTTATGATCGATCTCAAAGAGATTGATCGCACGCCCATCTCCCAACTGACCGGCCCAATGCCCAAACTGATGTCCGCCATACAGCATCGCATAAGGATGCGTCTCAGGCCAAACGGCATTTCCGGTAAACACGTTGAGAAATTCTTCAGTATGTGCTTCCTCTTTTGAAATTCCTAAGGCTTCAAGCATTTCATCAGAAATATGTATTAATTCTGGTTTTGCTGTTTCTTTAGGAGTAACAAAGGAATAATAACCCTGCATCACCTGCCTTCTCGAGTTTTCGAAATTAGGATCTGCCGGAAGTTGATCGGTAAAAAGGTTATTCAGGTTGAAATGCATACGTCTGGATTTTACGTGTAGGTATTCAGTCGGTTTTAAAGATGAAACTTATCAAAATGAATGCTAAATGCAAAAGCCCGGCAACAATAGATGCTGCCGAGCTTTCAACTCAATGTATTATGGCTAATACTTAATTTCCTCTCAAAACAGAATATTCAAATTCTGATTCCTCATCTAATCGACCCCGGTCGTCAAATTTCTTATACACACTGGAGATGTTTTCAAAGTTTAAAGTCCATACTTCCTTAGGTTTTTGAGCAGCTTCAGAAGCTTCCATTTTATACGAAGTGATGCGTACATTATTCAGGTTATAAATGAGATATTCATTGATACCGTCTGAAGCGCTTGACGCAAAGGTCAATTCAACGTTTCCAAGCTTCTTATTTTTAGCAATACAATCCAGCATCGCATTGGTTGCAAGGTCGGTTTCTTTGCTTATTGTAATTCCAGAGAAGGAAGTGCGTGCGCGCATTCTCCCTGAAAGTGCAGCATCTGGGATACTAACTTCCCAAGAAACACCGCTTACAATGATCTCATCTTCGTGATCTTGTTGTTGCGATTCCCCGTCAATATCAGGAAGTTTAAGATACATTGTTGTTTGCGCACTTAAAGTCGCAAAGGCTAAAATAAATACGAATATCAAGGTGACTATTACACGTTTCATAGTAGATGTTTTAATGCTGCCAAGGTAGAGAGAATAAAAGCTCGTGGAGTCAGGGTTTTTCCCCTAATCGCAGGGTTAAATTCATGAAATTTAGATGGAGGGATTCCCTTTCACTTAATCTTAATACTTAGTATTAAACTTATATTAAAGTAGTTAGGTTAATTGACAGTGGAACAGGCTTTGCGTACCTTAGAGGTATAAACTAAAAAAGAAAGAATTATGACAACTAGAAATCAAAATGCAGGAATCGCAGCAGCACTCTTAGGATTAGCAGGAGGACTTTTTGCATGGTGGAGATATAATAATGCAACCCCAGAAGAAAAAGAGCGCCTAAAAAACAAAGTCAATGAATTGGGTACTAAATTAAAAGATACCTATACTGAAGTAGAAGATACCGTATCTGACAATGTTGCAACCTTAAAAAATAAACTTGCTAAGGAACAAGCAAAAGTGGAAGAGGAAATAGAGCAAATAGCTAGCTAAAATCTCCATTTATAGTATTGAAAAGCGACCTTATGGGTCGCTTTTTTTATGGGTCTTGCTATAGGTTTTAATTCTTCCAGACATACCAGAGATAATTTACTTATTTATATGCGTTTAAAGAAAACCCTTATTTTGGATCTACTGCAGCATATTTTGCTAAGAATACCACTGAATTTTTTGCGTATGTACGCTATACTGTGGCTAAACATCTCTTTTTAAAAGCCAAAGCCGGCTATGCTATAACAAGAAGCTACAAGGTTTTTGAATAAAGTGATAAAGTAGCTTTAGGGCTAAGTTTATTCTTTTTGGGAGATGATCGCAATCAATTGAATATCCCACTTCAAAAAGGGGCTTTATTTAAACTGGAGCTTGTGTATCGCTTTCCACTTTAAATGGAAAAAGCAGCTCTATTTTAGAACTGCTTTCCACAATAAACAATTAGGTCTTAGGGGACACCTAATTATTTTTATCAATATTAAACTCAAAGGGGTGAAAGAGTTTCAACAAACACTCAATTATCTTAACTCATAATTGTGATACAAATATCAAGTGTTTGATACAGAATATGTTTGACATTTATCAAATAATCATTCTAAGTCCATTTTTAAGAAAAATTTACAGTTTTGCACGTATTCGACTTAGGGTTTCTTGCGTAATTCCTAAAAAGGATGCGATATGGGCGAGCGGTACTTTTTGAATGATCTTTGGTTTAGTTTCAAGCAAATGCCTGTAGCGATCTTTGGCACTTTCAAATAAAATGGTTTCCATTCGCTGTTGAGAATATACCAGTGAAGTAGAAAGCATATTTAAAGCCAATTGGCTTATTTGGCTATGTTCTTTACTCAATTCCATTAAAGCGTCTTTATGCAACCCGATGACCACCGAATCTTCTAGCGCTTGAATCGTTAATTTGCTTGGTGTATGGTGAAAATAACTCTCTATCGAAAAACAAAACTCCTTCTCTGCCGCAAACCATTCGGTGATCTCCTTTCCATTTTTGTAATAGAATTGTCGGGCAAAACCCTGATCTAAAAAATAGATATAATTGCAAACCGCGCCTTGTTCAAGGATAAAATCGTTCTTCGCAACTTTGGTTACCACGATATACTCCTCCAACTGTTTCTTAGCGTTGGCATCTAACGGACTGAATTCTTCAAGGGCTCTAAAGTAAGCGTCTAGCATAATGAAATTTAAATACGGCAGCAAGATACAATTCCTACTGCAAAATGTACGATAATCTTAAGCAACCGGTTTTTGAAAAAATTATATAAACTTTTGTTATTCAATACTTAAAGGGGATTTCATGCCATCACAAAAATCTAAACACCCAAAATCAAGGTTTGAATAGTTCAAATTTAAGCCGAAGTTCGTTTGTCTTTATGCTAATTTTTAGGCTTTAATTATTATTTAACGAGAGAATTAGATTGACTTCGTTAACTTTAACATTTTCGCCTATTTGCGAAACTCCATTAACCACATACAAACCAAAATAAACGACATTTCATGGCAATCACTCCCTTTATCGATGATGAGAAAAATTGGTATAAAGACGCGATCATTTATGAACTTCACATTAAAGCCTTTTTTGACAGCAATAGCGATGGTATAGGTGATTTTGAAGGTCTGTTGCAAAAATTAGATTACCTCGAAGATTTAGGAGTTACCGCAATTTGGTTATTGCCCTTTTACCCGTCTCCTCTACGCGATGATGGTTATGACATCGCAGATTACTACAGCATCAATCCGTCATACGGGGAGGTTGAAGATTTTAAGCGCTTTATTGAAGAGGCCCATAAACGCGGTCTAAAAGTCATTACCGAATTGGTCATCAACCATACTTCAGATCAACATGAATGGTTTCAACGTGCACGTAAAGCACCTGCGGATTCAAAATACAGAGATTATTATGTATGGACCGATAATGTGGAAAAATATAAAGATGCACGTATCATTTTTACCGATACCGAACCCTCCAACTGGACTTGGGACGCAGAGGCCGAAGCCTATTACTGGCACCGTTTCTTCTCACATCAGCCCGATCTGAATTTTGACAATCCCGATGTACAGCAAGAAGTATTCAATATTATGGATTATTGGTGTGATCTGGGAGTTGATGGCTTTAGACTGGATGCTGTCCCGTATCTTTTTGAGCGCGATGGCACTAATTGTGAAAACCTTCCGGAAACGCATGTGTTTCTCAAAAAGTTAAGAGCACATATTGATGCAAACCACGATAATAAACTTTTGTTAGCAGAGGCCAATATGTGGCCTGAAGATTCTGCAGCGTATTTTGGTGATGGCGATGAATGTCATATGAATTATCACTTCCCCATTATGCCGCGTATGTTTATGGCAGTAAAAATGGAAGACCGCTATCCTATTATGGATATCATTGACCAAACGCCAGACATTCCGGAATCTTGCCAGTGGGCGATTTTCCTAAGAAATCATGACGAACTCACTCTAGAAATGGTGACCGATGAGGAACGGGATTATATGTATAAGGTTTATTCTAAAGATCCTAAGGCAAAGATCAATGTGGGGATCAGACGTCGTCTGGCTCCCCTACTCGACAACAACCGTAACAAGATCGAGCTGATGAATGTCTTGCTGTTCTCGCTACCGGGAACTCCGGTATTGTATTATGGTGATGAGATCGGGATGGGTGATAATTTTTATCTGGGAGACCGAGATGGCGTGCGTACGCCGATGCAGTGGACAGCAGACCGAAACGCCGGTTTCTCGATGGCCAATCCGCAAAAGCTATATTTACCTACGATCATTGATCCGCAGTACCGATCAGAATCGGTAAATGTTGAAGCACAGCAAATGAACCCGTCCTCTTTATTGTGGTGGATGAAACGGGTGATGCATATGCGTAAAAGCTTTAAAGCTTTTGGTCGCGGCGACATTCAGTTTTTATCGCCTTCTAATGCAAAAATTCTGGCTTTTACACGTAGCTATGAAGACGAGACCATTTTGGTACTTGCCAATTTATCGCGTTTCTCTCAAGCTGTAGAACTGGAATTGGATGACTATATCGACTATATTCCTGTCGAAGTTTTCAGTCACAATAAATTTCCTAGAATAACTAACAGACCGTACCTGTTTACACTTGCTCCACACGGTTATTACTGGTTCTCCCTGACGCAACGCGAGAGTGAATCGCAAGACGGACCACTTCCTCAAGTGAAAACTATTGACTGGGAACGGCTTTTTGATGCCAAAAACATCAAGTTGCTGGAACGCAAAATTTTGCCGGCCTATTTTAAAAGTAAATACTGGTTTGGTGACACCAGCCGCATCATTCAGTCGATGGAAATCACCAATATGTTGGATCTTTCCAAAGACGATCTTTTAGTCAAAAACCTGATCGTTGAAGTACATTTTAACGAGGGACTTCCTGAAATGTATCAGCTGCCGGTGAGTTATATCGCAAATTCATACGAAAGCCTTACGGAAGCGGTACCTCAAAAAGGTATTTTAGCCGAAGTACATTTTAAAGAAAGCTCAGGTATTCTGGTAGACTCGGTGTATGTCGAACCCTTCCGTGCGCAATTATTTTACAGTTTACAAGCCGGGGCTACGCTAAAATTTGGTAAAGAAAAACTGGCGTTTGAACGTGGAAACATCACGCCCGATTCGGATATTGAAGAAGTGAGTTCGCGTATTATAGAATCCAAACAAAGCAATACCTCCATCATTTATGACCATCGTTATTTCTTAAAGCTGTATCGTCGCTTGGATAGCACAGTAAACCCTGATGCTGAGCTTTCACAATACCTGACAGAGACAGTCAAATTTGCCAACACACCGGATTATATGGGGAAATTGGTGTACTATACACAGAAACGCAACGAGGCCGTTCTAGGTATGATGCAGGACCTTGTGACCAATGTTGGCACAGGTTGGGTAAATGCTAAAGATGCGGCCCATCGCTATATGGAACGTATTGAAACGCAAGCTCAGGAATTAGAGCCTGATTATGACAAAGGCTTACGCACTAGACCCTTATTATTTGAAGACCTAAAAGAGCCCGAAAGTGATTTGGTAGAAAGCTTATTCCCAGAGCGCATAAGTCTGTTAGGGCGACGTAGCGCACAAATGCATCAAGCGCTGGCAAGCCATGAAGAATTGAAAGGCTTTGAGCACGAAGCATTCTCTCTACATTACCAGCGTTCTTTATATTCTTCCTTGCAAAGCGTTACTCGAGAAGCTTTTGAGAATTTGAGACGTTCTATACCCAGCTTGCCTGTAACCATTCAGGCTGAAGCTGAAGCCGTACTCAAGCGTAAAAATGAAGTTTTAGACTGCTTTAAGCGGGTGTTTAAACACAAGATCAATACGGTAAAAATACGTACACATGGTGATTTCCAACTGGGGCAATTGCTCTGGACGGGTAAAGACTTTGTGATCATTAATTTTGAAGGAGAACCTTCACGTCCCTTTAGTGAACGCCGCATTTTACGCTCGGGATTGCGTGATGTAGCGGCGATGATCCGTTCCTTTCATTATGCAGCGTATAGTCCTTTAATGCAACAGAATTATGCCGAGGATTACCGCGAAACCCATTTAGAAGCTTGGGCCGAAGCCTGGTATTATTATGTTTCGCGTTTTTATCTCGACGGCTATATTTCGACCTTAAAAGGTTCTGATCTTATCCCGGATACGGAACGAGATTACCAAGTGCTTTTAGAAACTTTCTTACTGGAGAAAGCCGTAGGCGAACTGAATACTGAATTAAATCATAGACCTCTGTTTGCCTTAGTGGCATTGAGAGGAATTCAGGCAGTACTTGACGGAGCTCATAAAGACTAATTCATTTTCACAATGCTTAGATAAAATTTTGCTTAAACCAGAATTGTATTCTTGTAAATTGACTACATTTCCTGCCTTATTTAAGCGTCATTGACATGATTTTAGTGCAACGTCTATTTTTTGTTTTTACCCTAATGCTTTCGGTAGTTGTTTACGCGCAAACCGACAGCACAACTATAATTACTGACTCCGTAGCTTCAACTACCGGAACGGATTTGGCTCGGAAATTAGCCGAATTAGAAAAACAGCGCTTTGCAGATTCTATACGACGTGCAGATCTTGAAGCTCGTTTAAACGCAGTGAGTACCACAAATAACAGGGAACGTAGCGAACTGGAAGCACAACTCAAGCAGTTTGAAGAAAACGAGAATGCACTTTTAGCACAGAAAAAAGAACAAATCGCCAACCTTAAGCGTACTACAAGAGGGTTTCCTGTAACCGGTTTTGAAGAAGATACGCTGTTTTTGATCTACAATCGCTTAGGGAGTTTTTCTCCTCAAGAACGTGCCAATGCGATTACTGCTAGAATTCAACGGCTTCCTGATAATATTGAGTTCTATGCCGATTCTTTAAAAGTTGCGGTAAGCGAGGCTACTGTAGATGTTGTTTATGGCAACCAGAATATCGTGAGCGTTACCGATATTGATGCCTTGTGGTTTGAAACCACGCCCCTTGAACTCGCCACAGGTTATAAAACACTTATAAGCGATGCAGTGGTTGCCTACAAAGAAGAACACAGTTTGACCAATCTTTTAAAAAGTATTGGTCTGGCGGTTTTGGTATTGATCGTCATCGGACTTATTGTGAAATATGTTCTCCGCTTATTCCGATGGACAGCCTTAAAAATTCAGCGACAAAAGAACAAGCGGTTAAAAACTTTAACCATTAAAAATTACACGGTACTGGATACCGAGCGTCAAGTACACGTTTTATTACTGCTTAACAGAATTGTAAAATGGACTACCGTGCTTGTGGCCATTTATGTGGCATTACCAGTCATTTTCGGCTTTTTCCCGCAGACAGAATCTTTTGCTCACGAACTTTTTGGATACATCATCAATCCGATCAAAGGAATCTTTTTAGCTGTTTGGAACTATTTACCCAACATTTTTGCCATTGTGGTCATCATTGTTGTATTTAGGTTATTACTGAAATTCCTTCACTTCCTTAAAGTGGAAATCGCTGAAGGCCGACTCAGTTTTAATGGTTTTTATCCAGATTGGGCTAATCCTACTTATCAACTGGTGCGTGTATTGGTAATTGCTTTTGCCTTTGTGGTGATCTTCCCTTACTTACCGGGAAGTAATTCGCCGGTATTTCAAGGAATTTCGGTGTTTTTAGGATTCTTGTTCACCTTTGGTTCTGCTGGTTCGTTGTCAAACGTCATTGCTGGTTTGGTACTTACCTACATGCGTTTATTCAAAATTGGCGACCGTGTAAAAATTGGTGATATCGTAGGCGATGTGATCGAAAAATCTTCTTTGGTTACCCGTGTACGCACACCCAAGAACGAGATCATTTCCATACCCAATTCTACAGTAATGAGCAGTCATACGATAAACTACAGCAGTGACGCTCCCGAAAAAGGATTGATCATTCATACGACCGTAACCATTGGTTATGATGTTCCGTGGAAAGATATGCACCAAACCTTAATTGATGCAGCCTTGCGCACCGAGTTAGTTTTAAAAGATCCTCAACCCTTTGTGCTACAAACCAGTCTCGAGGATTTTTATGTGGCTTATCAGATCAACGCCTATATTCGGGAAGCCAATAAGCAAGCGACGATCTATTCAAACTTACATCAGAATATTCAGGATGTTTGTAATGAGAACGGAATCGAGATTCTTTCTCCACATTACCGCGCTGCCCGTGATGGAAACCAGAGCACGATTCCTGCAGATTATTTACCTAAAGATTATGAGGCTCCCGGTTTTAATGTGAAATCTAAAAAGTAACAGATTTTAGGTTATCTTTAGAAGACTGAAACCGAAAATTACACCATATGAAGTTTTATACGCGTTTACCTCAATCTTTAAAGCCTTATTACGATCAGGAACTGCAACACTATACTGAAGCTTATAGCAAAGGGCATTTACAAATCGCGTGGCAACATCTGGAACGCGCTCATATTATTGGTCAGCGGTATCCTTTTGCGCATAGTTATGTGCATTGGAAAATGCTTCAATTTGGTTTAAAAATAAAAAGTGCAAAGGAAGTTTTTGGGCAGATTCCAAGATTGGTTTTTGGAGGAGTTAAGTCTTTTGTAGGTAAAGTTCCGGTGGGCAATCCAGGTGGTGCTAATGTTCCGCCTCTAAAGCCTTTTCCTATTGCTGAAGATCTTCAGCAACTCTTTAAAAACGCCGGTATCGCTTCCTAAAATCAGTAGTTTATAAAATAGAAAAATCCGTTAGAATTCTCTAACGGATTTTTTTTATAATAGTAATTTCAAGAGCTTACTTAGTTTCGTAAGGATTCCATATCAATTACAAAACGGTATTTTACATCTCCGTTTACGACGCGATCATAGGCATCATTAATGGTGTTGATATCGATCATCTCGATATCGCTTACAATATTGTGCTCTCCACAAAAATCAAGCATTTCCTGAGTCTCTTTTATACCACCAATTAACGAACCGGCAACATTTTTTCGCCCCATAATAAGACTGCCCCCATGAACAGGTTCCAGTGGCTCTACTGCGCCTACCATACACATTGTAGCGTCTATTTTCAACAAACTTAAATACGGATTAATATCGTGACCTACCGGAACAGTATTCAGCAAGAAGTCGAACGAATTGGCGTGCTTTTTCATCGCCTCTTCATCTTTAGAGATCAAAACTTCGTCTGCTCCCAGACGCTTAGCATCCTCGGCTTTGCCTGGGCTTGTGGTGATCATTACCACGTGTGCTCCCATCGCGTGAGCAAATTTTATTCCCATATGGCCAAGACCACCTAAACCAATGACACCCACTTTATCTCCTTTACCTACCTTCCAGTGGTTTAAAGGAGAGAATGTTGTAATTCCCGCACATAAAAGTGGCGCCACGGCATTCTCATCCAAATTTTCAGGAACGCTTAACACATAATATTTATCTACAATGATCTCTTCAGAATATCCTCCGTAGGTATGTCCGCCTAAATGTTTGTCTTTTCCATTGTAGGTGCCTACCATTCCCTGCTCACAAAATTGCTCCAGGTCATGTTTACATGGTTCGCATTCTCTACATGAATCTACCATACAACCTACGCCAACGGTATCTCCAACTTTAAAATCAGAAACTTCGCTGCCCACTTCAAGTACTTTCCCAATGATCTCATGTCCCGGAACTACTGGGTATTTAGAACCGCCCCAGTCGTTGCGTACGGTGTGAATATCACTGTGACACACGCCGCAATAGGTAATTTTAATTTTTACATCACGTGGAGTTACCTCACGACGCTCGATGTTGATTTGTTTCAGGTCTGCTTTAGGGTCAGCAGCACCATATGCTTTAACTTCGCTCATAGTTTTTGTTTTAACACAAAATAAGCGATGAACGCCCTTTTGTCAAGGGATTGAAACAGGATTGGCTAAAGTTTAACGCAATCTTGGCAAGACCGAGCACAGTGAACTTTTAGAAGCTAAGATGTTTTTCTATTCAATCGGGAAATAAAGAAGCTGCTTATCAAAATCAAGGCGCCGCCGATGTAGGTATTCCAGCTCAATTGTTCCTTCAGTATAAAAAAGCTTAGGATTACAGCACTTAATACCTCTAAATACATCAAGGAAGCTGCTGTGGTGGCATTTAAATGTTTTAAGCCGAAGAAAAACAAACCAAATTGCACGATTCCGATAAGTAAGCCATAAAAAATTCCAATTCCCATATGCGTGAGCTCAACGTCTTTCAAACCGAATAAAAAAGGAATGAATAAAACGGCTCCTGCCAGGTTTTGGTAAAAAAGCAATTGATTGCGGTTACAGTCTTGCGTTTGCCGCTTGAAAATGGAAACAAAGAACGCATATCCAACGGCAGCCAGAATTGCGGCCAGCATTCCTATAAAATCCCGAGACTCAAAACTGAATTCTTTATCGGCGTAGGTAAATGCAATTCCTGCAAAGGCTAAAAGCATATAAAGAATTTGCTTTTTGCTAATGGGCGCTTTATAAACGGTAGTTTCAATAATAGTGATGAAGAGTGGATATACATAAAATAATACTATTGCATTGCCTACAGAAGTATATACAAAAGCCATCAAGAAAAAATAGGTACGTACCGCGTTGATCACCGAGGCAAACAGTAGCATTTTAGTATTTCCCTTTACGCGTAGTTGGTTTGTGCGCAACAATACCGGAAGTAAAAACAAAACAGGAACTCCCGCTCTAAACCAACCGATGGCTCCAGTGGTCAAACTGGGCATCGCCTTGATCAAAATCCCATTACTTCCTGCTATAAGCGCTGCAAGGACTACCGCATAGATCGCTTTTTTCTCCATATTAAGACTCAACTTTCCACCAGGATTGCTTCTGAGGCTCTTGATTTAAATGCATCAACTGCCCCAATCGCGGAAGCGTAACTTCAAGGTTTTGTTTTTTGGCTTCGGCAGTAAAAAGATCAGCAGGCTCTGTCCAGTCGTGAAAAGCGAGCTTAAAACCGCCCCAATGATACGGTGTGGCTCTTTTTACTCCGGAGTCAAGTGCAGCTTTAACCGCCTCATCGGGCAACATATGAATCGCCTGCCAGCGTACGTTATACTGCCCGCATTCTACAAAACCGAGATCAAACGGGCCAAGACGCTCCCCTATTTCTTTAAAGTGCGCCCCATAACCACCATCACCGGTATGAAAAATAGAAGTTTCAGAAGATTTTATAACCCATCCACCCCAAAGTGATTTAGCTCTGTCGCGTAATCCTCTACCGGAAAAATGCCTGCTCGGTGTAAATGTGATTTCGAGTCCGTCAAAAGTATGTGTATCCCACCAATCAAACTCGGTGATGCTTTGTTTTGCAGCGCCCCAAGCTTCGAGATGCCGACCACAACCCAAAGCCACATAATAGTTTTTGACTTTTGGAAGTAGTTTTTTGATACTCGCGTAATCCAGATGATCATAATGATCGTGGGTTAACAACATCAAATCAATCTGCGGAAAGTCATCGATCAAATTCAACGTGTTTTCTGAGAAACGTTTGGATTTTGTGGGCGCAATAGGTGCTGCATCGGGACCCAGCATAGGGTCGATCAAAATCGTTTTGCCCGCGATACGTAGTAAATAAACGCCGTGCCCGTACCAGATGTATTTAACAGCATCATCAGGTTCCAAGAAAGCCGATTTATCAAAACTCTCGATGGGTAAATTTTGATCAGGAATAGAATTTCCTTTACCAAAAAACATTTTCCAAAGCATCCCCGGCATTTCAGCAAGGCCAACGTCCATCGTGGTTTCTTCCAGATTCTGGAAACATCCATCCTTCCAATTGGGAGATTGCTCGTAGCGTTTTTTTAATTCGGGCGTGATTTTACCACCAAATTGTTTCAGCATTTTTAGGGTTTATGAAATTAATTGCGGCCTTTACGCATCTGTTTTGGGCCGTACCACAGCCAGAATCCGGTGATGGTGAACAGCAACAAGGCGATGCTCATCACTACCGTATAAACCAATTTGATATAGCCGCCGGTTCCCAAATAATTATCGAGAATCGAACCGTCATGAATGTTCTCGATCACATCAGAACGCCGTTTACCAATGTGTAAAACTTCGCCAGTTGCCCCATCTAATTGAATGCCGTAATAATGCGCATCAAAGATAAATTTGACGATTCCTTTTTCATTCCTTACATCAATACGGTCTAATTTGGTCTCTAAATCGGGGGAAACCGAATCGTGCAATACGTTGATGGCTTTTTCTTTGAGCTCTTCAAGCGGAAGCCACTGCGTCAAGTCGGTCGTAGTGCCTTTCTGTGTTTTGGGTAATAATAAATCTCCGCTGTTTTTCTTGACTCCGAGTAAAAGTCCCGAAACCGAGATCACAAAAAAGAACACAAATAATACTGCCCCCATCGCTCTGTGAACGCTTCTGAATTGTCTAAGAATTTTGGCTTGTTGCTTGCGCTTTTGGTTTCCTGTCATAAAAGCAAATAAAGAATCTGTATTGCGTTGAAGTATCCAAAAATAAGCTATTGCGGGCTAAACTGCTTGTATTGAATGCTAAAGCTTTGGGCCTAAATTTGCTCGTGTTTGCTTAGGTTTGCAAAGCGAAAAAACTGCAGCTTGGCAACACATCAACACTATTTACTCTTTAAACCTTACGGCTATTTAAGTCAATTGAGCAGCAATGATTTACATCAAAAACGAAAGAAAAAATTTCTTGCAGAATTGTATTCCTGGCCTGACGGAATTATGCCTATTGGTCGCTTAGATGAAAAGTCTGAAGGCTTGTTGCTGATGACCACCGATGGCAAATTGAGCGATCACATCAACCGAAGTGGGATCGAAAAAGAATATTATGCCCTGGTTGACGGGATACCTACCGAAGCCCAATTGGAACAATTAAGTCAGGGGATTGAAATCGGGATCAATGGTAAAAAATACCGAACTAAACCTTGTGGTGTCAAAATTTTAGAAACATCACCCGCACTACCCGACCGTGGAAAAAAAATACGCGATGCGCGCCACGGACCAACCACCTGGTTAAGCATCACCATCATCGAAGGCAAGTTTAGACAAGTACGCAAGATGACTTCAGCGATCGATTGTCCCACCTTGCGATTAGTGCGCATCCGTATTGGGAGTTTAAAATTAAAAGCTATACAACCCGGAGAGGTTTTAGTTTGGGATGGGGAGGTTTAAAATTTCAACAATGCATTTTTAATATCCATTTCTTCAATTAAAAATAAAATACTTACAACACTCCAGCTTTCATCTGTTTATCAGCATAATCCACTGCTCGTGCGGTAAGCGCCATATAGGTGATGCTTGGGTTTTGGGTACCGCTGCTGGTCATACAGGAACCATCGGTTACAAAAACGTTAGGAACGGCGTGAATTTGGTTCCATTTGTTAAGCACACTGGTTTCAGGATCATTGCCCATTCTTGCAGTTCCCATCTCGTGAATACAGGCTCCGGGAGCGGTGAGGTCATTATACGTCCATATGTTTTTACAACCGGCAGCTTCAAGCATTTCGACAGCACATTGCACGCCATCCTCCCGTAATTTCATTTCGTTATCACGCAATTTGGCATCAAAGGTAATGATGGGCATTCCGTGTTGATCGTGTTTTTCAAAATTGAGGAACATCCGATTCTCATGATACGGCAACATTTCACCAAAGCACGCCACAGAAACGGTGTATGGCCCCGGTTTAAAAATGTCTTCTTTAAGGTCTGCTCCTATTTTTTCGTCAGGAATGCTTCGGCCTCGGGAGATATTTCCTTGATAGCCAAAACCGCGCAAATAATCTTCACGCTTGGTTCCTTCATCAATATTTCTAAATCTTGGGATATAAAAACCGTTAGCCTTTCGGCCTTGATAATAGGTGTCTTCAAAACCGGGAAATTCTGCTCCTGCGCCCATTCCGTAGTGATGATCCATCAGGTTGTGGCCTAGTTCGCCGCTGTCGTTCCCCAAACCATTAGGAAAACGTCGTGATCTGCTATTTAATAGCAAAGCCGTGGTTCCTACGGTGCTGGCATTACAAAAGATAATTTTCGCTTTAAAAATATGCTCCTCGCCGCTATTGGCGTCAATTACTCGAATGCCGGTAGCGCGCTGTGTAGCGTCGTCATAAAGTACTTCTGCGGCAATACTAAACGGTCTTACGGTAAGGTTGCCCGTTTCTCGAGCCACCGGTAAGGTCGCAGACTGACTACTAAAATACGCCCCAAACGGACACCCACGCCAGCAACGGTTACGAGTTTGACATTGCCCACGGGTACCCAGATGCACTTCAGGATCGTATTCAGATAAATTGGCGATGCGCCCTGGAGTGACCACACGCTCAGGATATTGGGCATTCACTTTTTCTCTAAAATCCTGCTCGGCACAATTGAGTTCAAAAGGTTTTAAAAACTTTCCGTCAGGCACTTGCTTTAACCCTTCAGCCTGACCGCTCACGCCTACAAAAGTCTCTACTTGATCGTACCAAGGTTCAATATCTGCATAGCGTATGGGCCAGTCAATAGCCACGCCTTCCTTTTTATTGGCTTCAAAATCGATATCGCTCCAACGATAACAATGTCTTCCCCACATGATAGATCGACCACCTAAATGATGCCCACGTATCCAATCAAAGCGTTCGATCTCATCATAGGGATATTCATCATCTTTATTGACAAAAGCTTTGTTATCCTGATTCACCCACCAATTGAGCCGATCTTGTTTAAAGTAATGCTTTTTGATTTCTTCCTTAGGCACCCTACCGTTGTAGGGTAAATCCCAAGTATCGTCGTTTGCCGTATCATAATCTTCGATGTGTTTTACATCGCGACCGCGTTCTAAAATAAGGGTTTTGTATCCTTTTTTACACAGCTCCATCGCGGCATAGCCGCCGCTTATTCCAGAGCCTACGACAATGGCATCAAAGGTATCTGGTAATTTATCTTGAGTGCTCATATCGCCCAGGCTTTTCCGTTAAGTTCGTCTAGTGGTATGCAGGGTAAAAACGGCCCCGGAACCGGTAAATAATTCAAATGATTTTTAGCTACTTTTTCTGTATTTAAATAATAAGCAATAGACTGGTTTTTAATATCTAGAAGGGAGTTACGTGCAGTTTTAGTTGAATCTTCTCTAGAATCGATCAGCTCGTGTAGTACCGTAGTTTTTTCTTCCGGTTTTAGGTTAATGAAAGACTGTCCTTTAACCGTATTGAGATACTCTTTTAAAGCCAAAAAATTTGCTTTGAAAGCTGCTTTTTGTTCTGGCCAATATAGACCGGAAATCATATGATCTAAAGTTTGCGGTACTCCCACAGCAACTGCCGAAGGACTATCGGTTTCCGGAATCAACGTATCGATCACTGCATTGAGCAACGGAAGCTCTTCAGCATCAAAAAATTCAGGTTCAAAACTAGGGTAGTCCGGTTCGCTTTTACAGCTTGATAAGAGTCCGCTCACCAAAGGCGTGACAAAAACTGCTCCTGTTCCCAGAGTGAGCAGTTTAATCGTATTTCTGCGTTTCATACGTGAGAATTAAACTAAAAATGCATTTAAAGTTTAAAAAGTACGAAATTTTATAAGAAACTATTTATCAAATACGCAATTAAGTGTAAGTAACACACACAAAATCTTATTTGCGTTTGTTGCGGCGGTTGTAGTTTTTATCGCCTCGGGTTTTCGGTTTTTTATACTTTTTGGCCAATTCACGTCTGTATTTTCCTCCCAAATTAACCTTTTTATTTTTCTCTTTTTTCTCGTGAAAACTGGCACCACGCGTTTCATCGCGTTTGGTAGGATTATTTATTTCAACATAATTGGGTTCCTCTTCAGGAATCAATCGTTTAGAGACTTCAAGTCCTTCAGGTAGATCAGCCTGTGGAAGTTGCATATCCATCAGCTTTTCTATGGCTTCTTTACGTTCCTGCTCATCGGGAGTTCCCAGCAAATAACTTTTACCTGTAGTTCCTGCCCTACCCGTACGGCCTATACGGTGCATATAGTTTTCAGCAAAACGCGGCACATCTACATTAAAAACGTGGGTCACTTCGTCAAGATCGAGTCCGCGGGCCATCACATCGGTAGTGACCAGAATACGATAGGTACCGGCATCAAATTGCTCGATCGCGTTAATGCGGTAATTCTGGGTTTTATTGGCGTGGATCACGCCTACTTCGTTACCAAAAACTTCTTCCAACTCTTTAAATAGGCGATCGGCTAGCTTTTTATTAGAAACGAAAATGAGTGTCTTTTTAAACTCTTTTTTATCCTTGAGAAGGATATTCAACAAGTTTGCTTTGGTATAAAAATTAGGAACTTCATAATAGTGCTGCTCAATCGCATCTAAAGGAGTTCCGCTAAGCGCCACCTGTATACGCTCTGGCGTTGTGAAGAAGGTGTCCATGAGTTCGTCAACTTCATCGGTCATAGTCGCCGAGAACATAATGTTTTGTCTTCGCTGCGGAAGCAAGTCAAAAATATTAACCAGCTGAAAACGAAAACCAAGATCAAGCATAACATCAACTTCATCGATGATGAGTTGCTTAACCGACTTCAACTGAAGCGCTCTGCTCACAGCCAGATCGTATAATCTTCCTGGAGTACCTACAAGGATATCACAACCTTGTATCACGGCTTCTTTCTGCGTATTGATGTTGGTTCCTCCATAAACACCAACCACACGAATGGAACTGTATTTCCCGTAAGCTTCGATCTGTTCTACTACTTGCAGCACGAGTTCGCGCGTGGGAACCAGAATAAGCACGCGTGGATTGATCTGTTTTGAAAACTTTAAATTCTCCAGAACCGGAAGCATATATGCAAAGGTCTTTCCGGTACCGGTCTGTGCAATTCCTACCACATCACGACCCGATTTTACCACGCCAAATGCTTGCTCCTGAATAGGTGTAGGAGTTGTAAAACCTAAATCTTCAATTGCGTAGCGCAGTTGTTTATTTATTTTAAAATCTTCAAAAGATGCCATAAGTCTAATATTAGCAGCAAAAAGGTGTTGCTATAACCGCTGCAAATGTACGGTTTTAAATGGCGTAACTTCTGAAAGCTTTTAAGAAGGAATCTGCTGACTCAAACAGTGTAGTGTGCCTAGCCCCCAAACCAAGTCAAGCGCACAAATACCAATGACTTTACGATTTGGAAAAAGTTCAGAAAGTGTTTTTAAAGCCACACTGTCATTGAGATCATTAAAGGTTGGGACTAAAACCGTTTTATTCAGAATAAGAAAATTAGCATAACTCGCAGGAAGGCGCAGGTCTTCATAATCGATACGTTTAGGCATAGGCAGGGTCACAACTCTGGGAGTGCTTCCGTCTTCTAGTTTTGCCAATTCTAAACGGGCCAGATTGTCTTGTAATACTGCATAGTTAGGATCACTGGGATCGGTTTCTACGACGGTCACGATCGTTTTTGCATCGACAAAGCGGCATAGATCGTCAATATGACCGTGGGTGTCATCACCGGCGATGCCTTTTCCTAACCAGATGGTATTGGTAACCCCAAAGTATTTTTCAAAGATCTTCTCATAATCTTCTTTGGTAAAACCGGGATTTCTCACTTGAATTTTTGGGTCAAGCAAACATTCTTCTGAAGTAAGCAAAGTTCCTTTACCGTTAACATCTATAGCGCCGCCTTCAAGAATCACAGGCTCTTCATTGTACATTACCTGCTGTAAAGGAATACCCAAAAAATCTGCCATACGTTTAGGAACCTGTTTGTCTAAACGGTAATTCCCATACTTTGCCCAGCCGTTAAAGTTGAAGTTTAAAGCTTCTCGAGCACCATTGTGCTTAACAATGATTGGTCCCGAATCACGCATCCAGCTGCGATTGGTCTTTTGCAGAATAAAAATGATTTTACCTAAGTTGGCGTGCGCCGCTTCAAGCAAAGTGATCACCTTGTTTTTTATACTTTCACGACCCACAAGTAAAAAGACCGTTTCAGTTTCTGCGATTTTTTTTATGAAGTCAATAAAAACAAATTGAATTGCCTGGTATTTACCGGGCCAGTCGTTTCCATTACTGGGAAAACATAATAAAATTCCCTGTTGCTTTTCCCATTCTGCAGGTAAACGTCTGTTGCTTTTCATTGGTTAGTCTAATGCGCGTTTGGTTATTTCTCCATAGAAATCAATACGGCGATCTCTGAAAAATGGCCAGTTTTGGCGTACATTTTCCTGTAGATCCAAATCGATCTCTGCGAGGAGTATTTCTTCTTGATCTGCTGAAGCTTGAGCCAGAATCTCCCCTTGCGGACCACAAATAAATGATTGCCCCCAAAATTCAATTCCGTTGGTGTCGGGTACATATTTTTCTAGTCCGATACGGTTAGCAGCCGCTACATAAACTCCATTGGCGACCGCGTGGCCTTTCATCACGTTCATCCAGGCACCGTGCTGATTTACACCAAACTGCTCTTTTTCCTGAGGATGCCAGCCGATGGCAGTTGGATAAAATAAGACTTCGGCACCTTGTAAAGCGGTGAGTCGAGCTGCTTCCGGATACCATTGATCCCAACAAATCAATGTTCCTAAGTTGGCTTTTTGCGTTTTGATCGTTTTAAAACCTAAATCACCCGGGGTGAAATAGAATTTTTCGTAAAAGTGAGGATCATCAGGGATATGCATTTTACGGTAAAGCCCCGCTTCGGCCCCATCGGTATCAATAATGTAAGCACTGTTGTGGTAAATTCCGCTCATTCGTTTTTCAAAAAACGGAACAATGATCACAACCCCTAATTCTTTAGCCAAGGCACTAAACTCATTAAATGAAACGTCATATAGCGGTTCGGCATATTTAAAATTGTCTACGTCCTCATCCTGACAGAAATAATGACTGCTGTAGAGTTCTGGAAGGCAAATGATCTCAGCTCCTTTTTCAGCTGCGTCCTTGACCCATTTTTTACACTTCGCGAGATTATTTTCCGGAGTGTTATTTAAGGCGAGTTGAAGTACCGCAATGGTATATTTTCGTGCTTTCATGTAGAACAATTTTAGTAATAAATTTAAAGCCAACGCCCGTCTGCATTAGCTTTTATAGAGATGAAATGTAAGAATTATGCAATTGCCAATTTTAAAATATTAAATTGAATTTTGTGTAAAAACAGCATAGGCTTTTTAAGGTTTTTACAACGCTGTAGCTAGAAGTTATAATTCCTCTCGATTCGAATTTCGAAAGCGAGGAGTTTCAGTTAAAAATTCCGTTTTTTGCAGTAAAGGAAATTCTATGCGCACTTCAATCGATAAAAACACCTTGCTTACCACGCTCAAGACTTATTTTGGGTATGACAGTTTCAGAAATGAGCAAAGTGCCATTATTGAGACTGTGCTCAACGGTGAAGATGCTATTGTAATTATGCCTACCGGTGGTGGGAAATCAATATGCTATCAACTTCCGGCAGTTTTATTTGAAGGATTGACGCTCGTGATTTCCCCCTTGATCGCATTGATGAAAGATCAGGTAGACGGACTCAAAGCTAACGGGATTGCGGCTGATTTTTACAACAGCAGTCAAAGTGCCGAAGACCAGCAGGCGATCATCGATCAAGTTGCCAATCGCGACTTAAAGCTGTTGTATGTAGCTCCTGAAAGTCTTGCGGGCTTGAATCCTATTTTAAATAAGACATACATCAGTTGTATCGCCATTGATGAAGCGCATTGTATCTCTTCCTGGGGACACGATTTTAGACCCTCGTATCAGCAATTGGGTTTTCTGAAAAAATCCTTGCCCCAAATTCCTATGATCGCGCTTACAGCGACAGCAGACAAGGCCACACGGGAGGACATTGCCAACCAACTGAACATCTCCCATGCAAAACAATTTATCAGTTCGTTTGATCGTAAGAACATCACCTTAGAAGTACGTGCTGCAGATAAACGTCTGGATCAAATCAAACGCTTTTTAGAAAAGCGACCAGATACGAGCGGAATCATTTATTGCCTGAGCCGAAAAACCACCGAAAGTGTTTCAACTTCTTTAGCGGCAGAAGGTATCAAAGCAACCTGTTATCACGCAGGTTTAAGTTTTGATGAGCGCAATAAGGTACAGGAAGATTTTATCTACGACAAAACACAAGTAGTTTGTGCCACGGTTGCCTTTGGAATGGGAATCGATAAATCTAATGTACGCTGGGTAATTCATTACAACATGCCAAAAAACCTGGAAGGTTATTATCAGGAAATCGGGCGTGCCGGGCGCGACGGACTGAAATCCCACGCCTTGCTTTTTCACAGTTATGCTGACGTGTTGCAACTGCGGCGTTTTACCCAGGGAGCAGGCAATGAAGAAGTGCAAAACGCCAAGTTAGACCGTATGAAGCAATACGCTGAAGCGACTACGTGCAGGCGTAAAATCTTACTGAGTTATTTTGGCGAATTCCTGGCAGAAGACTGCGGTAATTGTGATGTATGTAAAAATCCACCCCAGTTTTTTGACGGAACCATTCTTGCTCAAAAAGCACTCTCCACCATTGCTCGTGTTAAAGGCAAAGAGCCTATTGGAGCAATTATCGATATTTTACGAGGAGCTAAAAATGCGCACATCCTAGATCATCAATTAGATCAGGTAAGCACTTACGGAATCGGGAAAGACGTCTCTTGGAAGGATTGGCAGCATTATGTTTTACAGCTCATCAATCAAGGCTATTGCGAGATCGCCTTTCATTTGAGAAACAATTTACATCTGACCGAATCCAGTAAAGAGGTTCTTTTTAATGGAAAAAAGGTACGCCTTACTGCACCTACCGAAGTTTTAAAACAAGAACCGGTAGAAGCCAGAAAGCCTAAGATCAAAAAAGGCAACGAACTCTTTGAAAAACTACGCGCCTTACGTGCTGAAATTGCTAAAGAGGAAGAAATTCCTGCTTATTTGGTATTTAGTGATAAAACGCTCAAGGAACTCGAACGTGCCCGCCCCACAACAGAAATGGAGTTTCTTGAAATTAGCGGAGTGGGTCAACGTAAGCTTGAAGTTTACGGAGATGCCTTCATTGAAGCTATTCTTGATTTTCAAAAGTCTAAAATCAAAAAGAAAGGCAGTAAAAGCGCTACACATCAGGTTACTTTCCAAATGCTCAAAGATGGGCTAAGTATTGAAGAAATAGCCTCTAAAAGAGACTTGAAGGAAACGACAGTATATTCCCATTTGGCCAAACTCGCCCAAGATGGTGCCGATCTAGATTTGTACACCTATGTAAGTAGAGAGGAAGTTTCCCGGATTAAAGCGGCACAAAAAGAATTAGAACATCCTGAGGGTTTAAAACCTTATTTTGAGCATTTTGAAGAAAAGATTCCGTATTATAAAATACGACTTGCCTTAACCTTGATCGAAATGGAAGGTTAGTTAACGCACTTGCTCGATGGTCATAAACGTACTGTTACCATTTGTAGTACCAGCCAGTGTAAGTGATAGTGCAGTTATACTTCTAAAGGTTATTTCTTCACCAGCGGTTAACTGTACAAGCGTAGAAACCGATCTTACTGGAGGTGAAACTTTTATAAGAGTTACTTCTACGTTGAGATAGCGTTCTTCTGCTATTTTTGTGTAGGTTGTTCTACCTGAGTCATTTTTGTAAATCGCAATGCCAAAATCTCCCGCAGAAAGTAAAGAGCTACTTGATCTTAGTTGTGCTGTAATTCTGTAAATACCGCTAGCCGCTGCGGTAAAGATTCCGGTAGAATTGTCATATTCACCTTTTACATCAAAACTTTCATTATCAAATTTCACTCTTTTTTCTCCGCTAACGCCTATGTCTACTAGAGCTCCAGAACTGGTTGAAACTCCGGCGCGTACTAATGACTTATCCATATTAGCAAGCAAAGTGCTTTTAGCAATGCGATGTACTACTCCTCTACCGTCTAGAACTACCAAAGAATCTTTTGCGGCATCATCACTTCCTTCATTGTGACTGCGTATTCGTAATCCGCCATTAACATCCAACATGACATCAGGATGAGGATCTGTCGTGCCGACACCAACTTGTGCTTGTAATGAAAAAGTTGTAAGAAATAATATTGAAAAGAGTATTTGTTTCAGCATATTGACATCTGCTTGATTGATACTCTAATTTCCTGATAAACAGGATTAAGTGCAAGGTTTTTCGGCTAAGTGAAAGCTATAGAAACTTAAATTTATCTGCTAAATCCATTAATCAGAAAGAAGTACTTGTATTAAAACTATAGACTAATTTTAAAATTAAGAATGATTATAAATAGCAGATGTTGATTTATGTATATTTATACTTGTTAATACGTAAGTTTATTCGTTTTAGTTTGAATAAAAACGATATCCTTCAGTCTATTAATTTTTTTAAACTAGTAAAAAATCACTAATTATGTATTTTTTAAGAAAAAAACTACAAATAACTCTCAAATAAGCCTTAATAGATTTTGGCTAAGCAGAGTTGTTAGCGCTAAAACGGCAAATTATATCTTTTAAATGATTTTTATAACCCAAAAAGCGACTTACTCTGTAAGAATAAGTCGCTTTTGTGTGGTGCTATTTATTTTGTGAAAAAGCTATTTTTTACGCTTCAACAACACTTGTTCGATGTCATTTAAACCATACCCTTTCGCCTTCAACAAGATCAAATAATGAAAGAGCAAGTCTGCACTTTCATTTAAAAACAGTCCTTCATCGTCGTCTTTGGCTTCAATCACTACTTCTACAGCCTCCTCTCCTACTTTCTGAGCGATTTTATTGATTCCTTTTCTAAAAAGGCTTGCCACATAACTGTCGTCGTTATCTTGATTACGCTTTCGGTCTTCAATTGTTTGTTCCAATTCTGATAAAAAACCAAAGGATTGCTCATTGGTATCTCCCCAGCAATTGTCTGTTCCTTTATGACACGTAGGCCCTACGGGATCCACAGTTACTAAAAGTGTATCGTTATCACAATCGTTTTTGATGGCTACCAAATTCAAAAAATTACCACTCTCTTCCCCTTTGGTCCATAAACGCTTCTTACTTCTACTATAAAACGTAACCTTTTTAGTCTCATTGGTTTTTAAGTAAGCTTCCTCATTCATATAGCCCAGCATCAAAACGGTTTTGGTCTTAGCATCTTGAATTATCGCCGGTACGAGTCCGTTTGCGTCGTATTTAATTTTCATTATAATGTGTTTAATTTCCTGGTTAGGTATTTAAATTCTAACCGGAATATTATTCTTTTTTAAAACTTGTTTCAATTCCGGAATGTCGATCTCGTGAAAATGAAAAACACTAGCAGCAAGTGCTGCGTCGGATTTTCCATTCTTGAACGTATCTGTAAAATGTTGCATCGTTCCCGCACCACCTGAAGCGATAATCGGAATATTCAACATAGTACTCAATTTGGCTAACGCTTCGTCTGCAAAGCCATTTTTGGTACCGTCGTGATCCATAGATGTAAACAAGATCTCACCAGCCCCGCGTTGCTCTACTTCTTTTGCCCATTCAAATAGATCAAGTTCGGTAGGCACTTTACCACCTACAAGATGCACGGTCCATTTTCCTTCAATTTGCTTGGCGTCAATGGCTACAACCACACATTGGGAACCAAATTTTGCCGCCAAATCATTAATAAGCTGCGGATTTTTAACTGCGGAAGAATTGATCGAAACTTTATCTGCACCATTCTGAAGCAACACGTCTACATCTTCAACCGAAGAAATACCGCCACCCACAGTAAACGGAATATTTATCTTTTCCGCTACGCGTAAAACCAGGTCAGCTAAGGTTTTTCGACGTTCTTCTGTAGCCGAAATATCAAGAAAAACGAGTTCGTCTGCACCGGTTTCTGCATATTTCGCTGCAAGCTCCACAGGATCTCCGGCGTCGCGTAGATCCACGAAATTTACTCCCTTTACGGTTCTTCCGTTTTTGATGTCGAGACAGGGTATTATACGTTTAGTTAGCACGTTTTTTATTTTTTTTACTTTTCCGTGAAGACGGAAAACTTATTATAAGTTCTATTGTTATTTCAATTCTTCAGTAAACTGAATACTAGTTTATTAATTAAAATTTCAAAAGCTCCATTTCTATAAAAATGAAATAGGAAAAAATCAAACTTATGATTAAACCTATAGCATTCTTCAGAATTAGATTATCAATAAGCATTAATAGGGATTCAATTAGCAAAAGCGGCAAACCTAAAACTAATAATCCCAAAATTCCAAAGATTCCAAACCCCCAGGGATCATCACTAAAGAAACTAAACCATAGGGAAAAGAGAATTATAACTAAATAATATATTGAAACATAAATACCTAATATGCTAAT
The DNA here is from genome assembly GCF_000152985.1 of Leeuwenhoekiella blandensis MED217. Taxonomy (GTDB): domain Bacteria; phylum Bacteroidota; class Bacteroidia; order Flavobacteriales; family Flavobacteriaceae; genus Leeuwenhoekiella; species Leeuwenhoekiella blandensis. Next base: position 2,065,725 of record NZ_CH672395.1, on the reverse strand, counting down.
TCGTTTTTTCAATTATTTAATATAAATCCCTCCAACTGCTTCATTGAAATCCTACCTTCATAAATCGCTTTACCTATGATCGTCCCTTCACAACCTAATTCAGCTAATTTGGGCAGTTCGTCAAACGTTGAAATTCCTCCAGAAGCGATGAGTTTTAGATTGCCAACTTCCCCTTCGACAAGCTCAGGGTGACAATCTTCAAGAATTTTTCTATATAAATCAAAAGAAGGGCCTTCTAACATCCCGTCTTTACTGATGTCGGTACAAATCACATAAGAAACTCCTTCCTTTTGATAGCTTTGAATAAATGGGATCAATTCTTCTTTAGACTCTTCAAGCCAGCCGCTCACCGCGACTTTTTCATCTTTAGCATCTGCGCCCAAAATGATTTTATTAGCGCCAAATTTTGTCAACCAACTTTTAAAAGTTTCAGGATCTTTAACTGCGATGCTTCCGCCTGTAATTTGATTGGCACCACTTTCAAAAGCAATACGCAAATCATCGTCAGTTTTAAGTCCGCCTCCAAAATCAATTTTTAGACTGGTCTGGGAAGCGATTTGCTCCAAGACTTTATGATTGACAATATGTTTGCTTTTAGCCCCATCCAGATCAACCAAATGTAAATATTGAATTCCGTGGGCTTCAAACTCCTTCGCAACCTCCAACGGATTCTCATTATATATCTTTTTAGTGTTGTAATCACCTTTGGAAAGGCGCACACACTTACCTTCTATTATGTCTATTGCCGGGATTATTCTTAACCCTGAACTTGTTTCAGGGTCTTTCGATCCATTGTATCTCATATTGTTAGCATCTATTTCCAATTTTATAGTTTCAATTTTAATTTCTTTCAGGTCTGGATTTTTATCTTTAATCAAATTCCACTTCCATTCCTTATGCCACCTCTTTAATTGCTGCTCCCTTTGCCAGGCTTCACTGCCAGTTTTAAACGTTTCAAAATATAAAAGCTCGTAACAATTATATTTTTTTGTAAAAACCGCTCCAACACCTTTCTTATGTTGTTGTAATCGTGTGCGCAAGTCTCTGGTTTTCCCAACATAAAGCACCGTACGGTTTTTATTAGATAATATGTAACAAAAGAACTCCATAGTGGCAGTTTCTGAAACTAGTTCAGAAAAGTGCTAAAGTTGACAGAAATTTTTTAAAATTTCCTGTCCAACTTTACCACTTTTCTCTGGGTGAAATTGTACACCGTAAAAGTTATCCTTTTGTAAAGCTGATGCATAATCTACTTCATAATTTGTAGAAGCGATCATTGCATCACATTTTGGAGCGTAGAAACTGTGCACTAAATACATAAAACTATGCTCTGGAATGTCTTTAAACAAGGGAGTTTTTAAACTTTCGATTTCGTTCCAACCGATTTGTGGAACTTTGACTTTATTTGAAAATTTAACTACATCAACATCAAAAATTCCTAAACCGGTGGTGTCTCCTTCAGTTGAGTGATTACACATCAATTGCATTCCCAAACAGATCCCTAAAACGGGTTGCTTCAATGTTGGAATGACTTTATCCAACCCGGTGGCTTTCAGCTTTGCCATTGCACTACTCGCCTCTCCAACACCCGGAAAAATCACTTTATCAGCTGCTTTGATTACATCTGCATCATCAGACAATATCGCGTGAACTCCTAAACGTTCAAAAGCAAATTTGATACTTTGAATATTTCCTGCTCCGTAGTTGATTATTACTAATTTCATAAGCTTACAACATTCCTTTTGTACTCGGCAAAACCATTTTATCAGGATCGCGTTTTACAGCCACTTTAATCGCTTTTGCAAAAGCTTTGAAAATAGCTTCGATCTTATGATGCTCGTTTGTTCCTTCTGCCTTTATATTGAGATTTGCACGAGCACCATCTGTAAAAGATTTGAAGAAATGATAAAACATTTCAGTAGGCATCTCTCCTATTTTCTCGCGTTTAAAGTCGGCTTCCCAAACTAACCAATTACGTCCACCAAAATCGATGGCAACCTGCGCCAGGCAATCATCCATTGGTAAACAGAAACCATAACGTTCTATACCTAGTTTGTTACTTAACGCTTTAGAAAACACCTCTCCAAGAGCAATCGCTGTATCTTCAATCGTGTGATGCTCATCAACTTCCAGATCACCATCAACGTGAATTTTAAGGTCCATCGCACCGTGACGCGCCAATTGATCGAGCATATGATCAAAAAAGGCTAAACCGGTCTTAATATCGCTCTTCCCAGTACCATCCAGATTCAATTCGATCTCAATATCGGTTTCGTTGGTCTTTCTAGAGATGAAAGCCGTGCGTTCTTTCAGCTTTAAGAATTCGTAAATCTTTTGCCAGTCTGTAGTCTCAAGCGCAATGAACTTTTCAAGTTCCTCACGTTCTGTAGTAATTTCATCAGCTCCAAGATCGGTATGATCGCTGATAAAAATACCTTGTGCTCCAAGGTTTTTAGCAAGTTCAATATCTGTAATGCGGTCTCCTAAAACAAAACTGTTTTCCAAATCATAGCTTTCAGAAAAAAACTTCGTTAACATTCCTGTGCCCGGTTTGCGCGTATCTGCGTTATCTTCAGGGAAGGTTTTATCTATAAAGACATCGTCAAAAACAACGCCTTCATTTTCAAAAGATTTTAAAATGAAATTGTGCACCGGCCAGAAGGTATCTTCGGGAAAAATATCAGTTCCCAAACCATCTTGATTGGTGATCATCACTAATTTATAATCGAGTTCCTGAGCAATTTTACTCAAGTAGGTAAATGCTTTTGGGTAAAAAGTCACCTTTTCAAAAGCATCAACCTGATACCCCGGTGGCTCTTGAATTATCGTTCCATCACGATCGATGAACAACACTTTTTGTTTTTTGGTGGTAGTTTCGGTAGTCATGTATTTTGGTTAAACCAGTTCTTTAAGAGCTGAGATTAGTTTTTGATTTTCTTCAGAAGTGCCCACTGTAAACCGCAGGGTGTTTTCACACAGGGCTTGGGTACTTCTATTACGAACAACAATTCCTCTTTTGATCAATTGCTCATAACGCTTGTTTGCATCATCTACTTTTGCCAAGATAAAATTAGCTTCGGAAGGATACACTTTTTCTACAAAATATACTTCAAGTAATACTTTAGATAAAGCGTCTCTTTCTTTTAAAATAGCGGTGATTTCGTTCTGAACTGAAGTGTTGTCAAGAACACGTTCTAAAGCGCGTTTTTGTGTTAGTTCATTTACGTTATACGGTGGTTTGATCTTGTTTAAGATCGCTATTATTTCTGCGGAAGCATAACAAATACCTAAACGTATTCCTGCCAAACCATACGCTTTAGATAAAGTTTGAGTCACCACAAGGTTGGGGTACTCCTGAAGCTTTGATGCCCAGCTTTCTTCTGTTGAAAAATCAATGTAAGCTTCATCAACAACGACTAAACCTCTAAAATTTTCAAGCAATTGAATAATGCGTTCCCCCTCAAAGCTGTTGGCTGTAGGGTTGTTAGGCGAACACAAAAAGAGCATCTTCGTCTGATGATCAACCTGTTCTAAAATTTGATGTACTTGCGGCTGAAAATCATCAGATAGCAAGACTTCGCGGTTGGCGATCGCGTTTGTATCTGCCAGTACGCCGTACATTCCGTAAGTTGGTGGCAGTGTAATGATATTGTCTGTTTTAGGTTCGCAAAATGCTCTAAATAACAAATCAAGAACTTCATCACTTCCGTTCCCCAAAAGAATTTGATCAACCGGCACACGTTTTAACGAAGACAAATGTTGCTTCAGCGTCACTTGCTGCGGATCTGGATAGCGGTTAACGCCGTTATTGTACGGATTTTCATTAGCATCAAGAAACACCATATCCTCGTGAAAATCTTTAAACTCATCCCGAGCCGAAGAATAAGGTTTTAGACGTGCTACATTGTCACGCACTAATTTTTCTAAGTGAAAGTTTAGGGTACTCATGGCTTAATTATCTAATGATTGTAGGCGTAAACTCACTGCATTTTTGTGTGCATGTAAACCTTCGGCTTCTGCCATAAGTTCGATGGCTTTACCAATATGCTGCATCCCTTGCTCAGAAATTTCCTGAAAGGTCATACTCTTCATAAAACTATCTAAGTTTACCCCGCTGTATTGTTTAGCATATCCGTTTGTGGGTAAGGTATGATTGGTTCCAGAAGCATAATCGCCGGCACTTTCTGGGGTAAAATTACCTATAAATACAGATCCTGCATTTGAAATGTTGTTAACGTAATACGCGTTGTCTGCTGTAGATACGATAAAGTGTTCTGGACCGTAAGCGTCAATAAGATCAAGCGCTTCTTCCTTTGTTTCAAGGTAAATAAGTTTGCTGTTGGCAATTGCCTTTTCTGCGATCGCTTTACGCGGAAGGCGCTCGAGCTGCTCTTGAAGTTCTTGTTCTGTAGCAGCGATAAGCTTTTTGGAGGTCGAAACCAAAATCACCTGACTGTCAACACCGTGCTCTGCCTGACTCAATAAATCTGAAGCAACAAAAGCCGGATTTGCTGTATCGTCTGCAACCACGAGCAATTCTGAAGGTCCGGCAGGCATATCTATGCTCACGTTAAACTTGGTTGCCATTTGTTTTGCAACCGTAACAAATTGATTGCCCGGACCAAAAATCTTGTATACTTTAGAAATACTTTGCGTACCAAAAGTCATCGCGCCAATGGCCTGAATCCCTCCAACTTTATATATTTTATCAATTCCGCATAGGTTTGCGGTAAACAAAATTGCCGGATTGATCTTTCCTTCTTTGTCAGGAGGCGTACATAAAACCACTTCTTTACAACCTGCAATTTTCGCAGGAATCGCCAACATTAAAATAGTAGAAAACAAAGGAGCTGTACCCCCTGGAATGTATAAACCAACTTTTTGAATGGGTCTTTTTTCTTGCCAGCAACGTACACCCGGTGCGGTAATCACTTCAACACGAGCTGTTTTTTGAGCCTCGTGAAAAGCTTCAATATTCTTTTTAGCGAGTGCAATAGCTTCTTTTAATTCTGAATTTAATACTGCGCCAGCCTCTTCAAGCTCTTGTGGTGAAACCTGAAGTTCGTCTTGTGCGCTACCGTCAAACTTCTCAGTATAGCGTTTAACCGCAATATCTCCTTCCGCTTTAATTGCATCAAAAATTTCTAGAACGGTGCCCTCGATTTGCTCATAGGTTTGTGTAGGACGTTTTAATAAACCTTCCCAAGTGGAGCGATCAGGATTTTCAACTTTATTCATAAAAACTAAGTTTTATCAAAATGAAATTACAACACCATTTTTTCAATATCACTTACTAAAATGCCCTGTGCTCCAGAGTCTTTTAGTTTATCGATAACCTCCCAAAATTCATGTTTATCAATCACAGAATGCACACTGCTCCAGCCTTCTTCAGCCAAAGGGAGCACCGTTGGACTTTTCATTCCCGGTAGTAAACCTATAATTTCTTCCAAGCGATCATTAGGTGCGTTAAGCAACACATATTTGTAATCCCTTCCTTTTAAAACGGCCCGTATTCTAAATAAAAGTTTGTCTAAAATTACTTGACGTTCAGTATCAATTTTAGGTGAAACAGCAAGTACTGCTTCAGATTTTAGCATCACTTCAACCTCTTTCAGGTTGTTTTTAAACAACGTACTTCCGCTAGAAACAATATCGCAAATACCATCTGCAAGACCAATGTTAGGTGCAATTTCAACAGAACCATTAATGATATGTAAATCGGCTTTGATACCAAATTGGTTTAAATAGTTCATAACCGTATTGGGATAAGAAGTAGCGATTTTTTTTCCTTCAAAATCTTTGACCGAATCATATTTTGTGCTTTTAGGCACGGCAAGAGAAACGCGGCATTTTGAGAACCCAAGTTTTTGTGCAATTGCAATATCGTCGCCTTTTTCAATAAGTACGTTCTCGCCTATGATAGCAATATCTACAACACCGTCTCTCAAATATTGAGGAATATCACCATTACGCAGATAGAATACTTCCAGAGGAAAATTGGCAGCATTAGCCTTAAGCTGATCACGACCATTGTCTATTGACACGCCGCAATCTTTTAGGATTTGTAGTGAATCTTCATTGAGTCTTCCTGACTTCTGAATGGCGATTCTAATTTTTTTAGTCATTGTGATTGGTTTGTTTGGCTTAAGCCATTCTAAACAGAAAACCCGTTTGAACGGCTCAAACGGGTTATTGTTATTTTATATATAAATTACATATACAACATCTTTACCTCGCTTGAGTGCGTGAATAAAAATGATGATGATGTAATACTGTTCTTCTCATAATGCGGCACGAATTTATAAAAAAAATACTTTTTGCGTGCATTATATCGAATAGATTTAACAACATGATGATCATTTTGTTACAATACCTTATTTTTGAGCAAATTGATTAGCGATGAAGAATTTTCTTATAGCGTTTTCTGTATTTACCTGCTGGTGTGTAGTAGGTCTATATTTTTTAAACACTACCGGAGCTTCCAATCGTAAAAGCTTATTTAAAGCAGCTTCTGTTTCTGTAGAATCCAATATAAATGCTACCAAAAGGATAAACACTTTAGAATTAACCGATACCCTGTTTAAAGAATCTGAAGATGCATCTAAAAAAAGAGGGATTTACCAAGATAGTAGTTTTGCTGAAACAGGAAATTATGATGCTTTAATAAACAATATTCAAGAACGCTTAGAACGTAACCAGCGGGCCATTGAAGAAGATGAAGAGCGTTTACGCCTGGCTAAACTCAATAAAAAATCTAAAGCATCTAAAACACCTCGACCTGAAGCAGACCTCACCTTTAGACCTTCTTTTAAACTGGCACGTCTGGTACACGATCAAAAAGCAGCGGAATTCTTAGCTCAAGTGGAGCGACAGCTAAAAATAAACCCACTGACACAAATTGAAATTATAGGCCATACAGATCATATAGGCGATGATCGCGATAATTATAAAATAGCATTAGAACAGGCTCAAAAAATTAGGCAGTTTATAATTAAAAGCTTTAATTTACCTGAAAATCAAGTTATTGCAACTTCTAAAGGAGAAGCAGACCCCTTATATCCTCGAGAAATGGAGGATAAAATAGAGCTCAATAATCGCTATGAATTGATATTTAAGTAATGATGCTACTAGCTATAATTCAAGCAAATAACGACAACCTTTCGGTGCCTCTTATTTATATAGAGGTTGCTGTATTGATGTTTGGTGCTTTTATGATCGGCTACTTCTTTGCTTATTATTATCAAAAAAGCCGCTATGTTAAAAAAGTAAACTTACTGCGTCAAAAATATTCTGATAAACCCGAAAATGAGGCCATTGAACTGGAAGATGATTTCCTAGAAGATGAATATGAGGTCGCAGCCGAAAGGAAAACTGAAATCACCAAGCCTGAGGAAGACGAAGCGCTACGAACAGACCTGGATTTTTCAAGAATAGGAGCCGCTAGCGCTGATGATGCAGATAATCTTCAGAAAATTATTGGTATCGGACCTTATACTGAAGAGAAATTGAATACCATTGGCATTTACACCTATGACCAAATAAGCAAATTCAATGCTCGGGATATTGAAATTGTAACGGATCTGATTCATTTCTTCCCCGATCGTATCGTTAACGACAACTGGGTTGCTAAAGCGAAACTACTGCTTCAATCAAAGCAACGTGCGCAATTAAGACGGGACCGAGAAGTACGCATGAAAAAAGCATAAAAAAAGGCGAATCTGATTAGGATTCGCCTTTTTAGTTCTTTAAAATTATCCCTAGTTGTTTCCTAAAATAATTGGCAGTCCGCCGTCTCCAGAACCGATAACAATTACTTTTGAATTGTTTGACTCCGAAAGTTTAAGTGTAGCTTCAATCCCTTTATCTTTTAGGATTTGATCATTAAGCGACTGACTCAAGATCTTATTTGCATCTGCTTTACCTTGCGCTTCAATAACCTGACGCTCTGCCTCCTTTTGCGCAGAAATCAATCTAAATTCATATTCTAAAGATTCCTGTTCCTGACGCAGTTTACGCTCGATTGCTTGCTTTATTGTTGCCGGTAGCGTAACATCTCGAACCAAGACTTCGTCCAACACGATGTATTGATTCTTTACAATTTTTTTAGTCTCATCATAAATTTCAGCTTGTATGGCATCTCTTTTAGAAGAATAAAGCTGCTCTGGAGTATAACGACCAACCACAGATCGTGCAGCCGATCTAATGGTAGGTAATAAAATTCGGTTAAGATAATCTTCTCCTATTTCCTGATGCAATTTCCCAAGGTTGGCTGCATCTGGTTTGTACCATACCGAAGCTTCTAATTTGATATCAAGACCGTTAGAAGAAAGCACATTCATAATTTCTTTTAATTCCTGGCGTCTAACTTCGTAGATAAAAACTTTGTTCCACGGTGCAACAATGTGAAAACCTTCACCAAGCGGTGGTTGCTCGGTAACTACTCCTCCGCCAAAAGGTTTATAAAGTACTCCTGCTTCTCCAGATTCTATGGTGACCGCAGATTTTGCGATTATGACCACCAGAATAATAACTCCGATGATTATGGGTATTCCAATTTTAGGTAATCGTTCCATTATATGATTTTTTATTTATTAGATAAGTCCGTTGTATTTTCTTATAAACCATTCGGTTGTTAAACTTACTACGATGAGTATCAGCAACCAAGTAAAGTCTATCAAAGGTACATTTTTTTCAATGGCTCGTTCTACAATGCTATATTTTGAACTTTCCAGAATGCTATCTATAACTTCATTCGCTTTATCAATAGTTTGAATTTGACCTCCTGTTTCTTCAGAGACAATTTGCATAGTTGCATAGTCGGCGTTCAAATTTTGCTCTTCAATAGCATACGGAATACTCGTAAAGCTTCCTTCAACAGTCAAATTATCTGCTGATGCACGCACCTCAAATGTATAATCGCCGGGTTCAAGACTAGTGAGTTGAGCTTCGTAAGTACTTCCATTAAAAACCATTGGTGATTCATACACCAGCCCTTCCTGATCAAACACTTGAATCTGCAGCTGAGCTCCCGGATCAAAAACATAGTTCTTATCAAAGTACTGTGCAGTGATCACTGTTGAAATTCCGCCGTAATAAAAGCGCTCATAATCTACATCAAGTCGGGTGCGTTTTTGATCGCTGGCTGAATACTGAATTAATTTATCAATAAAGGTGTCAAATGCTTCAAAATCACCTTGATCTAAATAGGTCTGACTGCGCCATTGAAATATTCCTGTCCCAAATAAAAACACTTCACGGGGGCCGGAAATCTCTGTCACTCCGAGTAAGGGATTTCCTGTTTCAACACCATTTATGCGCTGGTAAAGAAGCACATCGCTTGCGCCTGAAAGTGTGATTTCGCCAAAAATAGATTCAAGCGGTGGATAATTCCTAAACGCTATTCCATTCAATTGAAATGCAGAAAACGAAGTATTCAGTAGCGGTTGAACAGCTTCAGACTGCCTGCTTCGAGGAAGAATGAACGTATTTTGAACATTGTTTAAAAAAGATAAATTACTATCTAAGCCAACAATCGTAAACCTATTTTTGTTGCTTGCGTTGAGTTGTTCATAAATATTGCTGAAAGAAGTATCAGGCTGAAAAAGAATTACTAAATCAGAAGTATTAAGCATTTCATCAGTAACCTTCTCAATAGACTGAAGCTTTACTTCTCTTAGTTCATTACTTTCTATACTCTTTTTTAAAACGCCAAGATCTGGATGCAATACGCCATAAACCACCAAAATTTCAGAACGCTGATCGATTACTTCAGTAGCAAAACTTTTACTATTATTCGTGGTGTTTTGCTCTTCGGGAAGCTCGTTTATAACTACCGAATAGGTTTGTACACCTCGCGTTTCAGCATTTAAATAAAAACTGAATTGATGCGTATTTTCCGTTTCAGAAAAAGTGGTGCGCGCACTGTGAACGACACGACCCTTGGTATAAACATTAACCTTAGCATCAACCGTGTTGGTCCCTAAATACGAGGCGTTTACTTCCACCGGAAATTGGTTATTTATAAATGCATATCGATTAACATTTACCTGATCTATACGCAAATCTTCATAGGCTGCAGTATCTCCCACCACAATAAAATTACGAGCGACATCGGCAGATTGTTTTGCTACATAGCGGTAATTGGCTCCTAAGTTGGTGTTACCGTCAGTGATAAAAACCGTGGTGTATTCCTGATTTTTATACACCTTATCGAATGTTGTAATGCTCTTGGCAATATTGGTTTGTTCTTTGTCAAACGTCAGACTATTATGTGTTGCAACATCTGTAGAAAATGTATAAGTATCGATATCAAAACGTTCCTTAAGCGCTTTATTATTCTGGATATCACGTACTGCCTGTTTAAGCTGCAAAGTGTCGCCTAATAGACGCATCGATGCTGAATTATCTACAGCTAAAACAAGCTTGGGTTTAATTGTAAGGTAGCTGACTTGCTTAAATGAAGGATTTAACAAAAGAAGCAAAGCCGAAAAAACACTTATAAAACGTAAGCCACTCAGTAACAGTCTTAAGTTTTTTGACCGCTCCGGCTTGTAGAAGTATAAAAATAGAGCGGCACCCAAAGCTATTATCCCTAAGAGGATGATGTAAATACCTGTGGATGCCGTCATAAATGATTAGTCTTTGTTAAGGAAGAATTAGGTTAACATTCCGCCATCAACCTGTAAAACCTGACCTGTAACATATGCGCTCATATCACTTCCTAAAAATACACAAGCATTCGCGATATCTTCAGGTGTACCACCTCTTTTTAACGGAATTGCATCACGCCATCCTGCAACCACTTTTTCATCAAGTTTTGCTGTCATTTCTGTCTCGATAAATCCAGGAGCAACAACATTAGTACGAATATTTCGCGATCCTAATTCAAGAGCCATAGATTTTGAAAAACCAATGATTCCTGCTTTTGAAGCAGCATAATTCGCCTGACCTGCGTTTCCTTTTATTCCGACAACAGAACTCATATTGATAATACTTCCGTGGCGCTGTTTTAGCATGGTGCGCTGAACAGCTTTGGTCATATTAAAAATAGACTTTAGATTCACTTCGAGTACTTTGTCAAAATCCTCTTCGCCCATACGCATCAACAAGTTATCCTTTGTGATTCCTGCATTGTTAACCAAAACATCTATAGAATCAAAATCTTCACTTATTTGTTTGATCAAATCTTGACAAGCTTCAAAAGAAGATGCATCAGATTTGTAGGCTTTTGCTTTCACTCCCATAGCAGTTAATTCCTTTTCTAACTCTTCTGCGGGACCAGCTGAAGAACTATAAGTAAAGGCCACATTTGCACCGTTTTGAGCAAAAACTTTGGCTATGCCATTTCCAATTCCGCGACTAGCGCCGGTGATGATTGTATTTTTTCCTTCTAAAAGTTTCATTCTAAATTGATATGTCTAATGTAAGTTCATTTGAATAGCCGTAAATATAGGAAACTTGCGGTGTATGCAAACGAAAAAACCAACACATTACGCGTTGGTTTTTACTGAAGCTTTTTAAATCATAGACTTACCACCACCCATGCACGTTGTACATTATCGTTTGTGGCTGATTTGAAAAATAGGCATTCATTAGTTCTCGTGTGGTTTCAAGCGAAGCCTTTTGCACTTCGGCATTTAACTCTTGTTGTTTTAAAATATAATCCCATTTTCTGTCTGTAAGTTCATACATCCTGTCACCAATTTCCTTTGATAGCTTTACTGCATCCTTATAACAAGAAGCATTTGGATTAATTGAAGCGAGTATTTTACCCGCTACAGCTGCTCCTGCAGAAGAAGGATCTGTTGCCCAGGCATTTCTAGCTTTATTAACTTTTTGCAGACACTCGTTATCGATTTTTTGATTATAAAGCTCAGGGATTAATGCAGAAGCTTGAGTATAACAGTCTTTACTCACCTCCGGGATTGTGGTTAGATGAAGTAAAGCCAAATCAAACTTATTCTGTGCTGCTGCAACTTTAGCTTCGTTTAAAATAAAATCACACCTTGTATTATAGTATTCTAGGATCTTGGGTTTTGCCTGTTCAATTATGCGCTTAAACTCCTTATTCTCAGGGCTAATTTGTTTAAACGCATTGATGTAGGCTTTAGCCTCTGTTCTCCCTACACCTTTAGCGGTAATAGAACCTGAAGAAAATTTTGTTCCTGAAACACCATCCCCTACAAAAAGACCAATGTCTAGCACTACCGCTATACTTGCGGGAGCACTGGCAATGACATTCTTTGATAAAACCGAAACATTAGGCGTGATGATAAATCTTCCGTTTGACGTACTTCCGCCAAGGCCATATTGATTCACCGCTCTCGCTAATTTACTTTGTAAATTATTACGCGCTACTACGGGTAAATATTCGATTTGATCAGAAACATAGCTTGTTAATTCTAAACGTCCTAAGTCGTCATAACTAGAAAGTGTATTTTGCGAAAAAGCAACTCTTGTAACTGAAAGCATTGCTGCTAAAGCAAAGCAGAATTTTATACTGTTTTTCATAATTTTTTTATTTACTTCCTAAAAATATGGTTGCCTCACCCAATCCTCGCGTGGTTAATTTATTCACGATATTGAATGGAGTGTCTTTTAAGTAATCACTTAAACCTTTAGCAAAACGACGCGTATCCATCGCTCGCTCACGACCGTTTCTCGTGTAGTATAACGGAATTCTTACTTGTTCAAAAATCATCATGTTTTCGGTTGCATCTGTCGTAGAAAATCTGTTTTTTACGGTGTTGTCTGCAATCCAATCTTCTATAATAAAGCCTAACTCCTCTTGCTCAGGACCAAATTCTGATTCTAAATCATCTCCCCAGTCATCCCATCGTTTGATTCTTATGGTAATCTCACGACCATTTTCAAACAAATCGTCAAAATGATCTTGTAGACTATTTGCAAACTCATCTATGTAAGAAAGTACCGATTCTTCTAAAAGAACAGGAAGTTCTGCTGAAAAAGACGGTGCACCTGTTCCTGCCGCTGTTGCTATTTGCTTGTTAGAATAGGCATCTATACCTTGAAGATTAAATGTGATCGACTTTTTAGGTCCGGTTTGATTCACCGTCCATGTGAGTTGCATAATTATATCGGCCTTTGCTATAGATTTTAAGCGATCAACCGGACTTTCTGCAACCTCAGAACCTGCTTTAGAAGAACGAAGTGCATCTTCTGCTGCGTACGAATTGAGCGATTTAATCACAGATTCCATATTTTTCAAAGGGAATCCACGGTCTGCCATAAGGCCGTTTAATTTACTCACCACAAGTAGTAAATCTGAGCTCTGTTGAAAGGCCGCTTTATAATCAGGTATGGTCTCGATCATACCTTGATTTGCAAATTGCATCATATAACCATTAGTTATACACCAGTTATCACTAGGTACAACCATTAAAGTGGGTTTTTTGGCTTGAGCCTGAATATGCCCAATAAAAAATGCCAAAAAAAGTATTGTAATAATCTTTTTCATTTTACTCTATTATTTCATCTTTGATTAATAATTGTCTTAAGTCATCTACGCGTACCTTAAGCTCCAATCCATAGGCAACCTTGGCGTCGCTTCTGGGATTACTTTTAAACTTTCTGTCTAAAAAGGGTTCTCTATGTAAGGAAACAAACGATTTATACTTTCCGTTTTCTGAAAAAAATCTGTTGAAATAGGTCTCGTAATTTTCAAGCGCATTAGGTTTTACCACTAAAGGACGAATTTCACAAGAAGAATTTCCATTACGAACTCCTTTAAACATTATATCGCGCAGCGCATTTTTACGTGCCTGTGCCTCGGCTTGTTTACGATCTAAACCTGTACCCCAACTTTTAACCAGTTGCGTTCCATCCCCTAGATTTCCCAAACATTGGGTCTCATAGGAATAGTACCCTGAAATGGTTTCGGGTGTTTTGCACGAACTCATCATTGAGAAAACGACTCCTGCGAGTACAAGTAGTATTTTTATATTCTTCATAATATTCCAATTAAAATCCTGATGATAGGCCTCTTATTATACCAGCAGCTTCAAGCTCATCGCGTAAAAGCTTTTTATTCACAGAAACTATAACTCCAATTTTATATTCTTTTCTGCTTATTTTAATACGATCACCTGCAGCTATCGCTCCGTTTGTAGTAAGGCTTACAAATTTTTGAAACTTCCCTCCGTTATTGAAGAAAGCGTTAAAATAATCGGCCTTTTCCTGTTCAATATTAGCGTTACGGGCTAAAGCAGGTTGAGCTACACAGCCGCGTTCTCCTTGAGGAACTCCTTTAAAAATAATACCATGTATAGCATTCTTTTTTGCCTGTTCTGCAGCAACTTGAGGCTTTTTTGAATAAGACCAAACTTTAATTAAAGTCGTTCCTTGCTTTCCTGTGCCTACACACTCTATCTCATAACGCCAATTGGCTGTATCTTCATCTGCTCTATCTTCAAACCGTTTTTGCGCATTGAGGGATGAGCAGGAAATCCCAATAAGAATTAAGATTAAGGATACTTTTATTTTATTCTTCATAATTGATTCTAATTGATTTGTCTTATTAACATACCTGAGTAGTATTTGTTTGAAGATCCTTTGAACAAGGTTTGTCCAGATAAATTGGCACTGGTATCTTCTTCGGCTAAATAGCTATTGTCCCAGATTTCATTTTTATCTACTTTGATAGTTCCCACTCGCTCATAGTACGTTTTACCATCCTCACCTAAAACTTGTTCAAGCACTTCAAACTTATCTCCCTTCTCGATACCTTCTTTAGTACCAATTTTTGCAGCGATGGGATCCCCGCTAAGCAAAGGAGTTTTTACTCGGAAATCTTCAAATTCTCGTTGTAATTGTGCGATAGATTTATCTGAGGCCCTCACTGTAGCAATACCAATTAAATCTTTATTGGTTTTATTAGAAAAAATGGTGGATTGTAAGTTCTTTCTTGCTATTTGCGTTCCTATAAATTTGAGTTTGAAAATATCAGTATTATCAAAAGCGGCCTTTCTATTGGGATCGTAGGAATTCTCGTCCATCCACATCTCATTATAGAATCTGCTAGCGACCTCCTCATTCCATTCTAATTGATAGAGATAAGCAGTAGTCTTCACAAAATAACCTTTACCTAATGCTGTTTGAGCCAAGTTCACCCCATCTACTACAGTTGAAACGTTTTCCATTCCAGGGACAAAAGACGCAGCTGTGCTCAGGGCCGATAGAAAACCTCCAGTCTTTTTGGCTTTTTCTTCCTTATTGGTGTATTTAAAATCATAGACAATAACAAAGGTATTTTTAATGAGTTCTTCACCAGCATCCTCTAAAAGCGCTTGACCTCTTTGACTGTCCTGTGCTACCAATACATCCAAGTCTGAAGCATTATATGAACCGCGATTCGCTATGACTTCCATATCAAAATTGCCGTCAACATCTCTATTAAACCACTTTGCAACCAATTCTTTTGCCGTTTGATTTTGAATAAAAAATTGATTGATCGCTTCGGTTTGATCATCAATACCTCCTGCAGTATTGATTAGGTAAGGTCCTATATTGTGGTTATTAAATTTTTCTGAAAGCTCAATATTTCCAAAGGTGTTTCTAATGTGACCAAAATGCTCTCGAGAATCATCATTAATCATCAGCGTATACAAAGAACTTCTTCGATATTTTAACCCTGTAGTTTCATTCACTTCAGAATTTTTAACCCTGTCTCTGGCTTCAACATTTCCCATCAATACATTTGAGGTGGAAGTATTAACCGCTCTAAACCCTTCTTTCTCTTTAAGCTTTAGAATCTCTTTATAAGCCTGATCTCTAAGATTAAGCAAAGGTGCTTCTGTGTCAATCCCTGCAATATTTTGTGCTATTGCAACCATTTCTTCTGAAGATTTAGCAGCAGCTATATCATCAATATATTCATTTATTGAAGCATCATGGGCAGCTGTAAGAGCTGTGCTTGAAGGAAGATCGTTAATGCTCAATCCTGTTTTATGCAACGGATAGTCTTCTTGAAAAGAAGTATTTCTTCTTCCTGCTGCAGGTTTTCCGTTTATGACAACTTGACTTGGGAACTGTTCAGCTTCTTGAAGGGTTTCTTGAAATCGCTCTGTATACTTATCAATATCTTTTTGATCTACTTCAACATAATCAATATTTTTATTCAATTTTTTCTGGAGCTCATCGTAAACGCCTGTATTCTTAGTGGCTAATTCAAGATATTCCATGCCACTATTATTTGCTGAAAAATAATAGGTTTGACCCGCCTTAAAAGTAACCGGTAACTGATAAGCTGATTTAATTATTGCTGTTCCTGAAACACCACTTATTTTGTATTGTCCTGGACTAACTTCAGTTTTAATAACATCTTTTCCTTTGATCATACCTTTATAATCAGTGTCGATGAAAATGTGAAATTTGGTACCACTTCCCGCAAAACCATTATTTCTTATAAAATATACAGTTGCCGGAGTGTTTGATACTTCTTCTGGTTGAGCTGACTCCTGTGATTCTGTCTGACTTTCCTTGGCAACTTCTGCAAGCGATGTCAAAAGGTTTTGGTTTGAATCAGGAGTTGCAGCTTGTTGATCCTCCGGAGTAGTCTCAGCAGTGGCAATTACTTCAGGTGTTTCTTCCGAAGTTTCTTCAACAGCAATAACTGCAGAGCTTTCTTGTAATTTTTTATCCAAAACGTTTGACTGAGGATCTGTTGTAGTCAATGGAGCTGTTTCCTTAGTATCTACTGTATTGCCAGTATTTGGTGCAGCATCTAATTCAGAATCAGCTACTGCAATTTCTGTTTGAGGAGCCTCTGATACTGTAGTTTCAGCTTTAGTATTTGCCGATTCGGCTTTGTTTTCATTCAAAGCCTGTAGAGCAAGCATAGTCTCGTCCCGAAGTGCACGCTCCTTCGCTGCAGCCTCTTCCTGAGCTTGTTTTAATTTTTGGAATTTTTCAGCGTTGCTGATATCCAATGCGTCAATGGCTTGAAGATTATTTAAAAAATCATCTTCAAAAGCAACTTTAGGCGTTTTTAGCTTCAACGTTTTGTTTGCGTTAAGCAAGACAGACCATTTTGATTCATCGTCCAAACTACTCATGTTATCTATGGTAGTAACTAAATATTTCTGGGAATTTTTGTAATCTTTTATTTCCTTTTCTTCTGCAGCGGATAGTCCAAGACTTGTTTGGCAAAGCGCCGCTGAAAAATTAAATAAGGTTAAAAGTACAAGTAGTTTTATCTTCATAAGGGAACTGTTAAAATTTATAATTGTTAAAAATGCTATAAAATTTAACAGTCCTCAATACCCAATATCCGGTATATTTTGAAATTGAATATGTGATTTTCGAGAATAAAAAAGCCTGACTATCAATAGCCAGGCTTTTTTTATATTATTATGTAAATGCTCTTAGCTCAATAGCTCGGCAACTTTCTTACCAATCTCAGCAGGAGAGTCAACAACGTGAACTCCGTTTTCTTTTAAGATTTTCTTTTTGTCTGCAGCAGATTCTCCTTCTCCTGAAACAATAGCCCCTGCGTGCCCCATTGTTCTACCTGCCGGTGCAGTCTCACCTGCGATAAAACCAATTACCGGTTTTGTAGTTCCGCTTGCTTTGATCCATTTTGCAGCATCAGCTTCTAATTGTCCTCCAATCTCACCAATCATAACCACAGCTTCAGTTTCAGGATCATTGATCAATAATTCAACAGCTTCTTTAGTAGTAGTCCCGATAATTGGATCACCTCCAATACCAATTGCTGTAGTAATACCTAAGCCTTGTTTTACTACTTGATCTGCAGCTTCATAAGTAAGAGTTCCTGATTTTGAAACAATACCTACTTTACCTTTTTTGAAAACAAAACCAGGCATAATCCCAACTTTCGCTTCACCCGGAGTGATTACACCAGGACAGTTAGGGCCGATAAGACGACAATCTTTATCTTTAATATAATCAGCAGCTTTAATCATATCTGCTACAGGAATACCTTCAGTAATCGCGATGATCACTTTGATCCCTGCATCAGCAGATTCCATAATCGCATCAGCAGCAAATGCCGGCGGTACAAAGATGATTGAAACATCAGCTCCGGTTTCTTTAACTGCATCTTCTACAGTATTAAAAACAGGCTTTTCTAAATGCGTTTGACCACCTTTTCCCGGTGTTACACCACCAACTACGTTAGTGCCGTATTCAATCATTTGACCAGCGTGAAAGGTACCTTCACTTCCGGTAAAACCTTGTACAATTATTTTGGAATCTTTATTTACTAAAACGCTCATGAGTTGTTTGAATTTTGTGGTAACAAAAATAATTTTTTAAAGCTGAATGCTAAAGGAATTTTAGGACTTTATACGAATGTGTGCATCATTATTTTGCGGGTCATCGTCGCTAGGTTGACTAATTTGATAACCGCGATACAACAATCCGTCTTTAAGCTCCCAAATTGCCATAAAATGAATGATACCTACTTCTTCATCAGGATTTTCAACTGTTTTTATGTAATAGGTTAACCGTGCACTTACTTTGTCATCCTCAGAGATCAAATGACTTATTGAACAACGCAACGATATGAACGACTTACCCATTTCTGAAGACATATCGGCAAGATCATCGTAAGTCATCTTAGAAAATCCCGTAGAGGCATTCCAATACAATTCTGCATCTTGATGTAAAAACTTTTTAAGAACACTTGAATCATTAAAAAAATCAGATTCATATAAACCTCTAACGAGGTCCTTTGCAGATTGACTCATTTTATTTTTTTATTTGTTCTAAAATATAAGGAATTTGACGAATGGAAGCCAATTCTCTAAACTTCTTTTTACTGTCTTCAGCAGGAGTTCCTAAATAGGACTTCCCTCCTTCTAAAGTACGGCCTACTCCACTCTGTGCAAAAATCACTGCTTTCTCTTTGATGGTAATTCCGCTAGCGATTCCTACTTGCCCCCAAATGACAACGTCATCTTCTACCACTACACAACCCGCAATTCCTGACTGCGCCGCAATAAGTACACGTTTTCCTATCTGTGTATCGTGACCTACGTGCACTTGATTGTCAAGTTTTGAACCTTCTCCAATAATCGTGTCCCCAGAAACGCCCTTATCTATAGTACATAAAGCACCAATATCAACGTGATCTTTGATAATAACTCGTCCACCGGAAAGTAATTTATCAAAGCCTGTTTCCCGCTTTTTATAATAAAAAGCATCAGCACCCAAAACGACTCCAGAATGAATGGTAACCCCATCGCCTATCACCGCATTATCATAAATACTGACATTTGCGTGTATCAAACAATTTTTACCTATACGCACATTGTTTCCTATAAAACAATTAGGCTGAATATGGGTTCCTTCACCAATTGTTGCTGAAGCAGCTATCGAAGAAGTCGCTTTTTGAAAAGGTTTAAAGAATTTTGTGAGCTTATTAAAGTCGGCAAACGGATCTTCAGAAATAAGTAAAGCTTTACCTTCTGGGCAATCTACTCTTTTGTTTATCAAAACAACAGTCGCTGCAGAAGCTAAAGCTTTATCGTAATATTTAGGATGATCAACAAAAACAATATCTCCGGGTTCTACAACATGAATTTCATTCATTCCCAAAACCGGAAAATCAGCATCGCCAACATAATCTACATTGAGAATTGTAGCAATTTGTTCTAAAGTATGTTTTTGAGGAAACTTCAATTACTTATTCTTTGATACGCTCTTTGTAGGTTCCTTTTTCAGTCTCTACTTTGATTTTATCTCCTTCATTGATAAATAAAGGAACGTTTACTTCTGCACCTGTTTCTACAGTAGCAGGTTTTGTAGCATTGGTTGCAGTATTTCCTTTTACACCAGGTTCGGTTGCAGTAACCTCCAGAATAACGTGCGCAGGCATATCTACAGATAGCGGCAGGCCGTCTTCGGTATTAATAGCAATAGAAACCACTTCCCCTTCCTTTAGAAGTCCGGGTTGATCTAAAGCAGATTCTAGAAGACGTATCTGAGTGTAATCGTCTGTATTCATAAAGTGATACCACTCACCATCACTATATAAAAACTGATAGCCTTTGGTCTCAACACGTACTTCTTCGATCTTATGACCCGCAGAAAAGGTATTATCTAAAACTTTTCCGTTAGTTACACTTTTTAATTTTGTTCTTACGAAAGCAGGTCCTTTACCTGGTTTTACGTGTAAAAATTCAACTATTTTATAAATATCATGGTTGTAGTGAATACACATCCCATTACGAATATCTGATGTAGTTGCCATATGTATGTTTTAATCTATTTTTTTACTGAAATTAATTAGCGGTAAAATACCCTTTCATAATACCACGTTGTGAATTACGTATAAACTGAAGAATCTCATCTCGTTCTGGAGTAGCTTCCATTTCAGCCTCTATAATATTCACAGCTTGGGTATTGTTATAATTCTTCTGATAAAGAATACGATAAATGTCTTGAATTTCTCTGATTTTCTCAGTGGTAAATCCTCTACGTCTCAAACCAATAGAATTGATTCCGACGTAAGACAACGGTTCGCGTCCTGCTTTTACATAAGGAGGAACGTCTTTACGTACTAATGATCCACCGGTAACAAATGCGTGGCTACCAATGGTACAAAACTGTTGCACCGCAGCCATACCCGCTAAAACAACGTGGTCACCTACAACAATATGCCCGGCAAGCGTACTGTTGTTTGAAAATATGCAGTGATCTCCCACAATACAATCGTGTGCAATATGGCTGTAGGCCATAATCCAGCAATTGTTTCCTATTTGGGTTTTCATTCTGTCTGTAGTACCACGATTTATGGTCACACACTCTCTAATCGTTGTGTTGTCGCCAATGATCGTAACCGTATCTTCATCGTCAAACTTTTTATCCTGCGGAATTGCAGATATTACGGCCCCGGGGAAAATATTTACATTTTTACCGATGCGCGCACCTTCCATAATCGTAACGTTTGATCCTATCCAGCTGCCTTCCCCAATTACAACATTATTATTAATGGTTGTAAACGGTTCGATCACCACGTTTTTGGCAATTTTAGCTCCAGGATGTACGTATGCTAAGGGTTGATTCATAAATCTAGTCTTTCTTTACTTTTACTATTTGAGCCATGAGCTCAGCCTCTGAAACTAATTTACCATTAACATAGGCGCTACCTTGCATATGGCAAATTCCTCTACGAATAGGCGATAGTAAATCTAGTTTAAATATAAGCGTATCTCCGGGAAGTACTTGTTGTTTAAAGCGTACATTATCAATCTTCATGAAATACGTAAGATAATTTTCGGGATCGGGAACAGTACTCAATACTAAAATCCCACCGGTTTGTGCCATGGCTTCTACCTGAAGTACACCCGGCATTACTGGCGAACACGGAAAATGACCAACAAAAAATGGCTCATTCATCGTCACATTCTTAAGACCTATAACGCCTGTATCTGTGATTTCTAGAATTTTATCTACAAGCAAGAAAGGTGGTCTATGGGGCAACATTGCCATAATCTCATTGACATCTTTAACCGGAGGTTTTGATAAGTCAAAAGAAGGAACGTTATTACGTTTTTCTAATTTGATTATTTTCTTCAGTTTTTTTGCAAATTGTGTATTTACAAAATGTCCCGGTTTATTCGCAATCACTTTTCCTTTAATTGGCATACCAACCAAAGCTAAATCACCAATTACGTCAAGCAATTTATGTCTCGCTGCTTCATTAGGATGATGCAAGGTTAGGTTATCAAGAATACCGTTTGATTTAACTGAAATATTATCCTTATTAAAAGCTTGTCTCAGCTTATCCATTGTTTCTGGAGATAACTCTTTATCTACATAAACAATAGCATTATTAAGATCCCCTCCTTTGATCAAGCCGTTTTCCAACAGCATTTCTATCTCGTGCAAAAAGCTGAACGTTCTTGAATCTGAAATTTCATCTTTAAACTCGGTGATACTTTTGATACTTGCATTTTGCGTGCCTAGAATCTTTGTTCCAAAGTCTACCATTGTAGTCAGTTGATATTCTTCAGCAGGCATGAGCATGATTTCGCTTCCTGACTTTTCATCAACATAACTAATCACTTCAGTAACCACATATTCTTCTCTACAAGCTTCTTGCTCCTTCAGCCCTACTTTTTCTAAAGCTTCAACAAAAAACTTAGAAGAACCATCCATAATAGGAGGTTCTGAAGCATCAAGTTCGATACAAATATTATCTATTCCCATACCTACACAAGCAGCTAATACGTGCTCGCTTGTTTGAATATGAACTCCAGATTTCTCAAGGTTTGTCCCACGCTGGGTATTCACCACATAATCTGCATTCGCTTCAATAATTGGCTGTCCTTCAAGATCTACGCGCTTAAAGAACATACCGTTATTTTCATCAGCCGGCTTAAATGTAAGTGTAACATTTTTACCTGTATGTAAACCAACGCCGGTTAAGGAAACCTCACCGGCGATTGTTTTTTGCTTTCCTTCAGCTTTACTTATCATTGGATTTTTGTTTTTCCAAATTATTTAATTGTTCTGCCAGACTCGGCAAGTTTTTAAAGTGTACATATGACTTATTAAAGTCATTATATGATAATGCCGGAGAACCTTGAACGGCCTCGTCATTTTTAAGATTTCTGGTAATACCAGACTGTGCTTGAATACGTACACGATCCCCAATGGTAATATGCCCCACGATTCCTACCTGACCTCCAATCATACAGTTTTTACCAATTTTTGTAGAACCTGCGATTCCGGTTTGTGCGGCTATTGCTGTATGTTCTCCAATCTCCACATTATGTGCGATCTGAATTTGATTGTCAAGTTTAACACCTTTGCGAATAATCGTAGAACCCAGTGTTGCACGGTCTATCGTAGTACCCGCTCCTATGTCTACGTTGTCTTCAATAATCACATTACCGGTTTGCGGAATACGCGAGTATTCACCATTTTCATCAGGAGCAAAGCCAAAACCATCAGCGCCTATAATAGCACCACTGTGCACATAAACTGTTTCTCCAAGAACACAATCTGAATAGACCTTAGCACCTTGAAAAAGCACACAGTTGTCTCCTATTTTACAATTATCGCCAATGT
The DNA here is from genome assembly GCF_000152985.1 of Leeuwenhoekiella blandensis MED217. Classification (GTDB taxonomy): domain Bacteria; phylum Bacteroidota; class Bacteroidia; order Flavobacteriales; family Flavobacteriaceae; genus Leeuwenhoekiella; species Leeuwenhoekiella blandensis. Next base: position 2,042,667 of record NZ_CH672395.1, on the reverse strand, counting down.
AAACATTAGGATAGATTTTAACGTTGTTCCCAATCTTAACGTTGTTTCCTATATAGGCAAAAGCACCCAAATATAGGTCTTCACCGTACTCAGCCGTATCCGAAATGAATGAGGGTTGTTCTATCCCTGATTTGTTCAGTTTTACTTGGTTATAATATTCAAGTAGCTTAGAAAATGATTTATAGGCATCTTCAACACGAATTAAAGTAACCTCAATATCATGTTCTGGTTGAAAATCTTTATCAACTATAGCGATTGAAGCTTTAGTCTTATATATATATGGTGTGTACTTTGGATTCGCCAAAAAAGTAAGCGATCCCTGTGTACCTTCTTCTATTTTTGAAAGTTTAGAAACTTCTGCATTGGGGTTTCCGTCGACAGAGCCTTCTAAAATTCCAGCAATTTGTTCAGCTGTAAATTTCATCATCGCAAAAATAGAAAAAAAGGGTTTAATTTAAGTGCTTCGGATAGCAGATATAGTTTTTTGTGATCACCTTTGATAAGGCCTTTAAACTCAACTGATCACTAGCCGAAATAACATCGATAACCTTTCCTTTTTTCGTCAATATATTTATAGCTTCCTTTTTTAAGGTATAAGCTTGATTGGTAAGTGTACCGGTAAATACAAAATAATCTACTTCTTCATCAGTAATGTCATAATGCACTTTTACACGTTCACGCTCTTCTTGTATAAATTCTTTCTTAAAGGGTTTTTTCTTGATTTTAATGCGAGGTAATTTTCGGTCAATGATGATCTTACAAAGGGTACTCAAAACAAAGTCATCGGCATCACACCAGGATTTCATAGCCGATATGATATCATAATCATCAAGGTTTGAAAAAACTTCTAGCGCCTCTTGATCAAAAACACCTTCAGCATTTTTTTTCTTCAAAAAATAACTTAACGCCTTACTGGCCGGCAAAACCTGACCACTTTCGGTTAGATATTTTGCACGCTTTAAAACTTTTACCAATACTTGCTCGGCAACAAGACTGGTTTTATGTAAATACACCTGCCAATACATCAGACGGCGGGCTACAAGAAATTTCTCTATTGTATAGATCCCCTTTTCTTCTACCATCAGTTCGTCATCTTTGACATTAAGCATTGCCAGAATACGATCTGTATTAATATTCCCTTCAGCCATCCCGGTATAAAAACTATCGCGCTTGAGATAATCGGTACGATCCATATCAAGCTGACCTGAGACCAACTGATGTAAAAAAGGACGGTGGTACGTTCCCTTAAAAATTTTAAGAGCCAGGGTTAAATTTCCGTTAAACTCATCGTTGAGCTGCTCCATAAATTGAAGCGATATTTGCTCGTGATGCACCCCTTCTGCAATACTATTTTCCATAGCATGAGAAAATGGGCCGTGACCAATATCATGCAATAAAATCGCAGCCATTGTAGCTTCTTTTTCTTCTGAAGAAACTCTAACACCTTTCTGCTCAAGCTTTTCAAGTGCCTTTTGCATTATATGAACACAACCTATTGCATGATGAAAACGAGTATGATGCGCCCCGGGATATACTAAATAAGACAAACCCATTTGCGAAATCCTGCGTAAACGCTGAAAGTATTTATGTTCAATAAGGTTAAATATGAGTCCGTTGGGTATGGTAATAAACCCATATATAGGGTCGTTAATTATCGTAAGTTTGTTAGCGGTCTTCAACGCGAAAGGCTTTTAAAATTTGATAACGCAAAATGCGTAAGCATGTGGTTTTTATAAAACCAAGCATCACAAATATACTATTATGAGTACGATAAAAATATTATGGGTAGATGATGAAATCGATTTACTCAAACCACATATCCTTTTTTTAGAAAAGAAAAACTATGAAGTAACCACGTGTCAAAGTGGTACCGAGGCGATTGACCTTGTTGAAGAACAAAACTTTGATGTTGTTTTTCTTGATGAAAATATGCCCGGACTCACCGGATTAGAAACTCTGAGTGAGATCAAGGCAAAGCGCGATACGCTTCCTGTAATTATGATCACAAAAAGTGAGGAAGAATATATTATGGAAGAAGCTATTGGTTCTAAAATCGCAGACTACCTTATCAAACCGGTTAATCCCAACCAGATTTTGCTAAGTCTCAAAAAGAATCTTGACACCAGCCGTTTGGTTTCTGAAAAGACAACGCTCAACTATCAGCAGGAATTTAGAAAAATAGCCATGGATATGGCTCAGGTAAATACATATGAAGAGTGGGCAGAATTGTATCAAAAGCTTATTTATTGGGAGCTCGAATTAGAGAATATCGAAGATCAAAGCATGCACGAGATCTTAGAATCTCAGAAAACGGAAGCCAACAGTCAGTTCTTTAAATTCATCGAGCGTAATTATGAAGATTGGTTTAGTGACGAAGATAGGCCAACCATGTCTCATACCTTATTTAAAGACAAAATCTTACCTCAAATTAAGAAAGACGATGCGCCTGTATTACTCATAGTGATCGACAACCTGAGATATGATCAATGGAAATCTTTTGAACCTATTATAAGTAACTATTATAAAAAAGAAAGTGAAAGTGCCTATTATAGTATTCTCCCCACAGCAACACAATACGCACGTAACGCGATATTTTCTGGGCTGATGCCAAGTGAGATGGAAAAACAACACCCAGACCTTTGGCTCAATGATACCGATGATGGAGGTAAAAACCTTAATGAGGATAAATTCCTCGCCGCACAGCTCAAGCGCTTAGGCTTGACAGATTTGGTTTGGGAATATCACAAGATCACCAATTTAAAAAGCGGAAAGAAACTCGTTGAGAATTTCAATTCTCTTAAAAAGAATGACCTTACGGTTTTAGTCTATAATTTTGTTGACATGCTCAGTCATTCTAAAACAGAAATGGAAGTTATTAAAGAACTAGCTTCTAATGATAAATCCTATCGTTCCTTAACTGAAAGCTGGTTTAAAAATTCTCCATTATTAGAAATGATTCAGAAGTCGCAACAGCTCGGCTTCAAAATTGTGCTTACTACAGATCACGGTACCATAAATGTCAAAAACCCGTCTAAAGTAATAGGAGACAAAAATACCAGTCTCAATTTGCGCTACAAAACCGGCCGAAGTCTTACTTACGAACAAAAAGATGTACTCGAAGCCAAAGATCCAAAAAGCATACACCTGCCCACTATTAATATGAGTAGCTCATTTATCTTTGCCAAAGGTGATTTGTTCTTTGCTTACCCTAACAATTACAATCATTATGTAAGCTATTTTAGAAATACCTATCAACATGGAGGTGTTTCTTTAGAAGAAGTCATCATTCCATTTATCGTTTTAAACCCTAGATAATTTTTGCCTTTATTTATGGAATATATCTATGAATTGAATCAAATTGATGAAGTCGCACAACAGATAATCGTGCAATTGAAATACCCTACCATTTTATTCTATGGTGATCTGGGTGCTGGTAAAACAACATTGATAAAAGCCTTAGTTAAAGCTTTAGGATCTGACGATAGCGTTTCTAGTCCTACATTTTCACTAATAAATGAGTACAAAACTCATGCGGGAGATACTATTTATCATCTGGATTTGTACCGTCTAAAAGAAGAAAATGAAGCGTATGATATCGGGATTGAAGAAATTCTTGATAGCGGAAGCCTAAAATTTATTGAATGGCCTCAAAAAATTAACAATTTGATTGATGATAACGTCCATTCGGCGAAAATTTCTTCGATAAACGAAGCAAAACGAAAATTAGAATTTATTTAAAATGTTAATATATTGTTAAAGGGAATTTTTAAATTTGAAGTATTTTCTTACAAGTCTAAAATTACGAAAAAGTTATAGTGATTTTTTTTTCGAGTAAGAGAATAATTGGTAAATTCAACACTTAATATTAATCGACAAAATGTGTTAAAGACTATTGACGTAAAGCAAATATAGAAAGAATATAAAATGTGATATCGTGTGAAAAGTTGCTCATCTTTGAACCAACAAATCATTAATACTCAAACACATTTTATTATGAAAATCAAAGCATTACTCCTAGGCCTTATAATTGCAGGTGCAACAGCAGTTACTTACACAGTACAAGATAGCAACGCAGATTATGCAGCAAAGAAAATCGAAAAAAGTAAAATCGTCATCCCTTCTAACGGGTAGTCTTATTGCAGCTTTTATAGTTGCATCTCCTTACTTTTTTTACTTATATGAAGGTTTCCCAGCCGTTAAGGTTTGGGAAACCTCTTTTTTTGGTTTAAATGTCAGCTATGAAACTATAAATTTTGGAACTGTCGATGTATTGGCTTGGGTTGTGTTCAGTAAATTGATTCCATTTATATTATTAATAATTTGGTTTTTGACATGTAAGCATTGGTGGTATCACGCCATTTTAGTTCCTGTTTGTATGTATTTTTTTCAAATTATAAGTGCATTTAATGACGATCTGACCTTCACAGATAGTGTGGATATTTATTATATGGCTCCTATTATACTCATTGCTCTTATATTTATTTATACAATCCGAATGAAAATATTTGATCGTATTCACAATATTGATCTTTCAGAACTCCAACGTGTATCCTTAAAGGGCGATATAAAGGCAAATGAAACCAATAACAATTTATACTCTACAACAGTTTCTGAAGAGGATGACGATGACGAACCTCTTTTTATGGGATAAATCCAGAATTGAATCTTCTTTATCGCTAAGTACTACAAGCATTTAGAATTCTTAGTCAAAACCTTTTTTTTCCTTTAAATATTATGTTTAATTTGAGGCTAATTTTACACTAATCCTCAGATGATTCAAAACAGTCCGTTTACAAGAGAACAGCTTATTCCTCAAGAAGAAAAGCTTGAAATAGAACAACGTAAAGGATCATTATTTATAGGGATTCCCAAAGAAAATCACTTTCAGGAAAAGCGGGTTTGCCTTACTCCAGATGCAGTGGGGGCTCTCGTAGCGCACGGTCACCATGTTCTAATCGAATCTAAAGCTGGCGAAGATGCGCGATTTACAGATCACGACTACTCTGAAGCCGGTGCAGAAATAACCGCAGATCGCAATAAAGTTTTTGGCTGCCCAATGGTTTTAAAAGTAGAACCACCATCTCTTGAAGAGCTGGAAATGGTCAATCCGCAAACGGTGATCATCTCTGCATTACAGCTTAAAACACAAAAAAAAGAATATTTTAAAATACTTGCCGCCAAACGCATTACTGCGTTAGCCTTTGAATTTATTAAAGATGCAGACGGCACCTACCCTGCCGTTCGCGCCTTAAGTGAAATCGCCGGTACTGCTTCAGTATTGATCGCTTCAGAAATCATGTCTCGCCAGGATGAAGGGAACGGTTTGATGTTCGGGAACATCAGCGGGGTTCCACCTATCGAAGTGGTGATCATTGGTGCAGGGACTGTTGGCGAATTTGCTACACGCTCTGCCTTAGGACTGGGGGCCAATGTAAAAGTATTTGACAATTCCCTGACCAAATTACGCTGCCTTCAGGTAAATGTTGGGCGCCCTTTGTATACTTCAACCATTCAGCCAAAAAACTTACTCAAAGCTTTACGCCGTTGCGATGTCGCCATTGGAGCCGTACGAGGTAAAGATCGTTCTCCGGTAATTGTAACCGAAACGATGATTGAATATATGAAGCCCGGCTCTATAATTATTGATGTAAGTATTGATATGGGCGGTTGTTTTGAAACGAGTGAAGTAACCTCTCACGACGAGCCTACCTTTAAAAAACACGGCGTCATTCATTATGGGGTTCCTAATATCCCTTCGCGCTACGCCAGAACTTCGTCGCTATCGATAAGCAATATTTTCACACCCTATTTATTAGAGATTGGGGAACACGGCGGACTCGAAAATAGCCTAAGAATCAACAAGGGTTTAAAAAATGGATTGTACTTTTACCGCGGAATTTTAACCAGCAAATCTGTAGCAGATTGGTTTGATCTTCCGTTTAGAGATATCAATCTTTTATTTTTTTAGCGCTTACATTTAATTATGAAAATTTTATACCGTTTAGGTTATTATTTAGGAGGTTTTGCCATTGGTCTTATTTTGCTAGCCTTTTTTGTCAAAGGAAGTGGTGTCGAACTTCCTTCTTGTGACTATATGCCCAATGCTCGGGTTTTAAAAACCATTAGAAATAATGGGTATATTCTTTCTAATCAAGCTGAAAAGCAATTGCAAGAATTAAAGCTTGACACGTCCTATTTGAATACTGTTTTTCTTGAAGGCGAAGTTGATTTTGATAAGAGCGATACCCGAAAAGAACCTTGTGGTTTTTATACGATTCATTCCCAAGAAACCATGCCTACTCCAATTACAACAACGCTCGAATTGTGTGATGAGCAGTTTGAAGTATTGACCGTAACCAAAAAATAGAAAGCAAACAAACCAAGATTCCTATTCACTTGGGTAGTTAAATAAAAAAGAGGCTAAGTAAATACTTAGCCTCTTTTTTATATCAATTCGTATTATTTCTGGTTATTCAGATTTACGACGCTTTCGCTCCTCTTGAATAAGCGTTAATTCTCTATTGGTTTGACCTGCGACAGACGTATTTTCTTCGGCTCTTCTAATAAGGTAAGGCATCACATCTTTTACAGGACCAAAAGGAACATATTTAGAAACATTATACCCTTCTTTTGCAAGATTGAAACTTATATGATCACTCATACCGTACAATTGACCAAACCATACCCGACCATCATCTGGAGCAATTTCTTTTTGCGACATAATTTCTATAGCGAGATAATTACTCTCTTCATTATGCGTCCCAATAAACGCCCAGATATCATCTAAATGATCAAAAATGTATACCAACATCGCGTTAAAGTGCGCATCAGTTTCTGGTTTATCTTTACAAATAGGTGAATCGTAACCATATTTATCTGCTCGTGCGCGTTCTTTTTCCATATAAGCACCACGAACGATTTTTACCCCTAGATGATATCCTTTGTCAATTCCGTCAAGGTGAAGTTCTTTAAGATAAGCCAATCGATCCCAACGATAACATTGAAGCGTTGTAAAAACAATAGGCTTCTCTTTATTATAGGTTTGCATCATCTCCAGAACCAAATCATCAACAGCGCCTTGCATCCAACTTTCTTCGGCATCAATCAGTAGTTTCAGATCACAAGCTTTTGCCTTGGCACACACTTCGTGAAAACGCTCCTGAATACGTTTCCATTCTTTATGTTCTTTATCTGTAAGCTTTTCTTTTTCGGTAACCTTGCGCCAAACTTCAAATCGTCCAAAACCTGTAGGTTTAAAAACTGCAAACGGCAGCCCGGGTCGGTTCTTCGAAAAATCAATTACGCTTAAAACACGGTTTAAAGCTGCATCAAATAAAGCTTCGGTTTCTTTCCCTTCAACAGAAAAATCAAGCACTGAATGTACATTTTTTGAGTACATCGCATCTATTGTTGAGACACAATCCTTTTCGCTTTCGCCGCCACAAAAATGATCAAATACGGTCGCCTTGACGATTCCCTTAATGGGTAAGTTTATATTGAGTGCAAAATTAGTAAGTGCAGAACCCACTTTAACCAGAGGTTGCAACGAGATCATCTTGAATAAAAAGTAAGCTCGGTTGAGTTCGCTATCTGATTTTAAGGAAAATGCAGTCTTTGTGTCATCAAAGATTTTTTGTTCTAACATATTCTGAAATTAGGCGTCAAATATAGCCAAATCGCAAAGGGATTGTTATAAAAGAATATTAATTTCACAACCTCAAAAAACTTTAACATGGAAGCGATTGAAGCTAAAGATTATCAGGTGGTTTTTGGAACAGACGGCTACACAAATCTTAATGCTATTTTAAAGGAAAAAAACTACAGCATCCTTTTTATACTTGTTGACAGCAATACTCACGAACATTGTTTGGCCCCTTTTCTTCAAAATGTGGTGACTCAAACAACCATCGAGATTATTGAAATTGATCCGGGAGAGGAGTTCAAAAACCTTGAGACTTGTGAAGGTGTTTGGAATGTGTTGTCAGAATTGAATGCCGATCGTAAAAGTGCTTTGATCAATTTAGGTGGTGGCGTAGTTACCGATTTGGGTGGATTTGTAGCTTGCTGCTTCAAACGCGGAATCGATTTTATCAATATTCCTACGACCCTGCTGTCTATGGTAGATGCTTCGGTAGGTGGTAAAACCGGCGTAGATCTAGGGCCTTTAAAAAATCAAATTGGGATCATAAGTAACCCGGAACTCGTTTTAGTAGATACCCATTTTCTAGGAACACTGTCTATCGAAGAATTACGAAGTGGTTATGCCGAAATGTTGAAACACGGCATCATCAGTTCTGAAGCCTATTGGAATACCGTAAAAGAGGCAAGTTATAGTGATTTTGAAAGCTTAGGTGATTTAATAAGACAATCGATCGCTATTAAAAACGAAGTAGTTCTCGAGGATCCTTTTGAGCAAAATCGTAGAAAAAGCCTTAATTACGGCCATACTTTAGGTCACGCTATAGAATCTTATTTTATGGAAAGTGATCAAAAACAGCGACTGCTTCACGGCGAAGCCATCGCCATTGGTATGATTTTGGCAAATTACCTTTCTACCCAGTTGTGTGATCTAGAAGAAGTAGTATGTAATGAGGTCTCGTTAGCAATCATGAGTTTTTATCAGGTTGTTCAATTTGATGACAAAGACATTGAGCAAATCATCACGTTGCTTAAATATGACAAAAAGAATAGTCATGGTAAAGTCCTGTTTGTACTTTTAAATAACATAGGAGAAGTTGTACTCAATCAAGAAGTATCAAACGAACTCATTTATAAGGCTTTTGAATACTATAAAAATTTAAATAAGAATTAAGCGAATAGTGTTGCACAACCCAACCGTTTTTTTTTAGATTTAACCACAAATTGCACCAATTATTAAATTTTATTTATGCGTCGCGTAATAGTTGATTTTAAAAAACTTACACCAGAGATTTTGGCTCTGTTAGTAGATAAGTACCCCTACGGATATGATGATGATCACATTATATCTTTTAAAAATGCTAAAAACGAACTCATCGAGTGTGTTGAAGTACGCACAGCAGATACCATCTATCTTGTTAAAGTGAGCAAGAAATTAGAAACATCTATGGAAAATTATGATGTTGATGATTATGAAGATGATGAACTAAACGATCCAATCGCTGAAATTCCAGAAAAAATGGAAGGAGAAGACGAAGATCTTGAAGAAGATGATGCCGAAGATGAAGATTAAATTCATCTTGGACTTATAAGCAATAAAAAAAGCTCTCGAAATCGAGAGCTTTTTTTATTGACATCGCCAAAGGTTATACTATCTCTAAGGCTTGTATTGAAAATTTATTCTAATAGGGAATACTTTGAAGGCGTTCCCTAAATAGTTGAAATCAATCTAGTCGCAAAAACCTAAGCTTCTACTTTTTCTTCTATTGAAGCTAGATAACGTTCTGCATCCAGTGCAGCCATACAACCGGTACCTGCAGCTGTAATCGCTTGACGATACTCTTTATCTTGCACATCTCCACTTGCAAAAACTCCCGGCTTTCCAGTTTTTGTAGATTTGGCTTCAGTGATGATATAACCGGTATCATCCATTTCTAACTGTCCTTTAAAAATATCGGTATTGGGTTTGTGTCCAATAGCAATAAATAAACCGGTAATTTCAATTTGAGAAGTTTCTTTAGTTTGATTGTTGATCATTTTCAAACCTTCAACTACTTGTTCACCTATCACCTCCTCTACTTCAGTATTATAAAGTACCGTAATATTTTTTCTAGAATTCACTCGGTGCTGCATCGCTTTTGAAGCGCGCATTTCATCTTTTCTTACCAGCATAGTCACGTGCTCACAGATATTTGCAAGATAGGTTGCTTCTTCTGCTGCGGTATCTCCCCCACCTACAATTGCTACACGCTGATTTTTATAAAAGAATCCATCACAAACGGCACAAGCCGAAACGCCACCACCACGTAAGCGCTGCTCACTTGGAAGTCCCAGATATCTTGCCGTTGCACCTGTAGAAATGATAACAGATTCCGCTTCGATTTCTGTAGTATTGTCAACAGTTGCTTTGTGAATACCTCCTTCTTCCGAAGAAAATTCAACATTGGTGATCATTCCTATACGCACTTCAGTACCAAAACGCTCAGCTTGCTGCTGAAGCTGTACCATCATCGTTGGTCCGTCGATACCTTCTGGATATCCCGGGAAGTTATCAACCTCAGTGGTAGTAGTTAATTGTCCGCCAGGCTCCATACCTGTGTAAACCACCGGTTTCAAATCTGCGCGCGATGCATAAATTGCTGCAGTATATCCTGCAGGGCCAGAGCCTATAATTAAACATTTAATACGTTCTACTGCCATTTAATTTATTTTTAAATCCACAATGTGGAATTCAACTTTAGTTTTACTTATTAAGTATGCTACAAGAGCAAAAATAGTCGATTCTTAGCTCTTATAAAAAGGAACCTAATCGCTACTTATAAGTCGTTATCAACAATGCAAATTTACAAGGATGTTTAAATTCAATACTTTAGGATTGTTAGGTTTTCACTATTTTTAGATCAAAATTTTTTATATGAAAAAGCGCAGTTTACTTATACTTTGTGTATTTACCACATTAATGGCTTGTGCACAAAATCCAAAAGAGGTTAAAGAGGATGACGTACCTATTTCAGTCTCTGAAGCATACGGCTACGAGACTGTCGTTGCAGATTTGATCAATCCTTGGGGAATGGCTTTTTTACCTGACGGCAGCCTTCTTATCACCGAAAAATCAGGAGAACTCATTCATTTTAAAGATGGAGTCAAGCAAGAAATCACGGGTGTTCCGGAAGTATATAACCGTGGTCAAGGAGGTTTGCTCGACATTCAATTGAGTCCTAATTATGCTGAGGACGGCTTTATTTATATCACTTACTCTTCTACTGAAGGTGATGGCAAAGGTGGTAATACCGCATTAATGCGCGCTAAACTTTCAGGAACTACACTTACAGACCAAGAGGTTCTTTATAAAGCCACTCCTAATACGACTAAAGGTCAGCACTGGGGAAGTCGAATTGTATTTGACGATGCGGGTCACGTCTTTTTCACTGCCGGAGAGCGCGGGGAACGCGACATCAATCCGCAAGATATCACGCGTGATAACGGAAAAGTATACCGATTAAATTTAGATGGAAGCATTCCTGCAGACAATCCATTTGTGAATACGGCTGATGCTAAAGTAGCGATCTGGTCCTATGGACATCGCAATCCGCAAGGAATGATCGTCAACCCTGAGACCAATGAAATTTGGGTACACGAACACGGACCTCGTGGTGGAGACGAAATCAACGTAATTAAAAAAGGAGCCAATTACGGTTGGCCTGTGATCACCTATGGTATAAACTACAGCGGTACCGAAATTACAGATGAAACTCAAAAAGAAGGAATGGAACAGCCTTTATATTACTGGGTTCCTTCTATTGCTCCAAGCGGGATGGCATTTGTATCAAGTGATACTTATCCCGAATTAAAAGGAAATATTCTGGTCGGTTCTTTAAAGTTTGTATATCTCGAGGCGCTTTATCTAAATGACGCTAATGAGGTGATTAAAAGAGAAAAGCTTCTAGACGGAATTGGCCGTGTGCGCAATGTAATTGAAGGACCTGATGGATATATTTATGTTGGCGTTGAAGGAGTAGGAATCGTAAAACTTGTAAAAAATTGAAAACACTAAGTCTATTTATTTTAGGATCGGTTGCTCTTGTAGGCAGCTATTTAAGCCTTAAAACTGATGTTTCATTTGTCAATACTGAAGTAGCGTACCATAGAATTCAACAGGATACTACATTACAAAACAGTATTGAACGCGGCAAAACGGTGTATGAGGATTTTTGTATGCAATGTCATATGGCTACGGGACAAGGAATCCCCGGCGCATTCCCTCCTCTTGCTAAAGCTGACTATCTAGTAAAAAATCGAACCAAAGCCATTCACGCGGTCAAATTTGGTTTAAAAGGTCCTATAACGGTAAACGGAACCGATTACAACAGCGTAATGGCTCCGCTAGGTTTGTATGATGATGAAGTAGCTGATGTAATGAATTACATCTTAAATTCTTGGGGTAACACAAGTGATAAGTTGGTTACCGAAGAAGAAGTAGCAGCCGTTGAAGAGTAGCTATTCTATACGCTGATAATTTTCAGAGAAAATACGATTGCCGTCTTCGTCTGTGGTGATCTGACTATATTCATTTTCTGAAATTTGTAATTCAAAGGTGAACATGCGCAATGTATCAATGACATTCATCATGCTTTCAGAACCATATTCCAGTGTTTCAATAAGCTGATCTTCTGATGCCACATAACTTCCGTAACCAAACCATTCTACGGAATCTTTGGGTACATAGCGCGTCCACATCACACGATCTTTGGTATACATTTTAATTTGACGATACCCATCTGTAGTTGCAACGGTATCTATGATTTGGTTGTCATCATAATGATAAAAATCCCGAAGTTCCCAAGTACCTCGTAATAAAACATCATTAGATTGTTTAAGAGCGTCAGAATCGATACTCCAAGAAGTACCAATTATTAAGAGTAGGGTAAGAAGTGAAAGTTTCATAATATTTAAGCTATAGAATTAAAGATTTACTTCATTTAAGTTACAAAAAATATAATATCAATAAACTACAACGTTGTAATTTTATTATAATTAAACGTTTTACTTAATTCATAAAGAATATTTTAAGTGTATTTTGATTTTAATTCTAGCTCAAAAATGGGTCAGTGTGTATTCTGAGAGAAAGGCTTTGCGGTTTGCTGCAATTATTTATATTTGCAGCCTGCAAAATTTTCGGGATGTAGCTTAGTCCGGTTAAAGTGCGCGTCTGGGGGGCGCGAGATCGGAGGTTCGAATCCTCTCATCCCGACAATAAACAACAAAAAAGGGTAATCGTTTGATTACCCTTTTTTGTTGAATTTACCAGTTTTAAACTTCAATACTACCACGAATCAATTTTGCAATTTAGAGCGCCATTGCGGATAGCTGGTTTCAAGGAGATCATCGGCGTATCTTGAAATATAATTATAGCCTGTACGTCGCTCCCGCTCAATTTCGGCCAGTTTACTTTTTATGATACCATCACGACCAACAAATATGGGTTCTTGTGTTTCTAGATCATAAAATCTTGCCCAGAGTGCCGGAGCTCCTTGTTCTTTGACCACTACTCTATCTTTTACAACTCCTGAGTCTGTTTGAACATCGATCCATTTTACACGCTTATTTTCAATTTTATGATTTTTAAACCACGTTACACCTGCCTTAATCGCACGCTGCATCCGCAGTGTTGGTTTTTCAAAACGCATCAAAAATTTTAAAATTCCCACGCTTTCCCCTCCACTTAAAGAAGGTAACTCGTATGCTCTTGCTTTTGCTGGCTTTAATGTGTGCTCATCGTGTTGCGCACACCAAACCGTCAATGTATCATCTATCGTTATTTGCATATCTAAAATTGCATCAACTCCTTTTAAAAGTGCTTGCTCTATTTTTAATTTTCTTGCAGAAGTAACCAAAGCATAATCGGGAATATATACAAGATCATAAAATAGATCGAGCACGCCGATCATTGCGTTGTCATTAAAAGTTATGTGGCTGTAATACCCCTCTCGCAAAGGATAGAACTGAGGCCAACCGCCATTATTATACTGTGCTTCCAGTAAATAATCGATTCCTTTATTAAACGCTTCTTTATAGATAACATCTTCATTATGCTCAAGTATCTTAGCCAAAAAACGGAGTTGCGTATGTGTAGCGCCATTATCTATTGTGGTATGTTGATTCTCTTTGATTAAGTCTATAGCTTGATCAGAAAGATCTTGAGCCATATCAATGTTCTTTGCCCATCCGCCATTGGCATATTGAAATTGTACCACTTGGTCTGCAATACGTTGAGCTTCTGCTGAAGTATACCAAGAACGATCCTGTCTTAGAATTTCTCCCCAAGAGATATTCTGGGCAAAAATAGGATTTGAGAGTACGAATACAAACACAACAACGAGCTTTGAAATGATCGCAATTACCGTTCTAAATATCATTATTTGAGTAAGTTTTTTGATTGAAATTTCTGCGCTTCCTCATTAGATAATTTGGTTGCCCAAGGTACACGTTCGTTTGAGGCTCCTGCTCCGGTTGAACCAAATTCTGCATAAAAAACTGTTTGTTCTGCTTCTGGTTTTGACCAATTATGCCAACCTTCAGTTTTTATGTGAGCTTGCATTTCACAATTGATAAACACGGTTTGCGCATAATTACGCCAAGGTCTGCCCAGGTACACCGAATTTATAGGAGCATCACCCGAAAGTTTACAATTGATAAAAACCAAACCAAAAGCTGCTCCTTCTTCGGTTGAGGCCGCTGTGATATAAGAACCTCCATCTTTTGAATAAATCTCACAATCTTCAAATACAGCCTGAGACCAACCGAATATAAAATCAGTGGTGCCTTCGATATAACAGTTTTTATAATATTGTTTAGAATCCCTTCCGTGCACATATAAAGTGTCTTGAAATCCTAAAAAACTACAATTCTCAAAGAATGCGTTATCGCCATCAACGCGTACAGCTACTGCTTGACCCACGGGACCAGCACTGTTCTCAAAAGTTATATTCTTTGCTGTAAAATCACTACCAAAAACAAAAAAGGAGGAGGATCCTGTCGTCCCCATTTCTTCTCCAAACCTATTTTGTTTACTGGCATAATCATCATAAGTCAAATACACCTTATCCCTAGATTCGCCTACAAAGGTTACATTGGTTTTAGATGCAGGTAAAACCAACTTTTCTTTATAAATACCATTTTTAATTAAAATCTGGGTTTCTGACTTTCTAAAATCAGGAACAGCCATTATGGCCTCTTGTACCGTGCTAAAATCGCCTGTACCATCTTTAGTTACAATAAAATCATAGGTTGTCTCTTGTGCTTTTACAAAAGTCGTGCTACACAAGAGCACGCCAATAAATAAAGCAACTATTCGGTCTTTCGTGTTCGACATCATTTTTCTTTTGGATTCATAAATTAAAAATTTAAAATTTAAAGAAAGGGTACGACCGCAGTCGTACCCTAAAAAATTCAATACACACACAATTGAACTCTATTTTTTCATTAACGCTAGTGTGTTAAAAGGCTATAGACATTGGTTTACCGGTTACTTCATAACGCATACTCACACTAGATTCGGTTTGCTTTTTATTAGGTTGGCCGCCGCCGGCATAAAGCGTAAACCATCCCGGTTCTACGACCAGTTGTTCTTGATCATTGATCATTGAAAACTGACGTGCATCAAGACGAAATTCTACGGTTTGTGTTTCGCCCTTTTGAAGATGAATTCGTTTAAAACCAACCAGCTGCACTTGCGGCCGCGTTGTACTGGCCACTTCATCTTTTAAATACAATTGGACCACTTCATCTCCATCGCGATCTCCAGAATTGGTGACAGTTACCTGGACGTTCAAAACCTTATCCGCTGCAAGCCTTCCAGAAGTCTTGATCGCATCGTACGAAAATTGCGTATAGCTTAAGCCATAACCAAAGGGATACAAAGCTTCTCCTTCAAAGTAACGATAGGTACGCCCTTTCATACTGTAATCTTCAAAATCGGGTAGATCATCAACAGATTTGTAATAGGTAACCGGAAGTCTTCCCGCCGGATTATAATCTCCAAACAAGACATCGGCTATGGCATTACCACCTTCTTGCCCGGGATAACCCGCACTTAATATCGCGGGTACATGCTCCTGAGCATAATTAATCGCAAGCGCACTACCGTTGAGTAGAACCAATACTATTGGTTTTCCGGTGGCTACAAGAGCGCGCATGAGTTCGCGTTGCTCTAGAGGAAGATCTAAGGCTGTACGATCGCCTTTTGAAAAACCTTCAACATCAATACGCATTTCTTCACCTTCCAGTCGCTCATTAAGGCCCAAAACCAAAATAGTTACATCTGAATCTTCAGCAAGATTCACAGCGCGTTCTAACTTGTTTTTTTCAGGAGTTGACCAAAGCATACGTGCTTCAGCATTACCATAGAGGTTGCTGTATTTTATAGTGATCGCATAATTTTTCCCGGCTTCTAGATATACTTCTTTGGCATTAACAGAAGGATGATGTGTATGCTTTCCTCCACCTGAAACCAAGTCTTCAATCTGGAAATCTAAATACGGCTTTCCCCAGTCACTGAAATAATACCTTCCGGTCTCCGGCACACTTAAAAACCCTGACCAGAGCACACTGTATTGCTGAAGCGCCAATCGTGGATCAGGCGTATTGATGTCCCAAGTAAAATCAACTTTATCATCGATTTGTGTAAACAAAGGATCGCCCTCCCATTTGGAATTATTAAAATATGCTGCGTCTAATCCCTGCTTTCCGGAAGCTGTTCTAAAATAGATAGATGGAATTACCTGCATCGTAGGCATTCCTTGAGCGAGAGAAGCGCCTTCTTCATACACAACCTTTACTTGTGGTGCCACTTTATTGCGAATTCCCTGAACGACCGTCACCGGATTTTTTGGAGTTCCGTTGTAATTTCCCCATAGCGACTGCACATTATGGGCATTGGGACCAATTACCGCAATTTGTTTTAAGTCTTTTGAAAGCGGAAGCATATGTGCTTCATTCTTTAAAAGCACGATACTTTCTTGTGCTGCTTTTCTTGCTAAAGCGGTATGTGAAGCATTGGTATTTACTGAAAAAGGAATTGTCGCATAACTAAGGTTTTCTTCAGTATCAAACATTCCCAGCTTTAAGCGAGCCCGAAACAAGCGCTCAATAGCAATATTGATCTTTTCTTCAGTAATCAATCCGTTGGCTATGGCTTCTTTAAGGGATTTGTAGGTAGCTCCGCAGTTTAAATCGGTTCCTGTTTCTAGAGCCAAAGCAGAAGCAGAAGCCGCGTCTGCTGTAATCTTATGATCTTCCCAAATATCATTGATTGCACCACAATCTGAAACTACATATCCATCAAATCCCCATTTGTTTCTTAAAATATCAAACAATAACTTATTAGAACTCGCCGCCTCTCCCCTAAAGCGATTGTACGCCGTCATTACAGATTGTACCTGA
The DNA here is from genome assembly GCF_000152985.1 of Leeuwenhoekiella blandensis MED217. Taxonomy (GTDB): domain Bacteria; phylum Bacteroidota; class Bacteroidia; order Flavobacteriales; family Flavobacteriaceae; genus Leeuwenhoekiella; species Leeuwenhoekiella blandensis. Next base: position 2,025,588 of record NZ_CH672395.1, on the reverse strand, counting down.
GCGTCTTTAACCAGCATTCTAAAAGCAGGCAAATATGTTTCCCAAAGATCACGCTCTGAAGTATTGGCGTCAAAATAATGTCTAGATTCCTCAGGACCACTATGCACTGCAAAGTGCTTAGCCGTGGCAACAACTTTAAGATATTCTGGATCATCGCCTTGTAAACCTTTTACGTATTGCGCTCCCAAAGTGCCGGTAAGAAATGGATCTTCCCCATACGTCTCGTGGCCCCTTCCCCATCGCGGATCTCTAAAAATATTGATGTTGGGCGACCACATCGTTAAACCTTGATAAATATCATGCTGATCGCGTCTTAAATACTCGTGATGTTTAGCACGTGCTTCATCAGAAATTGCTGTAGCCACTTCTCGCACCAATTGAGCATCCCAAGAAGCAGCAATGCTTATAGATTGTGGAAAAACCGTAGCATAACCCGCACGAGCAACACCGTGCAAGCTTTCATTCCACCAATTATATTTTGGGATGTTCAAACGCTCGATCGCTGGAGCGTCTGACATCAATTGCGAGATTTTCTCTTCTAAGGTCATTCGGCTGACCAAATCATTCAATCGGGTTTCAAGATCCAATTGCTCATTTTGAAAAGGAAATTGCTTTTGCGCCTCAATCTGTATACAGCAGCAAAAAACCAAAAGAAACGTATAAACATATTTAGTCATAAGCCTTTTATTTTACTGTTATTTCAGAAGATTCAACTCCGCTTTTTATTTGATAATCCTGCGTTGCTCCGGAATATTTCAGGCGTATATTTTTTGTTTTTGCTCCTGAAATCTGAATATTGGTTGATTCTTCAGATAAAAAATGAAGCTGCTCCAACACCAAATTTTTGGTGTTGTGCAATTGCATTGGCGCTTCCGTAGCTTCTATTTGAACATTATCGAAGTACACCTGATCAGTATCAATTAGTGTAAAACCTTCCTCTCCGTGAAACAGTGAATTTTTAATCGATACATTTTGAATATTCATCTCAGGAAGCCCCATAAAGAATCCGGATTTATGCGCTTTTACCGAAGTAATATCTGATATATAAATATCTTTAAAAGAAGGAGTTTCTATTGTGACTTCGGGTACGTCACGATCCTCTGTATTTTCTGCTAAATCATTTGATAAATCGGGTGCCTGACCACCATAATACAAATTGAAGCGTATGGCATCGGTCTTAATTTCGTTCATATAAATATGAGAAATATAGATTTGCTCGACCACGCCGCCGCGACCACGTGTGCTTTTAAAACGCAATCCGGTATCAGTGCCTATAAAATTGCAGTGCGATATATGAATTTTTGAAACGCCTCCAGACATTTCACTCCCAACGACAAAACCTCCGTGACCGTGGTAAACAGTGTTATTTTTGATTATTACATTCTGAGTAGGCATATTGCGTTTACGTCCATCTTCGTTCTTTCCAGATTTAATGCATATCGCATCATCACCCACATCAAACGTGTTATTATACACCAATACATTTTCACAAGACTCAAGATCGAGTCCATCACCGTTTTGTGCATACCACGGATTTCTTACGGTAAGATTCCGTACAATTATATTTTTACTCATTAGTGGATGAATATTCCACGCCGGTGAATTTTGAAAGGTCGGGCCATCTAAAAGGATATTCTCACAGTCGACAAGACTCACCATAACCGGTCTTAGAAAGCTTCGCACTGTTTGAAGTTGCTCAATCGTCCAGTCACTCAAATCTGATTTGCTTCCTTTAAGTGCTGCCTCATCAGGATACCAAACCGATTTATTATCTGAAAGCACACCGCCAGACGCAACTAAAGCGTTCCATTGATGCTGGGTCATTTTAGATTTTTTTACCGGTCTCCAAGCTCCTCCATTTCCATCTATAATTCCTTTACCGGTAATGGCGATGTTTTTTGCTCCTAAAGCATTTATAGGAGAAGTTGATCGTGCCGATTTGAGTCCTTCATAACTGGTTTCAACCAGCGGATAATCGTCAAATTGATCACTAAAGAGAATAAGTGCTCCTTGCTTTAAATGTAAATTGATATTGCTTTTTAATGTTATCGGACCGGTATACCAAATGCCTTCCGGAACTACAACGGTACCTCCTCCTTGAGAAAATGCCTTAGCAAAAGCCTTGTGAAAAGCTTCTGTATTTTTAAACTGACCGTCACCTTTAGCTCCAAAATCGGTTATGAGATATTCTGTCTCTTGGAATTTTGGTTCGGTGATAAGTTCCATTTTAAATTCTACGTCATCATAAAGCGACGCTAGGGGCATTTCCTGAGCATTTACCGATAATGTTATAAGTAAGAATATTAAAATTCTCATAGCGTTGTTCATTTTATAAATTCTACTGATTTGGCACCCACCCGTTAAATGTGTTCTTAAAGGTATATTGATCACGAGTCCACTCGCTCAGCTGTTTTGACCAATAGACGCGTTTATCAGGGTTTGCTCCAGCTCCGGTACTTTTATATTCTGCGTAGTAAGCTGTTTTTTCTTTATTGGGGAACATCGCATCGCCGGGCCAGGCATGCCAACCTTCAGGAACGATGTGCTGAGCCATTTCGGTATCGATAAAAACTGTGCGTGCATAAGGTCGCCAGGGCCGACCAAGATAGACACGGTCAACGTCATCTGCTGCCGTAAGTTCGCAGTTAAAAAACACGTAACCATACTCCTGATCCTGCGGAGTTGCAGCTGCTGTGATATAGGAATTTGCGGTGCTGTGAATTTCACAATCTTGAAAAACAACAGTCGCCTGACCAAAAATAAAATCGGTAGTACCTTCGATATAACAGTTTTTATAAAATTGGCGACCACCATCTGTAGCCGTATAAAGCGTGTCTTGACAACCTATGATAGCACAATCTTCAGCAACAAAGCGATCCCCTTCTACATGTAAAGCGACTGCCTGCCCTTCATTACACGAACTATTGGCAATGGTTAAATTTTTAAAATGAATATCTGTTCCCCGCACAATTACCGTATGAGAAGTAAATGTCCCGTGTTCATTTCCCGTTACCGGATTCAGTTTACCGGAATGATCATCATAGGTGATTCTTGTTTCTCCAACACCTGAACCTTGTAAGGTAACTTTAGACATATGTGCAGGAATGACCAATTTTTCCTTGTAAACTCCGGGGTTTATTGAGATCAACACTTCGCCCGGCCCAAAAACCCGAATAGAATTCACCGCCTCTTGTATCGTAGTAAAGTCTGCCTGATCCTCTTTCCCAACGGTGATGACTCGGTAAGGATCTTTAAAAGGTACTTTTAAGGTTTTGTCTAAAAAATTTAAGGTGTACCTCAAAGTTGGCTCAAACCAAGGATGCATCAACCAAAAGGAATGTGGTGTTTTAGGTAATGTATGTACTTCATTGTAAATTCCGTAAGCGTCCAATTGCGCGGTGTAATCATCTCGCCCGGCGTGAAAACGAGGTTGTGCACTGTTGATAAAAAGCGTTGGCGGTGTTGCCTCACTTACATATTCTAACGGTGATGCTTCTGCCCAAATCTCCGGATTTTCTTCAAACGTGTGGCCGAGCCAGGCATCTAGCAAGGCTCCTTTTCCGGCTTCGGGATGTACAAATGAAGTTACTCCGTCTACATTAACGATCGCTTGAACTTTTGTTGAATACTGTTCTTCGGTTTCATTAAAGACCTCGGAATTAGGTGTTACTCCCAAAAGCATAGCCAACTGCGCTCCTGCTGAAGCCCCCAGCGTTGCAATTCTATTTTTATCTAAATGAAGCTGTGCAGCGTTTGCTTGCATCCACCGCAATGCATCTTTTAAATCCAAGACTCCGGCCGGATAAATCGCTTCTCTCCCCAACCTGTAAGATGCTGTGACTGCGACATAGCCGTTTGCAGCCAGATGCTGTGCCATCACACGCTCATTCTCTTTACTTCCTGAAAACCAGCCCCCACCGTGTATGAGCAAAACACCTGGATAAGTTTGATCAAGCGCATCTTTAGGATAATATGCGTCTAATTTTAAATCAGAAGTTTCAGTCTTCTTGTAAACCACATCGGTTTTAGCTTGGTAAAGCGTATCATTTAATGGGGTGATACTCTCAATAAAAGGATGATCTTTTTTTAAATGCTCATATGTGGTTTCAATACTGTAGGGTCGCAGATTTAATTTTTCCTTTTGACTATAGGCAAATGTTGTTGCAAGAATTTGAATTAGAATTGTTAAGTGGAAAAATCTGTTCATACTATTTTGTAATTCTAAAATATTCTACATCTGCATAGCCACCACGAGAAGCTTCGGGAGTGCTGATACTAAAAAGCCCCACTTTGGCTCCTATCCATTTCCCTACTCTGGCTTTAAAAGGCGCACCAAACTTTTTGAAATTCCGTCCATTCTCACTATAACTAAATTGACACATAGCATCAGGAGCACTTACCGCTACCTTTAAATAAACGGTATTTGACTTCAAAGTTATTTCTTCTAGAATCTCTTCTTTTGCACCTGCATCAGCCTTTATAGCTTCAGTACGCTGAAGGTAAAAAACACCTTCTTTTTCTGTTAGTGTAACCGTTGCATAATCGCGCCCCATAATGATTAAACCGGTCTTGCGCTGTTCTTTTCCATCGCCGGGAATTAAGGAGATTTTTGTAGCCACGTTGAACTCTGGTGCCGGAAATTTTTGCAATAGTAAATTGGGAACATCCCACAAACTGTTCATCAGCTCTGGAGGAGCGATACTGTACAACCTTAAAAAATCATTACCGGGTAATTTAGCCGACCAAAGTACGTTAGGATTTGCATTCCATTGCCATTGTAAGCCTAAACTATCCTGTTCAAAATTGTCGGTTTCTCTAGGGGTTTGAATTGCGTATTGTTCACCAACATTCGGTTTTTTATGCTGAAGTACTGGTTCTCCGATTCCGTTTCCGTTTTGATCTTTACCCATAACCGGCCAGTCATTTTTCCAATGCATCGGTTGTAGGTGAACGATCCTTCCGTAGGCATCAACATCTTGAAAATGAAAAAACCAATCCTCGCCGGTATCTGTTGTTACCCAAGCACCCTGATGCGGACCATTGATAGCGGTTGCTCCTTGTTCTAATACCACTTTCTCCTCATAGGGACCGTAAATATTCTTTGACCGAAGCACCAATTGCCACCCGGTAGAAACGCCGCCAGCCGGTGCAAAAATGTAATAGTATCCGTTGCGTTTATAAAATTTAGAGCCTTCAACTGTAGGATGGTTCTCGTGCCCGTCAAAAACGTGTCGGCCATAGTCTAGCACTTTTGTACCTTCAGCATTCATTTTATGCACGGTAAGAATACTTTTTACTCCTGCTCTACTTCCTGCCCAGGCATGAACTAAATAGGCCTTTCCATCTTCATCCCATAAAGGAGATGGATCAATTGCCCCTTTGGCTTCCATCATCAAAACAGGTTCCTCCCAATTGCCAAAAGGATCATCTGTTTTAACCATATAAATGCCAAAATCAGGATCGCCCCAGTAGATATAGAGTTCGTTATTGTGCACCCGTATAGAAGGCGCCCAGACGCCATTTCCGTGTTGTGGCGTATTAAAATGTTTTACAGGTACTTGTTTAGGAAGCGCATAATTAACCAGTTCCCAGTTTACAAGATCTTTAGAATGCAAAATGGGTAAGCCCGGTGCTGCATTAAAGCTTGAGGAAGTCATAAAATAATCATCCCCCAACTGCACGACATCAGGATCTGAATAATCTGCGTGAATGATGGGATTTTTATACGTTCCATCTCCTTGATCTGCAACCCAAACTTCAGAAACGTAGGGTTTTTGTTGCGCGATTAAGCAACTTGAACATAGAAAAATAAGTAAGCGTAGGTAATTCATTGTATTTCTTATTTGTTGACGGCGAATGGCTCAGAGCATGTCCCGAGAATTATTTATCTAATTCTAAACTTGCTAAAATGAATGCGCCGGTTCCTTTAGGATCATTAGAACGTTTTTGTTCATTGATGTAATAATCAAATGAGCCATCACGATCTGCGCTTAAACCTGCTACGGCACAGCATTGATTAAGATTCACAACCCCATTATCTTCAACTGAAATAAGCTCTTGGGTAATCCCATTAAAACCTTTCTTTGCTACATTCATATAGTCTTTAGGTAAATAGCCTTTGTTTACACCCTTAGCAAGCGTATAGGTAAACATAGAGGAGCCGGTGGCTTCCAAATAATTCCCTTCTCGATCTCCCTGATCTAATACTTGATACCACAAACCAGTTTCTTCATCCTGAACTTTCGCAATTGCTTCGGCAAATTGATTGAGATACGTGATCAAGCGTGTTCGTCCTTCGTAATCCTCAGGTAGATAATCTAACACATCGACAAGAGCCATTCCGTACCAACCCATCGCTCTAGACCAAAAGTTTGGAGAAGTTCCGGTTTCTTCATCTGCCCAAATCTGTTCTTTACTTTCATCCCAGCCATGATATAAAAGTCCGGTCTCTGCATCATAATTATGTTCTTGAATCAAATCAAATTGATGCACAATATCATCATAGGCTTTTTGAGCTTCCTCTCCGTCAACATAGGTTTGCGTGTAAGCCGCGTAGAAGGGTTCTGCCATAAAAAGACCGTCTAGCCACATTTGATGCGGATAGCGTTTTTTATGCCAAAAACCACCATCACTCGTGCGGGGTTGGGAGTCTATTTGTTTTCGAAGTACGTCAATTGCTTTTTTAAAGCGTTCTTCTTGAGTCTTGTCATAAACGTAGAGCAAAACATCACCCGACTTCAGCATATCAAGATTTTGTTTTTCTAGTCCGTAGGTTCTAATGCTTCCGTCATCATTTACCATCGTATCAGGGTAGCCGTAAATATAATCGTAGTATTTTTCGTTTCCGGTTTCTTCATAAACCCGACGCGCCGCATTTAAGACCAAACCGTTAGGATAACTCCATTTAGGTTTATCGTGAAAGTCAAGCATCCAGGCTTCTGGAAATCGATGCATTTCTGATAACAACATACGTTCTGACCATTTAAGGTCTTCACTTACCAGTTGTGTTTCTTCAGTAGAAGTTTCAATCTCCTTTTGCTTTTCCTTACACGCACTAAGCAGTGTAAGGAAAACAAAAGCAAGGCTATTTAATAAATAAATTAGTTTCTTTTTCTTCATTTTTTTCTTAATAATTATTGAGATGCGTGACCATAACCTTGTGTGATCAATCCATTGGATTGCGATAAGGTTTCCGAAGGAATTGGCATGATATATCTAGGTGGTTCACCAGAAGCATAATAAGAATCTGGGTAGCCTTTAAAAATGTCTGAGGTATAGTGACTCTCATTTTCGATCATATTGATTCCCCAAGGAGAACGTTGATAACCTTCAGCCTCCAATTGGGCAGCCAAAGTGCCATCAGGATCGATATACTCGTATAAACCTCTAATCGCTAAATTCACTTCATCGCTAGGAAGCGTGCTGATGTAATCGGTCCATAAATCGCTGGTTCCTCTCCACCCGGGAACTAGTACCGGATACGTAGGATCTGAAGGAACCAAGCCGTCTGGAGTTTCTGTTGTAAGCAAATTTAATGTAGGATCTATATCCTTGATGTCTACAAACTTGGTCCAGATGTAGCTTGAAATAGTTACTCCGGTTTCTGGAAACGTGTAGAATCCATCAGTTTTTAAGCCATTAACCATCGCAATTTGACGATCTCTTAAGGCGACTATTCGCTCTGGCATATCACCATAAAGTGTCATATCCCAACGGGTTTTACCCTCTCCGGCCAATTCTAATTTACGCTCAAAAGCGATTGCATCAAGAAGTGCATTTCCAGATAGCGCATTTACATAATTGGTGACAAATTCAGTTTGATCTTCTGCATCAAAAGCTCTGCTACGCACCTGTGTGAGATAGGTTTTTGCTGTAGCCTCATCTCCTGTTGCTGCGGAAGCGTAAGCTAAATCTAACATTACATCTGCCATACGCAACTGTTGCCAGTTACAACCTGATCTACGCTGTGCGGCGATATACGGATCTGCAAAACGTGCTTCATCTAATTTGTTTAATGCGAGTCCACCTTTTTCTCGACTTCCCGGTGAAAAATCAATTAGGCGCTCTGAAGCTGCACCTGAATTGGCGGTAACACAAGCTGTAACATCTCTTCGTTTATCTTCAGGAACGAAATCTCCATAATAGAAACTTGCATAAATACGGGCCTGACCATAATTTTTTGTTGGATACGCATTAGAGCCACCACCACCAGAAGGTCTACCAAATGAATATGGAAAATCTGAATTAAATCCTCTTGTATAGCCAGATTCATAGATAGATTCCGGACTAACTTCTAAATCCATCAAGTATTGAAAGTTACGTTGAAATGGGTTGTTGTAACCTTCTCCACGGTCGTCATTCTCGATCAATCGCGCAGACCCCGGATTGTTAACTACATTGAGGTAATGCGTTTTTGCGAGTTCCATATAACGTTGCCAGTCTGAGCGACGTACGTATTTGGCTTGCCAGGTTCCATTCTCTACTCCGATTTGATCAAAGGTTACACTACCGTAATCAAAATCTGTACGACGCAACTGATATCCGGCAGCATCAAAAGCCATACGACCAATTACCGCATCTGCATAGGTTCCTGAAAAGCGCTCTGCGTTGATGTTATTTTCGCCTAAACGATACATCAAAAGTGCTGCAGCTTGTAAAGCTTCGATTTCACTATCATAAATCAAATCTCTAGAACTTAATCCTAAAGAATCGGTTTGAGCTGTGGTACGTATCGCATAATTGAAATAAGGAACATCCCCAAAATACCGAACCAAAAGTTTATAACAGGTTGCGCGTGCTGCAACAGCTTCACCGTAAACTTGTGTCCATGGGCTAGGCTCTCCTGCGGCAACATCATTTTGATATTCTTCTTTAGCTTCAATACTTTCGATCATAATATTGCAACGATTGATGATCTGGTAACATTCAGTCCAAGTATCTTTTGAACTTCCGTAGTCAATATCAAATTCTGAAGCAAAGAGTCCTTCTGGAATATGCCGCTGTTGTGCACTGTAGTTTTCAGGATGTCTTTCTGAATCAGAACCTACAACTTCAGTATCATAATACATCCTACGATCTAAATCGTACCACAGGTCATAGATACCGTTCATTACTTTTTGCGCATCTGCGGGAGACGCAAAAACAAAATCCTCATCTACATTTGAAGGAGCCGTAACGTCTAAATAATCATCTTCACAAGAGGTAATTAGAAAACTAATTACGCCTAATAGTATTAATAGCTTTTTCATAATCTATACTGGATTAAAAATTTTTAAAATTCAAGATTGAGTCCAAGAGTTACTGTTCTTGGTCGTGGATATGCCTGATAATCAAATCCCGGTGTTGGGTAATACGAACTTCTACCGGTCTCATCTACATTCACTTCCGGATCATAACCGCTATAACCTGTCAAGGTAAATACGTTAAATACCGAACCGTAAAAACGCAATCTGGTAATTCCCAATTTCTCTGGATTAGGTAAGGTATATCCTATCGTTAAGGTGTTTAATCTTAAGAATGAACCATCCTCTATCGCAAAAGTTGAAACCACTGCATTTTCAGGATAAGGCAAGAAAGTTGTCGCATTCTCATTCAAAGCATCTAGTGCGGCAGGCTCAACAACCTGATTCAACTGGCCATCGACAATATCATAGATTTTATAATGCCCGGCCAACTCTTGAAATCGATTGCGAAACAACCCAGCTTCTTTATTTCCTAAATATGCTGCCTGATGCGTTACATTATAAAGATCATTACCGTAACTCCAGTTAAAGTTTAAAGCAAAATCAATGGCTTTGTAATTTCCACTAAAATTGAAACCACCGGTGTGTACAGGATTGGTGTCTCCAATAATACCGATATCTAAATCATCGATAACACCGTCACCATTTGTATCCTTAACTTTTTGTACACCAGGATAAGCCGTTTGTGCTCCCGGCTTGTTACTTGCCGTACCATAAACGTTACCTAAAACACCACTCGCATAATCTGCAACGCCGTCTTTTAACGTGTAGGTTTGTGTATCAGGATCGTAGTTAAAATCATCTGTAGTATACCACCCATCATAAATATAACCGCGAATAAGTCCGACCGGTTGACCAACTTGGAAAACATAATCTTCACGTGGGTTTTGCGCTACACTCCCCCAGTTAGACCCGTATTGTCCATCAATACCTTCAGCCAATTCATCGATATTTCCTCTGTTAATACTGATATTAAAACCACCTTGAAGGTTGAAATTTTCTGAAGTGACAATATCTGTACTCAAAGTCAGCTCGATACCCTTATTACTGGTTTGACCTATATTTTCCTGAGTAAATGAAAAACCGGTTAACGGGGAAACATCTCGCACGAGTAATAAATCTTTAACCGTGTTTTTATAAAGTTCTAAACTACCGGAAACTTTTCGGTCAAAAAGCGTAAAGTCTAAACCTATATTACGTGTAATGGTGGTCTCCCACTTCAAATCTGGGTTTGCAATAAGCGAAGATGCCGGTCTGTAAAGCGGCTGAATCGTTTCATTAATCGAATAGGTTCCTGTAGCTGATGCCCAGCTTTGTTTCCATAGTTCAGAACTGATCGCATCACTACCCACGGCACCATAGGCCAATCGAAGTTTTAAATCATCAATCCACGAAGTATTGCTTAAAAACTCTTCTTCTGAAAGTCTCCAAGCAAAAGCTCCCGCCGGAAAATACCCCCAGCGATTGCTAGGTGCAAAACGCGATGAACCATCTGCACGGAACGTTCCTGTAAATAAATACCGGTCCAGATAAGAATAATTAAACCTTCCAAAATATGATTGTAGTCGATTAGGAATTCCGATCTGTGATCCCAGCTGAAAGTTTTCTTGATCCTCTCGGCGTAAAAAATCATTCATATTTGCCCAGGCTCTGGTAGCATCATAAGACGCTGGAAATTCATTACCACGAATATCTGTAAATTCTGAACCTGAATCTGAAATTTCCATACCGGCAAGTACACTCAACTGATGATCCTCACCTAAGCCCTGAACTTCGTAGTTCAACGTATTGATCCATCTTAAATTCCATCCTTCTGCAGCGCGAATACGGGCATCTCCGCTATATGTAACATTCCCGGCATTATCAAGATAGTTATTCACGATCGCCCCCTCCCAATATTTAGCACGTGACCAGTTGGCACTAATGCTGAAATTGGTTTTTGCAGTTAAACCGTCTATAATTTCCCAATTGATCGCGGTATTTGCCACAAGCGATCTGGAACGCTGATCACTATCGGTATCGTTCAGCAGTGCCACCGGATTGTAAAAATCCTGTAGAACCTGGTTATAATCTCCAAGTTGAGTATTCACGGTGACATCAGACTCTCCGAGAATATCGTCGCTTGCAATGGGTCTAAACCAATATGCATTAGAATTACCTTGATTGTTTCCTTCTCTTACATCAACAAATCGCGTGTTAATGGTAAAATCGAGACGACTGCTTATTTCCTGATCAAGTTTGAACTGCACATTACTTCGTTTATAAAAAGAACGAGTTTTATTACCATCTTGATCGATATGGTTTAAGGCTAAAAGATATTTAGTTTTTTCGGTACCACTGGAGATGTTCAAGTTGTGGTTATGCGTATACGCAGAATTGAACAATTCTTTAGTAAAATCTTTGCTATCTACATTTCTATAGTAATCAATTCCCTCAGGATTACCCTCTTGATATCTTCCTATTGCCCAAAGTTGTTCCCAGGCATCAGCATATTGATCACCAATTGCATCGGCATACGCCCAGTTATAAGCGATATAGTCATAGCCATTCATCACGGGGATGTACTCGGGAATATAGCTGTATTGCGCAAAACCATCATAGGTAATGCGCGTTTTGCCGGCACTACCACTCTTTGTAGTTACGATAATTACACCGTTTGCACCTCGAGAACCGTAAATAGCGGTTGAAGAAGCATCTTTTAAAACATCAATACTTTTAATCTGATTCCCCGGGATATTACTAATTGAACTTACCGGAAAACCGTCTACAATAAATAGAGGTTGATTACTTTGAGATATCGATCCGCCACCGCGTACACGAACGCGAACGTCTGCCCCCGGACGACCATCCTGAGTGCTGATGTTAACACCGGCAAGCTTACCTTGCAAGGCCTGTGTTGCATCGGCCACCGGTACTTTTGCGACCTCTTCTCCTGAAATTGATGCTATAGCACCAGTTACATTACGACGGGAGGAAGTTCCGTAACCAATAACGACAACTTCTTCGAGTGCTGCGACATCAGTTTCCAGAACAATTGACAAATTTTGCTGCGTTGGTGATACCTCAATCGATTTCGTAATAAAACCAACAGAAGAAACCGTAAGAACCATTGTTGAAGCAGGCAGTTCAATAGTAAAATTTCCGTCAAAATCGGTTACCGCTGCATAATTGGTGTCTTCGACAAAAATATTAACGCCCGGCAAAGGCATTCCGTCGTCTTTTGAAGTTACCGAACCGGTTACACTACGCATGTCCTGAGCAAAGCCCACTTGAAAAAGGAACAGTGCAAAAACAATACAGACCGACCTGAATCGGCCTTTAAACAACTTTGGTGAAGATGTAATTTTCATTGCATAAGTTTTAAATTAGTTTCTACAATCGATTGTATTTTGAAAAAATAGATATTGATTTAAATAATACTAAAATCATCACTAAACCTAGGTCTAGGAAGCAGTACAACGAGTTTCTCAAAATACAACTAATGGTATATTTGACTACAAGTATAATCAAAATATATTGACCTACAAATTAAAACGTTAATTTTTCTAAAAATTACGCTTACACTATATTAATTATTAGTTATTTATGAATACACCTTAGAAGAATTCTTAAATAAAACGTTTTTCCTGACGGAAGGTTAAATTGTTAAATAGGCACGGAAAGATGATTATTAAACATACTAGCGCTGGAAACAACTCTTATTATTACCAACAATACATTCAATTTATTGCATCTCTTTCCCAATGAGCAATCGTTTACTAGCCGGTATCCTTAAAAAGCTTTTCTGAAGTATTCTATACAGAATTCTTCAGAACTTGCTTTGACAAATTTTCCTGGCCAAGACCACAAGGTTTCTTTGAAAGTATTTTATTTGGTGAGATGCTTCGAGAATGACACTCTATCATGGTGTCTTCGCTATTTTAGAATAAATAAAAATTAATTCAGTTCTGAAGAATCGATGAGGCGTTGCTCGGCTGCAGCTATCTTTTCAATCCGCACTTTTACAGATTTACTTATTGGTGTCTGACTGCGCTCTGCAAAATGATTGTAGGGAACCAAAACATTCGTTTCCGGGAAATAGGCTGCAATATTTCCTTTTGGGATGTTATACGGAACGATTAAAAACTTTCTGGCGGTGCGAACAATACCGTCATACGTGCTGTTAAGATTAACAATATCAAGCTTTTGAAGGCCTAAATCCTTCATATCCTCTTTATTGATAAATACCACGCGACGCTCATTATACACACCTCGGTAGCGGTCATCTAATCCATAAATTGTGGTATTGAATTGATCGTGAGAGCGCATCGTCATCAGCATAAATTCATCTGAAGCTAACGTATGCTCGGGTAACTTATTGACGGTAAGTTGAGCTTTTCCCTCCGGAAGCATACTAAAATCAAGATTACGTACATTATTAGGCAGATAAAAACCGTGGCCTTCAGAGCGTTTGGAAGTATCTTCAAAACCTTTCGCCACTTTATCAATATACTCGCGAATCAAATCATAATCTTCACCCAAACGTTTCCAATCGAGCGGATGATTGTCAAAAAAGGTATTTGCCATTTCTGCAATGATTTGTGGTTCGCTGCGTAAATTTCCAGTGGCAGGTTTGAGAATTCCTTTAGACTGACTCACCTTTCCCATACTGTTTTCCACAGTAAAGTAACGTTTGGTATCGCCATTCATATCCTTTTCAGACCTTCCTAATGTAGGCAGAATCAATGCGGTTTTTCCGGTTACTAAATGCGTTCTGTTAAGCTTCGTACTTATCTGAACGGTCAACTCACATTGCTCAATAGCTTCGGCGGTGTACTGCGTGTCTGAAGCAGCCATTAAAAAATTTCCGCCTAAACAGAAAAAAGCTTTGGCTTTTCCTTCGTGCATCGCTTGTATAGATTCTACCACATCCCAACCTTTATGAGCAGGTGGCTCAAAAGCCATATGCTTTCTAATGCGCTCATTCATCGCTTCATCTACAAAATGCTGTATCCCGACGCTTCTATCGCCTTGCACGTTGCTATGCCCTCGTACGGGACAGGTTCCTGCTCCGGGCTTTCCTAAAGCTCCTTTTAGTAAAAGTAAATTGACGAATTCTCGTATGTTTTCTACACCATTTTTATGTTGTGTAAGTCCCATTGCCCAGCACACAATGATCTTCTTAGATTTCCGAAGCATCGCCACCGCCTTATTGATCGAAGCTTCGCTCACGCCGCAACGCTCCAGAAGATCTTCCTCATCGTATTGCGCCAAATCATTCATAAAGCTTTGATAGCCCGAAGTGTATTTTTCAATAAAAGCGTGATCAAAAACTTGATGATCTATACTGTCTAAAGTTGCCAATTTCTTTAAGATCAATTTCATCAACGGAATATCCTGATTGATTTTTACCGGCAAATGTAAATCTGCCATTTGCACTCCGCTTCCAATGGTTCCGCTTAAATGCTGCGGATTTTTAAAATTGACTAAACCAGACTCTTCTAACGGATTTATGCTGATCACTTTTCCGCCGTTATTTTTACATTTTTCTAGGGCAGACATCATACGCGGGTGATTGGTTCCGGGATTTTGACCGGCGATCAAGATCACTTCGGCTTCATATAAATCTTCTAAAACGGTAGACCCCTTGCCTATTCCCAAGGTTTCACCAAGCGCCACCCCGCTAGACTCGTGACACATATTAGAACAATCGGGTAAATTGTTGGTACCTAACGCACGTGCAAAGGTTCCGTACAAAAATGCGGCTTCATTGCTCGAGCGTCCCGAAGTATAGAAAATGGCTTCGTCAGGAGCATTTAACTCCTTGAGGTGCTGGGCGATCAAGTCATAAGCTCCTTGCCAAGAAATGGGTTCGTAATGATTACTCCCCGGTTTTAAAACCAAGGGTTCGGTAAGACGACCAAATTTATTGAGTTCGTAATCAGACAACTGAGAAAGCTCTGCTACGCTCCATTTTTTGAATAGGTTTTTATCAGCCTTAGCAGTGGTTGCTTCATCCGCCAGCGCTTTTGCTCCATTCTCACAATATTCAGCAACAGGAGATCTATTTTCTGGGTCTGGCCAGGCACAGCTTGGGCAATCAAAACCATCTTTTTGATTCATCTTAAGCAAAGCGCCCATAGAGCGTAAAACTCCCATTTCTTTAAAACCATGCTTTAGAGCTTCTTTCACGCCTAGCATTCCTGCGGCATCGCGTACAGGATCTCCGAGTTTAATATTGGTAAATTCTTCGATTCCGGTGATTGAAACTCCTCGTCTTAAAGGCTTTGACATAATAGTACGATTCTTTTAAAATATAACGGTTTAAGCAGCTTGAACGCTCCTAAAAAGCTTCAATTTAATTAATAATTGTGCAGTGATCTATTAAGGAAAAACTAAATAAATACAGAAGGTTGAAGCAGGGATATTAAAAGCGTGTTAATCACGAAACTATTTTATCTCCCTCCTCAGTCTTTCGTTATATTCGCTAAAACATAACGCTTAAAAGAATGATTTCAGTTGCTCAAGCTCAAAAGTCGGTTATTGATAATGCTGCGCTTTTACCAAAACAAAAGGTAGAATTGAGTGCTAGCAGTAATCAGTTCTTGGCACAAGACATCATTGCTCCCATCTCGTTGCCCCCATTTCGTCAATCGGCGATGGATGGATACGCCTTTATATATGACGCAAATTGCACGTCCTTAAAAGTTGTTGGAAAAGTACAAGCCGGGGCTGTGGAAGTTCCTAAGTTGAAAAAAGGAGAAGGCATCCGCATATTTACAGGGGCTGCGGTTCCTGCTGAAGCAGATACGGTTATCATTCAAGAGCATACAAAATCTGAAGGCGATCAACTTCTCATAGAAAAACTCCCTGCAAAAGGCGCAAATATTAGACCTATTGGTGAGCAAATTGAAAAAGGAAACGTGGTCTTAAAACAAGGCCATCAGGTCAATGAAGCTTCAATTGGTTTTATGGCGGGCCTTGGACTTACCGAAATTGAAGTTTACAGAAAACCAAAGGTTGCCGTGCTGATGACCGGTGATGAATTGCAGGCGCCGGGAAGCGAACTCAAACCCAATCATATTTACGAGAGTAACGGTATCATGCTCAAAAGTGCTTTAAAACGTATAGGCATTGATAGCATCGCACTTTTAAAAGTTGAAGATACTTTAGAGGCTACCATCAAAATGGTGAAAAATGCACTTGAAAATGCCGATGCGTTGTTGGTTTCCGGTGGAATTTCGGTTGGGGATTATGATTTTGTGCAAGAGGCTTTGATCACGAATGAGGTTGAAGAACATTTTTATAAAGTAAATCAAAAGCCCGGAAAGCCGCTCTGGTTTGGGACGAAAGAAGATAAGTCGGTTTTTGGACTTCCAGGAAACCCGGCTTCCAGCTTGACTGCTTTTTACGTTTATGTTTTGCCTCATTTAAGAGCACGTATGGGAAGTTTAGATCCTTTTCTTCCACAGCATAAAGCAAGGCTTACAACAACCATTAAAAACATTCATAATAAAACCCTGTTTCTAAAGGCCGGCGTTAACCGAGATGAGATTACACCGTATACCGATCAAGCAAGTTCCATGCTTAATACCTATGCGCTGAGCAACGCTTTGCTTTTGGTTCCTGAAGAAAAAGAACTTCTCAATGAAGGTGATTGGGTGACTTATATTGATTTAAACTTTTAAGATGAGAGCGGTAAAAAGTAGAGTTTGGATTGAAGAAGATGGTCAGGTATTTCTTGGGTATGGGCGTGTTGAGCTCTTAAAAAATATTGAAAAAACGCAATCGATAAGTGCTGCGGCCAAAGCGATGAACATGTCGTATAAAAAAGCCTGGAGTCTTATCAATTCGATGAATACGCTTTCAGACACTCCCCTAGTCATTACCAATACCGGTGGCAAGTCTGGCGGCGGGACTGTTTTGACAGCTTATGGTAAATCTATGATTGCTGAATTTGAAAAACTCAATACGGCTTGCGAGACTTTTTTAGATGAAAAATATGAAGATTTAAAAGAAGCCTGACTGATGACTGAAACTTTAAAAAATAACATTCCCGCTTATATTTTATGTGGAGGTAGAAGTTTAAGAATGGGACAAGACAAAGGTCTAGTAACGCTTCAGAAGGGTGAGTTTATAACACATATAATCAGCACTTTAAAACCTATTACAGATTCAATAGTTCTAATCACCGAGAATGAAGAATATAGTCGTTTCGGACTTCCGGTAATACAGGATGTTTATCCTGAAAAAGGTCCGTTGGGAGGAATTCACGCTGCACTTCAGCATACGGAAGAATCACAAATTCTTGTTTTCAGTTGTGATATACCCCTTTTAAAATCTTATGTTATTAGAGAACTCATTAGGTTTAAAAATTCAGCAGATATTGTTTTCGCAAAAACTGAAAAAAGATGGCATCCTTTGATAGGCATTTATCCTAAAGGTTTGCTATCTGAAGTTGAAGAAAATCTAAATCAAAACAAACTCAGATTGATTGATTTTATCAAAGAGCACAAGTATAAAGCCGTTAATTTTATAGATGATGCGGCGTTTACCAATATTAATACGCCTGAAATTTTAGCGCGTGTGGAGAAAAATTTAGTCTAAATGGAAATTACACTGAAATATTTTGGTCAGCTGGTAGATGTTATGGGTACACACGAAGAAACGAGACCTGTAGATTGCTCCACCACATTGGCCTTGCTAGAACAGCTGAAAAAGAATAACGCGATAAGTCACATTCCTTTTCAGTTGGCGATCAATCAAAAACTGATTGATCAAGATGAAGCTGTAAGTCTTCATGACGGGGACGTGATTGCATTACTTCCGCCTTATGCCGGTGGATAAATTATAAAGATGAATAAGTACCAAAGACAAACCATTTTACCCCAAGTTGGGATTAACGGGCAGCAAAAATTAGCTGAAGCCCGGGTGCTTATCGTGGGTGCCGGTGGACTGGGTTGTGCGCTTCTACCCTACTTAGCTGCAGCTGGTATTGGGAATCTAGGTATTGTTGATGGTGATCAGGTTGAAGAAAGTAATCTTCACAGACAAATTCTCTATACGCCAAAGAATATTGGCGAACACAAAGTAGAAGCCGCAAAAACTTTTTTGAAAGCGCAACAACCGGAGCTTCATTGTACCGCATACACAGAATATTTAAGTGGAGAAAATGCGCTTGATTTGTTTAAAGAATACGACATCATCATTGATGCTACCGATCGTATTGAAGTGCGTTATCTCATAAATGATGCAGCGGTACTTACTAATAAACCTGTGGTTTACGGTAGTATTCATCGTTTTGAAGGACAAGTTTCGGTATTCAATTATGAAAATGGGCCTACTTACAGATGTCTTTTTCCAAAAGCCGTTGAAGTGCCAAGCTGTGAAGAAGCAGGAGTTCTGGGAACAAGTGTTGGCCTTATTGGAATGTTACAAGCCGCTGAAGTATTAAAAATCATTCTAGAAACCGGTAATGTACTTTCAGGAGAATTGCTCATTTACAACACACTCACAGCTACGCAAGACAGGTTTAAATTCAAAAAGAATGAGAACATCCAAATAACTCAAGAATCGTTTAACGCAGCGCATAAAAACAATTATTCACCTAAAGTTTCTTTCAGCATTGATCTACTCGTAAATGGAATTTTGGTTGATGTAAGAACAAAAGAAGAACAACCTAGAATCGCAAATGCTTCCGTTTTGGAAATTCCTTTGCAAGAGCTAAACCGTAAAGTACAGGATTTTGAATCTTCAAAAGACTATTATTTCTTTTGTCAAAGCGGCGCACGGGCGCTGCAAGCGGTTCGACTTCTAAAAGAACATAAACATATAAACGCAAAAGCACTTACAGAAGGTGCTGCTCAACTCCAAAAGCTGATCACAACAGCTTCAGTTTAAAATAGAATAAAATGAAACAAGTATTTATACAAGGCCCCATCAGCAGTGAATTTATTGGGGGTTCAATAGCAAAACATCAAAGCAAAACCAGCATTGGCGCACACAATATTTTCCTGGGTCAGGTGCGTGCTGATGATGTTGATGGTAAAAAGGTTGCGGCAATTGAGTATACCTGTTATGAGGAATTGGCAAATACCAAACTTCACGAAATTAGAGAAGCGGCATTTGAAAAATTTGACCTGATCTGTATGCATATCTATCACAGTTTGGGCACAATAAAAACCGGTGAGATTTGCTTTTTCGTTTTTGTTTCAGCAACTCGAAGAAAAGAAGTTTATGCAGCTACAGAATGGCTGGTAAACCAAGTTAAAGAACATACACCAATTTATGGCAAAGAGATTTTTGAAGATGAAACGCACCAATGGAAGGTGAATAGTTAGTTTAAATGCTTCTTAAAAAATCCTGAATACAACACTTATGGTTGATATAACCCACAAAATAAACACGCTAAGAACTGCTACTGCACAAGCTACAGTAAGCGTTAGCAAGATAGAAACGATTGAAGCGTTGCAGCGCAATGCGGTGCCTAAAGGCAATGTTTTTGAAATGGCAAAAACCGCCGGATTATTCGCAGTTAAGAATACGCACACGAGTATTCCCGATTGCCATCCTTTGCCTGTAGAATATACCGCAGTTGACTATCGTATTGAAGGTTTAGACATCTTCATTGAGATTACCGTAAAGACCGTATATAAAACCGGTGTAGAAGTTGAAGCCATGCACGGTGCTTCGGTAATCGCGCTTACGATGTATGATATGCTAAAGCCTATTGACAAAGGAATTGAAATCAACAACGTGAAGTTACTCCACAAAAAAGGAGGAAAAAGTAGCTTTAAAGATCAAAATCCGTCGAGACTCAGCGCGCATATCATCGTCTGTTCAGATTCTATTTCTGAAGGAAAAAAAGAAGATAAAGCGGGTAAAGCTATTATGGAAAAACTTCAGGCGAGCGATGTTCAAATACAAGGATATGAGATCATCCCTGATGATTTGCAAACCATTCGCAATAAAGCCATTGAACTTTCAGATACTGTAAATCTTTTGATCTATACCGGCGGAACTGGTTTAAGTATGCGTGACGTCACGCCTGAAGCTTTAGAACCTATTCTGGAGCGCCGTATTCCGGGAGTTGAAGAAGCTATACGCAAGTATGGCCAAGATAGAATGCCTTATGCGATGCTCTCGCGCAGCGTTGCAGGAACCTTGGGTAATTGCCTTGTTTTGGCATTACCGGGTTCAACTAACGGAGCCAAAGAAAGTATGGATGCTGTTTTTCCGCATCTGTTGCACGTATTCAAAATATTAAGAGGAGCCCAACATAATGCCGATGAATAAAATCACCGCTATATTAACCGATACTCACGGCCGCAAGCACAATTATTTGCGTATTTCGCTAAGCGAAAAATGCAACCTGCGCTGCACTTATTGCATGCCGCACGACGGAATTCCGTTGAGTCCTCGTGCCAATTTGATGAGCGCAGAGGAGATCGAAGCTTTTGCCAAAGTGTTTGTCGAAAATGGCGTGGATAAAATTAGACTTACAGGTGGTGAACCCTTGGTACGGAAAGATTTTAGTGATATCCTAAAGCGTCTGGCCAAGCTCCCAGTAAAATTATCAATTACCACCAATGCCCTACTAACCCATCGTTTTATAGCCGATTTTAAAAAATACGGACTCAAGGATATCAATGTGAGCCTAGATAGCTTGAATGCTGAAAAATTCAATTTTATCACGCGTCGCGATCAGTATAAAAAGGCCTTTACCAATATTGAACAACTCATTAAGGAAGGTTTTAATGTCAAGATCAATGCGGTTTTGATGAAAAATTTTAATGAAGATGAAATCGTAGAATTTATCAAACTCACTAGAGAGCGCGACATCAATGTGCGGTTTATAGAGTTTATGCCTTTTGACGGAAATGCCTGGAACAAAGATAAACTCGTGTCTCAGGCTGAAATCATAAATCGTGTTACCGATCATTTTGGGGTTGAAGCTTTGCAACCACTTCCTAATGAAAAGAACTTTACAGCGCGTAATTTTAGGATTCAAGGTTTTACGGGAAGTTTCGGTATTATTAGCTCGGTGACCAATCCGTTTTGTGACAGTTGTAACCGGATTCGGCTTACAGCAGATGGTAAGTTGAAGAACTGTCTTTTTTCAAATGAAGAAACTAATTTATTGAAACCCTTTCGCGAAGGCGAAAAATTAGAGCATCTCATTGATGCCGCGCTCAATAAAAAGAAAGCGGTACGCGCCGGAATGACTGATTTTGATCAACTCACCAACCCTGATCTGCACAGTAATAATCGCAGTATGATTGCGATTGGTGGATAATTAATAGGTATACAATTTATCGTAATATCTTTTAACCGAATCTTCCCAAGAAAAGCGAACGGCTTTAGCCTTTCTACGCATGACACCCCAGCGCTTACGGTCATTTTGATACACATCAATACAGTGATCAAATGCTTTTACCATATTGCTTACCGTCTCATCTATATGTGAACCATAAAAGGCAAAACCGTCAACCCCGTCTCGCACGGTATCGATAAGTCCGCCTGTGTGATGCACCAAGCAAAGCACGCCATTGCGCATGGCGAGCATCTGGCTGATCCCACAAGGTTCAAAAAGACTTGGCATAAAGTAAAGATTAGACTCTAGGTAAATGGAGTCGATTATATCTTCAGATTGGCCGTTGATAAAAATAAAATTGGCGTGCTCATAACTGATGTCACGCATTAAACGTTCATATTCGGGCTCGCCTGTTCCCAAGAGAATGAAAATGCCGTTTTTAGCTTCTAGATTTTTGAGGATTTCCTTTAAGGCTTCCGGATTTCTTTTAAAGAAATAAAACTTTTGCTCGGTCATTCGTGCGACACTCGAAGCCACAAAACTCGGAGGATTCAGTAGCAGATGTACTACTTTTTCGCCAGTATTAGCCAGAATATCTGATTTGTATTTTTTAGATTCTTCTTGAATCCATTTAAAGATCTGAATCAGAATATTAGCATACAAATTACCCTTTTTCGCAACGCGCATATTCTTATAATTCACACCATTGAGAATCCCGTGAAGTCTGCCTTCAGCAAAAGCAATGCGCAAATCTTCTTCCAGCCCTTCTCCCCCAATGAATTCAGGTTTATGACTGGGCCGCATGATGTCTTGCATATAAGACGGACTCACTGTATGCACTTTATCAGAAAGTCTGATCCCAACCGCCATAAGATTGATACAGTCATTATAACGTGGATCTTTGATCTTCTCATAGTCATAACCCAACTCTGGAAAGAAATTATTGATCGAAGCAAAATTATCGTTGAGCGGTCTGATTCCTTGTAAACTCAAATTATGAATACTGTATACAAACCAACTCTCTTTTAAAATGGTGAAATCTTGATGAAAGGCTTTATGAAATGCCAGAAGTGCCGTGTGCCAATCATGTAAATGCACCACATCTACGTGGTCAAAAATATTCTGCTTTACTGCTTGAGCAACAGCTGTATTAAAAATGAAGTATTTAACTGCATCAGTAAAAAAAGGCTCTTCAGGATCATCATTATAGATATGTGCGATGTTGCCTTCAACGATCTCAGGATGATCAATCACATAATGGGTGATTCCTTGAATTTTCTTTTTAGGAGCGACCTCATAAATAGAGGCGACGGTTGCTTCTCCTCGAATATTAAATTTCAATTCTGAAATCAGGCGTCCATTTTTATGAAGTCGGTTATACGCCGGTACTACCACATGAACGTGATCGCCGGTAACAGCGATTTGTCTGGGCACATCTCTAACAACATCTGCCATACCGCCGGCCTTACAATTTGCCAAAGCATCATTTTCGGCTGAAACAAATAAGAAATTCTTCATCTACTGAATTAAAATTTATACGTTACCCTCTGTATTTAAGCAAACTAAATAGCTTCTTAGAACAATATTACTTTGTAAAAGCATTTCATTTATATGCTTAATTAACTAAGATATGTTGATGTTGCTCAAAACCGTTATACAATTTACTGCTGTGTAAATGCTATGCATCACTAAAAATAATATTTCAATCAGAAATAAACGTCACATATACATTTATTATTCTTAAAAGCTTGTGAAATTTTACACTACGCTCGTATTCAACTCAGTTTTTAACGAAACCCTAATACCTGAGGTAAAAATTTGACCGTAAATTTCAGATTATGAAATCTAACCAATTCTACCTTCTCTTTATTCTATTGTTAAATTTGAATGTTATTCTCTGTAACGCACAGGATAGCACGGCCACCGTTTCTGGTAAAGACTTACCCTCTAGCGAAGCCACAGTTCCCAAGAAAGGAGATTATTTACCCAATGCCATTCAAGAATATAATGATGCGTATTTTGTTTTAAATCGCTTAAACAGACCTATTGGGCTTCCTCCCAATAACTTCAATTTTCAGTCGCCACAGGCTACACTGGAACATTTTATCGTAAAAGCACGAAATGCTAATTTTCAAGATGCTTCATATGCGCTGAATTTAAACTTGCTTCCAGATAATCTCTCAAAAGAACAAGCTGCGACTTTAGCCGAAAAACTCTATTTCGTTTTAAATCAGCGTGTGAAAATTGATTGGGGAAGCCTGTCTGATAGACCGGATGGACAAATAGACATAAGCACAACAACCAACCAGGCGATCGCCGGAAAACCAATGCGTAGTGTAGTTTTTGGCGAAGTAGATCTCAACGGAAAAGACGTTGTTCTGCGGCTTCAACGGGTAAAGTATAAAGAGTTTGGCGCATTCTGGCTGATCTCTGCAAATACTGTTGAAAATATAGACGGACTTTATGAAGTTTATGGGCCGCGAGAGTTAGACCGAATGATGCCCGATTGGGCACGCGTACGCTTCCTAAACATGCCTGTTTGGAAAGTTGTAGGAACTCTCATTCTCATTCTACTCAGCTATTTTCTGGGAAAAGTAAGTATTGGCATTTTTAGAAAACTCTTCAGAAAATCGAAAAAAGCTTGGGTAAATACAATTGCAAAGCGACTAGCGACTCCTGCAGGTTGGGCTATTGGAGTATTGTTTTTTTACGTTTCGCTCAATAAACTAATTTCTTTTGGAGGTAGTTTTGCAAGTACGCTTTACGCCATACTTCTGATCGCCGTCATTGGTACGATCACTTGGTTTATTATGCGATTTATAGACTCGTTTATGGTTTATGTTGCCGAGACTAAAATTGGTGATGCCAATCCCGAAGAAAACAATGAAGCCCGAATGATGATGACCTATATTTCTGTAGCACGCAGGGTGATTACCTTTGTGGTTATAATCGTAGGCATCTCGGTGATTCTCTCACAATTTAGATCTTTAGAGAAGTTAGGGATTTCACTTATTGCTTCTGCCGGTTTAGCTACTGTAATTCTTGGTGTAGCCGCTCAAAGTACCTTAGGAAATATTATTGCAGGTATTCAAATTGCGATCACAAGACCGGCCCGTATTGGCGACACTGTGATCATCGGAGATGATTGGGGTTATGTTGAAGATATTCGGTTTACGTATATGGTTGTGCGCACGTGGGATTTACGCAGATTAGTTGTTCCACTCAAAACGATTATCAGTAACACTTTTGAAAACTGGTCAATGACTAGTGCGCATCAAGTGCGGCCGATAATTTTATATGCAGATTATAAAATAGATGTTGATCTCGTACGCAATAAATTTGTAGAGCTCCTAGAAGCTGAGGAGGATTGGGATGAAGAAAATCCGCCGACTGTGCAAGTGGTAGATGTTACAGAAAAGGCATTAGAATTGCGAGCGCTTTGTAGTTCAAAAGATGCCTCTACAACTTGGGATTTACATTGTAGACTGCGTGAAAAACTCATCACCTATATCTGTTCATTAGAAGATGGAAAACATCTTTCAAAATCCCGTGTTCAGTTTGAAAACACGTTGATGACTCAAACTTCTCAAACAGCTCCAACAAAGGAAGAAGAGAAAAAAGAGGAGTAACCTCCCTTTTTCAAATTAAAAAGCTTTGGTTAAAACAAATTTTCACAGAAGAGAAAAGCTTAAAAACTATTCCTCTTCATCAAGCGCCATCGCTAATTCTTCTGAAAGTTCGAGGGTATGAAAAACATTTTGAACATCGTCATCGTCTTCAAATTTTTCAGCTAGATTGAGAATTTGTTGTGCTTGATTTATGGGTAATTCAACAGTATTCAATGGAATGCGCTGCAACTCGGCATTTTTAGTTTCAATATTCAATTCTTCAAGGTGCTGCGCCATTTTTCCAAAATCTGTGAATTCGGTATAAATCACAAAAACATCTTCGTGATTTTCAAAAGACTCCGCTCCTCCTTCGATCAATTCTAATTGAAGCATTTCCCAATCACGTTCAATAACCGCTTTATCAAGCGTAAAAACACCCTTTCGGTCAAACAAGAATTCCAGCGAACCGTTTGTGCCTAAACTTCCCCCGTTTTTAGAAAATATAGAGCGTACAGAAGCAATAGTACGATTAGTATTATCGGTGGTGCATTCTATAAAAAAAGCGATTCCGTGCGGGCCATAACCTTCAAAAGTCATTTGCTCATAACTATCGGCATCTGCTCCTGAAGCTTTTTTAATCGCGCGCTCGATCGTATCCTTTGGCATATTTACACCTTTGGCATTTTGAATTGCGTTACGCAAGGCTGGATTAGAATCAGGATCTCCATTCTGATTATTTTCTTTAATCGCAACGGTAATCTCTTTGATCGCTCGCGTAAATTGTTTTGCTCTTTTCTTATCCTGGGCTCCTTTTCTGTGTTTAATATTGGCCCATTTGCTATGTCCTGCCATATTCTAGTTCATTTTTGTCCAAGAGATAATTTAAAAGATTATAAGTACAGCACAAGCACTTTAACCCTTTTTTAAAGTTTTCTACGTAATGCTGAAGACATAATTATATATTTTCGGTTTACATTTGAGCTATGGAAGAATTACTGAAGCAACATTACGCACATATTTTTGAGCCTGAACTTCTAAATGAAATTGCAGAAGTTGGCGTCTTAAGAGAAGTGACTGAAGGTGAAAAACTTATGGAAATTGGCCAGTACATGACCGCAATGCCATTGTTAATTTCAGGAGCCATTAAAATTCTTCGGGAAGATTCTGACGGTGATGAGCTTCTACTCTACTTCCTAGAAAAGGGCGACACGTGTGCTTTGACACTTTCCTTCAATCGCGGACAACGCAAAAGTGAAATACGCGCAATTGCTGAATTGGATACCGTATTGATTATGGTTCCTATTCAAAAGATGGAAGAATGGAGTTCAAAATACAAGTCTTGGCGTAATTTTATTTTTGACAGCTACCAAAACCGCTTGATGGAGATGCTTGACACAATAGATAGCATCGCATTTATGCGTATGGATGAGCGGCTACTACGCTACCTTAGAGATAAACAAAAACTAGTACAGAGCAATACCATTACAAGTACCCACCAAGATATTGCCTACGAACTGCACACGTCGCGTGTGGTTATTTCTAGACTACTTAAAAAGCTGGAACTCGAAGGACGTATTAAAATTAAGCGGAATAAGATCGAATTGATAGATCTGGATTAAATCTCGAGTGCCTCGCGCATCGCTTTGGCTTTTAGGAGACATTCTTCATATTCTTTTGCCGCAGTGGCTGGTGCAGTAATCGCACTACCCACCGAGAACGAAACATAAGGTTTTGCGGCGTTATAAAGAATACTTCTAATCACTACGTTAAAATCAAAATCACCATTGGGTTCAAAGTAACCTATGCTGCCGCTGTAAAGTCCGCGCTGGTGATTTTCTAATTCTTCAATGATCTGCATAGCCGAAACCTTTGGAGCACCGGTCATACTTCCCATAGGATATGCCATTTTCAATAATTCGATAGGATCTTCTTGCAGATCAATTTCTGCACTTATCGTAGAGATCATTTGATGCACTTGCTTAAAACTGTAAACTTTACAAAGTTCTTCTACAACAACGCTTCCTTTACGCGCTTTTTTAGACAGATCATTTCGCACAAGATCGGTAATCATAATATTCTCTGAACGCTCTTTGGCGTCCTGAGCGAGCATACTTGCGTGTTTAGTATCTAGCTTATGATCCATGTGCCTTGGAGCAGTTCCTTTAATTGGCTGACTTATCAGTTTGGTGCCTCTTTTAACCAAAAAACGTTCGGGAGATGAGCACAAAGCAAATTGCGCATCTTTCTTAAAAAAAGCAGCAAAAGGCGCTTCTGAAATCTCATTAAGATGCAAAAAGCTTTTTACAGGGTCAATTGCAGCCTCCGCATAAAATTCCTGGCAAAAATTAGCTTCGTAAATATCACCGCGGTGAATATGATCAAGCATTTTATTAACCTGTGAGCAGTAGGCATCGCGATTAAAACGCACTTGAATTTTAGGCTTTGTTATTGGCGCAGCTTGATTTTTGAATTCGTGTTGCGATAATAGCGCTTGATAATCGGCTTCTATTTCATTTGCAACGTGTGGCAAATACATAAAAGTGATTTGATTCCCGGTAAGCTTAACAAGTTTTTCAGGCTGAAAAAAATAGAGCTCGGGAAACTCCAAATGATCCGGATTATTAGAATCTAGATCTTCAAGTTCGTTCTTTAAGTCATAGGTGAGAAATCCTAAAATGTAATCCTGAGTTTCCTTTCTGTATTGAGACAACTCATCAAAAGCGTGGCCTGTTGAAGTTACAAGCTGTGTATGCGCCTCTACACCCAGCAACATATCAAAAGTACCATAACGGTCTTTGTTTTGGTTTGAGGTAAGCAAACAGCTTACTGTTGCTTGATTAGCCCAATTTACCAATCTAGACAAAACATCAAAAGATGCAGGGATTTCTCTTGTTTCAATACTGCGCATAGCGCTGCGAAATTACAGTTTAGAAAATAAAAAAACCGCTATTGCTAGCGGTTGATTTCTATTGATTGAACTAAGTCTTATTGCTTATCGATCCAATCTTTGATCTCTTCTTTAGTTTTACCGGTTTTTTCCTGAAGCTTTCCTAGCATCTGGTCAAATTTACCTTCTGCGTGTGTCGTATCATCTTCGGTAACGTCACCGTATTCTTCTTTGAATTTTCCTTTTACTTGTTTCCATTTTCCTTCTAATTGGTCAGAATTCATAGCTTTATATTTTTGTTATTAATATTACTTAAAATTACACTTTGCTTCTGCCCTTGTGCGTCAATAAAACGCTAATGTTTATGCGGCTTGAGTTAAATTTGTCTAAATTGGAACCTATGAAAAATACAATCGCTTTTCTCGCAATCTTTCTCGTGCTATGTTCTTGTAAAGAAAAGGCAAAAGAAACCGCGTCTGCTTCTTTAAAACCAGCAGATGCAACCTATTATCTTATAAGACACGCTGATAAAGTGCGCGGCCCAAACGCCGGTTCTGATCCTGAATTGAATGAAATCGGACAAGCAAGAGCGCAATTTTGGGCAGAAGAATTAAAGGAGGTTTCTTTTGATGCGGTTTACAGTACAGACTATAAACGCACCTTAAAAACAGCGGCTCCAACCGCCGAAGCCAATGATCTTGAAGTACAACTATATGATCCTACCGAGTTGTACAGTAAAGAATTTCAGCACAAAACAGCAGGTAAAACCGTTTTGGTCGTAGGCCATAGTAATACAACACCGGCTTTTGTAAATGAAATTCTAGGAGAACCTAAATATGATGACATCGATGATGCTCTTTATGGTTTCCTCTATGTGGTTCGGGTAAAAAATGGTTCTGCTACTGCAGAAATCAAAGATTTTAACAGCTGGAGCAAGGATTAACTTCAACCTGTTCTAAATCTATTTTTGACAGCAGTTCAAGGTTTCCTGTTGTAAATAAACTGTCTAAGGATTGCAGAGGCGGAAATTGTTCTTGTGGCTTGAAGTTGCGGTAATCTACAAAACGTACACCGTTAATCGTTCGCTCATTATAAGCCTCTCTAAAACGGGTTCCGCCTTCATTAACGTGATAATTATAAGCTAGAAAATCTACCGAAAAATCTTCGGTATTGATCCAATACATATAGGTGTCTTCAAAATCTTCACCTCCACCCTCTTCGCTAAAGGTAACCTTGATCTCATAATAGGTTTTTCCGTTGATGCTAGCTTGACCTACTTTTTCAGCGTGAACGGCTTCAGCATCCAAACCATACGGTAAAACCGAAAAATAATGTACCGAATTTACACCGCCCGATAGTGAAGTGATCAAACTATCGGCAACAGCAACTTCAGTCTCATTTATAAAACGCTTAAAATCAGAATTGGTCAACTGGTCTAAAGTGTCTTTACAGCCGGGATCTGTGCACCGCTCCAGTTTAAATCTTCCGTTATTTCGATCTGCACTATAAAATTTGTCTCTAAACTTAAACGAAATCAAGGCGGTATCTATTGTTTTTCCGCCGGCAGCCTCAATCGCATGAGCTACAATAGCATCTGCATCCAATTCTTTGGACGTTTCGTTACAAGCGGTTAAAAGCGTAAGTGTAAAAAGTAGAACTAGTTTTTTCATCTCTTAAAATTGAAGCACAAAATTAAAGATATTTAAAGCAATAGAAAGCCCGCGTAGAAATTAGTATTTTTGTAATCAAGTGTGCAAGCACTTAGAAGTCCAAAAAATCTATGAAACAAGCAAATACCATAAACATCAAAAATAAAAAAGCACGCTTTGAATATGAGCTGCTTGATAAATATACTGCCGGAATAAAACTTGCCGGTACTGAAATCAAATCGATACGCGAGGGAAAAGCATCTATTGCAGAAAGCTTTTGTGAATTTCAGGATAATGAATTGTTTGTGATCAATATGACGATTCAGGAATATTCGCACGCAACCTATTTTAATCACAATCCAAAAAATAGTCGCAAGCTTTTGTTAAACCGAAGAGAGCTTAATAAACTGCATAAAGAAGTGCGTAATAGCGGATTGACTATTGTGCCACTACGCCTATTCATAAACGATCGCGGACTTGCTAAAATGCAAATTGCACTGGCAAAAGGTAAAAAGTTGTATGATAAGCGCGAAGCCATCAAAGAACGTGATTCTAAAAAACGTTTAGGACAAATTAAAAAGGCTTTCAACAATTAATGCAACACGCACAAAGTAGCTTACGTCTTTAGATAAAACTTCTCTTATGATCCAAAAGCTACTTTTTTGCTTCTTTTTATTGATCACTTGTTCTGCCAATAGTCAAATCAACGGATTGGTAACCAGTGAAAAGGACGAACCTCTTCCCTACGTAAATATTTATTTAAAAAATAATGCTAGAGGTACCACGACCAATGGGGATGGAATTTATCAATTAGACATCCCTGCTCCGGGAACGTATACGCTGGTTTTTCAATTTTTAGGATATACTACCCAAGAAAAGACCGTTAGCGTTGAGACATTTCCGTATACACTCAACGTTACTTTAACTGAAGAAACGACCTCTTTAGATGAAGTACTGATCAACGCCAATGAAAATCCCGCAAATCGAATCGTTGAGGCTGTAATTGCAAAAAAGCCCGAGATACTAAAAAAGCAAAATGCGTATACCGCAGACTTCTATTCCAGAGGTTTGTGGCGTGTTGAGAATGCTCCAGAAAAAATTCTTGGTCAGGAAATAGGTGATCTGGGAGGCGGTTTAGATTCGACAAGAACAGGTATTGTTTATTTAAGTGAGACCATTTCAAAGATCGCCTATCAAGCACCCGATAATTTTAAAGAAACCATAACCGCTAGTAAAGTAAGTGGTGATGATAACGGTTTTAGTTTCAATAGCGCGCAAGAAGCAGAATATTCTTTTTACAATAATACCTTAGAGATAAATACTCCGTTGATCTCACCAATAGCTGATAACGCCTTCAATTATTACCGGTATAAACTTATAGGAACCTTTAGAGAAGGTGACAAACTGATCAACAAAATTGAAGTAACACCCAAGCGAGCTAATGATCGTATATTTCAAGGGGTTATTTACATCGTAGAAGATGATTGGCAACTCTATGGTGTAGAACTCACAACTACAGGAGCTGCGATTCAAGTACCATTTGTAGAATCGCTAATATTTAAACATAATTTTAAATACGACAGCCAAACCGATTTATGGGTAAAAATCTCACAGAGTATTGATTTTAGCTTTAAACTTTTTGGCTTTGGAGGTAATGGAAGATTTACAGCGGTCTACAGTAATTATAACTTTTCGCCCGAATTTGATCGAAGTACATTTACCAATGAAGTATTAAGTTTTAAACCTGAAGCCAATAAAAAAGACAGTATTTTCTGGAACCAAATACGTCCCATTCCGCTTACTATTGAAGAACGATCAGATTACACGCTTAAAGACAGCATTCAGGAAATACGTGAATCTAAACCCTACAAAGATTCTGTTGATCGCGTGCAAAACACCCCCGGAATTTTAGATCCGTTACTTGGCTATAGTTATACCAATTCCTATGAGCGCTGGCGTGTGGGTTATAACGGTCCGTTGACTACGCTAAACTTCAATACTGTTCAAGGTTTTAACGGAACAGCAGGTTTATTTTACAATACGTGGTCTGAGAATAATACGCAAGCAACCTATGCCAATCTTAATGCAAACTATGGGATTGATGATGATAAATTGCGCTTTACCAGCCGTATAGCCAAACGCTTTAACCGAATCAATAATCGCACTTTTGCCATAGAAGGAGGAACCAAGGTCCAGCAGTTTAATGCCCGAGAACCCATTTCAAATCTTGTAAACAGTATTTCGACACTTTTCTGGGAACGGAATTATATAAAATTGTATGAATTGGATTATGCAAGATTCAGCTACAGTGAAGAGCTTGTAAATGGTCTACAGCTTTATGCCAATGCGGGCTATGAAAAGCGCTCACCCCTATTCAATACCACAGATCAAGTTTGGATCAAAAATCCTGTCGCATATACTTCTAACAATCCTTTGCAACCACAGGATTTCAACACCCCTGCAATACAAACTCACGAGTTGGCAAAACTCAATGCAAGAGCGGTTATCAATTTTGGTCAGAAGTATATGAGTTATCCTGATGGTAAATTCAATATGAATGAATCTAAATTCCCAACGTTGACATTAGATCTTGAACAAACTTTTGCTGCTTCTGATGCAGCTTATAATTTCACTCAAGTTGCAGCTCAATTAAAGCAAGAATTTGACATTTCAAATAAGGGAAATTTTGGATACACTTTACGTGGAGGAACTTTTTTCAATGCAGACGACATAAGTTTTGTAGACTACCAGCACTTTCAAGGAAATCAGACGAGAGTGCAGCTAGATGGACGCCATTTAAACGGATTTAATTTACTTCCATATTATGATTTTAGCACCAATACCAGTTATTTTGAAGGGCACGTAGAACATAATTTTAAAGGCTTTGTTCTTGGAAAAATACCAGGAATACGTGCTTTAAATGCAAATCTTATTTTAGCCGGACATACACTTTATACAGCGCAAAAACCGTACTACGAGTTTTCGGCAGGAATTGGAAATCTGGGCTTCGGAAAATTTAAATTCTTACGTGTGGATTATGTAAGATCATTCAACGGACCAAACAAAGATGGTGCGTTTGTTTTCGGTCTTAGTTTTTAAAACTAAAACAGTTCTCAAATAATAGAATCTTAACTACTATTTTCAATGACAAAGAAACTGAAACAACCTGAAGTTTGGCTTCGTGGTCCTATTGAAGAAATACCACAGCTTTTGCAACCTGCTGCCCACGCTTTGCTACAGACCTCAGAAGAACTACCCTACTGGTTAGATGAATTTCCGGATGAGCAATTGTGGGAGAAACCAGCAGGAAGAGCTTCGGTAGGTTTTCATCTGAAACATCTTACCGGTGTATTGGATAGAATGCTTAGCTACGCTCAAGGCAGCGCTTTAACCCAAGTACAATTTGATTACTTAAAATCAGAAGGAATAAAAGATAAAACCAGTACAACCGAAGCACTTATTGCAAATTTTCAGCAAAAAGTGGTACAAGCACTGGCCTATTTTAAAACTTTAGATGAGTCTACTATAAAAAGTGCCAGAACTGTAGGCCGAAAAGAATTGCCTTCTACAGTAATTGGATTACTCTTTCACGCTGCAGAGCACAGTCAGCGTCACTTGGGTCAATTGATCGCTACTGTGAGTTTTGTAAAGGCCAATTAATTATTTACTATTTTGTTTTTTAACGCATAGAGCACCAAACCTATGCGACTTTTAACTTCTAGCTTTTTAAATAATGTGTCTCTATAATTATCTATCGTTTTAGGACTTAGACACATTTCATTGGCGATCTCTTTATATGTTTTATCAGAACAAGCCAATTCCATAAATTCAAGTTCTCTGCTAGAAAAATTTTCTAAAAGAGATTCCTCATCCTTTTTTGAGACACCTCGAAGTAATGCTGTTGTCACATTATCGGTATAAAAATGGCCTTTGGTGAGCACTTCAGTAAGAGCAAGATGTAAGGTATCTGGATGAATATCTTTTAGTAAATAGCCTTTACTCCCGGCCTTAAGCATTTTAATTATCGTCTCTTCATCATCATCCATAGAAAGGGTGATCACCTTGATGTTTGGCTTGTTTTCATTTAACCAAGCTATGGTTTCAAAACCATTCATAATAGGCATATTTATATCGAGAAGAATAATACTTGGTTCTTTATTCACCGTGCTCAATTTGTTGATAAGATCATTGCCATTACGCGCCATTAAGGCTACTTCAAAACCATCAAAACTGTTTATAAGGCCTTGCAACGACTGTGCAAAAAGAACATGGTCATCAACAACACCTACGATACAATTTTCCATAGAGATTGTCTTATTTGTTTGATTAACTTCTTTACTAAAGGTAGTCATTATTATTTATACTTGTTTCTTTAGGTATTTGATCTGTAACAAAGTACCCTTCTGTTGTTCTGATTGAATGTCGAAATCTGCAGCGATTAACAGCGCTCTGCTTTTCATGTTTACAAGGCCAGAACTCCACGTAACTTTATCTATTTCAAAGCCCACACCATCATCTTCGGCGGTAATTTTGAGTTCGTTTAGCGTATAAGAAAAACAAATTTTTAAATGGGTGGCTTTTGCGTGTTTTATGACATTACTTAGAAATTCCTGAATAATTCTAAATAGGATTACCATATCATCCTTAGGCAAATTAAAAGTATTCCCTTTGAGTGTAAATTCTGTTTTAAGAAATTTCAAGCGTTCAAGACGATTGAGTTCGTTTTTCGTGCTTTCAACAAGTCCCACTTGATGAATAACCTCATTATTTAGATTCTTAGATAAAGCCCTGATCTCACGTAGCGATTTACCAATCAACGCTTTGATTTCTGTGAGGTCTTCGTCTGAGTTCAGTTCATTTTTTGAAGTGAAGATGTTAAGTTCCAAATTAGCGACAGAAAGCAACTGGCCAATATTATCGTGAAGTTCTCTTCCTACGTTTTTTAAGGTTACTTCTTGAATTTCCAACTGCGTACGTGCTACTTCTTCTTGGTATTTAAGAATTGCTTCATTGCGCTCGGTTATAAATTTAATTTTACGTTTTTGAAAAACCACAAATAGAAATACCACAACGATCAAAAATGCTAAAAGAACCAGAGAGCAAACAATAATGAGTTGCTCAAAAGATTGGGAGATATTTTCATCAAACGTGAGTTTCATAACTACGCTCAATTGGTTTCAAGCGGATGTTCAATAGTACGACGATTTGCTTTTATAAATGCTATCGCAATACAACAATATTGAATACAGTTGATCAAAAATAAAACAACGCTTAATATGATGGGATTCTCCTGAATAAAAAATAACAGGGTTATATAAAACGGCAGATAAGTTACACAGTAAATGAGAATCCCAAAACAAACCCAAAAATAGGGAGACTGTGTAATGTTGAGCACTACTTCTCTGCTTAACATTTCTACGAAATAAAATGCTACCGCGGCTATGAGTAATAAAGTTCCTAAGGAAAACGAGTAGGATAAAAAATTATCAGCTATCGATCCACTAAAGATGGCATTTATAAACCAAAAGGAAACGTAGAGAATAAAGAAGATTCTGATTATTTTTTTTCGAAAAGCTGAAGAAAGTAATGTATGAAACCAAGCTAGGAAAAAGGCAAAATGTATAAGGATATAAATATTGTATAATAGCGTATTAGGAATTTTGAAAAGCTCATAAGAAACTCCAGCGGCAAACTCATTTAAAACTACATAAACTAAAAAGTAAAGAATGTATTTAAACTTATGATTTTTAAACTCTTTATACCTTATAATACCAATTATAAGGGCTATAAGTTCTAAATACTGAGAATAGGAACTCAATGCTTCCATAGCCCTTATATTTATTATTGATAATCCTCTGGTGGCGGTTTTCTCGTATGCCCCATATTTAATGGCGGTATATCAAGATCATCTTCGTCAGTTTGAAGAAATGCATTAAAATTAATCATTGAAGCTTCGTTAGAAACAGCTTTTACTCCTGTCGGGACAATAAATAAGGTAGAATACCCTGCTACCGATTCATCGTGGTGATCCTTAGGATACGCCCCATAATAGACACGCAATCCATTTACTGAGTAGCCTTTTTCATTAGCTAAACTTTTAGCATAAGAAATGTATTGCTCCAAGTCTTCAATAGACCACCAACTTGATCGGCTGTCGGGCATCCCAATAGCTTCGTTGATCACATTAGCTCTGGTCTTAGTAAAGGTTCGGTCTAGAATTTTTGCCTCTTCAATAGAAATTACACCTTCAGGAGGTTTACTCGAATTACCTTGTTCTGCACAACTTATAAAAGTAGATACAGCGAACAACGATAAAATAATAAATAGCGTGTTGCGCATAGTTTTAGAATTTTCAATTAGTGAAACTAAAGTAAAACTTTTGCTAACAAATAGATTGACAGCAGGTTAAATAGGGGGAAATTCCCCATAGCGTTAAGGGCAAATACTGAAATTAAAAAAGGGTTTTATACAGCATACGGATTCAGGAAATTAACCACTGAAAATCAACAAATTATATATCTAGCTTTGAAGTGCAAAAAATCTAAATTCTCCAATTTATGCTCTACGAATCGCTCGAAATATTACGAGAGCAAGTAGCAAATTATCTCGAAGAGATGGGCTTAGGATCTAATATTGTGGTATTAGATTCTATTGCTCATTTTATAGATAATACAAATAGAGATAATGAACCTCTAGATAATAAAGTCATTCTTTCTTTACTCAATCTTCAGGAAGAGACAGCACTCAAAAACCAACGCAATTACACGATAGAAGCCGGTAAACCGGTTTATCGCAATGCGCCGGTAAATTTGAATGCATATATCCTGTTTACGTGTAACAGAAGTGACTATGCGTTTTCCCTTCGTTCTTTAGCCTCAATCATTAGTTTCTTTCAAGGGAAGAACAGCTTTAATCATAAAAACACTCTTTTTTCCCGCAATACTCAAGTGATGCAGTCGGTTACTGAGTTTCAATTTACCACAGAGCTTTTTACACCTTCTTTTGAAGAACTCAATTATATCTGGAGTATGCTTGGTGGTAAAGCCTATCCGGCGGCGATGTACAAACTCAACATCATCAAACTTCAAAGAGAACATATTCAGGATGAAGGAGCCTTACTTACGCAGGTTCAAACACAATATAATCAGATCACGTCATGAGTATTGTGTCACAATATCGTCCTTTATTTGAGGTAGCCGTATATCACAAATATTTTTTAGATGATGGGTTAATTGCGTTTGATGATAACGAACCACTTCAGAAAAAACAATTAGCTAACTACAATTGGAATAGCTTCGGAAAGATCATACCTACTCCACAAACTTCGGCACTTCTCAAAAATCATAGAATGCTACTGAAGCAAACTCAAGAAGGCTTTTTAGTGCTTACTGAAACTGAAAAAGTAAGCGATGATCCTACTACTTTTAAGCCATTGGTAACGCTAGATCCAGAGCTTATACTTGACTTTTATATACAGCTTACAGACGCTCAATTCTTCAATTTTACCGATTTAGATGCTTCTAGCGAGCTTCCACTTTTTATAAGTAATTATAATACGCTTTATAATGCTGCAGATCCGGTATTTATTGCCCCTTACAACAATTCCTCTAATGCAAAAAATCACCGTACATCAGCACTGATGCAAGCGCATCTTTACAAGAAATACCCAGAATTGAAATTAAACAAACTCGTCTTGATTTCCTTACAAATGCGAAACTCAAGATCAGGCATGAATTTAATACTCAATAACGGAAATCTTCCACAGGTAATGCCACACTTTAAAATCGTTTTTCATAACCGCAAAACGATCTGGCGTTACTATTCAGGAAGCTCAAAAAGTTTACTTTTTTCAACGGATCCCGACGAAATGCCACTAGTAAAGAATGGAATTATCCCGGTAAATCAAGGCAATACCGACTACCCCGCTCCCAATCCCAGCAGAATTATTCAAGAACGTAACCCCGACGGCATTAT
Source organism: Leeuwenhoekiella blandensis MED217 (assembly GCF_000152985.1). Taxonomy (GTDB): domain Bacteria; phylum Bacteroidota; class Bacteroidia; order Flavobacteriales; family Flavobacteriaceae; genus Leeuwenhoekiella; species Leeuwenhoekiella blandensis. The sequence goes on along the minus strand of NZ_CH672395.1, from coordinate 1,987,936 downwards.
TACTAAAACATATTCTAACATCTATATTAATTAAACACTTTCTATTATGGCATCATCCTACAAAACGCCTGGAGTTTACGTAGAAGAAATATCAGTATTTCCTCCCTCGGTAGCACAGGTAGAAACGGCTATACCGGCTTTTATAGGCTACACTAATAAAGTTTCGAATAAAAGCGAACACGATTTATTGCTAACTCCAAAGAAAATCGGCTCTATGCTAGAGTTCGTGGCGCTCTTTGGAGGTGCTCCTGAAGCTAATATTAGTGACATAAAACTTACTGCTTCAAAATCGGTCTCTTCCTTCAGTATTGAGGATACCTATTACTTGTATGATGCACTAAGGCTATTTTACGCAAATGGTGGCGGTGATTGTTATATCGTAAGTGTGGGCAAATGCGGTGAAGATAGTATTGCATTGACAGATTTAGAAAGCGGTTTAGCCAAAATTGCCAAGGTAGATGAACCTACTATTTTAGTTTCTCCCGATGCCTGTTTATTAAATCAAGCTGATCTCGACTCCTTTAATCAGGGATTATTAAAACAATGCGGAAAATTAGGTGATCGCTTTGCTTTGTTAGGTATTAAAAATGATAATGAAGATCTCGAAGTAGATATAAGTGCCTTTAGAAATGGCGTTGGTATGAACAGCCTAAAATATGGAGCTGCGTACACGCCTTGGTTAAAAGCAAATTTACCGCGAACCGTTCATTACAAAAGTTTAAAAGGTAAAATAAGCTTAGGAGGTGTTTCGGTTAGTTTAGCTGACTTGATTCAGGATGCAGAAGCAAAAAGTCTTGCTAATCAACTTGATGAACTGATAGATGACAGCGCACTTGTAACAGATAAGCTGAGTGACCTTGCCGACTCTAGTTCCTCGGTTGATAATCAGTATCAGGAGATGCTTACTACGGTCACAACAAGTTCGTCCATCACGAACCTACTCAGTCTTTTTCAATTCTATGCTGATGCAATTGATTTTATACGAGATATTGTTGAAGTGGGAACCGATAATTATAAATTAAAACACACTTCGGCAACAGCTCCTGACCAAGCCTTACAACCGCATTTAAATTCGGTATTTAATACAAGTTTGACTAGTGGCAGTATTCATACCATTACGGAGACTATGGGTGAAATGCTCAAAAGTTTCAATGATGCTTTTACTGCTAGTCATGTAATTAATTCCACAACAGGTGTAGATTATACGCCATCCTCAAGTAGTACAACCTATTTTGTAGATAGCGAAAGTCAATCAAGCCAAATAGCTGCATTACTCCCTACGGTGAGTAGTTTCTATACTGAAATCAAATCGGCATTAGATTATATCAGCAGCACGACAGCAAATTATTTAAGTACTTACGAAACCGCCGCAACCGAAATGATTCCGGCATTAAAATCGATAAAAAGTGCGATTGCAGGAGAATACATCGTGCTACCACCTGGTGCAGCAATTGCAGGAGTTTATGCACGAACAGATGCTAACCGCGGCGTTTGGAAAGCACCAGCCAACACTTCTTTAAATAGTGTTGTAGGTGTGACACACCTCATCGATCACGAAGATCAACAAGGCCTAAATGTTGATACCGTTGCAGGAAAATCTATAAACGCCATCAGACCCTTCACAGGTAAAGGCATTATGGTTTGGGGCGCACGTACCCTTGCCGGTAATGACAATGAATGGCGCTATGTTCCTGTACGTCGCTTTTTTAATATGGTTGAAGAATCGGTTAAAAAAGCTACCGAACAATTTGTTTTCGAAAGTAACGATGCCAACACTTGGGTTAAAGTACGCGCGATGATCGAGAACTTCTTAAATCTTCAATGGCGTGCCGGAGCTCTAGCCGGAGCAAAACCTAACGATGCTTTTTATGTGCGTGTAGGGCTTGGAGAAACAATGACCGCCGAAGATATCTTAAATGGAATTATGGCGATCGAAATAGGAATGGCTGTAGTGCGACCAGCAGAGTTTATTGTCCTAAAATTCTCTCACAAAATGCAGGAATCATAACAGTCTAAACATCTAATCGTATTAATTAAAAATCACAAAAATGTCAGCAATATATCCTTTAGCAAAATTTCATTTCCTCGTTGATTGGGGCGGAACTAACGTAGGCTTCACAGAGGTCTCAGGTCTTGACGTGGAAATAGAACCTATAGAATACAGACACGGAGCTAGCCCGGAATACAGTAAAACCAAAATGCCGGGAATGCAAAAATACAGCAACATCACTATGAAACGTGGTACCTTCTTGGCAGATAATGAATACTTCGCTTGGTGGAACAGTGTAAAACTCAACACCATCGAACGTCGTGACATTACCATTAGTCTCTTAAATGAAGAACACGCGCCTGTTGTAGTTTGGAAAGTAAAAAATGCATTTCCTATAAAAGTACAGTCAACAGATTTAAAGTCTGACGCCAATGAAGTGGCCATTGAATCTATTGAAATTGTACACGAAGGTCTAGAAATTCAAAACGGTGCATAATGGCAGACTACTATCCACCGGTTGGTTTTCACTTTAAAGTTGAATTTGGTGCGGTTTCTCCGGAAATCGATCATCAGTTTCAATCGGTGAGCGGACTTTCAGTAGATATAGAAACGGAAGAATTTGCCGAAGGTGGAGAAAATAGGTTTAAGCATAAACTACCCGTACGAACCAAGTTTCCTAATCTGGTCCTCAAACGCGGACTCGTAAGTGATTCAAAACTTATCAAATGGTGCAAAGACGCTGTAGAAAATTTTGATTTCAGTCCTACAGATATCACGATTAAACTTTTGAATAATGAACATGAACCTCTGGTGACCTGGAATGTAGTTCACGCTTATCCCGTTAAATGGTCGGTTTCAGATTTTAATGCAGAGCAAAATAGTATAGCAATAGAAACCATAGAACTCGCTTACAATTATTTTAAATCTTAGGTATGCCCATAGAGATCAAAGAATTACACATTAAGATCAATGTGAGCGATAATGCTGCGTCTACAAACGCAGCCGCCACATCTTCAACCGATAAGAAAGACAAAATCATTGAAGCTTGTGTAGAACAGGTAATGCGCATTCATGAACGGAAAAACGAAAGATAATGGCTTTAGGTGAACTTTTTAAACTCAAAATAACAGCCTTTCGCGATATAAAATTCAGCGAAAAGGTTGCCGATGGTGTTTTTAATTCACTACTAAATCCTGAGAAATATACGTTAAGCTACAAGATAGAATACAGTGACGACCAGGCTTCTGGCTCTAGCGGAAATGACCCGCGATTTGAAAAGATGCCACCAAAAGATCTTGATCTAGAATTTTTGTTTGATCGCACCGGCATTATTGCGCATAATCCTAACGATGACAAGGATGCCGGTGTGGTAGATGATATTCAACAGTTTAAAAATGTGACGTTTGAATATTCGGGTGATGAACATCGCCCCTATTATTTAGAAATACGTTGGGGAAGCCTTCTGTTTAAATGTATTCTGCTTGAGATGAATATTGAATATAAATTATTCAATCCTCAGGGAACTCCCTTAAGAGCAGTCATTAAAGCAAAATTTAAGGAGACGATAGACCCTGAATTACGTCTGGCAGATGAAAATAGAAATTCACCAGACCTTACGCATATTCGCACCGTCGAGGAGGGCGATACATTACCCTTAATGGCCTATCGCATCTATGGCGATTCTAAATATTATTTACAGGTAGCGCAAGTAAATGGGCTAACCAACTTTAGAAAATTGCGACCGGGGCAAGAGCTTTTCTTTCCTCCAATTCTAGAAAAAACAACCTGATCCATCAGACTTATGAGCATTGCAAATACCATAAACACAGGAATTGTTAGTGTCAAATTGATGATAAACGGCACAGATAAAAGTTCTTCTTTATCTGTAAAGTCTATGGTAATCAATCACGAAGTTAACCGAATTCCATATGCATCAATAGTTTTGGTTGATGGTGACGTATCTCGTGGAAGTTTTGATGTGAGTTCGTCTGAAGATTTTGTTCCGGGTAGTGAGATTGAACTATTGGCCGGTTACGCCAATGATGTGGAGACTATATTTAAAGGTAAGGTGATTCGCCATAGTATTAAAATTCGGGAATCGGTAGCGGTACTAGTTGTAGAATGTAAACACGAAGCAGTCAAGCTTACTTTAGGTCGTAAAAGCAAGTATTACTACGAGAGTAGCGATAGCGATATTATTGAAGAAATACTTTCAAACGCCGGCATTAATGCTTCCGTCGAAGGCTCAACCTATGTACATCCCGAATTGATTCAATATCAGACTTCAGATTGGGATTTTTTAGCGCTTCGTGCACAGATTAACGGTCAACTTTGTTTTCTAGAAGATCAATCAGTCACAGTAAAGAAACCAGACATTTCCGCAGATCCTGCTATCACGCTTGAGTATGGCCTCAACCTGTATGATTTTGATGGAGAGATTGACGCTCGCAACGCCTTAAAAACAATTACAGCATACAGCTGGAACAGCAATAATCAAGAAATAAGTGAAAAAGAAGCTCAGGAACTTAGTGAAGTTCAACAGGGAAATTTGTCAAATGCAGATTTAGCTGAAATTCTTGGTCTCGACAATTATAAATTAGATCACGGTGGAAACCTTACTGAAGAAGAGCTTCAGGAATGGGCCGATGCTAAAAAGGTGCTTCACCTCTTATCCTACAATAGAGGACGTATTAAAATGCAAGGTAGTGCGATTGCAAAACCGGGAATAACTGTTGAACTAAAAGGCCTGGGCACGCGCTTTAATGGAAAGGCATATATAACCGCTGTAAGCCACGAAATCACAGAGGGTAATTGGTTTTCAAATCTTCAATATGGTTTGAATCCGGAATGGTTCAGTGAAACCTTTGAGGTGAATCCTCCTGCGGCTTCGGGAATCGTTCCCGCAGTAAGTGGCCTCCAGATAGGTAAAGTCACGCAGATACAGGATGATCCCAATGCAGAAGAACGCATTATGGTCAAAATTCCCATAATCAATAATGCTGAAGAAGGAATCTGGGCACGTATCGCCTTACCGGATGCCGGTGAAGAACGCGGTATTTTGTTTAGGCCTGAGATTGACGACGAAGTCATTGTAGGCTTTATCAATGACGATCCTAACGACGCAGTAATTTTAGGCGGATTACATAGCAGCGCAAAACCTGCTCCGCTTTCAGCTTCAGACGATAATTATGAAAAAGGAATTTTCACCCAAAGCGGAATTCAGTTGCTATTCAACGATGAAAGCAAATCAGTTTCTATTGTAACTCCGGGAGGTCGCAGTGTGCTTATAAACGACGATACAGAAGAAGTCATTATTGATGATAACGGTAATAGTACGATCACTCTCAACAGCGATGGCATTGCCCTAAGCAGTAGCGGTGATGTTTCAATAAATGCTCAAGGAGACCTCAACCTGGAAGGACAAAATATTACAATAAAAGCCCAACAAGAATTAAAAGCAGAAGGAGCTGCCGGTGCCGAATTTTCAACTTCGGCAGTAGCTGTTTTAAAAGGATCACTAGTACAAATAAATTAAACCTATGCCATTTGCAGCACGACTTAACGACATGCATACCTGCCCGATGCAAACTCCGGGAACACCTCCTGTGCCTCACGTAGGCGGTCCTGTAATTGGTCCGGGAGAACCTACCGTACTTATTGAAGGAATGCCCGCAGCTCGGGTTGGAGATAATGCGGTTTGTGTAGGGCCTCCTGATGTAATCTCTTCGGGTTCAACAAGTGTTTTGATTGGTGGAATGCCGGCGGCCAGAATGGGAGACTCAACAGCGCACGGCGGCAGTATTTCTATTGGTGCTCCCACAGTTGATATAGGTGGATAAAAGTAAGATTATGAAAATTGAAGAGTCATTTTTAGGTACCGGATGGAGTTTTCCTCCAGAGTTTAGCAGCGAGAATAAAAGTGTCAAGACCGTTAGCGGAATTGAAGATATCAATCAAAGTCTCCATATTCTATTAAATACAAAATTGGGCGAACGTGTAATGCTACCCAACTACGGGTCAAGCTTAAGTGATTTTGTTTTTGAAGGTCTCAATATGAGTATGCGAACCTATATAACAGACCGCGTGCGTATGGCTATTCTGTATCACGAAAGACGTATTGAGCTCAATAAGATTGATTTTGATCAAACGCGCATTGCTCAAGGAGAAGTACATATGATCGTGCATTATACGGTGCGGTTAACCAATTCTAGAGGGAATATGGTTTACCCGTTTTACATCAATGAAGGAACCGAATTAAAATAGATGATGACAGCAACCTGCATAGATACTTTTTTAATGAACTTGAGAGGCACCTCTCAAGCGCAACGATCTGCGACATTCCTAGACCCGAAAAAGGTTAATCTGAACGATTTGGAACTTACAGATTATATGCAACTTGCTCATAATTTTGCAAAAGAAATTCATTTTTTCAATACACATACGCCTGAAAATCCAACCGGTGATTGGCAAAAATTTTTCTTGGCAGGAGATGCTGAAACTCTTCAATCGTTCTTAGATCAAGCAGAAATAAATAAAGATGTCACTCCGCACCTCACGCTATTCATATGCTTTTTAAAACTCCTAGAACATTCAAAACTTCGGTTCAACGCCATAACTCAGCGACACTTAGATTTTTATTATGCTGAAGTACTTCAGATACAGAAGAAGCCGGCGCAAAAAGATCAAGTGCATTTGCTATTTGAGCTTGCCAAGAATATTGACCAATATGCACTTCCTGAACAAACGCAGCTTTTAGCAGGAAAAGATGAAAACAATACCCCACGGATTTATGAGACTCAGCAAACTACAGTTCTCAATAGAGCAACGCTCACAAGTATTAAAAGCATTTATAAAGATCCTACCGAAAAAGTAATTAAGGCTTCCCAAAAAACAAATAGTTTTGACGGTGTTGAAGAAGATTTAAAAGAAAACCCTTTCTGGTTACCCTTTGGATATCCTAATACTTTTAAAGATCGTCCCGCATTACCTGATGCTACCTTGGGATTTGCAGTAAGTGCTTCAGTGCTAAAAATGAGTTCGGGAACAAGACAAGTTTGTATTCATACCTCATTTGATGAAGATCAAACCATTGCACAAGAAGCTTTGATCGAGCTCATCAACGTTTACATTACAGGAGAAAAAGGATGGTTGGGACCATTTAAACTACAGACCGAAAGCCTTTATCCAGAATTTATAACGAGTACCGGTGTAGGGTTTATAGATTTTGCTTTCCGCATAGAAGCTACAGAAAAGTCAATAATAGCCTATAATCCTGAAATTCATAGCGGAGCTTATTCTAACGAAAATCCTGTTGTAAAGTTTGAACTTCCTATCACTTCTCCTGAAGCTTATGATCTGGCACAACAACTTGGGGATTGCTCTTTGAATGAAGTAGAAGTTGCAGTAGCTGTTGATGGTTTAACAGATCTAGAACTCAGCAACGATGTGGGGAATTTAAGTGCTTCAAAGCCCTTCTACCCTTTTGGACCTCGTCCCTTTCAAAAGTCGAGTTTCAAAATTAAATGTCCGGAACTTTATGAGAAAAACTGGCACGAAATCAATCTAAGATTGAATTGGCTTAATCTTCCTGATGATTTTGCAGCCCATTATATGGGATACCGAAGCGGAACGATCAATTCATCTCGAGCCTATGTTAAAAGCATCTATAACATAGACTCCCAAACCGATTTAAAAGAACTGACAGAACTTTCAGAAAGTTTTACCAATAATCCTAAAAACTTAATTGTTGAGAGCAGCGCACATTTTAATGCACAGATCACTATAGGTGATGAAAACAAAAGCTTCTCTACCATTCATTCAAAAAATGAACATCCACTTTTTGAGGAGGCATCTTCAGAAACCGACATCAATATAAAAAGTTTAAGCGCTACTGGAATAAAAGCTGAAGAGGAAGCGATCAAGATTTCTTTAAATACAAGTTTCTACCACGCGCAGTATTCAAAACATTATGCTTTGGCTCTTGCTGCTCAAAATGCAGAGGTAATCATCCCCAATGAGCCTTATACTCCGCTTTTAGAATCTTTAGCTCTGAGCTATCACGCATCGCAAAAATTAGATTTCAAAAGCAAAAAGATAGGTGAAAATGCTATAAATGAACTAAAGCTATTACAAATACATCCTTATGGTATTATAGAAGACTCCTCACTTTTTCCAAAATATGATCAAGGTGGTTTTCTTCATTTAGGTTTAACCAATGCCAAGCCCGGCAACCAAATCAATCTTCTTTTTGAAATAAAAGAAGGAACCGAAAACACCTTAAAAGAATCATTTGCCGAAAATGAAAAGATAAAATGGTCTGTTCTTACTGATGAAGGTTGGAAGCCGCTTTCAACACAAGAAATAATTAGAGATGAAACCGATAACTTTTTAAAAACGGGAATTGTAACGATCGCTCTTCCTGAGTCCAGCACACTTGAATCGAGTCTATTGCCATCAGGTCATATTTGGTTACAAGCACATACACCACGTGATTTTGATGCCGTTTGCAGGTTTTTGAACATTCATACGCAAGTTGCAAAAGCGCAATTAGCAACCTCATCAACAGATCATTTAAAAAATGGATTACCCGCTGAGACCATCAGTAAATTAAATACCAGACTGGCTCAAATCAAAAGCGTAAAACAGCCTTATGCTAGTTTTAATGGTCAAACTCAAGAATCTCAAGAGGCCTACTACAAACGCATAAGTGAACGTCTTCGCCATAAAGACAGAGCCCTAACGCTTTGGGATTATGAGCATCTTGTTCTTCAACACTTTCCAGACATTTATAAGGTAAAATGCATCAATCATACCTGCAAGACAAAGTTTAAATCAGCAGGAAATGTAACCTTAGTGGTTATTCCCAACACCATTAACAAACCCACATACGATCTTTTTGAACCTCGCTGTAGCACGGCACTTCTAAATGAAATTCAAGACTTTCTAAACGCCAGGAGTTCATTCTTTGTTAAGCCCCAAGTTATAAATCCTGTTTACGAACCCATTACGGTTTCACTAAAGGTGAAATTTCATAAAGGTTATGATGACTACTATTATAAAAATGAATTGCAGGAAGCAATAAAAAAATGGCTTTCTCCTTGGGCTTTTGAAGATGTTTCCAGCTTAATATTTGGTGTAAGTGTTATAAAAAGTATGCTCATAAGTCATCTTGAGCAGCTGCCCTATGTAGACTATCTAACCGATGTGGTGTTAATGCATCAGGAAAAGGCCAAAAATGAGATCATCCCTTCTACGCCAAAGGCAATTCTTGTTTCTGCCAAAATGCACAACATAGCGCTTGCTGCTACCTCTTGCGCAATCATTGAAAATCAAACCGAAATCTCATGCTAACGCTTCAAAAACCAATATCGATAAAGAAAGATACCGCATCACGCGATGATCTTGATTTTGATTTTCTACGGAAAAGCGGCATTGCTTATATCGAAGCTTTAGGAAGCAAATTATGGACAGATTATAACACCCACGACCCGGGAATTACACTACTTGAGGCTTTGTGTTATGCCATTACAGATCTCGGGCAACGTATGAGTTTACCGGTAGAAGCGCTGCTTGCTAAAGAGGAAGAAAATGGAGTTAAGCAATTTCATGAAGCTTCAGCTATTTTGGGATGTTCACCGGTCACGCATCTCGATTACCGTAAATTGTTTATTGACGTTCCGGGCGTGCGCAATGCCTGGTTATTAAAGCATGACAAAAAGCTTTATATCAATACTAAAGATGCTAAACTGAGTTATCGTTCCTTTCTAAAGAATTCTGCGTATGCGCATCTGAAAGCTGAAGATGAACAGGTAAAATCACTTAACGGACTTTACGATCTCGTTGTTGATCTAGATGGAACACGCAGCATAAACAGCCTGCGGCCTGAGCTGATGAAACGCTATCAAGCGCATCGCAACTTATGCGAAGATCTTATTCATATCACCGAAGTAACTCAACATCCGGTTAAAGTTTGTGCGCAAATTGAGCTTAATACTGAAGCTGATGAAAATCAAGTGAAAGCGCTTCTTCTTAAAGCTATTGATGACTATTTTTCTCCAAGTATACGTCCTAAAACCTTGAAACAGCTCCTTGAAATAGGATATAAAAGTCAGGAGATTTTTAATGGTCCATTACTGGAAAACGGTTTTCTGGCTGATGAGGAAGTTGAAAATGCGCAATTGCGCACAGAAGTTCGTCAAAGTGATTTAATTGCCATCATCAACGCTATTGAAGGCATCAAAAATATTAAAGCTATAAGCGTCGGTGCTTGCAACGATCAAAAACCATCTCTTGACAATTGGGTTGTTTGTATTGATAGCGGTAAGAAGCCAACGCTTTGCGATAAGAGTTCGTGGAGCTTTTTTAAAGGTTTTATTCCCATAGTGCCAAATGAAGCAAAAGTTGAAGCCTTTCAAGAAAAGCTGAAGGAAGCAGAAGAACTGGATTTATTAAAAGTAAGTAACGCGAGTAAACATCTAGAAATACCTCAAGCCAATTACAGTGATCTTTCAGAAACGAGTAGCATACAAAACGATCTTCCCGAGGTTTATGGGGTTGGCCCATACGGATTAAAAAGCAACGCTTCGGCGGAAGATAAAGCGAAAGCAAAACAATTAAAAGCGTATTTGCTCATTTTTGATCAAATCCTGGCGAATTACTTCAAACATTTAAGCCATGTTTCCGAAGTATTGGCGGTAAAAGGAACCAAGACCCAAAACTATTTCGCTCAACCGCTTACAGACATCAAAGGCTTGCAAGAGCTCTTGAAAGATTCTGAAAAGTATAAGGATGAGGAGCAACTAAGTGCACTATTCTACTCCGGTTTTGATGATCGTAATCAAAAAAAACGAAACGAAATTCTAGATCATTTACTAGCGCGTTTTGCAGAAAGTTTTGGTGATTATGCCTTCTTAATGCAAAAAATATACGGAGAATTCGCTGATGATGCGGTACTGGCCACAAAAGAACGTTTCTTGAGCGAGTACGCCGAAACCAGTTATTCGCGATCAGCTGCATTTAATTGGTATCAACAATCGGAAACGAATTTATGGGATACCGATAATATTTCGGCACTGCAAAAACGTTTGTATCTCCTTCTTGGAATTACAGACATCGATCGTAGAAACCTTTCTGAAGATTATATCGAGATCTACGAAGAAAAGGATTCCGATAATAAATTGGAGTATCGCTGGCGCATCAAGGACGGTTCAAAAACCATTTTATCTTCAGCAACAAAAAATTATAAAACGCTAGAAGCTTTACATCAAGAGCTGATTCTGGTCAAACGCTATGCGACAGACAGTGCCAATTATAAGTTCAGAAAAATAAAGAAAAAGAATCCTGAGGATGCAGATAAATGGTATTTCGTTCTCGTTAATCCAACGGTAACCAACACTAAAAGTGAAGATTATATCATCGCACGGCGCATTGCCCAATATAAGAGTAAAGCAAATGCACTCAAAGCCAGTAAAGCGGTACTTAACCTGATCAAATCCTTTAGTGGTAATGAGGGGATGTATTTAATAGAACATATGCTTTTACGACCCGATGTGACCAAAAATACAGCTGCAGAAGATACATTTTTACCCATCTGTAAAGAACAAATAGAAGAAGCGTGTGAACCTCTTGATCCCTATAGCTTTAGAGTGAGTATCGTACTGCCAGGTTGGACCGAACGTTTTGGCAATATTGATTTTAGAAGATATGTCGAGGATTTAATCTGTAGAGAATTACCTGCGCATATACTACCGAAAATATGCTGGATCGGTTACCCTAAAAACTACACCGACCCCGATGGAAACCCACCGGAAGAAAACGAGATGGTTTTACTTGAAGCCGCCTACAAGAACTGGCTCCTTTCTAAGACCAACGGTGGTCAAAAACAGGACGAAGCCGCCCTTACATCACTGAATAAAATCATAAGCAGTCTGCACACTATTTATCATCAAGGCCGCCTTTACGATTGTACACCCCCTGAGTCTGATTCTGACGAGCAAAAAACAAATCAAAAAGTCATTCTGGGACGTACCCACCTTGGCAAACTTTAAAACCTATGGCTATGCGATCATTACTTCAACAAATAACGCCAGATTATAGAACATTTGTAGACGACCAAGTATTAACCTCTGGTCAACTCAATGAATTTCTTGAATACTTTGAAAATCAACACCGCCTAACCCGTGTATTTCTTAACGGGGTGGGAATTGCTTGTGGTTTTGAGGTAAGCTTGAATACTGCCAATAAAACCATTACCATAACTCCGGGCTGCGGTATCACTACCGATGGTGATTTAGTCAAATTATTGGTTAACACGGAAGAGAATACCACAGATAGTGAAACGCAATCAACAAGCACCTTTAAAAGCCTTGCGAAAGAAGCCGTAAGCTATACACATTTCAGAAATTTTGATGATAATTTTGCCAGATACAAAGCCTTTAAAGCTGGGACTTCTGATAGCGACTCATCAAATACTATCCCGCTTTACGAGTTGGTTTCTGAAGGAAATTCTAAACCTACTGATAGTTCGCTCACCACACTCGATTTAACTGATAAAGTGGTGATGCTCTACCTCGAAGCTTATCCTAAAACTCCTGACATTTGTACCGAAACCAATTGTGATAATTTAGGAGAACAACAAGTTCAACGATTACGGGTTTTACTTGTTGCTGAAGAAGATATGAAACAAATGCTATCCAATGATAGTATCTATCGCAAATATGATATTCTCGATAGCTATAAAAAGCTTGCGCCTATTAAAATGCCTCGTGTTTTACTCAACAGCGGTGCAAAAGAGGTTGAAACGGCAATAAAGGTTGATTTTATGGATTTGTTAGATGTATCCAAGTTGAGAAAAGACCTTCAGCTAACCGGTAAATATCAAAAAGAAATTATAGGGAACTATACAAGCGGTTTCAACTTTTCTAAAAAGCCTGCGCTCACGCTGGGAGCAAAAACCTTAGAGCGAAATTTTGACCGAATGGGTTCCTTCACTTCAAATAGTGTTAAAACTCAATTTGAAACGACGGTTAACACTAAATCTTATGTTGCGCTCGCAAATACTTATGAAGAAAAAATAAGAGTTGTAATTCCGCAGTTACAAGAAGCTTTAACCACTATACTTGAAAATTTTGGAGCACTTTTAAATTTCACAAATGCTTCATCATTATTGGATTCCAGTATTAAAGCACTGGATGCTGTTGTAGAGGATGAAATGACTGATGTGCAATACCGATATGATCACGTTTCAGATTTGGTTTCGGTTTACAATGCACTACGCGAATTGCTTTTAGAAATTCAAAGTGAATGTTGTCCTGATATTGAAGCTTTTCCGAAACATTTAATCTTAGGTAAACCTAACGACAGATCAAGGTTAAGAAAATACAGACATCGCTTCTACCCTGCTTCAGTTGGTTCATCTGCCAGGCTTCCTCTTAAAAAAGCAGAATTTTTATTGCACAAAATGCTCTTACTCTTAAAAGCATTTGAGGGCAATGTTCCGGTAAGTTTAGAAATCACGCCTTCCCAAAGTTATTCTTCAAGTTCAGACGGGCTTGCTATTCCGTTTTACTATACACCTTCAGAAGATTTGGTATTTCAGTGGAATTTTAAACTTACCCAGAGCTTTAATGAGGCTTTTCAGTTGAGTTATCATAAAAAGTATTTATCAAATCATAGCGCCTTTCAGGAACCTTTAAAATATGATCTAAGCAGTTTTGATTTTTTAAGAATCGAAGGAATTCACGGTATGGCGTACGATGAAGCTTTAAAAGAAATAGAGCAGTATAAGAAAAAGTACGGACTCAATTTTGACGTAAAAGCGATCAATATTGATCAGGAAATTGAAGATATCGATCTTGATGAATACAATTGTCATTTCAATTATCTGCATACCGATTTAAAAAACTGGCGCGAAGAACAAAACTGTATTAATAAAGATATTACAGCGTTTTTTAGTGGTTTCAATGTTGATGATCTGGGTAATCACAATTATGCTTTTGAGCAATTTGATCGCGACGATCTATTGGATAAAGACGTCTTGGTTAACCCGGATAAAATCAAAAAACCAAAAGATTTTTTATTCTCCAATAACCAAATATCAATTTTAGGAAAGCTTAATATCAATGCCGATTTGTTAGCTGAACGAGATAAAAGCGATCGTGAACCCTTAATTGCATTATTAGATAAAGCACAAAACAGCATCGCTAAAGGAGCTTCTATTGAAGAAGTATTAAATGAATATCAAACTCCGTTTTTGGTTTTGGGCGAGAAACTTGAGGTGCTCAACACAGATGAAGCTAAAATATACACTAAGGATACTATTAAACGCGTGAGTAGTCAGCCGAAACTAATGAAAGCATCCATTAGGGAAACTGAGAAGAAATCAGAACCTAGCTTTAATGTTTTACTCAACACCGGTGTAAAGGCCTACACACCCTTTGTAAAAGAATCTAAGGTGAATGCTACCGTTACTGAGAATCTAAAAAAGGAAGCTACAGACCTTGGCTATGTGATGAACAGTATTATTGATAAAGGATTTATCGGCAGCGCCACTGAAATTGAAAAAGCCATAGACCTTAAACGAAAAGAACTTTATCCCAAAATAGATCCTGAACAGCAAAATCTGTTGAAAGTAGGTTTTACAATTCCTAACGGTATTCTCGCACGGCTACAGATCGTAAGTTCTTATATTCCAGAAAGTCTGGATGATGTAAGCGATGATCTTAAAGAAAAATTCAGTGCAGCGATGCAGGACTTGTGTACTTATGCTAAAAAGTCTCGCGCGATCATCAATGAGATCTTCTACAATCCAAAAGCTGAATATACACATATTGGGTATGAGACGCTTTATACCTTTATGCTAGATCGACTTGAAGCCAACTGCTGTGCCGCATCTTCTTTAGAGATTATTCTGAATGAAATTCAGACCAAAAAAGAAGAAATTCTTGACGAACTTATTTTCTCAAACTTTGCGAGAAAACATCCGGGTCTTGAGCATAAAGCCGGTGTTCCCATTGGCGGAACCTTCGTTATGGTTTACACGGGTGCTTTAAGCAATTCCAACGATAAAGAAATACCTAGAAACACTGTTGTTGCAGATTTTGCACTGCCTTACTTATGTTGTTCAGATTGTGCGCCTATAGGCTTTATCATTCCCGACGCAGCGACGAGCAGCAGCCTTATTCTAGACCAAAGTAGGATATGCATAGACACCAATGCTGAAACTGAAATTAAGATTGGTTTTACTAAAAGTCCGGCTGATGGAATTTTAGCATTGCTCAATAAAAATATTGAAGGTATTCGCTTTTCAGAAACTGAACTTATCATTACACCCTATCAGCTTAATGCCTTTGATACAACTATTCAGTTTACGGTAAATGGCCAATTGACCACTGCGAATCTAACAGCAACTAAAAAAGCAGCAGCTCGCATAACCACAAATCCGGAGCGCGTGAGTGGCTTACCGGGAAGTACGTTACCTCCCGTTCAATTCACTATCGAAAATCTGAATAACTTCAATACCGATTTGTTTAGCTTTAATTGGACCATAAACGGTAGCTCCTATTCTAACGAACGTCCAACGGTGAATCTTCCTATTCCTCAAAGTATTGATAGTGCTATTCATGAAATACCGGTTACACTCACGCTATCTAACGATTTGTGTGATTCAACGACCATTGAATATACCTTAGAAGTTATTATCGATACGCCGGAAGAAATACGAGTCAGTATTGAGAATGCCCCATTTTGCGCAAATGATGAAGATAAACATCCGTTTACGATAACTCCAGATGGAAGCGAAATTGAACTTGTAAATGACGACGTAAAAGGGATATACAACGAAGATGATACTTGGTATTTTATTCCCGCCGAAGCAGGTCCCGGCAACCACACTATTTATTTTGCTGAAATTGATCCCATTACCATTGAAGTGTATAATGCTCCGGAAACCATAAGTTTTGAGGCTGAATTAAAGGATAATGTAATGGTCTTACAAGTCAATGAAGCTATCCCGGCGGAAGCATTCAGTTGGTTTAATGATACAGAACTCATTGCAACTACGGTAGAACCTGTTTTTGAAATTCCACAAGAGGAAAGAGAGCAACACTTAAAAATACAGGTGGTTGTTAAAACTTTAGCTTGCGGCACACTTGAATCTGAATATGAAGAAGTTATAGTTCCAGCGTTAGAAACAGATCAACCAGATGAAATAACGGTGAGACTCAACGGCAGTCCCTTTTGTTCTAATGATGAAGAGCCGCACTTTTTTAATATAACTCCAGAAGACAGTACGATTGAATTGGAATCTGTAGGTATTAATGGCATCCAAAACGAAGGAGACCGTTGGTATTTTATTCCTGCCAATGCTGAAATTGGGAATCACGAAATCATTTTTAAAGGAATTGATAAAATTAATATTACGGTTCACAAAGCGCCCCAAGATTTGAACCTTACACATTATCTCTACGATCGCATCATGTATTTCAATACAGATGCAGATTTTAATGCAAGCAAATTCAATTGGATTATTAATGAAGAACTTATACAAACTACTGTTGAGCCTGTTTTTGAAATGCAACAGGAAGAACAAACACAAGAGTTTAAAATTAAAGTCATTGCAGATACTGAGGCTTGCGGAAGTACAGAATCCAATTATATTGATGTGACCATCCCGGCCTTAGAAACAGATAGTCCGGATCCAGAACCAGACCCAACACCCGAGCCTGATCCAGAACCTGATACTTGCACAAATGAAGTGCTAGAAAAACTGAATACCAATAAAGAAGGGATCGTAACTGCACTGAAACAAATTGATGATCAAAGTGTTAAAGGTGTCGGTCAAAAAGTCGTAGAAATCTATGATACTTTAATCAGTCAGCCAGACTTCTTCAAAGGTGATTATGATACCGGTTTAAAAGAAAAATTAGAACTAATTTTTTCTGAGCTTGCTGAGCAAATCTTCCGTAACAAACCAGAACAACGCCAGCCCTATTTCAGTCTATATCTCAAACTGCAGGAATTATTTTATCTCAGTATTTATTGCCGAGACGAACAGTTTCTTGATAATGACTTGATCTTCTCAATTTTAAACTTGATTGAGAACCAATTTAATCCACAGTTTGATATCGCCATAAGCATACTTGAGGGAATTAAGTATGAAAATTGGTACGCGTTACTTAGCGAGTATAGTGCTCATTTCAAAATAGACCGCTATCAAAATCATTTTGATCAATTACTGCGATGGACAAGCTAAGCTATGACTACACAACCCACACATATCATCAATAAAGTATTTGTAGAAGTTGATTGCAACTCGATGGAGGAAGCGTTGCACTTGAAGCGAAACATAGGCCAATTCATAACTGAAAAACTCAGTACGCATTTAAGTAAAGCTTTTGACGTATTAGGCACTTCAGATGAGTTTTACACTATAGATAAAGTCGCTGTCGCATTTGAAAAAGACTTTTTAAAAGAATCTAATTTATCTGAAATCACCAATAAAATACACGCTGAAACCACTGAAACTTTAAGTTTAAATAGAAATGATTTATCAATTAATAATCAAAAGTTTAAAGATGAAAAAGAGCGAAACTATAAGGCTTTTATTTATTTCTTAGAAAATGGAAGGTATCCTTGGTTTTTTGCTGAAAGAGAAACTTTGAATCTTGTAGCACTGACTTTATTTTTAAAAGAAACACAGCCACATTCACTTACCGAATGTTTAAGTAAAACTGAAACTCAAAAACGATTAGTATATCAATTTGCAGAGCATCCAAAATTTATGTTGACGGTTTGGCGTACTTATGCCGAATTAAAAAAAATACCGAAAAGTAGAGTCAATGGCTTGGTCGCTTTAGTCTCTAAAGTTGAAGAAAAAAACATATTTGAAGAATTAGGATCGAGTCTGTTTCAATACGATCGCTTATCAGCTTTAGAACGCGAACGACGCTTGATCAAGCTTTTTGAACATTATAAATCAAAAAGCGGTTTATCACTTGAAACGCTTCAGAGTCTTTCTAACTTTTTCAACCTGAAAATTAATATAAGCTTTACACCAACAGTTTTAATAGCCTCTTTTCAAAATCTTGAAAAGGCGACCTTGGTTTTTCAGCCGTCAGAAAAAATAAGTTTCCACAAAAGCAACGATATCTCTAGAAAAGAGATCGAAAAAAGACTGAAATCTACTCCTGTAAAATTTCAGCATCAAAGACCAACACTTGATTCTGATGATACTATTGAACAACAACAATCAATCGAGAACAATTCGGTAGAAACTGATGAATCTCAAGGTTTGATTCTGCCCAACTGCGGTCTCATTTTGCTGCATCCCTTCCTCTCCATTTTATTTGAAGAATTAGGTGTACTAAATCCGCAAAAACAGATTGCTGAAGAACATTATGATCTCGTTGTACAATTACTGCATTTTATTGCCACAGGTGAAGAAAATGTAAGTGAACAGCAACTTGGCGCCGCTAAACAATTATGTGGTGTTCCTAGTTCGTACCCCATAAAAAAAGAAAGCGTCTTGCTAGAAAAGCATAAACAGGAAGCGTTTAATCTCATTCAAACCGTACTCAACTATTGGAGTGCCTTAAAAAATACAACGGCATCGGGACTGCGCGGACAATTTTTAACCCGCTCTGGAAAATGGGTCACAACCGATGAAAAAATCGAACTCTTTATCGAGCGGCAAACTGCAGACATTCTACTCGATCAATTGCCTTGGGGGCTGTCTATGGTAAAACTCCCTTGGCTCAAAAAAATGATTTATGTAACCTGGTAAATACTACGCTATGAAAACACTCAAATTATTAAGTTCTAGCCTTCTCATCTGCTTTTTGCTATCGAGCTGTGGCACTTCTTTTTATGATCAATACAGTTTTACTGAAACCCTTGAGACTAAAGCCAATGCCTTAAGTCTGGTTGAAGTTTCAGATCAAGAATACCAGCAACACAAAGTCGCTGCTCAGGCACTGATCAATAAAATTGATATGATGGTAAGCTATGAAAAGGCTAAATCGAAGAATGAAATTACCATACAGATGTGGCAGTATTTGCAAAGCGACGCAAGCAGCATCCAACAATTTCTGGATTTATGGGAAACACAAGGCACTTTAAGCACTGCTTTTAAGGCTGAATTTAAGCCGCAAGTTGCCAAGATCTTTGATCTGATGGCGAATTATGAAAATAAAAAGAACGAACAGTCTAAGCTTGCTTTGTTAGACTTAATCACGATGTGAAAAATTTGAATTATGGATTTTAAAGAACTCTACAAATCGATAAAAGCGGGAATTCTTGATTTGGTCAAAGAACGCTTTGATGAAGAAAGCAGCCTTATTAAAAACGATGTTGATCTGTTCTTAGAGCAGTCAAAAGATAAATTAGAACGCTGGGTTTTATTACTCAATCAAGGTGCCATCACTCCTGCAGAATTTGAACTTTTACTGCAAAGTCAAAAAGACCTTTTGATCATTCAAACCCTTGAAAAAGCTGGTGTGTCAAAGATAAAAATAGGTCTTTTTAAGAACGCCGCTATTAAACTCATTGTGAGTAAAGCAGTAACCCTAATTCTGTAAAAAGTTTAAGTTATGCCTGCTTTTGCTAAAAATAGAACTCCGTCTACAGATACCAAAAAACCTTCTAAAGCTGCCTTTTTTAAAGTTCAGGCAAAGCTCAAAATGGGGCAATCTGGAGATAAGTATGAGCAGGAAGCAGATACGGTAGCGCAACAAGTTGTTGAAAACACCCATGGAAATTCAGCAACCAAAGTCCAACAGAAGCCGCTCGCACAAACCATAAAACCGGGGATTCAACTCAAAGCGCTGGAGGAAGACCAGGTTCAGAAAAAAAGTGAAGAGGAAGAAACTGTTCAGGCAAAAGAAGAAGAGGAAACAGTACAAGCTAAAACTGAAGAAAATGAGGAAGAAACCCTTCAAGCAAAATCGCAAACTACTGCCACTCCATCTACAAGTATTCAGGAACGGTTAAAAAATAATAAGCACAATGGCGAACCTATGGCTCCAGCTACGCAAACCAGAATGGAGCAGAATTTCGGTACCAATTTGTCTGATGTGCGTATTCACACCGATGCCAATGCCCAAAAAATGAGTGCAGATCTTGGTGCGCAGGCATTCACTTCTGGTCGTGATATTTACTTTAATGAGGGCAAATATGCGCCGGGATCACCCGAAGGTGATGGCTTGCTTGCACACGAATTGACGCATGCGATTCAGCAAGGAGCAATTGCTACTAACAAATCGGTGACAACCAATCCGTCAAAACCTAAAAAAGCAACTGTTTCATCAAAGGATACAGCAGTTCCAAAGCAGGATTCTATTTCAGAACCTGTGAAGCAAAATTCAGAAGCAACAAAGAAAGAGCAATTTCATTCTCAGGAAAATTCAGAACAAACTAAAAATCAAGATCCTAAATACCCTGCTTCTGCTCAAGAAAATGAAGCCTTTCAAGAATTAACCGAATCCATTAAAAACAGATCAAGGGCTGCTCAAACAACGCCCAATGCCGCCGTTTCTGCTCAAGCAGGTGCGTTGGCTGCACCACGTGCTGCTAATGAACAAATGGGCGGTGCTCAAGCTAATCAAGTTGAGGTAATGAATGCGCAAGAACCGGGAGTTTTTGATGCTGTAAGTTTCAAAAATCGCCTGATGGAACGTATTGAGGCAATGCAGCTTCCGGCAAATGAAGAAGAGGCTGATGACTTTGAGAGCAATAATAATATTGACTCGGTCACTCAAGCTGGAGTTGGAATGGCCAATGCAGAGAGTCAGCAAGCATCTGGAGCAATTGATCAGGCGGCCACTACAGCGCCAGATCCTAATTCAGTGGCACAACGTGAGGTTGCTAACATTCCTGAGGCTCCCTTAGGTCAGCGACCAGCACCTGTAAACGCAAACGCAGCTGCACCTCCTCCCCGTCCTGACAGTCAGGTACAGGCTCCTTTACAACAAAACGTAAATGAAATAGATCAGCAATTAGAGGCAAATCAAGTCACTGACGATATGCTTCATAACAGCAACGAACCTGCCTTCAATAGCGCCTTAAGCGCAACGAATGAAGCTCGTGAACACGCGAATCAAGCGCCGACAGCATTTAGAGCCTCAGAGCACGCAAGTTTAACTTCCGCACAAAATTCTGCACAGCAAAACAGCAATTCCCAACTTAACGCTATGCATAACAGCAGAGCTGCCTCGCTGGGAAGTGCTCAACTGGAGCAACAAAACACAGCAACTGCTAACAGCGCTGCCCGAGAACGCATTGCTTCAGAAATCAACATCCTGTTTGAAAGCACAAAAAATGCAGTTGAGACAATTTTAAGCGAACTCGAAGAACAGGTAGCATCTAAGTTTACCACTGCAGCAGAAAAGGCCAAGAAGGTATTTGAGGATTATGTAGCACGCAAAATTGATGCTTATAAAGCTGAACGCTACAGCGGTTTAGGTGGTGCCGTAACTTGGGTGGGTGATGCATTTACTGGTTTGCCCGATGAGGTCAATGCTTTTTTTGAAGAAGGAAGAGAAAAATACATCGAGGCGATGGATAGTGAGCTTACAAGCATCGCGGAATATATCGCTCAACAACTCACCGAAGCAAAAGCTAAAATTGCTGAAGGCAAACAACAAATTGCAGATTATGTTGCAAGTCAGCCTCAGGAGCTTCAGGATATCGCCGAGGAAGCCGCGGGAACTATTCAAAGCAGGTTTGACGACCTAGAACATGCTGTAAATAGCAAGCAAGACGAACTAATTGAATCTCTTGCACAACAATATCAGGAAAGTCTTGCTGAAGTAGATGCGCGTATTGAAGAAATGCAAGCGGAAAATCGCGGACTTATTGATATGGCGATGGGTGCTGTTATGGGCGTCATTCAAACGATCATCAATATCAAGAATATGCTCACCAATTTATTGAGTGCAGCATTAGAAGCAATAGGTGCGATCATATCTGATCCTATCGGATTCTTGATGAATTTGATACGCGGTGTGAAAGAAGGCTTTTTGAATTTCGGTACCAACATCATGACGCACTTGATGAATGGTTTAGTAACGTGGTTAACCGGTGCCTTAGGGCCGATGGGAATCACAATTCCGGAAGATATTTTTAGCTTGAAAGGAATATTTAGCCTGGTGATGCAAGTCCTCGGGCTCACCTGGGATTATATGCGACAAAAAGCAGTAAAACTTCTGGGTGAACCGGTAGTACAAGCTTTAGAATTGGGCTTTGAACTTTTTCAAATCATCAGAACCGATGGAATTGCCGGCATTTGGGAATACATTAAAGAACAGTTCACTGATCTAAAAGAAACGGTGATCGAAGGCATTCAGGATATGATCATTACCACCGTAGTTGACGCCGGAATCAAGTGGGTTTTAGGATTGATGAGTCCGGCGGGTGCCTTTGTCAAAGCCGCGATGATGATCATCGACATTGTCAAATTCTTTATAGAACGGGGAAGTCAAATTATGGCTTTGGTCAATGCATTTATCGAAGGTGTAAAAGCAGTGGCTTCAGGAAACGTTGGGGCTATTGCCTCTAAAATTGAAGAAGCATTGGGGCGTGCCGTACCCGTAATCATTGGCTTCCTAGCTTCGTTGTTAGGCATCAGCGGACTCGCTCGCAAAGTACAAAACCTCATTCAGCGCATACGTCAACGCATAGACAAGGCTATTGATAAACTGATTCTTAAGGCAAAGAAGGCGTTTTCAAAATTAGTGCGTAAAGGAAAAGCAGCTGCTGGAAAATTTGTAGACTGGTTAGGTATCAAAAAACGCTTTAAAACAAAAGATGGTAAAGCGCACAAAGTTTTTCTGGAGGAAAAAGGCGGAAAAACAGAGATCATGGTTCAAAGCGAAAAGCAGCTTGTAGGTGAGCGATTGCTCAAAGCAAAACAAGAAACACAAGCCATGGATGATGGAGAAGAAAAAAACAAACGATTGGTTGCCGAGGCTAATATTGATACCTATTTAAGTGAAACCAGAGCAATTACAAGAAAAATAAACAAGGAAGAAGCTAAGGGTGCACCTGACGCTACTAAAATTGAAAAATGTAAAAAGGCATTAGAACAAAAGCTTATTACAATAGCAGGTGATTTAGAAACTATTGGTGTGGAACCAGGATCTGTAGGAACCGGAGATAACGCAATGTTACAAGAGATAGGAAAAAAATACCTCAAAAAGAATAATACAGAGCTAAGCGTCTATGGGCAGAATCACGAAGCATTAGTTAATACCAGTGGATATCATTTTAGCTCAAGCAATAACAAAAAGATCATTGTTAGAAAAGAAGCCTCTGATGCATTCCCTAAACTCTCATTTGACGAAGAAGGAAAATTGAAGTTAGGTTCAAGTAGTAGTTCAAGTACCCCAGAACACACCAATTATATTCCAAAAGAGAAAAAAGTCTGGGAAGAAAATGGAAAATATATTGTCGAATATCATACTAAAAAATATGATGATGAAGGAAAAGAAATAAAAGAAGGTATTGACCCTAAATTTAGAATAGATATTACCTACGCGCAGGCCTTAGAGGGCAGCCCTGACGAAATTGAAACACGACAAGTAAAAGGAGAACGTCTCAAATTAAAGCCTACTGGTGGGAGTAGAGGAAAAACAGATAGTGCACAAGCAGGGTTCCACAATGCCCATCTTATCGCTGATCGCTTTGGAGGATCAGGAAAAAATAGTGCAATGAATATTTACCCAAGTTCCCCCCTATATAATACAAAAGACATGAAAGGTAAAGAAGATACTATTGCCAACCTTCTGTCTAACCCTAGTTCGACACATAGTACAGCTAATTTTGATATGTCTGTAAAGGCTACAATACGAGGAGAAAAAGCAAATCGTTCTGCTTTACAAGCTATGATTAATGAAGAAGCTAAAAAAGACAATGAACTACAGGTAACTAATATCAATAGAGATATGGCCAACGACCTTACCACACTTGTAAGAAATGATATCTTAGGAAAACCTGGACAGTTTCAAAATGTGCTTTACAAAGTTAATAGCAAAATTATAGACTCAGATAATCCTGAATCTGGTGAGAAAGAAAAGAACATCACCAAAAGCATAGGTATTGACACGGGATATACAGATCTAATTAACAAGCTTTTAAAAGAAAAATAACTAATTTAAAGTCTGAAAAACTAATCCATCAACACCATGAAAACACTACGCTATCGCTCCCGAGGTCAAGAAGTATATTTTTTAGAAGAACTCCTTCAGAAATTAGGCTATGAGGTTTACGTCTCTACCTATTTTGGCTTAGACACCAATAATGCTGTTAAAGACTTTCAGCAAAAAAACAATCTGGTTGTTGACGGCATCGTAGGATTAAAAACTTGGAGCAAACTTCTGGCTCAAGAAAATCAAATTTTTGATGCAAATTCAAAATTGCTTAGTGAACAAGATCTGATTGATTTTGCGCAGCGTTATGACTTAGAGTTGGCTGCGGTAAAAGCTGTCAATGAAATTGAGAGCAACGGTAAAGGTTTTTTGGTGGGTGATAAACCGCGTATTCTTTTTGAAGGTCATATTTTTTGGCGACAATTAGAAGCTAAAGGAATAGATCCCAAAAACTATGTTTCTGATGAAAGTGCCAATGTGCTTTATAAAAAATGGACACGCATTTATTATGTGGGCGGTTTGGGAGAATACGACCGTATGAATAAAGCTGCGGCTTTAGGTGACCATCCTGACTTTAAAGCTTCGGCTCAAGCTTCGGCATCTTGGGGGATGTTTCAAATAATGGGCTATCATTTTAAAAGTTTAGGCTATACTTCGGTTGATGCATTTGTAGAAAAAATGTTTGAACACGAGCGCGAACATCTGGCGGCTTTTGGGAAGTTTTTAGAGGTCAATAAACTCCTGAAACATTTACGCTCAAAAAATTGGGCAGCTTTCGCCAGAGGCTATAACGGTCCCGGTTACGCTGCAAACAAATACGATATTAAACTGGCAAAAGCCTATGCTAAATACTCATAAGCCTTATGAGTACAATACAACGTTTAGGTTTTGATACAATTATGCAGCATTTGCAAGAGCTTGTAATTTGGCGATTGAGAAATCCTGATTTGAGCTTTGACGAAGCACCACAATTAGATCGTAAAGCCCTCCCCGACTCGCTATTAAAACAACTTATCATAGTCTTAGAATTAGATTCTGCAGAAATCGCAATACTCTTACTTGTGATGGCTCCTAACCTTTCACCAGAACTTCTAAAATTTTGTGTGAATCAAGTTTACCCTGATGGTGGCGAGCTTCCCGAACTTGGAGGAATACAAGGCAAAAATCACCGTGGCATCTTACCCACTGCAGAGACTGCACTGTTTCTCATCGCAGGGGTAAATATAGAAGCGAGAGTCCAAAGCTGGCAATATTTTGATAAGCATAGTAAACTTATCGCAAATAAGATCATTCAACTAGAAAAGCCCGAAAAGAACGAACCCAAAATGAGTGGAGCATTGATTTTAGATGCTGAATACACGGCTTTGCTCATTACAGGTAACATACCAGAACCTGAGTTAAGCATTGAGTTTCCTGCTTCAAAGATCGAAACACAACTTACCTGGGATGATTTGGTTCTTAATGCCGAAACCCGACAAGAAATTCGGGACCTTGAAATATGGTTGAAACATAACGAAACGCTTCAGCAAAAACACCACACGACAAGCAGATTTAAGCAAGGCTATCGCGTACTTTTTCACGGTCCGCCCGGAACAGGAAAGACGTTAACCGCAAGTCTCTTGGGAAAATATACAGACCGCGAAGTTTACCGTATCGATCTTTCAACCGTAGTTTCAAAATACATCGGTGAGACCGAAAAAAACTTGGCTAAACTTTTTGACAAAGCCCAGTATAAAAACTGGATTCTTTTCTTTGACGAAGCCGATGCTATTTTTGGTAAACGCACTCAAGTGCGCGATGCGCATGACAAATATGCCAACCAAGAAGTTTCCTATCTTCTACAACGTTTAGAAGAGCATCCCGGACTCGTCATTTTAGCCTCCAATTTTAAAAATAATATTGATGCAGCATTTACCAGACGCTTTCAGGCATTGGTTCACTTTACACCGCCGGAATATGAGGAACGTTTGGTTCTCTGGAAAAAAGCACTGCCCAAAGGATTCAAATTTGAAAAAGCGATCGATCTAAAGATCATTGCAAAAACCTACGATATTACGGGTGCGCATATTAGCAATGTTATGCATTACTGTTGTTTACAAGCTTTAGATCAAAACACCCAGATCATTACTAAAGACATTTTGCTCAGAGCACTCAAGCGCGAATACAAAAAAGAAGAAAAGATGTTTTAGCTATATTTGATTAAGACTTATACGGCACACTATGGCAAAGCACAGAATCGACACAATGGCCTTCTCCGGAGTTTATCCGCACTACATCACAAAAGCCGAAAAGAAAGGACGAAGCAAAGAAGAGGTTGATCAAATAATCTTTTGGTTAACCGGTTATGATGAAAACGCTTTGGAGCGTATTTTATCTGAAAAGACAAATTTTGAAACCTTCTTTGACGAAGCGCCTCAACTCAACCCTAATGTTTCTAAGATTACCGGAGTAATTTGCGGGCACCGCATTGAAAATATTGAAGACCCCTTGATGAAAAAGGTACGCTATCTAGATAAGCTCATAGATGAGTTAGCAAAGGGCAAATCTATGGACAAAATTCTTAGAAAATAGGAAAGCCATGGCCAACCTTAAACTTATTTCTGCTGCGTTCTTAAAGGAAGTTGCCTTTGGCAATATTGATAAAGCATTTTCAAAATATGTGTCCGAGAATTTCATCCATCACAATCAATACTTCGAAGGTTCACGAGATGCCTTAATTCAAGCGATGAAAGAAGATCATCAAGCAAATCCTAACACAGGTTTTGAGGTTAAAAAAATTTATGCTGATGGTGATACGGTCATCACCCATAGTCTGGTGACTAAGAAAACAATGCAAATTGTAGTAGTACATATTTCTAAATTCCAGAACAATAAGGTCATTGAGATGTGGGATATAGGGCAGGAAGTCGAAAAAAATTCTCCAAATGAATTAGGGTTATTTTGAGTTTAACGTATTACTAGAAACGCGACTTCAAATCACAATAACCTCAATTTCAACGATTAAATTTTATTAAATAATTAAAATAGCCTATTTTCTGAAGGGTTTTATTTCATTATTAGAAATTTATCTGATACTAGATCTAAGACACATTCAGTTTTTACCATCTTTATTTTTAATTATCAACTATGAATAAGTTTTTATACGCCTTCGCCTTGCTTACTATTATAAGTTTATCATCCTGCGAGCAAGAAAACAAGTTTGAGACTTTACAGGTCTCCTCCCCTAACGATTCAAACCAAATCACCTTCCAACTAACCGAAGATGGTCAGCCTTCCTACACGCTCAAGCACAACGGAAAAACTGTAATAGATACTTCTGCTATGGGTTTTGAATTTAAAGACCTGAATACATTGAGTAAAAATTTCAGCATTATAGATGCTAAAACCGGCGGGCTAGATGAAACCTGGGCTATGCCTTGGGGCGAACAACTTGAAGTGAGAAACCAGTATAATGAACTCATCGTGTATCTTGAAGAAAATACTCCTGAGCAACGAAAATTGAATATTCATTTCAAAGTGTACGACGATGGTGTGGGTTTTCGTTATGAATTTCCGCAGCAAGACAATCTAGATGAACTATTAATTACTGATGAAAACACGGAGTTCTCTTTAACCGGCGATCATAAAACTTGGTGGATTCCGGGAGATTGGGATATCTACGAGCATCTTTATAATGAGACCAAGTTTTCTGAAATAGATGCACTTTCTAAAGCAAATAATGAAGATTTGAATGCTTCATACATTCCAGAAAACGCAGTAAACACCCCTGTAACTATGAAAACGGAAGACGGTTTATATTTGAGTTTTCACGAAGCTGATCTTACCGATTATGCAGGAATGACTTTAAAAATACATCCTTCTGAAAACAAAATGGTGAGCGAACTCGTAGGCTCTGAGCGTTTGGGCGGAAAAGCTAAAATTAAATTACCCTTCAACACACCTTGGCGCACGATACAAGTAGCGGACAAAGCCGGCGATCTCATCGAGTCTAAAATGATTTTAAACCTTAACGATCCTAATGCCTTAGGTAATGTAGATTATTTTACTCCAATGAAATACGTTGGTATTTGGTGGGAAATGCACATCGGTAAATCTACCTGGGATATGGAAGGCACCCAAGACATGAATACCTTCACTGTGGGAGAAAAAGGTTCTTCACAACATGGTGCAACTACTGAGAATGCTAAAAAATATATTGATTTTGCTGCTGAAAATGGGATCCAAGGACTATTGGTTGAAGGCTGGAATACCGGTTGGGATCAATGGATCAATACCGACGACCGTGAAGGCGTTTTCGACTTTATTACACCCTACCCTGATTATGATTTTGACGAAGTAATGGCTTATGCAAAAGATAAAGGCGTTGAAGTGATTATGCATCACGAGACGTCAGCTGCACCACTCACCTATGAGAAACAGATGGAAGCTGCATACGACTTTATGAAGGCAAACGATATCAACTCGGTTAAAACAGGTTATGTAGGCGAAATTATTCCGAAAGGAGAATATCACCACGGCCAGTGGATGGTGAAGCATTATCAAAAAGTTTTAGACGAAACAGCTAAAAAAGAAATTGCAGTCAACGCGCACGAACCTATAAAAGCGACCGGAAAACGCAGAACCTATCCCAATGCTATTGCACGCGAAGGTTTGAGAGGTCAAGAATTTAATGCTTGGGCCTCAGACGGTGGTAACCCACCCGCACACTTGCCAACAGTCGCCTTCACACGAATGCTTTCTGGTCCTATTGATTTTACGCCTGGTGTTTTCAATATTAAGTTTGATGATTACAAAAAGGGAAATCGCGTAAATACTACGCTTGCACATCAGTTGGGTTTATATGTGGTGATTTACAGTCCGATTCAAATGGCGTGTGACCTTCCCGAACATTATTTGGTTGATGGTGAGGTACATCCGGCATTTCAATTTATTACTGATGTAGGCGTTGATTGGCAACAGTCTAAAGTTCTTGATGGCGAAGTAGGCGATTATGTTGTTATTGCGAGACAAGAGCGTGAAACTGATAATTGGTTTATAGGCGGAATTACTGATGAAAACGCAAGAACGTTTAAGATAAACTTTGATTTTCTAGAGGAAAATAAAACCTATAAAGCCCTTATTTATAAAGATGGTCCTGACGCCGATTGGGAAAACAATCCACAAGATTATATGATTGAAGAAAAAGAAGTGACCAAAAATACTACACATACAATTCAAATGGCAGCTGGCGGCGGTTTTGCTATGAGCCTGATGGATTCAGAATAAAAATTTTGAAACGTTGTAATAGAAAGCCTTTGCACTTGCAAAGGCTTTTTTTATTTAGTCAAATACCTCAGAACTAACCCACAACGAATTTTCAACTTCCAGGCAAGCCTCGGAGTATTAAAGCCTTTGGCGGTACCAATAAACCAGTGTAACACTTGTTACGTATAAAGCTTATAAGTTTTAGGTTATTTGCATCATTAAAACTATGAACAAAGAATTTTAAACCCCTAAACTATGAATTGGATTTATGATCCTTGGCCTTGGTATGTATCTGGTCCGCTAATTGCCCTTACAATGTTTGTGCTGCTTTTTGTAGGTAAACAATTTGGAATGTCCTCAAACCTAAGAACATTATGTTCTGCTGCAGGTGGTGGTAAAAAGGCTGATTTTTTTAAGTTTAACTGGAAAAATGAACGCTGGAATTTGACCGTTATGATAGGTGCTGTAATAGGTGGTTTCATTGCATCACAGTATCTCTCAAATAATACGGTTGAAATCGCAGACGACGTGGTCGCTACCCTTCAGGGATACGGAATAAACAGCGCTGGAGAAGCCTACTTACCTACAGAATTATTCAGCATTGAAGCTTTAAGTAATCCTAAAAACCTATTGATCTTGATCATTGGAGGGTTTCTTGTTGGTTTTGGTGCGCGCTATGCAGGTGGTTGTACCTCGGGTCATGCCATTTCCGGATTGAGTAATTTACAGCTTCCATCTCTAATTGCTGTTATAGGCTTCTTTGTTGGTGGTCTTGTGATGATTCATTTTATTTTTCCCTTAATTTTTGCATAATGAAAACGCTAGTATATCTCTTTATAGGAACCTTTTTTGGTATTTTAATGTACAAATCTGAAGCTGCATCTTGGTTTCGCATTTTTGAAATGTTTGAGTTTGGTGCTTTTCATATGTATGGCATCATCGGTTCTGCATTGGTACTGGGCGTTATTGGCGTTCAGATCATCAAAAAATTCAACATAAAGGCTATAGGCGGCAAAGACATGCACCTTAAGCCAAAAAATAAGAGTGTTTCCCGCTACGCTATTGGCGGGGTTTTGTTTGGTTTAGGGTGGGCGTTGGCAGGTGCCTGCCCCGGACCTATGTATGTACTTACAGGTGCAGGTTATGTTTCTATACTCATCGTTATTTTTGGCGCACTCCTGGGCACATTTGTTTACGGAATGGTCAAAAATAAACTTCCGCATTAGAAAAAGTACAACTGATAATTTGAGACTTCTCTTGAGTTTTTAGTTAATGCGCTAGGACTTATGAGAAGTTTTCTTTTTTAAGGCTATATTGCTGTTGGTCAACACTTAGCACACCCAAATGCTTTGAGTGCTATTTTTAAGAGAAGCCCCAATGCTTTTAAGCTTCTTTATGGTCTAAGTTTCCTATTTTTGCAAAAAATTCAGAGTTATGCTTATCATAGGAATCGCCGGTGGTACCGGGAGCGGTAAAACAACCGTGGTTAATCAAATTGTTCAGGAATTACCTGAAGGTGAAGTAACGGTAATCTCGCAAGATTCCTACTACCGTGATAATTCACACCTTTCTTATGACGAGCGTGTAAAAATTAATTTTGACCATCCCAAATCTATAGATTTTGAATTGCTCTGTACGCATTTAGATCAGCTAAGAAATGGAGAGACTATTGAACAGCCGGTTTATTCTTTTGTAAAGCACAACCGCACCAAAGATAAAGTGATCACGCATCCGCGGAAAGTAGTTATCGTAGAAGGAATTTTAATTTTAACACATCCTGAAATACGCGAACTTTTTGACATTAAAATCTTTGTTCACGCAGATTCTGATGAGCGTCTTATTCGTAGATTGAAACGTGACATTGCCGAACGTGGCCGTGACCTTGAAGAAGTTCTAACACGTTATCAGACCACCTTAAAACCCATGCATCAACAATTTATCGAACCTACTAAGGAATATGCAGATATTATCATACCTTATAACCGATATAACAATGTTGCGATAGATATCGTTCGTAGTATTATAAATCAACGTTTGGTATAATTCAAAAAGCTCAACTGTGTCCTTTTTCAAAAAGCTACGTCAGAAAAAATGGTTCCGTATTTTGGGAAATAAATACGTGCTCATCTTGGTGATCTTCACCATTTGGATGGTGTTTTTTGATACCAATTCGTGGTTCATTCACAAAGAACTGAATGATGAAATTGATAAGCTCGAAGGTAACCGAGCTTATTTCAAACAGGAGATCAAAGCAGATCGAAACCAGATCAATAAACTAAAGGACGCCCGAGAATTAGAGCGTTTTGCCAGAGAAGAATATTATATGAAAAAGGAAAACGAGGAACTATTTATCATTGAATATGAAGACAGCCTAAAAACCAAAAATGATGAGTAAACCCCTTTTTTCTGAATTTTCACCGGTATCGGCAAAAGCCTTTAAACAAAAGATCCAGTACGATCTTGATGGTGCAGAATATAACGAGACTTTGGTCTGGAATTCCGCAGAAGGTATTTCGGTTAAACCCTTCTATCACCGCGAAGAAACTGACGCTTTACCTATTCCCGGCCAACCAAAAACCTGGTCTATCGCAGAAGAGATTTTTATTTTAAAAGCTGCAACAGCTGCTACAACGGCAAAAAATGCATTAACCAAAGGTGCAGAAGCCCTACTCTTTAAAGCTGAAAACAAGTTCGACATTGCTCAACTCCTTGAACAATTACCACAACAGGAACTTGCGCTCTATTTTAATTTAAGCTTTTTAGATACTGCCTTTAATGAGGCGCTGTTGCAACAAACAGCTTCAAAAGGATTTCAATGTCATCTTAACTTTGACATCCTAGGTAATCTAGCACGTTCAGGGAACTGGTATGCATCTCAAAAAGAGGATCATAAAGCTTTAGAGCAACTTTTTTTAAATCCTCAAAACGATAACGTTATAGGCGTTGACCTGACGCTTTATCATAATGCAGGAGCCCATAGTATTCAAGAACTTGCTTATGCTCTTGCACACGTAAATGAGTACTTCAATCACTACGGTGCTCTTTTAAGAAACCAACAAATAACCTTTAAAGTTGCCTTAGGCGGTAATTACTTTTTTGAGATTGCAAAACTCAGAGCCTTGCGCTTACTTTTTGCTACGCTGGCTGATGAATACAACCTGAATACGCAATGCCATATTCTTGCTATTCCCGGATTACGTAACAAAACACTTTATGATTATAATACCAATCTGCTACGCACTACCACCGAAGCAATGAGTGGTATCCTGGGAACTGCAGATGTTATTTGCAATACCGCTTATGATGCGATTTATCATAAAACCAATGAATTTGGACAGCGTATCGCGCGTAACCAACTCTTGGTCTTAAAGAACGAAAGTTACTTTGATCAAATTGAAAATCCTGCAGACGGAACTTATTATATCGAGAGTCTCACCAAACAATTTGCAGAAAAGGCTTTAGCGCTATTCAAAGAAATTGAAGCCGGCGGCGGATTTGTAACCCAACTTATACAAGGAAAAATTCAGAAAAAAATAAAGGATTCTGCTGCAAAAGAACAGAAAGCTTTTGATGAACAACAAAAGATTTTGGTAGGTACCAATGCGTTCATTAATAGCGAGGATAAAATGAAGTCAGAACTCGAACTGTACCCATTTGTAAAAATGAATCCACGTAAAACTTTGATTGAACCCATTATTCCAAAACGTTTAGCCGAACAAGCGGAACAAAAAAGATTGAAAGATGAGTAGAAAGGATATACAACATCTCCGTATTAAAGATACTTTCAAATCTGATTCGGTTCAAAAGAATACTTCTACTGAAACTTTAGAGCACTTGGATTTTGCGGCAGGGATTCCGCCGTATTTGCGTGGCCCGTATAGCACGATGTATGTGCGTAAACCTTGGACGATCAGACAATATGCAGGATTTTCTACTGCCGAAGAAAGCAACGCCTTTTACCGACGCAATTTAAAAGCCGGCCAAAAAGGGCTTTCCGTAGCTTTTGACCTGGCTACACATCGCGGATATGATAGCGACCACGAGCGCGTAGAAGGTGATGTGGGTAAAGCCGGTGTGGCAATAGATTCAGTGGAAGATATGAAGTTATTGTTTGATCAGATTCCGCTGGACAAAATGAGCGTTTCGATGACGATGAACGGCGCGGTACTTCCTGTTTTAGCATTTTACATCGTAGCAGCCGAAGAACAAGGCGTTCAATCCAAACAATTGCAAGGCACGATTCAGAATGATATTCTGAAGGAATTTATGGTTAGGAATACGTACATCTATCCGCCAGCCCCTTCTATGCGTATCATTTCTGATATTTTTAAATATACCTCAGAGCATATGCCCAAGTTTAACAGCATTTCGATTTCGGGCTATCATATGCAAGAAGCAGGTGCCACTGCAGATATTGAATTAGCGTATACTTTGGCAGATGGTCTCGAATATATCCGCACAGGAATTGAAGCCGGATTAAAGATCGATGATTTTGCTCCGCGCCTCTCCTTTTTCTGGGGAATAGGAATGAATCACTTTATGGAAATCGCAAAAATGCGTGCTGCCCGTATGCTTTGGGCAAAAATTGTAAAACAATTCAATCCTCAGAATCAAAAATCCCTTTCGCTTAGAACACATTGTCAAACCAGTGGCTGGTCGCTTACAGAGCAAGATCCGTTTAATAATGTTGCGCGCACCACGATTGAAGCTGCCGCGGCTGCTTTTGGTGGAACCCAAAGTCTACATACAAACGCCTTAGATGAAGCGATCGCCTTACCTACCGATTTTTCTGCACGCATTGCGCGAAATACACAACTGTTCCTTCAAAAAGAAACCGAAATTACGCGAACAGTAGATCCTTGGGCCGGCAGTCATTATGTTGAAAAACTAACTAAGGAAATTGCAGATAAAGCCTGGGAACATCTCGAGGAGATCGAAAAACTAGGCGGAATGACCAAAGCTATTGAGAAAGGCATTCCTAAGCAGCGCATTGAAGAAGCGGCAGCACGTAAGCAAGCGCGCATAGATAGCGGAAAAGACATCATCATTGGTGTCAATAAATTTGCTTTAGCACACGAGGATGAACTCGCTATTCTTGAGGTGGATAATGTTAAAGTTCGTGAGCAACAATTGGAACGTCTTGCAAACCTAAAAGCCCAACGAGATCAGAAAAAAGTTGATGAAGCCCTGAAGCAATTAACAGCTTGTGCAACATCAGGAAACGGGAATTTGCTAAATTTAAGTGTTGCAGCGGCACGAGAACGTGCGACTTTAGGCGAAATATCAAAAGCGCTCGAAGATGTATTTGGCCGTTATAAAGCACAAATAAAATCATTTAGCGGAGTGTACAGTAAAGAAGTAAAACAGGATCAGACATTTTTAAAAGCCCAAGAGCTGGCCAATAAGTTTGCTAAACTCGAAGGCAGACGCCCGCGCATTATGATCGCAAAAATGGGTCAGGATGGTCACGACCGAGGCGCAAAAGTAGTAGCTACAAGTTATGCAGATGTAGGTTTTGACGTTGATATCAGTCCGTTATTTCAAACTCCGGCAGAGGTGGCTAAACAAGCCGTAGAAAACGATGTGCATATTCTTGGTATCTCCTCCTTAGCCGGCGGCCATAAAACTTTGGTTCCACAGGTAATTCAACACCTTCAAGACTTAGGCCGCGACGATATTATGGTCATTGTGGGCGGTGTGATTCCGCGTAAAGATTATGAGTTCCTGTTTAAATCAGGAGCAGTTGCAGTCTTTGGACCCGGCTCCAAAATAAGTGAAGCAGCAATTTCTATTTTAGAGATTTTGCTGCAGAGTTTTGAAGATTGATTCCCTCTAAAAATAAAAGCTATGAATTTTAAAAATAAAATGCTGCGTGACGATGCGCTTCAAGGAAAAACAATTGTGGTAACCGGCGGCGGAAGCGGTCTGGGAAAAGCAATGACCAAATACTTTATGGAGTTAGGGGCTCAGGTTGCTATTACTTCGCGAAATTTGGAAAAACTTAAAACTACTGCCGAAGCTTTAGAAGCTGAAACCTGTGGAACCTGCTTTCCGGTGCAATGCGACGTACGCGATTATGAGCAAGTCGTCGCGATGCGCGATGCGGTAATTGAGCAATTTGGTAGTGTTGACGTGCTGTTGAATAATGCCGCAGGTAATTTCATTTCTCCAACTGAAAGACTTTCTGCCAACGCTTTTGATGTGGTTATTGATATCGTCTTAAAAGGAAGTAAAAACTGCACGCTCGCCTTTGGTAAGCATTGGATTGATAAAAAGGTAACCAACAAAACCATCTTAAACATCGTTACGACCTATGCCTGGACCGGTTCTGCTTATGTGGTTCCCAGTGCTACGGCAAAAGCCGGAGTGCTTGCTATGACACGCTCACTAGCGGTAGAATGGGCCAAATACGGTATACGTTCTAATGCGATCGCTCCTGGCCCCTTCCCTACCAAAGGTGCTTGGGAACGGCTTCTTCCGGGAGATCTTGCTGAAAAATTTGATCTGTCTAAGAAAGTACCCTTGCGCAGAGTTGGAGCACATCAGGAGCTTGCCAATCTCGCGGCGTATTTAGTTTCAGACTTTTCAGCGTACATCAACGGTGAAGTTGTGACCATTGATGGTGGTGAATGGCTTGAAGGTGCGGGACAATTCAATTTATTACAAGATATTCCAGAAGAATTATGGGATCAATTGGAGGCAATGGTTAAAGCAAAGCGCAATAAATAAAGGATTTAAGAATTTTTAAACTCGAATCCTGTGTTTTATAAAAGTGATTCTCCTAAAACTATTAAAACCTGTTAACAAAAAGCATTTTAATTGCCCGTTATAAATCGTATTTTCGCTGTGCAATACCTCAATATACTCTATGGGCAAAATTATAGCAATTGCTAATCAAAAAGGTGGTGTAGGCAAGACTACAACATCGGTTAACCTTGCAGCCTCGCTAGGCGTGCTTGAGAAAAAAGTACTTTTAATTGATGCAGATCCTCAGGCAAATGCCACATCGGGATTGGGTATAGATGTTGAAACGATCGAGATGGGTACCTATCAGCTGCTGGAACATTCTAGCAAGGCCGAAGAAACCATTATGAAGACCGAGTCTCCAAATCTCGACTTGATTCCTGCACATATCGACTTGGTAGCTATCGAGATCGAATTGGTAGATATGGATCAACGCGAATATATGATGGCGCGTGCCATAAGACACTTGAAAGATTCTTATGACTACATCTTGATTGATTGTGCCCCATCATTGGGATTATTAACACTCAATGCACTTACCGCTTCAGACTCTGTGATTATACCTATTCAATGTGAATATTTTGCACTTGAAGGTCTTGGTAAATTGTTGAACACGATCAAAAGTGTTCAGAAAATCCACAATCAAAAATTAGATATTGAGGGGCTTTTATTAACGATGTTTGATTCTCGTTTGAGACTTTCAAATCAGGTGGTTGATGAAGTACAAAAGCATTTTGATGAGATGGTTTTTGATACCATTATCCAAAGAAACGTTCGCTTGAGTGAAGCACCAAGTTATGGTGAAAGCATAATTAATTACGATGCAGGCAGCAAAGGTGCCGCAAATTACTTAAGTTTAGCTCAGGAGATAATTACTAAAAATGACGCGTAAAGATGGCTAAAGCAGTTAAAAAACAAGCTTTGGGTCGTGGTCTTTCAGCTTTATTGAAAGATCCTGACAATGATATAAAAACCGCCGGTGATAAAGGCGCAGATAAGGTTGTAGGCAATATTGTAGAGCTAGAACTTGCCAATATTGAAGTAAACCCGTTTCAACCCCGAAGCAGTTTTAATGAAGATGCTTTAAAAGAGCTTGCGTCGTCCATTCGTGAGTTGGGTGTCATTCAACCCATAACCGTTCGTAAAATTGAGTTTGGTAAATACCAATTGGTTTCTGGAGAGCGTCGTTTTAGAGCTTCCAAATTAGTTGGTCTAGAGACCATCCCGGCATACATTCGTATCGCTAATGATCAAGAGTCGCTTGAGATGGCTCTTGTTGAAAACATTCAACGTGAAGATCTTGATCCCATAGAAATTGCACTTTCTTACGAGCGTTTGATCGAAGAGATCAATCTTACCCAAGAGCAAATGAGCGAGCGTGTAGGTAAAAACAGATCTACGATTGCTAACTATTTGCGTTTGTTGAAATTAGACCCGATCGTTCAAACAGGAATGCGTGATGGTTTTCTGTCTATGGGCCACGGTCGTGCGCTGATTAATATTGAAAATACTTCAGACCAACTCGATATATACGAGAAGATCCTTCAGGATTCACTTTCGGTAAGAGCTACAGAAGCCCTTGTAAAAAATTATAAAGAAGGGAAAAAATCAGGGAAGTCAACTCCGGTTAAATCTAAAGTTCCTGACTTCATTCAGGAAGGAAAAAAAGAATTTGCTTCTTACTTTGGAGCCAAAGTAGATGTAAAAGTTGCTCAAAAAGGCAATGGAAAACTAATAATTCCGTTTTCTTCAGAAGAAGATTTTAAGCGACTTAAAAAATTAATATCTGGTGCCGAATAAATTAATACTATTTACTTGCCTCCTTTTCTGCAGTATAGCTTTAAGCCAATCAACGCCATCTGAGGAACAACCTCAAATTGAAGCCGAAGAAATAGATGCCGCTTTTCAAGAATATGATGCGCTTAAACCGGCCAAAGCTGCGTTTTACGCTGCGGTGCTTCCGGGATTAGGACAAGCTTACAATAAAGATTACTGGAAAATTCCTATCGTATACGGTGCTATTGGTACCGGTGTAGGAATTGCCGTTTACAATCACGACCTCTTTCAACAATATCGTACCGCATACAAAGATCGTATTGCAGGACGTATGGATGAATTTACTATAGTAGATGAAAATGGGAATACGCGTGAATTATTCACAGAAGATCAATTGTTGAGAGCCCAGGATTTTTACCGAAGAAACAAAGAACTATCGATACTCATTACCGCAGGGTTGTATGTATTGCAAATACTTGAAGCAAACGTAGATGCTCACCTTTCACAATATGAAGTGGAAGACCGATTGAGCTTTGCTCCATTTATGCAACGCAATGAATTTGACTACTCAAACACGTTTGGGATGCGTATCACTTATACTTTTTAGATTATGAAAATTGCCCTTCTTGGTTATGGCCGTATGGGAAAAACTATAGCGCAACTCGCAACAGATCGCGGTCACGAGATCGTGAAAACCATCGATGCCGCTGATGACTCTTATGATTTTAATGGTGCCGAAGTTGCTATCGATTTTAGTATTCCTTCTGCTGCCGTAGCAAATATCACAGCCTGTTTTGAAGCGAATATTCCGGTAGTTTCAGGAACCACGGGATGGCTTGATAAGTATGACGAGATGGTTTCGCTATGCGAGCAAAATAAAGGGGCTTTTATTTACGCCTCAAACTTTAGCGTAGGGGTAAACATCTTTTTTGAACTGAATAAGCAGCTTGCCAAAATGATGCAGGGGCTTAAAGACTATGATGTAGCTATGACAGAAGTACATCATATTCATAAATTAGATGCCCCTAGCGGAACCGCAATAACGTTGGCAGAAGGGATTTTGGAGCATTCAGAGAAAAACGACTGGATTCTTGATGAGCAAGAAGCGAACAAAATCACCATTAAAGCAGAACGCGAAGGTGAAGTTCCAGGAACGCATACTATAAAATATGAAAGTCAAGTTGATGAGATCACTATCGAACATAAGGCACATAACCGCAATGGTTTTGCTTTAGGTGCAATCATCGCTGCCGAATGGTTAAAAGATAAAACAGGTGTTTATAGTATGAAAGATGTACTCAATTTATCATAATGAGTAACATCTTACTAGAAAAACATACAAATACAACAAAACATACGAACCTATGACAATGATGCAATGGTTTTTATTCTTCCTGCTGGTTCAGGTCATCCACTTTTTAGGAACCTGGAAATTATATAAAAAAGCAGGACGTCAGGCTTGGGAAGCTATCGTTCCCATATATAATGCGGTTATTCTAATGCGTATAATTGGTCGCCCTTGGTGGTGGACCATTCTTCTTTTTATCCCCATCGTAAACCTGATTATGTTTCCGGTAATTTGGGTAGAAACTGCAAGAAGCTTTGGTAAAAACTCAACGACAGACACAGTACTTGTTATTGTCACGCTGGGCTTCTACCTCTATTATTTAAATTATGCTGCGCCGGTAACCTATAAAACAGAGCGCTCATTAGTGCCTAAAAGTGCTGTTGGTGAGTGGGTTAGTTCTATTCTTTTTGCAGTTGTGGCTGCAACCATTGTACACACCTATGTGATGCAACCTTTTACGATTCCTACCGGTTCATTAGAACGCACTCTACTCATAGGAGATTTTCTTTTTGTAAGTAAGTTTCATTATGGGGCACGTACGCCAATGACGACCGTAAGTTTCCCGATGGTTCATGACACCATTCCGGGTGTAGGGATCAAATCCTATTTAGACAAACCCCAACTCCCCTACTTTAGACTTCCGGGGTTTCAAGATATTGAGCGCAGCGACATTGTGGTGTTTAGCTGGCCGGTAGATACGGTAAATCGCTTCTACGGCTTGGATGACGGAAAATACTATCATAAACCCATAGATAAAAAATCGAATTATGTAAAACGTGCGGTAGGTTTACCTGGGGATAGTTTGAAAATCGTTGACGGAAAAGTTTTTGTAAACAATGCTCCTCTGGAATTACCTGGCCGTGCACAACCACAATACAGTTATATAGGTACAGCAAAAGGTGGCGGATTTAATGCAAAGAACCTTTACGATCAATATAAGATAACTAATCTTTCGTTCTATAATTCAACGCAATTTCATACTCAGGCGCTTACTGCTGAAAATGCAGAGCGCTTCCGCAATCATCCAAATGTAGCTTCCCTTGAACGGTTAATTGCAGATCCAGGTCAAAAAGATGCTTCTATCTTTCCGAAAGGGAATGCTAGTTTAGGAAATCGCGATCAGATGGCTTCTTTTTATATTCCTAAAGCTGGAGCTACAGCGCCAATTACTGTTGAAAACCTTCCGCTTTATAAACGTCTAATTGAAGTTTATGAGGGTGAAGAAATGGGAGAACAACGCGAGATCACTGTAAATGGAACTGAAGTTGCCTTAAACGGTCAACCACTTACCGAATACACATTTAAACAAGATTATTACTGGATGATGGGTGATAACCGTCATAATAGTGAAGACAGTCGTTTTTGGGGCTTTGTTCCTGAAAATCATATCGTAGGTAAACCTGTATTTATTTGGTTTAGTTGGGACAGTAATGGCACCGGTATTATGGAAAAAATTCGTTGGGAACGCTTGTTTACGACGGTTGGTGGCGATGGCAAGCCGGTTTCTTACTTTATTTACTTTATTATTGCCATAGTTGGCTATATTGTAATCTCAAAAGTCATAAAGATCAGGAAAGCAAAATCCTAATATTTAAACAAATAACACGTAAAAGCATCAAATTTTAAAGGTTTGATGCTTTTTGTTTTTATACTGATAAAAATTTTTATTTTAACACAATTGCTTAGGGATTGCACAGCCTGTTTTATAGCTTCCGCACTATGGAAACACAGGAAAAAAATACACAACGTACAGTAAAAAATAACGATACCGTAAAGGTGCATTACACAGGAAAATTAACAAATGGTCAAATTTTTGACAGCTCTGTAGATAAGCAACCTTTAGAATTTCAATTAGGTCAGGGACAAATCATTCCCGGTTTTGAAAAAGGTCTTATTGATATGGGAGTTAGTGAAAAGAAAACGATCACGATCCCAGAAGCAGAAGCCTACGGCGAAGTGCGTAAAGATCTTTTTCAAGAAGTACCAAAAGCAGATCTTCCACAGGAAATTGATCCTCAAGTAGGAATGGGCTTAGTTGCTAAAAATCCTGACGGAAGTGAGCGTCAACTTCGTGTAGCTGAAGTGCGTAATGAAAGTATCGTGATCGATGCCAATCACCCACTTGCAGGACAGGATCTCATTTTTGACCTGGAAGTTGTAGATATCAAATAATAGCTTTTTAAATAAATCTTGAAAGTCCGTAGACATCTGTGTTTACGGACTTTTTTCATTCAAATCAATAAGGCTAGACGAAATGCTTTAACAGAATTATAGCATTTTGAAAAAAATAAATTTAGGACGCACCTGTTATAGAGGTCTAACTAAATTTATGAATAATGAAAAAAATGAATACTGTTGCGCTTTTAAGCGCGACCATACTTACTGTATCTTGTGTGTCTAAGAAAAAATACACCGAATTAGAAACCAGATATGACGACACGCGGGTTTCGCTTACCAAAACTCAGGTTGAGAAAGAAGAATTAGAAGCAAAATACAGCGCCATCGAAAACCGGGTTGCTGACTACAACAGCAAAATAAATTCTTTAAGAGATGACAACTATCAAAAGCTTGACTTAGTAGAAAATCTTGCTGTTATGTCTGAAAGTACTAAAGATAAAATGCGTGAAACCTTAAGCAAGGTAGATCAAAACGAATTGGCGCAAGCCAAGAGTCTTGAAGATTCGATGAACCTAGCGATCTCATATAACCTTAAAAAGAATCTTGATGATTCTGTGGGGGAAGATGAAGATATTCAGGTCGATATCGATGAGACTGTGGTAATGATCAATGTTTCTGATAAATTGCTGTTCAATAGCGGAAGCTATCGTGTAAGTAATAAAGCAGACGGTTTATTAAAACGCCTGGCAGATGTCATCAATTCAGAACCTGCAATCAAAGTTATGGTTGAAGGTCATACGGATGACCAAACGGTAAAACCCGGTGCTTACATTAAAGACAATTGGGAACTTTCAGTAGAGCGTTCTACAGCGATCATTAGAGAGTTACAAGACAAGTATAATGTTGATCCTGCTAAACTGATCGCAGCAGGACGCAGTAGTTACTTACCACTTGTAGATAATGCCACTAAAGAAGATCGTGCTAAGAACCGCCGTACAAGAATTGTCATCTTACCTAATTTAGATAAATTCCTATCGATGGTAAGTTCGACCGACTAGTATAATATTTAGAAATACTTGTAAAAAGCCACCGAATGGTGGCTTTTTTTTAATACTTAATCGTATAAGTCTGTTAAACTATTTTCTATCTCTTTGAAGATTTGATAATTTAAAAAGAAAATGCTGAAGACTATGAAAGTAAAGAACACCCATTTAATACATTTAATAAGAGAAGAACATCGTTTTAATTTTGGGTCATTTTACTTTTTTGATGACTTTATCATTTCAGAAATTAATGAAGGCGAATTATTTGAGTGGGATAAAGCTCAAAAAGTGCTTGAGGTTGGTGAAAAATTTTATAAAAATAAAGGCAGCCAAGTGAATTACATCTCGAATCGCGTTCATGATTATTCTATTAAACCCCAAGATTGGTTGGCCTATTTAAACAAACGTGATCTATTTAAGGTTTTTGCTGTTGTTACTTACCGCAAAACAGCCATTTATAATTTAGTTATCGAACGTTTTTTTTATAAAGGAGAAATTTTTTCTTTTGAGAGTTTACTCGAAGCGGTTAATTTTATCCGTAAAGGTGACAAGTTAGATCCTGTTACCGATTTTGAGAAACTAACACAAAAGCATCATGATAATACTTTATGAACTGGCACTCATTTGCGCCGGTATTCTTTTAGGAATAACAACACTAGACAAATGGGACGGCAGCACCCAAATCTTCACTAAAGCTGCAAGTGCTCTTCGCCCCTTTTCTGCCGTCATTGGAGGCATATGCCTTATTTTAGGTATTTGGTTTCTCTTTAGACCCTTCTGTACATTTAGAGACATTGTAGGTATTCTTGCCGGCTTGGCACTGTTGGGAGGAACTTTTCAGAACAGCCCATCATTACAAGATTTCTTCAATAAAGCAGCAGGATTTTTAAATCCGTATCAAGTAATCATTGGGATTACAGCTCTGATTCTTGGATTATTAGGACTCTTAAATATTGCCTTTATCTGCTAGTAACTAATCCGGGATTATTATATCCTTTGGCAGCGTCAATAAAAAAAGGTCTGGCAATGCCAGACCTTTTGGTTATATAATAAGATTGAGAATATTCTATAAATCCTGATTTGTTGGTCGTATCAAGATCTCGTTTACACTGCTGTGCTCTGGTTGTGTTAAGGCGTAATGTATAGAATTTGCTATATCTTCTGCTTCTAAAGTCTTCAAGTCGGCAAACTGTGATAACATATCTTGTACATCATCATCAGTAATGGTTTGCGTCAATTCGGTTGCTACAAAGCCTGGTTCTATAGAAGTTACTTTGGTATTATATTTTGGTCCCATTTCTAGACGTATACCTTCACTCAAAGCTCTTACCGCATATTTGGTGGCACAATACACAGATCCGGCAGGCATAATT
This sequence comes from Leeuwenhoekiella blandensis MED217, assembly GCF_000152985.1. Lineage (GTDB taxonomy): Bacteria > Bacteroidota > Bacteroidia > Flavobacteriales > Flavobacteriaceae > Leeuwenhoekiella > Leeuwenhoekiella blandensis. The sequence goes on along the minus strand of NZ_CH672395.1, from coordinate 1,944,161 downwards.
TTTCTTCCGGCTACAGATGAAATATTAATAATGTGACCTGATTTATTCTCTTTCATATCTGGCACTACACTAGAAACACCATTAAGCACACCTTTGATGTTTACATCTACCATAGTGTCCCATTCGTCTGTCTTCAAATTTTCTACAAAAGAAAGTGGCATCAGTCCCGCATTGTTTACTAAAACATCTACTTTACCAAAGGTCTCGTGTGTTTTTTCAATAATATTCTTCCAATCGTCTTTACTCGTTACATCTGCCGTAACGACTAGAGCCGTCCCGCCATCTTTTTCAATAGTTTCTTTAAGTTCGTTCAAGCGCTCTGTACGTCGTGCAGTAATAACAACTTTAGCACCGGCTCCGGCTAATTTTTTTGCCGTCGCCTCTCCTATTCCACTTGAGGCTCCGGTTATGATCACAGTTTTGTTCTCTAAACTCATAATTTAATTTTTAGTTTAGACAAATTTACTTAGCCTTCCCGTTTGAGTTCATTGACCTATGTTAGGTTTAGCTGTTAAGAATATACAAAGCCTGTTAAGCCTTGTTAAGAATTACGTTTTCTCCTGAAGTTCTCTTCGAATTCGGCTTAATGATTCTGGTTTTATACCAAGATAACTCGCAATTTTATAGTTGGGAACGCGCTGCTCGATATTGGGATAGGTCTCACAGAATTCCTGATACCGTTCAGTACTGTTTTTTTCTAAGCCATTCTGAATGCGTTCATAGAGCGCAACAAAAGCACCTGTTAATTTGATTCTAAAAAAACGTTCAAATTTTGGTATTCGTCCGTAGAGCTCTTCGAGATAGTTTTTATTCAATTCCAGCACCGTTGAATCTTCAATACAGCTTACCGTCAACCGTGCCCGTGTACCGTTAAAAAAAGCAGCAAAATCACTCACCCACCAATCTTCAATGGCAAATTGTAAAATTGACTCATCTCCGTTTTCTGAAGTATGAACTACTTGCAAACAACCGGAGACCACATAAAATTCTGACTGAACCAAATCGCCGGGACGGATCAGGATAGCTCTTTTTTTGAATTTTTGCGGAGAAAGCAAACCGCAAAATTCATCAAATTCCTGATCTGAAATTTCAATAACCTGTTCTAAGTGCTTCCGTAAAGAATCAAACATATTTGCTCGTAAATTATCTTGTGTATTCTACCCTTCTGAGGTGCTAAAAATACGCGCCCTTAATAACAAAGGACAACCACAAGGTTTAAAAATAGGGATAATACTTCAACTTCGATTTATATAAACTTTGGCAAAAAGCTTTAAGCTTTCCTAGTAAATTTAGCGTTCTATTTTAATCGTATGGATCTCGCAATACTCGAAGTTTTTATCATTCTCGGAGTCACCATTTTTTTATTTGTCACCGAATTATTTCCGGTAGATAAAATCGCTATTTTCATTATTGTATCCTTGATTTTGCTGGGTTTAGTCACTCCTGAAGAAGGTATAAGTGGTTTTTCAAACACTGCAACGATAACCGTTTTGGCCTTGATGATCATTGCTGTAGCACTTGAAGATAACGGCGTCATTGCTTGGTTTACCGACGGTTTACAGCGCTTGAGCATTTTACCTTTACTCCTGCTTATTCCTACATTTATGTTTCTAACTGCCGGTATAAGTGCTTTTATAAGTACAACAGCCGTAGTGATCGTTTTTATAAAAATTATTTTTCAGCTTGCAGAACGTTATGGCATAGCCGCAGGTAAATTATTACTACCGGTATCTTTTGCAGGAATTCTTGGCGGAAGCTGTACCTTAATGGGAACATCAACCAACCTCATTGTGAATTCTGTGGCTCAAAACCGCGGAGTAGAAAAACTTGGCTTTTTTGAGTTTGCCTGGTTTGGCTTGATCTTTCTGGTAATAGGAATAGTTGTGGTTACGATTGCTTCAAAATTTCTTCCGAAGAAAAATGTTTCAGAACGTTTAGAAGTAGATTACGAGATCAACAACCTGATTACAACCGTCACCATAAATTCAAACTCGCCGCTTGTGGGTAAAGCCATTCAGGATACGTTTCTTTTTAAAGATCCTGAGGTAACCTTACTCAAACTCATTCGTAACCACGTGGTCACCAATGCGCCGGGAAGATATATTACGCTAGCAGAGCAAGATAAATTGGTCGTGATGGCAGATCTTGAAAATATAGAGCGTATCTCTCAAGAAGAAAACCTAACACGCGCTAGTAAAGCACTTCAAACTACGGAAACTTTCTCCAAAGATCAGAAGAACAAAAGTGAGCAAGAGACTAAAGAAACCCAAATTCAATTAGTTGAAGTACTGGTCCTGCCCGGTTCTGCTTTTGTAGGAAGCACGCTAAATAATTTAAAACGACTTAAACTGGAAGGTGCCTTACCCATTGCTATAAAAAAACGGAAAAACATCAGAAACACCACCGAGCGGCTTATCCGTAAAGATCTGAATCAAATACGTATCAAACCCGGGGATCGTATTTTATTAGAGATTACCCAAACCGAGTTGAATACTTTGGAAAATCTAGAAGGTATTGTGATCTTAAAGATGCACGAACCTTTTAAAGCCAAAAATAACAAGCGTAAATATATCACTGCAACGATTTTACTAGCCGTGATCGCCATGGCTGCTTCAGGTTTATTGAGTATTCTAGCAAGTTCGCTTACAGGAATTGGATTACTCTTGGCGACAAATAGCCTTGAGATGAATAAAATTTATCATAAAGTAGATTGGCAGATATTTTTTCTACTGGCCGGTATGATTCCGCTGGGCGTGGCAATGACCAATAGCGGTGCAGACCTCTGGCTTTCTGAACATTTACTTGCCCTATTTGAAGGGAGAAATAACTTGTTTATTCTTGGAGCTCTTTTTTTGATCACCATGATTCTTAGCGGAAGTATTTCAAACAATGCTACCGCGGTGATTATGGCACCCATTGCAATTTCCGTTGCATCCGGACTCAACCTACCTGCTAAACCTTTTATTCTGGCGGTTATGTTTGCGGCTAATTTTAGCTTTTTTACACCCGTGGGATATCAAACCAATACATTGATCTACAATCTTGGTATTTATCGCTTCAAGCATTTTTTGATTTTAGGAGGTATCCTATCAATCATTTTATGTGTAGCAGGTACCTTTCTACTCGCTACGTTATTATAAACTAAACCACCTTTCAGTAATCAACCTTAGCAGATGCCAGTAAACCACATTATGGCAAGCCTGTCTGCCGACAAAAGCAGGCCCAAGAGGCATTGTTTGGAAATGAATGTTCAATTTCGAGGCAAGCCTCGGAATATTTTACTCTTTGGCGGTGCCAATAAAAAAGCAGCTATCTAAAAGAATCAGATAACTGCTCGTTTTGTGATTGATTGATTAAAAATTTAAATCAAATACGTGTTAAAGTTCGCAGCACTCACCCAGAAGGTGACCTTTGCCAGCTTTTATGTAAACACTTCCCCGATAAAACCGGGAAAAAGTTGTGTTGTATTAAAATTTAAAAGAACTCTTTGATTGATGTTATATAAGTAAGACGACCGCATTTCAGTTTTGTTACACTTCAATTAAAAAATTTAGTTGTTAAACTAATCTAAAGTGCTATCCACGCAGGCATAAAATACTATTACCTTTGTTTTTTTATGAGGAACCCCTTAAAAAATAGGAACATAAACGATTTTAAAAGTAAAGCGCTTCAGCTCTTTTTCAAGATTTTAAAATATCTCGAAATAGGATTTCGTTTTGCCACTTTAAAGTTTCATTCAGCGGTAAAAAGAAAATGGGTTCGCTATCCCCTTTTGGCATTAGGAACTTTGTTTTTTGCCTTTTCGCTTTTTTTCTTCAGTATTTATATGGGTGTCTGGGGAGCACTTCCATCTAAATATGAGCTTAGCCATCTAGAACAATCGCTTGCCACACAATTGGTAGACCGAAATGAAAAGGTTATTGGTAAATATTACATTTTTGACCGAAGACCTATTGGTTTTGACGAAATCCCAGAACATTTAAAAAATGCACTCATTGCCACCGAAGATGCTCGTTTTTACAAACACGATGGTGTAGATAAAGTAAGCCTGATGCGTGTTTTATTCAAAACACTGCTCATGCAGGATGACTCCGCGGGTGGAGGAAGTACAATAACCCAGCAGTTGGTTAAGAATATCTACGGGCGTCGCGGTGCCGGCACGTTTAATTTGGTGATCTCAAAATTCAAAGAGTTTATCATCGCGCAACGGGTTGAGGAAGTATACACTAAAGATGAAATCATTAATCTTTATCTGAATACCGTTCCCTTTCCTGACAATACCTATGGAATAGAAAGCGCGAGTCAAAAATTCTTTAATAAGAATACCGAAAGTTTAACGCTTAACGAAGCTGCTATTTTGGTAGGTACGTTAAAAGCAAATAATAGTTATAACCCAAGAGTCTATCCCGATCGCGCTAGAAAAAGACGCGATGTTGTGATCAACCAGATGTTACGTTATGACTATTTGAATCCGCGAGATACCGTCGGTATGGAACGTGACACGATTATGTTGAGTTATCAAAAGCATACCGATCTTGGGATCGCTCCCTATTTTAGAGAGCTTATACGTCAAGAAGCTCAGGACATTCTTAAAAACTACAAGAAAGACGATGGTTCTGCTTACGATTTATATCAAGATGGGTTAACCATACACACCACGCTTGATAAAAAAATGCAGGAATATGCAGAAGCCGGAATGCGAGAGCACATGGCTGCTTTGCAATCGCAATACGAAAAAGCGTATGGTAATTATGCGCCTTGGAAACGTTCATCTATTCTAAAACCAAGTCTTGAAAAGCTCCCGTATTATCAAAAATTGGTTAAAGACAGTCTTTCTCCCGAAGCCATTGAAGACTCACTAAATATAAAGAGAAAACGTAAAATCTTTGATTGGAACACAGACGAGCGCACACAGCAAATCTCAGTAAAAGACAGCCTGTCTCATTATCTCTCTTTACTTAATTGTGGTTTTGTCGCATTAGATCCACAAACCGGAGGTGTTCTGGCCTACATCGGTGGTATTGACTTTGAAAATTTCAAATACGACCACGTGAGTCAAAGTGAACGTATGGTAGGTTCTACGTTTAAACCTTTTGTATATACGACAGCATTAGAACAGGGAATGGATCCTTGCACCTACTATGATGGCGACCAACAGATTTATTATTTTAATAATAAGGAATGGTCTCCTGCTAATGCAGGTGGTGAAGGCGAAGACCTGTCGTACTCGCTTAAAGGGGCCTTAAGCAATTCTATAAATACGGTTGCGGTTAAGGTTATTATAGATGTTGGTATTCAAAAAGTAATCAATCAAGCTCGAAGTATGGGGATTGATACTAAGTTACCTAAAGTTCCCTCGCTCGCCTTAGGAACAGCACAGATCAAGATGCGCAATCTGGCTTCGGCATATACTTCCTTTGTGAACGGAGGAAAACCGATGAAACCTTTTTACATTACAAAAATCGTAGACCGAACAGGAAAAACCGTTGCCGAATTCACTCCGGAAGTTCCAGAAAAAGCAGTGATGAGTAACGTCACCAGACAAACTATGATAGAAATGATGCGAGGTACTGTAAGGGAAGGAACTGCAACCCGACTAAGGTACACGTATAAGCTTAATAATGACATAGCTGGTAAAACAGGAACCACTCAAGATAATAAAGACGGATGGTTTGTAGGTATCACACCTTATATGGTTGCAGTAAGCTGGGTAGGTAATGATGATTATAGAATAGGCTTTAGCAGTACTGGATTAGGTGCAGGAGCAAATTCAGCTTTGCCAATCTATGCTAAATTTATGCAGCAATTAAATAAAGATACCACCTATACCAAGCTAACAAAACAACGATTTAAAAGTCCGTCTGCTGAAGTGGCAAGCGCTCTTGATTGCGCTCCTATCGTTAAAGATAGTACGTCACAAGTAAGAAGATTTTTTGAATCGATTTTTAACGGAGAGGAAGAGAATTATAGAACAAAAGTCTACCTCGATGATGATGGTAATGTCTTAAGAACAGAAGAACAAGCACTACCACAAGAAAAAGAGGAAGCTGAAGAAGAAAATACTAGCGGAGGATTTTTTTCGTTTCTAAAGAGAAAGAAAAAGAATGATGAAGATTAAGTGTTTCAGATTGCATATACTTTAAAAAAAGCGCATAAATGCTAAATTTATCATAAAAAGCATGAATTAATTTGATTTTAAAATAATCCATGTTATAATACATCCTATTTACTTTTAACAAATAAATTTTATATGAGACAACTCAAAATCACCAAGCAGGTAACCAATCGGGAATCAAAATCTTTAAATACCTATCTACAAGATGTAAGTAAACTCGATATGATTACTGCTGATGAGGAGGTCGAGTTGGCACAACGCATTCGCGAAGGTGACCAAGTTGCACTAGAGCGTTTGACAAAGGCTAATTTGCGTTTTGTGGTTTCTGTGGCAAAACAGTATCAAAATCAAGGTCTTAAATTACCTGATTTAATCAATGAAGGTAATGTAGGTCTTGTAAAAGCTGCAAAGCGTTTTGACGAGACACGTGGTTTTAAATTTATTTCTTACGCGGTTTGGTGGATTCGCCAGTCTATTTTACAGGCGATTTCAGAACATTCAAGAACCGTACGTTTACCCCTAAACAAAATTGGTACGATAAGTAAAATCAACAAAGCATTTTCTTATCTGGAACAAAGCTTAGAGCGCCCGCCATCTGCAGAAGAGATCGCAAAAGAGTTAGACATGACTGTTGCTAAAGTAAAATTAGCAATGAAAAACTCTGGACGTAACCTTTCTATGGATGCTCCTTTTAAAGAAGGTGAAAATGACTCTAATCTTTATGATGTATTAAAATCTGGAGAGTCTCCTAACCCGGACGCAGATTTAATGCAGGAATCATTAGGAACTGAGATTGAAAGAGCTCTTGAGACGCTTTCTCCTCGTGAGTCTGATGTGATCAAATTAAATTATGGTTTAGGTGGTGAGCAGCCTCACACCCTTCAAGAAATTGGAGAAATGTTTGACTTAAGTCGTGAGCGTGTGCGTCAAATTCGTGAAAAAGGAATTAGAAGACTGCGCCATACTTCAAGAAGTAAAGTACTTAAAACCTATCTTGGATAGATTTACCTCCTAAAAGTGAAAATAAAAAAAGCGCTGTAATATTAATTACAGCGCTTTTTTTATTGAGGATATTTATCAACTTACCTAAGTTATAGAGGAAGTGGATATAAGGCATACTACGACCTATCAAAGGACCGTATTTTCATATTCCGTAGTATGCGTACATACATAATTTAATAGAGGTTTACTCAATAACAATGTCAAAAGATTCTTGAACGTCAGTTTCTCCGGCTGCATTTGCAATTTCACCTGCACTTACACCTGCTGCATCTTTAGCTGGCTGATGTCTTAGAGTAACCGTAATAGTTCCTGAAGACGCAGTACCTGCTTGTAACGTAAATTCAAGACCAACAGGATTTGCTACGCCGTTGTTCATATAATCATTCTCGGTATCTGCATAGGCAAAAGTTGCATTAACACCTGATGCTGCTTGATAGAAAAATTGGTGCTCATCTGCTTCTTCTTCAATCTCTTCATTAATAAGCTCAGCAGGAGATTCTGTTTCATTTTCTAAAGTGATGCTTCCATCGTAAAGCATTCCGGCTTGTAAAGGACCAGAAATCGTAATCACAGGTTCATTAGGACCTTCACCATCTAAATCTCTTGATTCTAGGGTTACCGTCTCCCCGGTTTCAGGAACTAGCGTAAGCGTAATCGTTGTGATAACTTCCTCTTCATTGATGACTTCTGGTGTTGTATCATCATCAGATGAACAAGAAGCAAGCGTGATCGTAGTTAATAGCGCTAGGGCTATAAATTTTATATTTTTCATAATCTTATGTTGTGTATTAATAGTTTAGTTTTAATTGAATTCTAAAATTTCGTCCTAAATCATCAGTAAAATAACGTTGACGATTTAAGTAATCCCGATAGGCTGTATTTAAAATATTATCTACAAAAAAGCCTAGGGTCAATGTAGATTGTTTGAAAACATCAAAGTCAACTGACGACGTTAAATGAAATAAGCTGTACCCTGAAGGCGGTTGGCTTACTGCAACGGTCTCTGTCGTCTGTTCACCTGAGTCATTTATGTATGTTACCTCAAAATCATTGTTAGGAAAACGTGTTTGTTCTAATACGGTTTGATTACGCAATCCTATATTTAAATTATTCCATTCTGCTTTTCTAAACCCAAAAGTCGTATTGATGTTTGGTGCCGGCATATCAATAAGTGGTCGGTTGCGATCTAAATCTTGACCATTTACGTATGCAAAAACCGTTTGTAAATTGAAATTAGCATCAAACGTATAATTGGCGCGAACATCAACTCCAAAAAGTCTGGCGTCTACTTGTCCGTATTGATACACGGGAAATGCTCCACGATTGGTATATTGAAGTCCATTAGGCTCCATAATTATAAAATCACTGATGTGGTTATAAAAAGGATTGATTCCAAAAGTTAGACCACCGGTCTGCCCGTTGAGTTCTAAACTAGCCTTATACGATTGTTCCTGATCAAGGCGTAAATCACCTAACTCTATTATTGCTGCAGAGTGGTGTAAACCATCACTAAAGAGTTCTGCAGGATTGGGAGCTCTTGAAGCACTACTCAGATTCAATTTTAGATCCCAATTAGATTTGATACGATAGCGTGCTCCTAAGGTTCCTGAAAAATTATGATAATCAAACACAGGGTTTACCAAAAGCTGATTATCCAATCGCTGAACCACGAGATCACCAAATTCTGACTCATAGCCTCTGTTCTCCCAACTACTGGTTAAATAATATTTTTGTGCATCAATCTGCATAAAATCATATCTAAAACCTCCGTCAATACGCCATTTGGGAGAGATATCAAGATCTGCAGTGGCATAAGCACCTGCGGTGTACATCTCATAATCAGGAATAAGTCTTCTAATGCCTGTATTAGGATTAGGAAAATTCTCTTGATAAGAAGCTTCAACACCAAAGTTGGCTTTCAAATTTGATGCAGCATCGTATAAAAAGTTTGAAGCTAGCGTATGTGTGGTAAGTTGTAAGTCAAGCGAAGCCTGATCTCTATCGTCACCGCGCCGAATGTCAAATTCTTTACGGTTATTCTGCTGATACGAATAATCGAGACTTAATTTACCTGCTTTTTCAAAGCGTTTGTAAAAATTAATCTTAGCTAAATGGTGGCTGACATCTTGTTTAGGCGCATTGATATCATAGGTAAAATCTCTTACATAATTAGGCGCCCCGCTGTTTATGGCACGAATCAAATCGCTTAAATTACCAATATGGCTAGCTCTTAAAATCCCTATTTCAGAATTGTAGAAACTATAATACGCATCAAAACCGTAAGTGAATTTATTCAGTCCAAAACCTATTGAGAAATCATGCTCTCTCAAACCGGTATTTGACAATACATAATCTGGCGATTCCAGATCTCCAGCGTATTTTGTAGTCCCTTGTCCTTGCACATAAAAGCCACTTTCGAAAGCCTTTAACAAGCTGGTAGTCACTCCGAGACTTCGGCCGTTTGTCGCTCCGCTTAAAATGGTTTTACCGTAAAGCGTGTCTTTTGCTGGTGCTTTGGGAGCGTTTGTAACGATCACACCTCCCACAGCATCACCTCCGTAACGCAGGGCACTTGCCCCTTTAACCACCGTAACATTTTCTGCTGCGTTGATATCCAGGTTTGGAGCGTGTTCTACTCCCCACTCCTGATCTTCCATTCGGGTTCCGTTGTTGATGATAAGAACCCGACTACTGTGCAAACCTTGAATTACAGGTTTTACTACGGTGCTTCCAGTATTTAAAGAAGAAACTCCGGCAACCTCGCGTAAAGCGTCACCCAAGCTGGCATTGCTGTAGTTTTCTAGAACTCCGGACTCAAGCCGCGTTTGTGTCCCGGAAACGGTACCTCGATTGGTATTTTCTCCCTGAACAGTAACCGCATTCAAGGCTTCGGTGTGATGTTCTAGTTTAAAATCACGCTGAACATTGTCGGTAACTTCTACTGTAAATTGCGCGACTTCGCACTCAGGATGGGTGATGGTCACGACATAAGTTCCTTTACACAGGCCACTCAGTTCATATTTTCCATCTAAATCACTTAGTGCATAAATATCATAACCGTTTATGCTTAATGTGGAATTGGGTAAAACATTACCATCGTGAAAATCCTTTACAACACCACTTATTTTAAAATCACATTGTTGTGCTTGAAGCTGAAAACTTAAAAGCAGCCCAAACACCAAACTGAAAAATTTCATATTGAAATATATTGGTCTTCGGTAAGAAGACGATTATCAGATAAATGAATAAAAGTATTTTACTTAGCACGAGTACTGAAAGCAAAACCTTTTAGCCGAGGTCTAGAAGACCTCTTAAACATTCCGCATTGGGAATTTATTAAACTGATAATATGGGGGGTGCCTTGTTTGCAGAGTTCCCAAAGTAAAACCTATCGGTTAGTTTAACTTGGGTAATTTGTAGGGGAGCCTTAAATTCTTCAGGAGCTGAAGCAACCTCAAACGTATAGTTTACAGGCAGGTCGTAATCAAGACTTTGTTTTTGTTTATGGGTAAGTAAACACAATTCACAATGCGTTCCCTTTACAGAATCTTTACCGTGAACGTATTGGTGAAGATCTACAATCTTAAAAGCAAAAATAGCCAACACCAGCATTACGCTAAGCCCGGCTTTTAATCTATTGCTTTGTAAAATCATATTGCTAAATTAATATAATGTCTTTTAGAAAGTGTGAAATAAACTTAAAATTAATTGTCCCTTGGTCTGTGTATTGGTTATTTCACGCATATAAGCCGCCTCTGCACGTAATCCCTTCTTGATTTGATAGCCCAAACCACCAAATAACCAGGTGCGATCATACAAACTCACAGTTTGCCCGTCACCTATATCTTGCTCACCATTTATAAAAAACTCTCCGGCGACATAGGTGAAGAAGGTTTTAGGACCTATGGTTTTAGTGTTTAAAGGTACTTTGGCATTTAGAAAATACCGGTATCGAGACCTAAAATCCTGATCTTCTATCAAGCGCTCTTCTATGCGTATTCTGTGTAATAGAGCAATACGCCCCTCAAAGAACGTATTGGTCCAAATCAAATCCTGATAAAAACGATCTTCTCTTAATTGCGCATTGCTAGGCCCAAAGGTTCCCGTGTTGAAATAAGAATATCCCGCAACAGCCCGAAGCGTCGAATTCGTTATTTTATACGACAAGCCTGCTCTGAGAATCAACTGCTGGAAATCCCCGGCAACATTAAAACTGCGATGTTGCACATCGCCCATAATACCAAAATTGCTCGTGCCAAAATCAGTATCAAAGAAATACATATACCAACCGCCCAATTCGTGATTTCCGCGTTGCGCCTTAAGCTCTTGCTGAAGCAAAAAGCTACTTAGAACGACGAGAAAACTTAACCGTAATCTTCTTGTTGAAATTTGCATGATTTGACTCTTATTGAGCCGGCACGTTTGCGTACATCTGACTCAGTTTAAGTCTCAATTTACGCATATAATCTTCTTCTAACCAATCTTTGTAATTTTTGGTATTCTTCATAATACAATACGAATACAAGCGTATACGGTATTGAATTTCTTCCTTCAATTCACGAGCGAGAATACGCGCATCAAAAACATCTTCAGTATTTTCAAAAACGATACGTGCATGTTGATCAATAGAACGCTCTAGCGCTTCTTTCGACTTTAAGCCTTTTGCAAAAACATCTTCGTATTCCTTTTTGATATCAAAATCTATAGACTCACTATTGCTGAATTGCGCGCGAAGTTCTGGAGGCATCACGTATTCAAAATTACGTTCAATCTCTTCATCACTTACTAAATTCTCAAGATAGAAATCAGGATATAAGAAAATATCGTTCCAGTCCATTGGAGCATCCCAAAGACCAAAACGCGCCATATTATTCCCCAGATCGATCACTTCAAAAGTCTTCTTGTTGGGAAGCACTCGAGAACCACGACCTATCATCTGAAAATACAGCGTTAAGGAGCGCGTCGCACGATTTAAAATGATCGTTTCAACTGATGGCTCATCAAAACCGGTAGTCAAAATACTTACCGAAGTAAGAATGGCATCCGGTGTATTTTTAAACCACTTCAGTATTTCTTTTCGTTCTTTATTGGTGTGGGTGTTGTCCAGATGTTTTACGTCGTAACCAGCTTCTTTAAAGGTTTCATAAACGTAACGCGAGGTGTTGATCCCGTTATTAAAAATAAGCGTTTTAGAACCCTTAGCACGCTCTTCATAAGCAGCAAGAAGCTTTTCCTGCATACTGTGATTGGTATAAAGGATCTCTGAAGATTTAACCGTATAATCCCCGTTGATACCTACCTGTAAGGTCTTGAGACCTACATCATAGGTGTGCATATTCGCTTTGGCTAGAAAGCCTTTTTCGATCAACGAACCTATACTCTCCCCGATGATGAGTTTACGGTAATTATCCTTCATGGGTAATTTCACATTCGAACTCAATGGCGTAGCCGTAACGCCTAAAATAAAGGCATCTTTAAAATAGCTGAATAATTTTCTAAAAGAGTTGTAATGAGCTTCATCAATGATGACCAGTCCTATATCTTTAATATCGATCTGCTCATCTTGCAAACGGTTGTTAAGCGTTTCAACCATCGCTACATAGCACATATAGTCTTCGTTTCCTTCAAGGGTTTTAACCTTGCTGTTGATGACCATATTGGGCACATCAAAGCCTTTAAGCATTTTTGAAGTTTGAGAAGACAATTCGATACGGTGCGTCAAGATCACCACTTTCTTCTGTTTCTCTTTGATATAGCGGCGTACGATTTCAGAAAAGATCACGGTCTTCCCTCCTCCCGTCGGAAGTTGGTACAGGAGATTGAAGTCATCAGACTCTTCCTCCATACAATTAAAGATCTTATCAAGATCGTTTAATTGATAGCTGTATAATTCTTTTCCGTTTCCGTTATCTTTTGCAGATGCTTTTTCGCTCAAAAGTGAAGTTTGTTTAAGGTTGAATTTTGCAAAAATAAGGCATTTTAAGGGCTTCTCGAAAGATTGACTACAGAATTACATGATTGATAATTTTGACAGAAAGTTTTAAGAAATTTTGCTTTGGACAACTCGTAATTTTAAAAGCCTCATAAAAAGTAACTAGAACCCATTTTAAAACTGAAAAAAATTAGCAAAGCATCATCGTATAAAATACCTAATCTGTTACCTTTGTGTCAACATTAAACACATCATTTTGAAGAATCCAAAAGCGATAAAACTTATAAATAAGCTCATTGACGATGTTGAGCACAACGGTATCATCACCAATACTGCAGTAGAAGATTTACAAAGTCTTAGACCTTATGCTGTTGAAGAAAAACGTCCGTTGCTTGCTAAAACCATTCGTTTGACTTTTGAACATATTGAAGCCTATCAAACCTTTGATATTCCCATCCCAGAAGAAGAACCTGTTGAAGGTTATGAAGAGGAGTTTGAAACCGAAGAAGGTACGTTTGATCCTGCAGAAAGTTTGTTATACCTTTTAAATTTAATTGCAGAACCAGAAAACAAAACCAATCGCCTAGACCTTAGAGCTTATGTTGAGGCGATGCAAGAATATGCCGAAGAACATTAATCTTCGTTACAAGTACAACTAAAAAAATCCGCAGTGTTCACCGCGGATTTTTTTAGTTTATACCTGAAAATATATTATTTCTTAGGTGGTTTAGAAGGACGTACTTCTATCTTACTTGGTAAAGTACGTGGATTCATTTTAAGTAGATCAACAACTAATTCACCTATGTCTTCACTTTGTATTTTCCAGGCGTCTTTATCTGAAGGCTCATTCCCATTAAAGTGAGTTGCTACAGAACCCGGCATTATCGTAGACACTTTTACATCATCCTGACGTAGATCAAGCATAATCGCTTGAGTGAATCCCGTTAAACCAAATTTACTCGCGTTATACGCAGATCCATTTGCAAAGAAGTTGGTACCGGCAAGACTTGAGATCGTGAAAATATACCCCTTCGCTTTTTTCAATTCATTCAAGCTGGCTTTTACACTGTAAAATACTCCGGTTAAATTAGTCTCGATCGTTTCTTGCCATTGGTCTGCAGTAAGTTCGTCGATACTTGCAAAATGTCCAAGACCGGCATTGGCCACAAGCACATCCAGTTGACCAAATTCTTTAATAACAGCATCTACAGCTTGCACCTGACTTTCCATCGAGCGCACATCTGCTTTAACACCCAACGCCTTGCCTTTACCCTTTTTATTGAGTTCCTCGGCTGCCTTTTCTGCTGCGGTGAGCGTTCGGCTGGTAATGGCCACATTCATACCTAATTCGAGAAGCGCTTCTGCAACGCCTCTTCCTATTCCTTTAGTGCCCCCGGTGATGAGCGCAACTTTATCTTTAAATTTCTCCATATGTTAAAATTAAGGGTTCTTGAGCCCAATACAGGCGTAGGTTTTTTTAAAATTTTCCTAAATCTGCCTATTTATAAAAATATTAGCAGAAACAATTTTTCTTCAGGTTTTTCAAAAAGTATATTTGCAAAAAAAGTAATGAGTCACGACAGCAAAACCAAGAAAAAGTCCCGCCTGCGACTTTTACATCAATACTATAAATTCACCGGATTCTATTCGTTTATTGGAGGAAGTTTAAAAAAAGCGCTCACTCCCGTTATCCTATTTGTAGCGGCACTACTGGCTATTCATTACTTTGTGATCGATATCAATGCGCTTTTGGTCAAAATGACCGATACCTTCCCTCCATTCTGGGTACTTACGGTTTTCTTTATTTCTGAAAGTATTCTCGGACTTATTCCGCCAGAGATCTTTATCGCCTGGAGCGATAAGATGCCTGATCCTATTTTATACCTATCGCTTATCGCGGTACTTTCGTATACCGGTGGAATCATCAGCTATTTTATGGGTAGAGCTTCTACGCGCATCCCTGCTGTACATGATTATCTCGAAGTTAAAATGGCTAAGCATCTTAAAAATGCCCGTAAATGGGGTGGTTTTCTTATTATTGTAGGAGCAGTACTTCCGGTTCCTTTTGCAATAAGCAGTATGGCAGCCGGGATGATAAAATATCCATTTATAAATTACCTCTTATTTGGCCTTTTACGCTTTGTACGCTTTGCGGTGTATGGCGCGGCTATTTTCAATTTGGTTTAGATGATTAAAGCATTTCAGATTATCAGTATTTTAGAAGGTGTTTCGTTACTTCTTATTCTCTTTGTATCCATGCCTTTAAAATACATATTTGATATGCCTGAGGCCAATCAGGTGATAGGAATGGCGCACGGAATTTTATTCTTGGTATACGTGGTGATGGCTATTCTTGTAAAAAGTGAATTGAATTGGAACTTTAAAATCTTGCTCATCGTCTTAGCCTGTTCCATTATTCCCTTTGGCACCTTCTGGATGGATCGCAAGTATTTAAAAGGAAAAGCCTAAACACGAATTATTATGATGAAGTCGTTTGTTCTATTCTTAAGTGTTTTTCTGGGAGTTACCTCTTACGCACAACAAGCAGAAGCTTTGGTAAAGCTCGACACGCTAAACGACAGATTTACGTATGATATCAGGTATGCAAGTACCAATAACTTTCTAGAAGAAGCCTTTTATGACTGTGCAGCCTGTTATCTCAGACCTGAAGTCGCCAATGCGCTAAAGGAAGCCAATCATTATTTTTGCGAAAAGGGCTACCGAATCGTTCTTTTTGATTGCTACAGACCGGTAAGTGCGCAAAAGAAAATGTGGGCGGTATACCCCAACCCACAATATGTAGCCAACCCGTATACTTCAGGATCGGTACACAATCGCGGAGCAGCAGTAGATATCAGTCTTGAAAAGCTAGATGGTACACCGGTTGATATGGGAACAGATCACGATTACTTTGGTAAAGAAGCTCATATAGACAATACGTCCTTACCGCAAAAGGTTCTAGAAAATCGAAAATTGCTTCAGGAAGGAATGATTCGTTTTGGTTTTGAAACCATCCGTACAGAATGGTGGCATTTCAATTATAAAAAGAACTACGACTTCAAGATCATCGATTTTGATTTTGAATGTGATTGATCAGTATTCATCTCGATCTAAAAAACTTAAATAACCCAAACTCTGAAAGACATTTTGTTTTTCGGAGTTTTGTCGTTTATCACTACTCTTACCCATTTCAGATCTAAACCCTTCGTCTTCAGTAGCTCACTAGCGTTCACGTTTAGAAATAAATTCAATTTAGCGTACAGATAATGTTTTAACCAAAAAGCTGTATAAACAGCAATCCCAATTCGATTATTTTATTAAATCCTTGTTAAATCGGCTTAAATAAAAACCGCATAGTTTTTTTCCTCGTATGTCTTTGTAAGTATTAATAACCAAAGAAACTCAAATTATGAAAAAGAAAAAATCAATTGAGGTAAAGACTCAAACGGTGGGTAGAAACCGTAGAAACTTCTTAAAAGTAAGCGGTCTTGCGCTTGCAGGATCTAGTTTGTTGCTTGCTTCTTGTAGTGATGACGATGATAGTGGTAACATGATGGGCGGCGGGACTTTTGACCTGGGTACTGGTGATGTTGGCGTTTTAAATTACGCGTATGCATTAGAACAATTGGAAGCTGCTTTTTATACCAATGTGGTGAATGGTTCTTTTTACGCCAGCGCTTCAGCAGATGAAAAAGCTATTCTTTTAGATCTATATAATCACGAGGTAAATCATCGTGAATTCTTTAAAGCTGCAATAGGTGCAAATGTTCCTATGGAACAACAATTGACTGCCGATCTGGAATTTGATTTTAGCAGTGTTGACTTTGGAAATAGAGATTCGGTCTTAGGAACAGCAAGAGTTCTTGAGGATACCGGAGTAAGTGCGTATAACGGTGCCGGACAATACATTCAAACTGCAGTGTATTTGACGCTTGCAGGGAAAATCGTTTCTGTAGAAGCACGTCACGCAGCAGCAATTCGCTCGATCATTAATGGTAGCGCAGACTATACAGCCTTTGCTGGTGATGATATTATAGACGATAACGGTTTAGACTTAGCGGCCTCTCCTGCTGAAGTCATTTCAGCCGCAGGAGGATTTTTTGTAACACCGTTTACATACAACAATCCGGGAGCGTAATTACTAACCATTAAAAACTTACTACAATGAATTTAATCAAATTTTTAGACGAATTTACTACAGATAAAATGCAAGAACCTATGACTTCCAGACGTGCTATGTTTGGCCAACTGGGAAGTTTAGGTAAAAAAGCAGCACTCGCAGCTGTTCCGTTTGGGCTTGCTACAGCTTCTAATAAAGCGATGGCGCAAAGTACCGGTGATGTTGTGGGCGTACTCAATTTGGCCTTAACCTTAGAATATCTTGAAGATGAGTTTTATGCTATGGCTCTTGATTCTGGCGTACTCTCAAACAATGCAAAAGCCGAAGCTATCTATATGCAGATCTCTAAACACGAGTCGCAACACGTAGATTTTCTTACAGCAGCTATTGAAGGCGCAGGCGCAGATCCTGTGGCTAAACCTTCTTTCGACTTTACTGTTGGCGGTACCTTTGATCCTTTTAATGAAAACGGAGCAGGTCAAGCTACAGCATACGCTCAATTATTGGCACTGGCACAAGCATTTGAAGATACCGGTGTACGTGCATATAAAGGTCAGGCAGCCAATTTAATGGGCAGTGCAGGCGTACTTACTGCCGCACTTCAAATCCATTCTGTTGAAGCACGTCACGCTTCAGAGATCAGAAGATTAAGAGGTCTAGAAGGTTGGATCACAGGAAATGAACGCGGTGCAGGAATGCCGGCAGCCACTCAAGCAGTTTATGATGGAGCAACTACTGAAGCGAATATTATTCAAGGTGGTTTAGATGTTACCACTCTAGGCTCTGGAAGTCCGTTTACGATGGATGCTGCTACACAGGCTTACGATGAGATCCTTACCGGTGACGAAGCGGTAACCATTGCCAGCTTGTTTATAGAATCTTAATAATCAAGTTTCTTTCATATATACCAAAAGCTCCTTTACTTTAAAAGTTAAGCAGCTTTTTTAGATTTGGATGAGTCCTGCACATTAAGCGAACGACCCTAAACAAAAAACACCCGAAGCAGTACTTCGGGTGTTTTTTGTTTTAAAGAGAATCTATCTTATTTTTTCTTCTCTACTTTAGCCGGTTCATTCAGCTTTTTGGTAAGCTCTAAAGAAAGCGCAGTGCGCTCAAACTTCATTTTACCGGCACCTGATTCTAAGATCACGGTTGTATCGTTTAAATCTAAGATCTTGCCGTGAAGACCACTTTTTGTGATCACACGATCTCCTCTTTTTAATTCTTCAGCGAATTTTTTCTCTTCCTTTTGACGTTTCATCTGCGGGCGTATCATAAATAGATAAACCACGGCGATCATCAAAAGAATAGGTAAAAAACTTGTTATTTGTTCCATTTATAAGAGCTTATCCGTTTACAGCCGGTCCTTCAGCAGACTGTACAAATGCGGTAATTTTTACTGTTTCAGATCCTTTTTCGGTATTTGCTTTTACGGTAACGATTTTAGTTACAGCGTTTAAGCCACTACCATTATATTTTACAAGAAGCTCTCCTGTTTCTCCCGGTTGAATAGGATCTTTAGGATAACTTGGTACGGTACAACCGCAAGTACTTGTAGCATCTACAATTACTAATGGTGCTTTACCGGTGTTTTTGAATTTAAACACGTGCTCTACGGCAGTACCACGAGCGATGTTTCCAAAGTCGTAAGCTTTTTCTTCAAATTCCATAGTTGGGAAAACCGTTGCGTCTGCATCACGAGTTGCAGCCATCTCTACATTTTCTCCTTTTACTTTGTCTGAAGCGTTGTCTTTACAACTCGTAAATGCAAGTGCAGCAACCAATCCTACTGCAAAAAATACTTTTTTCATAATTCTATTACTTTTTTAGAGTTCCAAAAATACAATTTTATTTATTACCCAATAAGAGCATTTTCAAGCCTTGAGCGCTTGTTTTGGCTATTTTTTACTCGATAAGTCCTCTTCCTGCTTTATTAAGTCGGTTGTCTTTCTTGTATTTTTTAACCAGACGGTCTAGAACACCGTTTACAAAAATGCTACTCTTTGGCGTTGAATATTCTTTAGACAATTCAAGATATTCATTGATGGTTACCTTCACAGGAATAGACGAGAATCTTAAAAATTCGCACAAGGCCATTTTGATAAGGATCTTATCTAAAGCTGCGATACGATCCTGATCCCAGTTAGGCGTATTGCCTAAGATTTCGGCCTCATACTCTTCGTCGTTGCGCGCCGTACGCAACAACAGGTCTTTTGCAAATTGACGGTCTTCCTCGTCTTTATAAAGCTTTGGTAAAATTGTACTCTCAGGTGAGTTTGGCTTTAGTTTTCCTAAACGCTTAACGATCGTGGTGTTTACCACAGGAAGGTCATCTACCCAAGTAAGACGGTAATCTTCAAGATAGTCGTACAGCTTATCGTTAGGCGCCACGATTTCTGTAAAGAAATCGATCACAAAATCCCGGTCTTGCTTAAAATCTGTAGACGCAGAAGCCATATAATCGGCATAAAAGTCGCTTTCTAACAGCGCGTTGTATAACAACACCACATACTCGCTATCTAAACGCCAGTTGTTCAGTTTAGCCTTTTTAAGTTCTTTCTGAAGCAATTCATTCTCTGAAAGCTTGATCAGAACAGGGTTGTTTACAAATTTAAGGTTGGGGTTTTTGTCAGATTCTGTTGCCAGCATTTTTTGCTGAGAACGCTCTAGAATGTCTTTGGCATGAGCGTGGATTTCAACGAGAAGATCTATTAAAATGAGATACAGATCATACATTTGTGCGGTGCTCGCATTTAGAAATTTCTCTTCCTTCAACAAATCAGGATTTTCTGATTGATGTAAGGCGTAGAGTGCTTGCATTACTTTCACGCGTATGTGCCTTCTGTTAAGCATAATTCAAAAGAACTTTGGTTAATTGGTTTGGGTTATTTTCAAGTCAAGCTAACCAGCCAGTAAGCCTAATCGGCTTAAAAATCGATGCAAAAATACGTTTTAAAAACATTCTAGAAACCATAATTACTTTTTTATCTAAAAAATCTATCGGTGGCTTTTCACGCCGAATCGTGTATCTTTGCGCGGCTTTGATACTAAAGCAAAAAAGGACGCACGCCCAGATCTAGTAGAACATTCTATGAAAGAACTTCAGCATCTCAATAAATACTTTAAAAAATACAAATGGAAGCTTATTCTTGGCTTCTTCATCGTACTGGTTGCCAGAATTTTTGCAATCCTAACGCCCAAGTTCTCGGGAGATATGATCAAGTATGTTGAGAATTATATCAAAGAGGGTGGTGATTTAAGCCAACTAAAACAGCAGTTGTTGATGACGCTCTTCTTACTCTTGGGTGCTGCCCTGCTTTCTGCCTTTTTCACCTTCTTAATGCGCCAAATGTTTATCGTGGTTTCACGCTACATGGAGGCCGATCTTAAGAACGAGGTCTATGATCAATACCAAAACCTGTCGCTCAATTTTTATAAAAAGAACCGTACGGGAGATTTGATGAACCGTATAAGTGAAGACGTAAGTAAGGTGCGTATGTACCTGGGGCCCGCGATTATGTATGGTGTGACCACGGTTATTCTTTTTGCAACGGTTATCCCCTATATGTTGTATACGGCTCCAGAGTTAACTTTGTACGTGCTTATCCCCTTGCCTATTCTTTCGGTGGCGATCTATCAGCTAAGCCGGCTCATACACAAACGCAGTACGATCGTTCAACAGTATTTATCACATTTGAGTACGTATACTCAGGAATCTTTTAGCGGTATTGGCGTGATCAAGGCTTATGGGATCGAACCGCAGACTTATGAGAATTTTGAAAAACTAAGCGAAACCAATAAAGAAAAGAACCTTGACCTGGTTAAAGTTCAGGCGTTTTTCTTTCCCTTGATGATCGCTTTGATCGGGGTGAGTAACTTGCTGGTGATCTATATTGGTGGTAAAAAATACATTGACGGAAGCATCCCTGATCTCGGTGTGATCGTAGAGTTTCTTATTTACGTGAATATGTTGACCTGGCCGGTAGCCTCGGTAGGATGGATCACTTCGCTCGTACAACAAGCCGAAGCCTCGCAAAAGCGCATCAACGAATTTCTTAAGGAAAAGCCTGAGGTGGTCAATAAAACCGAAGCAAATACTCCGGTTACCGGAAGCATCAAGTTTGACAACGTAAGCTTTACTTACGATGACACTAACATTACCGCGCTTAAAGACGTTTCTTTTGAGGTTAAAAATGGAGAAACCTTAGCAATCATTGGTAAAACAGGATCCGGAAAATCGACCATCCTGGAGCTTATAGGGCGCTTATATGACACCACCACCGGTGCAATTCAAATAGATCAGACGCCTATAGACCAGTTGAACCTTAAAGACTTGCGTACCGCAATAGGTTATGTACCTCAAGAGGCCTTCCTGTTTAGTGACAGTATCAAAGAGAATATCAAGTTTGGTAACAATCAGGCAAGTGATGAAGAGGTGATTCAGGCGGCTAAAAATGCCGTGGTTCACAAAAACATCGTTGATTTCTCTAAAGGTTACGATACTATTTTAGGAGAACGCGGTATCACTCTTAGTGGAGGTCAAAAACAACGCGTTTCTATCGCACGCGCTATAATCAAAGATCCACAGATCTTATTATTTGATGATAGCCTTTCAGCCGTAGATACAGAGACTGAAGAAGAGATCTTAGCCAATCTTAAACGTATTGCGGCAAACAAAACGACCATTTTGGTAAGCCACCGTATCTCTTCTGCTAAGAATGCCGATAAGATCATCATTCTTGAAGAAGGCCAGATCATACAACGAGGCACCCACAATGAATTGATTGCCCAACCGGGATATTATCAGGAACTTTACCGTAAACAACTTGACGAAAAAGAAATGGAATAAAATTTTGTACACCATTTTATTTTTTTCCATTTTTGAAAGCATAAAGCGTATTAATTAAACATAGATTATGAGCAATAATGAAATGAAGGGGAATGATGAGATATTCTCGAAAGTGTTAAGAGCAGGGCGTCGCACCTACTTCTTTGATGTACGATCTACACGTGCAGGAGATTATTACCTAACCATCACCGAGAGTAAAAAATTCACAAATGACGATGGTTCCTTTCACTACAAAAAACACAAGATCTATCTCTACAAAGAAGATTTTGAAGGATTCTCTGAGATTTTAAATGAAATGACCTCGTACATCCTTGAAGAAAAAGGAGAAGAAGTGATCAGTGAGCGTCATCAGAGTGATTATGTAAAGGAAGAAGACAAAGAGCCTGTTCTGGAAACAAAATCAGCAAAAGCATTTACAGACGTAAGTTTTGACGATATTTAAAAAATCGATCACCTAGATTTATAAGCCGCAAATTTTGCGGCTTTTTTTTATCCCGATTTTTAGGGTATTGCAATACGGCACCCCTCCCCGCGCAATAAATAGCAGCCTGAGAAGATCGGGTTTAGGCCTAAGTCAAACGGTTTAGTTTAAAAATGATATCTTTAAAAACAAACCTAATTGTCATTCTTTTATTTATGAAAAAAAGCATACTCCTATTCCTAGTTGGTCTAGTTTTTACGACCACACAAGCACAGGTCTCTTATCCCACACTTGATTATTACTTACCAGACAATGTTTCTTACGATCCCAACATTCCTAAACCTCAGGAAGTTCTTGGCTATATGCCCGGAGAATGGCACGTAAGCCACGACCAGCTAGTAAGCTATATGGAAAAGATGGCTGCCGCTTCTCCCCGAATCACGATTGACCGCAGAGGAACGACCTTTGAAGGCCGCCCGTTACTTTTACTCACCATAACTTCTCCAGAAAATCACGCCAACATTGAGCAGATCAAAGCTGAACATCAGGCCTTGACCGAAAGTGGCGCAGAAGACTTAAATACGGCACAAATGCCTATCGTTACCTATCAGGGGATGAGTATTCACGGTAATGAACCCAGTGGTTCTAATGCCGGTCTCTTGGCTGCCTATTACTTGGCTGCTGCCCAAGGACCGGAAATCGACGCCCTACTTGATAATGTAGTCGTTTTATTTGACCCATCTTTCAACCCTGATGGTTTGCAACGTTTTTCATATTGGGCCAACACCAACAAAAACCAAAACCTATCTTCAGATCCTCAAGATCGCGAGTATAGCGAGGTTTGGCCGGGTGGGCGTACCAATCACTATTGGTTTGACCTTAACCGCGACTGGCTTCCAACCGAATTACCGGAATCGCAAGCGCGCATCAAAACCTATCACGCGTGGCATCCCAACATCTTGACCGACCATCACGAGATGGGAAGTAATTCTTCCTTTTTCTTTCAGCCGGGAATTCAAAGCCGTACACACCCGTTAACACCTAAACTGAATCAGGAACTCACTGCTGAAATTGGAAAATACCACGCAGCAGCTTTTGATAAACTAGGCTCTTTCTATTATACCGAAGAAGATTATGACGATTTCTATTACGGTAAAGGTTCTACCTTCCCTGATATTAATGGGAGTATAGGGATCTTATTTGAGCAAGCCAGCTCGCGCGGCCACGTGCAAGAGACCGATAATGGCCTACTTACCTTTCCGTTTACGATTAGAAATCAGTTTACCGCTTTCCTTTCTACGCTCGAAGCAGCACAGGAAATGCGTGTAAAGCTGCTCGATTATCAGCGGGATTTCTATGCAAACTCGCGAGATAAAGCGGGTAATGACGCGTATATCTTCGGAAGCAAGAACGATCCTGCACGCGCTACGCACCTTGCAAAACTCTTACAACGTCATAAGATCGACGTGTATACGCCAAGCGAAAGCTATTCGACAAAAGACCTGAGCTTTGATCCTAAAAGCAGTTATGTGGTTCCTAAAAGCCAAAAACACAGCCGCCTTTTAAAAGGAATGTTTGAAAAGCGCACCAGCTTTGAAGACAGTCTGTTTTATGATATCTCGGCGTGGAGTTTTCAACTGGCGTTCAATCTTGATTTTAGTGACAGCGCACCGGCTAGCCTGGCAGGAAGTAAAATAGACAGTGTACAATTGGCTACGCCGCTTACCCTTGCTCAAAGCAGCTATGCCTATATGTTGCCTTGGGGTAATTATTATGCACCAAAAGCCTTAAACGCTATTCTAAACAAAGGCTTACGCGCTAAAGTGGCCTTACAACCTTTTACGGCAGACGGTATTGACTATGATTACGGTACGGTGATGATCCCCGTTCAAAACCAAAGCCTGAATGCTGAAGAACTCCAAAAGTTCTTAGATAAGGTTGCTAAAGAGTCACACCTCACTATTGACCCTATTAAATCTGGACTTACTGACGGAATAGATCTGGGAAGCCGCAAGTTTGAAGCCTTGAAACCTCAAAAGATCGCATTACTGGTAGGCGACGGAATCAGCTCGTACGACGCCGGAGAGATCTGGCACCTGCTAGACACGCGTTTTGACATCAGCATTACCAAATTAGATACCCGCAACCTCAACCGAAGTGATCTAAACAAATACACCACCATCATTATGCCTACCAGCGGCTGGGGCGGTGGTCTGGATGAAGCTGCCGGAGATAAGATCGCTGCTTGGGTACGCAATGGCGGTACACTCATCGGTTTTAAGAATGCAGCGCGATGGATCAAAAGACAAGGACTTATAGACTACACCACCGTGAGTACCGAAAATCCTGCAAAGAACATCAGCTTTGAGCAACGCAGAGATTTTAACGGCGCACAAGTGATAGGTGGTGCTATTTTTACAGCAACTTTAGACCGCTCGCATCCTATCGCATTTGGTTATGACAACAACAGGATCAGTTTGTTTAGAGATACTACCTTGTTTATCGAAGCCGATGAAACGAGTTATAAAAACCCGGTTCAATATACCGATGAGCCGCTTGCTGCAGGATACATCAGCAGTATCAATTATGAGGCGATCAAAGGAACACGCCCTTTTGTACATCAAGGCGCAGGAAGAGGAAACGTATTGATCTTTACAGACAATACCAATTTTAGAGCTTTCTGGTACGGGACTTCAAAACTCTTTATGAACGGAATCTTCTTTAGTGAGCAGATGTAAAAACTGCACTTACAGAGCGTAAACTACCTCAGGACAAACCCACGAGGCATTGCTTGGTAACGAATTTTCAATTTCGAGGCAAGCCTCGAAGAATTAAACCCTTTGGCGGCGCCAATAAAAAAATCCCCTCAAGCAAACTTGAGGGGATTTTTTTATTGGATACCTACCAAAGATTATAAGAGTCTAAGACTTCTTCTATGTCGGTTTATACTAGCTGTTTTTAGTCACGTTGTTCTTGTCTGAAATCAGGAAAACCTTGCTCATCCCATTTTACGATACGCGCACGGGTATGTCTGTTAAAGTCATATAGAGAGTTCCCACGGATCTTCTCGTAAACACGGGCATGATAGATCATCACATCGGTTTCACCATCTTCTGCTTTGGTAAACGAGTTATGCCCGGGACCAAAACGTCTGGCTTCAGCATTCGTTGCAAAGACAGGAGTTTCTGATTTGTTCCAGGAAGCTTCGTCCATCAGGTCGGCGTTCTCATCTGCCCATAATAAACCTACGGCATAGTTTTTATCGGTAGCACTCGCAGAATAGGTGACAAAGATCTTTCCATTGCGTTTCAGCACTGCCGGACCTTCATTTACTTTATAGCCTATACGCTCCCAGTCAAATTCAGGATCGGTGATCACGATCTCTGGGCCGGTCAAGGTCGTAGGGTTTTCCATTTCAGACATCACCAATGAAGTATTCTCGCCTTCACGCACATTCTGTGCCCAGATCAGATATCGTTTCCCTTGATGTTCAAAAGTAGTGGCATCAAGTGAAAAAGAGTCGCGCTCTGTAGCGATCTGCCCCTCTTCTACCCATTCGCCTTGGGTAGGATCTGCAGCATCGGTAGAAAGCACAAACATCCTAATATTCCATACGTTCTCTGCTTCACCGGCAGCAAAATACACATACCATTTCCCATCGATCTTATGAAGCTCAGGAGCCCAGATATGATGCCCCATTTTGCCGGTTTCGTGTTTCGTCCAGATTACCTGTGGCTCGGCAGTACCTAGACCGTTAATGCTATTGGACTTTCTGATCTCAATACGGTCATATTCTGGAGCTGTGGCAATAAAATAGTAGGTCCCGTCAGCATCTTTATACACCCAGGGATCAGCCCGCTGACCAACGATGGGGTTGTTATAAGGCATTTCTGCACAGGCTTCCGCCTCAGTTTGTGAAGCCTCGCTTGCAACAGACTCCTGAGTTTGTTTACAGGAAACCGCGACAAGCGCAAGTACTCCTAAACTTAACGTATAAATAGATCTCATAGATTGAAAAATTAAAAGTGTCTAATTCACATTTAATTTACAAGTATACGAAATCCTTTTCTTAAAAAGTAGACAGGCTTTTTGAGTCTTATTCCGATTGAAGCATGTGCACATCGGCAACAGTCCTAAAACCGCTATGATCTGTTGCAGAATCAGGCGCCTGCCCCATTCGAGCAGAAATACGATAACTGGCACAATACGAGTCGTCACATAAAAACGAACCTCCTTTGATCACTTTCTCGGCCTGATAGGGATTTTCAGGATTATAACTTGCTGCAGGCCCTTGCGGATTTACAGTTGTATTCCCTGCTATCTCCTGATAATAGCGCGTAGAAAACCAGTCTTGTGTAAGCTCCCACACATTACCCGTTAAATCATAGATACCGATGGAGTTGGGGTCAAATGAAGCCACGGGAGCCACATAGGCAAAGCCGTCTTCGTTGGTGTTTTTGGTAGGAAAAGTTCCTTGCCACGTATTGGCTTTGGTAGGTAGTGCGCTTTCATCATCTCCCCAGGTGTAAACCCCTCCGGGCATTTGTCCGTGCGCGGCAGCCTCCCATTCGGTTTCGGTGGGCAGGCGACGCTTGGCCCATTTGCAATAGGCTAAGGCGTCTTCATAACTGATGTGTACAACTGGATAATCGTCTTTCCCTTCAATACTACTTCCCGGTCCTTGCGGATGTTTCCAGTTGGCCCCTATTTTCCACTCCCACCACTGCGTGTAATCATTAAGGTCGCGTACGTTTTGCACACTGCGGTCAAAGATCAGTGATCCGGGTTGCAATACACTATCGGCGGGTTTTGGTGTTCCGGGAGGTACGTTCTTTTTCAGTTCTTCCCAGTCTACCGGGCGCTCGGCAAGAGTTACATAACCGGTAGCCTCTACAAAAGCTTTAAACTGCGCATTGGTCACTTCGGTGATATCGATAAAAAACCCATCTACTGCTACCGGATGTGCCGGTTTTTCCCGTGGCAACGCAAAGGAGTCTCCGGGTCGTGCACCTTGTGTAAATTCGATCCCCGAAACCCATACCATCCCTTCCGGGGTCGCAATACTATCGGGCTGCACAACCAAAAGTTGATGCGCTTCTTGTTGAACCTCTTTTGAGGTAGTCGAAGTTTTTATCTTATCGCTTGCCCGCTCTTTACAGGAAAGTACGAGAACTGCAGTGGCCAGCACCATACAAGCGCTTGTTTTGATGTCTTTCATAGGCACCAAAAATACAAGTTTTTAAAGATTCTGATTCCTCATTTGCATCGGTAAAGGTTTCATTATTGTTTTAAAACAAAGGTATTTTGCCCTTTTTGGCGGTCTATGGAAAATAAAGTACTGATAAGTCCCAAGTGAGAGAACCCCTGCGGGAAGTTCCCCAATTGGGCGCCAGACGGACTCAACTCTTCTGCAAATAAGTTGAGATGGTTGCTGTAACTCATCAACTTCTGAAAATACCGCTCTGCTTTTTCGACTTCGCCGCCCCGCGATAAACACTCTATATACCAGAACGAACCTATGGTAAATGATCCTTCAACAGCTTCGTTTTTATTCGGAATGCTGTCGTGCAGGTTTCGATACACCAGTACATCGTCGACAATGAGTTGGTCTTCGATAACTTTCATGGTTTTGACCCAGCGCTTGTCATACGGACTGATAAACTTCATCAGCGGCATCATCAGTAAAGAAGAATCTACGGTTTTGGCACCTTTGAAGTGCACATAGCTTTGCAATTCTTCATCCCAGAAATTCTCATAAATATCCTGAAAGATCTTGTTTCTATTTTCGATCCATTGGCTTACATCTGTTGGTAAGGATCGCTTACGAACGAGTCGTATCGCCCTGTCTAAAGCTACCCAACACATCAATCTTGAAAACAGATAGTGTCGCTTGACTTCACGTACCTCCCAGATCCCGTGATCGGGGTTTTCCCAGTTCTTACATACAAAATCGATCAGTTTCTCTACATTTCTCCAGAAAGAATACATCACGTTCTGTCCGTATTTATCAAAGAGGTAGATGGTATCCATCAATTCGCCAAACACATCCAGCTGCAACTGCCCCGTTGCGGCATTTCCTATACGTACCGGTTGTGATCGTTTATAGCCTTCAAGATCCAGCTCTTCCTCTTCCAGATCGCGACTGCCGTCAATACGGTACATAATCTGCAATTCTACATCTCCATTGATATCGGCATCGATAAGATCATAAATCCACTTCATAAAATGCGAGGCCTCTTCTATAAAACCTAAGCGCATAAAAGCATACATGGTAAAAGCGGCGTCACGTACCCAGGCGTATCGGTAATCCCAATTCTTATCTCCCCCTATCTTCTCGGGCAAGGCGTAGGTGGGCGCGGCTACTGTAGAACCATATTTGGCACTGGTCATCAGTTTTAAGGTGATCGCAGAGCGTTTCATATGCTCGGCAAAGTCACCGGTATACTTGCAGGTTTTGATCCATTGATGCCAGAAGTGAATGGTATCATGCAGTTTGGTATTCAGTTCTTCACACTGCTCGGCAATAGGAGCTTCAGGCTGTTCCTCTTTTGCCGCTTCAATGATAAAAAAGGCATCTTCGCCTTCCTCTAGGCAAAACTCTTCCACCAGCGCTTCCTGTTCAACAATAGCAATGCTACTACGCACTTTGAGACCTTCAGGATGCGCTTCATTCTTAAAAACTACCGTATGCGCGTCTACGTAATCGATTTGCGTGTCTACCTTCCCATAATCGATCAAAACCTTCAGGATCAGATCAAAGGAAAGGCTTCCGCGTATCAAGCTGATCTTACGCACCAGCTGATTGCGCTCCGGTTTTCCGTCGGACTTCATCGGCATAAAATCGGTAAACTCTACGTTGTAAGCCTCTGATAAAAACCGTGTGGTGAGCACAGCCGTATCTAAAATATATTCCTGAAAACATTTGTCATAAGGCGCTTGCGGACGCGTATGAAAACTTCCTCCTTTATTTTGGTCAAGAAGCGCTGCAAAAACCGAATGGGAATCATACTCCGGGAAACTCATAAAATCAATACTGCCCTCCCGCTGGATCAACGCACAGGTTTGACAATTTCCTATTACACCATAACTTTCTATACCGGGATAACCGCTTGCCTCTTTCATTGAATTTTTAATACGTTTTAATTAGTTGGATGTGTTCTCAATCTGAAAAATTACTGATAAACACAGGGCTTTTTATTAAAATAAAGGTAAAACTTGAGTCTTAGATTCCTTCGAAGCTTTTTTGCCTGTAAAACAGTTCTTTTTAAACCAACTTTAATACAACTTTAGCAGGCTGCATCGGGGTTTAGCGTTTCCTAAAAGCACAAAAAAGGCTACATTTGATATTCACTCCTTTCTTATGACGCACGAATTCCGCACCCTGATCACAACGGCTTTTACCTATAACCAACAGCAACAGGCTTGTGTTATGGCGAGTGTCGTCGCTCTTGACGGCTCCTCCTACCGCAAACCGGGCGTACGTATGTTGATCGCAGCAAACGGAACGATGACCGGAGCGGTAAGCGGCGGCTGCGTAGAAAAGGAAGTGCTTTTTCAGGCGCAGGAGGTCTTCGAAACAGGAAACCCCAAAATGATGACCTACGACGGCAGATACCGTCTGGGCTGTGAAGGTATTCTCTACATCCTGATCGAACCCTTGGTGGTTACCGAAGCGCTGTACAACCAACTCACCACTGCTTTTGAGCAACGTACTCCAATACAAATTTGCGCGTATTACAGCCGCGATATTGAAGCAACCCATCACTATTTGGGTTCACAGGTGCAGCTTGCAGCGGGAGCTCCCCTCCTTTTGAACGGGGAAGAAACGCAAACCACTCCTGCCGAAAATACTTTGGAATTTAAGCAACAGCTACCTCCTATTTTTCAGTTATTCCTTTTTGGTGCGGAACATGATGCTGTGCAATTAGGTATTCAGGCTTCACAACTGGGTTGGGACGTGACAGTGATCGCATCTCCAAAAGACCCCAAGACCGAAGCCAATTTCCCCGGAGTAAAGAGCGTACTGCATCTGTTACCGGAAGAAGCTCACCAACTCGTCATCGACGAAGAATCGGCGGTGGTATTGATGAATCACAATTATGCGACCGACCTTAACTTTCTGGTGAACATCTATGATAAACAGCCACAGTATATTGGGATTTTGGGCAGTTCTAAACGCAGGGAAAAGTTGTTTAACGAACTCATAGACTACAAGCCCGATCTGGATGCTGAAGTGCTTGACCGCATTTACGGACCGGCAGGTATTGATATCGGAGCCATCACGCCGCAGGAAATTGCACTGTCTGTACTTGCGGAACTACTAGCGGTTACCCGCAAACGCGACGTCCCTTCCTTGCGCGATAAGTTGGGAAGTATTCACAAAGAAGCCTGATCTAAGACCTGCACGCGTAAACTAACATAAGTCAAACCTCAGCGTATAATAGCCTTGGGCGCAAGCTTTAAAACTGCTTTAGTGTAAGCCTGTTATACTTGCACTGAAGATTTTTTGGTCATAAGCCAAACCTTAGCAATTTATCGCCTTGGGCGCAGCCCACAAAAAACGTCCTGTAGTTGTATCAACCACAGGACGCTGAATTTATAATGCAGAAGCTGTTACGCCGCGCTTTCTTATTTTAGAATCATTTTCTCAGGGGTGAGCGGCAACTCACGCATACGCTTACCGGTTGCGTTAAAGACTGCATTGGCAATAGAAGCCGCAACACTGGTGATACCCAGTTCGCCAATTCCCTTGATGCCCATTTTGTTGGCGATCTTATCCTCTTCAGGAAGGTAGATCACATCAATATTGGCCATATCCAGATTAACAGGAACGTGGTAGTCTGCAAACGACCGCGTAATAAAGTTTCCGTAGTTGGGTTCTACTTCAGTGCGTTCTGCAATCGCCATCCCGGCTCCCATCGCACACCCCCCAATGATCTGACCAAAAGCGGTCTTTGGGTTCAGGATCTTTCCGCAGCTGGCCACATTAAGCATACGCTTGATGCGAAATACACCCGTATCTTTATCTACCCAAACCTCGGTAAAGTTGGCACCAAACGAAAACACGCTGTGCGCCTTATATTCTTCATCAGGCTCAGCCGTTCCTTCCGCTTCCAGCGTATTCAAGTTACTCGCTTGCATCAGCGCAGCCGTCGAAGTCGCATCTGTAGCACCAGCTTTAACTTTTAAGTCCTTCATCGCCTGTTCGCAGGCTGCACGGGCTCCGTTGGCAAAAGAAGCAGCACCCCAGGATCCTCCGGAACCGGGTGTAACCGGATATTCAGAATCGCCTAGTTCTACATCTACCTGCGCTACAGGAATGTCTAAATATTCTGAAACCGTCTGTGCCAGAATCGTATAACTTCCTGTACCGATATCGGTCGCATCCATTTGCAAGGTGGCATACACCTTATTGTCTTTCAATTCTAAAATCACTTTAGCCGAAGTCTTCATAAACGGAGCACGACGCGAGGCACCGCTTACCCCGTAGCCTACCAGCCAATTGCCTTCAGACATTGTTCCGGGAGTTTTGGGACGATTCTCCCAACCAAATTCCTTAGCACCCAGACGCAAACATTCATTCAGCAAACGGGAAGAAAAGGGTTTGTCGTTACTTGGGTCTACCTGCGTATCGTTCTTGATTCGAAATTCCACAGGATCCATATCCAGTTTATATGCCATCTCATCCATCGCCGATTCTAAAGCAAAACTACCGGTCGCTTCCCCGGGAGCACGCATCGCAAATGGCGTTTGTAAATTCATTGGCATCAAGCGGTGGGTTACGCTGTTGTTGGGTGTTTTGTAAAGCATTTTACTCACCGTACCACAAGATTCCTGATACTGCTCATAAGTTGAGGTATGCGATAAGGTATCGTGGGACAAAGCAGTAAGCGTGCCGTCTTTTTTTGCTCCTATTTGTATACGCTGCTCGTTACGCTGACGCAAATTGGTATTGGTAAACATCTGCGTACGCGTTACGGTGAACTGTACGGGACGCCCGACAGCTTTAGAAGCCATCAGGGCAAGGATCACGTGCTGTTTTGCTGCAAGCTTAGAACCAAAGCCACCCCCTACATAGGGCGACATCACGCGTACGTTCTTTTTATCGATCTTAAAGGTATCTGCGATCGTCTTTGCCGCATTGTCTATCATTTGTTGACTCGCATAGGCTTGTACGTTACCGTTGTTCCACGAACCGATAAGCGCATGCAATTCCATGGGATGGTGGTGCTCAATAGGTGTAACGTAGGTCTCATCAAGGGTAACGTCTGCTTCTGCAAGTCCGCTAGCGACATCTCCCCGGGAATAATCTGACTGCTCCGTGGGTTTATAGGCTTTAGGTTTTGATGCTTGAAAATCAATATCCGGTTTGGATTCATCGTAGGTATACTTTACAAGTCGGGCTGCATACTGCGCCTGCTCAAAAGTTTCAGCAACCACCATTCCTACATACTCCCCATAGTAATGCACTTCGTTACTCTGTAGTACCGGTTGAATACTGGTGGTAGATAAGGGATGTAAGTCTTTCTCGTACTGTGCGAGTTTTTCAGCATTCTTAAAGGTGATCACGGCCAGTACGCCTTTTTGGGCTTCAGCTTCAGAAGTATCTACCGCAGTAATACGTCCTTTGGCGATTGTACTGTTGATGCCCTGCGCATAGACCAGATCCTTGACGTTAAACTCGGAGGCATATTTTGCCATTCCGGTCACTTTAAGTTTTCCTTCCACACGGTTGATCGGGTTTCCGGTTCCTTTTGATGTATATGAATTCATAATGTTGTGTATTGATTAGGCCTTTTTAGCATAGGCTTGTTCCAAAGCACGCACGATGGCTTTGCTTCCCATAGGTACTTTGTATGCATTGTAGGCGAGCGTTTGAGCATCTTCTAATGCCAGACGTGCTGCTTCCTCAAAGTGAGTTGTACTTGGTTTTTTCCCGATCAGGTAGGCTTCTGCACTGGTAAGCTTCCACGGTTTGTGGGCTACACCTCCCATTGCCAGACCGGCATCGGTGATGATTCCTCCACGTATTTTCAGCCCTGCTGCTACAGAGATCAAGGCAAAGGCGTAACTACTACGTTCACGAATTTTCAAATAATGGTAATGCTCGGTAAACTGCGGTTTGGGCAGATCGATCGCTGTGATCAACTCTCCCGGCTCCAAGGTATTGTCCTTTTCCGGAGACGACCCCGGCAGACGGTGAAAGTCGGTAAAATCTATAGTGCGTTCGCTTCCGTCAGGGGCTTGTACGCTTACGGTAGCCTCGAGTGCCGCCAGCGCCACACACATATCAGAAGGATGGGTTGCCACACAGCTTTTACTCCATCCAAAAATGGCGTGCTTGGCATTAGCGCCTTCCAGCGCGCCACAACCGCTTCCCGGTTCGCGCTTGTTACAGGGCATCGAAGTTTCAAAGAAATACGGGCAACGGGTGCGCTGCAACAGGTTTCCACCGTTAGTCGCCATATTGCGTATTTGTGCCGTGGCTGCAGAAAGCATCGCCATAGACAGTAGCGGATAATTTTTACGGATCTCCGGAGCATTGGCCGTCGCCGAATTGCTCTTTGCCGCAGCCAGCGTATATCCACCGGCGGCATTGGCGGTGATGCGATCATTGTCCAGATCGGCCACCTCAATAAGGTGTTCGGGGCGTTCTACATCTTCCTTCATCAGGTCAACGAGGTTGGTTCCTCCGCCCAGGTATTTAGCTTCTTCCCGTTCTTGTATCGCCGTCAGGGCTTCTTGCCGTGTTTTGGCTGCTATATAGTTAAATGGTCTCATAATTGGTTTTATTGGTTATCGCCTGCTGCTTTAAGTTCGTCTACACTCGCGAAGCGCCATTTGGGTTGTTCTTCAACACCCGATTGTACTTCTTTTACAGCCTGTACAATATTGTTGTATGCGCCACAGCGGCAAATATTACCCGACATACGCTCTCTGATCTCTTCTTCAGAAAGGTCAAGGTTTTGAGCGACCTGTGTAAAATCTTCTGTAACATAGCTGGCTTCGCCGTTTTTAGCTTCGTCTAATAAAGCTACAGACGAACACAATTGTCCCGGGGTGCAATACCCGCATTGAAAGCCGTCGTGTTTTAAAAAGGCTTCCTGCATCGGGTGCAAGCCTGCGCCATCGGCAAGGCCTTCAACCGTCGTAATCTTTTTGTCTTTACAAGTAGCGGCAAGGGTCAAGCAAGAAAGTTTTCGTTTCCCATCAATGATTACAGTGCATGCACCACACTGCCCGTGGTCGCATCCTTTTTTCGTTCCGGTGAGGTGTAGGTGTTCGCGCAGGGCGTCAAGCAACGAAGTACGTGAATCTAATGTTAAAGGTTTAACATTTCCGTTAACGTGAAGCTTAACCTCTACTTCGTTTAAAAGCGCATCCAGATCGTCTTTTAAGGTGTCTGGAGTCGTTTGTGCTAAGAGTCCGGAAGAGAAATACGGCGAGGCCATAACACTCATACTGGCGGCTGAGATCTGCCCTAAGAACTTACGGCGCGAGTCGCCAAAGATCCCCAGACGGTCCAGCACTTTCGCTTCATCCTCAGTGAGTTGCTGTTCCTGAAGCGGTTGCTGATGCTTACTTGTTTTCATGATGTAGTATTGAAGTTTTTTGTTTGTGTTTACCGCTACGTCTGCCCTTTTGTGTGTTAAAACCCGACAAACCGAAATACAGCATAACACCTGTGCTGTCAAGTTACCCAATCTCAAACCACGGAAAGCCCCGTGAATCCTAAATCTCTCTTAAGAACTTCCCTATGAATTCATAAACTTTATTCAGAGACGGATCAACAGTTGGCAGTAGCAGTCGGCAGTAGCAGTTTTCAGTCTTCAGTTTTCGGTTTACTGTTTACTGTTTGTTGTTTGTTGTTTGTTGTAGGTAGACTAAAGATTTTAGACTTGAAATGTTAGCATTGGACAAAAGAGAAAAGACGAGGGGACAGTCGGCAGTAGCAGTCTTCAGTTTGCAGTTTACTATATTAAATATCCATACCCGTAGAGTTTTTATTCTTTTTCTTCAGTATAGCGAGAAGGCTCCGTTAAGAATTTTTGAAGCCTTGGAGAAAATTTAGGAGCCTTCTTGCGGTTTTCGCCCATAAGGCGAAAAATACCTAAGAAAAAGGGTCTTTTCTTTTGTTACTTTTCTTTGGACAAGCAAAGAAAAGTAAGGAACACGATTAAAAGTTAATACACTCAATTCAACACTAAACCACTTTCAAACCCTTTAATCACAAATAACCACAACCCACTAATTATCAAATCGTAACAAAACCCCTGCTGTTTCGTCTTCCTGGTATGCGACCTATCAAAAACCATCTGTTTCGAATAGTTAAATATGCTTGTTTGGCGTACATCGGTTATCTGGTGATTGCGGTAAGCCTTGGCTTTTTTGGAGTGATCTACGTGATTCCGTTGGCTCCCGGATGGAAACTCAAAACGCCCCACTACAGCAAAAAAGCATACAACCTACATACAGAACCGCCGCTTGTTTTTTATCAAAACGAAAGTATCCATGTCGTTAGCATTGCAAACGAACAAAACACCTTTATTAAAAAGCAACATAGCTACCCCGGGAACGATAGCCTGGTCCTCAAAGTAAACACTCCCGAAAATTCGTTTAAGGTGCGTCTAAAAGATTCTTTTGCTCCAGCACAAGACACCTACGCCCTACCCGAGCGCTTGCTTTGCCTCTCTGACATTGAGGGAAATTTTGAAGGTCTTGTGCGCTTTTTAAAAGGTACAGGTGTTGTAGACCAAGACCTGGCCTGGCAGTATGGAACAGGGCATTTGGTCTTACTGGGTGATTTTTTTGACCGCGGCACACAGGTGAATGAATGCCTGTGGCTCATCTACAAACTGGAACAGGAAGCAGCACGCGCAGGCGGCAAGCTGCATTTTATCTTAGGCAATCACGAGACTATGAACCTGATGGGCGCTTACGATGCCCGAATGTATAAATACGTGCACGGCAGTTATTTTAAAAAAGCCGACTTTCTAAAGATCGACTACTCCCAATGGTATACCCCAGATACCGCACTGGGCCGCTGGTTGCGCAGCAAGAACAGCATCGTAAAGATCGGGGACTACCTCTTTGTACACGGTGGTGTGAGTCCGCAGTTGGTTGCAGCAGGGCTTCGCTTGGAACAGATCAATTCTGGTATACGCGAAGGGCTTGATAAAACCCCGAACGACCAGACAAAACAAGAACGCTTGCTCTTACGTACAGAAGGCCCTTTATGGTATCGCGGACTGGCCAACGAATCCCTCACTGCGGAAGAAGTCAGTCGTATTTTGGATGCATTTGACAGCACGAAGATCATTATAGGTCATAGCGTTTTTGATCAGGTACAAACCTTATACACCGATCAGGTCATTGGCATAGACCTTAAGCATGCTGAAAACCAACACGTGTACGGCCTCCTATACAACGCCTCCGGATTCCACGCCATCAATGATCAAAACACCACCCGCTTTTTAATGAAAGCCTATTGAACCGGAGAAAAACAGTGAGCAGTTGGCAGTAGCAGTTGGCAGTGGCAGTCTTCAGTTTGCTGTTTGCGGTTTATGGTTTGTGGTTTTCTGTTTGCAGTATTGAATACGCATATCCTGAGGGTTACACGAAAAAGCAGTTTTTGAGCGCATTTGTCATTTCGAGCGCAGTCGAGAAATCGCATCTGGTACGCACTTTATCAAAAGCCCTCATCCCCAGCCCTTCTCCTACCGAAACTTCGGGAGAGAAGGGAGTTAGCTTGTTGTGTGATCTCTCCTAACGTCGAGATGACTGAGCATTTTCATACCCGACGGATTACACGAATCCAAAATTCCCTTGGTTCAGAATAGCTGCGGGAAGCTTTGGATTAAGTCGGTAATAGTAGTTTTCAGTCTTCAGTTTATGGTTTGCGGTTTTCTGTTTGCAGTATTGAATACGCATATCCTGAGGGTTACACGAAAAAGCAGTTTTTGAGCGCATTTGTCATTTCGAGCGCAGTCGAGAAATCGCATCTGGTGCGCACTTCATCAAAAGCCCTCATCTCCAGCCCTTCTCCTCCCGAAGCTTCGGGAGAGAAGGGAGTTAGCTTGTTGTGTGATCTCTCCTAACGTCGAGATGACTGAGCATTTTCATACCCGAAGGGTTACACAAATTCAAAATCCCTTGGTTCAGAATAGCTGCAGGAAGCTCTGGATTAAGTCGGTAGTAGCAGTTTG
Organism: Leeuwenhoekiella blandensis MED217; assembly: GCF_000152985.1. Taxonomy (GTDB): domain Bacteria; phylum Bacteroidota; class Bacteroidia; order Flavobacteriales; family Flavobacteriaceae; genus Leeuwenhoekiella; species Leeuwenhoekiella blandensis. The sequence goes on along the minus strand of NZ_CH672395.1, from coordinate 1,906,516 downwards.
CGGTTTGCGGTTTGCGGTTTGTGGTTTTCTGTTTGCAGTATTGAATACGCATACCCTAAGGGTTACACGAAAAAGCAGTTTTTGAGCGCATTTGTCATTTCGAGCGCAGTCGAGAAATCGCATCTGGTGCGCACTTCATCAAAAGCCCTCATCCCCAGCCCTTCTCCTCCCGAAACTTCGGAAGAGAAGGGAGCTAGCTTGTTGTGTGATCTCTCCTAACGTCGAGATGACTGAGCATTTTCATACCCGAAGGGTTACACGAATTCAAAATTCCCTTGTTTCAGAATAGCTGCGAGAAGCTCTGGATAAAGTCGGCAGTAGCAGTTTTCAGTCTTCAGTTTACCGTTTTCTGTAATAAATATCCATACCCGAAGGGTTACATGAAAAAGCAGTTTTTGAGCGCATTTGTCATTTCGAGCGCAGTCGAGAAATCGCATCTGGTGCGCCCTTCATCAAAAGCCCTCATCCCCAGCCCTTCTCCTCCCGAAACTTCGGGAGAGAAGGGAGTTAGCTTGTTGTGTGATCTCTCCTAACGTCGAGATGACTGAGCATTTTCATACCCGACGGGTTACACGAATCCAAAATTCCCTTGGTTCAGAATAGCTGCAGGAAGCTCTGGATTATGTCGGCAGTAGCAGTCTTCAGTTTGCTGTTTGCGGTTTGTGGTTTTCGGTTTTCTGTAATAAATATCCATACCCGAAGGGTTTAGTTCCCTTTTGGTCAGTATAGCAAGGGCATCCCGTTAAGAATTTCTGAAGCCTTGGAAGAAATTTAGGGATGCGCTTGCGGTTTTTGCGATAGCAAAAAATACCTATCCAAAAGGCGTCGTTTCTTTTGGTTCGTTTTCTTTAAACGAGGCAAATCGACGTTAGGAGATTCACGAGCTCCCGTGAAATAAGGATCACGCGAGTAAAGAAAATGAACAGAACATGAATAAAACCTAATACCACTCCATTCAACACTAGGAAATCAACGCAATCTTATAAAACCTCCCCCCTTCACAACCTTTAACCCGAAACCCCTTACAAAAATCCAAATTACCCTGCATAGGCTTGCACGGTGTTGCACACTCCTGCACAAGTTCGCACACCATTACACATAAATTCGAAATTTCCGGGGGTTTGGTAGGGGTCTCGTTCGGGTCTTGTTCGGGTCTCCTTCGGGTATGCCTCGCATCGACAAGCGGCAGGTTGGGAGTCTTAAAGCACCCTGTTCTTAAAAAATGGGAGTTTACCGAACCAAATACGACCCACACTGCACCCTGACCCGAAGAATGCGCCTTTTATAGGATTTACAGAATCCCGTAAATAAGGTTGGAGATTTATGCCGATATTGTTGAAACTAATAAAAAGCACTAATATCCTGAAGTATAACCGGGTAATAGTGTATTTTAGTGAATATATTAATGTTAATCTAGCTGAACCCTCCCAAAAAAGCCTAATTTTTTTTCTATAAAGAAAAGCTAAAACTGAAAAATCACAAGGACTGTTTTTAGCCAAAGCATGTATTATTTGAAACAGCTGGTAAAAGTAAATCTATATTAATAACATTTAAGATATTACATTAAAAAATTGATTTTCAAGGTAATGACTATTGACGAAATCCACAATAATAAAAAAATAAGCGTTAGAACCTATAATGTCTGTAAATCGAATGATTTAAACACAATAAGTGAGATTAAAGATTACTATTTAAAAAATAGATCATTTGAAAAACTGCAAAATTGTGGAAGAAAGTCTAATATGGAGCTTATAGGTATTTGTGTTAGATATCTGAGTGAGTCACCAGAACAGGAAAATTTAAATAAAGATAATTCAGAAGCAAAAAACGATAGTTTCAAAGAAATAATTGCTGATCTCACCCGGGTTCAAAGAAATGTAATAAATAGTTACATTATTGTAAATACAGAAGGTTTAAAAGTTAGGAGTAAAAATGCCATTAAATCTTTTCTTGGAGGTGACCTGAAAATAAAAAATTTTGCAAACCGAATATTGATTTTAAGGTCATTTGAAATTGATAAAATCAAAAATGTTGGAGAAAGGTTGTAAGCTTCCCCAGACTAGAACTGCTTAATCTTCCAAAACTGGTTTAAAATTATTGTTTTTCATTCTCTTGGGGCTAGCCCCAAGAGAATGGAGTTTTGCGTATTGCACTGGTGCTATTTTGCCCAGTGAGTCATGGGGACGATATTTATTGTAATCTTCCATCCATATTTGAGTTTGTTCCCTTACCTGATCAATGTTTTCAAAGATATATTTATCTAGGACACCTCTGCGATAGGAGCCATTAAAGCGTTCTACAAAAGCATTTTGAGTAGGTTTGCCTGGTTGTATGTATTTAAATTCAATTTCATGCATTTTACTCCATTCAGCAGTTAGGTTTGCTATGAATTCAGGACCATTGTCCATCCTGATCCTGTTTGGCTTGCCCCGTCGGTTGATTAGGTGATTGAGTACCCAGACTACCCGATTACTAGTCAATGAAAAGTCTACTTCAATATGTAGTGCCTCTCGATTAAAATCGTCTATTACGTTAAAAGATCTAAAACGTCTCTTGTTTTCTAGGACATCGCTTACGAAATCAATACTCCAAGTATCATTCAATTCTTCAGGAATCTCCAAAGGCTCCTGTATACGCGCGGGCAGGCGCTTCTTTGCTTTTCTTCTTAAAGGAAGCCCTAAAGATACATACACCCTGTGTACCCGCTTATGATTCCAAGGCTTTCCTTCGTTACGGATACGCCAGTAGGCTTTCCAGAAACCCTCTTCTGAATGTTCTTCTGCTTTGTCTCTAAGAGCCTTCTCTATAGGAGTATCATCCTTGGGTAATGGCTTATAATAGTAAACACTTTTACTCATATTAAGCACTCGGCACGCCCTACTGATGCCGTAGCGGATAAGTTCTTTAGCTATGGTGCGTTTACGGCAGGGCTTTAGAGCTTTTTTTCAATAATCTCTTTTGCCATTTGGTGGTCTAGTGCTAAAGAGGCATACATCTGCTTTAGACGGGCGTTTTCAGCTTCGAGCTCCTTAATACGCTTAAGTTCTTTGCTGCTCATACCAGCGTATTTAGAACGCCATTTATAAAAGGTAGAGGTACTGACACCGTATTCGCGGCTAATTTCTTCAACACTCTTACCGTTGTCGAACTCCTTTAAAATTTTTGCAATCTGTGTAGGTGTGAATTTGCTTCGTCTCATACTGTTTAAAATTAAGAATTATTACACTTCTAAACAGTTCGGTTTGAAGGGAAGCTTACAAGGTCTACTAAAGAAATTAGCGATTATATTAGTACAATCAAAAAAGTCATACTTGAGGTAAGCCAGACAAGAGATGAGAACTATTTAATTGCATTAAAAAATAGATTTTTAATACAACGAACTTTCGACATTCCATTAGTTCCTAGAGAAATATTAGAGTCAGAATCAATTTTTCAACTTACAGACTTTCTCTTTAATCAAAACGCATTTTTTGATGAAACTCAAACAGTAATTGTTAAGCGGGCGTTGAAGTTATTCAATAATCAAAAAGAACTTACGCTTGATGAGATAGCTGAACAAGTTGATCTTTCAAGAGAAAGAGTGAGACAGATAAGGAAAATAGGTTTAGAAAGTTTATTTAATAAATTACTCTTTATTTCTAATTTCAATGACGATTTATTTCAAAAATATAGCATAGATGTTGAATCAATGTATATTGAAATAGACACAGATATTTTAAATAAAATCAACCAATCAAATAACACAAATTTTTCTAGAGAATTTATCACTTTCATACTTTCCGCATATTTAAAAGATAGTTTTTCTTTAGTAGGGAATTATGAAGATGTATTACAACCAAAATATTTTAATTCACGCAACAGACACAATTGGAATAACTTCTATTTAATAAAAAAAGAATTATCCTTGGAATTTGATTTCACTTCTTTTACTAATGATATTTCAAAGAGGTTAAGCGATAGAATTGAAGAATCTTATTCCTTTAATTTCAAAAGCTATTTATCAAAGTTTCTATTGAACAACTATATTGATTTTCTAGAGTTGTTGTTCCCAATCTGTGAGAAAATAATTAATGAAGAATTTGAAATTTATCTTGATTTAGAAGAAAACATAAATTTCAAAAGAAACACTACTCGACAAGCACACGAATATGCTTTTGAAGCACTTGAACATTTAGGAAAACCTTCAAAGGTTAAAGAGATTTTTGAAAAGGTAATAGAACTGCATCCTAACTATGACACAGAAGAAGTAAAAATCAGAGTTTCAATGAAACGTAAAAATGGTTTTGTGCCAATTGGTAGAAAAAGTGTATTTGGTTTGAAAAAATGGGAAAGTGAATTGGACAATTTCAAAGGAGGTACAATACGAGATATTGCTGAAGAATATTTAATGCAATATTCTGTACCGAAACATATTTCAGACATAACAGAACATGTTTTAAAATATCGTCCAAAATCAAATCAATATAGCATACTTCAAAATTTGAAACTTGATGAATCTGGATTGTACATCTTTTTTAAAGGTTCGCATATAGGATTAACAACAAAAAAATATGAATCTGACTTTAAGAAAATATCGGAAGTCCAGAAAACCGACAAAAAAACTTGGGAAGAAAGGTTTGAAATGCTTCAAAATTTCGTCTTAACAGAAAAAAGGCTACCATTTTCAAATGGAGTGCCTCAAAAGGAAATAAAACTATACCGTTGGCTTTGTGTTCAAAAAAGTAAGCAAAACAAGGGAAAACTTGCTAAAAACAAACTAGAAAAACTAAACAGTTTATTAGTAAAATACCCAAGCGTAAACGGTAGACGAAGATTGAACTCAAATGAGAAATATCAAGAATTAATCTCATTTGTTTCAAATAATCGTCGACTGCCTTCAGCAAATAAAGATGGTGAAGAAAATTTATATCAATTCTTTTACAAACAGAGAAAGCTATTTGATAAAAATGAACTTGGCAGCAAAGAAGAAAATAAATTTATTGAAGTTGCTAAACTTCTTCAAAATATAAAATATGAAAATAAAAGAAACTAAACTATTGCAAAACCAAAGACTCAAAGAGATTTGTAATGATAAAGAAGTCAGTTTTGAATCTATTGAAACTTTATTGGATTCAGTTAAAACAAAGAAGTTGCTGAAAAGAAATAATTACCATCAGCAAAAAATTAATGATGTTATTGAAAAAGCGATAAAATGAAGTTCTCAAATATAAAAATCAACAATTTTAGACAATATTACAATGCTGTAAATATTGATTTAACAACTGATACCGACCGAAATATTGTAGTTATTGGAGGTAGAAATGGTTATGGTAAAACAAACCTCTTATTATCCATAGTTTGGTGTCTTTATGGCGAGAAAATTTCTCAAATTGATGATAACTTTAAAAAGGAAATTCAAAAAGAAAAAAACTATTCATCTTTTATGCAACAGTCTATAAATTGGACAGCAAAAAAAGAAAATAAGGATACATTTTCAGTTAGTATAGAAGTTTCAGAAATAGAATTACCAGAATTGAATAAACTAAATTCAAACTCTGATAGTGTTATCATAACCAGAACATTTAATGTTACTAGTATGAACGAAACACTTTCTATTTCAGATACTAATTCAAATATGGAAATCTTTGATGATGAAGCTGATAAGATTAATGTCATCAATGATTATATAATCCCAATCGATGCTGCAAAATTTGTGTTTTTTGATGCAGAAAAAATCTCTGAAATTGCAAATTTATCTATTAAGGAAGAAGGTAGTTTTATAAATGATGCATTAGGTAAAATATTAGGTCTTGATACATATGACACTCTAATTGAGGATATAGAGTTTTACATTAATACATTGAAGAAAGAAGGAGCGACAAAAAACTTACAAGAACAAATAGTTGATAAAGAAAAAGCAATTGAACTCTCTGAAATAGATATTGAAAAGCTTGAAGAAGAAAATGCTGAAAATCTTAAAGAGATTGATGATTTAAAGAAAACCATAAGACAATACGATAACCTCATATCGCAACACAGTAAACAAGGGAATTCGACATTTGACAGAGAATCAATTTTATCTGAAATAGAAAAGCTTACAGCAAAGGAATTTGAACTATCTGAAAAATTCAATGAATTAAGCGAAATAATTCCGTTAGCTATTTTGACAGGAAAACTTGAAGAAGTAAGCGAACATCTTGAAATTCAAGAGGAAAACTCAATATCTCAAAATTCTTCAATAGAAAATTCTGAAAAAATTGAAAATTTTATAGAGCTACTTTTTAATAAACCACCTGAACCTGAAAATTCTACTATGTCATTCAAGGACAAGCTTTTCTATTACGATAAGGCCAAAAATTTAGGTTCAGAATTGTTTACCTCTAATGGAGATTACAAAGATTTAGAATTTGAACACGATTTAAACAATTCTGAAAAAAGCTTAATCTATGATGCAATTAATCTTGTAAGTTCTCAATCAAAAGACTTATTCGAAACTACAATTGAAGAATTCAACAAAACAAGAATCAAACTTTCAGAATTAAACAAAACTTTAAGCAAGGTTGATGCTGATTTGGAAGATGAGTTGATTTTAGACTATTCATCAAAAAAAGAAACAGCAGATTATAATATCACAGAGAATAACAGAAAAATTGGAGAGAATAATCAGCAAATAAACAAACTTAAAGGTGACATAATAAGATTGAATCAACAATTGTCTGTATTAGTTAAAAAGGTTGATGTTAATGCCCAAAACAAAATTAAAATTAAAGAAAGTCAGAAGTACATTGACATTTTAAATTTATTTCTCGAAGAACAGAAAAACAAACACAAAGACAGTCTTGAAAAAACAATTTTAAGCGAGCTAAAAATATTAATGCACAAACTTGGTAGCGAAGAAAATAGCAGCAAATTTATTGAAGATGTAAAAGTTACCATTTTAGCATCTGGCCAAGGAATGAAAATAACCCTTTTAGACCAAGACGATAATGAAATTAGAAAAGAGAGTTTATCTTCTGGAGAAAAACAAATTTATATTTCTTGCTTAATAAAAGCAATCTTGAAAGAATCAATACAAAGTTTACCAATATTTATCGATACGCCTCTTGGAAGGCTTGATGAAGAACATAGAGATAATATTACTAAAAAATATTATCCAGCTCTATCTGAACAAGTTGTATTATTCTCTACAAATAGTGAGATTACACCTAAACGATATAAAGACATTTCAGCAAATATTTCTAAATCCTATTTACTATTTAATGATGGGGCAAATACAAATTTAAAAACAGGCTATTTCCAAGGTTATGAGAATTAAAATAAGCAAAGAAAATGACGAATTATTATATAAGCTTAAAACCTTATACAATTTTAAAAATGACGGAATAGTTCCTCGTATTGCATTTTCGAATAGTTTACTATCAGGTAAAATATTTGACATTGAAAATGACATTATTCCAAGCTCCGATGGTAAAGAATTTAGAGATGATAAAGCAATTTTTGGCACTGTTATAGGAAATGGTTCAAATACAATAATTTTTAAATCTATTCTTGACCAACATTATAGCAGAAACACATTTGATGATGAATTTATTAAACTGTTTAAACTTCACTTAAATCACGGTTTAGAAATTTGGAATAGTAAAATTGAGAAAGCTGACATATCTAAGGGTGACCACATTGATATACTTCTAAAAGTTGTTAAAAGTGGATTGGATTTAAGGAAAAACGTTGTTAAAACAAATATTTCTACAAAAAATATTGATATTAAAGAGTTTAAAGACCTTTTAACTTTTGAATTAGGCCAAACAGTAGAAGGTGATAATGTTGTTATAAAAATTAATGATTTAAGAGAGTTTGACAATAGAAATATTGCAATTGCTGGGATGGCAGGTTCTGGAAAAACGCAATTAGTGAAAGATATATTATATCAAATTTCTAAAAACACTAATAATGATCTGAAGTTTATCTTTTTCGATTACAAAGGTGAAGGAAACCCAGAGCAATTAAAACCTTTTCTGGATGCTACAAGATGTGAGTTTGTTGATATCGTAAATGATGGCGGTATTGAATTTAATCCATTTTTATCTATAAATCTTGACGAAAGACAGAGACCTTTTAGCATAAGGGCTTTTGTTGATACAATATCTACTTTCGTTCCTAGAATGGGCGTTAGTCAAGAGAATATTTTAATTACTTTAATAAATGATTTATTAGACAGTAAAAATGGTGGATATCCTACTATTTTAGAATTATTTGAGGGATTGGAAAATTACTATGAGGAAAACAATATTCGGCAAGACACATTATATTCAATCATTCGTGATCTGTCCACAAACATATTTAATTGTAACCCCAATAATCCAAACATTCTAGATAAAAGTTTATATCTTAATCTTCCACCTGCGTTATCTGACTGGACTTGCAACAAAAAACTGGACTTTAAGTTGAGTGACTATGCTGCTAGTTTTTGATTATACATATCTATTTCAAATTCTTTAATAGTTCTGTTTCCTAAGTAGGAATGTCTTCTTCTGGTATTGTACCAGGTTTCTATCCACTGAAAGATAGATAACTCTGCCTGTGATTTAAGCTTGTATTTATGCCAATATACCCATTCTACTTTCAGAGATTTAAAAAAGGATTCAGCTACGGCATTGTCCCAGCAATTACCTTTTCTACTCATCGATTGTTTTACCAGGTCATTATAGCTTTTAAGTAGATTAGTAAATCTTTGGCTGGCATATTGGATACCTTGGTCTGAATGGAATATCAAAGGTTGTGTTAGTGTGGTATTTTTAATAGCCATCTGCCAAGCTTTTATAACAGTATCCTCAGTATTTAGGGTATCACT
>NZ_CH672395.1:1868036-1897629 GCF_000152985.1 Leeuwenhoekiella blandensis MED217 | reverse complement strand
TTTATGGTTACTATCGGTGGTGGCTTTAAACTTACGCTTCCTCTTAGCGTATAAATAGTTTGCCTTCATTATACGGGCTACCCGAGGCTTTGATACCTTAAAGCCCAAAGCTTTCAATTCAGCCTTTATTCTAGGAGCTCCATAGCTTTGGTGACTATCTTCAAATATATCTTTGATTAATGAAGAGAGCTTCTGATTTTCTTTCCAAAGGGTGCTAGGACCAGATTTCAACCAGTGGTAATAACCGCTTTTACTCACGGCTAACATAGTGCACATCTTCTCAACAGGAAATTTCATACGATGCTGTTTTATGAACCTGTATTTTTCTTGTCGCTCGCGGAGAAGATGCCAATCGCCTTTTTTAAGATATCACGTTCTAATTCGGCTTCTTTGAGCTGTTTCTTTAAACGGGCTATCTCTTTTTGTTGATCGGTCATTTTAGGGTTACCACGGCCGGGAAAACTATTTTTACCATAATTCTTTTGCTCTTTACGCCACCGGTAAAGAACAGCAGGTAAGATATCCAGGTCCTCACAAACCTGTGCTACACTGCCTTTGGCGTAACTTAATTCTACTGCTTTTTGCTTAAACTCTAAAGTGTAATGTTTGGCTTTACGTCTCATGATTGCTAAGTTAACAACTTGCAATAATATTCATTCAACTCTATGTCCAGTCTAATGTAGTAATTCCAGACACTTTAAGACAGTTAGTTGTATTTTTATTATTGAGATATTTCAACTCTTACTTTAGTTCTACAAATGATTGTGAGCCAAATGATCATATTTTTCCACTACGTTATGTAATTGTAATTGATGAAGCTCATATATACTTAAAAAATAAAAATGCTCGAAAGGCACTTGAGGAACTTTTGAGATTATTAAGATCAAAAGGCGTTATTATCGTTATGCTTTCACAAGGAGTTGAAGATTACAAAACAAAAGACTTTGATTTTGCTTCACAAGTAAAACTTCCTATTTGTTTAAATGTTCAAAATAAGGACTATAAAGCCATTAGTAACTTTGTTGGAACACCAAGCAGTAAATATAAATTGGAAACTGAAATCAAAAAACTTGAATCAGGAAAAGGACTTATAAATATAAACGAACCGAAAATGATTGAACTCAGACAATGGTGGAAAACAAAAGAAGATGAAAACATCTAAGTACCCTAACCTACCGCTAGTTTGTAAATGGCAATATAGGTTTAAAAGATAAAGTAGATCCAAAGATTATCTTCAAGAATGTGCACAGTAGTATTCTTCTAAATACTTGATGGATTAAGCCGACACTTTACAATAAATGAATAACTTTAAGAAAATCAATAGCTTACCACAAAGTATACATGAGATGCTGTCATCGTTTAGCCTGCATCTCAAACTTAAATCGGGAGTATTGATCAAAACGCTTTGGTATGAATTACAGACGTATAAAACGCGGGTATCAACTTTTAGCAGCTATCGGGATCACGCTTTCCGTACTGGCATTCCTCTTTATTGATAATATCTTAGCGCATATTTCGGCTCGTGTTCTGGTGTTCCTTGCAGGAAGTCTGTGTATCCCCTTTTTTGTTTTAAAGGCTATCTATGAACAAAAGTATCCGGTTTCTAAACTACGAAAGCGTTTAGGTTGGGCAATCGCCTTCTTGGGGTTTATCTTGAGTATGTTCATAGACAGGCTGATTTAATTTATTGGCGCCGCCAATGAGTTTAATATTCCGAGGTCTTCCTATGTCCACAGAAAGGCCTGCCTTGAGGTATTTTATTTATTTGAAAATAAAGCTTCTAGGTATTAAAATATAATGTATCTTACTTCAACTAATTATTTAGTTTCCTTAAGTAACCTACACTACCCTTTATTTTGCGCTACCTATGAAGAACTACTTTCCAATCTCGCTAAAAAGTCCACTATTACTCCTTGTATGCGCCGCATTACTTATGGCCTGTCATCATGAGGAAAAGGAAAAACCTGTGGTCTGGGCAGACCTCAACCTTATTCTGGATACAGACGAAGCGATCGATAGTGTTATGGTGCGCGATATCGCACAGTCGCGCGAACTGCATAAAGTGGCTTTTCAAGATACCATACGCATCAGCTTTAACGACAGCATCAATGATCTGTATCATATTTGGTTTTTAAAAGAAGGTAAGATCGTGTCTAGCAAACTTCCGGAAAGTCAGGTATGGCTTAACGGCAAACAAGTGATCATCAAGGGGCAGATAGATCAAAAGCTTAAGATCGATACGGTTATAGGCTCAGACCTATTCTACAAGGCGCGTGAGCACAATACAGCCTATATTTCTTTGATCAAAGAGAAGGTTGCGCCACAGGAGATAGATTCCTTTCTTTTAAAAGAAATCGATTCGTTTATAGACAGTCCGTTCTCTTTAGCTATTATGGATAACTATTTCTTTAGAAATCAAGAGGACCGGGACGCCCTGCAAAAACTACTTAATTTGGCATCAAAGCAAAAGGAACAGATCAAAAATCATAGCTTTTTGGGAAGCTATGAACGTATAGAAAAACGCTTGGGTATAACACGTCTGGATATTGACTCCTACTCATTTTACGATCTTGAGAACAAGGTGGTGACCACAGCTTTTGACAAAGACAAAAAATACCTGCTCGACCTGTGGTTTGTGAACTGCCCGCCTTGCGTAAAGGAACACAAGCTTATGGCATAGAAGCAAGAACAGCTGGAGCAGAACAATATTGAAGTAATAGGCATCTCTAGAGATGATGATCATAAGATCTGGAAAGAATATCTTACCAAAAACAACTACACCTGGGAGAATCTGCGGGTAATAGATACCTCAAAAACACTCATTAGGGATTATGATGTGGTCAGTTTCCCTACCTATATTTTGGTAGAAGATGGTGGGCGTATCGTTAAGACCTTTAGCTCCTTTGCTGAAAATCAGGAGTACCTTGGTTTAGAGTAAACGAGCTCAGTACAACGCCTTAAAGGCATTTATTAGCACATTAGGTTTTTGTTTGCGACACGCCAGATAACGTATAATCTCGATGAGCAAGGCCTACAGGTATGGCTTCTGCTTTCCAAATTAAAGACCCTAAGTAGCAGCTTGCTACCTTCCGATATCCCTTCACAAAGGCTAATCCACTTAGTACCAAAAAGATATCGCATAAAACAGCTACGTATATAAATTTATTAACTACCTTAGCATCAACCCTATAGCCAAACATACGTAGCTTGGCGCGCGTATACTACCTCTTACCCCCTAGCGCCATTTCAGCATCCTTTACTTGCTGTACCACCTCCTAAACCATAATGCCCGGGCTTTAAGATGTATTTCTTAATCCCTGAAGCCTGATCGTTCTTTTCTAGTATTAACCAAAACACCTTACCTATGAAACAATTGTACGCTCTTTTACTTTGTGGCAGTTTAAGCCTGTGCGTATTTGACCTACACGCGCAAACCATCGCTGTCAAAGCGGGACACGTGATCAAACCGGCTACCGGCGAAGTGCTGGACCAACAGATCCTCTTGATCAAAGACGGACTTATCGCGGGCATTCAGGAAGCTTCTGAACCTTTTACCGCAGATACCCTCATCGACCTTTCAGACTCGTGGCTCTCGCCCGGTTTGATGGACTGCCACGTGCACCTCACCTCCAATATGAGCTACCGGCATTTTGACTACCTGCAACGTTATGCTCAAGAATCAAACGCCTTCAGGGCATTACGCGGGGTACAGAATGCCAAACTGCTCCTGCACGGTGGCTTTACCGCGGTAAAAGAGATCGGGAACGACGGCGATTACGCCACTGCCGATCTTATCAAAGCCATTCGTATGGGTTGGGTCGAAGGTCCGCACATACAATACGCCGGCAAGATCATTGCACCCTTTGGCGGACAGACAAGTAATGTTGCTCCGTTAAGCGGTGCGCATTGGCAGCGGGAATATCTGGATGCCGATACGCAAGACGAAATTCGTAAAGCCATACGCAAGAATATCTACTATGGTGCCAATACGATCAAACTCGTCACTGGCGATCAACGCTATTTTTATTCTGAAGAAGATATTGCTGCTGCTGTACAAGAAGCCCAAATGGCAGGAATTAAAGTAGCCGTACACGCGGGAGGTGGAGCGCCTGCAAAAAATGCCATTCTGGGAGGTGCTGCTTCTATAGAGCATGGGTTTTTCTTAGATAAAGACCTGCTGCAACTGATGAAGGAAAAGGGCACCGTCTTGGTAGGTACCGATTTCTATACGACCAATTTACATGCGTATGGAGCAGATAGCCTGCAAATGAATACTCTGTACAACTCCATACGAGACCGTCTCAAAATGGCTTACGAATTGGGCGTTGAGATGGCCTTTGGTACCGATGTTATTATCGACATCGAAGGTAAAAACAGACTGGAGAGCAATCTTGAAATCCTTAAAACCTGGAAGGAAGCCGGTATACCTCCCATGCACATCTTAAAATGTATGACCACCAATGCTGCAGCACTTCTGGGCGTTACCGAGCAATACGGAGCCATTAAAGAAAACCTGATGGCCGATCTGGTGGCTTATAAAGACAGTCCGTTAGAGGATATCGAAAACATCAAAAGCGTGCACTTTGTAATGAAAGGCGGAACCATCGTGCGAAACGATTAAGGCTGGCAGTATGTAAACGCCTTCTGAAGCACTAAAAAACACGGTTCAGCATAACCACTGTACAATTGGGGATCTTTTATTCCCCGAAGCAGGGCTCACGTGCTAGCTTCGTCACTTCTAAAACAGGAAAGGATGAAGAAAATAGTAAAGCGTATACTCGTATTTTTTGGAGTTAATGTGTGTTTGTATCTGATCGCGGTAGTGGTATTGATCAACTGGCCTATTCCGCAAAAAGTGAATGTCGAGAACTATGATTATACTTCTATAGATACCGTAGCGGTAAAGACCTACGCGCATCACGAAGAATGGATTAGCATGCGTGATGGTGCTGCTTTGTTCAGCCGACGCTACGCTGCAAATTCTAAAACGGTGCTGCTTTTACTGCACGGCAGTGGTTCTGAAAGCAGGTATTTGCAAAGCTTAGCCGGTAGGCTCGCACAAGAAGATCTGGCGACGGTACTTACACCCGACCTTAGAGGTCACGGCCGTAATCTGCAACAACAGCCTGATATTGATCATATAGGCCAACTCGAAGAAGATCTGGAAGACCTCATCACCTATGCGCAGCACGAACTGCAAGCTGAGAAAATTGTGCTGGCAGGGCACTCTTCGGGTGGTGGCCTGGTCTTGCGGTATCTTGCTAGCGCAAAACACCCTCCAGTGGATCAAGCCATCTTACTCGCTCCCTATCTGGGGCACGATGCGCCTACGGTAAAACAGAACAGCGGTGGCTGGGTAAGCGTAGGCGTAAAACGTTGGGTGGGTCTGGCAATGCTTAATGGTATTGGGGTAACGGCATACAACGATAAACCGGTGCTCTTGTTCAATCGGCCAAAAGTTTATGAAGATCCGTTACAAGCAGCTTCCTACTCCTACCGTATGGCGGTGAACTTTGCACCTACGCATTACAAACATGATATCATCAAACTAAAAACACCAACCCTGGTCCTCGTAGGCAATGCCGATGAAAGCTTCTACCCGGAGCGTTTTCAGGAAGTCTTTCAACCCGCCGCTGCATGTACTAGGGTGCAACGCATCCCTAACGTCAATCATTTAAATATTGTCAAAAATGAGGAAGTGCTGACGCAGATTAGGGAGCTTTTATTGGAAGAATAGTCCTAAAGCGCTCAGACTTTTGACACAAAGGCGTTTATAAAGCGTATTTAGTATATAAATCGAAACCATATGTTGGTGCGCGATGCTATGGCGCTTCAATTTCACGTTGGTGAGCGATTACATCGCGTTCCGCTCTAAAGACCACTATAATCTAATGAAACACTAAAACTAAAGTCTATGAAATATCCTATTGCACTATGCTTCTATATGCTCACACTACTTTCCGGCTTTGCTCAGGAAGAATCCCTACCTCAACTCCACACCATCGACGGAGTCATCAACGAACTGCTCGACCAGATCACTATTGAACAAGGCGAACAGATGGACACCGCTGCGGTACGCAAATTATTTCACCCTGCAGCGATCTTTACCGTAGCAGACTCCACGCAAGCGGAAACCGTTTCTCTAAATGACTTTCTGAGCTATTTGAAAGATCCGTATTACGAAGAAGGCTATCTTGAACAGGAAATTGCAAAAACCGTAGACACCTATAACGGAATCGCACAGGTATTCCAGACCTTTTACGGAAAAGACTCTGAAGGCACTGAAGAAAAAGGCATCAACAGCTACCAACTAACCTACTACAACAACCGCTGGTGGATCGTTAGTTTATTATGGACGATCGAAACAGAGCAGGCTAAAATACCTAAGCAGTATGGCGGAGAATAGGCAGTCCTCAATTGTTAGTGCGCGATTGCATCGCGTACCTCTTTTAAACCTTGCTCAATCAAGGCTACTGCGCGATTGCATCGCGTACCTCTACTACGTTTTGTTCAAACTGGTAAAATACTGTCGTGCCCGCTGCATAACTTTGGGTGCGAGTATAAGCGTGGCAAACATCGTTGGGATCGCCATCAAGGCAAAGAAGGTATCGATCAGGTTGATCATAAGCTCTAAAGAGGTGGTTGCACCAATTAAAATACTGGCGATATAAAAGTAATTGTACCAGTGTTTTTGGCGTGTTCCAAAGAGAAACGCCAGACATTTGGTACCGTAATACGAATAGCTAAACAACGAGCTGATACTGAACACCGCGATACATACCAAAAGTACATAAGGGCCATACCCGGGAATGCTGTCGCTAAAGGCCTTTGCGGTAAGCGTAACACCGCTGGCTTCGGTAGTTTGCCAAACGCCGGTCACCAGAATACACAAAGCTGTAAGGGTACACACGATCACCGTATCTATAAAGGGCCCCAACATGGCCACAAGGCCTTCACGAATGGGTTCTTCGGTCTTTGCGGCTCCGTGTGCCATAGGTGCGGTACCAATACCCGCTTCATTAGAAAACGCACCCCGCCGTATACCCAAAACGATCAGCGCACCCAACACACCACCAAACATAGGGTCACCGGTGTAATTGTTGGCTGCAAACGCATCGGTAAAGATCAATTGTAGATAGCGTGGTACTTCTGCTGCGTTTAGAATTAAAATAGCGAGCACCGCAATAAAATACAGCATAACCATCGCAGGCACCAGTTTACTCGCCGTTTTACTAATGCGGTTGAGTCCGCCCAGGATAACGATCCCGGTAATGACTGCCAATACGATGCCGATGCCCAGATCGGTAGTGAAACCCTTTTCAATTCCGTTAGGCACCAGTAAAATATCATTGACGGCTTGGGTGAGTTGGTTTACATTAAAAACCGGCAAGGCACCCACGAGTCCGGCGATACTGAAAAACACCGCCAGCGGTTTCCAGGCTTTGCCCAGACCTTCAGTAATAAAATACATAGGGCCGCCTTGAAGCGTTCCGGAGTCGTCTTTTCCACGGAACAGAACCGCTAAGGTACAGGTAAAGAATTTGGTACTCATCCCCACCAAGGCACTGATCCACATCCAAAACACCGCACCGGGACCACCTACAGCAATGGCTACAGCAACACCGGCAATATTGCCCATCCCCACGGTACTGGACAAAGCCGTCATTAAAGCCTGAAAGTGACTGATCTCCCCGGGATCATCAGGATTATCATATTTCCCACGCAACACCTGAATGGCGTGGCCAAAGTATTTGAAGGGCAAAAACCGTGAATAAATCAGCAGACACAGTCCGCCGCCTATTAATAAAAACAGCAGTGGTAAACCCCATACAAACGAGGCAGCTTCAGCAATCCAATGATTTAAAACATCCATACGGGTGTAAGTTAATTATTTAAACGGAAGTAAGCCTTAGCCAATAATTCTCCTTTGGCGGCGCCAACAAGCTAACTCACGGTAAAACCTTGAGGAACGCGTTAAAAACAAATTCTAGTTTCGAGGCAAGCGATAGTCTTTATTTCCATTGGTAAAACCAATGAACTACCTCGGGCTAAAACTTCAAGGAATTCGTTGAAAATAATCTTTAAATTTCAAGGCAAGCCTTAGCCATTAATTCCCTTTGGCGGCGCCAACAAGCTACCTCACGGCAAAACCTTGAGGAACGCGTTAAAAACAAATTCTAAGTTCGAGGCAAGCTTGGGGCTATTATTCCCATTGGCGGCGCCAAAAAAAACCGAAAAGAGTGATACGTCTTTTCGGTTTGTAACTGTTTAGATGGCTCTCAAGCTTATGCGTTCAGGTAGTTCAACACATTGGTTTCAATACGCTTGTCAATATCCGAAAGGTCTGCCTTTACAAAAGGCTCCCCGGTAATATTCTCATACAACTCGATATAACGCTCAGAAACGGTCTCGATGTATGCATCAGTCATCTCCGGTAAGGTTTGTCCTTCTAAGCCCTGAAAACCGTTGCTTATGAGCCATTGGCGCACAAACTCTTTAGACAATTGCTTTTGCGCCTCCCCTTTTTCCTGACGCTCGGCATAACCGTCTGCATAAAAGTAGCGTGACGAATCTGGCGTATGTATCTCGTCGATAAGTACGATCTCCCCATCAGCCGTTTTACCAAACTCATATTTGGTATCTACAAGAATGAGTCCGCGCTCGGCAGCGATCTCTGACCCACGCTGAAAAAGCTTCCGGGTATAATCTTCTAATACCGCATAGTCTTCCGCAGAGACAATTCCGCGTTTCAAAATATCTTCTTTAGAAATATCCTCATCGTGATCACCCATTTCGGCTTTAGTCGCCGGAGTGATAATAGGCTGCGGAAACTTATCGTTCTCTTTCATTCCTTCCGGTAGCGGTACCCCGCACAGCATACGCTTTCCGGCTTTATATTCGCGCGCCGCGTGCCCGCTCATATAGCCACGAATCACCATCTCCACTTTAAAAGGGTCGCACTTCTTCCCTACCGCCACATTAGGATCTGGCGTCGCTGCCAGCCAGTTGGGCACAAGGTCTTCGGTATCGCGCATCATTTTAGTTGCGATCTGATTGAGGATCTGTCCCTTGTAAGGGATTCCCTTAGGCATCACTACGTCAAACGCGCTCAGGCGGTCTGTTGCGATCATTACGAGTAGGTCGTTGTCAAGGCTGTACACTTCGCGCACTTTACCTTTATAAACATGAGTCTGTCCCGGAAAAGTATAATTGGTATCCGTTATGGTTTTATTTGACATGGTATGTATTCTAGATTTAATCTCTGTTTTCTATGGCTTTATAGGCTGCGATCACTTTCTTCACGAGACGGTGACGTATCACATCTTTATCGTCCAAATAGATCATTCCTACGCCATCTACATCTTTAAGCACTAAGAGCGCTTCTTTGAGTCCGCTGATCACGCGACGCGGAAGATCGATCTGCCCCGGGTCACCGGTGATCAGGAATTTGGCGTGTTTCCCCATACGGGTTAAAAACATCTTCATCTGTGCGTGAGTGGTGTTTTGCGCTTCATCAAGGATCACAAAGGCATTGTCTAAAGTACGCCCGCGCATAAACGCCATAGGGGCGATCTGGATCACGCCTTTCTCGATAAAGCTTTCCAACTTCTCGTGCGGAATCATATCACGCAACGCATCGTACAACGGCTGCATATACGGATCTAATTTTTCCTTCAGGTCTCCGGGTAAAAAGCCCAGGTTCTCGCCTGCTTCTACCGCAGGACGCGTAAGAATGATGCGTTTTACTTGTTTTTCCTTTAAGGCTTTTACAGCAAGGGCAACTCCGGTATAGGTTTTACCGGTTCCCGCAGGACCTATGGCAAAGACCATATCGTTCTTGCGCGCCATATCAACCAGTTTGCGCTGGTTGGCCGTTTGTGCTTTGATGAGCTTTCCGCCAACGCCGTGTACGAGAATCTCTCCACTTTGGGGGGAGGTCTCATAATCTTCGCGGCTGTCACTGGTAAGCACACGCTCGATCATATTCTCATCAAGCTTGTTGTATTTGGCAAAATGCTCGAGCAGCATGGTGATGCGTTTATCAAACTCTTCCAGCAGATCTTCATCTCCGTAGGCCTTAATATGATTGCCCCGGGCGACCAATTTAAGTTTGGGAAAGTACTTCTTAAGAAGTTCTATGTTCACATTGTTTTGACCAAAGAATTCCCTTGGTGTGATCTCTGAAAGTTCGATGATAAGTTCGTTCAAAAGCGGAAGAATTTTATAAAAAAACTAGTTAATTATCTTTAGTTTTGTGCTCTAACAAATGTAACCAAATTTAGTAACTATCCTCCCTAAAAATATCAACAAAACCACCTATGCCAATACTCACCTTAACCACAGATTTCGGCTTAAAAGACCATTTTGCCGGCGCGGTTAAAGGGGCCATTTATAGTGAAATGGCTGATGCAAAGATTGTTGATATCTCGCACAATGTCTCGCCCTTTCACATTACCGAAGCTGCATACATCATTCAAAATGCATATAAAAACTTTCCTGACGGAACGATACACATCATTGGGATCGACTCAGAGCAGAACCCCGAGAACAAACACATTGCGGTAAAACTCGAAGGACAGTATTTTATTTGTGCCAACAACGGCATCATGTCTATGATCACACGTACCATCGTACCTGAGGAAGTGGTCGAGATCAATATTCACGACCGGATCAAAACCAATTTTACAGAGCTGGATGTCTTTGTACAGGTGGCTTGTCATATCGCCCGTGGTGGAACATTAGGTGTGATTGGTAAACCCATCAAGGAGATCAAAGAGATCACCGGGATTATGCCGGTGGTTCAAAACGATCAAAAAGGCATCAAAGGCAATGTGATCTACGTAGATAATTATGGTAATGTGATCACTAACATCACCAGACGCCTCTTTGAAGATGTACGTAAAGGTCGCAACTTTACCATTCAGGCGCGACAAGCAAGCTTTAAAAAGATCTATCAGCGGTACAGCGATGCCATCAATTTTGAGGTAGAAAAACACAAACGGGAAGAAGACGGTAAGAAGATCGCCCTGTTCAATTCTTCGGGCTATCTCGAACTCGCGATCTACAAAAGCAATCCTTCGACGGTGGGAAGTGCCTCTACCCTATTTGGTCTCGATTATCGCGATGCGGTAAGTATCACTTTTGAATAATTTATAAACCGAACACGATGCTGGTACGTTTTGTGAAAATGGAATTTCATCCTGAGCATATAGCAGAATTTATAGCGCTATTTGATGGCGTAAAGGAAAAGATCAGAGCGGTAGAAGGTTGTGAGTTTTTAGAATTATTACAGGGAACCGAAGCTTCTAATATCTTTTTTACGCACAGTTATTGGGAAGATGCACAGGCTTTAGAAGCCTACCGCCACAGCGCCCTTTTTAAAACGACCTGGGCCAAGACCAAACCGCTTTTTAACGCTAAACCCGAAGCGTGGAGCGTTGAAAAATTCGTAAGTTTACCCTAATCACGGATTTATTTTCCGAGATAACACAAGTAAACTATCTCAGGGCAAGCCAATGAGGCATGGGTTGAAAACGAATTTTCAATTTCGAGGCAAGCCTCGGAGTACTAAACCCTTTGGCGGCGCCAATAACACGAATTAAATCAATACAAAACAGAGAATACCGCAATTCATTTGGGTATTCTAAAAATACACTCAATGAAAACTATCGCAGTAATTGGTGCAGGAACCATGGGGAACGGCATCGCACATACTTTTGCTCAAAACGGATTTAAAGTAAACCTGATCGATGTATCTGATGCAGCTTTAAAAAAGGGAATCGCTACCGTAACTAAAAACCTCGACCGTCAGGTTGCTAAAGAAGTACTTACCGAAGCTCAAAAAAACGATACCCTCTTAAACATCGCCCTCCTTACCGATCTAAAAGAAGGCGTGAGTACTGCCGACCTTGTGGTGGAAGCAGCCAGTGAAAAGTTAGCGATCAAACTCGATATCTTTGAAAAGCTAGACAACTTTTGCAAGCCCAACACCATACTGGCGAGTAACACCTCTTCTATTTCAATAACTCAGATCGCTGCCGCTACTCAACGCGCAGAACAAGTGATCGGGATGCATTTTATGAATCCGGTGCCGGTGATGAAACTCGTGGAGATCATCAGCGGGTACAGTACCTCTAAAGAAACCTTAGCGACGGTAACCAAACTTGCCGAGCAACTGGGTAAAACTCCGGTTCCTGTGAATGATTATCCGGGCTTTGTAGCCAACCGTATTTTGATGCCCATGCTTAACGAAGCGATTGAAACTTTATACAATGGTGTTGCCGGTGTGCAGGAGATCGATACGGTGATGAAATTAGGAATGGCACATCCTATGGGGCCTTTACAGTTAGCCGATTTTATTGGTCTGGACGTATGTTTATCTATTCTTGAGGTAATGTATGACGGCTTTAAGAATCCGAAATATGCACCGTGTCCGCTACTTGTAAATATGGTTCGTGCCGGAAAACTCGGTATCAAATCAGGCGAAGGATTTTACGATTACAGTGAAAGCAAAAAAGCAGAAACGGTATCCGCTCAATTTCAATAACCTGTGGTTAAATCTAAAATCGCCTGGCTGGGCGTATTTTGTTTTGCAGCCTTTATCTTTTTAATGGCGATCTGTATATTGGTACTCACGGAGCAATTTGAAGTTCTGGATGGCTTCAGTTTGTTTGGAATGACGGGTTGCTTTCTTTTCTGCCTCTATTTTTTGCTTACCGAATTTAGAAAACGTGCAGATGTGATCCTACTTTCAGAAGCACAAATCGAAAGACGCAGGTATTATGGGATTGGTCGCAGGGAAAAGTTTGATCTAAACGAAGTGGATGGCTTTACTGAAATGGACTATTATTCTAAAAAGTACCTGCATTTAATTCAGAATGGAAAACGCGTAGCCTGCTGCAGTAACTTTCATATGCGCAATTATGACGAAGTGAAGAACGCTATGCGGGATAAATTGCTCTTCTTCGGTCAAGAACCTTATTCTTTAAAAGCTGAAGTTGCATATTTATTAAAATTATAAGGAACTTTGGGCTGAAGCCTTTCAGCAAAATACGTTTTAATGCCAAAGATCATTCCTTTCAGAGCCGTACGGCCTACCCGCGACAAAGTGAGTTTAATCGCTTCGCGCTCGTATGACACCTATACCAAAGCAGAGCGTAAAGCCCGTTTAGACAATAACCCATATTCCTTTTTACATATTGTAAATCCCGGGTACAAATACCACAAAGAATTGAGCGGGCAAGAGCGCTTTCAACTGGTGCGCAACCGTTATTTAGAGTTTAAAGAAGAAGGTGTTTTTATTGAAGAAGCGCTTCCGGCGTTTTACGTGTATAAAATTGTAAACCGCGACAACGAAACTTTTACAGGGATCATAGGTGCTGCAAGTGTTGCTGACTATAAGAACAATTATATCAAGCGCCACGAAAATACCATACAAGCCCGGGAAGAGGTCTTTAAAGACTATTTAAAGACGACTGGTTTTAATGCTGAAGCCGTGTTGCTCACCCATCCAGACTTTGTACCTCTGAATGCGATTTTTGAAGAAGTGATGCGTGCTCGAGCGGAGTACGAATTTACCACCACCTATCGTGACACCCATTATTTATGGCCGGTAACCGAAGAACGCCTGGTTGAAAAGATAAAGGCCATCTATGCCGATATGCCCGAGCTGTATATCGCCGACGGACATCACAGGTCGAGTTCGTCTGCACTGCTTTCAGATGATTTGGATGCCGCTGAAACTCCGGGCGAGGCGCATAAGTATTTTATGACCTACATTATTCCGGAGTCGCATTTGCGCATACATTCCTTCAGCAGGATGATCACAGATCTTTGCGGTATGGATAAAGATAGGTTCCTGATCAAGTTAGATTCTATATTTAAAATTGAAAACCGCGGAGAGGAATATATTCAGCCTTCAAAAGTGCATCACTTCAGTATGTATCTCGAAGGGGACTTTTACACTTTAGAATTGCGCAAACAGTACCGCAATTTCAAAAATGCACTCGAAGGTCTGGATGCGCAGATCTTATATGACCTGGTACTCAAACCGCTTTTAAAGATTCAGAATCCGCGACAAGATGCACGTTTGGCTTATGGTAAGGGTAAAAACGATATGCTAGGTGCAAAAGAGAAAGTAGATCGCGGTACGTATGCTGTGGCATTTGGTTTGTTTCCGGCTACGGTTCAACAAATTAAAGACATCTCTGACGAAGGTTTGACAATGCCTCCAAAGTCTACCTTTATTCAACCCAAACTGCGCAGCGGGGTTACGATTTATGAGTTTATGTAGTTAGCATAGCCCATAACAAATACGTAACTTTACGTCATTGTGAAAGCACAGTAATCTATGGCTGATATAACGCAGAACTTAAAACAATTCAAATCTGAATTACCGGAGGACGTCACTCTCGTAGCGGTTTCTAAAACCAAACCTAACGAAGATCTACAAGAAGCTTACGATGCCGGTCAGCGTATTTTTGGTGAAAACAAAATACAGGAAATGACCGATAAGTGGAAAGCGCTTCCTAAAGATATTCAATGGCATATGATAGGTCACGTACAGACCAACAAGGTCAAATATATGGCGCCTTATGTAAGCTTGATTCACAGTGCAGACCGTCTCAAACTCTTTAAAGAGATCAATAAAGAAGCGAAGAAAAATGAGCGTGTGATCGATGTATTGCTTCAGGTAAAAATCGCCGAAGAAGACAGTAAGTTTGGGATGCCGCCGGAAGAGGCTAAAACTTTTCTAGAAGAAAATAAAGCCGCCAATTATCCTAATGTAAATATTGTGGGACTCATGGGAATGGCTTCTTTTGTTGACGATGAAACACAGATTAAGCGCGAATTTGCCCAACTTGAGAAAATTTACAATACTTTTAAGGAGCAGTATGCGTTTAGCGTGCTTTCTATGGGAATGAGTGGTGATTATAAACTTGCCCTGGAATACGGCAGTACTATGGTACGTGTGGGAAGTGCGATCTTTGGTGCCCGCAATTACAACTAAATACTAATTATAAAACTAGAGCTACACCGCCTATGTATGCAATTCTCGATCTAGAAACTACCGGAGGAAAATATAATGAAGAGGGAGTTACCGAGGTTGCTATCTACAAATTTGACGGACATAAAGTAGTAGATCAATTCATCAGTCTGGTAAATCCTGAGCGGCCTATACAGGCCTTTGTGGTAGGACTTACAGGTATTAATAATGCGATGTTGCGCAATGCCCCTAAGTTTTATGAGGTCGCCAAGCGTATTATTGAGATCACACAAGACTGTATCATTGTTGCTCATAATGCTCAATTTGATTACCGAATACTTCAATTAGAATTTGATCGTCTAGGCTACGACTATCAGCGCAAAAGTTTGTGCACCGTAGAACTCGCTCAAGAGTTACTCCCCGGTCAAGAAAGTTACAGTTTAGGAAAGCTGGTAAGAAACTTAGGGATCCCGATTACCGATCGGCATCGTGCTAATGGTGATGCCTTAGCTACGGTTAAACTCTTTAAATTATTGCTTGCCAAGGACTCTAAGAAAACGATTATTCAGGAAGCGGTTAAGCTTAATCCACGTAAACAAATAGACACCAAACTGCGGGATATTATTGCAGATTTGCCCAGTACGACCGGCGTATATTATATGCACAACGCAAACGGAACTGTGATCTATATTGGCAAAAGTAAAAACATCAAAAAACGCGTCAATCAGCATTTTACAAGTGACCATCGTAAAGCAAAAAAAATTCAGGAAGATGTTGAAACGGTAAGTTATGACGAAACCGGTAGCGAACTTGTGGCTTTGCTCAAGGAAAATGAAGAGATCAAAGGCATCAAGCCCCGTCATAACAGAGCCTTGCGGAGAACGAAGTTCAAAACGCAAATGGTGCAATTTATAGACGATGCCGGTTACATCAATCTAAAATTAGAAAAGGCAAATCCTAATACAGAAAGCATTACTACGTTTGCAACGAGTCATTCTGCTAAACAATATCTAGAGAAAATGCTTGCAGAATATAATCTGTGTCAAAGCAAAATGGGTCTGCATCAAACCAATGGAAATTGTTTCAATTATACGATTAAGGAGTGTGAAGGCGCTTGTGTAGGGGAAGAAGCACCAGAACAATATAATGAGCGGGTGCAGCAGTTTATAAGTAAACATAGTTTTGAAAATAAAAACTTTTTGATCATTGATCGTGGTCGCAGTGTAGACGAGCGCAGTGTGATCTTGATTGAAGAAGGACAGTTTAAAGGCTACGGATTTTATAATTTGAATTTTCAGATCAATAACTTAGAGATCTTAGAACGTATTATCACCCCGATGCACGACAATCGTGATGCTCGGCATTTAATACAAAGTTACTTACGCACACGCAAAGTCATCAAAACCCTAGAATTGGCCGAATTAGAAAAATAATTTAGAAAGTCTGTTGACACAACCTCAAAAACATACCTGGAAAACAAAACTTCACGAAGTAATCTATGAAGCAGATACTCCTGCCGGAAAATCCTTTGATGTGGTTTTGCTTATTCTCATCTTCCTGAGTATAGTGCTGGTTATGCTTGAAAGTGTAGCACCACTTCAGGCAGAATATGGTGACTATTTTTATTTAGGAGAATGGATCATCACCATCTTTTTTACTGTTGAATATATTTTAAGGGTGATTTCCATAAAAAAGCCTTCTTCTTATATTTTTAGTTTTTATGGGTTGATCGATCTCATCTCGACCATCCCTTTATATTTATCGTTTTTTATCGTGGGAACCAACGCCTTGCTTACCATTCGTGCTTTGCGTTTGCTACGGGTTTTTAGAATACTTAAAGTAACGCGCTACATTGGGGAAGGAAATAAACTGGCAAAAGCCCTTAAGGACAGCAGACCTAAAATTCTGGTATTCCTCTTTGCGGTAATGATTTTATCTGTGATTGCAGGAACCCTTATGTATATTGTAGAAGGTCCCGAACACGGTTTTAAAAGTATTCCTGTGAGTGTCTATTGGTGTATCGTAACCCTAACCACAGTTGGTTTTGGAGATATTGCTCCGGTAACAGCGCTGGGTCAATTTATCGCAACCGTAATTATGGTAATGGGGTATGGAATCATTGCGGTTCCTACAGGAATCGTAAGTGCAGAAATGGCCAAAGGGGGACAACCCGAACCAGAGCCCAATAAACTGCACCTTAATACCCAAGTTTGTCATAATTGCGGTGCAAAAAAACATCAAGACCACGCTAAGTATTGTCACAACTGCGGAAATAGTCTTCATTATGAGTAAACTACCTCAGGGCAAGTCCCAGAGTATTAATCCCTCTAGCGGTGCCAATAAACTGCTTATCGCTGTGGTAGGCCCAACGGCCATAGGTAAAACCGCCTTGGGAATCAAACTGGCCAATTATTTCAATACCGAAATCCTATCGGCAGATTCGCGTCAGTTCTTTAAGGAAATGACTATTGGTACCGCTGTTCCTGATGAAGAAGAACTTGCTGCCGCAACCCATCATTTTATTCAGCATATTTCAATTGAAGAAGAGTATAATGTGGGGCTTTTTGAGCAGGAAGCGATTCAAAAGCTAGAGCAACTTTTTAAAAAGCACGATGTTGTGATTATGGTTGGCGGATCTGGACTGTATGTAGATGCAGTCATCAATGGATTGGATAAATTTCCAGATGTAGATCCGGAAATTCGTACTTCGTTGCTTGCGCAGCTAGAAGCAGATGGTATTGAAGCTTTACAGCGACAGCTACAAACATTAGATCCTGAACATTATGAAAAGATCGATCTGCATAACAAGCAACGCCTCGTTCGCGCACTTGAGATTTGTATAGGAACCGGTAAACCCTACTCCTCCTTTTTAGCTAAGAATACGATAAAGCGCCCTTTTCAAACCTTAAAAATTGGTTTGCAAGCTGATCGCCAACTTATTTATGATCGCATCAATAGAAGGGTTGATCTCATGATTAAAAAGGGCTTGATAGCAGAAGCTGAAGCCTTATATCCTAAAAAAGAGTTGAATGCGTTACAGACGGTGGGATACCGGGAATTGTTCAGCTATTTTGCTGAAGATTTTGATCTTGAAACCGCAATTGAAGAGATAAAGAAGAATACCAGAAGGTTTGCAAAACGCCAATTGACCTGGTATCGTAAAGATGAGTCTATCGTCTGGTTTGAATACGATACACCGTTTGAAGAAATTGTAAAAGTGATTAATAACTGAAAGTTAAATCCTTAAATATTGACTAGAAACACTTTTTAATTTCGAGTCAGGCTTCAGAATATTAAAACTTTTAGCGGATTTAGTAAAAGAAAAAGTGCCTCAATAAAGAGGCACTTTTTTTACCACTATTTATTTTTCTTCTTCAGTCTTTACTACAAGACGGAAACCTTCACCGTGAATATTCAGTATTTCTACAGTATCATCACGTTTTAAATATTTACGCAATTTAGCGATGTAAACATCCATACTACGAGAAGTGAAATAGTTATCATCTCGCCATATTTTTGTAAGTGCTAACTCACGAGGCATCAAGTCATTCTCGTGCAACGCTAACAGACGTAATAATTCGTTTTCTTTAGGAGAAAGTTTGTTAGGCTCTTCATCTTTATAAGTTAAAAAGCGCAGTTTAGAATTCAGAAAGAAATTACCGATCTGGAATTCAAATTGCTTACTATCTGCAACTGAATCGGTAGCCTTACGTAACATGATTGCTTTAATTTTCATAAGCAACACCTCACTGTCAAAAGGTTTATTTAGGTAATCATCTGCTCCTACTTTATATCCCTTTAAGACATCTTCTTTCATCGCTTTTGCGGTTAAGAAGATAATAGGCACATCCTCGTTTTTCTCGCGTATTTCTTTAGCCAATGTAAATCCGTCTTTATAAGGCATCATCACATCTAGAATACAAAGATCAAAGTCGTCTTTTTTAAACTTCTCAAAACCTTCCATTCCATTCTTAGCATGAGTTACATCATAATCATTCATTGAAAGGTAGTCCTTGAGGACAGTTCCGAAGTTTGGATCGTCTTCTACGAGTAAGATTTTTTTGTTTTCAGTTTCCATATGTTTAAGATATTAGTGGTAATTTAATTATGAAGGTACTTCCCCGACCCTTGTCGCTTTGTACCCAGATTTGACCTGCATGGTCTTCTACAATTCGTTTTGCATACGCGAGACCTAAACCGTGTCCTTTTACGTTATGTATATCGCCGGTATGCTCGCGAAAAAACTTGTCAAATATTTTCTTTTGAACCTGTTTAGTCATTCCATCTCCTTGATCCCGGATCTTAACCAAAATAAAATTCTTTAGGTTCTCTGTATACACATCAATTTTAGGCGTGTCAGAAGAATACTTCACCGCATTGTCTAAAATATTAACCAACACGTTGGTAAAATGGGATTCATTAGCCAATACCGAAGTTTTAACCGCTCCCAAATGCGTGTTGATATATCCCTGACGGTCTTCTACGATCAGCTCAATATGGGTAATCGCATCCTCGATAATATCGTGTAAACTCAGACGCTCTTTCTTAATATCAAGCTCGTTCTTCTCCAGTTTAGAAATACGCAGTACATTTTCTACCTGAGCGTGCATGCGCTTATTTTCTTCCCTGATCATTCCCATATAGCGCGTTAACGCCTCCGGATTACTACTGATCTTGGGATTTTTAATTGCATCTAAAGCAAGGTTTATCGTTGCAATAGGTGTTTTAAACTCGTGCGTCATATTGTTTATGAAATCGGTCTTGATTTCTGAAATCTGACGCTGCTTTACGAGTTGCTGCAATGCACTACTATACGCGATCACAATGATCAACGTAAACAAAATACTTAAGCCTCCCATTCCTATTACTGAAGAAACAACAAATTTTTTCTCCCCCGGAAAGTTTGCGACCAACTGGTAATCGCTGTTTCCTTCTGCATCTGTAAATAAGGGCACGCTGAAATTCTGATCCGGTGATTCTAGATCAAAATCCTTAGAACGTACACTGGTCACCAGATTGTTGCTGTAGATCGCATATTCAAAATTGGTTTCCATATCGCGCTCTGCGAGTTCCATCGTAAGTAACCGCGACAAGTCTTCTTCGTCAACACGTTTATGTATAGGGATCTTGCGTGTAATATACATTACAGCTTGCTCTATATTATAACGCTCGATCTCACTTAGATCAGACATTCTGGTGAGAACCGTAGTACGGTCTACTTCAGATCGATCTAAATCATTCTTATCAATGATCTGGGTATATTGGCGTTGTAAATAGCGCTTAAATTTTATGCTATCTACTTCATAATCCAGAACCGGAGCACTCAATTTATAATCCTGCTCCACAATGCTGTTTCTAAAAATATACGATTCATTAGAAAGTGTATCTTCTTGTTTATAGATCAAATCGTATAAACTCACATCGTCAGGAACGCCAAGACTATCACGCATGCGCAATACCGGGTTGTACCAGGTATTTACTTCTTTCATTTGAATATCGTAAGCGACTTCTTTTAATACCTGTTTTGCGCTAAAAGCAAACTGCCCACGCTTCGCTTCGATACTATTTGAAATCCAATAGCCCTGCACAAATATGATGCCTATCAGAGACAAGCTCATCAGCACGACAAGGAGTACAAATAGATTTTTATTCATAGCCCAAATGTATGATTTTAACATTTAGCACTTTGCTGGTTTAACCAAATGTTAACAAGAATAAGCTATGTGTTTACGCGGTCTCGCAAGAGTTGAAGATGTATTTCTCCTGCCTTTTTTTTACTGTTTTCAAGATCTATATTCTCAATCACAAAGTCGGCTAACGGGATTTTTTTCGCATCATCCCATTGTTTATTTATGCGCTTTTCAATGTCCTCCGGAGTGGTCTGATCGCGTTTTAAAACACGATCAATTCGCAACTGTTTAGGTGCTGTTATTAAAATGATCGCATCAAGAGCATCGGCCGTTCCATTTTCAAAAAGTATAGCGGCTTCTTTTAAAACATAAGGCGCATTTTGCGCTTTGCACCAAGACTTAAAATGGGTTGCAACTGCCGGATGAACAATACCATTTAGTTGTTCTAATAATTGATCATCATTAAAAACCTTACTTGCGACATACTTGCGGTCTAGTTGCCCCTCTTGGTAAGCCTCCTCCCCTAAAAGAGCGGTAATGGCTTTCTTTAGGGATTCGGTATTCATTAAAGCTTTTGCCTCTGCATCTGCATAATATACCGGAATATCAAATTCTGAATTGAAATATGCGGCAATGGTGCTCTTACCACTACCTATTCCACCTGTGATACCTACGATTTTCATTTTACTAAAAGGTATTGCACGGTGCTCTCACTAAGCCTGATGTCTCTTACATAAGACGGAGCTTCTTTGACTTCAGGTGTCAAGGAAGTTGACAGGCTTTCGACTTGATCAAAATCAACTACGACCTTAAAGTCTGAAGATTTAACCAACTCGTAATTGCTCAGATTCACATTGAAAATAACATTAATACGCTTCGGAAACACCTTTGCTGTAACATTTGAAGGCACGTTGATCAACTGTAAAGGAACCGACACACTGCCCTCTGTAAATTTATCTACCGATAACGAGTACAATACTTTATCAGGTCTAATTTCAACCATAGGTATAGCTGCGTTAAAGCTAAGCTGAAGACTGTCTGAGACAGAATTTCGCACGTTTTCAAAACTGATCGCTTCGGTATACACTCGGGTAATGGTATCTAATTCAGATTGCGGACCTCTTAACGTAATGGTGTCAGGGTCGACTTTAAAACCTTCTAAACTCCCATAACCGGCAGCAAAACTGATAGCATATTCCGGGATCACAGGAACCCGTTTCTCAAAATTTTTATCCAGATCAAAAAAGACCGTATCGGGCTGAAATGAGGTGATATCACTTCCCGTCAAACTTCCTTCTAAAGCATCTTCTTCTGCATTAAAAACATAGTATGCTTTGCCATTTTTCTGCTGAAGTTGTGAGAGATCGATTGGGAATTTTTGAGAGAAGAATCGGTATTTGAAGTAATCATAACCGCTTGCTTTTCCCTTTACCTTAACCTGATTGGTAGAAGCTGACTTTAAAATCTGGTCATCTCCTAAGTTTTCAAAAGTGAGCGGGACCGTGACTGAAAAATTAAAGTTTCGGTTAAGCTTGATCATCACAGAAATTGCAGCAACCACCAGTAATATGGTTAGAAAAACCCTCAGGTTTGAATTTTTACCGCGATTTTTAGGATTAGCCATAGCAACTCTTTACGCTAAATTACTTAAAAAATAAGTGAGGATACTGTAAACGCGGGTCCTTTTTAAACCAACCTATCATCAGTTTTGATTTGATAAAAGCTACACCATACCCAACGAACTGAACCAGTACTGCCCATACACTCAAAAGACCAATTATCAGACTTTTATTTTGAAAGCTTGAATCGAGTGCTATAGTTCCCAAATACACAAAAAGAAAATAGCTCGGCAAGAAAAAACCAAAAAGCGCACTCACTGCGACCACAACCAATCCTAATGTAAAGAAACTTGGAAACCAAAAGGTCAAACGTGCCGTTTGCGGATGCCAACGAGTAAGAATAGGCCGTACGGCACCAAACTTTTTTACCTGCATATAAAACTTGGACCAGGAAATACGCCGTTTATGAAAGACATAAGCTTCAGGAATTAATTGGGAAGTATATCCCATTTGCCACAGTCGAATGCTTAAATCAGGATCTTCTCCCGGATGAATATTTCCAAAACCTTTTGAGGCTTCAAAGGCTTCTTTTGAAATCCCCATATTAAAACTACGTGGTTCAAAATTGGTAGACGTCTTTTTACGACCTCTTATTCCGCCGGTGGTTAAAAAAGAGGTCATGGCATAATTGATCGCTTTTTGCAAGGTCGTAAAATCTTCATGCGCCGCATCTGGACCTCCAAAAAAATCGGTATACCTTGCTGTAAGTGCATTTTCTACAGAGCTCAGGTAGTCTTCCGGAAGTACACAGTCGCTATCTAAAATGAGATAGTAATTGCCTTTGGCACGTTGCATCCCATAGTTTCTGGAAGCACCGGGGCCGGAATTTTCTTTGAAGTAGTACGAAATATTTAAATCTGTAAAAGCCTTCATCACTTCCTCTGAAGTTTCTGTAGAACCATCTTCAACAATCACAATTTCATAAGGTTGCTCATAGCACTGCGCGCGTAAACTCTCCAGAAGTTCTAAAACTTCCTGAGGCCTATTGTATACGGGAACCACGATTGAAAAATGCAAATTCATTGAGATCGTCTTCAGTAGGAAACTGCTGTAAATTTAAAATTTCGATTATAAAAAATGTCCGAAAGTCATTAGACTGTCGGACATTCTATTTTAAATACGCTTAAACTATTTACTCTTCTTCTTTTTCTACAAAAGCTTCCATAACAGCATCACTCACGCCCATATTGCTAAAGCCTCCATCGTGAAATAAGTTCTGTAGCGTTACTTTCTTCGTCAAATCTGAAAATAAGCTTACGGTATAATCTGCACAATCCTGAGCTGTTGCATTTCCTAACGGACTCATTTTATCTGCATAAGCGATAAATCCGTCAAATCCTTTAACGCCTTGACCGGCAGTCGTAGGTGTTGGTGATTGAGAAATGGTGTTTACACGTACTTTCTTATCTCTACCAAAGAAGTAACCAAAACTACGTGCAATACTTTCTAAATAGGCTTTGTTATCTGCCATATCATTGTAGTCAGGAAAAACACGTTGCGCAGCCATATAGGTCAAGGCTACGATACTTCCCCACTCATTCATAGCATCTTGCTTATACAATACTTGCATGGTTTTATGAAAAGACATCGCGCTTACATCTGTTCCTTTTTGTGTCCAGTCATATTTTTGATCGGTGTAGTGACGCCCTTTACGCACGTTGATCGACATCCCGATACTGTGCAAAACAAAATCAATTTTCCCTCCTAATTCTTCAACAGCTCCGGCAACCAGTTTTTCTAGATCTTCAACTGAAGTTGCATCAGCAGGAATAATTTTTGAACCTGTTTTTTCAGCAAGTTTATTAATACTTCCCATACGCATCGCGATCGGCGCGTTAGTCAAAACAAAGGTTCCTCCTTCTTCGTGAACACGTTCTGCAGTTTTCCAAGCAATTGAATTTTCATCCAAGGCGCCAAAGATGATTCCTCGTTTTCCTTTTAATAAATTATAGGACATAATAGTGGTTTAATTTAAGTAGTCAAATATACTGTTTTATTCATTGAGAAGTTGCCTTGCATGGTCAAAAGCTGCTTCAGACGAAGCCTTCCCTCCTAACATTTCTGCCAACTCAGCAATGCGCTCTTCTTTAGTAAGTACGCGAATTCCGGTGGTAGTTTTTTGTGCAATATCTTCTTTATACACTTTAAAGTGTTGCGCACCCTTACCTGCAATCTGAGGTAAATGCGTGATGCTTATCAACTGCATACGGGTCCCCATTGCCTTCATAATATTCCCCATTTTAAGTGCGATCTCGCCGCTCACCCCCGTATCGATCTCATCAAAGATCAATGTGGGTAATTGTGCATAAGCACTTAGAACTGCTTTGATCGCAAGCATTATTCGGGAAAGTTCACCACCGGAAGCTGCCTTTTTCAACTCCTGTGCTCGCATACCTTTATTGGCAGTGAATAAAAAGAGAAGTTGGTCTTTACCATTTTCTAAGAATGAAGTACTATCGGTAAGGCTCACCTCAAAACGTGCGTTAGGTATCCCAAGATCGGTTAAGATCTCTTCAAGCTTTTTGGTTAATGGAGTTATTGCTTTTGTTCGGTTTTGCGTAAGTACTTTTGCGCGCTCCTCAAGATCGAGTTTAGCCTCGGCGATCTCACGCTCTAAATTATGAATGGAAGCATCTAGATTATTTAAAGACTGTACTTCATCATCTAATGAATCGCGTATCTCGATGAGTGCTTCTACACTGTCTACATTGTGCTTTTTCTGAAGATCAAAAAGCAATTTTAATCTTTGCTCTAAACGCGTGAGTTCTTCAGGGTCTCCTTCAGTTTCTGAAGCTAAATCATTTATAGCTTCTGCTACATCGTCAAGTTCAATACTCACCGCTTCAAGCCGATCGCTCAATTCTTTAAGTTGCGGACTAAAACCTGAAAGTTTTGACAAGCGCAGTTTTGCGGTAAGTAGCATTTCGTTGACGCCCACTTCTTCTCTACCTAAAACCTGATAAGCTTCAGCAAGACCTTCGGTGATCTGCTCAACATTATTAAGTGCATCGTGAGCTTTTTCTAGGTGTTCTTGTTCGCCTGCTTTTAAGTTTGCAGCAAGCAATTCTTCTAACAAAAAGCTTTTATATTCTTCTTCTTTTTGCGCTTCCTCTTTTTGTTTCTGAAGCTTTTTAAGCTGTGCCTCTTTCTTGCGGAAATCGGTATAAATTCCTTTATAATCTGAAAGCAGACTTTGATTATCTGCAAAAGCATCTAAAACCTGAAACTGAAAATCTACGTCGGTAACCTCTAAGGTTTGATGCTGACTATGAATATCTACCAGACGCGCTCCTAAAGCAGAAAGTTGACTTAAGGTTACGGGCGTGTCATTTACAAAAGCTCTACTTTTTCCGCTTGCTAAAATCTCTCTACGCACAATAGTTTGCGCTTCATAATCCAGATCTTCTTCTTCAAAAAGAGATTTAAGTGCATACGCATTTACGTCAAAAGTAGCTTCGATGACACATTTTTCTTCAGGATTGCCAATGCTGCTCAAATCGGCACGCTTGCCTAAAATCAAGCCCAATGCTCCCAAGAGAATCGATTTACCGGCACCGGTTTCACCGGTGATCACAGTAAAACCGTCTTTAAAATCAAGGTTAACCGCTTCTATTAAAGCGTAGTTTTTAATCTGTAGATTGGTTAGCAACTAGCGAATACTTTAAAAATTGAAAGAAAATACCCAAGTAAAATGGGTTGTTAGCTTAAGCACAAATATAACAGAGTTTAGCGGCACTTTCAAAGATTTTAATGCCGTCTTATAATTTGATTTGCTGCCAGAAAGAAGACTTAGTTGGCGCCACTTTATTCAATACAGAAACAAGACTGCTCACGTTAACCTGTGGGCCACCAGAGAACATATTTGCAATCTCCTCTGCTTTGGTATCAAAAAACACCCGCGTCAAAAAGTTGTTAGGTCTGCTTGCATAGAGCTGGTTAAACAATTCTAAAGTTGCAGCAACACCTTGTTTTGCTTCCCGCGGATTGTCTGCCATATAATCCAATCCGTTTCTGTGATAAGCGTACATGATATCAGAAAAGGTTCTAAAGTTGGGCGAGAGCAAATCGTTGTTTAGTCTGAATCGGGTTTGCGTTCCGCTTTGCGGAGACCAACCTTCGGTCACCTGTTGCTGCGCCGTATTTACAATACGCAATGCTTCTTGAAAATAAGGTTCTCCCCCATTCAATTCATACGAAGCCGCATCCAGCCCAATAATAGTATATGCATAGAACGCAAGCACTGAGATCAAATTAGAATCAAAACTATTTGGATTGTAGTTTAAAGGCTGAAATTCTGTATATCTAAAATTGAATTGTTTATCATTAAAATTGAAAATAGGCGTGTTGTACGTGGTATTGAACACCGGTCTGGAAGATTGCACTTGAACCGAAGCCGTAAAATAATCTGAATCGATATTTGAAACAATGATCACCAGACTGCAATCAATTTTTTCTTGCTGCTTCACATTGAGATCAGTCCAAGTGGTATTGTTCATAAACTCGGTAAGTTCGGTTTTCAAAGTTCTAAAAACCTGAAGATTGCTTTGACCGGTTTGCTCAGCGTTAATGATTACCGAACAATTCAGCTCTTGCGCCTGAATAGGAAAACTCAAAAATAAAAGAGCAACAAGCAATCTAAGCATACATCAAGTTTTGAATCATGTGCAATAAATCTTTAGCGACTTCATCTTTAGGCTTCAATTCCTGTGGAACAACAGCACCAGACTTCGAAATGAAAGTTACTTTATTTGTTTCGGTTTTAAAGCCAGCTCCTTGATCATTTAAAGAATTGAGTACTATTAAATCAAGGTGTTTTCGCTCCAATTTGCCTTTAGCGTTAGCAACTTCATTTTCGGTCTCCAGAGCAAAGCCTACTAAAAATTGTTTCCCTTTAGTTTTACCCATATGTGCCAAAATATCTGTCGTTGGCTCCAAAGCGATTGACATCGAAGCTTCTTTTTTCTTGATCTTTTGGTTTGCAACTTGTGCCGGTCTATAATCAGCAACAGCTGCTGCTGCAATAGCAATATCGACCTTGTCAAAATTAGCCTGGACAGCATCCAGCATTTGTGCTGCTGAAGTAACGCGAATAACTTCGATTAAATTGTGTTTCAACTGAAGATGCGTAGGTCCTGAAATCAAAATCACAGAGGCTCCTAAGCCTGCTGCCGCTTCTGCAATCGCGTACCCCATCTTCCCGCTGCTATGATTTCCTATGAATCGCACGGGATCAATAGCTTCATAAGTTGGACCGGCAGTAATCAATACCTTCTTTCCTTTAAGCGGAAGTTTGTTTAAAATGTCATCTTCTACAAAAGAGACAATAGCTTCAGGTTCTGCCATTCTTCCTTTTCCCTCAAGACCGCTAGCGAGTTCGCCACTTGTGGCCGGAATCATGATATTTCCGTAAGAAATGAGTTTTTCAAAAGATTGATGGGTGCTTGGATGTTTATACATATCCAAATCCATCGCCGGAGCAAAATACACGGGGCACTTTGCCGATAAGTAGGTTGCTAATAATAAGTTATCTGAAGTACCGGAAGCCATTTTAGCAAGTGTATTGGCCGTAGCCGGAGCTATAACCAAGAAATCGGCCCAAAGGCCGAGTTCTACGTGGTTATTCCAAACAGCATTCTCGTTTTCTTCTTGAGTAAACGTAGAAAGCACTTCATTTTTTGAAAGCGTAGAAAGCGTTAACGGAGTAACAAAATCCTTGGCATCAGGCGTCATAATAACACGAACCTCTGCTCCTGCCTTGATAAAGCCCCTAACCAAAAAAGCCGCTTTATAAGCAGCTATTCCGGCGGTTACTCCAAGCAATACTTTTTTACCGCTTAGTATAGACATGACTACTCTGTTGCAGTCGTATCGCGGAAGTAAATTTTATCTTCAAGCCATTCTTGAACAGCCATTGCGTGTGGCTTAGGCAAGCGCTCGTAGAATTTAGAAACTTCTATCTGCTCTTTGTTTTCAAAGATTTCTTCAAGACTGTCGCTGTAAGTAGCAAACTCGTCTAGTTTCTCTAAAAGCTCTCTTTTAATTTCTGTATTTATCTGTGTTGCACGCTTAGCGATGATAGAAATCGCTTCGTAGATGTTTCCGGTAGGAGCATCAATCTCACTGCGGTTATGCGTTACTGTATTTACAGGTGCATCTAGATTTTTAACATCCATAATATTCACTTTATTTAATTAGGAATAATTTTCTAAAATTTGATCAATATCTGCTTTAATCTCATCGGCCTGAGCACGATACTCTCCTTCTGGGAAGTAACGGATCAAAGTCTCATACATTTCAATGGCTTCTTCTAATCGCGGCTTCACAAGCACATAAATACTTTTTGAGCCATATTGATACTGCGAATCTAACTTATAAAAAAACGCAGCTTCGCGAAAAGGAGAGCCCGGGTAATCTGATAAAAAGTCATCAAATGCCGAAATAGCCACCGGATAGTCCATAATCTTATGCCATCCTTTTGCGACCATATATGATTTTTTCTGAAGTTTTATACTCAACTCTTTAATACGCTCACTTGCATCGGCAGCGTATTCAGACTCAGGATATGCGGTAATGAATTGTTGTAAGTAGTCCAATCCTTTTTCAGTTTCAGACTGATCAAGCTGATAATTAGGTGATAGTTCAGCATAACTCACAGCAGCCTTGTACTGTGCTTCTTCTGCTTTATCTGAGTCAGGATAAGCAGAGACAAAACGGTCAAATTGATAACCCGCTAAATAATAATCTTCAACCTGATAGTGAGAATCTGCATAAAGATACATAATACGTTCTGCCTGTGGCTTACCACGGTAGGCAGGAACGATTTGTTCCCATAATTTTACAGACTTGCGGTATTTTCCGGCATCATACAAAGAATCTGCAAAAGAATACTTTAAGCCCATATCCTCAGATTTTAGGGCTTCTTGATATTCACTGCAAGATGCTAGTGAGATTACGGTTAATAGTATTACTAAAGTTTTCTTCATTAAGCTTAAAAACATCGGGCAAAAATAAGGTTTTTCTAGGGATTACAAAACTTAAAGACCAGTCTCGCTCAAGTATGTTGCAATATTTTCTTGCAAAGTGGAGGATGCAGCCACCAGCGGAAGCCTAAGCACCTCTTTGCAAATGTGTTTTTGAGCAAGTAAAGCCTTGATTCCTGCAGGGTTTCCTTCAGCAAAAATCAAATCGGCAGCAGGCATTAAGGTATAATGTTTTTTATAGGCTTCGGTATAATTCTCGTGCAATCCCTCTTTGATCATCAATGAAAAAATAGCCGGAACACCTTGCGCCAAAACTGAAATCACCCCATCTCCCCCGGCAGTCACTGTAGGTAAAGCCAAAACATCATCACCAGAAAT
>NZ_CH672395.1:1501144-1867712 GCF_000152985.1 Leeuwenhoekiella blandensis MED217 | reverse complement strand
ATTCATTGATGACTGCAGCGGTATTGTTCCCTCCTACACCTAAAACCAAAGGCAATCTACCTGCATTCACTTCGATCGCTTTCTTGATTACAGCGTCTTTCTCTTGGGCGGATAAGGTGGCATTTTCAGCCGTGGTTCCCATTACCACAAGATAATCTACACCACCGTCGATGTTGTAGTCAATTAATTTGGCAAGACCGTCAAAATCTACACTCAAATCTTCATTAAACGGAGTGGCTAATGCTACACCGGTTCCTCTCAATTCCTGCATGTTATTTTATGCGTTTTAATATTTTTAAATAGTTGATCAGCTCCCTTTCAAACACATCTATCTGATTTAATGGAGTTTTAATCGTGAGATCATTAAATTCCATCATATCCTCAGAAACACCTACTCGAAACAAGGCATTGGATTGTGCCGAAACGAAATCCAAAAATACATTTTCTGTACTGTAATAGCTTATCAAGAGGTCAAAAGGTTTCTTTACAAACGCTTCTACCTCTGGATTTTTTAAACCTCCTACAAGACTAAAATCGTTAGCTCTTAGTGCGATTTGATTTTCAGCGGTGTTTACCTCTTTCTTTTCAGTATAAAAAACGATCTTATTTTCAACAGATTGCGACAGGTTATCAATCATTTTTTTCAAACCTGACCACTCCTCAAAAAACCTCGCATCAACCAAAACACCAACCGTTTGAATACAAGTAGACTGCCTTGTTTGAATAGGTTTTTGACGGGTTTTGTTAACCTTAGTTTTAAGCAAATTGTGCTTCAATCCGTTTAAAAACATCTAAATTTGTTTTGGCGCAAATGTAATTAATTATCGCGCAAAGCAAATCTTTTATTTAATCCTTGATGATTCGATTCTTTTCCCTTCTTTTTCTTGCAAGCATCGCAGTTGGCTGCAAAGATTCACAAGCAACACTCACACAAATCAACGGCAAACAAATCGCCATAACCGATAGTTTAAAAGGTGACGAAGCCATTTTAGAATACATCGCTCCATATCGACAACGCATTGACGAAGAAATGGGCGCCGTGCTCGCATACGCGCCTACGAGCTTATCTAAAAGCGAAGGCCCGTATAATACCGCCATTGGTAATATGATGGCAGACGCTGTTTATGAATTGAGTAATCCTGTATTTAAAAAACGTACCGGAAAGGAGATCGATGCAGTTTTGCTTAATCACGGCGGTATACGATCTACCTTAAATGCAGGCGATGTAACTATGCGTACCGCTTTTGACATTATGCCTTTTGAAAATAGTGTCGTGGTAGTTGAATTGAGCAGTGACCAGATCAAAGAAATGTTTTCCTATTTAGAATCGGGCAAAGCACATCCTATCTCAAATATGCAGATCATTCTAGATCAAGATGAAAAGCTTAAATCTACCACCATCAATGGCAAACCTGTTGAAGAGGGCAAAACCTATTTTGTCGCCACCAATGATTATCTACAACAAGGCGGAGACCGAATGACGTTTTTTAGTAAACCTGTAAGCATGGAAGTTTTAGATTACAAAATCAGAACTATTTTGGTTGACTATTTTAAAGCCAAAGACACGATTGCCCCCGTTAGAGATGACCGATTTATACAAGAGTAATTATGATAAGAAGAACTTTTATAAAACAAACCGGAATTGCAACCGCAGCAATTTCTGCATTACCCAGCTTTGATCTTTTTGCTGAAACCAAAAAGACAAAAACAATTACCATTTTGCATACTAACGATGTGCATAGTCATATAGATCCTTTTTCTCCGGAGGACGCTTTGCATCCCAATCAAGGAGGTGTTGCCCGCAGACTCACCCTTGTTGAAGCCATTCGAAAAGAAAATCCCAACACCCTTTTGTTAGATGCGGGAGATATTTTTCAAGGAACCCCTTATTTTAATTTCTATGGAGGTGAGCTGGAGTTTAAATTAATGAGTCTACTTAAGTATGATGCGGCAACCATAGGTAATCACGATTTTGACAATGGCGTTGGCGGGTTGGCAGCCCAAATGCCTAATGCAAGCTTTAAAATGCT
The DNA here is from genome assembly GCF_000152985.1 of Leeuwenhoekiella blandensis MED217. Lineage (GTDB taxonomy): Bacteria > Bacteroidota > Bacteroidia > Flavobacteriales > Flavobacteriaceae > Leeuwenhoekiella > Leeuwenhoekiella blandensis. Next base: position 1,865,682 of record NZ_CH672395.1, on the reverse strand, counting down.
GAGTGCCAATTATGACTTTACTAATACAACTATGGAAGGACTCACCAAACCTTACGAAGTTTTTATAAAAGACGGAATCAAAATTGGTGTTTTTGGATTAGGAATTCAACTTGAAGGTTTGGTTACCAAAGCTTTAAGCAAAGAAACAGAATATTTGGATCCTGTTGAAATTGCACAGGATATGAGCAGAATTCTAAAGGAGGAAGAACAATGTGATCTGGTTATTTGTTTATCACATCTGGGCTATGATTATAAGTTTGATAAGATTTCAGACATTAAACTGGCTGAAAAAACGCGTAATATCGATTTGATCATTGGCGGGCATACACATACATTTTTAGACAAACCGGTTATCGTAAATAATGCAGATGGTGTTGAAGTTCTTGTAAATCAAGTAGGTTGGGCCGGGATCAATTTAGGAAGAATCGATTTCACCTTCAACCTAGACGGAAGCATTTCAAATAACGCTCGTACCATCACGGTTTAATAGCCTTCTCGACTCTCGTCTGAACAAACCTCGTCTATACTCACAAAGTATAGCGTCACGCAGGTTTTGTGCACACATATAGCAATTTTGGTTCCAACAGCAATGATAGGAATTGAGAGACTATAGGTATATACAAAAGATAATATTGCTTCAACAAGCAATCCGCCTCCTATCAAATAAAGATAAACATTACTTGGATGCCTGTTTCTTAAAGGAATCAAGAAGCAAACCATAGTAAAAAACAACAATAAGATCGATCCAGAAATAAATAAGAATTTATTTGGGACCAACTCATAATACATAGTCATAAGATAGATAACTGTATACACACAGAAAATAAGGCCAATACCCGGCTCTACAATCATCTCTTTAGTTATTTTACGAGATTTTAACTTCAAAATTGGTAAAAAAGTATAAAGCATTGCAGAGGCTGCCAAAATGAACATCACGATAATCTCTACAAAATATTTATGAACATCTATTATTAAAAAAACCTCGCCTATATAAGCGGTAAGAAGAAATATTGCAAAAACGATATTATGCCGCTTTAAAGCGGTATAATAATAGAAGTAGAAAAATAAATAAAAGAAAGGCTGAATGTATGAGCCCAAGCCAAGCCCATAACTAGTACCCACAATAAATAACAGGCAACACAACATACCTGTAAGCAAAACCTGTGAAGGTTTGAATGATCTAATTCTATTTGTCATTACTTCAAATCTAAGCTATGATAAATCAGTGCAATATAAACATACTTACTACCATAAACTACTTTTAAAAATATTCCTCACGTGATTTTAAGATATTTTGCAATTTGATTAGATACGTTACTAAGAAAATCTTTAAAATTATCATAGAAAATAAGGAGAAGTAGAGCACAACAGCCTTAGACCATAAAAATTCATAGATAAACATAGAAGGAGCCATAACCCCCATTGCACCACCCATTATATATAACGCAAAATTATCTGGATGTTTGTTTTTTACAGGTATTAGTGTACAGAAAAACAACCAAGACAAAAGCGCCAGCAAGGCCGGAAAAAAAACAAGATTATTCGGGAGGTTGTCAAAAACCATAAAAGTTAATTCCCAAAAGATATACATAACTGCTATAAGCCCTAACAACGGCCGCAAAAGCTCATTAAGTTCCGTTTTAAAATTTGCTTTGGTATAGAGTGGCCATAAATGATGCAACATAGAAAAAGTTGCCAGACTATAGCACAGCATAACCAAAGTAAAATATCTTGTAAAATCTATTAAAAAGAACATTTCGTTGATCAGCTCACAAGTCAAATAAAACAATAAAAAGAAGTTGTGCTTTTTCACACTAACTACATAGTAGCTATAAATGAGAACAACACAAATAGGGCGCAAATAAATAGAGAAACTCAAGTCACACCCCAGCAGCACCAATTCAACCACAGCAGTAAGAATATAAGCAAACAGCAAGTAGTTAGATTTCATTTATAAATGCTCTTTTGAGTTTTCAGATGTTCATCTCATTAGATCAACATACATTTAGTCTATTTAAAATTTACAGTGTTTACTATAAATATTTTGGTTAATCAATAATTAAAGAGAAACCGAATAGTAGAAACAGGTTTTTTACAAGTTAAATTAACTAAAGCATCGCTAAAAAGTCATCTTCAGAAATGATAGGCACCCCTAATTTTTCTGCTTTTTGCAATTTGCTCGGTCCCATATTTTCACCGGCAACCAGATAATTTGTTTTAGATGAAATACTGCCGGAAGCTTTTCCTCCGTTATCTTCTATCAGCTTTTTTAGTTCTGTACGTGATACTTTTGAAAACACTCCGGAAATCACAAACGTTTGTCCTTGCAATTTATCGGTTTGATTTTCTAGCACCGAAGCATCAAGCTCCAATTGCAGACCATAATCCTTCAATCTTTTGATAAGATCTTGATTTGCTTCTTCAGAGAAAAATGAAACCACACTTTGTGCAATACGCGCTCCTATCTCATCTACAGCAACTAAAGTTTCTTCTGAAGCTTCAGCTAACGCATCAATGGTTTTAAACTGCTTAGCCAGTTTACGCGCCACTGTTTCGCCCACATATCTAATTCCTAAACCAAACAAAACCCGTTCAAAAGGAATTTGCTTAGAAGCTTCAATCCCCTTGATCAAGTTATCTGCCGACTTTTCTGCCATTCGTTCTAAAGGCAATATTTGCTCTTTTTTAAGCGTGTAGAGATCAGCATAATTTTTGATCAACCCTTCGTTTACTAATAAAGCTACGGTTTCACCTCCCAAGCCTTCAATATCCATCGCTTTACGGGAAATAAAATGTTGAATTCTACCAATGATTTGCGGAGGGCAACCCATATCATTCGGGCAATAATGCTGCGCTTCCCCTTCCTGACGCACGAGCGTTGTACCACACTCAGGACATTCTGAAATATATTCTGTTGCCGTCGAGTCTGGATCGCGTTGCTCAAAATCAACCCCAACAATTTTAGGAATGATTTCGCCTCCTTTTTCAACATACACGTGATCTCCCTCGCGCACATCTAGCTTTTCAATTTGATCTGCATTGTGTAGCGAAGCGCGCTTTACAATGGTTCCAGCTAATTGCACGGGAACGAGATTTGCAACCGGAGTAATTGCTCCCGTACGTCCTACTTGATAGGTTATTTTTTCAAGAACAGTTTCAGCTTGTTCGGTTTTGAATTTATACGCCATTGCCCAACGTGGTGCTTTAGCTGTAAAACCTAATTCCTCTTGTTGTCTAAAGCTATTCACCTTGATCACAACACCATCGGTCTCATAAGGTAAATCGTGACGATGCTCATCCCAATAATTTAAAAACTCAAAGGTTTCTGCAGTTGAAGCGGTTTTTTTTGCCACCTCCGGAACTTTAAATCCCCAAGAACGCGCTTTTTCTAAACTTTCGAACTGCGAAGCAATATCCAGGTTTTCTCCCACAATACTATACAGTAAACATTCCAGCGGTCGCTTAGCCACCTCTGCACTATCCTGAAGTTTTAAACTTCCCGAAGCGGTATTTCTTGGATTGCTATAAGGCTCATCTCCGGCCTCTACACGTTCAGCGTTCATGGCTGCAAAACCCGCAAGCGGAAGTACAATTTCACCGCGTATATCAAATTTAGCAGGAAAATCACCTTTCAACTTTAAAGGCACACTGCGAATGGTTTTAACGTTATTGGTCACATCATCCCCTTGTACACCATCACCACGCGTAACTGCGCGCACCAAAACTCCTTCCTCGTACGTCAAACTAATAGAAGCCCCGTCATATTTAAGTTCGCACACATATTCAACGGCACCATCAACTAATTTTTTTATGCGCTTTTCCCAATCTTCAAGATCCTCTTGCGAGTAACTATTGTCAAGAGAATACATGCGATGCTCGTGCTTTACAGTAGCAAAATTTTTGGTCACCTCTCCTCCTACCCGAAGTGTTGGCGAATTAGCATCATAAAATTCAGGATGCTTTGCCTCCATTTCCTGAAGCTCCTTTAATTTCTGATCAAAGGTATAATCATCAACCTGAGGCTTGTCAAGCACATAATATTCATAATTATACTGTCGCAATTCTTGACGAAGCGCTTCAATTTTTTCTTGGGCAGTCATAGTGTACTAAAAATTAGCAGGATGTAAATTTCGGCTTTGCCAGAATCATAGAATTTGATTTAAGGCAAAAACTGAAATACAACCAGTCGTTTGTGAAAATAATTTTTGGGGTCAAAATTAAACTTTAGCATCCCCGAAGCAAATTGAGCATCATTAATAGGCCCAACCTCTTCTAAAACCCAGAAATACTCTGAGATCAATTCATTATAATAGCTTTGTGAACGCATCATCTTAAAGAAGATGCCATCCTCGTTGATTTTAAGCGGTTGATGATTTTCTTGATGTACATCTGCGTGTAAACCCGATGCTTCGTAAACTTCTTCTAAAGATTCTGGAAGAACCTTAAGCTTTTGATGCGCACTAAAATTGCCAGACTCTAAATCTTTAAACAATGCCAAATATGCCTTTTCTAAAGGCAGTGATGGATAAATACCGTTCAATTGAAGTTCAAAATGAGCTACCAACGCATTCAAGGCTTTTGCTTTTTCCAGTCCTAATTCAATTTGAAATTCACTGATGCGCTCATCACGCGTCAAACAAGATGTACAAACAAAGAAAACAGCCAGCACCAACCACCTCATGTATCTTTAAGTATTTTCGGGCTTTAAAAATTTTGAAGTGTGATCAGGTTCAAAGGCTTTCATTTTCTGAAGCAAACGCTCTACATCAGCATCTTCAATTAAGAGTTCGCGATTGTTTTTATTTAAAAAACCACGTTTTACCATCTCATCCAACATTGCGATCAAGTGATCGTAAAATCCATTGGTATTGAGCAAGCCTATGGGTTTATGATGCAATCCCAACTGACTCCAGGTAATGATCTCAAAGAGCTCTTCAAAGGTTCCAAAGCCACCGGGAAGCGTAATAAAACCGTCACTCATTTCTTGCATTTTAAGCTTGCGCTCGTGCATATTTTGGGTTGTAATAATTTCGTCCAGATCAGGATATACAATTTCTTTGGTCTTTAAAAATTCTGGGATAATCCCAATAGCTTTGCCTCCATTTGCCAAACTCGCCTTAGCCACTTTACCCATAATCCCCAATTGCGAACCACCATAAATCAGTGTGAGTTGATGTGCTGCCAGTTTTTGACCAAGCAGACTTGCTTGTTCTATTATTTTTGGATCTGTGCCTTCACTGCTTCCGCAAAAGACACATATTGATTTTAAATCGTTCATTAATGTTGTGCTTTTATCATTCTTGGCTTTCCTGCAAAATCATCACGTAATTCTACTTGAGAAAAACCAATATTCTTTAAGAGACCTACGGTTTCTACACTTAAATATTGATTGATTTCAAAATACAAAATTCCGTTAGGTTGCAGAGCTTGGATAGCGAGTTCTGCTATTTTTTTATAAAAAATCAAAGCATTTTGATCTTCTACAAAAAGCGCCAGATGCGGCTCGTAATTCAAAACATTTGCCTTGATCTCTACTTTTTCCAAATCACGCACGTAAGGCGGATTGGAAACAATCACATCATAAGATCGATCGAGCGCCTGACAATCCAAGATATCCTGCTTGATAAATTGAACATTCACCGCATTTGAGGAGGCATTTGCTTCAGCGATTTTTAAAGCATCTTCTGAAACATCTATCGCAGTGACTTTGGCTTCAGGAAGCAATTTTGCAAGACTCACAGCGATCGCTCCGCTTCCGGTACCAATATCGAGAATGGTACAGCTTGTATTTTTAAAATCAGTATAAATCCAGTCGACCAACTCCTCCGTTTCGGGTCTTGGAATCAAAACCGCAGGCGATAACTGAAACGGAAAACCATAAAATTCAGTTGAAGCTACAATGTATTGTAAAGGCTCGTTTTGTTGCAATCGCGACAAAGCCTTGTCAAATAAATTACGTTGTGCCTCATCAAGTTCCAATTGAAAATTCAACGGAATCTCATATGCTGCGAGTTTCAAATACTCCTGAGCCAAAACTTTAAAAAAAGTCTCGTATTCCTCCTGCGGATAAAAAGCTTCTAATTCCTTATAAAAATGCGTTCTATAGGCTTTTAGCGTCATTTAAAGTGTTTTAAGCATATGTACAGGACACGCACTGTGGCCGGTGCATCCCATGGGGCCGTCGACGTATTCAAAACCAGATTTTTTATAGAGCTTCTGAGCAGCTTCCATATACGGCATCGTCTCAATGTACACCTGTTCAAAACCCGAAGTTTTAGCAAAATCCAGACAAACATCCATCAATTGTTTTCCTACACCCTTTCCGCGCAGCGACGCAGAAATATACATTTTCTGAAGTTCACAAACCGGGCCGTCATAGTTGGCTAAAGCAGCAATACCAGCTCCACCTAAAAGTTTTCCATCCTCTTCAATAACAAAATACTCCGCTTGATCTACATCGTACGTCTCATACATACAATCGAGTGCTTTATCTGCATACGCCGTTCCTACTCTGGGTACACCCATTTCAATTAAAATGGATCGCAATAAGGCTGCTAACTCCTCATTATCTGATGCTTTAATTGCTCTGATTTGCAACATAGATAATCTTACTTTTAAATGGTATTTTTGAGGCTGTGAAGATACACGAAAAATATATGTCGCGTTGCCTGCAACTGGCCAAAAACGGTCTCGGCAACACCTATCCCAATCCTATGGTAGGCAGTGTCATTGTCTATGAAGACCGCATTATAGGTGAAGGTTGGCATCAACAAGCCGGGCAACCCCACGCCGAAGTAAATGCTGTAAACAGCGTAAATGATCAATCACTACTCGACAAAGCTACCATTTATGTAAGTCTTGAACCTTGCAGTCATTTTGGTAAAACACCGCCGTGCAGCGATCTGATTATTGCTAAAGGAATTAAAAAAGTGGTCATAGGTACGGTTGATCCTTTTGCTGAAGTTGCCGGCCGCGGAATCAAAAAATTAATCGATGCAGGTTGTGAGGTTTTAGTTGGTGTTCTTGAGCAAGAATGCCAACAGCTTAACAAGCGCTTTTTTACTTTTCATCAAAAAAAGCGTCCTTATATTATTCTAAAATGGGCAGAAAGTCTGGATGGTTTTATTGCTCCTGAAGCGAAGAGTAGAAGCAGCCGTGAACCGGTTTGGATCACCAACTCTTACAGCAAGCAATTAGTTCACAAGTGGCGCGCAGAAGAACAAAGTATTTTGGTAGGGACCAAAACCGTAGAAGCAGATAATCCAAGCCTTACTACTAGAGATTGGAGCGGTAAATCCCCTACGCGAATTGTTCTTGATCGCGAACTCAAAATTTCAGAGGAAAGTAGGGTTTTTGATGAAAGCGCTACAACACTGGTTTTTACTGAAAAAACTAAAGAAAGCACAAGTTCAACAAAATATATAACTGTTGATTTTAATAAAAACCTGATTACCGAAGTACTCCAAACGCTTTACAAAGAAGGTTTACAATCGGTGATCATTGAAGGAGGAAGTACCACTTTACAAAATTTCATTGATCAAGAACTTTGGGATGAAGCCCGTGTATTTAAAGGGAAACAAAACTTCCATAATGGAATAAGCGCTCCTAAACTATCCAATGCTCAACCTATAAGATCTAGTCAACTAACCGGTGACCATTTGGTCTATTACACTCACGTAAATGATTAAAAACATTGTTTTCGATTTTGGTGATGTCTTCATCAATCTAGATAAAAAAGCTCCCGAGCAAGCCTTAGCCAAAATGGGAATTCGGCATATTGATGAAGAGATGAATGCTTGGCATAATACCTATGAAAAAGGCTTGATGACAAGTGAGCAACTCACAGAAAACTATCTCAAAAAATTTCCTTCACTCACCGCGCTATCTTTTAAACAAGCCTGGAACAGTATTATTTTAGATTTCCCGCAACATCGTTTGGATTGGATTATGCAACTGGCAAAAGACAAAACCTACAGACTTTTCCTGTTGAGCAACACCAATGATTTACATATAGAACAGGTGATTAAGAATATGGGTGCACTGCGGTATTCACAATTTCAAAATTGCTTTGAGCGCTTTTACCTTTCTCAAAAGATCAATATGCGTAAACCTGACCTTGAGATTTACGATTATGTGCTTCAAAACGATACCTTAATTGCTGAGGAGACAATATTTATTGACGACACCCTTTTAAACACTGCAGCTGCGGCTTCTATGGGAATCCATACTTGGCATTTAGAGCCCGGCTTACAGGATGTAACGCAACTATTTGAAGTAAAAAAGGACTTATTTTGATCTATCTTTTACTGAGCATAGTATCCTCAAGTATTATTTTTCTTGTCTTTAAATTATTTGACAAATACCAAGTCAATACATTTCAAGCCATTGTAGTTAATTACCTTATCGCAAGTGTCTCTGGTATTTTATCTTATGAACAACCTATAAATTTTACTGCAATCCCGTCTTATTCCTGGCTGCCGGGAACATTATTTCTAGGCGTTCTCTTTATAGTGACCTTCAATCTGATGGCCATCACAACACAACGCAGCGGACTTTCTGTAGTTTCAGTAGCAACCAAAATGAGTGTCGTACTACCAATTACATTTGGTTTAATCTACTACAACGAAAGCTCAGGAACACATAAAATAATAGGAATCCTGCTGGCTTTGATCGCAGTGTATTTGGTTTCGCTGAAAAAGTCAATTGATAAAACTGCTGCTACAAAAAGCAGTTTAGTATTCCCCATACTAGTTTTTCTGGGAAGCGGAATTATAGACACTACCATCAAATTTCTTGAAGACAGTTACGTGGCCGAAAAAGATGTCCCCTTATTTTCGGCGATGATTTTTGTCACCGCATTTATTTTAGGCATTAGCGTTTTAGGTTACCAACTCTTAAAAGGAAAAGAAAAACTTCATTTTAAAAACCTGCTAGGCGGTATCGCATTGGGAGTTCCTAATTATTACTCCATTTACTTTTTGGTTCAGGCGTTAAGACATCCTTCTCTAGAAAGTTCAACGGTTTTTACACTGAACAATGTGGGAATTGTAATGGCTGCAACTTTGATCGGAATTTTATTTTTTAAGGAAAAACTTTCCACAAAAAACTGGATCGGTATTGCGATCGCCGTAATAAGTATTATACTCATCGCTGTTGTAAAATCGAATTAATGGAAGAAGAAACAAGCAGAGACACCTATAAAACGATTGCAAAAGCCAGCGCAGAATCACTCTTTAAAGACCGAGGCAGTAAGTTTATAGGGCAAGCACATCCGGTAAAATCCGAAGCTCAAGTTGAAGAAGTTTTAGCTGCACTGCATCAACAACACAACAAAGCTTCTCACATCTGCTACGCCTGGCAGTTAGGCAAAAATTACGAGCAGTACAGAGCTAATGATGATGGCGAACCCAACAATTCTGCAGGACAACCCATTTACGGGCAATTACAATCTTTTGAAGTAACAGATACTCTAGTAACGGTAATTCGCTATTACGGCGGAACCAATCTGGGAGTTGGCGGATTGATTCAGGCGTACAAAACAGCTGCACAACTCGCATTAGAAACTTCTAAAATAATAGTCAAAACCATTACTGAAGAACTTCAGTTAAACTTTGAATATGCATTATTACACACAGTGATGCGCATCATCAAAGAAGAACAACTTGACATCGCACATCAAAAAATGGAGCTCAGTTGTGAAGTAAGCGTTTCAGTAAGAAAAAATGATCTGGAACGAATTCAAGAACGTTTTGATGCAGTATTCGGTATAAAAACTACTATTCTGTAGCCTTGTCTTCAGCCAAAAGCTCTAAAACATATTCAGGACATCGCGTAGGCCTATTGGATTTCATGTCTACAAAGACCAAAGTCGTCTCTGCTTTAGTTAACAATTCTTGATTTTGATTAGTAATTTCATAGTCAAAAACTATACTGGCGCGAGGTGTTTTTCGCAAGGTAGTTTTAACCGTTAAAAGATCGTCAAAAAAAGCAGGCTTTAAAAAAGAAATTCGCATGTCATAAACAGGAAGCATCACGCCGTTTTCTTCCATTTTTTTGTAGGAAATTCCTAAATTTTCAAGCCATTCAATGCGTGCAACTTCCAGATATTGAGGATAATTACCATGATAAACAACTCCCATTTGATCGGTCTCACCGTACCTAACTTTAACAAAACTATTATGCGATTTCATACAGTTATTAACAAATAAATTTATACTTTCAAAAGCGAAAAGAGTATGCGATAAAAATTCTAAAAAAGCAATCTTATTTTCTTTTTTTATTACAATTTTTGTTCACATATTTGCCCCGCACTGAATGAAACGAAGATCTCTTTATTTTCTCACTTTTCAGTCGTCCGAAACCAAAAATAACTAAAAACTTCACCACAAGAATGAGTATGACTGCGCAAACAGTATGGGATAATTGTCTCTCATTTATACAGGACAATATAACCCCGCAGGCTTACAAAACCTGGTTTGAACCTATACGAGCGGTTAAACTTACAGACAATGCGCTAAGCATACAGGTACCCAGTAAATTCTTCTATGAATGGCTAGAAGAACATTACGTTAAATTACTTAAGGTATCGCTCACTAAAGAACTGGGTGAACATGCAAAATTGGTTTATGTGATCCGTATGGAAAACACCTACGGAAACAAGCAACCCTTTACCGAAAAAATTCCGAGTACCAACCGTCCTAATACGATGAAATCTCAAGAGGTTGATGCTCCCTTAAAAAATAAAAATCCCGAGCTTAAAAATCCGTTTGTGATTCCCGGGATTCGTAATCTGGAGATTGAGTCTCAACTAAATCCTAATTACAACTTTGAGAATTTCTTAGAAGGAGATTCTAACCGATTAGCACGTTCTGCCGGTATGGCCGTAGCCAATAAACCAGGCGGAACCTCATTCAATCCCTTATTGATCTTTGGAGGTGTTGGTTTAGGTAAAACCCACTTAGCACATGCGATCGGTGTTCAAATTAAAGACCGCTATCCAGACAAAACAGTCTTATATATTTCAGCTGAAAAGTTTACGCAGCAATATATAGAGTCGGTTAAAAAGAATAATAGAAATGACTTTATACATTTCTATCAAGTGATCGATGTCTTAATTGTAGATGATATTCAATTACTTTCTGGAAAAGCGGGTACGCAAGATGTGTTTTTCCACATTTTTAACCACTTGCATCAAAATGGAAAACAGGTGGTCTTAACCAGTGACAAAGCACCTGTTGATATGCAGGATATTGAGCAGCGTCTCTTGTCTCGTTTTAAATGGGGACTTTCAGCCGAATTGCAATCACCAGGTTTTGAAACGCGCGTTTCTATTATCAAAAACAAACTGTATCAAGACGGTGTAGAAATGCCCGAAGATATTGTGGAGTTTTTGGCTAACAATATCAAGACAAACATTCGTGAGTTAGAAGGTGCTATAATTTCGCTTATCGCCCACTCTTCTTTCAATAGAAAAGAAATAAATCTGGAGCTTGCTAAAAAGATTGTTGACAACTACGTCAAACATACCAAACGCGAAGTTTCTATAGATTATATCCAAAAGGTTGTAAGCGATTATTTCCAGATGGATGTTGACACCCTGCAATCTAAAACACGTAAGCGTCATATTGTTCAGGCACGTCAACTTGCAATGTTCTTTGCTAAGAAGTTAACTAAAGCTTCGCTGGCAAGTATCGGCTCTCAAATAGGAAAAAGAGACCACGCCACCGTATTGCACGCTTGTAAAACAGTAGATAATTTATCTTCTACAGACAAGCAGTTTAGAAAATATGTTGAAGATCTCAACAAAAAGCTTACGATGTAAATCGCAGCGTATATTTAAGACTGAATATACCTCCTAAAATATACAGAAGATGAAAACGCACATTTTAATGGTTTGCTTAGGTAATATTTGCAGATCACCACTCGCCGAAGGTCTTCTAAAATCAAAACTTGATGCTGAAAGATTTCAAGTTGATTCTGCCGGAACCGGTCATTGGCACGTAGGCAGTATGCCCGATTCCCGAAGCATTGCCGTTGCTCAAAAAAATGGTTTAGATATCACAGATCAACGCGGTATGCAATTTAAACCGGCATTTTTTGATCGTTATGATCACATCTTTGTAATGGACAATTACAATTATGAAGATGTAGTCGCTCAAGCCACTAAAGATGAGGACAAAGCAAAAGTTCAGCTTATTTTAGACGAAATCTTTCCGGGAGAACGTGTTGATGTTCCTGATCCTTACAATGATAGTTTGAGGGGTTTTGACCGCGTTTACGAAATGCTTGACGAGGCCACTACAAAAATTGCAGAGCGACTTAGTTAATCTCAACTACAAACTATGCATATCAAAACTGAACTTGGCAAACTTTATCTCATTCCGGTTACACTTGGTGACACGCCACCCTTGGAAGTGATGCCGGGAATGGTGCAAAAGATCGTTGAGCAATTAGATGATTATATAGTCGAAAATGAAAAAACAGCACGTCGTTTTATAAAACAGATTTCTCCAAAAAAACCACAACCTTCCCTAATCCTACATGCCTTAAATAAACACACTGAAGCTTCTGAAATACCTAACTTTCTAGATGCTTGTTTAAAAGGTAAATCTATGGGATTAATGTCTGAAGCCGGAGTTCCCGGTGTTGCAGATCCCGGTGCTGAAGTGGTGCGCATCGCTCATGAAAAAGGTATTCAAGTTGTTCCGCTTGTTGGTCCTTCTTCAATCTTAATGGCGATGATGAGTAGCGGAATGAATGGTCAAAACTTTGCATTTAACGGCTATTTACCCATTGACCAAAAAGAAAAGCGCAACGAGCTGAAGCGCTTAGAACACCTTTCTAAAGACTATAACCAAGCACAACTTTTTATTGAAACCCCTTACCGTAACAATAAGATGCTTGACGAACTTTGCAATACCTTGAATGGCTCTACACGATTATGCATCGCTTGCGACATCACATTAAACACCGAGTTTATCGTAACCAAACCCATTTCTGTCTGGAAAACCAATAAACCGGATTTACATAAAAGACCCGCGATCTTTATTATACAACATTAAAAAAGCGACCCACAGGTCGCTTTTTTAGTTCTATATGAATATTGATCTTAACTTTCTAAGTTTACTTTCGCAGTACGATTAGGCTCTATAAAAGAAACATCATATCCTGAAAACTTCTTCATATAGCTGCGTATAGAAGTCCCAAAAGCATCTCTAAAACCCTCTACGCCACCAGAGCGTAAATAACTTTTAACGCTACCTGGACCTGCAAGATGCGCAGCTGCCAGAATTCCAGATTCTGTCACCTTCACACCATTGATCACTTTACCATTAAAGCGTTTGATGTCTTTTCTTAAAACCCACTTGTTACGCGAGGCATTAGCTACAAAGGCTTTCTCCTGCCAAACGGGATTGTTCAAAAATTCTTCAGTATCTGTTATTCCTAAAAGCAACAAGGTACTTCTGCCAAACTGATACTTACCTAAATATCCAAGCTTGTTAATGCGCTTGTAATCATTTTGTGATTCTTTAAATCCTAAAGCTTCTTTGAAACCTGTGAACGATTTTCCGGGAGTAGCAAGATTTAAATTTGAAGTGTTGTCCAAAACTGACGAATCTACTTCATCAAATTGCGGAACAGTATAAAATAACTCTAAACCTTCAGTAGAATTTTCGCGTGGCTTATCTGCATCTTTTACTGACATGCTTAATGCCACAAGTCCAAATACAGAAGGAAGCGCTGCTAGTTTTACTATGTTTTTCGTCATAAACTAATTTTCAGACAGGTAGTAACGCGCCACTGAAATACCCATCTATATTACCGCGCAAATATACGAATAGAATTCAAGCGATTGATTATGAATTGGTTAAGCTTTTCCCAAAGTCAACAAATTCAATAAAATAGCTGCTATTTTAAAGCAATCACTACTTTTTATTACCGATTTTAACATTTACAAATATCCTTTTTGAAGATTATGTAAACATTTAACATTTGTTAAATTATCGGTTAATGCCCTGCTTGTTAATCCAATTAATATACTGCTTTCTGTTTGCATTGTGCTGAGCCATAGTCTTCGCAAAAAGATGATAGCCGGGATTAGAAACGTCTGCAACAAAGAAATAGTATTGATGATTTTCAGGATTTAACACTGCATTAATTGCAGATAGATCGGGCATAAAGATAGGTCCGGGTGGTAAACCGGCATATTTGTATGTGTTATACGGAGAATCTGTTTCCAGATCTTTATATAGAACACGCTTTATGACTTGGTCAAAATCATTCTGCGTTTTTTTTACCGCATAAATTACCGTCGGGTCTGCATCCAACTTCCAACCGTTATGCAAACGATTCAAATAAACTCCGGCAACTCTTGGGCGCTCATCATTTTTTGCTGTTTCTTTTTGAACAATAGATGCTAGCGTATATACTTCAGCTGGTGTTAATCCTTGTGCTTTTGCTTTGGCTTTTCGATCCTCGGTCCAGAATTTCTTATACTCTTTGAGCATACGGTCGCGGTATTCTTCAGCATCTGTATTCCAATAAAACTCATAGGTATTGGGCAGATACATGGTAAGCGCTGTTTCTTCAGAAAATCCGTTTTCCTTTAAAAATTCAGCATCAGTAAAGGCTTCAATCAGCGCTGTACTGTCCACTTCAAGCTGTTGCCCTATACGCCCCGCAAGATCTACAAGCCGTTCTTGATTATTAAAAGCGATTTTGACCGGAGTATTCCCGCTACGGATCGCATTTACGATCTCATTATTATTACTCCCCTTTTTAATAATAAAATGACCAGCCTTGACATTACTCGTATAGCCCTTACGCTCAGCGACTTGGTCAAAAGATTCCAGATCTTTAACTAGAAGTTCTAAATCTGCTCTTACATCACTATAGTTTGCATCAGATCGTACATAAATATGAGCCTCCCCATTATTAAATGCGGTATTGGGAGAGAAAAACTTACCGTAAATCGTGTAGGCAAAAATCCCGCCGATAATCATCCCGATTACTGCAGTAGCTGCAATGATTTTTTTAATGTACATCTGTGTGAATTAATTGGTATAAATATTCGTTTCTATAACTTCCGCCTACGCGTGTCCAATCTTTTTTGAGTCCTACGCGTTCAAAACCTTGTTTTTCAAACAATTTAATACTTGGAGCATTTTCTTCAAGTATGTTTGCATACAACTGATGAAACTCTAGGCGTTTAAAGGCGTATTTAATAATGAGTTTCAACGCTTCGGCACCATAGCCTTTTCCACGTTCCACTTTACTAAAGATCAAAATCCCTAAGCCTGCACGATTATTTCTAGGATCAAAATCAAACAGATCGATCATTCCTAAAGCTTCTTGATTATCGGCTTTGCAAATCACTAAGCGCAATTGCTTTGCCTCGTAAATATCTTTGTGTGAATTCTTCAGGTATTGCTTCAGTAAAAATTTAGAAAACGGAGTGAGCGTTGTACTCAGCTCCCACAAGTCTTCATCATTCTCGATCTCAAATACCAGATCCAGATCTTCTGGTTCAAGCGCTCTTAAATAAACTAAGTCTCCTTTTAGCGTTAATCCCTCCATACTCCTTCAAAAACTTTTTGGGCCGGGCCTATGAGAAAGATATTTTTATACCCCACTCCTTCTGGTTCAAATTCGATTTTTAAATTACCACCTTCTACCTGTAAGGGAATACTCGTATGACTTACTTTTCCCTGTTTGTGAATGGCCAAAGCTACCGCGGTTGCTCCCGTACCGCAACTCAACGTCTCATCCTCTACTCCACGCTCATAGGTACGCAACCTGAAGCCTTCAGTCGTAGCTTCAACAAAATTGATGTTACTTCCGGCTTTGCCGTAAAGCGGTCCGTAGCGCAATGCTGCTCCATTACTTTTCACATCATAATGTTCTATATCGTTCACCCACTGCACGTGATGCGGTGAGCCGGTATCTAAAAATAAATGATCTTCATATTCTTTGATTTCTGAAACATCTTGCATTTTAAGATGTACCAGACCATCTTTTATATACGCTTCGTGTAAACCATCTATTGCTTCAAAAGTGGTTGAATTTTTAATCACTCCCAACTCTTGAGCAAAAGCTACGATGCAACGCCCTCCATTACCACACATTGAACTTGGGTTGCCATCTGCATTATAATACACCATGGTAAAGTCCTGATCCTCGTGGTTTTCAAGCAAGATCAAACCGTCTGCACCTATGCCAAATTTTCGGTCACAAAGTTGCTTTACGAGTTTGGTATCATTTTTGGAAAATATATGTTGACGGTTATCGATCATTACAAAATCGTTGCCGGTGCCTTGGTATTTATAAAAAGGTATAGACATAGCTGGTTTTTTTTAAGCTTCGCAAAAATACATAAAGCGAATATTCTACACCTTGTTAAGACCGAGTTAAATACTGCAACACGATATACTGTCACTCGTATTTATAATGTTATATAAAAAAATAGAAACGTATTATGAAAAAATTTGCAAGCCTATTGTTTGTTGCCATCTTAGGTGGTGGTATTACTCTGGGAGCATATAAGCTGCTGGAAGATGAGTCTAGAACTGAAGTTTCTAACCCAACTACTAATTCTAATTTTAGTACTGTAAGCTATGAAGGCCGACCGATAAGCAGCACGAATGCCGACTTTACCGAAGCTGCCGACCGTACCGTTCATGCTGTTGTTCACGTAAAAAATGTACAAACCCAAAGGCAACCCCGTAATTTAAGAGAATTCTTCTATGGTGGTGGAGAAACCCGCAAAGGACTCGTAGGTGCCGGTAGTGGCGTGATTATTTCTGCAGATGGTTATATTGTAACCAACAATCACGTGATCGATGGAGCTTCAGAACTTGATGTGTCTTTAAATGATAACCGAACCTTTAAAGCTGAAGTAATCGGTACAGATCCGCAAGCAGATATCGCACTTTTAAAAATCGATGCTGATGAAGACCTTCCTTATTTACCTTTTGGAGACTCAGATAATGTGCGTCTTGGAGAATGGGCGCTTGCTGTAGGAAATCCATTTAATTTAACTAGCACAGTGACTGCAGGAATTATTTCGGCTAAAGCCCGAGATATCAATGAATATGATTCAAATCCGCAATCTTTTATTCAAACCGATGCTGCGATCAACCCCGGAAACAGTGGTGGTGCATTAGTAAATATCAATGGAGAATTAATTGGTATCAATACCGCTATTACTTCACAAACCGGTAGTTATGTAGGTTACGCATTTGCTGTACCCTCTAATAATGCGCGTAAAATTGTAGAAGATATTCTTGAATATGGTGATGTACAACGTGGAATATTAGGAGTAAGCGGAACCAGCTTAAACCCAAGTATTGCCAGTCAGCTTGACGTTGATGCTGTTGAAGGTGTTTATGTTGCAAATGTTGAATTTGAAAGCGGCGCAAAAAAAGCTGGATTACAAGAAGGAGATATTATCACTCAAATTGATGATGTAGAGGTAAATAAATTTTCAGATTTATCTGGATATCTTGGTTCAAAACGTCCTAATGACGTGGTGCAAGTAACTTATACCAGAGACGGTGAACGCAATACAGTTCCTGTAACCCTCTTAAAATATGAAGCTTTTGTTATTGAAAAACCAGGTTTAGAAGTTCGCGAGGCGTCTAAAGATTTACTGAAAGAATACGGAGTGAGGAATGGAGTCGTGATCTCTCAGGCCACTAATGAGAAATTAAAAAGATATGGATTAAATGGCATCCTGATCACCGAAATAGATGAGGAAGCTGTACAATCGGTAGATGACGTAAAACGCATTATGAATGCTAAAAATCCAAATGAGCCGGTGAGCATAAGCTTTGTAGGGAAAGATGGAGAGAAAAAGCAAATTATTTTTCAATAGTAAATCACCTCAGGGCTATTCCATAAGGCATTGTCTGGAAACCAACGTTTAATTTCGAGACAAGCCACGGAGTATTTGACCCTTTGGCGGCGCCAATAAAATTAGTATCCTGTCATTTAATCTCAATTATCGAGAAATTCTAGTGAAATTAAAGCCCTTCGATCGAAGGGCTTTTTTTATTCTAAAATCGCACAACGAAAACGATATAGTTAAGTATCTTTGCCGAAAATTTAAACATACAACACACTTAACTAATGACAACTCCTAATACCTACGAAAAAGAACTTGCCTTTCAAGCCGACAGACGCCGTGCCACCATTGAGTTCATTAAAATCGTTAGTGATCTTTGGTATGATAATAATATCGAACTGGTATTATTCAGAAATCAGCTTATTGATCGTAACGTGAGCGAAATCCTCAATTTGCACGCCTATGCCGGAGCATTTGTTCAAAAACCTATTTCCATATTTGATAGTGTAGAACTCGCTAAGGCTATTCAGCAAGTCAGCCTCCCTCCTGCTAAACTTGATATTGGTAAACTTACTTATGAATACCATATTGAAGACAATGAATATACCGACGCTAAAGCCTTTGTTCATGACAAATTAAAAGACGCACAAGACGCAGAAGCTATCTCTCCCAAAGATGTGGTCTTATACGGTTTTGGAAGAATTGGCCGACTTGTCGCACGCGAATTAATGACCCGAACGGGAAGCGGCAATCAGTTAAGACTTAGAGCCATTGTTGTTCGTGGCGCTATTGATGAAGCGGTCTTAAAAAAACGTGCATCTCTTTTAAAAAGTGATAGTATTCACGGGGATTTTCCGGGAACTATAGATGTTAGTTTAGAACGTGAAGCTTTAATCATAAACGGTACTACGGTAAAATTAATTTCAGCCAACAATCCTGAAGATATTGATTACACTCAATACGACATTGACGAAGCACTCATTATTGATAACACCGGTGCTTTTAGAGATCAAGAGCAATTGAGCAGACATTTAATTGCAAAAGGAGTTTCAAAAGTACTGCTCACCGCCCCGGGAAAAGGAATTCCCAATGTGGTTCACGGAGTAAATCACACACAGGTGAACCCTGACGAAACTTCAATCGTATCTGCAGCCTCTTGCACCACCAATGCGATCACTCCGGTTTTAAAAGTTATTGAAGAAACTTTTGGTATATCCACTGGTCATTTAGAAACCATACACGCCTATACCAATGATCAAAATCTGGTCGATAATATGCACTCTAAATATAGAAGAGGCCGCGCAGCTGCGCTCAATATGGTCATTACAGAAACGGGAGCCGGTAAAGCGGTTGCTAAAGCCCTACCAGACCTCGAAGGAAAACTTACCTCAAATGCGATACGCGTACCGGTGCCTAACGGTTCGCTTGCGATACTCAATCTTAAACTGAAACAAAAAACCACGGTTGAAACCATTAATGCAACTTTAAAAAAGTATGCTCTAGAAGGTGATCTGGTCGAACAAATTAAATATTCGATCAATACAGAACTTGTTTCCAGCGATATCGTTGGCTCTTCGGCACCTTCCATTTATGACAGTCAGGCTACGTTGGTTTCTTCAGATTCAGAAAATGCTGTGCTGTATATTTGGTACGACAATGAGTATGGTTACAGCCATCAAGTTATTAGACTCGCAAAGTATATTTCAAAAGTGCGAAGATTCACCTATTATTAATCCTTTGAATTTCAGTAAATTGATAACATAAACTAAAGTTTATATTTATTATGCTAATAGAAGTAAAACGCTTAGAATTGATTATTTTTGCAGGCTTTATATACTAAGATGGGATACGCTCCGTTTTCCCACACATAGAAAAATGACTAGCTAAAATGAATACTATAAAAATCAACTTCCTCCTCTTCTTTTTTGCGATAGCAGCTGTTTCGGCTCAAGAAACGCAAAACGCAGAACAACCAACCGAGCCTAAAGTAAATACGATCTCGCAACAGTTTGAAGATTTACTTGAAAATTCAAATAACTATCAGGAATATAAAGTTGTTAAGCAAAATGCGCTTCAAAAACTGAAAAGTAACGCTGCCGATAGTATCAATGGATTGAAAGGACAAATAGTAGGGCTTCAGGAGGAAATTCAAACTCAGGATGCAAAAATCAGTGAATTAAACAAATCACTTGAAGATACACAAGGTACGCTCGATCAAACCAGAGCAGAAAAAGACTCTATTTTTTTCCTAGGTATGCCTATGAGTAAAGGCAGTTATATGGGAATGATGTGGGGCATTGTGGCGGTTTTAGCTTTAGCCTTAATTTTCTTCATTTTCAAATTTAAAGGAAGTAACGCACATACGCAGGAAGCCCGACAAAAGTTGGCAGATGTTGAATCTGAGTATGAAGAATACCGTAAAAAAGCACTGGAAAAAGAGCAAAAGATGGGACGCTTACTTCAGGATGAGCGTAATAAAGCTGTTAAAAAACAATAGCAAAAGCTTTTATTCATGCGTATTGATATCATCACAGTTGTTCCTGAACTTTTAAAGAGTCCGTTTGAAGCCTCAATTATGCAACGTTCGATTGCAAAAGGTCTTGTTGAAGTTCATTTTCATAATCTTAGAGATTACACCACCAATGCGTATAAGCAAGTAGATGATTATCAATACGGCGGTGGCGCAGGAATGGTCATGATGATCGAACCTATAGATAAGTGCATCAGTGGCCTCAAAGCAGAACGCGACTACGATGAAGTGATCTATATGACGCCTGATGGAGAAACCCTTAATCAGGGAATTGCCAATACGATTTCGCTTCAAAAAAACATCATTATTCTTTGCGGGCATTATAAAGGAGTTGACCAGCGCGTGCGTGATCAATTTATCACGCGCGAGATCTCTATTGGAGACTATGTTTTAAGTGGTGGCGAATTGGGAGCGCTCATTTTATGTGATGCGGTTATTCGGTTAATTCCCGGTGTTTTGGGGAATGAAACTTCGGCCTTAACCGATTCTTTTCAAGACGATATGTTGGCTCCACCGGTTTATACGCGTCCTGCAGAGTATAAAGGTTGGAAAGTTCCTGAAATACTCACCTCAGGTAACACTCCAAAAATTGAAGCTTGGCGCGAGGAACAGGCTTATAAACACACACTTAACAGAAGACCAGATCTGTTAAAAGACTAATTTCTAGTTTCTTTATAAAAAATTAGGATTAACAATTGTCTAATTTATTTTTTATAGTAAATTTGCACGCTCATAGAACCAACCTCTGGCGAGATACGTGAATGTTGCTTTTATTCAATTTTAAAAAATCTTAAAAATGGAAGATTTAATAAGTTTTGTACAAAACGAATTCGTAGAGAAAAAAGAATTTCCAGAATTCAGTGCTGGTGATACAATCACTGTTTACTATGAAATCCGTGAAGGTGAAAAAGTACGTACACAGTTCTTTAGAGGTGTTGTAATTCAAGTACGCGGTACCGGAGTAACAAGAACATTCACTATCAGAAAAATGTCTGGTACTGTTGGTGTTGAGCGTATATTCCCAATTAATATGCCAGCTCTTCAAAAAATTGAAATCAATAAGAGAGGTAAAGTACGTAGATCTCGTATTTACTACTTTAGAGGTCTTACTGGTAAGAAAGCTAGAATTAAAGAAGTTAGAAAATAAGCTTCTTTCTACATACGATTTAAATGCTCCCAAACGGGAGCATTTTTATTTGATAGCCATTCGTTATCAACAAATGTTCAAATGTACTGTTAATCAATGGTTAACAACAAAATTCAAATTTTAGCTACAACGTTATAGGATTTTTATTACCTTTATGATATCAAACGTTTCTAGAATGATTTTTTTTAGAAATTCATTCTGTTTCCATTAGCATTACCACTGTATAGCAGTAGTTTCTTGAAAACAGGTAAAGCTATTGGGTGGGATTTTAAAATAATCCCTATGTTTTGATTTACGGTGCAAGTACTAATATTCTTGTCTCAGGAACTTCAAGGGTTCACCGGTAAAAAATCAAACCATTAGAAGCTCTGTTGCGCTAGTGATTATCGCAACAGAGCTTTTTTCATTTTACACTACAATATATCTTATCTGTTCACAAATTAAAGCTTACTCCCAATTTTACAGGCTTTAAGAAGAATTTAAGTGTTAAAATCTACACGAAAATTCTATATTTGCAATCCACAAATTATTCTTGAATTTTTTTTGATAAAAAAACCTTCAAATAAGAGAAAGCACCCCTTTTAGTGACGGAATTAAAATCAAGATTTATTAAACGAACTCATTTTTATGTCAACCAAAACATCTAAAATAGCTTACACCAAAACTGATGAAGCTCCGGCGTTAGCTACGCATTCTTTTCTACCTATCATAAGTAAATTTGCTAAGCCTGCCAATATCGAATTTGAGGTTAAAGATATCTCTCTTGCCGCTCGACTTCTTGCGAATTTCCCTGATTTTCTTGCTGAAGAACAAAAAGTAAGCGATGCCCTTGGTGAACTTGGCGAACTGGCAAAAAGTCCGGAAGCCAATATCATCAAACTTCCTAACATTAGTGCTTCGGTACCACAGCTTACTGCTGTGATCAAAGAATTGCAAGCAAAAGGTTTTGCGGTTCCCGATTATCCCGAAGAAGCAAAAACCGAAGAGGAAAAAGCCATCAAGCAACGTTATGCAAAAGTTTTGGGTAGTGCTGTAAATCCTGTTTTGCGTGAAGGTAATTCAGACAGACGTGCTCCTAAACCGGTTAAAGAATATGCACGTAAAAACCCACACAGTATGGGGGCTTGGTCAAAAGACAGTAAATCACACGTAGCTACTATGGCCAGTGGTGATTTTAGAGCCAATGAGAAGTCGGTTACATTACCAGAAGCGACTTCTGTAGATATCATTCACGTGGACGCTGCAGGAAACAAAAAAACACTTAAAGAGAATTTAGCGCTTAAAGAAGGTGAAATTATAGATGCAACCTTAATGAGCAAGGCGGCGCTTCTTGAGTTCTTAAGCGAGCAAATTGAAGATGCAAAAGCGCAAGGGATTTTATTCTCTATACATATGAAAGCTACCATGATGAAGGTTTCAGACCCTATCATCTTTGGCCACGCTGTAAAAGTATATTTTAAAGAAGTTTTTGAGAAGTTTGGAGAAGATCTTAAAGCAATTGGTGTTGACACCAGAAATGGTTTAGGCGATCTTTTAAACGACATCAACAAGCTTCCTGAAGCTAAGAAAAATGAAGTAGAGCAAGCGATCTTGACTACTTTAGAAAATCGCGCTGACCTGGCAATGGTAAATTCTGATAAAGGTATTACCAACCTACACGTTCCTAGTGATGTGATTATTGACGCTTCTATGCCGGCTATGATCAGAAACAGTGGTCAAATGTGGAATGCTGAAGGAAAATCTCAAGATACTAAAGCGGTTATCCCAGATAGCAGCTACGCTGGAATTTATCAAGAAACCATCGACTTCTGTAAAGAACACGGTGCTTTCGATCCTACTACAATGGGTACTGTTCCAAACGTAGGACTGATGGCTCAAAAGGCTGAAGAATACGGTTCTCACGATAAAACTTTTGAAATTGCTGAAGCCGGAACTGTTCAAGTTGTTGATGCTGCCGGCAATGTACTAATTGAGCATGCTGTTGAAGAAGGCGATATCTGGAGAGCGTGTCAAACGAAAGACGCTCCCGTTCAAGACTGGGTAAAACTTGCTGTCAACCGCGCTAAAGCAACGGGGGTTCCTACCATTTTCTGGCTTGACAAAAACCGTGCACACGATGCTGAACTTATCAAAAAAGTTGAACTTTATTTGAAAGATCACGATACTGCAGGATTAGATATTCAAATTATGTCTCCTGTTGAAGCTACCCGCTTCAGCCTGAAACGCATGAAAGAAGGAAAAGATACTATTTCGGTTACCGGAAATGTATTGCGCGATTACAACACAGACCTCTTCCCTATTCTTGAAGTAGGTACCAGCGCAAAAATGCTTTCTATCGTTCCGTTGATGAATGGCGGTGGTTTATTTGAAACCGGTGCCGGTGGTTCTGCTCCTAAACACGTACAGCAGTTTGTAAAAGAAGGACATCTACGTTGGGATTCTCTTGGAGAGTTTTTAGCCTTAGCGGTTTCTTTAGAACACGAAGGAAATACAAACGACAATGCAAAAGCTTTAGTTTTAGCTGAAACGCTTGACGAGGCAACGATCAAATTCCTAGACAACAAAAAGTCTCCTTCTCGTAAGGTTAATGAACTTGATAACCGTGGTAGTCATTTCTATTTATCACTTTATTGGGCACAAGCATTAGCAGCTCAGGATAAAGACAAGGAATTGCAAGTTCACTTTGCTGAAATCGCTAGTGAAATGGAACAAAATGAAGATAAAATTCTTCAGGAACTGTTAGATGCTCAAGGAAGTGAAGTAGAGCTTGGTGGATATTATTTCCCTGATGAAGAAAAATCTTCTTCAGCAATGCGCCCAAGTGCAACGCTTAACGCGATCATCAACTCCTAGGTTTTTCTAGAAGGCAATATAAATTGAAGGGTTACTTTACGGTAACCCCTTTTTTATTTTACTAATTCTGTGTTTCAAACCTTTAAGTCTCTTATTTTTGAGAAAAAAAGCTTGAAAAACAATTATTGGTCTTTGCTACTGCTCTTGCTATGTTTCAACATTTGGGGGCAAGAGAACTACACTATAAGCGGTACGATTACTTCTGCCGCGTCCAACGAAACCTTGATTGGCGTAAATGTTATCATTCCTGAACTCAACAAGGGTGCGGTAACTAACGAATATGGTTTTTACTCCCTGACCTTACCAGAAGGGAATTACACGCTTCAAGTAAGTTTTATAGGTTTTGAAAATATCGCGCAACCTCTTCAACTTTCAGAAAACAAGAAGCTGAATTTTTCACTGAATGAAAGTACCGAAACCTTAGACGAGGTCATCATTCAGGAAGACGTAGAACAATTGAGTATTAGAAAACCACAAATGAGCGTGAATGCACTAACTGCTGAAACGATCAAGCAAATTCCTGTGGTGCTGGGTGAGGCTGATGTCATTAAATCGATCTTGTTGCTGCCTGGTGTAACCAATGCCGGCGAAGGTGCTTCAGGGTTTAACGTGCGCGGAGGCGCAGTTGATCAAAACCTTATTTTACTGGACGAAGCGATCATTTTTAATTCTTCACATCTTTTCGGTTTTTTCTCTGTGTTCAATCCTGATGCGATAAAGGATCTTAAACTTTACAAAGGCGGAATTCCTGCACGCTACGGCGGTAGAGTTTCCTCCGTGCTTGATATTTATCAGAAAGAAGGAAACAGTAAAGAGTTTCACGCCAATGGCGGAATCGGGGCCGTCGCCAGTAGACTTTTAGTCGAAGGACCTATTGTCAAAAACAAGTCGGCTTTTCTTGTAGGCGGGCGCGCTTCATATGCGCATCTTTTTCTTCCGCTATTCGATATCGACAACAAGGCGTATTTCTATGATCTGAATGCCAAACTGAATTATAATTTTGATGATAAAAACAGTCTTTACCTTTCTGGATATTTTGGCCGTGACCTTTTTGGAGTGAGCGATAGTTTTTTGAATACTTACGGAAACGCTACAATCAATTTAAGATGGAATCACGTTTTTTCAGATAAACTCTTCTCTAACCTTTCGTTGATTTATTCTGATTATTATTATGGGTTATTGCTTGATTTTGTTGGTTTTCAATACGATTCAGGAATTCGAAATTTCAATGTAAAATATGATTT
Source organism: Leeuwenhoekiella blandensis MED217 (assembly GCF_000152985.1). Lineage (GTDB taxonomy): Bacteria > Bacteroidota > Bacteroidia > Flavobacteriales > Flavobacteriaceae > Leeuwenhoekiella > Leeuwenhoekiella blandensis. The sequence continues at coordinate 1,840,066 of NZ_CH672395.1, read as the reverse complement.
TCAACATTATCTGAATAGTGAGATCAAATTGAGCTACGGACTAAACAATATTTATTACCGATTCAATCCCGCCACGATCATTCCCAACCGACCGGATTCTGGAATCAATCCATCTCAACTCACGGATAAATTTGCAAATGAATTTTCAGTTTATGCAGAAGCAGAACATGATATTTCTGAAGCACTCACGCTACGCTACGGGTTGCGCTTAAGTCATTTTACACGTCTGGGTCAAGATGCTTTCAACCGCTATCAAAATGATCAAGCCTTAAATTATAACGACCAACTCGAATTATATCAACCCGCCGCGCCTGTAGAAGTCCAAACGAATACGGGCACTCTGGCCACATTTACAAATTTAGAGCCGCGCGCCTCCTTATCTTATTTGATTAATGATAACAGTTCGTTTAAGGCGAGCTACAACAGAATGGCGCAATATTTACATTTAATCTCAAACACCAACGCCCCTACTCCGCTTGACGTCTACGCACCCAGTGGGCCTTATCTCAAACCACAGTTGCTCGATCAATATGCTTTAGGATATTTTAAAAAGATAAGGAATAATGAATATTCGATAGAGACTGAAATCTTTTATAAAGACATTCAAAACAGATTAGATTACAGAAACGGCGCACAACTAATTGCCAATGATGCTATTGAAGGCGAAGTGCTAAGTGGAAAAGGCAGAGCCTACGGTCTTGAATTTCTTGCAAAGAAAAACAAAGGAAAATTCACAGGCTGGCTCGCTTATACCCTATCGCGTAGTGAGCAACAAACACCGGGAAGAACGCCAACAGAGACCGGCATTAATAATGGCGACTGGTATCCTTCAGCCTATGATAAAACGCACGACATCAGTGCGTATGTCAATTTTGAATTGAACAAAAAATGGAATTTCAATGCAAACTTTGTGTTTCAAACCGGGCAACCTACCAATTTTCCGGTGAGTCAATCGCAATTTCAAGGTTTGACCATCGCCAATTACGCTACCCGAAATCAACAGCGATTGCCTTCGTATAACCGGCTGGATCTTTCGGCAACTTTAACCCCAAAAAATAAAAACAAAACGATTAAAGGCGAGTGGGTTTTCAGTATTTATAATGTTTATAACCGTATGAATGCTGCATCGATCACCTTTAGAACGAATGAAGATACAGGAGCAAATGAAGCTTTACGCACGTCTATTTTCGGTATTCTTCCTTCGGTAACCTATAATTTCAAATTCTGATGAGAAGAGTTGGTTTTTTATTGATTTGCGCTTTTCAAATGCTATTCCTTGTCGGTTGTCAAGAAGCTATAGATGTAGATCTTCCTCCAACCGAAGAGCGCCTCGTGGTAGATGCTTTGATGCGCATTCCCGACAATGATACCTTTCTGGTCGAGGCTTATCTAAAACTCACGCGCACTGCAAGCTATTATGCAGATACGATTCCCACAGTTAGCGACGCTCTGGTGTCTTTAACCACGAGTAATGAAACGTACACGCTACAACCCGAAGAAAACGGATTTTACAGCACGGTTCTCCCCAGATCAGAACTTACCACAGGCAACGTGATTTTAAATATTGAATACGAAGGAGAACTTTATGAGGCCAGCACACAGTATTTTCCTGCCGTTCCTATAGACTCTGTCGTTCAAGGGGAAGAAAGTTTATTTTCTGAAGATGAGACTGAAGTGGTCATCACTTACACAGACCTTGCAAATGAAGATAATTTCTATCTTTTTGATCTGGATAAAGGGCAGTTTCTCGCAAGCGAAGACACTTTTTATAAAGATCGGCAGTTTTCATTTTCTTATTTCTATGAAGATTTAAACGTTCAAGATACATTAGACATTGATTTAATAGGGATCAATAAACCTTTTTTTGATTATATGACCGTGCTATTGAATCAAACCGGGCAAGCTTCAGGAAATCCTTTTGTACCGCCACCATCTACCGTGCGTGGTAACATCGTCAACACGACCAATAAAGAACATTATCCATTAGGCTATTTTGCGATTGGAGCTGTGTATTCGGCCTCCATAATTATTGAATAAACTAACTTGCAACAGCAACTATTTACATTTCTAAAGCAATTATGAGCTTTACTAAAACTACCGAGCAAGATTCAAACTACACTGATTTAGAGAAGATGAGTGTAACAAATCTGCTAAAAAATATAAATGCAGAAGACAAAACAGTTCCTATGGCGGTGGAACAGGCTTTACCGCAAATTGAACGTTTACTTGAAGCGCTTATAGCCAAAATGAAACAAGGCGGAAGATTATTCTACATGGGTGCCGGCACAAGCGGAAGATTAGGAGTTGTTGATGCTTCAGAATGCCCTCCTACTTTTGGAGTTTCTCACGATCTGGTTATAGGTTTGATCGCTGGTGGTGAAACTGCGATACGAAAAGCAGTTGAAAATGCTGAAGACAGTACCACGCAAGGCTGGGAGGATCTTAAAGCACATAAGATTACCGAAAAAGATTTTGTAATCGGAATCGCTGCTTCAGGAACGACACCTTATGTGCTACACGCTTTAAACGCTTGTAATGAAAACAAGATTTCAACCGGAAGCATCACCTGCAATAAAGGATGCCCTATTGCCGTAGCTTCCAATTTTCCGATAGAAGTTGTAGTAGGCCCAGAATTTGTAACCGGCAGCAGCCGCATGAAAGCAGGAACCGCTCAAAAACTGGTGCTTAATATGATTTCTACCACAGCGATGATCCAACTAGGAAAAGTCAAAGGAAATAAGATGGTAGATATGCAACTCAGCAACGACAAACTTGTAGATCGTGGCATACGCATGATTAAGGCTGAAATACCGGTAAGCACCGAAGAAGCAGCACAATTATTAAAGGAAAACGGTTCGGTAAGAGCCGCGGTAACTAAGTATCAACATGGCAACAAATAAAGAAGCATTGGCAAAAGGCGTTCGTACGATGGCAACGTCCTTATTATTTATGTTCTTGGGTCCGGGAATTATCTATCAGGCTTTTAAAAACAGTGAGCACCCACTGTACATTCCTGTTTTGGTTTTGGGTTTTATCGCTGCGGCATTGGCCATTTATTTTGCCTTTAAAGGAATCAATCGCATTATGAATGCGCTTTTTGATAAGAACTAAGCTTAGAAAACACAAATCAAAGCACAAAAAAAGCCTTTGCAAATGCAAAGGCTTTTTAAAATGATATGAGAATCGCTTATTTAGCGAATTTCTTGTATTTGTTTTTGAACTTGTCAATACGACCAGCTGTATCTACCAATTTAGATTTACCGGTGTAGAATGGGTGTGATGCTCTAGAGATCTCCAATTTTACTAAAGGATAAGTCTCACCATCAACCTCAATAGTTTCTCTTGTGTTAGCAGTAGATTTAGTTAAAAAAACCTCGTCGTTAGACATGTCTTTAAATGCTACTACTCTATAATTTTCTGGATGTATCTCTTTTTTCATCGTAAATGCTTTAAAATCTGCTCAATTTTGAGGTGCAAATTTAGAAATAATTTATAATCTGACAAGGGGTTTTAAATAATTAATTACAATTTTATTCTAAAAGAAATTTCCTGTAACAATTTTGCTTAGAAGTTTACTTATCAACAATTATTAAAACTAGGTCTATAGGACCCTTATATGTACATTTACAAACTTAATCCTTTACTTATGGAAGAACAAAAACTAACCACCGGAAAAGTAGCCCTAACCTATGGCGGACTTTTAGGCCTTCTTACTATTATTTTAGCAGTAGTACTTTATGTGACCAATTCGCTACTTGATCAGAACTGGATGACCGCTGCAGTGAGTTTCCTAATTATGATAGCTTGTATTTCTTACGGGCAAAAAGTATATAGAAATGGAAACGGTGGTTTTATGGATCTGAAGGATGCATTAAAAGTTGGTGTCGGTATTGCCTTAATCGGTGCAATCTTAGGCGCGCTTTATAATTATGTGTTCCTTACCGTTATCGAACCTGGTTTTACCGAATTGATCATCGAAAAACAAAGGGAAACGATGATCAACTCACAACCTAATATGACCGAAGCTCAAATTGATCAAGCAATGGAATTTGCCGGGAAATTTTCACAACCTTGGGTACAATCTTCATTTCAGATCGTAGCAGGAATTTTCTTTGGCTTTATTATTTCTCTTATAAGTGGTTTAATTTTGAAGCGTAACAATCCGCACCAATAAATTTTATATGCAGTTATCGGTAGTTATACCCTTACTTAACGAGAAAGAATCTTTACAAGAACTATACGACTGGCTCATACGTGTGATCTCAAAAGAAGGTTACACGTATGAGCTTCTCTTTGTAGATGACGGAAGTACCGATGGCTCGTGGCAAAAAATTGAACAACTCGCCCAACAAAATCAATTTGTAAAAGGAATTTGTTTTAACCGTAACTACGGAAAAAGTCAGGCCCTCAACGCCGGTTTTCTGGCTGTTGAAGGCGAAGTGGTCATCACTATGGACGCCGACTTACAAGACAGTCCAGATGAAATTCCTGAACTTTATCGCCTTATAACTCAAGAAGGCTATGATATTGTTTCAGGATGGAAGAAAAAGAGATACGATTCTGTATTAGCAAAAAACCTTCCTTCAAAACTATTTAACGCAGCAGCTCGCAAAACAAGCGGACTACAATTACACGATTTTAATTGCGGTTTAAAGGCCTACCGCAATGAAGTTGTAAAAAATATTGATGTCTATGGTGACATGCACCGCTATATCCCGTTGCTCGCAAAAAACGCCGGTTTTATCAACATTACAGAAAAACCTGTTCAACATCAGGCTCGAAAGTATGGCCAGACAAAATTTGGTGCAGACCGCTTTATTAAAGGCTTCCTCGACTTGTTAACCATTTGGTTTACTACACATTTCGCTAAACGCCCTATGCATTTATTTGGAACCTTAGGAGCCATAATGTTCATCATCGGGTTTGGTTTGGTAGCTTACTTAGGTATTGACAAACTTTTTATTAACCCTACAGCACGACTTTTAACCCAACGCCCACAATTTTACATTGCTCTAACCAGTATGATCATTGGTATGCAACTTTTTATCGCGGGATTTTTGGGCGAACTTGTGCAACGCACAAAACACGAGCGACCACGTTATTTAATAAAAGATAAAAAGGGATTTAACTAAAGCCTAGTAAGGTTGAAAATTCCTATTTTTGATTCAAACAACTTTTGACCTATGAATTCTGAAATTATTGAGAAAGCAAAAGCTTGGCTTTCATCTACTTTTGACTCCGCAACCCAGAATGAAGTACAAAAACTTATCGATGCAAATGCTGACGAGCTGAATGAGAGTTTTTATAAAAACCTTGAATTTGGTACCGGTGGAATGCGCGGTATTATGGGCGTGGGAACCAATCGCATCAACAAATACACCCTTGGTAAAAACACCCAAGGCTTATCTAATTATCTAAAAGAAGCTTTTCCCGGCGAAACCCCTAAAGTAGCAATAGCTTACGACTGTCGTAACAACAGTAAAGAGCTTGCTCAGGTTGTAGCAGATGTTTTTTCAGCAAATGATATTAAAGTATTTCTATTTAGCGATCTAAGACCTACTCCAGAATTAAGTTTTGCAGTAAAACATTTAGATTGCCACTGTGGTATTGTACTTACAGCTAGTCACAACCCACCGGAATACAATGGATATAAAGTATATTGGCAAGATGGCGGCCAGTTGGTTCCACCACAAGATTCAGAAATCGTTGCAGAGATCGAAAGTCTTGATTACGACGCGGTAAACTTTTCAGCAAAAAAGGAACACATCACTTATATAGACAAAGATGTTGATCAGGCATTTATCGAAGCTTCACTGAAAAACGGAAGCTTTGCAGAACTTGATAAGCACCGTGATGATGTCACCATCGTTTTTACTCCCTTACATGGGACTTCAGTAACCATTATTCCTGAAGTTTTAGAAGGTGCCGGTTATAAAAATGTACATATTGTTGAAGAACAACGTACACCTAACGGAAATTTCCCAACGGTAAAATCTCCAAATCCAGAAGAGCCAGAAGCATTAAAGATGGCCCTAGAACTGGCTGAAGAAAAAAATGCAGATATAGTTATAGGTACAGATCCTGACTGTGACCGTCTGGGTATCGCTGTGCGTAATAACAAAGGTAAGCTTCAACTTCTTAACGGAAATCAAACTATGGTCGTGATGACCGATTTCTTATTAGACCTGTATTTCTCAAACAACAAGCCTAAAGGAAACGAGTTTATTGGATCTACAATAGTTTCTACGCCTATGATGGATGTTTTGGCAGAGTCTTATGGTGTTGAGTGTAAATTGGGACTTACCGGTTTTAAATGGATCGCCAAAATGATTAAAGATCATCCTAACCAGAATTTCATTGGTGGTGGTGAAGAGAGTTTTGGCTATATGGTAGGTGATTTTGTGCGCGATAAAGATGCGGTTACCGCTACTCTACTCGCTTGCGAAATTGTAACAAAAGCGAAAAGCGAAGGAGCTTCTTTCTTCAAAAAATTACAAGACCTTTATGTGAAGCATGGTTTCTATAAAGAAGATCTGACTTCATTAGTAAAAAAAGGAATCTCTGGTGCTGAAGAAATCAAGCAAACAATGATCGATTTACGCGAGAATCCATTAACTACGATCAACGGAGAGCAAGTAGTACAAATTGATGATTATGCTTCTTCAAAATCGCTAAAAACAACTACCGGAACTTCTGTAGATATTGATATTCCTAAGTCTAATGTTTTAATCTACCATACAGATCAGGGATCGCGCATCGCTGCAAGACCTAGTGGTACCGAGCCTAAAATCAAGTTTTACATCAGTGTGAACGATGAAGCTAAAAGCTTAGAAGATCTAAATAGCGTAGAAGAAAAATTAGATGCTAAAATAGCCGGAATACGCAAAGAATTAGGACTTTAAAAGCCCGTTTCTAACCTATAAATATACTTCTGAAGGAATCTTAAGCTAAACAAATATCGATTCCAGAAGAATTGAAGTAAATTCGCCTCACCATTTCTGCTAGGTCAGATTTGTTGAGGCGATTTTTTTAAACCCGATTTTAAGGGACATTTATATGAATTATTTTAAACAAATAATGCTTTTTGCAAAACCGTATAAAAAATATGCGGTTTTAAATATTGTGTGCAACATTCTCTATGCGATTTTCAGTACACTTTCCTTTTTAGCATTGATTCCTGTAATCGATATTTTATTTGACAAAGCAAAACGCGTTAACGAACTTCCCGTTTGGGACGGCTGGAGCGGCGTTAAAGATTATCTTTTCAATTCATTTTACTACTATGTGAGTCAACAGGTTGCAGAGAACGAATTGTCTGCTCTAGTTCTTGTTTGCGGTATCGTAGTACTATTGTTTTTCTTGAAGAATATCTTTGGTTATCTCGCTACTTTCTTTATTACTTTTTTACGTAATGGTGTTATGCGTGATGTACGTGATGCTATTTACGATAAGTTATTAGAATTGCCGGTTGCTTATTTTTCTGAAAAAAGAAAAGGAGATACCATCTCAAGAATAACGGCTGATGTAAATGAAGTAGAGCGTTCTTTTCTTTCTATTCTAGAAATGGTAGTGCGCGAACCGTTGACCATCATTTTCACCATTCTTATGATGCTGGTCCTGAGCCCAAAGCTTACATTATTTGTTTTTGTCTTCTTACCCATTTCAGGTATTATCATCTCCCGCATTGGTAAATCATTGAAGAAGCAATCTAACCAGGCGCAAGAAGAAAATGGTACGTTTTTGTCTATAGTTGAAGAGACGCTTTCAAGTCTTAAGATCATTAAAGGATTCAATGGGGAAAATCAGTTTAGATCCAAATTTAGAGGCAGTACTACGCGATTGAACAGTATCTTGAATAGTTTGATCAATCGGCAAAACCTTGCTTCACCTACAAGCGAATTCTTAGGGATTTTTGTGATCGTAGTGATTTTATGGTTTGGTGGACAGATGGTCCTTGTTGAAGGTTCGCTTGAAGCCTCACAGTTCATCGCGTTTTTAGGACTTTCTTACCAGATCCTGACGCCGGCAAAACAAATAAGCAAAGCATCCTACAGCGTTAAAAAAGGAAATGCTGCAGCAGAACGTATTCTTTCCGTTTTAAATACGGAAACAACTATAAAAAATGCTCCTGATGCAATAACCGCTCAAGAGTTTCACGATGCTGTGCACATTGAGAATGTGTCCTTTAAATATGAAGATGAAAACGTGCTCACCAATTTTAGTGCAGTTGTTCCTAAAGGAAAAACGGTTGCTTTAGTAGGACAAAGCGGTAGCGGTAAAAGTACAATTGCCAATCTAGTGACACGTTTTTATGATGTTAATGAAGGTGCCATTAAACTCGACGGAATAAATATTAAACAACTTACCAAAGCTTCTTTACGCGCTCAAATGGGATTGGTAACACAAGATTCAATTTTATTCAACGATACGGTACGTAACAACATTTTATTAGGGAAACCTGATGCCAGTGACGATGAAGTGATCGCTGCACTCAAAGTAGCCAACGCCTGGGAGTTTGTAAACGAATTGCCCTTAAAGCTAGATACCAACATTGGCGACAGCGGAAACAAATTGAGTGGTGGTCAAAAGCAACGTTTATCTATTGCAAGAGCTGTTTTAAAAAATCCGCCAATTATGATTTTGGATGAGGCGACTTCTGCCTTAGATACTGAAAGTGAACGCTTAGTTCAAAAAGCGCTCGAAAATATGATGATGAACAGAACTTCAATTGTCATCGCGCACCGACTATCTACCATTCAAAATGCAGATCAGATCATTGTGATGCAAAAAGGAAAAATCGTAGAACAAGGAAAGCATCAAGAACTCCTCGCCTTAAACGGAACGTATAAAAAACTCGTTGAGATGCAGTCTTTTGAGTAGTTTCAAAACAGGCTAAAAACAAAAAATCCGCATCGGTTTGATGCGGATTTTTTATTGTTGTGAAGTTCTTACGTTGGGTTAAAATCATCTTTAATACTTGGGGCAAAAAAGATTTTAAGTGTTTTTCAAACTTTACAACAATATTAATTAACTCATTCTCTTACTTTAAAGTGAGTCAAATATATATTCAAAAAAGCTAACCCACAAGAAGAATATGTATTTTATCCTTTTTTTAATGTTTTTAATCGAAGTTTCATAGCTTCATCTGCAAAATCTCTTAATTCATTGCAACTGCATTTTACTTTAATTATTTCTTTAACTATATTTTATACTTTAAGTAATTAAACCATTTAGCAGATTTGCAGTCAGAAGTAGAGTAAGCATTTAAAAATCTGCATTGAATCATCTAGAAGCACATACATTGCAACCTTTAAAATTTGAAGATTTAGTATCTCAATACAAAGAACGTTTGTATTGGCACATACGACGTATGGTCATCTCTCATGATGATGCTGATGATGTCTTACAAAACACGTTTATAAAGGTTTACAAGAATCTGCATAACTTTAACGGAGAAAGCCAAATTTACACATGGCTGTACCGCATAGCGACAAACGAAAGTCTAACATTTATTAAAAAAAGAAAACGCACGACCCAGATAGGTAGTGAAGAGCTTCAAGAAAGCCTGGTAGCCAACCTGACGAGCGATCCTTACTTTAATGGAGATGAAGCACAGCTTACATTACAAAAGGCTATAGATACACTTCCGGCAAAGCAAAAGCAGGTATTTGTGATGAAATACTTTGATGAACTGCAATACAATGAAATTTCAGAAATTTTAGATACCTCTGAAGGTGCATTAAAAGCAAGTTACCATCACGCAGTAAAAAAGATAACAGAATACGTCACAGCGCATTAAACCTTTTATGACCTTAAACGTCTAAAATATAATGAAAAGCGAAAACGAAAATAAAAACAAGCAGTTTAATGTACCTCTCGGCTATTTTGAGTCGTTTGAGGAGCGTCTGCTTATTGAGCTAAAATTTCAGAAGCTTTTTCCTAATAACAATGATGGGTTTCTGGTTCCTGAACATTATTTCAGTCACGTTGAGCAAGCAATTCTTGATCAAAATAAACCACAAGGAAAACTTGTTCGCTATAATTTTAAAACAATACTATCAAGTGTCGCGGCAATTGCTGCTGTGCTACTCGTTCTTTTCTATGTGGTAAATCCTATAGAAAAAGAAATGCAGTTTGACTCACTTAGTATTACCAGTCTTGAAAGCTACTTTGAAGAAGAAGATCGAATACAAGATTATTTTTCTGCTGAAGAGCTTAGCACAATTCAAGACAACACCTCAATTTTTGATGATCAAAGCGTGAGCGAAGACTTGATCTATGAATATGTAGATCAGGATATCATTCAGAATACGCTTGACGGTCAGTAATTTTTATAAAAAACTATGAAACGATTTTTAATCTTACTTGTTCTTTGCTCGAGCCTTTCTATAAGTGCTCAAAAAAGAGACAGACACGAGCACATAAAAGCACTTAAAGTTCCATTCTTGACTGAAGAATTAAATCTTACTCCTGCAGAAGCCGAAAAATTTTGGCCTATATATAATGTATATGACTCAAAAATCAGTGATTTACGTTCTAGAGAGCGTAAATTATTCGACGAGAAATTCTCTGAATCTGGCTCTAAAAAGAGCTTTTCTGATGCGCAGGCAAAAAAATTGATGGCAGAATATCAAGACATCGAGAAAAGCAGATATGAGTTAGAAACTCAATTAATGATAGATCTTACTCAGAAACTTCCTGCTTCTAAAATGGTGTTCCTCCCAGAAGCCGAACGCAAGTTTGGTAGAAAATTATGGGAAGAATACAAGAAACGCAGAGATAAAAATTAAGGTTAAGCTTTTTAATTAGCGTTAAATGTTGAAAAAGCGATTCTGTTACAGAATCGCTTTTTTTATGAATTATCGTTTAAAAGTCAATCGTGCGATGCTTCCATTTCCTGCAGCATAAGCAGTAGAGTCATTTAAGAAACGTACGGTGAAGAAGCCTTCGCTACTCAGGTTTTTCCAGGTTGCTCCTTGATCCTTACTGTAGTCAATAGAATAATAACTCACGGTAAGCAATTCTTGTCCTTCAGAACCAGGTACAAATTGAATGTTACTACGATGTCCCGGATTTTCTTTATCTGCAAGCAATTCCCAGGTCTTTCCCCCATCTTTTGTAATCGCTTTGTTCGCCTCATTTCCTTTAGGGTTTTTATAATCACCACCTATAATTACGCCAAGATTTGCATCATAAAAGTCTATAGAATAACCGCCTGTAGTGGGCGTTCCTTGTTTTAAAGGTGTGTCGAAAACCTCCCAGGTTTTCCCTTTATCACCTGTGTGTAAAACTCTTGATTTCATTCCGCCGGTGATGATCCACGCGTTATTCTCATATACCGCAATATTAGAATTACTCGCTGCAAACGCCGCCTCGCCTTCTGCTGCTTCAGGTAACTTATCGCAAGAAACTTTAGTCCACGTTTTACCTCCATCTCGGGTGATGATGATTGAGATGCAGTTCTCGGTAGGATCTCCCATTGCTATCCCCTCTTGATCATTCCAAAACCTCATAGAATCGTAAAAAGCTTTAGGATCTGTTTCTTCATACACCAATTCCATAGCGCCAGAATTTCCTGTTTTGTACAATAACGCCGGACTTTCTATACTCAGCATAAAGAAATCTTCAGCGGTATGCGCTACGGCTCTAAAGTTTGGCGTAAGACTATCCTGTCGCATCACGGCCGTATTCCAAACTTTAGAAGAAGGATTGTACAAACCGTATTTTCCGTTAGAACCTGCAAAGGCAACGCTTCCGTCATCAAGAATTTCGAGCGCCCTAATACTTACCGAATCTTCATAGATGGTTTCTATTTCAACAGATTGTATCGCGTTCAACTTTTTAGTTTCTGAAGTGTTTTTGCAACTCAAAATCAATAAACTGAGCAGCACTCCCAATAAATATCTCATACATTTAAAATTTTCCCGAATTTAAAACTATTCCTTTTTAATCCTGTACCTTTGCGCGCATTTTAAAAACATTTGTTATGCGTTTACATCGCAATCTGGTTTTTGCTGTTATTGATGGCTTAATCGAAATTTTTAATGAAGGCGGCTATGCTGATAAAGTGATCGCTAAACAACTGAAGCGCGACAAACGCTGGGGCTCTCGTGACCGCAGTTTTATCGCCGAAACCACGTACGATATTGTACGCTGGAAACGACTTTATGCAGAAATTGCTGATGTTAAAGAACCCTTTGAGCGTAAAGACCTCTGGCGCCTGTTTGCTGTTTGGTGTACGCTACGCGGAATTAAACTACCAGACTGGCCGCAGTTTGAAGAAACACCTACGCGCAGAATCAAAGGTCGTTTTGATGAACTATCAAACACCAGAAAGTTTAGAGAATCTGTTCCAGATTGGTTAGACGAGTTGGGTCAGCAAGAACTTGGTGATAAGTGGGATGCAGAACTTGCTGCGTTAAACAAGCAAGCACCGGTAGTTTTACGTGTTAACCGCTTAAAATCTGACATCGGCGCATTGCAAACAGCTTTAGCAGAAGAAGGCCACGAGACCGAAAATATTAAACCTTATAAAGACGCGCTTCAACTTCAAGAACGCGCCAACGTATTTACAACCGAAGCTTTTAAAAACGGTCTTTTTGAGGTACAGGATGCTTCTTCGCAATTGGTAGCTCCATACCTTGATGTAGAACCGGGAATGCGTGTGGTAGATACTTGCGCAGGAGCTGGTGGAAAAACCTTGCATCTTGCAGCTCAAATGGATAACAAAGGCCAGTTGATCGCTCTTGATATCTACGGAAATAAGCTGAAAGAGCTCAAGCGTCGTGCACGTCGTGCAGGAGCTTTTAACATTGAAACCCGCGTGATCGATTCAACAAAGGTTATTAAGAAGCTTCACAATTCTGCAGACCGCGTGCTTATTGATGCGCCGTGTACAGGACTTGGCGTTTTAAGCCGTAATCCGGACGCCAAATGGAAACTGCAACCGGATTTTGTTGAAAAAATTCAGGCAACGCAGCAGAGCATTTTAAAAGACTATTCTAAGATCGTGAAGCCCGGTGGAAAAATGGTTTACGCTACCTGCTCTATTCTACCTTCAGAAAATCAAGAACAGATCAAAAAGTTCTTAAAAACCGAAGAAGGAAGCGACTTTAGCATAGAAAAACAGAAAACAGTTTTATCTAGCGAAAGCGGTTATGACGGCTTTTATATGTGCTTAATGGTCAAAAAAGACAAAGCCTAGCTACTGAAAACAATAGCATTTTAAAGCCTTAAAAGATGATACTTTTAAGGCTTTTCTTTTTTGGAGCTGTGGAGGAGGTTCATTTTTCAGTTATCAACAAAAAGAAGCTTTTTTCTGTTGAATTTTGTTTCAATCCAAGCGTGTTTCTAACCGTTAAAAATCCTTAAATTTGTGGCTCCTTAGTAAAAGCACTATGATTCATTTTTTCGGTTCACAAGACACCAAAATTTACGCAGTTCAAGCTAAAGCTGAACTTTCAGAAGAAACTACAAACAAGCTCATCTGGCTTTTTGGCAACCAGCCTAAAATAGAAGCGTCTGCAATCGACGCTTTTTTTATTGGTCCGCGTGCGACGATGATCACACCCTGGAGTACCAATGCCGTTGAGATCACCCAAAATATGGGGATTGAAGGCATTATAAGAATAGAAGAATTTATTGCCGGAAAGGCCGAATTTGACCCAATGCTTTCTCAGGAATACAGCAAGCTCGATCAGGCAATTTATACCATTGACATCGAGCCTGAAGATATTAAGGCTATTGAAGATATTCAAGCCTATAATGAGCAGGAAGGTTTAGCCTTAAGCGAAGAAGAAGTCGCTTATCTGGAAAGTGTTGCAGAACGCATAGGCCGCCCGCTTACCGACTCTGAAGTGTTTGGTTTCAGTCAGGTGAATTCTGAGCATTGCCGCCATAAGATCTTCAACGGAACCTTTGTGATCGACGGGAAAACGATGCCCTCTTCCCTATTCAAGATGATTCGTAAAACTTCCGAAGAAAATCCTAACGAAATTGTTTCGGCTTACAAAGACAATGTGGCTTTTGTAAAGGGTCCTAAAGCGACACAGTTCGCTCCTGCAACCGCAGATAAACCTGATTTTTATACCGAAAAAGAATTTGACAGTGTGCTTTCGCTTAAAGCGGAAACCCACAACTTCCCTACCACCGTTGAGCCTTTTAACGGTGCTGCAACTGGTGCCGGTGGTGAAATACGCGACCGTCTGGCGGGTGGTCAAGGTTCGCTTCCGCTGGCAGGGACAGCTGTTTATATGACTGCCTATTCTCGCCTTAGGGAAGAACGTCCTTGGGAAGATGCAATGCCGGCGCGCAAATGGTTATACCAGACGCCCATTGATATTTTGATCAAAGCCTCAAATGGAGCTTCAGATTTTGGAAACAAATTTGGCCAACCACTTATCGCAGGTTCGGTACTTACTTTTGAGCACGATGAAGCCGGAAGAAAACTCGGTTTTGACAAAGTGATTATGCAAGCCGGTGGAATTGGCTACGGCAAGAAACAACAAGCCTTAAAAGAAAAACCGGAAACAGGAGATAAAATTGTAATTCTTGGTGGGGACAACTACCGTATTGGTATGGGCGGTGCAGCTGTATCTTCGGCAGATACGGGTGCATTTAGCTCAGGAATTGAGTTGAATGCAATCCAACGTTCTAATCCTGAAATGCAAAAACGTGCGGCCAACGCCATCCGCGGAATGGTAGAAAGCGATGAGAATACTATCGTTTCTATTCACGATCACGGTGCCGGTGGTCACTTAAACTGTCTTTCTGAATTGGTTGAAGAAACCGGCGGATTGATCGATCTTGATAAATTGCCAGTGGGTGATCCTACCCTTTCGGCTAAGGAAATAATCGGTAACGAATCGCAAGAACGTATGGGTCTCGTTATAGGTGCCGAACAAATTAAAACTTTAAAAACCATCGCAGATCGCGAGCGCTCACCAATGTATGAAGTGGGTGACGTTACCGGCGATCATCGTTTCACGTTCAAGTCGGCTACTACCGGTGCTGCACCAATGGATTTGGCGATGAACGATATGTTTGGCAGTTCGCCAAAAACGGTCATGGTTGATTCAAAAATTCACCGTATTTACAGCGATGTTTCGTATTCTTTAGAAAACTTCCACGAGTATTTAGAGAACGTATTACAACTTGAAGCGGTTGCTTGTAAAGACTGGTTGACCAATAAAGTTGACCGTTGTGTAGGTGGTCGTGTGGCAAAACAACAATGTGTTGGTTCGCTACAACTTCCGCTGAATAACGTAGGTGTGATGGCACTTGATTTTAAATCTTCAAACGGAATTGCTACTTCAATTGGGCATTCTCCCGTTAGCGGATTGATTGATCCCGTTGCCGGAAGTAAAAACAGTATCGCAGAAGCGCTTACCAACATTGTGTGGGCGCCGCTGGAAAAAGGTTTAAAATCGGTTTCACTTTCTGCAAACTGGATGTGGCCGTGTAATAATGCAGGTGAAGATGCGCGTTTGTATGAGGCGGTTGAAGCTGTTTCAGAATTTGCGATTGCTTTAGGAATCAATGTTCCTACCGGAAAAGATTCCTTATCAATGAAGCAAAAATATCCTGAAGGTGATGTGCTTGCGCCGGGAACAGTTATCATTTCTGCGGCAGGAAGCTGTGATGATATCAACCGCGTGGTTGAACCTGTTCTGGATGCTGAAGCAGGATCAATCTACTACCTCAATTTATCTCAAGACAACTTTAAATTGGGCGGTTCGTCATTTGCTCAAATTCAGAATAAAGTTGGAATGGAAGCTCCAAGCATTAAAGACGATGCTGCTTTTGCTACCGCTTTCAATACGTTACAAAGCCTAATTAGAAAAGATCTTGTTGCAGCCGGTCACGATGTGGCTTCGGGCGGATTGATCACAACACTTTTAGAATTGTGTTTTGCTGAAAATAAACTGGGAGCTTCAGTTGATTTTTCTGCATTTGCTGAACAAGATATCATCAAAATCTTATTTGCTGAAAATGCAGGTGTAGTCGTTCAGGCAAATGATGACGCTGCTTTTGAGGCGGCGTTGGCTGATAATAACGTGGAATTCTTCAAAATTGGATCGACTAATACTTCAGACGAATTATTGATCAAGAAAGATTCGGTAGAAATTGGTTTGAATATTCCGTCATTGCGTAGAAAATGGTTTGAAACTTCTTATTTATTAGATCAAAAACAAACCGCAAATGGTCTTGCAGAAGATCGTTACAATAATTTTGATCAGCAAGACCTGAAGTTTGAATTCCCGAAACAATTCACCGGAATCCAGCCAACAATTGATGCTTCTAAACCAAGACCCAAAGCTGCGATCTTACGTGAAAAAGGAAGTAACTCAGAACGCGAAATGGCCAATGCGATGTACCTCGCAGGTTTTGATGTAAAAGATGTGCATATGACCGATTTGATTACCGGTCGTGAAACGCTTGAAGATATTCAGTTTATTGGAGCTGTGGGTGGTTTCTCTAACTCAGATGTTTTAGGTTCTGCAAAAGGTTGGGCCGGAGCATTCTTATACAACGAGAAAGCCAATAAGGCATTGAAAGATTTCTTCGCACGTCCTGATACGCTTTCGGTAGGAATCTGTAACGGTTGTCAACTTTTTGTTGAATTAGACTTAATCAACCCGGAACACGATGAAAAGCCAAAAATGTTACATAACGATTCGCACAAGCACGAATGTGGCTTTACCAGCGTGAAGATTGAGAAGAACGATTCGGTGATGCTTTCTACTTTAGAAGGTGCTACTCTTGGTGTTTGGATCTCTCACGGAGAAGGAAAATTTGAACTTCCGCTTAGCGAAAAAGAATACAATATTGTTGCTAAGTATGGCTATGATACGTACCCTGCAAATCCTAACGGAAGTAGCTACAACACTGCAATGATGACCGATAAAACCGGACGTCATTTGGTAACAATGCCGCACATTGAGCGCTCTATTTTTCAATGGAACTGGGCAAACTATCCAAAAGGTCGCAAAGATGAAGTAAGTCCGTGGATCGAAGCTTTTGAAAATGCCCGCAAGTGGATTGAGAAGCAGTAAACCCAACTAATTAAATGACAGGTCTGCGCCGTAAACATACTGGTATTCGCATATTTTGGGGGCTTATTGCGCTCTATATGCTCAATATCTGTGTAGACAGTCCAGACCTGTTTCCTAATCAACCAGAAAACCTCAATATTAACGATCAGGAGAGTGTAATTGAGTTGGTTGTAGAGCAGGTTTTAGATCTTGGAGATGTCATTCCTGAGTATGACGATAACGACACTGAAGAACATACTTCTTCTAAAACTTCAGTCAATCTGGATCACTTTATCGTTGACAAGTCTTCAATTGCATTTCAGCAAGATTTCAGCCTTCAGAAAAAACAGAATACCCTTTTTGCCTTAGCAAACTTCCGAAATTTATGTTTGGAGGTTGACGCGCCCCCACCCAAATTTTAAGTTGTTTATACCGCATTATTGAACACCTCAATAGCTGAGGTGCATCCTTACATTCAATACACTCATTAAACAAATTAAAATGAAACCATTACAATTAGTGCTGCTTTTGGCAGTGCTCACCCACTTTTCCTATGCTCAAGAAACAGAGCCCAAAGCTATTACAGACAGCTTATATATTGCTGAAGTTGAAGAAAGCAAAGAACCCTTAAAAATCTTACATGCTGAACCGCTTTATATCGACCTCATTCGAGATCTGGGCGCTCGCAAAGGAGAAAAAGAATGGAATATTGGTCTAGGCCTTACCGATAACGATCAATACGATGAATATCTTGCGCTTGTAGAATATGAATGGGCGCCCGCAGATCGGTTGGGTTTGGAAGTAGAATTACCCTTCTCACTGCATTATCCTGTAGGAGATAATGGCGATGCACCCGGAAACCGATTAAACAGTATCAAGATCGCTGGTCAATATACTTTCTGGGTTTCTGAGAAGCACAAAACGAGTATGGCGTTTGGGTACATTCAGGAATTTGAACTTACCAATTTTAGCAACTATGGTGCAGGAAAATTGTTTACCGGCAATATCTATAATCCGTTTTTCATTGCGGCTAAACGATTGGGATCTAATTTTCACAGTTTGATCTACACAGGTCCCGCAATTGCCCATCACTTTAGCGACGGAGCCATTCACACCAGTTGGCAGATCAACAGCAACCTGCATTATATGATTCCCGGTACCCGTAATTTCATTGGTCTCGAATTTAATAAGGAATTCAATCAGGGTGATTTTGATATGACTATTCGCCCGCAATTGCGGCTTGACGTTGCAGATAATATGTTAATAGGCATTGTAACCGGCATTCCTATTAACCGCGAGACCGAACGCTTCAGTTCATTTTTACGCTTAATTTACGAGCCGGGGAATTAAGTAAATATTAATAAAGTAATGCATGAAAAAAGCCCGGTAATACCGGGCTTTTTATAAAAGATTTTAATTTATCTAGTTTTGATCACCAGAACCTAAATTAGGATTTGCATCAATTTCTGCTTGAGGTATTTTGAAAATCCAATCATCATTGAGTGATGGTCTTTCAATTTGGTATGATTGCTGGTAAAGTACCTCTGAAGCACCAGATCCTCCATCCGCAGCGTGATCAACGCCTTCATCCCATCGTATATGATTTGTATATCCGAATCCTTCTCCCCACATTTCTAATTTCCATTGAAATTTTAAATGATCAAAAAAGCTTTCAGCATTTGGATAATCGTCAGAATCCCAAGAAGAATCTCTTGCTTCTGCAAGTGGTCTTAAAGCTTCTTTTGCATCGGTCAGATTATCCATCATCAACTCTGCTTCCGCTTCAATTAAATACATTTCTGAAGAACGCATATAAATCACATCATCAGGGTCTATTGTACCAGGATTAGCTTGTTTAAGTTTAAATTGCATATATGGATGTAAGTTGTGACCAGCAACTAAACCATAAACAGCCTTTATACTATCTACGGCAGCATCAAACTCCTCTTCTGTAGGGTAAAGTGGATTGGTATTGTTTGAAAAACCTCCATTACCATTAGCCGCAGAAGTGTTAGTGTTAGGAGCATCGGGAAGAAAAACATCCTTTCTGTAATCGGTCTCCGGAATAGCATCTACAAGTCTTCTATCTGCAATTTTAGGATTATTTCTTATTTGACTACCATTAAATGTATTACTTGCTAAATAAAAGTATGATCTAAAAAAGGTTGTTTCTGTAGCTATTACATTACTCCCCCAAATTACCTCTGAAAGGTTATTTGTGTTAAATCCTGATTTCCATTCATCTTCAGAAAGAAGAGGGAAACCTTCGCGAGCAGCTACAGCAGCGTCAGCAGCAGTTTGCCAATCTCCTTTTGATAATGCCCATCTTGCTAATAACCCATATGCAGCATTGATACTTAACTGTGCTTTTGCCGCTGCCCCTCCTACACCAGGACCTTCACTATCTTGAAAGGCGGTTATTGCTGAATTTAAATCTGATTCAATTTGATCATAAATTTCCTGAACAGTCGATCTAGGTTGACTTGTAAAAGGTGATTCTGAAGAAAATAATAACGGTACTCCTGGGTCTGTAGATGGATTACCAATGAGATATCCTTTAGCGTAATGCTGAACTAATGATAGATAGGCATAAGCTCTATAAGTATAAGCTTGCCCCAATATATTTCTCAGTCTCGCTGTTTCTGTAAGACTTCCGCTTTCTATTTCATTTATTAATAGGTTAGCGTGTAGTATTATATTATATCTATGATACCATAATAAACTAGATGTTAGTGAAGTTTCTTGTGTATGCTCATTCCACTGCATCACTGAACGCCAAGATAAATTATTTGCGTTAGCTGAATGAATTAAATCACCTGTTAAGTTATCTCCCATAGGCACCCAATAATGATTATTGGCACGTGCTGTATTACCGCCAGGAAATACTGTTTGAGATTGTGAATATAGTCCACGGTGTATTCCGTTCAAAACAAGCTGCATATTTTCTGCACTCGCTAAAGCATCGGCAGAAGAAATTGCATCTGTTGGAGTTCTTTCTAAAAAGTCTTCTTGACAAGATAGAATTGGTATTGCAAATAATACCACTAGTATATATTTCAAATTGCTTTTCATAATGAATTTTTATTAAAACGATAGATTTAACCCAAGCGATACAATTCTTGAAGGTGAGAAATCATTTGCTGATGGTGTTCCTGCTAAGTTGTATTGAGGGTCTAAACCTTTTCTTTTACTTTTTAAGTATAAATTTTCTCCTGTGATTGAAACTCTTAACGCATCTAAGCCTAGCGTGTTAATTACATTGTCTCCGAAATTATAGCTAAAACTTACATTTCTAAGAGCCCAGAAAGAAGCATCAGTAAGGAACCTTTCTGACTGTGTACGTACAAGATCTACATTTCCATTTTCAAGTCTTGGTACACTGGTTATATCTCCAGGTTCTCTCCAAGCATTGAGAATATCTGGATGCAATGATCTACCATAGGTACCACTATGCATCATTGAAGAATAACCATTATCCAATACTTTACCACCTATTCCATAAGTTACTAAAAAATTAAGATTAAAACCTTTGTAACTTAAGCTATTAGAAATAGATCCTAGTAAGTCTGGAATCGAAGAGTCCCCTGTGTAAGCTCTCTCTGTTTCTTCCCAATCATTTGTGGTTGCAATTTCTCCTGTCGCTTCATCAATTACAGGTACACTTTCTCCATCTTCATTTTGCTCATACAATAAGAATAATTGGTCTCCAGTTTCTGGATCAACTCCCGCTGTTCTTAATAAGAAGAAATCAAATCTAGAACGACCTTCTGCCCATCTTTTACTTCCATTGATAAAAGGATCTGGTAAACTGGTAATTTCATTTTTAAATGTAGAAGCTTGTAAGGTTAAGTCCCATCTAAAGTCATTGCTATTAACTAAATGGCCTGTTAATGCGAATTCAAACCCAGAGTTATACATATCTCCTAAATTAACAGGAACTTGATTTAAACCATTACTTGGTGCTATAGGAAGATTATATAATAGATCACTTGAGTTTTTCTTGTAGTATTCTATCGAACCATCTATAAAATTATTAAACAAACCAAACTCTAGAGCAACATCAAAATTTTCAATAGTTTCCCACTGAAGTGCAGTATTCCCAATATCTGTAAATAAAAGTGCTGGAGCACCTGCATTAGATGTAATAGAGAATCGCGCTTGCGATAAATAACTATCAAATAAATCATCGTTACCTACCTCCCCGTAAGAAGCTCTAACCTTTAATTTATTTATGAAGGAAACATCTTGCATAAAGTTTTCTTGATCTATACGCCAAGACCCACCTACAGAGTAAAATGTACCCCATCGACTATCGGTTTGGAAAACAGATGAACCATCTCGTCTTGCCGAAGCGCTTAAATAATATTTATTCTTGAAGTTATAATTCGTTCTTAAAAAATAACCTTCAATTCCCTTATCAAAGGTCGCTCCGCCTAAATCAACAATATTTGAGAAATTAGCAAATTCATAAATACCATTAGCAGCTTGAACAGTCGCTAAACCATTAAGGTCTGAAATTGATCTATCATAGCTTTCGTGTCCTGCTGTGATATCTACATTATGGTCACCAAAACTCTTTTGATAAGTCAAAATTTGATTGAAGTTTTCTATTTCTCTTCGAGCTCGATCTTCGCTTAACCTTCCGTCAGGTTGCGCGTCACCGATAATTGCATTTTCATATTCTCTTTCAAACAATTCGTTTATATCACGCCCATAGTTAAGTTTAAAGCTTAATCCATCAAAGATCTCCCACTCTCCATAAAATCTAAAACCATAAGTGTTGTCTCTATCACTTTCATTATTCAGTAATAATTCTTGTAAAGCATGTCGCCCTTGATTTACTGGTCTTGATCCTATATTGAAATCTGCATAACCTTCACCATTGTCAAAAACTGGGTTTCCAAAGTCATCCAAAACGATATCACCATTCAAATCATTTACATATACAGGATATATAGATCCTATACCTCTGGCAAAACTGAATGGGTTTACAATGCTTCCGCTTCCCGCCGAACTTGGGCCACGAGCTTCTGATAATGTGATATTTGCACTACCACCAATTTTTATATTATCACTCACATCAAAATCAGCATTTAACCTTGCTGTTAAACGATCAAAGCCTGATGTAACGACATAACTTTCTTCATCCAAATATGATGCTGAGAAGAAAACGGTGTGATCATCAGCTCCTCCTGAAACATTTACATTATAATTTGTTCTATAACCTGTCTGCTGCAACTCTTCAAACCAATCTAAACTTTTATAGATTACTTGTGCATTAGGATTTAATTGTCCATTTGTATCTACTATTTGATCATTAGGAACATTAAATGGATTGTATCCTAATTGATTGTATATGTTATCACTAGCAAACTGAGGATCTCCACCACCTGCACTTGAATTTTTAAATGCTTCCCACATACTTTCATAGTACTGACCTGGTGAAATCTGGTCATACTGACCAATACTATTTGTTACAAATCCTGATTGTGCTGAAGCTGATACTCTAAGCCCACCTTTTTTACCTCTTTTTGTTGTAATAATCACAACACCATTAGCAGCTCGCGACCCATAAAGCGAAGTAGATGCTGCATCTTTTAAAATGGTTAAAGACTCTATATCTTCTTGATTTATTGTGTTTAACGCCCCTTCATATTGTATTCCATCAACAATATATAGTGGATCTGTATCTCCGTTTAAGGTTCCCACACCTCGAATTACGATATTAGGTGAGGCACCTGGGCCAGCTGCTGAAGTAAATTGAACACCTGTAGCATTACCTTCTATAGCGGCAATTGGCGAGGTTACATTTCTTTGTTGCAATTCTGCCTGTCCAACCACGTTAGCTGAACCTGTAAAAGCTTCCTTAGTACTGGTTCCGTAGGCGGTCACAATAACCTCATCCAAAGATTCTGAATCAGCCTCTAAAGAAAAAGTTATTTGCGATGCATCGCCTATGACTCTACTAATGGTTTTAAAACCCACGTATGAAACCGTTAAAGTTTCATCTGAGCTAACTGAAATAGAAAATTTACCGTCAAAATCAGTTTGAGTACCTCTTGACGTTCCTGCAACAACTACAGATGCTCCTGGTAGCGGTAGACCATCGTCGGCTGTTACAACCGTTCCTTGCACAGTTTTTTGCTGTGCAAAACTAAATTGTACCCCAAGCAACAGTACCAAGAATACAGTGAGTAATTTTTGTTCATTCATTGATTTAGGTTTTTTATTTAAAGCAATATTAATTTTTTCGTTAAAATTATGCAAACCATTACCCTAGTTACTAAGTAGAATAGTCGTATGATTTAGTACTCAAAAAACCCTTCGTATAAAAAAACACGATCAGCCATGGACTATTTATTCACGCTGGATAAGAACGTATTACTTTTTTAAAAAAATATCAATTATCTCAACTTAAAGCATTAACAAATTTTAACATTTAAAAATATTATTTCTTAATATTAAAGTCGAAATGTATCAATGAAACGCAAGAATTCTTCACATTTAAGAAATGAGTAAATTTTAAATATCATTAATACAACGTTGTAAATTTTTCTAAAATCGTAGAAAAAAGTCTACAAATTCGCTATTTTGCAGTAATCAAATACCTCAGAGGGCTACTTAAAGAGCAGAATCAAGAACTTGTATCGTATTTTTGTAAAGACCTCATTACCTAAAATCACACTTGTAAGAAAACCTATTTCATAACTATGGAAATTAAACGTCTTTTTGACTTCCCCTATCACCAGCTTGAGCAGTATAATTTGAAGGAAGCGCTGGTCACTAAATATGATGGTAAATGGGTAGCAACTACTACACAATCCTACCTCGATCAAGCCAATGCTATAAGTCGAGGCTTATTAAAATTAGGCGTCAAACCTAATGATAAAATCGCCGTGATCTCTTCGACTAATCGTACAGAATGGAACATCATGGATATCGGTATCCTGCAATTAGGTGCTCAAAATGTTCCTATCTATCCAACGATTTCGGAAGAAGAATATGAGTATGTACTTAACCATAGTGAGTCTATTTATTGCTTTGTTTCTGACGAAGAAGTACTTACCAAGGTCAATGCAATAAAGGCAAATGTGCCCACACTTAAAGAGGTGTACAGTTTTGATGCTATCAACGGATGTAAGAGCTGGGAAGAGGTAAAAGAAGAAGACAAAACTCTTCAATCTGAAGTTGAAAAATTAAAAGACGCGGTTAAAGAAGACGATCTTGCAACCTTAATTTATACATCAGGAACCACCGGAAGACCTAAAGGCGTAATGTTGAGCCACAAAAATGTGGTGTCTAACGCAGTTAATAGTGCATCGCGTTTTCCTATTATTCTAGGACAGAGTAAAGCGTTGAGTTTCTTGCCGGTGTGTCATATCTATGAGCGTATGTTGATGTATCTCTATCAGTATACCGGAGTTTCTATTTATTTCGCTGAAAGCTTAGATACCATAAGTGAAAACTTAAAGGAGGTTCAGCCAGAAGTAATGACCGCTGTTCCACGTTTATTGGAAAAAGTATATGATAAGATCATTGCAAAAGGTGCAGACTTAACCGGGATTAAAAAGAAACTCTTTTTCTGGGCTGTAGAAACCGGATTAGAATATGAACCTTATGGTCAAAATGGCTGGTGGTATGAGAAAAAACTGGGAATTGCCCGCAAACTGATTTTCAGTAAATGGCAAGAAGCTTTAGGCGGAAATCTAAAAGTGATCGCTTCGGGTAGTGCTGCTTTGCAGCCGCGTCTCGCACGTGTATTCAATGCTGCAAATATTGGGGTGATGGAAGGTTACGGTCTTACGGAAACTTCACCGGTAATTTCAGTAAACGATATGCGTGATCACGGATTCAAAATAGGAACCGTGGGAAGGCCGATTCCGGAGACTGAAGTCAAAATCGCTGAAGATGGTGAGATTCTTATTAAAGGTCCTCAGGTGATGATCGGTTATTATAAAGACCAAGAAAAAACCGACGAAGTTTTGGAGAATGGGTATTTCCACACGGGAGATATCGGTGAGATCGACAGCGAAGGCTTCCTGAAAATCACCGACCGTAAAAAGGAAATGTTCAAGACCAGTGGCGGTAAATATGTAGCCCCTCAGATCATCGAAAATATGATGAAGCAATCCCGTTTTATCGAACATATAATGGTGGTAGGTGAAGGCGAAAAAATGCCGGCAGCTTTAATTCAGCCTAATTTTGAATTTGTGACTGAATGGGCAAAACTCAAAAATATTAATGTAGGTAACACGCCTAAAGAAATAGCTTCTAACGAGGAGGTTAAAAAACGTATTCAAGAGGATGTTGACATCCATAATGAGAAGTTTGGTAAATGGGAGCGTGTTAAGAAATTTGAGCTCACTCCAGACGAATGGAGCATAGAAGCCGGCCACCTCACTCCTACTATGAAACTTAAGCGACGTATCGTAAAAGAAAAGTATCTTGATCTTTACAATAAAATTTACGAACATAAATAATCTATCAAACTCCTTAGAAATAAGGAGTTTTTTTATGAATATGTTCATCTTCTTACAGCTGAGATAATAATCTTATAAATTTTCCTTAATTTATTATGCGTGCATAGTAATATTTTTTAAATTTACGCAAACGTATGAGTAAAAAAGATATTACAATAGATCACGCTCTTAGAGCTACTTGGCAAGCCATCATTAAAATGTATAATGAGCAAGCTGCAAAATTAGACAGTACGATGGCTACAGGATTTGCTTTATTGAGCATAGACCCCGAAGAAGGAACACCTTCTACAGCTTTGGGGCCTCGAATGGGAATGGAAGCTACAAGTCTTTCAAGAACCTTAAAATCGATGGAAGAACGCGGACTTATTGAACGTAAACCCAATCCAGCTGACGGACGCGGCGTGTTGATTTTCCTGACCGAATTTGGAAAGGAAAATAGAGACTTCAGTAAAGACCGTGTATTAAAATTTAACGAAGCGGTACGCGCTAACATTGATGCAGAAAAAGTAGATCACTTTTTTGAAGTGATTCACGTGATCAATGATCTAATACAGAATAAAAAGATTTATAACACTTCTGAAACTACTATAAAACAATGAGTAAAAGACGTATAAATAAAGTTGCAGTAATTGGCTCTGGTATTATGGGAAGCGGTATCGCTTGCCATTTTGCAAACATAGGAGTTGAAGTACTGTTACTCGATATTGTTCCTCGCGAACTTAACGACAAAGAGAAAGCAAAAGGTTTAACGCTTGATGACAAAACGGTACGCAACAGGCTGGTAAATGACCACCTGCAAAATGCGTTAAAATCTAAGCCCTCTCCTATTTACCATAAAGATTTTGCAAAGCGCATCACTACCGGAAATATGGAAGATGATATCGCTAAGGTAAAAGACTACGACTGGATCATCGAGGTGGTGATCGAGCGTTTAGATATTAAAAAGCAGGTTTTTGAAAAACTTGATAAACACCGTACTCCGGGCACGCTGATCACTTCAAATACTTCGGGAATTCCTATCAAGTTTATGAGTGAAGGCCGAAGCGATGACTTCCAGAAACATTTCTGTGGAACGCATTTCTTCAATCCCGCGCGTTACTTAGATCTTTTTGAGATCATTCCGGGACCTAATACAGACAAAGAAGTTTTAGCATTCTTGAATGCCTACGGCGAAAAATTCCTCGGAAAAACTTCAGTTGTAGCTAAAGATACTCCGGCATTTATCGGCAACCGTGTAGGTACCTATAGTATTATGAGTCTTTTCCACACTGTGGAAGAACTCGGGATGACCGTTGAAGAAGTTGATAAATTAACGGGACCGGTAATTGGGCGTCCAAAATCGGCAACCTTCCGTACCGTTGATGTTGTGGGACTTGACACCTTAGTTCACGTGGCGAATGGTATTCGTGAGAATGTAGAAAACGATGAGCGTGCTGAGTTGTTTTCGCTACCTAACTACATCAACACGATGCACGAGAATAAATGGTTAGGAAGCAAAACCGGACAAGGATTTTATAAGAAAATTAAAAAGGAGGATGGCTCTAGCGAGATATTAACGCTAGACCTGAATTCTATGGAATATAGAGCCAACAAGCGCGCTTCTTTCAGTACGCTTGAGATGACGAAGTCTATTGATAATGTGGCTGACCGCTTTCCGGTTCTAGTTAAAGGAAAAGATAAAGCTGGAGAATTCTTCCGTAAAAATTTCGCAGGCTTATTCGCTTACGTGCAAAATCGTATTCCTGAGATCACCGATGAACTATACAAGATTGATGACGCTATGCGTGCCGGTTACGGCTGGGAGCACGGTCCGTTTCAAATTTGGGATGCTGTAGGAGTTGAGAAAGGTATTGAATTGATGAAAGCCGAAGGTTATGAAGTAGCCGATTGGGTTGCCGCGATGCTTTCTTCCGGTAAAGATTCCTTCTACACTGTAAAAGAAGGAAATACCTTCTACTACGATATTCCGAAGAAAGAATATGTGAAAAAACCAGGTCAGGATGGCTTTATTATTCTCGACAACATCCGTGAATCTAAAGAAGTATTTAAAAACAGCGGCGTTGTTGTTGAAGACCTCGGCGATGGAATCCTAAATGTAGAATTCCGATCTAAAATGAATTCTATTGGTGGCGACGTTTTGAGCGGTTTAAATCGAGCTATTGATTTAGCTGAAAAAGATTTCGCCGGACTCGTTGTTGCGAATCAAGGGAAGAATTTCTCTGTGGGTGCAAATATCGGGATGATCTTTATGATGGCCGTTGAGCAGGAATATGATGAGCTTAACGCTGCCGTTAAATACTTTCAGGATACCTGTATGCGCTTGCGCTACTCTTCTATTCCTACCGTTGTTGCTCCACAAGCGATGACCTTAGGTGGTGGTTGCGAGATGACTTTGCACGCAGACCGCGTTGTGGCTGCTGCTGAGAGTTATATCGGTCTGGTAGAATTTGGTGTTGGGGTAATTCCCGGCGGTGGTGGTTCTAAAGAAATGACTTTAAGAGCTTCTGAAACCTATCATAAAGATGATGTCGAGTTAAACCGACTACGCGAATATTTCCTAACGATTGGTATGGCAAAAGTTTCGACTTCAGCTTATGAAGCTTACGACTTAGGGATTTTAAAACCGGGCAAAGACATTGTTGTGGTCAATAAAGATCGTCAGATCGCTGCGGCAAAAGAAGTAGCGAAGTTTATGGCAGATCAAGGCTACACCAAACCTATTGAACGTACCGACATTAAAGTCTTAGGTAAACAGGCTTTGGGTGCTTTCTTAGTAGGAACCGATCAAATGAACGCAGGGAAATACATCAGTGATCACGATCAAAAGATCGCTAATAAACTGGCTTATGTAATGGCTGGTGGTGATTTATCTGAAGCTTCTTATGTAAGTGAGCGTTACTTGCTAGATCTTGAACGCGAAGCTTTCTTAAGCCTTTGCGGGGAGCGTAAGACTCTAGAGCGTCTGGAGCATATGATCAAGAAAGGGAAACCTTTGAGAAATTAGACTAGAGACTTTAGATACAAGACCATAGACTAAAATAAATCCTATGCATAATTTTCAAGAACTTAAGATTTGGCAGAAAGCGATGGATATCGCAGAAAGTACCTATTTAATTTCGGCTGAATTTCCAAAGGAAGAAAAATTTGGTTTGACAAGTCAAATTAGAAGAAGTGCCGTAAGTATTCCTTCTAATATTGCCGAGGGAGCTGGAAGAAATACAGATGGAGAGTTTAAAAATTTCCTAGGAATTGCGAGTGGCTCTTCTAATGAACTGTATACACAGCTTATTTTGGCACAACGCTTAGGTCTTATATCTGAAGATGAACAACTTTCAAATATCTTAAAAGAATTGGAAGAGGTTCAAAAGATGAATTATACGCTAATAAAGAAATTTTCAAAATAGACTAAAGATTATCTCATATCTCAAGTCTAGAATCTAAAATCTAATAAATGAAAACAGCATATATCGTAAAAGCATACAGAACAGCCGTAGGGAAAGCACCGCGAGGTTTGTTCCGATTTAAGAGACCAGACGAACTCGCCGCAGAAACCATCGATTACATGATGAACGAGCTTCCTGATTTTGACAAGAAGCGCATTGATGACGTGATGGTAGGTAACGCGATGCCGGAAGCTGAGCAAGGCCTTAACGTAGGGCGATTGATCTCGTTGATGGGATTAAAGATCGAAGACGTACCGGGAGTGACGGTGAACCGTTATTGCGCTTCAGGAATAGAAACCATCGCTATGGCTTCGGCTAAAATTCAGGCAGGAATGGCTGATTGTATTATCGCCGGGGGTGCCGAAAGTATGAGTTACATCCCGATGGGTGGTTACAAACCGGTTCCTGATTATAAAGTGGCAAAAGCCGGAAATGAAGATTATTACTGGGGAATGGGTCTTACTGCAGAAGCGGTTGCCAATCAATTTAATGTTTCTCGTGAAGATCAGGATGAGTTTGCATACAACTCGCATCAGAAAGCCTTAAAAGCGCAGGAAGAAGATCGTTTTAAAGAGCAAATCGTTCCGATTGATGTTGAACACACTTTTGTAAATGGTGCCGGAAAGAAAGAAACTAAAACCTATACGGTTAGCAAAGACGAAGGTCCTCGTGCAGATACCAAGCTTGAAATTCTGGCGAAACTACGTCCTGTTTTCGCCGAAGGCGGAAGCGTAACCGCAGGTAACTCTTCACAAATGAGTGACGGTGCAGCATTCGTACTAGTGATGAGCGAAGAAATGGTTAAAGAATTAAAATTAGAGCCTATAGCTCGCCTGGTGAATTTCGCTGCCGTTGGTGTGGAACCACGCATTATGGGAATTGGTCCGGTTAAAGCCATTCCAAAGGCATTAAAACAAGCCGGATTACAGCAGAAAGATATCGACCTAATCGAATTGAATGAAGCATTCGCGTCGCAATCTTTAGCAGTGATCAGAGAGTTAGGTCTCAATCCGGATATCGTAAACGTCAACGGTGGTGCAATCGCTTTAGGTCACCCGCTAGGTTGTACGGGAGCTAAACTTTCCGTTCAGCTTTTTGATGAAATGCGCAAACGCGAAATGAAAAATAAATACGGCGTTGTGACGATGTGCGTTGGTACCGGTCAAGGTGCAGCCGGGATTTATGAGTTCCTCAATTAGACTTGAGACTCTAGACCAGAGATATCAGACATCTAAATAAAATTTAAAAACACACTTGAGACTAAGGTTTCTAAAATCTAAAATCTCAATACTTATATCTTAAAAAATGGCAGAAACAGCAGATAAAAAAGAAATTCTACGTGGCGGGCAATTCTTAGTGAAAGAAACCGCTTGTGAAGATGTTTTTACTCCCGAAGATTTTAATGAGGAGCAAAAAATGATGAAGGAAACGGTTAAAGAATTTGTTGACCGTGAGATCGTTCCTAACAAAGAACGTTTTGAACATAAAGACTATGCGCTTACCGAAGAAGTGATGCGTAAAGCGGGTGAACTCGGTCTTCTTGGTATCGCTGTTCCTGATGAATACGATGGTCTGGGAATGGGCTTTGTTTCAACAATGCTTGTTTGCGACTATATTTCCGGAGCTACGGGTTCTATCGCGACGGCCTTTGGTGCGCACACCGGTATTGGTACAATGCCAATCACCCTTTATGGTACCGAAGAGCAAAAGAAAAAATACGTTCCTAAATTGGCTACCGGAGAGTGGTTTGGCGCCTATTGCTTAACCGAGCCGGGAGCAGGTTCTGACGCCAACAGTGGTAAAACCAAAGCAGAACTTTCAGCAGACGGGAAAAGCTATAAGATCAACGGTCAGAAGATGTGGATCTCTAATGCCGGTTTCTGTAATCTGTTTATAGTTTTCGCCCGCATTGAAGATGATAAAAACATCACCGGTTTCATTGTAGAAAATGACTCTTCAAATGGAATTTCACTGGGTGAAGAAGAAAAAAAATTAGGTATTCACTCCTCTTCTACCCGTCAGGTATTTTTCAATGATACCGTCGTTCCTGTAGAAAATATGCTTGCCGGTCGTGGCGAAGGTTTTAAGATCGCAATGAATGCGCTTAACGTAGGCCGTATTAAACTTGCTGCTGCCTGTCTTGACGCACAACGTCGTATCATCGATATGGGCGTGAAATATGCAAACGAGCGTGTTCAGTTTAAAACACCGATTGCCCAATTTGGTGCAATTAAGTACAAATTAGCTGAAATGGCTACAAATGCTTACGTGTGCGAAAGTGCTTCGTACCGTGCGGCTAAAAATATTGAGGACCGAATCGCAATCAGAATGGCCGATGGTAACAGCCATCAGGAAGCCGAATTGAAAGGTGTCGAAGAGTATGCGATCGAGTGTTCTATTCTTAAAGTTGCCGCTTCAGAAGATATGCAAAATTGTGCCGATGAAGGTATTCAGATCTATGGTGGAATGGGCTTCAGTGCCGACGCGCCGATGGAAGCTGCCTGGAGAGATGCCCGTATTTCGCGTATTTACGAAGGTACCAACGAGATCAACCGAATGCTTGCGGTAGGAATGCTGGTTAAAAAAGCGATGAAAGGTCACGTGGATTTATTGAATCCCGCGATGGCAGTTGCAGATGAATTAACCGGAATCCCTTCTTTTGATACACCAGATTATTCTGAAGTACTTTCTGAAGAAAAAGCGATGATCGCTAAACTGAAAAAAGTATTCTTGATGGTAGCTGGTAGTGCCATTCAGAAATACGGACCAGAATTAGAAGAACATCAGCAATTGTTGATGGCCGCTTCAGATATTTTGATTGAGATCTATATGGCAGAAAGTGCCATTTTACGTACCGAAAAAAATGTAAAACGCTTTGGCGAAGACACTCAGAAAGAGCAAATCGCAATGGCGCAATTGTACCTGTATCACGCTGTAGATATTATTAACCAAAAAGCAAAAGAAGGTATTGTGTCTTTTGCAGAAGGTGATGAGCAGCGTATGATGCTTATGGGTCTTAAGCGTTTCACAAAATATCAAAATCAGCCTAATGTGGTTGCTTTACGTAATACCATCGCTGAAAAAGTAACGGAAGAAAACACCTATCCGTTTTAAAATTTTGCCCTAATAGTTACATTTTGATTTGAATTCATCCCCAAAGCTTTGCTTTGGGGTTTGTTTTTTACTATTCAGTCATCTCGACGGAAGGAGAGATCACATCCTGCTTAGTAAATTCAAATTGAAGTTCCTTTAGCTTCTTTTGTGATTTCTCCCTATCAGTCGAAATGACTAAAGTGGTCACATCTAAATATAAGTTGATAGCTTCTTCTTTTTTACTAATTTCAATTACTTTCAAAAAGAATTTGGGTGAATTATCTAGTTTACATACTTACTAATGAATATAGAACCACAATTTACATAGGTATAACTAACAATATTCAGAGAAGATTAGATCAGCATCATTTTGATAGCATAAATGCTAAAAAGTCTTTTGCCGGCAAATACAATTGCATCTATTTAGTTTATTATGAAGTCTACGATAATCCTGATACTGCTATAGCACGAGAAAAAGAATTAAAAAAATGGCGTCGTGAAAAGAAAAATGACTTGATTTCAAGTTTCAACCCATGTTGGAAAACATTAAATAATGAAGTTTTTTAGCATCGTAATCCCGACGGCAGGAGAGATCACATCCTGCTTGGGAAATTCTAAATGAAATACTTTGAGCTTCTTGTGTGATTTCTCCCTATCGGTCGAAATGACAAAGAATGGCTCAAATCTTGATTACTTTGGTTGTGATGTAAGAAACATTGTATCTTTAAAACTTCAACTTAGTTTATGCAAAAAATAGGATTTATACTGCTTGCGTTTGTAATGAGCCTTTCACTTCAAGCACAAGAAGACACGGAGATTTTTCTTTTTGAGATCAAAACAACTCCTACCACTATTGAAATTGTAAGTGGTAAAAACATTTCTCAAAATGCAGGTTATGACAATCAGCCTTCATTTTATAATGAGCACACGTTACTCTACAGCCGCACTCAGGATAGTCTCACTGCAATTGGCATTTATAATATAAATAAGTCTAAAACTTCGATTTTCACAAACGAACCGAATAGCGGTTTTTTCTCTCCGCAACGCATTCCTAATACTGAAACGATCGTTGCGGTACGTCAAGATCCTGAAGGCCGTCAGCGCTTGGCGCAATATGATTTTCAAACCAAAGCCTTCAAAAAACTCTTAGACAGCAGTCAGGTTGGTTATTTTTCATTTTACGATGAGCACACGTTTATTGCTTCGGTTTTACAGCCAAATCAAATGGATCTCTTCCTTATAAATTCAGAAAAAGGAACTTCTGAGAACATCATTACAAATTCCGGTAGGTCGTTACAAAAAGTCCCCAATAGCAACTCGATGAGTTATACGGTAGAAAATGAAACCCAAAATATGGACCTGTATACGCTAGATTTTTCGGGTGACGAACCTACAAGCTATTTTGTATGTGAGATGCCCATAGGTCGCCAAGATTATACGTGGCTCGATGAAAACCGAATTCTCGTAGGTAGCGGCGATAGTCTTTTTGTCTATGATCTATTTGGAGAACCGGCCTGGACGTTTGCCACGAGTTTAAACAGCTATGGTCTTAAAAATATCACCAGAATGACTGTGAGTCCTGACGGAAAATACCTCGCAGTAGCGGCAGAACCTGTAGAAAACTAAATTCAATAGGTGCCTAAGCAAACCCAAATTATTATTCTCATTGTTCTCGCTCAATTTCTGGGAACATCGCTGTGGTTTGTCGGTAATATTGTGGTTCCGCAACTTCCTGTTACCCGGTTGGGTAATCCTGATCTTCTGGGAGATTTACTTGCCGCAGTACAGCTTGGATTCATCTTAGGAACACTTGTTTTTGCAATACTCGCAATTGCCGATCGCTTCTCGCCTTCTAAAGTTTTTGCGGTAAGTGCGATTTTGGGAGCGATTACCAATCTGGCGTTACTCTTACCTCAGGCAGAAAGCGGCACTTTATTGGTTTCGCGATTAAGCACCGGCTTTTTCCTGGCCGGAATTTACCCCGTTGGAATGAAAATCGCAGCAGACTATTTTGAAAAAGGCTTAGGCAAAGTTCTGGGACTTTTGGTTGGCGCCTTGGTCCTAGGTACAGCACTCCCCCACTTTTTGAACAGTTTTGAAGTTTCGGTAGATTATAAGATTATCACATTGGTCACTTCGGGCTTAGCTGCTGTTGGCGGACTATTAATCGGCTTTTTGGTTGCTGATGGTCCGTATCGAAAAGCACAGCAAAAACTTTCGATAAACGCCATTCCCTTTATTTTTCAGACTAAAAAATTCAGAAGGGCGGCTTTTGGATATTGGGGACATATGTGGGAGTTATACGCTTTTTGGGGATTTCTACCTGTTTTTATAAACTATTATCAAGCAGAACATCAAGTCTATCTCAACACTTCGCTTTGGTCCTTTTTTGCCATTGCGATCGGTGCAATTTCCTGTGCCTATGGTGGCGTTTTGACTCAAAAAATAAGCAGTAAAAAGGTAGCCTTTTACGCGCTCCTGATCTCAGGAATTTGCTGTTTGGTTTCTGTTTTTAGTTTTGAATTTCCACCGGCGATTTTTAGTTTCTTTCTTTTACTATGGGGCGCTGCCGTGGTTGCTGATAGTCCGCAATTTTCAACATTGGTCGCGCGTAACGCACCACCCGAATACCGCGGGACCGCACTGACGCTCGTTAATTGCATAGGATTTGCGATTACCGTAATTAGCATTCAACTACTCAAGCATTGGGTTATTCATTTTGAGATCGATTATCTCTTTTTGATTTTAAGTCTGGGGCCTATCTTTGGAATTTTGAGTTTGTACCGGTCTAGACTATGAGAATTCTTTCCTGCTGTTTCTTTCTGATTTTTATAGCGTGTGGCAAAAATGACGGCCCGCCGCCATTATTTCAAAAGTCAGCAACTGCTTTTACTCCGGTTCAAAAAGCGATCATCGCTCCTAAGGTCGACGGTAAAGCTCACGATCCCGCATGGCAATCTCTAGAATGGAAACAAATGGATCATATTTGGAGCGGAAAAGCTTCGGAAAATTCATCAATTCAATATAAACTCACGTGGACGCCTGATGCGCTATATGTGTTGCTTCGGTTAGAAAACATTACAATTCAGTCTAATTTTGGCAATCCAATGGAGAACTTCAATAGCGAAGATCACCTGAGTGTTTATGTTGATGAAGACAACAGCGGCGGAAGCTACGAAGATTCTTATAATGCTTTTGCATATCAAATTTCGCCAACGAACATTTCAGTATTTCTAGATCAGAATAAAAAACCGAGAACTGCTCATCACGCTGTTTATTCCATTTTAAAAAATTATGGGACTACCGCATATTGGGAATTGAGAATAACCAATTTTGATTCGACATATCAGCCCAACAAACCCAATGAAGCTGTATCTTTAAAACCCGGAAAATTAATGGGCTTTGCACTCGCTTTTGAACACGTTGATGCCAAAGCAACCAACACGATTCTTGGTTCTGTTGCGATTCCTGAAGATTATGAGGGACACATAAACTTGGATGCCGGACTTTTTGAAACCCTAAAATTGATTCAATAATTATGGAAAATAGAATTGCACTTAATGACAACTTAAGCTTATCACGCATCGTTCACGGATACTGGCGTTTACGCGATTGGAATTTGAGCGACGACCAACTTTTAAAGCTCATTGAGCAAGTTCTGGAATTGGGAATCACCTCTTTTGATCACGCAGATATCTACGGAAATCACACCTGTGAAGCTTATTTTGGCCGTGCATTGGCACTGAAACCTGAGCTGCGCGAAAAGATGGAATTGATAAGCAAGTGCGGCATCAAAATGGCTACCGATTACAATCCGGAGCTTGACATTAAAATCTATGATTACAGCACCGAATACATTATAAAACAAGCTGAAACTTCACTTAAAAACTTAGGCACAGATCGTCTTGACCTTTTATTGCTGCACCGCCCTGCGCCTTTTTTCAATCCTGAAGAAGTTGCTAAGGCTTTTGATCAACTTAAAAGTAGCGGTAAAGTGCTCAACTTTGGTGTATCAAACTTTAGTCCGGCGCAATTTGATACCCTGCAAAGTTATCTTGATATGCCCTTAGCGACCAATCAGGTTGAGATCTCTGTGAGTTGTTTAGCGCATTTTGAGAATGAGAATACCGAATATTTCTTAAAACATAAGATTAAACCGATGGCGTGGTCGCCACTTGCCGGCGGTGCAATTTTCAATCCAAAAACAGAAAAAGAACAGCGCTTAGCTGCTGTCTTAAAAACTATTGCAGCAGCATTGAATACAGATATTGATCAGGTGATGTATGCGTGGCTTTTAAAGCATCCTACCGGGATTATGCCAATTGTGGGATCACAACACATCAAGCGAATTAAAAGTGCTGTTGACGCCCTTAAAATCGAATTAAGTCTGGAGCAATGGTATAAAATCTATATCGCTTCTAAAGGTGAAGATTTGCCTTAATCTTTTACCTCATAATCAATATTCTTATAGCCTATTCTTCCGTTCGTAGCAATGACCTCGATACGAACGGTTTTGGTTCCTGGGATTTCATTATTTTGAATATTTAAACTAATCACCTCTTTGTCTTTTAGCTTCAGGTCAGGATTCCAATAAAGACTTACACTGTTATCTCCGGGACCTAAGGCAGACTTTTCAGGCTGATATTTTGGAATGTAGAATTCTTTAGTTGGTGCAAATACAGGAATTGAGGTTTTCAAAATTCCCTTCGACTTCGTGGCGGTATATAGCCCGTTGCCACTATACGTATATATGGCCAAAATGCAACCCTGAATTGGAGTCGACTGCGTATCTTTAAACGGATAAACCCTTCGGTAGAGCGGCATAAAATTTTTAGTGATTCCATCAAGAATTTCGACGCTTTTCACCTCGCTGGGCGGTAGATTAGGCAAAAACTGGTAGGCATCATCCAAAACCGGAATTCCGTCGACGAGCACTATTGTTTCCATACCACCGGTTACCACTGCCTTTTGATAGCGAACACCGGTGCTGTCTTGATACATTTGAAAACTGATTTTATCACCAAAAGACTGCAAGAGCACTCCATACAAACCACGGTTGTATTCATTTTCTTTACTTTCAAGCTCCCGGCCATCTATAACAACATCGGGTTTACCGTAGGTGTCCATTACTTTTTGACGTTGCGGCGTAAGTTCATAATTGCTGATCACCACTTCGTCTAACTGGTTGACTTCAGGATCATAATCAAAAAAAGAATCAGACGCCCCCTCACTTTCTGATTGCTGAAAAACCTTAGATTGTAAATTATTTTGTTTGAAGAAAGCTTGAGTTCGATCGTACTGTATTTTCGGTTTATTTGCCTCGGCTAGACTCAACGTATAATTTCGGTTTTTACCAGCATCATTTTTGGTTTGTAACACCGCCCTTACCCGTCTGCCTTCCATTGGAGGCAAAAGAAAATTAAACCTTCCCAGACTGTCAGTCTTTTGAGTGTAAAAACTTTGCTCTTCACCAAAAACCATTAAGCTGACGTCAACACCTTCTTTCATTTTATCTTTATTAAAAAGGGCTGCGACCGCTCCCTCAACACCCAGTGCAAATTCAGGCAAAACGTTCATCTGTTCTTCATCTAAAGCTGTATTAAACGCGTAACCTCGCCAACCCTGAGTCAATAGTAAATTATCGAGTTCATCTGGTTTAACAAGATGGGTGTCTTCAAAATAAAATGAAGGTTTTTCAATAGTTCCTCTTAATTCTGAACTGAGCATAAAATAGTTCCAAATGTTTTGATCATTGCCTAATTCTTTCGGAATTACAACTACCGACGCACTGGCTAGTTGTGCTATTCCAGATGCAGAAAATTCAAGGTTTGCTTCTTCACCCGTTTTATAAGAGCTCTTAGCCATCTTAAAGTCGATTGGAAGCGCTTCTATTTCCAGATTATTAAAAAACAAACGTTCGGCTAAGGGATTCTTATTTTGGTCTTTAAGACTAAAAACAATAATTCCAGCAGGTAGCGATTCTTTTGAAAACATTAAAGTCTGCTTTCCGGCCTTTAGCTTTCTAGCTATTTCACCTAATATCAATCCCCTGCTGCTTACTTCTACATACACTGAATCATTTACAAATTGAGTTGAATTGATGAGCACGGCTAGATTATTTCCGACCTCATTGACCGAAAGTGTACTCCCCTTCTCTACCACATCTGTAAACGAATAACTAAGCTTGAGATCCTCGTGAGGCTCTTTCAGTTCAACTCTGTAGCTTGCTTCAGGTTTTGGAAAGATATAGATGCGCCCCATACCCAGTTTATTACTTTTAAATGAGGTAATGACATTATTTGCCTCGTCGTACACAGTCCCTGTAACTGCCACGCCTTTTCCTTTCTCGTTAATCGCCTTAAATCCTATTAGGTTATTGATCCCGGCGATTAAGCTACCTCCTTCTGGTAAAAACTGAATGTCAATAGCCGGCTGTGACAAAGGAATGCTTTCGCTCCATTCTTTTCCTGATTCGGTTATTAACTTCATATGCACCCAAGCTGTACCTTCAGGAAAATCTTGTTCCAATAGAAAATACCCGGAGCTGTTTTTACGAATGACCTGCTTCTTTACTCGGTCGTCATAAGCCAGTTCTAAATCAAATTTAGAACTGGTGGTACTATCAATAAGCTCAGGCTTGAACAGGAATCTCGTGGTGTCCTGATCATCTGCATCTATTTTTTGAACTACATCATTCAGCGCTTTGTCTTCTGTTATGCTGAGGTAACTTTTAAAAATAAAGTCAGACTTAAAATTCTTATTCCACTGCGTGTAAGCTCTCAATTGATAGGTACCCGGACTGTAGAAATTTTGAATATCAAAATAATTGTTTGCAATTCCGGTTTCTAAATCCAACAGTTTTTCACCTACAACGGTCTCAAAAGGGTCTATCAACTCTACGTGCAAAACGCCACTTAACGCTGAAGGAACATTATCTTTTGCCTGTGCGACAATCGCCTTAAACCATATAGTTTCACCTAAAGTATAATTACTTCGGTCTGTTTGTAGGTATACTTTTTCGGCCAGAGCCTCTTTAGTTGCGATGTCGTTCTGTGCTTTTAGAGCAGAACTTATTAGCATGAACATAAAAGCACAAAGACCGGTTTTTAGTTTGATTAAAAAATTAATCCGGGAACTCTTTGATGCTTTTAAAGTATGCATACGTTTTAATTTATAGGCTTGACGATAAAACTGAATTCATAATCTTGAGGCTTCAGTTGGTATTTTTCTAGTGGTTTTGCACCCCAGCTGTTATCGCCACCAACTCCGGTTTGCCTGTAATCAATATGAAGACTGATCAAATCCCGAGGTTTTATATCTGTGGTATGACGCTGTGCTTTACGAGTTCCCGGGTCAAAATCAGCAGTATAATTGTGATGTGCGCTGAATGAAAACTCCGGTAATCCCAGTATTTGAAAGCCGCTTCCTTGAGCGTCTGTAAGTTGCAGCCAGCGGTTTTCGGTGCGATAACCATTTTCTTGTGGTCGAATGTAAGGGAAATATAAATCGGCCACTGAAGCTTCATAAATACCCACAAAAGCCGCTTCTTTACGGTCTTGATAATTCTCAAAGGGGCCGCGGCCGTACCATTT
This sequence comes from Leeuwenhoekiella blandensis MED217, assembly GCF_000152985.1. Classification (GTDB taxonomy): domain Bacteria; phylum Bacteroidota; class Bacteroidia; order Flavobacteriales; family Flavobacteriaceae; genus Leeuwenhoekiella; species Leeuwenhoekiella blandensis. The sequence goes on along the minus strand of NZ_CH672395.1, from coordinate 1,800,425 downwards.
TACTTGATCAAATTCCTTCGGAAGGATCAAATTCATTCCAAACCGCGGAAGCTCAGCAATATCTTCAGCACCGGAATATTCTAGTTTCTCATAGATTTTTAAGTTTCCGTCTTTATAAAGCGTGTAGCGTATTTTTGTTGTAGCCTCAAGCGTGTCTAATGCAAATGTCGATTCAAAAATCACAGAATCTTTAGTTTTTGCCAAGGTTTCAAATTGAATCAACTTCTGATTTTCTGAAGCGTCTTTCCAAAGTTTACCTCGCCTTTGATAATTATTACCAAAATCATTGTCTGTTGGCGCACGCCAAAAGTTCGCTCGTGGTGCTTTCAATAGATAATCCTGATCTTTATACGTCCATTTGGTCAAGCTTCCGGTTGTTTTATCAAAATGTAAACTGAAATCTTCCCCAGAAACTTCAAGCGCATCCCGTGTACTTTTGGTTTTAAGCTTTTTCTTGTCCAAGTTGGGTGCAAATACAAGCGGTGCTGCTTTTTGAAGTAAAATCTGATCTTGAGCAATTACAAAAGCAGCAGGAAGCATTGCAGATGCGCCTTTCGTTGTTATACTGAAATTGATAAAATACTCGCTTCCATCTTCGGGAAGTTCAAGGGTTTTTATTGAAAAATCTACCGACTGCTGTGGTGCTACATCAAAAGTAGGAAGCTTATCTTCAGCGATAATTTTTCCGTCCTTCAACACTTCATAACTGATCGCGTACATGTTTAAATTGGTAAAGAAGAATCGGTTTTCCAGTTTAAACTTTCGCTGAAGCGTATCAACTAAACTAATTTTCACATCTTGATACACGTGCTTTACTTCAGCTAAAGCCGGGTGCGGACTGCGATCAGGATTGACCAAACCGTTCAATACAAAATTTCCATCATTGCGATACCGGTCGGGACCATAATCACCGCCATACGTCCAATATTCAGTTCCGGTGCTGTCTTTTTTCACAAAACCTTGATCTACCCAATCCCAAATAAAGCCGCCTTGCACTTGGTCATGTTTATATACAAAATCCCACAAATCGCTCAGATTTCCCGTGCTGTTCCCCATACTGTGTGCATATTCACACCAAATAAACGGGCGATCGGGATACTTGCCCAGATAATGTTCTTCGATATAATCCATACGGGCATACATCCACGGGATGACATCGGTGTGCGGTTCTTGAAAACTCTTACCACGCTCTGCACGCTCATATTGCACCGGTCGTGTGTTATCGCGGTTTTTGATCCAGTGATAGCCATCAATAAAAGCGGGGCCATCGCCGGCTTCGTTCCCCATAGACCAAATGATGATCGACGGGTGATTTTTGTTGGTCTCCACCATTGCTTCAAGTCGGTCTTGATGCATTAAGGCAAACTCCGGTTTGTTTGCGGGCGTTTTATCTTCATCATAACCAAAACCATGCGTTTCTATATTGGCTTCATCAACCATATAAATGCCATACTCATCGCAGAGGGCATACCACAACGGATCGTTAGGATAATGCGAATTGCGCACCGCATTGATATTATTTTCTTTAAAGAGCCTGATATCCTCCAGCATCGATTCTTTTGAAATCACGTGACCCGTATGCTGGTCATGTTCGTGTCGATTGACCCCTTTTAGCAGAATAGGTTTCCCGTTAACCAGTAAATTTCCGTTTTTGATCTCGCTGGTTCTAAAGCCTATTTTAGCCGAAGTACTCATCAAAAGTTCGTCTCCTTTTCTCAGGGAAAGCACCACTTGATACAACTTAGGATGTTCTGCGCTCCAAGGCTCTATAGTTTCAAAAGTTTCTTGAAACTGAAGTGTATCAGTTTTCGCTGAAGCAAGTTTTAGGCTTTGAGTTGCGCTATACAGTTCTTCATTAGCATCGCGAATTTTCAAATCAAGCTGAAGATTTTCAGTAGTTGTCCCGTCATTTCTTAATGCGATTTTTCCATCGAAAATTCCGTCAATGTATTCAGTATCAAGTCCCGCTTTGAAAAAGAAATCCTGAATATGTGCTTTAGGCTGTGCATAAACATACACATCACGTTCTATTCCGCTTAGGCGCCAGAAATCCTGATCTTCAAGATAGGTACCGTCACTCCAGCGATAGACTTCCACAGCGATCTCATTGTTGCCTTGTTTTACAAAAGACGTAATATCAAACTCAGAAGGTGTTTTTGCGTCTTCATCATAACCCACTTTTTGCCCGTTGATCCAAACATAAAATGCACTGGTAACTCCTCCAAAATACAGCTTGATCTGCTTTTCCTTCCAATCCTGCGGAATAATAAATTCTCGCTTATACGAACCTACAGGATTATAAATCGTATCTACAAAAGGTGGATTAATTCTATGCGTATATCCGGCGCTCACATACAAGGGAAAATCGTACCCCTGCATCTGCCAATCCCCCGGAACTTTAATATCATCCCAGTCTGCAGTGTTGAAATCTGACTTGTAGAACGCTTTTGGACGCTGCTCTGGAGTGTCTGAGAGGTTAAACTTCCAAGTGCCGTTAAGCAGCAAAAGATTTTCTGATTTGTAATATTCATTTTCAACAGCTTCTTCCTCAGAATCATAAACGTAAAACGTAGATCGAGGCGACTCGGTGTTTTGCGTAACTACACTCAGATTTTGCCATTCGGGCAATTCTTGTGCTTTTAAAATTGGTGAACAAATAAGGACAAGGACTATTAAAAATCTAAAGGAGAACATACGCATTATCTAAATATTATTGTGTTGAATATAGCTTTACCAGAGCATTATAAATACGCCAGAATTAATCAAAAGTGATACTATGTAATTCACCCGATGTCATTTTAACCTCAACCTTGTTTGCTTTTGACTCTAGACTGTTCACCGGCAACAACTCCTCTTCTTTCCAAGCTTCGCCTGATTTTTTCCAAAGCATAAGCGTTGCATAGATTTTGTTTTTAGCCTTTGGCAAAAATTCTGCAGACACATTGATCACGGCACTGTCATCAGAAACCGGATTCAGGTCGGTTTTTTCTAATACGGCAATATTTTCCCATCCTGAAAGCGGTACCATAGCGAGTTGATATTGCCCATTATCAATGATGGTCGCAGTATAATCACCTACTTTTTGAGTGCTTTGCTCAATTGTTTTTCCGTTTACTTCAGGAAGCGCATAATGCCCAAGACGCATAGCAACAGGCACCTCACTTGTCTGCTTATCTACGCGCAAAATACCGTTTGCTAATGGGATGTCAACCAACTGCATATGTACCTGATCATTAGTTTCTAAAATGGCGTCACGGTAGTATTTGCCGTCTTCATATTTTTTAAAAGTATACAGTCGCCAAGGTTCCCATTCTTCTTTTGCATTTTTAAAAACATAATTCATCGAGATGGTACCGTCTACGCCATCGGCTTGCCAAGGAAATGCCGAATTATACGACAACTTGTTATAGTTCTCACTACTGCGGAACCCTTGCCAGTCGTCTGCTTTACGCTCGTGACACCAGGCTCTGATTTCTGAAGCTCCAATCCCGGGGTAATCTGTTAGTAATACGTTTGAAGCTGCTTGAAATTTGTTATACACCGCATCATCTTCAAATCGAGATGCCCAAGGTCCTTCATTTTCGGTTGCGGTCCAAAACGCATTATGTTCCGGAAGCAGCAATCCTAAAAAGGCTTTACCCATCCAGAATACGCTACCTCGCGTGCTATAATTTTGTACTGCAGGTTCAAAATGATCATAGAAGCCTAGAGTTGGGATTCGATCTTTCAAAAACTCAGGATTCTCTAAGAACTGAAGCAACACCCCCGAAGAAATACGACGCAACCAGCCCAAATTGATCGTATCGTCATCAAGCGTTCCTGCAAACGGAAACGGACTGATAGACGCAATGCGATAACTTATACTTCTCCCGAACATGATCATTTCTCCATCTTCTGAAAACATATACGGATAGTGATAGACCAAATCTTGAAAATTGGTTTTAAAGGCTTTAGCGATCTCCGGATAATGGGTGTTACCGTACACCGATGCCCACATCGGGCCATAAACCTGAAATGCCCACATACTGTAATAATCGTAGGCCGGATTATCATTATACCAACCTTGGCCGCGATAATCTGCCAGTGATTTATTCAAATATTCTTCAAGTAAAGGTTTGTTTACCTCATACCCTTGCGCATCAAAAAAACTCAGCACAAAAATGTTGAAGAATTTCCAGTTTGAAGGTACCGTTGGTCCGTCACCATAACTCAGCATAGAAGCTGCCAGCGCATCTTTATCTTCCTGACTTAAGGGCTCCCAAAGCGTTTCTGGAGAAATAAATAAGGAAATTGCCAGCGCACCATACTCAACCAGATTCTGACTTGGTCCACCGTTACCCCGTGGTTTTATAAATGCTTCGCTATTGGGATTTGCAAGCTTCGGAATTTGATGCTGATAATATTCGGCTACTTTTATTCCGTTTAAGGTAAGGTCCGGTTCCTTTTTAAGCAAAGGAGCCGCAACAAATAACGTACGTACGAGGCCTTCTAATTTTTCGGTTGGAACACGACTTATATCGTGCGGATAACTCTTTCCGGGAAGTTTAGGGAACTTCATCGGATCATCTAGATCATCAATATAACTAAAGGCTCCTTCAAGCAAATAGCGTGCTGCATCTTCCCAATGCTTACGCGTCATTCCCGTCATTGGGCTCAACTCATAATCTGGATCTTCTACCTCAAAAAGGGGCATTTCACCATCAACTTGCTTGGCAGGTTTTATTTCTTGAGCTTCAATGGAAGCCATAGTGATTAGCACCACGCAAAAACCGGTGATGTACTTTATTTGTTTTACTAAAATCATAACTGTTATTTATTCTGAATCGACAAAGCGTGCCATTTCTGAAGCTGCAAGCAAATACGCTCCGACTCCAAAATCTGCTGTCGAATTTACATCTACCACTTGCCCGGGAATGGCTTTTTCTCCAATAGGTTGTACATAACCCACGCTTCCGTCTTCTTGCAAAGCAACTTCAGTAAGATATTCCCAGCTTTTTTCTACAACCGGCAAATAGGTTTCTTCATCAAGAAGATCATTATTTATTCCCCATAAATATCCATAAGTAAAGAATGCTGTTCCGCTGGTTTCTGGTCCAGGAGCGTGCTCAGGATCTAGAATACTGCGCGTCCAATAGCCTTCTGGCTGCTGAGCTTCTTTAAGGGTTACAGCCATTTTTTTGAAACGGCTTTCAAATGCTTCCCGATACTGAGAATTCTCAGGCAAATCTTGAAGCACCTTAGCTAAACCGGCAAAGACCCAACCGTCTCCACGCGCCCAGAAGTCTTTCTTTCCGTTGAGACTTTTATGCTTAGGGTAAACATATTTCGCATCGCGAAAATATAATCCGGTTTCTTCATCGAGCATAATGCTGTCTGAATAGGCCAGATACTCGTTGAGTTTATCCAGATACTGCTCGTTTCCTGTGACTTTATACAATTTGGTCATTACCGGCATCACCATATATAAACCATCTGCCCACCACCAGTAATCGTTATTTGGCGTGCTCATCTCATACTCCATCACTTCTTTTGCTCGGGCAATCTTTGAAGGGTCTGTTGAACCTTCAAGCGTATAGAGGTCTATATAGGTTTGAAATGCAATTTGCCAGTCTCCAAAAAGTACGTGATCATCGGTTTCTCCGTAGTTGTATTTCCAGGCTGATTTATCATCAGATTTTGCTCCCATCCATTTGTTATGCTCTGCCCAGGCTTCAGAATAGGCTAAGAACTCTTCATTTCCTGTCAATTTATAAGCCTCTATATTCCCGGTATGATAGGCCGCGGGATGCCAAAATGCAAAATTTGGCTCGGGATGCGCTTCTTGCCAGTGTGTGTTTACCTTTTCAATAATAGCTAAAACCGAATCCTTTTCCTGGGGAATCATGGTTTGCTCAATATCAGCATCTTGCTTCTGAGTGGTATTGTCTCCTTTGCTTTTACAACTACTGAAAACAACAGTCAAAGCTACAGTTAATAGAACTATTTTAAAGTGGTTATTCATTGCTAATCTATTAGTTAGTGTTTTTACTTTTTTGATAAACTCGTGCATAATCTACGCGGTATTCTCCCGGAAAGGCATTTTCCCCAGGTTTTCCCCCGTTAGAACCTATAGCAAGGTTGAGCAAAAGATAATGCGGTTGTTGAAAGCCATTAAAGCCATCAGGATTTTGCGTTTTATTGAGTTGGATTTCATTGAGTAATTCGCCGTCTAAATAGAGTTTGATAGATTCTGAAGTCCAATCCATTTTCCAGATGTGGAATTTTTCAGGCCATTGCGGGTCTTTTTCTAAAAATTCAGCAAACGGAATTTTTTCACTGTCCCAGGATACATTCCTCCAATTAGCACCCCAAGCCGCATTAGCCAGAATATGAGGTTTACCGTCTATTTGGTAGAATTCCATCATGTCGATCTCGCCATTGGATGGCCATCCTTTATCAATACCCAAAGTCCAGATTGCCGGCCACATGCCGCTTGCGGTATCAATTTTTGCGCGCACTTCTACAATGCCATATTTAAACTGAAACTTACCACGGGTATTGATACTCGAAGAAGTATAGGCTGACTGCTCCCGATTCTTTTTCCAATTCGTGCTCTTTGCCTCAAAATTGGGATTGTTAACCTTTTCCTTCTTTCCGGTAATTACCAAATGACCATCCTGTATCGAAGCATTATCCTCTTGATACCATTGTAATTCTTCGTTGCGCACAAATCCGTTCTCATAAGACCAGGAATCCGGATCTGGTTTTGCACCGGAATCGAATTCGTCGTGCCAAATCAATTCATACCCACTTGGAACCTGAATAGCTTCTTCTATCGACTTCTCTGCTGAAGATTTACAGCTGCCCATAAGAGCAGTTAGTATCATACAGAAGAGCGCTCCACAAAAACCGGCGATATGTTGGAAATTCAGTTTCATTATTTTGAGATTAATAAGGCTCCTCCTTCACCAAGAACATCAATTTTTAATTTTCCGTTCTTTTTGACTTTAACTGTTTTTTGAGCAGCAGATTTGTCTTTTGCGTCATAAATTAGGGTTGCTTCGATACCTTTAAACATGGGTAAGTCTAATTCCAGCGTCTTCTTTGCTTGCTCTCCATTTGTTACTGCCAGATACCAGGTATCTCCTTTTCTACGCGCTATTGCTGCGTAATCGCCCGGTTCACCGCCCACATAAACGGTCTCGTCCCAAACTGTAGGCACTTCTCGCAAAAAGTCTAAAACAAATTCAGGCTGCTCTTCAAGATTGTTTGGTGTTAAGCCAAAATGCTGAATCGGTGAAAAATAAAGAACTGCAGTTGCCAGTTCAAAAGCGTCTGTAGTTTTACGCACGGTTCCTCCCTTTTGATCACGGCTCAAACGCTTGTTCAAGAACACCGGAGCAAAATCCATTGCACCTATGGGATTACGTGTAAATGGTAAAATCGTACTGTAATAAGCGTGTTTGTCGAGTGCATATTGCGTAAAAATTAAATTTTCTGATGCACGCACTGCTTCTGAAGTCACGTAGTTTGGATACATTTTTTCCCAACCACGTGGAATAGTACAGCCGTGAAAAGTAATTGCCAGACCGTACGTATTGGCGTCGTTCAATATATCTTCATAAAGTTGCATCGTCATCTGCTTGTCACCGCCAAAAAAGTCAACTTTTAAACCTTTAACTCCTATTTCTTTCAACCAAGCCATCTCTTTTTGGCGTTTATAAGCGGTATTCATAAAATCTTGTGGAGTTTGCGGCGCATTACTCCAAAAACCATTAGAGTTATACCATAAAACCACATCAACATCTTTTGAATTGGCATACTTTACCAACTCCTCAATCTTATCGCGACCTATGCGGGCATCCCACCAGTTATCAATAAGTACGTATTCAAAATTTAAAGCAGCAGCAAGGTCAATATATTCAATTTGATCTTCGTAGTTGATGCTGTTATCTTGCCAAACGATCCAGCTCCACGTTGCTCTTCCCATTTGATACTCCTGAGAAGGCGCATAACGCTGCTCTACAAGATCAAATGAAGCGGTGGTCTCTACTATAGGTTTTAATGTTTTGCCCACGGTAATGGTTCGCCAAGGAGTTTGCGCCGGCATAGCCATTGCAGCAAAAGCATCTCCTAAACCATTATTCTCACCTTCCTGAGGAAAAGCTAACGGAAACAAGCCATTTTTATCTGATTCTCCTAATCGAGAACCGGGATAACTCCCGTCAACGTTGGTTTCAGAAATTAAAATCCATCCCTTTTCTTCATTCTTAAATAAAGCAGGAAAGGTGTAACCTACACCGTATTGCGACTCGGTTCCCAAAGCTTCGTCAAAGGTATATTCTTCTTCATACGAAGGTTTGGTTTGTTCCCAACCTGTCATCGGTAAAGCTTGAGGAGTGATAAACGAAGTAGCATCATCTGGTAAATTGAATCCGGTTGCTTCTTCTAGAATCTTCACTTTGGTATTGCGCTCCTTTGCCGTGAGTTTGTATGCAAAAGCAACATCAGCATTGCTTACCCTAAACTGAACAGCCAAGGTATCTTGATTAGTATTTATAAACTTTACGATCAGCTCATTTGCCTGATATTCAACGTGACTTACTTTAGCCTTTTTAAGCTCGTAGGTTTTAGCTATTGCTGTAGTACTTTGCGCAGCAAAAGATAATCCTTCAGAAAAATCTCCTAATGAAGTTTTTAAACCCAGTGGTGAATTCTCTAAAAAAACAACACCATCAAGTTGTACGGCATAAACCGGTTTTTGATCTTCTAACTGAATATGCACTTTAATACGATCATCAGGACTAGAAACTACAGCCGGAAGCTGACTCCATACTTGTGATGTAGTCAGCATTAGCAATACACTTGCAATACATAAAGGTTTAAAATACTTCATCTCTATTTTTTTTAAAATAAGGAAAGGGTGTACGTATAAGTATACTCTTTATCTTCCAGACGATATTCTCTAAAAGGATATTGTCCCCAGCTGTTGAGTCCGCCTAAGCCTCTTTGCTTTAAGTCAATATGTAAAAATACCTCATCCTCTACCGTAATGTCTGTTGGGTGCTTTTGATCTTTAGACATTCCGGGATCTAGATCTTCGGTTGAAACGTGCAATGCGCTAAATCCTAATGGTTGTGCTCCAATGACTTTTAAACCTTTGCCACTTTCGTTAGCAAGACTTAACCAGCGCGTATCGGTATGATAACCTGATTCTTGTGGTCTAATGTACGTCCACGTAAATTGATTCTTCACATCATCTTCATACGTACCAAAGAAAGCTGCTTCTTTTCGGTCTGAATAGTTTTCTAAAGGTCCGCGACCATAATACTTTAATTGATCGTAGGCTTCATTCAGTACCATACGCATTCCAAAACGTGGCATTTCTGTAGTTTTTTCATCATTGATTTTGATCGAAGCGGTAACTTTTATGTCTCCAGAATTTTCTATAAAATAGTCGACAGTATAAGCTGCATCAATTTCCGGAAGTTGGTAATGAACGGTAATAGGAAGTCCTTCAGTAGTTTGTTCACCCAACTCACTTTTGGTTACTACGGCATTTGCGGTTGCATCTTTCCAAACCTTTAAACGACTTGGCATACCGTTTCCAAAATCATTATCTGTTGGAGCACGCCAAAAATAAGGCTGCGGAAATTGAGCGATCACTGTAGAAGCGTCTGCCAATTGATATTTACTTAATTTTCCGGTCTTGAGGTCGAATACACCGGAAACCGCTGAAGCATTAAAGATGATTTGATCATCCTCTTGCTCATAGCTTAAACGCTCTTCAGTTTCAGAATCCTTGCTTTCAGCAAAATAATCGGTTTCTCCAACTTTAAATTGTTCCTTAGCCAATTCATATCCTGCCGGAACTAAAGCTGAAGCCTCCTTTGTAGTAGCGTAAACATTCAAGAAATATTCTGCACCAGAGGTCTCCGGAAGGTCTAAACCAACGAGCTCATAAGCATTGGGTGCTACGCTAGCCTCAAAAGTTCCTGTTTCTGTTACCTTTCCATCTTTTAAAAGTTCCCATTTAAAATCGAACTGATCTAAGTTGGTATAATTGTATTTATTCTCGATTCTGAGATTGTTTCCTACCCATTCAAAATCTATATTTTGATAAACTTTTTTCACTTCAACTAAAGAAGGGTGTGGAACACGATCTGCAGTTACGAGTCCATTGGCAAGAAAGTTCTCATCATGCGGTTGATTCTCTGCACCAAGGTCACCACCATAAGCCCAGAACTCGCGACCATCTTCGGTTTCTGCACGTAAACCTTGATCTACCCAATCCCAGATGAATCCACCTTGCATATGCGGACTACTATCAATTATATCCCAATATGCTCTAAAGTTTCCGCTACTGTTACCCATGGCGTGAGAATACTCACACATAATGAACGGTCGCGTCACATCGGTACGTTCTGCATATTCTTTCATATGTCTAATTCCGGGATACATAGGTGCGACTACATCGGTGTTTCGGTTTTGGCCTGCCTGTTCAAAAGTTACAAGACGAGTAGGATCGGTTTCCTTTAACCAGTCGTAGGCATCGTAAAAAACAGGACCATTACCACACTCGTTACCCATAGACCACAGGATAATTGATGCGTGATTTTTATCCATCTCATACATTCTTTTTATGCGATCAAGATGCGCTGCAGCCCAATCTTCAGAATACGCCGGATGCTTTGATTTATCAAAATTACCTTGCCATTCTGCTCCCATTCCGTGCGTTTCGATATTCGCTTCATCAACAATATAAAAACCAAATTCATCAGCCAGATCATAAACCTGTTGCCCGTGTGGATAGTGACTCATACGCACAGCATTGATATTATTGCGCGCCATCAACTCAAAATCTTTACGTGTAATTTCAAGATCTGGAACGTGACCTTTGTCTGGATGATGCTCGTGCAGATTTACGCCATGTACGGTAACCGGTTTTCCGTTTACGAGAAGTTGCGCATTTTTAAGCTCTACTTTTCTAAAACCGGTACGGCCGGAAGTAGCTGCAAGCGGATTTCCCTTTTTGTCTTCTAGAGTAAGCGTGTACGTGTAAAGTGTAGGAGTTTCTCCGCTCCATTTTTGAATCTTAGGAAGCGATCGCTCAAAAGAAATTGTCCCTCCTTTTTTAGGTACTTCTTTTTTTTCTGCGAAAACCAAATTGTCATTTTCATCAAAAAGAGCCACTTCTAATCGTGCCTTTTTGATTTTACTTTTTTCAAAAGTGCGCATATCGACTTCTGCCGAAAATAAACCGGACGTATAATCTGCGGTCAAATCACTCACAACTTTATAGTCCCAAATGGTGGTTTTGGGCATCGCTTGAAGAAATACATCCCGCTCAATTCCGCTTAAGCGCCAGAAATCCTGATCTTCTAAATAACTCCCATCATGCCATCGAAAAACCTGAACTGCAAGTACATTTTCTCCCTTCTTCAAAAATTGAGTGATATTGAATTCTGCCGGAGTTTTTGAAGCTTTGGTCATCCCTACTTCTTCCCCATTGACAAAAATGCGGGCATATCCTGAAATAGATCCAAAACTCAATAACACTTCTTTATCCTCCCAATTTTCAGGAATACTGAATTGTGTACGGTAACTTCCAACAGGATTATATTCTTGATCAATTTTAGGAATATCTTTTTTGAAAGGGTACTGAACGTTTGTGTAAATAGGCAGATCAAAACCTTCAGTCTCCCAGTTTGACGGTACTGTTATGTCGCTCCACGAGCTGTCGTCAAGATCGGTTTTATAAAAATCGGTAGGGCGTTCAGCCGGAGTTTTCACAATGTCAAATTTCCATACGCCATTGAGACTTTTGTAAAATTGAGATTGTGAAGCATCACGTGTTTTAGCTTTTTGAGTTTTTTCAAAAAGCACAAAAGATGCACGACCTTCTTCTTTGTTTCGGTCGATAATTTTGGGGTTTTCCCATTCATTTTGTTGTGCGTAAGAGGTCAAAAGACAAAAAACGCTAAAAAGGCTTAAAGCAATTTTTTTCATTAGTTTCATTAAATATTTAGTAGGGTTGATTAGTTTTTTGTGTTAATTGATCAAGATTCACTTCAAGGACTTCTACAGGTGTTGCTTCATTTTCTTTGAGTCCTTCTCCATCAATCTGGATTACTTGTTGTTTAAATAAATGCAATTGCTTCTGTGTTTTAAAAAGCTCTTTATCAAAGTTAGGTTCCCAGGCACCAACACTTTCTACAGTAATATCCTGAACGCTCCAAGCTGTTTCAGAGGCTAACTGTTTTGAGGCAATGCTAATTTTGCTTCCGCGCAGGTCATCTCTAAAAATTAAAAATGCGGTGGTTTTATTGGCTTTTTCCGTTAAAATGATTTCTGGTCTTGAGATCGGGATTTTCTTAGTACCTCCTCCTCCAAGTGTAAAACCTGTAGTTCTAAACCCTGTATTTTCAACCTTCCAGGCATCATCTTTTTTATAAACCAGATGATATTGCGTCGTTCCTTCGGTATTCCAGTAATTCACGATATACGGATTCCCATCCTTATCTGCTGTCATCGCTGTTTGATTGATCAAACTACTATTCTGCGGAATTTCCCAAGCATATTCTGCAGAGCTTGCTGTAATGGGCAATGCATACGGCTTTTCTGTTGATGCCACCCAGGTTTTTCCTCCATCTAAAGATTTGGCATAAGCGATATCGTGATTGGTCTCTACATCCCAAGTCTCCCTCCAAACCCAAGACAAATGCACGGTTCCTTGTGTATCTACATAGGCTTGCCAATAGGCGTTACGCGCATCTTCGCCATCTATAAGATTGCTATGCAATTGTGACCATTCCTTTTGAGCTATGTCATATTTATTTAGAACTAGAGAACCTCTACCCGATTCACCCGAGCGATACATAAATAACAGATCACCAGACGGAAGGTTATAAAATTGAGGGTATGAAATTCTACTTTCTAAATTCCCTGTCATCGGCATTTTTTCACCTAATTCCAGCGATAATGGTTCTTTACTGCGTGCATAGCGCAATTCATTATTATGGTGATCCCAGCTCACATGCAAGTAACCCAATCCATCAACAGCGATACTTATCGCATTATGCGCATCTGCAGTATTTCCTTTATATGCTGTTTGCTGTGTTTGCCAAATACCATCAGGCAATGTTCGTTGCGCTAATACCAAAAAGGAATTTGCATCATAATAGGCCGTAAACTGTGTGTTTTTATAAGTCGTGATCGCATTCTGTCTAAAAATCACCGTATTTACCGAGTTCGAAGACCATCCAAGACCAACTTCGGTAGTTTTTAAAGGTGTAAGTGATTTTGAAGAATTGCAGGAAAAAAGCAGAAAAGCAAGACTTAAAATGAAAAGGATTTTATAATACTGTGATTTCATAAACTGGTATTAACGTAAAAAATACGTTTATAATTAATTGTTTCAAATTTATCAATTTGAAGGCAAACCATCAGTCTTCATTCCCTGTAAGATTAAACAGTGAGTTATATATAAATCTTCTTCTCCGGTATCTTCGTGTGCTCCATTAATTCCATAAGGCCAAAAGTGCACTCCAGATTTTCTAATATACTCCTCGTCATTACCGCTCATTAACTGTACGATTTCATTAGCTCTTTCTCCATTATAACGGTTATCTGTAAATAAATCGTCAAATCTCCAATGCTGACCAATACCAACCGTATGCGCCATTTCATGCAATGCTGTACCCGTTCTTTGATAACTTTCTACAGCTCCCATATTGATCCAACCTGCAAAATTTGCATCAGCTGTTGGAGTACCGGGAGAATAATTAACTGTAACATGTTTTGTGATCGAAGTGAAGTTGTTGAAATACATACAAGCCTCATCAAACGCCGCTTTAATACGTACATGAGTAGGATTGTCTAAATTTAAGGTTCCATTAAAAGACCAGGTAAACTCTCCTTTCTTAATAGTTGAAATAATCATCTGACGACCATAAACAGCCTCTCCTTCTGAGATCATATAAGGACGTATAAAGTACAAATGTTCTTCTTCAAGATCTGTTATACGTTGCTTAAAATGATCCTCTACCGTAGTGTGCATTAATTTATTATCCTCTATTGTAGGTACTTCTTCAGTCCCCCAAACAACTCCTATTTCTGCGATGGGTAAATCTCCACGATCTACCAATTTAACTTCTACAAAAATATCATGAGCTCCAGAGACTGATTTTACATCTGTATCAAATAAAGCCGACTCAGCAATTAGCGTTTTGAAATTTATCTCATTTCCATACGCTACACCTGCTTGATTTACAGCATAGGCCTTAGCATAATAGGTAGTGGCTTGTTGTAAACCTGTTAGATTCACAGTAAATTCACCTGAACCCTTAATTGTTGATGCCAAAAATTTTTCTCCATCACCTGAATCAGGAGTTGTACTTAAATAAATTCCTCTTTCAGAAATACTTCCGTCACCGGCATCTGTTACAGCAGCAAGTATAGTAGCGTTAAAAGTATCTATATTTGTTACATCTTGAGTGTTTAATTCTGCGAGTTCAACATTCTTTTCTGGAGTTGGTTCTATAACCGCGTCGTCTGTAGTATCAGAACTACTACACGATAGTGAGCTCAGAAGAAATAGCAAGGAATATACTAGTCTACGCATACAAATTACATTCATAATTCAATTGAAATAAAAAGAACAGGAAATAGCTAAACTGTATTTCCTGTTCTTTGTTAAAAGATTTTATTGCTTAACAAGTCTAAAAGATTCGACCTGTAAATAACGACCTGCACCTTCGTCGTTAGTTGTTTCAGCTCCAATAGCTACCTCTGTTGGTTCTGTAATTGTAAACGTTAACGTACTTACATTTCCGTTTTCTGAGTCTACTCTTTCAAAGACTAAGGTTTCCTCAGCTTCTTCGACATCTACCACATCAGGTAACGTATTACCTTCTGCAACCACAAAGTAGCCTTGATCTGCTGTACCGCGTGTGCCTTGATAATTTGTAGCAAAGATGTTTATCGTATAGGTGTATGTACCCGGCTCAAGAAATAAAACCTGGTACACTTTGCCATTCAGAATATCGGGTTGTCCCCATCCACTTTCTAAATCCCAAGTAGCCGAGTTACCATCATATGCACCTTGAGGTCCATTATCTGTATGACTCATAGCTCCATCATTATGAATCCAATCTGCAGGAGTCCCCCATCGACTACCTTGAGTAGCAAGTCTAAAAGGAACTGATGCATTTTTAAGATATGGCGCTTCTGAAAATTGATTTAATGCAAAAGAATTAATTTTCAAATACCTACCTGCTCCTTGATCGTTTGTTGTTTGAACACCTATAGATACTTGTGTGGTTTCTTCTAAAGAGAAGGTAAGCAATCTATTAAGTCCGTTAGCCCTGTTAACACGTTCATATGCGAGTGTCTCAGATGAAGTTTCTACTTCTGACACATCAGGTAATTGTGGACCTCTTGCTACCGTGAAATACCCTTGGTCTAAATTATTATCTGCTCCTTCATAATTAAGCTCTGCTATATTTATGCTATAAGCGTACGTCCCTGCAGGTAAGATTACTGTTTGATAAACTTTAGCGTTAATAAGGTCAGGTTGCCCCCACCCACTTTCTAGATCAAATATTTCTCCATCTAAAGCACCGTATCCATCGTGACTAAGTGCAGCTTCATTATGTATCCAGCCTGCTGGAGTTCCCCATCTACTTCCTCCTTCTAAAATTTCAAAAGGATATGTGCTATTCACAAGATATGGAGGATCTGTTAATTTTGGTTCTGGTATATAAGCCTGATAGCCTGTATAGAACGTATCTATACTAGTAGGTTCTGGTTTAAATATCGTACGGTATTGATATTCTGAACCACTCGTAAAATCTTCTATAAAAGCCATCGCCGAATCAATAGGCACAAACAATTCTTCCATTTCTGAAGTATTGCTTGAAGTATATTGAATTTCTGTACCTAAAACCCCTGTAGTTAAATCCATTGAAGAATAACTAACAGTCAGATCTGTACCAATTAAAACATTACTTATAACTGGCCTGTTATACAGTGTATTTTGATATCGCTCGCCATAAACCTCTGCTGTTACATTTACAGGTATAGAACTATTTAACTCATCATCATAGGTGCGTACTTCAAGGTTGTATATATTTTCTTCTAAATTATCTATATATACCCCCAGAGTATCTACTGGTTTGGTACGGGTTACCGGTACTACTACAGAATCTGCCTTATTATTCCAGTACACCCTAAAACTTGTAACTTTAGGATCTGCTTTAAGGATTCCTCGTAAATACAGTCTTTCTCTTCCTGTAAATACTTCTACTGAGTCTAATTTTTCTGTATAGTTAATTTCACCTCCTTCAGTGAACTTTCTATACTCTTCCATCTCATCTGAACACGCTGTAAAGGCTAGAGCCACAAAACACAGCAAGAGAAAAAATTGTTTCTTATATGTTTTCATATGAATACTTTAATGTGTTATTACTGTGAATTACCATATGCCTGAAGTTCGGCTATTGCAATTTGTTTACCTCCTGCCCAATTTTCAAGGTTTTCAATTCGTATGTACCTTACTCTAGGCATATCAATAGGAATGTCCCAACTGAACCCGGCGTTTGCAGTTTCAAAATCTTCATTAGTTTGCTGCCCATAAGGAAGACCTGAAGGTTTTACTTCTTCATACTCTCCTAATAATGTCCATTCTGATAGATCTCCTGATGTCTCTAAAACATCTGACCCGTATATTCTAAAGCGTTTAGGACACGCCAAATAGTAGTATGATCTATTATTAAAATATTCAGGATAATCCCATATCACAATTCTACTAAGTTGAGCCTGTACCCCCATATCAAAAGTGAATATATGGTTAGAGGCTGTGTACGTTCCGGCAGTTAAATATATTTGCGGCCAGTCCCATATATTTCCATTCCACAGACCTTCTAATGAGGTCGAAGGATGATGAGGTGCATCATTAGGTAATGTAACTCCTCTATAGCCCGACTTTGGAATTGCTTCTTCAAAAAGCGGTTTTACATCAGCAAACAAAGTATCTGTATAGTTTAACCAACGATCTCTCACGGCTAGGGCAAACTTTTTATTTATAGTATCCATCCCTCTAAGTGTACTTGCAATTTCATTAGTAGATGTATAAATACTGTTTCCTAATGTTACCCAATCACCGTACTCATCTTCTTCCATAATGAGAATAGCGATATCCTCTCGTTCCGGATTGTCTGCAGAAACAAAAATACCTCCAAATGCAGGTGCAACTTCTAGACTCTCATAAATATCGTAGATAGGTGCCAAATCTGGATTAACCGTAACATAAACAGGATCTGATTCAACTTCACTTCTGTTTACCGTAGTTATTGCTATTTCAACCTCTGAATTACCAGAAAACCCTTCTAAAAGCACAGAACTATTGTAGTATGATGATTTTACATTCATCTCTCTACCATTTTCTAAAACATAATCTGCTTTGATATACAGAAGGTCTTGATCATTAGGTAGTGTATAACTTAGTCTGGCTTTTCCTGCCAAATTCTCTACTCTCACATCTGATACCTGCCCCGGTTTTTCAGAATTACTTTCTAAAGGCTCATTAACATCTTCTTCTGTACAGCTCACTATGAACATAGTGGCCATCAGATAAAAGCTCATCTTTTTAAATAAATTCCATTTCATAATATCTCTATTTAATTTTGTTTTTTAATTACCATCCTAAATTTTGAACCAAATTTGAATTTTGTAATAATGCATTTTCTGCGAGAGGCCAGAAATAATCTCTTGGAGAAACAAAGCGCTGTTGATAAATTGTTCTTACCTGATAATATGATGCCTCGTCTTCTCCAAAAACATTCCACCCACGTATGGGCTCATTGAATTCACGTGAAGCCTCTTTCCATCTTCGGATATCCCAAAAACGACTTCCCTCAAAGGCCATTTCTATGTTGCGCTCTTGATGAATTATATCTCTCAGCCCATCTTGAGAGTTAGGCTTATTAGGATTTGATGAAAAGTTAGCCCAAGATTCTTGTACACCTTCTAAACCTGCTCGATCTCTAACTCTATCTAAATATTCAAAAACTTCAGGGGAAGGACCTTGCACTTCATTGAGTGCTTCGGCGTACATTAGATATAGATCTGCAAGTCTTAATTCTGGCCAAGCATACTCTCTATACGATGCAGATGATTCTCCAAAACTCTGATTCCAGTTTACTAACTTCTTCACATAATATCCTGTCATATTAAAGAAGAAAGCTGTATTACTTCCTGCATAATCATTGTATTTCCCTTCAATATGAAATCTAGTTTCTTCGTTTCCACTATCGTATTTATACCATATAGAACCGTCAAAGCCCAAATCTGCATAAAACCTTGGTTCTCTGTCATAATTTAAAATAGATGTATTATACCCCTGTCTAATGTTATTCTTTTCGGCTGCACCTGCTTCTCTTAATTCAAGAATATCACTAAAGTCTAATGTTGTGTCTTCATCAATAGGCACTCCGTTTTTAGTATAAAACTGCTGTGCTATTTTGAGGGTTGGAGACATAACTTTACGCGCATTATTGGGTGAATGAGCAACATTCAATGGAGCCATCGCGTTTAATTGAATTTCTCCTGTTCTACTTACTGTATTACCCCAGATCACTTCTGAATTCCAACGCTCTGAAACCGCATTTCTAATGGTTAGCTTTTGTGTTGTGGTATCTGTCAAGGTGAATCCCGAACCCGGAAATTCATATAATGAATGTCCTGCAGCCTCAGAAGCTTCAATAGCCAGCAATGCTGCATCAGCTGCCAATTCCCACTTTGAAGCATCATACTCTGTATCAAACAATTGCGCACCATCTTTATTTACCAATCCAGCCAAATCTGAATTACCATTAAATAAAGGGCTTGCGTCGGTTAGCAAAATACGTGTCTTTAAACCTAAAGCAATAGGTCTTGTAATTCTACCTAGCTCTGAGTTTATATCGGTTATAGATGGAGGTAAAATCGCGATAGCTTCATCACATAGTTCTATAAGATATGCGATACTCTCATTCCAATTATCACGACTAACATCTAATTCTTCACTTGGCGCATCAACAGGAATATTCTCTCTCATAACTGGTATTGGCCCATACATTCTCATCAAGTAAAAATGATAATATGCTTTGAGAAATTTAGCTTCGGCAATCCAACGTTCACGCTCACTAGGCTGAATGTCCGGAACCTTACTAAGGTCACTTAAGTTTTCAATAAAAATGTTACAGTGTCTTATGCCATCAAAAAGATTGTATCGATCTGCAGGACCACCGCCATTATAATATCCGTCCCAAGCATTAAAATAAGGGTTTGATACGCGTTGATTACCCATAGCTATATCTAGTGAATAGGCTACAACACCTTGTCGTTGATCAGGTATCCACATTTCGTCACCTGCCAACATAGCAGGATTATGGATTAAATTTCCATTTCTAGGCATATACGCATAGCAGGTAAACAAATATTTTTCGGCCTCGTTACGCAATTTAAATGCCTGATCAATTGTTGCTACATTATCTGGTACTACATCTAAAAAAGTGTCCTCACAAGATTGTAAGTTTAACATCATAGGAATTACCATGATAACACCAAGCTTTTTCCAAACAGAACATTTTTTTATCGTTAATGTTTTCATTTTAATTGTTTTAAATTCTTTCATCATCATCGCTAATTAAAAGTTTACTTGAAGTCCTAAGTTGTATACCGATTGAATTGGATATCCCAATCCGTTACCTCCCATTTCAGGATCCCACAAATCAAAGTTGCTCCACACTGCCAGGTTAAGACCACTCGCATAGAAGCGTAAACTCTTGATATGAAATTTTTCTAGAAAATCTTGAGGAGCATTAAAACCTAGCTCTAAAGTCTTTAGTCTTAAAAAATCTCCATTGCGCATCCACCAAGTAGAAGTCTGGTTATTATTTTCTATAAAATTCTGACTTAAGCGTGGCCAAAAGGAATATACATCACGGTCTTCTTCTGACCAGTAATCATCTGCAACTACCTGTAAAAGTCCATTTTGTGCTCCCCCATTTATAACAAAGGGCGAGATATTCTGTGGATTAATAAAAAAGGTAGAACCTGCTGACCCCTGAAAGAACACACTTAAATCAAAGGCTTTATAACCTATCGTTCCTCCAAAACCATAGATGACTTTTGGAGTAGTTGGGCTACCTATTGGCACCATATCACTCTGTGAGATGACACCATCTCCATTAACGTCACGATACTTTATATCTCCACCGGTATAATCTCCAAATTGCGTAGGAGAGTTATCTACCTCCTGTTGATCTACAAAAAGACGCTCAGCGATATACCCATAAACCTGAGATGCGTTTTGACCTATCTGAGATCTGTATGCTAAATTCTCAGGATAATCTACCTCATCATATTCCAATATTTCATTATCTGCATATGTGAAATTAGCTCTTAATTGCGTCCACAAATATTTACCTAACTGTTTGTTATAGTCTGCGGTAAGATCTAAACCGTAGCTCTCTAACTTAGCAAAGTTTGCTTGTGGTACTGCTGTTAAACCTAGAGCCGAACCAATATTTGATCTAGCTTGTAAGATATTGGTTCTGTTTTGTCTAAAAACATCAGCTACAATATTTAAATCTCCAAAAAGACCTATATCAACACCTAAATTCACCTGCTCTGATTCTTCCCAACCGATGTCATAATTGGCATATCTTGAGATATAAACTCCATTACGGTAATACCCAAAATCCTGTCCAAAACTAACACCATAGTTTCCGTCATCTAAGCTAACATTAGATAGATAGAAAAATCTATCTTCTGTATTACCTATTTGGTCATTACCTACAGAACCATACGTTAATCTAAATTTTAAATTAGACACAACATCCTTTAAAGGCTCAAAGAACTTCTCGTTTGAGATACGATACCCTAAACCTACTGAAGGGAAGAAACCGTATCTACTACCTCTTGCAAATCGCTCTGAACCGTTATAGCCAAAATTTCCTTCAAACATATAACGATTATCATATGCATAAGTAAATCGTCCTGAAATACCATGATTTCTTCTGGCTAAAGAGCTTTGTACACTACCAGAGTTTCCGTTTTCATAGCTAGAAATTAAATTAAGTAACATTGCAGAAACTGCATGTTTCTCTCCAAAAGTGCGGTCATAATTTATGGCAGTCTCGTTGTATATTCTAGAATCTAAAAGTTTCTCACCTTCACTATAGCCTAGATATTCTTGTCCTACTGTACCTATAGAACTTGCACTACCGTCATTTAAAACTTGAAGCTCTATATTACCATCAACCGGGTTTAAGTACGAACTATAAAAAAATGGATTGTATTGTCTAGAAACTGTATATGTAGAATATCTACTCAAATACCCCATTGTGCGTATTCTAAGTCCTTCTGTAATAAACGACAGGTCTTGTTTTAATTCTAACTGTGGTCGAATGGTAGACGTTTTCCTTGTTTGATAACCTCTCACCATCTGAGCATAGGGATTATTTAACAAAGTTTCTGACGCAATGCCTGTAGGTGCACCTCCAAAAAGAGGATGGTCAATAAAAGGAAGTAATTCTGAAGGATATATTGCTGGGAATGCAACCGGGTTAGACCAAACAGCACTATTAAAAATCGCCTGACCACCTCCTACAGGACCATTATAATCATCAAATTGACCTGATACTCTTATAATAGCTTCAGTAGTAGGAGTAAGTTGTATATTAATATTACTTCGTATTGCATAATTACGAAGTTTTATGTTGCTGTTAAAATTGTTAATCCCATCTACATCAAGCACTCCATTATCAACATTATATGTCCCTGAAACATAATATCTTGCCTTTTCACTACCTCCACTCACGTTAAGATTCAAACTTTGATTTACAGTATAATCTTTAATTAATTGATCAATCCAATTATTACTAGGATACAACAATGGATTATCTCCTTGAGCAGTCCTATCAATCTTAGTTTGAGAATAAGGCAGGATCGCATTACGGTCTCGTGTAAGAGCGGCTTCATTTGCTAGATTCATATAGGTTATGTTATCTGCAAAGTTGAAGTTGGTTGTATTTGCAGAAACCCGTGTTTCAGATCTAAAACTAAATTTAGTTTCTCCTGCTTTACCACTTTTGGTACTAATTAAAACAACCCCGTTTGCACCACGTGCTCCATATACAGATGCAGCAGCAGCATCTTTTAATACTGAGAAACTATCAATGTCATCAGGTTGAATACGAGCCATATCTGTTGTAGTTGACTCTATCCCGTCAATTAAAATTAAGGGGTTACGCTTTCCCGAACCAAAAGTACCTAGTCCACGTATAAAGAAGTCAGAATTATCTGCACCAGGCTCTCCAGTTCTCTGATAGGCAATCATACCTGATACACGACCCGCCATCATAGTAGTAAGGTTATTTGTTGGCCCTTTTAATTCTTTAGGATTAATTGTAGTTATTGAACTAACAACGCTCCCCTTTTTTTGTTTACCTCCAAAACCAATAACAACTGTTTCTTCTAAAGTATCCATATCAGGACTTAAGGTCAGGTCTATTTGAGACTCATCACCTACGACAATCTCTTGACTTACAAAACCTATGTAAGTAAATACCAGAGTAGCTCCGGCCGGTACAGTTATGGAGTATTTTCCGTCAAAATCTGTACTTGTACCATTTTTGGTACCTTTTTCTACAATGGTTACCCCAGGAAGTGGTGTGCCGCTATCGCCCTCTAGTATAGTTCCTGTAACAACTTTTTGAGGAGGCTTTGATGATAAACTAGCTCCATACAAATCTGTTGCTATTGAATTGAGTAGCAGGCAAAGCAAAAGAACTATTCCTACTTTTTGGTTCATTAAACATTTTTTAATCATAATCAGAATCTCTTATTAGTAACTGTTTTTCGATGCTTTTAACTTTAGTAGGTTTACAAGGTATACTTGATGCTTTTTGATTTTTTCATCCATATTAGATTAGTTATTAGTTATTTTAAATTGATTTCTAGTCTGCTAGTTTTAGAACTAACTAAATCGATTAAGTAAACCCAAATCGAATTTAAATTTTTAAGGTGATGCTGTTTCAAAAAAGGAAAGATCCCATTCATCATGCCATTGAAATTCTGGTTTGCCGTTGGACATTGAGATAGGTAACCATATATACCTTCCATCAATATGGTTTTTAGGATTCCAACGATCTCCCATATAGATATAAGCATCATCTTTACCTGCTACTGGCAAGACAAAAGTACTTTGAGACCTAAATGTCAATTCTGCTCCTTTACCTTTGGCGGGATTACCTAATTTTTCCCAAGGGCCAAGCATAGATTTTGATTTGAATGAGCGTGCCGGGTTAGGGCTCCAACCTGTTAAACCTGAAGTTATCATATAGTATGTATCTCCTGATTTAAAAATTGCCGGTGCTTCATTTTGTCCACCTTCCTGAACACGTACATAAGTATCTGTAAAGTCTAGATAGTCATCAGTAAGAACTGATATATGTAAGGTTTGGTTTTCTTCTGAAGAGTGTATATGGTATGCTGTACCATCATCATCTACATAAAGGGTCATATCTCTTGACATTTGGCCCTTTTCAAAATCTCTACGTACATATAAGCCATCAACTAAAGATGCTTTCCATTCTGAAGTCCACCATTCTAAACTTTTATCCTCTTCGTTGTATACCTTCTCTGAATCATCGATATTTTTAGGCCATACATTAGCATTAGGTCTAAAGGATTTTATATATTCAAATGGTCCTAGCGGGCTATCACTTGTTGCCACCCCTGTACGCGCAGCAGCATAACCTTGCCCCTTTAGCTCTAGGTGAAACCACATCACATACTTACCGGTTTTTTTATTAAAGATTACTTTAGGCCTTTCTATTACAGAACCTGTGGTGATTTCAGAATCAGGATTACTACTTACAGATAATGCAACTCCTTCATTGCTCCAGTTATAAAGATCTTTAGAACTATATACACGCACACCTACCTGTGCTAGACTATTCTGGTCTTTATGTTCCCCGTACCAGAAGTAGGTTCCATCCTCATAATAAAAACCGCCTCCATGAGCATTAATGTGATTGCCATCAAAATCTTCCCAAATAGCACCTGGCTTAAACGTATCATGTCCTGTTTTAGACATTTTAAAGCCTAGTATTATGGCTAAGCCAAAACAAAATGCAATAATATACTTCATTACGATATATGTTAAAATTTTAAGATTTAGACCTGTTTTATAACATTGTCTTTAAATCTCTTTCACAATTTTCTAACATTTACCGTGAGATTAAGAGGGGGAAATCATTAAAACTTGGGGGGGTGCTGATTCAAACAACCTATAAATGAAGCTTTTAATTAAAAATGACGTAAGTAAAATCTTAATACGCTAAATATTTATTAATTTTTCATTCTGTAATAACTACTTAACATAATACATGAAGTTACGTCATCTTTTTTTACTAATAGTAATTTCCTTTCCGTTATCCTTTTTCGCTCAAACCACACGAGAGGAGGCTACAATACCATTAACGCAAAAGCTTACATTCTATAATATAGACACACACCAAGGTCTTTCTAATAATATTGTAAAAACAATAGAACAGGATTCTTTAGGTTTTATCTGGATAGGTACAGCAGATGGCTTAAATAGATATGATGGAGATGAGTTCAAAGTTTTCAGAAGAGAAAGTTCTATGCTAAGCAATAATTACATACAGGACATCTCGTTCAATCAACAAGGTGAGGTTGTACTAGCAACAGATGGAGGACTCAATATTTACAATCAGAAACAAGAGCAATTCGATTTGCTTAATAACTACAATTCCTATTTAACCCTAAGTACAAATTCGTATCAAAACCTTCAAGATGGCACTTACGCTATTGGAGCTTATAATCAGGGCGTTCTTATATTTAAAGATAAAGAACAGAAATTTTACTTTGGGCAAGGAGATCAAAACACAAATGGCTTAAGCTCAGTCAAAATTTCGTGCCTAATTAAACAAGATAACAAATTATGGGTTGGTTCTTTTGACGGTGGTCTCGATAAAATTGATCTCAAATCTCATAAAATAACTCATTTACCGCTAACAATTAATAAAAAGGAGATCAAACGAATAAATACGCTATTTGTTGACTCACATAAAAGTTTATGGGTGGGTACCGACTCAGGTTTAATTGGTATTTCAAAATCAGGAGAACAAATAACACTTTCTGAAGGTCAAGCGAACAATGAACTGAGCGGCGATAATATTATAGCTATTGAAGAAGATGATTTAGGTCAGCTTTGGGTAGGAACACATAAAAGCGGACTAAACATTTTTAAAATCCCATCCTTTACACAAAGTTCAAAAAACCTTGATATCATAAAGTTCTCTCCAAAAGACAACGGGACGAGTATCTACAATGCAAGCATAAACGATCTAAAAAAAGACAAAAATGGATATATGTGGATCGGAACAGATTCAGGGATCAATTTTGTCGACCCTAAAGAAGAACCTATAAAATCATTAAAAAATGACCTAATAGGTGAAAAAAAATTAGTTCACAACCGCATTACCAGTATATATGAAGCCGATCTTGATAAGATATATCTAGGAACTGATGGTGGCGGTGTAGACAGCTACAATCCAGAAACTGGACATTTTAGTCATGGTGTCTTTAATGAAAAAAATGGACTTACCTCCAATCATCTCAATGTAATAAAAGGAGATAGTCAAAACAATTTATGGATAGGGACCTATAAAGGCGGGCTTAATCGCTACAACTTTACGTCAAAGCAATGGCAATATTATTTACAAGGAAGTATTGAAAATGGCTATGACGTGAGATGCATCTTTGAAGATCCTTATGGTACCCTTTGGGTAGGAACAAACCGAGGAGGCTTATTCAAATTTGATCCTGAAAAAAACAAATTCAACTATGTTGATGCTCTAGATAAAATATCTGCAAGAATGGATATTCGTGCTATTGATATAGATAGCAAACAAACCTTATGGATAGCCACTTACGGTAATGGCATTATAAGTTACAATCTGAAAGATCAAAGCGTCTACTCCTATCACAACGGAAACTTGCAAGATCTTACCACAAATGTCATTTTTTGTATAAAAGTACTCAAAGATGACAGCATTGTAGCTGGTCTTAAGTACGGTGGATTAGTTCATTTTAAAGAAGGGGATGACAAAGCAACAAATTATACTGAGTATGAAGGATTGAGTAACAACACTGTAAATAGCATCATATCACATAATGACAGCACTTTATTTTTAGGGACTTACAAAGGCATTAGCAAATTAAACTTAAAAAGTAAAAAAATAGAGAGTCTAAATTCATTCAACAATATTCAAATCAGCGAATACAATGTTGGAGCAGTCATCAAAAGTTGGAATAATCAAATCTTTTTTGGCGGTAATAAAGGCCTCACGGTTTTTAAACCGGAGGAATTAAATATAAAGCAAGAGCTGAGATCTATCGTTATTAAAGATTTTAAACTTGCCGATGACAACCTTGTTATTGATTCTAAAGATGCAAATTCTGTTCTAGAGCAATCCATTGCATATAAAGACAAAATCAATCTTGACCATAATCAAACCAATTTTTCTTTAGAATTTACCAGTTTCAATTTTCCTTTCGCAAATAACACCAACTACGCTTATATTTTAGAAGGTTTTAATGATCACTGGATTGATTTGAAAAATGCAAACCGCATTAACTTAAGTAATATCCCTCCGGGAGATTATAATTTAAAAATTAAAGCCGAAAGTTTAGCTAGTAATTCATTTTACAAAGATCTTCAAATTCATATTACCCCTCCTATTTGGAAAACCATCCCGGCTTATATCTTTTATATCTTGTGTATAATTTTTCTCATTTGGGCTGGATTACGCTATTACACAGAGCGCTTAAAACTCACAAATTCATTAATCCTTGAAAAAAATCAGCGTAAACTCGAGCAAGAACTTAACGAAGAGCGTATACGTTTTTACACAGGGTTCTCCCATGAATTAAAAACGCCGCTCACCTTAATTCTTGCACCTCTAGAAACTTTACTTCTAGAGATAGAGCAAAAACAACACCTTAAAAGCTTAAAACTTATCAAGCGTAATGCAGATAGTTTATTACAATTCATTAACAAATTACTTGAGTTTAGAAAAAGTGAAGAAGGTTTAAGTGAGTTAAAGATCAATCAATTTAATATCTCAAAACACATAAGTGCTTGGCTTAATTCTTACGATCCTTTACTAAAAAGAAGAGCTATTGAACTGGTGATTACAATGCCTCAAAACCCAATATTTCTTTATTGCGATATAGACAAAATTCAGATCATCGTAAACAATCTGCTTAGTAATGCAATAAAGTATAGCACCTCTCAGAGCAAAATTCAAATAGAACTTTCACAGGATGAATATAATGCATATTTCAAAGTTCAAGATTTTGGACCCGGTATTAAGCCGAACGACTTAGACCACATTTTTGAGTGGTACTATCAATCCAAATCCTCCCTTAAGAAAGACGGTAGTGGCATAGGCCTTGCCTTATCAAAACGATTTGCTAAGCTTCACAATGGTAGTTTAGAAGTCAAAAGCAAGATTAATAAAGGAAGTACTTTTATACTTACCCTACCTAAAGACGACAGCCTATTAAATAAATGTTTAGATAACGACTCCAACGCGCAGAGCAATACCAAATTCATAGAAAACCAAATAAAAAGTACAACGGATCAGTCAAAAAAACAAACTGATATTAACCCACTATTGGTTAAGCCAGAAGATCAAAGAAAATTAATACTACTTATTGATGATAATCCAGACATACTTGAATTCTTAGATTCTGCTTTAGCCCAAGATTATGACTTGATACACGCAGAAGACGGTGAAGCAGGTATTGCGCAAGCTTGTAAATATGTTCCCGATTTGATCATAAGTGATGTGATGATGCCCTTCAAAAATGGTATAGAGCTTTGTCAATTTATCAAATCAAAAAAAGAGACCTCTCATATCCCTATAATTTTATTATCTGCAAAAAGCAACTTTAACTTCATTGAGACCGGCTACAATAAAGGAGCCGATGATTATATGCTAAAGCCATTTAATGTAAAAGTTTTACGTGCTAGAATAAAAAATTTAATTGAAAGTCGTTCATTTTTATTACAAACGTATACGCCAAAAGATAATACGGTTAGTAGTAAAGCAATGGAGCAAAAAAAGCTTATTGATGTAGAAAAGGAATTTCTGGCAGAGTTTCACGAGATCGTCTATAAAAATATGCAACAAGGCATAAAAACAGTAAGCGTGGTGGCAGAAGAAATAGGAATGAGCCGCTCGTCACTATACCGTAAAATCAAGGCTGTAACCGGTAAAAACATCAATGAATATATTAGAAATATTAAGATCGAACACGCAGCTTATTTGATCGAAAAAGAAAAATTCACCATTTCTCAAGCGGCATATGAAGTTGGTTTTGGAGATGCTAAGTATTTTAGGAAGATCTTTAAAGAACGCTTCGGAAAAACACCATCGGCCTTCAAACCAAATTAATACAATTCAATATTCCGCCTCAGGAAATTCTAAACGAATTTAAGCCTTTGGCGCTATCTGTAAACTACCAAACGGCAAGCCTGTCAACCGAAAAAGGCAGGCCCAAGATGCATTGCTTAGAAACGAATTTTCAATTTCGAGACAAGCCTCGGAGTATTTAACCCTTGGCGGTGCCAATAAAAAAAGCTCCGCCTCAAAAGAAACGGAGCTTTCTATACTCAAATCTGTTCTTATTCTGCCGGAATAGTTACCGGAGCTATTCCTTCAAGCGTGGGTGTTACTTCGATAATCGAACCATCTTCAGCAAAGGTTAACTTATCGATACACACTTCTCTGTGAAAGCCTGCCGGTCTTCCCATTTTGATTCCTTTAGGTCTGGTAAAACGGTGATAAACAATATACCAGTCATCTGTTCCCGGCACATTAATAACCGAATTATGACCGGTACCATAAATCTCGTTAGCTTCATCTTTTTCGATCACCATATTCTCTTCTGGAATATTGAGCGGCCCCAACGGACTATCTGCAGTGGCATAACGTACGCGATAATTAGGGCTTCTGGTATCATCTTCTGACCACATAAAATAGTATTTTCCGTTTCTAAAAAATACTTCGGTTCCTTCTCTAAAAGTTCCGTCAGGAGTTAATTCGGATAAAGTTTCTTCCTTATACGACATCATATCCTCATTAAGCTCTGCTCCTGCCATATAGCCATTTCCCCAATAGAAATAGGCTTTCCCATCGTTAGGATCGATAAATACATCAGGATCGATAATTTGACCTCCTCCTCTTTTGATCGCCTCTGGCTTAGTACCTACAAATGCTTCTCCAGAATCTGTGAAAGGACCTGCAGGATCGTCTGCCGTTGCCAAACCTATAGTTTGTGCAGCAGAGAAATAATAAAAGTATTTCAGCGCACCGTTGATTTCCTTTTCTGCAATACAAGGAGCCCATGCGTTACGATTAGCCCAAGAAACATCTTTCTTTAGGTCTAAAATAACACCTTCATCTTCCCAGTGTACAAGATCTTTAGAAGAGAATGTTTTAAAATAGGTTCCGCTCCAGCTATCAAAACCATCGCTTGTAGGATACAAATAAAACTTTTGATCCTTTTCTGAATAAATAATTTCAGGATCGGCATAGAATCCGTCAAGTACCGGATTGTTTGCTGTTGCAGCTTCAACAGTATACTTTGAAGTACTCCCGTCAGGAAGGTTTAACGTGTATTCCTTTGTTCCATTAGAAAAATCCTGTACGCCGGTTTCTGCAATTGTTACTCCCGGAAACGTCTCTAGTTGTGGATCGAGATTAGATAAACTACTATCTGTATAAACTGGTAAATACACCGATTTATCTTCAGCATTCACTAGGATATTTTGTTTTCTTACAGCTTCTGCTTTTGCTCCTGTTATCAATGGCAAATTCTTTGAAGGAAACTTTTTCAATAACTGTGCTGCTTCAGCTTCGGTCACCGGAATGATGGTACCGTGACGCGGATGAAAATTCATAGAAACCTTATCTGCTCCTAGAGCTTCAAAATTGAGCAAATCTGTACTCTCTGCAAATTGATATTTTCCATCTACATACATATCATACAAAAGAATGTAAGTATCGCTATCGATCATTTTAAATACAGATGAACCTTCAACCGCACGATCGGTTTGATCTTTATACCCTTCTTCAGGAACATAACCTGAAGTTAAACTGTCTGATACTGCAACCCGTATTCCTTTTGTTGCGGTTCCTTCCGTTTTGTAAAACATATAATATTTATCATCCTTTTTAATGATATCTGCGTCGATACACGATTTTTCATCCGGACTGTAAAAAAGCTGTTTTGGAGTGCTCTCTAAAGCAGTGAAGTCTTCGTTGGCATAGGCATAATAAATGATATCATATCCTCCGGGCTGTAGCATCGACCAATATACCATATACTTGCCCACCTGTTCATCATAAATAGTTTGGGGTGCCCAGGCTCTGGTAATGTCACTGAACTCTGAAAAT
This sequence comes from Leeuwenhoekiella blandensis MED217, assembly GCF_000152985.1. GTDB lineage: Bacteria > Bacteroidota > Bacteroidia > Flavobacteriales > Flavobacteriaceae > Leeuwenhoekiella > Leeuwenhoekiella blandensis. Next base: position 1,769,904 of record NZ_CH672395.1, on the reverse strand, counting down.
TCTTCAGCCAGATTGATTTGAGAAGTCTCCCAAGTGAGCAAATCCTTTGATTTTGCCAGAATGATTTCGGTATTACTCCAGCCATTGGCTGTTTTTAGATCGGTAAGTACCATATAAAAATTACCATCATCCCCTCTCAAAATATGTGGATCTCTCACACCTCCCGTATTGCTTATACTATCGGTATCTACAATAGGTTTATCCTCGTTAAGTGCATAATAATCATAGCCATTTCTACTTAAGGCATAATGAACAGCTTCTTCTCCGGGTCGGTTTCCGGTGAAATAGACAAATAAATAGGAACTGTATGCTTCACTTGATTTTGAATCTGCACAAGATAAGAATGCTTGAGTCGAGAATAAAAGCATCAGTACAACTACTAATCGAACTTTGAACATCGTATATGTTTTTAGGTGTTTGTAATAAGTTGCAGAGGTTCTCTGTAACAACTAAATGCAGAATAAAAAACAATGATCCTGCACTACAAATAAAATAAAAATAAATGTAACTTATACATTTATTAAATAGAATTTTTTAATTTTGAATTGTATTAAGTTCAACCAAATACCTAAAAAAACATCTATTTATAAACAAAATTGAGCGCCAGAAAAAGAAAATATCTATGTTCGATTTTTATTGAACTCACAACATAAAATATCAATATCTCTTCATAATGTCCCTGTTTTAGGCGTATTGAATCATTAATCCCCTATTTTTTACCGATTAACCCCCTTTAATTCATTTCAGTTTTTTTAAAAATTGTTAACATTTTATATCCTCTAAATTATTTGGATAATAACACGAGTAAACTCAACTAATAATTAATCTATGAAACAAAAAATTCTACAATTCAAATCATTTACGGTTTACAGTCTTGTATTGATATTTTTTAGTTTTTCTTTTGAAGCAAAAGCTACAACGATATCGGACGTACAACAGACTGTTTCCGGAACTGTTACTACAGCAGCAGATGGGATGCCTCTACCAGGTGTTACTGTTGTTGTAAAAGGTACTAGCAATGGTACTACAACCGATTTTGATGGAAACTACGAACTAGAAGTAGCAGCAGATGCTGTGCTGACGTTTTCATATGTGGGTATGAAAACGATTGAGATCCCTGTTGACGGCCAATCTACAATCAACGCTACTCTTGAAGAAGATATGGGCGTTTTAGACGAAATCGTTGTCGTAGGATACGGTACCGCACGTAGAAAAGACCTTTCTGGTTCGGTGAGCACTATCGATCTTGAAGACTCTCCTATCGCCAATGCTCCTAACACAAATGTATTGCAAAGTTTGCAAGGCGTTTCTCCAGGGATCAATATTGGACCTCAAAACTCACCGGGTAGAACACCTAACATTCTGGTACGTGGTCAAAACTCGATTAATGGTAATAATGATCCACTTATCGTACTTGATGGAATTATTTTTCTAGGAAGTATACGAGATATTAACCCAAATGACATTGCTAGTTTTGATATCTTGAAAGATGCATCAGCAGCCTCGGCTTATGGTTCTCGATCTGCAAATGGTGTGATTGTAATTACTACTAAAAAAGGTAAGATTGGTAAACCGGTGATCAACATTCAATCTTCTATGGGGGTTAACACTTGGCAGAATAAGTTTGATATGATGAACCTAGATACTTATGAGCGTAAATATGCCGCTCAGCTTGGTGTTGATGTAGATGAGATTACATTTGACAACCCGGTGGCTACGGCTTATTTAGAACAACGTATTGATACCGACTGGATGGATTTTGTCTCTAGAAATGGTGTGATTCAAAACCATCAGGTTTCTGTCTCTGGAAGAACAGACAATATGGACTATTACTTCTCTGGAGGATATTCTAGCGAAGAAGGTGTTATCATTGGTGATGACTACACAAGGTTATCTTTAAGAGCAAGGTTGAATACCGATATTACAGACTGGTTAGAAGTTGGTATCGACGGTACGTACAATAACAACGATTATTCAGGAATTGGTGGTAATGTATCTGATGCTTATTTAATGTATCCTTCAGCATTCCCCTATCGTTATGACAACATGCCTCAAAACGCAGCGGCTTCTACAAACCGTGAATTAGAACGCTGGCCGATGGGTTCTTCTGTACAAAATCCGTTATGGGGAACAAATGGAACAATTCAGGATATTGATAAAAGTGATTTCTTCAGATTTGCAGGTCATGCTTTAGTAAAGATTCCACCTATAAAAGGACTTAGCTATCGCTTTAACTACTCAATAGATGCAAATTATAATATTCAGGATAGATTCACTTTTGAAGATTACTACATTGGTGAGGCCGGTGCAAACAATTATATCGAGCGTTATTCTGATGAAGCTTTACGGGATCGTCTTTCGCAGGCTAATGGTTATAACTCTAGAACCAACAGATATACATACGTTATAGACAACATCATTAACTATAACAGAACTTTTGATGAGCATTATGTAGACCTTACTTTAGTGGCTACTCGAGATTTCAGCTATCAAAAAAATGTATTCTTAAGCGGAAACGATTTTTCTGATAATGGTAATACATCTTTAGGAGTTAACGGTATTAGTAAAGCAACTACGATATTGAGTTCACAAGAAGTGATTGAACGTTCTAACGTAGGTTATCTTGCACGACTAGCCTATACCTTTAAAGATCGCTATCACTTAAATGCGTCTATTCGTAGAGATGGTGCTTCGGTATTTGGAGCGAGAAGAAGATTTGGTAATTTCCCTTCTGTAGGTCTTGCTTGGACAGCTTCAAACGAAGACTTTTTAAGTGGTAATTCGACGTTAAGCTATCTAAAATTAAAAGCTTCTTATGGTCAAAATGGTAACCAAGGGCTAGAGCCTTACCAAACCTTAGCACGTGTTTTAAACGGTAGTGACGGTAATATTGAATATGAATTTGGAGATGCGCCTTCTACCATCGTTTATGGGGTGGCATTAAACTCCTTATCAAGCCCTGACTTGGGTTGGGAAACCACTTCAACATTTAATACCGGTTTTCAATCAAGATTCTTAGATGATAGGATTTCTTTTGATCTGGACCTTTATTTCTCTCAAACCACAGACCAGATTTTCAATAGAAATATTCCGTCAATGACAGGATTTAATTCTATTCTAACGAGTTTGGGGCAGGTTAACAATAACGGTCTTGAAATAAATATAGGAAGCACTAATATTGAAACTGAAGATTTCTCATGGACTTCAAACCTGGTTTATTTCAGAAATAGAAATAAAATTAAAAAACTGTATGGCGATGATCTTGACGGTGACGGTGTAGAAGATGATGATATTTCAAACAGCCTGTTTATAGGAGAACCTATTGGAGCCATTTATGGTTTTGTTTATGACGGTGTGGTACAAGCAGATGACACCGAATATATTGCAAACACAGGCGCTGTTCCAGGTGATGCAAAATTTGTAGACCTCAATGGTGATGGCGAGATCGATGCAACCAATGACCGTAAAATTTTGGGATATCGTCGTGAAAATTTCAGAATGAGTTTAGCCAACACGTTTAATTATAAAAACTTTTCGCTTTATGTAATGCTGAATGGAGTTTTTGGCGGAAACAATTATTATCTGGCTGAAAATCCGCGTCACAATTCATTCGGTGCAAGATTTGATACCAATGAGATCAATCACGGTTGGTGGACTCCAGAGAATGAAAGCGAAGAATTCTTGAGACCCAACTATCTAGGTAACCGTTACCTGGGACTTCAATCCAGAGGTTTTGTACGTATTCAAAATGTGTCATTATCGTATAATTTCCCAAGCGAATTATTAGATAAAATCAAATTTAAGTCGGCTAAGGTTTTTGCGAATGTTCAAAACCTGTATACGTTCACAAACTGGTTTGGCGGTGGTGACCCAGAGGTAGGAATTCGTCCTGGTGATGGTACATACCCAGTACCAACAACCGTTTCTGTTGGTGTTAATCTTAGTCTATAAACTACAAAAAGAATTATATGAAAATTTTTAAATACGCATTAAGTATCCTCTTATTGTTACTGGTGTTTACCGCCTGTAACGATGAAGATTTTCTAGATATTGAGCCCAAAACATTTTATACCTCTAGTAATATTTTTACATCTCCTACTCAGGTAGATCAGGTATTGATCACGTTGTACTCAGATATGCGAGCCTTTCACAGAGATGCAAACTTTAGGCATCGTGGCACCGATATGTTTGACGTGCCTGCATTTAGATTGGGAGACACCTTTGGTGATTACAGCCTTTTGAACCCAAACGATTGGAGATATACTAACTTCTTCAATTTTCATTATCTGGTCATCAGAAATGCAAACACAGCTATTGATGCTGCAAACCAAGAGGGAGTTATATATGCAGATGAATCTGTAAAAGACTATCATCTTGCACAGGCACGTTTCTTTAGAGCCTATGCCCACGGTACTTTAGCCGAACTTTATGGCGGTGTACCAATTGTCACTGAACTTGCAGATGAACCGCGATATGATTTTGAGCGTGCTACGCGTGCCGAAACTTACCTTTTTGCAATCCAAGAACTCGAGGAGATCATCCCCAGTTTACCTGATGTTGCAAGTCAACCGGGACGAATTGTTAAAGGTGTGGCAAACCATTACCTGAGCGAATTTTATCTAGCCTTAGGTATTGAAACAGGGGAAACCTCCTATTACCAAGATGCTATTGATGCTGCGAGTGCTGTGATTGATGGCGGTACCTATTCATTAATGACAGAACGCTTCGGTAGTCGCGCAGATGAAGAAGGTAAAGATGTTTACTGGGATCTATTCCGAATAGATAATGTAAGCTATAATGACGGTAACAGAGAAAGCATTTGGTCTTTTGAAATTGATTTTGATGCTTTTGTTGCTGGGGATGGTGAATCTGTTTTAGATTATCCTAGACGTTATATGCCGGTACTTAGAGCAATTCCCGGTGTTGAAGGTACTGCAGAAGATGTTGGAGGTCGTGGTGTTGCTTTTGATGCACCTACACCTTATGCTAAGGATCTGATCTGGGAAAACGCCGGAGATGACATTAGAAACAGTACTGCAAATATTCAACGTACATTTTACTATAACGATCCTACACAACCAAACTTTGGCGAACCTGTTCCTCAAAGTGTGATCGATGAGAATAATGGAAACGGGTGGATCTTCCCAATTTTTTGGAAATTGAGTACTGATGAATTTGTAGGTCTTGACCAAGGTGAAAACCGAAGTAATATTTTTAGAGATGAGTACGCGGTGCGTCTCCCTGAAACTATTCTTTTAAGAGCTGAAGCTTATATGCGTTTAAATCAAAACGGTCTTGCCGCAGATGATATCAATCTTATCAGAAACCGAGCTAATGCAACTCCGGTAACTCCGGGTGAAGTTGATCTGGATTATATTCTCGATGAACGTGGTCGCGAACTTCTTCAGGAAGAGCGCAGATGGTGTACACTATTAAGAATGGGAGGTACTGTAGCCGTAGATCGAATCAGAGAATATGCATTAAACGATATTACTCGTGCAACTTTAAATTTTGATTTCAATTTGTGGCCTATCCCACAAACGGTAATCGATAGAAATAAGGATGTTATACTTGAGCAGAATCCTGGCTGGAGATAATTAAGTATCTTCATCCTATATGTAAAAGTCTCCTAGTGTAAAAACTAGGAGACTTTTTTTATTGGCACCGCCAAAGGGTCAAATACTACGAGGCTTGCCTCGAAATTGAACATTCATTTCCAAACAATGCCTCACGGACCTGCCTTTGTCGGCAGACAGGCTTGCCCCGAAATGGTTTACATCTAATATTTACCATCGTTGTAGTAGCTTGATATTAAAAGTTTTAAATATCCTTAACTTAATTTAGCACCACTTCCTCTTAACTTCATAATATATTCTCCAAAAAACAGGTCGTATGCTAGATTTTTTTGACTCTCAAACTTCAAAATTTTTACTCCTTACATTAATTGCCGGTGCTGTTGTTTTTGGATTGATTTTTTATTTTCTCAAAAAATTAGGTAAAAGTCCTAAGAATATTTTACCCGTAAATTTTGCCGGAAAAATGAGAATTCCGCTGGCACTTTTTATGTTGGCCTTAGTCTTAAAGATCATCAATACCAATGATCAAATCCTAGAATTTATCAATGAGAATGTTTTAGGTCATATCAGTACGCTGCTTTTCATTCTTAGTATCACTTGGATTGTAATCATTATACTGAAAGCTTTTAAACGAAATGTCTTGATGAAGTACGATATGAGTGCTTCAGATAATGTTCACGCCCGTAAAGTATACACACAGTTTACAGTACTTGAACGCGTCTTGATGTTCCTGATCATTCTGTTTGCCGTGAGTATTGCCCTAATGAGCTTCGACAGTATTCGCTCTATTGGTGTGAGTATGTTAACCTCCGCAGGAATTGCCGGTATCATCATTGGTTTTGCTGCACAAAAAGCTTTAGGAACCTTAATGGCAGGGATTCAAATCGCATTTACTCAACCCATACGCTTAGACGATGTAGTGATCGTAGAAGGAGAATGGGGTCGCATCGAAGAAATATATCTCACCTATGTGGTGGTGAAAATCTGGGATAAGCGCCGCCTGGTACTTCCCACAACCTATTTCATAGAACAACCCTTTCAAAACTGGACCCGTAATTCTTCAGACATTTTGGGAACAGTTTTTATCTATACCGACTATAATGTACCTTTTGATGCGCTGCGCGAAGAACTCACGCGCATTCTTGAAAATACCGATTTATGGGATGGCGAAGTAAACGTGCTTCAGGTTACTGATACCAATAACGAAATGATAGAAACCCGCGCATTAATGAGTGCCATCGACTCCCCTACTGCTTGGGACCTTCGGGTGCACGTTAGAGAAAAACTGGTAATTTTCATCCAAGAAAATTATCCACATAGTTTACCGCGTACCCGTGTAGAAATGCAATCGCGCAAGGATAGCGATAAGGTTGAAAAAGCAACTAAAGAACCAGACAAGTCCGATTTACTCCGTGATAAATAATTTAAAACTTAAGGGCAAAGGCGATTTAAATAGCTGAACTTTGCACTCCCCTAATGTTTAAATTATGAGTAAAACCGAATCTGCAGTAAGCGCAACATACTTCAGCATCATAGGCAATACGGTGCTGGCTATCGCTAAAGCTTTGGCAGGAATTTTTGGCAATTCCTACGCGCTTATTGCTGATGCTATAGAATCTACCGCAGATATTTTTGCATCGCTCCTGGTATTATTCGGTTTAAAATATGCTGAAAGACCTGCAGATGATAATCATCCTTACGGTCACGGAAAAATCGAACCCCTTATCACCTTTATGGTCGTTGCTTTCTTAGTGACTTCTGCAACCGTGATCGCTTATGAAAGTGTACAGAATATTCTTTTGATCACTCCGCAAAAAACTCCAAAACCGTGGACGCTTGCCGTGCTCGCTGCGATTATTATCTGGAAAGAAATCTCCTTTAGAATCGTATTAAAACGTAGTAAAGAAACCAATAGTTCGTCACTTAAAGCAGATGCCTGGCATCACCGCAGTGACGCGATAACATCGGTAATGGCTTTTATCGGAATTTCTATTGCACTTATTTTTGGAGCAGGTTTTGAGACTGCCGATGATTGGGCTGCACTTTTTGCCTCGGGAATTATTCTTTATAACGCTTATCTCATTTTTAGACCTGCTTTAGGCGAAATAATGGACGAAAACCGATACGATGATGTGATCGAATTGGTACGAGAAAAAGCCTTGGAAGTTCCCGGAGTTTTAGATACCGAAAAAGCATTCATTCGCAAAGCCGGAATGAGCTACCATCTCGATTTACATGCGATTGTAGATGGTTGTATATCGGTTACTGAAGGTCACGAGATCGCGCACCGATTACAAGACTATCTAAAAGAAGAAATTCCCAACCTCAACTTTATCTTAATACACGTTGAGCCTGGGAATCCCTCAGAAATTTAATTTTAATATTAGCAACACGTTACAAACCTGCTGCAGCGTCTTGGTCTAAAAACCAATGCAGCTCTCCTTGCTTTGGTACTACTAAACTTGCAGGAAATTGCTTATATCCTTCTTGTTCTTTTAGAATAGCGGTTACTTTTTCATTCTTTCCGGCTCCAGTAACTAAAAAAGCGATCGTTTTGGCATTATTTACGATCTTGCCGGTAAAGGTTACACGTTTTTGTCCGGAATCAGGATGCTTTGCTACACGGCAATTTTCGGGCATATCCCACAATTCTATGTTGTAAGGGAAAATAGATACGGTGTGCCCATCATCTCCCATCCCTAACATCACGATATCAAAATAAGGAATACCGTTAGCCTTTGGTAATTGCTCATCAAGTACTTTTGAATAGCGCTTGGCTTCTTTTTCAGGATCGTCTTCTCCTTTGATTCTAAAAATATTCGCTTCAGGAATATCAATTTTAGAAATCAAGTGTTCTACAGTCATTTTGTAGTTACTCTCATCATCAGAAGGCGGCACACAACGCTCGTCTCCCCAATACAAAAACACTTTGGTCCAATCGATATCAGAACCATATTCTTTGGCTAAATAATCAAAAACAATTTTTGGAGTGCTTCCACCGGAAAGTGCGATATGAACATCTTCTCCCGTGGTACACTTTTCTTTAAAAAATTCAGAAAATTCTTCAGCTACAAGCTGCTTCGTTTCTTTAATATGTAAGTCCATTTCTGGAATAATTTTAATTAAAATTTCAGTTTAGATAATACAGAATCCGGTCTCATCGGTAAGCAACTCTCCCGGATTTCTCCAGCCATTGCTGTCTTCGATCAAGTCATCAGAATTTTTTGGACCCCAAGTTCCTGCAGGATAACCGTAGGTAGGTACATCTTTGTCGTTTGCCCAATATTCTAAAATAGGATCAACAAATGCCCAAGCCGCTTCAACCTCATCGGCACGCGCATAAAGGGTTGTATCACCTTGCATCGCGTCAAGCAATAAACGCTCATACGCATCCATTATATTTTTATCAGAAAGACTACTGTAGTAGAAATCCATATTCGCACGTTCTACTTTGAAGCCTTGACCCGGTACCTTTACACCAAACTTGATCAGAATACCTTCATCTGGCTGAATACGAATTACCAGTTTATTGTCTTTGTTATTAATATCCTGCTCTTTAAATACTTGGTGATGCGGTGTTTTAAAGTGAATTACCACTTCTGTAACCTTTGTAGGCATACGCTTAGCGGTACGCACATAAAACGGAACATCCTTCCAACGCCAGTTATCTACAAAGAATTTGATCGCTGCATAGGTTTCCGTTTTTGATTCAGGATCTACGCCTTCTTCTTCGCGGTATCCTTTTACACGTTTTCCATCAATGCTTGAAGCTACATATTGACCCTTCATCGTGTGATTGAAAAGGGTCTCACTTTCAGTCATTCTGCGTATAGACTTTAGCGCTTTTACTTTTTCGTTATGGATCTCATCTGCATCAGCACTAATAGGTGGTTCCATTACGATCAAAGAAACAATCTGCAATAAGTGACTCTGAAACATATCGCGTAAAGCTCCAGACTTATCGTAATATCCACCACGTTTTTCTACACCTACAGTTTCAGCATTGGTGATTTCTACATGATGAATGTAATTACGATTCCAAAGTGGTTCAAAAATAGAATTGGAGAAACGGGTAACCATAAGGTTTTGTACGGTTTCCTTACCTAGATAATGGTCAATTCTATAAATCTGTTTTTCTTTAAAATATTTCTGCAAACCGGCATTAAGCTCTTTTGCAGTTTCCAGACTGTAACCAAAAGGCTTCTCAACGATGATACGTCTAAATCCTTTATCAGTTCCTGAACCTTTTGTTAATCCTTGGTCAGAAAGATTTTTTGAGATGGGTTCAAATAAACTAGGTGGTGTAGAAAGGTAAAAAGAGTAATTCCCCTCAAGGCCGTGTTCATCATTCAACGCAGTGATGCGTTTATTAAGTTTACTGTATTCAGAATCGTAGTCATCACCTAAGTCTGAGTAAAACATCATATCTGCAAACTTCTTGATAAACTCATCATCCTTTTTCTTAAGCTTGTCTTTTAAAAACGGGCTTTCGTAAACGACACGCTTTCTAAATTCCTCATCACTCAAATCACTCCTACTCGCTCCTAGAACTGCAAAATTTTCAGGGAAATGTCCTCCCTCATATAAATTGTACAAAGCAGGAATAAGTTTTCGGGCAGTTAAATCTCCAGAAGCTCCAAAAATGACCAGGAGCTGATTAGATGTTTTATTCATAAGAATAATTATTTTTCAATTTTTTGATCTGTTAGGTGGTTATTTGCAATTATAACATGAGTTTATAAGATAAACGGGGAAAAAGTCAATGTTATCATTTAATTTTGGCTATAACCAATACAAAAATAAGGCATCTTGACGGCACACAAGAGGCTTTATAAAAACATTATCGTGTCAAATTAAAAAGAACAATAATTCATTATTATGGAGCATAAAAATTATGATTTTGGACTGGTAGGTCTTGGCGTGATGGGACGTAATTTTATTTTAAACGTCGCAGACAACGATTTTAAGGCTTTCGGTTACGATTTAGATCAGGAAAAAGTAGACGCCTTAAAAGAAGAAGGTGGAGACTTGAACAAGGTTGATGCTTCTACAGAAATAGAAACTTTTGTAGATGCGCTTGCCGCTCCTCGCAAAATCATGTTGCTTGTACCTGCAGGTAAAATTGTAGATCAGGTTATAGAAACACTCTTACCGCACCTCGATCAAGGAGATATTATTATAGACGGAGGTAACTCCTTCTTTACAGATACAGACCGTCGTGAGGCTTATTTAAAAGAAAAAGGAATTAACTTTTTTGGAGCCGGCGTTAGCGGTGGTGCCGAAGGTGCACGTAAAGGGCCAAGCATTATGCCTGGTGGTAATGCAGAAGCTTACACGCATATTAAACCAATTTTTGAAGCGGTTTCGGCTAAATTTAACGGTGAGCCTTGTGTGGCACACTTAGGCCCTAAATCTGCCGGAAACTATGTGAAAATGGTTCACAACGGTATTGAATATGGGCTAATGCAGTTAACCTCAGAGATTTATGACTTACTAAAAAAATCGGTTGGTCTTGATAATGATGAATTGCATCAGGTTTATGACCTTTGGAATAAAGGACGTCTTCAATCTTTTTTAGTTGAAATTACTGCGGAAATCTTCAAACAAGAAGATGATCTTGGTGACGGAAGATTAGTAGATATGATACTCGACAAAGCCAAGCAAAAAGGTACCGGTAAATGGACCTCACAAAATGCGATGGACTTAGGAATTCCTGTTCCTACGATTGATGTTGCAGTGAGTATGCGTGAGATTTCAGCGTTAAAAGAAGAGCGTATCGTTGCAGATAAATTATACAGCCGTCCAGAGCCTAAAGCTATTGATAAAGACAAAATGATAGCAATGGCAGAAGAGTCTTTATATTTCTCTTTTATCATTGCTTATGCACAAGGTTTGCATCAGCTGGCAGACGCTTCTAAAGAATATGAGTATGATCTTGACATGTCAGTTATCGCTAAGATCTGGAGAGCAGGTTGTATCATTCGCGCGGGATTATTAGAGGACATTTCAGAAGCTTATACCGCAGATAAAGAATTGCCTAATCTACTATTAGCTCCTTCATTTGTAGAAAAAGTACAAGGTACTTTGGAGTCTGTTCGTGAGACGGTAGCTTATGCGGCGCAAAGCGGAATTCCGGTTCCCGGTTTATCTAGTGCTTTAAATTATTTTGAAGCCTATACTTCAAGCCGACTTCCATTAAATGTAATTCAGGCACAACGCGATAACTTTGGTTCACATACCTACGAGCGTATCGACCGTTCAGGTATTTTCCATACAGAATGGGGAAAGTAATCAAAGCCAAGTAAAACCATTAGCGACGCCAATAAATTTGAAAAGAGCCTTTAACGAGGCTCTTTTTTTATTCCTATTTTTAAAGCATCACAATTCTCTATTTATGAAAAGAGCTTTACTTCCTCTACTTATTTTAATCTTACTTCTTAATTCCTGCGGAAATCCTCCTCCACAATTTGATGTTGCCATTCATAACGTGAGCATTATCAACCTTGAAGATGGGAAAGTTACACAAGATCAATCGGTGTTTATAGTTGGCGATACGATTCACTCTATTGTGAACAGTAAGGACTTAATGACCAGCGCGGCCAAGCAACAAATTGACGGAAGCGGTAAATACCTTATGACCGGCCTTTGGGACAATCACGTGCACTTTAGAGGTGGTACAGATTTAATTGAAGAAAATAAAGACTTACTCAAACTATTCATCGCAAACGGGATCACTACCGTACGGGATGCCGGCGGTGATTTAACCACAGCGGTTCAAGGGTGGCAAAAGGATATTGCAGCCAATACGCTTGTGGGACCAACCATCTACACCAGCGGACCAAAAATTGACGGTCCCGGCGCTACTTGGGCAGGTTCGCTTGAAGTGGAAAATGATCAAGACATTCAACAGGCGCTAGATAGTCTGCAGGAATTGAACGTGGATTTTGTCAAAATTTATGACAGTAAGATTTCCGGAGAGAATTACCTAAAAGTAATTTCAGAAGCTGAAAAACGCAAGATGATCACAAGTGGTCATATGCCTTACTCGGTGACGGTTGATGAAACTACAAGTGCAGGAATCGATGCAATTGAACATTTGTATTACGTTTTAAAAGGTTGTTCTTCTGATGAACGTGCCATCACCGAAGCAGTAAAGAATAACGAAGCCGGCTTTTGGACCTCACTGGATCGTGTAATGCAAACCTATTCAGATTCTGTTGCGACACAAACTTTTAATAAACTGAAAGAACGCAATGTTTTTGTGGTTCCTACGCTTCATATTGGTCACACGCTGAGCTATCTAGACGAAGTAGATCATACGCAAGATGACTATTTAAAATACATAGGCAACGGAATTCAAAAAACCTATGCAGGTCGTATTAACAGTGCAAAAAATGCATCACCCGAGTTTGTGATCATGCGTAAGAACTTAGATTCAGCATTTGTAAAGCTAGCGGGTACTTTAGCTGATAACGGAGTGGGATTACTTGCCGGTTCAGACAGTGGCGCATTCAATTCCTACACCTATCCCGGGATTTCATTGCATAAAGAATTGCAAGCTTTGGTTAAGGCCGGATTATCTCCACTTGAAGCTTTGCAAACCTCATCTCAAAACGGAGCCGTTTTTCTCCAAAAAGAACTGCCTCAAATCATTGCAGGAGCACACGCAGATTTGCTTTTGCTTAATTCAAATCCGTTGAAAGACATTCAGAATACGCAGGATATTTTTATGGTGGTAAAGAATGGAAAAACTTTTGAAAGTAATCAACTAGCAGAACTGCTAAATTCTACGGTTAAAAATTAGTAATCCTTCAATTATTAGATCAAAAACTTCTAAGGACTCAATTTTAAATGCAGTAAAAGGATTTATGGTTGCATTTTATTAAAACAATCAACCTTATCCTTAAATTTAAGCATTACGAATAATCAATCCTCTATGAATATAAAAACTACCCTTAGCACACTTGCGCTTCTCGTGTGTTTCACTTCTACCACAATTGCACAACAAGTAAAAGCTCCTGTAGATACTACAATAACTTCTACACACAGTGTGACCATCAAAGGTCAAAATATTCCGTATAAAGCGGAGCTTGGTTTTCAACCGGTTTGGGATAATTCAGGTAATCCTGTAGCAACACTTAATTATACCTATTATACAAGAACCGATATTAAAGACAATCAAACCCGCCCGTTACTCATCAGTTTTAACGGTGGTCCCGGTTCTGCTTCGGTTTGGATGCATATCGCATATACCGGTCCGCGTATTTTAAAAATCACCGACGAAGGTTTCCCGGTTCAACCGTATGGAATTAAAGACAATCCAAATTCAGTTTTAGATGTGGCGGATATCGTTTATGTAAATCCGGTAAATACCGGATACAGCAGAATGGTTCCCAATGCGCAAGGCGAAATGCCCAAACGCGATCAATTTTTTGGCGTCAATGCAGATATCTCCTATCTCGCAGATTGGGTGAATACTTTTGTAACCCGTCACAACCGCTGGCGTTCTCCCAAATTTATCATTGGCGAAAGCTACGGCACTACTCGTGTTTCAGGCTTAGCAAAAGCTTTACAACAAGGTAACTGGATGTATTTAAACGGGGTGATTTTGGTATCCCCTACCGAAATTGGCTTTGACTTTGCCGGTCCTGTAGAGATCGCTAACCGTCTACCCTATTTTGCTGCCGCCGCTTGGTATCATGATGCTTTGCCTCCGGCGCTTCAAAATAAAGACTTAACAGAAATGCTTCCGGAAGTTGAAAAATATGCTGTGGAAGAATTACTTCCGGTTTTAGCCAAAGGAGGTTATGCTTCCGAAGCCGAAAAACAACAAGCCATTGAGAAAACTGCCTATTACTCGGGACTTTCAGAAAAAACCGTTAGCCAAAATAACTTGGCGGTTCCTTTTAATTATTTCTGGAAAGACCTGCTACGTGATAAAGAAGGATACACCATAGGTCGTCTCGATTCGCGTTACAAAGGTTTAGACATTGCAGATGCCGGAGATCGTCCTGATTACAACAGCGAGTTAACGTCTTGGTTGCACAGTTTTACACCGGCAATCAACTATTATATGTCTGAAGAGTTAGGCTTTAAAACAGACCTTACTTATGATATGTTTGGAAACGTGCATCCTTGGGATCGCTCTAATAATCACACTGGTGCAGACCTAAGAGATGCGATGGGAATGAACGCTAACTTGCACTTAATGGTACAATCTGGCTATTACGACGGAGCGTGTACCTATTTTAATGCGAAATATATTATGAGCCAGATCAACATCAACGGCAAATTTTCAGACCGAATGGACTTTAAAGGATACCGCAGCGGTCATATGATGTATCTGCGTGCTGAAGATTTAAAAACCGCCAATCAAGACCTTCGTGATTTCATTGAGAAAGCCAGTGAAGGTATTGATCAAGGAGCGATGTACAAGTAATTGCAGATCATATTTCGCTTAGCGATAATTTAAGAATCAATTAATAAGACCCATAAACACGGCTCGTGTTTATGGGTTATTTTTGTAAATATGGATTTAACACAAGTAAAACTCGTCGTTTCTGATATGGACGGCACCCTTCTTAATGACGAAGGAAAAGTAAGCCCCAAATTTTTTGATCTTTTTAAACAGCTGCAAAAACACGATGTGCAATTCATCGCGGCCAGCGGTCGTCAATATTATAGCATCATTCACAAGCTTGAGGCGATAAAAGATGAGATCATTGTAGTTGCTGAAAATGGCGGAATCACAATTAAGAAAACGGAAGTTTTAGATACCTGTACCGTAGATACCGAAACCGTGCATAATCTTATTAAGCAAATGCGTGAGATTGAAGATGCGCACATTGTATTATGCGGAAAAGAACAAGCCTATGTTGAATCTGATCACGAACCGTTTATTGAAATTTTTCAAGAATATTATACCAAATTCAAGCGCGTTCCCGACCTAACCGAAATTAGCGACGATCATTTCTTTAAAATTGCGGTATATAGTTTTGGAGGTTCTGAAGAAACCACTTATCCTATTGCCAAAGCTTTAGAAAATGAAGTGAAAGTAAAAGTAAGTGGTGAGTATTGGCTAGACATCAGTCACCTTGATACCGATAAAGGCCGCGCGCTTAAAATTCTTCAAGATCAATTAAATATCTCTAAAGACGAAACGATGGTCTTTGGAGACTACAATAACGACCTTGAAATGATTGAGCAGGCAGCCTACAGTTTTGCAATGCAAAATGCACATCCTAATGTTACCAAAGCTGCAAATTACACTACAAAAAGTAACAATGAAGGTGGCGTAGAGCACATTCTTGAGCAACTCATAGCCGCTAAAGAAGCACTACTCACCAAATAGCGTAAGTACAACTTTGCGGGCACCGCCGTGATTGCGGTGTTCGCATAGATAAATACCTTGCCAGGTTCCCAGATTCAACCTCCCATTAGTGACGGGAATAGTTACTGAAGCCCCCATTAGTGATGCTTTTATATGTGCAGGCATATCGTCTGGTCCTTCATAAGTATGAATATAATAAGGTGCATTTTCAGGAACCATTTTATTCATATGACTTTCAAAATCCTGACGTACCGTAGGGTCTGCATTTTCATTGATCGTTAAACTCGCCGAAGTATGTTTAATAAAAACTTGAAGTTGACCAACTTTTATGTTTGTCAGTGCTTCTAAATTCTGCTCTATCTCTTGCGTAATTAAATGAAAACCACGGCTCTTGGCCTGTAAACGTATTTCTTTCTGATAAAATCGCATCCCTATTCCTTTTAATGAACGTACAAATTTATAAAACGCAAAGCGTTCCTGAGGCTACTAAGTGCATAAGAAGAAGCTTTCGAGTTACGATTTTCGCTCGTATCTTCGTAGTCCACTAAATTATCAATAATGGCAGCGATTCAAAAAATCACAAGATTACATGCACAATGGGACACACAAGATCCTTTTTTATTCTGTGCTTTTCACAATGACAAATACCCTAAAGGAAACGGAAAACTTGGACCGGCAACTTCTTTAGCAGGTCGCAACCTAGGACAAGATTTTGTTCAGAAAGACGGTTGGGCTATGTATCACGGTTCGAAAGTACCGGGATTTCCGGGGCACCCTCACGTGGGTTTTGAAACGGTAACCATTGCTGAAGAAGGTTTCGTTGATCATTCAGATTCTCTTGGAGCTGCCGGTAGATTTGGTCAAGGCGATGTACAATGGATGACCGCAGGTAAAGGTGTTCAGCACAGCGAAATGTTTCCACTTATTAATACTGAAGAAGAAAATCCACTTTTACTTTTTCAAATTTGGTTAAATCTTCCTGCAGCCAGTAAAAATGTAGCGCCCTATTTCGGAATGATGTGGCATGAGGATATTCCAATTATAAACGAAAAAGATGATGAAGGTCGTGCTTTCAGCATCAAAATTATCGCAGGAGCTTATAAAGATCAAAAAGCCTTGCAACCTGCTCCCGATTCTTGGGCATCAAATCCCGAAAACGGCATCAACATCTGGTTGATAAGCCTCGATGCTCATACAGAATTCAAACTTCCCAAAGGCATTGACGGCTCCAATAGATCTGTTTACTTTTATGAAGGTGACACCTTGCACGCTGAAGGTTTTGACATTCCTTTAATGCACCAAATTAAAGCAGACCCTACTCAAGAGCTCACGCTAAAAAATGGTGAACAACCAGCGAAACTCTTATTACTTGAAGGAAAACCAATGAATGAGCCTGTGGTACAACACGGCCCTTTTGTGGGTAATTCTAGAAAAGATATTGAGACTGCATTTATGAATTATCAGCAAACCCAATTTGGTGGCTGGCCGTGGCCTACTTCAGAACATACCCACGATGCTGATGCAAAACGCTTTGCACTTTATCCCGATGGAAAAAAAGTAGTACGCTAACTAATTCTTTTTCACTTCTAAAATCTTGACTTCTATTAAAAAGTTCAAGAATTTTTAATCTAGAAAAACACAGCTAATTCTGCCGACTTAACATTTTTTATTAATATTAATGAAAAATAATTACTTTTAATCGGCAGAATATGCAATTAATCGACTATACTTGTACTAAATTTATACTAACCCAACTCCTATGCATAAAACTATTACGTTTTTAGGTAAGATGCTATGCGCATTTTTCCTTTTATTTAATGCAGGAATATCTTCTAAAAGTTACGGTCAATGTGCCGGTGAAGATGCATCTATTACTTCCTGTGACAAAGAATCTAATCAATATATCGACCTTTTTGCAGCACTAGGCGGAAGCCCGGTTGCTGGAGGTGTATGGTTTGATAGTGATAACAGTGGCGGTCTTAATACAGCCACCGGCGAACTCAACACTTGGCTAATTAACCGTGGAGGCACGTTTTCTTATACCTATACAGTAGAAGGAGAAACCGGATGTTCTGATAACCAATCTACGGTAACATTAACACTAGCCGGTTATGCCGGTAGTGACAATTTTAATGCGGTTGCTTGTGAGGATGAAACGAACATTAACCTTTTTCAGTTTGTAGGTAGTAATCCCAACCCTACGCTTTTTGGAACCTGGGCAATTACAAGTGGTCCTAGTGATGCTTTAAATGGCCCTCGTTTTAATGCACAACAAGCAGGCCCGGGAAGTTATACGTTTACCTATACTGTAGATGCTCAGGGAAGCTGCCCCTCTACAATGAGTACTGTAGTCATGCAAGTGGTTGAAGCTCCAGAATCAGGTACTGTTGACCCTGCTGTTAATACTTCATTTTGTGAAACCGATGACTTAAGCGGACAAACCAACTTTGATCTAAGAGATGTTCTTATAGGTGAAGACACTAATGGAGTTTGGACCGAAACTACAACCAATGAAATCTCTGGTTTTAATGACAGCGTTATTAATATTCAAAATATCAGAGACAATTTTGGTCCCGGTATTTATAATTTCACATATACTGTACAACCTACAAACCCACTTTGTGATCTTAGCCAAACTACTGTAAGTATCGAGATCGAGGAAGTTGTAGACTTTACTAATGCCAATTTAGAGCTTACTTTTCCTGCAGAAGAAGATGATGTTATTTGTGAAGACACGTTACCTATTAACACAACAGCAACCATTACCGGAGATAGCGCAGATATTCCTGACGGAGATTACGAACTTACCTACGAAGTAAGTCCAAGCCCAAATACCGGGATGGAAACCATCACAATTACCATGAGTAATGGTGTTGGTAGCTTTGCTGTAAATCCTGATTTTTTCACTGCTGCCGGTGTTGCTGAGGTTCGTGTAATTTCAATTATAGATCCAAACACAGAGAATAATTGTGAAGCACTTATAGCTAATCTAAGCGACACCTTAACTATTGTTGCCTTACCAGACCTTACCGATACACAAATTAGTGTGGATCAACCCCTATGTCTGGACGAAAATGGCAGACTAACACTATCTGATGCAGGTACGACTGCTGCAATAGAGTTGATTGATGGGGAATATGCATTCACCTATACGTTAGAAAGTTCGACTACTTCTCAAGAGTACACACAAACAGCAACTGTTCTCAACGGAGAAGCAACCATCACCTTAGCTACAAATGCACTTCCGAATGCAGACGACTATACTGTTACACTTTCTTCAGTTCAAAACAGTACCAGCTGCACGACTCCCGTTGATTTGAGCACAACATTTACGGTATTACCAAAACCAGATGCCGAAACGGTTAGCGTAAGCATCAACGATACCTGTGAGGATGATGTGGTTTCGGTTAACATTACAGACACTGCAGAAACTCCAAATTTAGTAGACGGAACCTACGATTTCACTTATGACATTTCAGGAGCTATTACAGTTACCGATCAAATTGCAAGCTCCGTAACGATCACTGATGGAAGCGGAAGTTTTGACCTTCCACAGGATATTTTAGCTAACGGAAGCTCTACCTTGACGCTGACTTCGGTTTCTAATTCAACCAGTACTTGTGAGGCAGACAATCTTACGATGCCGGCTGCATCTTTCAATATTGTACCAACGCCAGATGCTACAAATGCGGTATTGGCTGTTGCAGATACCTGTGAAGATGGTGGAGCGAGCGTTACGTTTACCGCAGATGCTAGCTTGATCCTTGACGGAGATTATACGCTGACTTATACCTTGAGCGGTGCAAACACTACAGAAGCTACAACAACAACTGTTACCTTTACATCAGGAAGCGCTTCGTTTGATCTAACTGCCGAGCAACTTGCTGAAGCGGGTACGACCACAGTAACCGTAACCAGCCTTGCGACAGCTGCTCAGAGTTGTGAAGCGACCGGTCTGCCGCTTGCTACAGATTTTGAAGTATTGCCGCTGCCTGCGCTTGAAAACACTACACTTGCAGTCGCTTCTGTATGTTTTGGAGAAAACACATCACTCGAATTTTCAGGTTCTGATCTTCCTGACGGAAGCTATGAGATCACCTACGAATTGTCTGAAGCTAACACCTTTACCGAAACGGTAAGCACTACATTCACTGGCGGTGAAGCTTCTATAGTTCTTGACGCGGCTAACTTAACCGCTACAGGTTCTACAACGGTCACAGTAACTTCAATCACTAATGAAAGTACTGCCTGTGTAAGCACTGTAGCTACAAGCACCACTTTTGACGTGAATCCTATTCCTGATGCTGAAACAATTACTGTAAGCATCAACGATACCTGTGAGGATGATGTGGTTTCGGTTAACATTACTGACACTGCTGAAACTCCAAATTTGGCAGACGGAACCTACGATTTCACTTATGACATTTCAGGAGCTATTACAGTTACCGATCAAATTGCAAGCTCAGTTATTATCACTGACGGAAGCGGAAGTTTTGACCTTCCACAGGATATTTTAGC
Source organism: Leeuwenhoekiella blandensis MED217 (assembly GCF_000152985.1). Lineage (GTDB taxonomy): Bacteria > Bacteroidota > Bacteroidia > Flavobacteriales > Flavobacteriaceae > Leeuwenhoekiella > Leeuwenhoekiella blandensis. The sequence goes on along the minus strand of NZ_CH672395.1, from coordinate 1,749,480 downwards.
TAACGGTAGCTCTACCTTGACGCTGACTTCGGTTTCAAATTCAACCAGTACTTGTGAAGCAGACAATCTTACGATGCCGGCTGCATCTTTCAATATTGTACCAACGCCAGATGCTACAAACGCGGTATTGGCTGTTGCAGATACCTGTGAAGATGGTGGAGCGAGCGTTACCTTTACAGCAGATGCGAGCTTGATTCTTGACGGAGATTACACGCTGACATATACCTTGAGCGGTGCAAACACTACTGAAGCTACAACAACTACTGTTACCTTTACTTCAGGAAGCTCTTCGTTTGATCTAACTGCCGAGCAACTTGCTGAAGCGGGTACGACCACAGTAACCGTAACTAGCCTTGCGACAGCTGCTCAGAGTTGTGAAGCGACCGGTCTGCCGCTTGCTACAGATTTTGAAGTATTGCCGCTGCCTACGCTCGAAAACACAACATTAGCAGTCGCTTCTGTATGTTTTGGAGAAGACACAACGCTAGAATTTTCAGAATCTGATCTTCCTGACGGAAGCTATGAGATCACCTATGAATTGTCAGACGCTAACACCTTTACCGAAACGGTAAGCACTATATTCACTGGCGGTGAAGCTTCTATAGTTCTTGATGCGGCTAACTTAACCGCTACAGGTTCTACGACGGTCACAGTAACTTCGATCACTAATGAAAGCACTGCCTGTGTAAGCACTGTAGCTACAAACACCACTTTTGACGTGAATCCTATTCCAGAACTTGCCACTGGAGACTTGATTGCTTCAGATATTTGTTTAGCTGAAAGCGGGTTTGTAACCGTGGATGCAGGAAGTTCATTAGCTGACGGCGAGTATACTATCGAGTACACCCTTTCAGGAGCGAATACCACAACAGGTCTTACAGAAACAGTTGCGATCGCTAATGGTTCTGGTACATTTTCTATTCCTTCAACTGCTCTTTCAGCAACCGGAACTACCACAATTACTGCTACTTTAATCAGCAGCACTTTTGGATGTAGTTCTGTACCAGCATCAGTAGAAGACACTTTTGAAGTATTACCATTACCCGATGCTCAGGGCGCTGTAGTTTCAGCTTCTGATGTTTGTTTTGGTGAAGAAGTGAATGTTACGCTTTCAGGAGCAACAGCTTTGAATGACGGAGATTATATCGTTTCTTATCAAATTACCGGAGCTACGACTTCAGAAATTTTAAGCGAAACCATTACGGTTACCGGTGGAGCAGCTACAATCACACTTGACCCTGCTACATTTACTGCAGGTGGCGCGACTACATTCAGTTTATTAGATCTCCAAAATAGTCTTACAAGTTGTAGTGCAATAAACTTAGGAACGGCCTTCACCCAATTTACTGTTGAAGATCCTGCTGTACCTACGATTTCGAGCACCGGAGCGATTTTCTGTATTAATGATGATCCTACCGTTGCTGATCTTGAAGCGAATGTGAGCTCTTCTTTTGCTATCATCACTTATGATGCGGCTTCAGGAGGTTCAGTAATAAGTCCGTCAACATTATTACAAGCAAACACGACCTATTATATAGCTGCTCAAAATACTACAACAGGTTGTGAGGGATCTCAACGCCTTGCCGTAACCATTGATCTTACCGGTTGTGATTCTGTTTTCATTCCTGATGGATTTTCGCCTAACGGAGATGGAATTAACGACGTTTTTGAAATGAAGAATATGGATATTGTTTATCCCAACTACACCATAGAAATTTTTAACCGAAACGGAGCGGTTGTCTTTAAAGGCGATGCCGCTACAGGCTTCTGGAATGGTCAATCAAACCAAAGTCGATTAGGTGGCAACACGCTTCCTAACGGAGTTTATTTCTACATAATTAATTACAACAATGGCCAAACAAGTCCAAAACAAGGTAAAGTTTACCTCAACCGATAAAAGGATATTTACGATGAAAAATTCAACTTCAAAACTTACGTTTTTTGCAGCATTTGTCCTTTTTTGTGGAAGCATGTTTGGACAACAAGACCCAGAATACACGCAGTATATGTATAATATGAGCGTGATTAACCCTGCTTATTCTTCGGTGAATAAAGCAAAAGTAGGAGCCTTATACCGCGCACAATGGGTGGGAATAGACGGTGCTCCTACTACCGCCACCGTCTTTGGACATTTACCTATGTCAGACAATGTAGAATTAGGTTTAAATCTGGTTCACGATGAGATTGGTGATGTGGTTCAGGAAACCAATTTAAATGCAGATTTTGCTTATAAATTACCAATTCAGGAAAATGCAACCTTGGCCTTAGGTCTTAAAGCTGGTGCTTCTTTTTTCAGTACTGATTTTAGCCGATTACAATTAGGAAGTGGAGCTCCGGCAACAGATCCTTCTTTTGCTCAGAATATCAACCAGACCTACCCTACCATTGGTATTGGTGCATATTACTTTTCAGAAAGCTATTATATAGGACTTTCTACACCTAACTTGGTAGCTTCAAGACATATTGAAGATGAAAACGGAGTACAGCGCTTAGGTAGTGAGAATACGCATTACTTCCTGACAGGAGGATATGTTTTTGAACCTTCATCAGAATTTCAGATAAAACCTTCTTTTATGGCACGCTGGGTAAACGGTGCTCCGGTGAGTATCGACCTTAACGCCAATGTACGATTCTATCAACGTTTTGAAGCAGGTATTGGTTACCGCCTCGACGACGCTGTTACCGGGATGGTCAATTTTGAGGTAACACCGGGTGTTCGCGTAGGCTACGCTTACGACTATACAACATCAAACCTTGGTGAGTATAACAACGGTAGTCACGAAATCATGCTGCTGTTTGATTTTGATATTTTTGGTAAACTACCTTCTTACCGCAAATCACCTCGCTTCTTCTAACCTACAACTACGACTATGAAAAATTATACGCTACTATTTATTCTACTAGCCGTTTGTCAAGTAGGATTATCACAGAGCAAAACGCTTGAAAAAGCCAATAAACTTTTTGCAAGCCAAGCTTATGCAGAAGCTATTGAAGCTTACACTGCAGAAGATGAATTAGATGCTGATGCAACACTAAATCTTGCTGATGCTTACTATTATATCGCTGATGCAGAAAAGGCAGTTCAATATTATGACCAAGCCTGGGAACTCAATGAGGGCAGATCTCCTGAAGCGCATTTTAGATATGCAGATGCATTAAAACGCAATAAAGATTACGATCGTGCCAATGCAATTTTAACCAATTACACAGGGACCAACGTAGATATCCTAAAAGCTATGGAAGCCAATGATCTTGAAGTTTCCCAGTTTTTTATGCCACAAGTAGTAGATGCTGCTTCGGCTTATGACGATTTTGGTGCTGCGTATTATGATAGGCAGGTGGTTTTTGCCTCTAACAGAAATGCCACAAGACCGTTGTATCCTTGGACGGGTAAACCTTATCTAGACCTGTATTACGGAAAAATAAACGGTTCTGCTATCACAGACGAGGGTGAGTTTCCGGGAGCGATTAACACTGATACGCACGAAAGTAATGCAGTTTTTACTTCAGACGGACAAAAAATGTACTTTACACGTACCAGCAATAAATTCAAAAAAGTTGATGGCGCAAAGGTAGCTCCGCTTCAATTATTCAGTGCCGAATTGATAGCTGGAAAATGGGATAATGTACAAATGTTACCTATTAGTTCTGATGTATATTCGGTAGCGCACCCGGCTTTGAGTGCAGACGAGAATACGCTTTACTTCTCGAGCGATATGCCTGGAGGCTATGGTAGTTTTGATATTTACAAAGTCTCAATCGAGGGCGAAAGCTTTGGAACACCGGTTAATTTGGGTGAAAATGTAAATTCAGACAAGCTTGAACAATTTCCTTACATTTCTGAAAATGGAAATCTTTATTTTGCCTCTAACCGCGCTGAAGGTTTAGGCGGCTTGGATCTGTACAGCAGTGATCCGCAAGGAGATTCTTTTGCTGAAGCCTACAACTTAGGAAGTTCTATTAACTCAAATGCAGATGACTTTGCGTTGATTATTAAAGAGCGCCAAGGCAGCGGATTCATGTCATCAAACCGAACCGGAAAAGATAAAATCTACAGTTTTGAGACCTTTCCTAATTTAAATTATCAGATCATAGGTAATGTTGACGATAAGAAAACCTTAGAGCCACTTCCAGGCGCTGAAGTGACCTTGTATCGCCCGTCTACAGGAACTACTCAAAAAACGATCACAGAAGCAGATGGCAGCTTCAAATTTGAAGTACGCCCGAACAGCTTGTATAAGGTTAAAGCAACAAAAGCATTGTATGCTCCTGTAGAAAAAGAAGTAAAGATTGAATATGCTCAGAATACTAAAACACTAATCAAGCTTCAAATGTCGGCCTACGCAGATACCGAAGATATTGTAGCGGTAAATGATCGTAATCAATTGACTCAGGTCAAACTTGAGAAGATCTATTTTGATTTTGATAAAGCAAATATTCGTCCAGATGCTGCAACTACATTAGATAAATTGGTTGCTTTAATGAAGAAATACCCTGAAATGAATGTTGAAGTAGCATCGCATACAGATCAGCGTGGTCCAGAAGATTATAATTTACAACTTTCTCAACGCAGAGCACAGTCTACTGTTGATTATATCGTTTCTAAAGGAATAGATCGCAGCAGGCTTAAAGCGCAAGGTTATGGTGAGCAAGATCCTATCAATGCGTGTCCTTCGGGAGATTGTACCGAAGAACAATTCGATGAGAATCGTAGAAGTGAATTCACGATCTTGAAATAAGACTTTTAAACCTTAAAACAAAAAATCCCGTTAGCGCAGATGCTAACGGGATTTTTTTGTTTGTTAAAATTAAGAATTATAAACCACTGATATAACTTCCGTAGAGGTCTTTAAAACGCATACCATCGGTCATTCGGTATTTACTCAACTTCTTGAATTCAACCAATGCCCAAAGAATAAACTCTTTCATAAAATACTGATCTTCCTTCGGTAAATCAGGTTGATGTGTATCGATCAAATTTTGCAAGGGTGTTACCGAATCAAGCATTTTCTTATACTCTTCTTCGGTTAAATCGTCTAACAACTGAAAGTCGCTTTGGTCAAAAAACCAAGTGACCACCTCATCGTACGGACTTTTCTCATTTTGCTTTTCTAGCTTTTTAATTTCAGGAAAATAAGTCACAAAAAGGGTTTGAATGGCATCACCAATTAAAGTATGTGCAACCGAAGCCGCTCCCTCCTGCTCTCCTTCATAAACCAATTCTACCTTACCGGTAATCGCCGGAATCATCCCCATAAAATCACCAAGACGCACCGTAGTTTTATCATCTCCTGCCATCAACGATCTACGTTCTGCAGTACTTAAAAGGTTTTCAAAAGCGGTGATACTCATACGCGCACTCACGCCGCTTTTAACATCAATATATTCACTCTCTCTAGCTTCAAAACTTATTTGCTCCAAGAGATCTTTAGCCAAAGAAGGCACATAAACCTGTTCTTCATTACGGCCGTCGCGTTTTGCTTCCTGTTCTGTGATCGTACGCGCGATTTCAATATTCTCAGGATAATGCGTCAAGATCTGAGAACCGATACGGTCTTTTAACGGAGTAACGATGCTTCCGCGGTTGGTATAATCTTCAGGGTTTGCTGTAAATACAAACTGAAGATCTAGCGGTAAGCGCAATTTAAATCCGCGAATTTGAATATCTCCTTCTTGCAGAATATTGAACAAAGCCACTTGAATACGTGCTTGTAAATCTGGCAATTCATTAATCACAAAAATGCAACGATTAGCACGAGGAATCATCCCAAAATGCAACACACGGTCATCTGCATAACTCAATTTCAAATTTGCAGCCTTGATAGGATCTACATCACCTATTAAATCGGCTACCGTCACATCAGGAGTCGCTAGCTTTTCAGCAAAACGTTCTTCACGATGCAGCCAAACAATGGGCGTGTCATCTCCCTTTTCGGCGATCAATTCTTGAGCATAGCGGGATAAGGGCTTTAGCGGATCATCATTTAACTCTGAACCTTCAACCACAGGAATCCACTCGTCTAATAATTGTACCATCAAACGCGCCAGACGTGTTTTTGCCTGCCCGCGAAGCCCTAAAAGATTGATGTTATGCTTTGATAAAATAGCACGTTCTAACTCTGGGATCACGGTATGTTCATAACCGTGTATTCCTTCAAAAGAATTTTTACCTGCTTTTATATTGTTTAACAGATTAGCGCGAAGTTCTTCTTTGATACTTCGGCTCTTATAATCTGATTTCTTTAGCTCACCTAGGTTTTTAATTTCTGGTTTACTCATAGTTTACTGTTAGTTTTATCTTTTTCTAGCGTATTCTCTTCTTTCTGTTTGTTTCATAATCCTCAAAGATCATTTCACCAAGGCCTTGCAGACCGGTATAAAATGCTTTCCCTTGATTGGCCTGTGTAAATTGACGCACAAACTTCATCAAGTAAGGATCTTGAGCGATCATAAATGTAGTAATAGGAATCTTCACTTTGCGTGCCTGACTCGCCATACTGTAGCACTTATTAACGATGTACTCATCAAGCCCCACACTGTTTTTATAGTAAAAGCCATCTGGCTCTCGCACACAACTGGGCTTACCATCGGTGATCATAAAGATCTGCTTGTTGGTATTACGCTTACGTCTTAAAATATCCATTGCGAGTTGTAAACCTGCAACCGTATTGGTATGGTAAGGACCTACTTGTAAGTACGGTAAATCTTTGATTTTAATAGGCCAACTGTCATTACCAAAAACGATAATGTCTAAGGTGTCTTTAGGATAGCGTGTGGTTATCAATTCGACTAAAGCCATCGCTACTTTTTTTGCCGGAGTAATGCGATCTTCCCCATACAAAATCATACTATGGCTGATGTCTATCATCAACACCGTACTCATTTGCGCTTTAAATTGCGTTTCTTCTACAACCAGATCCTTTTCGGTAAGGTCAAAATTGCCTATTCCGTTATTGATTTGTGCATTCTTAAGACTTTCGGTCATTGAAACGCGTTCTAGAGCGTCACCAAAGCGATATTCCCGGTACTCACCGGTATGTTCATCACCCCGTCCTACCCTATTGGTTTTATGATTTCCGGCTCCGCCACGCTTCAGTTTACCAAAAATCTGATCCAGTGCACGCTGTCTAATAGCGCGTTCGGTTTTTGCGGTGATCGACATTCCACCATTACCGTCAGGTTCAATCTCCTCGCGGATGTAGCCTTTGTCCTTTAATTCCTGTACAAAATCGTCGAGCGTGTAGTCGTCATTGGTCAAATTGTATTCTTTGTCTAACTCCTTCAACCAATCCATCGCTTCATCAAAATCTCCTGATGTATGCGTGATCAATTCTTTGAAGATCTCAAAAAGTTGATCAAATAAGGATTGCTCCGGAGCTTCGTAGCTTTTAAATACAAATCCCTTTCGTAATGTTTCCTTTTTCATAGTGTACTAAAATTAACGCATTTTGAATTCTAAACCTTGAGAAGTCTCTTAAAATCTAGGTTTCTTTCTAAGTGAAGCTGCAAAAGCGAATGTATAGACAGGTTCTTTTTTTCTGAAAACTCAAAACCAAAAAAACCCTTCATTGCTGAAGGGTTCTAAATACTAATCACTTATGCGCTTATGATTTTGGCATCACCACAGCATCAATTGCATGGATTACTCCGTTTGAAGCATCAACATCGGTCATAATTACTGTAGATTTATTTCCTGCTGCGTCGGTTAAAATTACATTTTCACCTTCTAGTGTTGCTGTCAATTCTCCGCCTTGTACTGTAGGAATTGTAAAGCTTCCGTCATTATCATTGATTGCTTTTACGACATCTGCCGCCATATATTCTCCTGAAACTACATGGTATTTTAAAATCCCAGCTAATTTTTCTTTGTTTGCCGGCTCGACTAAAGTAGAAACGGTTCCTTCAGGTAACTTGTCAAATGCTGCGTTGGTTGGTGCAAATACTGTAAATGGACCTTCACTGTTTAAAGTTTCTGCTAATCCAGCTGCCTTTACCGCGGTCACTAAGGTGCTAAAGTCCTCATTTCCCATTGCGATCTCTGCAATGGTTTCTTGTTCTGGCATGGTGGCTTCAGTTGAAACATCGGTTGTTTCCATTGCTATCTCTTCTTCAGTCATCGTTTCTTCAGATGTATTCTTTTCATTGTCTTTACAAGAAGTGAATGCTATAGAAGCAATCACTGCCATACTTAATACTAACTTTTTCATAGTTCAATTTTTTTGATTATTAATTTTGTTTAAATATATCCACAGAAACTTAAACAAAACGATTCGATGCTCTAAGCTTTTGTTAATTGTAATTTATTTATGTTAAAAGCTTCAATATTCCTTGGGGTGCACAATAAACATTTGGTTTTTCTTAACTTAGAGCAAACTTTACACAGACTTAATGAAAAAACTATTACTTCTTCTCTTGCTAAGTGTTTCTGTTACAGGAATATCTCAAAAATTAAATCTTGATCTTTTAAAAGATATGCAACCGCGTAATGTAGGTCCTGCCGGAATGAGCGGGCGTATTACTGCTATTGACGCGGTGACAGACAATCCTGATATTATTTACGCAGGTTCTGCTTCTGGCGGTCTATGGAAATCAACTTCAGGCGGTGTTACCTGGAAACCCGTTTTTGAAAATGAAGCTACTTCATCTATCGGTGCGGTTGCGATTCAGCAATCCAATCCTTCTGTGGTTTGGGTAGGAACCGGTGAAGGAAACCCGCGAAACAGCCTCAATGGTGGATTTGGTATCTACAAATCTCTAGACGGCGGTAAAACCTGGAAGTGTATGGGACTTGAAAAGACCAGACACATCTATCGCGTGCGCATCAATCCGTCAAACCCAGATATTGTCTATGCTGCTGCAATAGGATCGCCTTGGGGCGAACACGAAGAGCGTGGGGTTTACCGTACACAAGATGGTGGTAAAACTTGGGAAAAAGTACTTTATGTAAATGATAAAACCGGTACTGCCGAGTTGGTTATGGATCCTACCAATCCCAACAAATTGATTGCTGCGATGTGGGAGCATAAGCGCGATCCTTGGTTCTTTAAAAGTGGTGGCGAAGGCTCTGGTTTGTACATTACCTATGATGGTGGCGATACCTGGAAAGAAATCACTTCTGAAAACGGCTTGCCCAAAGGTGACCTAGGAAGAATGGGACTTGCCATTGCTCCAGGAAAAACTAACGTCGTTTATGCTTATGTAGAAGCTAAGAAAAACGGATTGTATCGTTCTGAAGATGGTGGGGAAAACTGGAAATTGGTAAATGACAATATGAGTGAGATAGGAAACCGTCCTTTCTACTATGCTGAAATCTATGTCGCTCCCGATAATGAAAACCGCGTATATAGTGTATTTACCTATGTAAATGTTTCTGAAGATGGCGGTAAAAGCTTTGAAGAACTGATGCCTGCTTATGGCGTAGATAACGGTATTCACCCAGATCATCACGCGTTCTATATTCATCCTGAAAACACCGATTTTATGATGGATGGTAACGACGGCGGTTTAAACATCTCTCGTGATGGCGGTGAGACCTGGCGTTTTGTTGAGAATATTCCCGTTGGTCAATTTTATCATATCGCAATAGATAATGAATTTCCTTATAACGTTTACGGAGGAATGCAAGATAACGGAAGCTGGCGCGGTCCTGCCTATGTCTGGAAAGCACAGGGAATTCGTAACAGTTATTGGCAAGAGATCTCTTTTGGTGACGGTTTTGACGTAGTGCCAGATCGGGACGATTCACAATATGGCTGGTCTATGAGTCAGCAGGGTTATGTAAGTAGGTACGACTGGATCACAGGAGCTAATTACTTAGTAAGACCTACACATCCTGATCCTGAAGTTGAACTTCGATTCAACTGGAACGCTGCTATTAATATCGATCCTTTTGATAACAGTACACTTTATTTTGGTAGTCAATATGTGCATAAATCCACAGATAAAGGACTTACTTGGGAAGTAATTTCACCCGACTTAACCACCAATGATCCCGAAAAACAAAAGCAAAGCGAAAGTGGTGGTCTTACGATGGATGCTACCGGAGCTGAAAATCACACCACTATTTTAGTGATAGAACCAAGTCCGGCAGAAAAAAATATGATTTGGACCGGTTCTGATGATGGTAAAGTATATTACACACAAAATGGTGGTCAAGATTGGACTGATGTATCTAAAAACCTAAAAGGTCTTCCTGCAAACAGCTGGATCGCACAGATCAAAGCTTCAGCGACTAATAAAGGTGAGGCGCTCTTGGTAGCCAATAATTATCGCAGATTTGATTATACACCTTATGTATATAGAACCACAGATTATGGTAAAAGCTGGACGCGCATTGTAGACAGTGAAGATGTGGGTAGCTATGCGCTGGCAGTTTTGGAAGATAAAGAAGAACCTAACCTGATGTTCTTAGGGACAGACGACGGTTTATATGTTTCTATAGATGCAGGTGCAAACTGGCAAAAGTGGACCAACGGGTTCCCTACAGTTCCAGTAAAGGATTTGATCATTCATCCAAGAGAAGATGATTTAGCTATTGCCACTTTTGGTCGTTCTATATGGATTCTTGATGATATCAAACCATTGAGAAAGCTCGCAGCCAGTCAAGATCTCGTAGCAAATCTAAATATGGATGAAGGCACTGTTCTTGAAGTGATACCGCCTGCAGACACCTATCAAAACGCCTCTCAACAACCTACCGGAGGCCGATTTGGCGGAGATGCAACATATAGCGGAGCAAATCGTGCTAGCGGTGCTTTTATAAAGTATGTCTTTAATCCAAAAGTGAAAGCAGAAGAAACTGAAAAGGATGAAGCATCCTCATCAGAAACGGAAGAAGCTTCTGTAAAATGGGACAGTATCGTACTCAATATTTACGATAATGAGCGTCTCATTCGTACACTTAAAACCAAAGCTCCTGATTCTGCGGGAATGTACAATTTTAGATGGTTTCTTGATGAGAAAGGTGTAGACCGCCCGTCACGTCGCATAAGGGAGCGCAACTGGGAACCCGGTGGTGCCACAGTAAAACCGGGCTCTTATAAAGTAGTTATGAGCTATGGAAGCATTGAAGATTCAGAAACTATAACGGTGAAAAGCGATCCTCGTCTGGATATTTCAGCACAAGCTACTCAAGAAATTTATGAGGCCGAAAAGCATTTGGAAAGCTTAACACAAGTGGCAGCAGATGCGGTTAAACAACTTGTCGAAAGCAAGAATATTGCAGAAGATTTTATTGCCGATCTTAAAAAGGCCGATAAAGAAACCTATAAAGCTCAGATTGACAGTTCTAAAGCAATTGCTGAAAAATTAGAAGAACATATCGCAGTGTTTTTAGGCAAAGAAGATGATCGCCAAGGTATTACGCGTAATGCTGAAGTAACCGTTCTTAACAGAATTTACCTCGCTAGTAGTTATGTAGGTAGCCGTCCTAACGGACTTACCGCTACAGAAGAGCAGCTGATCACTCAGGCTGAAAAAGATCTTGAAGCCGCTTTAGAAAAAGTAAATACCTTCTTTACCGAAGAATGGGCAACCTATGAAAGTGAAATGAAACAAGTAGAACTCTCTCCTTTTAAAGAAATAAAAACTTTTAAAGTAGAATAGTTCTTGTGTTACCAGAATTACAAAATCCCGAAAAAATTTCTTTTCGGGATTTTTTATGTTTATTCCGCTTTGATGATTCCTTGTTGTTTGGAATGTTCGATAGCCTCAGTGCTTTTCTTGAAGTAACAGGTGGCGACTTGCATACCTTCAATATTATTAAGAACAGCATTGATTTTTTCCTTCTTATGATTTTCGGTTTGCCGTAGATATACCGCTCTAATATTCATTGGAAACATTTTACAAATACGCTCGTAGATATAAGCATCTTGCTGCGAATCATCACCTAACAAAACATAAGATTGCTGCGGATAGAATGAAATAATATCCTTGATCTTGATAAACTTGTGATCGTGATTACCTCCTCCAGTTTTAAGAAAATCGGTGATTCCTGTTTTTATACTTTTCAATTTAATGACGGCCTTGGGCAATTCTTGCAATTTGGCAAACTGCACTATAAAGTTGTATAAATTCCATTCGCTGCTGGAGACATAAAAGAAAGAGTTTCGGTTTCCTTCCTCATTATGTCCGCTCGTACTTAATGACTGATAATGCCTCACAACATCTTCAAAGGTTTTACGGCTGTTTACATTGCGCGCCAACATCACATATAGTTTTTTAAAAATGTTTCCGCTGTGCGAAATCAAAAAAGTATCGTCGATATCAGAAATAATGCTCAATTCACTTTCAAAGGGTTTTAAGAATTCGGCTTTTTCAATAATGCCATATTCTTCCTCTACGGGATTGCAGGTAATCTCATAAGTATGCCACCCACTTTTCAGGTCATTTTTATAGGGCACGTTGAACCTGAAAAATCCGTCATCCATTGTTCGCGTAGTCACATCGATGTCTTTAAAACGCAATCGTACACTTACATTCTTGAGTGGCGAAATACGAAACATATGTAAAACCGAAAATGCATGCTTAAAGCCTTTTTTATCAGATTGATACTTGTCTGGCGCCCACGATTTAAAAAGATGGCCAAAAACCACAAGTTCTTCATCATTGGCATAACCACGATACAATTGGAGGTCGAGTTTCACGTAATTGGTATTTTGTTAACGAAATGAGATTTTGAAAATACCTAATTTTAAATCGAAATCGACTTAATGAAAACACAAAAGAATATTTTACTGGTCATTAACCCTATTGCAGGAGGAACTGATAAACGTCCAATCATCAAGGCTTTTAAAGAGCAAGTTGCGGCTCAAAATAAGGAAAGTCACGTCTATGAGACAACCGGTAAAAACGATAAAGAAGCCATTCAAGAGCTCGTTTCTAGCAAGCAACCTGATCGCATTTTGATTTCTGGTGGTGACGGGACGATACGCGAAGTTGCCGATGCCATAAAAGGTGTTTCTGTCACCATTGGTTTGCTTCCGTCGGGGTCTGCAAATGGTTTGGCGACTAATTTTGACATTCCGGAGGATCTTGACAGACAGTTAGCTATTGCGCTTGGCGAAGAATACATCGATATGGATTTGCTTGATATCAACGGCTATACGTGTTTACATATTGCAGATCTGGGCGTTAACGCTCAACTTGTTGAAAACTATGAAAAGTCTGAAATACGAGGCAAACTGGGCTATTTAATACAAGCTTTCCCTACCCTGCTGAATAAAGATTTCCCTTTTAAAGTGAGCATCGACTGTGATGGAAAAATCTACCAAGAAGAGGGAATTTTAATAGGCATAGCCAATGCCAATAAATTTGGTACAGGTGCAACCATTAATCCAACCGGAAAAATGGATGATGGGATTTTTGAAGTTTTGGTTTTCAAAAATTTCAGCGTAAAAGGTATTTTAGAGACCTTTTACGATGATGCCCATTTAGATCCTGACTTTGTGAAAGTTATTCCGTGTAAAGCGGTGAAGATCACTGCCGAGAAACCGATCGCCTTTCAAATAGATGGCGAATTTATGGGTAAAAAAGAAACCATTCACGCAAAAATGACATCAGATAAATTGCGCATTGCAATTCCAAAAAGCTTTAACCACTAGTTAACGCTTTTGTTAAGCTTATCTTTAAATCTTTGGCTGGGCCTGCTCAAAGTTTTATTTTAGTTGCTGAATTAACTAATCACACGTATTATGAAGAATTACGCAATACTTTTTTCTCTAGCCCTAACCTTAGGTTTTACTTCTTGTAAAAATGAGAACAAAGAAAAAGAGACCGAAACTGAAGAAATGACAACCGAGACTACCGAATTACAAGAAGCTCCGGCTGAAGTAAAAAAATTAACGGTAGCCTTAGATTCAAAAAGCGGAAGCACTGCTACAGGTAGCGTTGTTTTTACCGAAGAAGATGGTGAAGTTTCTATGACTGCTGTTTTTGAAGGTTTAGAACCGGGAATGCACGCAATACACATCCACGAGAACGCAGATTGCTCTGCAGATGACGGTACTTCTGCCGGAGGTCACTGGAATCCAACTAAAGAGAAACACGGTAAGTGGGGAGATGCTGAAGGATATCACAAAGGAGATATAGGTAATTTTGAAGCAGATGAAAACGGTAACGGAACAATTACAACAACTACAGATGAGTGGTGTTTAGATTGTGAAGATGAAACCAAAAATGTTGTTGGTAAAGGAATTATCGTACACCAAGGTGCAGATGATTTTACAAGTCAGCCTAGTGGTGCTGCAGGAGCACGCGTAAGCTGTGGAGGAATTATTGAATAATCATATTCACAACATTTGACAAGCAAACTACCTCAGGGCAAACTCAGGAGGCATTGATTAGATACAAATTTTCAGATTCAAGTCAAGTCTCAAAGTATTGAACCCTTTAACGGTAGCAATAAAATTAAGCAGCCTTCGGGCTGCTTTTTTGTGTTATATTTAATACATTTAAAATCTAATAGCCCTTTATGCAACCTGATGAATTAATTCTACGATTACAGCAAAAAGACGAGAAAGCTTTTGAACGTTTATACACGCTGTATTCCGAAAGTATCTTTGGTGTGATCAATAGTGTTCTTCACGACACTGAAGCCTCAGAAGAAGTACTGCAAGATGTTTTTATAAAAGTCTGGGATAATTGTGAATCCTATTCTTCAAAAAAAGGTAGATTTTTTACGTGGCTTCTCAATATAGCACGCAACGCAGCCATTGATAAAACACGGTCTAAATCGTTTAAAAACCAAAAGAAAAACCTTACTCAGGAATATTTCGTAGATATACTTGAAAACAAAAACAGTTTTTCTACAAAGGTTGATGCGATAGGAATTAAAAAGTATATTAAAAAAATAGGCGAAGATTGTAAAAAGGTAATCGACTTATTATTTTTTAAAGGGTACACACAAAAAGAAGCTTCAGAAGAATTAGAGATACCCCTAGGTACGATTAAAACCCGCAACAGACTCTGTATTAACAAACTTAGAGCTATATTGGTTAAATAAAATGGATATTCAAGAATACATAGAATCAGGTATCTTAGAGCTATATGTTTATGGCGCTTTAACTGCTGCAGAAAGTGAAGAGGTTTCTAAAGTGCTTAAACAGTATCCTGAAGTTGAACAGGAAGTCGAACAGATAGAAGCTGCACTGCAGCAACTTGCGACTGCAGCTGCTCCTTACAATCCTGAGGAGATGCTTGCGGTTATAAAATCAAAACTTCAGAATAAAGACGGCGTGGTACAGTTGCCGGCAAGCAGATCGCAACAAAGAACACGTTTGCTATCTTTTATAAGCGTTGCGGCTTCGGTAATATTCCTCATCGGAATTTTTATCTTACTCAACCGTACTAACAACTTGCGTGATGAGTTACGTGTTGTAGAAATCGAAAAAACAAAGCTCGAAAGCAAACTTCAATTTTCTGAAGATGCGCTTACCGAGACTAAAGAAATCTTAGCGGTTATACGAGACCCACAAGTGACAAAAGTTCCTTTAGCCGGGCAACAGATCGCACCAGACGCATATGTAAATGTATTCTGGGACAAGAGTTCAAACAAAGCATATATTGATGCCTTAGGTCTACCCGAACCTCCAGAAGGAATGGTTTACCAAGTATGGTCGCTTACGTTAGATCCATTAACTCCTACGAGTATGGGACTTCTGGAAAACTTTAGTGAGGATGAGAATAAAATATTTGCGCTAGAAAATCCAAATCAATCTCAGGCATTTGGTATTACGCTAGAACCAGCCGGTGGTAGTGAAACACCAACAATGGAACAACTCTATACCTTAGGTGTTGTAGAAAATAATGCTTAGTAAACGACCTCGAGTTATTAAGCCCTTTGGCGGCGCCAATAGTTGAATACTAAAAAGCCTCTCAATTGAGAGGCTTTTTTATGTATTGAATTGAGTGTCGATTTTAATCTGAAGAGCTTTCTTTTGAGATTTGGGCATAAAAAAAGAATCACCTGCCTTCTCCAAAACAAGGTGATTCTTCAACTAACAAAAAATCCAAAAAAACTAATCAACTAACCAATTGATAATCTTCCTTTCCATATTCTCCAAAATAAAAGAGATTTGGATTTTTCAATTGTAAAAAAGTTAAATGCCCAGTTTAACTTATTTAATACATTTACGTAATAGAAAGAAATACGGTTTTCATCAGGTTCACTTTTTTTAAAACAAAAAGCGAATAAAATTTTAAAAAACTGAAAATCAATATTTTAAAATTTAAAAAATCAAATAAAATTTTATGAACCCTTCATCTTCAGGATGGATAAATAAACACCAACCGGTCATCAATCGCTTCCTAAACGCGCAGGAAATCAACGCTTCTGAGTTTTATGAACTTGCGCTAAGATCTGGTTTCCTCTACGGTGTTTCGGTGTCATCGATTACATACGGAAAGAAGGAACCGCTCAAATGGACAGAAATTGAGCGTACCAAACTCAATTTATTTGATTGCCTGTACTATACCTATTTCTATAATCAGCGAGATGAAAGCGATTTCTATACTGAAGTCTGCGCGTTTTATGAACAAATAAACCCTAAACACGCTTCTTACTTCTCTTCATTTTCAAAAAGTAAGCCCGGTGCGGCTACATTAGAAAAAATCATTCAAGAACGCGTACAAACTAATGAAGCGCGTTTTGAAAGAAATTTCAGCAATCTTATAACCAATGCATTACTTTTTCTAGATGTCATTGCATTTGAGCAATATTTAAAGAATAAAAGCGATCTGAAAAACTACGCGGCCGCTCTTGAAGCCGGACTGATGAATATCATCTGGATCGCGCTGATGCAAAAAGAAGAAAAAGAACAATACGATTATTTACTGCTTAAGCTTTTTGAGAAGTCCTTGCGGTATACCAAAGCTATAAATCAAGAGGCGCAGTCACTCGATGATTTATCGCTAGCCCCTTTTCAAACGCTTTTTGAAAAACGTTATGCTTTAGACCTTGGTGCGCTGGCACTTTGGGATGATCATAAATTAGATAAAACCGAATTTCTTTTTTTAAATAGGTTGGGGAACTTGCTTCAATTACCCGAAGAAGTGCTCAAAGTGTCAACCACGCACGTTCTTGATTTTATACATTCTAATCACGATCGCATATCGTATCTCAATTACAGCAATCCGGTACGCCACTTTTACACGCAGACCAGTGATACGGTAAAACGACTTATTTTAAGAAATAAAAAGCGTTTACTTCAAGAACTTTTAGAAAGTAAAGATCTGGTGATGTTGCTGGGACAATCTACCTATCGCGATTTAAATAAAGCTGAAAAAAAGCAGGTAAAAGCACAGCTGCTGGACATTTGTAAAAGCATTCCTTCTCTTGCTATTTTTATGCTTCCGGGAGGAGGTGTTTTACTTCCACTTCTTATAAAATTCATTCCAGAATTGTTGCCAAGTGCTTTCAATGATAATCGCATTGATCCTTCAACAGAAGACAATTCTTGATCGCAGCCTCAAAAGCTTTCTGTTAACAGTTTATCAAATAGACGCAGTATAATAAAGTTATTTAGGAAATTCGCCTATGCTCAAAATTATAACGCGTTCCAGACTATTTATCGCCAACCTCACCGGTAAGATAGGCTTCTACCCTTCCCTTTTTGCTTTGGGAGGTTTGGTTTTTGGTTTTGCCATGTTGTATGCTGAAGATCGCGGCGTTTCTTCATTTTTGATCGAAAATGCACCGCAACTGGTCATCAACGATGCCGAAACAGCGCGCACATTGTTAAGCACATTCATTGGCGGAATTATTTCGCTTATGGTGTTTAGTTTTTCGATGGTAATGATCTTGCTTAATCAAGCCTCTAATAATTATTCGCCACGTATTCTCCCCGGTTTAATTTCAAACAAAAAACACCAGAATGTTTTAGGCTTTTACATCGCAACGCTTATTTATTGCATCCTCATCCTGTTAAGTATAAAACCTACTGATGATAAAAATCAGTTACCAGGTTTTGCTGTGCTGGTTGGGATTGTTTTGAGTATGCTGGTTTTAGCCTTATTCATCTATTTTATTCATTCGATTTCTGAAGCGATTCAGATCAACAAGATTATAGAATCGATTTACAACAGTGCAAAAACGCGCTTGCAGCAACTCATCTCAAAAACAGATGATGCTTTGAGCAAAGAAGATTTTCCTTCAAGTGAAGACTGGGATGCCATTGAAGTGAATCGTACGGGATACTTTCAAACTATTGCGGTTGATGCGTTACTCGAACTTTGTAACACCTATGATTGTAGTGTTGAAGTTAGTGTACCTAAAGGAACGTTTATTCTTCAGGGAATTCCTATCGCCAAATGCAGTAAAGCCCTTGATGACAAGCAAAAAGAACAATTATTAACGTGTTTTGGTTTTTCGCGCAGCGAAATTGTAAGTCACAATTACATCTTAGGATTTAAACAACTTACAGAAATTGCTATAAAAGCGATGAGTCCGGGAATAAATGATCCCGGAACAGCGATTACCTGTATTGATTATCTATCAGAATTGTTTGCGCTACGCCTTAAGAAGGAAGATTTCAGCTTTATCAAAAATCAGGAAAAGCAGGCCGTGATAAAACTACGTACTATTGATTTTAAAGAATTGATCTATTTCGTTTTTGCACCCTTACGGGCTTATTGTAAACACGATGTAATCATGCTGCATAAAATGTTGACAGCACTCTACTTTTTACAACAAAGCCATAGCGTGATCGAGAATTCTGAAACTATAATCATTGACGAAGCAAACCGAATTCTAGAAGACGCCAAGGCAGGAATAACGAATAAAGAAGATCTTAAAGGAGTTTTTGATATCAGAAATAAAATGGCAGCAATTAACAGCACCCAAAAGAAATTAGTTGCATTAGATCATTAGGAAAGCCAAAGTTTAAAATCCTTAACGCGCTCTCTGCTAACGATAATTTCTTGATCATCTGCAGCCTTCAGTTTAAGTTGTAATCGGGAATTGGTATAACTTATAATATCCTGAATCGCATTGATATTGATATAATATTTTCTGCTAACTCTAAAAAAGACATCAGGTGCCAACTCATCTTCTAAGGTTTCTAAAGTGGTGTCCAGCAAGTAATCACGCTTATCTGTAGTACGCGCATAAGTGCCTTTATTCTCGCTGTAAATACAGCATACATCCTCAATATTGATCATTTTGATATGTTGACCAATTTTAACCGTGAATCGTTTTTTATACTCACGTTCCACAGGATTTACACCTAGAAGCTGTCTGATATCATCAAAATTGAGTTTTACATCTTGCTTCTCGGGCTGTTGCTTTTTAAATTTTTCTACGGCTGCTTCTAGTTCTTCATCGTCTATAGGTTTTAATAAATAATCGATGCTATTGAGCTTAAATGCTTGTAGCGCATACTCATCGTATGCAGTCGTAAAAATGATCGCACTGCTAACTTCTACCGCATCAAAAATTTCAAAAGAAAGACCGTCGCTCAATTGAATGTCTAAAAAGATCAAATCTGGATGCTCGTGGTTTTTAAACCAATCGATCGCCTCTTCTACCGAATTGAGTTGCGCAAGTACATTCAACGCCAATGCTTCAAGCATTCTTGATAATCGGCGTGCGGCCGGTTTTTCATCTTCAATAACCAGTACATTCATAATTTACAGTGCTTTTATTCCCATTTATTGATATCAGCTTGTTTTGCCTCTTCGCGTTCCAGAAATTCTTTGATCTTTCGGTTTTCCCAGTTTTTATATGACCTATTGATAAAATTACCTTTATTTACTACAATAAAATGAATTCCAACGCTAATTCCCCAGACTACCAACATAATAACCGGCGACCACCACGGGATGTAACTGCTTATGGCTCCGCGGTCAAAAAGACCAAAATAAAACAGTAAATATGCCGAATTTACCACAACATAAACCAGTAAATGATTGTACCAGCCTTTAAGATCTTGAACGTGTTTTTGCGCACGCTCAAATGAGGATTCTTGCTCGTTCATAACTTTTGTGTTTCTTATTCCCATCTTCCCATATTTGATTGTGACTTAGAATCGCGCTCCATATATTCTTTTATTTTGCGTTCTTCCCAGTCTTTACTAATAAACGGATTCCAGTCAAATGCCTTGGCTGCTTGAAATATTAAACCCAATCCCCATCCAAATGCTGCCCATAAAAACCAAGGATGGCGCAGTTGATCAACCCAATAGTTTAAAGCGGCTAGTGCGCCAATTACGATCACATAGCTGATGAGGCTACCATAAAACTTTTTGATCTCTTTTACTTTTTCTTTAGCCTGAAGGTATCTGTTTTCTTTATCAAAATTTTCCATTGCTGAAGGTTTTAATGATTAATTACAATTCAAAATTGCTAGAATTACAACAGGAATAAAACTTAGTATTACCCGATTGTCATTTTTGATTGCTGAACTGTAGTTATTTGTTTTGATCTTTACGCATAAGCTCTCTTATCTTACGCTCCTCCCAGTCTTTGCCTAAAAATGGATTCCATCCAAAAACCTCCGAACCGTGAAAAAGTACGCCCAATCCCCAACCCAAAGCAGGGAAAATCGCCCAAGGAAAACGTGTCGTATACATATTTAAAAGAATGAGACCGGGAATGATGAGACAATAAAGCACCAAGTTGATGTAGAAGCCTTTAAGTTCTTCCACATGTTCTTTTGCCATCGCATATTTTTTGTCAGAAAGGTATTGCTCGGTATTCATAACTGCTGTTTTTAATTGACGAGTAAGTTTTGGTATTTTGATTATAAATTCTAATTCTGTTTTGCTTATAAGTACATCCCGTTGTGTCAGGAGTCCATAGCGCTGTCTGATGTTGATAAGCCCTACTCCGCTGCTTTTTGACATCACTTTTTTAGGCTGAAGATTATTACGCACTACCAGATAATCGGCTTCTTCTTCAATACGTATATAAAGCTTATGATTGCCGCTTACCACATTGTGTTTTACCGCATTCTCCAGCAGCAATTGCAAAGCCAGCGGGACCACTTTTGCATCAGCATCTTTTACCGCTTCCGGAAGTTCAAAAACGATACTGTCTTCATAACGCATTTTAAGCAAAGTCATATACGTTTTAGCAAAGGCCAGTTCTTCACCTAAAGAAATGAGCTCCTTATTTTTCTGCTCAAGTACATAACGATACACTTTTGAAAGGGAGGTCGTGAACTTCTGCGCTTGTATCGGGTTTTCTTCAATAAGACTGGTGAGTACATTTAAACTATTGAATAAAAAATGAGGATCTAGCTGATTTTTTAAAGCATCAAATTGTGCCGAAGCCGTACCAGCAATGATCTTTTGCTCCTTTACCTGACGTTCTTTTTTATAGCGATAATAAAAGAAGAAGTAAAAAATCGCATTACAAACTAAAGCCACCACAAGTGGAATACTATAGTCGATGATCTTTTCTTCAGTAATAAAATACGTGATGCTCATACCATATAGCACCACGATAATAAACAACCGAATGAAAAACACCCCAACAACAGTAACCACAACACTTGCCGGAATGGCTTTTACCAGATGATTGTAGGTATAAAGCGAAGTTTTGTATTTGTCAAAGAAAAAGGTGAAGATCTGCATATTTAGCAAATACAGTACCACAGAGTATAGCATGCTAATCCCAAAATCCTCTGCAAGCGCAGCGTTGAATTCCAAACCGCCGCCACCCAGCAGGTGTATCGCAAGAAAGACTACATAAATAGCACAACCTACGATAAATGCTTTACCCAATTCCTTTAAAAAATATGTCATAATTGTTGGTATTCAAAGATGCGCACACCCAGATTCATTCCTGCTTTAAAGGTATCACAATCTTTAAAAATCAAAGCAGTGGTTTGGGCAGGTACATTTAGGCTGTTTCTTTCGCATTGATGAAGTGCTTCAGTATCGTTGTTGATACCATTTACTGAAAGTAAAAGATCTAAGGCCCAGATTAAAATTCTTACCATAATTGTTAGTTTCTTGATTCTTGAGCAAAGATTTAAAATAAGCCTCCTACATTATAAGAAAACGTACTCAACTGTAGTATTTGAAGACTCAACTGTAAATGTGCAGAACGTTAACAATCACACAAAAACTTTTGGCGCTCAGCATATTTAATAATTTTGTTTAAAACCTACACCCTAACCTATGCTTACCCGCAGATTATCATACTGTTTTTCAATACTTTCAATTCTTATTTTAGGCGATTCTTGTGCCAGTAAGCGCACTCAATTTCGCAACGCACAAGACGAAAAAACTCCACTAAGAACAGATAGTTCAAACTATCGCAGCATTTATATGTTGGGCAACTTAGGCGCCGACAAAAAAGGGCCTAATGCATCGCTTCTAAAAGCATTTACAAGCTTTCAAAAAGAACAGGCTCAAGAGGATGATTATTTGATGATTTTAGGAGATAATGTGTATGCCAATAAGCTAGAACAAGAGAATAACAAAAGTCAGTTACAGGAAATAATAAGTCTGATCGAAGACTTTAAAGGTGAAACCTTGATCATTCCCGGGGAAAATGATTGGAATGATCACGGCGTAGATGGTCTGGAAAAAATTGAAGATTTTATCGAAAAACAAATGGGCAAAGACAATCATTTTCAACCTGAAAATGGCTGTCCCATAGAACAAATTACTGTTGACGACGAAAATGAGATTATCATTGTAGATTCGCAATGGTATATTGAGGATTGGAGCAAAGATGCCGGCTTTAATGATAAATGCAACATTAAGACCCGCGAACAATTCATCACCGTTTTAAAGGATGAGGCGCGCAAAGTAAGACACAAGAACATTCTTCTGGTAATGCATCACCCCTTATATTCTAACGGAATTTACGGCGGTGAGATGAGCACGCGTGCGTTGTACAGACCTTCTGCTGAAAATGCATTTGTCCCATTTGCTGGTTTTCTATGGGCGTTTGCAAGAACACAAGGCGGAATTTCAAAGCAGGATCAATTCAATCCGTTGATGAATGACTTGATGACCGAAATTAAAAAAATGGCGATCGATCTGCCACGCCTGTTTGTCCTCTCTGCTCACGAGCATTCTATGCAATACATCGAAAATGAAAACATACGCCAGATCATTTCTGGTACCGGCAGTAAAACCGAATATGCGCGGTTAGGGAAAGACGGTTTATTTGCTTCGGTGCAACCGGGTTTTACTGAATTGCGTTTGTTTGAGAACGGGGCTACTTCCGTACATTTTTATGAGCTTAATGAAGAGCAACAACTTGTAGAACGCTATGCCAAAACCGCCTATGAGCAACCACAGCCGTATCCCGTAGACTCCTTACCGGCAAGATTCAGCACTACAGAAAAGGCTAGCATTTACCCAAAAGAAGATGTTACTGTTTCTAAGCGTTACGAGAAGTTTTGGGGTAAACATTACAGAGATTTATACGGTTTAGAAATCAATGCTGAAGTCGCCGTTATCGATACGCTGCACGGCGGTCTTGAAGTAGAACGTGCCGGTGGCGGACATCAAACCCAATCGCTTAGACTCGTTGATAAAGAGGATCGCGAGTACAATATGCGCGCTTTAGCAAAAGATCCTTTTTCCTTTTTAAAGTCCTCGGGTTATGATAATCTTGATGCTGAAACGTATTTTTCGGGTACGATTCCTGCGCGAATTATTGAAGATTTTTATACCGCTTCACATCCTTATGGTGCTTTTGCAATTCCTAGATTAGCAGGAGCTGCAAACCTCAACCACACGCATCCTAAAGTATTTTATATACCAAAACATAAAATGTTAGGCGATTTTAATGAAACCCACGGAAATCGACTTTATATGGTCGTAGAAAAGCCTGATGACGACTTTAACGGGGAACATATGTTTGGTTTTAACGATGATGTTGAAAGCACAGCAGATTTGTTTGAGGCGATTCGGGAAGATGAAAAAAATCAGGTGGAAGAACAAGATTATATACGCGCCCGTGTTTTTGATATGCTTGTAGGCGACTGGGATCGTCACGAAGATCAATGGCGTTGGGCAGAGCGTGAGGACGATGATGACGTGGTTAATTTTATCGCCATCCCACGGGATCGTGACCAAGTATTTTCAAAGTTTGATGGCTCGTTTATCAAAACCCTGCAAAAATTTATGCCGGGAACACGCGAACTCGGTAATTACGGACCTGATATAGAATTTGTAGAAAAATTCAGTGAAAGCGCCATCAACCTTGATCGCGCGCTACTTCAGAAAACTAATAAAAGTGACTGGCTAGAGGCGGTACGCTATATTCAAGAACACATTACTCCAGAAGTAGTCTCAACAGCCTTTAAAGAAATGCCTAAAGAAGTTCAGGATGAGGATTGGTTGGCTTTACAAAGCGATTTGTTAAAGCGAAAGGACAATCTCACCAGTATTGTAGAGCGCTACTACGACTACTTTATCAAGTTTCAAACCTTGAAAGGTACCGACAAGGATGATCACTTTTACATCACCCGCAATGCAGACGGAAGCACTACCATAAAAGCCTATCGTATCAAAGATGGAGCAGACGGCTATGAGTTATTTAATCGAAACTTTAATCCTGATGAAACCAAGGAAATATGGATTTACGGTCTGGATGATGATGACGTTTTTACAGCTAACGGCCCGGGAACCGGTAAATTAAAAATCGTGATTTCCGGAGGACAAGACGAAGATGTTTACGATTTAGAAAACGGAAAAGGCATAACCCTCTTTGACCAACCCGAGGACAACGAAATCAAAAATTTAGGAGGAGCGCGTAAGCGTTTCAGCAGTGTTTATGAGAATCATATTTATGACTCAGAGCGTCGCCCGGAAAGTGCGAAGAAAATAGGTTTAGCATTGCCCTATAATCCAGATTGGGGGCTTGCTCCGCATTTAAGATTTGCAAGTCAAAAAATGGGTTTTGAACGTCATCCTTTTACTTCTCAATTTGTAATAGATGCTCAATATTTTTCATTGACTCAGGCTGCAATTTTTAAAACTGAATACCATTCGGCAAATTTATTTCCTGAATGGAATCTAAAAATTGCCGCTCTGGCAACTACAAATAATTATACCGAAAACTTTTTTGGCTTTGGAAATGAAACAACAAATACAGCTTCAAATTTTGATACAAATCGGGTGTTCTTACAAAAATTTGAGGCTGAAGCAGGCGTGTATTACATCGGAGAATATGGTAGTTCATTTGAAACGAGTATCGCTTATCAAAATTTCAATGTTGAAGAAACACTTCCATCAACACCACTTAAAAACCTGAATAACAATAACAATATAACTTTAAACACTATTTATTCCTACAAGAGTGTAGACAACTCAAACTTTCCTACAAGAGGAATGCATTTTATTGCTTCAGGCTATTACAGTGATCATTTAGACAGCGAAGAAACCGTATTTGCTGCAGACCCAAAAATCACGTTTTGGAATGCTATCGATACCTCGAGAGACCTGGTTTTAAAAAGTGAAATCGCCGGTCAATTGCGTTTTGGAAATGCGATTCCCTTTTATCAATCGGCACGACTAGGTGGTAATTCCGGCTTGCGAAGTTATCGCTTAGATCGGTTTACAGGAGATCAGGCGTTGCGGGGCTCGGCAGATTTACGCTACAAAATCAAACCTTTAAAAACGGCTATTTTCCCTATTCAATCCAGCATATTTGTAGGCTATGATTTGGGACGCGTTTGGTTCAATCAGGAAGCATCAAAGGTATGGCATGACAGCTACGGTGGCGGAATTAATCTGAGTATGGGCGGTTTTTTCAATAGTAGTTTTGGTTATTTTACAGGCAGTGAAGGTGGCAGGTTGCAATTCAGTATTCGTTTTGGAAATTGATAGTTCGCCTCTGGCTTTTTAGGAATGTAACCCTAGTTACCCAGTGAGTGGATAAGCTACCCTATCTTTGTACAAGAAATTAACAATACGTATCATGAAAATAGAACAAATTTATACCGGTTGTTTAGCTCAGGGAGCTTATTATATAGAAAGTAAAGGTGAAGTTGCGATCGTAGATCCGCTGCGAGAAGTGAAGCCTTATATGGAAAAAGCTGAAGCTGCTCAAGCCAAAATCAAGTATATTTTTGAAACGCATTTTCACGCCGACTTTGTAAGTGGCCACGTGACTCTTGCCAAAGAGACCGGTGCCCAAATTATTTATGGCCCTAAGGCAAACCCTTCTTTTGAGGCCGTTATTGCAGAAGATAACCAGGAGTTTAAATTGGGAGACGTTACCATAAAAGTGCTGCATACCCCAGGTCACACAATGGAAAGTACGACCTATCTTCTCATTGATGAAAATGGAAAAGATCACGCGATCTTTAGCGGAGACACCTTGTTTTTAGGTGATGTAGGACGTCCTGATCTGGCACAAAAAGCTAAAGAATTAACGCAGGAAGACCTTGCCGGCTTCCTCTTTGATAGTCTTCGCAATAAAATTATGCCACTTTCTGACGATGTTATAGTTTATCCGGCTCACGGTGCAGGTTCGGCTTGTGGTAAGAATATGAGTAAAGAAACGGTAGATACGTTAGGCAATCAAAAGAAAACCAATTATGCCCTGCGCGCCGATATGAGTAAAGAAGAATTTATTGCTGAAGTGACCGATGGATTACTTCCACCTCCTTCTTATTTTCCGCTTAATGTGAAAATGAATAAAGAGGGTTACGATCATATTGACGAAGTTTTAGAGCGCGGTACACAACAATTATCACCAGATGCTTTTGAAGCTGCTGCTAACGAAACAGGAGCTGTGATTTTAGACGTGCGTAAAGCAGCTGATTTTGCTAAAGGACATATTCCCCGATCTATATTTATTGGTATAGACGGAAGTTTTGCTCCTTGGGTAGGTGCACTTATAGCAGATACTGAACAACCTATTCTTCTAGTCGCTGATGAAGGTCGTGAAGAAGAAACGATCACAAGATTATCTCGCGTAGGTTTTGATCAAACCTTGGGTTATCTAAAAGGTGGCTTTGCTGCCTGGGAGGCTGCCGGTAAAGAGACAGATTCAGTCAAATCTGTACCCGCAAGTGAACTAGAACACGTCGCTAAAGCTGATAAAAACACAGCTATTTTTGATGTGCGTAAACCCGGTGAGTTTGAGTCAGAACACCTTGAAGCAGCACAAAGTACGCCGCTTGATTATATCAACAAACATCTTAGCGAATTTCCTTCAGACCAAGAATTTTATGTACACTGTGCAGGAGGCTATCGCAGTATGATTGCTGCGAGCATATTAAAAAGTCGAGGTATTCATAATTTGGTTGATGTTCAGGGCGGTTATAAAGCCATCAAGGAAATAAGCTTACCTAAAACAAACTACGTTTGCCCTTCAACCTTAAAATAAGAACTATGAGAACGATCGTTTATCTATGTATGTGTTTAATGAGCTTTGGTGTATTTGCGCAAGAAAGCGAACATGTGATTCTAAGCAAAGAACTGTTTGAGGCAAGTATTCATTCGGATACCGAAAGTTTGAAAAGAAACATTCAATTGATAGACGTGCGAAGACCTGAAGAGTTTGAAGCCGGGAAGATCGAAGGTGCCACTAACATTAATGTTTTAGAAGAAGAAAGTTTTAAAGAACAGATCAAAAACCTTGACAAAGCAAAGCCGGTTTATATTTATTGCCGTTCAGGAAGACGTAGTGCAAAAGCTGCACAACTTATGCTAGATGCCGGCTTCAGCAAAATATTTGATCTGGAAGGAGGCTATTTAAACTGGACCGGAGAAAGTCAAAATATTGAAAAGAATTAACTCCGTTTAAAATGCTACGATCTAAGATAAAGGCTCAATGATATTGAGCCTTTATCTATTATAAGCCTCACGCGATTGTTCTATGGCTTCAAAATTAGTATTTGCCCACTGCACTAAGCTTTTGATATGTGGCATCAAACTAGCTCCACGAGCACTCAGCATATACTCTACTCGAGGTGGAATTTCCTGATACTGTTTTCTGATGATTAACCCGTCTGCTTCTAACGACTTAAGGGTAACAGCGAGCATCTTTTGCGAAATGGTCTCAATCGCTTTATGCAATTCATTAAAACGCAAGACTTCTACCTCCTCTAGAAGTAACAGCACTAAGGTTGACCACTTATCACCAAAACGGTCCAACACATTGCGCACAGGACAATTTTGAGCATCTGCATATTTTTTTAAAGAATTTTCCATCATAATCAATTGATTTTCAACAAAACTAACTTCAACGTTAGTAGACCACGTTTACGTAAGTTCTTTTAGCTTCCAAATATAGTGTTTATCTTTACTTACCAAAAGTAAGTTAATAACTATAATTAATAAAATCATGAGTAAATATTTAATCACAGGTGCTACCGGAGGTTTAGGAAGTAGCGCCGTCGCCCATTTATCTAAAGATGTTGATGCATCAGAAATTTCTGTACTTGTACGAGATGCAAGTAGTGATAAAGCTAAGGCTTACGAAGCTAAAGGCTATGAACTGCGTGTTGCAGATTATGACAACAGTGAAAAACTAGAAGCTGCTTTTAAAGATATCGAGGTTTTATATTTCGTTTCTGCCAGTGATATTCCTTCACGTGAGCCACAGCATAAAAATGTTGTTACTGCAGCAAAAAATGCAGGTGTAAAACACGTAGTTTACACCAGTGCAGGTCGCAAAGATGAAAGTCAGGATTCTCCTGTAGCTGCAGTTATGGATGCACATATCAAAACTGAAAAATGGCTTCAGGAATCAGGAATGGCGTACACTATTCTAAGACATAACTTGTATGCAGAAGTTGTTCCTATGTTTCTAGGCGAAAAAGAAACGCTGTTGAACAGCAAGACAGTCTTCTTACCTACCGGAGAAGGAAAAACGGCTTTTGCTTCACGCGACGAGTTGGCTGAAGCTGGAGCAACAGTATTGAAAAACCACCAAGCGCACGAGAACAAAATCTACACACTTGATGGTTTAGAAGCTGTTGCTTTTACTAAAATCGCTTCTATTTTGACCGAAGTAACCGGTGAAGAAATAAGTTATGTCTCTCCAGATGTTGATACATTTAAAACAACAATGGCTTCTTACGGGGTTCCTGAAGGTGCTATTGGGATGATGATTTCCTTTTCTCTGGGAATCGCTCAGGGCGAATTCAACTCTGAAGAAACTGATCTGGAAAAATTACTGGGTAGAAAACCTCAGGATTTAAAAAGCTTCCTTGAAAAGGTTTATGGCTAGTATTTAAACTAAGCTAACTTCCAAAGCCGGTAAAAAAAGAGCTGCCACATACGTGACAGCTCTTTTTTACTTTATAGACCTAGCATTTATCGCTTTTTAATTTCAGGGCCGTCTTCTTTACCTACAATGATCAGACTTGTAGTATCTAAGAAAAGTCCGGTTTCTACAATTCCCGGAACTTTCAAGAGTTTAATTTCTAAGGCTTTTAAATCGTCAACCTCAAAAATATCAACATCTACAATATTGTTATTTTCGTCAGTACGATAGGGGTCATTGCCTTTCATACGCTGAACAGGCTTTAAACCTTCTTCCTCTAAAAAGGTAATGATTTGCTTTGTCGCAAACGGAATCACTTCCAAAGGAAGCTTAAAAGCGCCTAGCTTTTCAACATCCTTACTGCTATCTGCAATGATGATATTGAACTTGGTATTCCAAGCTAATATCTTTTCGCGAAGCAATGCTCCTCCTCCACCCTTGATCAATTGAAAATTGGCATCGAACTCATCTGCACCGTCAATAGTAACGTCAATTTTTTCGATCTCATCAAGCGCAACAATTTTTATCCCGAGTTCTTTGGCAAGTTTTTCGGTAGCATCAGATGAGGGTACACAGGTAAGGTTCATTCCTTTGGCAACAAGTGCTCCCACTGCTTCTATCATATGTTTTGCAGTTGAGCCTGTACCCAATCCTACAACCATATTGTCTTCAATATATTTTACGGCTTCTAGCGCAGCTTGTTTTTTTTCCTGATCAGCAGTCATTGTGTTGCTTATGATTATTTGAGTCTAAAATTAAGTTTATTTTTTCAGCAAGCGCTCATAATCTTCAGGAGTATCAATATCTTGAAGAAGATCTTCGGCATTTAAAGCGATTACCGACCGATCTGAATTCAGTAAAGCCTTTGCTCCTTGATCACCGCTGAGTTTTTCTAAAGCATCAAAATAAGACTCTGGGAAAATCGCAGGAACACCCTTTTTATTTTTATAACCCGATGCGACACACGTATCAGGCTGCTCATTTGCTTTATCTATAAGTTTATTCAAATATGCAGCAGTCATCAAGGGTTGATCGCCCAACATTATCAAAAGGTGATTGTATTTTTTTGATCGTAGTGCTTTGACTCCGGTGGCTATGCTAGCCCCTAAGCCTTCCTCCCAAGCTTCATTTATAATAAAGAAAACCTCTTGTTTAATTTCAGCCTTTATGGCCTCTTTTTGAGCTCCCAGAACACAATAAACGTGTTGCGCTTTAGTTTGTTTTGCTTGAGTAATGGCGTGTCCTAAAAGCGTGGTCTCCAGATAGGGCAGGTTTTGTTTGATCTCTCCCATACGAGATGCCTCACCTGCTGCAAGAATTAAAATCGCTGTTGTTTTCAATTTGATATTTTGTAGACATCTAAAGTATGAAACTGTGCTATGGAGCACAAGCGTGAACTAAAGAATCTCTTTTTACGAGAAGCATTCCGGAAGAATAAATAACTTGCAGAACAAAACTAAAAACAATGACACTCGTTTTTGCGACACATAATGCAAACAAGCTCAAAGAAATTCAGGCGCTTATGCCAGAAAACATTCAGCTAAAAAGTTTAACCGAAATTGGCTGTACCGAAGAAATTATAGAAGATGCACCTACTATTGAAGGCAATGCGCTTATAAAAGCCCGTTATGTCAAAACATATTATGGTTATGACTGTTTTGCAGATGACACGGGGCTTGAGGTTGAAGCTTTAGATGGCGCTCCCGGAGTGTACAGCGCACGTTATGCGGGTCCGCAAAAAAGTGCTGAAGATAATATCGATAAGCTTCTCGCTGCTTTAGAAGGCAAAAAAGATCGTAAAGCGCATTTTAAAACGGTTATCGCACTTATTCTGGATGGGCAAGAACAATGCTTTGAAGGAATTTGTAAAGGCGAAATTATACAACAACGAACCGGAACCAGTGGTTTTGGTTACGATCCTGTTTTTAAGCCCGAAGGATACCAACTTACCTTTGCCCAAATGCCACTAGCCGAAAAAAATAAGATCGGACACCGAGGAAAAGCTACCCAACTCTTACTCAATTTTTTAAAAAAATAGCTTCAGCTCGCGCTTTACTCAGAATCAAGGAGTTAAGCCTTCTTAAAATCAAGCCAAAACGATATGCTATTTTTTTGATTTACAATTATTTAAATCAATTTAGTCAATCTCTGATTCTTACGTCAATTAACTGTATCTTTGCGCCCTCTTAAATCGACGATGATTTAAGATAATTTTTTTATATGAGTACATTTAAAGCGTTAGGACTTAATGATGCCATCTTGCAAGCTGTAACCGATATGGGTTTTAAAGCCCCTTCTGAAGTGCAAGAAAAAGCCATCCCGGTCCTACTAAGAGAGGAGACCGATGTCGTGGCCCTCGCACAAACAGGAACGGGTAAGACGGCCGCATTTGGTTTTCCGCTTATTCAAAGAATTGATGTAAACAACCGCAACACACAAGGCTTGATCCTCTCGCCTACCCGCGAACTTTGTTTACAGATCACAAACGAACTAAAAAACTACTCAAGCCACGTAAAAGGCTTGAATGTAGTTGCGGTTTATGGTGGTGCAAACATTCAAGAGCAGGCGCGCCAGATAAGTCGCGGTGCTCAGATTATTGTTGCGACTCCGGGACGTATGCAGGATATGATGCGACGCAATATGGTTGATATTACCGGTATTGACTATTGCGTTCTTGATGAAGCAGATGAGATGCTCAATATGGGCTTTTATGAAGACATCACCACCATACTTGCAGACACTCCAAAAGACAAAAAAACATGGTTATTTTCTGCTACGATGCCCAAAGAGGTTGCGCGCATCGCCAAGCAGTTTATGAAGTCTCCTATCGAAATTACCGTAGGAACAAAAAATATGGGTGCTGAGAATGTTTCGCACGAGTATTATATGGTTAATGCACGTGACCGTTATCAGGCGCTTAAGCGTCTTGCTGATGCAAATCCTGAGATCTTTTCAGTGATCTTTTGCCGAACTAAGAGAGATACGCAAAAAGTAGCTGAAAACCTCATTGAAGACGGTTACAATGCTTCGGCGCTTCACGGGGATCTTAGTCAGAATCAACGGGATCTGGTAATGAAGAGTTTCCGTAATCGTCAAATTCAAATGCTGGTTGCTACAGATGTTGCCGCACGTGGAATTGACGTAGACGATGTAACTCACGTGATCAACTATCAGTTGCCAGACGAGATCGAAACCTACACCCACCGTAGTGGTCGTACAGGACGTGCGGGTAAAACCGGAATTTCGATGGTTATCGTTTCAAAAAGCGAGTTGCGTAAGATCAGAACTTTAGAAAAAATCATCAATAAAAAATTTACGCAGAAAGAAATTCCGTCAGGGATGGAGATTTGTGAAGTACAGTTGATGCACCTGGCAAATGATATTCGCAACACGAAGATCAATGAAGAGATCAATCCGTATTTATACAGCATTAATGAGGTGTTAGAAGGATTGAGCCGCGAAGAAGTAATCAAGAAAGTGTTTTCAGTAGAATTTACCCGTTTCTTTAACTACTATCAGAAAGCAAAAGATCTTAATGTGGCTGTTAAGGCAGATCTTAAAGAAGAATCTGGTGAGTCTACCAGATTCTTCATTAATGTAGGTGGAAAAGACGGTTTTGACTGGATGAGCCTGAAAGACTTTTTAAAGGAAACTACCGGTCTTGGTGATGGAATTTACAAAGTTGACTGTAAAGATTCTTTTTCGTTCTTTAATACCGATACGGAACACAAGGACACTATTCTTGCTTTATTTGAAGATTTTAAGCTGCAAGGACGTCAAATTCACGTAGAAGTCACTAAAGACACCCGTGGCGGTGGCGGCGGTGGAAAACGCAAAAAAGGAGGAAAAGGCCGTGGCCGTAGAAATGATTCTGGTTTTAATGGAAACCAACGCGGAAGAAATTCTAAAGGCAGCGGGGAGCGACGCGGAAAGAGCAAACCGAACAAAAAAGAAAATAAAAGTCCGTTTTCTGGCAAACGCCGAAGAAGAGACCGATAATTTTTGAAAAAAGGAGACGGATTTGTCACGTTTGGTATGATTTTTCCGTCTCTTTTTCTAAATTGGCATCCTCTATGAAAAAGCTTGTATTTCTCCTGCTACTTATGGTAGCTCCTTTTTATCTTTCAGCTCAAGAATCAGAAACCGCTTCTGCATCTCAAGAAGATGAAAATTACATAGAAGGTACCGTTCTAAATTCGTCTACAAACGAACCGCTTGATGGTGTAAACATCATTAACCTCAACACGGTTAAAGGAACCATCTCAAAACCAGACGGAACATTTAGGTTAAGAGCTTCTTCTAACGACACGCTTTATTTTTCCTTTTTAGGATTTAAAAGTTTACAAATACGTGTGACCAATGACTGGAAACGCTTTGGAGACGTAAAAGTAAAAATGACCGAAACAGGAATTGCCCTTGAAGAAGTAGTCGTAAAGGATGTAGAGCTTACAGGATACCTTGAGATCGACGCAAAAAATGTCCCGGTATACAAGAACGTTCGTTATAGTATTTCTGGCTTAGAAAGCGCGTATGAAGGTGGTAATTCGCAACCCGGAGCGATCAATAAGGTATTGAGTGCTATTTTTAATCCGGCAGATTTTCTCAACAAGGTTTTTTCTAATAAAGGTTCGCAGATGCGGAAACTGCGTCAGATGAAAGAAGATGACAATATTAGAGATCTTCTGGTTACCAAATTTGACCGTGAAACTTTATCAGCTTTACTGCAAATTCCAAGAGAAGATATCGAGACGATTTTGAGCAGATGTGATTACTCTGAAAGTTTTGTAAAAACGGCTAACGATCTACAGATTCTTGATGCGCTTAGCAGTTGTTACGAAGAATACCGCGTACTTAATCGAGATAAAGGTTAAAAAGTTTTCAGCTACTTTAAACTGTGTAATGCAATTCTATTTCTTTCAGTATCCAGAAAAACTCAGTTAAAACAATATACTATTTTTTTAGCCTGATTTTCTGAATGACCGAAATCAACGAAGTAAACGCCCAGACACCTTCTAAAATAATAAAGGGCCAATACTCCAGTAAAATACTCGCACTGCACGCCATTGAAGCACCAATTGTATTTAATAATAAAAAGAACCAATCGCTGGTCGTTACTTTTTTAGCCAGATTGAGTACATAAGCCAATAGTATTTGAAATACGCCTAGTGCTCCCAGCCAGTCTACTAAAGTCATAACGTAGTTTTAAATTGTGCTACTAAAGCGTCATAATCCTTTAAATTACGCTTGAGCCAAAGCGTTTTGATTTCTTCAATATCTTTTGGTTTTAATTTCCAGTCTAAACTGGAATTGCGCAAACGTTGGGTTAATTCCTGAAGTAAAATTGCAGCACATACCGAAATATTCAAGCTTTGTGTAAAGCCAAAGGTTGGGATGTAGATATATTCATCAGCCGCCTCGATCACCGTCTCTGTGAGACCATCTTTTTCACTTCCGAAGAAAAGTGCTGTAGGCTTATCTAGTTTGAAATCTTCGAGTTTGTGCGCCGTATGATGCGGAGTGGTTGCCACGATCTGATACCCTTCTGACTTCAGCTTTGCCAACGCATTTTTTGTAGAGTCATAGCGTTTAACTGAAGTCCATTTCTGCGCGCCCATAGCGATCTCTCGGTCGATACGTTTTCCTTTGAGCTCTTCGATCACATGAATATCCTGAACCCCAAACGCATCACAACTGCGCATTACTGCGCTCGTATTGTGCAAATGCCCCACATCTTCGATTGCGACCGTTAAAAAACGCGTTCGCTCATCAAGAACCTGCTTAAATAAGTCTTGCCTGCGTCGCGTCAAGAAAGTTTCGAGATACTCAATTAATTCTTTTTTCATAACTGCCGAAAATAAAAAAACCCGACCAATAAATGGCCGGGTTTGTATTTAAGAATTATAAATGCTTATTCAACATTTGAACCTACGTTACCTTGAGCAACAATAGTTCCCAGATCATCTGCACTTAAGTGTACATTGATGTATCCATCAATCGCGATCATTTCATCGTAAGTGATCGCATCACCACCATTTGCAGTACCGTCTTCAGCATTAAATGCAGACACGTTAGTCTGACTCATTCCTGAAGTTCCATCTACTGTGGCTAAGGTAATTAAAATAGCTCCAGGCGCATCAGCTACAGCTCCTGCGTGAATGTGTGCAGGATGCATACCACCTGCCGGAGTACCATCAATATCAAGGGTTACTAAAGTTTCACCACTTAAACGCTCTGCAAAAGTAGCTGTACCGCTAATTCCAGGCACATCTTTCGTATCAAGATCATAAGTCATACTCTCACCGGTAAGTTCGTTTTGACCTATGTCTCCTTGAGCAACTAAAGTTGCCAAATCATCTGCACTTAAATGGAAGTTGATATAACCATCAAAGTCTAATAGGCCTTCATAACCAATTTCGGTTCCGTCATTTAAAGCTTCAATATGCGTAACACTCATTCCGGTTGTCCCGTCAAGCGTTGTTAAGGTCTTAGCAATTCCTCCGGTTTCTGCAGCAGAGTTGTTATGAATATGTCCTGGGTGCATTCCGCCATCAGGAGTCCCATCTAACATTACAGTTACTAAGGCTGCACCACTTTTACGCTCTGCAAAGGTTGCAGTACCACTAATTCCAGGCACATCTTTGGTTACTAAATCATATTCTTTAGATTCTCCGGTCAATTCGTTTTCACCAATATCACCTTGAGCCACTAAAGTTGCCAGATCATCTCCACTCAAATGGAAATTGATATAACCATCAAAGTCTAATAATCCTGCATATCCTATTTCAGTCCCATCATTCAATGCTTCGATATGTGTAACACTCATTCCGGTAGTTCCGTCAAGTGTTGTTAGAGTCTTAGCAATTCCTCCGGTTTCTGCAGCAGAGTTGTTATGAATATGTCCTGGGTGCATTCCACCGTCAGGAGTTCCGTCAAGCATTACAGTTACTAATGCTGCACCACTTTTACGCTCTGCAAAGGTTGCAGTACCACTAATTCCTGGTACATCTTTAGTTACTAATTCGTAGTCTTTAGTTTCACCGGTCAATTCGTTTTCACCAATATCCCCTTGAGCAACTAAGGTTGCTAAATCATCTGCACTTAAATGGAAGTTGATATAACCATCAAAGTCTAATAATCCTGCATACCCAATTTCAGTCCCATCATTTAAAGCTTCAATGTGTGTTACACTCATTCCGGTAGTTCTATCAAGTGTTGTTAAGGTCTTAGCAATACCTCCGGTTTCTGCTGCAGAATTGTTATGAATATGTCCCGGGTGCATTCCGCCGTCAGGAGTTCCGTCAAGCATTACAGTTACTAACGCTGCACCACTTTTACGCTCTGCAAAAGTTGCTGTACCGCTTATACCCTCTACGTCTTTAGTTACTAATTCGTAATCTTTAGTTTCTCCGGTTAATTCGTTTTCACCAATATCACCTTGAGCAACAAGCGTTGCCAAATCGTCTGCACTTAAATGGAAATTGATATAACCGTCGAAATCTAAAATTCCGGCATATCCTATTTGAGTACCATCATTTAATGCGCTTATGTTGGTTTTACTCATACCTGTCGTCCCATCAAGAGTCGTTAAGGTAAGTGCAATACCACCGGTTTCTGCAGCAGAATTGTTATGAATATGTCCCGGATGCATTCCGCCGTCAGGAGTTCCATCAAGCATTACTTCTAGTAAAGCTTCACCATTTACACGCTCAGAAAACGTAGCTGTACCGCTGATTCCATCAACATCTTTGGTTACCAAATCATAAGACTTAGTAGTTCCTGTAAGATCGTTTTGACCAATATCACCTTGAGCAAGCAGTGTACCTAAATCGTCAGCGCTTGCATGTACATTAATGTATCCATCAAAATTTAGAAGGTCATCGTAAGATACCGGCGTACCGTCATTAGTTTGAGTAATGTTAGTTAAGCTTCTTCTTGAAGCACCATCTACAGGTTCTAAATCGATTGCGATATCACCACCTTCTGCTGCTGTGTTTAGGTGAATATGCGCAGGATGTGAACCCTGAGTTGTTGAAGACAATACGATACTTACATCTGTAGAACCGTCTTCTTTTTCTACAAAAAGAACGCTTCCGCTCACGTCAGGATCAGAAACTGCACTTAAATCGTAGGTCATTGTGTTGCCCGTCGATTCCCCGGGAATAACGTCTAGGCTATCATCATCATTACTACAAGAAGCAGCAATAAACAGTGATAAAGCCAAAAAATAAAACTTTTTCATAAACTGATTTTTTGAATATTTATTAATTATTTCTGATTGGAATTTATTAAATCATAAACCCAAGCACTAATAATTACGAATAGTTTAACCTTTTGGTTTTCCCAGATGTTAATTATTTTTGACTAAAATTTTATTGTGAAGCATATTGTAGTACTTACGGGCGCCGGAATCAGCGCAGAGAGCGGACTCAAAACGTTTAGGGATGCTAATGGTTTATGGGAAGGTCACGATGTTATGGAAGTTGCCAGCCCAGAAGGTTGGAATAAAAACAGAGCTTTAGTTCTTGATTTTTATAGTCAGCGTAGAAAGCAACTCAAAGAAGTATCCCCTAACCCTGCACACGAAGCATTGGTTAAACTTGAGGAGCAATTTAAAGTAGATATTATTACGCAAAATGTTGATGACCTGCACGAGCGCGCCGGAAGTTCCTCTGTGATTCATTTACACGGTGAACTGTTAAAAGCACGTAGTACGGTTGATGAAAACCTTGTTCTCGACTGGAAAGAAGATATTAATGAAGGAGATCTTTGTGCAAAAAATAGTCAGTTGCGACCACATATTGTTTGGTTTGGGGAGATGGTTCCACTTCTGGATACCGCGGCGGCACTCACTGCTAAAGCCGATTACATCTTAATTGTAGGAACATCTATGCAAGTATATCCCGCGGCAGGATTAATTAATTATGCTAAACCGGATGCTGAAGTATTTTTTATAGATCCTAAACCCAACATTCGTTCACAAGCCAACTTAAAAGTCTATGCCGAAAAAGCTTCTACAGGCGTCCCTACTGTGGTAGCGCAGCTCCTGAATAATTGATGCGTGCAGTTTTTGCCCAATTGATCAAGGCTTCGGTTTGTGCTGCATCAAGTTTTGCTTCGGTATGAATTAACGTATAGGATTCTAACGGCATACTTTTACGCTCAATCTCTTCAATGAGTTCGTCTAACTTATGATCCTTTCGCTTTACGGAATATTGCTCCCATTCTGAAAAATTGAGATGTCTTTTTCCGTCTTTGATATGATCTTCAAGATAAAAACTCACAGGTGCCAAATTAGAATACCAAGGATAAGTCGTTTGATTACTGTGGCAATCGTAGCACGCACTTTTTAAAATTGCAGCCACCTCTTCGGTAGGTTTTGTTTCCTGTAAAAAAGGCGCTAGGGATTCATAACCTTCTTCGTTTTTATCTACAGGTATAAACTGAATTACAACAAGCGCAACTAAGGCAAGCATTAAAAAGCGTTTTATCCAAATCATATTGTTATTTTTATTCTGTTGAAATTAATCATTTAAATAATGACCAAAGCGCAATGGGCAGATAAAGTTGCTTTGATTTCCGCACGATTGGAAGAACGTAAAGCCTTAGGAAACGAAATACTCAAAAATCCTGAGTGTGTTTCCTATTCCCTAGAACTTATAAAACAACAAGATTCACTTCTCGCTACAAATGCTGCATACGGCTTAGACATCGCTTTGCGGAAGCGCATAGAACTGCTTCAACCTGATCTTAAATTATTTCTTGAAGTGCTAGAACTGAATAAAATTGAAACTGTTTCAAGAATATTGGCCAAGATTTGTGAATTGCTTACCGCAGCTTCTATAAAAAAGAAAACGATCGTATTAAACGCTAGCGAGCAACAACAAATTATAGCCCGGTGTTTTGACTGGCTTATAACCGATGAAAAGGTTGCCGTCAAAGTTTTTGCAATGCAAAGCATTTATAATTTAAAAGATACCAAGCCCTGGATACAAGACGAACTTAAGGCGCAATTAACGCTTCAATACGATTCCAGTACCGCTGCATTTAAATCCCGTGCATCAAAACTATTGGCTGACTTATAAGTGAGTCTCATTCAATTACATTCTTATACTTTCTCGTTTGTTACTAGCATTGTGCTGTGTATATTTGCGCTTTTAACCAAAAAGCAATTATGTCTTTATCTTTAGAAGCCGTATCACCTATAGACGGTAGATATGCCAGTAAAACCGAAGCGCTCTCAGCATACTTTTCTGAAAAAGCGCTTATAAAGTACCGCATAAAAGTTGAAATCGAATATTTTATCGCGCTTTGCGAAATTCCTTTACCACAATTGAGCGAATTTCCCAAAGAGACTTACCCAAACCTTCGTGCGATCTATGAAGATTTTACTACCGAAGATGCGCTCAAAGTAAAAGAAATTGAAGGCGTTACCAACCACGATGTAAAAGCGGTTGAATACTTTATAAAAGAAAAGTTTGATGCTTTAGGTCTTACCGAATCTAAAGAGTTTATCCACTTTGGTCTCACCTCACAAGATATCAATAACACAGCGATTCCTTTAAGTTTAAAAGATGCGACCAATCACGTTTATCTTCCACAACTTTTGGAGGTTGTAGATCATCTTAAACAACTGGCCGATGAATGGGAGAGCATCTCAATGCTTGCGCGTACGCACGGTCAACCCGCTTCTCCTACCCGTCTGGGAAAAGAAATCGAAGTTTTTATTGTGCGCCTTGAGGAGCAGATCAAGCTTTTAAAAGCTGTACCAAGCGCAGCAAAGTTTGGTGGCGCGACTGGTAATTACAATGCGCATCACGTGGCGTATCCTGAAATCGACTGGAAAGCCTTTGGTAATACATTTGTAAACGGGACTTTGAAATTACACCACTCCTTCCCTACCACACAGATCGAGCATTATGATCACATGGCTGCATTATTTGATAATGTGAAGCGCATCAATACCATTCTTATCGACTTGAATCGTGATTTCTGGCAATATATTTCTATGGAATATTTTAAGCAGAAGATCAAGAAAGGAGAAGTTGGTTCTTCAGCGATGCCACATAAAGTAAACCCTATCGACTTTGAAAACAGTGAAGGGAATTTAGGAATCGCGAATGCTATTTTAGAGCACCTTTCAGCAAAACTTCCTATCTCCAGATTGCAGCGCGATTTGACCGATAGTACGGTTTTACGAAATATTGGCGTGCCTTACGGTCACACGTTGATCGGTTTCCAAAGTACTTTAAAAGGCTTGAACAAATTATTGCTTAACGAAAGTAAATTTGCCAAGGATCTTGAAGACAACTGGGCTGTGGTGGCTGAAGCCATTCAGACGATTTTACGCCGTGAAGGTTATGCAAATCCATATGAAGCTTTAAAAGGACTTACACGTACTAATGAAGCGATCACGCAAGAATCTATGCACGCTTTTATAGAAACGCTAGACGTGAATGACACGATCAAAGAGGAGTTAAAAGCAATCACTCCGGCTAACTATACCGGTGTATAATGCGCTATAAATTTTCGCTAAATCTTTTTCTTGTAGTACTGCTTTATGCAGGAATTCTCATTGCGGGCCTCGCTGGGATTCT
The DNA here is from genome assembly GCF_000152985.1 of Leeuwenhoekiella blandensis MED217. GTDB lineage: Bacteria > Bacteroidota > Bacteroidia > Flavobacteriales > Flavobacteriaceae > Leeuwenhoekiella > Leeuwenhoekiella blandensis. The sequence goes on along the minus strand of NZ_CH672395.1, from coordinate 1,708,705 downwards.
TACAGAGGCATACATACTAGCAGGTTTAGCGATTATTTTTATGATATTAATAATCAGGTTAATTAAAACGAGACGCAAAGATTAATGCGTCTCGTTTTCTTTTAGATCAACTCATAAACTTGATTGGCGATCTCTAATTCTTCATTGGTAGGAATCACCATTACTTTCACTCTAGATTCAAGAGCATGAATCTCTCGTAAGCTTTTAGAGCGTTGCCCATTCAAACTCTCGTCAAGGCTTATGCCTAGGAAATCCATATCCTTACAAACTTTACTTCTTATAGTGCTGCTATTTTCACCAATCCCGGCCGTAAAGACAATGGTGTCCAGTCCATTTAAGGCGGCAGCATACGCACCAATATACTTTTTAATACGATAAGCATTCATATCCAAAGCAAGTGCACAGGTTCGGTCTCCGGCAGCAGCAGCGGCTTCTATATCACGTAGATCACTGTGTCCTGTAAGTCCAAGCATTCCACTCTTTTTGTTGAGTAAATCACTAACTTCTTTGACCGAGTAGCCCAGGTGTTCCTGCATAAAGAATACCACACTTTGATCTATATCGCCTGCTCGTGTTCCCATTATGAGTCCGTTTGCTGGACCAAAACCTAACGAGGTATCAATCGCTTTACCGTCTTTAATCGCCGTCATACTGCAACCATTTCCTAAGTGAATGGTTATAATTTTAGCATAAGGATCATCAAGATGATTCAGCGCCTTTTTGCTTACATACTTGTGACTGGTACCGTGAAAACCATAAGCTCTAATTCTGGATTCTTCCATTAAATGCTGCGGAATCGCATATTGATACGCTTTCTGCGGAACACTCTCAAAAAATGCGGTGTCAAACACACAAACCTGTGGTGTATCTTCAAAGAGTTTTTCGGCAACTTCGATTCCCGTTAAGTTAGCAGGATTATGCAACGGAGCCAGCGAAAACAAGCGTTTGATATTTGCTTTTACCTCATCATTAACTTTGATGGTTTTGGTAAATTGTTTCCCACCGTGTACCACACGATGTCCAACGGCATCCACTTCGGCAGCATTCTTAATCACACCGATCTCAGCACTCATAAGAAGGTTTGCTACTTTTTGCAAACCTTCAGCATGATCTTTAAAATCAACCTTTTCTGAAAAATCAGCCGTTTCTGTTTTATAGGAAATACTTCCGTTTTCGATCCCGATTCGTTCTACTACTCCACTGGCCAAAACGCGCGTTTCGGGCATTTGAATAAGTTGAAATTTAATCGAAGAGCTTCCGGAGTTTATTACGAGTATATTCATTTAAAATCTTCTAATTAAAACCTTGTGCTTGTATCGCCGTGATGATTACTGTGTTAAAAACATCTTCGGTAGTACAACCGCGACTCAAATCATTTACCGGCTTGTTTAAGCCTTGTAGCATAGGACCAATGGCCAGAGCGCCGGTTTCACGCTGTACCGCTTTATAGGTATTATTTCCTGTATTCAAATCTGGAAAGATCAAAACACTCGCCTGACCGGCAACTTCAGAATCGGGTAATTTGCTTTTTCCTACTGCAGCGTCTACCGCAGCATCATATTGAATAGGACCTTCAATTTTAAGGTCTGGACGTTCTTTTTTGACAATTTCGGTCGCTTCACGTACACGATCGACATCTGCACCTTTTCCTGAAGTTCCTGAGGAATAGGAAAGCATTGCGATCTTAGGCTCAATGCCAAAGGCCAAACTACTTTCTGCGGAAGAAATCGCGATTTCTGCCAGTTCTGTAGCTGAAGGATTTGGGTTGATCGCACAATCTCCAAATACTGAAACACGATCTTCAAGACACATAAAAAATACCGAAGACACCACTGAAACACCGGGCTTTGTTTTAATAAACTGAAGCGCCGGTCTAATCGTATGCTGCGTCGTATGCGCCGCACCACTTACCATGCCGTCTGCGTGGCCTTTGTAGATCATCATCGTGCCATAGTATGAAACATCGGCCATCCAATCGCGGGCAATGTCACGATTTACATTTTTATGCTTACGCAGTTCATAAAAAGTTTCTACATAATCATCAAAATGCTCAGACTGCACGGGGTTGATCACCGAGATTTTATCTAAATCTAAGGCAAGCCCCAGTTGCACAGCTTTTTCTTTCACTTTCTCCACTTCGCCCAGCAAGGTAATTTGAACAATATCTAATTCTACGAGCTGAATCGCAGCGGTCAATATGCGTTCGTCTGTCCCTTCGGGCATAACGATATGCTTTTTAGCCGTACGTGCGCGCTTCATCAAACCATACTGAAACATTCTTGGCGTAATTCCTTTAGGTTTTAAATTGATCAGGCGCTCAATAAGTTTATCAAAAGAAACCTCTTTAGAAAAAACTGTAAGTGAAGTTTCGATCTTAGGTTTGCTGCTTGCGTAAATTTGAGATTTGATGTTCCCTACTCTATTCGTCACCGAAAAAGTTCCGTCGTTTACTGAAACAATTGGCACGATTTGAGAAAGTCCCTGTATTAATTGTAAAATTGGTTCTTCAGGCTTTAACCCTCCGGTTAATATAATCCCGGAAATACGCGGGTAATTGGTTGAAATATTCGCCTGAAGCGCTCCAAGAATTATATCAGCTCGATCTCCCGGAGTAATTACCAGACTATCTTGTTTTAAATGCGTCAAATAATTACGCAGCTGCATAGCACCAACTCCAAAATTCCCGGTTTGATTGTCTAGAAATTCGGCACCAAATAAGACTTCGCCATCTAACTCTTCTACAATCTCTTTGATTGTAGGTCGCGCTAGCTTTTCGGTATAAGGAATTGCAAAAACTTCAACAGAATCAGGTAAGAAATTGCTCAGTCCGTTTTTAGCAACCATTAAATTTTCCTCTTGAACTTTATTGGCCACCACCGCCAAAACTGAAACATCTTTCTCTAAAAACGTAGTATATGCAATTTGCAAACTCCCTAGAAGTTCATCTTCGGTTTTATTTACACCACTTCCTACAAGAATTACCGGTAAGCCTAAATTTTTTGCTACCAGAACATTAGTGTCAAACTCAAAAACACTTCCTTCTCCTGTAAAATCTGATCCTTCTACCAGAACAAAGTCAAAACGGTCTTCTAGATTTTTATACTTGGTAATGATCGTATCGAGTATTTCACCAGACTTCCCTTTATTACGTTTTTTGATCAACTCGCTGCTGGTAAACGCATACGCATCTTCATAATCGAGTTTGATATCAAAAAAAGAAAGAACCGTACTTATATGATTGTCTTTACCGGTGTTTTTACTATCGTCAATAATGGGCCTGAAATACCCCACTTTGGCCGTCTTACCTAAAAGCGTGCGCATCAAACCAAGCGAAACAATAGATTTACCACTATTAGGCTCGAGCGTCGCGATATAAATTCCTTTATTCATAGCGTGTTAGATTGTTTAGGTAAAATTACAATTTAAGAACTAAAGTAATTACTGACTTATGTCATTGTTTAAACCTGTTCTAAATAAAAAAGGGAGTCTAAGAGACTCCCTTTTGTTTATATGCTAATGGAGAATGTTTTAATTGAAAACATCCATTATTCCTTCAAATTGCGCGGTGTTTAAAGCGGCACTGCTGGTATCCATAGTTTCGGCAAAACGTACCATATCTGCTACATTCATATCGTTACCCAAAACACGAGCAAGAACGAAACCTTTGCTGTTATCCTGAGCAAAAACAACAACCTCATCGATAGCGTCTTCATCACCTTTAATAAAAATGCGCATACGCTGCTCGGTGCTTCCTAACTTCATCAACTCGTCATAATTATCGCCTTTGAGAATAGCTTTTACCTTTCCGGTTTCACTGGTATAAAAAGCGGTGTCTTTTAACGAATAAGCTAACAAGTTGATTTTTTTAACCGACTCGATCACCTTTTTTTGCTCTGGAGATAAAGATTCACTTTTAGCACTGATCAAGCTGGTAGGCAAGTCAACCATAATAAAGTCTTCGTTCTCTTTACTGTCTATATAATATTCTTGCAATGACTGCTGATTGTTACAACTCATAAGAGTTGCAATCAAAAGCAGCATCAAACTGAATTTAAACGCTTTCATCTTAATTTACTTTTACATTTTTTAATTCATCGCTTCCATCAAAGTTGATGCTATTTGCGATCTTACCTATTTCTCTCAAGTCTATATTACCTGTGATCTTGATGAGTACGGTGTCGTCATCGTTATTTTCACCATCTATAAACATCAGGAACTCGCTTACAAAATCATCGCTTTTTCCCGGCTTGTAGTAAAAATTCACATTTTTACCTTCATCCTTTACACTCATAAGCTGCTCCAGTTTCTCACTAGCTTTGTAAGCGCTAAACTCACCTTTCATCGCCTTTGCTGCATTAGCACTTTTTGTTGAGAACACTTTTATATCTTCAAGGCTGTTCACCATATCGATATAATTTTTCATCTCAGGATCTTTAGAATCGAGATCCATCTTTCCTAGTAATTTGAACATCTTCTGATTAATAACCATTGCGGTTACATCTTTCATATCTTCAAATCTGTCAAAGCTCTTTTGAGCATAAGTGGTAAGGCTAAAGCCAACTAACATTAAGGTAACTACTAATTTATTCATCGTTTTTTGATTTAGATTATTTTTTAATTTGATTTGCGGTTTCTTCAAAAGTCTCTAGTTTTTCAAGTTGACCGGTACCTTTGTTTACAAAATTTCCCATCATAAACAGCGCTTGTTTTGTTTTTAAAGCAGCTACTTCTGGGTCTTTATAAGTACCAAGATCGTGTTCAGAACCTTGCTTTTGATTAAAGGTTAAAAAGAGTCCAACACATAGCAAAATGCTTGCTGCCACAGGCACCCAGCGCCAGGATCTTTTGGTTTCTGGCAATTCTATGTTTCGGTTAAAGCCTTGCTCTTTTGCCTGAGCAAATGCTCCAAACAGCGGAGCATACTCTGCGAGATGCCCGGCTACTTCATCACTAGTAAAGTAGTCTTGCAACTGTGCTTCTTGCTCTAAGGAAGTTGCTCCCTCAAAGTAAAGCTCAAGCAGCTTTTCGATTTTATTTAATTCCATAGTTGTGTTTTTTTAACAATTGTTCACGTATTGTTTTTCGAGCTCTAGACAGCGTAACACGTACCGCTGTTTCATTTAAATCTAATTCTTTTGCAATCTCACTGTTTGAATATTGCTCCACATCCCGCATATGTAAAACCAGTCGTTGTTGTTCGGGTAATTCCTTCATCAACTTAAACACCCAATTAACACTGTCATTATTCTCACTGGTCTTTACCGTATTGTAATGCTGATCTTCATAATTAGAATGTACTAATTGTAAGTTGTTGCTACTTTTTGCTTTTAACTTGTCATAACAATAATTCTTTGTCATCGTCACGGCAAAAGCTTCAATGCTGCGTAGCTTTTTAAATTTCTTACGATTAGACCACAGCTTGATCAAAATTTCCTGTGTAGCATCCTGTGCCTCATCATCAGAAACCAGCAGCCGCCTTGCCAGACGATACAGACGATCCTGAATTGGATTTACTTGAGCTAAAAATTCTTTTTGATTCATTCTTACTAGCGGTTAGTTACAAGGATGACGATTCAACATAAATTTTGTTACATTAAAAACAATAAATACAATAATACCCCTAAATTTAGAGTTGATTATTAATTTGCCACAATGAAAAGAATTACCCTTTCGCTTAGCCTTGTTATCTTAATCGTATTGAGTTCCTGCAGTAAAGACCGGGACGATGAGATACGACCGCTTTCTGAATTAGAGATCGAAAACTTCATCTACAGTGGGATGCAACTGTACTATTTGTATAAACCTGAAATTCCGGAATTGGCCAACACCTATTTTGATACCAATTCAGAATTGAATGATTTCTTGTCTGCATTTACCGGCCCTGAAGATTTATTTTACAATGGTCTGGTTGCCGATGTAGATCGTTTTAGCTTTTTAAGTACAGATTACCGCGATTTAGAAAATTCATTAGCCGGTGTGAGCAAAACTTCAGGTATCGATTATGGTCTAGCATTAGACCCTAATGATGCCAACTTTGCGTTTGCCTATGTACGTTATGTGCTCCCTAACACTTCTGCTTCAACAAATGGTGTAGCACGCGGAATGATATTCAATACGATAAATGACGAACGTTTAACCACAACGGCCAACGGTGACGGCACGTACTCTTTAAGTACGCGTTCACGGGAATTGCTCAATCTGGACAGCTATACCATTGCTTTAGCCGAATTTGACACCAATGATGATTTGCAATTAACCGGGGATCGCATCGATCTGGTTCAAAAAGAATATACAGAGAATCCGGTTTTTATTGCTAAAACTTTAGACATCGATGGAAACAAAATAGGCTATCTCATGTATAACGCCTATCGCCGTAATTTTGATAGTGAATTGAATGCCGCATTTGCACAATTTCAAGCAGATGGAGTGACAGATCTGGTTCTTGACTTACGCTACAATGGTGGTGGTTCGGTTGAGACGGCTATCGATCTAACTTCTATGATCACCGGGCAGTTTAATGGTGAGATCATAACCAAGCAACAATGGAATCCCGAAATTCAAGCTGCTTTTGAAGCTGAAGAACCAGACGCTTTGATAGACCGATTTGATAACACCATCTCAGACGGAAGCCTCATCAACAGTCTCAACTTAAGTCGTTTATTTGTAATTGGTACAGGAAGTACCGCTTCGGCAAGTGAATTAACCATCATAGGATTACAGCCATACATCAACGTTCAAACGGTGGGAACCACAACTGTAGGTAAATTTCAAGCTTCGATCACGCTTTATGATTCTGAAACATTTCGTAGAAATGATGAGACTTTAAACCCGAGTCATTTTTACGCAATTCAACCTTTGGTTTATACCTACGCCAATGCAGATGACGTTATTGGTCCACCGGCGGGAATCACACCAGATTTTGAGCTTAGAGAAGATATTTCAAACTTAGGTACTCTAGGAGCTCCTGACGAACCTTTATTAAGTTTGGCATTAGATCAAATCTTAGGACGTAGCTATTCTTCTAAAAGTAACGCTGGTACAGTATTTGAACTCTTTGGAGAGCGTGAAAACCAAAACGCAACCTATCAACGTATGTATATAAAAGATTTACCTGATAGTTTAAAATAAATCTTATATTCCGCAATTATTAAAATACCCCCTTTTAAAATGAAAAAGAATTTCCTAGTATTTCTATTAAGCGTATTAATTTTTTCTGCGTGTTCTAATGATGATGATGTAGCTGAAATTGTTGAAGAACCAACACCTGAGGAACCGACTCCAGAAGAACCGGAAGAAGAAACATTTAATATAGAAGATTATCCAATTCAAGACTATATGTGGTCTGCAATGAATGTGTATTACCTGTATAAAGGCGATATACCAGAACTTTCCCAAACATTTTTCGCAGACGACAATGAGTATGCTGAGTATCTTTCTCAGAACCCTGTTCCTGAGAATTTTTATTACGGTGAACTCGTTTCAGACCAAGATCGTTTCAGCTATATGACTAGCGACTATGTCGCACTTGAGAATAGTTTTTCTGGCGTAAGTAAAAGTGACGGTTTGCGATTTGTGTATGCCGGATATCAACTTCAATCAGGAGGGCCGGTTTACGCAGCAGCGGTTATTAGATATGTAGTTCCTAATTCACCTGCTGATGAAGCAGGCCTTACCAGAAGCCAAGTGGTTACTCAAATTAATGGTGAGCGCCTCGGGGTTTCAGGCAACTCTTTAAATTCTCGTGCGCAGGAATTATTAAATTTAGATTCTTATACACTTACATTAGGAAGTTATAACGATCAAGGAACGCTAGTTGAGTCTAGTAATGAAGTTTCAATTGATAAAATAGAACTTACAGAAAACCCTATAGGTTTAGCAAAAACTTTAGATATTGATGGCCAAAAGATCGGATATTTACTCTACAACTCCTTTATAGGCAACTTTGATGATGAACTCAATGCAGCTTTTGCAGATTTTAAAGCTGACGGTATCACAGATCTCGTTTTAGATTTACGATACAATGGTGGAGGCTCTGTGGCAAGTGCTATCGACTTAGCTTCAATGATCACTGGTCAGTTTGAAGGAGAAGTCATCACAAAACAACAATGGAATGCTGAAGCTCAAGCGTATTTTGAATCTGAAAGCCCTGAAAGTCTAATCGATCGTTTTGATGGGCAAATTAGAACTGAAGAACCTATCAATAGTCTTAATCTTACCCGACTGTATGTTATAGGAACCGGAAGCACCGCTTCTGCAAGTGAATTAACAATAATTGGGTTACGACCTTATATTGATGTTACCACTATAGGGACAACGACTGTAGGAAAATTTGAAGCTTCTGTAACGCTTTATGATTCTCCTAATTTCTTGAGAGAAAATGTCAATCCAGACCACAATTATGCTATTCAGCCTTTAATTTATACGTACTCTAACGCAGACGGTGTTGTGGGACCTCCTACAGGAATTGTTCCAGATTTTGAACTCGCTGAAGACTTAAGAAACTTTGGCACTCTTGGTGATCCTGAAGAACCTCTTTTAAATTTAGCATTACAGCAAATAACAGGAAAAAGTTTCCAGACTAAAAGAAATTCGTTAAGCCCAATGGATTTTGAAATTTTTGGAGAAACCGATATGAATCAACCTACCTTCCAAAAAATGTATGTTACCGAACTTCCTCAAATTCAAAAATAGTTTTGAATAAATTTTAAATAAAAAAACCGCTGATAAACTCAGCGGTTTTTTTATACCATTCTATGTGTAATATTCTTAGTTAAAGTAGAAACCGTTAGGAGCAATACCAGAAGTGAAATCAGCAATAACCTCTCCATTAAGATCATAAACTACCACTTTTCCTCCTTCAGTATAATTTAAAGCGTCTGCAGCATATATATAGTTATCTTCTACCTCAAAACCATACAAACTGGTGATTTCGCTTAATTCAAATTGACTTGTTGCAGGTAATTCGGTTGCTGAAGTGTTAAATTTATATACTGAGCCTCCTAAGGTATAGTAAACCATATCATCCTCAATTTCTAAATTACTCGGATGTTGTGAACTATCATCAAATTCATAAACTACAACATCGTTAGTATTGATATTTATTTTATAAATAGCTCCTGCTGTTTCTGAGCCGCTATAACTTGGTAAACCAGATGAATTAACCCATAAAAAATCATCCTCAACTTCCAAAGCACTTGGCACGTCGCCCACAGTAATTGTTGATAAAACCGTATTTGAATTTGCATCTATAACAACGACTTTGTTATTAAAACTGAATCCACCCTGCAAGGCAACATATAGTTTATCATCTTCACTTACGATTTTTTCAGGACCTTCTTCAACGCTTATTGCGGTGATGAATTCTAATGTATTTATATCAAATACAGCCACATAATCATCAGTTGCTATTGTTCCATCTCCCCAATTGGTAACATACAAACGATCATTTTCAATCGCTGAATATCTTGGATTAGCGAGATTTTCGTCAATTGTTCCCACTTTTTCTAAAGTATATCTATTAAAAACTTCAATAGTGTTTGAAGCATTTAGAACAACATATGCAAGATCATCTTCAAAGATCAAACTTTGGGCTGTATCTCCCAATGAAGTTCCGTTCACTTGATTAAAAACATCATTATTTATTGTAGATAGATTATAATTCACATAGGATAGTGTGCTGTTATTTGCTCCAAAATTCCCCTCATTCAACACAAAAAAACCGTCTGTATAATCACCTTCAGGAAGTGGTTCGAGTGCATCGTCATCGTTAGAGCACGAATTCAATATAAATACGCCTAAAAGCGCAAAAAGTGCTAGTTTATTAATTTTCATCATTGTTTTTATAGTTTAAGATTTAAGTACATACTAAAATTTCGCCCGGGCATCCAACGGTTTTCTACGCTTTGATATTCAGCATCAAAAACATTATTTACACGACCTCCTAACTCGAACGCTTTTTTATTTCCAAAAGAGTAACCCAAATTGAAATTGACCACAGCATAAGCATCCAAGTTATACCGGCTGTTATTATCGCTGCGTGTAAACACCTCGCCAACGTACACCGATTGTAAGCTGGCATTGAATCGCTTGAAGTCATAGTCAAGTCCGGCCGTGGCTTTATGAAAAGGCACGTAGATCAATTGGTTTCCCGTTTGTGCATTTTCAGAAATCGTGTAAGCATAGGTTCCATAAATATTCAGGGAATGCGCATTTATTTTTTGTGACCAATTCGCAATTGCTTCTGCTCCATAAATGCGTACCTCTTCTTCATTACGCGGGCGCCATACGCCGTCGCTAACGGGCAGCCAGCGAATCATTTCTGTTACCGAATTGTAATATCCGGTGAGATCAATATTGAAATTGGCTATCGTAATTTTTGTACCTAATTGACCTTGCAAGGAGTTCTCCGGAAGCAAATCTGGGTTCCCTGCGCTCGACCAATACAGGTCATTATACGTGGGAATTCTAAAGTTGCGCGAAGCACTCAGATTCAGACTGAAATATTCTGAAAATGCTTTTGTTGCTCCTACAGAAAATAAAAACGGACTCTCATAATTTCCTGTAATTTCCTTTCTGAAACCGAGTTCGTAATCAAGGCCATTCTTCAGCTGATGCTTCATAAGAACCGCTGCCGAAAAAATATTACGGTTGTTAATTCCTAAGCTTGAACCTTCTCCCGAAGTATACGTATTGGTTAAAACAGTGTTGAGATGAAGTCTACGAGATAAACGATAAGTAAGATCATATTTTCCGATTATGGTTTTTGCACTTCCAAAAGAATAATTTGCTGAGCTTAAATTTCCGAAGTATTTATAATGTTCATCTAAATACGCTACACGAGTAACCGAAGTAAAATCTGAAAATTTATACTCCCACTCGAGCAAATTCTTACTGTTTAGATCATCGTATTTGGTTCGCGTTTCTGAAGCTCTGATGAGTGAAAAATGCCGCTCACCGTCGTATAATTCGCTAAAAAATCGAAGGCTGTGCTTTGCGTTCAGTTTAAAACCTAAACCAACATTAAGCGCTGTATTTTCAAATTCACCATTTAAATTTTTACCATCATTAGGATACGCATAGTCATTAGCACTACTGTTATGCGCCAAGGCTAGCGACAGGCTATACGTTTCGGTTCCCATTTTAAATTGATAGCGCGCATCACGGGTATCAAAACTGCCATACTGTAAAAACAGATGATGCGATTGCCGGTTCTTAAAATCGAGTTGTGTATTTAAATGAATACTTCCGCCAATGGCGCCGGTTCCATAGACCACGCTTCCACCGCCGCCACGCACCGCGATCTCGTCGTAAGCAGCAGCGTTTACCGTATTAAAATCAAGCTGCCCGTTAAATTGTGAATTGATATTTATCCCGTTCCAAACCACTGCAGTTTGTGAAGCTGTGGTTCCTCTAAAAGATGGTGAAGACACCATCCCCAACCCGTTTTCTTTAAAATAAATAGGGGTATTGAAGTTTAACGTATTGGTTAGAAGTGGTCTGTTTTTTTGCGTTAAAGTATCCGAAAGTTGTAAAACTGTTCTTCCGGTAGAATAGTTCTTGAGCTTCACATCTGTTACATACACCGAATCTAAGTTGGTCAACAGACTGTCCTGCGCGTATAGGTCTTGTAAACACGCAAGTAGTGCTAAGAAAATATAGAATAGCGTTTTCTTCATAAGCCTCAGACCTTTAACCCGAAAGTCTATAGTTATTAGTTTCTTCTGGCAGGTCTCCTGGCTCGCGTATAAAGATCAAACCTTCCCATCAATATTGACAGTGGTGTAAGACGATCTTTACCGTTCTTTTACGAACTAAGCTTACAGTTGCGGGAACAGCTCAGGATTTTTACAAAGAAGCACCTGATTCCCTTTTAAGGTGTTTTTAAAAACAAAAAACACCACCAAAATACGTTTGCGAAGTTAATCAAATCTGTAAGTCTGCATTCCTTTTTTTAATTAATCTTACTTTTGATGCAGCATTTTTTCAGCTTCAGAATCTCAAAAAAGCACTGTATTTTGATTAAAAAACACATTACCAAAGCCTTATGCATTTCCCTCTTGATTTTTCATTCTTGCAAAGATGGAAATCAAAATGCTACTGAAGTTCAAGTCGAGCAAAATAGCCATGCTACGCTATCGTACGCTAAAGGCTTTCAAATCGACAACTATGGTGATTTTAAAATTCTCAAAGTCTCTAGTGCTTGGCCGGGCAGTACCAAAACCTTTAAATACCTTCTTCATAAAAAAGGCTCCCCTGCGCCTGATAGTATTCAGGCTGATGCTGTGATCACAACTCCTATTTCTTCGATTGTAGTAACCTCTACTACGCATATTCCGGCTTTAGAACTTTTAGGTGTAGAAAAATCGCTAGTCGGCTTTCCTAATCTCGACTATATTTCTTCAGAAAAAACCCGCGCTTTGATTGACGCCGGAGCCATTCAAGAGCTCGGTCAGAATGAAGCGATCAATACCGAAAAAGCAATTGACTTAAATCCGGATGTCGTAGTAAGTTTTGGAGTTGAAGGAGAAAATAAAACACTAAGTTCATTGCAGCGCGCGCATATTCCGGTGATTTATAACGGAGACTGGACCGAAAATTCTCCCTTAGGTCAAGCAGAATGGATCAAGTTTTTTGCAGCACTTTATGATAAAGAAGCTGTAGCAGACAGCATTTTTAATACGATCGAAACACAATACAACAACTTAAAAGAGAAAGCATTAAAAGCAACAAATCAGCCTACCGTTTTAAGCGGAGCGATGTTCAAAGATGTTTGGTATTTACCCAAAGGAGACAGTTGGGCAGCACAGCTCGTCGCTGATGCTAATGCAAATTATCTCTATAAAAATACTTCAGGAACCGGAAGCGCCGCCTTAAGTATCGAGTCGGTTTTAAATACCGCTCAAAAAGCTGATTTTTGGATTGCTCCCAACGCGTTTGAAAGCTATGATGCACTTGCAAACACCAATGATGCTTACACCCGGTTTGATGCTTTTAAAAACAAACGTATTTACAGTTTTGCTTCAGCAAAAGGCGCTACCGGAGGAATGTTATATTACGAACTCGCACCTTCACGGCCAGATTGGGTTCTGGAGGATTTGGTTGCTATCTTTCATCCGGAACTGAGCGAAACACAACAACCTCATTTTTTCTATCCGCTTGATTAACGAGAAGAAACATAGCATCCGCTTTATTAGTTTAGGAATTGTATTGCTCATACTCTTCCTAAGTAATATCGCTCTGGGTTCTGTAAAAATTCCTTTAACGGCAATTTTAAAAATACTCTTGGGAGACGATAGCGTTAAAGAAGCTTGGACTTATATTATTTTAGATTACCGAATCCCAAAAGCTCTGGCTGCAGTACTCACAGGAAGCGGTCTTGCAGTTGCAGGATTGATGATGCAAACGCTTTTTAAGAATCCGCTCGCAGGTCCGTTCGTTTTAGGAATAAGCAGCGGTGCGAGCCTGGGGGTCGCTTTCTTTATTTTAGGTGGAAGCGCTTTAGGACTTACCGCAGTAATCGCTCCCAACAGTTGGGGAACCATCATAGCTGCCAGTTTAGGTAGTTTTGCTGTTTTGAGTGTCGTTATTCTTGTGGCCGCACGAGTGCGAGACGCCATGGCTTTGCTCATCATAGGTCTTATGTTTGGTAGTCTTACTTCGGCTGTTGTAAGTATTCTTGCCTATTTTAGTCCGGCTGAAGAGTTGCAGCGTTATATGTTTTGGTCCTTTGGTAGTTTGGGAGACATCTCCTGGAAGGCACTCGGAATTCTGTCCGTTTGTTACTTCATAGGTCTTTTACTCGCGTTGAGTATCACAAAGAGTCTCAACAGTCTCTTACTAGGGGATCATTATGCACAAACCTTAGGCGTTTCCCTTCAAAAAAGCAGATTCATCATATTGATCGCCACAAGTATTTTAGCAGGAAGTTTAACCGCATTTGTCGGGCCCATTGCGTTTGTAGGCCTAGCGGTACCGCATTTGATCAGGCAATGGTTTACAGCTTCCAATCATTGGGTCTTGATGCCTGCTTGTATTTTAGGCGGTGCAGTTTTAATGCTGCTTTGCGATATTATAGCACAAATGCCTTGGTTTGCATTTACATTACCCATCAACGCAATTACTTCGCTAATAGGAGCGCCTATTGTGATCTGGCTATTGATCCGAAAGAAAAAACTTTTATTTTAACCTGATGGAAAAACAACCTTCAATCCTTCTCAACTGTGAGCAACTTTCGGTGGGGTATGTTTCCACATCTGAAGAAAAACCTGTTGTAGAAAACGTAAACCTTCAATTGAAACCAGGTGTTTTCACCACAATGGTAGGTATTAACGGATCAGGAAAATCAACTTTATTACGCAGCCTTGCCGGACTGCAAAAACCCTTGGCCGGCGAAATTTATATTGATGCTTCTCCTCTTTCCGCTTTGCGTACCGAAGAGAAATCTAAGTGGCTTAGTGTTGTACTCACAGGACAGCAAATTTCAAAAAATCTGAGTGTATTAGAGTTGGTGGCCTTAGGAAGACAGCCGTATACCAATTGGCTGGGTAAACTTTCTCAAGAAGACAAGAATCATATAGAACAAGCGATTGAAGCAACTGCACTTGAACAACTGAGGCACACAGCCTGCTACGCTTTAAGTGATGGACAATTTCAACGCGCGCTTATTGCCCGCGCTTTGGCTCAGGATACCCCGATCATTATGCTGGATGAACCTACAACACATCTAGATCTGCATCATAAAGCCTCTATTTTTTCTTTGTTGAAAAACATAGCACACGAGCATAACAAAACGATTTTATGTACCACGCACGATATAGAATTGGTTCTTTCGCTTTGCGATGAAATGATCGTTATTCAACAAAACAAAGCCCAACAAGACACTCCACAAAACTTAATTGAATCAGGTATTTTTGAGCAGCTATTCCCAAATAATCGCATTGGTTTTGACAAAACTTCACGCCGCTTTTTTATCAAGTAAAAGGTCAAATAGTATCTTTGAATAAACTACCTTAAGGCAAGCCTCGAAGTAGTTCACCCTTTATCGACGCTAATAAACCGAAACTTTATGAATGAAAGCCTTCTCCTTATTGCTGTTGCTGTAGCTGCTCTGCTCCTTGGTCTGGCAGTAGGTTTTATAATTGCCTCGGCAAAAGGAAAAAGCAACACCGGTATTCTTCAGGAACGTCTTAACCTTCAACAACTACAGCTGAAGGAGGAAGAAAAAGTAAAAAGTGACTTAATAAAAAAGCAAGAGCAGCTACAGGACGATAAAGAGTTTTTTCAAAATGAACTTACTGCGCGTAACGTAGCTTTTGAGAATTTACAGCATCGGTTTGAAGAGAAAAAAGGTGAACTCGAGCAATTACAAGAGAAGTTTACCAAAGATTTTGAGATCATAGCCAACAAGATCTTAGATGAAAAATCTACCAAGTTTACACTTCAGAATAAAGAGAACTTAGATGCTTTATTAAAACCATTACAAGAAAAAATCTATCGGTTTGAAAAACGCGTTGAGGAGACTAACAAGGAGAGTCTAGGAAGACATAGCGAGCTACGCCAACAAATTAAAGGTCTTGCTGAGCTCAACCTGCAAATGAGTAAAGATGCAGACAATCTTACCAAAGCGCTTAAAGGAGATGCTAAAATGCAAGGGAATTGGGGCGAACTCATTCTCACACGCGTCCTTGAAAAATCAGGGCTTGAGAAAGACCGTGAATATACCTTACAAGACAGTCACAAAAATGAAGAAGGCAAACGCCTGCAGACCGATGTTTTGATTCATCTTCCCGATGGAAAGAAAATGATCATCGATAGCAAAGTGTCCTTGACGGCTTTTGAACGCTACGTTTCTGAAACCGATGAGACGCAAAGAACCATGTATCTCAAACAACATATCGCTTCGATCAAAAACCATATCGCAGGATTGAGTTCTAAAAACTATCAATTTCTGGTAGATGAAAGTCCAGATACGGTGTTTATGTTTATACCTATTGAACCGGCATTTGCGCTGGCCTCTGCCAATCAGCCACAACTGTATGAAGAAGCCTTCAATAAACACGTGATCATCGTTACACCTTCTACCCTGCTCGCTGCACTTAAACTGGTTGAAAATCTATGGCAAAACGACCGGCAGAAGAAAAATGCATTAGAAATCGCTACCCAAGCCGGAAGATTGTATGATTCCTTTACGCTGCTTACGCAAGAACTTCAGAAATTAGGAGCTCAATTAGATACTGCGCGTAATACTTATGACAGAACGATGACCAAACTTACCGGAAAAGGGAATTTGATCAGTCGAGTTGAAAAATTGCGTAAAATGGGCGCTACTAACAGTAAGGTTATTGATAAAAAATTATTGAATACTGACCTTGAAGATGAAGCCATTAAAAAAGCGAATGACTAAATTTGACTAACGAATTTAATGTATATGAAAAAAATACTCGGTTTAGTTTTAGGAGGCATTGTGCTTCTTGCCATTTTGTACTATGCGTTTATTTACTTTGTTCCGTACAGTGAGGGAACACGCGCAGGCGAACTCATAAAATTTAGTAGAAAAGGAGTTGTTTCTAAAACCTGGGAAGGCCAAATAAGTCAAGGGATAAGCGGCGCTCAAATTTTTGATTTTTCAGTCTTGGACGGCGAAGAAGAAGTGATTCAGAAACTGAAGGATTATCAAGGGAGTTACGTGAAGCTTACCTATATCGAACGCTATGCGACTTTCATATTCTGGGGTGACACCAAATATTTTGTTACCGAAGTCAGTAAAGAAAAATCCCCTCATTTTAACCGAGAATAAACTTTCAGGTTTGAGTAGAGCCGCTATATATAAAAGCATTTGGCGTCGCCAAAAAATAAAAACAAAGCATTTTGAGTCAGTTTAAAACTATTGAAGCATCACAAGTCACTATTAGTGAATTGATGCTACCCTCACATACTAATTTCAGCGGTAAAATTCACGGTGGGTATATTTTATCATTAATGGATCAAATCGCGTTTGCCTGTGCCTCCAAGCACTCTAGTAATTATTGCGTAACTGCATCGGTAGATACTGTAGATTTTCTAAGACCGATTGAAGTGGGTGAACTCGTGGTTATGAAAGCTTCGGTGAATTTTGTGGGTCGTACCTCAATGGTCGTAGGTATACGTGTAGAAGCCGAAGATATACATAGCGGCACGATCAAACATTGCAACTCCAGCTATTTTACGATGGTCGCCAAAGATGATTCCGGAAAGAGTGTTCCGGTGCCGGGCTTGATCTTGAAAACCGAAAAGCAAGTGCGACGTTTTCTAAAAAGCCTTAATCGTCAAGAAATGAAAAAGAAGCATCGCAACGAAACTTCCAAAAAGACTGAGCTTCAAATTGAAGACCTGGAGATTCTGAGAAACTCCCATAAAGTGCAATTAGAATATTAGAAATAAACTACCTTAAGGCAAGCCTTTGAGGCTTTGCTTGGAAACGAATTTTCAATTTCGAGGTAAGCCTCGGAACATTAAACCCTTTGACGGTGCCAATAAAAAAAGGAGCTCGATGGCTCCTTTTTTTATTAAAATGTATTTTAAGTTAATCTTTGATCAATTTCTGTGTAAAAGAACGCGCTCCGGTATCTATTTGAACAAGATAAACGCCCCTTTTTAATCTGCTTACATCCATCCCTCCTTGTATCACTCCGGAATCGATCGCATTTCGTTTTACCATCTTACCTAGAACATCGTAAAAAGTGATCTCAACCGAATTAGACAAATCTGGATTTTTGAAATATATACGATCCTTTACAGGATTGGGATAAATTTTAAAACCATCTTTTGTCTGGGTCAAGACCGAAGAATTTTCAGAAACTCGAATGGAGCCTTTCAAGTTCTTATTTATTCCACTTTGGAACGTGTAAAAACCCTTATCTGAAAATACATATTCATAAACAGCACCTTTAGGAAGCAATTGCTTAGTTCCAAAATCGCCGGAAGCTTTAAGAGATGTATTCAATAAATTTTGAGGAATCGACTCATCAAAAATCCATTTTACTTTATCCCCTACCTCGACCTCAAGCGTTGACTGTAACTCTTTAGCACCTGTACCCCACTTGATTATATAGGTTTCCTGAGCGCTAACGCTTGCTGCTATAATGAATATTAAAATATAAATCCAAGTAAATTTCATGCCATATCACTGTATTTGAGGTCTTTGTAATAGTAAAAATATAACAACTAGCTTCTAAAAATGCTAAAATTTTGTGATAATTATACTATTCTTTAATTAAAGACGTTGAACGCAGCTTAATGTTGCAAAAATTATTTACTTAAATACATTTTTCTTCGTGCATACAGATCGTAAAATTCGTCGTCTTTTAAGCTATCTATAAACAAGATGCTCTCACCGGTACTTTTCATTTCTGGTCCTAAGGCTTTATTTACGTTAGGAAATTTATTGAATGAGAACACCGGCTGCTTGATCGCATATCCGTCTAATTTTGGTTTAAATTCAAAATCAGTCACCTTCTTCTCACCCAGCATAATTTTCGTCGCGTAATTCACATAAGGCTCTCCATACGCTTTTGCAATGAATGGCACCGTACGAGAAGCTCTTGGGTTTGCTTCAATGATATATACTTTGTCGTCTTTGATCGCAAACTGAATATTGATCAACCCAACAGTGTTAAGTGCTAATGCAATTTTATGTGTGTGATCTTTAATTTGCTGAATTACTAGATCTCCTAAATTGAACGGAGGTAATGTTGCATTAGAATCTCCTGAGTGAATTCCACAAGGTTCGATATGCTCCATAATACCGATGATGTAAACATTCTCGCCGTCACAAATTGCATCGGCTTCCGCTTCAATAGCTCCATCCAAATAGTGGTCAAGAAGTAACTTGTTATTTGGAATCTTACGTAGAAGATCAACTACCGTTTCTTCTAATTCGTCTTTATTGATCACGATTTTCATTCCCTGTCCTCCCAAAACATAAGAAGGTCTTACCAAAATTGGGAAGTCTAACTTGTCTGCAACCGCAAGGGCTTCTTCTGCAGTTTCAGCAGTATCAAACTCAGGATAAGGAATATTGTTTTCTTTCAACAATCTGGAGAAACTTCCTCGATCTTCTGCTAAGTCAAGCGCCTGATAACTGGTACCGATGATCTTAATTCCGTAGCGATCTAATTTTTCAGCAAGCTTTAATGCAGTTTGTCCTCCTAGCTGAACGATTACTCCTTCTGGCTTCTCGTGACGAATGATATCATAGATGTGCTCCCAGAACACCGGCTCAAAATAAAGCTTATCTGCCGTATCAAAATCGGTAGAAACAGTTTCAGGGTTACAATTGATCATAATGGTCTCATAACCACATTCTGCAGCGGCTAATACACCGTGCACACAGCAGTAATCAAACTCGATTCCCTGGCCAATTCGGTTAGGCCCAGAACCTAATACCACAATTTTTTTCTTGTCGCTTACTTTACTCTCGTTTTGAGAAAAACGCTCCCCGTTTGCCAGTTGCATTTCACTCTCAAAAGTGGAATAGAAATACGGTGTTTGTGCCACAAATTCTGCTGCACACGTATCAACCAACTTGTAAACGCGGTTGATGTTGAGTTCATCTCTTTTGTTATACACATCGCTTTCTAAGCAATCAAGCATATGCGCGATTTGACGATCGGCAAATCCTTTTTGTTTTGCTTCAAGCAATAAATCTCTCGAAAGCGTGTCTATTTTATATTTTGAAATTTCTTTCTCTAAGGCATCTAGCTCTTCAAACTGCTTGAGGAACCACATATCAATTTTTGTGATCTCATAAATGCGGCTTAACGGGATTCCCATCTGAATCGCATCATAAATCGTGAACACACGATCCCAGCTAGGATTGGTAAGCTTTTCAATGATCTTATCATAGTTTGTATACCCTTTCCCGTCTGCTCCTAGACCATTACGTTTGATCTCAAGAGATTGGGTGGCTTTGTGCAAGGCTTCTTGAAAAGAACGACCTATTCCCATCACCTCTCCTACAGACTTCATCTGAAGACCTAAAGTACGGTCACTACCTTCAAATTTGTCAAAGTTCCAACGAGGAATTTTGACGATAACATAGTCTAAAGTAGGTTCAAATAAGGCTGAAGTTGATTTTGTAATTTGGTTATCTAACTCATCTAATGTGTAACCAATTGCCAGTTTAGAAGCGATTTTTGCAATAGGATACCCTGTCGCTTTTGATGCCAACGCAGAAGAACGAGATACACGCGGGTTAATTTCAATAGCGATAATATCTTCTTTCTCATCTGGGCTAACCGCAAACTGCACGTTACATCCACCGGCAAAATCACCAATAGAACGCATCATATGAATTGCCATATCGCGCATTCTTTGATACGTACTATCACTTAACGTCATTGCAGGAGCAACGGTTATAGAGTCTCCCGTGTGAATTCCCATCGGGTCCATATTCTCTATGGTACAAATAATAACTACGTTATCATTTTTATCTCTAAGAAGCTCTAGCTCATATTCTTTCCAGCCCATCAAGGCTTTATCGATCATCACCTCGTGAATAGGTGAAATCTCAAGACCGTGACTCAACTGCCTGTCAAAATCTTCGGGTTTGTACACGATAGATGCTCCGGCACCACCCAAAGTATAAGACGCTCTAATCACAAGAGGAAAACCAAACTCCTGTGCGATCTCTTTACCTTTTAAAAATGAAGTAGCAGTTGCTTGCGGTGCCATACCTACACCTATTTTTAGCATCAGCTCGCGAAACTTCTCACGATCTTCAGTAATGTTGATCGCATCGATATCAACACCTATAATTTTTACGCCAAAATCTTCCCAAATCCCTTTTTCATCAGCTTCAATACATAAGTTCAATGCTGTTTGTCCTCCCATTGTAGGTAAAACAGCATCAATTTGCGGATGCTCTTTTAAGATCTTTACCAGAGACTTGGTTGTAAGCGGCAATAGATAAACGTGATCTGCCATAACAGGATCAGTCATTATCGTCGCCGGGTTAGAGTTTATCAAAATAGTCTCAATCCCATCTTCACGCAGCGAGCGTAAAGCTTGAGATCCTGAGTAATCAAATTCACACGCCTGACCTATGACGATAGGACCAGAACCAATAATTAAAATAGATTTAAGGTTTTCGTTTTTTGGCATTATAGTCTCAAATTAAATGTATTAAATAAAAATACGATTGGGGTATTTATAAAAAAAGGTGTTACTTAAAAAAGTAACACCTTAATATTTTAACAATGGCAAATCACCAATTATTTTTTATGTCTTAATTCAGAAGATACAGAAATTCTCTTTCTACCCTTTGCTCTTCTTCGAGCAAGGACTTTACGACCATTTGCGCTAGCCATACGCTCGCGGAAACCGTGCTTATTTCTTCTTTTTCTTTTTGAAGGTTGAAACGTTCTTTTCATTTTATATCTTCTTTAATCTTCCTTTAACTGTTCTGAATTATTTTTTGGGATTAGCCTTCCCAAAATCTGGGCGCAAATATACAAACACTTTCTTAATCAACAAACAGAAAGTTTAAAATATTTTCGATTGTTTTTATTACATTTGCTCGCGCAATTAAAACCTCAATTTTCATCCTGTTTGCAGGAGTTATTTCTCCTCTATATAAAGACTACATATGTTCAACAAAAATATAAAATTAGTTCTAGCTGCTCTTGTACTTGGTCTGGCAATCTGGCAAATTATTGACAGGTCTATAGGAAACGGCATCATGCTAATCCTTCTAGCCGCAATGTTTGTATTGCTTTACTTTAAGAATGAAATTTTAATCCTTGCATTTTTACGCCTTAGAAAACAAGATTTTGCGGGAGCACAAAAATGGTTGGATAAAATTAAAAATCCTGAAGCCGCGCTGGTTCGTAAACAAAATGGTTACTACAATTACCTGAACGGATTGATGTTATCGCAAACCAATATGATTCAGTCTGAAAAGTATTTTAAGAAAGCGATACAGTTAGGTTTAAGTATGGATGCAGATTTAGCAATGGCCAAAATCAATCTTGCCGGCATCGCAATGACTAAAAATAGAAGACGAGAAGCAGATAAACTTCTTGCCGAAGCCAAAAAACTGGATAAACACAATATGCTTGGCGAACAAATCAAAATGATGAAAAAGCAAATGAAACAAGCGGCAAATATGCCACGCCAGCAATACGGTCGAGGTGGTCGCAGATAAGGCAGATTTGTTTTAAATAGTTATAAAAGCTCCGTAATGGAGCTTTTTTTATGGCCTAAGTCGAATAGAAAAAGTTTGTACGCCTTTTAACAAATATATATACCTTTTGAACGAGAAGTTTTTTACACGCGAGAATCAAAGATTAGCTTTGATAGTACCTGTTATTAAACTTTATGGCAAGAACACTACTTATATTTCTTTTATCGGTATTAAGCTTAGCAGCACAAGAAAATGACAAAACACTCTTTTCTGATGCGCTTAGATTAAATA
Organism: Leeuwenhoekiella blandensis MED217; assembly: GCF_000152985.1. GTDB lineage: Bacteria > Bacteroidota > Bacteroidia > Flavobacteriales > Flavobacteriaceae > Leeuwenhoekiella > Leeuwenhoekiella blandensis. The sequence goes on along the minus strand of NZ_CH672395.1, from coordinate 1,686,255 downwards.
TTGATGCCTACAATCAGCGTGTAGATGAAGCGCTGGAGTTGGGAGATTTAGATTTTGCCAAATCCCTCTTAGATACTTTAGTAAAAACCAAATTACAAGGTTCATATATCGATCCATTACAATTTGAGCGTTTCGATAGTGGCATCGCTTCTACTGAAGAACTTGAAAAACCCACTATTCTACTTACTTACAGTTCCTGGTGTATCCCAAGCGAGGGAGAGATTCCGGTTTTAAATAAATTATCACAGCGCTATGGCGACATGATAGACTTTATTGTGTTGTTTTGGGACTCTAAGTCAACGGTACGTCAGATGGCAAAGCAGTTTGACAAAAACATACATATTGTATATGTTGATGAAACGCAAAACAAACATATGCAAACCGTTAATCTTTTAAAACACGCGCTCGGATTATCATTAAGTTTTGTTTTGGGTGCTGACGGAGAAATCTTGGACATCAATCGTCGACCTCCTAATCAAATGAATTTAACCGAAAATCAACTTTTTAACCAAAACATTGTTTTTCTAAGTCGACAAATCGCTGCAATCAATATTGATCATAACATTAACATCAATGATCTTCCTGAGTCTTTAGCAACATTCTAAGAACAACCACATAACTCTAAAAAACAAAGAAGGCTTCACATGTGAAGCCTTCTTTGTTTTTATTATAACTATGACTCAAACTTATTGCCCAATATTAGCATCATAATACCCCTCTTTAGGGATTTCAATTTGATACTCTTTTCGTGAAGCATTGTTCAAGTGATCTTCACGTAACCAAGGATTATGCAGCTTTAAGATTTTATAATTAATACCAAAATGTTCAGCAAACTGAACAAAGTCTGTAACCACGGTATCTACTTTAACTTTATATGATGGTACTTCTTCATACAAGTGTTCTTTCTTAAAATTAAAACCATAACGTTCGGGATCTGCAAGAATTTGTTTTAAGGCCAAAATTCTAAATACATACCTACCGGTTTCTTCGCCTAACAACAAATCGTAATATCCGTTTACATTTTGTTGGTCTAACCTTCTACTCATTCCGGCATTCCCGGCATTATAACCTGCAGCAGCCAACGTCCAACTCCCCAAATTCTCCTTCGAGTTTTTGAGATACTTGCAAGCAGCACGCGTGGATAATTCGATATTATAGCGCTCATCTACATTATCATTGACTTCAAGTCCTAATTCTCTCCCTGTACTTCGTAGGATTTGCCAAAAACCGGTCGCACGAGCGGGAGAAACCGCTTGCGTTAATCCGCTTTCTATAACAGCCAGATACTTGAAATCATCAGGCAAACCTTCTTCCTCTAAAATCGGTTCGATGATAGGAAAGTATTTTGCCGCTCTTTTGATCAGCAATAGCCCGTTAGATTGCCAATACGTATTTACCAACAACTCCCGATCCAATCGCTCTCGAATATCAGGATTATCTAAAGGCACAGGCTCTCCTGCAAAATCTAAAGTTTCTGGTAAAGGAATTGCATAAACGTTATAATCGTTTACCAGTTTATCTGTTTTCTTAATTTCAGGATCTATTCGTTGCGTGTCGTCATCTTGCTGCACCGCCTGCACGCAAACTGCGGTAGTGGCAACGAGCCCTATTCCTGCAAGGATATTTTTAAAATGTATCATAGCAAATAAAGTTTCAAGTTATTTTGTGAAATTACCAATTAATTCTCGATAATCTTAGGCAAGTTTTTGTTAAACCACTTACACTTTGTGATGATCATAGCGTGTGTTCCACCGGGAATGGGTATACAATTATCAATGTATCGATACGGAAATACAGGATCACTAGTCCCGTGTATATGAATCAAATCCTTTTTACTCTTGGTTTGCTCCCAACACAACATTTGCTCAAGAGCCCAATTCAAATAAACAGGATCTGTAATAGAAAGGTATTTTTGATACAATTCTACTTTATGTTTCAGTCGGTCTCCAATGGCATAGTTTGCCAGTGTATCAATATTACGAGCCAAACTTACCGGAGCCAATCTGTAAAGACCAAGAGCCCTGCAAAAACGCATACGCTTGGGCAATTCAGCCATAGACTTCACGCTGCTTACAATAATGAGTTTTTTGTACTTGATGAACTTGGCCATTTCCTGCACCAGTACCCCACCAAAGCTTACTCCAAGCAAAACTGGGTCTGGCTCTTTAATTTCTTCTAACATCCGTTGAGCATAATGCTCAAGTGTTTCGGCAGGTTCTGGTATTTTCCAAGAAAGCGCGTGGAGGGTGTACCGCTCTTTGGGTAGCTTGATGTACTCAAAAATACTGGGATTAGCTGCCATTCCCGGCATTAAATACACGTGTATCATAGTATTCAAAATTAACAGTTTAACACTATAAAGCGCCAAAAACAGCTTAATTTTTTGTATATTTACTGATATACGTTATATGACATATCTAACCATCCTACACTTTTCAAACCTTTTCGAGAACGTAAACTCTATTTTTTAAAATAATTTATATGGATGTAATGACAGCGATTGAATTAACAGATAACGAGTTCTTAAGACAATTTGAAACCACTTTTGACAACAAGCTGGCTAAGATTGAATATTCTCTTCAAGACCGAAAGATCTTTCTTACTAAAATTCATATGCCAGAAGGCGCTGAAGATCGTATGAATGACTTTATCGTTGCTGTATTCAAAGAAGTTGAAGACCGTAATATCAGACTCGTTCCTACAAGTCCGGAAATTGCGAAATTCATGAGATCTAACCGTAGAAAGTATAAGAATTTATTACCTGTAGGTATTAATATCTAAAGCGCCTTTCTACATTAAAACATTGAACCTGCTTTTTGAGCAGGTTTTTTTATGCAGTAACGCTTTGCTCTTGATTCACATATTCAAAGCGCACGATACCATCTTCATCAATATCTGTAAGCTCAATCGTATGTGTCGTATTGATCAATGAAGGATCCCAAGGAGTCTTGACTTTGACATAATTCTCGGTAAAACCGTGTATATAGCCTTTTTTATTTTCACCTTCAAAAAGTACAGTACGCTGAGTTCCCAGTTGAGACTCATAAAATGCACGACGCTTTTTTGCTGAAAGTCCACGTAACATTTTGCTGCGTTTTTTTCGTCTTTTAAGCGGTACAGCACCATCCATATCTGCAGCAAGTGTATTATCGCGTTCAGAATAGGTAAAAACGTGTAAGTACGATATATCGAGTTCGTTTAAAAAATTATACGTATCCAAGAAGTGTTCATCGGTTTCACCAGGAAAACCTACAATCACATCTACACCAATACACGCATCGGGCATCAACTTTTTGATAGCCGCTACACGATCTACATAAAGTTCCCTTCTATAACGACGTCTCATCTTTCCGAGCATTTCATTATTCCCGCTTTGTAAAGGAATATGAAAATGCGGCACAAAAGCTCTGGAAGCTGCTACAACCTCGATGGTCTCATTTTTCAACAGGTTAGGTTCGATGCTCGAAATACGTAAACGCTCGATACCTTCTACCTGATCTAATGCCTTAACCAAATCTAAAAAGGTATGTTCGTGCTTTTTATTCCCGAATTCTCCTTTACCGTAATCTCCAATATTTACTCCGGTAAGCACGATTTCCCGAATTCCTTGTGCTGAAATCTCTCGTGCATTTTTCAATACATTTTGAAGCGTATCGCTTCGAGAAATACCTCGCGCCAAAGGAATTGTACAGTAGGTACATTTATAATCGCAACCGTCTTGCACTTTTAAAAATGCACGTGTACGATCGCCCACAGAATAAGATCCTACATAAAAGTCTGCATCTTCAATCTCACAACTGTGCACCTCGCCCATATCATTTTTAGAGAGATCGTTTAGATAGTCGGTGATTTTGAACTTTTCTGTTGCGCCTAAAACAAGGTCAACACCATCTACATCTGCAAGTTCTTCTGGTTTTAGCTGAGCATAGCATCCTACAGCAGCTACAAAAGCATCAGGATTCACCTTCTGCGCTTGCTTTACAATGGTCTTAAAACGCTTATCTGCATTTTCGGTTACACTGCATGTGTTGATCACATAAATATCTGCAGTGTCTTTAAAATCTACCCGATCAAAACCCTCGTTTTCAAAACTGCGTGAGATCGTTGCAGTTTCAGAAAAATTAAGTTTACATCCCAACGTATAAAACGCTACTTTTTTCCCTGCTTCGTTCATTAGAATCTTCTTCACAAATGGTTACTTTTGTTTTGCATCCTCAAAATCTCAAATAACCAGATCAAATTAAGGGTGCAAAGTTAACTACAATTTTGCTCTTGCTCAAGTTTATAACTACCTGAAGCATAACGACCCAAAACTGTTGATGTATCAGATTGATATTTATGACCTTAAAACCTCCTTTTGACGTGCGCACAATACAGCTAAAGTGGCTTTTGTTTCCATTAATCCTTATCAGCTTATTTTCGTGTGATCCAAAAGACAATCGGCATAAAGAAGACGAAGTTTTTAGATACAATGAGCATTATAATGTAGCTACACTTGATCCTGCTTTTGCAAGAAATCCGCCTATTATCTGGCCTACGAATCAATTATTTAATGGCTTGGTTCAACAAGACGATTCTTTAAATATCATTCCTGATGTTGCTAAACGCTGGACGGTAAGCGAAGACACCAAAACCTATACATTTATCCTAAGGGACGATGTTTATTTTCATAAGCACGAGCAATTCAAAACAAAGGATAGCACGCGCAAGGTAAGTGCTGAGGATTTTGTGTATAGTTTCAATCGCCTGAAAGATCCTTCAATTGCCTCTCCCGGAAGTTGGGTATTGAGTAATGTCGATCGCTACCAAGCTGTTAATGACAGTACTTTTCAAATCACATTAAAAAAGGAGTTTCCTGCTTTTTTAGGACTGCTTACTATGCGCTATTGCTCTGTAGTTCCTGAAGAAATCGTTTCATTCTACGGAAATGAATTTCGTTCTCACCCTATTGGCACTGGTCCTTTTAAATTTAAACGTTGGGAAGAAGGCGTGAAGTTAGTTCTTCGGAAAAATAACCTGTATTTTGAAAAAGACGAAGATGGAAACCGGCTTCCTTATCTTGAAGCTGTAGCCATCACTTTTTTACCCGATAAGCAAAGTGAATTTTTACAATTTGCACAAGGCAATCTCGATATGTTGAACAGCCTTGACCCTTCTTATAAAGATGAATTGCTTACCGCAACGGGAAAGCTAAAAGAGAACTATAAAAATCGCGTTAAGACGATTACAGGCCCTTTTCTAAATACCGAATATTTAGGTTTCTATTTAGAAAGTCCGTCAAAAGAAGTACGTTCAAAACTTTTAAGACAAGCAGTTAATTACGGGTTTGATCGGGTGAAAATGATAAAATACCTGCGCAACGGAATTGGAGAACCAGCAAACTCCGGTTTTATTCCTAAAGGTTTGCCGGGATATGGTGCTTCAGGCTTTGAGTACAATCCAAGCAAGGCGCGCGCTTTAATCACAAAATATATTGAAGACAGCGGTAATAATACGCCCAGCATCACCATTGGCACCAACAGTCAATACCTGGACATTTGCGAATATATTCAGCGGGAATTGGGCAAGCTTGGACTTGAGATTAATATCGATGTGATGCCTCCTTCTACGTTACGCCAGCTTAAATCTACAGGAAAACTCGATGCATTTAGAGCCAGCTGGATTGCAGATTACCCGGATGCCGAGAATTATCTTTCGCTGTATTATAGCAAAAATTTCACCCCAAACGGACCTAATTATACGCATTTTAAGAATGCGACTTTTGATAGCCTCTATGAATCAAGTTTTAAGCTTACCGATATAAATAAGCGTAAACTGCTCTACAGAAAAATGGATTCTATAATCCTAGAACAAGCTCCATTTGTAACACTGTACTATGATCAAGTCATCAAGTTTGTTCATAAAAATGTAACCGGACTTAAAGCCAATCCTCAAGATTTTCTGGTTCTTAAACGTGTTAAAAAAACTTCAAAACAGCGCTAGTAGCGTAACATTACCGTTATAAAACCTACCTATAATTAAACTATAAATTATGGGATTTGGTGGTTCGGTATCTGCAATGTTGGCTTCGCTTAGACAAAATAAGCGCGAGCGTGTTTCTCGTTTTGAAAAGCCGAATACTCACAGAAGCAAAACCAACATCTCGCTAAAATTTAAAAAATTAAGCGAAAAAGAATTGGTTAAAGCTAAGGCTGAAATCAAACGGAAGAGCGAAAACCATAAAAGAAAAACGATGTTATACACCCTAATAGCATTGATCATTTTAGCTGTTTTAGTCTACTGGCTTTTTCTAGATTCAGGCAGACCACTAATCTAAATTGCACAGTCTAAACAAATTCCAATAATTAAGCTTTAAAATTAAACGATTGTTTAATTTTGCAAACTCAAATTTGACTAATGGAATTGAATGAGAAACAGCTGCAAATCGTTCAGGTTGCAGAAAAGCTTTTTGCCGAGCATGGTTTTGCCGGAACTTCAGTACGCCAAATCGCTAAGGAGGCGAATATCAATATCGCAATGATCTCTTATTATTTTGGCTCTAAAGAAAAACTGCTAGAGCATATGGTTGTGTATCGTATGTCTGACTTTAAAGGAGAGCTTGACACCATTATCAATCAGGATAGTTCTTTTAAGTCTCGTTTCAATCAAATCATCGAACTCTTTGTACAACGTATACACAAAAACAATCGTATCTATAAAATTGTACATACAGAGCTTTCCAATAGCACCCGCTGCTTAACCTTTGAGCACTATTTAGTTCAAAAGAAGAATAATTATGATGCCCTAACCGAATTTATCAGTAAGGGACAAGAACAGCACGAATTCAAAAAGAATATAGAAATCCCGTTGATCATTCCGACCATTTTAGGCACCTATTTTGATTTTCATCACAACCAAGTCTTTTTTAAATCAACCTATAATCTGGACACTCCTGAAGCTATTGAGCACTATATAAACCACTCCATCGTCAAACATTTGCAAACCATGCTTTGTGCATTAGTGTGTCTAGAAGCTTAACAAACTGGTTTTAAAGCTCCACGTTACTTGATGAGCTGGCCTAATACCTTCTGTATTTGGCAGAATCCTCAAAAATATGTTCTAAGATCGCTGCCTCCTGCTCATCAAAAGGAATGTTGCGACGCTCCATCACCAGTTTAGCGGTTTGAAAAGCTTTATTGGTTTTATAAGTAGTAAAACCACTGGCTCCTCCCCAACTGAATGACGGAACAAAATTACGTGGAAAGCCGGTTCCGAAAATATTTACACTTACACCAATCACTGTTCCTGTATTAAACATGGTATTGATACCGCATTTGCTATGATCTCCCATCATTAAACCGCAAAATTGCAATCCGGTTTTTGCAAAACCTTCAGTCTCGTAATCCCAAAGACGCACTTCTTCGTAGTTATTTTTAAGATTACTGTTGTTAGAATCTGCACCAATATTGCACCATTCACCTAACACAGAATTTCCAAGATAACCATCGTGACCTTTATTAGAATATGCCATCAATACCGAATTGGTAACTTCTCCTCCAACTTTACAATACGGACCAATCGTTGTCCCTGTGTAGATTTTTGCCCCCATCTTTACAGTTGCGTGTTCGCAAAGCGCAAAAGGTCCACGAATGAGTGCTCCTTCCATAATTTCGGCATCTTTACCAATGTAAATAGGACCATCTGAAGCATTAAGCGAACAAAAATTTATTTTGGCACCTTCTTCTATAAAGATGTTTTCTGAATGCATGGTTTGAACCCCTTTTGGAATTTCAGCAGAAGTTCTTCCTTGGGTGATTAAATCATAATCCAACTGAATGGCTTCGTGGTTCTTACTGAAAATATCCCAGTTATTTTCAATCTTAAAAACACCTTCAGCGGTTACTTCTAATTGCTCGTAGGTATCAAAATCAATTTCTTCCTGAGTATCTCTAGTATAAAAAGCTACGATGTCATCCCCATCAAAAAGCGCCTGATTCATCTGTAAATCCAGCACTTGCTCGACTAAAATTTCTGTAGGAATATACGATGCATTGATCATTACATTCTCTTCAAACTCAACCATCGGGAATTTCTCAGACAAATACTCTTCAGTAATTGTTGACGTTGTGCTTCCTAAATGCTTTTCCCACTTTTCGCGAATGGTTAAAATACCGATTCTAAGATCTGCTACAGGTCTGGTATAGGTAAAGGGTAAGAGTTTTTTACGCGCAGGACCGTCAAAAAGAATATAGTTCATAAGTGTCGTGTTTCTGGGTAAGCGAAAATAAACATTTATCCTTAGAGAATTGCGATTGCGACTTCTAATAGCAAAGCATCGAATCAAAAAAGCGCGGGGTGTTACCCTCTTTTATAGGTCTAATAAAAAAAGCCCTTCAGCAAATGCTAAAGGGCTTTAATATATTAGAAAATGTTAGGGCTTAGTTACCGCCTTTTTCCATTTGCTTTTTCAATGCTGCAAGAGCATCATTTGCGTCTCCTAAAGTAGGTGCGCTAGCTGCTGCAGAATCAGCTGCTTTCTTAGCTGCCTGCTTAACGATCTTCGCTTCCTCTTCTTTAAACAATGCAGTGTGCGATGCAACTACACGCTTAAAGTCTTTATTAAACTCAATGATTTGGAAATCTGCCTCATCACCTTTACCAAGTTTGCTTCCGTCTTCTTTCTCTAAGTGACGTCCTGGAATAAATGCCACGATGTCCTCATTGAATTCTACAGTTGCTCCTTTGTCTACAATTTCTCCAATTGTACCGGTGTGCTTAGTTCCTACTGCAAATTCAGCTTCATATTTGTCCCAAGGATTGTCTTCAATCTGCTTGTGACCTAAGCTTAATTTACGTCCTTCTACGTCAAGCTCAAGAACTACAACCTCTAGTTTATCACCGATGTTTGTAAATTCTGATGGGTGCTTGATTTTCTTAGTCCAAGAAAGGTCTGAGATGTAGATAAGACCGTCGATACCTTCTTCTAATTCTACGAATACACCAAAGTTAGTGAAGTTACGTACAATTCCTGTGTGACGAGAACCTACAGGATATTTAGAAGTGATATCTGTCCAAGGATCTTGCGTCAATTGCTTGATACCAAGAGACATCTTACGATCTTCACGATCCATAGTAAGAATTTGAGCTTCTACTTCGTCACCAACGTTTACGAAATCCTGAGCGCTACGTAAGTGCGTAGACCAAGACATCTCACTAACGTGGATAAGACCTTCTACTCCTTCTTCTACTTCAACAAAAGCACCGTAATCTGCGATTACAACAACTTTACCTTTTACTTTATCTCCTACACTTAAAGTCTCGCTAAGAGCATCCCATGGGTGCTTCTTAAGCTGCTTAAGACCAAGTTGGATACGTGTTTTATCCTCATCAAAGTCAAGGATAACCACGTTAAGTTTCTGATCAAGATCAACGATCTCATTCGGGTGGTTAATACGAGACCAAGAAAGATCTGTAATGTGTACCAATCCATCTACGCCACCAAGGTCAACGAATACTCCGTAAGAAGTAATGTTTTTAACGGTACCTTCAAGAACCTGACCTTTTTCAAGCTGCCCGATGATTTCTTTTTTCTGCTCTTCGATATCTGCTTCGATAAGCGCTTTGTGAGAAACAACAACGTTTTTGAATTCTTGGTTAATTTTAACCACTTTGAATTCCATTGTTTTGTTTACATACGCATCGTAATCACGAATAGGCTTCACATCGATCTGAGAACCTGGCAAGAATGCTTCAATACCAAATACATCTACGATCATACCACCTTTAGTACGTGCTTTTACAAAACCGGTAACAATTGTACCATCTTCGTGAGCTTTATTTACACGCTCCCAAGCTTTGATCACACGCGCTTTACGGTGAGATAATACTAATTGACCGGTAGCGTCTTCACGCACATCAATCAATACCTCAACAGTATCACCAACTTTAAGATCTGGGTTGTAACGGAACTCGTTAAGAGAGATTACACCTTCAGACTTTGCGTTGATGTCTATAATAGCATCACGATCTGTGATGTTGATTACTTTACCTTCAACAACTTCGTCATCAAGAGTGTCAACAAAGTTTTCTGCAACCAGCTTTTCAAACTCATCTAGCTTGTCATCATCGATAGGATCAATTCCTTCTTCGTAATTGTGCCAGTTGAATTCTTCAAGAAATTTCTCAGGATTAGCTTGAGCAGCGCTTTCGTAACCTTTTGGTTCTTTAATTGCATCAGGAGTAGCAAGTTCTTCTGCTGCTGCAACATTTGTCTTAAGCTCAACTTCTTCCTGAGCTTCTGGTTTTTTATTTTCTTCAGCCATTGCTGATTAATAGTTTGTATTTTACGCTTTTGTGGAAACTAAACAACTCAAAATCGTAAAAGAGGTTTAAAATACATGTTTGGTTTCAAGAGATTCATTTTAAATCCCTCATCCTTTTGGGTTTCCAACCGTTGTCAAAAGGAGTGCAAAATTACATAAACTTTTCTAATTTTCTATTCTGAAATAAAAAATATGTTAGCAGAAAAATCCAGCACTACATTTACAGGGCAAACCGCTAGACATGAACTCTTTGGAAAGGTCTGGAAAGCTCCTGATCAAAAAGCCGTGGTTTGCATCATTCACGGTTTTGGAGAGCATTTAGGAAGGTATACACACGTCGCCGAATATTTTAATGCAAAAAATATCACCTGTTATGCAATAGATTTACCCGGTCACGGAAAATCTAACGGTAAACGTGGTGTGGTACGCTCCCTACAGGATTTTATTCTTGCAGTGGACTTTATTTATGAAAAAGCGTTTGAAGAAAACCCGGGAACACCGGTGTTTTTATACGGTCACAGTATGGGCGGCGGTATCGTATTACGCTACTTATTGATGACCGCGGTACCACCCGCAGGAGCTCTCGTCACTTCGCCCTGGTTAAAGCTGGTTAAGAATCCCGGAGCATTGCAAATAATTCTAGGAAGAATGGCTTTGACCTTTGCTTTAAACCCTGTGCAAGAAACGAAACTCGACCCTGCAGATCTTTCTAGGGATACCGAAGTTGGAAAAGCCTATAAAGAAGACCAACTCGTGCACGGCAAAGCTTCTTTAAAACTATTTTTTGGGCTAAATGACAACGGTGTTTATCTTATGGATAGAACTTTTGATTTTAGAACCAAAGTACTTTTAGCTCACGGTACCGAAGACAATATCACAAAATTTAAAGCTTCAAAAACTTTGGCTTTACGTCATCCCGATCAAATCGATTTCAAACCCTGGGAAGGTTTACGACACGAAACGCACAACGAACTCAACAAAGAAGAAATTCTTGAGTTTTATAGCAATTGGATTCTAGATCGCGCGAATTCTTAATAGCGTAAATTGCGGTTATTCAATTTGAGCAGTTGCATTTTTATATTTTGTCGGGTTAATTTAAATAGCTCAACCTTTTGTTTTTGATTGGGCTGTTGCCAATTGTAATAGGTTGTCACTTTCAAAAACGTAGGTTGAAACTGCTTATTCCCAAAATATTTGAGATTCACCAGCCAATCACCAGAACCTAGATCATCGATCAAAAATTCTTCTGAAGTATAGCCTTTGAGCTTTTCGTCTCTTATGCGTTCAGGGTTTTGCTCTAAGGTGTGATTCACCACATAAGGCTGATTTTGTGGATTTACAAATTCAAGTTCAAATTCGGCTTCAGAAGTGTTCCATTCAAACACTAATCGAACGTCGTATGCGAGTTCGCTTTTATTTTCAGGGAGGGAGAACTTAGCATCTGCATCGATCTTGTCTTTATGCTGAAAGTACAAAGCTTCCATCTCCCGATAAACAATCGCATCTATTCCTGTGCCGCTTAAACTGTCTGTGGTATTCATATAGCCCATATACATCAACCAGGCTTTTTGATAATTTTCAGCAGCGGCAAACGAATTGCCTAAATCCCGATACGATTGCGCATATTGTGGTCGCAGTCTGAATATCTTCTTATAAACCGAAAGTGCTTTTTCACGATCAGCGTTTGCTTCATAGGTATATGCGAGTACCTTCAGTGCTTCGGCATTGGTTTCAAAAGCGGTTTCCATTTCGCTTAAAACCGAATGTGCTTTATCGGTAGCTTTTTTATCATAAAAGTACTGAGCAACATCTGCATAAAATGCTACGTCTCGTGCATTAGTGACCAACGCTTCTTTATAAATAGTAAAAGCTTCCTCCAGCGTATTTGAATTTTCTAAATCTTTTAGATAATCAGGAGTTACTGTAATTAGGTTTTCTACAGCTACAGCGTCATCTGAATAAACCTGTTGATTTCCGTAGGTCTTGTTGACTTTTTCTTTACGCTGTGCAAAATAAGCACCTTTAGTACGTACTATAATTACGCCACCTGAAGCCATATTGCCATACCTATTGACCTGACTTAATGATTTCAAAATTAGAATATCTTGAACATTTGAAATATCAATAAATGGAGGCTCTTTATAAATCATTCCATCTACATCCCAAATGGCTGGTACATTATTATTTATAGAATTACCCGATCTAATATAAATCTCCCCTTCACTATTTACTTCGAGTCCGGCTGCTCTGCCATCAATAGCCCTAGAAATATCTACTGCAGCTTGATTCAAACTTGCTCCTTTTAAGTATGCCGAAGATCCACCGGTGCTTATATACCCCATTGCTGTGGGCATTCTCCTAGGTTTGCCATAAGGGCCATATTCTTCTTCAAAATCTCTTTGATTCTTATTTTTGGCGGTAACCGTCACCTCATCAAGATCATTAACCTCGGGCAGCATTTTTACATTGAGCGTTCTAGTAACGTCTTCTATGATGATTGTTACGGTTTGAAGACCAACATAAGAAAATTGCAATTCTTTCCGAGGTGTGACTTCAATAGTGTAATAACCTTTACTATCTGTTGCGGTCATTAAATCGGTATCTACGACAGCCACTTTTGCATTGACCACCGGTGTACCAAAACTAGTAACATAACCACTTACCTCTTGTTTGGTTTGTGCAAATGCTTGCATAGAAAACATGAGTAAAAATATTCCCATTTTGGTTATTACGAATGACCTTTTGTTTTTTGCTGACATATAACTTATTATGTTTTAAGCTTTAAATTAGACTATATTCTCAAACCCCTGTTATTCAATTTGAGCAGTTGCATTTTTATGTTTTGTCGGGTTAATTTAAATACCTCAACCTCGTGTTTTTGAGTAGGCTGTTGCCAGTTGTAATAGGTTGTCACTTTCAAAAACGTAGGCTGAAACTGCTTATTCCCAAAATATTTGAGATTTACCAGCCAGTCACCAGAACCTAGATCATCGATCAAAAATTCTTCTGAGGTATAGCCTTTAAGCTTTTCGTCTCTTATGCGTTCAGGGTTTTGCTCTAAAGTGTGACTCACTACATAAGGTTGATTTTGCGGATTCACAAACTCGAGCTCAAATTCGGCTTCAGAGGTGTTCCATTCAAAAACTAATCGAACGTCGTATGCGAGTTCGCTTTTATTTTCAGGGAGGGAGAACTTAGCATCTGCATCGATCTTGTCTTTATGCTGAAAATACAAAGCTTCCATCTCCCGGTAAACAATCGCGTCTATTCCTGTGCCGCTCAAACTATCTGTGGTATTCATATAGCCCATATGCATCAACCAGGCTTTCTGATAATTTTCAGCAACAGCAAACGAATTGCCTAAATCCCGATACGATTGCGCGTATTGCGGTCGCAGTCTGAATATCTTCTTATAAACCGAAAGCGCTTTTTCACGATCAGCGTTTGCTTCATAAGTATATGCCAGTACTTTCAATGCTTCGGCATTGGTTACAAAAGCGGTTTCCATTTCGCTTAAAACCGAATGTGCTTTATCGATAGCATTTTTATCATAAAAGTACTGAGCAACATCTGCATAAAATGCTACGTCCCGTGCATTAGTGACCAACGCTTCCTTATAAATAGTAAAAGCTTCCTCCGGAGTATTTGAATTTTCTAATTCTTTTAGATAATCAGGAGTTACTGTGATTAGACTTTCCATTGCAATAGCGTCATCTGAATAAACCTGTTGATTTCCGTAGGTCTTGTTGACTTTTTCCTTACGCTGTGCAAAATAAGCTCCTTTAGTACGCACCACGACAACTCCGTTTCTCGCTCTTGAGCCATAACGATTGGTCAATGACAAAGACCGAAGCACCATAACATCATAGACTTCAGAAACCTGAGGTAAAACATCACGAATATCATAATTTGTAGGATAAAATTGATTTCCATCAACATCCCATAACATTACTTCAGGAAGCGAAATTGTAGCACTCTTTCTTAGCATGACTCTACCACCAAGTGCAATAGTCAAGTCACGGGCAGCAAGATTTAAATCTTTCCCTTTAACATAGCTCGTTGAACCATTTTGAGTAAAAATTGGTCCCATTGAAGTGGGCATCCAAATAGGTTTGCCGTCTTCTCCTAACTCATCTGAAAAAGCCTCTATTTTTTTGACCTTTTCTTTAACCGTCACCTCATCAAGATCATTAACCTCGGGCAGCATTTTTACATTGAGCGTTTTTGTCACATCTTCTATTATGATCGTTACAGTTTGAAGCCCAACATAAGAAAATTGCAATTCTTGTCTTGGTGTGACCTCAATAGTATAATAACCCTTACTATCTGTTGCGGTCATTAAATCGGTACCCACGACAGCCACTTTTGCATGGACCACCGGCGTACCAAAACTGGTAACATAACCACTAACCTCTTGTTTGGTTTGTGCAAACAAACCATATGAAATTCCTAAAAACATCAAGAAGTAAACAATAAAAGCTCTCATAGCAAACTCAATTTTCACAATTACAGTAAGTTATATAAAAATATCAGTTAAAATATAATGTTGCTGCAAGAAATTGAACTTCAACAAGAAATTTAGAACATTGTCAAAATCAAATCTCAATTTTAGAGATTCTCCCATTTATAGATCGATATTTTAGAATTCAGCATAAATTCTTGTGTTGCCACAGACTAGGTCTGATTTTACTAACTTTAAAAGCACTAACTAAAATGTTTTATGTATGAATACAAAAATTACATTGCTATTCCTTTTGGCAGGAATAGTTGCCTTCGGGCAAAAAATCCCCAAAGACAAAAAGCAGCTTATTGCTTCTGTTGAAAATCACAAAGAGGACCTGATTTCAATTAGCGACAAAATCTGGGCAAATGCCGAAATCGCTTTTCAGGAAACCGAATCTTCAAAACTACTTGCCGATTATGCCGAGGCAAACGGTTTTACCGTAGAACGTGGCGTTGCTAATATTCCTACCGCATTTATTGCGACCTATGGAGAAGGAAAACCCGTAATAAGTGTTCTGGGTGAGTTTGATGCCCTCCCGGGAATTTCTCAAAAGGCTCAACCTACAAAAGAACCTCTTGAAGCAGGTGCTGCAGGTCACGGTTGCGGTCATAATCTCTTTGGGACCGCAAGTCTGGGCGCAGCCATTGCTGTTAAAGAAATGATCGAAGCAGGTGAAATTAAAGGTACTGTAAAATTCATAGGTACTCCTGCTGAAGAAAAGTTCTTTGGAAAACTATGGATGCTCGAAGCAGGGGTTTGGGATGATGTAGATGTTAATGTTAGCTGGCACCCTTCTGCAGATACCAAAGCAGATGTGCAAAGTTCGCTGGCTATGGTTGACTTTATCGTTGAGTTTAATGGACAAGCGGCGCATGCTGCGGCAGATCCGTGGAATGGGCGCAGTGCTTCTGATGCATTAGAGTTGTATACCACCGGAATCAATTATTACCGTGAACATATAAAACCTACGGTTCGCATTCATTATCATATTCAAGACGGTGGTCAAGTAGTTAACGTGGTGCCTGATTATAGCAAACTTTGGGTACGCGTGCGCAATACCGATACCAAAGGAATGCTTCCGGTTTTTGAACAGGTAAAGAAAATGGCAGAAGGTGCTGCGATTATGGCAAATGTAGATTACAAATATTCGCTTGTTTCCGGTATACGTGAAACTTTGGTAAACAGAACCGGCGGAGCTGTAATGCAAGAGAATCTAGAACTTTTAGGACCATTAGAATATACGGAAGAAGAAATCGCTTTTGGTAAGAAGATTCAAGAGATAACCGGTAAACCTCAGGTAGGAATGGACAGCAAGATCTATCCTTTTGAAGAAACCAGAGAGAATCCCGGCGGCGGCTCTACAGATGTTGGTGATGTGAGCTGGAATGTGCCTAATATTAATCTTGGAGTAACCGTTGCGCCTAAAGATACGCCTTGGCATTCTTGGGCGGTTGTCGCCTGCGGCGGAATGTCTATAGGCCACAAAGGAATGGTAATGGCTTCAAAAGCTATGTCGATGACGATGTTTGACCTTTTTGACGATGCAAAACTTGTTGAAGAAGTAAAAACTGAATTTAAAGAACGAAAAGGTGACGACGTTTATAAAGCGATGATCCCTGACGGACCACCACCAATTGGTAACTAAAAAGAAAATCCCCGTTCATCACTGAACGGGGATTTTTATTTAAATTAATCTCTTCACCTAGCTGTTGAGTCTCATAATTGCCTTTTCATTAACAAATTCTTTGACTCCAAAGCCTCCGTGCTCTCTACCATATCCTGAAGCTTTTACGCCACCAAAAGGCATATTAGGCTGAGCAACACCAAAACTGTTGATGAACACCATACCGGTATCGAAGTGATTTTTAGCCAATTCGAATGCTGCTGCTTCATCTTTAGAGAAGATTCCGCCACCTAATCCAAAACGGCTGTCATTTGCGATACGCATAGCATCTTGATTATCTTTTGCTTTGATTAAAGATGCAACAGGACCGAACAACTCATCATCATATGCAGGTTGACCGGGTTTTACATTTCCTAACACCGTTGCAGGATAAAAGTAACCGTCACCCTCTGGCAACTCACCTCCACATAAAATTTCAGCGCCATTGGCGACACTTTCTTTTAATTGATTGTGCAACTTCTCACGTAAGTCTTTACGTGCCATCGGTCCTATGTCTACAGTATCATCCGCAGGATCACCGAATTTAATTTCTTTCATTCCGGCAACGAACTTTTCTTTGAATTCGTCGTAGACTTTTTCAGTTACCACAAAACGTTTAGCAGCAACACAAGTCTCCCCGTTGTTATAAATTCGTCCTTTAATACTCCATTCTACCGCAGTATCTACATCAGCGTCGTCTAGAACTAAATACGCATCGTTAGATCCAAGTTCTAAAACTGTTTTCTTTAAAGCTTTTCCGGCTTTTTCGCCAACAACTTTACCCGCTGCTCCGCTACCCGTCAAGGTAACTCCGCGCACTAAATCATTTTCAATGATCGCATCAGATTGTTCGTGCGAAATTCTTAGCACAGTAAAAATGTTTTCAGGTAGGCCGGCCTCCCGTATGATCTTATCAATTAATAACGCTGAACCGGTTACGTTTTCAGCGTGCTTTAATAACACGCCGTTTCCTGCCATCAAGTTGGCAATCGCATAACGAATTACCTGATAGGTTGGAAAATTCCAAGGTTGAATTCCGTAGATGACTCCAATAGGCGCATTTGTAATAAGTCCTTTACCGCCATCGGGCAAGGTGCGTTCTTCATCCTTCAATACTTCGGGTCCATTTTTCGCAGTGTATTCACAAATTCCTACACATAAATCGACCTCTTGTTCTCCCTGACTGGTAAGTTTCCCCATTTCCTGGGTCATCAATTTTACCAGTTGGTCTTTGTGCTTGCTTAAGCTTTCACCTATTTTATTAATAAATTCTGCACGCTTTTCTAATGAAAAAGTCTTCCACGTCAAAAAAGCTTGATGTGTTGCTTTAACAGCTTCACTGGCTTCTTGATCAGTCATCATTTTGTAACTGTTGAGCGGCTGTCCTGTTGACGGATTTATAGTTTGAATCGTATCACTACTTGAAGCTTGCTCTGTCGCAGTGAGCTTCTCTAAAACATCTGTACTCATAATTCTTCTTTTAAATAGTTTTCGGCATTGCTTACTATCAAGCAGCCGAGCAATTTTTATTTTAAAGTTAATGAGTAGCCTTGGTCAACCAAGTGGTTTTAGTAAAGCCTTAAGCACATCTTATGGGGAATTTAGCATATGAATCTTCAAATAAAGTCAAAAGGCAGGATTTAGCGTTTATGCTTCCACTGAAATAATAACTGAAGTATGATGATCAAGATGGAATAACCCAATCCCAAAGTCGCAACACCCGCCCATTGATAATGCTGCCAGGCATAAGCTCCAGAAACAGTACCAAGTGCTCCACCTATAAAATAAATGACCATATAAATGGTATTTACGCGATTGCGCGCTTCAGGATTCTGTTTAAAAATAATGTTCTGATTGGTCACGTGCAGGCATTGCAGTCCAAAATCAACAGCCAAAACGCCAATGACTAAACCGAGTATAGAAGTTCCGCTAAACTGAAAAACAATCCACGAGAGCACTAAGATGCCTGTAAAGAGATAGATGAGTTTTTTAGAATTGTATTTATCATTCAGTTTTCCTGATAGTGTTGCGCCCAGCGCTCCGATCATCCCTAAAACCCCAAAAAGTCCCGCAGCGCCACTTCCGTAGCCAAAATTGGTTTCCATAAGAAACACCAGCGTCGTCCAGAATGCGCTAAATCCTGCAAACCCCAAAGCTCCTCGTAGCGCAGCAATTCGTACTTCGGGCTTTGTTTTTACGAGTTGTAGAAGCGACTGCATCAACTGCGCATAGGTTCCTTTAAAATTGGTAGCCACGTCAGGCAGTTTGAAATAAATTAAGGCCGCATAAACAAGCATTATCACAGCGGCTACATAATACATAAAACGCCAGCCAAAATATTCTCCAACCATTCCGCTAAGAAAACGGCTTCCTAAAATCCCGATAAGCAAACCGCTCATCACAATCCCAATGGCTTTACCTCGATTTTCTTCGGTAGCGAGTTGGGCAGCCATCGGCACAAACAATTGCGGCACTACAGATGAAAAGCCTACGCAAAAGCTAGAAACGGTTAATATAAACAGTGAAGGCGCTATAGCGGTTACCAATAACGAACTAATTATCGCCACAAAGTCTATTAAAATGATGTTCCTTCTTGAAAACTTATCCCCTAACGGAATGATAAAAAGCAATCCAAAAGCATAACCCAATTGTGTCGCCAACGGAATATTACTCACTTGCGCTTCGGTGACCGAAAAAGTTTTGGCCATTAAATTAAGAAGCGGCTGATTGTAGTAATTATTGGCTACAACAAGACCTGCTCCTGCAGCCATCAAGTAGAGTAGCCCACGATCGAGTTGGGTAGCTTTCATTAAAAATTGAGGGGTTTCAAAAGATTAGCATCTACCGTAGATACGGTCTTTTGCAAGTTGTAAAAGAATATGAAACTGATCTTCAATATTGGTATGCGTGTTATCTAGCAGAATGGCATCTTCTGCCTGCACAAGTGGAGAATCTTCACGAGAAGTATCTAATTCATCACGCTTCTGAACATTCTCTAAAACCGCCTCATAGCTTACCTCATCGCCCTTGGCTTTGAGCTCTTCATAACGACGGCGGGCACGCTCATCTGCAGATGCAGTCATAAACACTTTCAATTCTGCATCGGGAAATACCACAGTCCCAATGTCGCGACCATCCATCACAATACCTTTTTCTTTGCCCATCTCGTGTTGCTTCTGCACCATGAGTTTGCGCACTTCAGGAATCGCAGCGATCTGACTCACAAAGTTGGAAACTTCTAAGGTTCTGATCTCTCGCTCTACATTTTCACCATTTAAATATACATCTGCGATCCCGGTTTCTGCATTCATCTGAAACTTCACCGAAACCATAAACAAATGTCTAATCAATCCTTCTTTATCAAAATGCCCATCTTTTATAAAAAGCTTCCGCATTGCATAAAGCGTTACGGCACGATACATTGCTCCGGTATCTACATAAACATACTCGAGTTCTTTGGCCAGCATTTTTGCAACGGTACTTTTTCCTGTAGAAGAAAAGCCGTCTATGGCGATGGTGATTTTTTTCAAATGATTCAAGTTGAAGGTTAATGGTTTTGGAACCATCAGTTTAAATCTACATTTAAACCAAAAAATCCCGAGCTTGCAGCACTGTTATAACGCGCGTAGCTGTAACTCAAGCGCAATTTATTAAACTTCACAGAGAAACCGGCACTTAGACCTGCAAAACTACGCTGGTCTACAATGCGTAATTCTTCCGCTCTGCGCACACTATACCCTAAACGAATATTGAAGCCTTTATCGGGAAATAACTCTGCTGCAAAAATCATATGGCGGAGTGCTTCATCAAAGAAATTGACATTTTCTGGTGTAGTAGTTCCATTTAAATCTGAAGTTGCCCGCGCCGGATTTGCAAATGCCAGATTCCAATTCTGTAGATTTTCTAAGGTGAAATGCCACCGAAGCGGAACGTGTTCTAACTTTTGAGAAATGCCCAGATCAATTTCCAGCGGTAATCGCTCATACGTCACATCATAAGCCGTAAACTGCGTCCCGATATTGCGCACCACTCCGGCGATATTCAGTTCCAGTTCGTCATTCACATAGATAAATCCCAGATCTAACGCGCCACCCAACGAAGTGTACTGCTCCAATTTTGAAGAAATCAATTTAACATTGGCTCCGACAAAAAAATCTGTTCGCGGAATATTAAAAGCATAACCTGTAGAAAACGCCACTTCTCCCCCACTAAAGTCTGCTGTTGCATTACCGCGCTCATCATAGCCTTCAAAAGTTCCATAATTCACATAGGTTACTCCTGCGTGAAAAACACCGCTTCGGCGATCGTATTCATAAGCATAACCTACGGTCCCATAATTTACATCGGCCAGATAATTGACATAATTCAGCGAAAGTTGATTATGCATCTCCGGATTTATCGTCGCCGGATTGAACAATCCACTCGTGGGATCGTAACTATAATCGGTGAGTAATTTACCGCCTAAAGCGGCTTGTTTTGGTGAAGAAACCAAATTTAAAAACTGATAGGTAGCGCGACCGCCCAACTGTGCCCAAAAATTGAAGCTTGTAAACAAGGCTAAAATTAAAAGTAGCTTTTTTACCATATCAAATCACCAAAAACCCTAAACGCAAAACGCTTACAAGTATACTTTATTTCTTACCCATTAAAAAACCCACTCCGTTTTTGAAGTGGGTTTCAATTTATAGTTTAAAATCTATTAAAGAGCTTTTGCGTGCTTTACCTTTTGATTGGTAAGTGCAATATCGAGCACTTCGCTCATATCATTTACATAATGAAACGTAAGTCCTTTTAGATAATCCTCGTTGATCTCTTTAATATCGCGCTCATTTTCTGCACACATAATGATCTCTTTGATGTGTGCACGTTTGGCTGCAAGAATCTTTTCTTTAATTCCGCCTACCGGAAGCACTTTACCACGTAATGTGATCTCACCGGTCATCGCAATACTTTTCTTCACCTTACGCTGGGTAAACAAAGAAACCAAAGAAGTTAACATGGTGATCCCGGCACTTGGTCCATCTTTAGGCGTTGCTCCTTCAGGTACGTGAATATGCACATTGTACTTTTCAAACACTGTTGGATCCAGCTCAAGACGCTCGGCATTTGATTTAATATATTCCATTGCTAAGGTCGCACTCTCTTTCATCACTTTACCCAGATTTCCGGTAACGCTAAGGTTGCCTTTTCCTTTAGAAAGTATAGATTCTATAAAGAGAATATCACCGCCTACTTGCGTCCAGGCCAATCCGGTTACGACACCTGCGACATCATTGTTTTCATATTTATTACGTTCTAATTTAGGTGAACCTAATACCTCAACAACGGTATCGTTATCAACTTTGACTTTGTATTCCTCTTCCATCGCAATATTTTTGGCCGCGTAACGCACCATTTTTGCGATTTGTTTTTCTAAACCACGCACACCGGATTCTCGCGTATAACCTTCAACAATTTTTTCTAACTGAGGCTTTGCGATCTTCAATTGATCTGCAGTAACGCCATGTTCTTTCAATTGCTTCGGAAGTAGGTGACGTTTCCCAATTTCTACTTTCTCTTCGATGGTATAACCGGTAACGTTAATGATCTCCATACGATCACGCAACGCCGGCTGAATGCCTCCTAGATTGTTTGCCGTAGCGATAAACATCACTTTAGAAAGATCAAACCCAAGTTCTAAGAAATTATCGTGAAACTCTGCATTTTGTTCAGGATCTAATACTTCAAGCAAAGCCGAAGAAGGATCTCCCTGATTGCTATTGCTCAACTTATCGATCTCATCTAAAACAAATACCGGATTGCTGGTTCCTGCCTTTTTCAAATTCTGAAGAATTCTACCCGGCATCGCTCCGATGTAGGTTTTACGGTGTCCACGGATTTCTGCTTCGTCACGTAAACCACCCAAACTCATACGTACATATTCGCGTCCTAGCGCTTCGGCAACCGATTTCCCTAAAGAAGTTTTACCAACTCCCGGAGGTCCGTAAAGACATAAAATAGGAGACTTCATATCGTTACGCAGTTTTAATACTGCGAGATATTCAATAATTCGCTTCTTAACATCATCTAATCCGTAATGATCGCGGTCAAGAATTTTCTTAGCACGCTTTAAATCAAATTTATCTTTGCTGAATTTATTCCAAGGAAGGTCAAGAAACAGATCCAGGTAATTACGTTGAATGCTGTACTCTGCAACCTGCGGATTCATACGTTGCATCTTAGCCAATTCCTTTTTGAATTGCTTGCCAACCTTCTCATCCCACTTCTTCTTTTTGGCACGCTCACGCATTTCTTCGATCTCATCTTCTTGAGAAACACCACCCAATTCTTCTTGAATGGTTTTCATTTGCTGATGCAAGAAATATTCACGTTGCTGCTGACTCATATCGTTATGCACCCGGCTCTGAATATCATTTTTCAGCTCCAGTTTTTGCATTTCGGTATTCATGTAGCGCAACGTCTGCAAAGCACGTTCTTGAAGATCATTGATCTCTAATAAACCTTGTTTTTCCTCAACTGTTAAGTTCATATTAGAACTCACAAAATTGATCAGGAACGACTCGCTCTCGATATTTTTGATCGCAAAACCGGCTTCACTAGGAATGTTGGGCGATTGCTTGATGATCTGTAGCGCCTGTTCTTTAATAGAATCAATGATCGCTTTAAACTCTGCCGAATCCTTCTCTGGTCTGGTTTCTGAAACCTCGCGTACCGTGGCAACCAAATAGGGTTTTTCGGTAATCACTTCAGCAATATTGAAACGCTTCTTCCCTTGAATGATTACAGTTACATTTCCGTCAGGCATTTTTAAAACACGTAAAATACGCGCCACCACACCTGTGGTATTGATATCGTCTGCCGAAGGATTTTCTACCTCACCATCCTTTTGAGAAACAACACCTATAATTTTTGAACCTTTATTCGCCTCGTTGATCAAGTCGATAGACATATCGCGACCCGCGGTGATAGGAATCACAACACCGGGAAATAACACGGTATTTCTTAAAGGAAGTATAGGTAAGGTTTCGGGTAATTCTTCTCTGTTAATCTCATCTTCATCTTCAGGAGTCATTAGCGGAATTAACTCAGCATCACCTTCAAAGTCCTGCAGTGACAGATTGTCAAGATTTGTAAATTTTGTTCTTGCCATATTTTTTAACGCCACATTGTCATAAATTCATTCACATAGAAAACAATGTGATCTTTTTTATTTGATTTAAACCCTTTAATGATGGGCTTTTAAGCTGTTTTATATCTTTCTTATAGTGTATAATTCAATTCTTATGCCACCTTAGTTTTTAAAGTAGGTGGAAAAAAATTACTTCAAACTGTAACAAACCACTTCCCAACGTATCTTTATACTGAAGCATTAACCTATTGAATACTACTAACCATCATATTGATCTGCTTTTAGAGCAATGTAAAAACGGAAATCAGCAAGCACAGCTTACGGTTTATAAAAGGTATTACAAAGCTATGTACAATACTTCGCTACGTATTGTAAAAGATAGCGCCGAAGCCGAAGATGTCATGCAAGAATCGTTTTTAAGTGCTTTTACAAAGCTTGAATCGTACAGCGGCGAAGCGACTTTTGGGAGTTGGTTAAAACGTATCGTTGTCAATAACAGCATCAGCAGTTATAACAAACGTGCCCGACTCAAAGAAGACGATCTCGATGATACGCTTTACAAGCTGGAAGAAGATCAAGGCATTACCGAATGTGACACTAACCAGCTCGAGGTGCAACGCGTTTTACAAACGATGAATCATCTCAAAGAAAACTATAGAATGGCGCTTACACTAAATCTGATCGAAGGTTACGATTATGAAGAAATGAGTGACATTCTGGGAATAAGTTATGCCAATTGCAGGACAACGGTTTCCCGCGCAAAAGAAAGTTTAAGAAAAAAATTGAGTGAGTTAATCACCGAATAATTATGAAAACGAATCTAGAAAACTGGTTTGAAGAACAGCGCGACTGTTTTGACATTGCCCAACCGGACGATGGTCACGAGCTGCGCTTCTTAAACAAACTCAAAGAAAATCAAACAGAAGAAAAGCCTGTCAAAAAGCTAGACTGGTGGAAACCTTTGGCTTCTGCTGCAGCTATTTTATTAGTGGTCTTTGCAGGATACGCTACCATTAAGCCCGCAAAAGGCGGTGCTGAATTAGCAGCCGTTTCCCCAGAAATGGCAAAGACTCAGGATTTCTTCACAAAAGCAATTGAGGAAGAATTGTATAACATTAACGAGGCCCGAACTCCAGAAACTCAAAAACTGGTAGAAGATGCTCTTGTTCAGCTTGAAATTCTAGAAAAGGATTACAAACAACTTACCGAAGACCTCGCCACCAGCGGTGAAGACAAACGGGTGATCTACGCGATGATTTCCAATTTTCAGGCACGCATAGATCTATTGAATACTGTTTTAGAAGAAATTGAATCAATCAAAAAAATTAAAAACGACGTATATGAAGACCAATTACTATAAATATCTCTTTCTTTTTCTAGTTACCAGCGCGGTAACTTTTGCAAACGGCAGCGATCCTGACCGCTTTAAGGGCAGATATACCAAAGAAAAGAAGATCAATAAGCAATATAATGTGAATGCCAACGCCTTGCTTAAAATCAATAACAGCTACGGCAATGTTGATGTCATTTCTTGGGATCAAAACCAAGTAGTTATCGAGGTTCATATCAAAACCAACGGTAATGATGAAGACAAAGTGATCAAAAAACTTAATCAGATCGAAGTAGAATTTGAAGCTTCTACAGATATGGTTTCTGCACGCACAGAAATTGAAAGTACAAGTAGTTCGTGGTGGAGCAGCTGGACTTCTGGAGGGAATAATGTAAATATGGAGATCAATTACAAGATCAAAGTGCCGGTAACCAACAAAGTTGATCTCAGCAATGATTACGGCGGAATTTCAATCGACAAGATCAAGGGACAGGCTAAAATATCCTGCGATTATGGACATCTGGACCTGGGCGAATTGCTTGCAGACAACAACCAATTGAGTTTTGATTACACAAACAACTCCAATATCGCTTATATGAAAAGCGGAAAGATACGCGCAGACTACAGTGCCTTTACATTAGAAAAAGGAGAAAATATTGTGCTCAACGCAGATTATACCAAGTCAAACTTCGGAAGCATTAAAAACCTGCAATATTCTTGTGATTATGGTGCGGTAACGCTCGACGAAGTAAACAATCTACAAGGAAACTCAGATTACCTAAGTGTCAAATTGGGTAAAATAAATGGAAACCTGGATTTAAGTATGGATTATGGTTCACTACGTATTGATGAGCTCACTGCAAATGCCGGTAATGTGCGTATCAATACAGAATATGCAGGAGTCAAAGTAGGTTACAACGCTGCTTATAACTTCAACTTTATCATTAAGCTGGATTATGCCGGACTCAACGGGGAAGATGATTTTGAGATCACAAAACGCCAGATCGAATCTTCAGATAAGTATTACGAAGGCTACTACGGAAGTTCTTCAGCAAAAAACAACTTAAGCATCAACTCAGAATATGGAGGTGTAAGTTTTTATAAAGTCAATTAATCACTAATCAATCAAAAAATGAAAAAACTAGTTTTAATCTTAAGTATCGCGTTGCTTTCAACATCTGTCAATGCACAATGGTGGGGCAGTAAAAAAGTAAGCGGAAATGGTAATACCGTAACCGATACGCGTAATGTAAGCGACTATGACGAAGTAGGTGTTGCAGGCTCTTTTGATGTCATTCTTGTCGCCGGAGCAGAAGGAAAAATCACCGTAGAAGCTGAAGAAAACCTTCAGGAGTATATCATCACCGAAGTCAAGGGAGACAAACTCAAAATCTATATTGAAGATGGTGTAAGCTTAAGAACAAGCCGTAACAAAGACATCATCATAACCGTTCCCTTTACCGATCTTGAAAAGGTGAGTCTTGCAGGAAGTGGAGATGTTACTACAAAAGATGTGATCAATGCTCAGGATTTTAAATGTTCGGTTTCTGGTAGCGGCGATATGGTTCTTGAAGTTAACGCTCAGGATATAACCGCAGCTGTTGCAGGAAGCGGTGATCTTTCTCTTAGCGGAAGCACTCAAAAATCAAGTTTAAAAGTCGCAGGAAGCGGTGACGTACACGCTTCTAATCTAGAAAGTATTGATGTAGAGGCCAGCATTGCAGGCTCTGGAGATATCAGTGTATACTGTAAAGGAGGAACATTAAAAGCTACAGTAGCAGGCTCTGGAGATATCGTGTATTCCGGAAAACCTGATAAAGTAGATTCTAAAGTAGTAGGCTCAGGAAGTGTGAGCAATTAAGCATATGTTCATCAATCAAATCTGGAAAATGGCTGTCTCAAAAGGGTAGCCATTTTCTTATTCTGCCTGTTCCACAATACGCTTCCGCGGAACAAAAAACAATAGAATTACTCCTACGATAAAGAATACAATAAAGAACAAAATCGCATTACGTATGTTGTATTGGTCAGCGATAAATCCATAAGTAGACATCCCGATCACAATTCCTATTTTTTCTGAAACATCGTAAAAGCTGAAATACGAAGCGGTATCCTTCTCCCCTTCCGGAATCAATTTTGAATACGTAGAACGCGACAACGACTGAATCCCGCCCATTACGAGACCAACAAAAGCAGCGGTAAAATAAAACTGAAACGGAGTGGTGATCGTATAGGCATAAATACAAATCGCGATCCAGATGCAATTGATCACGATCAAGGTTTGAATATTGCCAAATTTCGCTGAAGCTTTTGAAGTAAGCCAGGCACCAAGAACCGCTACCAACTGAATCAACAAAATACTTACGATAAGTCCGGTGGTGCTGTCAGTGGTTCCCCAATCCAATTCTTCGATCCCAAAATAAGTGGCGATAAGCATTATCGTTTGAACCGCCATACTGTAAACAAAAAATGCACTCAGATAGGTGCGCATCGGTTTATCTTCTTTCAGCTTTCTCCATATTTTACGAAGTTCTTTAAAACCGCTGAACAGTACATTTTTGGTCAATTTTTCCTTCTTGTTTCCCTTAGGTAAATAATAGTAAGTATACTGACTAAACCCTATCCACCACAATCCGGTAAGTACAAAAGACAATCGCGTAGGCAAGCCTTCATCTTCAAAACCAAAAGTATCATACATTAAGATCATCGCTAGACAAACGATGAGTAAGATCACGCTACCTATGTATCCTAAGGAATAACCTTTTGCACTAATTTTATCTTGTTGATCAGGGAAAGCGATATCCGGTAAATACGAATTATAAAACACCAAACTGGCCCAAAATCCTATCAAAGCGAGAAAGTAGCACAGCAATCCAAACCAGAGATAGTCCATATTAAACCAAAAGAGACCTATACAAGAAAGCGCGCCCAGGTAGCAGAAAAACTTCATAAAAGTCTTCTTATTCCCTACATAATCGGCGATCCCGCTCAAAAACGGACTTAAAAAAGAAACGACCAAAAAAGCCGCGGCAGTCACATAGCTAATGAGCGTATCATTGTTAAAATCGAAGCCTAGAAAGTTTACCGTGTCATCCAATATCTTTCCATCTTCATCTTTTACAAGCGTGAGTGCTCCATAAAAAATAGGAAAGACAGCAGAGGCGATCACCAGGCTGTATACTGAGTTTGCCCAATCGTAAAATGCCCAGGCGTTCAAAAGTTTTTTACTTCCTTTAGGTAAAGCTTCCATAAACTAAGGTTGTTATTGAAATGTCTAAAATAAGAAAGCCGCTTCAATGAAGCGGCTTTTACTTTTTATTTTTCCGTTATCCTACTTAAAAGAGGTAACTCCGAATTTCTTTGCTTCAGCTGCTGCACGTGGAGCAATTTGTTGTAACGCTTGAATACGTGTATCTGGTGAAGGGTGTGTACTCAATAACTCGCTTGGTGCAGAACCGCCTTGCGCTTTCATACGCTCCCAAAGTTTAGGAGCTTCATAAGGGTCATATCCTGCAATAGCGGCGATAATAGTTCCTATTTCATCAGCTTGGCTTTCGTGACTTCTGCTAAAAGGTAAAATACCTCCTACCGTACTTGCCACACCATAATACTGATTAAAAAGTTGTCCTGCTCTAGAATCTCCTAGCGCGATGCCCCCCGCAGCTCCAACGATCTGTTGACCTTGCTGAGCTGTCATACGCTGTGCCCCGTGATTAGCTAAAGCGTGCGCCAATTCGTGCCCTAAGATCATTGCTAAACCGGTTTCACTTTGTGCCACCGGTAAAATTCCTGTGTAGACTACAATTTTACCACCTGGCATACAAAAAGCATTTACGGCCTCATCTTGTACCAAATTATATTCCCAACGATATTCATCCAGATAATTAGGATAACCCAATGCAGTCATATAACGTTCTGCAGCTTTTGCTATATTGTTACCTACACGCTGCACCATTTGAGCTTCGGCAGTACCTCTCACAACTGTATTTTCTTCTAAAAATTGATTGTATTGCTGAAAAGCCATCGGGAAAATGGTTTCATTGCTATAGGCATTTAGGGTTTTCTTTCCGGTAAACGGACTGGTTTTACAACTTACAACCAGAAATATGGTCGCTAATGCGACAAGTATTTGTTTTGATTTCATTTTAATCTATTATAGGTTAGTGAGTTGAAAATACAAATTCTACTCATCGGTATTTTAACAATTAGCTAAACTTTAGTACAAGTTGTGAAAATTATCCTATCATATGCACCACTGAAAAATCCTTCGGAAGTTTTAGAATTTTATCCTCCTTATCCAGATTATTCAAGTCGTATGCCACATTATCGACTGTGATTTTCTTTATTCTAAACGGCAGACCAATTAAGTTAAGTTTAATAGCTTCATATTCCGTTTCAAAAGTCCCGGTCTTAAACTGCTGAATGCTTAAATCTTTAGCCTTACCGGTAAGCTTAAAGTTTCTTAGGCTGTAACGCCCTTTTTTATAATCATAACCATCGCGGGCATCTTCATAAACACGAGATTCAATGGTATCTTCTGCATAATAAACATCAAGCTTCAGCTCTTCAATTTTCTTCTCGCCAACGTATTGCTGCACCGGATATCGCGGAATAATCGCTCCTTCTTTAACAAAAATTGGAATGGTGTCAAAATCTGCATCTACCCAAAGTTCGCGCCCTCCTTCTACGACTTCATTATTCCAGTAATCGTACCAGCGACCACGCGCCAGATACATACGACGTCCTTTAGAATTAGGTTCTAAAATAGGACAAACTAAAATATGGTTTCCGAAGATGAATTCATCGGTACGATAATGGGTATGCACATCGTCTTGATCGTAATATACAAGCGGTTTTAGCATAGGAATACCTTCTGTTGCATACTCATAAAACGCAGTATATAAATACGGAAGCAAGGTATACCGCATTTCTATAAACTTGCGGGTAATGTTAGTTACCTCATCATCAAAAGACCAAGGCTCCTGATCCCCGTGATGTCCACTTGAATGTACTCTGCAAAAGGGATGAAAAACCCCAAGCTGAATCCAGCGGACGAACAGTTCTCCGGTAGGTTGTTCTGCAAATCCGCCGATGTCTGTTCCTGTAAAAGACATTCCGGAGAGACACATACGCTGCACTTGGTTATTGGCGATCCAAAGATGCTCCCAAGTTGCTACGTTATCTCCGGTCCACGACGATGTATAGCGCTGCGCGCCACTGTATGCTGATCGGGTGATCACCAATGGACGCTTAGGATACACATAGCGTTTTACACCTTCATAGGTCGCACGTGCCATTTGTGTCCCATAAATATTGTGTGCTTTGCGATGACTGCAAGGATGTCCATCATAATCGTGACGCACATCGTCAGGAAACGTTTTTCCGGGGACTTCCATTACGGCGGGTTCGTTCATATCATTCCAAACCCCACGTACACCAATGTCGTGCACCAATTCTTTAAACAGGTCTGCCCACCACTCACGCACTTCAGGATTGGTATAATCTGGGAAAGCGCATTCGCCCGGCCATACCTTTCCTACCATATCTGGGCCATCTGCACGTTTACAGAAGTAATCATTTTCTAAAGCTTCGTTATACACCCAATATTCAGGATCAATTTTAATCCCCGGATCGATGATCACAATGGTTTTAAAACCGTCATCCAGCAGCTCTTTAACCATGCGCTTTGGATCGGGAAAGTATTCCTTATTCCAGGTAAAACAACGAAACCCGTCCATATAATCGATATCCAGGTAAATCCCATCACACGGAATTTTTAGATCTCTAAATTTTTGCGCGATTCCCTTTACTGTGCTTTCCGGATAATAGCTCCATTTACATTGTTGAAAGCCTAATGTCCATAATGGTGGAAGCTCCGGTTTTCCGGTAAGATGCGTATAGTTTTGCACCACTTCGCTCATTCCCGGACCATAGAGAAAGTAGTAGTTCATTTCTCCTCCCGGCGCCCAAAAACTGGTCACATCGAGACGCTCATGGCAAAAGTCAAAGCTAGATTTGAAGGTGTTGTCAAAAAAGATTCCATAGGCGTGTTTTTCTTTTAAGCCGATATAGAAGGGAACCGATTTGTAGATAGGGTCTGTATCTTTACCAAAGGCATACGAATCTGTAGCCCAATTGGTCACACGCTTTCCACGTAAATTTAAATGCACCGGCTTGTCGCCCATCCCGTAAAACGCTTCACCGGGATGTGAGCGCTTACTCATTTTAACAATGTTTCCGCCAAGGGTAAAACTTTCTTCATAATGAAAGCCTATTTCGTCTTCATTGATCAAGTTTCCTTCCCGGTCTAAAATCTTAGATTGTAAACTTATTTTTTCAATCTTGATGATAAGTTTAGCCGTGGTTACAATATAAAAGTTCTTGTTTTCAGAAAGCTCTAAATGATTGTAGCCTACGTGATTTTCAGGATCTATCGCATATGAAAAATCGTCCTCGAGAATTCCTCGGGTTCCGTACCTAAACCGTATCACGCTATCGCGTAAAACGGTAAGTTCTAAAATTACGTTGTTTTGGGTGGTAAAATATAATGTGTCGACTTCTTGCCGTACGCTCTTGATCTCGTTTGGAAATTGATTTCCTTTTTGTTCTAACTCAGTATTAATAATCATAATAGCCTGTGTAAGGATGTTAGGCCTACTAAATTAAAGGTTTCCTGAGTTAATCTAGGGCTCAAATCCAAAAGATATCAACTACAACGTTAACACCAAGCTACTTTTATTAGAACCGTCAAAAAGCTTAAGGCTATAAGGTTTATTTAAAACTAAAAGTTGGTTT
The DNA here is from genome assembly GCF_000152985.1 of Leeuwenhoekiella blandensis MED217. Classification (GTDB taxonomy): domain Bacteria; phylum Bacteroidota; class Bacteroidia; order Flavobacteriales; family Flavobacteriaceae; genus Leeuwenhoekiella; species Leeuwenhoekiella blandensis. The sequence goes on along the minus strand of NZ_CH672395.1, from coordinate 1,654,533 downwards.
CCAACGAAGGCCTCGTGGTCGACCATGGTCGGCAAACAGGCTTGCCCGATAGAACTTACTTAAGACTGAAGACCATAACCGCGAGTGGTGCCAAATCTAAAGTGATAGAGTGCTCGCGACCATTCCACGCTTCTGCTTCAACCTTCACTTTTTTACTAATGAAATCTCCACTACCGCCATATTTCTTTTCATTACTATTGAAGAGTTCTTTGAGCTTTGCTCCGGCTTTAGTTAAGGTTTCGGGTACGCCAACTTTGTAATTCTCCCGTGGCACCGGAGTAAAATTGCAGATTACTAAAACGCTATTTTCAGCCTCATATCCTTTTCTTAGATAACTCAATACACTGTTCTCACTATCAGACCATTCGATCCATTCAAACCCTTCGGGACGGAATTGACGCTCATACAATGCAGGTTGCGACTTATACAGTTTATTCAAGTCTTTTACGCATTCCTGAATTCCCGTATGAAAGTCATATTGTAGTAAATGCCAATCTAAACTTTCTTGAAAATTCCATTCGGCACTTTGCGCAAATTCCCCACCTTGAAAGATCAATTTGGTCCCGGGATGTGTGAACATATATCCAAACATCAATCTAAGGTTCGCAAAACGTTCCCACTCCGGGCCGGGCATACGATCAAAAAGTGAACGCTTCCCGTAAACAACCTCATCGTGAGAAAGCGGCAACATAAAGTTTTCTGAAAACGCATAGGTCATACTAAAGGTGATATCGTTTTGATGGTATTTACGATATACCGGCTCCTTCTTAAAATACTCGAGCGTATCGTGCATCCAACCCATCATCCACTTCATACCAAAACCTAATCCACCTAAAAACACCGGCTTAGAAACACCGGTATAACTGGTAGATTCTTCTGCGATGGTTTGTACATCAGGATAGTTTTTATAAACCGTTTTATTCAGTTCTTCAAGGAACGCAATCGCATCAAGGTTCTCTCGACCACCAAATTGATTAGGCTCCCATTCCCCGTCTTCGCGAGAGTAATCGAGATAAAGCATCGAGGCTACGGCATCTACACGCAAACCGTCAATATGGTATTGATCTAGCCAAAAAAGCGCATTACTTATTAGAAAAGCGCGCACTTCGTTACGACCATAATTAAAGATCAAAGATTTCCAGTCAGGATGCCAGCCTTTACGAGGATCGGGATGCTCATATAAATGAGACCCGTCAAAATTACCCAAGCCGTGAGCATCTTCAGGAAAATGTGAGGGTACCCAATCGAGGATCACGCCTATACCGGCTTGATGCAGTTTATCTACCAGCAGCATAAATTCTTCGGGGTAACCAAAGCGTGAAGTAGGCGCAAAATATCCGGTCAATTGATACCCCCAACTCGGATCGTAAGGATATTCCATAATGGGCATAAACTCCACATGGGTAAACTCCATTTCCTTGACATAAGCAACGAGTTCGTCTGCAAGCTCAGTATAACTCAAGCTTCGGTTCTCCTCTCCTGTTTTACGCCAAGAACCTAAATGCACCTCATATACCGAAAATGGCGTGTCTAGTGCATTATATTTTGCCCGACTCGTCATCCATTTTTTGTCTTTCCATTTATAATCTGCGGCATAGACAACCGAAGCTGTCTTGGGCGGATGCTCGGCACGACGTGCAAACGGATCGGCTTTTTCAGTCTTTACATCATTATGACTTGACTGTATTTTATACTTATAAATGGCGCCCGGCATAACCCCAGGAATAAAACCTTCCCAGATCCCACTGCCATCCCAACGCACATTGAGTTTGTGATCGCCCTCTAACCAGTAATTAAAATCCCCAACTACAGAAACCGATTTGGCACTCGGTGCCCAAACGGCAAAGTAAGTCCCCTTCTCTCCTTCTAAAGTCATGGGGTGCGAACCTAACTTTTCATACAGGCGAAAGTGTTTTCCTGATTTGAAAAGATCGATATCAAATTCTGAAAATAGGCTGTGAACGTATACGTTACTCATAATGTTGTTGGTTAAGGATGTTAGAGATGCCTTTTAATGGAATGATCGCCCATCGCGGACGCGCATTGAGTTCATAACCCAATTCATATACAGCTTTCTCTAGTAAGCAATATTGTAATAAAAATTCAATTTCTTTGATGTAGCCAATATTTAAATTGGCAGTTTGTACTTCATTGATATAGGTTTTGAGAAATACACCAATGATGTGGCTGTAAAGTACGTCTGCCACTTCAAAAAGCTCTTCAAGTTCAAAATCGTAAGACTCGTAATTATTAAAAACAGTTGCATAGATCGCATAGTTGAATGACCTAAACATCCCGGCTATATCTTTAATCGGCGGTTGTTTTACCTTACGATCACGAATGGTACTCTCCGGCTCTCCTTCAAAATCGATGATATAAAAATCTCTATCCTGAACCAGAACTTGCCCAAGGTGATAATCGCCGTGAATGCGTAAGCGCTCACTTTTGAGCATTGTTTCGTCAAAATCGAGCAGTTGTTTCCGGATGATCTTTTTCTTGCTTAACAATTCGTTGGCCAATTCAAGCTGAAGGCCTTCAAGCTTATGCAAATTATTTTCGACAAGATTGATTCTATTTTCAAATTGATAGATCAATCGGTTTTTTAACCATACAGAATAGTCGTTACTGAATGCTTGCGGAGTAAACGCTGTATTGATGCGCTCCTGACCCAATGCGATATGCATCTGTGCCGTGCGCAATGCTAACTGCGAAACATCTTCAAAAAACTCAATAGGACACCAAGCCAAGATCGAAGCAGGCACATCGGTAATTGAGATTTGCTCCAGATATTTGGTAGCCCGTAGCGTTTCTAATTTAGGTTGCTGACGCGAAAGTTCTTCAAAGATCAATTTGAGATTGTGCACAAAATATTCCCAGGCATCGCCTTCATTGGGGACCAACTCCTGCATTAAGCCTAAGGTTATCACATTTTTATCGCTAAACTTCAAAGTGATGCTTCCTAAGTATTTTGGTGTATTATTGAAAATAGCTTTAGCAGTCAGGTATTTGCTTATTTCGTAATCCGGATTTTCATCAACATACACCCTTCTGAAGATCTTCAGCATATACTTATCATTATAAATGATCGAAGTATTACTCTGCTCTACGCCCATCAAGCGGCTGCTTTTATAGCCTTTAGATTGATTAGAACGCCCTCTTCGGTAGGCGATTTCTTTGTAGCGGTATTTTTCGCCCTCAAGTATCTTTTCAAAAATCTGCTTTCTAAAAGACTCTAAGAGCAACGCATCAACCAAAAACCCAGAGGTTCCATTCAGTTTTAAATGCGCTATAAACTTATCATCAACTATTTTTTTATCGGTTACAAAAGCAATCGGTAAAAAGTAATTATGCACAAAGGCTTCTCTAAAGTTTACCTCGAGCACGATCCCGTAAAACGTATCTGAAGCGTCTTCAATAGGAAAACTGTCGATGATCTCGATATATTTTAATGCACTGGCTTTTCCACCATACCAGCGTTGCGATAGGATATAAGGCTCAAGAATATCGTCACATAACTCTTTTTTAAAACGCTCTGATTCTAAAAGGTTTTTCCAATCTGTGTCATATTTAAAAACGATGCGTCCGTCTATTTCCTGCTCCTGGTTCATGGTTGGTTGTTTTGAAGTTTTGCGTTTCTTGTCTATTTATATATCTGGAAAATATGCACCGGTAAAGCCGGATGCAACTCGACATAATTCCATTCTTGATTCCAAGTATACGTGCTGTCTGTGATAAGATCTTTTACAACCACTTGAGAACCCGGAGCAATATTTATTTTCTCATAAGGCAGTCTCAAATTACCCGCTTGTTTATAATACGGATCAAGACTTACTACAATTAGCAATTCGTTATTTTGATCTTGATCCCACTTGTAATACGCCATAAGCCCTTCGTGATGCAATTCACAAAACTGAATATTGTTGGTTTGTTGCAACGCAGGTTGTTGCTTACGTATCCAATTAATTTTGGTAATGAGACGGGTAAGTTTGTTCTCTTGATTCCAATCCCAATGGGAGATCTGGTACTTTTCAGAATTCATATACTCTTCCTTTCCGGGTACACCTTCGGTCACCATAAATTCGTAAACCGGACCATACAAGCCAATATTTGAACTCAAGGTTGCCGCCAGAGCATAACGAATAATGTGTTGTGCTTCATTGGCTCCTTGTAAATGATACGGATTGATATCTGGTGTATTGGGCCAAAAATTAGGTCTAAAGTATTCTCGCATTTTGCTTTGGGTAAGCTCGGTCATATATTCTACCAATTCGTGCTTACTGGTACGCCACGTGAAGTAGGTGTACGACTGCGAATAGCCTTGTTTTGCAAGTTGCTGCATCACCTTAGGTCGGGAAAAGGCTTCGGCCAAGAACAACACATCAGGATGTTTTTTCTTGATTTCTGCGATAAACCAATTCCAGAAGTAATACGGCTTGGTATGTGGATTATCAACTCTAAAAACCTTGACCCCAAAATCGATCCAATGAAAAGCCACACTAAGCAGTTCTTTCCAGAGGTTTTTATAATCTTCAGATTCCCAATAAAAATTGACAATATCCTGATACTTCTTTGGCGGATTCTCAGCGTATTGCATCGTACCATCCGGTCGTTTTCTAAACCACTCCGGATGTTCCTTTAAATACGGGTGATCTGGAGCTGCCTGAAATGCCAAATCCATCGCAACTTCTATCCCCAAACTTTCGGCGTGTTTGATAAGGTTTTTAAAATCTTCTTCAGAGCCTAATTCCGGGTGAATGCTTTTATGTCCGCCAAAACGTGAACCAATACCCCAAGGCACACCGCTGTCGCCTTCTTCGGCGTTGGTTGCATTATTTTTTCCTTTTCGGTTTACTTCTCCAATGGGATGAATGGGTGGAAAGTATAACGTATCAAATCCCATATTTGCTACACGCGGCAACAAACGCTCACAATCTTTAAATGTACCGTGTTGCCCGGGCTGCTTACTAGCCGATCTTGGGAAAAACTCATACCAAGTACTAAAACGCGCTTTTTCCCGGTCTACATATACCTGAAGCGTTTTGCTTTCGTGCGCAAATTTACGTTCCGGATGATCTTTGAATATGCGGTGTAAATCGTGAGAAACGGCATAACTACAGGCCTCGTCATAACGATTTTCATCCTGAAACACTTCCTTCAACATTTTTACATAGTGCTTTCCGTCTTCATCCAACTTTTTTACTACCGCATCAAGATATTGAACGCCGTCCAGCAGCTCACTTTTAATATATTGGCCGTCCTTTAATTTGGCCTCTGTACCGTGTTGCCAGTTCAATGCGTGATCTACCCACCCACGCACTTTATACTCATAAAAACCCTGCTGCTCAACAACAAAAGTCGCCGCGTAGCGATCATTGCCTTGATGCTCTAACCGCTCTGTTTTCCAAATTTTATCATGCTCGCTTTTAAAGCAAATTTCTGCATCGATCACATCATGGCCATCTCCTAAAACATCTGCAGTTACGTGTATGAGTTCGCCTACAACTCTTTTGATAAAAAAATCCCCGCCTTGAAGCTGGGGTTCTACATTCTCTATAACAATACGTTCTCTAGTCAAGGGTGTTAGTTTTTTATTGGCACCGCCAAAGGGTTTAATTCTCCGAAGCCTGCCTTTGTCGTCAGACAGGCTTGCTTAGAAATTCAAAATTCGTTTCCAAGCATGGACTTACCCTGAGGTAGTTTACTTTCAATTGATTACCCTTAAAAATAGCAATAATTAATTAGAACCACAGCCCAAATAAGAATTTGACAAAGGCTTAACAGAATATACACACGTTAGTCTTTTGTTAAAAACACGACTACAGTAAACCAGTACTTGCTGCAATACGTAATTTTATAAAAAATGTATTATGAAAAAGTTATTTATACTCGGGCTATTGATTAGCCTAAACGCTTGCAAGGGCACCGCTCAAAATGATAAACAGGAACAATTTCCGGTATCAAAAACCGAAGCAGAATGGAAAGCGGAATTGACCGATGCAGAATATCAGGTTTTGCGTAAAGAGGGAACTGAACGCGCATTTAGCAGTGAATTGCTCAACATTAAAGGAGAAGGAACTTATGTATGCGCGGCCTGTCAAAATCCGGTTTTTAAAAGTTCAACCAAATTTGACAGCGGTACCGGTTGGCCTTCTTTTTACGATTATATAGAAGGTAATGTCGAGTTTTCTTCAGACAACAAACTAGGTTACACACGCACCGAAGAGCATTGTGCTAACTGTGGCGGTCATTTAGGACACGTTTTTAACGACGGACCAAAACCTACCGGAAAACGCCATTGCATCAACGGAGTCGCTTTAAATTTCGTTCCTAAAAAATAAAGGCCGTAGCCACCAACGGGAGAAACACTTGTGACCTAAAAATTGAAAGATTTCCGCCGTAACTTATAATGAGTGAATCGAAGTGCGGATAAAATGATTTCCGCCTTCGCGGAAATGATAAAAAAATACTATGAAAGAATACCCAATACAGAAAACCGAAGCGCAATGGAAAGAGGAGCTCGGTCCTGAACGTTATCATATTTTACGCGGTAAAGGCACCGAGCGGCCACATACCGGTAAATACAATTTGCATTTTGAAAAGGACGGCACCTATCATTGCGGTGCTTGTGATGCAAAACTTTTTGAAGCCGATAGTAAATTTGAAAGTGGATGCGGCTGGCCCAGTTTTGATGAATCGATACCCGGAGCTGTAGAATATATCCGCGATACTACATTCGGAATGATACGCACCGAAATTCTCTGCGCCAATTGCGGCAGCCACTTAGGTCACGTTTTTGACGATGGCCCAACGGAAACTGGTCAGCGTTATTGTGTCAACTCAGCTTCAATAGATTATGAAAAAGAATAACCAAAAATCAGGAAGAAGGATAAAAAGAAACTGCGTTAATGTTTTATTAAAATAAGAGCTTTAGCATAGTTTTAAAAGTTTCGGAATGACTCTTGATTTACTTTTAGCGATAAACATTAAAACAAAAAACGATGAAAAAATTATTTACAATACTTAGCATAGTAGCTTTAGGATTTACAGCTTGTGAAGGAGACCCGGGTCCACAAGGACCTCCTGGATTAGATGGAACGGCTTTGGTAGGAAGTACCTACGAAACTCCAGCAATTGACTTTTCAGTAGACAATGACTTCTACCGTTTTACTTTTCCTAGTAATATTGTTAACGGAGATGCAGTCTTGGTTTATCGACTAGAGGATGTGGTTGACGGATTAGATGTTTGGGAGCCCTTACCTACAGCTACCATATTTTTTGATGATGGAGGTTTTTTACAATATAGATTCAATTATACTCTAGGGGATGTTGATATCATTCTAGAAAGTGATGATATTTCTCTAGCAGGTGCTGAATTTACGCAAGATCAGATTTTTAGAATTGTTGTTGTTCCTTCTGATCTCGTAGCTGAATTTAACGGTGACTTCTCAAATTACTACGAGGTTATGAGTGCTTTAGAATTGAATGAAACCAATATTCAAACGCTTAAATAAACTTTAAGATTTAAATTTATGAAAGGTTTACTTACGGAAATACGACACTGTTCCGTTTGTAAGCCTTTTTTGCCTTTAGGCGCTAATCCCATTATTTCGGCATCGCCAAAAAGCAAAATCGTTCTGGCTAGCCAAGCTCCCGGAAAAATCGCACATGAAAAATCAATTGCTTGGGATGATCCCAGTGGTCGCAGACTAAGGGCGTGGTTAGGTGTAAACGAAGATACCTTCTACAATCCCGATAATTTTGCTGTGTTGCCTTTAGGCTTTTGCTTCCCGGGGAAAGGCAAAACTGGAGATCTTCCTCCTCGACCAGAATGTGCCCCGCTTTGGCATCAAAAAGTAATCGACCATTTTGAAGCAGATCCGCTCTACATTTTAATTGGCAACCACGCGCAAAGCTATTATCTGCAAGACAAGCGCTCCCTAACCAAACGTATTCAAAATTTTGAAGCCTATCTTCCTAAGTATTTTGTGCTTCCGCATCCTTCGCCGGTAAATCATTTTTGGATGAATAAAAACAAATGGTTTGAAAGCGATGTGATTCCACAACTACAGCAAGAAATTAAGCAACGCCTTCAGTAAGCTTTTGAAAGAAAATCCTAAGTCTAAGTTGGTTCGTTTTTTAGACTTTTAATGCGTAAATTCGTGCCTCAAATTTCACTGAAAACTATGAGTAAATACGATATTATTGTCTTAGGAAGTGGACCCGGTGGTTATGTTACAGCTATTCGTGCTTCACAATTAGGTTTTAAAACCGCTATTGTAGAAAAAGAAAGCCTTGGGGGCGTTTGTTTGAACTGGGGTTGTATCCCTACCAAAGCGCTTCTTAAAAGTGCACAAGTTTTTGAATATCTGAAACATGCCGAAGACTATGGTCTTAAAGTAGAAGGTGCAGATAAAGACTTTGATGCGGTTGTAAAGCGTAGCCGTGGTGTTGCAGAAGGAATGAGCAAAGGTGTTCAATTCTTGATGAAGAAAAATAAAATTGACGTTATTGAAGGGTTTGGAAAACTAAAACCAGGTAAAAAGGTTGACGTTGATGGTACCGAATATAGTGCAGACAACATCATTATTGCAACTGGTGCGCGTTCACGCGAACTGCCTAGCTTACCTCAAGACGGTAAAAAAATCATTGGTTATCGTGAGGCGATGACTTTAAAGGAGCAGCCTAAGAAAATGATCGTTGTAGGATCTGGAGCGATAGGCTGTGAATTTGGTAGTTTTTACAACGCTATGGGAACCGAAGTTACCATCGTAGAATATATGCCAAACATCGTTCCTGTAGAGGACGAAGAAGTTTCTAAGCAATTTGAACGCAGCTTGAAAAAAGCCGGTATCAACATTATGACCGGTTCTTCGGTAGAGTCTGTAGACACCTCTGGAGACGGTGTTGTTGCTACAGTAAAAACTAAAAAAGGCGAAGAAAAACTGGAGGCTGATATTGTACTTTCAGCAGTAGGTATTAAAACCAACATCGAAGGCATTGGTCTAGAAGATGTAGGCATCATTACCGATAAGGATAAAGTGATCGTAAACGATTGGTACCAAACCAATATGCCGGGTTATTACGCGATTGGTGATGTAACTCCCGGTCCTGCACTAGCACACGTTGCTTCTGCTGAAGGAATTATTTGTGTTGAAAAACTTGCTGGAATGCACGTAGAAAAATTAGACTACGGCAATATCCCGGGATGTACGTATGCTTCTCCTGAGATCGCTTCAGTAGGAATGACTGAAAAGCAAGCTAAGGAAGCAGGATACGAACTAAAAATCGGAAAATTCCCATTCTCAGCTTCTGGTAAGGCAAGTGCTTCCGGAAATAAAGATGGTTTTGTGAAAGTTATTTTTGATGCGAAATACGGTGAGTGGTTAGGTTGCCATATGATTGGTGCCGGCGTTACTGATATGATCGCTGAAGCTGTATTAGGTAGAAAATTAGAAACTACCGGTCACGAAGTGCTTAAAGCGGTTCACCCACACCCAACGATGAGTGAAGCGGTGATGGAAGCTGTTGCTGCAGCTTATGATGAAGTAATTCATTTATAAGACTTTAGACAAAAGTAAAATCCCTGAAATTGAATTCAATTTCAGGGATTTTTTCTTTATAAGAATTTGAAGACTACCTTACGTCACTTTAAACAGGTATCAAATCACAAAAATAGAATTGGGTATCCCAAGGTTTTTCATCTTCAGAAAAACAATTGTCTTCTTGATCGGCTTTAGGTTTATACGAGCGCTCCACGATCTCTCCTATTTCAAAAGTTACAGGCTTAGAAAAAAGAGGTCCGTCAAAAACAAACGTGTGGAATTCGCCATTTTCTCCGCAAGGATCGACTTCCGAAGGTAAATCGGCTATAAACTGATGATCTATAATTCTTCCTGCAAATGATTTGTCCAGATGCTTTCCATTAACGCAAACAGTAATCGCCTTAAAGCCCAGATCGATAAATTGAGTAATTAAATGTTTGGTATCCTTCTTCCAAAGTGGATACACGCCTTTGAGTCCGACTTTAGCCAACTGCTCATCGCGATATGCTTTTAAATCTTCTAAAAAGATATCCCCAAAAATACTGTGTGTGTTTCCTTCATCAACTGCCTTTCGGGCTGCTGCACCCAAGATTTCAGAATATTCGGTCATTGAGATGGCGCCGTGAAGTAAAATTTTTTCTAATGGAAAACCAAGTGCTTCCGCTTGACGGTTTAATAATTCTTCACGCAAACCGTGCATAGAAACCCGGTCAACATCCGTATTTATAGTCGTGACAAGTTTAGTGATCTCAAATTCCTTTTCGGCTAAAATGGTGTACAAAGCCAACGCAGAATCCTTACCACTACTCCAATTGAAATAGGCCTTTTGCAAAATACTTATAGAAAAGATTTGATCGCCAATTCGTAGCTCTGCAAACCAAAACCTACGATGATTCCTTTAGCGTGTTTAGAAATATAGGATTGATGACGGAAGGCTTCGCGTGCAAATGTATTTGAAATATGCACCTCGATCACCGGCACAGAAACCGCAGCGATAGCATCACCAATTCCTACTGAAGTATGCGTGTATGCGGCAGCATTAAGCACAATACCATCAAAAACACCATCGGCGTCTTGAATTTTGGTGATCAGATCTCCTTCGCTATTAGACTGAAAATAAGAAAGCTCAGTCTCCTTAAATTGAAACTGAAGCTTTGAGAAATAATCTTCAAAAGATTGATTTCCATAAACATCAGGTTCGCGTTTGCCTAACAGGTTAAGGTTAGGACCATTGATAACAAGTATTTTGAGTTCTTGAGCCATTTTCATTTGATTGTTGCGTAAAGGTAATTTAAAAATCGCCTATAAAAAAAGCCCCGCACATGCGAGGCTATACTTTTTGGTTGGTCGTTTAGTTTGTTTTAGAATACAAAACCTACACCTGCCTGAATCGCATAGTTGTAAGCACTTACATTGTCGTAAACTTTGGTGAACCCTCTGGTGTAACGCCCTTGAATGAATAACCCGTTATCAAACTGATATTCTAAACCGGCAGCAGTACCAAACTCAAAGTCGTTTGCACCATCCTCGATATCAATATCTCCCGAAGAAGAAGTAGGTTGAAAATCGATCTCTTCACTTACCAAGAAGTTAAACGAGGGACCTGCCTGAATGCTCAAACCATCAGCAAGATAGATTTTTGCCAATAACGGCACTTGAATATAATCTAATTGATACTCGATATTATCGTCAACGTCAAAGGTGTTGTCTTCGTCAATAGCTGCAATGGTAGAACCTTGTGCTGAATAAATCACCTCTGGTTGAATAGAGAACATTTCTGAAACCGGTAACTCAGCAACAAGACCTGCATAAAAACTCGTTCTGCTTTCCTGATCGGCAGCATCGTCTCCGGCAAGATTAGCAAAGTTTACACCACCTTTTGCGCCGAAGTGAAACGCATCCTGAGCTTGAGCAGCTGCACCACCCAAAACCATAAAACTCGCAATTAAAAATAGCTTTTTCATAAGAATAATTTGTTGTTTAAATTTTGAACAAAGCTAGATGCTGCAAGGCTTCACAAGTATTAATGATTCTCTAAGCTTTCTCTAAAATATTGCCAACAACTCGCCTTTACGAAACTTCTTGATTTTCTGATTTTTAGTAAAAACTCAGTTTGGAATCATCCTAAAATCTATTCGTATAAAGTTGAAATAGAAGTACTTTAATTTTATTGTATTAGAAGTAACTTTTTTTCTACTTTCTTAAATAATGTTAATACTGTAATCGTGAAGATAATTGGGGGATAATTCTAGAAAAGATAAAATAAACAACTTCAGGCAAGTCCATGAGGCATTGCTTGGAAACGAATTTTCAATTTCGAAGCAAGCCTCGTAGTATTAAACCCTTGGCGGTGCTAATAAAAAAAGCACCTTAAAAAGGTGCTTTCTAGTATTCGTTTGCGGTTAGGCTGTTTAAAACATAAAACCAATTCCTGCTTGTACTACGGAGTTTCTTCCATCTGCGTTATCGTAAATTTCAGAGAATCCTCTTGTGTAACGTCCCTGGATCAAAAATCCGTTAGCGAACTTGTATTCAAGACCTACTGCCCCACCAAATTCAAATCCGTTTGCTCCATCTTCGATATCAATGTCTCCGCTATCGCTTGTTGGGTCAAAGTCGATTTCTTCATTGGCTAAGAAATTAAAAGACGGACCTACTTGTACACTCAATCCTTCAACTAAATAGATCTTAGCAAGTACCGGTACTTGTATGTAATCTAATTGATATTCTACATTATCATCAACATCAAACGTGTTGTCTTCATCAAAAGATGCTAGAGTGGCTCCCTGTGCAGAATACAAGACCTCTGGCTGAATAGAGAATTTATCAGAAACCGGGATTTCGACCATTGCACCTACATTAAAACTTGTTCTTCCGTCAGGATTTTCTCCATCTTCATTTGCAATAGTTGCAAAATTAGCACCACCCTTGATACCAAAATTCCAATAATCTTGGGCTTGAGTTGCAGTAGTTCCTAAAACAATAAAACTGGCTATTAAAAATAACTTTTTCATAATTTTTATATTTAGATTTGAGACAAAGCTAGGAGGGTTAGCTACACGAAACTATTAAGGCTTTGATAAACTATTTTTAAAAGATTCCTAAAAAACCTGCATTTCATTTGTGAATTGGCAAAATTCGTTAATAGACTATAAATTATTCTTAAAGATAGAACGTGGTCTTTCTGAGAACACAGTTGTAAATTATGGCCTAGACATCAGCAAGCTCATCAAGTGGATCGATGAACATTCGGTTGAAGCTTCACCCATTTCAATTACTAAAGAACAACTGCAAGATTTTATATATACCTACGCAAAAGAACTCACTGCCTCATCGCAGGCCCGACTTATTTCAGGCTTAAAAGGATATTTTGAGTATTTGGTTTTTGAAGATTATCGCAAAGACAATCCCACCGATCTCATTGAAGCCCCGAAAGTTGGCAGAAAACTTCCCGATACGCTTTCTGAAGATGAAGTGAATCGTATCATTGATGCGGTTGATCTGAGCAGGCCGCAAGGCGAACGTAATCGCGCCATACTAGAAACCTTATACGGTTGTGGTCTTCGGGTCTCTGAAGTTTTGAATCTTAAACTTTCTGATTTGTTTTTTGATGAAGGATATATTTTGGTTACCGGTAAAGGAGACAAGCAACGCTTTGTGCCCATTGCTCCCATCACCCAAAAATATATTGAGATTTATCGGGATCAAATTCGCATTCACGAGGCTCCTAAACCCGAATTTAAAAACATTCTATTCCTCAATCGTCGCGGCGCGCAGCTTACCCGGGCGATGATCTTTACCTTGGTTAAACAACATACCCAAAAGGCCGGAATTAAAAAGAAGATCAGTCCGCATACGTTTAGACATTCTTTCGCGACACATTTGCTTCAAAATGGAGCCGATTTAAGAGCTATACAACAAATGTTGGGACACGAAAGCATTACTACTACCGAAGTGTATATGCATGTCGACCGTTCCCATCTGGCAGATGTTTTGAATACATTTCATCCAAGAAAATGATCGAAGAGAAACTACCTCTTGCAAAACCTGCGCAATAAAACTTTCGCGATGCCAATAAAAAAATCCCGGATCAATTCAATGACCCGGGACTCTTCACTAACCAAAAAAACTTACTTACTTAACATTTAGGAGATCTCGATCAAGCGTTTTGCCTGAACCTTTGCTTCCTCCTTTTTTGGGATTACTATATTGAGCACCCCATTCTCATAGCTAGCTTCAATCTTTGCACTGTTCACCGTATCTGGTAAACTAAAGGCACGTTTAAAAGTGCTATAGCTAAACTCGCGTCTAGTGAATCTTCCTTCTTCTTTAGTCTCAGCTTCTTTTTGCTCTTGAGCAGAAATGGTGAGCACATCATTATCTAACTCAATATTAAAATCTTCTTTGGTTTTACCCGGAGCAGCAACTGCTACTTCAAATCCACTATCTTTCTCAATAATGTTTACTGCTGGAATGCTCACGCCTATACTGTTAACATTGGTTGTTCCCCCCAGCCAATCGGTCTTAAACATGTCATCAAAAATGGATGGTAACCAGTTTTCGTTTGTTCTTTTAACTAAGCTCATATCTCAAAAATTTTGTTGTTATTAATTATTACACTCAATTAATAGCAAATTGGATACCACTAGAATTTAACCGACTTTTTGTCTGTTTTTATTGAAGTTCAAACGCCAAAATGGCATTTTAAATAATTATAAGACCTAAAAAAAGCCCGACTTTTCAGCCGGGCTCTTTCTACTAACTAAAAACTGCATTTATAACGTACTCTCTAATTTTACAGGTACGTGATAAGTTTGTCCCACTAAAGCTTTAGAATCAAGCTTTTTGTAGTTCAAACGCCCCTGAATATACTTTTCAATAGAGGCATCTTTTGAGTCTACGTTTAGCACAACTACTTCGTTGTCGCTATTCACAGTAAAAGATACTTTAACCGATGTGGTTTGCTCCACATTAAAGTTAGGCTCTGCTAAAAGATTTGCCAGTTCTACATTCATTGCACGCTTTACAGCTGCGCTTGTAGTTTTTGAGCTTGGCTCGGTTGGTTCAGTGGTGTTTGCGTTTAACGCTGTACCGCAGATGATCGCAACTGCAAGTACCATTGTTTTAAAAGTTTTCATAATGTTTGATTTTTGAATGATGTACTAAAAAGACGGCTCAAACCTCAAACAGTTACACCTTAACCTTGTTTTTAACAGATTATTAACGAAGCTAATAGCTGAAAACCAAAGAGTTAGAACCAAAACTAAATCCATTAAGCTAAATACATTCTTCTGAATTACAATCACTTACAACTACTACAAGCTCTCTATAAATAAACTATCGCGCCCCATGTTCAAACGTTATAGGTTAACACCAAATTTTTAGATTCGGAATATACCAGTAGTTATCGGAACAATGGCATTTCAATATATAGGTCCAATAAAAAAGCCTCAGTCAACTGACTGAGGCTTAAAATTCCGATGAATCGGAAGTATTTTATTTAGCGCTTATGCTAATACTTGCTGTACTTTATCTGCAGCTTCCTTAAACTGAATAGCACTTTGAACATCAAGACCACTATTGTCTATCAATTCTTTTGCGATATCAGCATTGGTTCCTTGAAGTCTTACGATAATAGGTACATTGATTGTTCCCATGTTTTTATAAGCATCAACAATACCTTGTGCAACACGATCACAACGTACAATACCACCAAAGATATTTACAAGAATCGCTTTTACGTTAGGATCTTTAAGAATTAAGTTAAATGCAGTTTCTACACGTTCTGCATCCGCTGTACCTCCAACGTCTAAGAAGTTAGCCGGCTCACCACCCGCTTGCTTGATAAGATCCATAGTTGCCATTGCAAGTCCGGCACCGTTTACCATACAACCCACGTTACCATCAAGGTCAACATAATTAAGCCCTACTTCTTTTGCTTCAACCTCTACTGGGTTTTCTTCACGCTTATCACGCATTGCTGCGTAATCTTTGTGACGGTATAATGCGTTATCATCTAAAGACACTTTAGCATCTACAGCCATGATTTTATCATCGCTGGTCTTAAGCACAGGATTGATCTCAAATAATGAAGAATCAGATTCTGAATAGGCTTTATATAATGCCGCAACAAACTTGGTCATTTCTTTAAAGGCAGTCCCGCTTAAACCTAGGTTAAATGCGATACGTCTTGCTTGAAAGCCTAACAATCCTGTTGCAGGGTCAATTTCTTCAGTAAAAATTAAATGTGGAGTTTTCTCAGCAACTTCCTCGATATCCATTCCACCTTCGGTAGAATACATAATCATATTCTTTCCGGTAGCTCTGTTTAATAAAACAGACATATAGTATTCCTCCGGCTCGCTATCTCCTGGGTAATAAACGTCTTCAGCAACAAGCACTTGGTGTACTTTTTTTCCTTCTGCTGAAGTTTGTGGAGTTACCAGGTTCATCCCGATGATCTCTCCTGCAATTTGTTCAACCTCCTGAAGGTTTTTAGCCAGTTTTACTCCACCGCCTTTTCCTCTACCTCCGGCGTGAACTTGCGCTTTTATCACGTGCCATCCCGTACCGGTTTCTTCTGTAAGTTTTTTTGCAGCCTCAACTGCCTCTGCAGCAGTAGTTGCTACTTTACCGCGCTGTATACGCACTCCAAAACTGCTAAGTATTTCTTTTCCTTGATATTCGTGTAGATTCATAATCAGGCGTTTCTATATATTTGAAATTTGCAGAGCAAAAATAAGTATTTAGCGCAAACCCTGCTAGCAATTTACTTTTGATTTCTGCTTTCAATACTGCATTTTTAAAACCTTTGCGTAGCCTATTAAAAAGACTAACTAAAATCCAATGCTTTTTTTAGCTTTAAAATGTACATCTCGCTATATTTTTTGACCGAAGCCTGCTTTAAACTAAATTATCTATACTAGATTTGCAGGCTTAAAGTGTATTGATTATGACCAACCAAAACTTACTTGCCATTGCAAAAGAACACGGGAGCCCTGTGTATGTTTATGACGCCGAAAAAATAGAATCGCAATATAAACGTCTTACCGGTGCTTTTAACAAGGTTAAAAACCTGCGCATCAATTATGCAGTTAAGGCCTTGTCTAATCTTGCAGTGCTTCAGTTGATTCACGGTTTTGGTGCCGGGATGGACACGGTTAGTATACAAGAAGTGCGCCTTGCCCTTGCGGCCGGAATCGATCCTTCTAAAATTATGTTTACGCCTAATGGGGTTTCCTTAGACGAACTGGAAGCGGTTGCAAAAATGGGCGTGCAAATCAATATCGACAACCTATCTATCCTGGAGCAATTTGGCACAAAACATCCTAAAACTCCGGTTTGTGTACGTATCAATCCGCATGTAATGGCCGGTGGAAACACCAACATTTCAGTAGGACATATTGATAGTAAATTTGGTATTAGTATTCACCAAATTCCGCATTTGTTGCGTATCGTAAAAAATACCGGAATGAATATCAACGGAATTCACATGCATACCGGTAGCGATATTCTGGATATTGACGTGTTCCTGCACGCTGCAGAAATTCTTTTTGATACGGCCAAAGATTTTAAAGACCTTGAGTTTTTAGACTTTGGTAGTGGTTTTAAAGTTCCTTATAAAGAAGGAGATATTGAAACCAATATCGAAGAGCTTGGTGAGAAATTGAGTAAGCGTTTTAATGCCTTTGAAAAAAACTACGGCAAGCCGCTAACGCTTGTTTTTGAACCCGGAAAGTTCCTTGTGAGTGAAGCAGGAAAATTCCTTGTACAAGTCAATGTGATCAAACAAACGACTTCAACTGTTTTTGCGCAGGTAGATAGTGGCTTTAACCACCTCATTCGTCCTATGTTCTACGGAAGCCGTCACGAGATCACCAATATAAGCAACCCGAAAGGCCGCGAACGCTTTTACTCGGTTGTAGGATATATTTGTGAGACCGATACATTTGCTACAAACCGAAGAATTGCAGAGATCGCTGAAGGTGATATTCTTGCTTTTAGCAATTCAGGCGCCTATTGCTTCAGTATGGCCAGCAATTACAATTCGCGATATCGTCCGGCAGAAGTTTTATTCCTTGACGGAAAAGCACACCTCATTCGCGAGCGCGAAACTTTTGATGACTTGATCAAAAATCAAATCCCTTTGAAGGAAAAGGTGAAAGCCTAAACATCTTAAGCTTCCGCATAAAAGATCAATCCATTTTTAAATGGATCGTAAAAAGCAAACTCTAAAGTGCCCCAGGGTTTTTCTTCTAGAGACGTATGGTTGTGAAACACGCCCATAAGCTGATACTTTTTGTATAAATTTTCTATGCCCTGTACTTGAATGCGCAGCATAGGGCGGTTTTGATCGTGTTCCCATTCGGCTGCATCGTGCCACTGCAAATGCAATGCGATGTTATTCCGTCTAATACCCGCATACCGTGGATTGCGCTCTTCATCAATAAAAATCAGCTCAAAGCCTAACTTTTTGATGTAGAATTCAAGGCCTTCCAATACATCTTTTACGGGCAGTATTGGCGTTATCTGAGCAAGATAATCTGTGTTTGATGTACTCATATGCAGCTATTCAATTTGATTGAGAAACACATATTGCTGTTTTAAATTAATAGGGTGTTGCCTAGAAAATAAGTAATTTCGTTCTTCAATTTAAAAAACTATACTAAAGTGGTTAAGTTTTGGTTTGCTTCTTTATTAACATTGGTATTCACAGCGACTTCGCTTAGTGCACAGCAAATCGCCGTTTTACAATATGAAGGCGGTGGCGATTGGTATGCAAACCCCACGTCTTTACCCAACCTGGTGCAATTTTGTAATGCCAATATACAAACCGCTATCCAACCCAAAGTCGCCAATGTTACCAGTAAAGACCCTGCAATTATGCAGTATCCCTTTGTACATATGACCGGCCACGGAAATGTGTTTTTTTCTGATGAAGCGCTTCAGAATATGCGTAACTACTTAGACAGTGGTGGTTTTTTACATATTGATGATAATTATGGTATTGATCAATATTTACGTCCGCAATTAAAAAAGTTATTTCCAGAAGAAGAACTCATAGAGCTTCCTGCAGATCATCCTGTTTTTTCAACGGCATTTACCTTCAAAGAAGGACTACCCAAAATACACGAGCACGATGGCAAAAGACCGCAAGCATTTGGCTTATTTCGCGAAGGACGCCTGGTTATTCTTTACACCTTAGAAAGCGATTTGGGTGATGGCTGGGAAAGTGCAGCCGTACACAACGATCCGCCAGAGGTGCGACAACGCGCCTTACAAATGGGAGCCAATATCATAAAATATGCCTTTGAAAACTGAACAGCTCATTCACGAGAATACTCCTTTTAAAAAGGAAACCTTTCCTTTTGTTTTAGTTTGTGACGGAATAAATAGTCCGGCCAATGCCGGTAGCCTTTTTCGCTTGGCAGATGCTTTGGGAATCGCCCATATTTACTTTTGCAACACTACTATTCAATTTGAAAGTACACGGCTTAAACGCACTGCGCGTTCCAGTGAAAAGCTGGTTCCCTACTCGCCAGATGCAGATGTTATCACAACTCTAAATGGGCTTAAAGAAAAAGATTACCATCTTATAGGACTCGAGCTCACCACAACGAGTAAACCGCTTGCTTCGCTGAATGAATACGCATTTAAAAAAATAGCATTAGTTTTAGGCCATGAACGCTACGGAATTTGTGAAGATGTTTTGAATATCTTAGATCATATTACGTACATTCCGATGCGCGGAAAAAACAGCAGTATGAACGTAAGTCAGGCCGCAGCAATAGCTGCTTACCAACTCATCAACAACCCCAATAATGGAAAATAAGTCTAAGGTTATTGCCTACGGAATTCTCAGAGCATTGGGAATCTTGGGCGGAATTGTATTTGTGATTTGGTTTTTATACCAAATACAAGCGGTGCTTATTTTTATCTGTATAGCAGCAGTCATTTCTTTGATAGGTCGTCCCGTAGTGAACTTTTTAAAGCATCAGTGTAAGTTTGGCGCCGTTGCGGCGGCAATCACCACATTACTTATGGTGATCTGTGTGATCTCAGGTATTTTAGCCTTATTCATTCCCATTTTGATCGATCAAAGCGAACACATAAGCAAGATCAATTTTGAAGAAGTAAAACACAACATCAACCGGCTTAACGTTGAATTCAGCCGTGCGATGGGGGTTGATCAAGTAACCTTAATTGAAGGTTTAAAGCAGTCAGACTTTATCAAAAACTTTGACATTTCGGTAATCCCTACCTTCATCAACAGTATTTTGGGGAACTTCAGTTCGTTGATTGTCGGCTTATTGTCAGTGATTTTTATTTCCTTTTTTCTATTAAAAGACAGTCATTTACTTCTAGATAGTTTTCTGGTGTTTGCCAACACTGGAGAAGAACGCCGGTTTCGCAGGGTTTTTCACAAAACCAAACAACTGCTTTCGCGCTACTTTTTAGGGATTTTACTTCAACTTATGATCCTGTTTACCATTTATGCTATTTTACTGGTAAGCTTTCAAATACCCAATGCTTTTGCCATAGCGCTCTTTTGCGCAATGCTTAATGTTGTTCCGTATATTGGTCCGGTTGTGGGTGGCGTGGTTATGATGCTACTTGTTATAAGTGGTAATTTTACAGCAGACTTTCAAGAGGTTATTTTACCCAAAATGATCTACGTGTTCATTGGGTACTGCATCGCACAATTGATCGATAATTTTATCAATCAGCCGCTTATTTTTGGAAGTAGCGTAAAATCGCACCCGCTAGAGATTTTCCTAGTGATCGTAATTGCAGGACTGATTTTCGGAATATTCGGTATGGTGGTCGCCATTCCTGCGTACACTGCGATCAAAGTAATTGCCAAGGAGTTCCTTTCGGAATATAAAATTGTTCAAAAGCTTACAAAAAACCTGTATGACTCTTAATAAAACCCTTTTAAAACAAGAGGTTATAACCTACACAAGAGCGCATTACAAAGCAGATGTTTCCAAAATACTATTGAGTAAGTCTCCCTTTGAAGACGTAAGCGCTCCAGAACTAGCGCAACAAATCATTGGCTTACAAAAGGCAGAACGCAAACTTCCATCTTGGTTTCAAAAGCCAGAAATTTTATATCCTCCCAAACTTAACCTGGAACAAACTTCATCAGAAGAGACTGCACTTTATAAAGCATCCTTGTTTGCTGGCTCAAGTGCTATTGACCTCACGGGCGGTTTAGGGATTGACACCTATTTTCTAAGCACTGTTTTTGACGAGGTCACACATTGTGAAATGAATGCTGAATTGAGTGAACTCGCTCAACACAATTTTGAAGTTTTAGGTGCTACAAACATCAAAACCATCAATCACAATAGCATAGACTTTATTAAAAATACTGCAGGCAATTTTGATTTGATCTATTGTGATCCTTCGCGAAGGAATGAGGATAAAGGAAAAGTTTTTATGCTGAAGGATTGCGAACCGAATATTCCGGAGCATCTTGATTTCCTATTAGATAAGGCCAAGCATCTTGTGATTAAGACCAGTCCGTTGCTAGATATTGCTGCAGGTCTGCGCGAACTGAAAAATGTAATTCAAATTCACTGCGTAGCGGTAAAAAACGAAGTTAAAGAATTGCTTTGGGTGCTTTCTAATGAAACACAACCGGATATTGAATTGATCGCTGTAAACTTAACTAGTGCGTTTGATCTTCCGGTTTCAATTGAAGGCTTCGATTTGCAAACCGCCGAAGCGACCTACGACTCACCTTCAAACTATTTATACGAACCCAACGCGGCACTGCTAAAACTAGGTTGCTTTAATTGGATCTCATCACATTATAAGCTTGATAAGTTAGCACCCAACACCCATTTGTATACTTCAACTGAAGCAATCCAATTTCCGGGCAGGCATTTTAAAATCAATGCGGTTCATCCGTATTCAAAAAAGAGCATTGCTAAATTCTTAAAAAGAAAAAAAGCCAACATCACCACACGGAATTTTAAAGAATCTGTAGCTAGTTTACGAGCCAAATTCAAAGTAAAAAGCGGCGGTGATTTATACCTCTTCTTCACAACGCTTGAAGATAGCACCACTGTTATGCTGGAGTGTGAAAAAATCTAAGCGTAGCTGTACGAATCTTTAAAAATGTTGAAAGCTGTATGCGCTCCATCTACAGCTTGCTGTTGCTCTTCTTTGGTATAGGTCTGTGATTCAACCGCTTGAGTAAAAGCTTTCCAACGCTGCATTACTTCAGGTGCTGATTTCCCAAAGAAATGATGCTGTTCAATGTCTTCTAAATGCGTACAGGCTTCGAGATTCTTCCTAATGAGCAAACCGCCCATCATTGAACCTTCAACTACATAAATCAATCCTAAAAGAAACGCAGCAGAATAGGAATCTTTTACTGGATCAACTTGTGGAATTTCAGCATTAAGTCTTTTTAGATCTTCAGCTAATGCATTGCTTTTAGCTTTATCTGCAAAAGGTTTTAATTCCGCAGTTAAAGTAGAGCTATTTGAGGCCAACAACGCATCGATTCTTGCGTAAGCCAGGTAATTTTGTTGAAGCAGCCTTTTATAGGTTTCCTTATCAATACTGTGATCTAAAATGTATTTAGCAAGATTATCTTCTTCAGTCTTCTTGTGTAGGGTCTCGGTCTGCTTCTTTAAGTGTTTTAAAATCATATCCTTATTTAAGGCGTTTAAGGTCTTCTTGAATTTTGAGCATTCCCTCGCGATGTGACATATTTTCTCTGGAAAAATTCTCTAGAAATACTTCAATGTCTCGTACCAGTTTTTTACTCTCTACGATTTTCTTACGCACCGGATGCATCATCGGACCATTTTTTGAAATCGCATTCAAATACGGCTCCAAACGCTGATGTAATTTGCTTATGTTTTTCTTCAGCATATAACCCGAAGCACCATTCAAAATAGTGTCTGCCGCGAGTTCCTCGTCGTTGATCGTTCCTGTAATAAACAAAAAGGTTACTGAAGGTGTCAAGCGTTGCGCTACCTCCAAAATCTCGAGCCCTGAACTTGTAGGTAAATTATAATCTGAAATGATCAAATCTGGCGGATTCTTAATAAGATTCAACCTGAAGTCTGTAACATTATTACATACGGTCACCTCGGCATTTTCGGCAACTTTAGAGATCTCCCGCCTGATCAGGGTAACATCGGCCGGGTTATCTTCAACCATTAATATTTTTAATTCTTCTTTGATCATCTTATTTGTTATAAACAATCCAATAATTAATTAAAGCAGGTAATGCTTTGGACAATTCGGGGTACGTTCGGGGTTTCTCCATAAAACTGTTAGCCCCTAATTCGTAGGCTTTTTCTATCTCATCTTTTCTATCAGAAGAACTCATCATCACAACCGGTATAGCTTGAAATTCTTCTTTTTTTCTAAATCTTTTTAATATCTCTAGTCCGTTTAATTTTGGGACTTTTATATCTAACAAAATCAATTTGGGAAGGTGACTCCTAAAGGTTTCAGACTCTACATAAGCCATCGCCTCCTGGCCGTCTGTGATATGTTTAATGGCAAATTCAGGAATACTTTTTTTAAAGATCCTGTTCATCAAGACAATATCGGTGTTATTATCTTCTATTGATAAAATGTAATCACTGTTCACAGCTCTCGATTTAAGATTCCAAATTAAACAAAAAAGTGCTTCCTACTCCTACTTCACTTTTTACTTTAATGCTCCCGTTATGCTTCTTCACAATACGCTTGGCAATAGTTAATCCAATTCCCGAACCTTCATAGGCATCACTCACGAGACGATTGAATAATTTGAAAATGCGTTTTTCGTGTATTTGGTCAAAACCAATCCCATTATCTTTTACAAAATAATAGCCTTTACCGTCTTCTTGCGTATACCCGATTTCGACCGATGGATTTTCAGCATCTTGGGTATATTTCAAAGCGTTAGTAAGCAAGTTTTGAACGACCTGCGCAACCATTTTTTGATCTCCATAGGCCTTAGGCATTTCTTCCTGAACCTTGATCTTGATCGCCGGATACTCTTGTTTAACCGCGAGCAGTTTAAGCACATCAGCTACGACCTTGTTCATAGAAAATGAATCTTTATGCATCGCAGCCTGAGAAACCATCGAAAATGCCAGAATATCATCTATGAGTCGGTTCATTTGCGTAGCAGAATCGATAATAGTTTCTATGGAAGACTGACCGAACTCATCGAGATGGTCAAAATAATCTTCCTTGATGATCTGCGCAAAACCATCAACTCCGCGCAACGGCGCTCGCAAATCGTGCGCAACACTATAACTGAAGGTTTCCAGATCTTCATAGGCTACTTTAAGCAGGTTATGAAGCTCTTTTATTTCATCATACTTCTCGAGAATGATCTCTGATATATCTTGCTTTAGCGCTTCGGCAGCGGTAATCTCATATTCTTGCCAGGGCGCCGATTTACCTTCTTGCTGTACAGACCAAGCTTCAAAAGATTTTCTAGGCGTAAGTCGCTCATCTTTATCTACCAAAACCTTTTTATCAGGATTTCCTGCCCAGGTTACCGTTTTTACCTTTTCCGGCTTAAACCAAAGCAAAGCATCCTTTTTGGTATTTGATAAGAACAAACATAAAACTCCGGAAGCTTTTTCCTGCAAAGCGGTCATTTCTGGTAGTTCTTCAACCAGTTGCGTGGTCACAAAATCATCTGTAGCACGCTCTTGTAATGCTGCGATAAGCGCCTTGATCTCTTTCTTTTTTGGGGTTACTCCTACACGTTTAAGTTTCCCGTCAATGAACACTGCAGCTCCGGCTGCTTCTGTAAGCGAAAGCATCGTTGCTTCACCTTGCGTCAATCCCTTGTGTATATCCCAGTCTTTGGTAATTTTCTCAATAAGCTTGCTGCGTAAGTTAGCAGCTTTGTTGATCTTTTTAAGCCAAGTATTCGACTCCATCAACACCAACTGACTTGAAAAAACTTGTGTAATGAATTTGCAGGATTGGCGCTGGTAATAGTTTACAAACTTGGGACTGTAGTGATGACAGGCGATCAAACCCCACAACGTTCCTTTAGAAATAATCGCAGCCGTAAGCGAAGCCCCAACCTTCATATTTTCTAAATATTCAATATGAATTGGTGAAGAAGCTCTGGTTTCACTTATTGATAAATCGATAGGATTGTCTTGCTCTTTCCCTCCAAAGGCCTGTATCGCCACCGGTTCGCTTTTCACATCGGCAATGATGCGCACGCCTTGTCTTAAAAATAATTTGCGCGCCTGCTGCGGAATGTCAGATGCGGGATACCTCAATCCTAACCATTCTTCCAGATTAGACGCTCGTGCTTCTGAAACCACGATCCCATCCCAGTTTTCATCAAAACGATAGATCATCACCCGATCATAACCAAAAAACTCTTTGATCAAGGTTGCGGTTACATCACACATCTCTTGCTCATCAGTAGCAGCATTAAGCTGAGCTACAATTTCTGAAAGTTGATTTTGGTAATTATATGGATCTCCGGAATCTTGCAGTGGCTCAAACTCTAAAACCAAATTCCCCTCATTAATATGAGAAAGCAAAACATATACCTCATCCTTCAGTTTTAGCTGAATGGATATAGATTTTTTTCCTGAAGTGGTTTTTAAAACATCTTGAGTGATCGTCTCAGAAAGCAAGTCGCTCAACGAACTTCCGAGTATATCTTCAGCAGATTTATCAAAAAGTGCTGAGATATTATCACTGCAATAGGTAATGGTATGATTTGAAGCATCACAGGCTACTAAAAAACCGTGATGTTGTATTTTACCAAGAATATGTATAGGTTCTTTATCGCAATTTGTAAGAGATACTTCTTTTGGATATAAGGACTTAGGGCCTTGCGTCATGAATTAGCGTTTAATTTTAAAATAGAACGTACTCCCTTGACCAAACTCAGAGTCTACCCAAATTTTCCCTTCGTGTAGTTTCACGATCTTTTTACAATGCGCCAGTCCAACTCCGGTACCTTCATATTTCTCTTCGGTAGGAACGCGACCAAAAATCTTGAAGATCGCCTCTAGATCATCTTCTTTGATCCCGATCCCGTTGTCTGCAATTGCAAATGTTTGATACTCTTCATCAGCAAATGTTGAAATTCGAATACTAGGATTGGTATCTTTCTTTCGATATTTTAAAGCATTACTGATCAAATTCTGAAACAACAAACGCAATTCGGTCTCATAGGCCATCAATTGTGGCATTTTGCTTACCGTAACAGTTGCATTAGCCTCACGAATGCTTCGGTTTAAATCATATTTTACCACCTCGAGCAACTCTCCTACATCAACTTTGGTTTTCTTAAGGTCTTCACCTATTCGACTATGTTCTAACAGCGCTTTGATCTGCTCTGCCATTCTACCGGAGGCTTCGTGGATATACCCTAGATATTCCTTTCCTTTTTCGCTCAACTCACTGCTGAATTTCTTCGAAAGAAAATCACTGCTGAAACGTATGGTTGATAGCGGCTCCTGTAAATCGTGTGAACAAATAGAAACGAACTGCTCCAGATCTGTATTGATACGCTCCAAATCGTCTTTTTGACGTTGCAACTCCTGTTGCGCATTTTTAAGATCGGTGATCTCCATAAGCGTGCAGCGCCATTGGGTGGTATCTTTCGCAGAAGTTGTGGTCATCAACTCTGCATTAAACAATACATCTACTTTATCTCCATCAACACATTCCAACATCAATTCTTCATTGGCGATACTACCCGATTTTTCGAGTTCGTCTAACAAAGCAATTGCTTTAACCTTCGTACGCTTCGGATAAAACTCAAAGATAGATTTACCAATAATTTCATTTTTCTCTTTGAAGCCCAAAGTCTCTACGAAAAGCTTATTGCACTCAGAGATCAGACCAGTATGCGAATTGATCGTAACGTGCATCACCGGATCATCTTCATAAAAGGCTTTAAATTTCTCTTCACTTCTACGTAGGCGCTCTTGCGATTGCTCTACTTTATGAATATCAATAAATGTGATCACCACACCATCTATCGTATCTTGTGAAGTATGAAAGGGCGAGATGCGCTGCAAGAAATAGCGCCCTGATTTACTTTTAATGCGTTTTTCAAAAACCTGCCCGGTTTCCATCACAGTTCTTGAATTGTCTACAATTGTTTTGCGTTTACGAATACCAAAATTGGCTACGAAGTTCTCGATCGATCTGCCAATATCTTGCTTTACCAGATGAAAATGCTCTCGAATCGCAGGCGTGAATTTCCTAATGATCAAATTACGGTCTAAGAATACCGTCCCTATACGAGTGCTGTCAAGCAAGTTATCCATATCTGCATTGAGCATTGCAAGATCTTCCATCTTTTCGATATGCTCTGCATTTACGGTATGCAACTCCTCATTTACACTTTGCAACTCTTCATTGGTACTTTGCAACTCTTCGTTTGAGGCAAGTAATTCTTCATTAGAAGCCTGTAATTCTTCATTACTGGTTTCTGCCTCTTCAAGGGCATTGCTCAGTTCGTACTGCGTTTCTTTAAGCTCTTCTTCAAGATCTTTAATACGTTCCTGAGAGGATTTATGTATATCTGCACGCTCTACAATAAGCGCTCTGTTGTTTTCTTTATTTTGCTCAATGAGCGTTACAATAAAATGGTAATCCCCTTCGGTAGTACCATTTTTAATGGGTTTAATCAAAACATCAAGTCGCGACTGCAACTCTTCTGCATCGTTAAAAACCTCAACATCTTTATACAGAATTTGACTGCGTTTGCGTCTGGCTTTATTAACGGTATTTTTAATGGGGCCTACCAACTCTTTAGGAAGCATTTCCATAAGATTTGTGGTGAAGCCTTCCTCTGGCAACTGGGCATATTTTTTAAAAGCGCCCATAGCTTCCAAAATCTGGAAGTTCTCATCAATATACACACTTGCAGCCCCATACTGCTGAATGATCGCCTTACTGATCTCTTCTTTCAGGCGTTGCGTGTTGCTGTAATTTTGCACGTTTCCGTTTTTCATTCCGTTTTCGTGACGTTTAAACGTTTGACGTTCTGCCGTAGAATTCAATATTTCGGTTTTTAAACGCTCAGAACTTTCTATATTTCGGTAAATATTCCATTTGCGATTGACCTCTTCAAAATTATCTTTATGCACTCCTAAAGATTCACTAGAGCCCAAGGTTAAGATCCCGTCTTGCTTCAGCGCATAATGAAGTAAATGAATTACCTTAGATTGTACATCGTTTTGAAGATAGATCAATAGATTACGACACATCACCATATCCATATTTTTGAACGGTGGATCGTTAGTAATGTCGTGGTTTGAAAAAATGATGCACTTGCGCAAATTATCTTTAACGATAAAATTCTCTGACTGCTTTCTAAAATATTTACGCAAACGTTCAGAAGACAGGTCACTCAAAACATTTTCAGAATAGGTACCTCTTCCCGCAATATCCAAGTGGTCTTGTGAAATATCTGTTGCAAAGATCTTAAGTGAAATGTCTTTTTTCTGCTTTTCTATTTCATCTAAAAATAAAATCCCCAGCGAATAAGGCTCTTCACCTGTGCTGCAACCTACATCCCAAATTTTAATGATATCTCCATCATCTTTTGAAGCGATAATTTCTGAAATGACCTCACTTTGCAAAAGTTCCCAAACTTTAAAGTCCCTAAAAAATTTGGTCACCCCAATTAAAAACTCCTTATAAAGAATTTGAACCTCCTCTTTGTGTGCTTTTAAATACTCATAATATCCTTCAAGCGAGTCTAATTTTAAAACACGCACTCTCCTTCCGATGCGTCTTAACAACGTTGGACGCTTGTATAAACTAAAATCAAGCGCCGTATTTGTTTTTAAAACCGTTAAAATGTCTTTTAACAATTGCTCATCATACTGATATAATTCGGCATCAAAACCTATACTGCTCTGCGCTTCAAAATAATTAGACAATTCATCGCTTATACGCTCTACAGGAACAATATAGTCTGCCAGTCCCGTTTTTATGGCATTACGCGGCATCCCGTCAAACTTCGCCTGATCGGGCTGCTGTACCATAACCACGCCTCCTTTTTCTTTTATTGCACGAATACCTCTCGATCCATCGCTACCCGTACCGCTTAGAATGATACCTGCGCAATGTTCTTTACCGTGATTAGCAAGGGACTCAAAAAACAAATCTATGGGGAGGTTAAGCGTTTTATCCTTAGGCTTCTCAAGAAGTTTAAACTTACCGTCTTCGATCACCAGATTGTTTGTAGGTGGAATGAGGTAAATACAATTTGCTTTGATCTCTCCTCCATTTTCAATTACCTCGATAGGGATTTTGGTGTTTTTCCTAAGAAGCTCAGCCATAAGGCTTTTATGATCAGGAGAAAGATGTTGAACTACGATATAACTATACAAAGACGCCGTAGGAACATTATCAAAAAAATCGTTAAGAGCTTGGAGACCACCGGCACTTGCTCCGATTCCTACAATGACATGAGTGGCTTTGTTAGTCTTTGAGTTTGTAGTCACACAGTTTAATTAAGGGTTAGAAAAAAAATCAGTAAAGGTATTATTATTAAAAATAATACAACTCAACCGACAATCTCAAAAATAAGATTTTTAACCTTATTATCACAATCAACTGTTAAGGTTTAAGATTTTATTAAGACAATTATTATTGAAAATTATAGAACATGTCTTTGCATTCTAAATAAAAAACCTTAAAAAGCTCTAAAAGAGTTTTTAAGGTTTTATTATTCTTACTATTGAAGTAAAGCAATCCCAGCTAAAAGTGTTTAGAACTGGTAAACCGCAGCATTAATATTCATCCCTGCTCCTACCGAAGCAAAAATTACCAGATCACCTTCTTCAATTTTATGGTCTGCTACCTTATTCTTCAAAATTAGGTCTAACAAGGTAGGAACTGTAGCTACCGATGAATTTCCTAGCCACGAAATGATCATAGGCATAACATCATCAGGTGCTTCTTCATAACCATACAACTTGTACAAGCGGTCTACGATGGCGTCATCCATCTTACCATTAGCCTGATGAATCAAAATCTTTTTTACATCGCTTATGTCAACTCCCGCTTTATCAATGCAAGCCTTAATAGAAAGCGGTACTGTTTCTAGCGCATATTGGTATAGCCTGCGCCCATTCATTTTGAGATAAAGATCTTTTTTATTCTCTTCAGTGATGTTATACGAGCAGCCCATCGTGAGCATTTCTGCATAGCGATAGGTGTCTGAACGCGTTTTATGAGCTAGAATTCCGGTTCTGGTATCCTGTTCCCTGCTTTCTAAAATTGTCGCACCGGCCCCATCTGCATAAATCATACTATCACGGTCGTGTATATCAATAACCCGAGAAAGCGTTTCTGTACCAATTACGAGGATCTTTTTGGCATCTCCAGATTTGATATAATAATCAGCCTGAATCATCCCTTGCAACCATCCCGGACATCCGAAGGGTACGTCGTAGGCGACACACTCCGGATTCTTAATTTTCAGTTTGTGTTTTACACGCGCGGCAAGTGCAGGTACCATATCACTTCGGTTTGAACCATGCTTTACATCTCCAAAGTTGTGCGCGACAATAATATAGTCTAAAGTCTCAGCATCTAATTGGGCATCTGCGATAGCTTCTTTAGCCGCAAAATAAGCGATATCTGAAGCTACCAAATCATCAGCGACATAACGACGCTCTTCGATCGTGGTAATTTCTTGAAACTTGTCAACCACATATTGGTTGTCTTTGGAGATGGGTTTACCATTTGATTCATAAAACTCAAAGTCTAAGAAATCGCTGTTGCTCACCTTTTTCTTAGGTAAATAAATTCCTGTTCCTGTAATTACACTGTATGTTGTCATAGTTTGCGTTGCAGTTGGGGTTTGCTGTATATTTTTGATTCTCTAAATCGTTCTTTCTATCCTAATGCGGGTAAAATACAATCTTATTTCGTAATTCAAAGCATTTTATATTTTGTTATTACAAAAGTCAATGCATCTTCATTCGTTTTAAACCACTAAAAATCAAAATACTAAAGCTTGTTTCAACCGTACTTAAGCAGGCTAAAGCTCTTACACTGATGTTCTTAGTAAACTACCTCAGGGCAAGCCTGTCTGCCGACAAAGGCAGGCCCATGAGGCATTTCTTGGAAAAGAATTTTCAATTTCGAGGCAAGCCTGTCTGCCGACAAAGGCAGGCCTCGGAGCATTAAACCCTTTGGCGGTGCCAATAAATTTACAAACCTAAAGTATCTATCACACTTCCACAGGTGAGCATCGCATCTCCGTAATAAGGATTACGTATTTCTGAAGAAGAACTCAACCAGACCGCACCCTTACTGTTATTTGCCATTGGGCAACGTTGCAAATACAGATCAGGTGCAATTCCTGAAATATTATTCACCAAAACAGCCATATTTTCATTCAAAATAACAAAAGCTGCACGCTGTTCTTCTAAAGTATCTGATGCCGAAATCGCCTCAAGCTTTCGTTGAATCATCTCAAAATGTGATTTTACCATTCCTTCTAATGCTTCAGTTGGTATAGCCTGAAGCTTATCTTTTAAGTCTGCTGCTGCACTACTAATTTGTTCAACTTCTGAGGCCACAAAAGCATCTTTCAAAACCATATATACTTCTAATGCATCTTTAAGTTGGTTTTGAAAATCTGTAGACAACTGCATTTTCATAGCAACCGTTGCTTCATCAGATGTAGTTTCTGAAGTCGCATTCATCATTGATTTTTTTCCGCTCAATTGTGCAGCTGCATCTACGGTAAAGGTTCCGTTGGTGACGATTTCTTCTCCGTTGTTTAATCCGGAAACAATGCTATAACTATCACCTATTTTCTCGCCCAAGGTGACCTCTCGCATTTCAAAAACAGATGTATTTGCATTAGGCTTTACATAGACCAGCGAGCGCTCGCCCGTCCACATCACCGCAGAAGCAGGAACCATTAAGCCTGAATTCTCCTTAGACACACCCGTTACTTTTGCTTCTACAAACATTCCGGGTTTTAATAGGTCTTCAGCATTATTCAAAGTTGCACGCACGGTTACCGTACGCGTTTGGGTATTTAAAACGGGATCTATAAATGAGATTTCCGCATCAAATATTTTGTTGGGATACGCATTGCTGCTAATGCGTATGCTTTGTCCCTTTTTAAGCTGATTGATCTGGCTTTCATAAGCATCAAATTCGGCCCAAACAGTGCTCAGGTCGGCTACTTTAAAAATGGGGTTTCCATCCATCACGTGCGCACCTTCATTAACCGAAATTTCACTTACCACTCCAGAAAAGCTTGCATAAATAGGAAATCGTGTTACCGTTTTTCCAGTCTCTTCAATTTGGTCTAAAAGTGCATCAGAGATCATCCAGTTTTTAAACTTATTACGCACCGCTGCATACAATTTTGGCTGAGAACCTTTCAGCTTTGCTGCGGTAAACAATTCTTGCTGAGCCGCTACCAATTCTGGCGAATAAATAGTCGCAACTTCTTGCCCTTTGCGCACTTCTTGCCCTACGGAAGAAACCATCAAACGTTCTACCCGACCGTCAAAGTGTGCCGGTTGTGTAGCAGTCTCGTCTTCGTTCACGGCTATTTTACCCGACAACGTAAGCGCCTCTGAAGCGGCATTACTATTCCCAACCACTGTAGTTTGAATATTGGCCAGCGCCAGGGCATTTTCAGTCATTTTAAACTGGTTTACGGTAAGTCCGTCGCTACTACTTTCTGCAGGAATTAGATCCATCCCGCAAATAGGGCAATCACCGGGTTCTTCACGCATAATTTGTGGATGCATTGAGCAGGTCCACATTTGAGAGGCATTCTCATGATTATGGGATTCTTCAGCCGTATCCTGTTGTTCTTCCGCAGCATTGAATAAGACATATCCCAATCCCAGACCTACGATCGCAGCCAATACTATGTATACAATTGATTTATTCATCATCAAAAAAGTTTAAATCTATTTTCGCTTTTTCTTCAGCTTTCTTAAAGTTGGCGAACTAATATACCAAAGCACAAATCCGCTCAAAACGGTTATCAATCCCAAAACTGAAAATGCGCGCAAAAGCCAATTATTAATATCATCACGACTTTCATAATCCATGGTGTGCGTCATCCAGAGAAAGTCAAACCAACGCCAGTCGCGATGTCGCACGGTTTGAAACGTCCCATCATTTGTAGAAATGTAAGCTTTAATCGCATCGTCGCCTTTATAACTCACCACATACGCCGGCAATAAGCGCTCGCGATACTCGTGATGTTTTCCTGCGGAAGTTATACGAGTTACACCTGCAACTTCCAGATGATCTGCCATATGTTTTGAAGCAATACTTAGGGCTTCTTCCTCGGTAATTTCTTCCTTTTGCTCTCCGGTCTGGGCGTTGTACAAAAGATTATCATTCACCCAATAATACGGTGTCTCATTGATCTCTCGAAGTGCAACCGAACGGATCGTTAAGGTTGAATCTAACGCAGTTGGACTTACCAAATTCTCAAAGGCTACCGGTGCTGCCGGTTTGCGTAAATGATCCCCGTGAATTTCATCGATATCTGTCCAACTGAAATACAAGCCACTCACCGTCCACAGGATGAATTGAATCCCGATAAAGAGCCCCAAATACCGATGGGCTTTTCTAAGCTGTTTACGTACTCTAATTTTTCCCATCAATACTTATTCTAAAGATTTTGCGCGCAGTCGTAACGCATTTGCAATTACTGAAACCGAACTAAAACTCATCGCCAATGCAGCAATCATTGGCGATAGTAAAATCCCAAAAAACGGATATAATACTCCCGCCGCCACCGGTACACCAATGGAATTGTAGACCAGTGCAAAAAATAAATTTTGCTTGATATTACGCATCACGGCATCGCTTAGATTTTTGGCTTTTACAATACCGTGCAAATCGCCTTTTACCAGCGTGATCGCGGCACTTTCTATAGCGACATCAGTTCCCGTACCCATTGCGATCCCTACATTGCTTTGCGCCAAGGCCGGCGCATCATTGATGCCATCACCAACCATTGCCACGTGTTTTCCTTCTTGTTGCAACCGAGCAACTTCTGCTTGTTTATCCTGCGGAAGCATTCCTGCTTTAAAATCGGTTAGATCAAGTTCGTTAGCCACGGCGCGGGCAGTATCTTCATTATCGCCGGTGAGCATGATTACAGCAATTCCTTTTTCTTTTAAGCTTTGAATCGCTTTTTTACTCGTGGCTTTGATCTTGTCAGAAATCACCACATACCCCCGAACCTCTCTATCAACAGCTAAAAAGGAAACCGTTTTTCCCTTTTGTTGTTCGTCTAAAGCTTCTTTTTCCAAAACCTCATCCAATTTTGCTGAAGCTTCTTCCATCATTTTTTTATTGCCTAAAGCAACTTTTTTACCTTCAAGGCTTCCGGTTACTCCTTTTCCGGTAACTGCATTAAAATCTTCAGCTTTAGAAATAGTGACGTTTTTTTCTTCAGCATAACGCAGGGTCGCTTCAGCCAAAGGATGTTCACTCAACGCATTGAGCGCAGCGATATAGTTTAAAACTTCAGTTTCTGAACTATGGTGTACGGCACCAATTTTTTCAACTGAAGGTTTTCCCTCGGTTAGCGTACCGGTTTTGTCCACGATGAGTGTATCTATCGCATTCATTTTCTCGAGGGCTTCGGCATTTTTGATCAGTACTCCGTTTTGCGCTCCTTTACCTACACCTACCATTACAGACATAGGCGTTGCCAGTCCTAAAGCACAAGGGCACGCGATGATCAAGACCGCAATCGCATTGATCAAGGCATAAACATAAACCGGTTGCGGACCAAAAATCGCCCATAGAATAAACGAGATGATCGAAACTCCAACCACAATAGGGACAAAATATCCTGAAATTCTATCTGCTAATTTTTGGATGGGTGCCTGACTGCGACTGGCTTTATTGACCATCTCAATAATTTGAGAAAGCAAGGTTTCTCCCCCTATTTTTTCAGCTTCCATCAAAAAAGATTGGTTACCATTGATGGTCCCGCTACTCACGCTGTCGCCTTCGTTTTTAGAAACCGGAATCGGCTCACCGGTGATCATCGATTCGTCTATAGAAGTTTCGCCTTGGGTTATTTTACCGTCTACCGGAATTTTAGCCCCTGGCTTCACCCTTAAAATCGCTCCTTTTTCTATGGAATCTATAGCGACCTCGTGTTCTTCTCCATCAATCACCTGAATGGCTTTATTAGGTGCTAGTTTCAACAATTCTTTTACCGCCGAATTGGTTTTACTGTGCGCACGAGCTTCTAAAACTTGCCCCATTAATACCAAAGTGAGAATTACCGTTGCCGCTTCAAAATACACGTGCACCGTGCCTGATTCTGTTTTGAATTGCTCCGGAAAGAAATCGGGTACCAGCAAACCAAAAACACTAAAAGTCCACGCGACCCCGGCACCTATGCCTATAAGTGTAAACATATTGAGATTCCAGGTTTTTACAGAGCGCCACGCGCGTTCAAAGAACATCCAGGTCGCATAAAAAACGACAGGAAGCGATAACCCAAACTGTACCCAGTTCCAATACTTTAGCGGCATAAGATCATACAACGGATTGTTACTGAGCATCTCGCTCATCGCGATCAAAAACACCGGAAGCGTAAAGCCTAAGGCAATCCAAAACTTGCGCAACAACTTATTATAGCTTTTCTCTTCTGCTGAAAGGTCGGGTTCTTTAGGCATCAGATCCATCCCGCAAATAGGGCAACTTCCCGGTTCTTCTTTAACGATCTCAGGATGCATTGGGCAGGTATATTGCTCTGCAGAAGTGGCTGAAAGCGATTGCTCCTCGACCAAGTCCATCCCGCAAACCGGACAATCGCCGGGCTTATCATAGGTTTTATCGCCCTCACAGTGCATCGGGCAATAAAAAGTACCGGTACCTTGGGTGTTGGCTTTTTGCTTTTGCTTGTTGTCGTTTGGTTGATTACCGTGTGCTCCCGATTTGTGTATCGTATAAGACCCACCATCATCTGCAAGTGCCTTTTTAAACCTTGCTAGCGGAATATGCTTTTTCATCGTAATGCTAGCTTCAGCATTTTCCAGATCGACGCTCACCGATTGAACACCTTCAACATTCGCTAAAGTCTGCTCCACGTGATTTCGGCAGCCATTACAACTCATCCCGTGAATGTGATAGGTATGTTGCATAGCTTCATCTTCTGAAGCCGGCATATGAATACTATACCCACCTCCATCTTCCGCAAGTGCTTTTTGAAAAGTTTCTAAAGGAATATGCTCGTGCATCTCAATAGTCGCTTCAGCATTTTCCAGATCAACGCTCACTGATTGAACACCATCCACCTTTGCCAAGGTCTGCTCGACGTGGCTTCGGCAGCCATTACAACTCATTCCGTGTATATGATAGGTATGTTTCATTTTACTATTTGTTTGTAAATAAGGTCGTCGCTAGACAAAAAACTTTACGATTAAACCTCCGGCTAGCCAGAAATAACAAAGGAATGCGGCGTACTTCAATGTGCTCTCCAAAGTCTTGCTTTTAGGTGCCATTTCTTTCATATGCATAATATCCTTCCGCTTAAAAAAGCCCAGATAGATCAGGTATCCTGAAACAGCCAAAAAAGCGAGATTCAAGAAAAACGTATAATCGATCTTGAAATATTCAGAATCCTGCACAGTCACCTGCGAAGGATCTGGTAGCATACTCAAAAGATCAAATCCATAATGCAAGATCAGCGAGGCTCCCACCAGTGCGGTGAACAACAAAAACAGAATAAACAACGACATCTTCCAACCGTAATATTTAGCGTTGATCCTCAAAATAGGAAACACCACCAGATCACTAAAAATAAATGCCATCACGCCGGCAAAACTCACCCCTTTTCCAAAAAGCAAAGCAGCCAGCGGAATATTCCCCATAGAACCGATAAAGGTGATGAATGCCGCGACCGGACCTACGATGATGTGCTCTAGAATTTCCAGAAAACTAAAGTCGGTATTCCCATTTCCCGAGCCGATGAACAAGGTTTGAAACCACGCATCAGGAACAAAAGCCGCCACGATACCGGCTATGGTAAAGCCTACGGTTACGTCTTTCCAAACCATCTTCCACTCCATTCCGTATTGCTTAGAAACTTTTGCCCAGCTTTCTTCAGACTTCATTTTTTCTTTCCAGGATTTAGAACCTGAATCCTCATCGGCTTCAGTATCACCCAGGTTTTTCCGCGCTTGCTCAATGAGCTTTTTCGGATTGATCAAACGGATTAAGATCCAGCTCAACAGAATAAGTAAAATACCTCCCACATATTCACCAACCACAAACTGCCAACCCAGAAAGATAGAAATGATAATCCCGAGTTCGATCACCAGATTGGTCGATGCCAGTAAAAAGGCAATGCTCGATACAAAACTTGCTCCTTTTTTAAACAGAGATTTGGTGGAAGCCAGCGCCGCAAAGCTGCACGAACTGCTGATAAACCCAAAAAAGGTTCCCAGCAGGACACCTTTGGTTTCCTTGCCTCCCATTGTTTTTTGCATTTTCTTTTCGGTGACAAAGATCTGTATCATACTGCTTATGATATAGCCCAGCGCAAACGCCCAAAGTGCCATCCAAAAAAATCCTGCCGTGGTGTAGGCTGCCTCGCCCCATTGTTTAAAAAAGTCAGTCATAAGCTTGTATTTATTGAGTTATCGTTGCTGTTACAGAACCACAATTCAACATTTTATCTCCAAAATAAGGGTTCTTGATCGCCGACTCGTTAGAAAACCAATCTGCTCCTTCGCCACTAAAGGCCATTGGGCAATGCTGCTTATACAGTGTTCCTGCGTTGATCGTACTTTTAAAATAAGCTTCAACAGCATTCGAAAATTTGGAAAAAGCTTCGCGTTGTGCTGCAACATCTTCGGTCTTTGCGATTCCTTCAGCCATTGCTTTTAGCTTGGCATTATCTTCGTCAAAAATCATTGCCAGTTGTGCTGCTTCTTGTTTCGCTTTTGCTGCATCAGTAGCGACCAAAGCTTCACGTACCGCATTGTAAGCTTTCCAAACTGCCATGGCATTTTCATCAGTAAACGCTAATGCCGCAGTATCTTCATTCATAGCTTCTGAAGTTTTTTCAGAAGTTGCGTGGTTCATTTCGCCCATTTCATCCATCTCGTCCATTTCCATAGATTCATCCATAGCATGATCCATTTCTAGTTCAACTTCAGCATCCTTATCTGATTTTTTATCATCCCCACAAGAAGCTAAGGTTAATGCCAAAACGGCGACACTCATAAATTTTACAGTCTCTTTCATTGTTTTAGATATTAGTTAAATAATTGATTAAAGCAGCCTGCTCATAGTAGTTTTGAACAGCCTGTAATTGTTTT
Source organism: Leeuwenhoekiella blandensis MED217 (assembly GCF_000152985.1). GTDB lineage: Bacteria > Bacteroidota > Bacteroidia > Flavobacteriales > Flavobacteriaceae > Leeuwenhoekiella > Leeuwenhoekiella blandensis. The sequence continues at coordinate 1,616,672 of NZ_CH672395.1, read as the reverse complement.
AATTGAAATTCTAATTGTAATTCTTGTATATCAAGCACGTCGTTAAAATCGATGCTGCCGGTCTCGTAGCTTTTAAGCAGAATCTCTTCAGCATCTTGTGCCTGAGCTATATTTTGTTTTTGGGTATTAAAATTAATACGCGCCGTATTTTTATGCTGTTTAGCTTCTGCTAAAAGATTTTTTAAGGTGTTCAATCGTTGCGCTTTTTGCGCATCCAGCTCTTGCTGTCGCAACTCATTTTGGCGAGAAACCGATTTGTATTTGGAATTGAAAATAGGCACCGAAACCGAAACCATAGGCATCACGATATCCTTACCATTATCTGCCGGAAACATATCAGTACGTTCAGAAACCGGAATGTAATCTAAGCCTACGCCCCATTTTGGCGCGGCTTCCTGACGGTTTAAAATTTCGGCTTGTGTGACGCTTTCATACAATTTATCGTACTTCAAAAGCTCAGGATTCGCTGAAAGATCCTCTGAGTTAATCTGCTCATCTTCTATTGGAATAGATAAACTATCCACAACCAGAATGCGTCCTTCCGAAGCTGTGTTCAAGGTATTCTTAAACTGAATTTCTGCAGCGATACGTCGCTCTTCAAGAATTTGCTGCTGCGCTTTCAATTCGTTTTGACGCATCTCCAATTTAAGCACATCTACCACCGAAGCTTTTGCGACTTCCACCGCATTCAACGCTAATTCCTTATAGCGCTCGAGCAGCTCCACATTTTGCTGCACAACTTTGCTCTGCGCTTCAATAGTATACAATTTGTAATAGCCTTGAGCGACCGCCAGACCCAGCTTCCGCTTTGCAATCACATACTCAAGATATTCTGTTTCGACCAAAGCATCTTGATATTTTTCACGCTTTGATATAGTGCCAAACCAAGGCAACATTTGCTTCACCGAAAAACGCGCGCGCTGTGCGCCAACACGAGTTTCTGGCGTACTTACAAAATACCCCACACCAAACTCGGTATCCGGAAGGGTATTCACCTCGTTCACCTTTTCTTGCGCGATCGAATAACGCAATTCATAGGCCTGTACTTCCGGATTGTTGGTTTCAACTTCTGCTATATATCCGCTCAAATCCTGAGCAGTCGCCACAGCGGTGAAGCCTAATACTATTGCGGTCGCTATGTTAAATCTTTTATTCATGGCTTTAAAGTGCTAATTCTTTTTTCCAGCTGTACAACACGGGAACTATGAAGTACGAAGTCACGTCGATGATCATCCCTCCAAAAACGGGTATCGCCATCGGGATCATAATATCACTTCCCCGTCCTGTAGACGTCAATACCGGCAATAATGCCAAAATTGTGGTTACCGTTGTCATCAAACATGGTCGTATGCGTTTACCGGCAGCTTCCAACGTAGCGAGGCGTATTTGTTTTTTGTTCTTTGGCTTTTCAGCATCAAAAGTCTGAGTAAGATAAGTGGCCATAACCACACCGTCATCGGTCGCGATCCCAAAGAGTGCAATAAAACCAACCCAAACCGCCACACTCAGGTTTATGGTTTTCATATTGAATAAGTCCCTGAGATTCGCACCAAAAAAGTCGAAGTTTAAGAACCAATCCTGACCGTACAACCAAAGCATAATGAAGCCTCCGGCAAAAGCCACTGCGATTCCTGTAAAGACCATCAGGGAAGTTGTTACCGATTTAAACTGAAAATAAAGGATCAGGAAAATGATGATCAAGGCTAGCGGAACTACCACAGCTAAGGTTTTCTCAGCACGCAATTGGTTCTCATAAGTACCGGTAAATTGATAGCTTATTCCTTGCGGAACCACCAACTCCCCGGAATCTATCTTTGACTGAAGCACTGCCTGTGCATTTTCTACCACATCAACTTCAGCATAGCCATCGAGTTTATCAAACAGCACATAACCTACCAGAAACGTATCTTCACTTTTGATCACCTGTGGGCCTTGCTCATAACGGATATCTACAAGTTCGCCCAACGGCACCGGACTTCCACCGGAAACCGGAACATAAATTTTCTTAAGATCATCAGGATTTTCTCGAAGCTCCCTAGGATAACGCACCCGCACCGAATACCGCTCACGACCTTCAACGGTTTGCGTAATAGGCATTCCGCCTACAGCAACTTCAAGAACCTGCTGCACATCTGCAATGCTAATACCATAACGTGCCAATCGATCGCGTTTGATGTCGATGAGTAAATAGGGTTTGCCCACGATGCGATCTGCAAAAACTGCTTCTTGTTTGACGCCTTCGGTTTGCTTTAAAAGTTTTTCAAGCTGAAAACCAAAAGCCTCGATTTGTTTTAAATCCTGTCCTTTTACTTTGATCCCCATAGGTGCCCGCATTCCTGTTTGCAACATCACAAGCCGCGTTTCTATAGGTTGAAGTTTAGGCGCAGAAGTCACTCCCGGAAGTTTAGAAACCCGAGCTATCTCATTCCAGATGTCATCAGGAGACTGAATATCGGGACGCCAATTGCGGTAATATTCCCCATCTTCATCTTCGATCAAAGCTTCAGTGGTAACAGGAAAGCTTCTTGTATTTGCAGTGGCTTCTTCTTCAGTGGTATTTGGGTTATAGGTCTTGCCCCCTGTTTTCAATACAAAATAGCCTGCCTCATCCACTTGATACCGTTGTTTTTCACCGGCGGTATTCAGCATATATTCGGGTTTGTATTGAATGATATTCTCGTACATTGATAAAGGCGCAGGATCGAGTGCCGACTCGGTTCTTCCGGCTTTCCCCACCACGGTTTCAATCTCCGGGATACTCGCCACAGCCATATCAAGCTGTTGCAATACGCGTTTGTTTTCTTCTACACCGGCGTGCGGTAAAGAGGTTGGCATCAATAAAAAAGCACCTTCATTAAGCGCCGGCATAAACTCTTTACCCGCATTAGAAAGTATAAATCCGCCGGAAATCAATAAGCCAAGCGGAATGCTTAAAAACACAATTCGATTGGCCAGTGCCCAGCGTAAAATACGCTGGTAAAAACGACGCAACAGCCAAAATGCACCAAAAAATGCTGCACATAAAAGCGCTACAAAAATAAAGTTGATGAGGATGCTTCGGTTGAATCCTAATGGGCGCCAATAGGTTGCCAACAGAATTGCGATGGCTACGACGGTTAGTATACCTTCGGCATTTTTCAAATTATTGAAAGGAAGCGCTTTCGCTGCGCGTAAAAAATAAAGCGCACCAAAGGCGATCAATAGCAAGCCTAACCAAACTCCGTAGAAAATCGCTATAACACCTAAAACAATGAGAAGGGCATTAAGTGTTCTCGCGGTGGTCTTTTTAAAGTTTCGCTTTCTAAAAATTAAAGCGGCAAAGGGCGGAATGAGAAAAAGTGCAATGACCAGTGAAGCCGTTATGCAGCGGTTTTAGTAAATGCAAGCGGCCGAAACAATTTGCCCTCTGCTCCTACCATCGTAAATACTGGAATAAAGCTGATGATCGTAGTAAGCACGGCCGTAACGATCGCTCCGGAAACCTCAGCAGTAGCATTATAAATTATATTATTGAATGGAAGTTTTGATGGTTTAGCCGCTTCCTCATCCAAATGCCTGATCATATTTTCAGTCAAGATGACGCCGACATCTACCATCGTCCCGATGGCAATAGCGATACCTGAAAGAGCAACAATATTGGCATCTACCTCAAAGAGCTTCATCGCTACAAACACCATCAAAACAGCGACCGGTAATAATCCGGAGATCAAGACGGAAGCTCTCAAGTTGAAAATCATCACCACGATCACAAGAATGGTGATAAGAATCTCCATCGTAAGTGCTTCATCAAGCGTACCTAAAGTCTCTTGAATGAGCTGTGTACGATCGTAAAACGGAACGATCGTTAACTGGGATTTTCGCCCATCTGCAAGGGTTTTTGAAGGCAGCCCACCACTAATTTCCTGGATCTTTGCTTTGACATTGGTGATGACTTCCATAGGGTTGGCGCCATACCGCGCAACGACAACTCCGCCTACCACCTCTGCGCCTTCTTTATCAAGAATGCCGCGTCGTGGCGCAGGTCCTAAGCTTACGTTAGCCACATCTTTAACGCGAATAGACGTATACTCTTGAGCGGTGATCACGGCATTTTCTATATCTGCAATAGACTTGATGTAGCCTAAACCGCGTACCAGGTACTCCGCCTTATTGATCTCTAAAGTTTGTGCTCCTACATCTTCATTGCTCGACTTTACCGCTTTGACCAAAACATCCAGACTTATATTGTATTGTTTCAATAATTCTGGATTTACATCGATCTGATATTCCTGAACATAGCCTCCAATAGAAGCTACTTCAGAAACACCTCCAGCAGAAGCCAGACCATATTTCACATAATAATCCTGAATGCTACGCAATTCCTGCAAGTCCCAGCCGCCGGTCACATTCCCGGCTGCATCGCGTCCTTCTAAAGTATACCAATAGATTTGGCCCAATCCTGTAGCGTCAGGTCCCAGAGTTGGGTTAACACCGTCCGGTAGTAAACCGGAAGGCAGTGAGTTGAGCTTCTCTAAAATGCGACTGCGACTCCAGTAAAACTCAATATCTTCTTCAAATATGATGTAGATACTTGAAAAGCCAAACATCGACGAGCTGCGTATCGTTTTTACCCCGGGAATCCCCAGCAAAGCAGACGTTAACGGATAAGAGATCTGGTCTTCAATATCTTGAGGAGAACGGCCTTGCCATTGAGTAAAAACAATTTGCTGATTTTCTCCAATATCAGGAATGGCATCAACCGCAACCGGATCTCGTGGTACAAAACCCGTATCCCAATTGAAAGGCGCTGTAGCGATGCCCCAGCCCAATAAAAGAGCCAAGAGTAAAAAAGCTACCAGCTTATTTTCGATAAAAAATTTAATGCTTTTATTCAGCATAAGATATAATGTATGGTGTGAAACGCTATTTTTTCAGTCTAAATACTGAAGTATAAGCAGTTCTTCCGCGGATGCGAAACAACTAAGATACAGGCTCAAAGAACCTAACCATACATTATCAAATTAAATAAACCTCATCCAGAGTCTGAACGTCCCTGAAGAGTAACGGAGGTGTGTAGTTTGTATATGCTTTTGGAGTCACCGTTTGCGGTGTAAACAGCGCTGCGTAGGAATAGAAAAAAGAGGTAATAAAAACCTGTTGCTCTAGATCTATAGAAGTAAAGCTGGGTTTAAGATCGTCGTGACCTTTAGCGGTAACTGATTTATCTTGACAACACGATTTTTTTACAATCTGAAGATCGCATCCTGCATTTTCGCCAGGAGTGCTTAGCTCCATCCCGCAAGATTTTGCTTTTTGAACTAATGCATAATCCAACAAAGTATCGCCACAATAATGCATATTCACAGTAAAGGACATCGTCGTACAAAGTACTACGAAAGCCATCAACACTGCCATTATTTGTTTTGATACGTGTTTCATATTAATTACAAAGGTAATCAAAAATATAGCTCCGTGTAAAAGTTATCGTTAAGGGCCAGCTTTTTATCAAAAAAATGGATTTAACTTTATAACTTGAAACTGCTGAATAAACTACCTCAGGCCAAGCCTGTCTGCCGACAAAGGCAGGCCCATGAGGCATTGGTTGAAAACGAGTTTTCAATTTCGAGGCATCCCGATAATTATCGGGACGCAGTATTAAACCTTTTGGCGACGCCAATAAAGCAGACAGACTTTAGCCCTGTAACCCAGATCGCAACCGTATGAATCCAGAACAACCTGATAAAAAGATGACCACCCTTAAAAAAACTTTGAATGAATTTTCGGGTTTTGCACTTTTTCTATTTCTCGGAATTTTGTTTTCTAGAATTATAGAACTCTTTCTTTTTCAAACATCACAAAAATTACCTGTTGGCTTTTTTGAGCTGCTTTACAAAGGTTTTATAATCGATGTACTTTTCTGGTTATCTGCTATTTTTCCTGCGTATGTTTTATTCCTCATCATAAGCTTTATCAGCCTACGGGGAGCTAAAATTGTTTTCAATATAATTTGGGTGCTTTTCTTCAGTTGCAATTTGCTGTTTATCTATTACCATAAAACAGCACTGGTCCTTTTAGGCTCTGATCTTTTTGGATATTCGCTGGAAGATATTACACAAACGGTAGGCGCCTCTGGTGTTTTGGCTTTAGGAACTGTTCTTTTGTTTCTTGGTTTTGTCGCTTTGATCATTGCCGGATTGGTCTTTTTACGCCCTAAAATGAGCATCAACTTCATACCAGCCGGAGCTCTGGTTTTAATCGCGGGTATCGTGTTTATGTTTGACAGTTTTCCTAATCTCAGGCCACAGTATGAGCAAGACTTTACCAATAATCTCGTCACTAATAAAACACAACACTTTTTTAAGGCTGCAGAAGATTACCTTACACAAACCACCTATAAGCCCGATATTTATGCTGAAAATTACTTTGATCTATTAGAGCGCCGTATTGCCCAACAAGGCAAATTTGAATATACCGCTACTGCTTATCCTTTTCTTCATAAAGCAGAAACCACCGATGTTTTGAGTCCGTTTTTTGAAAAGAAATCCAGAAAACCCAATATGGTTTTTATCATTGTTGAAGGACTGGGCAGGGCTTTTACAAACGAAGAAGCCTACTTGGGAAATTTCACTCCTTTTTTAGACAGTCTGTCAAAACAAAGCCTGTACTTTAAAAACTTCTTGAGCAATGGAGGACGCACCTTTGCTGTGCTTCCTTCCCTTTTAGGATCGGCACCTTTTGCTGAAAATGGATTTTTGGCGCTTCAGGATAAAATGCCTAATCAGCTCTCATTGCTTAACGTTCTTGAGAAAAACGGCTATCAGAGCAGCTTCTTTTATGGTGGTGATGCCGGTTTTGATAATATGAGTGGATATCTCGACTTGAATAAAACAGCACGTATCTTTGACGAAGCATCATTTCCTGAAACTTTTGCAAAACTCCCGGAGGTTGGGGGCTTTACCTGGGGATATGGCGATGAGGAACTGTACGAGTTTTATTTAGATAAAAGTGCAGACGATACTCTTGCCACACCGCGTCTTGACGTCATATTGACGGTAAGCACGCACAACCCGTTTAGAGTGAATGATCAGGAGCGGTATAACAAGCTTTTTGAAAGTCAACTGCAGCGCTTAAATCTGAGTGCTGAACAACAAACGCAACGACAAAATTTTAAAGAAGAATTTGCGACCGTGCTTTATGCTGACGCCTCTTTAAAAAGACTATTTGAGCGCTACCGTAAGCGCACAGATTATGATAATACCATTTTTGTAATAACCGGAGATCATCGCATTCCTGAAATTCCATTGAGCACTAAGATCGACCGTTATCACGTGCCACTCATCATCTATTCGCCTCTACTTCAAAAAACAAAAGAAATAGCTGCGATCTCCTCACATTTTGACGTGGCTCCCAGTATTTTGAGATACTTAAATGCAACGCATGGGATCCCATTACCCAAGCAAACCAGCTTTTTGAGTAAAGGCCTTGACACTTCGAGTACCTTTAGAAACATCCATCAAATCCCGTTGATGCAAACCAAAACAGACCTGATCGATTTTGTTTCTGAAACTTATCACTTGAATGGTAATCAATTGTACAAGCTGTATCCCAACCTATATGAGGAAGCTATTACCGATGAAGGAAAAAAAGAAGAATTACTAACTGCTTTTTCAGAATTTAAAAAACGAAATCAACAAATAGCCAACGGAAGTCCTTTAGTTCCTGACAGTTTGATCACCCGATATGCGCACTAAAAATACGGCTACATTTGATCGTAAGTTTCACTTAAGATCTGAGTGACCAGAGGTTTGTAGAAATTGAAGAAAAACCCACCGCGATCTGAAGGTTCTTTAGCGTTATAAAAAAAGCTTTTCAACAAACCGATTCCTTTAAAATAAGAAGTCGTAAAACCTATAGGGTTATCACTAAAATCACCGGCTAAATAGTAAAAATCATAATCTGAATCACTATGGTTAATGACCGCCGGGAAGGTATTGGGTATTCCATATTTTTTTAACTCCTGTGCTCCTGCCGTGTTGGTTGCGAGTTGGTAACTGGCATAGGTTGTATTCACCTGCGTATCACTTTCCATAATTTCAAACCAAAAAGGATACTTTTCTTTTTCGGGCAGGTCAAAGCGCTCTTGTCCTGCTGCAGTAGCATAAACAAAAGGCAACGGATTGTTGAGATGGGTTTCGTTTTCTAAAATAACCACTGTACCCGAATCATCGTTAACCAAAACGACGCCATCTTTGGTAAATGGCCAATTCCCGTTGTGGTTATTTTTGTAATTGGTTAAAATCCAGGAAGGCAGTTCTTGATTCACATTTTCATCTAAAGAATCAAAATAACGACCACTCCAGCCTGTGAAACGCACATGGTATAATGCTTCAAACGCTGCTCTAATAGGTTTTGGAGTCGGACTGGACAAACAGTTAAATTCTGCGATAACCGGCTTTTGCTTTGCCTTCATCTGTTTGATGAAATTGATATCCTTTTCACTCAATCCACCGTATAAAACCCCTGGTCTTTTACTGTAATTAGCATACCACTCTTGCTTGTAAATCCCATAGGTATCTGTGATATACAGCATATCTGAATCATCGCTTAATAAGCTTAATGCTTCAGCAGGAAAACGCTCGATCCCTTTGATAGCATATGCTGTATCTTTTTTTGGGAAAAAACCAAAATAGTCACGCTCCACTTCATAGGCTTCAGAACCACTTTTCATAAAGCGGTTGTGATTTAACACCCAGTGAAAAGAGATGTGTTCCTGACCGTCTGTATTAAAAACCGTTTTGTCGATTATAGCGGCTGTAAGGTATTTTTTTGGCGTAAAATACCAGGAAAGAAACGATACTAGTGGTGCTAGAACGACTAGGAGCAAAATGATTCTGAGCGCTTTTTGCCACATAATTAGAAACGTTTAATAAAGCCCACACTTACAGAGAACTGAAGCCCACTGCTATCTGCTGCATATTCCTGATCTTCAAGCCCCGCCTGAGCTGTCAAGACGTGAGTTGCACCCAACAGCTTCCTGTAAAACAAGGTCAGGTTATTAGAGCGCAAACGCGTGATCGTGGCCCCGTTAAAAAGTGCACTATTGGCATTATCATCCGGAGAGATTCCTGTACCGATTCTTGCACCAATAAAATCATCTGCACCCCCAAAATAATACCTCACCGTAAGCGCATAGGATTGTGATAACGCACTGTCTGAAGGCGTCAAATAGGTTCTGAAGTTGAACCAATAGTTTTTATAGTATTTCCCCAAGCCCAAGGTATACACAAACGTGTCATCGTCAAAAGCCAAATATCTAAATCCCGCGTCTGCTTCAAAAGAAGCCGGAAGGTTTGAAAACAAAGAAAACCCTGCACGATACTGCGGAAAAATCCCGCTATCGCTAGATATACCAAGGTTTACATAGGTATAAAACACGTCTGATATTCTGGGGTAAGCATCTACCTCAAACTGAAGCGCATCAGTCCTGAATCGGTTGGCAAAATTAATACGTGCAGCGACAGAGCCCAGCTTGGTTTGCCTGATATAGTCAAGCGCAGCCAAATGCCACGGATCATCAAATCGTTCATCAAAATAAACAAATTCATAGTTGAGACCTACAGCGTTCTTAGCGGTTGCGCTATTGATACTGCTCAATAAACTGCGTGCCTGATCGAGTTTAGGGTTTTGTTCTAAAAGCCCCTGCAGCGTGGCTGTAGCTTCTTCATAAGCTTCCAGATCTCTTAACACTTTTGCTTTTAAAAGCCCTAAATTTTCAGATTCAGGATGATAGTCTAATCCATTATTTACAACTTTCAGCGCTGCTTCAGAATTATCGTTCCAAAATTCCAGATTTCCGTAGGCAAAACTCGCTTCCTCGTGTCCTTTTTCTTTAGCCAATACTTCTTCAAAAGCCATTCGCGCTTGAGGCAAACTGTCTGAGTAGGTATAAATTCGACCTAGAAATACGCGTACTTCCAGATAATCGGGACTTTTTTTAAGCGCCGCCTTTAAGAGTGCGATCGCCTTGGGGTAATCATCTTCTTCAAAAGCAGCATTGCGCGCTTGTGTGTAAAGTTCATCTGTAGTATACTCCTGTTCCTGTGCCACAGCGGCAAACGAAACCAAGAAAATAGCCAGTATAACAGCTTTAAAAGTTTGGTACAAATGGGGCATGATTCTTATTTTTTAAGTTTTACCGGAATTTCCCAATCCTGCTCGAGACATTTCTCCCCAGGATTTTTTTCCGCGAATTAAATCAATATTTCCTTTAACTGCCGCCCACATAACAATAGGGTGATACAGGATAGGTTCTAATAAAGCCGTAAATATGAGCATAAACATATATTTTGGCTTTTTATACTGCTGAAAAGAGTATTCTTCAAAGAAGATCGCTGTGATCGAAAATAGTATAGAAAAGGTATAGATCACAATGAAAAAGATCATAAATACCTGAAAATTTATCTTTCCAAGAAGCATAAGAACGATAAAAAATAGAATTCCGATAAACTCGATAATTGGCGCAAACCACTCAAAAAACATCCAGTACGGTGTGCTCAATAATCCTAAAACTCCATATTTAGGATTGAAAAGCATTTTCTTATGCAGCATTAAGGTCTCTACTGTTCCACGCGCCCAGCGATTGCGCTGCCGGCGTAAGACCTGGGTGCTCTCCGGCACTTCGGTCCAACATAAAGGGTCGGGAACAAAACCCACCTTATAAGGGATTCCTTGTTCACGCATAACCCTACGCATACGCACGAGCAACTCCATGTCTTCGCCCACCGTATTGTGGTTATAGCCCCCGGCTTCAATAACCGTTTGTTTGTCAAACATCCCAAAAGCTCCAGAGATGAGCAACAAACCATCAACCCGTGACCAGGCCATTCTCCCCATCAAAAAAGCCCTAAAATATTCTAAGATCTGTGCCTTCCCTAGAAACGTTCGCGGGAGACGCACTTCGATGATTCGTCCATCTTCTATGATACAATTATTGGCCACGCGAATGATTCCGCCACTGGCGATCACGCGTTTTGTATTGTTCAAAAAGGGTCTTATGAGCTTTAAAAGCGAGTTGCGCTCTAAAACACAATCTACATCAATACAGCAGATCACATCGTGTATGCAACAGTTGATTCCCATATTCAAAGCGTCGGCTTTACCACCATTCTCTTTATCGATGACCCTAAGGTTTTTATAAGCTTTAATTTTAGACTTATAAATTCCCTTTAGTTTTTTTGTCGCTATATGATTGTAATGAATAGGCTCTTGCTCTTCGAGTTGAAAAGTAGTTATGAGCTTTTGTAGCGAATTGTCTTTACTCCCATCATTTATGATCACTATCTCAAAAGAAGGATAATTTAACGTCAACAGCGAGCGTATGTTTTCAACAAGATTTGCTTCCTCATTATAGGCGGGAGCCAATACGGAGATCGCTGGTAAATTGGCTGACTGTAAAAGGGCTGCGTCGTCCTGAAAGTTATTTCTACGTTTATAATCCCGAATTTCGAAGATTGAAAAAAATGCAGAAAAAATATATCCCGAAATGATAATTAACCCATAGATCAAAAACAGGACACTAAAAACTTCTATAATAGTGGTTGCGTTAAGTTGCAAGTTGTTCAATTTTTATAAAAGATAAGCAACTTTCATTGAAAACAGCCTGCTTAAGCCCCAATACTTTGTTGCATTGAATACTCTTGAAAATCTTCCCAATCTTTTGATAAAGTTTCTATATTTAAAAGACTTTTTACCGGGATTTGATCTTCAAAGCAGCGAGAGATTTTATAAAAATCAACTTGTAAATTTTCATCTTCCTTATGAATATGGGGAACCAAAGTCTGCAGATCTTTATAGGTACCCATCTTTTTTATAGCGTATAAAATACTGCGTTTATTCTGTGCAGTTTCTTCAGGAAAATGAGTAAGCATTAACTGTAAGGCTTCAGAAACTTCCATGGTTTGCAAAGACTGAATAGCCTGATATCTCACCTCTTCCGCATCGTGATCTAAGCAATCTACCAACAAGGGTATATTCTGAAATTGATTAAAACTTAAGATCATTTTAATACAAAAAACGACAATACTATCTTCGTGATGGTCGAGCCAGCGCGCAAAATCAGGAATCTCTACTTCAAAGCTTTTCAGGCTATTTTCAATCAGCACTTGTTGCCACAGGGTCAAGCGTCCTTCCAAATTATCAAGAAAAACCAGAGGATCTGTTTTTGAAGTGTTTAAAAAGTACAAAATAGCGTGTTGTCGAAGTTCTACCCGTTTGGACTGTAATAAAGGGTATACATAGTTCTCGGGAACTTCAATACCCAATTTAGAAAACGCAAACATTGCCCGTGCTTTGTAATACCATCGATACCCCTGTAGATCTTCCAATAGAAATTTATATAAACCTAAGCCATAAAAAATCTCTTTGATGAGTAAGCTGGACTCTCCTTTTAAGTTTTCATCAAAAATTAAAATCTGCTTGATCAAGATTTTATGGTCATAGGAAGACTTTATATAGCTGTACTTAAAATCGCCTAAAGCTTTACTCTTATTAATGGTTTCATCAAAAAGAAACGCATTGACAAAATCTATAAACCTGGCCTCTAAATGTTTTCTATGCGATTCCTTGATATTTTTACGTATACGCAAATACAGCACTAAGCTTACAAAAAACAGTGCTATACAAGAAAAAATCAAACTGAGGATCAAATTGATCTTTAGGATCAAAGACCAATCTTCCAAATTAAAATAAAGCGTAGGCATAGTAATAAATTCATTTGTGACTTGGGGAGTCGGAGTTAGATGAAGGTTTATGTTTTCTTATACGTAAGGATTTTAAAAGTGTTACTTAGCTAGTGTTCTTTTAACACGTAGCGACAACTCACTAGGGCTAAAAGGTTTGGTTATAAAATCGTCGACGCCCATCTCAAAGGCATCAGTTATAATGTCTTCTTGTGTTGAGGTAGACAATACTATGATAGGAACCTCTTGGTTCACGTTTTTTATATGTTCTATTATTTCGTTTCCATTTACAAAAGGTAACATTAAATCGGTAAGCACTAAATCAAACTCCTGGTCTTTGAGCAACTGCATAGCCACGCGGCCATCTTCAGCCAAGACAACCGTGTATCCATCCTTCTTTAGCTTAAACTCTAAAGATTTTACGACCATGGGGTTATCTTCTATGACCAAGATTCTTTTACTCATACGCTGTACACTTCAGGAAAATCATCTTTTAAAGCTTCCTGCATTTTTTTGTGTTCTTCTATCAATTCATTTATAAGTGGAAACATCGCTGTTCCTGTAATTTTGTGAGCCAATTCATTACTCAATTGTGCAGCCTTGCTGTTTTGCAGCATTTCAAAAGAAGGCTTTAAACTATGTGCAACCTTGCTCACCTCCTCGTAAGCTTCCTCTTTATAAAATTGAAGCATTTCTTCCAGACGTGGCGTTACAGAATCCTTAAAAATGCTGATACTCTCTCTAATAAACTCAGCATCACCATCAGAGAGCTCTATAAGATAATTGAGGCTGTAGATTTGTTCTTCAGGTTCTTCAGGAGAACAAGGAAGCTGCAAAAATGTCTTTACAAAGCCAATGTCTTCATTTTTAAAAGGTTTACTCAAAAATCTTACAAAATCTGCACTTTTTGAAACTAAGGACTCTGAATTAGCGATTAACATGACAGATCCCTTAAAATTTACTTGTTCTTTCAAATAATTCAACGTCTGAATAGCCCCTAGAGGTTTAACGTTCTCTTCGATCAACAAAAGATCTGGCTCGCCAGACTGCTTGATGTATTGAATGGCTCCCATCGCCGAAGCAAAGCTGTTGACCTCAACCTCACTTTTAGAAAAAAAAGTGTTGAATCTCGCTTGTGCCAGCGCATCTGCATCTACAAGGACTATATGTTTTTTTGTTTCGTTCAAAGTTTAAAGCTTGTTTCGCTTGTTTTAAGATACGCTTAGTTTTTCATTATTCAAATGCTCTTGCAGCACCTTTTTAAGGTCTTCAAGAACCAAAGGTTTGGCTATATATCCGTCCATTCCACTTGCTACACATTTCTCGTGCTCTCCTTTTAAGGCTCTAGCTGTAAGCGCAATAATGGGTATGCGATCTCCGTGTGGTTCTATTTTTCTTATTTCCTGAGTAGCTTCATAACCGCTCATTACCGGCATTTGAATATCCATAAAAATAAAATCTAACGGCTGATTCTTATAGACTTCAACGGCCTGAGCCCCATCATCTGCTTCAATAATAGTGGCGTTTGCGGTGATCTTATTGAGAATGGTTTTGGTTAAGAACTTGTTTACCGGATTATCTTCTGCAACCAGAATGGTAAGGGTCCCATTGCTTAAATCTGTCGCCTCTTGTACCTCTTCTAGCTGCCCTTGTTCTGATTCATCTAAACGATCTATCGTTTCAAAAAGATCATTACGTAAAGCAGGTTTCACCAGTTTTCCGGCTACGCCTAAAGCTTTGGTACGCCCATTGATCTCAGTGTCATCTTCAGAACTGTGCAGTAAAATAATAGGTAATTGTTCTTTATTAATTTTAAGCTCTTCTCTAAAATGCTGAATGAGATCAAGTCCGTTTAGATAGGGCATATTGTAATCTACAATAGCGATATCAAAGTTTGTATCTTCTTGTAGTATTTCGATCGCATCAATTCCATTTGCGGCATGAACCGTTTCTATATTACGCTCACTTAACATTTCTTCAAGGATGACACGATTGTTGGTGTTATCATCTACAAGCAAGGCACGCTTTATATCTTTAAACGGTGTAGGAGTCCTGTTGACACCACTATCGGTTTCAAAATCTACAGTAAAGTAAAAGGTTGTCCCTACGCCCAAAGTACTTCTTACTTCCAGTTTACTTTCCATCAACTGCAACAGTCTGTTGCTTATGGTGAGTCCGAGTCCGGTACCGCCATATTTACGCGTCGTAGAAGCGTCACCTTGATTAAAGGCTTTAAAGATCTCTTGAAGATTTTGTTCTGAAATCCCAATCCCGGTATCTCTTAAGGAGAACGTAAATTGTTTTTTATTAGGATGTAACGCGCTATTTTGCTCTTCAACCTTAAGTTCGATCTCACCGTCGTGTGTGAATTTTACGGCGTTGCTTAACAAGTTGATCAGGATCTGTCGCAAGCGCAAACCGTCTGCAATGATGTATTGATCGATCTTTTGCGGAATGTTGAGCAATACTTCAATATTCTTTTGATACGCCTCATGTTTGATCATTTCAACCGATCGGCCACAAAGCTCTGTGATATTCACCCGCTCTTCGCTTAGGCTCAATTTACCGGCTTCGATCTTAGAGAAGTCTAAAATATCATTGATCAGATCGAGCAGCGAAATTGCCGATGCATAAATGGTCTCCATGTATTTTTGCTGATTCTCATTAAGTGGAGACTTCATCAAAATATCGGCAAAACCAATTACACCGTTTAATGGCGTTCGAATTTCGTGACTCATATTTGCTAAAAACTCCGACTTATATTTGTTTGCAGCTTCAGCTTTTTGTTTGGCCTTGATCAAGGAGTATTCCATCGCTTTTAATGCAGAAATATCTGCCGAAACGCCTAAATAGCCTGTGGTTTTGCCTTCATCATCTTTAATGGCCGTTACTACTAGCTGCACGGGAAATGTGGTACCATCCTTTCTTACATAAGTCCAATCGCGGGTTTCTAGTTCGCCCCTATTGATCTTATAGGTAAAAACATCATGTTTGTCAACCTGCTCTCCATATTCTTCTTTCAGTTTTAAAGCATAGTTTTCAACTTCTTCGTCTACATGAAAAATAGCCGGCTTTTGATTTCCTATAACTTCTTCAGCGGTATAGCCGAGAAGATTTTCTGCACCTTTATTGAATTTTCGAATAATATGGTCAAGATCAGTTTCTACAATAATTACTTGAGTGGTAGAATCAAGAATTACCCGCATCTCATTCAAGCTAGATTCTAATGCCTTCTTCGCGTTGATCTCATCAGTCATATCGACTACCTGGCCAATAAGCGAACGTACATTTCCGCGCTCATCAAACAAACCGGAAACCGTTAAAAAACAGTGTACAAGCGATCCATCTTTATGTAAATAGCGCTTTTCTACTTGGTAGTTTGTCAACTCCTTGGTAATGATCTTTGAGAAAAGTTGCGCATCATTTTCCCGATCTTCAGGATGCGTGATTTCTCTCAATGACATCTTAAGCAATTCTTCTCTAGAATACCCGATCATTTGTGCCAAATTATGATTGACACTACGCCATCTCCCGTGTAAATCAACTAGGGCCATTCCATTTGGTGAATACTCAAAAACCCTTTTAAATTTGGAAGCATTCTCTAAAGCTCTGCGCTCTAAACTTTTCCTTTTTGTAATATCTTCTACCTGCGTAATTACTAATTTAGACTGGGCTTCTGTTTCTGTAATCATTGAACAGCTAAAACTACACCAAATGACTTTACCTGAGCCGTGGTAGCACTCTACCTCCATTTGATAATGGTCTATGTCTCCAGACATGAGTGCTGTTCTGTTTTCTATAGCTTCCGGAATGTATTCAGGAAGGAGGACATCTTTTATGGTATATTCTAGAACCTCCTCTTCTGACAAATGATCTAAACCGAAAATTCTTCTTGCAGAAGAATTAGCCATCACCAAATTGCTTTGATGATTCACCAAAACAATTCCTATTGAAGAATTCTCAAATACTTTTGTAAACCGATTTTCTGCTTTTTCTCTAGCGAGCTGATGCTTTTTCCTGTTGCTGATATCCTGAAAAGCCCCGTAAACGCGAATGCATACCCCGTTCTCAAATTCGGCTTTACCCATACTGCGCACCCACTTTTCTTTACCATCGGCAGTGATTATGATAAACTCGTCATCAAAACTCACGCCTTCTTCAACACATTTTGAAAAAAGAGTCTTGATTTTTTCTCGGTTTTCTCCTTCCTTATAAAAGTTGATACCTGCTTCAAAACGAGGCTCAAAGCTCTTAGACACACCATGAATTTCTTTGGTGACCCGCGTCCAGGTAACCTTATGCTTGATCAAATCTACTTCCCAACCACCAACACAAGCCAGATCATTAGTCTCTTCATAAATTTCGTTGAACTTCCGAAGCTTCTTGATTTTCTTTAAATAGTTATCAGATGAGGACTTTTGAGCAACATCGGCAATAAATTTCACAAAAAGATGACGTTTGCCGTCGCTGTCAGTGTATACCAAATGCCGCGAAGTTGCCGTAAGAATTCTCCTGTTTTTGTCGGAAAAAGAAAAATAATGACGCTCTTTTGTTAACTCATTGAAACTTGTTTTGTTTATCAGGTCTTGAATGGTTTTCTTTCCCGCTACTCCCAGAACCTCCCAGAATACATCGAGTTCAACCTCTTTTTCAGGCTTTCTATAGCCTATTGTATCCCAAAAAGAAGTGGTGATATGAAAGCGCTCTTGATGCTCTAAATTGATGTAGAATACTCCAATAGATGCTTTGCTTAAAATCCAGGAAAAGACCTCAGCATCATCGCAAAGAATACGATGAAAATCCCTTTTAACAAATGCAGAATCAGACATTGTAGAAGCGTTTTAAGTTGGGTAAAATTAAAAGTAAGGTACTTTTAAAATTCATTGGGCAATCAAATGTACGCTTTTCAGCCTAACTTTTAAACACTTTAACGATTAACTTAAGCATTTTAGCTATTTGTTACTTCAGTCTTTTCGAGAAAGTACTGCTTTTGAACCCGTTTTTGAAGGCTGAAATAGGATCGTGTTCTTAAAATTCAATCCGGGCTCTTCTCTATGTGAAACATAAATCACAGCGGTTTTGCTCCCTGCTTTTATTTTATTGATAAGCGAAACGATAAGGCGTGCACCTGCCGAATCTAATGCGGCTGTAGGCTCATCTAAGATCAATAAGGGCGGGTGTTTGATCATAGCTCTTGCGATCAAGACCAGTCGTTTTTGAACTTCGGTCAGGGATCTGAAGGGTTTTGTACTGTAAGTAGTAAGACCGATGACTTTAAGCCAGGCTTCGGCAGTAGCGATTTCTAAAGTAGTGGGCTTTTGATACAGTCCCACACTATCGTATAAGCCCGAAATGATCATATTCTTCACATCGTGCATTCCGTCAAAACGTTCGGTCATTGTTGTGGTAAAATACCCTATTTTCTGTTTGATCTCCCAGACGCTCTCTCCTGTTCCCTTTTTTCTTCCGAACAAATACAATTCCTTCCCATAGCCTTTGGTACTATCCCCGGTAATCATAGAAAGCAAGGTGGTTTTCCCTGAACCATTAGGTCCTTTGAGGTGCCAGGAAGTGCCGCGCTTCACCGTCCAGGATATGCTGTCAAGTACGGGCTTTTCTCCAAAGGATACAGAAACATTTTTTAGCACAATAAGCTCTTCAGGAATGTCCTTAAAGAACGTAAGCGGCTCAGGAATAGGATGAACCGCTAAAGTGTGATCTACCGCTTGATCTTGCCGGGGTAGCGCTGTCTTCTTAAAATGTCCCTCTTGATACTGTAATCCCTGTGTACAATAGGGCAACACATCTTCTTCACGCCGATAGACTTGTATGAGCAAGGTGGTATCTTTAAGCGCTTCTAGCTGTTCTTTAAACCACTTGATCTTTTCAGTATCTAAAGCATCAAAAGGATTATCGAGAATTAAAAATTTAGGCTGTTGCGCCAATTGATAATCTAACAAGAGTTTTTTGCGTTCGCCACTTGACTTGGTTTGTAAACGCTCGTGTTCCTCGGTCAATATCGACCTACCGTGACGGTATTCTTCATCCAGGTATTCTTCTAAAATATGATTAGAAAACAATAATCCCTCACCTCCTGCTTCTTCGATCAACCAAGCTGCTTTGAGGAGTTCCTTTAACTGCTTTTTAGTTAAAACCTCCTGAGTAACGGCTATCGCATAATGTTGTTTTGTTGTTTTTACCTGCATAGTATTTAGGACGCACTGTTTTCTAAAATGATCTTTCCTATATGAGCACTGCTTTCCATCAGTTGGTGTGCCTGGGCAGCTTCTTCTAGTTTGAAAACCTTATGGATAATTGGCTTGACCTGTCCTGATGCCAACAACGGCCAGACTTTTTCTTTTACCTCCCTGGCAATACGTTTTTTGACCTCCACAGGTTGCGGCTTCAGCAGACTTCCGGAGAGGATCAATTGTTTGCTCATCATCGTCCATAAATTGATTTGCGGAGTCAGGCTTTTCATTCCGTTAATGTGAATCAATCGTCCTTTAGTATTCAGTAATTCAAGATTTCTCTGCGTGTAATCACCACCCACCATATCTAAGATTACATCGATCTTATCATTCTTAAACGCTTCTTCAAAAGCGGTTTCTTTATAGTTGATGCCTTTAGCCAATTGGTGTTCCTCTATAAAGTCTAGCTTCTCTTGCGAACCTACCGTGGTAAAGGTTTTTAATCCCAATGCTTTAGCGATTTGCAGTCCCATCACCCCGATACCACTGGTACCGCCGTGAATCAAGAGGCCTTCACCTTCTTTAGCTTTTGCCTGTTGAAACACATTAAACCATACCGTAAAAACAACTTCGGGCAGTGCTGCGGCTTCGGTATAACTCAGGCCTTCAGGCACCGGAAGACACAGACGGGCATCTACATTGCTATGTGTAGCATAGCCGCCGCCCGGCACCAAAGCACAAACCGCATCCCCCACCTTAAACCCTTTGACCTGCTCCCCCACAGCAAGCACTTCGCCAGCCACTTCCAGACCGGGGATTTGCGCTTTGGGCGTATCTCCTCCATAAGCATCCGGGTTGTTACGGGTTAAAATATCACTCCGATTGACCCCGGCGGCTCTGACTGCGATCTGCACTTCGTGCTGCTGCAGCTGCGGAAGATGGTAATCTTTATATTGAAGTACTTCGGGCCCACCGGCTTGGGTTATATAAATCGCTTTCATAGTATTTTATGTGAATTCCGTTAAGGACAAGCTGCAAGCTATACTATCCTTTGACGGCACCAACAAAAAAACCCTTTTCAGTTGAAAAGGGTTTTTAAAAATTTCATAATTCTTTTAAATATGCAGCGCTCGGTCCTCGGTTGCTGCGAGTGCAGCTTCCTTAACCGCCTCAGCATAGGTAGGATGCGCGTGCGACATAATCGCTATGTCTTCGGCACTTGCACGGAACTCCATTGCAGTAACACCTTCAGCGATCAAATCGGCTACACGAGCGCCCACCATATGAACACCAAGCACCTCATCGGTTTCTTTATCGGCAAGGATCTTTACAAAGCCATCGATGTCTCCCGAAGCTCTGGAGCGGCCTAAAGCACGCATTGGGAACTGCCCTGATTTATAGGCGGTACCCGCTTCTTTCAATTGTTCTTCGGTTTTACCTACCGAAGCAACTTCTGGCCAGGTGTATACCACTCCCGGAATCAAGTTATAATCGATATGCGGTTTTTGTCCGGCTAAAGTTTCTGCTACAAACACGCCTTCCTCTTCGGCTTTATGCGCAAGCATTGCCCCACGCACCACATCGCCAATCGCGTAAATATTGCTTACAGCAGTTTGTAAATGTTCATCAACTTCAATGCGGCCTCGATCGTCTGTTTTTAGACCAACAGCATCCAGGTTTAGGCCGTCTGTATAGGCTTTACGCCCAACAGAAACCAAAACATAATCTCCCTTGAACTCGACTTCTTTATCTTTCTTATCGGTTGCTTTAACGATCACCTCGTCACCCTTGCGTTCTACAGCGCTCACTTTGTGTGAGGTATTGATCTTCATTTTAGACTTTTTCAGCACTTTGGTAAGCTCTTTACTCTGAGCACCATCCATTGTTGGAATGATTCGGTCTAAATATTCTACCACCGTTACTTCTGCACCTAAACGTTTGTATACCTGCCCCAATTCGAGACCGATCACCCCACCACCAATTACGATAAGATGCTTCGGAATTTCTTTCAATTTTAAGGCTTCGGTAGACGTGATGATACGTTCTTTGTCGATCTCTATAAACGGAAGACTTGCCGGTTTACTTCCGGTAGCAATAATGGTGTTTTTTGCTTCGATCTCTACATCATCTCCTTCCGCTACTGCGATATGAATGTGCGTTTTATCTTTAAAACTCCCCACTCCCTGATAGGTATCGATCTTGTTTTTACTCATCAAGAATTCGATTCCTTTAGTGGTTTGCTCCACCACCGAAGCTTTACGGCCCATCATTTTCTCCAGATTGATCTTTACCTCGCCCGGAATCTCGATCCCGTGCTCTTCAAAATGTTTAACGGCATCTTCATAATGGTGAGAAGAATCTAATAAGGCTTTAGAAGGAATACAACCTACATTAAGGCAGGTACCGCCCATAGTTGCATATTTCTCAATGATTGCTGTTTTAAGCCCCAATTGGGCGCAGCGAATAGCAGCCACATAACCTCCGGGACCGGAACCAATGACCGCAACGTCGTATGTACTCATAATATGAATTTCTGTTTAAGAAGTATAAAGGTACAACACGTAAAAAAGTTAACCGAATTTGAAACGCAGATTTATCGGTTAATTTAATTTAATCAACCAATTCTATCCTTAACGACGTTCCCTCTAAGATTTCAAGATCATCCCATTCATTATTATCATCATTATCAATGGTTTGCATGTATAAATCAAAACCTCTATATGTATTACTGATGTTAACTAAAAATGATTTTGTAATTGTGACGTATTCTGAATCATTATTAAAATCTACAAAAGAAGAACTGTTCGCTACTTCGTTACTATACTCTGCTACATAAAATTTCAAAAATCCGCGATCTCTGCGCCTATAAAGATTAATTGTATAAGTAAATTTGTAAACACCGGTTACTTCTCTAGTCTGTATTCTAGAACTAGAAAGACTATTCAGTCCCTTGTTAGGCCCTACTTCACCAAAAGATACTATACGATTAGTAGTGTTAATATCTGATAGTCTATATCCAGTACCAACATAAATCTCTCCATAAACGCTTAAACCTCCAGAACTTCCTGAAGAGGCATCCTGCCAACTCACGTTACCATTTGCATCTGAAGTCATCACCTTCCCGTTTCCTTCATTGCCATCAACATAACGTAATGTACCGTTAACATGAAGTTTTGCTGATGGGTTTGAAGTTCCTATACCCACCTTGGTCGCAGCATAAGAATCTGTTGTGGTATTTGTAGTGTTTCCTAAAATAATAGAATTATCTACCGAAGTCGTCGCCGGACCAATAGCTATTGCATTCTGATTGCTTGCGTTTGCCTGATAACCTATTGCTGTAGCATTGTTACTTGTTGCACTAGATTGATTACCTAATGCCATCGTGTTGTTTGAAGAGGAAACCGATTGATTACCGATAGCAAATGAGCCTGTAGCCCTAGAGTCAGCACCTGCTCCTAGTGCATAACTGTTACTGTGAGAAGCCTTTGATGCCTCACCAATTGCATACGAACTTGTTCCAGATGCGGTCGCTGACTTACCCAAAGCATAAGAGTCTGTTTGAGAAGATATTGAAGATGCCCCAATAGCATAAGCGTCACTCCCCGAGGCGTTGGCTGCTTTACCATAAGCATAATTGCTGGTATTTCCGGCAGAGGCGTTTTCACCAATAGCAAAAGCCTGATTAACACTTGAACTTGCACCAAGCCCCAAGGCAATACCTCCGTTAGGATGTAAGCGCCCAATCTGATCCCCATCAACTTTAAAATATAAAGAGTGATAGGTTGTAGTACCCAAAAATGTGGTCCCGTCATTGGCTTTTCCGTTTAGGTTATTCCCATCCAATTGCCAACCTGCACCCGAACCACCAGAAGGAGCAGCTTTCATAGCCGTCCAGACACTACCATCCCAATAATAATACCCCACCCCACTGCCTCCGGTAACTGAAGCATTGGTATTATAGATCAGTAATCCGGCTGCATTAGTATTGGCTCCGTCAATACTAGAATTTGTTACAGATGACAAGTTAATACGCGGTGCTAAAAATCCCTTGGTAGTCGATTGTATATCGAGAATACTTGAAGGATCAGGACTGGTGGTACCAATACCTATTTGTGCATAAATTATAGAAGAAAATAAAGTGAAAGCTAATGAGAGTAATTGTTGTTTCATTGAGGTAAATTAATCGATTTAAGGCAAAGCAAAATTAATTGTTAATTTGATTATATTTTACTGGCAAACAGTTATTTAACACAAGTAGAAAATATCTCCTACATTTATGCTTTTTATCGACTTAAAAAGTCTTTTCATCGACATATACGATGTTTTTAACAGTAAAGTTTTCCATATATCTACTAATTTTCTTGATAGTAAGGAGTTCTTTATTAGCCCAATACTTGCATTTTTACATAATTCCTGCTAAAAACCTTGAAACAAGAACTTTACAGAACCCATCTTTCTAAGAATTGAAATCAAACTTTTTTTGGCCCGCAAAAAGCTAATTTATTGGCAAGGGTATACTACTTTGATTCTTATAGTATTTACTAGATTTGGCTGTAAGCCATTCTAAGAAATCTAAATACTACTAAAATTTAAAAAAGACTTGTTTGTGGAAAGAGAAGGTGAAAACAAACTAGGTTTCTTGCTTATTGATTCCCATCGCTATTTATGTCATTATAAGTTTAGCATTGCCCGAAGAAGATAATACGCATCTCTAGTATTGAGATCAAAGCTAACCAATCTATAAAACCACTTAATAACAGCTAAAAACAATCAAAGTAGCCTACACGGTTATACGCGTAAGGCAAGACTTTATCTTCAAGCTTTAATATAATACGTTATTGGTTATTGTACTTTTTCGATATCGCGATCATATCCTCTTTTTTCGGCACCCATTGATCTCCTATGCGCTCTAATAGATTTCCATCGCTATCAATAATCAATAGTGTGGGATAAGAAGTTACCTTGTATTTTTTGGCAATTTTGATCCCCTCACCTTTTTCGGCATCGTATTTTAGATTTACAAAAGCATCGTTCATAAATTCACCAACTTCCTGATCTGTAAGGACATTTTTTGTAAAGACCAAACAGGGTGCGCACCACCCGGTATAAAAATCAATAAAAAGAGGTTTATTCGCCTCCTTCGCCTTTAGCAAGGCGGTATTGAAATCTGTTTTTTCAAAACTAACGGCTGTTGGAATATCAAATTTGCTTCGTTCTCTTTCGGTATACAAATTGAAAGAATACGCTGAAAATAAGATCAGACCGGCACCAACGAACCCCCAAAGCATAAACGGGAATTGCGATCAGCTTCTTTTTGAACAGGTTGAAGGATAGCGTGGCAATCAAAATACCTAAGGCAAGTTTTCCATAAACCTGAGGAATTTCAATAAATAGGTAAATTGCATAAACAAACAAAGGAATTAAAATCAGATTCAAGATTACTTTGGCTGTTTTGTTCATAGTTTTAGTTTATAGCTATGGTCAACAATTGCAATATACCTCAAAAACAACTATTTACACTTTAAATTGCTAAACTAAACTACCAACGTGCAAAGCATCAGACTACGACCTTTATTGAAGACTTACCAACTGTAGTGCATTGTTAGCACCTCGCTTAAACGTACCCACTACAAAATCTTGATTTACTAACCTGGTGTCTAATTCATCACAAAGCGCGTTACAATCAAGGTCTATTTGATTGAGCAGTTGTAATCCCGAATCGCTTGTTATAAAGTTTTCTCCGTTTATTTTGAGATCAATATCAAACAGGGTTTCATCAGGAACTTCTTGAGTTGATGTAATATCCAAAAGCGTGTAGCTTACCGCACTTCCGTCTGCAGGAGGATTGTTTATAGGTGTTGTTTTTAAAGTTACATCGTAGACTCTTCCCGGTTCGTAGTCAAAGCCTTCGATAGTTGAGTAGAATTTGGTCCAGGTTTCTGTTCCTATAGCATCTCCGGTTTGCACCAGTAAGGTCAACATAGCAGCTTCACCAATGCCGGTATTCTGAAAATGATTGATTCTCATGGCTATAGTTTCAGCTTGCTCATCATCCTTAGTACATGAACATAAGGATCCTAGAGTGACTAAAAGTAAGAGTAGTTTTTTCATAAGCATTTGGATGAGTTTCTAAGTAAGATGCATTATCAGCTAAAGGTTGCGTTAAAAAAGAAAAAAACAACTCAAAATCAAACTTTTACAGAAGTAATTTAATTAATATGGAGTGATATTTAGTAGAGCTGGATTATCGCTTGATATAGAAACTTCGAGAGGTTATTATTAAAATCTTGGACTTGTTACATACATACCGAGGTTGTGCATCTTTATTTTTTATTTTAATTGAAAATGAATATGGTCATCGTGTCGAACAGCTTGACAACCATGAAATCTTACCTTTCCGTTTGTTAAATTCAGTCGGCTTTTTAAGTGTGGTTCAATAAATAATTTCCCGATGCTGTTTTGGCGTAAAATCAAATTTGCCAATTCACGAGTTCCTTTTTCAGAAAATTCAATTTCTTTGTTGATAGTCCCTAGCGTCAAATATTTTGGGAAATCATATTGCCAATTTCCACGTTGTTTGCAATCTGCATTTTGGTCATATTCGATTGTGGTCGGTTTTTCAAAAATCCCGTATCCGCTTATTGATGGTTTTTTGTTCGTCAATTGTCCGTTTGGGTCTTCGTAAATCAGAGAAACGTCAATTTTCTTTCCGTCGTTGTGACTTAAATGAGGTAAAAGAGGAAATCCATTGATGAATGGAAAGTTCGCGTCAAGGTAAATCATTTTGACTCCGCTATTGCGTTTCTCATATTCCGTTGCTATTTGAACCAGCGATTTGTTCAGCTCTGGTCGAACGTAATTCCTATTGGCAAGTCTGTAAAAAAAAGAATGCGCCTTTAAAAATTCGGTTTCTTTTATTTTTTCACGTCCAAAAATCGGCGCAATGTTTGGAACAATCAGAAAAGTTGTGATCAAGTAAAATCCGGTGAAAATTCCGAGTTTCTTCAATCGCCTTTTTTTGGCTGTACGTTTAATCGATAATACCGCAATTAGATAAAGAATTCCACCAATTTGTGTTACAACTGTCAAAAAGACGAAAATTATAATGTGAAGTAGTATTTTCAATGGTCTGGCAAGCTTATGGGTTACGGCAGGCTGTATCAAAACCACCTTTCTATGTTTTAAAAGTAGTTGAAGTGATTGCGAAATCACTAATAAAACAAAAACCGCTTAAACAAATTGAGAAATTAGATCAATTACTTCCTTTGTAAAGCAAATTGGTTCTGTTTTTTTTAGAATTAATTTAGTAATCAACATATTCTACTTCAATTTCATCATCAAGAATATCCTCTTTGTAAAGATCAATAGCTTTATTAATTTTTTCTTGGAATAATTTATCACCTCTTTTTATGTTTTGGATAAAGATGTTGTATGCTTCCCTTAAAACCGAACTGTTTAGAAGTGTAATAATTCTTAATTTTAAACAGTATGAGACGAAGCAAATTCACACCTACACAGATTGCAAAAATTTTAAAGGAGTTCGACAACGGTAAGAGTGTTGAAGAAATTAGCCGCGAATACGGTGTCAGTACCTCTACCTTTTATAAATGGCGTTCTAAATACGCTGGTATGAGCAGCAAAGAACTTAAGCGTATTAAGGAGCTCGAAGCTGAAAACGCCCGTCTAAAGCAGATGTATGCCTCTTTAGCACTAGACCACCAAATGGCAAAAGAGATTATTGAAAAAAAGCTCTAAAGCCCTGCCGTAAACGCACCATAGCTAAAGAACTTATCCGCTACGGCATCAGTAGGGCGTGCCGAGTGCTTAATATGAGTAAAAGTGTTTACTATTATAAGCCATTACCCAAGGATGATACTCCTATAGAGAAGGCTCTTAGAGACAAAGCAGAAGAACATTCAGAAGAGGGTTTCTGGAAAGCCTACTGGCGTATCCGTAACGAAGGAAAGCCTTGGAATCATAAGCGGGTACACAGGGTGTATGTATCTTTAGGGCTTCCTTTAAGAAGAAAAGCAAAGAAGCGCCTGCCCGCGCGTATACAGGAGCCTTTGGAGATTCCTGAAGAATTGAATGATACTTGGAGTATTGATTTCGTAAGCGATGTCCTAGAAAACAAGAGACGTTTTAGATCTTTTAACGTAATAGACGATTTTAATCGAGAGGCACTACATATTGAAGTAGACTTTTCATTGACTAGTAATCGGGTAGTCTGGGTACTCAATCACCTAATCAACCGACGGGGCAAGCCAAACAGGATCAGGATGGACAATGGTCCTGAATTCATAGCAAACCTAACTGCTGAATGGAGTAAAATGCATGAAATTGAATTTAAATACATACAACCAGGCAAACCTACTCAAAATGCTTTTGTAGAACGCTTTAATGGCTCCTATCGCAGAGGTGTCCTAGATAAATATATCTTTGAAAATATTGATCAGGTAAGGGAACAAACTCAAATATGGATGGAAGATTACAATAAATATCGTCCCCATGACTCACTGGGCAAAATAGCACCAGTGCAATACGCAAAACTCCATTCTCTTGGGGCTAGCCCCAAGAGAATGAATAACAATAATTTTAAACCAGTTTTGGAAAATTAAGCAGTTCTAGTCTGGGGAAGCTTACATCACTTACGAGCCAATCCATATAATTTTTTTGAAATTCTTTAATTCCATTACTTTTTATATATGGCAAATAATATTCAATCAAATTAGCATTCTTTTCGCAAAAGTCTAATGTGCAATTTTGGATTTCAGTAACTCTTGCATAAGGCATTCCTTCAATACGGTCAGCCATAATTATTGCAATTTCTCCTTTGTTTAAAATTCGATCGTGGCATTCCGATTTAGTACTGGTCAAAGTTTGATCAGTAAAAAATTCCGCAAGAGTTGGTAATATCCGCCAGCCATATTCAATCAGTTTTTCGGCTTGTTCTGTATTAGTTAATTCTTTTGAGTTTTCAATTTTTGAAATTCCGTCCAATAGATTTTCAATTTCAGATTTTGATTGTGAGAAACCAAAATTTGATATTAAAACTCCAATTATTAAAGTCAGACGGATTTTTTTCATAATTATGGGAACGGTCTCCTATAACCGTCAGTTACGGGTTAATATGTGTTAATTTTCGGTTTGCAACTGATGTTAGCAAACGTTTTTTGTTTGTAATTATTCGTTTGGATATTCCTTTTATCAGTCTTTCTTTTTTTCCAAAATTTCCAAGAAAATGTTCCCATTTCAGAAATTGTTATCCAATCATTATTTTCATTCATTTCTTGGTATTCCCACTTAAATTCTTTTCCATTTGAGATGTGCGCGACAATTCTACCAGTTCCTGTTAGTGAGTTCACAATTAAATTCAAATATTCTTCTATATTTTCGGAAGATTCATAACAATGTATATGATGTCCAGAATTTCCGAAAAAAATTGTGCTTTCTGTTGAGTCAATTATCATTTTAATCCCAAATCCATTGGAATCATTAGGCTCAATATTCAGAATATTTTTCTTCTCAAGGCTGTATTTCAATTCAGGTATTCTCTTTGTGAGAAAGTTTATTATATTTTCAGAATCGATTTTCATCAAATGTTTGCTAACGGCAGTCTGTCTCAAAACTACCTGTTTATATTTTAAAAGTAGTTGAGGTGATTGCGATATGCAATAGTCCCTAATCTACCTTAAATAACGCATTCCAAAACGAACTAAAACTCACAGTACGTTGACTTAAATGGTGACAGTTTGGTAGACGCAGTGTTTATATCAGATACAGGGTTATGCTGCTATACAGGCTGTACCGGCCACACGAAGGCTCGTTATTGGCATACCTACTTATTAAAGTCGGTTATCTATATAGGTTAAAGGAATAGTCAAATTTAATTCTTCTCCATGCCTATAATAATAGTCAAAATCGGGTAACACTTTTAATATATTAATTAGTTTAAGTTCTAACTTTTTATCATCAACTCCTTTTAGAGAAACAGAGTAATCTTTTTTAGATTTTCCAGTTTTAAAGAGAATTGAAATCCGTTTGTTTTTCAATTTAGTTCTCGTTTCTTGGTCTAAGTGATTATCAATGAAACTCACAATCTCTTTTGGATCTTGAGTGTAAATTGATTTATGATAATTACCAGTTTTAAAAACCTTATTTTCAATTTTTCCTTCTTTAAAAGTTAAATTCCATTCTGACTCATAAATTGGGAATCCTGGACTTTGGCTCATCCAAATCTTTTCTCCTTGTGGAACAAAAAGATCACCAGAGTACCAGTTGGCGAATACCAAATTGCTTTCCACTTTATTAGGAAAGAGTTTGTTTAAATCTATTTTTATACTGTCTTTTTTAAAGTTGAAACTATAAATATTTGACAAGTAGAGCTTATCATTTATAATTTTCCATTCCGCAGTATAATTTTTCAAACAGCCCCAACACTCTGGTTTTACGTTTTGGGTATCAAAAAGTTTGTTTTGGTCAAATTTAGACCAACAGTATAGAGGAAAAGTTTGAATTTGAATGGTATCATTTTTCCAAATTAACAAGTCAGGTTCAGTATAAGGTTGTCCCGCCTTTTGTTGATATTGACAAAGACCAATGTTACTTGATAAAAAAATTATATAAAGGAGTATTCTTTTCATGCTATGCCAACGGTTGTGGTATGAAACGGAGGGCATTTAGAATCACTTAACTGTCCGCCCGAAACGAAGCTTGCTAAGTGCCAAAAACTTGCGGAAACCACTGTCCGCCCTATGTTTTATACCCATTGTTGTAAAACCTTTTTTTCAGAGTATTCTTATTCATTCCAACTTATTAAAATCCGTTTAAGATTTTCCGCTTTAAATAGATAGAATAGTGTCCAAAGGAGCATCCAAATTACGAATGCTAAAAAGAAGAATACAAAATTCAGTCCGTCATATTCTAAATCCAGGTATACGAATAAAATGGTCATAATTATTGCTCCAATAAAATTGTAAAGAGTAGCATTTTTTAAACTCATTTCTATAAGCCCAGTTAAGAAATTCCAGCCAACTAATCTATCCGTTATTTTTATTTTTTCTGGGTCAGAAAAGTCAATTATTATTCTTTGAGCAAAGTCCAATTTGACTATTATTTTGTTATTTATCTTTTCAAATTTATAGTCAAACTTATTTAGTGATAGTTCGGTTTTTTCTATTCCCATAATTTTTGGTCAAAATGTTTTACAACTCGTTACATCAGGATAAATATACCTATTATCCCTTTATAATTTTCGGGATAACTGGAACTTTAGTTCCAGTTTATCCAATTTGATCACTCCCCCCTTCCCTAGCCTCCAAATAGTAAAAAACAAGGTTTCTAGAGGTTTAATGGCAGTTTGCTTCGTATGAACTTCGGTATTTTCCCATTTTTTAAAAACAGCTGCACATAAGATTCTAAACCTGTCGTTTATCGACTCAAAGCAACCCCGAACGTGACCCGAACAAGACTCGAACGAGACCCGAAGCAAACCCCCAGAAATTTCGGACTTATATGTAACAATGTGCAAACTAATGCAAAAGCGTGCAAGACCGTGCAAGCCTATGCAGGTACCATTGATTTTTTGTAAGGGATTTCGGGTTAAGGTTTAAAAGGAGGTCGTTAAGCTTACGTTGATTGCTGATGGGTTAAGAAGTGATGCACACGCGATAGCAATCGCGCGGCAACCTGTTTTTAGATTGCGTTGATCGCCCAGACATTGCTTAAAGAACTATTTATTTCTATTCTTGTGACTCTTAGTCTTACGCTAACCTCTCAAGTCTCAAGTCTAACATCTCCCTAATGCCTACTGCAAACTGACACTGCCAACTCTTTTCTTTTCCGTATTTAAAATTTCTACCCTCATGTTTCCATCTAGTATTTTCTCTTTGTTCTATTTTCTTTTGTCTCACTTCTCAAGTCTAAAATCTAACGTCTCATTACTGCCTACTCCAAACTGCCACTGCCAACTGTTTTATCTATTCAAGCTATATCCTCAAGATTGTTTATTATTGTAAGCATCTTAAAATACACCTATGAGCAATCAGGATCAGGATCCAAAAAATCAGGAAATCGTTGAAAACAGAGCATTAAACATTTGGGAAGCCTTAATTCCCATTTTTGCATTGGTAGGTATGCTGGCGTATAATGTACTGGTGTTTGGTGACGATGCCTTAAGCGGTTCTAATCAGTTTATTTTATTATTGGGTGCGGCGGTTGCTGCACTGGTGGGCTTTTTTAATAAAACTTCTTTTGAAACCATGATGGAAGAAGTTGCCCAGAACATCAAATCTACCGCCGGTGCCATCTTGATCCTGTTGATGGTTGGTGCGCTTGCGGGTACCTGGCTGGTAAGTGGGATCATCCCGACGATGATCTATTACGGACTCCAGATCTTAAATCCGTCTATTTTCTTGGCGGCCTGTGTGGTTATTTGTGCGATCATTTCGGTGGCTACGGGAAGCAGCTGGACGACTTCGGCTACCGTAGGGATTGCTTTGATAGGGATTGCCAATGCTTTGGGCATTTCGTTAGGAATGACCGCCGGAGCTATTCTTTCGGGTGCGTATTTTGGGGACAAACTCTCGCCTTTGAGCGACACCACCAATCTTGCTCCCGCTATGGCAGGAACCGATCTGTTTACCCATATTCAATATATGTTGTTTACCACAGTACCTACGGTAAGCATTACCTTGATCGTCTTTATCATCATTGGCCTCAATATCGAAACCAGCGGTACCGCAGATACTTCGGCGATCCTGGCCTCGATTGATGATGCGTTTACGATCAGTCCGTGGTTGTTTATCGTACCGGCGATCGTCATCTTTATGATCATTAAAAAAACACCGCCTTTGATTGCACTCCTTATCGGTACGATTTTAGGTGGAATCGCTGCGCTTATCTTTCAGCCGGAGATCATCGCCGGTCTGGGTGGAAGCGAGAGCCTTACTTTTGAAAGCGGTTATAAGGGTATTATGAATGCCATTACTGTAGACACCGCCATAGAGACAACCAATGAGAATCTCAACGACCTGTTTGCTGCCAGCGGTATGGCAGGAATGCTAGGCACCATCTGGTTGATCCTTTGCGCGATGACCTTTGGTGGGGTGATGGATGCTATTGGTGCATTATCCCGAATCAGTGCTTTTATGCTGGATCTTTTTGAAAGTACGTTTGGTCTGTTTGCAAGTACGGTAGCCACTTGTATTGGTCTTAACGCCACGGCAAGTGATCAATATCTTGCGATCGTGGTGCCGGGTAAAATGTATGCCAAAGCCTATAAAGACAAAGGACTTGCTCCAGAAAACCTGAGCAGAACGCTTGAAGACAGTGGTACGGTAACTTCAGTACTTGTGCCGTATAATACCTGTGGAGCTTACCAGAGCGGTGTCTTGGGCGTGTCGGTAGCAGATTATTTTGTGTACGCGATCTTCAACTGGTTGAGTCCGTTTATGACCTTGATCTTTGCAGCTTTCCGTATCAAAATACGCACATTGAAAGAAGCAAAAGCCGCTTAAACGCTTAAAGTTTTTCAGTATTGAAAAAAGTTCAAATCGGTCATTTATCAACCTGATAAAATACAGTAGGTTTAATTAGGTATTTACTATTTTTCAACGCTCGCTTTTAGCACAATCTCAAAAAATCACCGCTTGCCTCCTTTGCATAAGTATTGCTTATACTAAAATAATTTGTTTGCATTTTTTGCGTGCATTTAATGGAATTTCCCTGCTACCTTTGCAGTAGAAATAAATCATTAAAAACAAACAATATGACATTAGTAGGTAAAGAATTTCCAAATCTTGCAGTTGATGCTATGAACGAGATGGGAGATACTTTTAAAGTAAACATTCTCGAAGAAGCAAAAAGCAAAAACAAAAAAGTATTGCTTTTCTGGTATCCAAAAGATTTTACATTCGTATGCCCTACAGAGCTTCACGCTTTTCAAGCAGCGATGGACGAATTTGAAAAACGCAATACTATTGTTATTGGTGCGTCTTGTGATACTCCAGAAGTACACTTCGCTTGGTTAAATACACCAAAAGATAATGGTGGTATCGAAGGGGTAACGTATCCTATTCTTGCAGATACAAACCGTAACCTGGCAAACCGTTTAGGAATTCTTGACGTGACTAACGAGCGTTATGATGAAGAAAGTGGTGTTTTAACTGTAGATGGAGATAACGTAACCTATAGAGCTACTTATTTGATCGACGAAGAAGGTACTGTATTTCACGAAGGAATCAACCATATGCCGGTAGGTCGTAACGTAAAAGAATTTTTACGCTTGATCGACGCGTATGCACACGTACAGAAAAACGGTGAAGTTTGTCCTGCAAACTGGGAAGAAGGTAAAGATGCAATGAGCGCAAACCGCGACGGTGTAGCTTCTTACTTAGCTTCAAATTAATTTCTTACACCCAACTTCAATTTTTCAAAGAAATTAATAACCCTAAAATTCAATTCTTATGATTCAAGAACTTGATCAAGACAACCTTTCAGAATTAGTTAGCGATAACGAAACTGTTGTGGTTCAATATATGGCAAGCTGGTGCGGAAACTGCAGATTGATGAAACCTAAGTTTAAAAAGCTGGCTTCAGAAAATGAAAATGCTAAGTTTTACTTGGTAGATGCAGAGAAATATCCGGAGAGCCGTAAACTGGCTACGGTAGATAATCTACCCACATTTGCCACATTCAAAAACGGAACTTTTGTTAATCAGGTACAAACTAACAAGTTTGAAAACCTAAAAGAACTCGTAGATGAAGTTACCAGTAATTAAACATTTACAGAAAAACAATAGTGCTGAAGCTTTGCAAAACACCATCGATGTGTTAGAATCGTTTACCGAGCATCGCTCGTGTACCGATAACGATATGGATGTTGTAGGTGAATTGATCACCAATCTATGCGGAGCGGTAGAAATGCACCAAATGATAGCAGATGGAATGTCTGAACGTGATGCAGCAAATGGTTTTGCGCAGAAGGTTCTAGGTTCTATTGACAGATAAACTGCCAAAGGGCGAGCAGTGAGACACAGATTGAAAATCATTTTGATTGGCATTCAAGTCTCAAACTAAGATACCCTCCGGTAGAAATAATAAATAATGTAGGTTAGATTTTTTATTGAAAGAGTCCTCAGGTCTATTGATTTGAGGACTTTTTTTATGCACACTATTCCAATCCCACTCTTAAAGCATTCAAATTGTGAATAGCGCTTCAATTTAGCATTCCTTTAATTGTAGGTCCATTTGCTTATAAGTACATTTACTGTTCGATTGTGGGCGATCACCCTAACCTATAGATTCCAAGTTGATCAAACACAAGAGAGGGCCCGAGGATCGGGCAACTAATTTCAATTTAAAAACTATGGCTACTATTACCCTAGGCGGCAATACCACAAAAACTTCTGGAGAACTTCCTGAAGTAGGTACCGCTGCTCCCGACTTTAAACTTGCATCTAAAGATCTATCTCAAGTAAGTCTTGATAATTACAAAGGCAAACGCATTGTGATGAACATTTTCCCGAGTGTAGATACCGGAGTGTGTGCAGCCTCTGTACGACACTTTAATAAGGATGCTGCTGCGCTAGAAGATACTGCAGTATTGTGCATCTCACGCGACCTTCCTTTTGCTCAGGCCCGTTTTTGTGGTGCAGAAGGTCTTGAGAATGTAGAAACCCTATCAGATTTTAAAGATGGAAGCTTTGGTAAAGCCTACGGTTTAGAGATCGCAGACGGTGCATTTGCCGGATTGCACTCGCGTGTTGTGCTTGTGCTTGATGCAGATCACAAAATCATTTATGAAGAGCAAGTTCCAGAAATTGGTCAGGAACCTAATTATGAAGCTGCGCTAAGCGCTCTTAACTAAACTATGACAGACCCGGAAGCCAAAGAACCTTTTGTAATAAATAGAATCAAGGCCTTTAAATATGCTTTTAAAGGCGCTTGGTTGCTTATTAAAAACGAGCCTAGTATTCAGGTGCAGAGTTTTTGTGCGCTTGTGGTAACGGTTTTGGGGTTTGTGTATGAAATCTCTACACTAGAATGGTGCATCCAACTGCTGGCCATTGGTCTGGTGCTGGCCGTTGAAGGCCTCAATACCGCTGTAGAAAAAATAGCCGACTTTATTCATCCGGAGTACCATAAAAAAATAGGCATCATCAAAGATGTTTCGGCGGGAGCGGTAACCTTTGCCGCTGTTATTGCGGCACTTATTGGTTTTATCATCTATATACCTAAACTGTTCTAAAATTTTATAAGTTTAGTACCGTTTGATATTTGTACTTTTACGCGCTAATCAATTCGTGTTAATTGAAAGGCGCTTAACTACACGTGTTAAGTGTAGGGTATACAGGCAGTTGTCACCACAAGCTGTATACGCTATAAATGTTAAACAAAAATGTGTGTTGCTGGGTTTTAAAACCTAAGCGGCGCGACTATAGAGTTTAAGCTTAGAATGGCCAGAAAAAAGACGAAAACTAAAACAAAATCCAAAACGACCAAGCAGTCCAAAAAGATCTCTTGGGTACTGTCTAAACAACAAAAAATAGTACTGGGAAGTTTTCTATTTCTCTTAGGACTTGCCTTGTTGTTTTCGTTCATCTCTTATTTTTTCAGTTGGCAGGCAGATCAAAGCACGCTTAGTGAACTTAGCGATCGCAGTGTCGAGTCACAAAACTGGCTGAATAAATTTGGTGCTGCACTTGGGGACTTGTTCATTTACCAAGGTTTTGGCCTGGCGGCGTTTACCCTGGCCATCCTGGTCACCCTTTCCGGATTTTACTATTTCTTTGATAAACCCCGAAAAAAACTTCAGGGCTTTTGGTTTTGGGGAATTATCGTGATGTTGTGGTTTGCTACCTTTTTAGGTTTCTTTGCAGAGACCAATCCGTTGCTTGGCGGGATGGTAGGCTTCGAACTCAATGATTTTCTTCAGGATTTTATAGGGCTTATCGGTACAATTCTCGTGCTTGCCTTTGTAGCCATCGTTTATTTTGCCATCAGACTCAAGCTGACTCCCGAACATATTGGGCAGTTTTTCGCAAAGCGGAAACAAGCCATTGCTTCTGAATTCAATAGGAGTGATGACGAAGGCAACGAGTTTGTAGACACGGCTTTTGACAAAGACAATATCGAATTACCTCAGGAAGAAGTTGAAGAAACACCAGAAGAGCCGCAACTCAAAACCACTCCTACCCCAACAGAAACACCGGTAAAGCAGGAAACAGAGACCAAGGAAACTCCTAAGGCTACTGAAGACGATGATTTTGAAATAGAAATTGAAGAGACGGTTGAAGAAGAGGAAGTCGTTGAAAATCTAAGCACCAAACTCGTACAGGATTTTGGAGAATTCGATCCTACGCTAGAGTTGAGCAACTACCGCTTCCCTACCATAGAATTGCTTAAAGATTATACCAAAGGCCAAAGCATCACGGTAGATCAGGAAGAGCTTGAAGAAAATAAAAATCGTATTGTAGATACGCTTAAAAACTACAAGATAGACATTGCGCACATTAAAGCGACCGTAGGGCCTACAGTAACCCTGTATGAGATCGTACCGGAAGCCGGAGTGCGTATTTCAAAGATCAAGAACCTGGAGGATGATATTGCGCTTTCACTTGCCGCATTAGGAATACGTATCATCGCTCCGATTCCGGGTAAAGGAACCATTGGTATCGAAGTGCCTAACAAAAATGCCCGAATCGTTTCTATGCGTTCGGCGATCGCTTCGCCTAAGTTTCAAAATGCCGAAATGGAATTACCACTTACTTTAGGAAAAACCATATCTAACGAGACCTTTGTGGTTGACCTGGCAAAAATGCCCCACTTGCTTATGGCGGGTGCAACCGGTCAAGGTAAATCGGTAGGTTTGAATGCGATTCTTACGTCGTTATTGTATAAAAAGCATCCTGCGGAAGTAAAATTTGTATTGGTAGATCCTAAAAAAGTAGAGCTTACCTTATTCAATAAAATTGAACGGCATTATCTGGCTAAGCTTCCAGATTCTGAAGATGCGATCATTACCGACAATACCAAAGTGATCAATACGCTCAATTCGTTATGTATCGAGATGGATAAACGCTACGATCTGTTGAAAGATGCTATGGCGCGTAACATTAAAGAATATAACGCTAAGTTTAAAAAACGTAAACTAAATCCTAATGACGGGCATAAGTTCTTACCCTACATCGTTCTGGTCATAGATGAGTTTGCCGATTTAATTATGACTGCCGGGAAAGAGGTTGAAACCCCTATTGCGCGTCTTGCGCAGCTTGCGCGTGCAATTGGGATCCACTTGATTGTTGCTACGCAGCGACCTTCGGTAAATGTGATCACGGGTATTATTAAAGCCAACTTCCCTGCCAGAATTGCCTTTAGGGTGACATCAAAGATCGACTCACGTACCATTCTTGACAGTCAGGGTGCCGACCAATTAATAGGGCGTGGAGATATGCTGTATACCCAGGGAAACAACCTGATACGCGTGCAATGTGCGTTTGTTGACACGCCCGAAGTAGAAAAGATCACTGACTTTATAGGGGCTCAAAAGGCGTATCCTGAAGCGCACCAGCTTCCGGAATACGTGGGAGAAGAAGGTGGCACAAGTCTTGATATAGATGCAAGCGACCGCGATGCCTTGTTTATGGATGCTGCCGAAGTTATTGTCACAGCGCAACAAGGAAGTGCGTCTTTATTACAACGTAAACTGAAATTGGGATACAATCGTGCCGGTAGAATTATAGATCAACTTGAGGCTGCCGGTATTGTAGGACCTTTTGAAGGTAGTAAAGCCAGACAAGTACTCGTGGCCGATATGAATGCCTTACATCAACAATTAAATAATGAGTAACATGAACTTTTCAAAAATAAAATACATCACCCTGCTTGTAGTAGCTGTGTTAAGCACTTCATCGCTTTTTGCTCAGGACGCAAAAGCTAAAAAACTTCTAGACGAGGTTTCGGCAAAAGTGAAGAGCTACGACAATATGTTTATCGATTTTAAATACGGCTTATCTAATGAGGCTGCGGGAATCAATCAAGAAACCCGTGGAGATGTCACCCTTGACGGTGATAAGTACAAACTGAATTTGATGGGTACGATGCAAATGTACGACGGTAAAAAACTGTATACCATCGTACCTGAAGATGAAGAGATCACCATCTCTACCCAAAATCCGGGAGACGATGATGCCATCACGCCTTCAAAAATGCTAACCTTCTTTAACGAAGGATACACCTATAAATGGGATATTGAGCAGAATGTGAGCGGTCGTAAAATTCAGTATGTAAAGTTGGTTCCTATGGACTCTAACAGTGAGTTGAAATCTGCTTTACTCGGTATCGATGCGCAAACCAAGCACATCTACCGCCTGATTATGACCCAAAACAACGGGAGTAAGATCACCATCACGGTCAACACTTTTAAGACCGATCAACCTTTACCCGGTAACCTGTTTACATTTGATGCTTCAAAATATTCAGATTACTACATCAATGAATTAGACTAGGCTCCTTTTGAAAATACTAGACCGGTACATACTACTTACCTTCATCAAGAATTTCTTAAGCACGTTCATCATCCTGATGTTCATCTTTGTGCTGCAAACCGTTTGGCTCTATATCAAAGAGCTTGCCGGTAAAGATCTTGATCTGGTCATCATTGTCAAATTCTTACTCTACTTCTCCCCGCGTCTGGTCACACTGGTACTGCCGCTTACGGTATTGCTCACCAGTATTATGACCTTTGGGAATTTTGCAGAGAACTATGAGTTTGCCGCGATGAAGTCTACCGGGATCTCCTTGCAGCGGGCCATGCGCAGTCTTACGGTTTTTATTCTTGGGCTTGCAGTAACCTCGTTTTTGTTTGCCAATTATGTGATTCCGGCAGCAGAGTTTGAATCGCTCAACCTACGGCGGAATATCGCTCAGGTAAAGCCAGCAATGGCGATCACTAAAGGACAATACAACACTATTGGTGAGGATTATGTGATGAAGGTAGCCGATAAACAAGGGGAAAAAGGACAGTTTTTAAAAGATGTCATCATCTACCAAAAAGACCCGAGCCGCGTAGGAAACTATACGGTGATCAAAGCCCGTGAAGGCGAACTCATAAGTGCCGAAGGAGATAATGTGCTTTCTTTAAAACTTATTGACGGAAATTATTATGATGAAGTTGAACAGAAGGATTTTAGAAAACAGAAACGCGAACCTTTTGTAAAGAGTTATTTTGAAACCTACACCATCAATATCGACTTGTCTGAGCTTGATAATGTAGATATGGAAGAAAAAAGTATCGACAATGCCTATACGATGCTTACCGTAAAGCAGCTTAACGATACACTGGCTGACATTTCAAAGAATTACAACACCTACTTGGCTTCGCTAGGAAAAGGTCAGGTACGCGACCTGCAGTTGCGTAAGTTAGATTCATCCTATTTAAAAAATATTCCCAGAGACACTACTCGTGTTTTAAAAGAGGATCTCATAGAGAACTTTGAGTTTTCTGAACAGATCCAGGTATTAGATTATGCTAAAACCACGGTAAAAAACAACGTCACTTCGATCAAGAATCGTAAAACCGACAATGGTATCAAAGTGAAAACGCTAAGCAAATACGAGATCGCTTTGCATGAAAAATTCGTTCTGGCTTTTGGTTGTATCATTCTGTTTTTTGTGGGTGCTCCCTTAGGGGCGATCATTAGAAAAGGTGGTCTGGGGCTTCCTATTGTGATCGGGGTAGTTCTTTTTCTCACCTACCACTTTATAGGGATTTTTGCCAAAAA
The DNA here is from genome assembly GCF_000152985.1 of Leeuwenhoekiella blandensis MED217. Lineage (GTDB taxonomy): Bacteria > Bacteroidota > Bacteroidia > Flavobacteriales > Flavobacteriaceae > Leeuwenhoekiella > Leeuwenhoekiella blandensis. The sequence continues at coordinate 1,576,982 of NZ_CH672395.1, read as the reverse complement.
CAGTGCCGAAGACGGCAGTGTCGCTGCTTGGTTGGCTAGTTGGTTAAGCACCTTGATCCTTTTTCCGCTAGGCGTTTATTTAACGTACAGGGCTACCACAGACCAAGGCTTGTTTGATCTGGACGGTTTTCTAGATCCTGTTAAGAAGTTATTTCAGAAGAAAAAAGATCAGGAAGTACATCCTGAACAACCGCTTATCGACTTTGACCTTACCAATTCGGAAAAAGCGATTCTGAAGACCAAAACCAAACGTGAACTTGAAGATATTGTAGCCAATTATGAGCAATATGGCTATTCAGAAAAATTCAAAGACGCCGCCGAAACATTGCTCAAAACCTTTACCTAGAAACAGGCTTTAAGGCTACATTTAGATTTTAAGACTAAGCTAAATCGTATCTTTACCTTTCAAAATAAACCACCTCAGGTGTAAGCCTACAAGGTGTTTTTTGAGAACAAATTTTTAATTTTGATGCAAGCCACCGGAGTAGTATACGCTTTGGCGGTGCCAATAAAAAGCTACTATGACAGCGCAAACGCTTACCCAAGAAATACAACTCAATACCATTCCTGAAGCGATCGAAGATATCAAGAAAGGGAAAGTTATTATTGTTGTAGATGATGAAGATCGTGAGAATGAAGGTGATTTTCTGGCCGCCTCAGAGATGGTAACGGCAGAAACTATCAACTTTATGGCGACACACGGGCGAGGCCTTATTTGTGCTCCTATCACCGAAGAACGCTGTAAAGAGCTGAAGCTTGAAATGATGGTAGGCACTAACAGTGATCCAATGGAAACGGCGTTTACCGTTTCGGTAGATTTAAAAGGTCACGGGGTCACTACGGGAATCAGTGCTTTAGACCGCGCAAAAGCGGTGAAAGCCTTTACCAATCCCGATATGAAACCTTGGGATTTTACAAAACCCGGACATATTTTTCCGCTGAAAGCTAAAGAAGGCGGAGTGTTGCGACGAACAGGGCATACCGAAGCTGCTATTGATTTTGCCCGCCTTGCCGGCTTTGCACCTGCCGGAGTGATCGTAGAGGTGATGAATGAAGACGGAACGATGGCACGCTTGCCACAACTGGCAAAGATCGCTAAGAAGTTTGATTTGAAAATTGTCTCTATAGCAGATCTTGTGGCTTATCGCATGCAACACGATTCGCTTATTGTCAAAAAGGAAGACTTTACAATAGACACGCACTATGGTGAATTTAGATTGCGCGCCTATCAACAAACGACCAATGATCAAATTCATATCGCATTGACTAAAGGTACTTGGGTTAATGATGAACCGGTACTGGTGCGTGTGAATTCGACCTTTGTCAATAATGATATTCTGAGCACACTTACCGAACAGCCCGACACCAAACTCGATAAAATATTTGAGGTGATCAATCAAGAAGGAAAAGGCGCTGTGGTTTTTATCAATCAGGAGAATTTTGCCAGCAAGCTGCTGTACCGTCTTGCTGAGCTTAAAGAGCGCCAGGAAAGTGGTCGTAAAATGAGTTCGCCTGCAAAAATGGATCTTAAAGACTTTGGGATTGGCGCTCAGATTTTACACGATCTGGGGATTTCTAAGATCAAATTACTATCTAATAGTGAAGAGCATAAACGCGTAGGAATGATAGGTTACGGCCTGGAGATCGCAGACCGCGTAGGCTATTAAAACATTCTTTTTCAAGCAATTCTGTCACGAGGCTTCTCTTTTTTCGTATTTTGAATATAGTCTATTCAAAAAATGAACTTATGAGAACAGGTTACGCTTCAGTTTTAACGATTTTTTTCTTCGGAAGTTTTGCTCACGCACAGCTAAAATCACAAATGCATCTCACTACTGCTGATTCTTTGTTTCAGGCGCAGCCTTTCCAACTGAATCAACAAGGCTTTTCGCTTTCAGAGCTCGACGCTTTTGAGGACCAACTTAAACCGCTTGACAGCATTCAGCTATCACCTAATGGTTTTGCTCCCTTAATGCCCATTTTAAAGCCTGATGATTCCTTTGAATACAAAATGCAGTATCTGGATCGTAATGACCCGTATCAATATTCAATGCCCATTTTAGAGCCAATAATGATCAAAAGATATTACCAATCATAGATGAATGATGGTTTCCTTCTGTGGTCTGCGTACCTTTTTAAAGTCGGCAAACATATCATCTTGTGCTCTATAGCCTACCGGTAACACCAATGCAGAAGCCAGATTGTGTTTTTTCAGCTCAAGAATTTCGTCAAATTTTTCGGGCTCAAAACCTTCCATAGGGCAGGCATCAATCTCCTCCAAGGCACATACGGTCAATAAATTTCCCAAAGTCAGATAAGCCTGACGTATCGCCCATTCACGAGTATCTGATTTTGGCTGATTGTCAAACTTCTGCTCCAGCATCTCTCTAAAAGGCTTTAAGATCGCATCTGGAGTTTCACGAACCTCTTTTACGCGGTCAAAATAATTGGTTACAAAAGGAGCTTCTACCTTGCGTTCTACACAGATGATCAACACGTGAGAAGCATCAAGCACCTGACTTTGGTTCATTGCAGCTTCTTTTAGACGCTGCTGCAGGGCTTTATCAGAAACCACCACCATACGCACCGGTTGTAGTCCGTAAGAAGTTGCAGTGAGATTGAAGGCTTCCTTTAAAATATCTAGTTTTTCTTCGGTAAGCAATTTATCTGCATCAAATTTTTTGGTCGCATAGCGCCATTTAAGGCTTGAGATCACATCCATGGTCGTTCTAATTTTGTACAAAGATAGTTGGTTAATACTACCTATGATTTATAGAAAGCTAAGGAATTCTTATATAATCATTACCAAAGCATTTGGTAAGAGTTTCACAATTATTTTCAATTAAAGTTACACGTTATGCGGTATAGATTACGTTTGCATTAAAACAAATGATAAGTTTACACGAATAATGATGCACTGACTTTGATTTATGCGGTTTAACAAATTACTTGCTTTACGTATTGTACGCTACCTTATTTTACTGGGGTTTTTGGGTTTATTGCTTACCACCTACCTCGCCTATCACATCAATAAGGAAACCGAAGCTTACATTTATGACCGTGTAGAGGAGCTGCCCTCAACCTACACCGCGCTGGTCTTGGGTGCAAGTGTACGGCGCAATGGCGAGCTTTCTACGATGTTAAGAGACCGGGTAGAATCGGCCCTGTTGCTGTATAACAAAGGAAAGATTAAACGCTTTTTGGTTTCTGGTGATAATCGTACCACCAATTATAACGAACCCGTTGCAATGAAAAAATACCTTTTGGAGCGTGGCGTCCCTGAAGAAGATATTTTTATGGATTTTGCCGGTTTTGATACCTATGACTCTGTATATCGTGCCTCGTATATTTTTGAAGTAGACAGCGCTATTGTCGTGTCGCAGCGTTTTCATCTCCCACGTGCCGTTTATATCGCACGCTCGATGGGCTTAAATTTTTACGGGTATAACGGTGATCGTCGGGAATATGAGCTGGAATCCCGTAACCGTTTTAGAGAAGTTGCTGCAAATGTAAAAGCCTGGATCGAACTTTTGATCAACAAAGAGCCTCATTTTAAAGGAGATAAAATTCCGATTACAGGAAAAAATAATTAAGCTGAAAATTCCTTAAAAAAGTGTGTTGTCAATCTAAAAAAACTTTCTATATTTGCACCCGCAATCAGCAAATAGCTGATGAGACACTCAAGGAGAAATGGCAGAGTGGTCGAATGCGGCGGTCTTGAAAACCGTTGAGGGTCACACCTCCGGGGGTTCGAATCCCTCTTTCTCCGCAAAAAGCCCCGTTATCGCACTGATGACGGGGCTTTGTTTTTTTGAGGAAATTTATCTTTTGTCTTTGAGCACAAAAGAGAATTTCTGTCTTACTTCTCAATGCAAGTAATTTTTAATCATTCTCCTACCAATTCATCAACCACTTTGGCAATATCTCGAACGAGTTGTGTTGGAGAGTGACAATCACAATTGCTAAGACCAATTACATAAATGGCTTTACCTGGGATATAAACCCCCATTGCTTTAAACCCAAATATGCTGCCACCGTGCTCCCGCACAGCGGTTTCTCCCCAATCTTTAAGATGCCAACCATAACCATATTCAATAGCTTCTCCGGTTCTCAGCTGCTTTTTGGTAAAAGCTTTAGCTAAATTCTCCGGTTTTAGCAATAGATTTTGATCAAGTGCATTTTGCCATTTGAGCATATCATCTACTGTAGACATCAGTGCGCCTGAGGAGAAAGGAATACTAAAGCTAATTGGTTTTTTATTTACGAAGCCATAACTTTTTTGGTGATATCCATAGGCGCGATTGAGAATTACCTTTCGGTCGCTGGCATAGTACGAATGCTCCATACCTATAGCATCAAAGATATTTTTCTCTATAAAATCGGCATAGGTTTCTCCCGAAATAAGCTCAATAAGATAACCTAGCAAAACATATCCAGAATTATTGTATTGAAATGCATCACCGGGACTGAAATCAACGGGTTCATCCTTAAAAAAAGCCACCATTTCTTCAGGCGTCATTTCCTTTTCTGCAATTTCTGCAATACGTTTCAATCGAGTAAAATCCTTTATTCCTGAAGAATGGGTGAGTAATTGATTTATGGTGATGGCATCTCCATTGGGATAATCTGGGAGGAATTTAGAAATTGGATCTTCAACACTTAGTTTTCCCTGTTCTTCCAACATCAATATAGCTATGGCGGTAAACTGTTTAGTCATCGACCCGATTTGAAAAACCTGTTCCGGAGTCATTTCAACAGCTAGAGCCAAATTGGCTTTCCCAAATGCTTTTCTATAGATTGACTCGCCTTCAACCGCGACCAAAAATACGCCGCCCGGCTCATCAGTATTATTAAATTCTTTTACTATAAGTTGATCAATCTTACTTTCTATACTTTGAGAAAAGGAAACAGTTACAACAAATAATAAGCCTAAAAAGGATAAGAATTTTTGCATGAAAAAAGGAATAAGGTTAGACAGCAACTTCAACTATAAAGATAGACCAAGAGATTTCGTATTTGTTACAGTCTCTTCACTTTGGTTCATTTATTAATTTTATCCTTGATTAAAAGAAAGACTACACAGCCAAAAAATAACAAATTGATGATTTTAAGGATTATTTTGAGTAAATTATCACTGATTAGCAGACATTTTTATCAAAATGGGAAACATCCGGTTTTTATCGCAGGCTTGGTTTAAAAAAACCATTGCAAACAATTTACAGCTGCTTAGTGAAATTACAGCCACTGCTGCTTGTGGTATTTGGTTGCAACCCCAAAAAACGTCTAACCAACTGTGGGTAAGTGCTTCCTTTTTTAAGTTCTTAGGATTGGAACTCAATGCTACGTCTGCAGAAGTACAAGACTTAAAAAAAACTATTGGAGCTATACTGAGTGAGGTGAGTCAAAAGTCTGAACTTCCCGAGACTCCCCTGCAGAAGACCTTTACGTGTAAAACTGGCAATGCTATTCTCGTCAACATCTTCCTTCAGGAAGTAACGATCAATGACCAGCCTGGTCTTTTGTATCAAATTCAACGCTACGAGCAAAAATCAGAATCGCTTCAAGTCCTGGATGGATTTAGTGATATTAGCAAACTCTTTAATGAAGCTAGTGAACTGGCCCGCGTAGGTGGTTGGGAAGTAGATTTAGTAAACAACAAAGTGTCCTGGACGCGCGTAACAAAGAAGATTCACGAGGTGCCTGATGACTACGAGCCTACGCTAGAAGAAGGAATCAATTATTATAAAGAAGGACAAAGTCGGGATACTATTTCAGAATTGGTACAAAAGGCGATACAATTTGGCACTCCCTGGGATGCAGAATTGCAACTGGTAACCGCAAAAAACCGGGAGATATGGGTAAGAGCTTTAGGAAAGGCTGAATTTAAAGAGGGCGTTTGCGTTCGTCTCTATGGCGCTTTTCAAGATATTAATGAGCGTAAGATCGCTCAACTGGATTATAACGTAACCAAAGAGCGTTTTGAAAAGATCGTTCAAAATTCTGCCATAGGTATCATTCTGGTTCACGTAGATGGGCATCTGCTTTTAGCAAATCCTGCGAGTCTCAAAATATTTGGCTTTCAGGAAGAACAGTTAAATGAAGCGTTGAAACTGACCTTTAGAAATTTTATTCATCCTGATTTTTTAGAAGAAGCTATCAATTACAGAGCTCAATTGATTGCGGGAGCAATTGATAGTTACCAGATGGAAGCTAAATTTTATAGAATCGATAGGGTTGAGATCTGGTGCAGGCTTTCGGTCTCTTTAGTAAAAGGGGAAGATGGAATCAAGGATAGAATCATTAGTCAGGTAGAAGATATAACCGAACGTAAGCATTTAGAATTTAAAGCCAAGGAACACGCAAAACGCTTTACAACAGCTTTTGAATATTCACCTAACGGAATGGGTATGGTGAGTATTGAGGGAGATTGGTTGATGGTAAACCAAAATCTCGCTAGTATTTTTGGTTACAAAAAAGAAGAATTCATTAACAAACGCTCTAGCGAACTCACCCATCCCGATGATTTGAAGAAGGATTCTAAACAGCTAAAAGCGCTCATCAATCTCGAGATAGACACCTATAGTATAGAAAAGCGCTTTGTACACCGCTCTGGTAAGATTATTCATGGCTTACTCAATGTTTCGGTAGTTACTGATGAGCAAGGAACTCCGTTATACCTAATCGGTCAAATTTCTGACCTCTCAAAAAGAGTCAAAGCAGAACAAGCACTTCAGAAAAGTTTAACCGAATTTCAGCAACTCATGAATGCTACTACCAAAGTCTCTATAATGGAAACGAATTTGGACGGAATCATTCAGAAATTTAATCGAGGGGCTGAAAATTTACTGGGCTATACCGCAGAAGAAGTTGTAGGTAGAATGAACGTTTCTTCCTTTCATACCGAAGAAGAATTTATAGAACGAGAAGCAGACCATCAAAAATTCTATGATGCAGAATGGACGTATAAAAGAAAGGACGGCTCGACCTTTCCGGTAAAATTGGTGATCACACCCGTTCATAATGAAACAGGTGACGTGTTCGGTTATTTAGGCGTAGCCATAGACATCTCAAACCTTAAAGAGATGGAATATTCTCTTGTCGAAGCTCGAAAGAAAGCCGAAGCAGCCAATAGATCAAAATCAGAATTTTTGGCAAATATGAGTCACGAGATACGTACACCCTTAAATGGTATCATAGGCTTTACCGATCTTCTTATGCAAACCTCTCTGGCACCATTTCAACAAAAGTATATGCAAACCGTGCATAACTCTGCAAATACTTTAATGGATCTAATTAATGACATTCTCGATTTTTCAAAAATAGAAGCCGGTAAACTTGAATTGAACGAGGAGCGCACAGATTTGATAGAACTCTGTACGCAAACAGTAGACATTGTCAAACATCAGGCGCATCAAAAAGGGCTTGAGATGCTGTTACAAATCTCCCCGGATGTTAAACGCTTTGTACAGGCAGACTCCATAAGACTACGGCAAATTCTGATCAACCTGTTAGGAAACGCAGTTAAATTCACAGATCAAGGCGAAGTAGCGCTGACCGTTACAGCAAGTAATACAATTGCTCAAGAAAATGAAGCCGAGTTTAAATTTGAAATACGAGATACAGGAATAGGTATAGATCCTAAAAACATAAACAAAATATTCAATGCCTTTGATCAGGAAGACGTTTCCACTACACGAAAATATGGAGGAAGCGGTCTTGGGTTAACCATTAGCAACCGACTGCTTAATCTAATGGGTAGTAAACTAAAAGTTAATAGTGTACAAGGAACAGGAAGTACGTTTTATTTTGACCTTAAACTCAAAACAGAAGAAGAGCCTATTTACAAATCTCATAACATAAAAGAGATCAAAAAGGTTCTTGTTGTAGATGACAACGCAACCAACCGCAAGATTCTCGGGCAAATGTTGGCTGTAAATTCCATCGAGACTGTGCTTTGTACAGACGCCATTGATGCTTTGAGTACACTTGGGGAGCAAGATGATTTTGATTTAGCCATTGTCGATTTTAATATGCCTTATTTAAATGGAATTGGTCTTATAGAAGAGATACGCAACACCCATAAATTGAATTCAGAAAAACTTCCTGTTATCTTGCTTCATAGTGCTACAGAGGATGAATTGATTCAAAAATCCTGTAAGGAACTCGGTGTTGCCTATAACATCACCAAACCTATTCAGATCAATCAGCTTTATGAATTGCTAGAAGGTATTGGCACTGTGAAAACAAATCCTGTAAACAAAGATCAAGAGACATTTAAAACTACCACCGAAGCCTTTAAAATTCTGATTGTAGAAGATAACCCCGTAAATCGGTTTTTAGCAAATTCCATCTTGAAAAAAATCGCTCCTAATGCGAAGCTCATTTCGGCCGTGAATGGAGAAGAGGCCATAAAAAAATTCAAGAAAAACAAACCGGATATCGTTTTTATGGATATCCAAATGCCTATTCTAAGCGGAATTGAAGCCGCTATAGCCATTCGAGAACTCGAGGAAGTTCCTGCTCACACGCCAATTATTGCGCTTACGGCCCGCGCCTTAAAAAATGAACGTGAAAAATGTCTGGCAATCGGGATGGATGACTATCTAACCAAACCCATTGTTCTTGATGATCTAAGAAGCGTATTATTTAAACATCTTATTTTAGGAAAGAGTTTTCAAGATCAGTGAGCATAAAGGGGATCATCGTAGTAAACACAAAACCCTTTAAATAAAGAAAAAGTCCCACCTTTCTAAAAGATGGGACTTTTTTAATTTAAGAATACTTGAATAGTATATTAGTATATGCTGAATTAATTCTTTAAGGTTTCCATTTCAGCATCAAGGTCGAATGCGTTATTCACTTTTTCAGCAGTGATATCTTCTGCTATCGTGAAATCTTCTTTAAGTTGAATATCTAGAGAAGAAGCTCCTATTTTAACGGTATAGGTTCCTTTTTCTGCAACCCAGGCACTTTGCGCATCGATAAATGAAGCCAGATCTTTAGCAGTAAGTTTAAAGCTAAGCGTCTCTGATTGTCCCGGCTCTAATACTTCGGTTTTGCCAAACGCCTTCAATTCTTCTGAAGGTTTATCTGCTAATTGCGCAGGAGCAGCAACATATACTTGCACAACCTCTTTTCCTGCCACAGCTCCGGTATTGGTCACTTTTACTGAAACCTCAAGTTCGTCTGTAAAACGCGTTGTGCTCAATTTTAGATCTGCATATTCAAAAGTCGTGTACGATTGTCCAAAACCAAACTCGTAAGATGGTTTAACACCAAACGTGTTGAAATAACGATATCCTACATAAATTCCTTCCTCATAAAATACCTCTTTAGGATCGTGTGCAGGAAAACCTGGGAAGTTGGCTGCAGATGGATGATTGTTATAATCTACAGGAAAGGTCATCGTCAATTTACCTGAAGGATTCTTTACTCCCGAAAATACATCGGCTACAGAGTTTCCTCCTTCTTGTCCGGCTTGCCAAGCCAATAGAATGGCATCTACTTTATCCTTCCAACTTGCAGTCTCGATCACGCCGCCAATGTTTAAGATCACAATGACTTTTTTCCCTTCTGCGTGAAAAGCTTCAGATACGGTATTGATCATTTTCACCTCATCCTGACCCAAGTAAAAGTCATTACTCACTTTTCTATCGTGTTGCTCTCCGGCGTTTCTACCAATGGTAATTACGGCAACTTCAGAAGCCTTGGCCTTTTTAGCCAACAGATCCTTGTCTAAAGGCATCTCAGGAATACGTTGCACATCTGCCAATAAACCACCATTTTCTTCACGACGCTTCATTTCTTTTGCAGTCATTTCTTTTACAAAAGGCACATACGCGCTTTGTAAATCGGTATCGATCTGATAACCGGCTCCGGTTAGACCTTCGATCAAAGAAACCGAATAGGCTTCATTTACATCACCACTCCCGGTTCCACCTGCGATAAAATCATAGGAGGTATCGCCAAAAACAGCAAGTGTTCCAGATTTGTTGGTATATGGCAATACATCGCCTTCGTTTTTCAGTAACACCATTCCTTCGGTAGCAGCGTTTCGGGTAACTTCAGCGTGCGCTTTCAAGTCTGGTTTATCGCTGTACTTGTATTTGGCAACGGTAGGCGTTTTTAAGATGTAGTTCAAAATACGTTTTAGGCTTGCGTTTACAGCTGCCTCATCAATACTCCCATCTTTTAGCGCTTTAATCAATGCATTTTTTTGAGCTACAGTTCCCGGCATCATCAGGTCGTTACCTGCCTCTAGCTGTGCGACAACATCACTTGATCTCGTAGTATCAGTGATGGTCTCAAAACCCGGATAACCACCAAACCAGTCGGTCATTACTAAACCTTCATAACCCCATTCTTCTCTTAAGACTGTTTTTAACAAATCGTTGCTTGCAGACGCGTAAGTGCCATCAATCTTATTATAAGCGGTCATAATCGTCCAAGGCTTGGCTTCCTTTATGGCGATCTCAAAACCGCGTAGATAGATCTCACGCATAGCACGCTCACTCACGTGTGCATTTACAGAAAGACGATTGCTTTCTTGATTATTTGCAGCAAAATGCTTCACCGAAGTCCCCACATCGTGCGATTGAATTCCGCGCACATACGCTGAAGCAATTTTACCGGCAACCAAAGGATCTTCAGAATAGTACTCAAAATTTCTTCCGTTAAGCGGGTTTCTATGAATATTTAACGCCGGTGCCAACAATACATCTACGCCATATTCCTTTACTTCCTCTCCCATTGCTTTTCCTACTTCTTCGATCAATTGGGTATTCCAGGAAGAAGCCAATGAAGTTCCTACCGGAAATGCTGTCGCATAATACGTATTAGGATCATTTTCTCTTTTTGGCTGAATACGCAATCCCGCGGGACCGTCTGCAAAAACAGTCTCCGGAATTCCCAAACGTTCGATGCCTGCATTTCCTCCGGCAGCACCTAAAACACGAACGTCTGGCTCGCCTTCTAGGGGAACTAAGCCCGCGTAGCCGGGCATTCCCGGACCAATTAATAACTCAGCTTTTTCTTCAGCAGTCATTGCTGCAATCACTTCATCTAAAGAAGCTTTTCCTAATTGTGGCGCTTTTTGTGCATTTGAAAGCGAAATTCCGCCCAATACACAAACGAGCGACAAGGCTACTGTTTTAATATTCTGTTTCATCGTTTGAGAATTAAAAATTAATAGTTACTGATGCCTGAACTGTAAATGGTCTAATGTAAGAACCGGTTAACAACCTTCCGTAATACGGGTCTGGCTCTGTAATAAGTTCTGCACCATTAATGGTTCCTTTAGCACCGCGCTGATTTAAGAAGTTTACCACCGTCGCACCTAGACTGATGTGCTCATTATATTTGTAGTTGATACCACCAAAGGTTTCCCAACGCTCTGCGAAATAAAGCGCATTAGTAAGGTTAGCATACTGCTTACTAAAATATCTGAAGCTTGCCCAAAATCTCCAATCTTTATAGGTATAACTCGGGTCTATTTCCATCAATACTTTGGAGATCTGCTGTACGCTGTTGTCATTGTAATCGTATTCATTATCGAATGCAGTGAAATTAAATTTCTTATATACAGGATCTTGAAGTGTGATCAGGTAATGCAAGTTGAAACCTTTAAAAGGCTTTAAAACAAAATCTGTGGTCCATCCTATCGTCTGGATATCGTAGTAGATCGTATTGGTTACAGACTCGGTATCATCATTAGGGTTTACAAGGTTTAAACGTTGTAAATAATTGTTCTTGTTCAAATAGGTCGCTTGAGAAACCAACTGGATATAATCTGTGTTCCAGAACACCCCAAGACCTCCCAACGGACTTTTACTTTTTGTCAAGTTAGGATAAGGAGCTCCGGAATAATCTCCCAAAAGACCATTTTCTTCGGTATACAGGAAGCTACCAAGTATACCAAAATTGTTTAGGACATTATAAGTCGCGTTAAATTTACCTGCTACGTGAAACCAATCGTGATCAAACTGCTGTTTGTTTGCTTCATCAAGTACTAAGCCCGCAGCTCTTGGAGTGGTATAATGATCTCCTTTCATTTTATGATAGCGTAGGTGTAGTCCATAATCTAACTTTAAGCGATCGCTAACCTTCCAGGAATCTGAACCATAAATAGAGAGTTTGTTTTCAAAACCGTTGTTGTACTCCCCTCCCACGTTGTAATTGTAGAATCCGTCTACATCGGTATTGGTTCCTATAAGTCTTCTGGGCTGTGGCTCTACAGATTGAAAAAAGAAGGAACGGTTAGAATGGTAATCGTCGACCGTGTAATATTGTTCTAGCATTCCAAACGTAAGGTCATGGTTTCCTAGTTGTTTTTCTACTGAAAATCTTCCCATTAGCGTGGTTGTGGGAATTCGGGGAGAATTCATTGCCAGTTGGGTACCTACCTGACCGGTATATGCTTCACCCGTATCTGCAAACGTAAAATTGCTACCGGCACCTGCATTAAAAATACTAATTGGCGCACTGTACATCAAAGAAGCTTCAGCGATATGAAGTCGGGTTGAGTATTTAAAATTCCAACCGTTATCCATTAGATAATTACCAAAAATATCAAAGTTATGTGCTTCTGAAGTAGCAGATTGACCATCCATATCTGCCCAATAGTTGTCTCCACTTACCATATCTAAAAACTTGAGTCTGCCATCTCGTGGTAAGTAGGAATCGCGACCAATGGTAAAGTCATCAAGTTCTCTGGCTTCCCCGTTAGGACCATATTCAAAAACCGCATAGTTGGTGAGTGAATAGGAATTAGAATACTTGTAGGCAAATGTAATATCCCCCTTATTTTCCTTAAAATGCTTGGTAAGTCCTATGCGATAAATCTGAGTTTGATCTGCATAGTTGTTGAAACCTAAATCATACGTACTCGGATCAAAGTTTACAAATGCACCTGCAGAATAACTCCACCCGCTTTCTGATATAGGCCCTGAAACATTGATGTCTCCCTGAAACCAGCCAAAGTGACTTCCAGAAAGTTTTGCTTTTCCTTTAAACTCCTTAGTCCCTTTTTGCGTGTACGAATTCACCGCAAAGCCAAGATCACCCATAGTATTGGCAAGACCATCCATTTTAAGCAAACCGGTGCGTTCTAGACCTACACTTTGTCTCCAGGTTCCGGTAGACATTTCTGGCCAAAACCAATACACCACCGGGAGGTTATTTTCTAAAATTGTGATTCCGCCTATAGAAGGTGGTAGGCCGATGTTTACTTCTCTGGGACCGGTATTACTTTCTGCATTGAGCATCACATTACGGTTGCCGCTTTCTTTGGCATTACCATCTTTTACAACATCCTGCTGTATAGCAACAGAATCCTGAGTGGCTAACTTTTCCTCTTCTTGTGCTTGAATCGAAACGACTCCTAAGACCACAAAAAGCAGGCTGAATATATTCTTGTAATTTAATTTCATTATATAATTTTTATTTTCAATAGCTTCTTGGTGAAGCATTCAGATTTGAGTAAAAAAATTCAAACCTTGTAGTTTGTGTTGAAAAAATTTTCTCGTAAAAATCCGGGGCTACTTGCTATAAGCAGCCCGGATTTAACACACTAGTTTAACCGCCAAAAGGGTTGTAATCCCAGTCTTTCAACATATCGGGACCTTTTACTAAATTCTTATTATGCTCTTCTACTATTTTATTGATCGCAGTGATCACTTCGGGATGTTTAGCAGATATCTCATACTTCTCAGAAGGATCTACATCTACATTGTATAATAATGGTGTTTCGTGCGCCTCACGATCTTCAGCATAAGCAGATTGCGTCACATAATGTGCTTTATAAGAACCGTAACGTACCGCGTAAAGTTCGTCTCCTCTGTAGTAAAACATCGTTTCTCGAGGACTCTCTTTTCCTTCAAAAAGTGTTGAGCTTAAGTCTTCACCATCCAGTATACGGTCGTCAGGAAGTTCAACACCAGCGAGTTTACTAAAGGTTGTAAACAAATCCATAGTAGAACCTAATTCTGTCACGATACCCGGTTTGAGGTTACCCGGAGACCAGAAGATTCCCGGCTCGCGCATACCACCTTCCCAAGTAGATCCTTTTCCGTCACGGAGTAAGCCGGCACTTCCGCCCTCTTCGTCCATTACTAACCAAGGACCATTGTCTGAAGTGAATACCACAATAGTATTTTCTGCAATTCCTTGCTCTTTAAGAGCTTCCATTACCCGACCTACATTATGATCGATCTCTTCTACGACATCACCATATAATCCACGTTTGCTTTTTCCTTCAAATTCTTCTGAAGCAAATAATGGCACGTGTGGAAGGTTATACGCTAGATAGATAAAAAACGGATTTTCTTTATGCTCTTTAATGTACTCAATAGCCTCATTCGTGTAGCGCTTGGTTATGGTATGCTGGTTTGCAGGACGCTCGATGATCTCTGTGTTTCGCATCAGCGGAATGTTGAAACTACTGATTTCTTTACGCTCTTCTGACTTCCAGAAATTCCAGTAATCCTGAGGTTCATTCATCTCTAAAGTGATATCCATATCATTAGAGTAAGGAACACCGTACCAGTAATCAAAACCATTGTTTACAGGAAGGTATTCTTCTTTATCTCCTAAATGCCATTTACCAAAAGCTGCTGTTCCGTAACCACCTTTTTTAAGTTGTTCTGCGATGGTGATCTCGCTTTGAGGTAAACCATTGGTTGACCAAGGCTGCAATACACGATGCACTTTACTGGTCATCCCGTTTCTTACGGGAAGTCTTCCCGTCATTATGGCTGCACGACTTGGGGTACATACGCTAGAACCCACATAAAAGTTGGTCCACTTCTGCCCTTCCATCGCCATTTTATCAAGATTTGGGGTTTTGATCGTTGGGTGACCATAACTGCTTAGATCTCCGTAACCCATATCATCTGCAAAAATGATCACAAAATTGGGCTTGTCTTCAATCTGGGCTGAAATCGTAATAGTTCCACCCAAAAGAATCGCTATAAAAAGCGCTAATTTAAATTTGACTGTTGTTGTATTCATCTGCTGCTTTTTTCCTATAACCTTTTCGTAAAAGGTCTTTAATGTTTCAATTTAAAGCAATAGTAATAATAATTTTTAAAGATTCAAAATGAAGCATTGAAAATTTAACATTGTAAAGCCTTTGATTTTGGTTTATGCGCAATTAGAATAATATTAAATGATAATATTGCAAATACTACAGGTGATTCTGCCTGAAAGCTTGAAAATAGCTTTGGGTATTTTTATATAAATCTGCTAAAGCGTACTTTTAAAAACTAATACAATTCTCATGTCGCAAAAACTTCACGATATCCTTCTGGCTGAGTCTGAAAATAATAAAGACCTTTACCTGCCTCATATTTCTATAGACAGTGTTGTTTTTGGTTTTGACGGTGAAAATTTACACGTGTTACTTACCAGTTTGATCGGGAAATCTGAATGGATGCTTCCCGGAGGATACGTATTTAAAGAGGAGAACATCAACTCAAGTGCGCATAGAATTTTACAAGAGCGTACCGGGGCCGAAAATATTTTCTTGAGTCAGTTTAAAACCTACGGGGCTACACAACGCTCTGAAGATGCGTTTACCGAATTGCCCGAGGATCTATGGCATAAGCAACGCTACATTTCTATCGCATATTATGCCTTAACTCGCTATGATGCCGTGAACCCTAGAACAGACAAGTATTCTGATTCGTGTGCCTGGCAGCCGGTAGAACAACTTCCTGAAATTATGATGGACCACAAAGGAATCATTGAAGATGCTTTAATGCATTTAAGACGTGATTTGAATTACAAACCGGTCGGACTAAACCTCTTGCCACAGAAATTCACAATGCCAGAACTGCAAAGGCTCTACGAGATCATTCTTGACAAATCTTTAAATCGCGGTAATTTCTATCGTAAAATGACACGTTATAATATCTTAGAGAAACTGAATGAAACCCGCAGAGGTGGCGCGCACAAAGCTCCTGACTTGTATTCTTTTAATTTGGAAAATTACAATGTCGCGCTGGAGAACGGTTTGCAAGAAAGCTGGTAAATCTCAATACTTTTTAATGCAAAAAAAGCTCCAGGATCCTAAAGATCCCAGAGCCTTTCTTGGGGTAAATTTAAAATTATGCGGCTACAGGCATACTGTATACCGTAGATAGTACTTCGGTTTCTGAAGCTACATTTAATTGTGTTGCAGGAGCCCAAACGGTATAGTTAAACCAAATACTGAATAGACGTACAGGAATTTCAAGCGAGTCTTTTAATCCTAATTTAGAGTCCTCTACGTGCACCCAGCGCTGTAAAGCCTGCTCGTGAATGGCATTCATGACCGCCTCCTTGCCGCCCATATGGTGCTTCAGTCTAATAAACATTTCTACATCAAAAAGCCATTTGCTTAAAAACTGATTTCCATAGATTACAGGAACGAGATCACGACTGAATACTTTTGCGCCGCACTGCGTATCTTGTATGGGCAGGCCCAGTATCAAAAAAACACAAAATTTAATCACCTTAGAAAAGAACGCGCGTAAAGGATCTTTTTCTATTCCGCTATCATCTTTTGCTCTACTTCCAAAAACCATTTTGAGGTTTTTATTGGTTTTTAATGTCTGATCTAAAGCCATAAAATCTTCAAAGTCGGTAGAAAGGTCGGCATCCATAAAGCCTATATGTTGTACATTTTCCTGGCTGTATAAGTAACGTGCTCCTGCTCTTACGGCTGCAGCTTTACCCGAATTACGTTTCATATCGATTACGGTAACTTTTTCAGGATTTGCGTGCTGAATACTCTTAAGTACATTTAAAGTTTGGTCTTTACTCCCATCATTTACAAAACATAAATGATGATTTTCAGATTGCGTGATAAAAGCTTTAAATGCCGCTTGATCTATTCTTTTTTCTTCGTTATAACACGGGATGATGATTGCAGTTTTCATAGGATTTGTTTTGGTGTTTCTGATTAATTACACCACAAACATATCGGGCTCTCGCAGGCTAAATGCTTGATTTTCGATGGTTAAACGGCTACTTTAGATGAAAACCGTTCGTCGACAGATGAGTCATTCATCGAAAGTTCTATCTTAGCTATGTAAGAAAACAAACAATCTCTTATCTTATAATTTCATGAAAAACACCCCAAACAGATACTTGATAATCGCCCTGTTGATCGGGGTCGTATTTCATGGTTTTGGGATCTTTTTTACACTTGAAGGCACCTATGATGCCTTAATCCATTTATTTTTTGCAGATCATTATGCCTCGCATTGGTTTGAACCTTGGAACTACAGTTGGTATACCGGTTTTACGGTTATGGGATATCCACCACTAGTACATCAGGCGATCGCCATATTATCCTTGATAGGTGGACTAAAATTTGGGATGTTCACGGTAGCAATCATCGGGGTGATCCTATTTATCACCGGTGTTTATCGCTTCGCTTTGCTCATTACCGCAAGTGCTCACGCTGCAGGATATGCAGCGATTCTTGCTGTATTTTCATCCTCTTTTGTAGAAACCCTACATATCTTTGGTCAACTGCCCAGTATTATTGGTGTTTCGATCCTGATGCACGCATTGCCAGAAATTTACCTTTGGCTGACCTCCGGAAAGAAAAAATACTTTTTAACGTCATTGTCCCTGCTTGCAGTCACGGTTTGCTCCCATCACGTCACGCCTATTTTCGGAATGGTATTCTTCATTTTCCCGCTGATCGGGATGGCAGTTATGGATGAAGCCAGAACCCGAGTAAATACGATGAAAGAAATCACCTTTCCCGTTTTTCTCAAAGCCTTTTTTAGGCTGCTAAAGCGAATGATCGCCTTTGGCTTTTCGGCCCTGTTTTTAATTATCGTTTGTATTCTACCCTATTGGATCAATACTAAAAATAATCCCATCACTCAAGTTCCTATTCCGCACGGGTCGCGGGATAATTTTCTAGAGATCACCTCCAGCGGACTCGTTTTTTTTCTGATTCCGTGGGGAATTTTACTGCTGCTAATGCCTTACTTTTTCTACCGGTATTACAGTAAACGCTATTTATTTTTTGGACTATCCTTGACGATGCTCACCATTTTGGGAACTGGTGGCACCACGCCTATTCCTAAAATCATTTTGGGTGATAATGCTTTCAATATTCTTACACTAGACCGCTTTACCTTGTGGGGAAGTATTATGGTTTTACCATTGTTTGGAGAATTTGCATATCGCTTTGCAGAAGGCGACTATAAAACCTTTTTAAGTACAAAACTGGGCGGTTTATACCATCGCATTCTGGCGGGTATTCTGGCAGGTCTGTTTTTAGGTACAACGGTCTTTACGATGACGCTCAATAACTTTAGACCCTCGCAGCCCGATCCTATTAATATGTTGCCCATTGTAAATTTCCTCAATCAGGATCAACATTATAAATGGCGGTTTCTTCCACTAGGTTTTGGAGACCAAATCGCCTGGCTTTCGGCACAAACCGATGCAATGACCGTAGACGGGAATTACCACTCTGCACGAAGATTACCCGAGTTGACTTCGCGCGCTATTGAACGTCTGGAGAACTCAAAATTCAGAGGGGTTGAAGGTATTGGTTCGCTGCAACAATTTCTCACCGTTCCTGAAAAGTATAATCTTAAATATGTTTTTTCAAACGATAAATTCTACGATCCGATCCTGTATTTTGCAGGTTGGCAGCGCTTGGGTTTACTTGAAAATGGCATTATGGTTTGGGAAAAACTCGGTGTACCACCAATGCCCGAGATCATTCCTAAAGATGACATTCCGGTATTTTTAATTTTGATGTGGGGCATCATTCCGTTGCTGACGGTTCTTATCGCTTTTGTGATCAATATTCAATCGATCTGGATTAGGGCTTTGCGCTCCAAAAAACCTACACTGCCCAGCTATATGCGATGGAGGCTTGATTTTTCGGCTGCTGCCAAAACTTCAAACAAACGCAAACGCTTGTTATTTCTTATAGCGCACGGCTACGGTGTCATAGTATTGTTTTGTTTTGCCTTTGGCATTTACACCTTCTACCTCAAAAATGCAGATCAGATTGCTCCACAAAATGTGCTTGAGGCTTATTTTGATGCTATTGATTTTAAAGAGCTCGAGCGCGCCTATTCCTATTTTGATCCCAAAAGTGATAAATCGCTAGATCAGTTTATGCTAGAATTTGCGGTAACAGACGGCTTGCTTAACAGCTATGCAAAACTGGATGCCATTGAGATCGATATCACTCAAAAAACCGACTCCAGTGCGTTGGCCACTGCTTATGCCAAATGGATCACCCCTTTAGAACGTATTCCTACACAAGAGGATTTTGAATTGGTAAAGCGGGGCCCAAAATGGTATGTAAAACCTAAAAACCCCGATCTCGATCTACCGCCAGACCAACTCATCACCAGTAATGCTACCGATTTTTATAATCATGGGAGAAGGCGCATTACCTCTGAGCAAACCTATCACGAAGACATTTTAAAACAACCGGTGTTGGAGGTGCTTTCAGCCCGACTTTTAAAGGTAAATGGCGATTATATAATTGTAGGTGAAATTCAAAATATTGATAATGTTCCGGCAGATGTTTCGGTTAAAGGAACTTTGTATGACGCACAAGATCTGGCTTTGGCAACTTTTAATGCCAAATATGAAATGAAACACAAGCTAATGCCTAAAGAAATAACCTCCTTTAAAGTTGAATTTGAAGGCACTGCCTGGGTAAAACCCGACGAACACGCACCGCTCACTTTTGATCCTGAACAATTCACCCCGATTGAATTAGAAGGAAAACCCGTTACTTTTGACTTGCACGTTTCGGCAAATGTCGCCAATACCGATTTGTATAAGAGCGTGGTCGTTAATGATATCAGGATAGAAGATGAAATGCTTCAAGCAACACTTTTCAATCCCGGGACGCAGCAAGCGACAATTCCGCAGGTGTTGTTATCCTATTATGATGCAGCGCATCAACTACTATGGGTAGATCATCATTTTTTAAAGGAAGGCGTACGCCAACAGCGAAAGCAAGAAGTACATTTGAAATTGCAACCCAAAGCAACAGAGTTGATCAGTGCGCGTATGCAAGCGATTTTTGTGAATGGTTTATCTAACGAAGAGATCGCCCGAAAAGTGATCCCCAATCGAAAGTCTACCCAACAATACGCCACACATATTGCATTGAAAAATGGCGGATATCTCAAAGTTGAATTGAATAATTATTTAGGAAATCCGCGATGAAAAGTAAACTGATACATATCTTATGCCTTTGTGTGTTGCTGCTTGGTTTTACCTTAAAACCTGAACAAGCGCGTAAACCCATTACTCTAAAGCTGCTTACCCAAACAACAAAAGTTGTTGCTCAAGATCGTGTACAATTACGCTTTGAGACCGAAGCTGAAGATTTGAAATTGCTGGTTTCAAACGCTCTAGGAAGTACAGTTTTAGAACCGGAAACTACTTCCATACAGAAAAGCTTTCTAATTCAAGCGCCTTACGCCAACGCCAGCGGAAAACTCGACTGGAAATTGATTCATAACAAAAATATATTGATGCAAGGTAGCCTGAATATAAAACCAGACACCTCAAAAATTGCAGCGATCGAATCGTACTTAGGTCCGCAGCGTATTCTGGCTGGTGGCGCCGATTTTGCCCAATTAACGCTTTTGGCAACCGACGTTTATGACAACCTCCTCCCCGACGCTACTTCCCTAACGCTTGCAACCCGATTTAAAGAGCAACAACAAACCGAAACATTACCCGTAAAAAACAGAATTGCCTGGAAAAACCTGTTCTCTCCTCAAAAAACCGGAACCATGTTTACGGCTGTTCATCTTAACGAGCGTTCCTCAAAATTGCAAACGATCTATATAGATGCGCATTTAGCGACTGATTTCAATATAACGTATGAGCGTCCAAATCCTTTTGCTGATGCAGACCAGATCACGACGTTTAAAACCGGCACGATCAAAGATCAATACGGCAACCTTATTTCTGACGCAACTTTGGTCAATTTTGTAATTAAAACTCAAGACAGCCAACTTTTGCAAACCTCAGGTGCAACCCTTAACGGCGTGGCTCAAGCACAAATCCTACATCCTAACCGCGCACAAAATTGGGAAGTACAAGCCTTTATTACCGGTATTGCAGAAAGTAATGCTTTAACTATAGCATATGCCCCGGCACTGGATGCTTTCCCTCTGGAATGGGACGAAACAAAGGCTGTTGTAAAAGTTGGTCCACTCACTGGTAAATTACAGCAATTGCTTGCTGAAGGAACGCCGGTAGTTCTTCAACTAAAATCCACAAAAGGCACCTATACGCTTGAGAAAAAAACACAAGAAGGAAAGGTGGAATTTCAATTAAACACAAGCTTTTATAAACCGGGAATTTATGATCTTAAGGTGACCGTTTTGGGAGTTTCAAAAACCATTGAAAAGATAAACCTCTATTGAAAAATCAAAATAAAAATATCTATCGCGCGTTACTTATTCTCTCTTTTATAGGATTGAATTTACTTTTGGTCGCGGCCATAAGCAACATTCTTTCCTACCTCAATACCGGTGCAGACAAAAGTACGATGCTCAATCTGGCATTGGGAGCCGAACCGGTGTATAAACCGCATCTTGTTTGGAAGGACAGCATCAACCCTAGTCGACCTATTGAAAAACCAACAAAAAAACGTGTCGCACAGGATTATTTAAATGCGTGGTATGTGCGTGAAGTAGCGCTTGCCACCGGAGAAAATACAGGGATTACTGATTATTATACCGAAAGTGCTCGTGCTAAAATTGACACGCTTCTTCTTCAGAATAAAAAAGGTAAGACCTTCATAAAAGGAGCTTCCCTCAATCACGAACTCTATCTTGAATTTTACAGTGCAGACGGGCAACTCATCAGTTTTAGAGATGAGGCTGTTTTTGAAATTAAACAAATTTACGACCAAGAAAAACTCGTGCTGGAAACTCGAGATACTTCAGCCTACCGCGTGGTTATGCTGCTCGAAGACGGCTTTTGGCGCATTAGGCATCAGGAGCGCATTATTCCGCAAGCAAAGGATTCTTCAGCACAAAAGTCATCCTTAAAAAGACTTCCGCAATGGATTAAAGGCGTGAACTATTACCCTCAAGAACATCCTTGGAATACGTTTGACACCCTTTTTAAAGCGGAACGTATACAAGCTGATTTCGAAAAAATCAAACAACTTAACCTCAACACCCTGCGTATATTTGTAGGTTATGAAGATTTTGGCAAAGCGGAAGTAAATCCCGAAAAGCTAAACCGACTGAAACAGCTCATGGATCTGGCGCAAGATGCCGAACTTCAAGTGATCGTTACCCTTTTTGATTTTTATGGAGATTATTCCGTTTTAGATACGCCAAATACGTTTAAACATGCTCGAAGCATTATTTCTGCGCTCAAAGCACATCCTGCGCTCTTGGCCTGGGATCTGAAAAACGAACCCGATCTCGATTTTGATAATCGAGGAAAAGACCAAGTCACCTTTTGGCTTCAGAATCATATTGCGCATCTCAAACAGCTTGACCCTGAAACTCCGGTCACCATTGGTTGGTCTAAAGCAAAAGCGGCCACAATTTTAGAAGAAAAGCTAGACGTGGTAAGTTTTCATTATTACGAAGAGCTTGAAGACTTTGAAGAAACCTATCGAGACTTGAAAGCAAACACGAGCAAGCCTATCATGTTGCAGGAATTTGGCCTTTCAACATATTCAGGCCTCTGGAAACCTTTCGGAAATGACGAGAACGATCAAACAACCTATTACGAGCGTATCTTACCCATTTTAAAATCTAATAACTTACATTTTGCGTTCTGGACACTCTATGATTTTGAAGAAGTACCCACAGCAGTGGTAGGACGACTGCCCTGGCGCAGAGCGCCTCAAAAGAAATTCGGTATCCTAGACTCTCAAGGGGAATCAAAAGAAGCTGCTACTCTATTTAAAGCCTTAAAATAACTTCACCAGCAAGCAAAAAGAAACCCCAAATGCTTTAGGGAGAGCAAGAGGGGTTTGCAACCAAATCAAAGAGGGTGAAGGGACACTATCCTGAAATCAAAGTCTTAGAGGTCTTAACTTGTTTTGAAAGCATTATTTCTTTAAAGACGTTTACATATTTGTCTGCGATGCAGGACATAGGCAAAGCGGTTGCTGCTTGATAGTTGGCCATGCCCATAGCCACACGATAGGCTTCATTTTCGAGAACAACCTTTAAGGATTCTGCCAAATCCTTACTATTGTTCGGTTCAAAAAACTCGGCTTGATAGCCTTCTTCTCGTGATAAAATACCCAGATCTCCAAGGTCTGGCATGACAACCGCTTTGCCGTAACTTCCTGCCTGATGCAATACCCCGCTGCTGCCGGTAGTTGAAGTGTAGGGGAAAACAACTACAGCAGCTTCTTCAAATAAGCGAGGCACTTCTGCTTCTTCCACATAACCTGTAAAACGCAGTTGTTCTACATGTGCATATTTTTGTTCTACCTGTTTTAAATAGCCTTTTACGTTAGGATTATCAGTCCCCGCGATCACGATCTCCAGGTCTAGCGTTGTTGTCGCTCTCAAGTGTTGTACTGCTTCAATAAGCATTTCGACCTTTTTGTAAGTTCCGAACTTGCCAAAAGTCATTACTTGCAGCGGACCTTGAGGAACATTATAATTAGGGGTGTCAGGCAATTCAAACGTTCCGTGGGGAATTAATCCTATATTTTTTGCTTGGTACTTCTCCTCAAGTATGCTTACATATTTACTGATCGTCAAGGCAACAAAATCTGCTTGTAAAAGGATACGCGTAAGTGCGCTTCCGATGAAATTGTATGCTTTTTGAAGTACTTTGTTTTGAGTGATACCTGCTTCAGAAAGATCTACTTGTTCCATAATATTGTGTAGTAATACTACGGAAGGAATACCCATCATTTTGCAAATTCCGGGTAAGATAAGTCCGAGAGCAGCCGGGATCTTTTTATCTCCAAACTTCATAAACTGAAGATTAAAAAGTACAGCGTCTGGTTTGGTTTGGCGTATTGCTTTTAAAACTCCGGGAAAGCTGTTGTAGCTGTTAAAGCTCCAACATTTTTTCACGCTTACCTTACATCCTGAAACATCAAGGTACTGTTCTGCTACATCGGTCTCAACATCGGTAAGTAAGATCAACTCTTCAATTTCCTGATGATTTCTAAAAGCGCGCACCAGATAGTAAGCATACTCATTGAGTGTTACTTTACTGGGCGGAAATGCGGTTACAAGTGCTAGTTTCATTTGATTTGGTTTTTAATTCTGATTCAAAGATGAAAAGAAATAAAGCTGGTTTTTGCGAAATACGTTTGATCGAAGACTAGTGTAGACCAATGGTACTTTACTTGCGTTTAACGGTTAACACTTAATCTAACTCCCTCTTCCTTAAAACAATAGACCACTTGTACCAGAAGAAGTACAAGCATCGTGGCAATTTGTACCAACACCACGTGCAACAATTGGTCGTGAAACAAGAGCACGCCACTTATTTGTAAAGCGCCACCCACCAGACTAAAATATACAGGCCGGTATTTACCCAGCGATAAGAAGTAATAGGTAAACAGATTTGCCACTGCAAAAAGTCCGGTAGCTAAGGCATAAGGGCCTAAAAGATGCGCTACTTCGAGATACGCCTGCCCAAACATCAAATTGACGATCATCTTGGGGAAAGCGAAACACACCACCACAATACTTGCCGAAAGTAGCCCAATATAACCCACGTATTTCCATAAAATCTTTGTGGTACGTGTTCCTGCTTTTTTCTTCTTTACCACTTCCGGAAGCAACAGCATCACAAACATCCAGGCTACGAAATACACCACGCGTCCTATTAATGCCAACGAGGCGTACAATCCTGCTTGATAGGGTTCAAAGAAATGCTTTACAAGAATAATATCACTGTTGTTGATAAGAATTTGTGTTCCTTCATAAAGTGCTGTGATCGATAAAAACTTGAGGACTTCAGTTGTAGATTGGCGATCTAATGTTTCCTGATCGGTTTTGATGGTTTTTGCTCGGGGAAATTGTGCCGCTACAATAGACAAACTCACTCCCAGTGCTACACCAATGGCAGGCTGTTCTTTAAATAATAAGATGCATAAAAACGTAAGCAGTAACCTGCTCCACATTTCGATCTGATAGGTTTTTGATAAGCTTAGCAGTTCCTGTTTTCCTTGATAGATCCCGCGATTGATACTCATCACAAAATAGAACGGAACAGACAAGCCAAAAACCACAAACATCATTGATGAGGAGGTTTGTAATACTTCTTGAAAGAAGCTTGCAAAAAACACAAAGACAAGTCCTGTCGCAAACCCCATACGAAGGCTCCATCTATTGATCTTTTTTAGAAATGCGCCTTGCTTTTCTTCTTCGAGCAGTGCGATGAAGCGCGCGGTACCCAATTGAAACGTCATCGCTGCAAACGACAACACCAATAATAAGGTGATTAAAATCGCAGCATCGGCAAAAGCTTCAGGGCCAAGCAAGCGCCCAAGAAGTAAGTTATAAGCGTAGTTACCGGTATTTACCAGCAAGGCACTTAGCATAAAAATCTGTTGGGCAGAAATTTTCTGTTTGACAAAAGGTATCGCTATCATAATGGCAGATTTGGAGTGATTATTAGGCTACGTTTCCCAGCAAGTACCGCTTTCCGGCAAGGCCGAAGGTTCCACTTACCGATTTATTAGAAAGGCCTTTAAACAAGATGAGTTTACCACTGTTTCTGTAATTGGTTTGCAAAGTGATCAACTTCATAACAGTACTTAACGTAAGTTCTTGGAGTTCGCTTAGGTCGATCGTGATCTTCTTTTGATTTCTAAAGTCTTCATTGATCGTTGCTGCGAGTTCGCCAACAGACTGTACTTTTAAAATTCCACGTATTTGAATGCTCTGGTTTTGTGTGATAAAAGAATACATAACAAAAGATTTAAAGATTATGAAGCAAAGATGAGGAGCATCGAGAGGCGACAGCGGAAAATTTCGTTCGGCGGAATTTAAGTGTAGATGAATGGTTCAAATCCCGCAGATAAACCGAAACAACCAATGCTATCCTTTTAAAAAATATTTGTTATACACTAAGAAGGCTTCAATCCTCTTATATATAAGAATTACAAAGCCTGACGAAATCGCTCACGTATCGACTAACAAACTCAAAATCTGACGTTTCTAAAAGTTGTACTCCCCGTGAAATGCGCTTATGTTTCGATAAGCTGTACATAGCTGTAGATTAAAAAAGAAGGTATTGCGGCTAACTTGCTCCTACCAAATCTTAGTTATGAAAACAGTTTATTTATGCCTTGTAAGTGCTTTACTATTTATAAGTGTTCAGGCGCAAGAGATGCAAACCGGGTTTACTTATCTTGAAAACGGAAAGAACGCAGAAGCTCAAGAGTTCTTTGCAAAAATTCTTAAGGAATATCCCCAAAACAAAACCGCACGTTTATGTTATGCACGTGCTTTAGGTCTTGGCGGTCAACCAAAGGAAGCCTTAGCTTTATTTGAAGAAATGCGTAACGATTATCCCGGTGATCTGGAAATCGAATTAAACTATGCCGAAGCCTTTTTATGGAATAAAAACTTTGAAGCTGCAGTTCCTGTGTATAAAAAGCTCGTTGCAGAACATCCAGAGAATTTTGGGGCATTGTTGGGTTATGCAAACACCTTGTCAAACCTAAAACGCTATCAAGAAGCTCGGGTGTATATCAACAAAGCACTTGAAGTTGATGCGGAAAACCCAAGTGCCAAGGTCTCTTATAAATACATCAAATTAGGAATGGCGGGACAATTGGCCAAACGTCAAGAAATTGACAGTGCCGTTGCATTGCTTCAATCAAATTTTGAAGATTTTCCTCAGGATCGTGATACCCAACTCAATCTTATCGCCATCTATTTACCCAACAAAAGTTTTGAAGAAGCTGCTAAAATCTATTCTGGTTTTAATAAGAATAGTAATGACAGCATCACCGGGAAAATAGGTTTAGCACTTGTTGCTCATTTGCAAGAGGAAGAACAACAGGCATTGCAACAAGCGACGGAAGCCTATACTTTAAGTAAGCAAAAGAAAACCGACTCTTTAGTGCGTCTTCAAGCAGCAGAGCGTTATGTTCAAGCTTTAGTCTGGAATGCAAAGTATGCTGAAGCCAACCAAACGATCAAAGCATTAGATTCAACTTATACAGATCACAAGACCCTTTTAGCGTTAAAAGCGATGTTAGGGATGTATACCGGCGATTTTAAAGCTTCAGTAAAAAACTATCAGCAAATTTTAGCGCAAGATTCGACTTCCTTTGACGGCAATTTGGGGATTGCTAATGCCTATCGTGCAAGCGATAATCCGCTGCAGGCATATGCTTTCGCTCAAAAAACACTTGACTACTATGAGGGGCAAAAAGATGCTTTAGGTTTGATCAAAACTTTAGATCTATCGTACGCTCCAGAACTAGGCGCACGTGCTTCTTTAACCAAAGATAATGGAGAAAACCAGGCATATAGCTACGGCTTTAATGCTGCGCTACCTTTTTCTACTGCGTTTAAAATTGGTGCTCAATACGGTTATCGTATCACCCGCAACGGTATAAGTGGCGAAGAGGCTACGGCCTATGAACTTGGCGCTAATCTAGAATATCGCATAATGCCGGGCTTAAATTTTAAAGCCAACGCCGGACTCATTAAAGCAAGTACCAATGAAAATGAATATACCGATACACAAGGCGGAATAAGCTTACAAGCAAAACCCTTTAAACGCCAGCAAG
Source organism: Leeuwenhoekiella blandensis MED217 (assembly GCF_000152985.1). GTDB lineage: Bacteria > Bacteroidota > Bacteroidia > Flavobacteriales > Flavobacteriaceae > Leeuwenhoekiella > Leeuwenhoekiella blandensis. Next base: position 1,549,237 of record NZ_CH672395.1, on the reverse strand, counting down.
CAGAGTTTGGTTATCGCAGAGCTTTACAGAATTTTAATGCTGCGCTACTACAAGAAAAAATAGCCTTGAATGATTATTTCTTGAATTACAACTGGGGAATTACAACACGTCTGGGTTGGTACACGTCTATGATCTATACCGCACAATCTGACGAAAACAACCGTAAATTGTTATTTACCTCGTTGTATTATTCCCTCACACGTAAGCCTGCGCTTAAAATGGGCTTCAACTATCAATATCTGAGTTATAAAGATCAGGTGAATGCTTTGTATTTCAGTCCGTCTAAATATCAGGCGGCAGAGCTTTTTGCAGATCTACTGCTTAAGCCTGCAGAAAACCTTACTATTCATACAGTTGCTGCCGGCGGTCGTCAATTTGTAGAAGATCAAGAAGCTACCTCTATTTTTAGAGCTGAAGTGAATGTACGCTACAGTTTCAGTAATCAATTTGATCTCGGCCTTTATGCGCAATACAGTAACATCGCCTCGGCTGTAGCCAGTGGTTTTGAGTTTGGAGAAGTTGGTTTAAGCTTAAGATGGCAGCCTTTTGCTAAGCCGCTTTTCAAGTAAATTACCTCAGTTAACATAAGCTTTTACGGTACCACAAAATGTAGCTATTACAAAAGCCTGTCCCAGACAGGCTTTTCTGTTTTTACAGGTTTCACCACAGCATTTTAAGTATATTTATGCTGCTAATTTGTGATATGAGGAACTACTTCTATAGCTTCTGCCTACTTTATTTATGTACTTTCGTTTGCAATGCACAAAAGCAGTACACTTTTGATCATTGGCTCACCTACACCAGAACCTTTTATAAAGACAGTATTAAAATTGAACACAGACCTTTTTATACAAAGGACAGTACGACTACCGTAATTTACTTAACCAATGCTAATGACAACAGCTATCACGCTGTGGTTACGCCTAAGGGTTCTTTACATTACAGGCTTCAGTTTAAAGATGAAAACGGACTCACATTTGACGTTAACCTTCTCAAAACGGAATTAGAACAAGCAACTAAAATCAATATTCCCTGTGAATTTGTGAGTAGCTATCGCAATCATTTTGCATTTATGACCAAGCACTATGCGTTCAGTAAAGTTCGTGATACCTTGGTTGATGGTAAAACACAACACTGGTATAGCTTCAGCCCAACAAGTAAGCGCAGGCAAAAGCGGTCTAAATCAGGAACAAAGATCTATCGGGTGGCACCTGAAACCGAATATCATCTTCCTGTATTTGACTATGCTGTAGCTTTTCTAGATTGGCAACTCGCCCCAAAACAAATCCCTAACGGAATTTTTGCCGAAAAACTTTTTGTCGATTATTATGATCATATCGATCAAAGAGATGTGTTGGTTTCCTTCCATAAAATAGATAAAAGCATTCGTATTGATGCAGCTTGCGATTATACCCAAGAAAACTCCAAATCAAACTGATTGTAATACGGGATCGGCAAAAAAACTTCACAAACGAGCTAAGGGCAAATCTTTCTGCCGGCCAAGGAAGACTCGTTAGGTAATGGTTTTTAAAGCTTTTGGTACCACAAAAAAGGCGGTAGTTTAAAACTACCGCCTCTAACAAACTAACTAACCAACACAAAAAAACTAATTTATAAGTAACTTTCCATTATATATATTACCGGTATCTGTGGTCACTGCATAACTGTATAAACCGGTAGGTAAACCGTCTCGATCCAGGCGAAGTGTATTTTGATTGCCTGAAGTTTTTCTCTTTTTTGAAACCACCTTGCGTCCATTCATATCTACAAGCTCGATGGCTGCTTCTACAGCAGGAGCCGGAAGTTTGATCAAGGTGTACTGCGTAAAAGGATTGGGATAATTATGTACCTGCGTGCTTTGAAGTTCTTGAGCTATCGCTTCTACAGAAAGACTGCGATTATTGCTAAATGCCAGATTTTTTAATCTCACCGCTGCTGACTGAAAATTGATATAATCACCCTGTACAGAAAATACAACACTGCGTATCGCGGTCACACTTTGAGCCTCACCAGATGCATTTTTAAATTCGTCAAAAGGAATTGCATAAAATTGATTTTCTTGAGATGCCGGTAGCGTATAACGCAGCCTGTTTGACCAATCTTCAAGGTTTGCCGGAACCAGAATAACTTCAACAGGAACATTGGTTTCCAGCTCAAATTCAAGAGCAGATAAATCACGCACATCAAGCGCCAACTCACCGGCGAGAATGTGTCTAAAAATATTAAACGTCCCCTTTACTTCTGCATTAAGTGAAACATTGCGTTCAATACTGTAAGCATCTCCTTCTGCAACTTCAACAGCTTGGTCGATGATAAAATCGGTCAGGTTTGCTTCAGTTTGATTATAGTCGATACCCCAAGGTCCGTCTGCAAGGTACAAAGCATCGTAACTACCTGTTTGAGCATCTGTAAGCGATACACCAACATCAAATAAATATCCGGTTTCTAAGATAACCTGCTCTTCATACGCGCCGCTAAGGCTTAAGTTTTGCACCGTGTTTTCTAAACTATCAGTTTCGGTTGCACGCTTATTAGTTTCTGCCACAAGTGTTTTTACTCCTGTTTTATTACACAGATTTAAAACAAGGGCACCGCGGCTGTAATATCCGCTTTTGACAAATACCTCGGGTAATTTATAGGTAGTATTGGGGTCGCTGTTTAAGCCTCCTGATTGCTCTAAAACATCTAAAGCATAATTTATAAGGCTACTCACCTGCGCTACTGAAGTTCCCCAAAATTGAAAGTTTAAATAGTCACCTTCCGGATATTGATCAATATTCCAGTAACTGTAAAGCGTTTGTGCAGCATCGCTCTGATTTACCGAAAAGCTCACAGCATATTCTTTGAGTCCGTTAGCTCGTAAAATTTCAGCTAAAATAAACTGATGTCCCCGCAGTTGAAACCTACGAATGTCATCAAGAGTTGCTCCATTCAATCGGTCACAAATCGTTTTGGCGTGATCATACACGCGGTCTTCGGTCTTGAGCAACAGACCTGCTACGACACGATCTTCTCCTTGATAGTAATCAATCGCAAAAATACCTGAAGCATTAGTGATGTCTTGCAAGTCAGACGGACTCGCAACAGCAGCTGTTTCGGTGCCAAAAAGTGCTGTTTCACCAAAATATGACGCCAGGTTTGAAGTGCCGTTTTTTGAGGGAAACTTACTTTTCTTAAATCGGGACTGGGCTGCTTTGGTATTTTTTTGATCGTTTGTTTTGCTTCGGTTCAAATTGCGCTTTGCAATGAGTGTAGACAGGTCTCCGTTGCTTTCTAAACCGCCGTCGTAAGCAGAATTCACCTTAGTTGCAGAAGCTACATCAGCATAATTTTTGGTTTCTAAAGCCGTATAAGGATTGGCTGAAATATAAAACAAGGCATCATTAAAATCTTGATCACACGAACTGTAGTCCCGACGAATATCTTCAAAACCTAGAATGATTCGTTCATTTTCAGGATCGTTGAGCAGCACGTTATGATAACGCAAAGCAGGATCGGCCTCCGGATTAAAATCGGGATTAGAATACAATTGCCATAAACCCCAGGTAACTTCAGACTTCCAGGCATTTGCCAGCAGCACCCAACCAATGCCGGTGCCGGCTTTAAAAGAACCTAATTTTACTTTGTTTCCGGCCTTTAAACCACCGCCGGAACCTTGTGCAGAAACATTAGGGAAAATTATGGTGATCTCGTGATCGTAAGGTTTTCGATCTAACGGATTATTGATATCATACGTATAAAATCCAAGAACATTTTTATACCCTGCGCCTTCGGCGACAAAAGTAACGTAGACTTCAGCATCTTCATGCACAATGACATCTGTATCATAACCACTAGAGATGTAATGCGGATTGTAAGTAGGCACCGCATAGGACTCCGGCAAAGCACTGGCAACAAGCGAAAGCGTTTCTGAGGTAACCACATCATCCTGAGCTTCTAAATAAAGCGGTGTGCCGTCTGAGGTATATTCACCTAAAAAGCTGAAATTTTGAGCAGTGGCAACCACCGAAATTAAAAGTATGCTTAAACTTAGAAAAGGTCTCATAATCTGGATTTTAATCCAAAATTAAAAGACTAGAAGCGCTGAAATTTGAATATTCGGTGGGTCGCGTTTAAGTGTAGTTGAATGGAAAACGCTACGCGTTAAAGCAAATTAAGACGCTTCATCAAAATAGGACGGTTTGAACGGCTAATAGGAATCACATCCTTTGCGATCAACACACTGTTGTCTTCAATGTCGATGATCTTATGAAAATTGATCACATAAGACCGGTGAATTTTTAAGAACTTACTCTCGGGCAGTTTCTCTTCGATCTTCTTTAAGGTAGAATGAACCGTATAGTTTTTCCCTTCGGTTTTGATGAGGATATAATCTCCTTTGGCCTCAATAATTAAAATGCTGTCAAAATCAATCTTGATCAACCTGCGGTCGATATTGATATATAAATCCTTGCCTTCCTCCTGCTTTGCTTCTGTGGCTGCTGCGGGTGCGGCAGGTTCTTTGCTGGTTAAAGAGAATTGCTGCGCTTTCTGAATCGCTTTTAAAAAGCGAGGTAATCCTACCGGTTTAACAAGATAATCTACAATGCAATCGTACTCAAAAGCTTCGATAGCAAAATTGCGATCTGAAGTGGTTAAAATAATTTTTGGCGGACTTTTTAAGGTTTGAATGAAATCAAAACCTGTAAAGTCGGGCATATGAATATCTAGAAAAATCAGATCAACCTCGTTTTGGTTTAAGTATTTAATAGCACTTATCGCATTCTCAAATTGTGCTACAACCTCAACATCTGTGCTTTTCTCACAGTGGTTACGAATTATTGAGCGCGCCAAAGCTTCATCATCGATTATAATGCAATTCATAAGTAGGATTTAAAGTTGGTTGACAAAAACTACCATTTTGTTTAAAACAGCTTCAAAGTCTTGTGCAGATGTAGGGCGGCCTGCTCTCAACTCATTTTCATAGGTAACGGCAGTTTCATAACCGTGTTTCATGTTCAAGATACTTATTTTATGTTTTAGCTTATGAACATCTCCCGCTGTTTTTAAAAAATCTTTGGCCTCTAAATTACTATGGTACTGTTCAATCTCTTCTGGCAATTCTTCTTTGATGATCTGTAGCATCTCCTGCTCAAAGTCGGTCATACCTCCTGAGATTTCTTTTATTTTAAGCAAATTAGGCGCATCCATAGTATTAAGCATTAGGTTTGGGCAGGGTAAAGAAAAAAGAGGTTCCCTGCTGAAGTTCTGATTCTAACCAAATTTCTCCATCATAATATTTAATGATCTTCAATACGATCGAGAGTCCTATTCCTTTATGTTTAGAATCGTTATCGAGCGTTTGAAAAACCTGAAAGATCTTATCGTGATAGGAAGGAGCGATACCATTGCCATTATCTGCAATACTGAATTGATACCGGGTTCCAAGATCTTTGAAGTCAATTTTTACAAAGCCTTGCGCTTTATCATTATACCGAATCGCATTTTGAATTAAATTTTGAAACAACTGCTGAAACCGAAACGAGTTCCCATAAACCAGGGGCAATTGATTCAGTATTGAAACTTCAATATGCGCCGGAATATGCATCGTTTCAATCAAACGTGCTACCAGTTTGTTCAAGTTGATCGCATACGCTTCGTCTTCTACTTTGTCTATCGCAGAATATTCAAGAATTCCTTGAATAAGGTCATGCATATGCTCAACGTGCTCCAGAATGAGATCCAGATTTTCTGCACCGTCTCCGCGTACATCACCATCTTCGATCAAAAAATTGGTCAATGCATTGATGTTGTTTAAAGGCGACTTAAGGTCATGCGAAACGATATGCGCATAATCATTCAGCTCTTTATTCTGCTTCTCTAATTGTGCTAATAAAATATCACGCTGTCTGTTTGACTCAATGATCTCACGGGTTTGGTTATCGATCACGCGCGCCAGTTCTAAGGCATCAAGATTGGTTTCTTCAATTTTTTGATTAGAATCTTCTGGGTTACTATGTTTATACAGCTGAGCAATCGTATTGGTAAGACTTTTAATGATCTCCTTTTGTTGATTGGTCTCTTTTCTTAAACTTTCATTAGCCTCATAAAGTTCGTCTGAACTAAGTGCCATCGCGCGCTGCACCATAGCCAATTGCTCTTCATAATTGGTATACGAGCTACTTACTGCATTTAAAAAGACATCAAGATCTTCTTTGTAATCGACTCCTTGGTTTTGGAGATGTTTCCGTAGTTGTCTTTTTAAAAGTGCATTCATCTACTCACTTATTAAGGTTAGTGTCATCGTCTGATTATGCAGTTCACAGATACGGTCATCAGAAAAAGGTGCCAACTCCCCATAACTGTAAAATCCTGAGATCACCGCTTGATTACCCAAAACTTCGCATACCTCCTCTACTTCTTCTTCAACACGTTGATCCATTACCAATTTACGCCCCACGCAACTCACAAGAATAGCCAATTGACACGGATGCTCCCGATGTTTAACTGCTCGTTTGGCTGCTTCCAGCGCACCGTCTACAATACCATCAACCGTAGCCATCATCAATTTAACTTTTGCTCCTTCTGGTGCATCGCCGGCCAAAACCATCGCATTGCTAGCTTCATCAATATTTAAAATCGTGCGCACCAGCGGTCGTTTTTTGTCTTTAAATTGAACGCTTAACGGGTAAAATAAAGATGCCTGTGGCAGTTCTGAAGCTTTTTCACCAAGATAATTCTTATACAGATCTAATGCAGGTTTATGGTCTAATTCGTAAAGCACATTACCTTCCGATTTGGTGATGAGCCGCTCAGGACCAAAGGAAAACCAGCCGCCATAATTGGCGTATGAAATCTCTAAAGATGCGCCGTATAAACCAATTGCGATCACTTCTCCTTCCTTTGCAGGTTCATTATAGGCCGCCAAGGTCTTTTCAAACCGGGCATCATCCCCGCACAGGCCTCCGGTAATCGTAACGTCTTCAGGTAACACTGAAGCTATACCTTTGATGAGTTCGCTTCCGTTTACGTTGCTTCCTTCAGATAAGACAAATACGTGTTTAAGAAGCTTTTGATCTAACTTTTCAGCAAGATGCTTTCCGGTTTTAAAACTGTTTTTATCCTCTTTTAAGATGGAATGTGTTACAATCTCAAAAGAGGCTTTTTCAAACTCAATTGCTGTATACGACAAGCCGTTATTGAGTACCGAAGTTCCCGTGATCTCTCCAGAGGTCGACCCAAAGACCAAATGCCCATCAGGAAATAACGCGCGCATTTCAGAAAAAACAGCTTCCTGCTCCAGAACAAACCGATTAGAAAATATTAAGACTAACGGACTTTTTAATGATACTGCTTCCGATTTGTGATTCCAGTTTCCTGAAGCATCCCGATTTCCTTGTCTAATTTTCATGAGCGTCTTTTTTTAAACTGAAATAAAAGGTGCACCCTTCATTTAGCTCGCTTTCTAACCAAACCGAACCATCATACAGATCAACAATTTTCTTAACTATTGAAAGTCCGATTCCTGTAGATTCCTTATGATCTGTGAGCGACTGAAAAATCTTAAAGATCTTATCGTGGTAAATTTTATCAATACCCATTCCGTTATCCTCAACGGCAAATACGTGTCTGGTGGCTTCTTCGGTATAGTGTATTCTAATCAAGCCTTTTTCCTTATTGCTGTAGCGAATCGCATTACTGATTAAATTCTGAAATACTTGTTGTATGCGTGTTCTGTCTACGTTCACAATGGGTAAATCATCAGGAACGATCAATTCTATATGTTCGGGAATATAAAGCAAGGTTTCAATATCCTCAATCACCTCTTTAATACTTACCTCTTCATCCTGAATATTCTCACGTTGAATGCTGCTGTAATTCAAAATCCCGGAGATCAAGCCTTCCATCTTCTCTAAAGTGTTCTCCAATATGCTGAAATTCTCCAAACTCTGCTCATCCAGATGCTCTAAGTTATCTTCTTTGATCCAGCTGGCAAGGGCGTTGATACTACGCAACGGACTCTTCAAATCATGAGAAACCACGTGCGCATATTCTTGCAATTCCCGATTGCTTTTTTCTAAGGTGTTGAGCAAAGATTCCTTTTGCGCTTCTAAGTCTTTGAGCGTTGTAATATCAAGATGAATTCCTATAGAACCCACCAATTTCCCGTTAATGTCAAAATTAGGCGCCCCGCTTATCAACCAATTGCGCTTCTCCCCTGCCTTGTTAAAGACTTCGATTTCATAAGAGTCTGAAATCCCTTTTTCCCGCAGGTCATTCTTTTTTAAGACTTGAACAGCATCACTTGGTTTCATAAAAACCTCTGCTGCTTTCTTGCCTATCAGTTCGCTAGAGTCGTAACCACTAATCTCACTAAAACTTTGATTTGCGAGCAGGATACGATCTTCGGTATCTACTTCGAGCAAACCAAGATTCATATTTGCAATAATGTTACTGTACTTTTCTTTTTGCTGTTGCAAGTCGTTCTTGTATCGGCGCGTGACAGTAACATCGGTATAACTCCATAAATGTCCTTTGTATTGGCCGTTTGAGAAAATAGGAACAAAATCCCTTTCAAAAATTCGACCGTCTAGCAATTCTAATTCATCTCCGGTAACCAGCTGGCGCTCGGCTACGATTTGAGTAATGCGGCTTACAAATTGCTCGGGATTTTTAAAAAGATGCTTGTTTTCTTCCGCAGCATTGGAGCAATCTAAACCTTGCATATGTTCAGGCTTCACAGGAATGCCGAACATGTCACAAAACATTTGATTGGTAAGCACGATTGCCCGGTCTTCATTTTCTAGTAAAACACCGCTTTGCAGTCGAGAAATAAGTGCAGATAGCCGGTTTTCTGATTCTACGAGTTGTTCTCGGGCCAAGAGTTCTTTGGTCACATCTTCAACCGTAATTACTTCTTGCGTACGGGTGTGGTTATCGTGATTGCGCACAGCGCTCACATTGATCTTGGTCGTAATGATCTGTCCCGAGCTGGTGATGTATTTCTGTGTGGTGACAAAAGAATCAAAAGCTCCTTTATGCAAATCCTTTCGCTTTTCCTCATAATCTGATTGCTCTGCTGCAATGGTAATCGATTTCAAATCTTTACCAATTATTCGATCTTCAGGATAGCCTAGGATTCTGGTAAAACTGGCATTACACTTTTCTATTATGCCATCTGTAGTTAAAGCAATACCTAATGGCGAGTTATTTACGATAAACTCCAGTTGTCGCTTTTGCTCATCGATAATACGGGCTTTGCGCTCTTCATCGGTGATATCTCGTACAATTCCCTGCGCTACGATCGCTTTATTGTTCTCATCTACAATAGTACTCGCATTGATGTGTACGCGTCTAATCGCCCCGGTTTTTGTACGAATGCTTACCTTAAAATCGGTAATGCTTCCTTTTTTCAACAAACCTTTAAAGGCTTCAGCTACAAGCTCCTGCTCTTCTGGTAAAACCAAAGCTGGTAAAAACACCGGTTCTTTGGTAGGATCATATTCTAGCAAGGCGACTGCAGCATCATTCATCTTGAGCACATGGCCTTCAACATCGATCACAACATAGGCGTCTACTAAGTTTTCAAATACGCCCTGAAGCTCGGTATTCTTTTGATAGATTAACGACTGAAGCTTGTCATTTGATTTCTGAAGTTCTTGAGAAAGCGCATAAAGTTCTGAAGATTTTTTCTCCAAAATTGACTCAGCCATCTTACGCGCTTTGCGCTCGCGCTCTACAAGTCTTTTATATAGTTCCGGATCTTTTGTGGTCATCTCCCTTTTCTATAAAAAATCGCACGTGCGTGCCATCTTCTTTAATTTTCTCGAATGTCACCTTATGTTCAAAACCAAAATGTTTAAAGGTCTCGTGCATAAGCCCAAGACCAAAATTATACATGGCTCTACTTGAATGATAATCTAAAACTAAGGTATTTTCTGACCTTTTAATCGTCTTAAAGGTAGGAAGTTGCGAATCAGGGTAAATTTTACGCACTTCCACGTGAATATGATCTTCAATAGAAGCTAAAAGTTCTAACGGATCGCTATACGTATTTAAGAGTGCCGCATAACTTGACTTAATCACTTTAAAAAAATGCTGCGCATAGATATAAAGCAACTCATCTATGCTTAATTGTGTACGCGCACTTAAAGCCGTCAACAAATTGATCATTTCTACAAATTTGTAGGTCCCTACAGCAGTATACGCACCTCCCGATTCCAAGTTTGAAGCCGTAATGATCTCATCGACCATCTCGATCCCAAACTTCTCTTCAACCAGTTCTAAAAATTCTGTAAAAACAATACCTTTCATTAGAGATGAATTAATTCGTTAAGACTCCAGTAATTCAATAATCCGGATAATTTAGTAACATAATCTTCGTACTTCAAGGGTTTGAGCACATATCCCGCGATTCCGATCTCATAGCATTGCTTTACATCGTTATGATTGCTGGATGTGGTGAGCACCACGGTAGGAATGTATTTAAACGTATCATCTGCCTTTAAGATCTTCAAAAACTCAATTCCGTCTATTTTAGGCATATTGAGGTCTAGCAAAATAAGATCAGGCAAAATGCTTTTATCACGTAAGAGCGTCAAAGCCTCTTCGCCGTTTTTGGCCTCTATCAATTTATGATTTAAAGCTTCCTTAGATAACACACGTTTGAGCTTCATTACCTCAATACGGTCATCCTCAATGAGTAAAATAGATAGCACTTTCTTTTTCATTTACTTTTGATTTGAGTTGGGTGCGCTAAATACAAGGTTTTTCGCGCGTGTAAAATTCAGAAATCTTAGAGCGATTATTGGTTAAAAGCGATGAAACCAAAAAGAAGTGTAGACGAATGGAACTTAAGTGTAGACGAATGGTAAAAATACTTGTACTTTATTGATTGAGATGCAATGGTAATATTATAAAGCATTTAAGCCTTTAGCGTTGTGAATAAAAAAAATCCTGTTGATCGCTCAACAGGATTTTTTATTCTTAGGTGCTATAATTGATCTAGCACACTTTCGCCAGCGCATCGGCAATCTTGTCTTCACCTTTGCTCATTTCAATTACTTTTCCGTAAGTTTTTGGATCTTTTAGGACAGTTAAAACAGTTTCTGCAACTGCCTGACGTGGAATTTCAGATCCTACTTCATCCGGGGTTTCGGTCATTAAAACCTTTCCGGCTTCATCCTCATCGGTTAAAAGAACAGGACGCAAAATTGTATAATCTAACGAACTTCTTTTCAGTTCTAAATCAGCATAATATTTTGCGGTAAAATAGGGTTTCATTCCGTCTACTTTTCCCCAATAGGAACGATTATCAACCTGCGAAGCACTAACCATCACAAATCGCTTTATATTATGTTTTTCAGCTTCATTGATAACTTTAATAGCGCCATCAAGGTCGATTTCTATCGTTTTATCATCTCCGGTATTTCCGCCAGATCCTGCAGAAAACACGATAGCATCATAATTTTTAATCACCTCGCCAATAGCTTCAGGCGTATTTTCTAAACTTTCTACAACCGTATCAACGCCCATTTCTTCAAAAAGTGGTTTTTGCTCCTCTTTTCTAATGAACGCCGTAGGTTCTACATCTTCTGCAGCACGCATCGCTTTGGAAATTCGTTGTCCAACTTTTCCGTGTGCTCCAATAATTAAAACTTTCATATCAATCTTTCTTTTTCGTTTATTTTCAAGTTAATTTTTCTTTCAGAGAACCTGTTTTAAAAGGCTCTTAAACTTTGCTGCTTTTTAGGCTTGTTCTTGCAAAAATCACAACTGTGGAAGCTGTCGCGAAAAAAGCCATTATATAAGCCATCGTTACCGGCGAACCATCGTCTTCTCCAAACAAAGCCAGTAAAACTGAAGATAACACGCCACTTCCATACTGAAATGCTCCTAAAAGCGCAGCGGCGGCTCCCAACATTTCCGGGGCTTTATCGAGCGCTGCAGCATTGGTACAGGCTACGATTATTCCGTTCATTGAAAAAAAGAAAAATACCGTGCCTATTACGGCGTAAATTCCGCCAATCTCAAATTTGACCAATAGCGCCAAAGCAATTCCCGCCAGCATTGCTACCGAAGTTGCGATCTTCAGCAAATTATCCAGCGAATATTTTCGCACCCAAATTCTGTTAGCGATGCTGAAGCCCATAAGACCTAAAATATTGATCGCAAACAACCAACCATAATATTCCGGCTTGACATTAAAATACGTGATATACACCGCCGGCGAACCGGTAACAAAGGCGTAAACGCCCATATAGAAAAAGGTCACGCAAAGCGTATACACCATAAAATCTGAATTCTTAAAAAGTCGGCCGTACTTTTTAAAGGTTTCCAGCAGCGAAGTTTTAGCTTGTTTTTCTGGCGGAAGGGTTTCCGGCAAACGCTGAATCGCAATAAACATCACCGCGCCAAATGCTGCCAATACCCAAAAAACAACCGGCCAGGTACTGAATTTTATAATCTGACCACCCAGCAACGGACCAGCAATCGGTGCGATCGCCATCACCACCATTAAGGTTGAAAGCATCTCGGCCGCCTGTGTACGATCGTAGCGATCTCGAATCATCGCTCGAGACAACATTGGCCCCACGCAAGCGCCAAAGGCCTGCAATACCCGAGCCGTGACGATCTGAAAAATAGTTTCTGAAAACGCACAACCTATCGAACCGATAATGAATAAAATAAGTCCGATTCTTAAGGGCTTTTTTCTCCCGATTCGGTCGCTTATAGGTCCCCAAATGATCTGCGCCAAAGCAAAACCTATCAAAAATCCCGAAATGGTTAATTCTACATCGCCTTGCAGATCTTTGTGCATTTGCGGCATCGCCGGTAAATAAATATCGGTAGAAAGTGAGGTGAACGCCATCAAGGCGCCTAAAACACTTATAAAATAAAGTTTTCCTACTTCGTTGGTATCGTTTGCTGTGGTTGGGGTGTTTTTCATTTAGGGGTTTAAAATGCTGTTTCTATTTTGCTTTACTCAATTCGACTCCGCTTCGGTTTTTGCAAATAGTAATTAATTTTTGCTGAAAGTCAGTATTCGTGATTTCAGAATGTGGTTTTTGTTGTTGCTGATGGAAAAAATACTTCCCGGAAACTTTTGCAGCATCTTCTTCGCTCGTTGCCAGCCAAAGTTGGGTTTCGTAACCTTTTTGCAAATCATCGGGAGCAGATTGCCCTCCCATTTTTGTAGGAACCCAACCGGGATCTACCGCATTCACATAAGTCTTAGGATAAATTTTGGCAACATAATCCATTAACAGCGTGAGCAGAAACTTAGAATCTGAATAACTGATATTCGGTATTTCAGCTTCATTTTTCAGCATACTTCCACCTTTATGCATACTTGAGCTTAGGTAAATCAACCGATTTGGAGTTTCAATTTCAGCAGTCAAAATATAAGGTGCCAAGACATTTACGTCGAATAATTCTCCGGAAGAAATCCCTGCATTATGAATAATCGCATTAAACCTTCCGAAGCTATTGAGTTCTTTTGCCAACTGTTTTACCTCATCGATATTCGCTAAATCGGCAATTAAAACTGCTGAAGCATTGGGTAATTCTGCGTTTAGATCTTTCGCTCGCTGTTCATTTTTGGCGTGTACAAAGACTTTGTGATCTTGTGCTAACAACGCTTTTGCCGCGAGTAGACCTAAACCATCGCTGGATCCTGTGATAAATATTTTTGCCATAATTTACTTCTTTTGAAATGAGGATGAGACCCTGAATCAAGCCCGCCTAGCCGGCTGGCAGGTTCAGGGTGACGTTATTTTCAAACGACTAAATCTCATATAGAGAAAAACAAAAGAAGGAAATAAACTACCTCGGGGAAAGCCCTCGAGGCATTCGTTAGAAACAAATTTTTAATTTCGAGGCAAGCCTCTGGGTATTATACCCTTTGGCGGTGCCAATAAACCTGTTATTTCCTCCTTTTGAAGTTCAACCAACCTATTTTTCTTCTTCAAAGGCTACTTCGTCTTGCCAAATCGCGCCGCCTTCTGCGATATTTGGTAGTATGACCAGGTGACTCATTACATTATTTTTTACCGCGCCGTGCCAATGTGAAACTCCGGGTGGACATTTGATCACGTCGCCTTTTTTAATTTCTTCAAGCTCTTGTCCTTTGATTTGATGATAACCTTCGCCTTTGGTTACGACCAAAATTTCGCCTGCAGGATGAATATGCCAATAGGTTCTTGCTCCGGGTTCAAAAGCTTCGGTAACCAGCATCATATCGTAGATCGAATCTTGCATCACGTGCGGTTTCACCCAAACATTACCGGTATTATTTTCTGCGGAAGCTAAAGCGCCTTGCTGAATTTCTTCAACATTTACCGTCGGCTGTTTCTTATTTTCTTCGGTTTGAGTTGTTGAAGTTTCCTGCTTACAACTCATAAAAAACAGCATTAACAATAAGCCGATATTGGTGATTTTGAAGGTATTTTTTAGAGACATGTAAAGCTGATTTTGGTTGAATTAATCTTCTAATTTTTTCAATTCCTTCGCCGGAATACCACCGACTAATGTACGTGGAGGAACATCTCTGGTCACCACCGCTCCAGCAGCTACCACAGAATGTTCACCAATGGTTACGCCCGGTAAAATATTCACGTTAGAACCAATCCACGCATTCTTTTTGATCGTCACTTTCCCCGGAACCAAAGTTTTGCGCTCTTTAGGTGAAATGGGATGATTTTCTGAAGTGATACTCACTCGCGGGCCGATCATTACTTCATCTTCAATTTCGATTCCGCCCAAGTCAAGCATCGAGCAATCGTGATTGATAAACACGCCTTTTCCTAAAGAAATATTTTTGCCGTAATTGGTATAAAATGGTGGATAAACCGTGGTGGTTTCATCTAAATCTTTCCCGGTCAATGTTCCAAAAAGCGCTCTGCCTTTTTCAAGATCGTATTCTACGTTGAAGTCTTTTAAAACTTTGAATGCTTCGCTCGCCACTTCGGCCAATCTCGGCATATCGGGATCGCTCATCGAAACGCTTTCTTGATCTCTCAAGGTTTTGATGATTGCATCGCGATCTTCAGCAGGTTTATGTTCTGTGTTGTTTTTCATTTTTCAGAAATTATCTATTTCAGCAGCTGAAAAATTTTCAGCATAAAAAAACCTCTCCGTAATTCTATAAAATGAGCTCCGGAGAGGTTTTGTTTTAAAGTTTATTAAACTTCAATCTTATTGAAATACAGGCATTTGATTTGCATCGCCGTAATCTTTGATCTCTTCAACATTTTTCAAGGTTGTCATATCTTCTTCAGAAATCTCAAAATCTACATCTGCGTTGTTTAGCATATGCTTTGATTTTGTGGTTTTTGGCAATGGCAACACGCCTAATTGCAGGCTGTAACGAATCGCTAACTGCGCAACGCTTACGTTATACTTGTCTGCCATCTCTTTTACGGTTTCGTGATCCATCAACACACCGTGACCAAGTGGAGAATATCCTTCGGTTAAGATGTCGTTTTCCTGAGCAAACTCAATTAATTCGCTTGGTGTTTTACCAATATGAACCAATATCTGGTTTACCGCTGGTTTTACGTGACCGTTGTTTAAAATGTTTTCGATATCAGACTGCTCAAAATTTGACAATCCGATCGCTTTGATTTTTCCGGCTTCGTAAAACTCTTCTAGCGCTTTCCAGGCTTCCAGGTTTCCTTCGTCATAATTCCCGCCACGGAAATCATTCCAAGGTTGCGGACTATGAATGATCATTAGATCGATATAATCTACATCTAATTTTTTGAACGACTCATTGATCGCTTTTTTAGCGTCGTCATAAGTCTTTTCTTCAGCAGCCAATTTAGTGGTGATAAATAACTCTTTACGGTCGATTCCGCTTGCTTTTATTCCTTTACCAACACCTTCTTCATTTTGATAGGCTTGCGCAGTATCGATATGGCGATACCCTAATTTTATGGCTTCTTGTACAGCTTCACTCACATCGTCGTTATCGACCATCCAAGTTCCTAAAGCTAATTTTGGTATTGCTACTCCGTTATTTAAAGTGAATTTTTCTTCTAAAATCATAATCTTCTTTTTTGGTTAAACTTATTTCTATTTTTAGTACTGTCTATTCATCAAACGAATAACCCGGCTTTTTGTAGAGCGATTCGATATTGGGTTTGATCTCTTTATCGTAAACCGCATCTTTCCAATCTTCTTTCGGAATATCTTCGATCGCTACCGAAACCGCTTCGTCGGGATTCTCGGTATTTTCAGTAATTACTTTGGTAAACAAATCGGCTAGTTTTTGCTTGTTCTCTTCCGATTGTCCCGCTGCTATTTTTAAATGTATATGTGGCATTTTCTTTTTCTTTTCAATTTTTTTCTGCGGAAATTATTCTGCTACCAATTCGAATTTGGCTTCTTTATTTCCAGAGAATTTTAGATGTTTCACGTCTGCTTCGTCGATTTTTCCAACGCTCACCAATCCGCTGCTGTATTTAAAATCTTTGTAAAAAATCGCGATATCTCCCCAAGGTGAATAATACGTGATATCGCCTGCTGAAGGATCGTAACCCGCCGGCGCACCTTGTGTAGAAAGCTTTGGCTTTGGGTAAAAAATCTTTTCGTTACTCGCGTAATCTTCCAATTCTACCGTTAACGGCAACTGCGCAATAAGATCTTTTGCCGTGGCATTATCGTATAAAGTTGCCATCAACTCGGTATCTCCTATCGTTATTTTTAATCTCATTTTCTTACTATTTTCTTGATGATTTTGAGCCGAAACCGGACTTGTAAAAAACCCGACCAAAAGGACCAAAATCGACAAAATTCGATATGTTTTTAATTGCTGCATCACTTACCGAAAAAGAAGGGTAAAATGTTATATACTACTTGAAACAGTCAACCTAATGTTACTGCCTAAATTCTTAATTTCTGAAAGCTGATTTTTATCTTCTACTTCACCAATTTTGATTAAACCCGTGTGGGATGCCGATTGTTCTTCACCGGCATATAAAATCGTAAAGTAATTATCAGCTAAGCAAATGTCGCCATTGGTCCAGCCGTTGTGTTTATCTGCTTCGTCAAAAGCTAATGGAGCAGGAATAATTCCGCAGTAATCAAATTCGTATTGATCTAGATTTACCGTGTAAGGCAACTTTGAAAGTACATCTTTCGCTGTTGTAGAATTGTTGAATTTTGCTTTGAATTTTTTCTCTCCTACTTTAAGAATTACTTCGGTTGCTTTTTGAGGATCCTGACTCATTTTTTGTTTTGATTTCACTATTCAAAATTAACAAGAATCACTCTCTTAAGCTTAAGCTTTTCAAACTGAAAACTATGGAAATCAAACATCCCTTTAATTTAACTATTTTTAACTGATTGCTGATTTACAGTTACTTAAAACCACCTTAAGCTTAACTAAACTTTAAGAAAACCAAGGGTTTTTATAAATTTCAACACTCCCAAAGCGTTTGATTTTTATAATATTTCCTAAAACTTTTAACCTATAAAAAACAAAACCCCATTGAATACGATCAATGAGGCTTCGAAAACTAATAGTCAAATTTGTAAAGTTGAGTGCTTCAACTTTGATGTATTATTTCAGCTTGGCAAGAAATTCTAGGCCGATTCCTGCAGCTTTTTCTGTAGCATTTGTAAATACGTGATCTACATCTTCAAGCAGGTGAAGTTCGCTATTTTGATAACGCTCATCATAAGTTTCAGCATATTGATAAGGCACAACCTGATCTGCTTTTCCCTGTACGATCAAAACCGGCCCCTGAAACTTTTCTGCACGTTCATAAATATCAAGTTTAGACGTCGATTCTAAATAGGCCCTACCTACTTTTTCATTATTAACTTCTATGTACTCGGGTGGATTTTGAGGGTCAAAAGTTTTACCCATCATTTTTCCTTCTTCAATCAAATCTTCCATCACAGCAGCCGGAGCAAATAAGGCTAAACGAGTAACTTGATCACCTAATTCTCCAGCTAAAAGAGAAGCTACTACTCCGCCTTGCGAATGCCCCATTAAACTGATGCCGGATACAAAATCAAGCTGATTTGCGTAGTTGAAAACGGCTTTTGCATCTTCAACTTCCAGAGGAACCGTCATATCGATAAACTTACCGTCACTCTCGCCGTGACCATTAAAATCGAACCGAATACTCGCAATCCCTTTTTTCTGCAAACCATCTGCTAAATGCGTTACTAAAGGCGTCTCTTTGTTAGAAAATATCCCGTGCATTAAAATGACTATCGGGTATTTTTGACCTTCTTCCATCGCCGGTGTTTGCAAGACAGCTTTTAACGTTCCTACCGCTCCTTCGATTTCTACATTTTCAGATTTGGCCTTTATCATCGCACTTTGATTTACAGCTTCTTTGTTTTCTGTTGTTTCCTTTTTTTGATTTTTACAACCAAAAAATGCAGCTGTCAAAGCAACAACCAGTATAAATTTTGAAACTTTCATCATTAAAATTATTTTACCTGAACTGTTGCCGCTTTTGCGCGATCGCTGATCATTGATCCTAAATACGGACTACTGCTGTATTTTGCACGATAGGCTTCGTCAATTTTATCGTTGATTTCTTCGCCTTTGATCGGTTCAAACTCTACATCTTTTTCGATGCCTGCAGCTTTTATTTTTCCGGCTTTTTGGCTTAAAGCTGATTGATACCAGCGTGAGCTTGTACCGTTATACGCTCGGACATATAAATTGCCTTCAACCTCAACAGACCAGATCCAGGTTAGGGTTCCGTAGGTTTTTCCATCGGCACGAAAAGGTGCGATATGAAAATCGTTTTCTGCTGCGATCGTTTTTATTTCTTCCGTTGTTAAACTCATCGTTCTAAATTTTATAATTCTTTAATCTTTTTGGCAGGAATTCCCGCATAGACGCTATTAGGTTCAACATCTTTATTCACCAAAGCTCCGGCTGCAACTACTGAATTTTCTCCAATCGTTACTCCGGGTAAGACCGTTACATTTGCGCCTAGCCAGGCTCCTTTTTTAATGGTCACTTTCTGCGGAACCATCATGTTTCGTTTTTCGATTTCTGTAGGGTGATTTTCCGAAGAAATATTCACACGCGGACCGATCATTACATTATCTTCAATTTCAATTCCGCCCAGATCCAGAAAACTACACGCGTGATTGATAAATATGTTTTTACCCAATTTGATGTGCCTGCCGACATTGGTGTAAAACGGAGTGAACAAAGTGGTGCTTTCGTCGACTTCAGTGCCAATGATCTCTCCCAGATATTTTCGTACTTCATCTAAACCTTCAGCATTATTCAGTTTTAGATTAAGTCCCATTGTTTCTTCAACAGCTACACGAACATCACCATAATCGGGATCTTCCATCGGAATCACTTCATTTGCCAGTAATCGCTCGAAAATATTTTTCTTCGTTGCACTCATAAATTATCGAATCTTAGTTTTTATTTAATGAGAAAGATGAAATGCCGGAATCCAAAGAATTACCGGCATTTTTAAGTCATACAATTTGGGGGTTATTTCTGGTATTGTTCGTCTGAAACTTTTTCTAACCAGTCTACCACTTTACCGTCTTTCTCTTCCTGAATCGCAATATGACTCATTGCTTTGTTAGGAGAAGCGCCGTGCCAGTGTTTTTCTTCCGGTGGAAACCAAACTACATCACCAGGACCAACTTCTTCGATAGGGCCACCTTCACGTTGTACCCAACCCGCACCAGAGGTGATGATCAAGGTTTGACCGGCAGGATGCGTATGCCACGCAGTTCTTGCCCCAGCTTCAAAAGTCACCAAAGTTCCGGCTCCTTTTGTAATATTCTCTTTTTGACCAAATAAAGGATCTAATCTTACGCTTCCGGTAAAATAGTCTTCTGGTCCTTCTACAGAATCGATGTTTTTGTTTTTCGTAATATCCATAACATTTTATTTTTTCCTTTTTCTTTTCATTTAAGCTTTTAGAAAGTAGCCGCGTCAATCACGTAACGGTATCTTGCTTCTTTGTTCACCACTTTATCCCAAGCCTCGTTGATCTCTTCTGCATTAATGATCTCTATTGAAGGTCTAATACCGTTATCTGCACAGTAATTTACAACTTCCTGAGTTTCTGGAATTCCACCAATTAGTGAAGCGTTAAAATTCACACGTGCGAATGCTAACATCAGGTTGTTCAAAGTGATTTCTGACTTTTCTGGCATCCCAACAAAAGTGAAGGTTCCACCGGGTTTTAAACACATAACATAAGGAGTCACGTTGAACTGATAGGGAATCGTAGAGATCATATAGTCAAGCGTCTTGTTGTAAGCTCCCATATTTTTGAACTCATCATCCACTACAATTACTTCTTCAACACCCCAAGATTTGATATCTTCTACTTTATCTTCTGAAGTTGTAAAGGCATACACTTTAGCTCCTTTAGAAACCGCGATCTTAACCGCCAAGTGTCCTAAACCACCAATTCCTGCAACACCTACTTTATCTCCTACTTTAAATTGCGCACGCATTAATGGAGAGTAAGTTGTAATCCCGGCACAAAGCAACGGAGCTGCTTCTTCAAAACTGATGTGATCAGGAACGCGTACTGCAAAGTGATCTCTTACCACTAATTTATTAGAGTATCCTCCCTGAGTGATTCCTGTTGGTTCTGCTTCAGAAGGCGCACCGTAGGTGAATTTAGTTTCACCGCGATCACAAAAGTGTTCTTCACCGGCGTTACAACTGTCACATTCCATACAGCTATCTACCATACAACCTACCCCTGCACGGTCTCCAACTTTAAATTTGGTTACATTCTTACCTACAGCAGCTACCACACCTACGATCTCGTGACCAGGAACTTGTGGATATTTCTGTTCTCCCCAGTGTCCTTTTTCCTGATGAATGTCTGAGTGACAAATGCTGGCATATTTGATATCGATTAAGATATCGTCATCTCCAACAGGTCTTCTTTCAAATTCCCAAGGGCTTAATTTACCTGATTCGTCGGTAGCGGCATATCCTTTGGTTTTGATAGGTCCGTTAGGAATAACATTGTTTGCTGTTTCTTCTGTGCTCATATTGTTTTGATTTGAAAAGGCTGCCCAAGAACCACTCATCATTGCGGCACTGGCTACAGCCGATTTTTGTAAAAATTTTCTTCTTGAATTATTATTTGTTTGCTCTTTCATTTGTAGACGATTAATTGAATATTTATTGAACAAAGAGATTCTTTAACCTGAAGCAAGACATAGAAATCCCTGGACCGAAAAGCAACACACTTTTCCATCTAAACAATTAAAACAGAATTTCTAAACTTGTTTTAAGATCAATCCTACGCTGCTTAGCGACCAACTCACTTAACGCCAATGTATATGAACATCAGGGTCACTAAGCAGATAAACAAAAGTTAACTGTAGGATTGTAAGAACCTTTCTTAAGCGCCGTAAACCGAATCTGTAACCGCTTCCATCCACTCTACAATACCTTTTTCGGTATTTGGGACGATGTACATTTGCTGTACGCCGGTATCTTCACTTGCTCCGTGCCAGTGTCTCGTATTTGGTGGACATTTTAGCACGTCTCCTTTTTTCATAATTTCTTTAGGCTGACCTTCAATCTGGTGGTATCCAACACCATCTGTTATGATCAAAATCTGCCCACCGGGATGCGTGTGCCAGTTGCTTCTTCCGCCCGGCTCAAAGTATACATTTCCTACTGCGGTGGTGTAGGTAGAATCTGGTGCTACCAGACCAACATTGAATGCATTACCTGTAAAATTTTTGTCTGGTCCTTTATTTCCCTTAGGAAAGATAAAATCAAGCTCGCTTTCTTCTGAAGCTGAAGTTTCTACTTGTGCCGTGTCTTCAGAAGCTACTTCTTCGGTTTCTGCGGTCGTATTTTCTTTACAGCTTCCTAACAGCAATACACTTAAAAGCGATGTTGCAAAAAGGGAATTTCTTAGATTGATCATTTTCATACTTGGTTTTTTAGTTAGTTTTCATTTTTGGTTTGAAATCTTACACAAAGGTACTTTTGAATCTGCCATCTGAGATAACGAAAATCAAATCAAAAAGTAAGATTTTCAATCCTTCAGTCTTAAATTTACCTTATAAAAACTTAAAAAACCGTTAAGGACTTAAAAATATAACCTCTTACACTTCAGTCGTTTGAACCTAAAAAACAAGCAAAACTCTTAATTCACTGTTAAACAGTGCTAGCCCTGATTTTTCTGAAAGCCTTAGGCAAGAATCACCTAACTGCAATTATTTTTCTTTGGTTTGAAAACTATAATTTCAAACAAAGTCAAAAGCCCGATCAGACCATTGATTTTCTATACGAGCCCGGATTTGTACCAGTTGCTTTTTTAAAGAAATTATTAAAGTAAGTCGGGTAATCAAAACCCAATGAATAAGCGATATCATTTACACTCCAGTCCGTGTGAAGCAATAATGCCTTTGACTCATTGATGATACGCCCGTTAATATGTGAAGTGGTAGGATGGCCGGTCACTTTTTTTACGGCACGATTTAAGTAATTCACATGCACCGCCAGCGTATTTGCATAATCTTTGGCCGTACGTAATTTTAAAGGCTGATCGATTCCTTCAATCGGAAATTGGCGCTCTAAAAGCTCTAAGAATACATTGGTAAGCCTTGATAAGGCATCCTGATTCTGCTGAAAATTGCGTGAAGGTTCTAATTTTAAAGCCTCGTGAATGATCAAATTGATATAGTTGCGCATCACATCATCTTTATTGCTGTAATCGCTCTGCTGCTCTCTGATCATATTCTCAAACATCGAGTTTAAAAACACCCGCTGTTCATCTGCAATCTGAAGCACCGGAGTGCCATCTAATTTGAACAAAGGCGACTGTTGCAACATTTCAGAACGCTCTGAAAGCGTCAAGAATTCATCAGAGAACAAACACGTATAGCCTACATATTTATTAGATAAAGTCTCCCAGGAATAAGGCACATGGGGATTGCCAAAAAACAGTACGGTCTTCCCGTCTGTTTTATAACTTTTATCAGAATAATGAATCACACTCTCCCCGGTAGTGAGACAGATCTTGTAAAAATCCTTTCGGCTATAGATTTTGGTAGAAGCACTATCGTCTTCGATTCTAAACACGTTAAAACCTTTTAGCTTTAACTCGTTATTAAACTCTGAAACCGATCTTTTTGTAATTGCGCTCATACTTCAAATTTAAGATTTTCAAATCTTACAGCCTTTGACAAAAATCAATTAAACAGGTTCTCTTTTTTTTAGAACACTGACTTAAGTCATATAAAATAGCTTATAAAAATTAAAAATTTGCAACGCAGGTTACACAACCTTCTAAAAATCAAATCGAACTTTAAACAATCATTTTAAAATTCAGTATTATGAAAGTTGAGCAGATTTATACCGGATGTCTTGCACACGCTGCCTATTATATCGAGAATAAGGGCGAAGCTGCAATTTTTGACCCTTTACGCGAAGTTGCGCCCTACATCAAGCGTGCAGAAAAAGATAACGCGCAAATCAAGTATGTTTTTGAAACGCACTTTCACGCAGATTTTGTGAGTGGTCATCTGGACCTGCATCAAAAAACCGGAGCACAAATTGTTTTTGGTCCCGGCGCCAAACCTAACTATGAAGCGATAACAGCTCAAGATGGTCAGTTTTTTTCAATTGGCGATTATCAGGTAAAAGTGATTCACACTCCTGGGCACACGATGGAAAGTACCACATACCTTCTTATTGATGAAGCCGGAAAAGAACACGGGATCATTACCGGCGATACTCTTTTTATAGGAGATGTGGGTAGACCAGATCTTGCGCAGCACGTGGTTTCAGAATTGACCGAAGAAAAGCTCGCGGGCCATTTATACGACTCTTTACGTAACAAAATTATGCCGCTTAGCGACACGCTAATCGTTTATCCTAATCACGGAGCAGGATCGGCTTGTGGTAAAAAAATGAGTAAAGAAACTACAGACACCTTAGGCAACCAGAAAAAGACAAATTATGCACTGCGTGCCGATATGTCAAAAGACGAATTTATAAAGGAATTGCTTGACGGACTTACAACACCTCCGGGATATTTTCCTAAAAATGTGCTGATGAATATTCAGGGTTACGAGAGTTTTGATAAGGTAAAACACAATGCCGAAAACCCGCTTACTCCTGATGAATTTGAAGCTGTTGCGAATGTCTCACAAGCGCTCATCTTAGACACGAGAAATGCAAATGATTTTGCCAAAGCATTTATCCCAAACAGTATCAATATTGGCCTTGATGGAAACTATGCTCCCTGGGTAGGCGAACTCATCACCAATATTGAACAGGAAATTTTATTGGTTACAGAAGAAGGCAAACAGGAAGAGGCCATCACGCGGCTGGCCCGAGTAGGTTATGATCACGTCATAGGGTATTTAAAAGGTGGTTTTACAAGCTGGAAAAATACAGAAAAAGAGATCGATTCTATAGAACGTATTTCTTGCGAAGCCTTTGAAAGAATGTATAATGAAAATCGCCTGCTCTTTATCGATGTGCGTAAAAAAAGTGAGTTTGACGCAGAACATGTAGAAGGCAGTATCAACATTCCGCTTAACCAACTCAGTGAGCGTCTGGCAGAAATACCTAAAGACCGCTCCTTCATTTTGTTTTGTGGTGGTGGCTATCGCAGTATGATTGCCGCATCTATGCTCAAACAACGCGGTTATGAAAGTTTTGCAGATGTCTTAGGTGGTTTTAAAAGTATCAAAGAAACTCAAGTCAAAATCTCTCAATACGTCTGTCCCAGCACGTTATTATAAAATCAAAAAGAGCGTCTAAAATGACGCTCTTTTCAATAAATACTAAAATAAAATCTGAATTTTGCAAAAAAGTGTATATTTTACACTTCAAATCAAAATTCAAGATGAAACGCTATATCAAACTTTTTATCCTTTGTCTCGTCCTTAGCCAATCTATTTTTTATGTGCATGGGCAAGATCTTTTTATCAATAATACCGTTAACCGTAAGTACACCAACCTCAACGGAAAATGGGAATACGTTCTTGACCCTTACAAAACAGGCGGTATGGGTGGCGCAGCCGTGTATGAAAATAAAGAAGCTACAGGAAAAACCGATCGCGTAGAATATAGTTTTGATACCGCTGAAACCTTGTATGTACCGGGAAGTTTCAACACCCAAAAACCAGAATTGAAATATTTTGAAGGTATTGTTTGGTATCGCAAAACCTTTGACAAAGCAAACATAGACGCCAACAAGCGCTATTTTATAAATGTAGGTGCTGCCAATTACAAGACCAAAGTTACCTTTAACGGGAAGGTACTGGGTGAGCACGAAGGCGGTTTCACTCCGTTCTCTTATGAGATCACCGATTTACTAAAGGAAAAAGACAATTACCTCATCATTGGTGTAAACAGCGGGAGACGCGCAGATTATATTCCGTCAGTGGTTACCGACTGGTTTAACCACGGGGGAATCACACGTGACGTCAAACTCCTAGAGACCGAGAAAACGTTTATCAACAACTTTTTTATCGCACTTGACAAAAGCAGTCTTGATAAGAAAAACAAAACGATCAAGGGTTCTGTCTTTTTTGACGGTCCTCAAATTACGCAGGAAATCAGCGTGAAAATTCCTGAGCTAAAGGTTGAAGAAACCTTCAACACAAATCAGGAAGGCCCGACAACATTTAGTTTTTCTGTAAAAAACCTCAAGTTATGGGAACCTGCTAACCCCAAATTGTATGAAGTGCACATCAGCGCAGGTTCAAGCAGCGTAAAAGATGCTGTTGGGTTTAGAACTATTGAAACCAGAGGGCGTGAAATTCTATTAAACGGGAAGCCGGTTTTCTTAAAAGGAATTTGCCTGCACGACGAGAATCCGTTCAGAAAAGATCGCGCAAACACCACTGAAGATGCAGAGCTTGTATTGAATTGGGCCCAAGAATTAGGTTGTAACTTTATTCGTTTGGCACATTATCCACATCAAGAAAAACTGGTGCGCCTGGCGGATGAAAAAGGGATTCTACTCTGGGAAGAATTACCTTTGTATTGGGGAATTCAGTGGGGAAATCTTGAAGTTTTGGAAAAAGCCAAGTCACAATATGACGAACTCATAAATCGCGATTATAATCGTGCTAGTTCGATCATTTGGTCGATTGCTAATGAGACGGCTCCCGGTAAAGACCGTAACAACTTTTTATCAAATCTTGCAGATTACATCCGCAGCAAAGACAGTACACGTTTGATTTCTGCCGCTGTAAAAAAAGACCAGGAAATAGACGGTCATCCTGATAGCGTATACACCTACAACGATCCTTTGATCGAAAAACTAGACATCATAAGCATCAATGAATATTTAGGATGGTATGGCGGCCTACCGGAAGAAAGTCGTACCAAATCGTTTACTACAGGAATGAAGAAACCTATTATCGTAAGTGAGTTTGGTGGTGGCGCTCTACAAGGCTTTCACGGCGATAAACACACCCGCTGGTCTGAAGAATTTCAAGAGAATCTTTACAAAGAAAGTCTTGCGATGTTTGACAAAATTGAAGGTCTGGCAGGGATGACCCCGTGGATTCTTGTAGATTTCATGTCTCCGCTACGTCAACTGCGTGGAGTACAGGACGGCTGGAACAGAAAAGGCCTGATTTCTGAAAAAGGTCAAAAGAAAAAAGCATTCTTTATTCTAAAGGAATATTACGACAACAAGTAATTCTTACCCGTACTTTACATCAAAGCCTGCTGCACACGTCGAACAGCAGGCTTTATATTTCACCAGAATTTCATGCTCTATAATTTTTCAAGCGTTCCATCTGCCATAGCTCTGTAATAGTTTCCGTCTGTGATAAGCAAACCTTCAGAATCATAATCTGGCCAGTTTTTGTGATAATCACTGCTATGTTTTACATCGATTCCATACACTTTGCCTTCAAAAAACTTCTTGACGCTAAAATGTAACGTATGTCCTACCACCACAGCGTTTGCCTTAAGTTTCTTCAAAGGTTTTTCAACTTCTTCCTGACTTAGATCTTCTTTAAAATAACCACGATACCAGCAAATACCGGTTTTGGATGAAATTAAAAGCTCTTTTTTATCCTCATCAACTTTTGGATAAGGCGCTTCATAATAGGTTTTCCGCATAAAAGCATTGATCTGCGGAATGCTCATATTCAAAGCGGTGATTTCAGGATGTAAACCACCGTGCACGAAAAGCGTTCCGTTGATGGATTCAATTACATTTTTACTAGACAACCATCTTCCTAGGACAGCATTTTTACTGTAAAGTTCAGACTGTGTTTTGCCAAGCATCGAAGCGACAAACGTATATTTTAAAGAAGCCGCCTGATGGTCGCCGTACATATTCTTCAATTCGTGGTTGCCTAATATAAAGTGTACGGTTCCGCCTTGCTTTTTGGCTTCCTGTTCTAATTTGAAAATCAACCAAAGCACCTGAGTTGTTGAAAATCCACGATCTACAAAATCTCCCAACAGGACAAGATGATTTTCACCAAAGATCCAATGCAGGTTTTTATCGATCACTTTGTTTTGAATTAGAAAATCTCGAAAAGTTTTAAATCCGCTTTCAATATCAGAAATCGCTAAGATCTTCTTGTTGTCCCTATAAATACTTCGTGGAGTCTCAAAGCTTGTTGGTATCGTAAAATTGAATTTCGTCTGATCTAAAGGAAAATAAACTTCCGCAGGAATAGGTTGATTTACAGAATAGTCCTTTTCATCTATTGCAAAACCATCGTCCTTGTTTCCTCTAATATACTTTAACGTAACCAAACTGTCATTCTTATAAAATACATACGGACCTTCGCCATCAAAATTGAGACTTGCGGAATCGTGACCGTAACTGACCTGAGCGCCTTCAGAAATCCCGACAGGTATTAAAATTAAGAGTAGCACTAAAATGGTAAGGCTTAAATGCTTAAAGTAGCGTAAAATTCTTGTTTTCATTGTATTTTTAATTCGTTGAACATATGCTTACCGCAAATGTGTTCTTTCGATTCTTTTTGCTGAAAAATTTGTGCTCAGCACACTCATTTTCAGTCTGAATAATTGCTAGCATTATCCAAATTGAGTTTACCCCATTCAAAACCGATTTTATAATTCTATAAAGCCTATTCATCACAAGTTTGCCCAGGCTTTACAAAATCTGAGTATTTTGCGGTATGATTTCTACGTTTTCATACAAGCGCTGGGGGATTCTTAAATTCCTGATCGGCTTATCGATTCTGATACCCTTGAGTATCGTTACATACCAAATTCTATTTCTCGGGAAGAACTCGGTAGTTTTTCTTGAAGGCTATCCTACGGCATTTAGTATTGGCGTTTTGTGCTATTATTCACTTATTCTTTTGTGGGCTGTGATTTGGCTTGTTATTCAGATGAAAGAACTCATAATTCTTAAAAATGAAAAGAAAGTCAACGAGCTTTTGCATTTACAAAATCAGGTGAATCCGCACTTCTTTTTCAATATGCTGAATAACCTCTACGGAATGGTTGGCAAGGACACAGATAAGGCAAAAGGACTTATTCTGAAATTATCAGAATTGATGCGCTATAGCATTTATGAAGGTGAAAAGCATCGGGTAAAATTGACTGAAGAACTAACCTACTTAGAAAATTTTATAGCACTCAATCAAATGCGGTATCATAAAAAAGTAGATATCCAATTTGATGTTGAGGTTAAGAATGAAAACCTGAAAGTAATGCCGTTGCTGTTTATCATTCTTGTTGAAAATGCGTTTAAACACGGCGTGGAAAAATTGCGAGAAGATGCTTTTGTGCATATAAACCTGAAAGCTTCAGACAGCATTATCGATTTTGAAATTAGCAACAATTTTGACGCAACTAAACTTGAAGAAAACCACGGAATTGGTCTTAAGAATTTAAAACGTAGATTAGAATTAGCCTATCCACAAAGGCATAAATTCAGTATCTCTAAACAAGACGCTATTTTTAAAGCCAAACTTCAATTAAACCAATGACCAAGTATCTAATCATTGACGATGAGCAAATGGCTCACCAAATCATAAAGGAGTATTGTGATCTCATTCCAGATTTGAAGCTTGCAAAACACTGCTACGACGCGCTGGAAGCTTTAGATTATCTCAGGACAAATCAAGTTGATCTCATATTTCTAGATCTAAATATGCCGAAACTTAAAGGCTTTGATTTCTTAAGAAGTTTATCTAAAAAGCCCAAGATCATCGTGACCACGGCTTATCAAGAATATGCTTTAGAAGGATACGAACTGGAAATTTCAGACTACCTTTTAAAACCTTTCAGTTTTGAACGCTTTCTGAAAGCAGTCAATAAAGCATTGGAGGTAGACGCACAGCGTTTATCAAACCGTATTACTGAAAACAAGTTACAAAAAGAAACCATTTTTGTGTATGCTGATAAGAAGCATATTCAGGTAACACTCGATGAAATTGTTTACATCGAAGCTGCCGGAAATTATGCTAAAATCATCTTTGAAAATGATCAACTACTGGTTAGATCAAAACTTTCCGACTTAATGGAAAAAGTACCTAAAGCTGATTTTATACGCATTCATAAATCCTTTATCGTCTCAAAAAAGCATATCAAGATCATTGAAGGAAACAGGGTCCAAGCTCTTGAAAAGCATCTCCCTATCGGTAATTTTTACAAAGCTCAGGTTAATAAACTTTTGAAAGAATAAGGCATTGATCAGAAACCAATCAATACCTTTTATTTTACAGACTCAAGGTATTTTCGCCAGAGGATAAATCCTGAACTTTCCCATCCCAAACAAAAGTTCCTGTGATACCTTTTGGCAAGGTAATCGTCGCTTTCAGTTTTGAACCTTTTTGGTCATAAGCTACTTTGATCATACCTGCAGGGTGTGGCATCTCCCCTCCTATTGTTTCAAAATCTTCAATATGAGGTTCAATTTTTACCTTTTCAAAATTTGGCGCAGCGCTTTCAATTCCTAAAATAATTCTGAAAAACTCAATATTTGGACTCGCTCCCCAAGCGTGACAATCAGAACGTGTAGTTTCTACCTGAGATGTTTCGCCCCAGGTGGTAAGGCCTAAATCTATGTTTTTTCTCCAGATATCTAACCAATCTAAATAATCATCTCCATAACCGGCGGCATTGAGCGCTAGGTGTAGATAATATTTAAAATAGATCGATGCCGGAGCCAAATCTTCATTTGAAAGTAATTTAGCTCCAATGGCTTGTTTTGTTGGGTCATCTACAATATCAGCGAGAATTGCTAGCGAATTGGCATGCTGCGAATACTTTTGCTTATCTGGAGTATCTGCAAATAAACCTGAAGCTTCATCCCAATATTTTGATTTTATAGTCGTTTTTAATTGCGCTGCTAGTGTTTCATAAAGCGTTACAAACTCGGGTTTACCCAATTCCTTTTCTAGCGCAATACCTGATTGCAGTGCAAGAAGCATTTGTAAATCTAATAATGCCGAAGAACCATCTTCAGCCATTGGCGCAACACCAAAGTTCCACTCAGGAACCCAATCGGTATAATTCCATCCGGGAACATTCTTCAGTGACCCATCCTTATCCAGATAGGTGATAAAGTAGTTTAAAACCTGTCTAGAACCCATCAATTTTTCAGTTATAAAGTCGGTATCTGTACCATACATCATGTAATCATACAAGATACTCACATACCAAAGCGCGTAAGTAGGAATTACTTGATCTTGTCGGTCGGGATAACGGCTAAGCGTATAGCCATTAGGTTGTCTCGAATAATCAAGCAGGTTTATGGCGTTTTTGATCAAGCGATCATCACCACTATTATAAAAAGAAACAAAATGTTGAATTCTGGTATCTCCTACATATTGCAGACGCTCATAGTAAGGGCAATCCATATAGGTATCCACTGCACAAAGTCGGGCGGTTCTCCAACCGATCTCCATCATCTTTTCGAGCTCCTCATCCTTGGTGTCAAGTTGTGCATTCAGTTCAAAAGGATAACCTTTGAAGGTGCCATAAATATCTTCAACAACCAGCGGCTCGTCCTGCGTTTCTATAGCTAACTGAAGGTATCTATACGTTCTGTAGGTTAAGGTCGTAAATTCCTGATTCATTTGACCTCCAGAAATAATACTATCCCGTCTTCCTTTAATTTCTTTTTCTTCTACACGATTTCTATTTCCCTTAACGCCATTGGCATCAAATAAACTTTCAGCATACGTTAGCGTGATACCACTGTTTTTTCCTTTGCTGAAAAGCAATGTCAAGTACGCATTTGTAAGATGTTCCTGATCTAGAAGCAATGTAGCTTTTGTATTGGCAGGAATGGTAATTGCCGTTAGCTCCTGAGGAAAGGTTTTAGGAACCTGCACTCCTTCTGCCCGCCGTAGACTTTGTAAGCGTTCCTTCTTCAATTCCATATCCGGTAAAATGGATGGAACCAACTGCCAACCCGCCTGTTGTCTAAAACCGAAACCTTGAGCGGTTGCCTCAAAAACTTTTTCAGCAGTTTCCCACGTAGTATCGTCAAAGTCTATCGCTTTCCAACCGAAAACTCCCTTATTAAAATCTATAAAATCTCCGGCGCCAGCGGCATAATAGCCATCTACTTGCTGTTTTTTGGGTGTATAGCTTGTGTCTTTTAACACCTTCCAACTTTCATCTGTATTGATAACCTGAGAAGATTCTTCCATTCCCTGGATGATAAGCGCGGTTTTATAAGAAAACTGCGCCACCGGTCTCAAGTCGGCTTCATTCCACACTTGTACTGCAATGCTATTTTGACCTGATTTCAGATAAGGTGCCAGATCAAGCTTGAGATAGTTGTAATGCTTAATATCTCCCCAGTTAGGACCTGTAGAAACTAAGCTTTCATTCACAAAAAGCTTGTACCTATTATCTGCCGAAATACGAATATTGAACGTCTCGGGTACTGCTTCAAGAGCAATGCTTTTTCTAAATAAGTATTGCCCTGCAGACGCTGCATTTTCTTTATCTAATGTGATCCAGCTGGCGGTCCATTCGCTTTGCTGAGGGCGTTGCGCCATAAGCGACACCCCGAATATCAAAATTAGAATTGAAAGTATATTTTTCATAATTATGATCTTTGTTTTACAATGTTTTTTAATTGGTCTGTTTGGGTAAACGGCCAATCTCACGCCACATAGCTAATTCCTGAGCAAAGCGATTATCAATAACCTCGCAATGCTCTGCAATACGCATCATGGGCTTGTTGTTAAGATTATATTCTGGCCACTCAGGCAACGCATCGCCGTGTGGTTTTCCCGTTTTAGCAAAGCCCGTCCAGTAGGATGCCATTTTATGCGAAGCCTCAAAGCGTTCGGGACGTCCACCACCAAAGAAACTGGGCTGATCCTTTTCTCCCGCTTTTGGCGGAACCTCATTATTGAATTTAAATGAAATATCCATCGCGTGCGGTGTTCCCATCGGATAATCGGTTCCGGGGATCGTACGCTCAGATTTGTACCCGAAATTATACAAATATACCGGAGCACTTTGTTGATCTAGCTTTGCCTCTGCAATTTCTACAGACCCAAGCCCCATCATCGTAATTGAAGATACCGCTATGAATATATCTGCTGCACTCGCCTGAGGGCGAGCTTGCCGATAGGTTGATATGATTTTTTGAGTATCATTACCAAACTGCGGAGTTAAGCGCTTCTCAAGCCCTTTAAAATCAAGATTTGCAAATTCAGTATCTCTTCGTTCCCACGCAAAAAAGGTATACTCATCTTCATTCCACCCTACCATTAAAGGTTTGTCTTTTGAAATGGCTGGCGCAACAGGATCAAAAGGATGCTGAGACATCACCACACCGTCTATTACAGGTCCTACTCCACCCACCTGAGTTTTTGCTAAACTAGATGCAGTTGTTCTTTCTTGAAATGGTGGAACAAACGGAAGCTGAGACTGAACTTTCAATATTTCAGCGGCTGGTATGTCAAGTAACTTTCTCCAGTTTGATTTTGTAAGTCCAAACTGTCGGAGAATCATCTCAGTATTTTGTTCAGCCATTTCTTTGGTAAGCATTCGAACGCCCGGACCACTTTCTATAGATGCTTTATTAAAATAGGGCGCAGCAGCCGGCATCGTATAGAGACAAGAGGTTTTAGCTCCTCCACCAGATTCCCCAAAAATCATAACATTTTCAGGATCTCCACCAAAGGATTCAATATTATTGTGCACCCATTTGAGCCCTTCAGTAATATCTAAAAGTCCCATATTACCCGAACCTGCATATTCTTCCCCGCCAATAGCATCTAGGTATAAAAAACCTAGAATTCCCAGTCTGTGATTTGTCTCGACAACCACCACATCAAAATTTCTGGCTAAATTAGCTCCATCTTGTCCCGCAGAACCTCCAGAACCTATTACGAAGCCACCGCCGTGGTTGTAAAACATAACAGTTCTTTTTTTATTGTCGTTGGCCGGTGTCCACACATTAAGAAATAAGCAATCTTCATCTGGCTGAGGCTCACCTCGTCGCGGTGCTTGAATAGCTGGAGCTCCTAAGGTCAATGCGTCCCGTATTCCAGTCCACGGTTTTAACTGAGCTGGCATTTTAAATCTATTTAAGCCAGAAACTGAGCCCGCATATGGAATTCCTTTAAAGGCATTAACCCCTTGAGACCTACTTCCTCTTATACTGCCATACTGGGTTTCTGCTGTAATATATTCTTCGGGACTATTTATTAAGCCCATTCCTCGAACCCAAAAGTTTCCAGATAATAAAAAAAGGCCTGCTGTAGCAGAAGTTGTTTTTAGAAATGATCTACGCGAATGCATAACTATTAGCTTTATTTTTCAGATTGATTTGCTTCTGTTGTTTTGTCCCTTTAAAAATAAGAGTATTTAATTTTAATGAATTGCACAGATCCCTATTTATACGCTTAGTTTCACAAAAAATTAGTGACGAACTATTAAATCTGCTTTGATATTTTAGAATTTTATTTTTCAACGTATTTTGTAAAAAATGAAATTAGTTTGAAAATCTTTCCCGGCATTAAAAAACACCAGGAAAGAAAAACAAACAAACACATCTTCTTCTCTTATTAATTTACCGATACTCTAAAAATTTGGATTTAATAAAGCCTCACTCGCCGGTAATGGAAATGTTGTATATATAGAATTGAAAGCCGCCGCAGGTGGTGCAAAACCTTCAGGAAAATAGTAGTCTTGTGGATTAGCTTTTACGCGCTGGCCGAAAGCGGTCATCACCTCCTGAGCCGTACCTGTACGTACCAAATCTAACCAGCGCTTATTTTCAAAGGCTAATTCTACGCGTCGCTCGTTCATAATAGCTTCACGCATTTGGTTCTGATTAAGACCACTTACCGGGTCAAGACCTGCTCTAGCTCTTACACGATTTATATAAGGTTCTGCTTCTCCGGGTCTTCCTTGCTCATTTATAGCTTCTGCAAGAAACAACAAGGCTTCAGAAAACCTATAAACGGGCCAATTTACTCCGGTTAACTGCGGCGTTGAATGCGGTTCCCAAAATTTGTCGATATAGGGGAAATAGGTACCTTCTAAAAGAATACTGTCAATCGAAGCTGACTTACGGGTATCACCATCCTCATAACTCCCGAGAAGATCTGGTGTTGGTATATTAAAGCCTTGAGTGTTGGCTGCCTGAGAATTAGTGACCCCGGTAATTGAGGCTACCTGCTCTCCGGTTAATGGCATCGGAAGCCACTCGTACTGAAAAGAACTTGCAAAACCATCTGTCCCTTCTAAATATTGAACTTCAAAAATAGACTCAATACTATTTTGGTTAGATAAATCAAAAACAGCTGCATAACTTCCTAACAAATCATATTCATTTGAAGCATCGATGATTTTTAATAAAGTTTCTGCATCATCCCAATTTTCTTGAACCATATAGACATTAGCTAACAGCATCTGTGCCGATCCTCTCGTAGCTCTACCGGCTTCCTGATTAGATTTAACCGGTAAAAGGTTTATCGCGTCATTCACATCGGCTAAAATCTGAGTATATACCTCACCGGGTGCAGAAAGTGGCAGCGCCGCATCTTCACGACCGGTAACCGGCACTAAGTGAAGCGGTATAGCGCCATAAAATTGTACTAACTCAAAATAACTAAGCGCTCTTAAAAACAATGCTTGCCCTTTAACATTGTCTTTTACAGCAGCAGCATCAAACTCGACATCATCAATCAATGCAAGAATTTGATTGGCTCGCGAAATGATTAGATAATTGGTCACATAATTGTTTTGGATGGTAGCATTACCGTCATTCACATAAAAATCGGCCAAGCTTTCTCCATCTTGTACTGCTCGATAATTTGAGTTGTATTTATAATACGTGTTATCTGAAGTAAGTTCACCCAGACCCCAAGCCCCTTGAAAATTGACGCCATTGGGCACTTCGTGTAGCGCCCGCAATGGCGCATAGGTAGCATTGATAGCTTGTTCAAAATCACTTTGAGTGTTGAAGAAAATTTCTTTACTCAAAGAGTCTTCCGGGGGCAGTTGCAGAAAATCTTCTTCGCAGGAAATCATTATGCCTGCGAAAAGAATTAGAAATATTTTAAATATGCTTTTCATGATATATTTTTTATAATGATAGATTAAATCCTACTGTAAACGTTCTAGGTACTGGATAGGAACCCCAGTCGTAACCTAAAGACAATGCACCGGCCTGTTGCCCTTGTGTTGTGGTACTAATTTCTGGGTTTGACCCTCTATATTTAGTAAAAACAAATGCCTGTTGAACAGAGGCATATACACGTGCACGCTGTAACAATCCATCTTCTTTTACAGGAAAATTGTATCCTACTGTTATGTTTTTGACGGTGAGATGACTTCCGTCTTCAATAAATCTAGAACTGAACCAATCACGCTCCATAAAAGTTGCGCTCGTAGTTTTCCCGTAACGACCACTTCCCGGATTCTCTGGAGACCTCCAACGGTCCTGTACATCTCTGAGTACATTAAAAACACCATCAAGATTTGTAAGACCTTGATCTGTGGTAACTGCGATGTCATTACCTACTGATCCTGAAATAACCACACTTGCATCCCAATTCTTGTATTTAAAGTCATTAGTAATACCAAAAATGTAATCAGGAAACGGATTACCAATTACCGTGCGGTCATCATTTTCATTCCCGAATGTAATGACGCCGTCCCCGTTGACATCGGCAAATTTGATAGTACCTACTTCAGATTCTACCGCGCGTGGTGAGGAATCAAATTCTGCTTGATTATCATATACACCGTCGTGAATTAAACCCCAAAATTGTCCTAGAGGTTCACCTGCGCGTGTTATGCTGGTATAGTTTCCCCCTGGTGAGAAAATTCGATCTACTCCTTCTGCCAATGCCACCACTTTATTTCGGTTAAAGGCGATATTAAAGTTTGTATTCCACGTAAAATTATCATTGGCCACATTTCGACTTACGATAGCAAACTCATGACCCCAAAATTCAATTTCTCCAACGTTATCGTTAAAATTCGAAAAACCTGATTCTTGTGGTATAGCCACATTAAATAAAAGGTCTGTGGTATTTTTCTTGTAATAATCATAGATAAACTCAACTCTATTATTGAAGAATCTCAGGTCTAATCCAATGTCAAACTGTTTTGTACGTTCCCAACCTAAATTAGCATTACCTAAAGTAGTAACAGCAGCACCACTTGCTACAGTGTTCCCAAAAACAGCATTAATTGAATTATCGACCAATGCATATTGGGTATAGTTTCCTATGTTGTTATTACCGATGACACCATAACTTGCTCTTATTTTACCAAAACTTAAAAAATCTGCATTTTCTAGGAAAGATTCATCAGAAAACACCCATCCTGCAGAGACTGAAGGAAAGTTACCCCAGCGATTGTTTGAACCAAATCTAGACGAACCATCACGACGTAATGCCAATGTTACTAAGTATTTACCGTCATAGTCATAGTTCAATCTCGAGAAATAGGAAGATAAACTCCAGTGATTAATATTATTAAAAGAAGCTGTTCTATCGATATTAAGCGCCGATTGTATGGTGCGAATGCGATCGTCTGGAAAATTAGACAAATATAGCTGGGAGTTGTCTCCTTCATACTTTTGGTACGAAATTCCACCAAGTAATTCAAAGTTGTGGTTTCCAAAAGATTTATTATAAGTCGCTGTATTTTCATTCAACCAGCTTAAATATTTATTCTCACGGCGTATTGACGTAGCTATCACCGGGGGTAATGCGGTGAACGTCGTTGATGAAGTAGAAGGGCTATAGTTGAAAAAGGAAGAATTTCCAAAATCGCCATTAATAGAAGTTTTCAAAGTTAAACCTTCTATTGGACGGTATTCTAAAAACAAGTTTCCTAAAATACGAGTAGATTTTGTTTCATTGGTAATTTCTTTAGCTGCACGATACCAGTTGGGTGTTGGAAAAGCACTTACCCCTGGAATCCAAGCAGTGAGCGGAAGCGTTCCGTCTGGATTCTCAAAGGGTAATATTGGCCAGGTTTGCATTGCATTAGTAACCAAACCTCCGGGGATACCAGAATTTACATTAGTTGCATAAAATGCACCATCAGAACTTGGTAAGTTATCTATAGAGTAATTAGGAGCGACAGAAATGCCCAGATTTAAATTATCATTTAATTTAAAGGTAGAATTTGCACGAAGCGAGTATCTTTTAAAATTTGAATTAACCATCACCCCGTCCTGATTGAAGACTCCTGCAACGATCGCTACAGAGCTGCGTTCTGTACGGGAATTCCAATTGAGATTTAGACTCTGAATAGGAGCCGCCACAAACATTGCGTCATACCAGTCAAAACCTTCGCCGTATTGTTCCGGATTTTGAAATGGTTCTGGAACCGGCTGTCCTAAATCTTCAAAGGATTCTTTTCTAAATTGAGCAAACTCAGTACCGTTCATTAAATCTGGTCGTCCACGTTCGGGAACGATTTGTACTCCACCATAATAACTCAAGGATAACGATCCTCGCTCGGTTTTACCAGATTTTGTAGTTATTAAAACAACGCCATTTGCCGCGCGTGAACCATATAATGATGTTGAAGCAGCATCTTTAAGTACACTTATATTTTCAATTTCATCAGGATTAATAGAACTGATATCACCTACAATAGGAAACCCATCGACCACGTATAAAGGGTCACTTCCTGCTAAAATGGAAGCCTGACCTCTCACACGAACCTAGATTCCCTGTCCCGGTTTACCAGTGGTCTGATTGATTTGAACACCAACTAACCTCCCCTGAAGTTTTTGAGTAACCTGTGGTACCGGTATATCTGCCAATTCTTCGGTACTAATTTGCTGGACTGCACCAGTTACTTTTCTACTACTTTGAGTACCATATCCCACTACCACGACTTCATCCAGTTGTTGATTGTCAACCGCTAGGCTCAAATTGATTTGAGAACGACCATTTATAGCAACAGATTGAGTGACAAAACCTACAGAAGAAAAAATTAATACGCCATCTGCTGCCGCATCAATAGTATAATTACCATCAAAGTCGGCGATGGCTCCTGTGCTGGTCCCCTTGACCAATACATTTACTCCTGGTAATGGCTGGCCATTTTCTGCATCTGTTATCGTCCCAGTAACCGTTATGGTCTCTTGAGCCTGAACATGAAGGGAACAGAAAAACAGCAGCAAAATAAAAATTGAGCTTAGTTTTCTTTTAGTTTTCATAATTCTTGTTTAGTTAAAAATGTAAATGTTGTAAAGACCACTCCTAGAAGTAAAAGATTTAGGACTTAGTCACATAAACAATGATACTACAACGTTGTAGCTTTACTGTCCTGTTGTGTACTGCTTGATAAAACAAACTATTTTTACAATTTTTTAAATACTGAAAATCAACAATTTAAACACCAAACAAACCTATAAATAGGTATTGAAAATGATCGAATTCGAAATGAAATGTGCTTGAAAAGCGCACATAATTTTACTTGAAAAAGTCAAATGCTTCAAAAAGACAAATTAAGTGTGATAATTACATTTTATTAAAAATTCAACAACAAAACACCTTTTAAATTGAAAAATTAATAGGTTTTAGATGTAAAATCGATAAGTTGAAAATGCTTCAAATTAAAGCTAAAAGCAGTTGCTTTTCTATGGTGCGCAAATAAACTTTAAATTTCCATTTCTACCATTTCTGCTCTGGCTCCAAAGCGTATTGGCAAAATACTTGTTCCTATGCCTTTAGAAACATACATTTTGGGGTCTAAATTTTATTAGCAACCATTTAAATTAACCCATTCTTTTTACAAAATGAAATAAGCTCAACCGAATTTTTACACCTGGCTTTTTTAAGAATATTCTTGCGGTGCGTATCTACGGTATGCCTACTAATAAACAGTAAATCTGCGATTTCTTTACTATTGAGTCCTTCAGTAATTCCCTTTATCACTTCAAATTGCCGGGCTGAAAAAAAGTTTTCATATTGATGCCCTACATATCTTTTGAAAGCCGCCTGATCTAAATAGTTGGCATCAAAATTCCATTCTACGCAATTGGAGGTATCCATATAAGAAATATCGGTCAACAGCGAAAAATTGCTTACCAGATGCCCGTCTTTATCTGCTTCAAATACTTTTGACTGCCGTAGAATTTTGATATACTCCCCATTCTTTTTTCGAATTCTGTAGGTCAATGAAAGGTGTGCGTCTTGAGAAAATTTATTTTCTATGGCATAACTCACAGAGGCTTGAATGAGTCGGGATACTATAGCTTTATCTTGTGGGTGAAAAAAACTATTGACGAGTTGTGAATTGAATTCATCTTGTGAATAGCCTAAGAACTCCGACACACCTTTTTGAAAACTAATGGACTTTGTTTGGAAATTATGAATATAAAGACATTGAGATGCTGATAGCGGGTAACTTTCTAGACCATCGAGTTTTTGAGGTATGGCTTCTAAATTTTTCAGCTTTTCAGCCTGCTGATTTAAAAACGTATCCATGTCATTTTTACTCATTAAACGCGTTCAATAAATTTTAAAACAAACTTTTTGTTTTCTAGAGGTGCTTCTATGAAGCTGTAATGTCCGCAATTCGGAATTACGTCAAAAAAATCAAAAATCTCCTCCTTAACCAATTGATTTAGATATTCCCTGTTTATTGCCGCATCTTCAAGCCCCATTAAATAACCTACATAGGTTGTGTTATTCTGCTGTAATAGTTCTAGCTGATCAGAGAATTTCATAGCGCCAAATTCTTCCAGCAATCGATCACGAAAAACAGGGTCGGTTTTTAAGAAAGCCTGAGTCAAATAACTTATCGAAGATTGATCTGTTGAAAGCTGAGAAAGATATTTTTCAGCAAGAATCCTATTTTCTTGGTGACGCTCAGACAATTTAAAATCGGGCATTTTTAGATAAGGAGATAACTTACTGGAGTATGAAACAGGAAGGGATGCCATTAGCAATAAACCATCTATCTGAAGAAGGTTCATCAATTCAATAGCCAGATTTCCTCCCATAGAATGCCCAACTATCACTAGTCGGTCGTATGAAAATTGATCGATGAATTGAACCAAACACTGTACAAAATTCTCATAATTATAATCTTCAGAATCTAGCTTAGGGCTTTCTCCGTGTCCTATAAAATCAGGCGCTACCACCCTCCATCCGGCGACACCTGCTAGCAATACTGAAAAATAATTGGAGTCTACAGAATTACCGTGAAGACACACCAATAGATTTTTAGATTGGTTGGAACACGTTTGAAATTGTAATTCTAATTTATGGTTCATAGTTAGGGCTCGAAAAATTTAGTAAAAACATGGCGTTTTGTATACTAGACATTGATTTACAAAACGCTTTCGGCTTTTATCTATGTCTGTGCTATAAGTCAAAACTTCTGCTAAACCAATTAACTTCCTGTAAAATACTTATTCTGAAAATAACTTTATAGACAAAGGATTTTTTTGCTCTAAAATTCTCAATATAAGGCATTCTAAAGACCTTTTCAAACAGTCTCTGGAAAGACAGTTTGTGAGCATCCTCGCTATTTACTTTGTTTTCTTTTGAAAAATAAGTCTTTGATGAAGAATTTGGATAGGTTTAAAGGACTAAACTGCTTGTTTTAAGGTAAATCAGATTTGTCTAGTTTTAAAATAAAAAAACCTGTTAGTTAAAAACTAACAGGTTTTTGATTACCACTTTCAAGTGGTTCGTCGGGGTGGCAGGATTCGAACCTGCGACCTCCTGCTCCCAAAGCAGGCGCGATGACCGGGCTACGCTACACCCCGAGGTGTTTTCTTAAAAAAGTTGCGGAGAGACAGGGATTCGAACCCTGGCGACGGTTACCCGTCGACAGATTAGCAATCTGCTCCATTACCACTCTGGCACCTCTCCTAAGAACGTTGGCGTCTCTCTCAAAACGCGGGTGCAAATATATATCTAAGTTTTCGATCAACCAAAGCTTTTTGAAGAATTTCTATAACTTTTTTTCAATCTTTTTTTAACTCCCTGAAAACAAGAATTTCACAAAACCCTATTCAGGATATTCAATTCGCAGATGATAGATATTATTCAGCTTTGACTTCAATACTTTTTTAATAATCTGTATTTCTTTGAAGGTAATCGTCGCGTTCAAGAATTGATTTTCCTCCATTTGCTTGTTGATGATCTTTTCTACAAAAGAATCGATCAACACAGAAGTTGGTGACTTCAAACTTTTACTAGCCGCCTCTACACTATCTGCCATCATCAGGATTGCAGTCTCCTTACTAAACGGCAAGGGCCCGGGATATCTAAAGTCATCAATATTTACATCCTCATCCTGCTCCTGCGCTTTTTTGTAGAAAAAATATACCGTGCTGGTCCCATGATGTGTTCTGATGAAATCTATAACCCGATCCGGTAGATTATTCTTACGCGCAATTTCAATCCCGTTAATCACGTGATCAATGATGATACGTGCACTTTCTCGAGGTGATAAGTCTTCGTGCGTGTTGATTCCTGTCGATTGATTTTCGGTAAAATCTGTAGGATTTACCATTTTGCCAATATCGTGATACAATGCCCCTACCCGAGTCAGCATCGCATTGGCTCCAATCTCATTTGCGGCAGCTTCTGCAAGGTTTGCTACATTCAAACTATGGTGAAAAGTTCCCGGTGCTTTATTGGCTAAGTTTTTCAGCAGCTTAGAATTGGTATCGGTAAGCTCTAACAGCGAAAGATCGCTCACAAGGCCAAAGATCTTCTCATACGCATAAATAAGCGGCTGAACGAATAATGTAGCAAGACCGGTAATGATAAACAAACTAAAGGTTTCCCATTCAAGGTTGTCTACAGTCCCTTCATGAATGATATGGAACGCAAAATACCCAATGATGTATATAAAAGTGATCTGCCCTACCGAAATAAATAAATTAGCCCGCTTATACAACTCTGAAACCGTTAAAATCGTCACGATCCCGGCGATCACTTGCAAAAACATATACTCTGAAGTATTAGGCACGATAAAACCCAACAGCAGAAGCGTGATCACGTGAGTAAACAGTCCCAATCGCGAATCAAAAAACGCCTTGATCACCAGCGGAAGTATACACAAAGGAACCACATATACATAATTGGCATCATACTTTACGATCAAGGTCGTAAACAACACCATTAAAATGATATTGAAGAAAATAAAAGTGACCATTGTATTGTTCTCAAAAACCTGCTCTCTATAGGTTTTGATAAAAAGCAAAAGCATTGTAAGTGCCACTGAAACCAGCAACACATAACCAAAAACAACCCAATTGTATTTGCTGGCCGTCCAGGATTGGGATTCATATTCGGCTTGAAGCGACTTTAAAATTTGGTAAGTACTCTGCTCAACGATCTCTCCTTTTGCGACAATTCGGCTTCCTTTGTTTACCACACCTTTTGTAGGAGCGATTTTACTCAATTCTGCATTGAGCTCTTTATTGGTGAGCTTTTCATCGTAGGTTACGTTAGGTTGCACCACATCATAAAACAGCTCTTTAAAACGATTGGCGGCTTGCACATAAGGTCCGTTCACAAGACGCCTGTTGATAAGCGCGCTGATCTCATCGGTCGTATTCAGGTTTTCTATAGAAGTTTCTTCGATTTCATTACCGCGACGTAAGTAAATCTTTCTTCCTTCCTGAAAAGCCACAAGATCGCTTATGACCCCGTATTTATAAATGTCATCAAGAATTTGGAGACCAAAATTCTTGAGTTCGTCCTGCCGGTTTCTAAAGATCGAATCGGTAAAAACCGAAGCAAACTGGTTTTCATAGGCTGCCTTAGCCTCATTGGCAATATCCTGATCATAATTAAAATAAGGAATAATCGAATTCTCAACATCGGCACGCTCCTGCTCTAGCTGGTCTTCGCTTTTCAGAATCGCAAAATCTACCGGCGCATACAAATTATCATATTGCCAAGGTTTATTCTGCTGAAAATCAAACTGAAACTTCCCGCTTTTCGGAAAGAGATAAACGATAAGAATGGTACTTGCAATACATAACAACACCTTATATATTGCACCTTGATTTTTATAAAACCGGTTTAAAATACTACTCATAAAACACGTGTGAGGCTCCTAATGTCAAGGCTTAACTTCAATAAGACCAACCTGAATTTTTCAAGTTTATTCAATTCCTTGAGCATGCACTTAAAAGTAAAAGTACTAAAATTAAACGGGAAGCTTAAGGTGTTAAGTATTGACTAAAAGATAACGTTTTCGTTTGGTATTCCTTACTTTTGAGTTCTATCAAAAAACACACAAATAAGATGCAAAAAGATATAGTTATCGTTTCCG
This sequence comes from Leeuwenhoekiella blandensis MED217, assembly GCF_000152985.1. Classification (GTDB taxonomy): domain Bacteria; phylum Bacteroidota; class Bacteroidia; order Flavobacteriales; family Flavobacteriaceae; genus Leeuwenhoekiella; species Leeuwenhoekiella blandensis. The sequence continues at coordinate 1,505,550 of NZ_CH672395.1, read as the reverse complement.
CCGTGCGTACTCCAATAGGTAGTTTTTTAGGAAGTTTATCTTCACTTACCGCTGTTGATCTGGGAGTTGCTGCGATCAAAGGAGCTTTAGATAAAATTGATTTAGACCCGACTTTAGTCAATGAAATTTTTATGGGAAATGTGGTACAAGCCGGGGTTGGTCAAGCGCCTGCGCGACAAGCAGCACTTGGTGCCGGTATTCCAAAAAATGTTCCGTGTACCACCGTAAATAAGGTTTGTGCTTCAGGAATGAAAGCGGTAATGTTTGCTGCGCAATCTATCGCTCTTGGAGATAATGAGGTCGTTGTTGCCGGCGGAATGGAAAGTATGAGCCAAATTCCACATTACGTACATATGCGTAACGGGCAAAAATTTGGTCCGACGACTTTGGTAGACGGTATGCAAAAAGACGGACTCGTCGATGCCTACGATGGTAATGCGATGGGTGTTTGTGCAGATGCTTGTGCTCAAGAATATAATTTTTCTCGTGAAGACCAAGATGCATTTGCTATTGAAAGCTATAAACGTTCAGCTGCTGCCTGGGAAAGCGGAAAGTTTACTGATGAAGTTGTTCCTGTGGAAGTGCCACAGCGTCGTGGAGAACCTGTTCTAATCAAAGAAGACGAAGAATTTAAGAATATTCGTATGGACAAGATAAGCAGCCTAAGACCGGCATTTTCAAAAGATGGTACGGTGACCGCTGCAAATGCCTCTACGATTAATGATGGTGCCGGTGCTGTCATTTTAATGACTAAAGAAAAAGCTGAAGAACTTAATCTAGAAGTTTTATGCACCATCAAAAGTTATGCTGATGCTGCTACAGATCCTGAGTGGTTCACTACCGCTCCCTCAAAAGCTTTGCCTAAAGCCTTGGCAAAAGCGGGCGTAGGTCAAGGTGAGATTGATTATTTTGAGTTTAACGAAGCCTTTTCTGTTGTTGGTTTAGCCAATATGAAGATCTTAGGTTTATCTGCAGATAAAGTAAATGTAAATGGCGGTGCCGTATCTCTTGGGCATCCTTTGGGATGTAGTGGTGTGCGTATTCTCATCACGCTCATAAACGTTTTAAAACAGAATAATGCCAAGTTGGGTGCTGCTGCGATTTGTAATGGTGGCGGTGGCGCTTCGGCAATGGTGATTTCCAGATAAAATTGTATTGAAACTGAAGTTATACACGTCTTGTTAATAATCATTTTGGTGGGAAAAAATCATTTGAATTACTTTTACAAAAATTTCAAAACCGCCTGATGAATTACGGCATTTGCCCATTAAGTATTGTACCTATGCGTTTAGAGCCTGCAGATGCGGCCGAAATGATCAACCAAGTACTTTATGGTGAGCATTTTAAAGTGCTTGAAATCCGTAAGAAATGGAGTCGCATCCGTCTTGCACATGATAAATATGAGGGGTGGATTGACAACAAGCAATATAAAGAAATTACGGTTGAAGATTATGATGCTGCCCAAGAGCGCACTCCTATTCTCGCCAGTGATCTCTTGCAGATGGCTACTTCTTCAGACGAGCACGTGCTCAGCATTCCATTAGGAGCGCAATTGGCAAATTTGTCATTAACTGGTGATCATTACGAAGGTAATTCTGTTGCAGAAAAACGAGAGAAAGCCACATTCATTAACACCGCATTACTGTATTTGAAAAGTCCGTATTTGTGGGGTGGTCGTACACCTTTCGGTTTAGATTGTAGTGGCTTTACGCAAATGGTATATAGACTTAACGGACATTCCTTATTTAGAGACGCTTCCCAGCAAGCGACTCAAGGGGAAGCTTTAAGCTTTATTGAAGAAAGTGAACCTGGCGATCTGGCCTTTTTTGATAATGACGAAGGTGCTATCGTACACGTGGGAATAATGCTTCAAGACAATTATATTATACATTGCCATGGTGAGGTGCGTATTGATCGTATAGATCACACGGGTATTTATAATGCAGAACGTCGCACACACACCCATAAACTAAGAGTTATAAAAAGAATTCTTTAATTCACGCGCTAAAGAGATTAATCCCTTTAGCGACGCCAATAAAAAAAGCGAGAAATAAATTTCTCGCTTTTTTTATTACGGTGTTCTGTAATTAATCGTTGTTCTGATACTTCGCCTTTTTAGAACCGGCATAAATATCATATTTCACTAGACGTGATTCTAACGAACCATTATAAAGCTTTATTTTTCGGCTGGTGCGTAAGCCTACGTGCTTTAAAGATTCGAGGTTTGAAGTGATGAACCAAGCTTCGGTATCTTTATAATTTTGCTTCAGCGTATCTCCTATATTTTTATAAAAAGCTTCCATTTCTACCGGAATTCTTTCGCCGTACGGCGGATTAAAAACCATATGCAAATGACGCTCGCGTTCTTTTTCAGTCTTAAAAAAGTCGGCTTGCTTTATAGAAATAAACTCGCTCAATTCGGCATTTTTAATATTCTCTTTGGCTTTATCGATTACTGAAGGATCTAGATCATAGCCTTGAATGGTAAAATGGAACTCCCGTATTTTCTTCAACGCTGCAGCTTCGATCACGTCAAAAAGATCTGGATCCCAATCGTGCCAATTTTCAAAACCAAACTGCTTTCGGTTCAAATTAGGCGGAATATTGCAGGCGATCATCGCAGCTTCAATAAGCATTGTCCCACTACCGCACATTGGGTCAAGAAAATCACTGTACCCCTTCCACCCGGCAAGCATTAAACAGCCCGCGGCCAAAACTTCATTTATAGGGGCAATATTGGTGCTTAAACGATATCCTCGCTGATGTAACGAAACGCCACTGCTATCAAGCGAAATCGTACATCTGTTGTGGCGTATATGAATGTCAATGCTCAAATCGGGGAATTTCAGATCTACATCCGGTCGATCGCCCGTAGCCTCTCTAAACTGATCTACAACCGCGTCCTTGGCTTTTTGAGCAACAAACAAAGAATGTGTAAACTGTTCACCACTTATGGTGGCATTGATAGCAAAGGTGTCATTAACACGCATATATTGGCTCCAATCGATACTCTTCACCGCAGCATAAAGTGCATTTTCATCTTTGACTACAAAAGAGCGCAGCGGCTTTAAAATTTTTATGGCAGTACGGCAGCATAAATTGGCCTTGTACATAAAACCTGTATCACCAGAAAAACCAACACTTCGTGTTCCTATTTCTATATCTCCTGCTCCTAATTCCCGTAATTCTCGTGCTAGTAAATCTTCAAAACCAAATAAGGTTTTTGCCAGCATTTTAAAGTTCCCTTCCATCGTTAAAATTTTGATTGCAAAAATAGGTTAATTTTGTCGGCTTGTTACGACTAAGAATTTCTAGCTAACGATTCTATGATTTTTATTTTACCTGTAGCCGCAGTTTTACTGGGTTTTGTTATTGCGCTACTTTTTAAACCTACTTTAGACACGTCTGTAAAATTGCTGTTGGCTTTTAGTGGGGCCTTTTTACTTTCAATTACGATTTTTGAATTTTTACCCGAGCTTTACGCTTCTAGCAATGAGAATGTCGGCTTATTCATTATGGCGGGATTGCTACTTCAAATCTTATTAGAATTTATTTCCAGAGGTGCAGAACACGGACATTTACACCTAGATAAAGCCCGAAAAAATATCCCGTGGCTATTACTCGTTAGTTTGTGTGTGCATTCAGCATTTGAAGGTTTTCCGTTGTCGCAAAATCAAGATCTTGTCTACGGAATCGTTGTGCATAAAATCCCAATTGCCATTATCATCAGCTCTTTCTTGTTGTCATCAAACATTAGCAAGCTTCAAATTGTGGCCTTTTTAAGCGTTTTTGCTTTGATGACTCCTTTAGGAAGTTATTTAGGAGCGTTAGATATTTGGTCTTTAACTTTAAAAAGTAGTATAAATGCGATTGTCGTTGGCGTTTTATTACATGTATCTACCACTATACTTTTTGAATCCTCTAAAAATCACCAGTTCAATGCGACTAAATTTGGTGTTATTTTACTGGGAATAACTCTAGCCTATTTACTCTAATATGTTTAGCAGGGAAGAATCAAAAAAACTACGTGAAGATTTCTGGATTTTCTTTGGTAAACGTTATCAAAAAAAATGGTTGCTGTATGATACCAAAGTAAAAGAAATCAATTTGAAATTTAGTTTTGATAACGATAAAGCGATGGTTTCATTTGATATTGAAACCTATGATCAAGTATTCCGTGAATACTATTTTGAAAAGTTTGAAAGCTTAAAAAACCTGCTTAAAGCAGAAGTTTCTGAAGATATTCTTTTTGAAAAGGAATATATACGCAGCAGCGGAAAAGTCATTTCACGTGTTTATGTTGAAAAACCAAACGTGAACATTCACAACAAAAAGCATTGGCCCGAAGTTTTTGAATTCTTCCACGACAATATGGAAAAATTTGAGCTCTTCTGGTGGGAATATCA
>NZ_CH672395.1:1490284-1495640 GCF_000152985.1 Leeuwenhoekiella blandensis MED217 | reverse complement strand
CAATTCAAGACTAACAGTATCAATGGCAATTCTACAGTTAAGCTGCAGACTTTCACCACTGACTTATTAGTCCACCTACGGACCCTTTAAACCCAATGATTCCGGATAACGCTTGCACCCTCCGTATTACCGCGGCTGCTGGCACGGAGTTAGCCGGTGCTTATTCTTACGGTACCGTCATCGTGCTACACGTAACACTTATTCTTCCCGTATAAAAGCAGTTTACAACCCATAGGGCAGTCTTCCTGCACGCGGCATGGCTGGATCAGGCTTGCGCCCATTGTCCAATATTCCTCACTGCTGCCTCCCGTAGGAGTCTGGTCCGTGTCTCAGTACCAGTGTGGGGGATCTCCCTCTCAGGACCCCTACCTATCGTTGCCTAGGTGTGCCGTTACCACACCTACTAGCTAATAGGACGCATGCTCATCTTGTACCGTAACCTTTACTATATAAAATGATGCCATTAATATAGACTATGGAGGATTAATCCAAGTTTCCCTGGGCTATACTCCAGTACAAGGTAGATTGCATACGCGTTACGCACCCGTGCGCCACTCGTCATCAGAAAAGCAAGCTTTCCTATGTTACCGTTCGACTTGCATGTGTTAGGCCTGCCGCTAGCGTTCATCCTGAGCCAGGATCAAACTCTTCATCGTAGTATTGTATATAATATTCCACGATATAAGGAAATTTAATCACCTCTGTAACAACAGAAGCTCAAAATGGTCGTTCTAGTTTTAATTCAAATATTATCTCTAAAAGATAATACGCGTTGTCAATTCAATATGTCAATTAACTTCTCCCCTAATTAAAGAAGATCATTTATCGTTAGATGTCGAGGAATCGAACCTCGCTTTTTATTACCAAATCATCTCGTTTTCAATGCGCGTTGCTCTCTGCGAAAGCGGCTGCAAATATACAAACCTTTTTTATTACTAAACAAATAAAATTTAAAGTTTTTTTTGAGCCAATTTTAAGTCGCTTTTCTAAGAACTAATCCGCTTTCACTGCCGAAAAACGGGAGGGCAAAGATACTACCCTTTTCCCTTTATAAACAAGCTTTTTTTAAACTTTATTTTTGACGCCGTCAAATGGATTTCAAAACCAAAGAACTACCTCAAAACAAAAATCCTATCACTAGCAAATTTCCCACGAGATCAACTCGAGGGTGGTTTACTTTATCTGCATTTCTAAGAACGTAAAACCGTTTTTAATATCCGATTTTGGAGGCGCAAATATAGAACGATTATCTATCCCCGCAAGCACTTTTTGAAAGTATTTTTAAATTAATTTACTAGCCACTTATTTACAAATAGTTACGCTTCAATTATTTTTTAATCTTTTCTTAAACGCAGCAGATTTGATTTTAAAACCCTACAAGCACAACGTATCCTATATAGTAAAGAACGCTTTCAAACATTACAATTACAGTTCATCTTCTTGATTCTACAATTGAGTCATAAACAACTAGAACCAGCTAAAGCAACCTGTACATTTGTTTCAGTATTAATTCTAACAGTAAAATTATGAAAACCTATCTCTTATTATTTATGACTTTTATCAGCTTCAGTGCCTTTGCTCAAAATAAAAGTTCAATAACCGTTTCTATTAATAATGTATCTAGCGATGAAGGTTCGGTAGGATATGCGCTCTACAATAAAGACAATTTTATGGTAGCCGCTCCAGTAAAAGCCGCAAAAAGCGAAATCAAAGACGGTAAGACTTCGGTAACCTTTAAAGATATTCCGCTAGGAAATTACGCTATCCTCTGTTATCACGATAAGAACAATAATGGACAAATGGATTTTGAAGCAAACGGAATGCCTAAAGAAGCTTATGGCGGATCTAATAATGTGATGTCTATGGGACCTCCGCAATGGGAAGATTGCAAGTTTGAACTTAGCGAAGAACCTCTGGAGCTTGAAATTCGATTTTAATTTTTGACTATACTATATAGGTCGTGATGTGTTTCTATTAAATTATAGTTGTAATTGTATAGACAAAATCAATATGTCGCCCTATTTTTGAAGTCTAAATTAGAACCATGACGATTACGCAATTGAAATACGTTTTGGCTGTTGCCGAAAATCAAAACTTCACTAAGGCTGCTGAAAAAACTTTTGTCACACAGCCTACACTGAGTATGCAGATTCAAAAATTGGAAGATGAATTAGACATTCTAATTTTTGACCGAAGCAAGAAACCGATCGAACTTACCGATATTGGAAGCAAGATTGTAACACAGGCGCGCAACATTGTAAATGAAGCCAACCGTATTGCAGATATTGTCGATCAGCAAAAAGGGTTTATAGGTGGTGAATTTAAATTGGGTGTGATCCCAACAGTTATGCCTACATTATTACCTATGTTTTTACGCAACTTCATCAACAGGTATCCTAAGGTCAAACTGAAGATCGAAGAGCTTCCCACAGAAACCATTATAGAACGTCTTGAAGAAGGACATTTAGACGCCGCGATTGCAGCAACACCACTACATCTTGAGAATATAAAGGAGCGTCCTTTATATTATGAGCCATTTGTAGCATATGTTCCCGCAAATCACCCTTTAAATAGTGTAGAGAAAATTACCACAGCAGATCTAGACCTCAACGATATGCTACTTCTTGAAGATGGACATTGCTTTAGAGACGGCGTAGTTAACTTATGCAAAACAAACCGAAACTATTCTGAAGAAACCTTTTCTCTTGAGAGTGGTAGTTTTGAAACTTTGGTACGTCTTGCCAATGAAGGTTTAGGAATGACTCTTTTACCTTATTTACATACAATGGATATTAAGGAAGAAGAAAAGAAATTTCTTCATTACTTTAAAGAGCCGGCACCGGCAAGAGAAGTAAGTCTTTTATATCACAAGAGTGAATTAAAGATGCAAATTATTGAAGCGTTGCGCACCACAATTGCCGGAGTAATAAAAGGAGCTATCACATTTCAAAATGTAGAAATCATTAGTCCGCTACCTCAAACTCAAGGAGCATTTAAAAAGTAACCAGGCTTGTATCAGATACTAAAAAAGCGACTCATTTGAGTCGCTTTTTTTTTATGATATTTAAAGTTAAGCATTGAGGTAAATCATACATTGATTTAATTCGGGATTTGTTTTGGTTAGTTCCTTAATCCACTCTCTTAATTCCTCAATTTCATACGGTAGTAAACGCTTTGCAGCTTTTTGTAATTCTTTGCAAAAAAGTACACTATCAAAACTTACTTTTTTCAGTATTGTTTTAGTGTACTCAAACATTGCTCTTGCCATATTTGAATAGTTTAAAATTAGAATTTTTGTTAGGTAATTTTGGGCTATAAACTGATTTTGATAGGAATTCCGTTAAAAATAGGCTTTTAATTCCAAAAACAATGTTAAAAATTTAAAATCCTAGGCTTTACCTAGAGTTTAAAATCTGTTGTCACCGTCAAGCAAATCTCCTAAGCCTCCCAGAATACTTCCTTCGCCTTTATCCTTCCCTCCCAATTGTGGTGCAGATGCCAAAACACGCTTGGCAAGTCTGCTAAATGGTAACGACTGAATATAAACTGTACCCGGACCGGTAAGTGTCGCAAAGAATACTCCTTCACCTCCAAAAATGGTATTTTTTATTCCGCCTACAAATTCGATATCATAATTTACAGTATGATCAAAACCTATGATACACCCTGTGTCTACCTTCAGCTTTTCTCCTAATCCTAATTCCTTTTTAAACGTGGTTCCGCCAGAATGCACAAAGGCCATCCCGTCACCTTCTAGCTTCTGCATAATAAAACCTTCTCCTCCAAAAAGACCGCGACCTAACTTTCTTGAAAATTCAATACCTATAGAAACTCCTTTGGCAGCACATAAGAATGCATCTTTTTGACAAATGAATCTTCCGCCATTCTTGGTTAAGTCAATAGGAATAATTTTTCCAGGGTATGGGGAAGCAAAACTCACTTTCTTCTTCCCTACTATGTCATTATAGAAAACCGTCATAAAAAGACTTTCACCGGTAAGTAAACGTTTACCGGCACCAAATACCTTATTTAATAGACCAGAATCATTTTTGGAACCATCACCAAAAATGGTTTCCATGCGTATACCGTCTTCCATCATCATAAAGGTTCCTGCTTCAGCGATAACGCCTTCTTGCGGATCTAATTCAATCTCCACATATTGCATTTCTTCCCCATAAATCTGGTAATCTATCTCGTGTGCTCTCATGTTTTTGTTTCGTTTTTGATTTGATTGATACTACTTAATACGTAAGCGTTTTTATAAAATTGTTACAAGACGTATATAAATCTAAGACGATAAAGTCTTTAAATCAAAACTAGGATTTCACCCTTACTGTCCATTCAAAATCAAACGTACTTACCACTACGCCGTCTTCATTAACTCCCACACTTTGCATCCAGAAGGTTTGCCCCTCGCCTGTGGCAATCGTTTTTTCAATGGCATCAGCGATTTTGTGACCGTCTTTACAGGTAAATGTGATTTTACCGGTGGCTTTTTTAGTAAAAGAAGCTTTATTGTTTGCCACAAGCATCGAAATTTTCTTGCCGCTTTCTCTAATCTGATTGATCACCATCGCTCCTGTACTCAACTCTGCAGCCATCCCCTGCACTGCCCAAAACATAGAATTGAATGGATTCTGATTGATCCATTTATGCTTTACGGTAGTCGTACAGGTTTTTTCTGAAATTTCTTTTACGCGCACTCCACATAACCAAGCAGAAGGAAGCTTAAACATTATAAAACTATTGAATTTACTAGGGCTGAGTGACATATATAAAGTTTTGATTCTCTCAAAAATAGGCTTAAGAATTGACTTTAAAGAATTTCCTTTTTGTTAATAAATAGTTAAATTTAAGTACTATGTAATACAAAATACCTGCTTTTATATATATATTTGCATAAGAAAATAATAAGCAATGGAAAATACTATTACAACCGGACAAAAAAATACAGCCACTTTTATTCACTTATCTGTGTTTGCTCAATTTTTGTTTCCACTGGGCAATTTTATCGCTCCGCTATTGATCTGGGCTTCCTTAAAAAGGAATTCGGTATTTGTAGATAACCACGGTAGACGTGCGCTCAATTTTCAAATGAGCACACTACTCTATACTATAGGTCTTGTAATTATTGCAATTCCTTTTGTGGCTTATCAGGTTTTACAAATTGTAAGTAAGCAGGGACACTTTGATCTAGAAAATCATTTTGATCATTTTGTTCTTCCTAATGATGCCAGCGGTCTTATCATAACCGCATTGGCATTTGGCTTACTGCTTTTAGCCTTATTTGTAGTGACCCTTTTTTCGGTGATCTCTGCAGCTGTAAGTGCGAGTAATGGTGAAGAATATAAATATC
>NZ_CH672395.1:906566-1489073 GCF_000152985.1 Leeuwenhoekiella blandensis MED217 | reverse complement strand
AAATTCATAGGTATTCTACTCGTTATAACCGGTGGCTCGACCCTTATTGGTCTCTTTGTAGGACTCTTTTCAGCAGGAACTTTAGATTTTGTTGATGGTAGCATCGCAGATTATGTAGAGATGGTCAATACTTCTGGCGCTCCATTGTGGCTTATAAGTTTGCTCACGTTTGTAGCGATAGGGATTCCGTTCTTTATGTTATTCTATCTTGGTTTGCGCATTCTGGTTACAACCCTAAAACGTATTCCTGTTGTTGCCAAATTAACGATGCTGGGCGTTTGGTTTATCGCGGTAATGGTACTCGCGGTATTGGGAGTACGTCAAGGCATGGCGACTGCAGTAGAAGGCGAAGCTCTTATTTCTGAAACCTTACCTATAAGAGCCGGAGATACCTTAAGTGTAAAAATGATCACCCAAAATCAATATGGCGCCTACAAATACCATAATGACAATTGGAAGATTCGCACCGATGCAGCGGGTAACAAAGTATTGTACAACCGTGATGTAAATCTTAGTGTACAAAAAAGTGACTCTCCAGAGGCTAAGCTTATCATTAAGAAAACCTCACAAGGAAGCTCTTATGATGCCGCTCAGGTTCGTGCAAGTAACATCGTTTATAATTTTGAAATGGATGAAAACACGCTTCTTCTTGACAATTACTTTGTAAGCAGTATTGAAAACAAATACCGCAGTCAGGAAGTAGATCTTATTCTTGCGATTCCTGAAGGAACCATTCTGTTAACTGATAAGAACATCAACAGTTACCACAGAAACCGTTATTCTGATGTTCTGGATCACAAGTTTGTAGGGTATTATTCTCTAATGGAAAATTCAGAACTTGTATGTCTAAATTGCCCTGAAGAAGTTATCGAAGAACTTGAGGAAGCCGAAGACTGGAAGGCAGATGAGACACCCCAAGATTCTACAGCTACAGGAACCGTATATGAATATAAAGCGGTAGCCGCACCTAAAAAAGACGGGTTAAACGTTAGACCCGAACTTAAAAATGATACCATTGCAAAAGTGGTAGACACGATAAACTAAATAAACTAACTCAGGGCAAACCTGTCTTCTGACAGCGACAGGTCCCTGAGGTTATTATTAGAAACAAATTTTTAATTTAAAGGCAAGCCCAGGAGTATTTAATCTTCTGGCAATGCCAGAAAAACATCAATCAAAAAATCAACACTTATGACTACATTAATTAAACTTTTCGTCAGCGGTTTTGCCGCACTTATGCTCACCTCATGTAATTTCAACATACAAATGGGGCAAATTGAAGGTAACGGCAATGTTGTTACCCAAGATTTAAATCTTGATCAAGAATTCTCAAGAGTACATAGCAGTAACGGCTGGGACGTGATTCTAGAAAAAGGAACAAGCCCAAAAGTTATCGCAGAGGTAGATGAAAACTTACTAGAATATCTTGATGTTCATTATGAAGGAAGTACTTTACGTATTGAATCTACAGACAATTCAAACATTGGTAATGCAACTTCTCGGGTTATTCACGTGATCTATACACAACCTTTACAGGCCATTAAAGCCAGTAGCGCATCAAACATCACTGCAACCGAAATGCTAACCGGGGACAAAATCAATTTTGATGTTTCAAGTGCAGCGACGGTAAAATTAGATGTTGAAATACGAGAGATCACAGCCGATGCAAGCAGCGCGGCTACCTTAAGTCTTAATGGTTCTGCGCAAAAACTCAACTTTGACGCAAGCTCAGCGGCAACCATTAATGCAAAAGATCTAAAAGCAGAATATTGCGAAGCCGAAGCTTCAAGTGCAGGAAGTATACGTACTTATGTATCTAAAGAAATGAATTCTAAAGCTTCTAGCGGCGGCGATATTGATTATTGGGGAGATCCTCAGGAAGTTGCCGTAGCCGAAAGTTCTGGTGGCAGCATCAGCAAAAAGTAATCGTTTAAATACACTCCTTTTCAAAACCCCGATGCAGTCGCATCGGGGTTTTTGCTATATTTGAGACTTTTCAAAAAAACACGCTGTTGGCTTTCTTAAACTTAATCCGTTATAAAAATCTAATCCTAATACTTCTTACACAGGTTTTGATTCATTTTGGCTTTTTAAAAGCCTTAGGACTGCCGGTTGCCCTCTCTTCTTTTGATTTTGGGATTTTAGCCTTAGCCAGTTTATGTATTGCTGCCGCAGGCTACATTATTAACGACATTAATGATGTGCAAAGCGATCAGATCAATAAACCGCTTCAAACGTATCTCCCTGAACCTTTTTCAGAAAAACAAGCCTTCAATTATTATCTGCTTTTTAATATTCTGGGCGTGGGATTGGGATTTTTTCTCAGCTACAAAACCGGTTTGGGCAACTTCACCTCCCTATTTGTTCTTATTTCGGCACTGCTTTATATTTATTCCAGCTTTTTAAAAGGAATTATTTTGGTCGGAAATCTAGTCGTAAGCCTTGTAGTGGCTTCGTCTATTTTTATCGTTTTAGTTTTTGATGTTACCCCTATTTTAAATCAATTTCAAGAACAACTAGTCACTCCACTTGCGGTATTGCGCGATTATACCATTTTTGCTTTTATGCTGAATTTCCTCAGGGAACTTGTTAAAGATATTGAAGATGCCAATGGAGATTATGCAGCAGGGATTCAAACTTTACCCATAGTTTTAGGTCTTGAGCGCACGGCTAAACTTTCGGCGTACCTTGGCGTGCTATACATTTTTAGTATTTTAGGATACATCTACGTGTATTTACAAACTAACGTTTGGACTTCGATATATCTAGTCGCCGCAGTGGTAGTTCCTCTGGTATTTTTCTGTATGAAAGCACGCTATGCCGAAAAACAAAAACATTATGCATTTCTGTCTAAATTATTAAAGCTGATTATGCTTTTTGGTATGCTCTCTTTAGGCGTTTTGACACTGACTTTAAAGTATTAATATGCTCTCTGAACTCCTAAATAACAAAAAACTCATTCTTGCCTCGCAATCGCCGCGCCGGCAAGAATTACTCAAAGCTCTTGAGGTTGATTTTGAAATCAGGCTAAAACCTATTGATGAAAGCTATCCACCGGGAATGCAACCGGGAGCAATCGCAGAGTATATTGCAAAAAAGAAAGCTGAGGCTTTTAGCGACATGCTTCAACCTGATGAGATTTTGATTACCGGAGACACCTTAGTTTTTAAAGGCGATATCGCATTAGGCAAACCCAATGATGCGCAGGAAGCACAAGAAATGCTTCAGCTATTAAGTGGCACTTCGCACGAGGTGATCTCTTCGATATGCGTGACTACTTCAACCCAACAACTGGTGGATCACGATTTGGCTAAAGTGTACTTCAGAACCTTTACTTCCGAAGAGATCACACACTATATCAACACCTATCAGCCTTTTGACAAAGCCGGAGCTTACGGTATTCAAGAATGGATAGGCCACGTAGCGCTTCAGAAATTAGAAGGTTCTTACAATACGGTTATGGGTCTGCCTACACAAAAATTGTATGATTTATTACAACAACTTGAGTAGCTTTAATTTTTGCCTTTGTCGTTGCAATTTTATGCTAAAGTATAAGTTTTGTATTTTGTTAAACAAACCGAAAACCAAAGCGTGTAGCTAGCGTTTTAGCTATCTTTGATCGCAAGGCATTCAACTAAAAAACATCCTAAAATATGCGCTTTTTATTCGTTTTTATATGTTGCATTTCATTGCAATTACAAGCTCAAAAGCCAAAAAAGCCAACTTCTTCAGAAATATACGAGCAAATACAAGGGCTCAACTTTTTAGGCACGGCGCTTTATCTCGCAGCGCATCCCGATGATGAAAACACAGCAATGATCTCTTATCTCGCCAATGAGGTACACGCAAGAACAGGTTATCTTGCGCTTACGCGTGGTGACGGCGGTCAAAATTTGATAGGTCCCGAAATTAGAGAGCTCCTTGGTGTTATTCGTACTCAAGAATTGCTTGCAGCACGCCGCACAGATGGTGGTGAGCAGCGTTTTACACGTGCTAACGATTTTGGCTATTCTAAAAACCCTGAAGAAACGTTGAGTTTTTGGGAAGAGGATGAGATTATGAAAGACGTAGTTTGGGCCATTCGTAATTTTAGACCAGACATTATTATCAATCGGTTTGATCATCGTTCGCCGGGTACCACACATGGGCATCATACGCTGTCGGCAATGCTAAGTGTAGAAGCTTTTGATAAAGTGGGTGATCCTCAAGTGTTCCCCGAGCAATTGAAACGCACGCAGACCTGGCAACCCAAACGACTATTCTTTAACACCTCTTGGTGGTTTTACGGTAGCCGTGAAAAGTTTGAAGAAGCAGATAAATCAAATCTGGTTTCGGTTGATGTGGGAAGTTACTATCCCGCTTACGGACTTAGCAATACCGAAATCTCTGCCCTTAGCCGCAGTCAGCATAAATCTCAAGGTTTTGGAAATACCGGTTCTCGCGGAGCGCAAGTAGAATATCTCGAACTTTTAAAAGGGGATCTTCCGGCAGACGGAAATCTTTTTAAAGGAATTGATACCAGCTGGAACCGTGTTGAAGGTGGTGCTGCTATTGGTAACATCTTAAATCAAGTTGAAGCAGATTACAACTTTAATGATCCGGCGGCGAGTCTTCCGCACTTACTTGAAGCTTACCAATTGATCGTTCAGTTAGAAGATACTTACTGGCGTGATTTAAAAACCAAACAAATCACACAAATCATAAAGGCTTGTGCGGGTTTATATCTTGAAGCCTATACTGACGAACAAACTGCTATTGCAGAGGAAAACGTAAAACTTTCACTAGAAGCGATAAACCGAAGTGATTTCCCCATAATTCTAGAGCGCGTTACAGTATTACCTTCTAAAAAAGAAATTAAAATGGAACGCTCCCTTGACTTCAATGAAGATTTTAAAACTCAAGTGGAGGTCAATACCGGTGATGCAGATTTTACTACAGCTTACTGGTTGACCGAAGAAGGCAGCGTGGGAATGTATAAAGTAACCGATCAAGAGCTTATAGGATTGCCGGAAACTCCTAAAACCTTTAAGGCTACCTTCCATCTAAAGATAGATGAAGTTGAAATCCCCATCACGACAGATTGGGTCTACAAATACAATGATCGTGTTGCCGGCGAAGTCTATGAGCCTTTTGAAATTGTGCCTAAAGCTTCGGTGGCTGTTGCAGATCCTGTGATCATTTTTGCAGATGCGCAGCCCAAAACCATTACTGCACAAGTAACGGCATACGTTTCTAATCTTTCAGCCAAAGTTTCTTTAAATGCTCCCAAAGGTTGGCAGATCAGCGCCCCGCAAGAAATTAATATCGCGCAAAAAGGTGAAACAAAAACTGTAGCTTTTACCGTTACACCACCAGATAACGCGAGCGAGGTAGAATTACAGCCTCAGCTTTTGGTAGACGGAAAAACCATCAATACCAAGATCGTTCGTATCGACTATGAACATATTCCTTTGCAAACATTAGTCTTACCTTCAACCAATAAATTGGTACGGCTTGATATTCAAAAGAAAGGGAATTATATAGGTTATATTGCCGGTGCGGGAGATGTAATTCCTGAAAGCTTAAGACAGATCGGATATCAAGTTGCAGAAATTACTCCGGAAGAAATTACAGCAACCAACCTTAAAAATTTTGACGCTGTAGTTATGGGAGTTCGTGCGTATAACGTGGTTGAAGAATTGCGCTACAAACAGCCTATTCTTTTGGATTATGTCGAAAACGGCGGTACGATGGTAGTGCAATACAATACGGCGCGTGGATTTAGTTTTCCTAACATTGGTCCCTACCCGCTGGAGTTGAGCAGCGATCGGGTTACCGATGAGTTTGCAGAAGTTACCATTCTCGATCCTGATGCCGAAATCCTTAATTACCCTAACAAAATCACTCAGCGAGATTTTGAAGGATGGGTTCAAGAACGTGGACTGTATTTCCCAAACAACTATGACAAAGCATACACGCCGGTACTTTCTATACACGACGAGAATGAAGCACCAAGTGAAGGCAGCCTGCTACTCGCTAAATATGGAAAAGGTAACTATATTTATACAGGATTAAGTTTCTTTAGAGAACTGCCCGCTGGAGTTTCGGGAGCGTATAGACTTTTTGCCAATATGCTTTCGGTAGGTAAGAACAATCAAAAGATCAAAAACTGATGCATCCCAAAAAAGAAGGTTGGTCAAAATATTATACTTTGGTTTTGGTGATGAACGCCATATACATCATCTTGTTCTTTATATTAATGAATTACTACAACGCTTAATATGCAAACAAGAGACTGGATTGTACTGGTAGTTACTTTAGCATTTATAGTGCTGTATGGTGTTTATAAAACACGTGGTAGAAAAAATGTTCAAGATTACATACGTGGTGGTAATGAATCAAAATGGTGGTCTGTAGGACTTTCTGTAATGGCGACACAAGCCAGTGCGATCACTTTTCTCTCTACACCGGGTCAAGCTTATAATGATGGTTTGGGTTTTGTTCAGTTTTATTTTGGTCTGCCCATAGCTATCGTCATTATTTGCGTCTTTTTTATTCCTATTTATTATCGGCTTAACGTGTATACCGCTTATGAATATCTGGAGAATAGATTCGACATACGTGTACGTTCATTAGCTTCGGGCTTGTTTTTACTTTCTCGCGGTCTTGCTGCCGGTATCACCATCTTTGCGCCTTCGATTATTCTTTCGGCTGTGTTGGGTTGGGATCTCAACACGCTTAACATCATCATTGGATTGCTCGTTGTAGTGTACACCATTTCTGGAGGAACCAAAGCCGTTACTGTAACTCAAAAGCAACAAATGGGAATTATCTTTCTGGGAATGTTTGTCGCTTTTTTCCTTATTGTGAGCTACCTGCCAGAAGATATCAACTTTGATAATGCGCTTCAAATAGCGGGTGCTAGTGGTAAACTTGATGTACTCGATTTCTCTTTTGATTTTGAAAACCGCTACACCGTATGGAGCGGTATTTTAGGTGGTACGTTTCTCATGCTTTCCTATTTTGGGACCGATCAAAGTCAGGTTCAGCGCTATTTGAGCGGTAAATCTTTGAGAGAAATGCAGCTGGGTATGATCTTCAACGGTCTTCTAAAAGTTCCTATGCAGTTCTTTATTCTTTTAGTAGGTGTTATGGTTTTTGTCTTTTACCAATTCAATCCTACGCCGCTTAATTTTAATCCTGCCGCGGCTTCTGCAGTGCACGGTACCCCTTTTGAAAAAGAATACAACGAGGTTCAAAATAAACTCAATGACCTGCGTTCTGATAAAACCGAATTGAGTCACCGTGTGGCTCTTGATCCGCAAGCTTCAGTTGCTGATGCTTCCGGAGTTCAAATCACTGCTAAAGAAGCGCTTAAAAATATCAATGCCGAAGAAAATAAGTTACGTGATCAAGGGCGCATGCTCATAGGCTTGGCTGATAAAAACGTAGAGACCAACGATAAAGATTATGTGTTTATTCATTTTATTCTGAATAACCTACCCAGCGGACTCATTGGGCTTTTGCTGGCGGTGATCTTATCTGCCGCAATGTCTTCTACTGCCTCAGAACTCAATGCACTCGCAACCACGACTACAGTCGATTTTTACAGACGTAACCTTAAAGAAGATCGGGAGGAATCGCATTTTGTAGATGCAGCTAAATGGTTCACTCTGAGTTGGGGAATTTTAGCCATTCTTATTGCCTGTACGGCAAACCTGTTTGATAATTTGATTCAACTGGTCAACATCATCGGCTCCCTTTTCTATGGAAGCATTCTAGGCATTTTTATGTCTGCTTTCTTTATCAAAACCATAAAAGCCCGTGCCGTTTTCATAGGAGCGATCCTAACGCAACTTATCGTCTTCGCCTTATTTGCTTTAGATAAATTTGAATACATCAGCTTGCCTTACCTATGGCTTAATGTGGTAGGATGTGCTTTAGTGATTCTTATAAGTCTAACTATCCAGAGCACTATGGGATCTGATAAAACCGAAACAGCATGAAAACAATTAGATGGGGAATTTTAGGCTTAGGAAAAATTGCGCACAGCTTTGCTAGTGATGTAGCCCTTGTTGAAGGTTCTGAGGTATATGCAGTTGCTTCACGTTCTCAGGAAAAAGCAGATCGTTTTGGTGCAACATATAGTGCCTCCAAATGTTACAACAGCTATGAGCAACTTGCCAAAGATCCTAACGTAGATGCGGTATATATCGCCACGCCTCACGTAAGACATCATCAAGACACCTTGCTTTGCTTGAAACATAAAAAAGCGGTTTTATGCGAAAAACCGTTTGCAATGAACCGTTCCCAAGTGGAAGAAATGATCACAACCGCTCAGGCAAACGACACGCTTTTGATGGAAGCATTATGGACGCGCTTTATGCCTCATTTTAAATTTGTAAAAGAGGAATTAGCAAGTGGACGCTATGGTGCTGTAAAAACCTTAACCGCAGATTTTTGTTTTGAAGCCGACTTTAATCCTGAAGGTCGTCTTTTCAACAAAGCCCTTGGAGGTGGTTCTTTACTTGATATTGGTATTTATCCTATATTTTGTGCATTGGCACTATTGGGAAAACCAGATTCATTTGAAGCAAAGGCCAAAATCGGCAAAACCGGAGTTGACGAAGAGATCGAAATGACCTTTAAATATAACTCGGGAACTACAGCGTTTTTGAATTCAAGCATTGTCAAGCAAACTCCATCAACAGCCACGTTGGTCTGCGATAATGGAATTTTGGTTTTAAACAGTCGCTTTCATCAAACAGATAAAATCACAAGTATTTTAGAAGGTAACAAGATTGAGCATGACTTTGCCTACACAGGTAAAGGCTATTATTTTGAAATAGAACATTTTGCCAATCTCCTACGTGAAAATCAAAAAGAAAGTCCGTTGATGAGTTTTGAGTTTAGCAGGCAACTCATTAGTATGTTAGATGAAGTAAGAACACGCATTGATTTACACTACGAGGTGTAAATAAGATTCTGGCAAAGTTTAGGGTTTTTCAATCCTTTGACGGCGCAAGTAAACTAACTCAGGGCAAGCCCATGAGGCAATTCTAAGAAACTAATTTTCAATTTCGAGGCAAGCCTCGGAGTATAAAACCATTTGGCGGTACCAATAAAAAAGCCGGGAATTCCCGGCTTTTTTTGTGATGTTATTCGCGATTATAGCGCTCCCCATTCTTTAAGAGAATCGGTATTCATTTTTATATAATCAGCATTTCCTGCTTCTTTAGCTCCAGCCAATGAAGCTTTTGCAGCTTCAATAGCGCCTTTTTTATCGCCTGCTTTTGCCAATATTAAAGACTGCTGACGCAACTGCCAGAAACGTGGAGTTTCGGTCTTGACCATGGCTTCGTCCATCCACGATTTAGCTTGTTGAATATCTTTCCCACTGTTCAAGTAATATACAGCAGCGTTGTAATAATCTCCGGCACTCGGGCCATCAAGTGTTTGTTTGATGTTTGCCATTACTTCAGCATCTGTATTTACCATAAATTTTACCGGTACTACCGTATCTGCCCATAAGAAGTTTAACACAGCACTGTCTGCCATAACCTCATCAATCACAATGGTAAAAGTCTCCATCTGCATTGGCATCTCAACGGGTTCAACCATGGTGCGTAAAGCTACTTTACTCTCATCAAGTTCAGGAATTAGCGGGTTGGAATGATCTGTATAAAAAATCACTTCCCAAGTATCTTCACCCGGAATCGTATAAATACTATACGTTCCCGCCGGTAAATCTTTACCAGAAATGCTCACACCTTTATTTACAGTAAATTTTGTTGTTGCGTTTGCTCCGGTTCTCCACAATCTACCATAAGGAATAAGCTCACCAAAGATCTCCCGACCGCGCATATTGGGTCTAGAATAATCTACGCTTACTTCAGTTAAACCTACCGTTTGGGTCAACGTTGCGTGCGGACTGGCAGCTGGAGTTTGAATTTGTGCCTGGGCTAAAGCTCCCAAAGCCAGAAAACAAGAAAGGATTATTTTTTTCATCTGAAAATCATTTAATTATTAGTGTGTTTAATTACAGTTATCTACGAGGTAATTTAAGCAAAAAAGCTCTTGAATTACAACGTTATAAACTGGTCTACCAAATTACGATTTAAGTCGGTTTTTCGCTTCAGTATCATTCTTTTTTTAACTGAAAAATTAAAGCTGTTTGCATAGTTAACCTGTTCAACTTTAATTTTTGTTTAACTTAAATCATTTTTTGTTAAACAATATAGCCGGTATATTTACTTCAAATTGGTTTCAACCTTGAACCTCATCTTTTTGATTATGAAAATTTATACGCTGTATACCAAACAAAACCTCCCCATTTCTATTGAAAAAGCGTGGAGTTTTCTCTCTGATCCCAAAAATTTAAAAGTCATCACTCCCGACTATATGGGCTTTGAGATTCTCTCAGGAGCAGATAGACCAATGTTTCCCGGGCAAATCATTCAGTACAATGTGACGCCTGTTGCCGGAATCAACACCAAATGGGTTACCGAAATCACACACGTAAAACATCTTGAATATTTTGTTGATGAGCAGCGCTATGGGCCTTATTCACTATGGCATCACAAACATTTTCTTAAAGAGATTCCGGGCGGAGTTGAAATGGAAGATATTGTGGATTATAAAGTTCCGGCAGGTATTATAGGTCAAATGGTGCATCCCTTTCTCGTAAAACCAAAACTTCAAGAGATTTTCGAATATCGGGAGAAAAAATTAACCGAGTTATTCGGCACCTACACCAAACCCGAAAAAGAATTGCAAGGCGTATCTCGCGAAGATATCCTCAACTAAAAAATTGCTATGAAAAAGAATATACTACTTATTGGAGGTTCTCACGGAATCGGAAAAAGTCTTATCGATAACCTAAGCGGTGACTATGAGATTTATGTTGCATCAAGGACAAAAGAAGAACTTCCCGAAGAAATTACACATATTGAATATGATGTGACCGCAGATATTTTAAATACTGAAGAGCTTCCTGAAGTGTTGGATGGCTTTGTGTATTGTCCCGGTTCTATCAATCTCAAGCCGTTCAAAATGCTTTCTGAAGAAACCTTTAATGAAGATCTTCAGCTTAATTTTATGGGACTCATCAAATCGTTGAAGGCCGTTGAAGACCGACTCAAAAAGGCAGATCAAGCAAGTCTTGTCTTTTTCAGCACGGTTGCCGTTAAGATGGGAATGCCCTTCCACACGAGTGTTGCGGCAGCTAAAGGAGCTATTGAAGGTTTTGCAAAAGCGCTGGCTGCAGAATATGCACCACAGTTTAGAGTGAATGTTATAGCACCAAGTCTCACTGATACGCCACTAGCCTCTCGCCTCTTAGGAAATGATAAGAAAAAAGAAAAGATGGATGCACGTCATCCCTTAAAGCGTGTGGGAACTCCACAGGATATTTCAAAAATTGCCGCATTTTTACTCAGCGAAGACAGCAGCTGGGTAACCGGACAAATTTTGGGTATTGACGGTGGAATGTCTACCTTAAACGTAAACTAATCGCGTTCCTAAACCCGATCAGCGATTCAATCTAACCAACCTTTTTTATTTATGAGCACTGTTAACATTTTTTGGTTTCGTAGAGATTTACGTCTGGACGACAACGTAGGTTTTCTTGAAGCCTTAAAAGGAGAACATCCTGTACTGCCTATTTTTATCTTTGATAAGGAAATTCTAAATGAGTTGCCAGAAGATGATGCGCGTGTAACTTTCATCTTTGAGACTTTGCAAAAAATGCGCGATGAATTACAGGAAAAACACGGGAGCTCGATTGCTTTATATCACGGCAAGTCTGAAACCATCTGGAAACAACTTCTTGAGGATTATAAAGTGGATACCGTTTTTACCAATCACGATTATGAACCCTATGCGCTTGAGCGTGACAAAAAAATTAAAAAACTTTTAGAAGATCAAGAAGTATCTTTTGAAACGTTTAAAGATCAAGTCATTTTTGAGAAAGATGAAGTGGTAAAAGGCGACGGCGATCCTTATGTGGTTTACACGCCTTATAAAAACAAGTGGCAAGAAGTTTTTGATGCTGATAAACATCTGAAAATTCATTACACCAGTCAGTATTTAGAAAATCTTATTGAGCATAGCCGACTACCTAATATTTCCCTTAGTGATATGGGATTCAAAAAATCTTCAATAGAAATTCCAGATTATGAGGTTACTCCAACGCTCATTCAAAACTATGAGGATACACGCAACTTTCCCGCACAGGACGGCACATCACATTTAGGTCCGCATTTACGATTTGGTACAGTAAGCGTGCGAAAAATGGTTAAAAAAGCCATTGCTGAAAAAAACACTGTTTTTTGGAGCGAACTCATTTGGCGTGAGTTCTTTATGCAAATTCTATATCACTATCCCGAAACGGTAAATAATGCATTTAGATCAAAATACGACCGAATCGAATGGCGCAACAATAAAGAGGAGTTTGAAAAATGGAAAAAAGGAGAAACCGGTTATTTGCTAGTGGATGCAGGAATGCGTCAACTTAATAAAACGGGCTATATGCACAATCGCGTGCGTATGTTGGTTGCAAGCTTTTTATGTAAACACTTATTGATCGACTGGCGCTGGGGCGAAGCCTATTTTGCCGAAAAGCTTCTGGATTATGAACAATCTAGTAACGTAGGCAACTGGCAATGGGCAGCCGGAAGCGGTGTAGATGCGGCTCCTTATTTTAGAATTTTTAACCCAATGACGCAGGTTGATAAGTTTGATAAGGATAAAAAATACATTAAAGAATTTGTTCCGGAATTTGACACCGATGACTATCCGGAAAAAATGGTAGATCATAAAGAGGCGCGGGAGCGCTGTCTTGAAACTTATAAAGCAGCAGTCTCTTAATGCTAAAAAGTTATAAACCTTTACTAAGCAATACTTAAATCACAAAAAACTAAGCTTTTGCACTTTTATCTTTACAAGAAAAGAGAATACTATAAAAAAGCTTGTTTTATTATTTGCACTAGGCGGAATGCTATTATCTTCAGCTTATTGCTCTAGCTATCGCACTTCGAGAAACGCCAATACTAATGCTCCCGGTCAAGTCAAAAAAGCCTACGGAGCTAAAAGTGCAAAAGCATTTGCTCCCGGACAACAAAAGAAAAAGAAGAACAAGAGAAACTAGAATTAGATATTCTTTTTTCCTACCCTTAAGAGTAATGGGAAACTAAACTTGCGCGTGACCGCATTTCCCCAAGATCTGTCCACAGCATCTTGAATTCGTTCAAGCGGATTTTGACCGTTTGCCTTTTCATAATGTTTAACTGCAGACCATGTATTGAGGTAACTCAAGAACTGGTTTTTAGTCCATATCACGTCCATTTCAAGTTCTGGAGTTTGAATTTCTTTAAAGGGAAAAGGAATCGTTTTATAATGCTCGTCGAGATATTTGCGTTCAGGATCCCAATAAGGGTCGGTAATGTTTTTGTAAAAATGCTGAATCACTTCGTTCAATTTTCCTGAGGTTTCAAATACCGAATAGCCTATCATAGCAAAAATGCCGTCGGGTTTTAGATGATCCTGAACATTTTTATAAAAGGCTTCAAAATCAAACCAATGCATTGCTTGTGCTACCGTTATCAAATCGAATTTTGTTGCGTTTTCAAATGAAGCTTCCGCGGTTTGAACGCGATAGGTAATGTTATCATTTTTTGGTGCTTCTTCGAGCTGTTGCGCGCTTAAATCGGTTGCTAAAACCTGTTTAAAATGTTTTGTCAGTTCTACTGCTACTTGTCCGTTGCCTGTAGCCACGTCCCAAGCATCGTTTTTTTCTTCAATCAAATCATACAAGAAGTCAAAAACCTCTTGAGGATACGTCGGGCGAAACTTAGCGTAATCTGCTGCGTGGTTTGAAAAGTTATCTTTCATACCCTTAATTTTGTTATTTACTTCTCAAATACCCGGCTTGAACCAGATCTTCAAGCGTATTAACTTCCTGTAAATTGCCCTCTTTCAACACAAGATTGCGATCGGCAAGTTGCCAGACATCGTGATAATAATGATCGGTCAATAAAATTCCCTTTTTAGCTTTTAACGAACTCAAAAACTCGTGAATCAATTCTTTAAACAGTGGTTCTACCATAGAGAAAGGCTCGTCGAGCAAAAGAAACGGATGCTTCAAGTTACCTACTATCAACACTTCAAGATAGCGACGCTCGCCCAGAGAAAGTTCGTTTACTTTCCGCTTTGCGATCTTAGTCATACGCGGTGCTCTGAAGATTAAATCCTGTTCTTCACCCTCAAAATACTTAGGAATCAAATCCCAAACCTTTGAAGACTGTGACAAAAAACTGAATTGCGGCAGATACCCAATGACTTCATCGGCTACAACAGGATTTCTGTTCCAAAAATGCTTTCGCACAGCGTATTTTGATTCGTTGATCTTGATGCTTCCGGTTTTGGCTGTTTGCGTACCGAATAGAATTTTGAGCAAGGTGCTTTTACCACTTCCATTTCTTCCGAAAACGCCTAAGATCTCTCCCGTTTTCAGTTCAAAATCAACCGCTTTGAGCAACCTTTTCTTTCCAAAACTTTTTTCGATCTGTTTAACTTGTAAGAGCGCCAAGACTAATCAATTTTAAAATTAAAAATGCGATGAGCAAAAGTATTGGGGTGACGGCGAGATTGATTAACCACGTGGTGCCTATCAATCTCAATTTTGTATATCCCAGATTGTAATACCCGTAAAATTCATCCTTCTGAAAATAGTTAAACATCAATAATCCAATGGGAGTTCCCAGCACTCCAAAAAGAATGACTGCACTCAAAAGACTCCCCAGTGGAATACAAACAAGGGCAAATAAGACTGCAAAACGCGTAAGGTCTCTGTAAAATTTCCACATAAAAAAGCTGTCTTTTTAAAAATAGCTATTTATAACCTTTGCGTTAAAGTTTAGTGTCGTTTTTTTAAGTTGAATTTAAAATAGTTTTAAACCCTAAGCCGTATTTTGGCTGTTTATCAAAACCCTTACACAATGACATTATTCGTAGATATGGACGAGGTGATCGCCGATACATACCAGGCGCACATTGACCTCTATAACCACAAGTACAACGCAAACCTTAAAAAAGAAGACTGCCTGGGTCACGAAGTGTGGCAAATGGTTCCTGAGCCGCATCAAGATTATGTAAGAAACCATGCCAATGAGCGCGGCTTTTTTATCGATTTAAAAGTGATGAAAGACAGCCAGGAAGTGATGCGCGAACTTCACGACAAATATGATTTGTATATCGCCTCTGCAGCAATGCAATTTAAAACCAGCCTTGAAGAAAAAGCAGATTGGTTAGATAAGCATTTCCCGTTTATACCTTGGCAAAACCGAATTTTATGTGGACACAAACACGTCTTGCGCGGTGATATTTTAATCGACGATCGCTCCTACAATTTAGATGCGTTTGATGGCCGCGGCATTCAATTTACTTCTCCGCATAATGTGAATACCAATGGCTTTGACCGTGCCGACACCTGGCAAGATGTAGCCGGCTTACTCTTGTAACCGACAGCAAATAATCAAAGCTCGTTTAATGATTCAAGAATAGGTTGTAAAGCAGGATTGCGGTTGTCTTTTTTCCAGCAGGCATAAAGCGTGGCTTCTTGGGGTATGTTTGGAATTTCTAAAAATTTCACACGCATATCAAAGCCTAATTGCAATGAAGAAGGTACAATCGCAACTCCTAACCCGCTTTCTACCAATTTAAAAATGGTGAGTGCGTGAACCGATTTATAACTCACCTTTGGTGTAAACCCTTTATCTTCACAAATACTCATAATCTGATCGTAATACAGCGAACTGTAATCTGAAGAGAACAGGATAAAATGCTCTTCGGAAACTTGCGCGATACTCGTAAAAGAGTCTTTATTCAATTTATGCCCACTCGGAATCACTAATGAGAAACGATCTGTAAAAACCGGTTTTAACTGAAGCGTTTCAGGCACTCGCGCTAGACGTACAAATCCCAAATCTAATTGATCTTTTTCTAAAGCTTCCACTTGGGCACTATTTGACAATTCTTCTAAACTAAACTGAATCTTAGGCAAAACCTCATCAGCCTTGATCAACAAATCCGGCAAAATAGACTGCATTGCAGAGCCCAAAAAACCAATGCGCACTTCTCCGGAAATCCCTTCATCAACCAATTTGGTTTGCTTCAGCGTAAAATCAAGATGATTAAAGATATACGCGACCTCTTTCTTCAAGTACATCCCTGCCGGTGTAAGCTTTACATTACGCTTATCGCGAACAAATAACGTAACCCCTAGCATTTCTTCCATTTGCTTTATTTGTCTGCTTAAGCCGGGTTGCGAAATAAAAAGACGTTCTGCTGCCTTTCTAAAGTGTAATTCTTCAGCCACCGCCAAAAAATACGTAAGATGTCTCAATTCAAACTGATAACTCATAGTTATTAATTAATGATAAAATTGGTATTTCCGATTATTAAATATAGCCGTTAACTTGTCAGCAACAAAATTTAAATACGGCTATGACAGCATCTCAATCTATATTTCATTTTGGAGAAGATCACCTAACTGCAGGCATTGCTCTAGCCCTCGCCAGAGGTAATAAAAAAGGAAAACTCTCTCCAAAAACACTCGAAAACATTAAGGCTAGTAGTAAACTGGTTGACGATATTGTTGAAAAGAGCGAACCTGTTTACGGCATAAATACCGGTTTTGGACCGTTATGCACTACTCGAATCTCTAAGGAAGAAACACTCGCTCTACAAGAAAACATCATAAAAAGTCATAGCGTGGGAGTTGGTAATCCTATTGATTCAGAACTTTCATTGTTGATGCTGGTTCTTAAAGCACATGCGCTGGCGCAAGGATATTCTGGTATCTCAACAAATACCCTAGAGCGTATTTTATGGTTTATAGATCACAGGATCGCTCCCATTGTTCCTGAGCAAGGGTCAGTTGGCGCAAGTGGTGATTTGGCGCCGCTTTCTCACTTATTTTTACCGCTTCTAGGTTTAGGAGAAGTAGTTTACCAAGGCGAGCGTAAACCTACTATTGAAGTGCTCAAAGCCATTAATATAGAACCGATCACACTTCGTCCCAAAGAAGGCCTGGCGCTTATTAATGGTACGCAATTTATTGCAGCACACGCCGTCAAAACAGTCGAAAAACTCAAAAGCTGTCTCGATCAGGCAGATATTATTGGCGCGCTCATGCTTGAAGCACTGCAAGGATCGGTGAAACCCTTTTATAGCGAATTGCATCAATTGCGCCCTTTTAAAGGAAACCAACACGTTGCAGCCCGAATCAAATCTTTTGTAGAAGGTTCTACCATTTTAGACTCCCATAAAGATTGTGATCGTGTTCAAGATCCGTATTCCTTACGCTGTATGCCACAAGTGCACGGTGCTTCGCGCAATGCGTGGTTACACCTTAAAGAATTATTAGAGATCGAACTGAATTCGGTCACAGATAATCCTATTCTAATAGACGAAAACCTTACCATTAGTGGTGGTAATTTTCACGGGCAACCGCTGGCAATGGCGCTTGATTATGCCACGGTGGCGGCTAGTGAACTAGGCAATATTTCAGACCGTCGCATCTATCTGGCCTTAGAAGGAAAATATGCCGGAGTGCCCAAACTCCTGCTTAAAGAAACCGGAATCAATAGCGGCTATATGATCTTGCAGTATACCACGGCTGCGCTCGCCAGCGAAAATAAAAGCTTGTGTCATCCTGCAAGTGCAGACAGTATTCCTACTTCTATGGGGCAGGAAGATCACGTGAGTATGGGGTCTATCAGTGGTCGTAAAGCCTTACAAGTACTCAAGAATGTAGAGCATATTCTCGCTATAGAAATGCTCACTGCTGCACAGGCCTTCGACTTTAGAGACATCTTGAAATCCAGTGCTTTTCTTGAAAATGTGCACACGATGATACGTGAGGAAATACCTTTTGCTGAGGCCGATCGCATTTTTGCAGAGGATATTAACATTGCGCATAAAATCATTCAGGATCAAAAACTACAAGAAGTTTATACTGCTTGTATCGCAAACAACAGTCTTGAACAAACGACTGTGTACGAAGATGAATTCCAAACCCTTTAAAAAACATATATGTATACCTATATAGGACCTATAAAAGAGTTGATCACGCTAGCAGAATTGCCCGTTCGCGGAGCTTTAAGTGATGACCAACTTCATCCTTTAAAAAACTACGGAATACTCATAAAGGATGGAACTATTGAGCAGATCGATGTACATGAAAAACTGTATGAAAAAGCTCAAAATTTGAATGCGCATCTTGAAATTTTAGAAGAAGATTTTTGTGCACTTCCTGGTTTTATCGACAGCCATACGCATATTTGTTTTGGTGGTTCAAGAGCACGAGATTATGCCATGCGTAATGCCGGAAAAACCTATTTAGAAATTGCTGAAGCCGGCGGTGGAATATGGGATACGGTAACCGAAACACGTAAAGCCACCCAAGAGCAACTTGTTGAAGATATTGTAAAACGGGCCAACTTGCTTTTACAAAAGGGGATTACAACCATTGAAGTGAAAAGCGGTTATGGTCTGAGCATTGACGAAGAATTAAAAATGCTGCACGCTATAAAAACTGCCAACACAAAAACTGAAGCAACTTTAATAGCTACCTGTCTCGCAGCACATACCATACCCCGAGAATATAAAGGAAATCCGGAAGGCTATATTCAATTAATAACTGAAGAATTACTTCCTGTCGTTAAAGAAGAAAAACTCGCCAATCGCGTAGATGCTTTTATTGAAAAAGGTTCGTTTACCGCAAAAACGATAAAACCTTATTTTGACAAGGCTCAAGAATTGGGCTTTGATATTACCGTGCACGCAGATCAATTTACCACAGGTGGAAGCGCTGTTGCCCTCGAATATCAAGCAGTAAGTGCCGACCATTTAGAAGCAAGTACCGCTGCAGAAATACAAATACTTGCCAAATCAAATACGGTGGCTACCGCCCTACCTGGAGCGAGCATCGGTCTGGGTTGCGCATTTACACCGGCGCGTGAACTATTGGATCACAATGGAACGCTCGCCATCGCCAGTGACTGGAATCCGGGATCTGCTCCTATGGGAGATCTTCTTACCCAAGCAGCGATTTTAGGAACTTTTCAAAAATTGAGCAATGCTGAAGTTCTTGCAGGAATTACTGTAAGAGCAGCAAAAGCCTTGAACCTCGAGCAGGATGCTTCAATCAAAGCAGGTAATGCTGCCGATTTGATTCTTTTTAAAACGGCTTCTTACCAGGATGTACTTTATCATCAAGGACAATTGCAGCCGGCACGTGTTTTCAAAAATGGAAAATTAGTTTTTAAAGCCTCGTAGTATGACATTTAAAGAAGCCATTTTAGCCGGAATTCCTAGTGATCTTCCTCCAAAAAGAGTACTAGATCCTAAAGCAAATCACGCGCCTAAGCGCAAAGACCTTCTTTCTTCTGAAGAAAAAAAACTCGCCGTACGCAATGCGCTGCGCTATTTTCCCAAAGCTTGGCATCAAGAACTCGCTGCCGAGTTTTATGAAGAGCTGCAGCAATTTGGTCGCATTTATATGTACCGCTTTAAACCGGAATATGCCATGTATGCACGCCCAATCGATGAATATCCTGCGCAGTGCTCGCAGGCTGCCGGACTTATGTTGATGATTCAAAACAATCTGGATCCACAGGTGGCACAACATCCTGACGAACTTATCACCTACGGTGGCAACGGAGCAGTATTTCAGAATTGGGCGCAATACTTATTGACAATGCAATATCTGGCTCAAATGACTGAAGACCAAACCTTACACATGTACTCCGGGCATCCGATGGGGCTGTTTCCTTCAAGTGCAGATGCTCCTCGCGTTGTAGTTACAAACGGGATGATGATCCCTAACTATTCAAAGGCTGATGATTGGGAACGCTACAATGCGTTAGGCGTAACACAATATGGCCAGATGACCGCAGGCTCGTTTATGTATATCGGTCCGCAAGGTATTGTGCACGGCACGACGATCACGGTAATGAATGCCTTTAGAAAATTACTTCCGCAAAGCGAAACTCCGGCAGGGAAAATCTTTCTAACCGCTGGACTTGGCGGGATGAGCGGCGCACAGCCTAAAGCCGGTAACATTGCCGGATGCATCACTATCTGCGCTGAAGTAAACCCAAATGCTGCTCACAAACGTAAAGATCAGGGTTGGGTAGATGAACTGTTTGAAGATATTGAAGCATTGATCAAACGAACGCGCGATGCTCAGCAAAATAACGAAGTAGTTTCGCTAGCATACATTGGTAATGTGGTTGAAGTCTGGGAGCGTTTTGCTTCAGAAAATATCAAGATTCATTTGGGGTCAGATCAAACTTCGTTGCATAATCCTTGGGCGGGTGGTTACTACCCGGTGGGTCTTTCCTTTGAAGAAGCCAATAAAATGATGCGCGATAGTCCCGAACAGTTCAAAGAAAAAGTACAGGAATCTCTGCGAAGACACGCCGCTGCGATCAATACGCATACAGCAAAAGGAACCTACTTTTTTGACTACGGAAATGCTTTTTTACTCGAAGCCTCACGTGCCGGTGCTGATGTACTTGCTGAAGATCAAAACGGATTCAAGTATCCTTCGTATGTCCAAGATATTCTGGGACCTATGTGTTTTGATTATGGTTTTGGGCCTTTTAGATGGGTCTGTACGTCAGGAAAATCTGAAGATTTACGCCTGACCGATGCGATCGCAGCTTCGGTACTAAAAGAAATAAAGGCTGAAGCTCCTGAGGAGATTCAGCAGCAAATGCAAGATAATATTACCTGGATTGAAGAAGCCGAAAGCAACCGTCTGGTTGTAGGTTCACAAGCGCGAATTCTTTACGCAGATGCCGAAGGACGTCAAAAAATTGCTTTGGCATTCAATGAAGCAATTAAACAAGGGAAACTCTGTGCTCCGGTAGTTTTAGGTCGGGATCATCACGATGTGAGTGGTACCGATTCGCCCTATCGCGAAACCAGCAATATTTATGATGGCAGCCGCTTTACCGCAGATATGGCGATTCACAACGTGATTGGTGATAGCTTTAGAGGTGCTACTTGGGTTTCGATTCACAATGGCGGTGGTGTTGGCTGGGGCGAAGTGATCAATGGAGGCTTCGGAATGCTGCTTGATGGTTCTGAAAATGCAAATGCTCAGATCAAGAATATGCTGTTTTTTGATGTGAATAATGGTATCGCACGACGCAATTGGGCACGCAATCCCGAAGCGCGATTTGCAATAGAACGTGAGATGAAACGTACTCCGAATTTAAAAGTCACGCTTCCTTATTTGGTCGATGATGAACTGCTAAATACCTTAAATTGATGAAAAACTATAAGCAAGCAGAAGCTAAATTTTGGCAAGGAAGAATCTCTGAAGATGCGTTGTACCTGCATGAGTTGATTCAACTGAAGGATCTTACCCAAATTGAAAGAGCACAAAATGCTTCAGTTGCACTTTTGGGCTACGCTTGTGATGAAGGCGTGTCGCGTAATCTTGGCCGTCCAGGAGCAATTGAAGGACCAAATGCAATTAGAAAAACGTTGAGTTCGCTTTCTAATCATTGGCACGAAACTCCTTTAAATCTTTGTGATTTTGGTGATCTAATTTGTACCGATCAAAATCTTGAATCGCATCAAAATGACACAGCACAAGCTGCATCTGAACTATTAAAAAACGGTCACTTCCCAATACTTATGGGCGGCGGACACGATCTGGCCTACGCACATTTTAAAGGTATTCGTAAAGCCTTTCCGAAGAAAAAAATAGGAATCGTAAATCTGGATGCGCATTTTGATTTACGTGATGGATCGACGGAGGCAACCTCGGGAACACCGTTTTGGCAAATCGCTCAGGAAGAAAAAGAAAATTTCACCTACTACTGCTTCGGTATTCAAAAAGAAAGCAATAGTCGGCAATTATTCCAAACGGCTTCAGATTATGGAGTTCGCTATTTATTAAATTCTGCATTTAATCTTCAAAACTGGTATCACATTCAAAAGGAATTGGATCAATTCATTGAAGAAGTAGAGCTGATCTATCTCAGCATAGATTTAGACGGATTCAGTTCAGCATATGCTCCAGGAGTGAGCGCTCCTTCCCCGCTGGGATTTGCACCAGACGTCGCGCTAAAAACCATAAAGTATTTGGTTCAGTCGCAAAAGTTGGTAAGCGTAGACGTAGTTGAGCTTAACCCTGAATACGATCTGGACAATGCAACAGCAAGACTTGCTTCACGCTTGATCTATGCGTTAATCGATGCTCACGCCGAAGTAAATTCGGTAAAACTTGTTTAAGCTGTACGAATAATTTTGGCACCAATAGCTCTAAGACGCTCATCGATATTCTCATAACCGCGATCAATTTGCTCAATGTTATGAATGGTTGAAGTTCCTTTGGCGCTCAATGCTGCGATCAATAAGGAAATTCCCGCTCTAATATCTGGCGAAGTCATCGTTGTGGCCTTGAGCGTTGATTTAAAATTATGACCAATTACGGTAGCACGGTGTGGATCACAAAGAATGATTTTAGCCCCCATATCGATCAATTTATCAACGAAGAAGAGACGGCTTTCAAACATTTTTTGGTGAATCAACACTTCTCCCTTTGCTTGTGTAGCAACTACGAGCACGATACTCAAAAGATCAGGTGTAAATCCAGGCCAAGGCGCATCACTGATGGTCATAAAAGATCCGTCGATAAAAGTTTCAATTTCGTATCCTTCAGTATGTGCCGGGATAAAAATATCATCCCCGCGTTTTTCGACCGTGATTCCTAATTTTCTAAACGTAGCCGGAATAAGACCTAAATCTTCCCAACTTACATTCTTAATGGTAATTTCACTTTTGGTCATTGCTGCCAAACCGATCCAAGAACCGATCTCGATCATATCAGGAAGTACGCTGTGCTCGCATCCATTCAAGGCTTTTACACCTTCAATTTTGAGCATATTAGATCCAATTCCTGAGATCTTTGCACCCATTTTGTTGAGCATTTTACAAAGCTGCTGCAAGTACGGTTCGCAAGCTGCGTTGTAGATCGTGGTTTCGCCTTCAGCCATAACCGCAGCCATCACAATGTTTGCAGTACCGGTTACCGAAGCTTCATCAAGCAACATAAAAGTTCCTTTTAAACCTTCTGGGGCTTCTACCCCATAAAAACGCTCTTCTTTATTATATCTGAACTTTGCGCCCAGTTTGATCATTCCCTCAAAATGCGTATCCAGACGTCTACGGCCAATTTTATCACCTCCCGGACGTGGAATATATCCTTTGCCAAAACGTGCTAATAAAGGACCTACGATCATAATAGAACCTCGCAGACCGCCACCTTCTTTCTTAAATTGTTCACTTTCCAGATATTCTAATTGCAGTGCATCACTTTTAAAAGAATATTTTCCTTTACCCAGCTTTTGGATTTTAACGCCCAGATTGCTCAAGATATTGATCAACTTATTGACATCAACGATATCGGGTATGTTGTCAATCACCACTTTTTCTGGCGTTAATAAAACGGCACAAAGAATTTGAAGTGCTTCATTTTTTGCACCCTGAGGTTGGATGGACCCTTTAAGCTGATGCCCTCCTTCTATCTGAAATGTTCCCATTAAATGTGTTGCTAAAAATTAGTAACGCTTTTTACCGCGTCCAGATTTTTTTCGGTAGTTAGATTTACCTGATTTTTTTGAGCGCATAAGTTTTTGCGCTTCTTTTAGATCTTCATCTTTTTTGGCAAGATTGATCTGCCCATCACTCAATTCAAACAAATGCTTAAAGATCACTTCGTCATCAACGGTATCTTTATTCCAGTTTAGGAAGCATTTTTTCATGTGATTAGCGATAGTAAACTCAAGTGCTTCACGCTTCTGACCTTTCTCCCATTTAACCGCAACATCGATCATACGCTTGATATTGTTTCCGTAGAAACGATATTTAGGATGATTTTGTGGGTAGTCTAAAGGATCAGGATGTTCTTCTAATTTTTCTTTAGAAGGCTTATCATATGGCGAAACAACATCCAGTTTAAAATCACTCATGATAAACAGTTGATCCCAAAGTTTATGTTGAAAGTCGGGCACATCACGCAAATGTGGTTGCAAATTACCCATCACCGCAATAATACTGCGCGCAATGATATTGCGTTTTTTCTCATCCTCTTCTTCAACTGCCTGATTCACCATTTTTTGCAAATGGCGTCCATATTCTGGTATTATGAGCTTTTCACGCTCTGTGTTATATTCTAATTGATCTATCAACTGTAAAAATTTAAGTGAAGTTGTCTCTTAAAAGAAACGATAAGGCAAAGTACTAAAAAATGTAGAAAAGCCCACAGCCCAAATTTAATTTAATACGATTTATACGCTGTTTTAATGCGATTATAATGAAATAACCCCTTCTACCTTGGCTACTTCTTTGTATTTGGCAATAACCGCGTCAGGATTTTTCATCTTTACGTGAATAGAAACGCTGGTGTATGTGCCTTTGCTTGACGCTTTAGTATT
Source organism: Leeuwenhoekiella blandensis MED217 (assembly GCF_000152985.1). Taxonomy (GTDB): domain Bacteria; phylum Bacteroidota; class Bacteroidia; order Flavobacteriales; family Flavobacteriaceae; genus Leeuwenhoekiella; species Leeuwenhoekiella blandensis. Next base: position 1,464,579 of record NZ_CH672395.1, on the reverse strand, counting down.
GATCACCGCTCCCATATTGTCAAAGATATTTTCTATCTCTGCAATTTTTTGATTGTCTGAAGGAACAATAAATTTGTATAAATACTGTGAAGGCCACAATGTGGTTTCTATTAATCTGCCCTTGAGTTTTTTATAAAATGCTTCGGTATTTTTATCTGTGCTCATTGCCTGTTTTTAGGATGCAAAGATACCATTCTCAAGCTAATTTTTTAATCGGGCGCTATTTGAGTATTTTTACCATCTTAATCAAGAAACATACCACCAAAGCACGAATCCTGCTCGTGGTAATTTTCAGCATAAATTAGATTGATTTGACAGCAAAACGCATCGTCTTAATTGGAGGGCCAAGTACAGGAAAAACAACATTGCTCAATGCGCTTAAGGCACACGGGTTTCCTTGCCTTGATGAAGTGTCTCGCGAGGTTATAAAAGCTGCACAACAAGAAGGTATAGAACAACTTTTTCTTACCGAACCGCTGCTTTTTAGCGATAAGCTTCTAGAACGTCGCATCCAGCAATATCTGGATGCAGGAGCGCTGGAGGCTAACCATGTTTTTATTGATCGTGGGATCCCAGACGTTACGGCGTATATGGATTTTATTGGTCAAGACTACCCGGAGCGTTTTACTAAAGCAAGTGAGAACTACAGGTACGATCATATTTTTCTACTACCCTTATGGCAAGACATTCACGTTACCGATAAAGAGCGCTATGAAAGTTTTGATGAGGCGAAAAAAATTCAAGATGAATTGGTTAAAACCTACCAAGCTTACGACTACAATCCTATCGAAGTTCCTAAAGTTGGGGTTGAAGAGCGCGTGGCATTCATTCGTAAAAATCTAAGTCTATGAGTATGACTCCGCAAGAAGCTTTACAAAAGTTTTGGGGTTATGCGTCTTTTAGACCTAAACAACTTGAAATCATAACATCGGTGCTTGAGGGCAAAGACACTTTTGCGCTCTTGCCTACCGGTGGCGGTAAATCACTATGTTATCAAATTCCTGCAGTAGTTACCGAAGGGATAACTGTGGTCATTTCGCCCCTACTTTCCTTAATGAAGGATCAGGTTTTACAGTTAGAAAAGCGCAACATTAAAGCATTACATATCCCCGGCGGAATCAGGTATCAAGACCTGGACATCTTACTAGATAATTGTATTTACGGAAATTATAAACTCTTATATCTATCCCCTGAGCGCTTGCAAAACGAACTGGTTCTTGCGCGCCTCAAACAAATGAACATCAACCTCATTGCTATAGATGAAGCGCACTGCATCTCCCAATGGGGGCACGATTTTAGACCTGCATATCGCAACATTCAAGACTTTAGAGCGCAATTTCCGGAGGTCAATTGCATTGCACTTACCGCTACTGCTACAAAAAAAGTACAAGAAGATATTATAGCACAACTTGAGCTGAAAGAAGTAAGCTTAATTCAGGATTCTTTTCTGCGGAGAAACCTTGCCTACAAAGTACTTTTTGAAGAAGATAAACATCACAGATTGATTCAACTGTTTAAAAAGTTTACAGGCAGTGCAATTGTTTATGTGCGTAGTAGAAAAACCGCTCAAGTATACACTCAGTTTTTAACCGAACGCGGTTTTACAGCTCAGTTTTATCACGGTGGCTTAGACAATGTCGAACGTCAAGCGCGCTTTTTAAGTTGGTCACAAAACAAAACCCAAATTATGGTAGCCACCAGCGCCTTTGGGATGGGAATCGATAAGGCCGATGTACAAACCGTTGTACACGTAGAACTTCCTGAGAGCTTAGAAAGCTACTTTCAGGAAGCAGGAAGAGCCGGAAGAAATGCAGCTTCTGCCAGTAGCATAATTTTTTATAATGCTTCAGATAAAGAGCGGCTCAATAATCAGTTTCTGCGCGTACTGCCTTCAGTATCTTTTGTGAAGAAGATTTATAAAAAACTGAATAGCTTTTTCCGTATCTCTTATGGCGAAGGCGAACAGGAAACACACCGTTTTGACTTTATGGATTTCTGCAAAACCTATAGTCTCAATACGCTGCTAACTTACAATGCACTCACCCTTCTTGACCGAAACAGTGTAATTATCCTGAGTCAGGAGTTTTACCGGAGAGCGAGTTTACAGTTTACAGTATCACCCATTAATTTGACCTATTACCTTATTAAAAATCCGGGAATTGACTCCATTGTAAAAAGTATGCTGCGCACCTATAGCGGCATTTACGATCAGCCGATACTTATAGACCACGCGCTCATAGCAAAAAAAGCAGGTGTGCCTCTGGTTAAAATTCACAAGACTTTATTGCAGCTTCACAAAGATGACGTCGCGCTATACGATCATACCAACGCAGATACCAAAGTGACCTTTTTGGTACAACGTGAAGATGATCTTAGCATCAATCGCATTGCAAAAGCGATAAACGCGCAGAACACCCGCAAAGTAGAACAGGTAAAAAGTATGCTTAATTATATTGAAACGCCTGTATGCCGAAGTAAACAGCTGCTTGCATATTTTGAAGAAAAGCAAGAAGAACCCTGCGGAATCTGCGATATTTGTCGAGAAAAGCTCAAGAGCGGAAATTCCAGAAATTATCAGGATTTACAAACTTTAATAATTAAAACTTTAGCTGAAGGTCCCGCTTCTTCAAGAACACTTATTGAAACGCTTAGTATTGAAGACGAAGCAGCACTTCTTAAAATGCTCAAAAGACTATTGATGAATAAAAAAATAAGCCTAACCCCTTCAAATTTATATAAACTTCTATGAGAGATTTACGCATTGTTTTTATGGGCACACCAGATTTTGCTGTTGCCGGTTTACAAAAATTAGTCGAAAATAAACTGAATGTTGTAGGAGTGATAACCGCTCCGGATCGCCCTGCCGGTCGTGGTCAAAAAATTCAACAAAGTGCGGTAAAAAAGTTTGCTTTAGCTCACGATCTGCCCGTCTTACAACCCACCAATTTAAAAGCGGAAGAATTTCTCTCAGAATTAAAAGCGTTAAACGCCAATTTGCAAATCGTCGTTGCTTTTAGAATGTTACCGCAACAGGTCTGGCAAATGCCAGAATTTGGCACCTTTAATTTACATGCTTCACTTCTCCCCGATTATCGCGGAGCAGCGCCTATCAACTGGGCGATCATTAAAGGAGCACAAGAAACCGGGGTTACCACCTTTTTTATTGATGAAAAAATAGATACGGGAGCGATCATATTTCAAGAAAAACTGAAGATTGCGCCAGACGAAAATGCGGGATCGTTACACGATCGCCTCATGCATTTAGGAAGTGATCTCATTCTTAAAACCGTAAAAGCCATTGAGCAAGGTGAGGTTGCGACTACAGTACAACCTAAACAAGAGCAGCTGCATACGGCATACAAACTTACCCGCGAGAATACTAAAATCGATTGGTCAAAACCCGTTGAAGCGATTTATAATCACATTAGAGGTTTGAGTCCGTATCCGGTGGCTTGGACGCATTTTACCAATGGTGATGCTAAAGAACAACAATTAAAGGTGTATAAGGCTACTATCACTAGTGCTGAGCAAAGTCAGGAATTAGGTAAAGAACCTATCGGTAAACTCAAAGTTTTTAACGACCAACTGTTTGTTGCTACTGAAAATAATTGGTTGCGTTTGGATGAAATTCAGCTTTCTGGTAAAAAGAGAATGCCAGTAAAAGATCTCCTAAATGGTTTTACCTTCCAAGATGAAGCTAAAACGTTGTAATACTAGACATACCGCGATTTTCGTTATATTTTGTTAAAATTGGTTTCCGTTATCAACAAATCGTTAAAGTTATCAACATAAACCCCGATTTCCTGCGCTATTGCTTGCGTGAACAAAATATCCGTCTAAATTTGTTAGGACAATAAACAAAAGTTTAACCGACATTTAATTTTTTTAAAATTTAAAATTATGAACAAATCAGATTTAATTGATGCAATGGCAGAAGATGCTGGAATTACTAAAGCAGCAGCTAAAAAAGCATTAGAATCATTTTTAGGAAATATCGAGAAATCATTAAAAGGTGGAGACCGCGTTTCATTAGTAGGATTCGGTTCTTGGTCTGTATCTAAGCGTGCAGCTCGTGAAGGAAGAAACCCACAAACTGGAAAAACTATCCAAATCGCTGCTAAAAACGTAGTGAAGTTTAAAGCAGGTTCAGATTTATCTGACGCTGTAAACTAAGTCTTTTTAGATATACAATATCAAAAGCCCCGATTATCGGGGCTTTTTTATGCATGTTATTTTTTTGTTAATTAAAAAAAATGAAGTAGTTTAGAACAAAACAAGTCTATGACGACCAAAAAGCCTCAGAAAGGTAAACTTCTAATCGCAGAACCTGCTATTATTGGGGATGTTTCCTTCAATCGCTCTGTTGTCTTATTGGCAAACCATAACGAGGACGGCTCTGTAGGTTTTATTCTCAACAAACCGCTTACTTTCACTTTAAATGAGCTGATTCCTGAAATTAAAGGAGACGAAATGCAAATTTACAATGGTGGCCCTGTAGAACAGGACAATCTATACTTTTTGCATAAAGTACCAGATCTTATTCCTGAAAGTATTGAGATCTCTAACGGCATTTATTGGGGCGGTGATTTTGATACCGTGGTAGAGCTTATAACTGCAAATAAAATTTCTACTGACGAAATACGTTTCTTTTTGGGCTATTCGGGATGGGATTGCAACCAGCTTGATAGTGAATTAGACGCAAACGCCTGGATCGTTACAGACAACACCTACGATAAAGAAATAATCAATAAATGCTTTCCTGAACTTTGGAAAGAAAAAATGCTTGAACTGGGAGGCGAATACTTATTATGGTCTAATGCTCCTGAAAATCCAAGCAATAATTAAAAGCTCTTTACTTTCCTAGACGGGCTTTCGCATTAAGCTTACCTAAAATATTTTTAGCCACTTCGTTAGTATAGGTTTTCTTACGGTACTTCGTAATGGGTTGAATCCCTGCAATGGCATTGGTTATAAAAAGTTCGTCTGCCTTTTGCAATTCAAATGGCGAAATCGCTGCTTCTTCAAGCGTATATTCTTCTAACTTACCTATGATATCTTTAAGTTGCTTACGCACGATTCCACGAAGGCATCCTTCTTCTAAAGGTGGCGTTTTAATGGTGTTTCCTTTAACTAAAAATAAATTTCCATTCAGGGCTTCTACCACAGATTTATTGGTATTAAGCAAAAGACAGTTGGCATAGTTATTCTCTTTTGCATAAATGCTTCCGGTGACGTGAATGATTTTATTAGCAGTCTTTAACGTAGAAAGCAGGTCTGCATTCACATAATGGTCTTTGTAGAGTTCTACTTCGTAGTCCTCTTCATTCAGCGTAAAAAAAGGATCCTTCAATGCTTTAGCAAATGCGTAATAAGACACATTGTTGTCTTCCGGAAGGTATTTACCGCCTTCATTACGAATAACCGTAAGTCGTACACTAGCTGCCTTATCTTTTAACCCTTCAGCATCAATGAGTTTAAGAAGTTCGTCTTGCAAATCTTCTAAGGTAAAATGCATAGGGATTTCCATACGTAGGATACGCATGGAAGCCATTAATCTGAAGTAATGATCTTCCCAAAAAAACAGTTTCCCTCCAGAATATCTGATGGTTTCAAAAACGGCATCGCCATACAACATCCCTCTGTTGTGTGCTGAAAATTGTGGCGTTTCGGTAAGTGTTCCGTTAAAATTGATCATAAAAAAAGTCCCTTTTTTCAAAGGGACAAATATAAGATTTAAGAATAGGTTTCTTAGTTAGAACCTATGATATGTTTTAACTCTGCGATTTGATTTTCCCAAAACATTTTTCCTTCGTCGATCTCATCTTCTTCGGCAAAATCGGTAACGATTAAAGAAACATCTTTTGTGATCTCATCAACGACAATACGCAACTCAAAGAAGTACAGATTTTCATCTTCTACATCATCCATCCATCTAAACTTGATACGCTCATCACTTTTCTTACCCAGCAATTTTGCTTTCTCTTCACTCCCATTCCAGATGAAAGTATAATACTCACCACGTGAGTTTACGTTATCTGCAAACCACTCAGACATTCCTGAAGGTGAAGACATATATTGATATAATAATGAAGGCGATGCCTGTATAGGAAACTCTATTTCAAATTTTACTTTTTCTTCCATTGATTCTTTATTCGGTTGGATTGCCAATATAAATATTAATTACAGAGTAAAAAAGATTCGCCCTATTTTTTTATTTTAATATTAAGATGCTTGCCAACTTGATAAATGTTATTATATTTGCACCCGCTTAGGAAAAAGGCTTGGGCTTTCTTTTTAAGTTTAAAATTTGGCGAGGTAGCTCAGTTGGTTAGAGCGTCGGATTCATAACCCGGAGGTCGGGGGATCGTGCCCCCCTCTCGCTACACAATTTAAAGGCAGTTGCAAAAGCAATTGCCTTTTTTTATTCCCGTACTTTAAGCACATTTAAGTTTTAAAAATCAGCATTTTATTCAGCTTCTATCAAAATAATGTGCTGCCGTGGAAATACACCAAAGTTTTAAGATATTTACAAATAGTAAAAATCCTCGAGGCAAATCTCGAAGTACTTAACTTCGATTATTGAGTAAAATTTAGTCAGAATTGGAAGATTATATCATTGGCATTGGGAAACGCATTCGCGAAATCAGAAAAGAAAAAGGACTTACCATCAATACCGTAGCTTCTAGCGCCGAAGTGAGCAACGGACTTATCTCACGCGTTGAAAACGGGCGTACGATTCCCTCACTACCTGTTCTTCTGAATATTATTGCTGCACTAGATACTGAAGTTGCCTCCTTCTTCAATAGTTTACCTCAAGGCGGAAAAACAGCATTTATTGTTTCACGCAAAGAAGAACATGCTATTATTGAAAAGGAAGACGATGCTAAAGGTTTTCAATACAAATCTATATTTGGAAAATCGCTTTCATCGATCGCTTTTGAAGCAGTGCTACTCGAAATACAGCCGGGATCTGAGCGTGGCAAAGTAGAAACCGACGCTTACGAATTTAAATATATGCTTAGCGGAAGCTGCGTCTATAACATAGGAGATGAAGAAGTCACCTTACACCAAGGAGATTCTATATTCTTTGACGGTAGAATTCCCCACGTACCTATCAATCGCACGACTGCACCAACATCGATGCTGGTGCTATATTTCTATTTAAAAGATGCTGAAAACTAGGACTTGATCAATAGTGCTTCAAGTTCTGTTAGCGTATTTAAAATATAATCAGGTTGTGACTTTTCTAATTGTTCACGCGTTTGTGCGCCGCTTAAGACACCTACGGTCAAACCACAATTGGCATTTTTACCTTCGATAATATCGATTTCAGAATCCCCTGCTTTAAGTACTTCAGCCGAATCTGTAACTCCAAACGCGTCCATCGCTTTTTGAATCATATCAGGTGCGGGCCTTCCATTTGCTACATCATCTGCTGTAATAAGCATATCGATGTCTTCTCCTACATTCCATTCTAATTTAGCTAAAAGTTTTGTCGCAGTTTTTGCATCATATCCCGTATTGAGTACCACGTGAATATCCTGCTTCCGTAAGGCTTTAAAAAAGGCTAACATCCCGTCAAACGTATTGATCTCCAACGTATCGTATGCCAATTCTAAAGCTGGTTTAAAGGCTGCAAAAGCTACAGCTGCCTCTTTTTTGACATCATTAGAAGCGGTGCAGTGGGTTAATACATCGGTTATGGCTTGATGCTTTTCTTTTCCTGCACCATACTCCAAAACCTGATCAAGGCTAACAGTGTATCCCAGATCATTGATTACTTTTTGAACCGTCTTATAAACGATATTATTCTCATTAACAGTAGTTCCTGCCATATCAAAAACGGCAAGTTTTATAGTATGCATACGTATTTAATTAAGTATAATTTCTAGGTGATGTTTTGCAAAACCGGCGCTTCCGGTCATTCCTTTTCCGCCGATGCCTGTTGCAACATGAATGCGAGCGTCGATATCTTTTAAGAAAATATCCTGAGTTTTACACTGCGAGTAAATTCCATACCAGCGGTCTTGGATTTCATAAGTGGGTAAATCGAAGATCTTTTTGGCTTCAGCGATCATAAAGTTGTCAATGTCCATATTCAAATCATAGCCCAAATCTTCAATTTTGTCTGCATCGGCATATTCGTGTGAATCTCCCAGAATCACTGAGCCGTCTGCCGCCTGTTTAAATAGCATATGAACACCCCATTTTTTCTCTAGACCTTTAGGATCTTCTTGGGCTTTTATCGCTTGGAAGGAAGGACACTCGTAAAATGCCTCATAACGCCTGATAGACAATCCTGTCAAAATTGAACCTGGCAATTCAAAATTGTGCTGCGGCTTGGTCTGCATCATTTGCAATTTAGAAAGCTGCAAATCACTTTCGGCAAACAGCCTTGGGTATAAGGTTTTAAAATCACTGCCGTTACAGATAAGCACTTGCGCTGCATAAAATGCTGTGCCGGCAGCAGTGGTCACTTCTACTTGATCACCCAGCGTTTCTAAGTGAACGGCTTTTGTATTTGTAAATAAATCTAGGCGTTTTTGTTCTACAAGATACTGCTGCAAGCGGTGAATCATCGTTCGTGGTTCTACCGTCACCTCATCTGGAAAAAACAGGCCGGCCTTTACATAATCTGCCCGTAAACCGGGATATTTTTCAAGACATTGGGCTTTGGTAAGTAAGGTTGAAGAATACTCATTTTGCTTATTTATATCGGAAAGTTCTTCGATAAGTTGTACTTCTTCAGCATTAGAAGCGAGATACACTGATCCGTTTTGACGAATGGTAATATCAAACTCTTTCTGAATCGCTTTATAAATAGCTAAGCTTTCTCTTCCAAAATTTTGCCACTTGGTGTTCATCCCAGACGGAACAACCTGACCAAAATTACGGGTTGTAGCTCCCTGAGGTCTGCTACTTTGCTCCAAAACCGCAACACGTAATCCTTTATTTAAAGCATGATACGCGTGAAAGGTTCCCAACACTCCACCGCCTACAACGAGCAGATCATATTTAATTTTCATAAGCCACAACATTAAATTTCGCTTTGCGATGTTTTTTTCGCAGATAAAAGAATGAAACAACCACACTTATACTCCCAATGATCGAAAGCCAGTAGGCGCCATTGATAAAAAACTTCAACCAGGAGATTGTACTCATCCCAAAATTCTTGTAGAGCAAGACCGCCATACTCCCTAAATACCCAAAAGCATCTGCCAGATAAATTAGAAAACCGGCGTTGCCTTTAATTCGAAAGGCAGCAATAAACCTATCAAAGAACAATGCATTAAAGGGAACGTAGCAGATGTATAAACCAAATCCTGAGATCACCATCCATAAAAAGGGGTTAAGCAGTTGCGCTTGCAACAGAAAGGTGGCAATACCTACTGAAAATGTACCAAAAAGTAATATACCGTGATAGGTAAGTAAGGCTTTCAAATTATCTTTGATCGCGTACACTGAAGCCAAAATGATCAAAACCAAAAAAGCCACCACCAGTTCTGAAGTACTGTACACCGAAATATCTCCTGCATAGCCCAAGCCGTCCCATAGTTCGCGCGCATAATTATCTCGCAAGTCCCTAAACGCGGTAAGTACGATATAAAACAGAATAAGAATAAACAAGGGTAAAGCAAATTGCTTGATAACGTTGCTTCGGTCTTTGGGGCGCATGGGAACACGCTCTACGCGTAAAGCTTTTTCTTCTTGTGTAGGTTGTGGCACGGTTTCTAACAAACGGGCAAAAAACACTAGTGGAATTATAAACAATGCTCCGGTAACGGCCGGCATCCAAAACTGTGTAACACCCCAACTTGCCATTACCCATAAACCTATAGATTTTACAACACCACTCGAAACGATAAAACTGGTGCATAAAATCACGCCGAGAATTTCGGTATATTTTCTTCCCTCAAGGTAAGAGAAAACAATCCCCCAAATCATTCCCAGCGGCAGTCCATTAAAAAATAAAAAAATGAAATTGTAGGGTTGGGATACCCACCCAAAAAGAATTAACGCAACTTCAGAAATCCCTATCAATCCCAGGAGATATGCTAAACGTTGCCGCGGTTCTAATTCTGAAATTACTTTTATACCAATAAACTTAGAAAGCATATATCCTAAAACCTGAGTGATGATCAGGACTATTTTATAGTCGATACCCAAAACACTTAGATCTTCAAAAGTGGCAACAGCAAATGGCTTTCTAAACGCATACATACAGAAATATGCACCAAAAGCGGCTATGGAAGCCTTGCTCACAAAAGCCAAATCTTGTTTTTTAATACCCATAGTACTTCTCGAATAAACCGGCCGAGAGCTTTAAACCCCATCGACCGGTATTTTAAAATTTAAATACAAACAAGCACCTCAAACATAAACAAAAGTTTACTTATAATAAAATTAAAGTCTTTTTAATTGATATTATTTTACAAATAATAAACATATTTAAAGCATCCCAATAAGGCATTGGTTGGAAACTAATTTTCAATTTCGAGGCATCCCGATAGCTATCGGGACAGAGATTAATCCCTTTGGCGGTGCAAATAAACTAGTTAAGTATTTCCTCGATGAGGGGAACAATACGCGTAGGATATAATTGCTCTACAGATTGCACTTCGCCAAGTGCGGCTCCGCCCTTTCCTAAAATAATCAACCACGTCTCGTCTGCGCCTTTGATGTCACTGCCGTGACTCCTCCAAGTATCTAAAGGCTGCGTTCCTCTACCGTGATCTGTGGTTATGATGAACGTAGTTTGATCCTTATAAAACGGATCTGATTGAATAAAACCCCATAATTCTTTGAGCATCGCATCGGTAGTATGTGCCGAATGTAGATAAGCATCATATTCGCCGTCGTGTGCAAAATCATCGGTTTCTCCATATGCGATGTAGACTAAACTTGGATGTTTCTTTTTGAGATACTCTAAAGCGTAGTGATGAGTAAAAGCATCGAGACGCACACTTCCCCAAGGACTCGGAATCTCCTTTTGCAACTGATTTAAAAAGTCTTCGCGATCTGTGAGTGGTAGTGTTTCTGCCGAATCAAAAGCTGCATTCACCGGAACACCACTGCGTTCTTCATTGATGATAAATGGAAAAACATCCCAACTGCTAAAAGCGGCTACCTTACCCTTGTATGCTTCTGTTTTATTTATTTTTTCTAAAATGGTACGGTTAGGATTCTGAATTTTAGCGTTACTTTTTATGCGCTCATCATCAGCTTTACCGGTAAGAATTTCATTGTATCCGGGATACGAAAACCACATCGCATTCGTCAAATTCACTTTACTGCCTAATGTTCTGTTCCCGTGTATTTCTCCAAGGTTTACCACTTCATTCCAGATGAAAGGCAACAGCGCTTTGCGTCGTGCTTCGGATGTAGGTCGCCAAAATTCAGCCTTTAAACCAGTGGTGTCTTGTACATAATTTTTATTGGCAATCAACGCAGGATCTGCTCCGGTAAACAATTCTTGCCAGCGAAAACCGTCGAGTGTTACTAAAACTACTTTTTGCTCGGTCGCCTCTTGTGCGACTGCCTTGTTGATTCCTGCAATCGCAATACAGAGGATCGCAGCGATTAGTTTAATTCTCATAAGGCTTTTAATTTGTTTTGAAGGTTGCTACTTCAGACCAATCACTCCAACTCAAATACTGATCGCGATAACGCACACGCCAGAAATAGGTTGTTTGTGGTTTTAAACGCGCTAACATTTCGTCTGTAAGATCATCATCCTTTTGCCTATTTTCTTCATAATACCAGTTTTCTGATTGTTTCCAACGGTCTACCTCCGGGTTTTCGAAATCAGCAGAAGTAGCCAATTGCCAATGCGAAGCGGTATGGGTACTCGTTGCTCGTCCTCCTTCAAAGCCTGAAGCTTTTAAGGTAATTTTTGTAGTAGCTATTTCTTCCTCTTTAGGCGAAAGCGCTTCCGGAGCTTTTGGTTTTTGATTCAGTTTATAAACTGTGATCTCATCTGTAACTTCATTGTCTTTGGGGTTTATGGTATTCCCGCGACTGATGCGTTTCAGGCTAATTTTTGGATCTGCAGGATTAGGGTCTACATTGACCATCACAAAACCATACTCATCCTGCGTTACGGTAAACTCGTCATAATCCCGACCTTCAAATTCGCCCCAATTGTCAATTGCCCCACCGGCCGAAGCTACATTTACCCAAAGATGATTGTGGTCTCTAGACTGCCCGCGGGAATAGCCGTGGGTATGCCCAAAGAAATGTACACTAGGTTTTCCTGTTTTGTCTGAAAATGCCTCGAGCATTTTGACCACTTTTCCGGTCGATTCTTCCTCTCCCGGAATCCATAATTCTGATTTATACGGATGATGCAACTGCGCAAATACAAAATCAATATCATCAGCATTCTCGGTTTCTTTAAGTACATTTTCAAGCCAAGTATACTGCTGTCGCAGATCGCGATATTCATCATTAGAATCTAAACCAATGATACGCACATTTCCGTAGTCTTTATACCACCAGTGCTCTGCAAAAGCGGGATCACCATTTTCTGGCAGGCTGAAGTATTTGAAGAAAAACTGAGAATTCTGTTCGTGATTTCCGGGAACCGGATAAACAGGCACCTCAGAAAATAGTTTTTCTGAAGGTTTAAAGAAATCGGTGTTCCACTGCTCGTAATTACTTCCCTGAGCGACCAAATCACCGGGAATCATCACCAAAGCCAAATTATCGGGCACTTCACCCCCAAACTGCTCCTGTAGATACTTCATAATTCCTTCATTGACCACTTCATTAAACTTATCGGGTTGACTGCGGTCTATTTGCATATCACTCATCGCGATCAGGTTAAAAGCTTCTGCTTCTCCAGAAAACGGAGGGGTTTTAAACTGAAAGATGTCAGACGTGAGTTTATCGGTTTTTACACGGTAATAATAGGTTGTAAAACGTTGTAAGCCGGTAAGCTGCACCTCATGCAATCGCGAGGCTCCAAAAGTCACTTTATACGAACTTCCCTCTGCCGATTTCCCCAGTTTTTCTGAAGTACCATACTCGACCCTACTTTCACCATCTATGGCGGTTTCCCATTTGATGATGATCGAATTTGGTTCGGCGTCTTGTAAATAAGGTTTTACAATAAATGAATTTTCCTGTGCTTGTATAATGCCATAAAAAGAGCACATTAAAAGCAACAAATAGGTTTGTAATTTCATAGTTATGCTTGTGTTATTTTGTAGAAAGCTGTTCTTAGAATGTTTAGAGCTTCAGCGAGTTGAGTTTCAGTTATGGTAAGTGCGGGACAAAGCTGCAATACATTTCCTTTAGAAACTTTAAAGCTCAACCCATTTTTGAGACATTCATACATTATAGCTTCAGCCTGTGCCGAAGCTTTTTCTTTAGTCACCCGACTGGTAACCAGTTCGATTCCCCATAAAAGTCCGATGCCGCGCACATCGCCAATCAATTCAAAATCGGCTTGCAGCTGATTCAGTTCGGCTTGCATCATTCCTTCTAGATAAACCACGTGTTCGAGCAGGTGTTCTCCTTCGATTATTTCTAATGTGGTATGTGCTGCCGCTGCGCCCATCGGACTTTTTTCAAAAGTGTAATGCCCTAAAGAGATTTGATTAAATTGATCAAACTCCTTTTTAGTAACTATCGCCGCCTGCGGAATGATACCGCCACCAAGGCCTTTTCCTAAGCACAAAATATCAGGAATAATATCATAATGTTCATAAGCAAACAATTTTCCTGTGCGACCAAGGGCAATGGGAATCTCGTCTAAAATGAGTAATACGCCATACTGATCACAAAGCTTGCGGGCTGCTTTCCAAAAGTGTTTTGACGGAATTTGCGCATCGGTATTGCGAACTGTTTCTGCTAAAAAAGCCCCGATCTGGTTGTCTTTGGCAAGAATATATTCGAGATATTCTAAAGCCTTTTCCTCGTTGCTTTCATAAATCCCACGATACGTGATTGGCGGCGGAATACGTTCTACGCCCGGCATCATAGGTCCCATTTGCTCTCTAAAAACCGACTCACCACTCACGCTTACCACATCAAGAGAAGCGCCGTGAAACGAATCCCAAAAGGAAAGCACCTTGTATTTTCCCGTTACCGCTCTAGCCAATTTCAAAGCGATCCCCACAGCCGAACTTCCGTTTGGAGTCATTAAAATTTTGTCTAAACCGGGAGTGAGACTGGTTAATTTTTCAGCAAAATTTATTGCTGTTTTGTTGGTATAGCGTCGTGTCGAAAAGGTAAGCGCATCTAGTTGTTGTTTTAAAGCTGCTACAAGTTTAGGATGTGAAAATCCCAACTGATGCACGTTGTTTCCGTGGAAATCAAAATAATTCTTACCAGAAGTATTGGTGATCAATGCACCTTGAGCATTTGCCAGAACATCAAGACAAGGCGTTGATAAAGCCTGATGCATAAAATACTTGGCATCTTTCTCCAGTAAAGTTTTAGCTTCGGTAGAAACTTGATCTTTAAGCCACGTTTTTCTGGCTTCCGAAAGGTTGATATCCCCTTCTACTATCATCTCATTTTTTGAAAGCTTTTCTTTCATCCTGATGTTTTAGTCTTGACTCAATTTATCTGCAGGAATGATTTGTTTACCAATTCCCGGCCCTTTGTATTTGGCATCCAAATAATATCCGCCACCGTCATTAAAATACTCAATTTTAAGCGTATGCTTTCCTTTTGCTATAGATACGCTGCCACTTCGCTCCTGCACACCGTGGTCGCCATCGTTATTTACCACAAGTTGGTTATCAACATAAAGCTTGCTTCCGTCATCACTTGTCGTGTAAAACGTATACTCGCCTGGTGTCAGAACCTCCAGTTGCGCAGTAAAGACCAGTGCGGTATTTGTTGTTTCAGAAATTTCATCAAGAACTTCAGTTGAAAACTCCATCGTAACTCCCGATAGCTTAGGTTTCTTATTGGTAAAATCTGGAAGCGCACTTAAAGGTTCTTCCTGAAAGATCGCATAGGTCACCCCTGGCTTTTTTGAAGCGGAAACAAAACGATAATTTCCTTCTGCAATTTTGCTTTGGGTTTTGCCTTCTTCTACAACTATTGCACTTACGAGCGTGGTTTGATCTACGTAAAACGGCGCATCATATTTTACCGCATGTTTAGCACTAGGGTCACTTCCATCTAGCGTATAATAAATGCTCCCTGAAGCATTAGGATTGTTAATAACCACCGAAACCTTCTCTTGAAACAATCCTCCAGCCGGTGCATAGGGTCCGTTTTGTGGTTTAAATTGAGGTGCTTGTAAAGCTTCTACCTTTTTATACTTCAAAACCGGTTTCTCATACCCCACAAAAGCACTTTTTACCGGTCTGCCTATCCACGCTTGCGGAGTTTCTAAACCGGCCATAAAAGCTACTGTCGCGGCATTGTCGTATTGATACACCGTCTCTTCGATAGCATAGCCTTTTTTTACATTTTTTCCATAAAGAATAAACGGAATAAGTACCTCATCGAGCGATTCACCACCGTGTCCTTTTCCGAGACCGCCGTGATCTGAAGACACGATAAAAACCGTTTCCTCAAAAATCCCTGCATCCTGAGTCGATTTGATAATATCGCCAATAAGGAGATCGGCCTTTTCTACCGCTTCATAATAACTCGCGCTGCCGTGACCTTCACTATGTCCTGCGTGGTCCACGTGGTCCAAATGAATAAAAGTAAAGTCTGGTTTATGCGCTTTGATATAGTTGATGGCTTCTTGAGTCGTTTTATCTTCGTGGTCTGCATCAATATCAAAATCAACATCTGCCGGATTGTACAATCTCCCAAAACCATCCCAATCATAAATGGCGCCAACGTGTGCTTCCGGCTTTTGATCGTGGAATAAGGTGAAAATACTAGGAAAACGACTATCTCCTCCTGAAACAACCGCAGGAAGTGTATAATCGTTTACGTCCCAACCGTTGGAAGTGATCCCGTGTTGTTCGGTAGCTGCGCCCATGAGCATACTCGCCCAATTAGAACTTGAGCTCGAAGGTAAAACCGACCGCGCTTGAAGCGTGGATGCTCCATTTTTAATGAGACTATCCAGCACCGGTGTTTTGGCATTTTGAATTCCATTGGGACTCATCCCATCTACCCCAATAACCACAAGGTGTTTAATACCAAGTTCTGGTTCATCGTTTGTATCGCAGGCTACTAAAATCAACACAGCGAGCGCAGTGCTTAACTTTAAAAACTTATTCATAATTAGCTGTTTCATATCTAAACTAAAAACAGGTAAGGGTTACTCAACAAACTTGAGCAACCCAACCTGAGTTTTGAAGTTGATGGTTAGTAACGGGTACCGGTTTCCCACCAGCCTTTTACATTGATATTATCTCCCCCCATTGCACCTACAGCTGCTTGATAATTGGCGGTATTCAACGTTTGCTCTGATGAAGGATACAAGAAACGCACAGGATACAAATCTCCATTGAGGCTGTCTGGTCCCGGTTCTAAAGCTGGCAAACCGGTTCTTCTGTAATTGAACCAACCTTGATAATCTACATTCCAAAGGGCGATGGTTTTCTGGGTCAATAGTAATTCTAACGAACCGTCATAAGCTACCGCCGGTTGCGCTAAATACGCCGTTACATCGGCATCGTTTACGCCCCAGTAATTCATACTTGCTCGTACTCCCGCATTATAAAATGCTTCAGCATTACCGCTTATGATTCCACGCGCTACGGCTTCGGCTAAAATGAATTGTACTTCTGAGTTTTTCATAATAAAAGCTTCGGCATCTGTTGCTGAATAATAAAACAAATCAACATCTAAACGACTCGGACTATTTGCATCATCAAAAGCACGTGCGTTATCTTGATTTAGACCGATAGGCATTCCTACCCAGTTTCCATCACTGTTACGATCAAACCAAATATCTAATCGAGGATCGTTAAATCTGTTGAAATACTCTAAGGCCGTATCGCACAAACTCTTCTCATCAAAACCTCCAATACGACCGGTGCTTTGTGGCCAAGAATCTGTATTCGAAGTTCCGCTATAGGTTAAGGTTGCATTATCTGAATTAGAGCTGATGTAGTTTCCTGCATTTACAATGGCTTGCATCGCTGAAGACACATCGCGCTGCTTCGAAATACGTAATAAGTAACGCAATCTTAAGGCGTTTGCCAATTTTCTCCACTGTGCAGGGTTACCATCGTAAATCACATCTCCAGAAGCACCGCTTATGCTTTGATTTTGGGCTAAGGCAGCATCTGCCGCTGCCAGATCTGCCAAAACACCGTCGTAGATCATTTCCTGATTGTCGTAAACGGGTGTAAAAATCCCTTCAGATTGACCGGCTAAAGCTTCAGCGTAGGGTACGTTTCCGTAGAGATCTGTAAGGTTTGCAAAACACAACGCACGCAACGTAAGTGCAATACCCTCATAAGTGCTGTTCTGTGTTCCTTCGGCACGAGAAATCTCTAGAATATCGTCGATTTCCGGAAGAATTCCGTAGAAAAAATTCCACATTCCCTGATCTCCCCAATCAAACTGCGCAAAACCCGGAAAGTTATTTTTTGCCATCAATTGGGTGATCGTGTTACCGTCACTATAGCCCTCTTGAGTAAGCGTTCTGGTAATTTCTGAAGTTACCGTAGAAGTAAGCAAGTTTGCACTTACTGCTTCTGGAGCATTTGGGTTGGTATTGATTTCTTCAAAATTGTCTGTACAGCCAGTTATCAAAAGACAAGCGAGTACAAGAATTTGTATGATAGTTAGTTTTTTCATCGTGTGTTTTCTTAAAATTCTAGATTTAGATTTACACCATAACTGCGCGTGCTAGGCAGTGCCATATCTTCAACTCCGGGAACAATAGTGCCTCCTGAGAATGAAATACTTTCTGGATCTACGTGGTCATTTTCTGTCCATAACGCCAGGTTTCTACCTACAAGCGAAATAGTTGCAGAAGTAAACGGCACAGTGTTAAACCATTTCTTAGGCAAGTTATAGCCTAGTTTTACCTCTCTTAGTTTTACATAAGTTGCGTCAAACATAGAGCTCTCTTCATTACTACGGTTATACACGTGCGAATAGTAGTTTGAAGCAGATACGTTTTGTGTATTGGGTGAGTAAGACCCGTCGCCATTTTCTACAACACCTGCCGCTACAATACCTGTTTCTCTACCCGGCACTGTAAAATCGAGCATTCCTGTAGTTCCTCCAATGGCCACAGTGCGTGAATGAAATTCTCCTCCTTGTCTCCAATCAAAAAGAAAACTGAAGTTGAAATTTTTATACTGAAAGCTATTCTGGAAACCAACCATAAAGTCCGGACTGTAATTACCCAATTTTCTCAACTCGTTATCTACTATAGGAAGACCGGAATCTGGATTGATAATCCACTGACCAAAATATTGACTGTTAGGATCTTCAACCTTACGGAAACCGGTACCGTATAAATCGCCTATGCGCTCGCCTACTCGTGCTCCTACAGTCAAATAGTTACTCTTGATCGTGTAAAAATCTAGCCCGTCTGTAAGTTCTTTAACCTCACCTCTGTTTGTGGTAAAGTTGATCGAAGAATTCCATCGGAAATTATCGGTACGTACCGGAGTGGCATTTAAGGTGATTTCTAAACCGCGGTTTTGAACTTCACCCGCATTGATCACACGCGAACTATATCCCGAAGTATTAGATACCGGAAGCGATATAATTTGGTTCTTTGTCGTGGACTGATATACGGCTACATCCAGACCTAAACGATTTTTGAAAAAACGCACATCTGCACCCAATTCTATTGAATTGGTTTTTTCAGGCTTTAAATCAGAATTTCTTAATTCTGAAGGCGAATACACTCTCGAGAATCCGTTAAAGGTATCACCAAAACCATAGGTTGCAGCAAGGTTGTATGGGCTGGTATCGTTACCTACAACCGCATAACCTCCTCTAATTTTTGCAAAGCTGATCGCTTCTGGCATTTCAAACATATCAGAAAGAATAGCACTTACACCTGCAGATGGATAGAAATAACTGTTATTATCTTCAGGAAGTGTAGAAGACCAATCATTTCTGGCGGTGAGGTCTAAAAACAAATAATTTTTATAGGCTAAATTTCCAAAGGCATAAGCACTGTTTACTCTAAATTCGCTGTCATAATCATTTGTCGTAAGTGGCTCTGCTGCGTTTCCGAAGTTATAAATTGCAGGAATCGAAAGAGAATTAGCACTTATACGCTGATAACGATTTTTCGCCACACGATGGTTTGCTCCAACAGAAATACCAAAGTCTAAATCTTCGGTAAGCACCTTGTTGTAAGACAAAAGGAAGTCGGTATTTTGTTCTTGAGCAAAAATATAATCCTCACGATATTGTCCATTAGGAAAACGCTGTGTTGAGTATGCTCGTTTGCGCATATCAAGCTCATTTGAATAGTCTAGCCCTGTACGAAACATAAGATCTAAACCATCTGCCAGTTTAAGATCGGCGCGCATATTAGTGATCACACGGTCACGGTTAAAGGCATTGGTATTTTCATATACCGTGAAGAATGGATTGTCGTGATAGTTATAGTTATAATTAAACTGTTGCACGTTTTCTAAGCCCGGCTGCCAGTAGTCTCTAAGACCATTCATATTGATATGACGCCCAAACCAAATCCATAAATACATCACGTTTTCTGTACCATAGGAATTGTTAGGACGGTTGTCTGAATTAGAATTGATGTAATTCATCGAAGCAGTGACTTTTAACCAATCGGTTAAATTATACGAACCATTGATCGCGTAAGTGCGTCTTTTAAAATTTGAATTCGGAACGATACTTTCACTATCTAAATCTGTAAACGAAACTCTAAAGTTTCCGTCTTTATTAGCGCCCGTTAACGCGATGTTGTTACTCATCGTAAAACCGGTTTCAAAAAAGTCTCTAATATTATCAGGATGCGCAACAAATGGCGTTGCGATGATCTCATCTGCAAAAGTTCCATCAGCATTACGCGGTCTCAAATTGACATCACCTGCTCTAAATCCGCTTGTCGTCGGACTATCGTGCTGCGGAATCAACTGGCCGTTAAGTGCAGGTCCCCAGCTCTCATCAACGTGATCGTTTACACCACCTGTTATCGAGCGATTTTGACCACCATCATTAAAAGCAAACTGCCCGTTTGAACCTTGACCGTATTCATTTTGATATTCTGGTAAAGTAAGTAAGGTCTCAAAAGTAGAATTGTGATTAAAAGAAACGCCAATTCCTTTAGTTCCTTTACCCGACTTTGTAGTGATCAAAACAACACCATTTGCACCACGCGAACCGTAAAGTGCTGTTGCGTTAGGGCCTTTAAGTACGGTCATTTCTTCAACATCATCAGGGTTGATATCCATTGCGCCGTTACCAAAATCTACTTCCATATTACCGTCTCCACCGGCATTATTAACGTTGTTATTAATAGGAATTCCATCTACAACAAAAAGTGGGGAATTAGCGTTAGGACTTGGGTTTAAAGAGTTTTCACCACGAATGATGATCTGCGAACTTGAACCTACTCCGCTGTTACCGCCGGTAACCCGTACACCGGCCATTTTACCAGATAATGAGTTTACAACATTGGTTTCCTTAGCCTCAGCGAGATCATCTCCTTCTACTTTTTGTACAGCGTATGCTAGTTTTTTGGTAGATCGCTTAATCCCTAAGGCTGTTACTACAACCTCATCAAGACTTTGAGCATCCTCTTCCAATACGATCGTAATTTCTGATTTTCCGGTTATATCTACTTCCTGAGATTTGAATCCCATAAAGGTTACTTCAAGTAGATTTTCATTTTCAGGAATAGCTATAGTAAAGTTTCCATCAAAGTCGGTTACCACACCTACAGTAGTGTTCTTAACCACAACGCTTGCCCCGGGAAGTGGCATTCCGTTAGTGTCTGTCACCGTACCTTGAAGCGACCTATCCTGAGCGAACAGCACAGTAGCCAAAAAGAACAGCGTAATTTGTGTTACATAAATTAGTTTTTTCATTGCTTGGATCAATTATTAATATTAGTAAATAATTAATCACAAATTTTGTCATATTTTGACTATATGTAAACTTTTGAGTTTTACGAAATCTTTAACAGCGTTTAAAATTTAGGTTGCCCCTCTGTACTATCTTATCTCAAAACGTCGCTCTTAGGGTAAGAATCAGATAAACGTTAAGGAATTATTAATGATTCTGGGGTTTTGGGATTGGCACAATTTTAAAAGAAGCTACGATCAAAGAAATCAGTCTTATTCCTATCAATGTTCTTCAAGCAGTATTCTTAACATCTTAGTCAAGAGCTACGCCTCACAACCTGATCAATTTCCACAAAAGTGTAGATTATTTCTACACTTTTCTACAGCTGTTTCCATACTTCCTTTTTCTCAAAAAAGCGCTAAACCCCTATAAAACAAGACAAAATGATTCATCCAGCTTCCTAGTGTCGTTTAGGTCTCATTCTTGAATACTATTATGTGGAAACCTAAAAAATTGAAATATGAATTATTTAAATAACCCCAATACAAAGTTTGCGATCATTCTTGCGCTTTGTCTTGCTGCTTTTACATCTTGCCGAGAGGAAGAGGTAGAAGATGAAGGATTGCCATTACCGGTGATCAGCTTACAAGAAACCAGTGCTGCTAAGAATTTTGAATACATCGGGTCTATAGAAGGTGTTGAATCTGTTGAGATCAGACCCCAAGTTGATGGCATTCTGGAAGAAATATATGTTGATGAAGGCGAGTTTGTTGAAAAAGGACAGCCTTTATTCAAAATAAATAGTCAGCCGTATATGGAAGACTATAAAAATGCGATGGCTAACGTAAATCTTGAAAAAGCTAAACTAGAAAAAGCAAAAAGCGACGTTGAGCGTTTACAGCCACTTATTGATAATGAAGTGATTTCTGAAGTGCGTATGAAATCGGTTAAAGCAGATTATCAAGTGGCACTTTCATCCTTGCAACAAGCGCAGGCGCAAGCTGCCAATATGCGTATCAACTTAGATTTCACAACAATTAAAGCTCCTGTAAACGGATTTATGGGACGTATACCAAAATCAATAGGTAATGTGGTTAAGAAAACAGATTCTGAGCCCTTGACCAATCTTTCTAACGTAAATGATATCTATGTGTATTTTTCTATGAGTGAGTCTGACTACCTCTATTTTGAGCGTGCTAAAAATGACAAAACTTCAAAGAAAAACAAGGTAAACGATCAAGTTAAATTAGTTCTGGCTGATGGTTCTATTTACGAGCACGGTGGTAAGATTGATGCGAACTCTGGTCAAATTGATCGTTCTACAGGTTCGATTACTTTAAGAGCAAAATTCAATAATCCGGACACCTTACTACGCTCTGGTAACACCGGTAAAATCTTGATGGAAGAGATTTACCCATCTGCGATTCTCGTTCCACAAAGTGCTACAACCTTTATTCAGGATAAGAAATTCGTTTTTATCCTAGACGAAAACAATGTTGCACAACGTCGTGAGATCATCACAAAAGGACGTTCTGGTGATAACTATATCGTAGACTCCAAAAGTTTATCTCCTAAAGATCGCATCGTGGTTTCGGGATTAGATAAATTGGCTTCTGGCATCAAGGTTAAACCTATACAGAGAGGCCAGCTTACCAGCAGTCTATAACATCCTAGACACATTTTAAGAGTTCTTATTTCGTATTAAGTCTAATACCGAAACAGCTAACCTATGTTTAAAAAGATTATAAAAAAGCCGGTTTTTACGCTGGTGATCACAATAGTATTGGTACTTGCGGGAGCCGCTAGTATCACTTCCTTACCCGTTGAACGTTTTCCTGAAATTGCTCCTCCCAGTGTAAGTGTGGCGGTATATTACCCTGGTGGTAATGCCGAAACGGTAGCAAAATCTGTTTTATTACCTATCGAGGAAGCGCTTAATGGTACAGAAAATATGACCTATGCCAACTCCACAGCGACCAACTCTGGTCGTGGTCGAGTTACCATTTACTTCAAACCGGGAACCAATCCCGATCAGGCAGCGGTAGACATTCAAAACCGGATTTCAGTGATTACTGAAAAAATTCCGCCAGAGGTAACTGAAGCCGGTATTTCGGTTACTAAAAGAATGAAAGGTAGTATCATGACGATCAATATCTTCAGTAAAGATTCTACCTATGATGAGACCTTCCTTAATGCTTATACAAGAATTAATATTCGTCGCGAGCTTAAACGTGTCGAAGGTCTAGCCGAAGCTTCCATCTTACGTCAGCGGGATTACGCGATGCGTATTTGGTTGAATCCACAAAAAATGGCTTCATATAACCTTACTCCAAGAGAGGTTTACAATCAGGTAAAAGATCAAAACTTTGAAGCTGCACCGGGTAAATTCGGTGAAAATTCAGATGAGCTTTTTGAAATTGTAATGAAGTATGACGGGCGTTTCAGCGAGATTGAAGAATATGAAAATCTTGTCATTAAAACCAATGAAGATGGTGCCCAACTGCGCCTTAAAGATGTTGCGCGTATCGAGTTTGGTGCGTCAAACTATACCAGTGAAAACCGACTAGACGGAAAACCTTCGGTAACGATCGATATTGTGCAAATGAATGGTGCAAATGCTAAAACCATTGATGAACGCATTAGAGAGATACTTGAAGAACAGAAAAAATTATTCCCCGAAGGCATCGATTATGAGATTACTTACAGTGTAAGAGATCAAATCGATGAATCGATGAGCCAGGTGATGCACACGCTTGTAGAGGCATTTATTCTGGTTTTTATTGTAGTATTTATATTCCTGCAGGACTTTAGAGCAACCATTATTACAGCTATTTCAATTCCGGTTTCCCTTTTAGGAACGTTTTTCTTCCTAAATATTATTGGCGCTTCGATGAACGTACTCAGTATGTTGTCGTTGGTACTTGCCATTGGTATTGTGGTAGATGACGCGATTGTAGTAATGGAGGCTATTCACGAGAAAATGACGCATCACGGCCTTTCTGCCCGCAAAGCAGTTTCTGCCGCGATGGACGAAATTACAGGTGCGATTATTTCTATTACAGTGGTAATTGCTGCCGTATTTCTACCCGTCGCTTTCTTGAGTGGTCCTGTGGGAGTATTTTATCAGGAGTTTGCCTATACGATCATTTTTGCGGTTTTAATTTCTGCAATCAATGCATTGACGCTTACTCCGGTATTGACCAAGATTTTCTTCGGAAAGAAAAAGCGTGACAAGAAAAAACGCGGAATGGCCAAAACGGTTTCAGAGCTGCGTCAGGTGCGTAAGGCTAAAGTAGCAAAGCGGAAAGGACTGCGTAAGTTTGACAGTGGTTTTGATAAGTTTACAGACAAATACCTCAATGTTGTACGTTGGTTCTTGAACCATAAATGGATAGGCGTAGGTGCTCTGGCAGCAATTATTGTCGCTACCATTTTTCTTTCGCGAATTACGCCTAGCGCCTTTATCCCAACTGAAGATGATAACTTCTTGATTTTCTCCATGAAAATGCCAGAAGGTTCTTCACTGCACAGAACAAATGCTGCGCTAAGAAAAGCAGATTCTATTCTTCAATTAGATCCTGCCGTGAAAGGCGTGAATACTGTTTCTGGTTTTAATGTTGTAGATAATGCTAACAGTCCGTCTTCAGGTTTAGGATATGTTCAGCTAAAACATGCAGCAGATCGTGGAGAAATTGAAGACATTCAAGAGGTCATCAAAAACCTTCTGAAGAAACTAGAGCAAATACCAGAGACCGATTTCAATATGTATCCAAGACCTACGATACAAGGGTTTGGTAACTTTGATGGTGTTCAGTTTATGTTACAAGATCGCTCCGACGGTGATTTGGGAGAGTTCGGTCAGATCGTAAATGAATTCATCAATACACTGAGTAATCAGAAAGAAGTTGACAATGCGTTTACCTCTTTTAATCCAAATTTCCCACAGTATCGTCTCAAGATCGACTACGAAAAAGCAAAGGCTTTAGGTGTTAGCGTAAAAGACATGATGTTTACGGTGCAGTCCTATTTTGGTCGTGTACAGCCGGGTGATTTCAACCGCTTTAGCAGACAATATGGTGTGTATATGCAGGCCGATATTCCTTATAGAGAATCGCCGGAGTCTTTCAATAGCATTTTTGTAAAGAATAATAAAGGTGAAATGGTGCCTGTAAACACGATCGTGCGTTTAGAGCAAGCTTATGGTCCTGAGGTCGTAAACCGTTACAACCTGTATAACGCTGCAAAGATCAATGTGACACCGGCTAAAGGATACAGTACCGGTGACGTGATGAAAAAGATCGAAGAATTGACCAGTGAAAAACTGCCAGCAAGTTTGAGCTATGAGTGGACCAGTATGAGTCTGGAAGAGAAAAATTCTGGTGGAGACACTATGATTGTATTTATCATCATCATTCTTCTGGTATACTTTATTCTGGCCTCCCAGTATGAAAGTTTCTTACTTCCGCTAGCGGTAATGTTATCGCTGCCTGTTGGGATTTTTGGTGTGTTTGCCGCGATTAATTTAGCCGGACTTGACAACAACATTTATGTACAAATTGGGATCATCATGTTGATTGGTCTTTTGGCTAAAAACGCCATTCTTATTGTAGAGTTTGTTGCTCAAAAAAGACGTGCAGGCTTAAACGCCTTTGATGCCGTACTTGAAGCCAGTGCGTTGCGTATCAGACCTATTATTATGACCTCGCTTGCATTTACTGTAGGACTTGTACCGTTGATGTTTGCTGAAGGTTCTTCAGCTCAAGGTAATCACTCGGTGAGTATTGGTACTGCCGGCGGAATGGTAGGTGGTATTGTTTTAGGAATTTTTGTAATTCCTGTGATGGCATACATCTTCCAGATGTTGCACGATAAGTACAACTTAGAGCGCTACGGAGATAAAGAAATTGAAGAAGAAAACTAACCTAACCACTATGAAAACGATTAATATAAACACCATAAAAAGAAAGCCGAATATAAGCCGATATCTCGGCGCAAGCTTGATATTGCTGATACTTTTAATACTTGGTAGTTGTAAGGTGGGACAAAAATATGAGCGCCCTCAATTTGATGATGTTTCTGAAGAATTCTACGTAAAAGATTCTGTTCTGAACGATTCATTAGCCGAAGCGGCAATCAGTCGGGACAGCTTGATGATGTCGCATATTCCGTGGAGAGAATTTATTGAAGACAGCACGTTGATTTCTCTTATAGACACAGCTCTTGTTAATAATATCAATTTGCAAAAAGCGATGCGCAATATGGATATTGGGATGGAATATTTATCCCAATCTAAGGCCAACTTTTTACCATCGGTTAATGCAACTCCGGCAGGTTTTAGAAGAGAGTATTACTCAGAGAATTATAACAATTACGGTTCTAACCGTGCGAGACGCAATCACGGAGAAAATGTACCGGGAAGTTTATATACAGAACGCTTAGAGTACACCACTGCATTGCAAGCCGATTGGGAGCTGGATATCTGGGGAAAATTGAGATGGCAAAAGGAAGCAGCGCGTGCCGACTTTATGAAGTCTCAAGAGTTTAAAAAAGTTGTACAAACCGAATTGATCGCAGAAGTTGCTTCGACCTATTATAATTTAATAATGTTGAAGTCTCAGGTTGAAGTAGCACAGAAAAACTATGCGCTTAATGATAGTACGTACAATATAGTAAAACTGCAATACGATGCAGGCGAAACCACTTCCCTGGCGCTTCAGCAAACCAAATCACAGCAGTTAAAAGCGCAGTCTCTTATTCCGCAATTAGAACGCGCGTACACGGTACAAGAAAATAAATTAAACCGACTTTTAGGAAGATCTCCACGTCCCATCGAGCTCAACGCAGATCTTGATGATATAGAATTTCAGAAAAAATATAAGACCGGTGTTCCTTTAGAATTGATTAAAAATCGTCCAGATGTTGCGATGGCAGAATATGAACTCATCGCTCAAAACGCACGTACCGGTGTTGCCGAAGCTTTAAAATATCCCTCGCTGTCCATCGGTGCAGGATTGGGATTGAATTCATTTCAGTTAGAGAATTTCTTTGATCCGGTAAGTTCAGCTTTTACATTGCTTAACGGTTCTATCTTTCAGCCTATTTTCAATAATAGAAAACTTAAGACCAATTATCGAGTGGCACTTTCAGAACGGGAGATCGCGCAATTGGAGTTTAAAGATAATTTGATCGGTGCTGTTGAAGACGTTTCAAATTCGCTAACCCGAATCAACAAACTCACCGAAGAATATAAAATCGCGCAAGAGCGTATTGAAGTTACTCAGAAAGGACTTAAAGACGCCGCGCTCCTGTTCAAAGGTGGCTTCGCAAACTACTTGGAAGTGATCACGGCTCAAAGCGACGCTTTAGAAAGTGAACTGAATGAAATCAATACCAAAAAGCAAATTCTAATTGCAAACATTGAGCTCTACCGCAGTCTTGGTGGTGGATGGCAATAAAAATAAATGCTTATAAAAATTAAAGCCGTAATTAAATAATTGCGGCTTTTTTTAGGTTTAAAATTCAAAATTGAATCCCTTTTCTATCAACTTTTGATAGGTATCCGGGTTGAATTTATACAGTTTTGCTGCACGATGCGATACATCTTTTTGCTTTTCGTCAAGTGCAGTGAGTAAATTCATTCTTAAAATTTTTCTTCTAAAGTTGGGTTTATCCATCTCGTAGCCTAAAATTTCTTCATACAAATGCATCAACTGAAGCAGTGTGAATTTTTCAGGCAAAAGGTTAAAACCTATAGGTTCCTGTTTAATTCGGCGACGTAACCTGCGCAATCCGACCCCCAGAATATGCAAGTGATCATAAATAAGCGTCTCCACTTCAGAAACCTTAAACCAGCCCACTTCAGACGCGGTTGCACCAGGCTTTAAACCAGTCCAATCTTCCTTTTTGATCAAAGCATAATACCCTACCGTGATCACTCGCGACAAAGGAAAACGATCGGGTTCACTAAAGGCACGCAGCTGTTCTAGATAAACATCTTTTATCCCGGTAAGCTCCAACAGCAACCTATTTGCAGCAGCGTCTGTACTTTCATCGGTAAAGATCCATCCTCCCGGAAGGCCCCATTTATCCTTGCTTATTCCATCAGCATGCTTGACCAAAAGTACTTCTAAGGTTCCTTGATTAAAACCAAAAATCACGCAATCAATGGTTATACTATCGAGTATGGTCGCTTCATTTTGTTTTGTCATAATTCTGGTTCTCAATCGCTAATGACGAGATAGTTTTAATGGGTATTGTGATAATTATATTTTTATATGTATACTTGTAGTCATAAAAACTATAAGTTGTCCATTGGACTAAAATAAGAGATTTAATTTAAACGCTTATGTATTTTTTAGGAATCGACTTGGGCAGCTCATCGATCAAGCTAGCCGTTCTTGATGCCAATACCGGCAAATCGGTAGCCAGTTCTTCGGTTCCTGATCAAGAAATGCGCATTGATGCACCTCAAAGTGGCTGGGCAGAACAGCATCCCGAAAAATGGTGGGAATACACGTGTAACGGCATCAAAAAACTAGGCAATCAAGGTATCGATCTTAAACAGATCAAAGCCATTGGTATTTCTTATCAAATGCACGGCCTCGTGCTTACCGATAAAGATTTAAATGTGCTGCGCCCGTCTATTATCTGGTGTGATAGTCGTGCTGCTTCTATAGGTGAAAAATACTATCAGGAAAAAGGAGCAAGCTTTTTTCAAGACCGGGTTCTACAAAGTCCGGGGAATTTTACCGCTTCTAAGTTGAAATGGGTTCAAGAAAACGAACCTCAACTTTTTGATCAAATTGCACATATGATGTTGCCCGGAGATTATCTGGCAGCTAAATTTTCTGGAGTAGCACAAACCAGTAAATCTGGCCTTTCTGAAGCTGCACTCTGGGACTTTAAAAAGAATGCTCTAGCCGAAGAAGTACTCGAGGCTTTAGACCTTCCGCGTGCGGTAATTCCGGAGATCGTTGCTAATTTTAGTCATCAAGCGACTATTGCTCCTAAAATCGCTGAAGCTTTAGGACTTTCAAAAAATGTAGAAATCACTTACAGAGCCGGAGATCAACCCAACAATGCGCTTGCACTTAACGTCAACAAACCCGGAGAAATCGCTACTACTGCGGGAACTTCGGCAGTGATCTATTCGGTGACCGATCAAGATGTTTTTGATGCAGAAAACCGTATCAACACCTTTTTGCACGTAAACAACACGGAAGCTCAGAAACGCAACGGTGTTTTATTATGCATTAATGGTTCTGGGATCTTATACCAATGGTTGCGTAAAATGCTCTCCACCGGAAAAGATGAATTGCTTTCCTACGACTTCCTAAATGCACAAGCGGCAAAAGTAGGCCCGGGTAGTGATGGCTTACACTTCTACCCTTTTGGCAATGGTGTTGAACGCATTTTTAACAATAAAAAATCCTTTAGCGGTCTGCAAAATTTAGATTTCAACAGGCACGCAGCTACGCATATGGTTCGTGCGGCTTGTGAAGGTATTGTATATGCAATGAATTATGGCTTTGAGGTGATGCAGCAAATTGGTGCCGGTGGTACTTCTGTAAAAGCAACAAAAGCCAATTTATTTTTAAGTCCGGTATTTAGAGAGATTTTTGTGAATACTACGCAGACTTCCTTAGAACTGTACGAAACCAATGGTGCTGAAGGTGCTGCCCGTGGCGCTGCTTATGGCTACGGATTTTATAAAAGTCTGGATGAAGCTGCACAAGGACTAGAATTGTTAAGCACTCAGGAACCTCAATCAGCATTGAAAGAACACTACACTAATTTATATCAAACCTGGAAAAAGAATATTCAAATACTAGATTAATGAGCACCTATTTTAAAAACATAGACCCGATCAAATTTGAGGGAAAAGAAAGCGATAATCCTCTTGCTTTTAAATACTACGATGAAAATAAAGTAGTCGCAGGAAAAACACTTAAAGAGCATATGCGCTTTGCGATGGCTTATTGGCATACGCTCAACAATAAAGGCGGAGATCCGTTTGGTGCTCCTACCGAAACTTTTGCCTGGGATGCCAATCCTGATCCTGTGGCTCGTGCTAAAGATAAAATGGATGCAGCTTTTGAATTTATGACCAAGCTGGGCTTGCCGTATTATTGTTTTCATGATGTAGATCTTGTAGATGAAACGCCTGATCTCGCCAAATTTGAAAAGCGCATTGCAGCGGTTGTTGACTATGCAAAAACAAAACAGCAAGAAAGCGGCATCAAGCTTTTATGGGGAACTTCAAACCTCTTTAGTAATCCGCGTTATATGAATGGCGCAGCAACCAACCCTAATTTTGACGTGGTGGCCTATGCCGGCGCTCAATTGAAAATAGCCATAGATGCCACACTTGAATTGGGTGGTGAGAACTACGTGTTCTGGGGTGGTCGTGAAGGCTATATGAGTCTTTTGAATACCAATATGAAACGCGAGCAAGATCACCTAGCACAATTTCTTACCATGGCTAGAGATTATGCCCGCAAACAAGGTTTTAAAGGAAATTTCCTTATCGAGCCAAAACCTATGGAACCAACCAAGCATCAATATGATTTTGATGCTGCAACAAGTCTTGGCTTCATCAACAAATATGGTTTGCAAGATGACTTTAAACTGAATATTGAAGTGAATCATGCAACTCTGGCAAGTCATACGTTTGAGCACGAATTACAAGTTGCTGTAGATGCAGGCATGTTAGGAAGTATCGATGCCAATCGCGGAGATTATCAAAACGGCTGGGATACAGACCAGTTCCCGATAGATGTTTTTGAAGTTACACAAGCCATGCTAGTCATTCTTGAAGGCGGTGGTATTCAAGGCGGCGGAATAAATTTTGATGCCAAAGTGCGTCGCAACTCGATTGACCTTGAAGATAAATTTATAGCACACATCGCCGGGATGGACACCTTTGCACGTGGCCTGATCGCTGCAGATCATCTATTGCAAAACACATCATATAGCACCTTACGTAAAGAACGGTACGCCTCTTTTGATGGCGGAAATGGAGCCAAGTTTGAAAACGGTACTTTAAGCCTTGAGCAACTTAGTGAAATAGGAAGAAAAAGTGGTGAGCCTACCCCATTGAGCGGAAGACAAGAACTTTACGAGCATTTAGTGGCTAACGCCTTCTAATAATTGTCTCCTAATAATCTTCAAAAAGCTCCCTCTTGGGGGCTTTTTTTATGCGTAAATACTTGTTACTAGTATAAACTAAGTAAGCTTTATTAAATGCTTGTTAAACAAGCCATTCCCTAGGAGATTGCAGACTGCCTTTCTTATACTCCTGATAACATAATTTAAACGAACCATGAGTATCATTGATAGAATATTAGGGAATGCCAGCGAAATGTCTTTAGAAGACCTTACCAAGAAATACGATCGCTTGCTTACAGAAAGAGAACATATTGAAGTTGGATTTCAGCTGCTCAGAGACGTCTTCATTTTTACTTCTAAACGGCTAATCCTTGTAGATAAACAAGGACTTACAGGAAGAAAAACCGAATATAAAAGTTTGCCTTACAAGAATATTTCTCGCTTTTCTTTAGAAACCGCCGGAACTTTTGATTTAGATGCTGAATTGAAAATCTGGATCTCTAGCGAAAATGTTCCTAGCGTAAGTAAGAAGTTTAATAAGCAAATTGATGTCTATGCTATACAGCGCTACTTAGCAGGAAAAATCCTTTAGTGTAAAATAAACACATACATTTTTAAATTCCCTAAACCGGTTTAGTTAAAAAATTTAACACTAAAATATTGTTAATCAGTAGATTTTGAGCTTTTGATTAGTAATTCCTACAAATTCTTGTTGTAATTTTAAAAGCCCAAGTCTGATCTAAACCACAACAATCTTATGAAAGCTACGCTCCAAATCGCAAATCAAAACTTCAAAGGTTCACAAGAAGTGATCAATAGATGTCTCAATAGGATTATGGAAGTGCGTGTTTTGGAGATCAATCTCAAAGAACAAATCATTGCGGTCGACTATGCAAAACCAAGCGTTTATGAGCGCATCAAAAATGAACTCAACAGTTTGGGTTTGGCCGTTGGCGAACTCGAACCTTTAAAGTAAACTTGATCTGGATGCCATTTACAATGGTGGTATCTATAATTTTTTAGTACTAAAAAAGTCTGTCTTAAAAGGCAGGCTATTTTTTTGCGTTATTGTTTGGCAAGCAGCATTTAGGCAGCACAAAGACTTTAGTTAAAAAATCTCTAACAAATACTTCCTTCAAAAGTTTTAAAAAGTACAAGAGAACCGTATCTTTCAAGTTCAACTACCAACCAAACACATTTACGAAATATGCTAAATCTTGTACGTACCGACTCAAAAAATGCCGATTTCTTAAAAATGGTAAAAGAACTTGATCAAACCCTCAAAGTTACAGACGGTGCTGATCACGCATTTTACAATCAATTTAATGCATTAGACCGAATAAAAAATGTCATTGTCGCATACGACAGTGGAATTCCGGTAGCCTGTGGTTCCTTTAGGGAATACGGTCCTAAAAGCGTAGAGATCAAAAGAATGTACACCAAGCCTTTGTACCGCAAACGCGGTTATGCGAGTGCTATTCTTGAAGCTTTAGAAAACTGGGCAAGTGAAATAGGTTACACAAAGTGTGTACTTGAAACCGGAATTTTTCAACCGCCGGCAATTGCACTTTACAAAAAACGGGAATATGATGTTATTCCTAATTATGGGCAATACAGCGGCGTAGGCGGCAGTATGTGTTTCCTAAAATATCTTGCTGCTGTTTAAACAACACGTGCAATATCAACTTCGACTGAAAGTTGACTTTTTCCACTACCATAAACTACTCCTTTTAAAGGAGGAACATCATAATAATCTCTTCCCCAACCTACGACCAGATGCTGGTCGCCGGGGATTTGATTATTGGTAGGATCAAAATCTACCCACCCAAAACCCGGGATAAAAATAGAGAACCACGCATGAGATGCATCGGCTCCAATTAATTTTTCTTGGCCCGGAGGTGGTAAGGTTTCTATGTATCCACTGATGTAACGTGCGGGCAGCCCTATAGATCGAATACACGCAATAGCGATTTGCGCAAAATCCTGACAAACGCCCTTACGTTCTTCCATCACTTCATGTATTGGCGTAGAAACACTGGTGAACCCTGAAACAAAATCAAAATCAGTATAAATACGCTGCATCAATTCCTCGGCAGCTTCAAATACTGAACGATTGGATTTAAAGCTTTCGCGAGCATATTTTTCAACCGCTTCACCGGTTTTATTGATAAAAATAGAATCTAAGACAAACTGCTTAGCCTCTAATATTTCAATTTCAGTTTTTAAAAGATTTTCTTTGGCCTGATCTAGCGTAACACGTGTACATTTATCTGACCTAAAGTCTGTTTTAAACTGCTCATATTCCCTGCGCAATTTGCTGGTTGTGGTCACTTTCAACTGCCTATGTTCTTTCTGAATGGAAAAACGAGTGATGTAATTTCCGAAGAAATCAACGCGCTCAGAGACTTCATCGGCTTCGGGTGTAATCGCCATCTTGTATTCTAGCAACTCCTGCCCTAGTGAGCGTCGCGGTTTTAAAACAGCGATATTATGACAATAGCTCACAGGAGCATCATAATCGTACTTTGTGGTATGCGTTACCGAATATAGCATTAGAGCGGAAAGTTTTGATCAACCAATTGACTCTGCTTATACGTATGGTTGAAGTAAGTATTTGAAATTGATTGTGAGGCTGAAAATAATAAGTCACTTAAGCTTTCTAAAAGTGCATCAAGATGCTCTCGTATGTTGCCTTGATCGTCTTGTGTTTGTGCGAGTGCTTCGGAACTTGCCAAACGTAATTTTGAAAATGCTTCAAAAACTTTTTTCTCATAATCCATAAGGGCGTCTGACTTTTGAGAATGTGGCAAACGAGCTATATCTTTTTGTAATCTTCCCAGCTGAAAAGCCAATGATCTCGGGTATTTCAAATCCATTAGCAACAAGCTGATCACAGGTTCTACGCGTATGTAAGACCTGTAGCTGTAACGATAAATATTTAAACTTTCGTGACTGCTCAACAACGACTCAAGCACTTCATATTCTGTTTGCCCAGACTGCTTGATCACCAAAAGTGAGCGACATTTGGTTATTGTAAGCATACTTTGCTCTAACTGAAGACCAATAAAATAAAGCAATAAACCTTGGTCCACCATAATGCTTTCTTCAATAAGTCCCATAAAAGCAATCAAACGCGTAATCAATTGATTAAGGGTTTTGATCATTTTATTGACGGTGATCTGCTTTTCATTTTCCAGATTGCGCCACAATTTTTGAATATTTTCAAAAACCCGCCACATATCACTACTCCACAAATTCCTTATGGAATAATAGGAATTGCTGAACATCATCATTGAGTTAGCTAGACTTCCTATTTTATTTCGGTCAAGAACTACCGCCATCATTTCTTTCAGCGGATTGTCCATCGCGTAGGTGCCGTTCTTACTTTTCTCCATAAAGCCGGGATAGGTACCGGTCATTTGGGTAACAGCCTTATAGAGGATATTCATTTTAACCGAGCAGGTTTGTTGATTAGATTCGGCTTCAGGAGCATTCATCTGTTTTAAGACCATTCGTAAAAAACGTGCATTTACTAAAGTGCGTCCCACATAACGACCAGCCCAATATAAATTTTCCGCAGTCAAACTCGGTAGATCATCAAGACCGCTTACCGAAACGGCAGATCTGCGATTCCAACTATAATTTGCCGTCTCTTCACTTTTAAGATCTCCAATGATCCAAAAATCTTTACTGGTTCCCCCACGTTGATTAGAAACCCTTAGTTTTCCACGTTCCGGAGCGACACGCACCAATCCGCCCGGCATCACATTGTAGCCACTTTTTCCTGCAATGGTAAACGTACGAGCGACCATATTACGCGGTTCAAAAGTTCCTTTTGAATAGTTGGGCGCTGTAGAAAAACTGATGCGTTCCTGAGCAACAAAATGATAAGGCTTCTTTAAAATTTCTTTCCGAAGTGCTTCAAGCTCTTCGGTAGACATCTGAGATCCAAAATGTATATGTTCGCGATTGGTTCGATCAATCGGCTTAATGACGAGGTTTGCTAAATTCTTCAGCACATAGTCTTTCTCTTTCTCCTGACCACACCACCAACTCGCAATTTGAGGCAACTGTAAATCTTCCTTTAAAAAATATTTGCAAATAGCCGGCATAAAAGGAATAAGCCCCGGGTTTTCTAAAACGCCACTTCCTATGGGATTCACCACCGCTACATTCTGTCTACGCACTACATCCAGTAATCCCGCAACACCAAGATGAGAGTCTTCACGTAACTCAAGTGGATCTGTAAAAATATCATCCACTCGTCTCAAAACCACGTGTACTTTCTTCAATCCTTTAAGCGATTTCATAAACAGAAATCCGTCGCGAACGACCAAGTCATTCCCCTGAACCAAAGGATATCCTAGAAATGAAGCTAAATAGGCGTGTTCAAAATAAGTCTCGTTATGCGAGCCCGGAGTAAGAATAACAATGTTGGGATTTTCAACTTTATCGGGAGAAGCCTCAAGCAACAGCTCGTTGAATTCTTTAAAAAATTCTGAAAGTCGCTTGATGTTCATTTCGCCAAAAATATCGGCAAGAACGCGGTTTGCCGTAGAGCGATTTTCAAGAGCATACCCCATTCCTGATGGTGCTTGAGAACGATCATTCACCACCCACATTCTGCCATCGGTACCTCGAGCTAAATCTGCGGCATACAGCAATAAATGCTTATCAATTTTATACTGAATTTTATCACATTGCCGTAGGAATCCGCGATGTCCATAGATCACTTCGTGAGGTACAATACCTTCTTTGATCAACTTACGCTCGCCATAAATATCTTTAAGAACAAGATCGAGTAGGTGTGCGCGCTGTTTAAGGCCTTTTTCAATTTTTTGCCACTCGTTC
Organism: Leeuwenhoekiella blandensis MED217; assembly: GCF_000152985.1. GTDB lineage: Bacteria > Bacteroidota > Bacteroidia > Flavobacteriales > Flavobacteriaceae > Leeuwenhoekiella > Leeuwenhoekiella blandensis. The sequence goes on along the minus strand of NZ_CH672395.1, from coordinate 1,428,684 downwards.
GCTTTAAGGATAAAAGGAACAACATTAAGATTCCAAGGGCGATTAAGCCCGTTGGGATCGTTATACACATTATACGTAACCCCGTTTTCTTCCAGCAGCCAATTGATATCATTTTGACGTTGTGTTAAGCCGTCAATACCTATGCGCTTAAAGTTCTCTAAAAGCTCCTGCCAATCTTCCTTAACGCTGAGATCTGGGGTAAACATCTCGTCGTAGGTATAATCTGTAAAATACTTGGTAAACCAAGCATTAGTAGCCACAGTCATATTCAGGGTTGTAAATAATTATTTCTTTCGCAAATCTAGTAAATGTGGGAATTCTGGATTTACAGGAATTTCTTTAAAATTAAATGTTTTTTCTGAAGAAGTTGATTTTAAAGTTCGGCCTGCAAGCTTGGTATCGGGCTCTTTTTCAGTATAAACCAAATTGCCTTGCGTATGACCAATATCCCAAAAACGATTGATTCTTCTAGATTCTGCTTCTAAGCTGTTTATAGGATATGTCTCATAATTGCGTCCACCCGGGTGTGATACAAAATACGTACAACCTCCAATAGAGCGCTGATTCCACAAATCAACAATATCAAAAACCAATGGTGTATCTACAGGAATTGTAGGGTGCAAAGCAGACCACGGTTGCCAAGCTTTATAACGTACACCGGCAACATATTCTCCTTTGACACCGGTATTGCTTAATTGTACTTTCACGCCGTTGCAGGTCAACACATAGCGCTCATCATTAAAGTTTGAAACTTTGATCTGAACACGTTCTAGAGATGAGTCTACGTAGCGCGAAGTCCCGCCACCGGTCATTTCTTCTCCCAGTACATTCCAAGGTTCTATCGCGGCACGCAATTCTACCTGCATATCTTTGATATCAACTAAACCATACAGAGGAAAACGGAATTCAAAAAACGGATCAAACCAATCTAATTTGAATGGATATCCTGCCGCATTAAGCTGCTCAACAATGTCCTTAATATCTTCTCGCACATAATGCTCCATCAGGAATTTATCGTGCAACTGTGTGCCCCAACGGGTAAGTTTATGTTTGTAAGGTTCATTCCAAAACCAGGAAACCAGTGTGCGCACGAGCAACATTTGCATTAAACTCATTTGTGCGTGTGGTGGCATATCAAACGCGCGTAATTCAAGAATTCCTAATCTTCCGGAAGACGAATCTGGCGAATATAATTTATCGATACAGAACTCTGCGCGATGCGTGTTTCCGGTAATATCAGTAAGTAAATGCCTGAATAATCGATCGGTCAACCAAAACGGTACATCTTCATCCTCCGGAATTTGATTGAATGCGATTTCCAGTTCGTATAAATTTTCCTGACGACCTTCATCAACTCGTGGCGCCTGACTCGTTGAACCGATAAATCCCCCGGAAAATAAATAGGAAAGTCCGGGGTGATGTTGCCAAAACGTAAGCAAGCTGCGCAACAAATCTGGTCGGCGCAACAACGGACTATCAGCCGGAGTGACACCGCCTAAGGTCACGTGGTTTCCACCACCGGTGCCGGTGTGTTTTCCGTCGAGCATAAATTTTTCGGTACCCAAACGGCTCTTTTTAGCCTCTTCATACAACGTGAGCGTATTTTTAGTAAGTTCGTCCCAGTTCTTCGCCGGATGTACATTCACTTCAATAACTCCGGGATCTGGCGTTACCTTCAACACCTCAAGACGATTATCTCGTGGCGGCTCATAACCTTCGATCAATACAGGAACATTGAGCTTTTTTGCTGCAGCTTCCACAGAAGCCATTAAGTCAATAAAAGTTTCGGCATTGTCTAAAGGCGGAAGAAATAAATAAAGTTTTTTATCCCGAACTTCAGCACAAATCGCGGTGCGTGCAAACGGATTCTTTTCTTTCTTATCTGCATTATGATCAACTTTCCCGTTTTTCTTTTTAGGTTTTTCAGCGGCTTTACGTTTTTCTAAAGCTTCACCGTATGGGCCAAAAGGCTTCCGTTTGTCAAAAAGATCAGGATCTGCAATGGGCTGTGTGGGTACATCGGGTTCTTCGATCAACGAATTAAGCGGTAAACGCAAACCTACCGGTGAATTCCCCGGAATGAGAAAAAGATGATTTCTACGGAAACGCCACGGACTCGTAACCCATTTTCCTTGAATATTGGCCAACGGCATCACGTGACCGATTTTCTTATCCAATCCTTGTTCTAAAACTTTATTGAGGCGATTGCGCACAGAAGTCGCTACATCATCGCCTTTTAAGGGATCAACATCTACTGGAAGTCTCCCCTCTTCCCACATAAAATAAAATACATCTTCATAGGCGGGAGTAATGTACTCTAAACGGATCCCAAGATTAAGCGCCAATTCTTGCAGAAAAGTCTTTGTGACTCCTTCCGGCAAATCATATTCCTCATTGAAAGAAGCCATAAGCGACTCGTCTTTCCAGATAGGAATGCCGTCTTTACGCCAATGTAAACCTATAGACCAACGTGGAATAGGCTCGCCGGGATACCATTTTCCTTGTGCGTGGTGAAACATTCCACCCTGACCAAATTTATGCAGCAAGCGTTTAGAAAGTCCTTCAGAAAGTTTTCGCTTTTCAGGACCGTCTGCAGCAGTATTCCACTGGTCTGATTCCATATCATCTATAGAAACGAAAGTCGGCTCCCCTCCCATCGTAAGGCGCACATCGCCTGCTTGCAATTCTTTTTCAACCTCAAACCCTAGCTCATAAATTGCGTTCCATTGTGCTTCTGTATAGGGCTTGGTAACTCGCGGAGATTCGAATATTCGGGTAACCGAATTATCAAATTCAAACTCCGTTTCCGCAGGATCAGAAAAACCAACAACAGGCGCAGCGCTTTCAAAAGAAGGCGTACAGGCTAACGGAATATGTCCTTCCCCAGCCAATAAACCTGAAGTGGAATCCAAACCAATCCAGCCGGCTCCGGGAATATAGACTTCTGCCCAAGCGTGTAAATCGGTGAAATCTTCTTCAGGACCAGATGGACCATCTAGAGATTTTTCATCAGATTTTAACTGCACCAAATAGCCCGAAACAAAGCGTGCTGCCAATCCTAAATGCCGTAAACTTTGTACCAATAACCAGGCAAAATCACGACAAGAACCTAATTTTTTCTCCAGCGTTTCTTCACAAGATTGTACGCCGGGTTCCATACGCACGGTATAATTGAGGTACTCATTGATGTGGCGATTAAGACCGATTAAAAAGTAAATCGTGAGCTGCTCTGAAACATCAATAGTTTTTAAAAACTTCTTGAGTAGCGGGCCGTCGTCTGTTATTTCTAGGTAAGGAAGTAATTCTTTTTTAAGGGAATCTTTATATTTAAACGGAAATTCTTCCACCGAATCTTCTACAAAAAAATCAAACGGATTGATCGTTTTAAGGTCGGCTATAATTTCAACATCAATTGATAGTTCGTCTGTTTTTTCAGGAAAAACCACGCGCGCAAGGTAATTCCCAAAAGGATCTTGCTGCCAGTTGAAAAAATGATTTTCCGGCTTTATTTTGAGCGAATATGCCTCAATAGGCGTTCTACTGTGTGGCGCAGGACGTAGTCTAAAAATGTGTGGCGACAGGGAAATACGTTTGTCATATTTGTATTTCGTCTTATGAGAGATCGCTACTTTTAAGGCCATAAAGAACTGGTTTTATTATGCTTGGCGCTCAACGCGCAAATTGGGTTAACTTCTTACTAAGATAGCATTCACCAAAGTAAATCAAGCGAGAAGCTTAAAAAACTAGTTCAATACAGCCTATTTTTAAAAAATTGATAATTTAAAAGTACTTGAGCCTGATTTCGTCAATCAAAATCCCATATTTATACTGAAAAATAGCAGATTACAAATCTGCCTACTACACTCCCAGTCTTAAGCATTTTTTAAAAATGCCAAAAAATGCTGATGCATTGCTTCGGTATAGTCATAATGCGTAACGATGCGAAGTTTGCCTTTACCCAAAGCACTTATGTGAATATCTTCGGCTTTTAGACGTTCTATAAATTGCAATTCATCTGCATCTGGGCGTAGATTGAAAATCAGAATATTGGTTTCTACCGGCTCCACGTGTGCTACATCAGGATGCTGATTTAAAGCAATCGAAAGTTCTTGAGCGCGCTTGTGATCATCTGCCATACGTTGCCAATGATGCTCAATACCGTAAAGCCCCGCAGCAGCGGCAAAACCTACTTGACGCATACCGCCTCCTAAAACTTTACGTACACGCATCGCCTTATCCATAAACTTTTGTTTACCTACCAAAACAGATCCCATTGGTGCTCCTAAACCTTTAGACAAGCACACCGAAATCGTATCAAAAGCAGCCCCGTAATCTTTAGGAGATTCGTCGGTCACCACAAGTGCATTCCAAAGACGTGCACCGTCAAGATGAAAGCCTAAACCATTATCGTCACAAACCTTTCTAATCTTTAGGATTTCTCTAAAGTCATAGCAAGCTCCACCGCCTTTATTCGTGGTATTTTCAAGACAAACAAGAGATGTTAACGGGCTGTGATAAAAATCTGGCGGATTGATATGTTCTTCAACCTGATCTGCTGTGATCATCCCACGATGTCCGTCTATCAGTTTACAAGAAACTCCGCTATTAAACGATACTCCGCCTCCTTCATAATTGTACACGTGCGCATATTTATCTGCGATAAGTTGCTCGCCGGGTTGGGTATGAATTTTTATCGCCGCCTGATTGGTCATTGAACCGGTTGGGAAATACAGCGCCGAGTCCATCCCAAATAATTCGGCAATATGCACTTCTAATTTATTAACGCTGGGATCTTCTTTGTAAACATCATCTCCTACTTCGGCATGCATCATCGCATCTAACATTCCCGGAGTGGGCTTTGTGATCGTATCGCTACGCAAATCTATTTTCATTCTTATATTTTGTTTTCTTAATTATCTTAAATGCTCCCCGCCATCCACAGGAATCACTGCTCCATTGATCCAATTGGCTTCGGGTTTGGTTAGTAAGTACACCACATTAGCAACATCCTCCGGAGTAGTCAATCGCCTTTGCGGATTGCGCTCCAATGCTTGCGCAATGAGCTGATCACTTCCCGGTATTAATTGTAAACTTTCAGTATTGGTTACTCCTGCTTGAATACAATTAGCGGTTATTTTTAGTGGTGCCAATTCAAAGGCTAAACTCCGTATTATAGCTTCTAAAGCCGCTTTTGCTGCGGAAACTGCTGCGTAATTGGGTAAAGGTTTTGTGCTTCCCTCGCTTGTAAAGGTTAGGATTTTCCCGTTTTCTTCAAATAATCCCGAGTTTGCAAATGCACTCGCCCAGTCGTATAAACTCACCGCCATCGCTTCGGTAGTAAGTATAAAATCCTTACCGGAAAGTTTCGCTACGGAAGCGTCCTCTGCATAAATAGGTTTGAGGTTTCCTTTAGCGATGCTATGCAACAACACTTTTACTGAAGCATTCCGCTCTGTAAAGAAATCTTTCACCTTATCAATAGTTGCCGGGTTGAGCGCATCGAGATTAAAAGTTTCGATATCAATTCCTGTTTTACGCAAGGCTTCAATGGTATGATTAAATTCCTCGAGTTTGCTTCTGCGCGTGCGATGCACAATGCAAATATGCAAACCTTTAGCTGCAAGTTTTTTTGCCGAAGCAAAACCTAAACCACTGCTTCCACCCAAGATCAACGCCCAGCTGTTAGCCGTGTCTTCGGTATTAAATTCAAAAGATGCTACCATTGTACTAATATACGTTGTGCTGAAAAACCGGGACCAAAACTAAGCATCAATCCATAATCTTCAGCAGGAATTTTTCGATTTAAAAAACGTTCTAAAACATACAACACCGTTACACTGCTCATATTGCCATAAAGGCGAAGAACTTCTTTGGTATCGTCTATATTTTTTCCTGAAGCGCCAAACAAACTTTCAACCGTCTGAACGATCTTCTTTCCGCCGGGATGAAACACCAGATTATTGACGTCTGCGATATTGATGTTATTCTTTGAGAGAAACGGATTAATGATCTGTGGAAAGTGCGCCGCTATGGTTTCCGGAACCGATTTATCAAGAATCATTTTGAGTCCATTGTTGGTCAAGTCAAATCCCATCATCTGTTCGGCATCGTAAAAATGATACATTTCGGTATCGATGATTTTTGGTCCTAACACCTGTTCTTCTGATGAAAGCAACACGCAGGCTGCACCATCACCAAAAATCGCTGCACTCACAATATTGGCCATCGAAAAATCATCTAGCTGAAAGGTCGCCGTTGGGCTCTCGACCGCGATAACAGCAGCGCGTTTACCGGGATTGGCTTTAAGAAAATCATTGGCATACAAGATCCCAGAAATTCCTGCAGCACAGCCCATTTCGGTGACCGGTAATCGGGTAATGTCTTGTTTTAGATTTAAGCGGTTAATGAGATAGGCATCAAGCGACGGAATCATAATTCCTGTGCAACTCACGGTGATGATATAATCTAGCGATTGCGCCTCCCAACCTATTTTTTCAAGCGCTGTGCGCAAGGCATCTTCTCCAAGTTTGATTGCCTCACGTTTGTAAATGTTGTTTTTATGCTCAAAAGAAGTTGCAGTAAACACTTCATCAGGAGCCATAATACTATACCGCTTATCTACCCCGGCATTGCTGAAAATCTTTTTCACTTTACGTTGAAAACGCTCTTCCTGCCCTGCCATCCATTGGGTCACCAACGGAAGAATTTCTTGGGTTTCGCGACTGTATTTTGGGACAGCTTTGGCTACACCTGCGATTGCTACTTTTGATTTTCTAATATCCATAAATATCTGAACGCCCAGCGCCATTTTATATTAAACGACTGTACCCCGAGTTTTGATGTAAAAGATAACAAATCGTTTTTTGTAAAAGCGCGTTCAATAGAAATTAAACCATCGTACCGCGCCATTGCACTTCTCATAAATAGGCTACTATACGCCTGAAACAATCGATATGCGATCTTGCTGCGCTGCAAATCATTGATCACCACTCCTAAGTTTGCCAGTTTTAAAAACTGTGTTAGAAACTTAATAATTTCAGCATCGGTGAAATGATGCATTGTTAAAGTCGAAGTGATTATATCGATCTCCTGATGAGTGTCTTTTAGCTTAAAAACATCCTGAACTTGAAACGACAACTCCGGAAAATCTTTTGAACGCTCTTGTGCTAAAGCAATACTTTTTGGATTGATATCGATTCCTATCAATGTTACAGAAATAGAGCGTTGTCTGGCAAAAATGGCGATACTGCGCAACATTGCTCCGTCACCGCATCCTACATCGAGAATGGTGTAGCTTTTTTGTAAAAACCGATCAAAAAAATAGCGCAAACCCTCTAGCGTCACTTGCTGTCCGCCCAAGTATTTATTGACGCGGGTAACCTCGGCCAATGCAGCTTGCAAAGTAACCTCATCTACGTTGGGGTCATCCATCAACTCCGGAGTAAGCTTTCTATATTTCAAATCTTCAAAGGTTTTCCGTGGGTTGTTTGAATAAGTTTTTGTGTCACTATTGGAACGTATTTTAGAACCTGTATTCCTGTTGATGTAAGCGCATCATTTTGCAATGCGCGCTGCAACAGGTTTCCGGCACGCAAGCGATTTGTAAACGTTTGCTTCCAGAGTTTATCGTAACGTTGCTCAAGTTCAGTACGCGACCAATCCTGACGCGCACTTCCAGAAATACATTCTGAAGCTAATTTAGCCGAAATCACCGCCATCGCCATCCCATTACCACATAAGGGATGAATGAGTCCGGCGCTGTCGCCACACATCAACATATGATTTTCTACGCTCGGTTTTGATTGAAATGCGATCTGACTGATACTGATAGGTTGGTCAAAAAGTGGTTGAGCGTGTGCAAAGAAGTCATTCAAATTGGGATTCTCACAAAGCACCTGTTGCTGAAACGTTTCGTTATTTTTGAAGGGCTTAAACGCTTCGGTACGGGTTAGATAGCAAACATTTACTTTGCGCTCTTCCACCATTGAAATTCCGCAGTAACCTCCTTTAAAATTATGCAGACTTACTTGATCTGAAGGAATTTCTGCTGCAAAATGTGCTTTTACGGCTAACCAGTCGTTCTTACTTGCTGTGAACTTTCGGTCTAACTTAAAGTCTATATTAGAACGTTTTCCAAATGCGCCTATCACCAAATCTGCTTCAAAATCCTGATGTTCTTTTGTTGAAATGCTAAAGGTATTTTCAGCAAAATGAATATCCCTAACCGTCTGAGAGATCAAGGTACAACCTAAACTAAGCGCGTATTCTAAAAGATGGTGATCAAGTTTAAACCGACTGATCCCAAAACCTCCCAACGGCAGTTTAATGTTGAGCGATTTTCCGTTTACAGCAGACAATTCTAATTGATCGATAGCAACCGCGCCCCATTTTAAAGGATCAATTCCTAAATGCTTCCAGTAGGGTAGAATTTCGTTAGAGAGATATTCTCCGCATACTTTGTGTTTAGGGTACTCTTCCTTCTCAAAAAGCATCACCTGAAAACCTTCTTTTCTCAGGTGAATTGCGGCAGTAAGACCTGCAAGTCCTGCTCCGATGACAGCTATGTTTAACGACCTTTTCAAACTTGATCAAATTACTAAATAAACCATCCTTAGTCAAACCTCAAGCTGTTATACTTTTTAGCGGCACCCATAATATGCATAAAAAAACTCCTTACAAATTATGCAAGGAGTTCTCTCAATTAATCATCCTAAAATAGGAGTCTTAAACGTGTTCTATTAATTTTCGCCAGCCTCTTGCTTAGCTTCATTTACCATCTCTTGGTTAGGAACGATCGCTAAAGTTACACGACGGTTTTTAGAACGACCTTCTGCAGTTTCATTGGTATACTTAGGTTGTTCTTCACCATACCACTGCGTTGTAAATCTTCCTGAAGCAATACCTTGGCTTACCAAATAATTGGTCACGGCTTGCGCACGATTTTTAGAAAGCGTCATATTATAATCTGCAGAACCTGTGCTGTCTGTATGACCTACGACCAACACATTGGTTTGTGGATATTCTTGCATCACTCTAGAAAGACCATTTAATGTTTCTTGAGAAGCGCTATTAATATTGTATTTATTTGTAGCGAAATACACACCACTGTTTTCATCAAAGTTTACTACAATACCGTCATCTACACGCTCAACTTCAGCTCCAGGAATTTCTTCCTCAATACGCTGTGCTTGCTTGTCCATCTTTTTACCAATCACATTACCTGCAGCACCACCTACAACACCACCTATTACGGCACCAAGCTCACCACCATCTCCTTTCTTACCTACATTATTACCTATCACGGCACCTAAAATCGCACCTCCGGCAGCACCGATTACAGTACCTTTTTGCTGGTTATTTGCATTTTTTGTCGCCTCACAACCCGTAAGCATCGAGATCGCAATGGCAAACATTGAAACATTTCTAAGTATAGTTTTCATAGTTTGTTTTATTAAAATTGAAATATGCTCTTGAATTTAGTTAAAGAACCAAACTCAAAAGCACATCTATTTGGTTAAAATTATTCTGAAATTTTAGAAAAATTCATCACTATAGTAAAAGGCTTCCCGTCAACTTGTACCGTTTGAGTGAACGTGAGTTCATTTTCAGAAAGGTAATTGATATTCAATCGGAAACCGGCATTATTCATAGTAGAATTCATCTTCTCATCAGTCGGTTTTAGCAAAATATCATAACTGGTAGCGCTTTCCTGAGCAGGAATACTCCAAACAAAATAGCGTTTTCCTAAAGCACAGCTTCCATCGGTAATCTCATAATTACCAAAATTATTATTAGGTATAAACCTCCACGTGCTTCCTACCATACACTCTGAAGAAGCATCGCCAAAAAGCGTCACATCATAAACTCCGGGTGCATTGTTATAATTGATATTATCTAAATTCCAATATCCTTTAAGCGTTTTTCTTGACTGTTTTACAACTTGGTTGCTTCCTCCGCAAGAAACCATAAACACGCTCAAAAGCAGTACTGTGATAATCCGTTTCATAAATTAAAAATTGATTAAAGTTCTATTTATCTAAATAATCTCGAAAGTAAGCTGATCAAGAATAATACGATAAAGATGAAGAAAAGTATTTTAGCAATACTTTCTGCTCCTGATGCGATTCCTCCGAATCCAAAGATTGCTGCTACGATCGCGATAATGATAAATATAACTGTCCACTTCAACATAATTGTAAAATTTATTGGTTAGTAATGCTTCAAAAATATTGAGAAGTAGAAATGAAATTTTTAGAATTAATAGTGTTTAACTCAGTGCTGTTAAAATGCGTTAAGGTAAAAAGCGACCAGTTTAGATTTCGATAAAATTTTAACATTAATAAGCCAACAAATCCTGAAGTGCCTGTGCTATTTTCTGTTTTGCCAAGTACTGATTTTCAAGATCCTGAGCAAAAGGAATTGGTGTATCTAAGCTTGAAAGTCTTTTTATTGGAGCGTCGAGATACGTAAAACATTCTTCGGCGATGTAGGCTGAAATGTCTGCGGTAATACTACCAAAATTCACATCTTCAGTAAGTAATAAAACCTTGCCTGTTTTTTGTACCGAAGTTTTGATCGTTTCATAATCTAGCGGAATCAAACTTCGTAAATCGATAAGTTCTACAGACCAAGTCGTATTCGCATTCAAAACCTCTAGCGCCCAATGCACCGGTGCGCCATAGGTGATAAGAGTAATATTTGAACCTTCACGCACCACCGAAGCTTTTCCTAGAGGTAAGGTATAATAGGCTGCAGGAATTTCCTCTGTGATGGTTCTATACAGGGCTTTATGTTCAAAAAACAATACCGGGTTTTGATCTTCAATCGCCGCTGCGAGCAAGCCTTTTGCATCGTAAGGAAAAGCAGGATATATGACTTTAAGACCGGCAGTATGTGTAAACCAAGCTTCATTAGTTTGACTGTGAAAGGGTCCCGCTCCTACTCCGGCTCCGCAAGGCATACGAATGACCACATCTGCCGGCTGACCCCAGCGGTAAAAAGATTTGGCTAGATAATTAACGATTGGATTAAAACCGCTGCTTACAAAGTCTGCAAATTGCATTTCGACTACAGCTTTATACCCATTTATGGCCAGGCCCATGGCGGTCTCGACAATTGCCGACTCACAAATGGGCGTATTCCTGATGCGTTCTTTACCAAAGTGCTCTACAAAACCCTCAGTGATTTTAAACACTCCGCCATATTCTGCAATGTCTTGTCCCATAAGGATAATGCGCGCATTGCGCTCAAAACTTTGCTTTAGACTATTTTGTATCGCGTCTATAAATCTAACGCGTTGCAAAGCGCCATCGGGTTTAACCTCTAAGTGATCAGAAGGAGCAAAAACATCGTTCAGTTCATTATCAAGGTTGGCCTCGATTGCAGCTTCCTCATTAACTAAGCTTAACGCATATTCAATTTCATTCTGTATTGTTTCGTTAATTTCCAGTTTTTGTGCTTCGGTCAAAATCCCCTGATGAATAAGATATTTCTCAAAATTGCTCACAGGATCTTTCTCCGCCCAAAATTGCATCAACTCTTCAGGAACATATTTAACGCCACTAGCTTCCTCATGGCCACGCATTCTAAAGGTTTTAAACTCTACCAAAACAGGTCTCGGATTTTCGCGCATGGATTCAGCGATCTTGGAAAGTGCTTGATACACTTCTACAATATTATTGCCGTCTATGATATGACTTTCCATTCCGTATCCTTTTGCTCTATCTGCCAAATGCGCGCAGCGATACTGTTCTGAAGTTGGTGTTGAAAGTCCGTAGCCGTTATTTTCAATACAGAATAAAACCGGCAGATCCCAAACCGAAGCTACATTAAGCGCCTCGTGAAAATCGCCTTCGCTCGTACCTCCTTCTCCGGTAAAAACTGCCGTGATCTTTTTTTCGTGACGTAATTTATGCGCCAGCGCTATCCCATCTGCAACTCCAAGCTGTGGACCCAAGTGCGAAATCATTCCAACAATTTTATAGTCCTGCGTACCAAAATGAAAACTGCGATCGCGTCCTTTAGTAAACCCATTCGCTTTGCCTTGCCACTGACTAAACAGGCGATGCAAAGGCACTTTTCTTGTGGTAAAAACACCCAAATTTCTGTGCATCGGTAAGATGTATTCATCAGTTTCTAAAGCCATGGTTACTCCAACCGCAATGGCTTCCTGACCAATGCCGCTAAACCATTTTGAGATTTTTCCCTGACGCAAAAGAATCAACATTTTTTCTTCTATCCGTCTTGGCTTTAGCAGCTCCTGATACAAGCTCAATAGAGTTTCGTGAGAAAGCGAATTATTTTGAAAAGCAAGCTGAAGGTTTTCATCGGTATTCATAACGTAAAAATTACGGGGTGTAATTACATTGAAAAGTAACTGAATTTTTATTTGAATCAACTGCTTTTAGAAAAAACAGAAATCTATCCCCTAAAATCAGGCACAATTTCAACTTCTATTCAAATGATAATTAAAGACTTATATTTTAAGGATAGTTTAAAAATTGGAGCCACAAATATTTAATATCTTTACGTATTGCAAAATTTGAATGTACCTCTAAATTATGAATAATATACCTAGTGTTAATCTCGCAGACTTTTTAAGTGAGGACCCGGACAGAAAACAAAAATTTGTTGACGAAATTGGTAAAGCCTACGAAGAAATAGGATTTGTTTCCTTGAAAAATCACTTCTTAGACGATGCGCTTGTAGCGGATTTATACAACGAAGTCAAAGCTTTTTTTGATCTTCCGGAAACAACCAAACAGCAGTACGAAATTGAAGGATTAGGTGGGCAGCGCGGTTACATTTCTTTTGGAAAAGAACACGCTAAAGGTAAAAAAGAAGGCGACTTAAAAGAGTTTTGGCACTTTGGTCAAGAACCCGATGAAGATGCCAACTTAATTGAAGAATATCCCGAGAATGTTGAAGTACAAGAACTTGAAAACTTCAACAAAACTGGAATGGAAGCCTATAAAATGCTTGAAAAAACCGGAATTTATGTGTTGCGTGCTTTAGCGCTTTACATCGGTCTTGACGAGTTTTATTTTGACAAATGGGCTAGAAACGGAAACAGCATTTTGAGACCTATTCATTACCCTCCAATTACCGAAGAACCTAAAGGTGCAGTACGCGCCGGAGCACATGGCGACATCAACCTGATCACGCTTTTAATGGGTGCCTCTGCCGGCGGATTACAAGTTTTGAGAAAAGACGGCGAGTGGATTGATGCCATCCCCAATGAAGACGAACTGGTGATCAACGTAGGTGATATGCTTGAGCGCCATACAAATAATAAATTAAGATCTACGGTTCACCGCGTGGCCAATCCTCCAAAGGAGCAATGGGACACCCCGCGTTATTCTATTCCGTTTTTTATGCATCCGCGTAGTGAGATGCCGCTTAACTGCTTAGAAAAATGTATTGATGAATCTCATCCTAAAGCCTATCCTGATATCACTGCAGGAGAATTTTTACACCAACGTCTTGTTGAAATAGGCTTGATAAAAAAATAATTGAAATGGACTTACAAGACCAGCTCAAAAATTTATTTCCAGATCACGAGCCTGAGCCAGAGCAGCAGGAAGAAGATGCAAATGACTTAGGAATCTGGATGCAAGAAGATCCGCTTTTATGTAAGTATGAAAAGCGTAAAGGAAAACCCATCACCATCATCGAAGGTTATACCGGTGCAGATTCAGATTTTAAAATTCTGTCTAAAGAATTAAAAAAAATGCTGGGTGTGGGCGGAAGCTTTAAGAAAGAAAAAATAATCATTCAAGGAGATTACCGCGATAAGATAATGTCGTTTTTAAAAGACAAAGGTTTTAAAGTTAAACGTGTAGGAGGTTAATTTAGATTTTCAATATCATGGCAAAAAACACATTGCATATCACCAACGGTGACAGTCTCACAGACCGGTTAAACACGTTAGATTTGGCCGGAGATCTCGTCATTTGGCGTGAAATGCTTTGTGAAGGTCCAACTATTGAAGAAGTTGGTTCTCAACAATTTATTGAAGCGCGCAAAAAATTCTTGAAAGAAACCTATAAAGTTTCAGAAAAAGATTATGAGCAACAATTTGTGAGTCAGTTGAACAAATTGAATGCTATTAATGATTATGATGAAATAATCCTGTGGTTCGAGTTTGATCTATTCTGCCACATCAATATGCTTGCAGCCATAAGCTATTTGATTCAGCATAAAAATGAAATGCCTATCTATATTGTGTGTAGCGGTTGGGTAAAAGGACAAGCGCAACTCAAAGGCCTTTCTGAATTGACCGATGAGCAGCTTTTCACACATTATGACAAGAAAATAAAACTCGCACCTGAAGACCTAAAAATTGCTCATCACATCTGGCAATTGTACTGTGATGAAAAACCGGTTGAACTTAAAGCGGAAATCAAAAAGAGTTCAAACTTCAAATATCTTTCTAGTTGCATTAGAGCGCATATAGAACGCTTCCCTAATAAAAATACCGGATTGAACACCCTAGAAACCAATATTCTCAAACTCATAGATCTGCACGATATTCATTCAAAACGACAACTTTGTGGTTTTGTACTCAAGCATCAAGGATATTACGGTTATGGAGACCTGCAAATTGAACGTATGATCAAGGCTTTAAAACCTTTTTTCAGAATGCAAGACGGGCAGCTGGTTCTCAATACCAAAGGGAAAAAAGTACTTGAAGGCGAGACCAATTTTTATGATACGCTTAAAGACGATTTAGCCTACGGCGGAACGCACAAATACGCATTTCTTTACAATCCCGCGAGTCACGAACTTTTAAAATACAGCTAGAATGACGCTGGCCCCTTCAGAATTAATTTTGAATGAAGATGGTAGTATTTATCACCTTCACCTACTCCCCCATCAACTAGCAGACACTGTCATCACCGTTGGCGATCCCGATCGTGTTGAACAAGTGACCAAGCATTTTGATTCCATCGAATTTTCGGTACAGAAACGAGAGTTTAAAACGACTACCGGTGTATATCAAGGCAAACGTATTACAGTGATTTCTACAGGAATTGGCACCGACAATATCGATATTGTGTTGAACGAACTCGATGCGCTGGCCAATATCGATTTCAAAACACGCACGCTTAAAAAAGACCTTAAAGAACTGAACATCATCAGATTAGGCACAAGCGGTTCGATTCAAAAAGATATACCGGTTGATCGCATTTTACTCACTGAACGAGCTTTGGGATTTGATGCATTGCTACATTTTTATCAAAGTGATGCCATTCGCGATAAAGCGTTTGAGCAGGCCTTCGTAAATCATACTTCGTGGAATACAGAAAAAAGTACTCCATATTGTGTTTCGGCAAGTAAAACGCTTTTTAATCATTTTGATTCGGAAGAATTCTTCTCTGGAGTGACGGCAACAAACATTGGTTTTTATGGCCCACAAGGGCGTCAATTACGCTTAAAAACCGAAGATCCTAAACTCAATGATAAGCTAGAAAGTTTTAATTTTAAAGGTACGCGTATCACCAATCTTGAGATGGAAACTTCAGGAATTTATGGCTTATGCAAACTTTTGGGTCACCGAGCACTTTCTATAAATGCCATTCTTGCCAACAGGGCGACAGGGATATTTAGTAAAGATCCTGCAGCTACCGTAAACCATATGATCACAACAGCTCTGGCGCGCATCGCCTGCTTGTGATTTTCTTTTAACAAAAGCTTAATTCAGACCGTTAAAGCCTTTCGTATTTTTGAACAAAATCTTTCAAAATATGGAAACCGATTTGGCTGATAATTTAATTCACAGAGATTTAAACTGGCTTAGTTTTAATGCTCGTGTTTTACAAGAAGCTCAGGACAAAGAAAACAATCCGCTCTTTGAGCGTATGAAATTTTTAGCCATTTATTCTTCTAATCTTGATGAATATTTTAGAGTGCGCGTAAGTCAGTTGCGGCAAATGAAACGCGTTGAAAAGAGCATTAGAAAAAAACTTGCACTCAAGCCTAACAAAACGGTTAAGCAAATACTTGCCATAGTAAAAGAACAACAAGAAGCCTTTGGTAAAATTTATAATGAAGAAATCCTTCCGGAACTTGCCGAGAATAATATTGTGCTTGTTCCTTCAGAAAAGTTTACCAATATTCAAGCACAGCTGGCCAATATTTGGTTTGTCGCACATATTAAAAATGAATTAGAAACAAAACTGATAGATCCTTCCAAAGACAAAGAGATTTTTCTTGAAAATCAAAGTCTTTATCTTTGCGTTACGTTTTCCGATTCAAAAAAACTAGGATTTGTTAAAATCCCTACAGATTCAAATAATCGCTTTGTAGACCTAGGAAAAGTAAGCGACACCTATCATATTACCTTTTTAGATGACATCATACGTTACGAGATTGACAATATTTTTAATTCCAGCACTGTTGATGGCGTCTATGAGATAAAGCTTTCACGCGATGCAGAACTTTATATCGATGATGAGCTCGGTGGAATTTTAGCCGAACGTATTTATAAATCTTTAGAACAGCGTCAGGAAGGACAACCCACGCGACTGCTCTATGATGCCGCAATGCCTAAACCGGTGGCAAAGCGCCTGCGTAAATTATTGAATTTGGGTAAAATTGATATGATGCCAGGAGGAAGGTATCATAATTTCAACGACTTTTTCAAATTCCCAGACCTTACCAATAATCCTAAACTGCATTACACCTCAAAACCCTTTATAAAGCATCGCACGCTGGATAAAGCCAAAGATTTTTTCAAAGCCATCGCAGAGAAAGACCAACTCGTTCATTTTCCGTTCATGAGCTTTAACTATGTAGAGCGTTTTGTAGAACAGGCTGCTGAAGATGCTGCTGTTACTCATATCAAAATTTCGTTATATCGCGTAGCCGACGAGTCGGTGCTCACCACCGCCCTTTTAAAAGCAATAGACAACGGAAAAAAAGTCACCATATTTATTGAGGCCAAAGCGCGCTTTGATGAAGAAAACAACATTACCTGGGGACGAAAATTTGAAGAACGTGGTGCACGCGTGATCTACAGTTACCCGCGCATAAAGGTGCATTCTAAGATTTTGATGATCATTCGCCAAGAACAAGATAAAGCTGTGCGTTATGCTTATATCGGAACCGGAAACTTTAATGGTGAAACTTCAAAAATTTACTGTGATCACGGAATATTCACAGCACATAAAAAAATCACTAAAGAATTGGGACGTGTTTTTAGAGTGCTTGAAGGTGAACTCATTATTCCTCGTAACAAGCATCTACTCATTTCGCCATTTACCACGCGTAGGATTTTTGAAAAACTCATTCATAACGAAATTGAAGCTGCTCAGGCGGGGAAGAAAGCGCAGATCACCGCAAAAATGAATAGTCTAGAAGATCCAGATATGATTCAGTTGTTGTACAAAGCAAGTCAGGCTGGTGTAAAGATCCGGTTGATCGTGCGCGGCTTTACGTGCTTAATTCCGGGAGTTGAAGGATTGAGCGAGAACATTTACATGACTTCAATTGTAGACCGCTACCTGGAACATGGACGTATTTATCTTTTTCATAATGGTGGTGATGAACAAATGTATATAGGCTCTGCAGACTGGATGACCCGTAATCTTGATCGAAGAATTGAAGTACTTACTCCAATCTATGATTCTGATCTCTTTGCAGAACTCAAAGACATTCTTGTTTTACAGTTAGCTGATAATGTTAAAGCGCGGATACAAGATGCAGAAGAGACCAATGCCTACGTCAAGCAAAAAACCGGCGATAAGCGCATTCGCTCTCAGTACGAAATTTACGATTACCTCAAACTAAAAAACAATTAACATGACCACACTACGAGTTGGCGGTGTACCAGAACATTTTAATCTTCCTATTCATTTATGTATTGAAGAAGGACTTTTTGCCGAAAAAGGAATTCACGTAGAATGGGTTGAATTTCCGGGAGGTACCGGTGCGATGAATTCGGCTTTGCGTAATGATGAAATTGATGTTGCGATCATTCTCACCGAAGGAATTATCAAAGATATCGCCAACGGTAACCCGTCTAAAATCATTCAGAATTATGTATCAAGTCCGCTACGTTGGGGAATTCACGTAGCTGCAAAAAGTAATTTTCAAAGCATAGCAGATCTAGAAGACAAGCGACCGGCAATAAGCAGATATGGTTCAGGAAGTCACGTTATGGCTTATGTTCAGGCCAACGAATTAGGCTGGGATACTTCAAAAATTGAATGCGTAGTCGTCAACAACATCACTACTGCTATTGAAGCTTTAACAGAAAGAGAAGCCGATTATTTCATGTGGGAACACTTCACCACAAAACCTTTAGTCGATAAAGGAATTTTTAGACGCGTAGGAGATTTCCCTACTCCATGGTCAAGTTTTGTCATCGCAGCATCAGATAAGGCTATTGAAAAAGATCAAAAATCATTGGAGCTATTCCTTAGTGTACTCAATGCCAAAACCAAAATCTTCAAATCGCTTGAGCATATTGAACACGCACTTTCTGAACGGTACGAGCAAAATTTGGAGGACATCAAAAAATGGCTTTCGATCACTTCTTGGTCTCAAAAAAGTCTCGATAAAAAGGAATTAGAATTGGCTCTAAATTATCTCGAAAAGTTGAATATGATCGACAAAAAGTCTGATAATCAGCTATACTTAACTCAGATTTAAAGAAAGTTTTACCATTTTTTTTAGTGTTAACTAGAAAAAAATGTACAATTTTACCCCTGAATTAATTAAGCAATCAAAATTTTTGAACTATGGTTACATTTTCTATTATTTTGGGTGCCTTGCTTATCATTAATGTTTTGTTATTCAAATTTAGTGTAGCAGGAGGACCTGTGGCTAAAAAACCACAAAAACGTGTAACCCCTAAACACAAGAATTTAAGCGAGCCTTTAGCATTGAATAAAGCTTCTTAGATTTGACCTCAAATCCAACAGATAAATAAAGCAGCTCGCGAGAGCTGCTTTATTTATTTTAAACGCTTACCATATTATTGGTCTCTGATTTGATTTTTCGATCAAAGCGTTGGTTTTACTAAAATGCCTGTTGCCAAACCAATAGCCGCGATTGGCACTTAGCGGAGAAGGATGACCGCTGGTTAATATATGATGCTTTGTACCGTCTACTTTAGATGCTTTCTTTTTTGCAAAGCCGCCCCAAAGTAAAAACACCACATTTTCTTTATGTTGCGAAATCAATTCAATCACACGATCAGTAAATTGTTCCCAGCCTTTTCCTTGATGTGATCCCGCTTGACCTGCTCTAACCGTTAGCGTTGCATTAAGCAAAAGCACACCTTGAGAAGCCCAGCGTTCTAAATTTCCATTATTTGGTGCGGCTATATTGAGATCGCTTTCTATTTCTTTAAAAATATTAATCAATGAAGGTGGTGCTGCAACCCCTTGCGGTACCGAAAAACAAAGACCGTGGGCTTGTCCCGGTCCGTGATAGGGATCTTGTCCTAAAATAACGACCTTAACCTCATCAAAACTGCAAAGATCAAATGCCTTAAAAATATCGGCGCCTTTAGGGTAACAGGTGTGCTGCGTGTATTCCGTTTTTACGAAACGCACCAAATC
Organism: Leeuwenhoekiella blandensis MED217; assembly: GCF_000152985.1. Lineage (GTDB taxonomy): Bacteria > Bacteroidota > Bacteroidia > Flavobacteriales > Flavobacteriaceae > Leeuwenhoekiella > Leeuwenhoekiella blandensis. The sequence continues at coordinate 1,409,116 of NZ_CH672395.1, read as the reverse complement.
TTTAAAATAGGCTTTTTCAAATTCTTCGGCTAAAACAGCTTTCCAGCTGGGATGTATGTCAACGTTCATGAATATCTTAAATTTGCTTAGGTAAAAATCGGTAAAGCATTACTAGGACCAAAATAGAATTCTTATTATATAATTTGATTCTTCAAAAAAAGCTAGTGACATCTTTGGTCTTGGCAACTTTTAAGATTGAGTTCCAAATAAATTAAGCAATTAAATAAAGGGATACAGCCGTACTGGCATGCTATGATAAAAATTCATCCTAAAACACTTTCAGATTTAGAGTTCCATACCGTATGTGCACAATTGAGTGAACTGTGCATCACCGATATGGGAAAGGTCAAAGCCTTAAAGCTGGCACCGCAGCGCAATTATAGAAAGACGCTTTTTGTGCTTGATCAAACACAAGAATACATCAATTCTGATACGCACGAAACGCCTATTCCTAATCACGGTTTTGATGCGCTTGATCACGAACTCAAAATGTTGGGGATCGAAGATACGGTGCTTGAAGTAGGTAGTTTTAGAAAAATAGGAAGCCTTTCGGAAACGGTTAATACGCATTTACGCTATTTTAGAAAATTTCAAGAGACCTTCCCGGTATTGCATCAAACGGTACGGGATACTGAATATACAACCGAACTTACCGACGAGATCAACACCATTGTAGATCGTTTTGGTGAAATTAAAGACGATGCTTCTCCTGTACTGCTTCAAACCAGAAGAGCCATTAATGAAGTAAAAGCAAAGATCAACAGCAGCTTTGCTTCGGCGCTATCGCGTTATGCTTCTTTTGGGTATTTAGATGAAATACGGGAATCTATAGTAGACAATGTTCGGGTTTTGGCAGTGTCGGCGATGCACAGGCGTAAAGTAAAAGGTTCGATTCTTGGGAATTCAAAAACCGGAAGTATCGTTTACATTCAGCCTGAAGCTACACAGACGCATCAACGCGAACTCAACAATCTCTTGTATGACGAGCAAGAAGAGGTCAAACGCATTCTCAAAGCACTCACCAATTTTGTGCGCCCTTTTGGTCCGTTATTAAAAGACTATCAAAAACTACTAAGCACCATTGATGTCATCGCTGCGAAGGCGAAATACGCCAAGAAACTGGATGCTGTTTTGCCTAAGATCACTAAGAATCGTGAACTCGAGATCAAAGAAGCTTATCACCCGCTACTTTTACTCAACAATAGAAAACGCGGTGAGAAAACCTATCCGCAGGATATAAAACTTGACGAGAACAATCGCATCATTGTCATAAGTGGTCCAAATGCCGGTGGAAAAAGTATCACGCTTAAGACCGTGGGATTACTTCAAGTAATGCTGCAAAGTGGACTTCTGGTTCCTGTGCACGAATACTCGCGCTTTTGTCTTTTTGATAAAATTCTTACCGATATTGGCGACAATCAAAGTATAGAAAATCACTTGAGTACGTATAGTTACCGCCTCAAGAATATGAATTATTTCTTGCGGAAATGTGACGACAAAACCTTATTTCTCATCGATGAATTTGGTACCGGTAGTGATCCGGAATTGGGAGGTGCTTTAGCTGAAACTTTTCTTGAAGTATTTTACGAGCGCAACAGCTACGGAATCATCACCACGCATTATGCCAATTTGAAGATGATGGCCAATGAGACTGAAGCGATCACCAATGCCAATATGCTTTTTGATTCGCGCACGCTTGAGCCACTCTATAAATTATATGTAGGTGAAGCAGGGAGCTCCTTTACTTTTGAAGTCGCACAGAAAAATGGGATTCCATATTCGCTGATTAACCGTTCTAAAAAGAAAGTAGAACGCGGTAAAATACGTTTTGATAAGAGTATCGCCAACCTGCAAAAAGAGCGCAGTAAGCTGGCCAAAACCACTACTTCTTTAAAAACTAAAGAGCAAGAAGCAGCCAAGCAACAGCAGGAGTTGAATAAAACTAATGCGCGCATTCAGGAGAAATTAGAAAGCTATCAAGAGCTTTACGACAGCAATCAACGTTTGATCTATCTGGGTCAAAAACTTGACGACCTTAGCGATAAATTCTTTACCAATAAGAACAAAAAGCTGCTTCTAGATGAGCTGTATAAAGTCGTTCAAATCGAAAATTCTAAGAGACGTAAACAGAATGCAAAGCAAAAGCGGGCTCAAAAAGCAAAAGAGCGTCGCGTAAAACAAGAAGCAGAAAAGAAGGTTGAAGTAATTCGTCAAAAGAAAAAAGAAGAAAAGCAGAAAGAAATTCAGGTTGAAAAAGAAAAACCAAAGATTACTTTACAAGTTGGTGATCAAGTACGCCTGCCTGACGGAAGAGCTGTAGGAAGTATCGACAAAATAGAAAAAGGAAAAGCCACCGTAGATTATGGTATGTTCACCACGCAAGTAGATGTTGAAACGCTTGAATTTGTAAAAAGACCGAAGACTAAATAATATACCGAGAGTTATTAAACCCTCTACCGGTGCCGAAAAAGAGCTGTAGCTATGCAAGAGAAAATCATTCTGTTTGACGGAGTTTGCAACTTATGCAACGGTGCAATAAATTTTATCATCAAGCACGATCCTAAAGCAAAATTCAAGTTTGCAGCACTTCAAGGGGAAACCGGAAAGCGACTTCTAGCTAAACACAACATAAACCCAAAAGAAACCGACTCGATAGTTCTAATCGATAAGAATAAAGTTTCGGTGAAATCTTCAGCGGCTTTGCGCATCGCTAAAGATTTGAATAATGCTTATCCGCTGCTTTATGGATTTATGATCATTCCTAATTTTATTAGAAATGCCGTCTATGACTTTATCGCTGCCCATCGCTACAAGTGGTTTGGAAAAAAGGAAAGTTGTATGCTTCCTACTCCAGAACTTAAATCCAGATTTTTAGATTAAAAAATTGCTATCAATAATAAACTGATTGCGATAAACTAAAGTTTTCTCCTATATTTAATTGCTCTTAAAGGAGACTTTGCTTTAAAATTCAATCTTACTAATCCGTTAATACGGCTCTTTATGAAACTCTGCTATACGCTTGCCTTTCTTTTAATTTTATGCTCAAATATTCTTAGCGCTTCAGATAAACCGCTGCCTGCTCAAAGTTCTAAAATTGATAAAGTAACCGTGTTTTTACAAGGAGCAACGATTGAACGCAGTGCTTCGGTACAATTAAAAAGCGGTGTAAATGAAATCGTTTTTGACAACCTATCGCCAGATGTTATTGAAAACAGTATTCAGCTTAGAGGTCTTAAAGACGCCAGTATTTTGTCTATTGCTTTTAACCTGGATTATCTGGATAAAAAAAGTGTTTCTGCAGAATATGAAGCTTTAAAAACAAATTTAGACCAACTGCTCTACGAAAAGAATGCGATTCAAAGTACGATTGAAGGATATGAGCGCGAACTAAAGTTACTTTCAGAAAATCAACGCATCAATAGCGATAACACCGATTTATCCCTTGAAAAGATCAAACAAATAAGCACCTATTACCGCGAGCGCAGTACCGAAATTCAAAATACGATTTACAAACAGAAAAGAGCCTTACAGGATTTAGATCGAAGCATCAATGACCACCGCCAACAAATGAACAACCTTGAAGATTCTCGTAAAGAAATGCGCGGCGAGATCACTGTAAAACTTCAAGCTGCAAGCGCAGCTTATTTGAATATGGAACTATCTTATAACATTGAGAATGCGGGCTGGTTTCCATTTTACGATATTCGAGCTGAAAGTACTTCTGAACCCATTCAATTAAACTACAAGGCGAGTGTCTATCAGCAAAGCGGCATTGATTGGGACGATGTAAAATTGGTACTCTCTACAGGAGACCCGAATACCAACAATTTCAAGCCGAACTTACAGCCAAAATACCTCAATTTCGTAAGCAGAAACTACAAGCGTTCAAGCGCGGTAAGCCGAAGCAATTACAAATACAATCCCACAGTGAGAAGTGTTTCTGGTATTGTAACTGATGATTCTGGAGCGCCACTTCCTGGAGTTAATATTGGTCAAACCGGTTCATCTAATGGCACAACTACTGATTTTGATGGAAAGTATCGAATTGCCATAAACAATTCTGGAGGTAATGAATTAAGATATGCTTATATAGGTTTTGAAACCCAGTCGATCCCGGTATATGCATCGATGATGAATGTGCAATTAGAAGCTAATGAAGAAGCTTTAGATGAAGTTGTTGTCGTGGGTTACGGCTCAACAGACGTGTCTAGAGCTTTGGCAGGTAAAGCTGCTGGAGTTAAAATTAGAGGCTCAAATTCAGTGGCTCCTGCATCTTACAATGAGAATGTTCAGTCCAAAGAAGAAAGCTTGACTAACACACGCTTTGAAATCAAAAAAAGCTACTCGATCTTATCTAACTCAGATATTACGACTATTGAGATCGACGCCTTTGACTTACCGGCAAGCTATCAACATTATGCGGCACCAGAACTCAATGAAAATGTATTTCTTACCGCTACAGTAACCGATTGGGAACGCTATGATTTGTTGCAGGGCGAGGCCAATATTTATTTTGAAGGAAGCTATGCTGGTAAGACGGCTATCAGTCCGCTGGCTACTACAGACAGTCTGGAGATCTCTCTGGGTATCGATCCCAATATCATTGTAAAACGCGAGAAGAAGGATAATTTTAAAAGTAAATCTTTCCTTGGCGGAACGCGCGTTGTTGCAAAGGCTTTTGAGATTTCGGTTCGAAATAACAAAAATTCAACTGTTAACCTGATTTTAGAAGATCGAATTCCGGTATCGCAAAACAAAGAGATTAAAGTTTCTGATCAAGAAACCGCTGATGCCGAGTATACCGAAGAAACCGGTATTCTAAAATGGAAATTAGAACTTGCTCCAAAAGCTTCGGTCACTAAAAACTTTTCTTTTGAAGTGCGTTATCCGAAAGGGCGAAATATTAATCTCTAAATCATCAATTGAAGGACTGACCTGAGTTTATCGTATTAATAGTATCTGGAGCTAAAGTCCAGGTAAAATCATTATATGCACTTCCCGCCCCGGTAAGTTGCATAGAAAAACCTATGGTAACCGCCGGCTGTTGAGACACAGGCAACTCTGTTGAAGTCATTCCCGCTGCAGGACCATTGGTTGCTGTAACTTCACCCTCATAACTTAAAAACTGAATTACATTACCGGAAGGATCTACAAGAGCTATTGCCTCATCATCGTTTTGTAAAGTGTTAAATTCAATATTTTTAACCCCTAAGCCTTCAGCTATTTCTACTATGATTCCGGTAATTGATTCACTGGAGAGAATTGTTCCACTAGCTCCATTGTAATGATAAATTGTATATCCTGTTAGATCAATTCCGGCAGATCCTGCAATCTCAACACGCTCATTAACATCTCCTCCTATATTATCATAATGAATCTCATTAATCCATACATTAACATCATTATCTACAATAGTCAACTCAAAAAAGGAGTTCACGCCAATTGTTGGTGCTCCAAGACCGCCGCTCACATTTGTGATAGAAAACAGCATTTGCTCATTCCCTTCTACCTCAACATCATCAGTAATACTAAAAATATCAACCGCATTATAAACAGCAGTTCCTGCAGGAATCGTGATCACTTGAGCATTGCTTTCATTGAGATCGCTATAGGAAGAGGCAGCTATGGTAACTGAAAGACCACTGGTCGCTGACGGATTGGCGATGTTGAATTCCAGATCAAGTCCGGTATTGCTTTCTAATTGAGATTTTTCAGTAAGGGTAAAAGACACTTCGGTTGGCTGAACGGAATTTTGCAGTAAGTATACATTTTCCCAAAAGGTTCCATTATAAACTTGCCAACCATATACTGAAACATCAGGATCATTCACAAAGACCATCAAACCAATATCCTCGCTTGTTGGGTTTATTTGGTCGCGTTGCGCCACCGTAACACGTGGCGGCATAAAACCTTTATAAGATCCGCTGGATGATTCACTGCTCACTTCAAGCATAGCAGCTGCGCTGGGATTGGTAGTTCCTATTCCCACTTGGGCATAGAAATAAAAATTTCCGACAAAAAAGAAGAGTACACATTTTTTCATACTTACACATTTAAAATTAAATGGTAAGTCAAGCCGCTGATAGGGAACAGCTTATGGTAGATTTGAGCTAAACTAAATTAGAAAAAATCTACAGTAAAACAAATTAATAGCTGAAAACCAACTACTTATGAGTTTTCTTCAATATCGAATGCCTCATCAGGCGCTTTATTAGGATTATAATTAAATAAGCCCTCTCCTTTTGCGATTACTGAAGAAACCGTGGCATCTCCCGTAACGTTTACAACGGTTCTACACATATCAAGAATACGATCTACAGGGAAAATGATACCAATCCAAGCCGGATTTAAGCCTACAGACTCTAATACAATAATAAGCATTACAAGACCCGCACTAGGAACCGCAGCAGAACCTATAGAGGCCAAAGTAGCGGTTAATACAATGGTAAGCTGCTGACCTAAAGTGAGGTCGATCATATGCAACTGTGCAAGAAAAACGACAGCCACAGCCTGATACAGACAAGTACCGTCCATATTTACGGTTGCCCCTATAGGCAGTACAAAACTGGTTACTTTTTTATCAACGCCCAGATTATCCTCAACACATTCCATCGTTACAGGAAGTGTCGCCGCACTACTTGATGTTGAGAATGCTAAAGTTTGCGCAGGCCCCATCGCTCTGAAAAAGCCAAAGTAAGATACCTTTCTTACAAAGATCTTAAACACCAACGGATAGATCACAAAGATCATAAGCGCTAAACCACCAAAAACAGTAAGCGAATACCAACTCAAGCCTTTAAAGATCTCCACGACTTTCCCGATGTCATTGCCGGCCATTTGGCTTACCACACCTGCAAGTAATGCAAATACAAAAAATGGAGCCGCTTGCATGGTAAAGTCTACCATTTTCAAGAACACCTCCATTATACCATCAACTGCTTTGGTTACTGGTGCCACTTTCTTTTGGTCTATAAAGAGCATACTGATCCCAAAAAACAAACCGAAGAAAATGACCTGTAGCATCAAGCCATTATCTGCAAGCGAACTAAAAAAATTGTCAGGTACTATATCGACTAAAGGCTGTAAAGGCCCGGCATCTTTAGTAGCATCTGCCGCTTTCATTTTATCGTTCATCGAAGCGTCTTGCAAATCACTCTTTGTCAAATCTGAAATCTCCCGTGCGCGATCCATAAATTCAGGATCTTGCAGATAATTGATTCCGTCTTTGATCACGTAGCCTTCTTCTGCAGCCCAAATCTCATAACTGATACGGTTGTCAATTCGACTTTGCTCATCAATAAGTTTCCCGGGTTTTATAAGATTGACCATGGTAAGTCCCATCCCTACTGCAAGCACGGTCGTAAGCAAATAAGCCAGAAGGGTCTTTCCTCCCATTCTACCTAAACTTGCGGGATCACCAAGATTGGCAACACCACTTATTATAGAAAAAAGCACCAGCGGAACTGCAATAAGTTTTAAAAGATTGATAAAGATCTTTCCAAAAGGAGCGATCCAGTCTATCGTAAATTGACTCCATCCTAATTGGCTAGAAATTAAGGCCCAAACGATACCCAGAACGAGACCAATAATTATCTTCCAATGTAGTGCGATTTTCTTCATAAATAGGTGCTTTATTACTTTGAGCTGAAAGATAAACAAAATCCCTATCTAGTGTAAGCCTCCGCGCGCTTTTGATGCGGAATTGTTAGTAAATCCTCGATTTTGTAGAAAAATAAATAAGAAGATTATAAGTAGACTACCTCAGGAAAACGCATAAGTTTTTACTGAAATCCTGTTTTAATCAAAAAGCATTTAATCTTTGGCGGCGCAAAAAAAAAGCTTCAGTGGTATACTGAAGCTTTTTGTAAGTAGTTATACAAATCCTAAATCTTCGAGCCTTTGTTTAATAACATATAATCTGCCAAAACCAATGCTGCCATTGCTTCAACAATAGGCACTGCACGCGGCACGACACAAGGATCGTGACGTCCTTTACCTTGCATTTCGGTAGCATTTCCTTCTTTATCAATAGTTGGTTGGTTTTGCATAATGGTCGCAACCGGTTTAAACGCTACTCGAAAATAAATATCCATCCCGTTACTGATTCCGCCTTGAATACCACCGCTCAGGTTAGTCTTTGTGCTTCCGTCGGCATTAAAAAGATCGTTGTGTTCGCTTCCGCGCATAGAAGCTCCGTGAAAACCGCTTCCGTATTCAAAACCTTTAACCGCGTTGATCGAAAGCATCGCTTTGCCCAGCTCAGCATGCAGTTTGTCAAAAACCGGTTCACCAAGACCAACAGGCACATTTTGAATCACGCACATCACGGTCCCGCCAATGGTATCTCCTGCTTTTCTAATTTCTTTGATCTTATCGATCATTTTTTCTGCGAAAGACTCATCGGGGCAACGCACAATATTTGATTCGATCTTGTCAAAATCCAATTGCTGATACGGCGTGGTCATGTGAATTTCTCCTACCGAATCAACAAACGCATTGATCTTAATGTCTTTTAAAAACTGCTTAGCGATAGCTCCTGCCGCTACTCTACTCGCAGTCTCCCGCGCTGAAGATCTTCCGCCGCCGCGATAATCACGTACACCATATTTCTGGTCGTAGGTATAATCTGCATGCGAAGGACGATAGGTATCTTTAATATGGCTGTAATCGTGTGACTTTTGATTGGTATTCACAATATTGAATCCAATAGGAGTTCCTGTAGTTTTCCCTTCAAAAATCCCTGAAAAGAAATTCACCGAATCTGGCTCTTTACGCTGGGTTACAATTTTAGATTGCCCCGGTTTGCGGCGTTCCATATCGCGATACACCAGATCCAGATCAATCTCGATCCCGGCCGGACAGCCGTCTATGATACCACCTATAGCTTCCCCGTGAGATTCTCCAAAAGTGGTAAGCGTAAATAATTTTCCAAAAGTATTACCTGCCATAACAAATTGTTGAGTGGCGAAAATAATGTGTTTTTGCCTAAAAGCCTTACCTAGAATGCGCTAATTGAAACTAAAAATCTTAAAAGACTAAAATTATTTAATAATCACATAAAGCTAGCGTAACAACTATGCTTGTAATTTGTTAAAAATCATATTCTTTGAAACGAAAAGTTGAACTCGTTATTCTTTCTGATGTGCATCTAGGTACTTACGGCGCGCACGCAAAAGAACTGGTAAGTTATCTACAAAGTATAAAACCTAAAACACTGGTTTTAAACGGAGATATTATCGACATCTGGCAGTTTAGAAAACGGTATTTCCCAAAATCCCATTTGCAAGTGATCAAAAAGATCATTTCGTTGGCTGCCAAGGGAACCAAAGTTTATTACATCACAGGAAATCACGACGAGAAACTGCGTAAATTCAGTCCGGTGGAATTTGGAAATATTTCTATTCTTGACAAGTTGGTTTTGAATTTAGACGGAAAAAAGGCTTGGATTTTTCACGGTGATGTGTTTGACGCTTCGATACAGCACACCAAGTGGATCGCCAAACTGGGCGGTTGGGGCTATGATTTTCTTATCATTCTCAACAGCTTTATCAATTGGTGTCTGGTAAGCTTAGGAAGACCGAAATATTCGCTATCTAAAAAAATCAAAAACAGCGTCAAAAAAGCCGTAAGCTTTATCACCGATTTTGAAGAAACCGCTGCCGAGCTCGCTATCGAGAACCATTTTGACTATGTGATCTGCGGACACATACACCAACCGCAAATGCGCAAGGTTGAAACACCACAAGGTGATTGCCTGTACCTCAATAGCGGGGATTGGATCGAAAATCTAACCGCATTAGAATATGATAAAGGCATCTGGTCTTTAATGGAATATGAAAAGCAAAACCTACCGGAAACGCAAGAGGATGAATCGGTAAATACCGAGATCGATCCTGTTGCGCTATTGGCCTCTATTAAAACTTTTTAATCCAAAATCTTCAGCTTTGCAAAACGCAACAAGAGTTTTTTAATTCCGCCGGTTTGAAATTGAATTTCTGCTTTTTGATCCTGCCCTGCTCCTTCTAGATTCAGCACCTGCCCACGACCAAAGCGGCTGTGTTCTACGTGCATTCCTTTCTGAAGTTTTCCGTTGAGTTCATCAGTTTGTGGCGCCGAAGCAGCTTGAGGGCGTAACTTTCTTAATTTACGCAGCTGCTCTTCAGAAGGTTTACCCATTATAGGCGGTGTCCCGCTCACCGGTTTTTTTAAGCGTAATTTACTCTTATCAGGTTCGCCAAAAATATCGCTATCAATCATCGGTTTGTAGCGATAGGTATCCATCGGCGTTTGGATATCTAAAAATTGCTCATCGATCTCTTCAATAAAACGGCTAGGTTCTGCATCTATAAGTTTTCCCCATCGGTATCTCGATTCGGTATACGTAAGATAGGCTTGTTTTTCTGCACGGGTTAGGGCCACATAAAACAGGCGACGCTCTTCTTCGAGTTCGCTACGCGTGTTCATACTCATTCCGCTAGGGAACAGATCTTCTTCCATCCCCACGATATATACGTATGGGAATTCTAGTCCTTTCGCCAAGTGAATCGTCATTAGCGAAACACGGTCAATATCATCAACTTCCTTATCCATATCTGTTGCCAAAGCAACATCTTCTAAGAATTCGGTTAAGCTTCCGGTAGCGTCTGCGATTTCCTTTTGCCCTTCGACAAAATCACGCATCCCGTTGAGTAATTCTTCAATATTCTCAATTCGCGCGATCCCTTCCGGTGTACCGTCTTTTTTGAGTTCTTGTAATAATCCGGTTTTACGCGCAACGGTTTCTGCAACTGCAAAAGCATCTTGATTTTCGCTCATAATTTTAAAGCTGTGAATCATATTCACAAAATTATAGAGCTTGTTTTTTGTGCTGTTGTTGATGTTGATATCCAGATGCTGAATATTCTCCATCACCTCAAAAATAGAACGGTTGTATTGTTTAGAAGCGATTGTCAGACGATCAAGTGTGGTCGCTCCAATTCCCCGGGCCGGATAGTTGATAACCCGCTTTAATGCTTCCTCATCATTAGGATTAATCAAAATGCGCAGATACGCCAGCACATCTTTAATTTCTTTACGCTGATAGAATGACAATCCTCCAAAAATACGATAGGGAATTTCGCGCTTACGCAAGGCATCTTCCATCGCACGCGATTGTGCATTGGTTCTGTACAAGATCGCAAAATCACTATGCTTGAGTTGCTGATTCATCTTGGTCTCAAAGATGTTACTTGCCACATAGCGACCTTCTTCCCCATCGGTCAAAGAGCGATGCACGACAATTTTAGGTCCAGGATCATTTGCGGTCCAAACCACCTTATCGAGTTTGGTCTGGTTGTGTTCAATAACCGAGTTTGCCGCTTCTACGATATTCTTTGTAGAGCGGTAATTTTGTTCCAGACGATATACCTGTACATCATCATAATCCCGTTGAAAATTGAGAATATTATTGATATTCGCTCCGCGGAAGGCGTAAATACTCTGTGAATCATCTCCTACCACACAAATATTTTGATAACGATCTGCAAGCGCTTTTACAATGAGATATTGAGAGTGATTCGTATCTTGATACTCATCTACCAAAATGTATTGAAAACGCTTTTGATACTTGGCTAAAACTTCAGGAAAACGCGCCAATAATTCATTGGTCCGAAGCAATAAATCATCAAAATCCATCGCTCCGGCTTTAAAACAGCGGTCTACATATTCTTTATAGATTTCTCCCAGGCGTGGTTTTTTAGCCATGGCATCGGCTTCCATCAATTCAGGATTTTGAAAATATGCCTTTACGGTGATCAAGCTGTTTTTGAAAGAAGAAATACGGCTATGAACCTGTTTGTATTTATAGACGTCTTTATCCAGCCCCATTTCTTTGATAATCGCCGAAATAAGACGCTGCGAATCCTGAGAGTCGTAAATCGTAAAGTTGGGCGGAAATCCTAGATGATGTCCTTCAATACGCAGAATCTTGGCAAAAACCGAGTGAAAAGTACCCATCCACAAGTTTTTAGCTTCGCTATTCCCAACTATAGTTCCGATACGGGATTTCATCTCCCGCGCCGCTTTGTTTGTAAACGTAAGCGATAAAATATTAAATGCGTCAACCCCTTGTTGCATCAAGTGTGCAATACGCATTGTAAGTACTCTCGTTTTTCCTGAACCCGCTCCGGCAATCACCATCATCGCACCCTCTTTTTGTAAAACCGGTGCGCGTTGTGCTTCATTTAATCCTTCTAAAAGTGCCTCCAAAACAATTATTTTTTTAAGTAAATATGTACCACATCAACGATTGAAACAGCGCCAAAACGCAACTGTAGTACTAAAAGGTGAAAATTAAGGAAACTTAATTTTTTATCAGAATACGAAACCGTTTAGTTATCAAGAATTTTTCGGCTGCCAGGCTTCCATTTATTCTGTCCTAATAATTTCTGTTATCAAATTGAATTTTTAACACAGTTACACGCAACGTTTTAAAAATGCTGTATCTAATTAACAACAATCAATCAAAAATGAACATTATGAAAAAAACTTACTTTTTTCTACTTCTCCTCTTAAGTATTTCCTTGAGCTCTTGTACCGAAGATGGTGCGCTCTCCGGTACAGAAGAAGCTTCTGCTGATGATGGTTTTGCATCTTCAGATACAGGAGGCGGTTCGTCTGGCGGAAGTAGTGGTGACGGCTCACAAGACAACTCAGGAATCGTTACTGCCGGTGAATGGAACGATCTTACCAATTGGAGTTTCTGGCAAAACCTGCTCAATCAAGAAGAAGCAGATACCTTCACAACAAACTGGAAATTCAACACTGCAAATCGGTTTTCATTTCAGCTTACTGATGCAAACAACCTTCCTGCCGTAGATATTTCAGTAAGTGTGCGGCAAGGCGCAACAATCATTTGGGAAGCAAAAACCGACAATCACGGAACTGCAGAACTTTGGGTTGATCTTAAAAATAGCAGTCAAAAGTCAACTGATGTTGCTACGTATAAATTTTATATCGGTAATGAGCAATTATTTTCTACGATCAAACCCTTTTCTGAAGGAGTAAACACTATAAAACTGAATACCAGCACACCGGTGTTTACCAAAGTAGATTTGGCTTTTATCGTAGATGCAACCGGATCTATGGGTGATGAAATGGAATTTCTAAAGGATGATCTCAAGCAGGTGATTCAAGATGTAAAAAACACTAATGGGAATTTACAAATCACTACAGGAACCGTTTTTTATCGGGATGTTGGCGATGACTATGTCGTTAAAAAATCTGACTTTACTTCGAGCTTAGAAAGCACCTTAGGCTTTATAAACGAACAGAAAGCAGAAGGGGGTGGCGATTTTCCAGAAGCGGTACATACCGCATTAAAAACAGGAATTTCAGAATTGCAATGGTCAACCGAAGCGCGTAGCAGAATTGCATTTCTATTGCTTGACGCACCACCGCACCAAGAGAATCAAATTATAGACGAGCTACATAACACTATAAAAACTGCTGCTAAAAAAGGAATTAAAATCATACCTATAGTTGCAAGTGGGATCAATAAAGAAACCGAATTCTTGATGCGTAATTTCAGTATTGCAACCAATGGAACTTATGTTTTTATTACCAATGACAGCGGTGTAGGTAATGACCATCTTGAACCTACTGTTGGTGAATATGAAGTTGAATATTTAAAAGATCTAATGGTGCGATTGATCAAAAAGTATTCTGAATAATTTTTTTAAGTTAGGGGATGAAAGGGTGTGTTTTTCTTTAAGTAGAAGACACACCTTTTTTATTTCAAATGAACTCGATAATCGAGATTGAATCCTTCCGAACTAATCTCGATTAAACATGTTTTACAAACGAAATTTCCGAAGGTTATCTTCGTTGTCAGACCGGCGTACTGAAGAAAATGTTCTTAAAATCAAAAGTTTCACCCTTTTCATTATCAATTTTGCATCGATTAAGCTTTTAATCGTAATAATTACAATTCGCCTCCATTTCGTTTTAGCTTCAGGCTCTTTTCAATATATTTAATCTTCGTTAAGATTTTTTTATGAACCTAAAGCGTCTCGTTTTCACCTCTATTATTTTGCTTTCAGCACTGCAATTGCAAGCTCAAAAGAAAATATCTGGGCCTTTGATTCACGAATATGGAGAGACCTTTACCGTACCTCAACCTGATCTTGAAGTAAACACTGAAGCCGAATACAAGGTTGTTTTTGACATTTCTCAAGCTCCAGAAGATCCTGCTGCATTGAACCCATATTTCAACACCGTCGCACGCTTTTTGAATATGCATGGTTATACTAAAGTTGATAAAGCACAACTCAAACCGGTGCTGGTCGTTCACGGCAGCGCAGCTTATGGTTTGCTGAAACATAAATTCTACAAAGAAAAGTTTGGCGTAGATAATCCCAATCTCGACTTACTGAACAAACTCCATGCACTTGATATTCCGGTGATCCTTTGTGGGCAAACCGCCGGAGCACGGGATATTTCGGTTGAAAAGCGGTGGGGAAAAACTCAAGTTGAGCTTTCAGCAATGACGGCACTTATTCACTACCAAAATCTCGATTACGCGCTAATTTCCTTTTAAATTTTAAATACTAACTATGAATAAACTACACACACTTCTTTTGCTGTCTCTAGGCGCTACCGCCTTTGCGCAGACTGCAGACCCCGAACTCATTGCAGCTGCAGAGGCTGTTGAATCTAAAGTCATCGACTGGCGTCACGACATTCACGAGCATCCTGAATTGAGTAATCGTGAATTTGAAACCGCTGCTAAAATCACCAAACACCTCAAATCCCTAGGTATCGAAGTACAAACCGAAGTTGCTAAAACCGGAGTGGTTGGTGTTTTAAAAGGTGATCACCCGGGAAAAGTGGTTGCCCTGCGCGCAGATATGGATGCACTTCCCGTTACCGAAAGAAATGACCTCCCTTTTAAAAGTGAAGTTACTACGACTTTTTTAGGCTCAGAAACCGGAGTGATGCACGCCTGTGGTCACGACACACATGTTGCCATTCTTATGGGAACTGCAGAAGTTTTAGCCCAAAACAAAGACAAAATTCACGGTACGGTCAAATTCATTTTCCAACCTGCTGAAGAAGGAGCACCTCCGGGAGAAGAAGGTGGAGCGGCACTTATGATCAAAGAAGGAGTTTTAAAAAGTCCGGATGTTGATGCGATTTTTGGATTGCACATCAACAGCGCGACGCCAGTAGGAACCATCGCGTATAAACCTGGTGGAACGATGGCAGCGGTTGAGCGTTTTGTGGTGAACATCAAAGGAAAACAAACCCACGGTTCCCAACCTTGGGGCGGTGTTGACCCTATTTATATCGCATCAAAGATCGTTGACGGATTTCAGTCGATCATCAGTAGAGAATCTAATCTGCTTGTAGAACCGGCAGTGATCACCGTTGGAAAAATCACATCCGGAGTTCGATTTAATATCATTCCTGAAAGTGCAGAACTTATAGGTACGGTGAGAACGCTTGATCCTGATATGCGCGAATTGATCATCAAGCGTATGACCGAAATGAGCGAAGGCCTCGCAAAAGCCTACGGCGGAAGCGCAACGATCGAGTTTCAGAGCAATACAGCGATCACTTATAACGACCTCGAACTTACCGCGCAAATGCTGCCTACGCTGCAGGAAGTTGCGGGAGAAGATCACGTGAAGTTGGTAAAAGCAACCACCGGTGGTGAAGACTTCAGTTATTTTCAAGAAGAAGTACCCGGATTTTTCTTTTTCCTTGGTGGAATGACCCCGGGAAATACCGAAGCTTATCCGCATCATACACCAGATTTCCAGATCGATGACGACGGAATGTTACTTGGAGTAAAAACCATGTCTCAATTGGTAGTTGATTATCTTAACGCGCAGTAAGTTTAGATAGGACTAGCAGTTTTCTGATATCGGAGTGATCTTACTCCAGGCTAGGCTAGGATTGTTAAACGCTGATGCCTAACACCTTTTTAAAATGCTTCAACATAAAAATGTTGAAGCATTTTTTTATCGAATTAGACTACCTCGGAGGCAAGCCACAGGATATTCAAGCCTTTGACGATCTCAATAACCTAAAGAAGTTCTAAATTTTACATCTACATCACGTTAAACCCTTTGGAAATAGTAAGTTTGAAGCCTGAATTTTTATACCAGATATGAGCGCGTTTTTTACCTTTTTAAGTCAGATTCCCTGGTGGGCTTGGGTCTTGATCATTTTACTAGTGATTGGTATTCGGGATGTATTCTTCAACAAGAAACACATCATCACCCACAACTTTCCCATTGTTGGGCATATTCGCTATATGCTTGAAAGTATAGGACCAGAATTGAGACAATATATCGTTGCGAATAACCGCGAAGAACTTCCATTTAACCGTATCGAGCGCGGCTGGATCTATGCATCTGCCAAGAATCAAAACAACTATGAAGGTTTTGGTACCTATCAAAATATCTATGAAGCCAATTACATTTTCATCAACAATGCGATGATGGGCTTTAAAGTTCCGCCGGAACATCCCAACGCCAAAAACCCCTATTTTTTACCTTGCGCAAAAGTTATGGGAGCTTACAACAAAAGACGCAAACCGTACCGACCAGCTTCAGCAATAAACGTCTCTGCGATGAGTTTTGGTTCGCTTTCTGCCAGAGCAATCGAGTCGCTTAACCGCGGCTGTAAACTTGCACATGCATATCATAATTGTGGTGAAGGAGGTCTTTCGCCTTATCACAAAAAAGGAGCTGACGTAATTTATCAGGTTGGAACGGGTTACTTTGGCGTTCGCGACGACCACGGAAATTTCTCTATGGAAAAAATGATCGCTTTGGTTGAGGCCAATCCCGAGATAAAAGCGATCGAGATCAAACTCTCTCAGGGTGCAAAACCAGGAAAAGGTGGCGTACTTCCGGCGTCAAAGATCACGAAAGAAATTTCTGAAATACGTCATGTGCCTATGGGTAAAGATGTGATTTCACCCGCAACACATACCGCTTTTGACGGTGTGGAAGGGCTGATTGAATTTGTTGAGCAAATCGCCGAAGCGACCGGACTTCCAGTAGGCATTAAAGCTGCTATAGGAAAACTGCAAGATTGGGAGAAGCTTGCACAATTGATGGTAAAGACCAACAAAGGACCCGATTTTATTCAGGTTGATGGTGGCGAGGGAGGAACCGGAGCCGCACCACCCAGTTTTGCCGATCACGTTTCGCTACCTTGGGTGTATGCCTTTAGTGATCTTTATAAAATTTTCAAAAAGCATCATCTTACAGACCGCATTGTTTTTATAGGAAGTGGAAAACTAGGCCTTCCTGCAAAAGGCGCCATGGCCTTTGCTATGGGAGCAGATGTAGTGAATGTTGCTCGTGAAGCCATGCTTTCTATTGGCTGTATTCAAGCCAAAGCCTGTCATAACAATACCTGCCCAAGTGGTGTAGCCACTCAAAACAAATGGCTTCAAGCCGGTATTAATGTTGAAGATAAAGCGGTACGAACTAACTTTTACTTTAAGAATTTCAGAAAAGAATTGCTTGAGATCACCCATGCTTGTGGCTATGAACATCCTTGCCAGTTGACAACTGAAGATGTTGACTTAACTTTAGGCGATAAAAACCTGAGTCAAACCCTCGCGGCCTGTTTTAGTTACCACAAAGTAGAAGTTCCCTTTGAAGGAATGTCTTCGCTCTTGAATTGTGACTACTTAGGCGGAGAATATGACAAAGAAACCGTGAAACGCGAGCACAGTCAGGTAAAACAATTTGAAGACGTACGTTATTAATTATGAATGATATTTTAGAAATTTTAATTCCGGTAGCTCCAGCGGTGGTAGTTGGACTTCTCGCCTATTACTTTTTTGACGGCTTTTTAAAAAACGAGAAAAATAGAAGGCGTTTTTTGATGCATAAAGAAGCTCAAGCAGCGTCGTTGCCTATACGTTTGCAAGCCTACGAGCGCCTTACCTTGCTTTTAGAGCGTATCTCTCCGTTGCAGTTGCTTATACGCGTAAAACCGACTACCGAAGACAAAAAAACGTATGTTGATTTATTAGCGGCTACAATCGAGCAGGAATTTGAGCACAATCTTACGCAGCAGGTCTATGTATCTAACGAATGTTGGGCCACCGTAAAATCATCAAAAAACACCTTGATTCAACACTTACGAAAAACCCTTGCCGATACACAGCTAGAGACCGCTCAGGATATTCGAGAATATATTTTAACAAATTTTGACGAGTCGCAAAACCCTACTTCTCTAGCTTTAGAGTATCTTAAGGCTGAAGTTCAAGAACTATTTGGCTAAAAAACGATGTTATGCGCAATCTACTTTTTATACTAGCTTCGGTTTTTCTTTTTAGTGCCTGCGAAAGCGAGCAAAAAGAAAGCAGCTCTATAAACCCGATCAATTGGGAAAAACGTCGCGCAACACTTCCTGAACAAGATAGCCTGCAAAAAGCAAAAACCTATTTAGGAATCTATTCTGAAATCTACAGTACTTCAGAACATCTCACTCATGATTTAACGGTAACCGTAAGCCTCCGTAACACCAGTGAAACCCAAGAACTCGTACTCACTAGCGGTTCGTATTATGACACTACCGGCAAGCTTATTCATACCTATTTTGATTTCCCTATTGCTTTAAAACCTTTAGAGACCGTAGAGATCATAATTGAAGAAGGTGATAAAACAGGAGGCACCGGCGGGAACTTTATTTTTAACTGGCTCGATGATCCCAACGTTACCGATCCTATTTTTGAAAGTATCATGATTTCAACCCGAGGAACTCAAGGACTTTCGTTTATCACACAAGGAAAGCGCATAGAATAGCTATTCTATAAAAAAAAATCAATAAAGCCTTTTCTAAAACTCCCCCTATATGAATCTAACCATCGAGAATATTGTCTTCGTTGGCTCTGTCTTACTTTTGATAAGTATTATTGTAGGTAAAACTTCCTATAAATTTGGTGTACCCACGCTTATCTTATTCTTAGGAATTGGGATGATCGCGGGTTCTGATGGTATTGGCGGTATTCAATTTGACAATCCGGAAATCGCACAATTTATCGGAATTGTATCGCTCAACTTCATACTTTTTTCCGGTGGATTAGATACGCATTGGTCTTCTGTAAAACCCATTCTGCGCGAAGGACTGGCGCTGTCTACAGTTGGCGTTCTGCTCACCGCCGTCTCTTTGGGTTGCTTTGTATTTTATATAACCGATTTTACGATTTATGAGAGCATGCTTCTCGGCTCGATAGTTTCCTCTACCGATGCTGCAGCGGTATTTTCAATACTACGTTCTAAAAGTTTAGCGCTCAAAACCAATTTACGCCCCACACTTGAACTGGAAAGTGGTAGTAATGACCCGATGGCCTACGTGCTTACCATCGCTTTTTTAACCTTAGTCATCAATCAAGATCAAGGTTTGGCTTCGGTGATCCCGATGCTTTTAACACAAATGATCGTAGGTGGAATTGCCGGTTTCCTCTTTGGGAAACTCAGTAAAATCACCATCAATAAAATTCAGTTGGGTTTTGAAGGTTTATACCCTGTATTGGTCATCTCGTTGATGTTCATCACCTTTTCTGCCACAGAATTCATCGGCGGAAACGGTTTTCTCGCGATCTATATTTGCGCTGTCTACCTGGGGAATCAAGACCTAATCCATAAGCAAACGATCTTAAAAATGTTTGACGGGCTGGCGTGGTTGATGCAAATCGTTTTGTTCCTTACGCTGGGCTTACTCGTATTTCCCACGCAAGTCATTCCTTATATCGGGATTGGTTTAATGATTTCTTTATTCCTCATTTTTATCGCGCGACCTGTTGGCGTTTTTATAAGTCTCGGATTTTTTAAAATGAAAATGCGTCGTAGATTTTACATCTCTTGGGTAGGCTTACGTGGTGCTGTGCCAATTGTTTTTGCAACGTACCCATTACTTGCCGGCATAGAGAAAGCCAATATGATCTTTAATATCGTGTTCTTTATTTCATTGACTTCGGTGTTGATCCAAGGCACCACCCTTTCGGTGGTGGCAAAATGGCTTAAAGTTGGTTTGCCCGAAGAAAGCAGTACGCAGCGCAATATGAATCATTTGATTTCAGAAATCCCAAAAACTGCGATGCGCGAGATTAAAATCAGTCAAAACTGTAAGGCTGCTGACACTAAAATCATTGACCTGGGCTTTCCTAAAAATGCGATTATCGCAATGATCAAGCGAAACGATAAGTTTTTAACTCCTAAAGGTTCTACGGTGATCCACGCAGGTGACACGCTGGTGGTTTTAAGTGAAGATGAAGAAGGGCTGGATGATGTGATCAAGTGCGTTAATTAATTGCTAATCCTTTCGCGCAGCACGCAACCCTTTTTTAGCTTCGGTATCTATAAAGAAACGAAGCTTATGAAACTCCTTTGCACGCTGCTTTTTGCAGGTCTACTTTTCATTTCCGGTTGTGATGCCACCTCGGCTTCTGCCGAAGAAAAAAACTGTACCGAAACCAAGACTGCCTGGGTTTCTCAGGTTTCAGGAGCGTCGACTGTAGCATTGGATGACGAACTCAAACTCGTAGTTTCATTTCCTGTGAACAACGGTTGTGGACAGTTTAATCAGTTTATCGAATCGGTAAATGGAAATGAAATCAGCATTGAAGTTGAAGCGATTTACGATACCTGTAGTATGTGTACGATGGATATCCCAACCCGTAAGGCTGATTATATTTTTCGCCCGAAAAAAGAAGGCAGCTATATTCTGAAATTTAAAACTTCAGCAACTGAAGTTATCACCAAAGAAATCACGGTAAACTAAGCTATTCGGTTTCCGGAAGTTCACGTAGTTTATTTTCCTGTGCGTGTTTGGCTTTCGCGGCAGCATAATCCCAGCCTTGTTGCCACCAATTACTCATCAATTTTTTATTAAAGATCAGGCTGTTTTCGGTAAGTTTTGACGGGGTATAATACAAATTGAGCGGCACATCTCTATTAATGGCTGCCAGTTTGCCTACGATCACATCGTGATATTCTACCTGATCCATCAAAAACCCGAAGAGATTTACCATCAATGAGAACGGGTTATTTCCCAGCACTTTGTTATACTCCATATTCTCAGACTCGAGAATAATGGCATCTACTTCGGTGGCTCCGCGACGTATGGCTTCGCGTATGGGAACGATGCATCCAAAACCTCCATCTGCATACTCAAAACCGTTTTTCTTCACCAGACTCATAAACGGGATGTAATTACAACTGATCCAAATCCATTCGCAGAAATCATCATATTCCCAATTGCGTATCGACTTGTATTCTACAGTGTTTTTAGTCAGGTTGGATACGGTTACCACCACATCTGTAGTTTGTTGCTTGATCTCCTCAAACTCGGCTCTAGAAAGATTTTTTTTTATGTTTTTAAGCAAGTTTTTGCTTTCCCCAAAGGTGCGTTTACGTCTTATAAATTGCCAAACCGTATTCCAGTAATTTATAGAAACGTACTCCCGATCTCCACGTTTTTTAATATTGAAAGGATTCACATTAAAAATCGTGTTTTGATTGACCTGCGTGTATACCTCGTAGGCACGTTTAATATTGTTATTTGCCAGTTGGGAGATTAAGAGACTTCCGGTAGATGTCCCTAAAAACAAGTCATATTTATGGCCTTGTTCTTCGATCAAATGCTGGGCCACACCGCCTGCATAAGCTCCTTTACTTCCTCCTCCTGAAATAACAAGTGCACGCATCAGCCTAATTTTTCAGCTAAAAGTTGCTTTTCCTTTTCTTCAGAAATATCGAGCTTCTTCAACTCTTTTCTGTAATGTTCAATTTTTGCAACCTCGTCTAATATTTGACGGCAGGTCTGTGCAAAACGCCAGTTGTGATGAAAACAAGCTTCTATGAGATTTTTTAAACTTTTGGGTTCAAAGAGCTGCAATTGATACAATTTTGTAAAGGCCTGCTCGCGGGTTTCAAAAGAATAGCGGTTCCCTGTAAAGCGCGTAAGTCTAAAAAAATGATCTCGCACATAAGCTTCTTCATAATCTAAAGTTGAAATCGCCAAGGCCAGCCAAAGGATCTCAACATTATGATTTGAAAAGCCCTGCACGCCTTTCATCTTATCTAAATATTGATGACGGTCTTTAGGAAAGGAAGTCCATAAATTCATCAAAGCCAATTCCCTCGTGATGTAGGAATCGTCGTTAAGCAAACGCTCATAATTTACTTTCATCGCAGCCGGCACTTTGCTCACTGTTTGTGCAATAGCCTGTCGCACCCAAGGATTATTGGTGTAAAAAGCACGCTCATAAATACGACCTGCCGCCGCTGGAGAAACATCTGCAAGCTGATAAATCGCTTCAGGCCCCGAATATTTATCGGGCAAAGCCAAAAGATTGAAGAGTTTCTGAGATTTTTGACCAAAAGATTGTTTGCGTAATTCTACCGTTCTTTTATACCGTTGAATCACCGGATAATCCTCTAGCGTAGCAATAGCATCCTCATAGTTGAACGCGACCGCTCTTAACCATTTCCATTCAAATTCCTGTAAATCAGATCCACTTGCAGCACGGGCTTCTGCCAGGAAATCTTCAGTATCTACATTACTGAATTTATGCTTTTGCAAATAACTTTTCACAGCAGTTTTAAAAGCTTCATCTCCAATTTCCTTACGCAACATATGCAACGCCCAGGCACCTTTTTGATAAAAGGTAAGGGAGCTGGCCTTGGGATTTAAAAGACTTTCCCCATTTCCTTTATCGCTCATTTCTTTTAATTGCATCGCCGACTGAAACAGCTTCCAGGCATATACTTCTTCGCCTAAAACTTCAGCTTCTGCTAGTAACGCGTAATAGGTTGCAAAACCTTCTTGCAACCAGTGATGCGTTCCGGAGGTTTCGGTTACATAATCGCCAAACCATTGATGCGCGAGTTCGTGCGCATTTACATTCACATAATTGCGATCTGTAAAACCAGTGCGGTCTACCATGTATGCATCACTAAAAATGGTTGCGGTGGTATTTTCCATACCGGCATAGAGAAAATCCTTTACCGGAATTTGCTTATAAACAGACCACGGATAAGGAACCCCTATTTCTTCTTCTAGAAAATCAAAGATATCATCAGAATATTTATAGGTGGTCATCACCTTTAGTGAATCTTCAGGGTAATAATACAGGTCAATAGGCACTCCCGATTCTGACAAACGTCTTTGCTTGCGATAATCCCCAAGAACGACAGCTACAAGGTAGCTTGACATCGGTTCTGACATCTCATAATGCCAGATGAATTTATCCTCAACTTCTTCCTTCTCCTTTAAAACCCCGTTAGCGACCACCTCTTGCCCGGGATAAGCAACGATCGAAAGATCAAACTCGATCTTATCGTTCATGTCGTCAATGCTTGGCAACCAGTTTGAAGTATACTTCCCCTGCCCTTGTGTCCAGATTTGCTGAAATCCGCCATTATTTACAAAGTACAAGGCTTTGTTAGGTTTTGCGGTATACTCCAGCATTAAGTTGTAGGTCTTTCCCTTGACAAAATTCTGAGTAAAAATAATACGGTTATCATCGGTATGGGTAGCGACAATTTTACCGTCTAAAACCGCTTCATACTTTGTGATGTTTTTGGCATCGAGGTAAATAAAGTCGGCATGGTCTTTCATTGTAAATTTCACCTCCATATCACCGCTTACGGTTCCTTCGGCAAAATTAAAATCAAGCAATGCGTATATGCGTTCAAAGTCAACCGTTTCGGTTTGTTGGGCGTATGTGGTACTTATCAAAAATGCTGCGATAAGCGAAAAAATCAATCTCATAAAATCAATCTAATGAATAGGCTGCCAAATTAAGGATTTGAATTTAAAACTGCTCGTTTTAAGTGTATCGAATACGAGAATAAAATAATTGGGTTTTATATCTTCGTTTTTTATGAGCAGCAAACTTCAAACTCCTATAGATTACCTCAAAGGTGTAGGCCCCAATCGGGCCAATTTGCTGCGTTCAGAATTGGGCATTCACACCTATCAAGATCTGCTTAACCTCTTTCCCAACCGCTATATTGACAAAACACAGTATTACACGATTAGTCAGTTGCAACCTACCAGTGCCGATGTACAGATCATTGGCAAAGTCACGCACATCAAAACCGCAGGGGAAGGAAGATCAAAACGACTCGTTGCCACCTTTATCGATCAAACCGGCGCTATGGAACTGGTTTGGTTTAAAGGACTGAAATGGATTAGAGAAAGCCTGAAAATAAATGTGCCTTATGTCGCCTTTGGAAAAGTGCAGCGTTTTGGCAGCTCCTACTCGATCGCGCACCCCGATCTGGAACTGCTTGAAGAACATAAAAAAGGCTTGCGCATCGCAATGCAACCGGTTTATCCTTCTACTGAAAAACTAAGCAATAGAGGCATTACCAACCGTGTGATGAATGGTCTGATGCAAACCCTGTTTCAGGAAGTTCATAAAAGTATTGAAGAATCGCTTTCAGAATCAATACGGAATGCGCTGAAACTGATTCCGCGTCGCGAAGCTTACCTCAATATTCACTTTCCGCAGCAGCAAGAAACACTGGCTAAAGCACAGTTTAGACTCAAATTTGAAGAGCTTTTTTTTATTCAATTGCAGCTTTTAGTTAAAAACCAACTGCATAAGCAAAAGATTAAAGGCTATGCATTTGAAGCCATCGGTGACTATTTTACCACCTTTTATAACGAGCACCTACCTTTTGAACTTACCGGGGCTCAAAAGCGCGTAGTAAAGGAAATCCGTAACGATCTGGGAAAACCCGCACAGATGAATCGCCTGCTTCAGGGAGATGTGGGAAGCGGTAAAACCATCGTCGCGTTGATGACTATGCTGATCGCGCTTGACAATAACTTTCAAGCCTGTCTTATGGCGCCTACTGAAATTCTGGCCATTCAGCATTTTCAGGGAATCAGTGAATTATGTGAAAAACTAGATCTGAAAATCGCGCTGCTCACCGGTTCGTCAAAAACCAAAGAACGCCGGGAAATTCATCAGAGTCTGGAAGATGGTAGCCTGCATATTTTAATAGGGACGCACGCGTTGCTGGAAGACAAAGTAAAGTTCAAAAATCTGGGACTTGCCGTTATTGATGAGCAACACCGCTTTGGAGTGGCGCAGCGCAGCAAACTTTGGCATAAAAATGAGCTGCCGCCGCATATATTGATTATGACTGCAACGCCTATACCGCGTACGCTGGCGATGAGTGTTTATGGTGATCTGGATGTTTCGGTGATAGACGAGTTACCTCCGGGAAGAAAAGCCATTAAAACCGTGCATCGCTACGACAACAACCGTTTAAAGGTTTTCGGTTTTATACGTGATGAGATCAAAAAAGGCCGACAGATCTATGTGGTCTACCCACTTATTCAAGAAAGCGAGGCGCTGGATTACAAAGACCTGATGGATGGCTATGAAAGTATCGCGAGAGAATTCCCGATGCCCGATTATCAAATCTCGATCGTACACGGACAAATGAAACCTGCTGATAAAGACTATGAGATGAATCGCTTTGTGAATGGTGAAACACAAATTATGGTCGCGACTACCGTGATCGAGGTAGGCGTGAATGTGCCTAATGCCTCGGTGATGATCATTGAAAGTGCCGAGCGGTTTGGCTTATCTCAATTGCATCAGCTACGTGGGCGTGTGGGGCGCGGTGCAGACCAGAGTTACTGTATATTAATGACCGGCCATAAACTTTCTGAAGATTCAAAAACCCGCCTGCAAACCATGACGCAAACCAACGACGGTTTTGAAATCGCAGAGGTTGACTTAAAGCTTCGCGGTCCCGGAGACATTATGGGAACGCAACAAAGTGGCGTGCTCAATCTAAAAATCGCTGATATTGTAAAGGATAACGAAGTCATGAAAATTGCGCGGAATTATGCATCAGCCCTATTGAAAGAAGATCCGCAACTGGCGCAACCTGAAAACTTACCCGTACGTAAGACCTATGCTCAGGTAATGAAATTTAAAAATATTTGGAATTATATATCCTGATTTCAATGTTAAAAACTAATGGTTTTAAGTCGTGATTAACCTCAAGTATTTGATTAAAAAAGCAGCGTAAATAGTATATTTGCGCTTTCAAAAATAGAAGCATGCAGATTAGCTACAACTGGTTAAAACAGTTTATAAATATTGATTGGGATGCCGAAAAAACCGGCAATTTATTGACAGACTTAGGTCTTGAGGTTGAAGGAATAGAACCTTTTCAAAGTGTAAAAGGTGGTCTTAAAGGCATTGTGGTAGGTCACGTATTGACTTGTGTAAAACACCCTAACGCAGACCGTCTAAAACTCACCACTGTTGATCTGGGCGATGGAGAACCTGTACAAATTGTATGCGGAGCTCCTAATGTTGATGCCGGTCAAAAAGTTCCTGTAGCAACCGTAGGTACCACGCTTTATGATGATAAGGGAGAACCTTGGAAAATCAAAAAAGGTAAAATACGCGGCGAGGTAAGCAACGGAATGATCTGTGCCGAAGATGAACTCGGTCTTGGCGAAAGTCATGATGGTATTATGATTCTCGAAGAAGATTTAAAACCGGGTACTCCGCTTGCTGAAATTTTTGAGATCGAGGACGATATTGTTTTTGAAATTGGTCTGACACCTAACCGATCTGATGCGATGAGCCATATGGGTACTGCGCGAGATCTACGTGCAGGTCTCATTCAATCTGGGGTACATCCTGAGTTCATAACCCCGTCAACCAGTTCGTTTAGAATTGACAACCGAATGCAAAAAATTAGCGTTCAGGTATTAAATAATGAAAAAGCGCCACGCTATTGTGGAATCACGCTAAGCGGTCTTACTATAAAAGAATCTCCGGCGTGGATTCAAAACAGACTTAAGGCCATCGGGCTTACCCCAAAAAATAACGTGGTAGATATCACCAATTATGTTTTGCACGAATTGGGTCAGCCGCTTCACGCCTTTGATATGGCTAAGATCGCCGGTAAAGAAATCAATGTTAAAACCGTTGCAGCAGGAACCAAATTCACTACTCTTGATGGTATTGAACGCGAACTGCACGAAGAAGACTTGATGATTTGTGATGCTGAAAAACCACTTTGTATCGCAGGAGTTTTTGGTGGGGAAAACAGCGGCGTGACCGAAGGTACTACTTCGATCTTCTTAGAAAGTGCGTACTTTGATCCTGTAAGCGTTAGAAAAACAGCCAAGCGCCACGGCTTGAATACAGATGCGTCTTTTAGATTTGAGCGAGGGATCGATCCTAATATCACCGAGTATGCTTTAATACGCGCGGTACTTCTAATTCAAGAATGTGCAGGAGGCGAAGTCACCAGCGATGTTGTTGATTTTTATCCTAAAAAGATCGAAGATCATCAGGTAGTTCTCAATTTTGATCGCGCAGAAAAACTTATTGGTGAAGCTATCCCCAAAGAGACGATTAAATCGATCTTGTCTTCTCTGGATATCAAGATCAATAACATCACCGAGTCTGGCATTGGGATGACGATTCCCGCTTATCGTAATGATGTAACTCGTGAAGTAGATGTTATCGAAGAGATCTTACGCGTTTACGGATACAATAAAATTCAGTTTAAGTCAAAGCTTAATGCTTCAGTTTCTAAAAGCAGCCGCTTTGCAGATCATAAAATTCAGCAGGTTACCGGAAATTTATTGGCGTCTTTAGGCTTCAATGAAATCCTAAATAACTCGCTTACCACACCGGTTTATGCATCGCTTAATGACGCGTTCAAAGAAGATTATAATGTAACGATGCTCAACCCGCTGAGTACCGATCTTTCGGTAATGCGCCAGTCATTGTTATTTTCGGGACTTGAAGTTGTTGCGTTTAACAGCAACCGCCGTCAGCCTGATTTAAAACTGTTTGAATTCGGAAAAAGCTATCACAATTTCCCGGGTGGTCGTGAAGAGCATAAGCATTTAACCCTGCTTTTAAGCGGAAAACAAAATGCTGAAAACTGGTTTCAGCAACAACAAAACACCACTTTTTTCAATTTAAAAGGAAATGTTGAAGCTGTACTTTCTCGTTTAGGCATTGCTCAATGGAAGGTTAAGCCACTCAAAGACGCTCAATTTTCTGAAGGTTTAGAATATAGCGTTCAGAAAAAACAAGTGGTTTCTTTTGGCCTAGTCTCTAAAGCCATTCGTAACCACTTTGATATCGAACAAGAAGTGTTATATGCAGATTTTAACTGGGATACTATTTTAGATTTGGTTCAGCAGAACAAAATCAAGTTTGCTCCAATTCCTAAAAACCCTGCTGTGCGTCGCGACTTTGCGCTACTTCTGGATCAAGAGGTTACTTTTGATCAGATCTATCAAGAAGCATATATGGTGGAGAAAAAACTCCTTAAAAACGTAGCGCTGTTTGATGTGTATGAAGGTGAAAATCTTCCGGAAGGCAAAAAGAGTTATGCGGTGAGTTTTACACTTCAGGACGAACACAAAACCCTGACCGATAAAGAAATTGACAAAATCATGAACAAGCTGCAGCAGCGCTTTGAGAAAAGCCTGAATGCTGAACTGCGCTAGATTTTTAGCATTTACCATATTGTGCGTTAGTCTTCAAATAGTTAACTTTAAAACTCAAAAAGAGGAATGATGCTGTTAAAAAGAACTAATATTCACGAGAAATTACTTCGTGAACAACTTCACAATACCAATGCCGGAGATTCTAAAGTCATAAACTGGGTTAATCAATTTCTTAAAAACACGCCTTCTAGCAATGCGCGTATTTTAGATCAGCTGAAGCAAAATTCAAGTGAGCAACTTCCAAATGTATTGGATTTTGACAAACTTGACACAGCTCGTATATTTCATGAAAAGAGCATCAAAAAAATCTGTGTAGATTACAGACTTCGGTTTTTAGATACGCATTTTTTCAAAGGAACCTATCCACAGGAAGCCCTTGATGAAATTAAACACCTAGAGGAAGAACATGAGACCGCGCTTTCTAATTTTAAAATTATGGCGCCTTCAAAAATGTTTGTGCTAAGCAGAACCGACGACCCCTTACTTTTTGCTCCAATGGGAAATGGTTATTATTATCTCATTCACAAATGGGGTAAGGATTTACATCCCTTGCGCAAATTGATGATGTGGCCGTTTAAAACTTTTGAAACCTTAGTATTTACCATTATGCTTTCGAGTATTTTGGCAACACTACTAGTTCCAGATGGGCTATTTGCTCCCGAGCAAAGTTTTAGTCAAGACGTGATGGTCTTCTTTTTTATGTTCAAATCTATTGCGGCAATCGTAATTTACTATGGTTTTGCACTAGGTAAAAACTTCAACACCGCCATATGGAAGTGTCAATACGATAAAGCTCAATGATTAAAGATTCTAAATACGAGCGCGTGTATACCGGCTCTGAAATCAACGTCAATCATCTCAAAAATAAACTGGATGAAGCCGGTATTAATAGTGTAATTCGTAATGATCACGAGAGTGCGATACGCGCCGGTTTTGGCAGTAATTATGATCGTGGTGTTTTATTATTTGTAGAAAAAGCTAACTTATTAAGAGCCAAACATATTATCGAAAAAACAACTTCAGAACCCAAGTTCACCGATGCTGAACTTGAGGAACAAGCTACACAAACCCGCATACTTACAGACCGTCAAAACACAGAGCGTGCAGGAGAACGGCCACTTATTCAAAAAGAAGAAAAACCCAAACGGTCTTTTTTTAATCTTGCTCTTAACGCAGGATTACTCATTTACTCACTGTGGCGACTCTACCCGCTTACACAAGGAGAAGACCTGCCTGCCTATCGCATTGCTCTGAGCAGTTTTATCGCTGTTTTTTGTGCATTTACGCTGGCTAGACATTTTATGAGAAAGTAAATACAATCAGTATAAAACAAAAAAATCCGTGGCTCACACCACGGATTTTTTCGTTTTATACATTCGCTCAACCTATGCTTCTACAGCATACATTTGCTCGCGTTGTTCTTTTATTTTAGGATCGTTCATATAATCATCAAAAGTTAAATAACGGTCTATCGCACCCTTTGGAGTCAACTCCACAATACGATTCCCTACGGTTTGTGCAAACTCGTGGTCACTTGTGGTCAATAAAATGGTTCCTTTAAAATTCTTCAGACTGTTGTTTATCGCAGTGATCGATTCCAGATCCAAGTGGTTTGTAGGTTCATCAAACATCAACACATTTGCGCGCTGCATCATCATTCTACTTAGCATACATCGTACTTTTTCTCCTCCGGAAAGTACATTTGATGTTTTCAAAGCTTCTTCACCAGAGAAAATCATTTTCCCTAGAAAGCCTCTCAAATACACCTCTTCACGCTCTTGCTCAGTTTTTGCATATTGACGCAACCAATCTACCAAGGTTAATTCATTATCAAAATACTCTTGATTGTCTACCGGAAGGTACGACTGATTGGTAGTTACTCCCCATTCAAATTTCCCTTCTAGCGCGTTTTGCTTTCCGTTTAGGATCTCATAAAAAGCTGTGGTTGCTCTACTGTCTTTAGAATACACCACCACCTTATCGCCTTTAGCAAGGTTAAGATTTACGTTTTTGAACAATATTTCACCGTCAATTGAAGACGCTAATTTTTCAATATTTAAAATCTGATCTCCGGCTTCACGCTCGCGTTCAAAAATAATGGCAGGATATCTACGGCTCGACGGCTTGATCTCATTTACATTAAGCTTGTCGATCATTTTCTTACGCGAAGTTGCCTGTTTACTTTTTGCTACGTTCGCACTGAAACGACGGATGAACTCTTCAAGCTCTTTCTTCTTTTCTTCGGCCTTTTTGTTTTGCTGTGCGCGCTGACGTGCTGCTAACTGAGACGACTCATACCAAAACGTATAGTTTCCGCTGAAATGAGAAATTTTCCCAAAGTCAATATCTGAAATATGGGTACAAACCGCATCTAAGAAGTGACGGTCGTGAGAAACTACGATGACGCAGTTTTCATAATTGGCTAAGAAATTCTCTAACCAATTGATGGTTTCATAATCCAGGTCGTTAGTAGGCTCATCCATAATCAACACATCGGGATTACCGAATAAGGCCTGAGCAAGTAAGACGCGTACTTTTTGCTTACCATCAAGATCTTTAACAAGACTGTAGTGCAAATCTTCTGCGATACCCAAATTAGATAGTAATGCTGCTGCGTCACTATCTGCGTTCCAACCGTTCATTTCTTCAAACTCTACCTGAAGTTCACCTATGCGCTCTGCATTCTCATCAGAATAATCGGCATACAAGGCATCAATTTCGCTCTTGATCTTAAACAACGGCTTGTTACCCATAAGCACCGTCTCAAGTACCGTGTGCTCGTCGTATGCATAGTGATCCTGTTCTAATACAGACATGCGTTTTCCCGGTTCCAGATGTACGTGACCGCTGGTAGGTTCTTCCTTTCCTGAGATTATTTTTAAAAATGTAGATTTTCCTGCACCGTTTGCCCCAATAATTCCGTAGCAATTGCCCTGAGTAAACGATACGTTAACCTCGTCAAACAGAACGCGTTTTCCAAACTGTACAGATAAATTTGATACTGATAACATATGCTTAAAGCCTGATTTTATAGTGATTTGCAAAAGTACAGCTATTCAACTAAAAGAAGAAACATTAACTTTTTAATTGTATGTTTTAACGCGTAATTAACAGCCCACATCAAGTGTCACTTATACATTTGAAGCAATTTTTAATTTTCAACCTATTGCATTACCTCTATCTCAACCTTTTATGAGCATTAAGCTGTTTCTAGCCACCTGTCTATCCCTATTCTTAATAGGTTGTTCTGAAAAAGCACACAAAACCGATTACGGGACTTACTTAGGAGGTGAGATCGTTAATCCTACGTCTAATTTTGTAGTGTTGCGCAAGAATGATATGCTTGTTGACACGATCAGGTTAGACCAAAATAACCGCTTTCTCTACGAAATTCAAGATCCTGAAAAAGGACTGTATCAAATCTTTCACAACGAAGGGCAGATCATTTACCTCGAGCCTAACGACAGTATTATGTTACGGGTGAATACTTATGAGTTTGATGAGACACTCACCTTTTCTGGATACGGAGCGCCTCAAAACAACTTAATGGTAGAACTCTTCCTTAAAAATGAGCACGAGAATGAGCTGATGCTGCAAGAAGAGATCTATCAACAAGACCCCGAAACCTTTAACAGAAGTATTGCGAGTTTAAAACAAGAACGTCAAGCGTTGGTTGATGATTTTTTCAAAAAGAATACTACCGACAATTACTTTGAAAAAATCGCCAATACCATCGTTAATTATGATTTCTATGCGCGTAAAGAGGTATACCCGATGTCACACTTTGGCGTAGATCGCGTCACGTTTTTAGAAAGTCTGCCTAAATCCTTTTACGATTATCGTGAAGAAGTTGATTTTAACGATGCGAGTTTATTGGAGCTCTACAGTTATCAACGATTCCTCATCAATTATTTCAACCAGGCCGCGTTTAAAGACTACTACAAGCAGGAAGCTTACGATCCACTTTCTTTCACCCACAATTTACATAAGCTGCGCCTTATAGAGACCGAAGTTGATAATGATTCGGTTGAAAGCTTTTTACTCACCCGAACCATACGCGATTATTTGGCAAACAGCAACGATAAAAAAGGAGGTCAAACGCTGTATGATATGTATATGGAACGTATTGCTTCTAAAGATGATAAGTTTATCATCAAATCACTTTATGAAGCCAACAAGAATATTGAAACCGGTAAGCGTATTCCTAACGAGAAACTCATCAATATAGACAGCGACACCCTTAATTTTGATGCTATAATCAACAGACCCTCTTTTATTTTCTTTTGGTCATCGTCCCGAAAATCACACGCCATCAGAGCCCAAAAACTTGCACGCTCGCTGCAGAAAAAATATCCTGAGTACACCTATATCGCGATCAATGTGAACGACACCTTTGAACATTGGCAAAAGACGATTACGCGTTATAATTTTGATGTCTCCAAGCAGTATTATTTCACCGATAAATTTGATGAACTCTCTAAAGATCTCGCACTTAATTCCCTTTTAAAAACCTTTATTGTAGATCGTAACGGAATCATCATCAACGCACACGCCAACATCTTCAGCTCTAATTTTGAAAACGAACTGCTGCAAGGCTTGAACAGGTAATTACTTTACAGAAAAATTAGTTCCTGATTAAGGCGAATTTGTTTCAACTTATTTCAGGATCGGAACACTACCAATAAAAAAGCCTGCTCTTGTGAGCAGGCTTTTTAAGTTTTATACCTTTAGGAACCATTAACTGTTTCCTTTTTTGTAATCTGCTAAGAACTTTTCTAGTCCGATATCTGTAAGTGGGTGCTTCAATAAGCCTTCGATAGAGCTTAAAGGTCCTGTCATTACATCAGATCCTAATTTAGCACAATCAATTACGTGCATTGTGTGACGTACAGAAGCTGCCAAAATTTGTGTTTCAAACGCATAGTTATCATAAACCAAACGAATATCTGAAATTAACTGAAGTCCATCAGTCGAAATATCATCAAGACGTCCTAAGAATGGAGACACATACGTTGCTCCTGCCTTAGCCGCTAATAATGCCTGCCCTACTGAAAATACAAGGGTACAGTTTGTTTTGATTCCTTTATCGCTGAAATATTTTAAAGCTTTAATACCATCTTTGATCATTGGTATTTTCACAACGATTTGTTCGTGAAGTGCAGCCAACTCCTCACCTTCTTTGATCATTCCGTCGATGTCTGTAGCGATCACCTCGGCACTCACGTCACCATCAACAAGGTTACAGATATCTACATAATGCTTTAATATATTTTCTCTACCGGTGATTCCTTCTTTTGCCATCAATGATGGGTTTGTAGTTACACCGTCAAGAACTCCTAGTTCCTGTGCTTCTTTAATCTGGTCTAGATTTGCTGTATCAATAAAAAATTTCATGTGAAGAATTTAGATTATCTAATATTTGTTGTTCAAAATTACGCAATAAAATCGTTAATTTTTAAGAACTACGGATTTAAAACCAATATAAGTGTTTATTTCACACTAATTTAACCTTAAGTCTAAAGTTTGTAATGATTAAGCAACAAGCGCTCATATACTTTACTCGGCAACACACCTTTTAAGAATACAGAGATCTTTTGCATGTAGGCGCCTACTTTATAATGTACGGCTGGTTCTTTTTCATTGATGATGGCAAAAACCGCTTCTCCCATTTTTTGAGGATCTTCACCGTGATCAACGTGTTCATCCATCAAGGCTAAAGATTTGCCGTAGTTTGCTGCGTAGGGCGAATCTTGCTTTAAAGGAGCATGGTAGCGTCCTGCTGCAATATTGGTAGCAAAATCACCGGGTGCGACATTGGTTAGTTTGATGTTAAATTCTTTGAGCTCCATGCGCAAAGCTTCGGTGGTCAAGCCTAAAGCTCCTTTGGTCGCAGAGTATGCACTTCGGTACGGCAAGCCCATATATCCTGCAATGGAAGTCACATTAATAATGAGGCCGCTGCCCTGCTTCCGCATAGTAGGTAAAACAGCTTTGATCACGCGTAAGGGACCAAAATAATTGGTCTCAAAAATCGATCTGAGTTCTTCCTCGGGAATTTCTTCTAAAGGTCCTGTTATTCCCTTTCCGGCATTATTGATCAATACGTCCACACGCGCTTCTTTTTCTAGAACTTGCTCCATAGCTGTAGCAATGGTTTCTGGTTTAGTCACGTCGAGCGCAAGAAAATGTACGCCATTTACTTCCTGCTGTTTGGGGTTGCGGCTTGTTCCGTAGACGGTAAAACCTTTGGTTACTAAAAATTCGGCGATTGATTTTCCTATTCCTGAAGAGGCTCCTGTGATCAAGACTACTTGAGACATACTTAAAATTTAGAGCGGGGAAAATACGTAATATTAGGGCATAAAAAAAGGCAAGCTACCTACATCACACCGCTACGACCATCTACCCTTGCTGCGTTC
The DNA here is from genome assembly GCF_000152985.1 of Leeuwenhoekiella blandensis MED217. Taxonomy (GTDB): domain Bacteria; phylum Bacteroidota; class Bacteroidia; order Flavobacteriales; family Flavobacteriaceae; genus Leeuwenhoekiella; species Leeuwenhoekiella blandensis. The sequence goes on along the minus strand of NZ_CH672395.1, from coordinate 1,374,170 downwards.
CCGCCCTGGGGGAATTCGACAGGAGCTGGTTGTGTAGGACTTGCCGGGTGCAAATATACAGCAATAGAACACTAAACCAAACGTTTTTTTAACTGAATTTATTGATTTAACTTGACCTCAAAATATAAAACTTCATGCGCAGCTATAACCTTCTCGTAGTCTTAATTTTAAGTCTTACTATCTTGTCATGCGGCAACGGAAAAGATTTAAGCAAAAGCTTCAAATTAACCCTTGACAAACCTGAAAAGAGCCTGAAAAATGGTGAAACAGTTACCGTCACCCTGCAACCTAAAGGCGATATTACTATCGATTCGGTCATTTATAAACTGGACGGAAAGATTTTAGGTTCTAAAACAGATCTTACGGCTTTAACCACAGATTTTAAAATCGAGAAACTTGGAGAAAAGAAACTTAGCGCCGCTATTTTTGCTGAAGGAAAACAGGCTCTTATTGACACGCAACTCCTTTTTGTTGCGTCCAACACGCCCACGCTTTACTCCTATGAGATCATCAATACGTACCCGCACAATACATCTTCTTACACGCAGGGATTAGAATTTCACGACGGGATTTTGTATGAAAGTGTTGGCGAATATGGCGAATCTGGTTTACTTAAAACCGACTTAGAAACCGGAGAAATCTTAGAACGTATCGATCTTGACAAAAAATACTTTGCAGAAGGGCTTACCGTCGTAAATGATAAGATCATTCAATTAACTTGGCGTGAAAATGTGGGCTTTATTTATGATGTAAACAGCTTAGAAAAAACCAAAACCTTCAATTATGGAAGAAGCAAAGAAGGTTGGGGTTTGTGTAACGACGGCAGTGTGGTCTATAAGTCTGACGGTACTGAAAAAATTTGGCTTCTCGACCCGGAAACGCTCGCAGAACAAGATTACATTCAAGTAGTAGACTCTAAAAAATTACGCTCAAAATATAATGAACTTGAATGGGTTAACGGAAAGATCTATGCCAACAGTTATCAGTTTGACAGCATTTCTATCATCAATCCTGAAACCGGTGCGATCGAGGGCGTTGTAGATCTAAGACCTCTTAAAAAAGAGATCAACTCGATTCAAGATAAAGATAACGAAGTGCTTAACGGTATTGCTTTCAATCCGGAAACCAATAAACTCTATGTTACCGGCAAGCATTGGGATAAACTTTTTGAAATACAACTCGTTAAGAAATAATCCTTGAAAAACACGTTCCTCCTTAGTCTGCGCTTGATTCCTGCTCTTCTCAGCATAGTTTTGCTGAGTTCGTGCAGAGAAGATTTTGAGCCGCGACTAAGCTCAGGAAACCTTGAATTCTCTAGGGACACCGTTTATTTAGACACTGTTTTTTCTACTATTGGCAGCAGCACCTACAGTCTAAAAGTGTTCAATAGGTCTAATGATTTGATCTCCATTCCGCGTGTAGGACTTGCGCAAGGCGAAAACTCCAAATATCGGCTTAATGTTGACGGTCTCGCCGGAAAAACTTTTGAAAACGTTGAAATTCGCGCAAAGGATAGCATTTTTATCTTTATTGAAGCCACAATAGATCTCGACCAAGATAAAAATGCACTACTCTACACCGATCAATTGCAGTTTGAATCCTCCGGAAATACCCAAGAAGTAGCTCTCGTTACTTTGGTTCAAGATGCTATTTTCCTATTTCCTTCAAGGAATGCTTCGGGCATAAAAGAAACACTAGAAATCGGTACAGATGCTTCCGGCAATCCAATCAGCGTGGAAGGTTTTTTACTTGAAGAGGAGCAACTGCGATTTACTAATGAAAAACCTTATGTGATCTATGGTTATGCCGGTGTGCCTTCAGGAAAAACCATGCAAATTGAAGCCGGAGCCCGCTTACATTTTCATGAAAACAGCGGAATCATTGTTGCCAATGAAGGACGTCTACTAGCCCATGGGCTTTTAAGTGAAGATCAACAAGTGCTTGAACGTGAAATTATCTTTGAAGGCGATCGCCTGGAGCCGAAATATGGCAACGTTCCCGGGCAATGGAATACGATTTGGTTTACGCCGGGAAGTACAGGATCTCTGCAGCATACCACAATAAAAAACAGTCAAATCGGCATTCTTACCGATGGTCATTCAGGAAATACCGATCGCAATCTGGAGCTTAAAAATGTTCAGATCTACAACAGCTCGGCTGTGGGTTTGTACGCTGTAAATGCTGCAGTCGCAGGTGAAAATCTTTTGGTTGGTAATTCGGGGATTTCCAACCTTTGGCTTCGGCAAGGCGGAAATTATTCCTTTACGCATAGCACGTTTGCAAATTATTGGGATCAAAGTTTTCGCAATACCCCAGCAGTTCAGATCGATAACTTTTTAGAGACCGAAGACGAACTTTTTGTCGCAGATCTTGAGGCCGCCACGTTTATCAATTGCATCATCTATGGAAGCGCCTCCAGGGAACTTGCGCTTACTTCGGTAGCTTCGGCCACTTTCAATTTTCAATTTCAGAATACCTTGATCCGTTTTGAAGATACTTTTGGAGATTTTGAAGGAAGGCCTAACTATGCTTTTGAAAATGAAAGTCTTTATCAGGATGTTCTATTGAATTCCATCCCTGATTTCAGAAACATCGCGCGCAACGACTACCGAATCGGTGAAGGTTCTGCCGCACAAACTTTAGGTAATACCACCGGAAGCACTCAGGTCCCTGTTGACCTTTTAGGTGTAGCGCGCCCAGAGCGCAGTGATGCCGGATCCTACCAAGCAATACAATTTGAGAATTAAACTATGATCCAGCTCCCTAAGCATTTGAAAATTTTATGCTGCTTTGCATTTTTCACTTGGACGCTTTTCGCCCAAAATCCAGAATTAACCGCCTCGGGTGATCAGATTTATTGTCCGCAATCTCGTATTCCTATTGTTACCGATTTTGATCTAGTGAACAACGGTGGCACCGTAATAAATGCTTTATACGTTCAGATCTCTTCAGGCTACGAGCAAGGGACCGATCTTCTTGAGCTCAACGCCAGCTTTCCCAATATTACTTCAGCATTTGATGCTTCCGCAGGAAAACTCACTATGAGCTTTTCTTCTGGAATTACTACCAGCGAAATTATCAATGCCGTAAAAGCGGTCACCTATAGCAACAGCCAAGCAAATGTAAGTGGCGCCCGAGAATTTTCTATTACGATTGGCGAGGCCAACTACCTCCCTTCTTCCGGTCATTATTATGAATATGTAGCCGATAATCTCATCACCTGGCAGGATGCGCGCGCCGATGCTCAGGCACGTACCTATTATGGTCTGCAAGGCTATTTGGCGACAATCACTTCGCTAGACGAAGCTGTGCTTTGTGGAGAACAAACGCAGGGTGCGGGTTGGATAGGCGGTACAGATGAAGCTGAGGAAGGCGTCTGGAAATGGGTCACCGGTCCCGAAGGATTGGCCGGTGGTGTAGAATTCTGGCGTGGCGGACCGGGAGGTACCACCACTACTTTTGCCTATTGGAATTCTGGCGAACCGAATAATACAAATGGCGGTGAAGACTATGCGCACATCACCGCTCCGGGAATCGGTATTGAAGGCTCCTGGAATGATTTACGAACCACCGGAGAAACAAGTCCAGACTTTCAGGCGAAAGGGTATATTGTAGAATATGGTGGTATGCCGGGCGATCCCGAATTACAAATTGCAGCCTCAACCACTGTTCGTATTCCGGTGACGACCGCCACTGGTGATTCCCGATGCGGAGCTGGTACGGTAAACCTAACTGCCACTACAACCACGGGAATCTTAAACTGGTATGATGCGCCTACCGGCGGAAATCTTGTGCATACCGGAGCCAACTTCAATCCTTCGATTAGTACTACAACTAATTTCTATCTGGCAGGAGAAGCTCCCGGGTGTAGTACGGGAATACGCAGAACTGTAGTTGCCGAAGTACTCCCTGAAGTGAATACACCGGGCCAGATCACTTTTTCAAACTGTGATGAAGACGGCACTCCAGACGGCTTTACCGATTTTAATTTGAATAGCATCATCCCACAACTTACAACCAATACCGCCGTAGATGTTGTGTTTTACAGTACCCGTTTTGATGCCGACACCAATTCTGGATCCAATGTTTTAGCTGGTGTTTATAACAATGCCTCCGGAAATACGATTTATGCCTACGCTTCCAATGCTTCCGGCTGTTTTCACGTAACCGAAGTGAACCTGCAAGTATCTACAACCTCGTTCCCAGACAGCTTCAGTTATACACTTACTACGTGTGATGCAGATGAAGTAGCGGATGGAATGGCCACTTTTGATCTCACACAGGCATCTTCTGCTATGCTGAATCAATTTCCGGCAGGACAAAATTTATCAGTGTCTTATTTTCGTAATGAGACTGATGCACTCTTAGAACAAAATGAAATCCTGCCACAAGATAGCTACCGTAACGAAATTGCTGACGAGCAAATCCTTTTTGTTCGTGTAGATAATGCCGATTCCGGGTCTTGTTTTGGTGTTGGTCCGCATTTGCGCCTTGTGGTTGAGCCCGTTCCTCAATTTGAGGTATTGAATGAAGGAAAGTTTTGCAGCAATGCATCATCGTTTACCTTAGAAACCAGCAACGCCCAAGATGTTTATGATTATGTGTGGCAGGATGCAGCAGGCACTATTGTTGGCACCACACCTCAAATTACCGTCAACCAACCTGGGGTGTATAGCGTACAGGCGTTTACTTCGTATGGTTGCACATCTGTAGTAAAAAGTATTAAAGTCATCGCTTCAGAAGCTGCGACCATCACCGGTGACAATATTGAAGTTATACAAGAAAACGGAAGAAACCAAATTCGGGTTCTCGACCCTTCCTTATTAGGCGTAGGCGCTTATGAATATGCTTTAGGTGATGCGATAGGCTTTTATCAGGATGCTCCGGTTTTTGATGACGTGACCCCCGGTTTTCATACTTTATTTATCCGTGATAAAAACGGTTGTGGTCTAAGCAGTATAGAGGTTGCGGTGTTAGGATTTCCTGAATACTTCACCCCTAATAATGACGGATATCACGATCGTTGGGGAAGTCTAGGATTGGATGCCTCACTCTATACACAGGTGCGCATTGAGATTTTTAACCGATTTGGGAAATTGTTAAAAACACTACACACGTTTGATGCAAGTTGGGATGGAAGCACGCGAGATCAACCATTGCCATCAGATGAATACTGGTACAAAGTAAAACTCACACGCAACGACGGGAGTATTTCAACACATTCTGGACATTTTACACTGAAACGCTAAAGCTTATGGGTTCTTCAGCAGAAACTTCAGTATTTATTTTTTCCTACGGAACGCTACAGGACCGGCAGATCCAGCAGGAATTGTATGGCAGAACCTTAAGCGGACATCAAGACAGCCTGAGCAGTTATATTTTGAGTACTATCAACCTGCCTGAAAACAGTCTGGAACAAAACACCTATTTTATTGCCGAATATACGGGGAATCCAAACGATAGCATTGGTGGATTTTGCTACGAAATAACTTCAGCGGAACTTTTGATCACCGATGCCTATGAAGGTGCAGCCTACACGCGCAAAAGCGTACGCTTAAACTCAGGAAGAGCCTGTCTTGTCTACATCAAAGCTTAACTACAAGAAATGTTAAAGTTTTATTAAAATTAAACAACGCTTTTTAGTAAAGCTGCTTAAAAGACTCATTTCCCTTATGTTCTTCCTACAATATCCTTGTACTAAGTTCTAAATTTCTGGCACTTCTGTTGCGTTTGTCTTTAAAAAGCTCCCTCAAAACCAAACCTAATCTTACAATTTAGACCAACGACCGTTCAGCTCGTTTAAAAACACAGAATCGGTTATTTCTCAACGGATTAATTCAGGCTACCTATTTTTGATCTAAAGAATACGTTAGCTATGAATATTAAGGCCCTTATACTTTGTCTTTTACTTGTGAATTTGAGTTTTGCTCAAAAGCTGAGCCACCTCGATGGAACGGTGAATATCTCACTCGAGGATGAAACTATAGATGCCACGTATACGCTGAGCAACTTGCCCGTAGATACACAGACCTTATCGTTTCGGTTAAACGAATATATCAAGGTAAAATCTATTGAACTTAATGGGGATCGCATCGCGTCAAGTAAAGTACCCCAAAACTGCAACGACTGTTTGATCTATACGGTACTTGTAGGATGCGAGGTGGTTATTACACCTGAATCTACGCTCACTATAGAAACTGAAGGCAAGTTCAAAAACTTTGACAAGCCTAAAAGTGCGAGACGCTACAAAGGTCAGTTGGTTTATTCCAACGGAGTGTTACGAGCGACCAATGCAGACAAGTGGTATCCTGAAATCGTAAACAAGTCGAGTAATGTTTCAGATTATATGAATCCGTTTAATTATACCTATGCTATCACTGCAAACTGTACCGATTGTGAAAGCATCTATTTAGGTAAGGGGAAACCACAACCCAGCGGAACGACATTTATAAATGATCAGGTTGAAGGCGACATGATTTTATTGGCAGGTAATCTAAAGTATACTCCAGGAAAATATGCCAATTATATCAATGTGCCGCAAGACAAAATCCCGGCGCTTGAAGCTACTTTTGAAAAAACTAGAGGTTTTCTTCAAGACATCACTCGGGTAACTTCTGATAGCAAAGTAGTATATGCACAGGTAAGTTCGCCGGTTTATGGCAATGAAGCTTCATATAATACCATCATCAATACCTCTCAAAATGTAGATGTAGCAAAAATCGATGATGCGATTGGTGAGGGTGAAGCTTACTACTATCTTTCTGGTGCTTTTAAACCAGAAACCCAGCTTGATCGTATGTTGCTGCAATCGCTAGCCAAATATGTAAAATTGCGCTATCTCAAAAAGTACAGTACCAATCAATATAATACCCTCAATTCGTTTATTGAGAGTAAAACCGCCAATACCGAAAACAGGCTTGCCAGCAACCACAATGAGCTTAATGCGCTATTGATCTCTCCTGAACAATTTAATATTCTGGAAAATGAAATTGGCGAAGCCGAAATGAACACCTTCATTTCCAATATTTTTCAGAATTTAAGAGTAGGAAAATTGAGTATTCAAGCCTTTTCCGATTCTTTTAAACAGATAGAAATACCTGAAAAATCTGAACGATTTGCTCTCCTAGAAAATAATCTAAGAACGCAATTTGAATTAAGAGCAGAGACTCCAGAAGTAAAAGAAATACTTACTCGTTGGTAGTAAGTTCTAAATACTAAATTAAAAAAAGACCCGCTGTTGAGCGGGTCTTTCCAGTTTAATTGAGGATGTTATCAAACTTCCCCGATTTAGTATTCATAACACTTAAAGCCTTAGAATAATTTAAGATACGGTCTACCGTCTCTTTAGATGGTTTTAGATCGTTGTCAAGCGTATTCGCTTTTTTTGAGTAAATGTTTTCCATTAAATGTCGTTTGGTTAATAGTCCCTTTATAACGCACACTTTTTGGATTTAGTCTATCTCAATTTGTTAAAACTATATTGTTTTTTTCGATCACCTTACGCAGATTGATCAATGCATAGCGCATACGGCCTAAAGCAGTATTGATGCTCACATCGGTACGCTCTGCTATTTCTCTAAAACTCATATCCTTATACACCCGCATCACCAATACGTCGCGCTGATCTTCGGGTAATTCTTCAATAAGTTTACGTACATCCTCCTCTACCTGATCTTTAATGATGCGCTTTTCTGCATTCAAATCAGGATCACCTAAAACCGAAAAAATATTGAAGTCCCCCGTATTGTCAAATTTGGGCATACGTTTATTTTTTCGGAAATGATCGATTACCAAGTTGTGCGAAATCCGCATCACCCAAGGTAAAAACTTACCTTCTTCGTTGTAGCCACCACGCTTTAAGGTGCGAATTACTTTAATAAAGGTATCCTGAAAAATATCTTCGGTTACATCGCGGTCATAGACTTTAGAATAAATAAAGCTATAAATGCGTTGTTGATGTCTCGAGATGAGTATAGAAAGAGCAGCCTCGTCGCCTTTAATGTAGCTGCTTACCAGAGTAGCGTCAGTTGTTAAGATTTCATCCATAAAATTACTTTTGTAGGTTAAAGTTGATCCCCGGGGACCGGTCGAAATTTTAAAAAAGTAATTTTAGGATATAGGCGTTATGTTAATGTTAATACAAATCAAATATAACAACTTTCATTCCAAATAAACAAATACCCCTGTACAATTTTAACATTAACAGGACGTTGGGCAAATCTTTGAGCGCGTATCAATCCTATAAATTATCTTTGCACACCTATACTTATTGCTATGATCATCGACGTTGCTAAAGCAGACCCTAAGGAAAATATCATCATCAAAGGGGCCAAACTGCACAATCTGAAGAATATTAATACTATCATTCCGCGCAATAAACTGGTAGTCATTACCGGTTTATCGGGTTCGGGAAAATCAAGCCTGGCTTTTGACACCCTTTATGCTGAAGGACAACGACGTTATGTAGAAAGCTTATCGTCGTATGCCCGGCAGTTTTTAGGGAGGCTCAACAAACCCAAAGTAGATTATATTAAAGGTATTGCTCCTGCAATAGCGATCGAGCAAAAAGTAAACAGTACCAATCCGCGTTCTACGGTAGGAACTTCCACCGAAATCTATGACTATCTCAAATTGCTTTATGCCCGTATTGGTAAGACCTACTCACCTATTTCTGGGGACGAAGTAAAAAAAGATACGGTTACCGACGTGGTAAATTATGTCAAGGCGTTTGAAGATCGCAGCAAACTCCTACTGCTCGCCCCCTTTCTGGTCGAAGAAGGAAGAAAGATCGAAGAAAAACTCAATATTCTTCAGCAGCAAGGTTATGCGCGTATAAAGGTAAACGATACGGTGGTACGTATTGATGAAGCTGATGCGATCAAAAAAACAGACAAGCTCTTTCTGGTTGTAGATCGCATCATTAAAAAAGACGACGAGGACTTTTACAACCGTCTTGCCGATGCTGTGCAAACCGCCTTTTTTGAAGGCAAAGGTGAAGCTTTTATTGAAGATCTAACCACCGGTAAACAACGTCATTTCAGCAACAGTTTTGAGTTAGACGGGATGAGCTTTCTAGAACCCAACGTGCATTTGTTCAGCTTTAATAATCCGTATGGGGCGTGTCCTACGTGTGAAGGTTATGGGGATGTTATTGGTATTGACGAAGATCTGGTTATTCCAAACACAGCGCTTTCCGTTTATGAGAATGCTGTATTTCCTTGGCGCGGGGAAAGTATGAGTTACTATCGGGATCAACTGGTCAACAACGCCTATAAATTCGATTTTCCAATACACAAACCTTATTTCGAATTAAGTGCTGCACAAAAGGATTTGCTTTGGAATGGAAACCAATATTTTGAAGGCATTAATCAATTCTTTGAATTTTTAGAATCTAAAGCCTATAAGATCCAAAATCGGGTGATGCTTTCACGCTACCGCGGAAAAACGCGTTGTAAAACCTGTGGTGGTAAGCGTCTGCGTAAAGAAGCTAATTATGTCAAGATCGGCGGCACTACGCTAACCGACCTTGTGGAACTTCCATTAAATAAAGTTGCCGACTTCTTTAAAGATCTAGAACTGAGCGAACACGATACCAAAATCGCGAAGCGTTTACTTACTGAGATCGAAAGTCGATTGGAATTCCTCGCTAAGGTTGGTTTGAATTACCTCACCTTAAACCGAAAGTCCAATACACTTTCTGGTGGAGAATCGCAACGCATCAACCTTGCCACCTCATTAGGAAGCAGTCTGGTAGGTTCGATGTATATTTTAGACGAACCCAGTATTGGCTTACACCCCAAAGATACCGAGCGACTGATAGAAGTACTGCAAAATCTTCGGGATTTAGGCAACACGGTAATTGTCGTGGAGCATGACGAAGACATCATGAAAGCCGCTGATGAGATCATCGATATTGGTCCGGAAGCCGGAACCTTTGGCGGTGATGTAGTCGCTGTGGGAACCTACGATGAAATTCTTAAAAGTGATTCGCTCACGGCAAAATACCTGAACGGTGAATTAGAAATCAAGGTCCCTGAAAAGCGTCGTACCTCTAAGTATTATATTGACGTAAAAGGAGCCCGGGAAAACAACTTAAAAAATATAGATGTACGTTTTCCGCTAGGCGTTTTTGTCGCAGTAACCGGTGTCTCGGGAAGTGGAAAAAGTACCTTAGTGAAAAAGCTCCTCTATCCTGCCCTACTGAAAGAAACCGGTGGCTATGGAGAGAAAGTGGGACAAATGACAGGCATCGAAGGAAAGTTTGACAACATCAACCATATCGAGTTTGTTGATCAAAATCCTATTGGTCGTTCCTCACGTTCTAACCCGGTAACCTATATCAAAGCCTATGACGACATCCGGTCGTTGTATGCCGATCAAAAACTGAGCAAGATCAGGAACTTTAAGACCAAGCATTTCTCTTTTAATGTAGACGGTGGGCGCTGTGAGCACTGTAAGGGAGAAGGTGAAGTCACTATTGAAATGCAATTTATGGCCGATGTACATCTGGAATGCGAGGTGTGTAAGGGCAAGCGTTTTAAGAAAGAAGTCCTTGAAGTTACTTTTGAAGATAAAAACATCGATGACATTCTCAATATGACCATTGATGACGCCATCGCCTTTTTTAAAGAACACAAGCAGGACAAAATCACCCGCAAGCTTAAACCTTTGCAAGACGTAGGATTAGGCTATGTCACACTTGGGCAGAGTTCGTCTACGCTTTCCGGCGGTGAGGCACAGCGTATCAAACTCGCTTCTTTCCTAGTAAAAGGAACAACTAAAGAGAAAAACCTGTTCATTTTTGACGAACCTACCACAGGCTTGCACTTTCACGATATTCAAAAGTTATTGGCATCCTTTCAGGCATTGATCAAGAAGGGGCATTCTATTTTGGTGGTAGAGCATAATCTCGATCTGATCAAATGCGCAGATCACGTGATCGATCTTGGTTTAGAAGGTGGAGAAAACGGGGGACATCTTATCGCCGCCGGAACTCCTGAAGAAATAGTAAAAAACAAACAATCGTATACTGCACAATACCTTAAAGACAAGCTCTAAAGTTGATTAAACTTATGAAAAATTTAAAGCGCGAGGATATTCTTCGCGCTTTTTTCATTTAAAACAAACTCATCAAAAACTATTGATATACAACACATTGAAAGCATAATTCAATACTATTCAGATACTATCAATACGTCTTTTTTGATTTTGGCACGCAGTTTGGATTATACCTAACGAACACAGATTAGAACTTCAAGTTCGGTCTATTAAAATGAATGTTATGAAACGCACGTTATTCTTTTTAGCAGCAAGCTTTGTGATCACGACTACTGCACAGGCTTCAGAAGTAAACAGCATTGGTTTACACACAAAAGCAGAATCTCCTGCTTTCTATTTGCAACCTGTCGTTTTTATAACACAAGGTGTTGAGTTTTTGATTTACCCTGACGGGACTTTAGATTATAACCTTCCACCTGCATCGGTCAGCCTTAATGGTAGACGTGTAAATCAGGTGTATTACAACCCCAATTCGGTATATGATTCCGGTCGCAACTACCGCAGGGGCTATGTGCAATACCATGGTAACGGTCAGGTTGCACAAATAGGTCGACTGGGTATTGATTATCATCGCAATGGTCGTGTAGGTCGCATTGGCGACATAGCGGTCACCTATAAAAAAGGGCGTTTGGATAGGATCGGAAACTTAAAAATGCACTACGATAGAAGCGGTCGCATCTATAAGCAGACCGGAACTATTTATAAAGGAAATACTACAAAAGACAAGCACCGCATTACGGTTTATGGAAACCGTAGCCGCAGGTCGTAACAATAAACCCCACAACTGTGGGACATAGTTTGATTTTTTTGGTTGGTTAGTTAGTTGAAAATCCTCGATGAATTCGTTTATCGGGGATTTTTTATGGTCGGTTGCCAGCGGCTTATTTTGTAGTTTTGCAGCATGCAAATTCAAGACACCATCGCTGCATTGGCTACTGCTCCGGGAGCAGGTGCTATTGCTGTAATTAGAGTTTCGGGAGCCGAAGCACTTGCTATAGTTTCTGATCTTTTTAAGGCTAAAAGCGGAAAAAAGCTTATCGACCAAGACTCACACACGCTTCATTTAGGAAACATTGTGGACGGTTCCCGGATCCTTGATGAGGCATTGGTTTCCATTTTTAAAGGAAAGCGCTCGTATACCGGCGAACCTACTGTTGAAATTTCGTGTCATGGAAGTTCGTATATCCAGCAGGAAATCCTTCAGCTTTTATTCAGAAACGGATGCCGCGCTGCCAAAGCCGGTGAATTTACTTTGCGCGCCTTCATCAACGGGAAAATGGATTTGAGTCAGGCGGAAGCTGTAGCAGACCTCATCGCCAGCGATAACGCCGGCGCACATCAGATCGCAATGCAACAAATGCGTGGCGGCTTTTCTAATGAGATCGCCCAGCTGCGTCAGGAATTGCTCAATTTTGCTTCACTTATCGAGCTCGAACTCGACTTTGCCGAAGAAGATGTGGAGTTTGCCAATCGGGAAGAATTTCAAAACCTGATCACTAAGATCACTCGTGTTCTCAAACGGCTTATCGATTCTTTTGCAACCGGAAATGTGATCAAAAACGGAATTCCGGTGGCCATCGTGGGCGAACCCAATGTAGGAAAATCTACTTTGCTGAATGCTTTGCTCAACGAAGAACGCGCGATTGTAAGCGACATTGCCGGTACGACACGCGACACTATCGAAGACGAGATCTCGATAGGTGGTATTGGTTTTCGGTTTATAGATACCGCGGGAATCAGAGAGACCGTAGATGTTATTGAAGGGCTTGGTATCAAAAAAACCTTTGAAAAGATCGCACAAGCACAGGTGGTACTTTACCTCATCAATTCGGAGAAGTTTAAAGATCAAGCCGAATTATTTACGGTAGAAATTCAAAAGATACGCAATCGCTTCCCCGACAAACCATTGGTCTTGGTAGCCAACAAGATCGATCACCTTTCGGAAACTGAGCAAGAATCGATCAATAAGCAACTTGCCGCACTTCTTTCCGAAGGCAACAAATCGGCCGTATTGCTTATTTCTGCAAAAACAGGAACCGGTGTTGAAGCGCTTAAGGAACAATTACTGCAATTTGTAAATACCGGTGCGCTGCGCAACAACGAAACCTTGGTAACCAACTCCCGTCATTACGACGCTCTACTGAAAGCTTTAGAAGAGATCGAGAAAGTACAAATGGGTATTGATGCAGGTCTTAGCGGGGATCTGCTCGCCATAGACATTCGCGAAGCGCTTTACCATTTTGGAGAGATTACCGGGCAGGTCACCAATGATGAATTGCTAGGGAATATCTTTGCTAATTTTTGTATCGGTAAATAAATCAGGAATTCATTCTGATGTCATTTGATATCAAATTAGCAAAAAACCCAACAAAATCAATGTTTCACGAACCTTATTTATTCACCATCATTTTCTCATAAATCACTTTTAATTAACCTTTTGTTACACCCCTGGTACACCTCAATGTTAAAATGTATATGCAAGGTGTACCAAAGTACACCTCGTTTGGCTTTTTTGAATTAATTTTACAAAAAGCTCATATTATGGTAATTAAGCTCAAAAAGAAAAAACTTACATCAGGAAAGTACAGTCTTTACATTGAATATTATAAAGGCAAGACCAGAGATGCCAACGGCAAACAAATTCATTCAAGAGAGTTTGAGTACCTTAAACAATATCTCTATATCAATCCTAAAAACGCACTTGAAAAGAGAGAGAATGAAGAAACACTTTTAAGGGCGGAACAAATATTATCCATTCGCCGAGCGGAATATGCTCAAGGTAAATATGGAATTAAAGATCGTAGCAAAGACAAATTACTATTTCTCTCTTATTACGATAAGTTAAAAGAAGAGCGCTATGAATCTAAGGGTAATTACGATAACTGGGATGCTGCCCAAAATCATATAGAAAGTTATTGCAAAACTAAGAATACCACTTTTGAAGATATAGATGAAAATTTTGTAGTAGGATTTAAGAAGTACCTCAATAAAAAAGCAAAGACTAAATCCGGCACTCTTTTATCTCAGAATTCAAAATATACATATTTCAATAAATTTAAAGCTGCTTTACGCCAAGCTTTTGAGGATGGTTATACCAATAGAAATTATGCCACTGCCGTGAAAGGTTTTGCCATGGGTGAAACGACGCGTGAATATCTCACGTATGAAGAATTGCAAAACTTAGCTAAAGCTGAATGTAAGCATCAAATGCTTAAAAATGCTTTCCTATTTAGTTGCCTTACCGGATTACGCTGGAGTGATGTCAATAAACTCACTTGGTCTGAAGTACGTGATGAAGAAGAAGGTTCCCGGCTTGTGTTTAAGCAGAAGAAAACAGCTGCCCAGGAATACCAATACTTATCGGATCAAGCACGTTCCATTCTAGGAGACCGAAAGCAAGAAAATGCACGTGTCTTTCAAGGATTAAAATACGGTGCTCATTTTAATGCAGAAATACTGCGCTGGTGTATGCGTGCCGGAATAACCAAGCACATTACCTTTCATAGTGCCAGACATACCCACGCCGTTCTGTTACTGGAGCACGGAGCAGACATCTATACCGTTTCCAAAATTCTTGGACACAAAGAAATTCGCACGACTCAGATCTACGCTAAAATTGTAGACACCAAGAAGAAGGAAGCAGCTTATTTGATTCCAAAATTGGAAATCTAAAATTTAATCTGTTGATAACTCTCAAAATCTGAGTTAGCTTAAATATTTATTGTTGAGATTTGGTATTCGCTTCACATTTTAAAATTTTTAATGCAATCATTTGATTTCATCTGAAAACAAACCACTTACACAATTATTATTAGTTGTTTTGTGAATAAAAACAGCCTAAGAAACTTCATACTAATTAATCCTGACTGTACTTTTAATTGTAGAATTCAAACATAAATAAACAAAGCGCTTTGTTCACTATTCACCTTAAAATCGAATATGATGAACACCATTAATTTAGACGAACGGCTAGCACGCATTGAATCGCTGTTACTTAGCCAGAAAAAAGTACTCAATCTTGATGAAGCCTGTGACTATACAGGTATGTCACGAAGCTATCTTTACAAATTGACCTCTACCGGCTGTATCCCACACAGCAAGCCAGGAGGTAAACTTATTTACTTTGATATCGATCTGCTCAACAACTGGCTTTTAGAAAATCAGCGTAAATCCCATTCGCAGATTGAGCAGGAAGCCCTTGAATACACCTTGAAAAAACGGTGATGCTACTCTAAACCCCTAATTCTAAAAGGATCAGGGGTTCTTTTCATTATTAATACTATTCATTATGAAAGCTATACCTTATAAAAGGGTGGGCACAACGTATTACAAGTTGGTGGCTGCTCCTACTATTGCCGGTCATTTCAATGAGTTTCTTGTGCATTGGAATATCGAGACCATCAAACAAGATCACGGTAAAGCCTATTTGACAAAAATCCCCAAATATGATGGGTTTACTTGTATTCCAAATCATATTAACTTTAAGCAGGAATACAAAGGCTTCTATAATATCTATTCACCACTAAGCAAAGAACCTCTTGAAGGTTCTTGTGAAACCACTATTGGTTTTCTTGAGCACATCTTTGGTAAGCAATTAGCATTGGGATTGGATTATCTACAACTGCTCTACACTAAACCTGTTCAAGTACTACCGATTCTTTGTCTGGTATCTAAAGAACGTTCCACCGGGAAAAGCACCTTTTTAAAATGGCTTAAATCTATTTTTGAGAACAACCTGACCTACCTTACAAATGATAGTTTTAGCAGTCAGTTCAATTCTGATTGGGCCAATAAACTCCTAATCTGTATTGATGAAGTACTCTTCAATAAAGAAGAGCTTACCGAACGCATCAAATACCTTAGCACCACCAATATCAATAAGCTCGAGGCTAAAGGAAAAGATAAACGCGAAGTGGAATTCTTTGGTAAGTTTATTCTCTGCAGTAACAACGAGGATAACTTCATTAAGATCGATGCCAATGAAACGCGTTTTTGGGTGTTGAAGGTGCCTTCTATTAAAAAAGAAAGCACAAACTTTTTGGAACATCTGATCGCGGAGATTCCGGCATTTCTTTATTTCCTATTCAATCGCAAACTAAGCACACCCCATCAGACGCGTATGTGGTTTACTCCTGGGCAGATTAAAACCGCTGCGCTTACCAAGCTTGTAAAAAATAATAGGAACCGCGTAGAAAAAGAGTTGGCCAGTATCCTGATGGGAGTCATTGAAAAATTTGATTTGGAGGAAGTGGATTTTTGTCCGCTGGATGCTTTGAATGCTTTGAACAAAACTCGAGTAAAGACAGATCTTACTCAGCTGCGCAGATTATTAAAAGTGGACTGGAACCTTACCAATCAACCCAACTCCAATCAGTATCGAAAATTTGTGATTTGGTCTGATGGTACCATCACCCTAATTGAGGCAAAAGGCCGCTATTTTACCGTAAAAAAGGAATTTCTGATCCAAAATTTTGATGAGACGATGACAGATGAAGGTGAGCCCACTGTTTATAAGGGCTGAAGCTGTCATCATTTTATCATCAAACTGTCATCAAAAAAATAAATGATGACAAAAATTAAGCTTAAAAAATCAAAAATGATGAAACGATGAATTTTTGATGACACGATAAAGCCAATGTTTACAAGGTCTAAGAGGGTTTGTCATCAAATCATCATTTTATTTCTAAAACTAGAGTGCAGATGAAAAAAGAAAAACTATCGTGTGAACAAGCCCGAAAAATATCCATCGTTAAGGCGCTGGCATTTTTAGGGCACCTTCCCACTCGCAATACGGAAAAGGAAGCTTGGTTTCTGAGTCCCCTGCGGTCAGAAACCCAAGCCTCCTTTAAAGTTTCAAAGAAATTAAACTGCTGGTACGATCACGGACTGGGTAAAGGCGGCAACTGCATCGATCTTATTTGTGAGCTTCAGAATATAGCTGTACGTGAAGCTTTAGCAATTTTAGCTCAAGTCAATACCGGAAGCTATGCGCTTCCAAAAGCACGAATACTGAAAGTAAACCGATCTGGAATTGTAATCAGACAGGTAAAACCGATTCAACATCCGGCATTATTAACCTATTTGAAAAATCGAAAAATTAGTCCGGTTGTAGCGCAGGGGTTTTGCAAAGAAGTGCATTATACCATAAAAGAGAAGTACGGTTTTTCAATTGGTCTAAAAAACAATTCCGGAGGATGGGATCTGAGAAATAAATATTTTAAAGCATCAAGCTCCCCAAAGGACTTGCGATGGATCACTAATGAATCTCAAAAACTAATTGTCATTGAGGGAATGTTTGATCTGTTATCTCTGGTTACACTTTTTCCAAACTTAAAACGGAAAGCTGATTTTCTGATTTTAAACTCCATTGCTTTTACTGAAAAAGCACTTCCCTATTTTGACACCTACACGACTGTTGAATTGTATCTCGATCAGGATAAAGCCGGAAGAAAAACAACCTCATTCTTTCTGAACAACAATGCTACGTGTATTGATAAATCCTGTTTCTATAAAGCGGAAAAGGACCTCAATGCCTGGCTGATGAAAACGCATTAAACTGATTTCTGGGAAGCAGGGCAAGATGTGTGGCTGTGGCCACAATCTTGCTTTGCTCCCGATGGTTGCAAAGAAAAAAACAAACGATGAAACGAGCACTTATCAAATTCAGATGTAGCGTGTATGAGAAAAAATTGCTGCAGGTAAAAGCAAAAGCTGCAGGCTTGAGCCTGAGTGCTTTTTGCAGAAGAAGTTTGTTGGAGCAACAGATCACCGAGCGGATGAATGAAGAACATATTCATACCTATAAAATGCTGGTGAAATATCACAACAATTTTAAACGCATCGGGAATATGTATAAAAAAGGTAATCCAAAACTTAGTGAGGAAGTCATTCAGGTAGCCGAAGAAATCAAGAAACATTTAAAAACCATAATGAAATGATTGGTAAAGGCAGTGCTATATCCAGTACCCTTGGCGCGTTGCGCTACGGTAATAACCCAGACAAACAAACAGAATTGGTATATAGCGATCTAGTAGTAGGCGATACTGCTGAAGAGATCACCCAAGAATTTAAAGCCGTGCAAGCGCTAAATCAAAATTGTGAGCGTAACACGTTGAGTTTTGTTCTAAGTCCAACGGTAACCGATGGAGCTCAAATGAACATCGAGGATTTAGGTAAACTCACTAAAACCTTTATTCAATATATGAAATTACAAGAGCGCCAGGCAGTCGCGTATGTACATCGGGACAAAGCACATACTCATGTGCATCTCTATGTGAATCGTATCGATCTAAAGGGTAAGGCTTATACTGATAGTTTTATTGGAAAGCAAAGTCAGTGGGCTGCTGAGCGGACCGCAAAGCAAATGGGTATTCAAACCGTGCAGGACGTTCAGCTTGAGAAAAATAAAGCCTTAGCACAGACGCGAGCCGAAATTCATAAAATTCATCAGCAGGCTATTCAAGGCTCCACTAAAGATCTTCAGACATACATCAATCGCATGCAAAAGCAGTACATTACCGTGATCCCGGTGATCAATAAATCCAAACAGCTGCAGGGGTTTCGTTTTGAATACAAAGGTCAAAACATTAAAGGAAGTGAAGTGCATCGCTCAATGTCGGCCAGTAATTTGCTTAAATCCATCAACCGCGCCAAAGCTGTTGTGTTATCCGGAGGAAGCATACCTATTGCACCAAGCCTGGCCAAAGCTGTGGCTAAGAAAGTATTAAAACTAGTAATCGATAAAGGAATTGGAATATGACTAAATTAGAACACCTATCAGAACTCCTGGTTGAAGAATTGCATACCTTCAAACAAGAGGTCAATCGCTTAGAACGGATTGAACAAAGTCTTAAGAGCACCTCCATACATGCAGATAGTACCCAAATTGAAAAGATAGTCGAAACGCACCTTAGAAAATTGGAATTGGATCAAATCTCGCATCAGGAAAATCGCAAGGAACTATTAAGAAAGATCAAGCATACAATAACGATCCCAAACTGGCTTGTAATCTTAGCCCTGCTACTTTTTCTTTCACAAGCATTTTGTATTATCTTTCTGTTGCTGCGCTAAGAAGTGTAATTGTAATTAATATTTCTTTCAAAAAGACCTGTCTTTTGTGAAGGCCTTTCCGAAAGAAAAAATTATACAGTGGTTCTAGCTTACCTTTCTTAGAAGAATATTATGTGTAATTTTCTTTATCTCCTTTTAACATCTCGACTAAACTGCGTATCCTTAATACCCTAACTTAATTTATTTCGCACATCAATATAATGATTTTGAACATCTTAAGCCTTAGACCATATGATATAAAAGTCTCCCATTATTTTCAAAGATCTATGAGAATGAAACTGTACCTCCAAACTTCGTAGACCGATATATTCTTAAGCTATAGAACTATTGCTTTTCGACAAAATAGAAACTATTATTTTTTACGCTTAGCTTTTGATTTTTTAAACTTAATTCAAGTATTGCCGTTTTACGTGGACCGACTTCCACATTTGATAAATGTGTATGTAAAACATATTTCATTCTACCTCTTTTATCATAAAAAAGGTCCCCGTGGCCTGTACCAGCGTTACTATCTAATTTCGAGATCAATGGATTTGTTTTCATTTTTTCCCAAGGTCCTAACGGAGTCCTACTTATAGCATAGCCGACTGCATAATCTGGATTTCTGTAATCATTAGCAGAGTATAACAAGTAATACAGTGCATCTTTTTTGAAAACCGTAGGTCCTTCGGCAACAGGCCAATCTGCATTTGCAGTATTTTCCCATGTCTCTTCTGCATTGATACATTCTCGCAACGTTTCCGGCTTTATGCTTTTGAGATCTGCGTTCATCTCGGCAACAAAAATACGGTTACCTTCTTGAAGCCGCACGTGATATAAATACACCTTATCCTCATCAAAAAATACATAAGGATCAATCTGCCGAACGGGAGCTTCCAATGCTTTGTTATCGTTTACAAATGGCCCTAAAGGACTGTCACTTGTTGCTATTGCTATGTTTTCATTTGCGGTGTAAGCCATATAATATTTGGCTTTATGTTTAAATATTTGCGGAGCCCAAAAGCCTTTATTTCCATAAGCATCGCCTTTTTTTAGCGCAAAACCATCAGATGATCCTACTGGGCCTTCCCAGTGTTTAAGATCTTTAGAAGTATATACTAAAAAACCGGAACCCTTTATAGTATTATCGCCTTTTGTACCATATAAATAATACATACCCTCATCTTCAAAAACTGTAGGATCTGCCAGATAGATTACATCATCTCTTTGGCTTTGTGCCCCTAATCTTAAACCTCCTAACAGAATCAGGAAATATAAAATGTATAATTGCATAATTTTTCAGTTTAGCATTAAACTCGTCCTTTATCTTATTTTCTTAAATCTTTAAACGCAACCACGTATATGGTTCATCACCATTTGTAGTAGATAGCATTTCAGTATAATTCGCCTCCCCGCGTTCTATTAAAGCAATACTAAACCCTAACTCCGTGTCGACTTGAAATCGATGATGCAAAACCTCCCAAGGAATTGCAATTTCTTGTATAACCCCCTCATTTTCGGCTACAGCAACTTGTAATTGTGGTGCTTCAATCTGATCCCAATTTCCGGCAGCTCCTTCATAAATAGCCACTTCACCTTTGACCGATATTTGGATTTTAAAGATTCCCGCATCAGGTCTTAGCTTATTTTGAGCCTGAGGATCTAAATATAGGATTGTCCCGTTTGCATTATTTTGTGTTGCAATTGTAGAAGCACCCTGATTATTTGTGGTCCGTGTAAGAATATATAAATTATTAGAATCTGCCGAAACAGTTCCACGCAACTGCGTATCCCCCATATGTCCAACAAATAATGGAAAATTATGTTCCCAAATATCTTCAGTTTGGGCTCCGTCAATATTAATCGTTGCACGTTCTGCTCGCAGTTGCGGAATTACATATCCTTTAATCATCCACACTTCGGAGTTATTCGCAGAGGAAAAGGCATTGGTAGTAGTTAATGCTAGAACCGTTCCGTCTTCTAAAACGGTGATACTATTCCATAGTGCAGATTTATTTTCAGGAATTACAAAAGGAGATGTTGTTCTATTGAAATTTTGGGCAATTTTGTTTCCTATCGCCACACGCATTTCAGCATTATTCAAATCCGTTCCTGCTCTGTTTTCAGTTCCTTGATAGGATAACAGTACCTCGCCATTGGCCAATTGAACAAGATCTGGAGCTCCTGCATATTCATCCTTCTCTAATGCATCTTGTAAAGCGTAACTTCGGTTAGGACTGCTAGCGCTAACGAAAGTTGACCAATTTTGAGTCAAGGTATTGCGTATAATATATGGCTTGAACTGATTATTATCACCATTATCTTCAATGGCATATACAATTTCTTCAGTATCCTTTAAATAAATAGGTGCTGGCATTCCGTCACGATGACCACTTCTAAAGCTAGTGATCTCAGGAGTTAAAGTCCAAGATAATCCGTTATCAGTAGACCGTAATATCGAAATGTTTTGCTCGTTAGAATTTCTGTAAATATTCTCATTAGAAAAATACAGTTGAATTTCTCCACTGGGCAGTTGTAAAAAAGTAGGTTCCCAGGCTCCATTTTCAAATAAGGTATCAGCGGTGTAGACCGTTTGGTCATTATGCCAAGACCTACCGCCATCTGAACTTTGTATAACTTTAATCGAAAAATGCTCATCTACAGATGCTGTATTTCCCGGTCTAGGATTATAAGCAAGTAAAATCGTTCCGTTTTTCAACTCAATAAGATCTGGAGTAGTATTGGATACACCATTTTTATAATCAGCCACAACTATGAGAGAAGACCAAGTTTGACCTAAGTCTGTACTCCTCTTAACCAATATCTTTCCATGGGATTCATACGTTACCACCAATGCCCCATCGGTCAACTGAATCACCCGAGCGTAACCATTATAGCCCACATCTCCCAATTCAGATATCTGTGTTTTTGTAGAAGCATCCCAGGCGATTCGTATACCAGTTACAGGTTCTTGTGTTGATATTTCAGATTCTGAATCACTGTGTTGGTCTATCTGCTCTGAGTCTGATAATTGATCTGCAGCACATTGAGTATTACAAAACCCGAATAAAAGACATATTGTAATTAAAAGTGATTTTTTCATAAAATAAAAACCGTCATTCAATATTTACCAAATGACGGATGTTTTTGTTATTTCGCATTTACTTCAGAAGTAAGGTCTGTAATCAAATCAGTCTCTGCTTTTCTATAAGGTGTTCCATCTGTATGAAAAATTTCATGAAACCACTCTTTGGGTTCCGAAGTATAGGTTTTCGTCCAACTATCCCAAGGATATTTAGTTTGACTTTTGCCATCTACAAAGCCCCAATTATACATTCCTACATTGTACTTTTTAGCTATAGGTAAAAAGCCTTCAAAGGTACTTCCGTTAGGTCTGGCCATATATTCTGTACATAAAATAGGTTTGCCATAACGCTGTAGATTTTTAATGTCTTTCTCAAAATCGGCAGGTACATCGTAATTGTGGAATGTAATAATATCCGACTGTTCCAATTGCATTTTATGAAACGGACTCATTGTTTTGGGATCACTCCAGTCTCCCGTCCATAAACCCGAAGTAAGTGGTTGTTTCGGATTGACAGATCGTGCCCATCCAAATGCCTTTTCCAATAGTGGCATTATCAACTCTGCTTTGTTTGGAATTTCTATTGCTTCATAGGAAGGCCCAGTCATATTATCTGGCTCATTCCAAATATCCCAACCTAAAATGCGATCGTCTGTTCTAAATGCTCCTATGGTTTCTTTTACATATAACTCTAATCTGCCGTATTGTGTACTATCTTTCAACACTTCCTGCCCAGGACTTTGTACCCACCCAGAGTTATGAACGTGTGGCTTGGGAGCTCGTTGTTCCCCTACCTTTGGAAAAGGATCCCAGCACGAATCAAATAGAACAAATAACGGTTTAATACCGTGACTATCCGCTATCTTTAAAAATTCATTCATACGATTATACAAGCCCTCCTTATCGCTTTTATGTAGTAGGTCATGTAAATAAACCCGCATGGTATTCATTCCAATATCTTCAGCCCAGCCTAATTCTTCGTCAATACGCTCTGGATCAAAACTCTCTTCTTGCCACATTTCTAATTGATTTATGGCATTACTCGGATTGAAATTAGCACCTACAAGCCAAGGTTGCTTAGCGTACCACGCGTTGGCCTCTTCTTGAGACCAGATTGCTCTGGTATTTTCAGAAATTGTATCGTTAGTATTGAGCGCAACCTCCTTAGAATCCTCTTTGGAATTCTTACACGAAAAAAGCATGCTTACCATTATAAGAGTTAGAATAAAACTTAGTCTTTTCATCAATTTTATATTTGACCCCTCAAAATACCTCCATACTTTACTTGGAGGCACTAGGGTTGTTAATATTGTGGATTTTGTTCCATATTAGGATTATTTTCTACTTCTACTTGTGGTAAAGGCAAACGAATATTCTTACCTATTTCAAAGTTTTTAAAATCGGGATCACGCTCTGCTATCGCATCTACAGACTCCTGCGTTTCTAAATCACCCCATCTTTTAAGATCTTCCCAACGCACACTTTCGCCAGATAATTCTAAAACACGTTCTATTTTAAGACGCTCTAGAAACAGATCACGATCATTTCCTATTTCAGGATATGCTGTAGCAAGCGGAGCCATATTTGCACGTGCTCGAACCTGATCAACATATTGATAAGCATCTGCCGTCATATCTAGTTCATTTAAAACTTCTGCATAACGCAATAGAATATCAGCATAACGAATTAATCGCCAGTTTACTTCAGAAAAATAATCTTCATTATCACGTTTATAATCACGCGCTCCCTTTCTAAACCAAGCCTCATCTTCTCCCCACTCCCAGTCTCTAGAGTAAGTTTTATCTCCAAAATCTTCAAATAGATCTGGATAAAAAAGAGAATGTTGCAATCGTGGATCTAGGTTGCCATCGACCGTTAATTCTTGCTTAAAAGCATTTACAAGCCAAAAACGGGCTTGTCCATCTGACCAGCCAATCCCGCGAGGGGCAAAAAACTGAGCTCTGGTACTTGATACGGCTGCGTTCGGTCCTTCTCCAGTACCACCTCTCCGCTGATCCCCAAACTGAATCTCATATACAGATTCTGAGTTATTCTCATTTATATCTGTAAAATTGTCCTTATAATTTGATACCAGACTATAGTTCGCTCCTTCTCCTACAACTAAAAAATCCAATGCAGTTTTTGCAGCACCCCATTGGCGCTGTTGCATATAAATTTTCGCAAGCATTGCTTTTGCTGCACCTTTTGTAGGACGTCCAAGATTCTCAGCATCCCATTGTAAGGGTAAATCTTCGAAAGCTTCATTGAGGTCTAATTCGGCTTGGCTGTAGATCTCCTGCTGAGTGGATTGCATCGGCAAATCATCTGGCTTTGAAGGCTCCAAAATAATAGGCGCATTCTCCCAAAGTAAGCCCACATAGTAATAATTCAACGCCCGTAAAAACTTAGCTTCTGCCAATATAGATTGCTTTCTTGTCGCATCATCAAACTCTATATCCGGCACATTTGCTAATACTTGATTGGCTCTAAAAATGGCTTTATAGGTATCTCTCCACGTCACACCATTACCCTCCCAAAAATTATAGTTGATATAATTAAAACGTGTCCAGTCTGCTAATTCTATCCACGGGCTTTGGCTGAAACCTTCATCTGAAGTTAAATCGAGTCTAAAAGACATCCATCTAGACCATAAGCCATCCTTATAAGACATTGCATAAATGGCATTAACACCTAACTCTGCATCATTCGGCGTCACCCAAAATTGATCTGTGGTCAATGCATTTGGGTTTTTAAGATCAAGCTCGTCTTCTTGGCAGGAAACTACCCCCAGAAGCGAACAGGTTACTGTAAGTATTGTTAGTATTTTTCTCATTTTATTACTGTTTTATTTAGAAACCAAATTCTACTCCTAATGAATAAGTTTGTACGTTAGGATAGGAACCTAAGTCTACACCTCGTTGAAAAATATTACTATTGCTGAACTCAGGATCTAGACCTTCATATCCCGTGATCGTGATTATATTTTGAGCAGAAAGGCTCAAACGAACTTTTGAAAATCCTATTTTTTCAAGAGTATTTTGAGGCAAACTATATCCTAATCCGATGTATTTTAAGCGGGCAAAACTTCCATCCTCTAACCATCTATCACTATCTGCCCGTGAATTGAGCGTTGTTCCTTTTACAATCCTAGGAAAATCGGTGTTTGGATTTTCTGGAGTCCAAGGTTGTACACCGGCCCGGTAATTACTATCGTCATCAAAACGATCTACTATACTGCGATATCCGTTGTAAACGGTAGCTCCGAAAGAACCAATCCAGTTCATTGAGAAATCAAAATCCTTATACGTAACACCTGCGTTGAAGCCCATCTCAAAATCTGGCCACGGGCTTGCTACAATTGATTTGTCTTCATTAGTAATTTCACCATCATCATTAAAATCAACGAAACGTATATCTCCTGGTACAGCTCCTGGCTGAATAACCTCTCCTTCAGAATTCGTATAATTGTTTATTTCGTCTTGACTCTGAAACAAGCCGTCAGTTTGCAATACATACCACATACCCACAGGACCGCCTGCTCTGGTTATAGTATTTCCTTGAATACTTTCATTTAAACCATTCCCTAGTTTAACCAACTTATTGTTAAGTTTCGTGAAGTTTAAAGAAGCATTGAAACTTAAATCATTATTGATGACTTTGTTATAGGCTATATTCAATTCAAAACCTTTGTTCTCAACGGTTGCTGCATTTGCAATAGGGTTTCCACCATCATTACCTGTCGATAATAAAATTGGAAAACCAAACAGCACATTTTCGGTCTTTGCAATAAAGTAATCTGCTGTTATTTGAAGTTTATTTTTAAATAAGGCTAGATCCAAACCTAGATTGGTCTGTTTTAAGGTCTCCCACTGCAGTTCTGAATTAGCAAGTCTGACCTGTGTAGCGGATGGGGTCAAGTTCTGACCTGTACCTAAAACTATCGCACCAAAGGTGTTTATAAATCCTTGATACTCATAATTGCCTATGTTCCCACTCCCTAACTCTCCATAACTTGCACGTAGTTTCAAGTCACTAATGGATTCTATATTAAAAAAAGATTCGTTACTCAAACGCCAGGCTAACGAGAGTGACGGAAAATTAGACCATTTATTAGCATCACTAAAGCGTGAGGAGCCATCTCTTCTGAATACTGCATTCAATAAATACCGGTCGTCATAATTGTATTCCAATCTTCCTAAGTAAGAAAGTAAGGAAGCTTCATTTCTAAATCCACCTACTTGTGCTTGATCCCCTAAATCTAAAACGTCAAAGTATTCTCCAGTATTCGGGTTGACAAGCAAATTTCTCTTTAATCCATTTATTTGTTCGTAGCTATCCTTCTGATACGTCGTACCTGCTAGAACTGTAAGACCGTGCTTCCCAAAATCGTGGGTAAAAGTCAACGTATTTTCTAATAATTTCGTTTGGGATTGGGCCCTGTTTTGATTGGTAAATGATGCCTCATAAGGTTGATTCAACGTCCAGCTACCTTCTTTTCTCAAATATTTGAAATTGTCAAAACTAGTCTCATAGCCAAAACTCGCTCGATACTTTAAAAAAGGAAAGGGATTGAGCTCCGCCCATACGTTACCTCGAATTCTAAAGTTTTGTATCGATTGATCAATAAGATTTGAAATGGCCACTGGATTCGCAGCAAAAGTATTTGCGACTCCAGATTTACCATAACCATATCCACCTGGATTATCTTCATCATATACTGGAATAGTAGGAAATAATCTTACTACATCAATAAATGGATTTCCACGTAACGCTTCCGGTCCACCTATTTCATTATTTTTAGAGTTAGAAAGCGCTAGATTCTCACCAATACTAAAAATTCCCTTGGTACCACTACTGTTTACCCTAAAGGATACTCGATCAAATTTTGTACCTATTACAGTTCCTTTATTACCAAAATAATTACCAGACATAAAGTAAGAGGAGTTTTCTCCACCGCCAGAAAAACTTACATTCTGATCTTGAATAAGGCCTGTACGGAATACTTCTTCCTGCCAATCTGTGTTTACATCTAGGTTTAAATCTTGCCTAGGAATACCAGCATTATCATAAGCCATATTGTTTAAACGAACAAACTCTTCTTGCCCGGCTAAATCATATCGAGGAACCTCAGTTACACTCCATTTTGAGCTCACTGAAACTTGCAAGGGCCCCTGTTTACCCTTTTTAGTAGTAATAATTATTACCCCGTTTGCCGCTCGTGAACCATAGATTGCAGCTGCAGCTGCATCCTTAAGGATTTGAATAGACTCAATATCATTAGGGTTAAAATCACGGTTGGCCGTGGTCACTAATCCATCTATCACGTATAGCGGATTGGCATTTTGAAGATTTTTTAAGCCACGAATTTCAATTTTGGCCTCTTGCCCTGGTTGACCACCACCACGCACATTAACCCCAGTCGCCAAACCTTGTAAACTTTCAGCTACCGTAGTTGTTTGTCTTTTCTGAATTTGGTCAGATTTAACCACCGATATAGCACTGGTAAGATCTTTTTTATCTTGGGTACCATACCCCACTACAACGATTTCGTCTAAAGTTGCAACATCTTCTTGCAATTGAACATCAACTACTTTTTGATCTCCAACCGGAACTTCTAATGTTTTAAACCCAACATAGCTGAACACCAATATCTGATCGCTTGCTGCTGATATGGAATAAATACCATCAAAATCAGCAGAAGTTCCTTGTGATGTGCCCTTAATTAAAATGTTTGCAAATGGAATAGGCTCTCCAGTTGTAGTGGTAACAGTTCCTGTGATTTCTGTTTCTTGCGCAAACGATTGATTAAAGCAAAAAACAATCAAAGTCAGGAATAAGATCGACTTTAAATTGTTACGTAAATTAGTTTTCATAGAATTTCATTTGAAATTTTAGTTTTAGTTAATTGAGACGATTTAATGAAGTTTTCAATTATTAAACACCCTTAAAACGAAAAAGGCTTATTGCCCTAATTTAACAATACTTTACTTTTTGATATTCAATTCTATTAATACCTCAATAGAAAGGGTGTTATTTTATCATTTCGCCTCACTACAAAGGAGATTATTTTAATTCGAAAGTTCATTGAATTGGTGTTTCAATCTTTCGACGCTTCTGTTCATCTTTAAGAAAAAGTTAAGTTTTAGACCTTTTGAAACAAATCGTCGAAGTATAGGACGGATGTATTAATTCAAATCGTGTTTTAATTACGTGCTTTGTATTTATGAAATTCAGTTTTTTCCTAATTGCAACTTTTTGGATCGTCAATAGCTATTGTCAAAGTCCCAATTTTCATCATTATAGAGTGGAAGATGGCTTATCCCATAATTCGGTGATTAGTATGTTGCAAGATCATCGAGGATTTATGTGGTTTGGAACTAAAGATGGACTCAATAGGTTTGATGGATACAGCTATAAAATTTTTCAGCATAACCCAAATGATTCCAGTAGTATAGGAAGCAATTTTATTCGTTGTCTATATGAGTTCGACAACACCCTATGGGTAGGCACAGATACCGGTCTTTTTAAATACCACGAACAAACCGAATCGTTTAGTCTCTTAAATAGTACAAAAGATCTACCTATTCTTGACATCACCCACGATAATAAAGGAAACATCTGGTATATAGCCTCAGGAAATTTATATAAGAAATCTCTTATTGATAATTCTGAAGAAGTTTTTAAAGAGGCCAATTTCTCATTTATATCCAAAAGTGAAAACGGCAAAATCTACGTTTCAAGTTTTGAGCAGATATACACCTATGTTGAAGATACCAATTCTTTACAGCAACTTTATCTGGGTTTTAACTCTAGTGGAAATGTAAACATTACCGAAATCGCAGCAGACATTGCTGATGACACCTTATATATAGGTACTAAAGATAACGGTGTACTGACGCATACTCTCGTGAATAACCACACTACAAGTTTATTTTCAGAGAAAGAAAATCCATTATTTGTCAGAAAATTTCTAAGGAAAAATAAATACGAACTATGGATTGCAAGCGAATCTGGAATTTTTATTTACAATCTTAAAACTAAAGTTTTAGACAACTTTAAAAAAAATTACAATAATCCCTACTCTATATCTGATAATGCCATTTACTGCCTGGTTCTTGACCAAGAAGATGGGGTTTGGATAGGCACTTATTTTGGTGGTGTAAATTATTTCCCAAAAGAATACACCCCTATTAAACGTTACTTTCCACGAGTGGGTGAAAACTCTATTAGTGGCAATGCTGTCAGGGAAATTCAAAAGGATAATTACGGTAATTTGTGGATTGGAACTGAAGATGCAGGTTTAAACCGCCTGAACCCTCAAACAGAAATATTTAAAAATTATGCTTCAGTAAAAAATAAAGGCCCCATTGCTCATTATAATATTCATGGGTTACTAGCTCGCAATGATGAATTGTGGATAGGTACATTTGAACACGGTCTTGATGTGATTAATATCAAGACTGGAAAATTAATCAAGCATTATGGCTCTGGGAAAAATGGCGAGGGGTTACGCAGTGACTTTATACTCTATATTTTTGAAGCCAAAAACAAAGATCTTTATGTGCTAACCTCTGCGGGAATTCATCGCTTTCAAGAAGATTTAAATGAATTTGAAGTTGTAACAGCTTTTCCCGAAGCCTATCATTACACCTATTTAATTGAAGATCATCAAGGGGTTTTGTGGGCGGGAACTTATTGGGATGGTTTGTACTATTACAATCCTAAAAGCGGGGAAAAAGGCTTTTTTAAATACAACAGTAAAGATCCGAACAGTATTAGTACTAATGTCATTAATGGTATTTTTGAAGACTCAGAAAACCGGCTATGGGTGACCACGGAAAACGGCCTTAATAAATACAATCCTGAACAGAAAAATTTTAGAAGAATAACCAAAAGTGATGGACTCCCAAGCAATGTAACTTATTCTATTCTTGAAGATCAAAATAAAGATTTATGGATTAGCACTTCCAGCGGTCTTGTAGAATTCAATCCTGTTAATGAGAAGATTAAAGTTTTTACTAAATCGAATGGTTTATTAAGTGACCAGTTTAATTACAGTTCAGCATTTAAAGACGAATCAGGTGTCATGTATTTTGGTAGCGTTAACGGTCTGGTCAGCTTTAACCCTGATACCTTTATTAAAAACACATATCAGCCACCCATATATATCACTGATATTCAAATTAACAACAAAGAAGTAAGTGTCAAGAATGCTAATTCACCTCTAAATAAATCAATTTCCTTTTCAAGTAAATTGAGTCTTACTCATAAACAATCCACATTTAAACTTGAATTTGCTACCCTGAGTTATACCGCACCTGAGATGACCAAATATTGGTATAAACTAGAAGGTCTTAACGATAACTGGATAAGCCTAGGTAAAAATCACGAGGTCAATTTCACTCAACTTCCCCCCGGCACATATTTATTTAGAGTTAAAGCATTAAATAGCCACGGTGTTTGCAGTACTAATGACGATTTTCTAGAAATTGAAATAACACCTCCATTTTTTGCCAGTAGAACCGCATACTCCTTATATATTCTCTTGTTTATAGTTATAGCGTTTTTATCGCTTCAATACTATCACCGCTATACTAAGGATAAAAATAATAGCAGAATACGTCAGCTGGAAAATGCTAAAGAAAAAGAAATCTATCAAGCAAAAATTGAATTTTTCACCAATATTGCTCACGAAATACGCACACCGCTGACCCTGATAAAGAGCCCCTTAGAAAAGCTTTTAAAAAGCTCTTATAAGTCCCCCGAAATACCCAAAAATTTGGGTATTATGGAGAAAAACACCTCAAGACTTTTAAACCTTGTAAATGAATTGCTCGATTTTAGAAAAACGGAAATGCAGCATGTAAAACTGAATTTCGTAGAGGTCAACATCAATGAGATTCTTGAAGAGACCTATGTACGTTTCAGTCAGATGATTCAAGAAAAACAACTCGAATTTTCACTTTTAAAAACAGAAGAACCTATCTACGTATTTGTAGATGAAGAAGCCATAAAAAAAATATTGAGTAACCTTTTTAACAATGCTATTAAATACTCTAAAAGCAAAGTCTTAATCAATCTCAAATTAGTAGAATCAGACTTTCTAATAACGATACAAAACGACGGAAAATTAATCCCAACGGAACTTCAAAAACGAATCTTCGAACCTTTTTACCGCGTTCCAGGAGATCGCCTTAATCTAGGCACAGGAATAGGGTTATCACTCGCTCACTCTTTGACCGAGCTGCACCACGGTAGCTTATATTTTGAACCACAGATAAAAATGAATACGTTCATCTTACAAATGCCTATTCATCAATCTGAAGGTTTAAAAAATGTGCACAAACACTATGATTCCATAGGTACTCATCCATCTACTCACGGCACACCGAATCTTAATAAAAATATACCGACTATTTTAGTTGCCGAAGACAACCGAGAGCTTGCAGATTTCATGTATTCAGAACTGTCTTCTATTTATAATGTTATAATAGCCTGGAACGGTGAGAAAGCCTTAGACTATATTTCGAAATACGAAATTCAACTTGTAATAAGTGATGTCATGATGCCAATTTTGAATGGAATTGAATTATGTCGATTTATCAAAGAGGACATTAAATCTAGTCACATCCCTGTAATCCTATTAACAGCTAAAAGTGCTTTAAACGCAAAAATTGAAGGCTTAGAATCAGGTGCAGATGCCTACATTTCAAAACCATTTTCAATGGATCATGTTTTAGTACAAATCTCGAACCTTCTTGAAAATAGAAGAACGATTTTAGGGCATTATAGTAGTTCGCCTCTAGCCCATTTGAAGTCATTGTCAACCTCTGTCTCCGACCAAAATTTTCTTTCCAAATTGGATACGGTAATTTTGCAAAACTTAGAAGAGCCTCATCTTAATGTAGAGTCATTAGCTCGCTTAATGAATATGAGCCGATCAACATTATACCGAAAAATAAAAGAAATCTCTGAACTATCCCCCAACGAACTCATAAATGTAAGTAGACTCAGAAAAGCAGCATTTCTATTGAAAACATCAAACAAGAAAATTTTTGAAATCGCTGAGGAGGTTGGTTATAAATCACAAACCAACTTTGGCCGAAATTTTCAAAAGCACTTTGGAATGCCACCATCTGAATTTTTAAAGAAAGTTGATTAAATTTAGGTATATAAAGCGATTCATAGAAAGGTAGACTTTGAGTTGTTATACTATAAGGCGAGTATTTTAAGGCAAACCTTATATTTAATCTCTAAATATGTCTTGATTTTTGATCCTAGCCAGCATAAATTAGAACCTTTATTTAACCTAATATTCTTTAGGTGACTCAGCTCAGGCCAATTATTTATGTATGATCGTGTATAGGTTTTGGGCAGCTCTCCACTTCATAAGTATTTATCCTTCCACAGAATTGGTCGCTATCTAAATGCAGCGCTAAAGAACTTGCACGAGAATCATACAATGTAATTTCACGTAATGATCCTCATGTTTTCCCATTTATAAGATTATCATAGAAGTAGATTAACCCAACTTTTTCTATTCCGCTACTTTGTAAACTCAAGGTTAAGCTTCTAACTAAAACCATTTACTATTTAAGATTTAGATAAAATTAAGTTAATCCAATTGGAAGATATAAGCCGTTTTTTTGTCTTCAAAGAAAATTCTAACCTCTTAATGACCCTATTATAAGACACATTTATTGAATTAGCCCAAAAATTTAAAGCCCGTTTCTGTTGCACCAGAAACGGGTCATTAAAACTAAAACTACAGTACAAATCCATAGTTCCATTCTGATGAAAAACAAATTACTCCAATTTTTTGAATTGCCTGCCCTTGTGCCCAAATTTTTGGTCGCGATTACTTTATTACTCTACTGCTCAACCAATATTAATGCGGCCAACGTTCCATTAAACACAAACATCGATCAGCAAAAATTAACAGGAACGGTTCTTGACAATACAGGAATGCCTTTACCGGGAGCTTCTATTATGGAAGTAAATACCACCAATGGGGCCTCCTCTGATTTTGATGGTAACTTTGAACTTAATGTTTCTCAATTACCTGCGGTAATTAAAATTTCCTATATAGGATTTACCACTCAGGAAATCACCATTGAATCTTTGGCCCCGATCCAAGTTCAATTACAAGCAGATAATAATGCACTTGATGAAGTGGTTGTCGTAGGTTATGGTGAAACCAGCCGAGAAAAACTTTCTACCGCAGTTAGCACGGTCAACACTGAAAATTTAGAACAGAGACCCGTAGCCGACGTTACCTCAAGTCTTCAGGGTCTAAGTCCCGGACTTAATGTTACTCAAAGTACCGGTAAAATAGGTGCAGAACCTCGTATTAACATCAGAGGTTTTACTTCTATTAATGGCGGAACACCACTGATTCTTATTGATGGTATAGAAGGAAGCTTGAGCAACCTCAATCCAAGTGATGTTGAATCAATCAGTGTTTTAAAAGATGCCGGAGCCGCCGCGATCTATGGAGCGCGAGGTTCCTTTGGTGTGGTCTTAGTAACCACTAAAAATGCGGATAAAGGTAATGTTCAAGTGAATCTGGGAGTGACCACAGCTATTAACTCCCCAACGATGAACACCGATTTTCTTACTGACCCTTTTAAAGCAGTTTCCATCGTGGATGAAGCTTTTAGAAATAACAGCGGAGCGTCTTATACCGGTTATACGGAAGAAGATATGCAGGCGCTTTATGAAGTTTCCCAAGACCCTTCTCTAGCCCGTGTCATTATTGACCAGCGCAATGGGCGTGATCAATATGTGCACTACGGCTATACGGACTGGTGGAATACTTTTTTCAGAAAGACCTATCCAACACAAATTTATAATGCTTCTGTTTCCGGAGGTTCTGAAAAAATCAAAGCTTATTTCTCCTATCGTAATTTTCAATCTCAAGGAATCCTGAAAGTTCAGGACGACTATTACGATAAGTACAATTTACGTGGCAAAATTGATATCAAAGCCACAGACTGGTTATCGTTCTCTAACAATATGCAGTACAACAGCTCAGAAGATCTGGAGCACAGTGGTAGCCAATATGGAAACTACAGCAACCTTTGGGGAAGTTTAATATGGGTGCACGCACTGCCTTCCTATGTTCCTGTAAATCCTGATGGAGGTGCCTTATGGCGTACGGAACTGAATAACTATACGATTGGTGACGGTGTGTATGCCGGACTATTACAAGGAACCACCAAACAGCAAACCAATAATAATGAGTTTAGTAACATCGCTTCTGTAGAACTTAAACCCATCAAAGGGGTAACCTTAAATGCAAACTATGCTATCAGACGTAATGAGTATAGCAGGTTTCAACGCTCGACCCGTATCCCCTACTCTATTTATCCTGAACAATTGGATCTTATGGGAAATGATTACCTTAATGAATATCGAACTGAAAGTAAATACGATGCGCTCAACGTATATGGCGAGTACAAAGGTTATTTTGGAGATCATAATGTAAAAGCTACTATTGGTTTCAACCAAGAAACGTTCATCACCAAAAGCATCAACGCCAGTAAGCAAAATTTAATTTCAAATGACTTAAACTCCTTAGGACTGGCAACATCGAATCCTACTACCTCTGGTAGTGCATCAGAATGGGCGCTTCAAGGTTTATTTTACAGACTATCCTATGATTATAAAGATAAATATGTAGCTGAGTTTAATGGTAGATATGATGCAACATCACGTTTTCCATCTGCCTATCGATGGGGATTCTTCCCATCCTTTTCAGGGGCTTGGTTAGCAAACAAAGAGCAATTTATTGAAAATGCCACAGGAGAAACCTTTGACCTGCTGAAATTCCGTGCTTCTTATGGTTCTCTAGGAAATCAAAATATTGGTAACTATGCCTATTTTCCGACTTTACCTAATGGATTGTATAACTACGTGCTTAATGGAAGTCGTTTAAACTATATCGAATCTCCAGCCTTAAACCCTAGCGAGATCACCTGGGAAAAAGTAAGTACGCTTGACTTCGGAGTTGATGTAGGGGTTTTCAACAACCACTTGTCTGCTTCTTTTGATTGGTTTCAACGAGATACCGAAGGAATGCTTTCACCCGGGGCAACACTACCTAGTGTTTTAGGTACTGCTTCTCCTTTAGAAAATGCTGCCGATTTAAGAACCAAAGGATTCGAACTTTCAGTGAGCTATAATGACTATTTTGAATTAGCTGAAGATACGTTCAGCTGGTCTGTAACTGCGAACCTTTCCAACTCAAAAACCAAAATAACCAACTTTGATAATCCTAACCGTAGCCTGGTAGACTTTTATGAAGGGATGACCATCGGGGAACTTTGGGGATATCGCATAGATGGACTTTTTCAAACCGAAGAAGAGATTGCCAATCACGCAGACCAGAGTTTTGTTTCCAATAGAATCACATCCGGAGGAGGGCTACAACCTGGCGATGTAAAATACAGAGACCTTGATGGTGATGGCTATATAGGAGAAGGTGAAAATACCGTGGACAATCCTGGAGACCGTGAAATTATTGGGAATTCTGCTCCGCAATATTTATACAGCTTTTTGGCTAATGCAAATTGGAAAGGCTTTGATTTTTCCGTGTTCTTTCAGGGTGTAGGGAAACAAGATTGGTATCCTAATTCAGACTCTCGAATGTTTTGGGGACCTTACAACAGACCCTATAATTCTTATATCAGAAAAGATATGGTAGACGATATGTGGAGCCCAGAAAATACTGATGCTTACTATCCCCGAAATTACGGTTATATCGCGCTTGGTGGTTCTTTAGAAAAAGTAAATGATCGCTACTTGCAAAGCGTGGCCTATCTCAGACTTAAAAATCTGACCTTAGGCTATACACTTCCTGACGGACTGATATCAAAAACCGCTGCGACGAAACTGCGTATCTACTTTAGTGGCGAAAACCTTCTGACCTTTTCTAAACTGACCGATTATATCGATCCGGAAGCCGCAAGTGCTTCTGTGAATTTAAACAGTCCCTCTACCTCTGCAAATCGAGGAACAGCTCAAACCAATCCATTTTCAGAAACCTATTCTTTAGGCTTATCTCTTAAATTTTAAAAAACATCCTTATGAAAGTTAAACATATACTCGCCGGTTTGCTTGTTGCAACCAGCATCAGTTCGTGCAGTGATGATTTTTTAGACAAGCAACCGCTATCTGAAATTACTGCTGAAACCTTTTTCAATACCGCTAGTGACCTTCAATTGTACACCAACGGGTTTTACCGGATGTGGCCAAGTACTTCCATCTACAACGGAGAAGCGAGTACAGACAATATTATACAAACCGAATTGAGTGAAGAAATGCGTGGCGCACGGCTAGTACCTACAACCGGAGGCGGTTGGAATTGGGAATATTTGCGTGACATCAATTTCTTTCTTCAGGAATACGAAAAATCTGATGATGAAGCAGCTAAAGCCCATTACGGAGGGGTAGCTCGCTTTTTTAGAGCACGGTTTTACTTTGATAAGTTTCAACGCTTTGGCGCTTTACCATGGTATAACGCTCCCATAGCTCCAGACGATACTGAAGCTCTTACCAAACCTAGAGATTCAAGACAGTATGTTGTTGATAAAATGCTTGAAGATCTAGACTGGGCCATTGAAAACCTTAATGAAGAGCAAAATACATTTGAAGTGAGTAAGTACACGGCTTTGGCCTTAAAATCAAGGATCGGACTTTATGAAGGAACTTACGAGAAATACAGAGGGATTGACGGTTATGAAAAATACCTAGAAGCCTCTGTAGCTGCATCAACTGCATTGATTGAAGATTCTCCTTATCAGATTTACAGCACAGGAAATCCGGAACAAGATTATCTAGAGCTTTTTAATTCACAAGATGCCAATGAAACTGAGGTGATCTTAGCACGTGCGTATTCGGAAGATCTCAATATTGGTCATAATGTAAATTACTACACCACGACAAGTTCGTATGGTCGTCCAGGTATGCCGAAAGATCTTGTAAATAGCTATCTGAATGCTGATGGAACGCGTTTTACAGATAGAGCAGGCTATAATCAACTGTCCTTTACTGAAGAAGTTCAAAATCGAGATCCTCGTTTAGCACAGACGATACGCACCCCGGGATATACCCGAAAAGGACAAAGTATCGAGTTGGCTCCTAATCTTGGAGCTACAGTTACCGGTTATCAAATCATAAAGTATGTGACCGAGCCGGTTTATGATACCAATGGGCAGTCTATTACTGATCTTCCGATCTATCGTTTTGGAGAAGTGCTCTTGAATTATGGAGAAGCTAAAGCTGAATTAGGAACGCTATCTCAAGAAGATCTCAATAACTCCATCAATTTACTAAGACAACGCGTTGGTATGCCTGATTTGAATCTGGATACAGCAAATGCAGCACCAGATTCGTTTATGGCAGCTCAGTATCCCGGTGTAACCGGAGCAAATACTGGTGTTATTTTAGAAATAAGACGAGAGCGACGCATTGAATTGTATATGGAAAACTTCAGATGGGATGATGTGGTGCGCTGGAAAGCCGGCCAAACCCTTACCCAACCTATTCGAGGTTTATACTTCCCCGGACCCGGTGAATATGACCTTACCGGAGATGGTGCTATTAATGTCGTGCTTTATGAAGGAGAACGACCAGCGAATCCAATAAGCGGAATTCAATATTATCGCTTAGATTCAGATTTCACCTTGGATATGAATGGATTGATTGATCCTCATCCGGATTTTAACAACAGAAGTTTTGATGAAAATAAGGATTACCTGTACCCTATACCACGTATAGAATTACAACTCAATCCTAATCTGGAACAAAATCCTGGTTGGAACTAATGAGAACACTAGTATCTATTGCATTTGCACTGCTCCTATTCAGCAGTGCAAATGCTCAGAAAAGCAAGAGGGAACTTGTAATAAGTTCGTTCAATATACGCTATAATAGTCCTGACGATGGAATCAATATTTGGGAGCAGCGAAAAGACTGGCTTACCCACAGTATTCGGTTTCATCAAGCAGACCTTATTGGTACCCAAGAAGTCACCCATACCCAACTTTTGGATATGGAAGTACTCCTACCTAATTACGCGCACGTAGGTATAGGTCGCGAAGGTGCAACTCAAGGAGAGTACTCTGCGATTTTCTATAAAAAAGAGCGCTTTGAAGTTTTAGATAGCAATACCTTTTGGCTTTCAGAAACACCAGATGTTGTTGCTTCCAAGGGTTGGGACGCGGCTTTACCCCGTATTGTAACTTGGGCTTTATTTAAAGATAAACACTCTGGAGTAAGCTTCTTTCACTTCAATACGCATTTTGATCACCGAGGAAAACAAGCTCGAATAGCAAGTGCAGCTTTACTTACTCAAAAAATTAAGGAAATTACCGGAACCTCCCCAGTGTTACTTACAGGTGATTTTAATAGTTCGCCTAAAACTGAGGCTATCGCTACCCTTTTAAGCTCCGGATTGAAAGATCCGTATCTTAATCTAGATGCAGATCAGATCTATGGTCCCGAATACAGTGCTAATGGATGGGATGCGACAGGAAGAACCTCAGATAGTAGAATAGATTACATATTCTACTCGGGAGGGGTGCAACCCTTAACTTTACAAATTTTAGATGGACAACGCGGAGAGCGCTATATCTCTGATCACTTTCCTGTGATTGCTAAAGTTGAACTTTTAGAGAACTAGTAGCTTTACCTAATGAACCCGTACAACACTATGCATACAAAAATGACTAAAGGGATTATCTTCAAGATAACCCTTTTTTTATCCTCTTATCCAATGCTTTCTCAAGAGGGCTCCACGGCTACTTTTGAAAACTCCTCCAATCAATTGAAGGTCTTAAGCTATAACATTCATCACGCGAATCCGCCGATGCATAAGGACAGTATAGATCTCTCAGCCATCATTCAAGTCATCAAAGATAGTGATGCAGATCTCGTTGCTTTACAAGAAATCGATTCCGATACGCAGCGCTCGGGCTCAGGAAACCAAGCCCAAAAGATTGGAGATGCCCTGGGAATGCAGGTATTCTTTGGTAAGTCAATAGATTTTCAAAACGGAGCCTACGGTGTTGCTATTCTTTCTCGATTCCCTATTATAGCATCTAAGGTCTATAAACTTCCTTCAAAACCTGAAACTCAAGGAGAACCTCGAGTTTTGGCGCTGTCATTGATCCAGTTACCGGATGCGCAAACCATTTGGTTTGCAAGTACCCATTTAGACTCTCAAAAAGAAGATACCAACCGGATCTTACAAATAGCAGAACTATTGAATATCACTACCAATTTAAACCAACCTGTGCTGGTGGCTGGAGATTTTAATGCTGTAGCAAACAGCCCAGTAATTGCCTCACTAGACAGCGTATTTACAAGAACCTGCTCCTCTTGTCCACCCACAATCCCCGTAGAAAATCCGTCAAAGGCTATTGATTTTATAGCATTTAAACCAAAGTCTTTTTTCAGACTGAACAATCATCGCGTCATTGATGAACACTATGCGTCAGATCATTTACCGGTATTTGCCAATTTTCAATGGTAACCTGAAATAAATGTATTTTAAAATAACTAACTCACGCCGTTGTATATAGCAGTATGCTATTTAGTGAGTACCAAAGCCTCACCCTATGGGTATACAAGTACCCTCCTTTATATTTAAAATTCAACATTGAAGATTCAATATTGTTTCTTTTATGTGCTTCGCTAAAACGCTCTTTTCCTTTAAGTGTAGATGAACACGCCGTTGTATATGCTTGTTGCATTTGGTGAGTGCCCGTGACCTCACCTTACGGGTGCACAAGCACCTCTTATTTTGTTCAAAGTCTTGAGTTGAGGAATTATGATTCTTGGTATTAACCCTGAACTAGTTATGAGAATCCATCAGAGTAGACTTCACGGAAGTGAGCGTCCAATTATCTGGCACTTTGATCATACATTAGAAAATCTAAGTGGAAAACACTCTTACAGTTTAGTGGTCATACTTTTAGGTATTAAGTACTAATTAAACAAGTAAATCCAAATGGTCCTAGAGAGCCTGAAATTAAACGTACTGGTCACAAAGGCTATCGCAGCAATGATAAGAAAAACCAGTAGAGGCGAAAGATCCATAACCATCCAAAAAAGTACGAGGCTGGCTATCATTTCGGCAACGGCAATAGCATAGCTAACAAACATGGCGCCAAAGAAGAAGCCGGTTTCCTTTTCAAATTTATGAT
This sequence comes from Leeuwenhoekiella blandensis MED217, assembly GCF_000152985.1. GTDB lineage: Bacteria > Bacteroidota > Bacteroidia > Flavobacteriales > Flavobacteriaceae > Leeuwenhoekiella > Leeuwenhoekiella blandensis. The sequence continues at coordinate 1,333,769 of NZ_CH672395.1, read as the reverse complement.
TACAGGTTTTGCAACGCTCATTCATTTTAGGCATACGTAATAAAAAAATATTACCCTTTGTTTTAAAAATAGAGCCTTCTTCACAATTGGGACAGGTTCCTTTAAGAATATTTATAATAGTGTTCATGGTAACTGAGATTTACTTAGCAAAATTAGGGCAGCTTGTTTAATACCCACATTAACCATTTACGTACATTTTTGTACTTTTAAGACATTTCTATGAAAACCCCTGTTCTCAATATAGACCAGTTTAAGCCTGCAGAACTTGCAGATGAAGTTTATGTAAATCGGTTTTCCGATCATTTGCTGAAAAACAAAAACTTGATTAGCAAGCCTCACAGTCATGACTTCTACTTATGTGTTTTTTTTACCAGAGGTAATGGTATTCATGAAATTGATTTTAACACATATGACATAAACCCGGGAAGTGTCTTTTTTATAAAACCTGGCCAAACTCATTTCTGGAAGTTTGATGAAAAACCTCAGGGTTATATATTTTTTCACAGTAAAGCCTTTTATGAGATGTATTCTTTAGTACATCAACTTGAGATTTTTCCGTTTTACTATCCATACCATAATGTGTCTCAAATACATATCGACTTCAAAAACGAAGTGCAAGCACTCTTTGAAAATGTTTTGGATGAATATGTAAATACTCGGATTTTAAGAGAATTAAAACTTCTAAACGGGATCAACGCTATTTACATACAGCTCACCCGAATGTTTACATCAACTATTGATTTAACAAAGTATTCCAAATCGGGTTATTTTAAAATTCTGGAGCAGCTTGAACAGGCAATTAACACCTATTTTGAAAAGGAGAAATTACCTCGGTTTTATGCAGATTTATTACACATTACACCCAGACACCTAAATCGTGTAGTCCACGAAACTCTTGATAAAACCACTACTCAATTGATTGCAGATCGAGTTATACTGGAAGCCCGGAGACTCATTGTACATTCTGAACGTTCACTTTCAGAAATTGCAGAATGTCTTGGATTTTCTGACTATGCTTATTTCTCTAGATATTTTAAATCAAATACAGGGTTGAGTCCATTAGCTTTTCAAAAGAGGTATGAACATATCAGCAAGCATTCGTAATGAGGTGGTTTACCGACGCCATAATGAAGATTTGTGAATGGGGAGTATTGATTTAGAATGACAGTAGCTTTTAGCAAAAAGCTAAATAAATGTAATTTTTGGCTTATCACTGTCTTTTTATTCAAAAGCATATAAACTCTCTTTCAATTAAAAAAACTCACGCCATTGTATATAGCTGTATACTATTTAGTGAGTGCCCAAGCCTCACCTTACGAGTATACAAGTACCCTCATATTCTAATCCAAATTCAAGATTGAAGATTCAATATTGTTTCTTTTATGTGACTAACTAAAAAACTCTTGTTTTCTAAGTGTAGATGAACACGCCGTTGTATATGCTTTTGCATTTAGTGAGTGCCAGTGACCTCACCTTACGGGTGGACAAGCACCCTCCGATTCTATTCAATATTTAAGATTGTATAAATTCAAGATTGTTTGGTTTATGCTTTCTCATTTTAAAAGTAAGCCCACGCGTTGTATATGCCCCCGCGGCATTTCGTGAGTGTCTTTGAACCTCACGTTATGGGTATACAAGTACCCGCTATTATTGTTCAAAATTCAAGGTTTTGAATTCAATATTTTTTATGCAATTGCGCATTTCTCGCCTCATCCCCCCGCCCTTCTCCCGCCAGAGAAAGGTGCTTGATGTAAACTATTAATTAACCTAATCTAACTTATTCCTATGCTTGCATAAACATAAAACTCTATTTTAATGAGCTTATCCTAGCTCTCCTTTTGTATTTACTATTAATACGCATTGTTGTTAACTACAGCCGTATTTGGAACACTCTATAAACTTTATAGAATAGCATTTGTGTTCCTTTTCTTTTGCCTTGATGCAAAAGAAACAATCCCGAAGCTTCGGGACAAGGCTTATTTTTACATCCTTGAAAACTACGCAAATCCCTTTGCCTGCGGATAGCAAACCGCTGCGGTATTTACTTGTTTTACTACAGATCTAAAAAATAGGCCGCTTTTTGAATAAGAATTATGAACACGTATTTTAATCTATGACCAATTCAATTCCTGCTTTTTTGGCTTTGTATTCTATTTTTTTAATGAGTTCGTAATAGTTCCAGTTTCTAAGGACGAATTGGTTTTCTTTGGCGGCTTCGATCTTGGCTTCCTGATTTATTAAGATCAAGGTGCCGGCTTGATGTTTGACACAAAAGTCTATGAGTCTTCTGCTGTAGACGTGTAAGCGCTGATTGACATACTTGGTTTCTTTGTTCTTATATTTTTCCACCGCTTTAAGCTTGCGGGTGCGGCCGTGACCACCGCGAGAATTGACGGTTCCCGCCAGGGCACGCTTCCGCGCGGCTTGGATGGCTAGGCGACGATACAAAAATTCTTCTTTGGTCCCGATGTTTAACCTTTTGCTGCCTACCTTGACGCTGATGGGGTGCTCCAGCGATAAGGAAGCTTCTGCAATGACCTCCGGTTTTAAGGCGTGCTGCTCTTGCTCGATATCAAACACGGCCAACCAAAAGATCTTTGTATCTGTCAGTTTGATCTCTGAGGTGCGTAGGCGCACCTCCCCTTTTACCGCCCGATGCAAAAGGTCCCGCTTATCGGAAAAGTCCCTGCCCAGATAGGTGCAAAAGGGAATCTGAAATAAGCGAAAGCAAAAGGCATTACGCTCGGGATCGTGCTTGAAGCCCCACATACAGCGCGCAGGAAACGGAAAACCAATATCCCGCCTAAAGTTTTTAAGGGAGCGCTCGCCTTTCCAATATTTGGGTTTGTTTTTATTGAAGCTGCTTTCGAGGTTGCGATTGAGGTTGGATAAGATCTCCATCGGGATCTCTCCCTTAAAACGGTCTGCGATCACCCGGTAGGTCGTGTTGATGCGCGAGCGGTTTAAAATACCGTCTTCCTCTTTTTTTTGATCGGCTAGTTTGTATTGGATGTCCTCGGTCAGGTAAAAGAACTCCTTGATCATTTCCTGGCAGTATAAATGGGTCACGATAATGTTGGCCGCTTTAAAGCAGCGGTTTTGCCATTGGTAGAGTTTACCAATCGCTTCTTTACGCTCTTCATAGGTAGGCAGATCTACCTTGAGTTGGATCTTACGGGTAAGGCTTAAGGTCTTGTTGTTCATCATCAAGCAGATTGTAAGTGTTCGTGCTGCTGTAAGAGCTTATAGGCCTTGGTAAAGGCGCGGTGTACTTCCTTTTGAGAAAGTTGGAGTTCGTTAGCGATCTGGGCAAACGAGAAGTGCTGCTCACAACGAAGAGCAAGTACCCGAGCTTCCTGAGCGGTCATCTGCCCTACTTCATCTTCTTTTTGTCTAGCTTCCTGAGGTTGGAGTACATAGCCTTGGTGCAGGATGTTTTTGATCTCTTCGATGGTGTGCTGGAGTGTATTACTGGTTTCTTTGATGCTGATGCCCAACTGCTCGGAAATGGTTTTATATTTAAAACCGTGTTGCAAGCAAAGTTCGATAAGGCGTTGGCGTTGGGCACCCAAGAGGGGTAACACCTTAATCACCTGCTCATACTCCTTTTGCTGCTGTTGTTGGTCTTCTAGATGTACGTCTACCGCTGTGGGGTCATAGCCTAGCATAAAGGTTTGGTAGTTGTCTATCTTTTCTAAAGCATAACACTCCCGGTTAAACTGATTTTTGGGCCGCGCATAATACCATTTGCACTCGTTGGAAATGACGGTATAGAGAAAATTGACCAGATGTTGTGGAGACTCGATGCTTTCGCGTTTTTCCCATAGCGTGAGAAAAGTGTCCTGTACCAAGCTTTCTACCACAAAGACATCTTTGATCAAACTCCGCCCCATCCAATAGATCTGCCGATGGTATTGGGTATAAATGGCTTTGAAGGCCCTAGGGCAGCCGTGTTTGAACCCTGTATAGTGTTTGTCTGCTGAAAATCGTTTCATTCTTAACCCGTTTTAGTTCTTACATAAGCATTAGTTTAGGGGATTCTTGGCTTGCTTGTAGGCATAGGGGTACCCGGCAATTTGCCAATGTTAAAATTGGGGTGTGGCAGCTAACCTTCATTAAGGAAGAAACACGGCTTGAATGTTGAGAAGTGCTGAGAAAAAGAAAAGGCGCAGGTCTCAACTTATCGAATCGTGGCACTGGTATACCTGTACACAATAAGTGAGAGCCCACGCCCGGGTCGTGAGCATCCCTGCTTATCCTCTCGTGTACTAAAAATTACCAGTTTTCGATTCGAGATTCAAAGCGAATGCTTCTAATATGTTACTTAAAGAAGTTTCGCAAATATATAATTATGAGGTAAATATAAACAAATATTTGAATGTAGTCTCATAAGACTACAGTTTTTATATTAAGATTCTTCACTTTCATAGCTAATTACCAGTTTGATATGAATGAAGATCAGAAAAAACGCCTTCTCTTAGAGTTTGGAAGGATTGTCAAATTCCACCGAACCGAAAAGCTGAAAATCAGTCTAAGAGACCTTGCTAAGAAATGTGATGTAGAACATAGCGCAATTGGTAAAATTGAAAAGGGTGAAATAAAAATTCAATTACCAACTGTTTTTGAATTAGCTAAAGGTTTGGAAATACATCCTAAAGATCTTTTTAATTTTGATTTTCCACTGGAGGAAACAGGTAATTAATTTTATAGTCCTTTCATAAGCTCTTCATACTCTATCCATACTCTATCTATGCTTTATCTATGCAGTATCCTCGGGTGAACCTGGAAGTTGCAGGATATCTCTATCTGAGCGTCGTTTAGCACTGATGGGGCTATACACTTTTAGGTGTTAATCCTGAAATAGCTATACATTTTATTAGATTATAGAATTGCGTAAAGTACTTGTTACTTAAATGTCTATTTTTATAGAAACAACACAATTTTGTTGTTATACTAAGTAGTATGCAATTTGACAAAACCAATGAAACAGCTTTTTCTAATCCTATTTCTTCTCCCTTTTTTGGCTTGCAATTCCAAAAAGGATCGTGCTGCTTCTAAAATCAAAAACCCAAATCCAGAGCACGTAATTCAAGAAAAATTAAGCGGAAAAGAAATCGTGGCAGAATTAGAAAATTTGGGTTATTTCAATCTGACCAACACATCTGAATTGGATACGGTTAAAGCCGTCTTTCAAAAAGCGTACACGGACTTAAACTTCTTTCAAGGACCCATGCGTGGAGAAACCCTGCATTTTATGGACAATCGCTATCAATGGGTAGATTGTGAGGAACTATTCGAGATTGGCGGATTAACTGAATATTTAATACAGGTAAAACCAACTTTTGAAAAACTTGGACTTGAATTAAAATTCGAGAATGAACAAAACGAACAAGACCAAAATAGTTGGAAACACAGCATTGAACTCAACGGGATTGAATATACAGCATTTGATGGGCAATTTTCCGACTTGGATTGGGGTATCGCTTACGTGAATTTTATAGAAATGTTGAACGCTGAATTGAGAAGACAAAATTCAGAAGAGCAGTTTTATCCAATACATTGTGGAAATGATGGAATGTTTGTTCTATTAACACCAAAACAGTTGGACTTTGTAAACCGGAATTATCCAATGGACCATGAACATCCAACAACAATGAGCAATTGGAAAAGTAGCAATGGAATATAAAAAACGGCAAACCACACCAATTCATCACAAATAGCGATCTATCAAATAAGAAAGAGTGACTATAAAAAGTAAAACCGACAACTCCACGTCCCCTACTTCACCAACTCGCGATAAAGTGACTGTTGTAAATCTATTGTACACCATTTAACAGACACTATGAATTTCAAATCAAGTTTCGGGAAAACTTTAAAAAATGAGATTGGAGATTTATCTGAAAACATTTTGAATGACCAATGGAAAAGTCAAATCCAATCTACAGAACCAAAAAGTTCAGGAATTCTGGACTGTGGAGAAATTATTTCAGGGTTTTTAAAACAGGACGAATTTGGTTGTGCATTTGAACATTTAACTTACGTGATATCTGAAACAGAAACTAATTTAACCACTGAACAATCAAACAGAATTAAACAGTTAAACTGTAAATTGAATTCATAATATTATTTCAAATGAGTTGGGACATTGTACTTTTTAATTCAAAACAGAAAATTGTATCCGTTGCGGAACTTGACGAAAACCAACTCGAGCCAACTGATTTTAGCGGAATTTTGGAAAGCTCATTTGACCGAATAAAAAAAGACAATAATCACAGAGAACTAATTGGTCCTGATTTTACGATTGAATTCTTTTGCTATAATGAGTATTCAAGCAACTTAATGCTTTCGTTGTACGGAGAAAACGCAATTTATGCCTTGATTGAAGTATCGAAAAAGTATCATTGGCAGATTTATGATACTGGAACCGATGCAATGGTCGATTTGGAAAACTCCACTAAGAACGGTTTTAATAACCACAAGAGATATGTTGAACAGCTAAAAAATAAATAAAAACATCACTCAACACCATATCTTAGGAAAAGCCTTAGTCCAGTTCTTTAAAGTTGGTTTTTATCCAAAAGCTATAAAATATAATCAGTAAATTTCTCGAGGTACAGACTCTATTTTAACTTGGAATGCATGATACGAAAAGAACTTCTTTGGTTTTTTGGAACCCTTAGTTTAAGTTTATTGTTTCACCTCTTCCTTGATGGGTTTGACAGCTTTACCGCCGATTCTACTTTGGATATCAATATACACGATACGTATTTTGTAATTTCTGATATCATTTTTTTCACGGTATTGAGTGCGCTACTCTTCTTTTTTGTTTATCTCCTTCGAATGCTTTGTAGCAATTTTAAAAATTTATATGCCAATTTTGTTTTTATAATTGCGTGTGCCTTAATTGTTTTGATACTGACAAGTAGCATTTCTTTGATTCAATCTATGTCGAACGTATTTGATGCCAGTACACTCAATGTTCAAACTCATTCCCTGCGAAGTACTATAGGAAATGCCTTGATCCTGATAAACGCCTTGCTGGTGCTATTCGCTTCCTTTGTTGGGTTTAAAACCGGTTGGAATTATAAACAGAATAAACACTCTCCCTAATAAAGAACCCTATTATACCTAACTCCTTAGACTAAAATAAACCTAGTACTCTCAAAACAATAAACATTCTTTATAAAATGTCTATATTTATCAAATAAAGACATAAGACTATGAATATTAGTTTCACTAAAAAACAGGAAGAATATATCTCTGAACAAGTGGCTTCAGGGGAATATCAAAATAACAGTGAGGTTATTCGAGATGCTTTACGGCTTCACGGTATTTATCGAGAAAAAGTCATACAAGATTTACGAAAAGAAATTGAATTGGGATGGGACGGTCCGGACAGCACGATGACCATGGATCAACTCATCGAAGCAAAGAAAAATCCTTAATGCGCTACATCCTTTCTCAAAAATCTCAAGAGGATATTGAAGCTATTTATGAGTTTGGGCTGCATAAGTTTGGTGTCTCTCAGGGATTGCAGTACTTAGTTGAGTTGCGCAATCATTTTGAGCTTCTCGCCACTAATCCTGAGATCGGAAAACAACGTAATGAAATTAAGCCTGGACTCTACAGTTTACCCTTTGCTTCTCATATCATCTTTTATCGAATACTTGAAAACCATTTAAGAATTGTAAGAGTATTACACGGAAGTAGGGATTTGAGAAGATTTAAGTTAATTGATTAATGGCAAACAGTAAACACGCTCACTTTAGGTACAACGTTTTAGATTATTGCTTTCAAAACTTACAACTTTCTAAAGCTGAACTTCTTTCCTATCTCAATGATAGACTTGATGAGAATTATGATGGAGAGCAAATAAAATTACGTCAACTGGACTCTGACCTTGATGTTTTCCGCCGTGAAGCAGAAGGCTTTAATGCTCCTCTACCTCCTAATATTCGGACGTATAAATATTCCGATCCTGAATTCTCTATAGCTAAAAAACCTTTACTTGAATACGAGCAGTATTTGGTTGATGCAACGCTTAAATTATTAGAAAGATTCGAAAACCATCCTAGATACAACAAGCTTGCAGAGGCATTAATAAAATTTCAAGATGAAGAAGAACAAGATAGTGGCCTATCCCAAATCTTATTCTATGACCATAATGAGGAATACAAAGGAATAAGGTTACTTAAACCCTTGTATCTAGCTATTAAAAAAAAACAGGTGCTACAAATTAGTTTTAGAGGATTTAAGGATGAGTCTTCTTCAGTGTTCGAATTTCATCCTCACATATTAAAGCAATATAACCGGAGATGGTTTGCTTATGGTCTGAATAAGACTAAAGGGATTGAACAATGGAGTATCCCCTTAGATGAAAGACTTTTGGATTTTGAACCACTAGAAGAACTAATCTATGAAGAGTCTAAAACAGATTGGAAAACCTTCTTTAGGACAATGGTTGGTATTAGAAGACCTCAGGAAGCTAATGTTCAAAGAGTTGTCTTACGTTTCTTCAACGGCCGAGAAAATTATTTTAAAACAAAACCTTTTATAGCTGACTTCGACGAATTTTTTGAAGGAGATAAAAAAGATCAGGTATGGTTCGATAGCATAATAAATTTGGAGTTAATTCAGCAGATAATGTCATATGGTAAAGATGTAGAAGTTTTAGAACCAAAGGAATTGAGAGTTCTTCTAAAAGAACAATCTAGTCAAATGAAAGTGTTATATTTTGAATAACTATGCAAATATTATGCATAGTTTAAAAGTTTATTTGCAGTGTTGAATTTCGAAGAGTACATGAAAGAAGATAATTATAGAGATAGTGCTGAAGTAAAAATGATTACTAATCAAGTTTGGAAATCAATGAGTTTACTACGAGGTATATTGCCTGTAGAACATCATCACGTATATCTTTTTTTATTGTCTGCTTATTACGATGGAATAATTAAAAACGTTCATATTGATTTTTCCAACAGTCTATGTAATTATATTTTTTCTTCCTTAGAAAGTGAACAAAAATATTCTGAAATTTTAAATGTCTATATACCTATCCTTAAGAGTATCCCAGAAGAAAGACTCAATGAGGTACTACATCAATTAACGATGTTTAATAATGAAATCCTAGATCGATATTTTGATGAAATTTTTGATGATCTACTTTTTAGACTCGCAGATAATCAAGGTAAATATTCAGGAGAATTTTTACTTCCAAATGAAATAAGCAAGTTTGTAGTGGAAATAGCAGATATGCCTAATTGGGCATCAGTTTTTAATCCATTTGCTGGTTTAGCTTCATTTGCAACACATTTGAACAAGAATCAAAATTATTATGGTCAAGAGATCGTTAGTTCTACTTGGGCTTTAGGAATGTTACGCTTAATGAGGCTACATAAGCATACTCAAATTAATTATCGAGTTGAAGACTCTATACACAATTGGCCAGGAACAAATAATTTTGATTTAATAATATCTAATCCTCCTTTCAATTACAAAATTGACCCATATATAGCTCATTATTTTGGTAGAAAGAAAATGACCGCTGAAACCTATGTTATATGCAAAGGTTTAGAATCTATAAATTTTGATGGAAAAGTTGCTTGTATTGTTTCACAAGGAATGCTTTTTAGAGGTAGTGATGATCAAAGACTTCGAGAGTCTTTAGTAGAACAAGGATTAATAGAAACAATTGTTTCTTTGCCTAGTGGTATGCTAAAACACACTGGAATTCCTATTTGTATAATGATTCTAACAAGAAAGAAAAATATAAATAGAACTATTAAAATGATAGATGCCTCTTCTTTCGTTGAAAGTAAAGGTAAACGTGAGAAAAGACTTGAAACAAATAGATTGTTAGAACATTTATATAAATTCAGTCGATCTAAAGCAGTAGTTGAAGTACCAATTGAACAAATTAGGAAAAACAATTATAATCTAAATGTTCAAAGATATTTCGTTGAAGATTTTAGAGGTGTTCCACTTATCAAAGTTGTAAAAAGAATCAGTGGAAAACGCGTAGGTAAAGAAAAAACACTAATAGGCAAATTTATTCGTACAAGTAATCTCAAAGACAATGATGTCTCTTATCAATTAGATTTAAATGAGATTAAAGAAAGAGAACTTCCATCTCATTCTATCAAGATAGAAAATGACTGCATCCTTATTTCTACGAGATGGAAGTCGCTTAAGCCTACTTTATTTGAGTACAAAGGAGAGCCGATTTATATAGGAATAGATCTCCTAGCTATAAGAGTGTATTCTGAGAACTTTGAAGTCAATCCACACTATTTAATCAGCGAACTAAGATCACCAAACGTTCTCAAACAAGTCTCAGCGTTTCAAAACCCCGGAGCTATAACCTCATTAAATAGAGCTGACTTTTTCGCAATAAAGATAGCTTTGCCATCCATTGAAGAACAAAAAGCTAAGGTTCAGGGAATTCTAGAGCTATCTGAAAAGTTCAAAATACTTCAGCAAGAACGCAATGCGTTAGCACACGGAAAACAAGTAAAAAGTTTTGATGAGTTTGCGTCTCTCAAACATTCACTCGGAGCTCCTAGACAGAATATTTTATCAAATACAAAAAGTCTAATACGATTTTTTGAAAACAATAATTCTGAAGCTTTTTTAGAAGTTAAAAAAAATTATAGGAGTATGTACGGGAATAATCTAACCGAAGATATAGGTCAAATTAAAAATGATATAAACCATATTAGTTCAATTTTAGAAAAAGGAGAGCAAGGTCTAGTGTTAAGTAATTTTGAATTAAATGTAATTTCTCTTAAAGAAATAAATAGCCTTTTGATGAACTTAAACAAGTCATCACAAAATTTCACCCTTCATTATGACAAAGCATCTCCTGAAGAAACAAAAGGGAAAGCTATAAAGGCTAACCTTACACTTTTTGAAATACTGTTAAATAACATATTAACAAATGCGAGTAAGTACGCTTTTGAAGATGGAAATGTGATGAATTTATTAGTAATTGAACTTAAGGTTACAGAAGATTTAATGATATTGGAAATACGTAACAATGGAAAGCCCTTTCCTCGAAACTATGATAAAGGAAAATTTAGTGCTAAATACACAACTGCAAATCCCAGTAAAGGAACTGGTTTGGGAGGTTACGATATTAATAGAATAGCATCTTATTTTGATAACGAAGAATGGGAACTTATTCTTAATAGTGAGGAAGTATTTCCAGTTATATTCAAATTTAGTTTCCCAATAATACCAATGATAAATGAGTAAGAAATATAATGTCCTGTGGATCGATGATGAGCATGAGTCTATGAAGGCTTTACACAAAACCGCAGTTGATTTTGATATAAAGCTTTTTCCATATAAATCTATGAATGGCGGATGTTCTGAGTTTGAGAATAACACATCAAAATATGATGCTGTCCTTTTTGATGCAAAGTTTTTTGAAAATGAAACAGATCAGCCCGGCTCTGAAGATACCAAATGGGTTCATCAGGCTAAAGATAGGATTAGGGACCAAGACAGGTCAATAGCTTTCATTGTTCTAACAGGGCAGGCTGAAACATATAATTCAAGAGAGTTTAAAAATGCTTTTCCTTATGTTTTTAATAAGGGCGTTGAAGAAGATGAGGATAATTTATTTAATCTACTAGTTGAAGCTTGTGAAAACAGAGAGATAACGCAATTAAAGCACAGTTACTTTGAAGCTTTTGAATCATTTAACTTAGGTATAGTTTCAAGTAAATATGAATCTCTCCTTATTGATATTACTCAAGCATATGTCAATAACGATTTTAGAAAAGTAAATATTAATGTGCAAAGAGATCTACTTGAAGGTATTTATGTATCACTTAATAAAGAAATACCCTGTATTCCCGATGCCTTGTTTAATGATAAAGGTCTACCTATTCAAGAACATTGCACTAAATATATGGAGGATAGAAATATCGATGGCCATAAATTGAATAAAGAAGTTCCACAGGTTATTAAATCTGCATTTAGAAAACTTAAAGAATCTACAAACGAATATTCGCACCTCTCTGACGAGACGATTGTAAAAATTCCTTTTTTAGCTAATACCTTTTTATTTATGGAGATTCTGGAGTGGTTACCAGAATTTGCACAAACTCATTACAACAACTATATATAAAATAAGCAGGTTTTTTTGATCTCGCTTTCACGAAAAACGAAATTAAAAGAAGTTTATGTCTTATTTAATGCGGTACGAACGCTTAAAAAACATAAATATATTAGCTCAATATGATTACAGGAGAAATAAAATCACAAATAGATGCCATCTGGAATACATTCTGGACCGGTGGAATATCTAATACAATTACCATTGTCGAGCAACTTACCTATCTCATTTTTATCAAAGATTTAGATGAGACCGAAACGCGTAATGAGCGAATGGCGAAGCGTCTTGATAAAGAATTCACCCCAATTTTTGGACCAGATCAACAAGACTTTAGGTGGAAGAATCTGAAAGAGATAGATGTACAAGCGCGACACAGTATATTCACTAATTCTGTGGATGGTATTTTTCCTTTTATTCGAAGTCTGGGTAGCGAAAAAAGCTTGTTTAGCACCTATATGAAAGATGCCTCTTTTGGTATCAACAAAGCTGCGACGCTAGATCAGGTGATGGAAAAGCTAGAGCGTTTAGATATGTCTAATCAAGATATTAAGGGAGATATTTATGAGTACCTCCTTTCTAAACTAGAAGGTGGTGGTACAGCCGGCCAATTTAGAACACCCCGCCATATTATTAAGCTTATGGTTGAAATGATGCAGCCTAAACTTGAAGATACTATTTGTGACCCTTCTGCGGGTACTGCCGGTTTCTTAGTGGCTGCCAAAGAGTATATTGATAAGCATTATGACATTACAGAGCTAGACAGAAATAAAGAACATATCAATAAGCATATGTTTAACGGTACCGAGTTTGACGCCACAATGCTACGTATTGCCTCGATGAACCTGTTTCTACACGGAGTAGAAGAACCTAATATTGTAGATGTAGATGCGGTAAGTAAAGATAATGAGGTGAGTGATGCATATACTTTAGTATTAGCAAACCCTCCTTTTAAGGGAACAATAGATAAAGAAAGCATTGCTCCTGGTTTGAGTAACGTTACTAAAACTACTAAAACCGAATTACTCTTTCTAGCGCTTATGCTACGCCAACTTAAAAAAGGAGGTCGTGCGGCAGCGATTGTACCCGACGGAGTTCTTTTTGGCAGCGGAAAAGCCTTTAAAAGTATACGTAGCGAGATTGTAAATAATCATAAGCTTGAAGCGGTGATCTCTTTACCGAGTGGGGTTTTTAAACCCTATTCCGGGGTGAGCACAGCCATTCTCATTTTTACCAAAACCGATAATGGTGGTACAGATCACGTATGGTTTTACGATATGAAAGCCGATGGTAAAAGCTTGGATGACAAACGTAACTTACTGGTAGATGAAGAAGCCTTTAATAATTTTGCGTTCTCGAAAGCCTTAACCCAAGAAGAGCTTGACGCCTTAGCGAAAGACCACGACAAATTTAACTTACCCCAAATTTTAGATCAATACCACTATTTAAAAAGTGACTATTGGGGTAAAATGCATACCCAAGAAGGTGAACTCTTACACGTGAACGATATCCCGAAAAACCTAGGGTTTGATCATTTTATGGAAAGTACTTGCACGCACAATTATGCAGACCGTACCTCACAATCTTTTTTAGTACCCATTGAAGAAATTAAAGAAAATGATTGGGATCTTTCCATCAACCGATATAAAGAAATTGTTTATGAGGGAAATAGTTAGACATTTTATTTGATTTTATTTGCCTGTAATTGACTGTAAATCAAATTACTGTTAATAACTCTTGAGTTTTTACTTTCTCTTGGTTATCCGATTTTCATACTTTTATTACACCTAATTTACACCTCAAAATTATTTTTTACACCCGAGGTGTAAAAATTTACACCTGTTATGAAAGTCCATCTAAGAAAGAAGAAATTGAAAAGTGGAAAAACAAGTCTTTATATTGAATACTACAAAGGTCATAAGACCACCGCTGAAGGTAAGATTAAGCATCTTCGAGAATTTGAGTACTTAGAGCTTTATCTAACTACTAATCCGACAAAGGTTTCTGAAAAGAAGAAAAACAAAGAACAGCTTGAACTGGCCGAACAAATCTTGGCCATAAGGAAGGCTTCAATCTATCAAGGGAAATATAAAATCCAAAATAATTCCAAAGGAAGGACAAGTTTTCTCGATTTTTATGAGGAAAAGAAAGAGGAACGCTATCAGACAAAGGGCAATTATGACAACTGGGATGCTGCTCAAAAACATTTAGAAAACTACTGCCCAAACCATATTTCATTCAACGAAGTTGATATTGACTTTATCAAAGGGTTCAAAAAGTATCTTGATACCGTTGCTGTTACAAAAAGTAATAAGAACTTATCCCAGAACACGAAGCATACCTATTTCAATAAGTTCAAAGCGGCTATGCGAGCTGCGTTTGAAGAAGGGTATTTGAAAGAAAACTTAATCGCAAAAGTGAAGGGGTTTGCGATGGGTGAATCCAAAAGAGAATATTTGACCTCTGATGAATTAAAAAGGCTTGCAAAAACCCCTTGCAACATTCAGGTTTTCAAAGATGCTTTCCTATTTTCTGCCTTGACAGGGATAAGATGGTCGGATATTCACAAACTAACCTGGTCCGAAGTACGGGACGAGGGAATTGATAAGTCAGATAACGAAATTTTCCGAATAGTTTTTAAGCAAAAGAAAACTGAAGGAATGGAATATCTATACATATCAAAACAAGCGAGAAGATTATTGGGGAAACGTTCCGAACCAAAAGATAGGGTTTTTACCAACTTGCGTTATAGTGCCTATATGAATCTTCAATTGCTTCGTTGGTGTATGGCTGCCGGTATTTCGAAACATATCACGTTTCACTCTGCACGCCACACCAATGCAGTCTTACTACTCGAAAATGGGGCAGACATCTATACGGTTTCAAAACGTTTGGGGCATAAGGAAATAAGAACTACTGAAATTTATGCCAAGATTATTGACAAGAAAATGAAAGAGGCAGCAAACTTAGTCCCCAAACTGGACCTGGATATTTTAGAAACTGCTGTTTAAATTTAAAGCCAAAACCTCCTTTACTTTGAGATAAGGGCGCTTTAGTACTGTTTCGGTGGTCTAATTGTTAATAACTGTCAGTCATAGGTGTTTTCCCCAATGATTTGGGACGGTAAAATCCATCATTAGATTATCAATTAAATGAGGCTAATTAAATTTGAACTCATTTATAGTCAAACAAGTCTAATTGGAATTACTACATTAGACTGGACATAGAGTTGAATGAATATTATTGCAAGTTGTTAACTTAGCAATCATGAGACGTAAAGCCAAACATTACACTTTAGAGTTTAAGCAAAAAGCAGTAGAATTAAGTTACGCCAAAGGCAGTGTAGCACAGGTTTGTGAGGACCTGGATATCTTACCTGCTGTTCTTTACCGGTGGCGTAAAGAGCAAAAGAATTATGGTAAAAATAGTTTTCCCGGCCGTGGTAACCCTAAAATGACCGATCAACAAAAAGAGATAGCCCGTTTAAAGAAACAGCTCAAAGAAGCCGAATTAGAACGTGATATCTTAAAAAAGGCGATTGGCATCTTCTCCGCGAGCGACAAGAAAAATACAGGTTCATAAAACAGCATCGTATGAAATTTCCTGTTGAGAAGATGTGCACTATGTTAGCCGTGAGTAAAAGCGGTTATTACCACTGGTTGAAATCTGGTCCTAGCACCCTTTGGAAAGAAAATCAGAAGCTCTCTTCATTAATCAAAGATATATTTGAAGATAGTCACCAAAGCTATGGAGCTCCTAGAATAAAGGCTGAATTGAAAGCTTTGGGCTTTAAGGTATCAAAGCCTCGGGTAGCCCGTATAATGAAGGCAAACTATTTATACGCTAAGAGGAAGCGTAAGTTTAAAGCCACCACCGATAGTAACCATAAATATCCCATAGCACCAAACTTGTTGAACCAATGCTTTAATGTAGCCAGGGCTAATCAAGTATGGGTAAGCGATATTACCTATGTTCAGACCAATCAGGGTTGGAGTTACCTAACAGTGATCATTGATCTATTCAATAGAAAAGTTATAGGATGGGCTTTAAGTGATACCCTAAATACTGAGGATACTGTTATAAAAGCTTGGCAGATGGCTATTAAAAATACCACACTAACACAACCTTTGATATTCCATTCAGACCAAGGTATCCAATATGCCAGCCAAAGATTTACTAATCTACTTAAAAGCTATAATGACCTGGTAAAACAATCGATGAGTAGAAAAGGTAATTGCTGGGACAATGCCGTAGCTGAATCCTTTTTTAAATCTCTGAAAGTAGAATGGGTATATTGGCATAAATACAAGCTTAAATCACAGGCAGAGTTATCTATCTTTCAGTGGATAGAAACCTGGTACAATACCAGAAGAAGACATTCCTACTTAGGAAACAGAACTATTAAAGAATTTGAAATAGATATGTATAATCAAAAACTAGCAGCATAGTCACTCAACTTAAAGTCCAGTTTTTTGTTGCAAGTCCAAATCGTCTTATTCAATGATATTTGTGAATAAGTAATGTAGTTGTCCAGCACTTTCTATTTAGCATATTTATACCTTTAGTTTCTGAATTCTACTATAAGAAACTACGCGCTTTATAGAGTTCAACATATTGAACTAATTGTTATGGATATTATTGAAATTCAAGAAAAACTCGATAGAATTGAGCGTTTGTTGTTAGGCTCTAAACAGGTGCTTACTCTGGACGAGGCTTGCGAGTACACCGGAATTTCACGCAGCTATCTATACAAATTAACTTCTGCCGGAATTGTTCCCCACAGCAAGCCAAATGGCAAACTCATTTTTTTTGATATCAATCGCCTCAATGAATGGTTGCTTCAGAACAATCGAAAATCTAAGTCTGAGATTCAAAATGAAGCGTTAAGTTACATCTTGAAAAAAAGATAAAATCAATAATCCCATCTGTAGCTTCTATATTCTTTTGTATGTAATTGTTTACCAACTGTGAACATCTTCGACTGAAATTTTAACATTTCTGATTTTCATTCCGCTACCTTTACCACCATATAATTTGCATATGGTTTTAAAGGTCAAATGGATAGATTTCAAAAGTCAAATCGATAAATACATAATTGAGGGCGAAGTCCTTCTTGAAAAATATAAGTCTTCAAGAAGCGAAGAAGAATTTACCGAATTAAAAGATGCAAAGCAGTCTTGGGAAAATACTGTGATAAGCTTCGTTAAAAAATCTTTTGAGCCGGAACATATTAATTTCGCTTATGAGTTCAGAGCTCAGAAAGGCTATAATCTGGGAATGAAATTAGGGGTTGACCAAAAGATAAAAAACACTATTCAGGCCCTAAAGGATGAAATAAACGGGCTTAACTACTACCTGAAAATTCTTTTTATTTCAGATGCCATTGTGCGACCTGATGAAATTGATTTGAACGAACGTCAAAATCTGGACACCGACGGCATACTCGACCTTATTCTTTCAAAACTATACGACCTTTACAAAGATGGAAAATACCATTCTTTAAATTTGATTCTTGAAGGTAACGGTGTAAAACTAAATGGTCGTAGCGAAGATTGGGATTATGGAAGGATGCTCGAAAATCGGGGATTCATTGAATGTATGAACGGCAGAAACGTAAATGCCAAACTAAAATTAGAAGGTAAATATGCCATAGAACAGGCGAGAAAAAGGCAAGTTACAGACTACTCAAAAATTAGCAGTTCTGATGAAGAACTAAAGGAACTGATAAAACAAGTACTCTCAGAAATTGAAAAATTAGGTTATGGTCAACAGATTATTTTCGATGAATTTGATGAGCTACGTGAAGATATTCCGAACCTTGACAAAAAATCATTTGGTCAACTTCTCAAAGCTAAATTATATGATTTGGTAACTCAAGAAGCTTTTGATAAAGCTATTGCCAGCGAAATATTCAAGCAATTTACTGACCAAATATTGCCATTTTAGCAAATGAAGCTATTCGCATCAATAAGAAATAGTATCAAGGCTTTTTTTCGCAAAAAACCACAGCCTGAATATGAAGTCACAGAATTCGTGATTTCAGATATTCGGCAAATAGACGGTTCATCAAAAATTTCATTTTTTGTAAATAATACTGAGTCTGATGTAAGTGTGACCAGAACCTTTGAAAATGAAGACGATGTTATTAATTGGTTAATGAGCAATGATAATTTTAAACAAATGTTATACAGAAAGCTATTTTCATCATCCTCTGTCATCCATCATTGTGGCGTAAAAGAACCAATTACTGAACCTAAAAAGAAACCTGGCGATATTGATATTCTTATTTACAATGCAGGCGATGAAAGTAATGCAATTGGGATAGAATGTAAAATAGTAAAATCAGAATCCTTAGAAAATCAATCGCCGAAAATCAACAAGATTACAAGCGTTCAGAAAAAAGGAACAAAGCAAGCAGATGGATACATAAAGATAGGTTTTAGTAAGGTCTTTTTAATGGTCATATTGCTGGACGATGGCAGGCACTATAGAAACCAAAATTTCGTATTCAGAACAACACCGACTGATAAATTGAAAGAACTCTATGACTTCGACTGGAACACAAAAATGAATAAGGAAGTTGGAATAATCTATGCCTATGTCAATCAACTTACATCAAACCATATTAATCAGACGAAAGGTCTGGGTATAAGGATTGAACGAGAAGCTAAAGAAAGAATTCAAGATAAAAGATTAACTAAAAAAATTAAAAACCTTAATTACTAAGTATTAGTTGAAGAAAGAAGGAATTTGCAGAATTTGCGGTAATTACGGAAAACTTACGTTTGAGCACGTTCCACCTCAAAGCGCCTTCAATTCTAAACCTGTATTATTTCAAAAATCTGTTCATATACACGACAAAAACAGTTATTTATACGGTAAGAAAATTCGAAGTAATCAAGGTGCAGGTGGCTATTACTTATGCAAATCTTGCAACAACCTTACAGGTAGTTACTATGGGGACAGCTACAAGAAATTCGCCTATAAGGGAATGATGGCGTTGACCAATCGAGTTTGGGCATCAAGGGTCATCACTTTTGAATACGCCATACAACCTCTTAACGTCTTGAAGCAAATATTGTCTATGTTTATGGCAATTGACACCAGTGACCAACTGCTACATTTAGAAGGGCTTTCAAGCTTTCTATTGAATAAAGATTCACAAACATTTCCTAAAAATCTAAGAGTTTTTATTTATCATACATCCACAAAACAAGTTAGGAATGGTTGGGGAATGGCAAGAACCAGCAAAGGGTATCATTATCTTGGTGAAATAACCTATCCGCCTTTCGGGTTGGTCTATTCTTTAGACTCTGAGCCAACGCGCGATGATTTTTTTGAGATTACAGATTTCAAAAATTATAAGTTCAACCAAACTGTTCAAGGCAGGTTGAGCATACCGTTTCTTACACCAAAAACCTATATTCCTGGCTTGTACAATTAAGTTTTAAAGATATGGCCAAAAACGAACCAATAAAACAGCATTACATTCCTCGCTCATACCTGAAAAATTTTGGCGTTGAAGGAAAAAACGGCAACTATTTTGTTGATGCCTACAAGTTAGAAGATGAATTTCTGTTGAAACAAATCAGTACAAAAAGTATTTGCTTCAAAAAAAATCTTTACACAATTCCGAATGCTGAAGTAGATAGAAAATACGATTTAGAACATCACTATGCTGAACACGTAGATTCAGAATTTCCCAAAATATATAAATTGCTCGTTGATGAAAATGTGAAAGTATTGACCCCTGAGCAAAAGAGACAGGTATTATACGTGTGTCTATCCCTTTACTTTAGAACACCAAGATTTCTTAATCATCAAAATGCCTTTACAGACCAAATTTTAGATAGAATGACATTACACGCCGATGAAAAAGGCGATGTGAAATTTACGTTCGAAGAAGAAAGGCACGAGTTCAATATGAAGGATATTGATAAAGTTAGACACGAATTTAAAGAGCGAAACAGAATTAAATTCTTGGTGCAACATTTAGAAAAATGGAAAGAGTTTGTGGACTTCAAATATGATTGTACGATAAATGTACACCGAATCAATGACAAAAATGCACCATTGATTACCTGTGATAATCCAGTTTCTATCCGCGGTATCAAATCAACTCGATTCGAAGGTCTTTTCAATCCTGACTCTGTAATAACTTTGCCTTTAGATACTCAATATTATTTGGAAATTTTCCCTAACAATATCGCTGACGGTCAAACCAGAATTCATAGAATGGTTCACGATAGGGATTACGTTTTTACTACAAATGCAATAGTTCAGAGTAATGCCGAGAAGTTGATAATTGGAAAGCCAGGAACAATAGAAACTCATTTCAAAATTCAATCAAGTTATGAAGACGCTGAAAATGCAGAAGAATTTGTTGCGAAAGCAAAATTCAAATTAGAACAGATGCAAAAGTTCGATTTGCTTTGCAGAAAAAAAGGGTTTACTTCTAAAGAAGCAATCAGTCAACTCAAAAAAATGTTAAGCCATAAATATTTTAAAGATGAAGATCAACTCATTAATTTAAAAAGACTTTTGACAGCAAGTGGTCATTGGCATTAATTAAATTGAAGGAAACCGTAGAATAGTAGAACATAGGTAAACTCTTGTTGATTAAATAATAAATTTTAAGCGATTTAATGCGGCAACATATCCTTAACCAAGCCATATAAAAAAGTCCCTACGACTGCTCCAACAATCACAATCAAAATAGAAACGTATCCTGCACCTATCAGTACATACATAGGTCCTGGGCAAGCACCTGCAAGCGCCCATCCCAGACCAAAGATAATCCCACCTATTAAATATCGAGCAACGCTTTTATTCTTAGGTTTGAGACTCATTTCGCTACCATTCAAGGTTTTGATATTCTTACGTTTTATGACTTGAACGCCAAGAATTCCGATAACCAAAGCTGAACCTATTATACCATACATATGGAAGCTGCCAAACTGGAACATTTCATAAATACGGAACCACGAAGCTGCTTCGGATTTGAACATTATGATTCCAAAGAAAATACCAATGGCCAAATATGTGATGTATCTCATTTTTAAAAGATTAAAGGATAAATTAAATGTATCATTACCAACCCACCGATGAAGAAACCTATGACAGCTATAAGTGAGGGCAATTGCAGATTGCTCAATCCGGAAATTGCGTGTCCCGATGTACAACCTCCTGCGTATCTTGCCCCAAAACCAACCAATAGGCCACCTATTAACAATACCACGATGATAAATGGGTCACTCAATGCATCTGTCGCAAAAATTTCTGGCGGCAGATAACTTTCGCCTGCACTATTTATTTGATAATCATCTGAGAGTTGCTGTGCGATTTCAGGATTGATTTCTACCGTATTGTCGCTCATATAGTTTGAGGCTAAAAAACCACCAATAATTGCACCCAATACGACCATCAGGTTCCATCGCTCTGCTTTCCAATCGAATTTAAAGAAATCTGCTGCTTTTCCTGCTCCAAGGGCTGCACAGGCCGTGCGTAGGTTTGATGACATCCCAAATTGCTTTCCTACGAGCAATAAAACTAACATCACAAAAGCAATAAGAGGTCCCGCTACATACCACGGCCAAGGCTCATATATCCAATTCATTTTAATTAATTTGAAGCAAATATGATATTTTTACGAAAGTGATTCTGTAACAATAGTTACAGAAGTGATGATTAATTTCAGCTAACTTATAAAGTAATAGAGATAATACGACTAAAAAACTTAATTTCAATATTACTTTATATAATTAATGTATATAGGAATATTTTTTATGGGCATTAGGCATCGGCCGTTATAAGTGTGGGCTTTCTATTTTAATTATTTTGGTGTTTTAGGATTAGAAGTGGAATCTTTTTAATAAAAGCATAAGATTTTTCTTACTTAGGTAACAAAGGTTACATATCGGCTTTACACTTTTCTTTATTTTTGTCATAATTGTGAAAGCTAAAACTTACATACCAATTTTACTTACATTCATTTTTATGGCTAAACTTATTGCCGTGGATGCAAATGCTATGGGCTTTATTTTTGATAGTGGTATGACAGTTGTCAAGCCATTTTGCAAAAAGAAAAATTCCCCTAAGAAAATTAACAATGCAGAGGATTTTTCAATTTCTCAAAAGGACGTATCCAATTCGCAAGTTTTAATTCTTAGCAGTCTTTGTAACCCGCAGTTTCAATTTGAACTGTTCTCTTGGGAAACAAGTTTTTCAGAAAACATCGCAACTATCAGCGAGCATTTCCCTTCCAACCTAAGTTATCACTATTTAGATAACGATTCACCACCACCTCGTTTGGCTTAGTCCAACTCCCATTTTCAAAATTTAAAGTCGGTGCTTCCGTAATGGTTCTCTGTATCCATAAAAATATGACAGGATGAACTATTACGGACAGTCACCGCACAAATCAAAACATTTTAAATATCATTTACAATGGCGACAAAAATTTTAATCAGTCGTCGTTCCATTCAGCTATTGCGCATAATGGTAAGTGGCATTTTTCTCGTAGCAGGTTTAACCACCTTGTGAATGTAGAAAAAACTGCCCAGCGTATAGAACAAGCAAGCTTTAAAGGTATCGCGCTTTTTTTTTGGCGAACCTCAATGGCTTGTAATCCTATCCGGTATCGTAATGCTTGTAGCAGGCTTCCTGTTTCTAATCGGATACAGGACAAAATGGGCGGCTATTGTATTGATGGCGGTCTTAATCCCCATCACATTAACTATTCAAGTGGGTCAAATAACAACGCTTGGACCTTTATTTAAAAATATAGCAATCTTCGATGGACTTCTTTTTTTTGTATTGAACGACACCAGTAATCTTCTAAAATAAAAAAATGAAAACGTATTTATTAAGTTCAATTCTTTTGGTGCTAACCCTGTTCAGCATAAACAAAACACAGGCACAGCAAATGGACAACGACACAAACAATTATGTGGTACTGACCAAAAAAGTGCCTCAATTACAACCCATAATTCTAACCGCCGAAGCCCTTAAAGCGGAAGAAGGCGATGCCTTTGGCGATTTTCAAGTCATCATATGCGGAAAGGAAATAGGCGATATCACGAACGTTGAAAAAATGGGCAATTTTATTGAAAAAGCCGAAAAAGCAGGGGTACACATTATAGCTTGCGGTTTCTCACTGAAAAAGTTTAAAGTCGATAAAACAAAAGTCCCTAAAAAAATTGAGGTTGTCGATAACGGAATTCTTTACAATTTTCAACTTCAAAAAAAGGGATATAAAAGCATTAGCCTATAAGAATCTAAAAAGCAAAATTTACAACTATGAAAATTTTTAATAGAGTTTTGCTGATGATAATATTGATGGCACCGGTTGCTTGCAAAACAGAAAAATCAAATAAAATGGACAGGACCGGCACAGCGAAGGATACTTTGAGTATTACCGTACTTCAAACAGCCGATATCCACGGGCAACTCGACACACATCCTGAACTGTTCTGGGAAAACGAAGAGATCGTGTTTAAAGACCGTGGAGGACTTGCCAATATCAAAACTCTTTTTGAACAGGAACGCCAGAAAAATCCAGACCGCACCATTATCATTGATGGTGGCGATTTGATTCAGGGCAGTGGTTACACAGCGCTGTCAGAAGGGAAGGTTATGCCGGAACTTATAAAAAATATGGGCTATGACGTTATCATTCCTGGCAACTGGGAAGTGGTGTACGGTAAAGATGTAATGATGGATGCAATGAACGGTTATGAAACAGATGTCATAGCCCAAAATATGTACCACGAAGAAAGTGACGAACTTTTGTTCCCAGCTTATTCCGTCAAAGAAATAGAAGGCGTACGCATAGGGTTTATGGGTATTAATGACCCGGACGTACCCGTGCGTCAAAACCCAATTTTCAGTAAAGGTATAGGATTCAGTGGTTTGACTGAAGATTTGAGAAAGCAAGTGGACACTTTTAAGGTTAATGAAAACCTTGACGCACTCTTTTTGGTAACGCATATCGGTATTTTCAAACAGGTGGAACTTGCTAATAACCCTATTTCAGAAAATGTGGACTATATATTGGGAAATGATACCCACGAGCGTGTGCGAGAACCCATTCAAGGTAAGTACGCTAAAGTCACCGAACCTGGTGCATTCGGTTCTTTCGTTGGTAAACTGACACTTCATTTTATTGACGGCAAATTAGTGGGTGACGAATATGAACTTATTGACGTTGACCCAGAGGTCTTTCCTGCAGATGAAGAAATTCAATCTTTGGTGAACAAGGCCAAAGCACCTTACAAAGACCATCTGGAAACAGTGATAGGATATACTACAAAACCTCTCTATCGATATCTTACCGTAGAGAACCCTATGGACAATATGATTACAGATGCGGCTCGCTGGAAGACGGGTGCAGACATATCTATTTCAAACGGATTTAGGTTCGGTAACCCAATAGTTCCCAAAAACGGTAACCCTGCACCCATTACGCGCGCAAATCTGTGGAATTTACTGCCCGTGAATGAAAAGGTGAAAACAGGAAGAGCTACGGGAAGACAGATAAAGGACTGGCTGGAAAAAGAAATGCACAACGCATTTGCGCAAGACCCGACCGAACGATTCGGTGGTTGGCTGGTACGATTTTCAGGAATGAAGGTCAACTTCAACAGTCAAGATGAAAAGGGTCAAAGAATCAATAGTATAACCGTAAACGGCGAACCAATGGAAGATGATGAATATTATACCATTTCGGCCTGTGTACGCCCTGGCGACCCAGTTGACAACCTTTGCAGGATGTCAGGTGTTGAGGATGTTGAAGTAAAAGACTATACCATTCACGATGTGGTAGAAGAATATCTTCAGGAAAACTCGCCCGTTTCACCAACATTGGAAGGTAGGGCGTATTGCGATTATCTGGGACAGTATTCTTTCTCAACCGTGCCTAAAACTGATTACGAATTTCAATAAAACTTTAATGATGGAAGAGAACCAAAAAGACAAGAACATTAAAAAAACCTGGATTCAGTACGGGATATTTGCGATAGTGGCCATAACACTTTACGCCACGGGTTTACATACCGAAGTTATAGGTTTTGTGCAACGTGGGCTGCTCGCAACTGGCTTTATGAATCCAGATGTAGAAGTAATTGCACAAAATAATAGTGATGTAGAAACTGTTGAGAGTTCCGCTTTCGCGAAAGCGGATTATAACTTAAAACTGCGCGATGCTAAAGGAAATGTTGTATCGCTGGAAAAGTACAAAGGCAAGGTCATCTTTTTGAATTTTTGGGCCACGTGGTGCCCACCTTGTGTGGCAGAAATGCCGAGTATCGAAAAATTATACAAGGATATGGGGAACGACGTAGTCTTTGTAATGCTCTCCTTTGACAAAAATTTTGAAACGGCCAAGGCCTATATGGAGCGGAAGGACTATGGACTACCCATTTATGAGCAAGCTGGCCCTATGCCCGCTGTTTATGAATCGACCGCGCTGCCTACTACGTATGTGATTGATGCTGAAGGAAACATTGCCCTTACACATAAAGGTATGGCAGATTATAACAATGAAGAATTTAGGGAGTTCCTGAATAGTTTAAAATAGATTTTGTTCTGAAATGGGGATGGATTCTTACCAATGCCCATCCTTTTTCGGAGTAACTAATAATATATAGCAAAGTATGCGATATCATAAACTAACGATTGTATTTGTCCTTGCTCTAATCAGTCATTTTGGGCATTCGCAAGTTATGGAAGTCCCCAAATGGAATGTGGAAGTCCAAGAAAATAATATTGTTGAAGGTGATACAATAACCGTGTTTTTCGAGGCTAAAATTCCGGAAGATTGGTATATGTATTCAAGCGACTTTGACCCAAAACTTGGGCCAATGGTTACGGAATTCAATTTTTACGAAAACGAACAATTTGAGCGACTGGGAAATGTTGAAGCCATAGGGCAAAAGAAAAAATATGATGAGCTGTTTGAGGGTGAGTACACCTATTTTACAAAAAAAGCAAAATTCAAACAGCGATTTGTTATCCATTCAGAAAGTCCTGATATTAAAGGGCTGGTTTCCTATCAGATATGTTCAGATGTCAATGGCCAATGTATTCCCTTTGAAAGTGACGTTGCTGTATTTAACAATGTTCTCAAAAAACCATTAGATACGGCCAAGAGCGATGCCGATGCCTCGACACCTATGGTCCTCGAAGCCTTTGACAATGATTTTGAGACCACCGAGACCGAAGGACAGGGTTTATCTTTTCTTTTGACATTCTTTTTCATATCCTTTGGCGCAGGTCTAATAGCATTACTTACGCCTTGCGTGTTCCCAATGATACCGATGACGGTAAGTTACTTCACAAAATCCAATACGAGTCGTAAGAAGGGAATTGCCTATGCCATTTTGTACGGCGTTTCCATTATAGCGATTTACACTATCGTTGGTACTCTATTTTCGGTATTGTTTGGTGCAGATTTCGCTAACTTTTTAAGTACGCACTGGATCCCAAATCTATTTTTCTTTGCGATCTTCATAATATTTGCGCTTTCCTTTTTTGGTCTGTTTGAAATAACACTGCCCAATAAATTTGTTAATAAAATAGATTCAAAATCGAACAAAAGCGGTGTGCTGGGTATCTTTTTTATGGCATTTACTTTGGTTCTGGTCAGCTTTAGCTGTACTGGACCAATTGCTGGAACTATTCTGTTACAAGCCGCTAATGGCGATACTATACAACCTATTGTGGGAATGCTGGGCTTTTCCCTGGCGTTTGCATTACCCTTCACACTCTTTGCGGTCTTCCCAAATTGGTTAAAATCTTTACCTAAAAGTGGTGGTTGGTTAGATACCGTTAAAGTGGTACTCGGTTTCATAGAATTAGCACTGGCATTAAAATTTTTCAGCATTGTGGACCAAGTTTACCATTGGGATATATTAAACCGCGAGGTTTACCTTGCCTTATGGATTGTTATATTCGCTTTTCTTGGGTTTTATCTCTTGGGGAAAATCACATTTCCTCACGAACAAAAACAACAGAAGACATCGGTAGGCCGTATAATTTCGGCATTGTTGGTTTTCAGTTTTGTGGTTTATCTTATCCCAGGTTTAGTAGGTGCGCCCTTAAAAGCATTGGCCGGTTATATGCCTCCGTTAAGTTCACAAAGTTTTGTGATGAACTCACCTCAAGTCACTTCCATTTCCAACAATACGATGAAAACCGCAGAATGTGGAGTGCCGAAATACGGAGACCTGCTAGAATTACCATTGGGTATTCAAGGCTATTTCGATTATACTCAAGCTTTAGAATGCGCAAAGAAACAAGATAAACCGCTGTTTATAGATTTTACCGGTCACGGTTGTGTAAATTGTAGGGAAATGGAAGCAACTGTTTGGTCTGATCCAAAAGTACTTAAAAGGCTAAAGGAAGATTATGTTGTCGTGGCACTTTATGTTGATGAAAAGACTGAATTGCCCGAAAAGGAATGGTATGTTTCTGCTCACGATGAGCGCTTGAAAAAAACCATAGGAGGCCAAAATCTTGATTTTATGATTCAGCGGCTCAATGCAAATGCTCAGCCCTATTATACTTTGGTTGATACAAATGGTTCTTTATTAAATGCGCCAAAAGGATATGATTTGAGTGTGCAGAACTTTGTTGAGTTTTTAGACAATGGTCTTGAAGAATTTAAAATTAGAAACACAAAAGACGTTTTAGTGAACAGCGATTCCGAAGGTGTAAATCATAACCCAATTATAAATTGATCGTAACCAATTTCGATAAAACACAAAATGTCATTAACACTAGAAGATTAAATTGATGAAACTAAATGTATTGTTTATAAACGACGTGCACGGATACCTTGCACCACATCCCGAACTTTTCTATGATGAAACCGGAGAGATTATTGAGACTGCGGGTGGTTATGCAAGGATTGCCAGCGTAGTGAAAGCCATCAGAGAAGGAAATCCTAATACATTGCTCTTTGACGGTGGCGACACCTTATACGGAACAAAACCTATTGTAGCTTCAAACGGTATGGCTATGGTTCCTATTTTAAATGCTCTTAATATCGATGCCCTGGTGGGACATTGGGATTTTGGTTACGGACCAGACCAATTAGAGAAAATCAATAAGCAGTTAGATTTTCCTATGCTAGGTTGCAATGTATTCACCATAGACGGTGATCATTTTTTGCAACCCACGGCTATGTTCGAAAAAGAAGGTGTGAAAATTGGCGTTGTGGGTCTTTGCTCGATGATTATCGATAAAGTGATGCCGGAGAAGATGAGCAAAGGTCTCCAATTCACTTCTGGGGTGGAAGAGGTTCCGCATCATATTAAAGAACTAAAAGCCAATGATGCAGCTATTATCATAGTGCTATCCCACAATGGCTTTCCCCAAGATGTTGAACTACTCAAGAGAGTTGACGGCATTGATATTTGTTTGAGTGCCCATACCCACAACCGGATTTACAAGCCCATTGAAGTCAATGGTGCAAAAATTGTCCAATGTGGATGCCACGGCGCCTTCGTTGGTAATTTTACAATTGAACTTGAAGATAAAAAAATCAAAATTTGCGATTATGAAATGCTCAAAGTGGATGATTCCATACCCGAGAACGAAGCGATGGCACAACTCGTGAACAAGTCACTAGAGCCTTATGAAGATATGCGCAATAAAAACATAGGACGTACAAAGACGGTATTGCATCGGTATAATACCCTTAACTCCACTATGGATGAATTGTTACTAAAGGCCACAGCTCACGCTACTGATACCTCAATTGTATTTTCCAACGGATGGCGATACGGTGCACCAATTCCTGTAGGATCTATAACTGAAAATGACCTGTACAATATCGCCCCTATGAATCCGCCCCTTTCTACCGTAGAGCTTACGGGCAAAGAAATAAAACAGATGCTGGAAGAGAACCTTGAGCGTACTTTCTCTAGCGATGCATTTAAACAAATGGGCGGCTATGTGAAACGCGTTTTGGGCCTGCAAATCAATATGCGCATAGAAAACCCTACCGGACATCGTATCCAAGAAATATATTACAATGGCAAGCACCTTGAAATGGATAAAACATATAGGGTTAGTTTCATCACTATACAGGGCGTCCCCAAGAAATATGGAAAAAATAGAATAGAACATCCTCCAAAAGCGGTGGAAGCTATGAAGATGTATTTAAAAGTACATCCAGATTTTAATTCTGACCCAATTGGAAGCTTTAGATTGGTATAAAGGATAAATGGTTTTTAAACATCTTATTTATTCCTACAAAACGTATGACTTCAGCTTTTCCCTTATGGAAATTTCCCTCGGAAAGTTGGATGGTTACTTCCTTCAAAAACTCAAATTCTAATTGTGGAAACTCCTCCTTGATTTCTTCTACTGAAAATAACATTGCTTCATTTTTGGGGCCACCAGATGGGTTTCCCAGTTGCGCTTTCGCAAACGCTTCAAAAATCACAATGCCTTCAGGTTTTAAATACTGTAACAAGTGCTTGTGTGCTTTATTACGAATAGACGCGGGAAAATGAGCGTAGGATAAACCGATAACATCAAATTGTGTCTCACTCCGAAATTCCAAAACGCCTGTAAGTTCGTACGTTATGGATACTTTCCGCTCTTTCGCCAAACGCAAGGCCTTTGCCCTGCCTTTCTTACTAATATCAAAAGCGGATATATCCCAACCTTGGGAAGCGGCATAAACCGCATTACGGCCTTCGCCTTCGGCAGGAAGCAGTATATTTCCAGATTTAAGTTTGTCGAGCTGTTGTTTAAAGAATCTGTTGGGTTTAGTACCGTATCTATATTCATCAGCACCGTACATTTTGTTCCAGAAATCGGCTGGATATTCTTTCATAAAAATCTTCTCGTTTTTTGTTGATACTGCCTGTATTCGGGAAAGTGTTTCAATAACAACTTTTCTTCATACTTTGATTTGAAATAAAACAGGATGAGCAATGTAATAGATATTAGTGCCTTATAACTCGACTGATTGTAGAATGCATATCCCAATCCACAAAAAATCAAGGCGGTGTATATAGGGTGTCTCGCAATCCTGTAAGCACCTGTGGTAATCAATGTTCCGTTTGAAGTTGGTGTTGGGAAAGGCGAAAGATTTGTATTGAGTTGAAGCAACGCAACTGCCCCCAAAATCACACCTAAACACAGTAAAACCAAACCCGAATAGCGTAGCCATTCGGGAAGGTGTGTAGAAACTATTTTTACCGGTAAAAGATATATGACGAACAATGACAATTGTATTGCTACGTACATATAATCTCGATATGACGGTTTATTTTTTATCAATTAACTTTTTAATTAAAATATCAATTTTAATCCAAGAAGGATGAAAGCATCCAAACCAGTTTTTCTTGCTGAACAATATAATCGCTCATCAAAGCAACAGTACCTTCGTCATTGGCTTCGGAAGCCATATTTAATGTAATTCTTTCTTTTGCCAGCAATACCTTTAAGGCTTCAAGAGAACCTTATCAACTGCTTGTTCGCCATTGGTAATATTTTCGGCAGGTTTTATTTCGGAAATCTTAAGATATTTTCTAAACGAATGAACGGGCGTTTCGCTCAAGGTAAGAACACGTTCTGCGATTTCATCTATTTTAAGTAATGCATCGTTATAAAGCTCCTCAAACTTAAGATGTAACTCAAAGAATTTTTTTCCTTTGATGTTCCAATGAAACCCTCGTAGGTTCATATAAAACTGCTGATAATTTGAAAGCAATTCATTTAGCTTTTCAGCAATGATTTTTGATTTATCTATGTCTAATCCTATGTTGTTTTTGCTTATAGTTTCCATATTCTAATTTTTAAAATCGTTAATATCTTCACTTAAATCATAGACAATAGTGCCTTTTATCTTTTTTTGAAGGATACTGCTTCCCGCTGCACTACGATAGCCACCGGCACAATGCACCACGATAGGCTTGTCCGTCGGGATTTCATCGGCTGTTTCTCGCAACTCATTCAATGGATGAGAAACGGCACTATCAAAAAACTTTCCTTCTTCTACCTCACTTGTATTACGAATATCGACAATGGTATAGTTATCAGGGTTTTTCTTGAAATCTGCCAAATCCAGCTTTTCGGTTTTTACCAGATTTTCATTAGCAAGCGTGATGACTTTTGTAAGCTGTTTTTCGTAGCCGATTTTTGCCACGCGGTGTAATAGGATGTCCTTATTTTCGGCGCTATCTATTACGAGGGTAAATGCTTCTTTAGGCTCAACAATAGAACCTAACCACGTCTCGAACTTCGCATTTTCTGAATTTGCCTGTATGTTGATACTTCCCTTTAAATGACCTTTTTTAAAGGTAGCTTCTTCCCGAATATCGACTATAAGTCCTTCAGCAGTTGTCTTTTCAGTAAATGGAATATCCTCGATTGAAGGTTGTAAATCAGCTGCACCGGCTTTATTGATATCCACGTCAAAGCCAAAATAGGACGGAATAAACGGCTGGCCATCGAGTATGGTGTCCATAAATTCTTTTTTGGACTGTTCTTTAAAAGCCCAGTTGCCCATACGTTCATTGCCCAAGGTGCTACTGTTGGCATCCCTCAAATTTTTTCCGCATAGCGAACCAGCACCGTGTGCGGGATAGACCACGGCATCATCTGGCAAGTCGGTAAATTTATTTTGGATAGTGTCATACATCATCTCGGCAAGTTCCTCTCGTTTTGCTTGCATATTTCCTGCCTTTTCACGCAAGTCTGGACGGCCTACGTCGCCAATAAATAATGTGTCGCCCGTAAACAATGCCGTGTCTTCGCCTTCGGTGGCCACAATGGTTATACTGTCTGGCGAATGTCCAGGTGTGTTTATCGCTTTGAGGGAAATTTTTCCCAATCTAATCTCGTCGCCTTCATCAAAGGATTGATGCGGATAGTCAGCGCCCAGTTTTTCACTATTGTAAATGGTTGCACCTGTCTTTTTATGGATTTCAAGATGCGAACTCACAAAATCGGCGTGTGGGTGGGTTTCTATTACGGCAACGATTTCTGCGTTGTTCGCTTTCGCGAAAGCGTAATACTGCGATGGGTCGCGCTCTGGGTCAATGATGGCTACCTTACCTTCGCTTGCGATGGCATACGAATAATGTGCCAGCGGTTTGTATTCAAATTGTTTGATGTTCATAATTTCCAAATTTTATATAAAAATAAAAAAGGTCACAACCAATGGCTGTAACCTTAGATACACAACTCTAAATTTCAAGCGTTTATTTTCTTGGACACGTATTCAATCCTACCAACTTATACAGCGGACAAAAACTTATAAAACTGGTCAATAGAAATACGGCCGATAGCGCAAGAAGAACATACGCCAAGGTACCTTCGATAATTCCTTGCCAGTATAGCACACCTACCGTTATTGCAATAATGGTTCTGATAATGCGGTCTGCACCGCCCATATTTTTTTTCATAATCATTTATTTAAAAATTGTATTGACAAAACAAGTCCTGTAACTATTGCTGCACAAAGGATACAGACAATGACCAATTTTTTTATTCTTTGCCTGTCCAATGCTATACATCCTTACCTTTCAACATTTTGTTCCAATATAGGTAGGGAAGTCCGTATTTTTTGAGCATCCATAATCTCCAATGTTCTTTGGAACTATCAGAAATAAATAGGTTTTTCAATTTTGGGTCTGGAATAAAATTTTTATCATAGTCAAACTCTGCCAATACCATTTTTCCATAGTCGGTAACGAGTGGGCAGGAAGAATAACCGTTATATGATTTCTTGCCCATTTTATCGTGTTGAATAAGCAAATCGATATTATCTACCACTACAGGTACTTGCTTGCGTATGGCGGCTCCCGTTTTTGCTGTCGGTAAGCCGGCCACGTCTCCCAGCCCAAAAATATTTGCGTACTTATTATGTTGCATTGTGTGCTTATCCACATCCAACCATCCAGCATCATTAACCAAATTAGACTCTTGAACAAATTTAGGTGCTACAGATGGTGGTGCGGTGTGCAGCATATCGTAGTGGATGCCCGTAAGCTCGCCATCTTTTTCTACTTTTACACCATTGTCTTTGTTGTGATAGCCTTCGTGTTCGGCCATTTTGTACCAAGCTATCTGATTGGGTCCGTCAATTTTTACCAGCTGGTGGCCCAGTCTTAAATCAATGTTTTTTCGGTCAATGACTTTCATTAGGGTTTTGGCTATTTCCTTTACCCCAAAAATTACGGTACCTGCGGTGGCAAAAACCACTTTGGTGTTTTTTCTTACCCCAGATTTTTGAAAATGGGACTCTGCCAGATACATTATTTTTTGCGGTGCACCACCACACTTGATAGGTGTTGTAGGTTGCGTGAAAAGCGCTGTATCTCCCTTAAAATTCTTTACGACGTGCCACGTATGCTTGGGGTCTGTATAGTTACTACACACCACACCATTATCTATAGCATCTCCCAGTCCGGGAACCAGACTGAAATCATAAGTGAGCCCGGGTGACACGACCAGATAGTTATAGGTAATATCGCCACTTACCTCTGTATGTACCGTGTTGTTGTCTGCATCAAAACCTGGTGGCCTTGTCCATTATCCACTTTGCACCTTTAGGCATTACGTCTGCCATAGGCCTGCCCGTTTTATCATAGTCGTAAGTCCCTGCACCTACGAGCGTCCAAGCAGGCTGATAGTAATGCGTATCTGCCGGTTCAATGATTGCGACACTATTGGATTTTTTCTGTTTTAAGAGTTGTGCGGCCACCATAATACCGGCGGTACCGCCACCTATAATGAGCACTTGATGATGCGTTGCCATAGTTTTTGTATTTTTAAATCTTTTAAAGATATGGGTTGTTATCTTAAGGATTGGTAACCTTTGTTACACATCTCGCAATCGATTGAAATAATTCTTAAATTTATGGCATACGCCAAGACCTATTATAGCCGTACTGACCACGTCTAATTACAAATTTATTTCGTGTTTATATTAGTTCCATAAAATGAATATTCCTTTTGAATGTCCGTTATGTTTCATAAAAGAGTCGTCACCTTGAACTTGACTCAGGGTCTCACTTAATAACCTTTGATTTTAAGAACTTTGTGAGATTCCGAATCAAGTTCGGAATGACGCAGAGATTAATTATTGCAGATAGTGGATTATCGATATTCCTTTAACTATTAATAAGTATATTTACTAGCCTCAAAATAATTAGGGAACCATCAAATATCCCTCACTTTCTAAAATTGGTAGGGTTAGCAATGCCGATAAGGTAACTTCCCAAGATGGGTTCAACTCGTCTTGTTCAATTTTCATACCTGCCACAGTTTGTCCACATAAGTATAATTTGACCCCGGCATCATCAAGTGCTTTTACCAGATTTGTGTTGGGGTTCTTCTTTTGGTGGCGTTTTTCGTAAGCTTGGTCGGTCAAACTTATGGCAATGGCTTTTCCGTGAACTACCGCCGCTATTTGCACGTTTTGATCGGGTATCCCAGCGGCTTTTAATAAATTGAGTTCCCTTGCAATTTTCCATAACCTCATATTTACTCCTTCTTTTTCTGCATTATTATCTATGTTGAACACTAACTTATAGGTTTTTTTTACATCGGGCTGGAAACCCAGGTCTTTATTAAAATGGATTTTTCCGTAACCTTTAATTCTCGGATTGCTCCATTCCTGCGCCATAATTATTTGTGTGAAAAGGAGTAAGATACCCCAAAAAATTGTTTTCATAGTATTTCTGTTTATTGTTTAGTAATTAATTGTTTAAAATAAGTGAATCTTAGATCGGTTTAGGAAAGCTCTTTAATTATTTAGCTGTTTTTTTGCATTTACCGCTTCTATAGCCATTCCGTTTTTAAGGGTTGAATTTCCTTTTAAAACAACTTGATCTCCGCTATCAAGATTTCCGAATATTTCTATCATTCCATCTTTAGAGATTCCCGTTGTAATAGGAATCATTTGAATTTTACCCGACTTGACCTTTGCGATTAAGGTTTGGGTTGGGGTGGTTATAATGCTACTGGCAGGAACTTTTAAAGTAGGTTGATTACGCCTTAATTGCAAATGAACCTGTGCATAGGCTCCAGCACTTAAGATATTAGCTGAATTATCATAATCAAATTC
Organism: Leeuwenhoekiella blandensis MED217; assembly: GCF_000152985.1. Lineage (GTDB taxonomy): Bacteria > Bacteroidota > Bacteroidia > Flavobacteriales > Flavobacteriaceae > Leeuwenhoekiella > Leeuwenhoekiella blandensis. The sequence continues at coordinate 1,298,562 of NZ_CH672395.1, read as the reverse complement.
AACCATTAGCGAACGTAGCTCAGGATCGAGTGCCCTACTGCTACGGGAAAAACTGACCGGAAACTTTTTTCCGGGAGCACCATTCACAGTAAAACTGGCCTTGGTATTTGCAGAAAGGGCATCTGCGTGTTTCGAAGGAATAGCCACTACCAGGCGCAATTTATCTTCCCGCGCCAATTTTAAAAGTGGTTCCTTTCCGCTTCCTACCAAGGCACCTGGGGAAACAAACCGGCTGGTAACCACCCCATCAAACGGCGCCTTGATATTACGATATCCCGCCAACTGCGCAGCGGCCGCTACTTCTGCTTTTACAGCACTCAAAGCAGCACTGTCACCCATAAAACGCGTTTTGGTCTGTTCAAGTTCTATTGATGATATTGCACCTTCAACTTCAGAAGCTCGGTTCATCCGTTGGTAGTTTTGTGCACTAAAACTTAGCTTTTCAGCTATTTCACGCTGCTTTGCCCGGGCGGCCAATAATTTTTGTTGAATTTCCGGAGCTTCAATATTTAATAAAATTTCTCCTTTTTTTACTAAATCTCCTCGATCTACATTTAGCTTTTCAACAAAACCTTCAATTTTGGCATATAAAGTCACCTCTTCATAGGGTTTTAGTTCACCGGGAAGGGAAAGTTTATATTTTAACGTATCACTTTTTACGTTGGTAACCTGATAGGTAGGTTTTAAAGGTTTATCTTCCTTCTTTGCTTTGTTTTCAGCATTACCACACGCCATTAAAAGAAGGGTAAGTAAGGAAAAAGAAATAGATTTTATGTAAAATTTCATTTTTTAGGATTTTAAGTTTTTTTGATAGTATTTACTGTGCTGATCGTCTGGATCTAAAGACACTTTTTTAGGCTGGGTATTTGCATAAGCGATTGTATAGATAAATGGCAAAACCAGTAGGGAGGTAAAAGTTGAAAATACCAATCCTCCAATTACGGCCTGTCCCAGCGGGGCGACCTGCGATCCGCCATCACCAAGTCCCAGTGCCATTGGGATCATCCCGGCAATCATTGCCAGGGCGGTCATTAAAATAGGTCGAAAACGGGAGGCTACCGCCAATAGGGAAGATTCGGCCGCATTTTCCAGTTTCTCTTTTCTAAAAAGTTCGCTCTGGTTGATAATAAGTACCGCATTGGATACCGAAACCCCTACGGCCATAATCATACCCATATACGATTGCAGGTTGAGTGTACTCCCCAAAAGTGATAAACTTAAAAGACTGCCCGCCACCACAGCAGGTATAATCCCCAAAATAACCAAAGAGGTTTTAAAAGATTGATAGTAAGCGGTCAGCATTAAGAAAATTACCACAATGGCGACCAGCAATCCAGATTGCAAGCCCGATAAAGTCTCGCTAAGCACATTTACCTCTCCGGCCATTCTAACGCTATAGCCTCTTGGCGGGGCGTCCAATTCGCTAAGAATTTTACGAACTTTCCGGGAGGCACTTCCCAAATCGGAGTGATTGGTGTTTGCGGTAACGGTTACAAAACGGTTAGGGCCTTTTCGGTTTACCTGTCCCGGTTCGGTCGCCAAACTCAGATCTGCCACATCATCAAGGACGGGGCTCATTGCCCCCGGCTTTAGCGGAAGGTTTTGAAGATCATTCAATGAATTAACCTGATTTTCCGGTAATTGAACCTGAACCTGAAAAACCAGACCTGAATTTGGATCTACCCATACATTTTTACTTACAAAACGGGAAGAAGACGTCGCCGTGGTAAGTGCCGTACTCACCTCACGCATTGTTAGTCCCAGTTGTGCGACACGTTCACGATCTACGTTTATCGAAATACTGGGATAATCAACGGGTTCATTCAAATGCACATCGGTCAGGTAATTTTCATCTTTTAAGGCATCCGTGATCTTATGGGCATACAAAGTAACCTGATCCAGGTTTTTTCCTAATACTTCAATAGCAATAGGTGTGTTGTAGCCTTGACCCATAATTTTTTCCACAAGTTCCATCGGTTCGAATGTAAATTGAAGTTCAGGAAACTCATTTTTAAGACTGGTACGCAAATCGTCTTTCAGTTCATCCACCGGTACATCAAACGATTCCGGTAGCGAAAACTGTAAAATCGCTTCCTGCGAACCGCTGGTAAATAAGAAAATAGGGTTAATTGGTGTATTTGGCGAATGCATTCCAACGAATCCTGAAGTGATCTCCAGTTTGTCAGGTGCAATTTGTTCTCGAATGTGGTTTTCTACCGCCAATACGTAATCTTCCGTTTGATCTAAAGCAGAACCCACCGGGGCTTTTATCCGCAACTGTAAATCCTTAGAACCGCTGGGTGGCAGAATATCGGTCCCGATGGAAACAAATAAAACCCCTGACAAGGCTATTACAACCAACAAATACCCAAAGAAAATAGGCTTTTTATAGCGTTCCTTCTGCTGAATAAATTTTAGGTATCGCCCCTTAAACCTATCAAACCGGGATTTCTTTGTATCGGAATGTTTTTGGGGATGCTTTTTCATTATCCAATTGGCCACCACAGGAATAAAAGTCTGTGAGGCCAAAAAAGAAGCAATCATTGCCGAGCCTACCGCAATGGATAAAGGCATAAACATATCCCGGGGAATTCCTACCATCATAAATGACGGAATTAAGACAGCAAGAATACATAGCAAAATTAGAAGTTTTGGTATCGAAATCTCCAATAAAGCATCTAAAATCGCTCGTTGTTTGGTTTTTTCCATTTCAAAATGCTGATGAATATTCTCAATGGTGACTGTAGCCTCATCTACCAAAATACCTATGGACAATGCCAGACCACTTAAGGTCATAATATTGATCGTCTGCCCCAGCAGGTATAACATAATTATAGCGGTGAGTACCGCAATCGGGATGGTGAGCACCACAATTAGAGCCCCTCGTTTATCTCCAAGAAACAGCAGTACCATTAGGCCGGTAAGGACTGCTCCCAAAATTCCTTCGTGCAATAAATTGGAAAGGGCATTTTCAATATAGGTAGACTGGTCGAACACGAATTTGATCGATACGTCCTCCGGCAAGGCGTCCGATAACATCGGCATAGCATCCTTTAGGTTATTTATGGCGGCCAGGGTAGAGGCATCTGCTTTTTTAATGATGGGCAGATAAACGGTACGCTTTCCATTAGCGAGGGCATACGCGGTGGTTTTATCGGCCCCGTCGGTAACAGTGGCCACGTCTCGAACAAATACGGTAGGTCCCGAACCGGTTTTGATGGGGGTATTCATAAAGTCTTCTGCGCCCAGTTCCAACGTATTTACCGGTGCCATATAATTGGTGTTCCCTATCTGAACATTCCCGGCAGGGGAAGGGAAATTATTTTTACCCACCGCCTCCAGGATTTTATCTGCAGTAAGCCCATACGCCTGCATTTCTTCAGGCTTTACATTAATCACCATCGTGCGCACATTTCCGCCAAAAGGTGCGGGAGCACTAATTCCTGGAATATTCACAAAGGAAGGTCGAATACGGGTAATGGCCAGGTTTTGAAGTTCGCCGGTAGACCGCTGGTCACTTTCAAAAACCAATTGGCCAACGGGTTGCGCACCGGCATCAAAACGTACCACTTGGGGCGGTACCGCACCGGGCGGTAAAAAAGCCATTGCGCGGGATACTTGCGTGGCCACCTCGGCCTGCGCTTGTGCCATATCAGTCCCAGGATAAAAACTTAACTTCATCAAAGTCAACCCCTGCACACTTTTGAATTCCATATTTTTAATACCACCTACAAACACGAGTACCTTTTGAAACTCATTGGACATAAATCCGTCCATATAGGCAGGTGACAGCCCTCCATAAGGCATTGCGATATAAATTGCCGGCGCTTCTACTTCCGGGAAAATATCTACTTTAATTTTTTGAATGGCCAATACCGAAAAATAGAGCAGCGCAAGGACTGTCACGATGATGGCTATCGGTTTTCGTAAAGCGAATCTGATTATATTCATTCGTTTTCTATTTTTTTAGTTGAATACTGTGGTGAGCACTGAAAAATCGGCTTGTGTATAGGCATAATTGTTCCAATATTGCCAGTAATCATAATACGCCTGTATTCGTGCTTTTTCGGTAAACTGAAGGGTTTGCTGAATTTGCAATAAGGTGGTTAGGTTTATCAAACCACTTTCGTAACGTACCTTAAATAAGCGGTACGATTCGGAAGCTGAACGATAGGCACCTTCCGCTTCCTGAATTTCTTCCTTTGATTTTTCAATATGAAATTGCAGTGAATTTTGCTGTTCATTTAAAGAGCGTTCCACAACTTCCTTTTCTTGGGAAACCCGTTCCTGCTCCTGTTGTACTTTTCGCGTTTTTAATCCTTTGGAATACCATTGGCTTAAATCCCACGTAAGCCCCACGCCCACCAGGTAATTACTGATGGGTAACTCATAACTGTCTTGAAAAGCCTGACTATCATCACCAAATCCAACTCCTCTTGCCAGTCCCCCGGCAAGCAAGGAAACATCGGGTAAAACCTGATGGTTCACCATCTTTTCACGTACTTTGAGCGCTTTATCCTGTTGCTCTTTTGCCGTTATTAATGGGTGGCTAAGGGCTGAATCGTTTATTTCAGCTTTCTTGATCGAAAAGAATGGCTGTGGGACATTTTCATTCATTACCTCAGTGCCGGTATATTCCAAAAGCTGATTTTGAAAACGGTTGGTTTGTCCTTCCCATTTTTTCTGTAGAGCGACGGCTTGCTTCAGGCTTGTCGATGCAATTAAGGAATCGGCAGCAGATGCCAGTCCAGATTGTACCAGACTGGAAGATAATTGGAGTAAATTTTTATTGCGCTGGGCTTCCCGCTTGGCCCAGCCTTGCATCGCTTTGCCGTAAATCAAACCTAAGTACGCTTGAGTGACCTGATGTTTTAGCTTAAGCGCTTCGATATCAAAACTCGTCTGCGCCTGATCTTGGTTTACCTGAGCTAGTTGAACCTGATCCCTGTATTTTCCAAACCGAAGAAAATCCCATTTTAGCGTAGCCGAGGCCATAGCGTTTACCGCAGTATTTCCATTAATACCTTCGCCACTGACGTTAAAAAAACCGGGCAATGGAACAAAGGCACCGGCAGCACCTTCAAAAGTCCCAAATGTATTTTGCGCCTGCAGATTAAGGTCAGGTAGGATTTTTTGTTTAGCGAGTCTATAATCGTAATCGGCAGATTTAATGCTTGAGACTTCTGCTTGTAACCCGGGATAGGCAGCAGCCTTTTGATAAAGTTGTGACAACGGAATATTTTCTGAAGTTTGTGCAGAAGTAACTGAATACGATAGCGCAAAACATCCCATTATCAGCATTCCATATTTCATAATGCTGTGTTTTTAAAATGATAAATAAAAATCAAAGGGAGTTCATACCGAAAAACCCGGTATCAACGAAACAAAGAAATGGATGGAATGTTTATGCGTAGTATTGCAAACGCTGAAACTGAATATAGAATGGCGGACTGCATCCTAAGGGTAAGGTTTTTATAACATATTTTCTTTTCCTAGACTTTGCAAAAAGCAAAAAACTCACCAAAAAAGAAGCATATAAAGAAAGTAAAAGCGCCTGAGAATCCTGAACAAATTTTACAAGAAATACAAAATTTGATGAAATGGCCTCAACAGCATTTTTTATCCCTTTTTTACAAATTGAAAAACTGCTGACCTCAGTTTCTGGAAGTGTTTTTTCTGAATGCTGGTAATAATTTTCTACATCACCGTTGTTTACCCAATTAAGCACACTCTTTTTTAGCGCACACGAATTGGTAACGATCATCCAAAAGGAAAAAAATATGAGGATATATTTATGCATTAGAATAAGGGCAAATTTAAACAAAAAAAATAATTAGCCTTGTTTGATTATATCTTTTCAATCCTGTCCAAAATAAATTTTAAACACGTTTAATTTGAGCAATTTAGTTATTTGACCACTTGTTTTTGCCTTTTCCAAACAACTTATGTATGATTTTACTTTGTTCACAATCGCATTATCTATATCTTCCGTTGGATCGCCCATTTGTGAGTGTGCGCTCTGCGTTGGCGAGGTCAGTTACAGTTTCATAAGAGAAGGTAACTTCTGAAGTTGCGTTACTTATCGCTACTTCGTGAATATCTGATAACTTTAACAATCGTACAGCGATGCCATTTGTGCAACCGGCACACTTCACATTCTGTAATTTTAGTGTTGTTTTCATTTTAATCTATTTTCTATTTGGGTCAAGCGTTCTTCTATTTTCATTAATTTGTGAATGATGATGATGTGTGTTTTTTTGGCATCGATACCAACAGGACTTTCATCACTATGTATTTCTTTTTCTATGGTTTCATATTGCTCTTTTTCCGTCATCACTAAGAATCTAAAATAATTTTGAATTATTCTCTAAAGTCGTAGGCTATATCAACTTAATAAGCCTTAACCCCTTTATCCAGCCATTGTCCCCAATGTTTGTTGTAAGGATGTATTTCTTGGGTAGGTCCTTTATCATTTACCACGATCTTACCTTTATTGAGCCATTCAAAAATGCCTCCATATAGATTATGGATATCGGTAAAGCCTTCTTCTTGTAATTTTTCTGCAATTTTTTCGCTTCGGTATCCTACTGAACAATAGAGAATTATTTTTTTATCTTTTGGAATCTCTTTTACTCTACGCTTATTAAAAGATAAAAAACCTACCCAAATCGCCCCATCTATACGGCTTACCTTGAATTCCTTTTTTGCTCTTGTGTCCAGGAAAATAACATCCTTATTGGGTTGAACTTCGTTTGGCGAAATCTCATTTACAGAGTGCGTTAACAATGTGTCCAGCATTTTTTGATACTCTGGATTGTCCACGGGCTTTTGAGCAGCCGTGGTCAAGGCAAATAGGGTAACCGCAAAAATCGTCAGAAGAGTCTTCATATTTGTTTGATACATCGGGCTATTTTTTATACGGCCAGCCCATATAACCGCCTTTCAAATCATAGATTTTCTTAAAACCTAAAGAGTCTAACTTCCTGGCTGCCTGCTGACTTCGGTTTCCTGAACGACAGTAGAGATAGACAGGTTGTTCTTTATTCAGCTTACCAAATTCTTTATTGAACGTTTCTTGCTGAAAGAAGTCGATATTCAATGCGTTTTTAATTGCTCCTTCGCTAAATTCTTTTGCAGTACGTACATCTATCAACTGAACATTGTTGTTTTTGATGGCTTCATTAAATTCTGAAGCTGTTAAGATTTTTAATGTGTCGTTTTGTTGCGCATTTGCGCCAGAGAGAGTGCTCATAAGTATTATAATTATTGCTATTTTCTTCATTATTTTTCACTACCAATAAAATTTAAAATTAAGGATGAAGAAGTAAGAAGTTAGTAACCTATGTTACAGTAGTCCAAAAAAGAAGCGACGATTACTCGTCGCTTCCCTACTAACCAACCTTAACTTGCAAAACCAACTTGATTGCTTACAAGAATTTTTTCGCTAAATAAAAATCTACTTTTTCACAGCTATCATCTGCGATACGTGCTTCCATTTCTTCAAGATTTTTTGGTGGCGGCACAATTACCTTGTCGCCTTTTTTCCAGTCCAGCGGCATAGCCACGCCGTGTTTATCTGAAGTTTGCAAAGCCTCAAGGGATCTTAAAATCTCGTCCATATTTCTACCCACGTTAAGCGGATAGTACATAATCAAACGGATTTTCTTTTTAGGGTCGATAAAGAAAACCGCGCGTACGGCTGCAGTTTCACTCTCGTTGGGTTGCAGCATTCCGTAAAGCTTTGAAACCTTCATATCGATATCTGCAATAATCGGGAAGTCAAAATAAACCCCTGTTTTTTCCCTTACGTTGGCAACCCACCCTAAGTGAGCGTGTATGCTATCGATGCTTAATCCAAGAAGTTCCGTGTTAAGTGCATCAAATTCTTCTTTACGGGTTGCAAAGCCACTCATCTCGGTGGTACAAACGGGTGTAAAGTCTGCTGGGTGAGAGAACATCACTATCCATTTGTCCTTTGCAAAGTCTGCCATCTGGATGTCGCCCTTAGTTGTCTTTGCTTTAAAATCGGGGGCTTCGTCGCCAATTCTTGGCATTGATGTTACGCCATTTTCAATTGTGTTTTCCATAGTATTTCCCTTTGTTCTGAGGTATAAAATTATGCAGAATACCGTGCAAAGACAGTAACAAGAGTTACATAAACCGCGATTAATTCTTTTTATATTGTTGATTCAATTATGGATGTATGAATTACAAGAACACTTTCAATTTAATCGGCAATGTTGACATCTACGTGATTGACCAAATCCTAAAAGGACGCTATCAAGAAGGTCAATCCATCCTAGATGCGGGATGCGGAAAGGGCAGAAACCTAAAATGGTCTTACCAAAACGATTTTGAGCTGTACGGAATAGATAAGGATGTTGATTTTCTCGCTTTCGCGAAAGCGGAATACCCAGAATACGGCAAAAATTTTAGTGTTGGAAGTTTAGATAAGTTACCGTACGACCAAAACAGTTTTGACCATATTCTATGTTGCGCTGTTTTGCATTTCGCACAAAGCCAAACCCAATTTACCGCTATGTTTTCAGAATTGGTTCGTGTACTGAAACCCAATGGCTCATTGCTCATTAGAATGGCATCAAATATTGGTCTGGACGGTAATGCCCCAGAAATCACATATAAGGAAAATGGGCAAAAGGGGACATATTATCTTACTCGTGAAAGGATTGAAAACTTACTAAAGGAATTTACGGTTGAGCTCATTGAACCCGTAAAAACTACTAATGTACAAGATGAGCGAGCGATGACCACATTAGTATTTAAGAAAAAATCCTAAAAATATAAAGCGACAATCACTTGCCGCTTTATACTCTTTGCTTTACTAAAACCAAGCTTTTATTTTAACGTGGATGGGCACACATAATCGGTGGTTTCCACTCCTGCTTCTTTTATAGCCTTAAAACCACCCTGAACATCAATTAAGTTGTGGATACCCCTGCTTTTTAAAATGGAAGCTGCAATCATACTGCGATAGCCACCTGCACAATGCACGTAAAAAGTTTCATTGTCTGGATATCCGGCTAAGTGGTCGTTAATTTCGGACAGGGATGTATGGTTTGCATTAACAACGTGTTCACTCTGGAACTCCCCTGACTTTCTTACATCAAATACGGGAACATCATTATTACTGTCATCTTCAATCTGTTTAAACTCTGTTGCTGGAATGGAAGTTACCGTGTCATATTCTTTGCTCGCTTTTTTCCAAGCTTCAAAACCACCATCGAGATAACCCATCGTATTATCGAAACCTACACGCGATAAACGTGTGATGACCTCTTCTATGCGGTCTTTATCTGCTATCAATAAAATAGGTTGTTGAACATCTTTTATCAAATCGCCCACCCAAGGCGCAAAACTACCATCGATACCTATGAAAATTGAGCCGGGAATATGCCCTTTGGCAAAATCGTTCTGGTGTCTCGTGTCCAACATTACGGCACCTGTTTCATTGGCGGCCGCTTCAAAGGCATCTGGGGACAGGGCATTTTCGCCTTGAGCGATGACGTCATCAATATCCTTATAGCCTTCTTTGTTCAGTTTTACATTCATCGGGAAATAGGCTGGTGGCGGCAGTAGGCCATCGGTCACTTCTTTGATGAACTCTTCTTTGCTCATATCGGCACGCAGCGCGTAGTTCATTTGCTTTTGGTTGCCCAATGTATCCACGGTTTCCTTCATCATATTCTTGCCACAGGCCGAACCTGCACCGTGTGCGGGATAAACCGTAATATCATCTGCAAGGGGCATTATTTTATTGCGCAGGCTATCGTAGAGCGTTCCGGCCAATTCTTCCTGTGTCATATGTGCTGCCTTTTGCGCAAGGTCTGGACGGCCAACATCGCCTAAAAAGAGCGTATCGCCCGTAAACAACGCGTGGTCTTTTCCGTTCTTGTCACGCAACAGATAGGTAGTGCTCTCCATTGTATGTCCTGGTGTATGCAGTACTACAAAAGTCAATTCGCCCAATTTGAATTCCTGCCCATCTTTTGCTGTTATCGATTCAAAATTTGGATTGGCATTGGGCCCATAAATAATGGGTGCACCCGTTTTTTCTGAAAGGGTTACGTGACCCGAAACAAAATCGGCGTGAAAGTGGGTCTCAAAAATGTATTTGATTTTTGAGCCTGCCGCTTCCGATTTGTCAATATAGGGTTGCACTTCACGCAACGGGTCTATGATGGCTACTTCGCCTTTGCTTTCAATATAGTAGGCTCCCTGCGCCAAACATCCAGTATAAATTTGTTCGATTTTCATACTATTTGATTTTAATGTTTTTTGAAATTACGCTTTCCTGCCTGCTGGCAGGCACGACGCGAAAGCTGAATTACTTTTTTTATATGATAAAATTATGCGGCACAATACTGTTTTTCAGTAACCAATGTTACGCTTCTTTGGTTTTCTTAAACGGATATTTCATCTGTTCCAAAAAAGTTCTTGGAAAATTAGTGTCGTCTTCAAAGCCTAATTCGATATCCCTACCACTTTTGGGAACGTAGGCGGTTCTAAAAAGGTAATCCCAAATACTCAAGGTAAGACCAAAATTCATCCCATATGGATGTTTTTCTGGCAATTCTTTGGAATGATGCCAAATATGCATACGAGGATTGTTGAATACGTAGCCTAACTTTCCATAGCTCCAGTCAAGGTTTGCGTGATTGAGATGGCCTACAAAGACGGCAAACATATGCACGACAAAAAATTGCTCGATACCGAAACCTATCAATGCAAATGGGACATATTGAATGGATTTATAGACGATGGTTTCCATAAAATGAAAACGGAACTGTGCGGCAAATCCCATTTCCTTTACGCTGTGATGAACCTTATGGAATTGCCATAGCCACGGTACACGATGTAGCAATCTGTGAACGTTCCATTGGATGAAATCTGCAACGATGAACATTATAAAAAGTTGCGACCATACGGGAAGTGTCTGCACCTCTAATGCCACAATATTTGTAATACCAAATAGGCCCAAGAAGTCATTAAATAATGCTACGCCAACATTAGATAGTGCATTGTAACCAATTAAAGAAAACAAGAAGAAATTGAAAAGAATGTAAAAAGCATCAAGCCAGAACCCTTTTCTAATTATAGACTGTTTCTTTCGCCAAGGCACAATAATTTCCAATAGAAACACGAGTAAGGATAATGCTAACAACCAATAAAAATAATTGGTCCAAGATGGGTCGGATATTTCCTTGCCAAGATAATTCCAGTAACCTGAAAATGAATTTAAGATGATGTCAATATACTTTTCCAAAATCTGTTATGTACTTAATTCCTTATAAATAATATAGACTCCCATTATGAGCACAAACCATCCGAATGCCTTTTTCAATTTTTTACCATCAATAAATTTATTAAGCCAAATCCCAATAAAAATACCCACTATTGAAATTCCTGTAAAGATCAATAGGAATGGCCAATCAATATCTAAATTTTGTACATCTCCCAAAAACCCTATTAACGAATTAATAGCAATTATAAAAAGAGAGGTTGCAACTGCTTTTTTCATTGGTAATTTGGCTAAGAGTACCAAAGCAGGGATAATCAAGAAACCACCTCCTGCGCCTACCATTCCGGTTACAACTCCTATGAAAAGACCTTGTACACTCAATAAAAGATAATTAGATTTTTTTTCAATTACTTCGGAATTAAACTGCCGATTTCCATTGCGAATCATAGTAATAGATGCCAAAAGCATTACAATGGCAAAAAAGAGCATAATGGCCAAATTTTTTGTGACCATAAAATTTTTAACATCAAAAAGTTGTTCTGGAATTACTGGGATTAAATAAGCTCTTGTTAAATATACAGCTGTAAAAGCGGGAACGGCAAAAATAAGGGCTGTTTTAAAATCTACTTTACCCTTTTTCATATTTTTAATTGCTCCTACCAATGAAGTTGTACCCACCACAAACAACGAGTATGCTGTAGCTATTATTGGGTTGAGAGAAAGTGCATATACTAAAATGGGAACGGTAAGAATTGAGCCACCACCGCCAATTAATCCTAAAACGAGCCCAATGAAAAGCGAACCTATGTATCCTAAAATTTCTACAATTTCCATTTGTCAAATCAATTATGGGACAAATGTACTTGTAGGTATATTAAATTTTTGTAACTGATGTTACAAGACTTCAATAAAACTTCTATGTAATATAATTTTTTTATCGTTTTCCATTCTTTTAAGCAGTCTGGAAACCACGACACGACTTGTATGCAAATCTTGAGCTATCTCTTTATGGGTCGTGTAAATATGCTTACTATTTAAAATTTCAATTTTATTCTGAAGATACTTTTCCAATCGTTCGTCCATATTGTTGAACGCAATATTATCAATGCTTTCAAGCATTTCCATCATACGCACGTGATAACTTTCAAAAACAAAATTGCGCCAAGTTTTATATTTTCTCGACCATTCTTCCATTTTACCAATAGGTACCATAAGTAGCTTTGCAGGTGTTTCAGAAACAGCGTGTATTTCGCTCTTTGTATTTCCCATACAGCAAGTCATCGTCATTGCACAGGTGTCGCCTTTTTCAAGATGGTATAGTAATAACTCTTCTCCATCGGCATCGGGACGCATTATTTTTATGCTTCCAGAAAGTAATAAAGGCATCGATTTAATATACTGACCAGGTTTTAATAAATCTTGCCCTTCGGGTACTTCCATAAAGGTTGCGACCTGGTTTATTTCGTCTATAAGTGCTGGTTCAAATACAGAGCCATAGTGTTTTTTTAGTTCTTGAATCATCCTTTTACTTTTTTAGCAACCTCTGGGTCGTATTTGAAAAAGAAGTGCGCCCAAATAGATTTTGAAACGGCACCTATGTAGGGCATTAATAAAAACAGACCCAAAACGATATAACCAAAAATGGCCAATGGATGTCTTGCTAATCCTGTAAAATAGGTCAGGACGAAAACAGCAACACCTACTGCAATTCCCACCCCATAAGACACATACATTGAACCAGTGTAAAAAGCAGGTTCAATACTATATTTTAGTCCACATTTCGGGCAAGACTCTTTGACCTTGTTCATTTTGGAAAGCTTGTAAGGGTGCGCTTCAAGAAACTCCCCTTGCCTACATTGCGGGCACTTTAAAAACAAGAGACTGTAAAGATAAGGTCTTTTCAATTTTTTTCTTTTAATAACAAAAATATTAAGAATTGATTCCAATCTTGGTAACTGATGTTACATAAAGAAACTTTAAAAAGAAGTAGGTTCGTAATAAAAGAACTTTAAAACAGTATATGGTTTGAAAATAGGGCAACAGTTGCGTAAATGCAAGAATTCATTTTAGTTAAATTTAATAGTTCAGTTAGAATCTATTGATATGATACAAATATTCACTACCGGTGGCACGATCGAAGGGTTGGACTATGTAGATGGAAAAGGCATTACCCAATCAAGCGTTACTATTGAAACCTTTCTTGAAAAGGCGAATGTTGATTTTGAATACGCTGTTGAAAGTGTGTTTAAAAAGGATAGTAGGGCTATTGATGAGAAAGACATACAACTGTTAGTACAAAGGATTAGAAATGCTAATTCAACAAAGATTTTAATAACCCACGGTACTTTTACAATGGAAGATACCGCAAAATATATCGGCAAACTCAACCTGAAAAAAACCATAGTACTGGTTGGATCTTTTATTTTGGGGTCATCTGCAGACACTGATGCACCATTTAATTTAGGCTATGCAATAAGCTCATTACAGCTTCTAAAACCGGATGTTTATATTGCTATGAACGGACAGGTTTTACTTTGGAATAATGTTTCAAAAAATTTAGAAACCAACAAATTTGAGCGCAATGAGTAGGAATATAGATGTTTGGAACTTCAATACACTGGACAACGTTTTTTTATCTTTTAATAGATACGGTAATTTTATTGCTTGCCTTTTATTTTTCAAGAAAGAAAACTCGCAGTAGCTTAAGACGATTTCTGTATCTTGGCTATTTGTTTATAGCCTATAATGCTACTGGTGGATTTCTGCCAGCAGATAATTTTCCTGGACCTTTAATACTTCAATACATCATTACTTATGGTGTGGCCATTGCATTATGCGTTTATATTATTTACTACCTATATAAAGAGTATGATATTGTTGTATTGAAGTTTAACTCCTCAATTAGAAATCTTGCGATAATGGCGAGCGTTAGCTTTGTAGTTTTATTCTTGATACCGTATTTTCTAACAAATTCCTTGGAGGCAGCTCGCTTTCTTTTTACGATTCCGATATCCATAATGGCATTCATATTTCTCATTATTTTTTACCGTCGCATTTCAAACCCAAGAAATCCGAATGCCTTTATTTTAAGACGGAACAAACTTTCTATGGTAAGTGTAGCGAGTATAGCCTTGTTACCAATATGCACCGTAATAGGTGATTATCAATGGATAACCTTTACTGTAATGAACTTAGCCTTCTTTGCCATCACAGCTATTGAAGTAGACAGGTATTTATACTTTTTAGAAAATAATACACGGATGTATGAAGTATTTGCTTTAAAGAAAAAACAGCGTGAAGAGTCCATAAAGCAAAAGATCATCTATGAGGATTTGACGCGACGGGAAATTGAAGTAGCTTTATCGATCTTGAGTAATTTAAGCTATAAGAAAATTGCCCACGAACTATTCATTGCCGAAAGCACCGTATCAAAACACGCATCAAACATCTTTAAGAAAACCGGTGTAAAGAACCGGCGTGAGTTTTTAAAGCGGTTTCGCCAAAAAAAAATGAATAAATTGCCTTAACAATCACCTAAGTGTTTTCAATGTTTAACAAAGTTTCCGTAGAGAAATACGGTTTATTCCGTAATTAAATACGGCAAGATTCCCTTGTACGTTTACCTAGACCGACTATTTTAATTTGGGTTCTATAAATACCCCAATGAGCCACAAATTAAATTACCCGTGGTATTCATTTATACCGTTTTACAGGACTATGATCTCATCTAACTAATCGTATTAACTAAATCCGATTTCTATGGTTTCATATCAAAATACACCTGCTTATGAACTCACAATTATTATCAAAAAAGCTATTAGAGGATCTGGATGAAATAAGGGTTCAAAATGAAAACATTTTAGAATGTGCTTGGCGCTCTATAAAAGCCTGCCGTAATTTATTAACTGTTTATAAAAATGAAATCCTCAGTAAAGAATTTAAAACCATCAAAGAAGAAATCCAGTTCTTTAAAGAGACCAAACAGGTGCCATTAATAAGACTTATCTACTTTTCTGAAATCTATTCGTTTGAAGTCCAATTCCCTAAGGGGAATAAAGATTGTCAATTAAAATTCCTTAAAAAGAAAATCAACAAACTAAATCGCTTCTTTCTCTATAACATTGATTTTGGTCGATATGTCAATTCTGGTGCTACACATTTTGACAAGGAATATTACACACGGGATTATTTGGAAACCTTTCATATCACAACATCCAAATTCTACTTCCAAGATCCTGATTTTTGCACTCCAAGAGATATGCTTTTGGGAAAATACAAGGCATACGATTGTTTAGTGACCTATTTTGATGAAAAGAAAGATAGGGTTCATAATGGACTAAATGGAAAACACGAGAGGATCAAACCAATGGAAAAAATTGATTGGCCGTTTTCTAACACAGATTATGTGGAACTGCTGTACGCACTATGTTCAAAAGGATTGGGAAAACGAAATAATCAAGGAATTATGCAAGTTTCTAAGAAGTTGGAACAAATTTTTAATATTGAACCGAAAGACATCTACAAAACCTTTCAGGACATCAAAAACAGAAAAAAAAGCAGAACGCTATTTCTTGATGACCTAAGCACTTCTCTACTTTCTGAAATGAATAGAAGTGAGGAATAAATCTTAAATTCCTTTATCAATATTATGTTTTAAACTGTTTAAAAAATACCGTAGTACGGTCGAACTAAGGTTTTTCGATTTTTTAATGAATTGTCCTCTTTTCGCTTTCTCAAAAGCATACTTAGACCTATCAAAATCGAGTAAAATAAAACAAATTTAAAGAAGTTAAATTTTGACCGTAGTACGGTCGTACTGTGGAATAAAATTCAATAAACCTATTCAAATTTGTAGAACGAAAGTTAAATCAGGTCAGGGACTATCAATTAAAAACACAAGACCAGATAGTGTCTTTCCACAAAACCGTTCTATTATGCCGACAAGTATTATTACTACAGACGACCTTCGAGAATTCAAAATGGAACTGCTCGATGACATCAAAAAACTACTTACCAATCAGTCCAAAGGAAAACTAAAAAAGTACCTCAAATCTTCTGAAGTTATGGATTTACTTCAAGTAAGTCCAGGCACTTTACAGAATCTTCGTATCAATGGCACATTACCTTACACCAAAGTAGGTGGAATTATCTATTACGATACAGAAGAAATTCAAAAAGTAATGGAAGCCAACCGTGTGCAGCACGGTTTAAATTCTTAACCGATGAACTATATAAAGCTACTTAACGCGGCTTTTGAAAAGTTCTATTTTGATGACCGTCTAAATCCTACCCATATCAGTTTGTATATGGCGCTGTTCCAGGAATGGAACAGTTGCCGTTTTATGGACGAATTTTATGTTAACCGTAGGGAGCTGATGCGCGTGGCCAAAATCGGGTCAAAATCAACTTACCACAGGTGCATCACCGAGCTTCATTCCTGGGAATACTTATCCTACTTTCCATCCAATAATCCGTACAAGGGCAGTAAAATCAAGATGTCCATTATCGGTACAAGTGATGAACCTGTCTCGGGACAGTACAATCCCATATTGGAACAGCTTGCGGAACAGTACTATCCCAGAGGTGTAACACTTGAGGGACACCTCCATCCCAAAAATGGACAGGCTACGTACCAACACCGTCCCATAGGTGGACAAGCATTGGTATCTAATACAAACAATATCAAACAAGAAAACCTAATAAAACAGCCAAAGGACTGTCTGGCTGTCGTTGATTTTTTTGAAGAAAAGAATTTTGATAAAGCTGAAGCTGAAAAGTTTTACCAGCATTATGCTGAACGAGATTGGCAAACAGGCGATGGCGAACCGATTCGAGATTGGCGAGCTGTAGCCATCAACTGGATGGACAGAACCGAATTATTTGAATTAGAAAACAAGCCAAAGAAAAAACTACCGTCCCAAATCAAGGACAACTTACGAACCACTAAAACTAAAGACTATGGACAACCCCTCTAAAATTACGGAAGGCGGCGTGGAATATTCGCTCGGCAAATTTGATGGAAAAAGTGTTCTTTACGACTTTCCAAAAATTCTGATTTACGTGAATGCCAAAGGCAAACTATTGTTCGGCAAAAAATTCAGGATTTACGATGAGGATAAGGATATTCTGCTTAAGCTTTGTTCATATTTCATAAGAGACAAAGAGAACTGCAAGAACTACGGAATTGACATTGACAAAGGGATTCTACTTTCCGGACCAGTAGGCTGTGGCAAGACCAGTTTGATGAAATTGCTACGACATATCGTTCCATTACAACGACCCTATGAAATGATTCCTTGTCGTAACGTGACATTCAGCTTTAACCATCTCGGTTTTAAAACGGTCGAAGAGTATGGTAATACAAAATTCTATTGTTTTGATGACTTGGGTGTCGAACCTGCCGGTCGTTTTTATGGTAAGGATTTAAATGTGATGGGTGAAGTACTGTTATCCCGATACGAACTCTATTTAAGCACCAAAAGAAAAATAAAGACTCACGCCACGACCAACCTCAATGCCGAGGAATTGGAAGAACGTTACGGCAACCGCGTTCGTAGCCGAATGCGGGAACTCTTTAATTTAATTGCTTTTGATAAAGGGGCTGGGGATAAGAGGAAATAATGTAAAAAATTTTGATTTTAAAACAATTTTTAGATATTACGACTTGATCTTCAATAATCTGAACCATTGTTTATGAAAAAAATAATACCTATCAAAATAATAGAAATTAATAAAAATCGCTTCGATATTTTTATGCTTTTTACAAGGCATCCGTTTATAAATTTTCTTGCCAAAGAACTACACTATTATACTAATGACACTAACACTATTTTAGGGGTTGTTATTCTTGACTATACAGACAAAGACTATAATTACATACTAATGGCAAGGGATGAAAATAGGCAGTTTCGCGCATTTGAAATCAAAACAGATTACACTACAGAAGAAAAATGCATAACCGCTCTAACTAATTCAATGAAGTGGCATAGTTCTCAAAATTTGACTATTGTTGAACAAGGTGGCCCTCCAAAAGGCCTTAAGCTATTCGAGGTAAATCAATCACCAGAAAAACTTCATCCTTATTTCAAGAACCTCAAAAACAGTAAAGGTTCAAAAGCTTCAAAACAAGCTATTATAGAAATATCTAATCATTTAGATGATATAGATGGTAATTTTGTAGAACAATTTCAATCCATAAATGGATTTGATGCACGTCTTTGGGAGCTATATCTTTTTGCTTCCTTCATAGAATTAGAATTTGAAATGCTTAGAGAATTTAATAGACCTGACTTTTTGATTAAAAAAGATGACTTAACTATTGCTGTAGAAGCAGTTATTTTAGGTCGTAAAAATGATCCTCCTAAACTAGTCCATATACAACCTCGTTCAACTACTCTACAGGACATTGAAGAAAAGCTAAAAAATGAAACTCCTCTGCGTTATGGTAGTGCTCTTTACTCTAAATTGAGAAAGGAATATTGGAAACTTGACCACGTAAAGAACAGGCCTCTTGTTTTTGCAATCGCAGATTTTCATAGCGACGCCTCTATGATATGGTCTTTTGTTGCTCTTACAGAGTATCTATATGGTCATAAGCAAATTTCTGAGAAAGATGAGAAGGGTAAAGAAATCATCAAGACTGTAAAAGCAAATAGTTACACCAAGCCTTCAGGAAAAATAATCCCAACAGGTTTTTTTGACCAACCTGATACTGAATATGTAAGTGCGATACTATTTTCAGCTACAGGTACCTTAGCCAAATTCACACGTATGGGAATTCAAGCTGGCTTTGCAGAAGAGGGACAGATAGTTATTCGAATAGGAGATTGTGTAAATCCAGACCCACAAAGTTTTGACCCAATTTCATTTAAATATAAGGTCTCAGAGGACACAAAAGAGACTTGGCGAGAAGGTTTAAACTTATTTCATAATCCGAAAGCAAAACACCCTATTGATATGGAATACTTTCCAAATATAGGACATCACAAATTCATAGATGGAGAATTAATAAGTTATACGCCAGATTTCCATCCTTATGCTTCAATGAATTACAACACAATTACCACATAATAAATTCATAATGGATTTTCCCATAAACAAAATAAGAGATGGTCAGAAATCACTCGCTCCACATATCAACTTTGATGGAAAATATCATTTTTTCTATGATGAATCCAATAACCCGAGAAAACTATACACCAAAGAAACAGATTTCAACTCCTCAATAACTGGTAGTTTTGTTTTGGGTGGAATAGTTGATGCTGGGAATGTATTCAACTTCAAAGAGCTTAAGGATTCTTTACAATTGCAAAAAAATGTAAAGGAAATCAAGTTCAAACATTTAGCTAGTGGCGATTTTATAAGTTGCTTAAACTCTCAAAAAATAAATACCTATCTACAATTTATTGATAATGAAGATATATTAGTTCATCTTTCTAGTATTAATCTTTTGTATTATTCTATAGTTGATATTGTGGATTCTGCACTTATGAATCGTAAAGAATTGTTAGACCGTGGACCTCATTTTATTGCAGAGCTAAAAGATGTTATGCACCAAGTTCTTAGAGAACACTTAGATGAAACTAGAGCTCTATTTTTTGATTTTAAATACCCAAACATAAGTGAGGAAGATATTCCTGAATTTATAATAAAAATTATAGCTATAACCAGCTATGACAATGAAAATGTAAAAAATCAGAAAAGTCTAAAAATTCTCAAAGAAATACTTGACTTTTCAGGTATGGAGCGAAAAATGCCTTTTCTAGGCGGAGAAAAAGATAATATGTTAATAGAAGAGTTTTACCAGTTTTACATCAAACAAATTTATATGTTCAAAAACTCTACACATACGTTTGACAATGAAGATGCCATCCAAAAAATTATAGGTCGATTTAATCTTATTGATGGAAAAAGGACTTTGAACAACTATGTATTCAAAGATTCAAAATCAGAAATTATGATTCAATTTTCCGATATCATAGTAGGCTTAACCTCTAAATATCATAGTTTCATAAATAATCATCCTGAAAAACTAATAATCTCAGAGTTTGAAAAATTAAATGATTTACAAAAAAGCAATCTTCAGCTTTACGTGAAGATTATTTCTAAATCTGATAACCACAATCCAGGCTTTTTTCATCAAATAACTGGTACAACTGAACAAAGCAGAATGCACACCCTTAATACTCTCATTGAGCAAGAATAGATTCTCAAATTCCAAAAATCTTATATCCGTTCTAGCTGCGCCAACATTATTTCCATTCTACGCATTAAATCGTCGTATGTAAAAATATCTATTATGTTCTTGTACTTCCTTTTAATTATCTCAAAATCTGAAAGTTGACTTTCTGTTAGGTTATTATCTCTTCCCATAATAATCATTCCATTCGGGTTTGTAATCTTAATTTTCAATTTTTCTGGTAGTTGGTCTTTGTATTTTTCAGTCAATCTTTTTTCCCCGTTTGCCCCAGTTTTGTTTAAATAAAATATGTATTTCTCTATTTGCATTATTGTTCCAGATAAATCCTTATTTGGAATGTGATTATCTCTGTAAGGGTTAGCCGATACGATGTTCTTATCAAAAGGAATTTTTATTTCAACAATGTCTAGATTCCCCATAAAATCGATTAATCCGTAATCTAGTCTTCTGGTTTTGTTATTGTAGATGTCCTTAAACTTTACTTCGTCAAATACCGCGATGTATTTAGGAAATAGTAATAATATTATTTCAATAATTTCAGCTTGCCATTGATGTTCTGTGTACTTCACTTCATTGGAAAGCATTTCCTTTAGTTTCTCTAAAAGCGTTTGATATTTGACAATATCGGCTTCCCGAAACGTTTTTCTTAAGTTGCTACCATAGTTGGGTGTTTTATTGTTTAGATAGTTTTGATAAGATTCTTCCTTATCTGTAATATAGTCAAAATAATTCTTTAAAACTGATGTGACTTTTGCCTGACGATATAGGGTAATTTCGTGAGTAGTGGGGAAAATTTTAATGAGTTTTTCAAATTCTTCGATTGGTAATATAGTTTCTTTTGGACCACCAATATAAATGTCTTCTTGCAAATGTTTATCTATTTGCAACAGAAGTGAGGATTTAGATTTTACGAAAAAATAGTCGAGTTTAATATCCAAAGATTTATGAAAGAAAAATGTATTAGACACACCCAAAACTTCTCTGTAAACACCATAGTAGCCATCCATTAATTCGCCAATCTCAAAGAAGTACTCAGATTCTTGAAATTCATTTTCAATCTTTTTAAGTAGAGACTTACTTCCTACATTAAAAATATGCTTGATTTTAAAAGGAATTAGCGTTTCTAATTTCTTATCTAGCCATTCCGTAGGCTCATAGTCGGAATAGTATTTTAATACAAGTTTTGAATCTATTTTTTCTATCTCTACCAAATCTTTATTTTTAATTTAAACTTTTCATTCCCAGAAGTTCTAACAAATCCATTGATTCTTCTTCTACCCATATATTATCTTGAATCAAGTTGTTAATTATGTCTTGTTGTTGCACAGAAAAGTTCTCTTTTTTTAATCCTGAAAATTCCTTTTTGCGCCACTTACTATTGTGGTGTGGTGAATCTACAGGTAGTGCATTATCTAATGTGGTAGGTTCAACTAGTCTTATTTCTTTTCCTTTTTCCTGAAAGATGCCTTTTATTCTAGAATAAATAGATAGTCCGTGATGGTCCCAATCGCAAAAATAAAAGAGAGGTAATTCTATTTTCTTCGCAGAAATATCCTTTAAAGGATTTGTATTATTACCGCCTACGTACCATAACTCAATGTTATTTTGTTTGTATTCATAAGGCACTTTAAGGCAGGCTATGTTTTCGCAAATAACAACCAACTTAGGATCTTCACAATCGACTACAAATCGCCATTGAGCATTCTTCGGGTCTTTCTCTGGAAATTCATCAATCTCTAAAAGCTGTAATACGGCATTGCGCAAACTGGGTTTATTAGTTAAATATTTAGCACCTTTACCCTTGAAGACTCTTGTTGAAAATGTATATTCGGTTGTTAGATTCTTCTTCAGCTGGTCTTTTTGATAATAAATGAAAGCCAAACTTTTTAAATCGTCTTCATTGTAGGTTTTGTGGGCGTTACTTTCTAATCCCGCTTTTTCAAAAAACTTGGAATAGTACTCAAAGTAGCTCAAAAATTCCTCTTTGTAATAGTCCTTATAACCATATTTGGCTTCCAATATTTTAGGATTGCCCATTTTTGGTTTTATTAGCTTTTTCTGCCTCATCAATACTTGTTTGATAAAACTATTATTCTCGATTCTAAGGTTAGTTCTACCCTTCTCGTACAACTGGTTAAGACCAATTAAATATTTCCACTCTACGTTTTTCTTCATTATGGCAATGAGCAGTTTTCCAGTTAATTTAAGTTATCATCAAAATCCCCAAATATTGGAACTGGTTCATAATTTACTTTATCAGATTCTTCTAGATTATTATGAAGTAAGTAGATATACTGGTTTAGCATATCAACTTTATAAGGCTGAATTGACAACGAAATAATCTGGTAATCATTAGCTTTGGCGATATCGTAAAGCATATCGAAATTACTTCCTAGACCAGCAGCCTCGTCAATAGGCATAAACCTTATCCCATCCCTTACTTTGTCCTTGGCAACTCTATTAATTAGTGATAGCCTAGCAATACATAAAAGTGCAATTGCTGCATAGGTCTGACTCGTGCTTCCTGGATTGGTTTTTCCGTGCAAGGATTTGATAGTAAAGTTTAACCCATAATATGATTTAGGGTTGAGTAATTCTATAATTTTAGGCTTTAAATTTCTAGAACCGCCACATCTATAAAATGCTTCCTGCATTTTTTCTTCTAGCGATGTATATTTTTCTAATTCATTAGAAACGCCCTGTAAATCATTGAATAGATTATTCTCACTTGATACTCGAATGTCTTCCCGTATTTTATCAATAAAATCTTCCATCCACTCTTTAGGATAGCTATTTTCAAAATTAATAGACAATTTAGCTCTGTGACCGCCAGTTATCGTCTTATCATCTGCATCTATAAAATCCCTAATTTTTCTTGAGTAATATATCTGTTCACTTACTTCATTACGAACCTTATCCACTATACTCGTTAGTTTTTGAAGTTTTCTTATGTTGAGCTGCTTATTCTTGATGTTGATATCATTGAGTAACTTTTTTATACGTGGAATGATTTCATCATCTTCTAAATCCTTCTCTGAAAAAATCTCTGGTGGTAGAATTTCAGAGCATATTTGTCTAAAATCATCTGTTTCTAAATAGCGATTGGCTTTTTCTTTCAAAAATTCCTTTATCACTAAAACGTATTTAGTATTGTAGTGTTTTTGACATTCTGCATTTAGGGTATCCTTTTCTTCTAATAAATCTGAAGAAAGTTCAATCTCATCCTGATAAGTTTCTGAAGTGATTTTTGGATGGTCAGCAATTAATTTTTGCAAATCTGTCTTAAAAACATCTATTGCTTTGTCTTCAAATTTTAAATCTTCAACAGCTATTTCATTTTTTATCTCTTCTTGAAGCTTTGAAACAAAAGTGTCATAGAAATCTTTTTTTTGAACTAACGTTTTTTTCAATCTGACAAAACCATTCGTATCTTTTACTTCATAGTTATATTTTACGGTTAGTTGGTTAACATCTTCTTCGATTTCAGGAATTGAAATTGTTTTTAGGTTTGTCTCTAACCCCTTAATTAACGAAATATTTTCAGAACGCTTTTCATCTATCTTCTTATAGACCTTATTTGCCATTCTTAAACCGTCATCTATCAGTTCATCTTCATCCAGTAATTTCAAATATTGCTTTATGGTATCTGGGGTTTCCCCAAACAGTTCGTGCTTGTCAAACTTAGAGTTAACATCTTTTGATTCCCAAGACAAAAGATATGTTGATGCGTTTTCCAAGTTATTTAAAAGCTCTTTTAAAATTGTCCAACTCTTCAATTCCTTTTCTAAATCTTTAATATCATTTTCTAAAGTTGTTTTTTGTTTTGAAAAATAATCTTTGATTTTATCTGAGTTACCCGTATCAAAAATTGGTTTTTTTACATACGGAATATACTCGCGAACCCCACCCAAGTCTATCCAAAAACCATCATCTTGATCCTTTGTGATTTGCAGATTTTTAATGAGCAGTTTTGGCTCTGGAATATATCTTTCCTTTATCCCGTTTGTAGGTTCTTCGGTGGTAATATTATCGTTTTGATATTTGTGAACTACACTTTCCTCTTTTAAGTTCAACTTCCGTTTGAGATTTAATGCCCAATGCGCAAGTGAAGCGGTATCGTCCAAATTGTTTAGCACTTTGAGTTTCCTTTTTTCTTCTAGTGAAGACTCAAATCCCTTTATCGTTTCGGCGATATTCAATAAAGTGCTCTTGTCAAGCTTATCATTGTTCCCGAAGAAGCCGTAGATATTATTATACTTTAGTAAGGACTTTAATTGTGCTATTCGCTCAATGTCCTGCTTGTTTTTATGATAACTGTGATAATGTTCTGAAAGTTCTTCCCCTGTCTTTTCAAAATATTGCATCCAAGAAAAATACTTTTTCAAATTCTTGCTTTTTCCTTGCCATATCATCCTTTCCGCAGAAGCCTTTTCAAAGTCTTCGTCTAGAGCAGGTATATTTAATTTCAGCTCTTCAACTTTAGTTTCTGCAAAATTCTTAAGTCCATTTAATGTGTTTCGATTATTAAAAAAGGCATCTAACTTTTCAGTCATTTTACCATTAGATAGATTTATCTGCTGATTTAAATAATGAAATTTTGTGTTTAAAAATTCGCTCTTTGCTTTGTCCCTTTTCTTTTTCAGATTGAGAAGATCTTGCAGCTCTGTCTGCTTGTGGGTTAACATATCTATCTCATCCCTGTTAGATTCAAACTGACGGATATCGCCACTCAATTCTTCAACAGCTTTATCAAATTCTAGTTTCAGCTCTTTTTCTTTGTCACTTCCGAATAGAAATTCCTGAATTTTTTCGCTTTTCTTGATGTCTAAAGATTCTCTAGAGAATGCCTGAATGATTTTAGCATAGCTCTTTAGTGATTCTTGGTTGATGGACAAGTCAACCGGTATAATAAAGTTTTCAAACAACAGTTTGTGAAACTTGTCTGGTCGTGTCCAAGATTCGCATACATATCCTTTGGTGTCGAATATGTGATTTTTTAAATCTTCTATTGGTAAAATACTGTTGTCCTTTAGAAAATCTGAAAAACTAAGGGCTTTACTAAATGGAAGCAATTCATCTTCTGGTTCAAAATTTTCTCCTTGCTGAATAATAAAAGAACGTGAGCTTCCGGTACTTTCAAGATATATACCTATAACTACAAAGGCATCTTTTTCGAGTTTTATATTGATAAAAGCGTAACCCATATCTGTACCTTTACCAGATGTCCTTAACACCATAGTTTTGGGTTTCCTTGGCTCACTACTATCTGTAGGTGAATGAAAGGCAGCAGAACCTACAAAAATGAGTTGCAAAATATCTGCAATCATACTCTTACCAGAACCACCTTCGCCAACAAAATCTGTTCTGAATGGATTAAAATCATAATCAAATGATTGATGATGCACGATGCCCAAAGTAGATAGTCTTTTTATTCTAGGGTATCTCTTCATTTCAATTCATTTAGAGTTTCATCTATATTATTTATGTGGTCTTCGTGTATGGCAATCAACCTATCGAAAGCTGGTAACAGGTCGAACTCATCATCCTTTAATGTTACCCAACCAATTTTTTTGAATTCTCTAAGTGCAGATTCTACAGTTGAATCTATGGCATCGTCATTTAAATTCCCGGGATTGGTATTCCTTGATTTTGCAATCAATCTGTAAATACCAGGTTTTAAATCTTCGTAATCGGTCCTAATCTTTTTTTGCAAGTCTTCTACCGAAGCCACATCAATTTGATTATCAATGAAAAAAATCTTGTAAATGATAAAGCCAATTATAACGTGTTCGCTCTTCATATGATATCTATGCCCAGCATCTATTTGACCCCTTGTGTTACCAATAAAATCTAAGTAGTAATAACCTCTTGTTTCGGTACCGCCAAATGTCAATTCAACATTAAATAAAAACTGGTAGTACGCTTTTAAGCTATCTACATTAGAGTAGATGTAATTGTAATATCTTGCCTGACTTCCTTCCCTTTGAAAATGTACACCATCCTTCAACATATAGTCTAAGGAAGCAAATAGTTCTTCTGTATCAGGATGGTCTAAAAACTGTACCCTTATATCTTTTGTATGTTCATCTTCCATAAACTAATATGCTCTATTTTACTGTTGGTCTGTTTAGTTTTATTCATTTTAAAATCAAATCTTTTTGATTTACGTGCTTGTTGTATTGAACTGTATATTGCACTTACAGCTATCTGTCCATCATTAGTATCTTCCATAATTTCAAAGAACGTTGCGGATAAATCGATGCCACCTCTTAATTCTATTTCGGCAATAATGTGTTGTTCCCATTTTCTAATCAAATCCTGTTGAGTGAGTACTTTTAATATACTTTTTGTGTTTTCCTCAATCTTAACTTCATTTGATTTGTAAGAAACTCTTTTTTTTGGCTTAGAGGGAAATAATTCTCTTTCTCGCTCAACAATGGTAAAATTAGGGGTGTCTATATGCAAAACTGGATTCAGTACCGACTTTGGTAAAACCGTATCCTTTTTACCGGTCACGGTACTCTTATCTAATAGAAAATGTAGAAACTTTTCAATCTTGCTGTTGAACTGAGGTCTATTTAGGATAGAAAATAAATGTCTAATCTTTGGTTGAATCCTATCTAATTTTCCATCTATAGAATCCAGTCTCTCGTTGAGATATTTGATAAAGAAGTGAACATCTGCTATTAAATCATCTGCTTCTGAATCTGTATCTTCTCGTTTTTCTAGGATTGAGCGTATCACTTTAGTTTCAGAATACGCGGCTGCTAATTCTTTACTCTGATCTTGTGCTTTATCTAGATTGCTTTCTACTTCTCGCAAGAGTTCAATAAAATTCTTATCGGAATTTGTGGTATTGTTTTTAAGTTTATTTACAGATTCAATAATCTGTCTGTCCAAAAAGTCTACCTGTTCCCGAAGATCAGGTTCATATTTTTTGAATTCTGATTTGAGCCAAAACTTTAAATCCTCTAAAGTTTCTCTTTGTTTTAATGAAGCTGTAAGAAGACTACAAATCTTTTCAATATGAGTTGGATTAAAGTTACCCTCTAAAGTTTCCTTTGCATAGGCATAGAACCTATGTGCATAATCCTTAAAGTAATATTTTTGAGTTTCTTGGTTGTAGTCTAAAAAGTATTCCTGAAGATCTTTAATATGTTCACTGTAAATTTCTTTTGGGTATCTCTCGTTTGGTTTGCTTATTTGCGCAAACGCATCGTGAAGATCCTTTTCGATGAATTTTCCATCTGGTAGCGTTTTGTTTTCAATTTTCTCAAATAAAACCATAACTGCCAACCCGACTTCCTTCTTTGGAAAAAGTAGTTGGTAAACACCAGGTTCTTTAATTTCTTTTACAAAATCAAAATTTATATTGTTGTTATCATTCAATTCTTATGCTTCATCCATTTTAAGGGAAAAATCTCATAAAGATAATTAAATAACTTTTCCTTTATTTACGGTTATCCACATTTCTAATAAATAGCAACTTTAATTCTAAAAACAAACGACATAAGGTTGATTTAATACATAGAATTACTTCTTTAAATAGTTCGTTCATCTTTTATATTTTATTGATTCATATATTAAATAAGCTATGATTTTAATTCTATTCGAATTTGACAAGTACATATTCTCATCCCAATTACTCAAAAACCCCAATTCTAATAATAATGACGAGCAATAAGCAATGGTTTCACGCAACACCTGAAAATTTGCAAACTTCACACCCCTACTTTCAAAACCAAGTTTTTTTTTAAGGTCTGCCTGTAGTTGAAAAGCTAACCAAATGGCTTCTTCCGAAAACTCAGAATTTTGATTAGCCACGTAAACTTCAACCCTTCTTGAATGTACATTATCCGAATGATTGCAATGTAAGGACACGAACAAATCAGCTTTAAGGACTTTGGCCAACTTCGTTCTATCCGATATAGAAATGAGGGTATCGGTGTGCCTTGTCAAATAAATGTCCAAAGTTTTATCCAACTCATCATTTAGCTTCAAAATGGCATTTGCGATATTCAACGCAACATCCTTTTCTTGGATGCCATTTATACCGATTGCACCCGAATCTTTTCCACCGTGGCCAGGGTCAATTACGACTATCTTTTTTGTGTCCAAATTCTGACACAAAAGGATGCAACTTTTGAGAAGCAAAATCATAAAACTGACGTTTTTGAGCCACTTTTTCATTTTCAATTTTTATGTTTTCAACAGTTCCACTTCAAAAATCCATACCATTTGATGCCAAATAATAGCAACGGAATTCAAACAAAACTAAATAATATTTTATTCACAAATATTTGATATTCAGTTATTTATAATCAAATATATGTAAATTTCCCATAACGAAAACATCACAAAAATTTAAACTGTTACGTTATGAAAAAATCACTCTATTTAGCATCTCTTTCGCTCTTATCCACTTCGCTATTTGCTCAAATTGGTGGCATTGAAGATTCGGTCGATGATGTTTCTAACACCATCCGAACTATTTTTCCAATCATATTAGGGGTTATTTTCCTCATCGGGTTCCTGTTTAACGCAGGACATTTCTTTGGCGAAAATGCTGATCTCAAAAAGGGGATTACCCGCGTTCTCGTTTTCGTTTTGATTGCAGGCGCTGTAGTCGGCATCTTCACATACTTAATCGGAATCGTTGTATAATGAAGCGGTTCGAGGTCTATAAAAACATTAGGAAACGGGCAGTCATTTTCGGCTTGCCCATTTCCCTGTTTGCCTTAATGATGGTTTCCATATTAGCCTCATTGCTCATAGTAATTTTCTCTTTCAGCTTCGGGATGATTATAGGTATTCTCGTTTTTAACGCTGCGCTCTATGTGGCATTGACAAGAATTACCCACAACCCACAGATTTTTCAAACAGCCAATGCTTTTCCAAAAATTATAAGTAACAAAAGAAATTCAGGTTTTAACTATGAATAAGATTAACCTTTCGGCATATCAACCGATTACAGATATCCAAGACAATATCGTCTTTGCCAATAATGGCAATGTGGTCTTGTGCTATACAGGGAATCTACCTGAAATTTATTCGCTTTCCGAAAAGGACTTTGAAGATATGCACGGTGCTTGGTTTCAAGCTCTAAAATCATTGCCTGTGGGAACCGTGGTTCACAAACAGGATATATACCTGAAGAAATCCTATACTTCAGAACAACTTCCGAATACATCTTTTCTCGAAAAAGCTACTCACAAGCATTTTAAGGGTCGTGGGCATATTGAACACAAGTGTTATTTGTTCTTCATCTTAACCAAGAACAAGGCACTTAACAACTCAAAATATGTCAATCCCTTTAGAAAAATTTCAAAGGGAATTGTACAGGAACTGGACGATAATATTAAGAGTTTTGTAAACTCTGTAAGCGATTCTGTTTCCTTCATTAATAATAGCCGAAAGATGGCTTTCCTTCCGCTTAAAGCGGATGAGATACAGCACCTCACAAACGGTTATTTCAACGGTTTCAATGAGGGTTTTGATACGGACATCATATTAGATAAAAAAAGCGTCAATATTGGCGAAAACCATTTTGATGCCCTTGCCATCAATAGCGAACTGTGCTTTGGCGAAAGTGTACAGAGTAGCAAAACCAATGAGAAATTCACTTCTGACGATTTTGTATTTCATCAAGGGTTTATTGATGGATTAGGGCTTACGCTTAATGAAAACCATATCGTCAACCAAATCATCTATTTAGATGATAAACAGAAGTGGCGCAAGTTACTGGATAAGAAAATCGAGGAACTTAACAAAAGTTCCAATTTTGGTTCGCAGAATAAAGTAGTGCTTGGCAAAATCCAGCACATTCTCGACCAAATCAATGCCGATGATAATGCCAGAATCATTCGTGGGCATCTGAACATCGTGTACTGGTCTAAAGATGCCAAAGAGCTTGATAAAATAACCTCAAAAATCAAGACTGAGTTTAAGGAACTCGATATCATCCCATACTATCCAAGAGGTGAAGAACGTAAAAATTACATTCTGAACAGTTACTGTTGTTTCTCTTCCAACTTTTCAAACAACGATTTATATGTCACAGACTTAAAGCACGCGCTTTGCCTGTTCATCAATAACACCAATTACAAATCCGACAATACCGGAATCATCTTCAATGACCGAGAGCATAATATTCCCGTTCTAAAGGATGTTTGGGACGAGCGCAAGAAACGCATCAAAGCTCGGAACTTCGCCATTTTCGCACCAACGGGCGAAGGCAAATCCTTTTTAGCCAATAACATTTTACGCCAGTATTTTGAAAGTGGTGTGCGATTGGTCATTATCGACCTTGGTGGATCTTACACCAAGTTTGCCAAACTCTACCCAGAAAAATACACAGTACTTCGCTATGAAAGCGGTAAGAATTTGGGTATCAATCCATTTTATATAAGTAACCAAAATGACTTGACACCAGAACGGTTGGAAGACCTGTCAGTTTTCTTATTTGAATTGTTTACTTCAGATTTAAAAGTCACAAAAGCACAATCGGTTTCGGTTAAAAAGATATTGCGCTACTATTACGATAGCACTTCAGAAAATCACTCTTTAGATGGTTTTTACAGCTTTATAGAAAGGAATCAGGAAGACCTTCTGAGCACTTTAAAAATCCATCCCGATTACTTCAATGTCACGAGCTTCTTGCACGTAATGTCCGAATACGTCGGCGATGGTCTATATAGCTTCCTCTTTGAAGTTAGCGAAGACCAGACCTATAAGATTGAGGACAAA
Organism: Leeuwenhoekiella blandensis MED217; assembly: GCF_000152985.1. GTDB lineage: Bacteria > Bacteroidota > Bacteroidia > Flavobacteriales > Flavobacteriaceae > Leeuwenhoekiella > Leeuwenhoekiella blandensis. The sequence continues at coordinate 1,267,357 of NZ_CH672395.1, read as the reverse complement.
CGATTAATTGTTTTTGAACTGGATGAAGTAAAGGACAACAAAGAGATCTTATCTGTAATGTTGAAGCTCATTAAGTCCGCCATACAAAGAACTATTTGGAAAAACAGAGCCGAAAAAGGTATCATCCTTTTTGATGAGTTTGCCAAACAACTAAAGTTTGAAAATGTATTGGAAAGTGTCGAGTTCTATTATCAAGCTATCCGTAAACAGAACGGTGCAATTGGGATTATTCTGCAATCTATCAATCAGCTTCCGAACAACTCGACTTCCGCAAGCATCCTTGAAAACACACAGGTCATCTACAGTCTGAATAATGAAAAAGGCTATGACGGATTGGTCAAAAGACTCAATCTGTCCAGCCACGACCTGAACCAGTTAAAATCCATCAAGAACAACCTTACCGGACCACGCAAATACACCGAAATGTTCATCAAAATAGGTAGGGAAAGTAACATTTTTCGGTTGGAAGTCCCGAAGGAAGTATATGCAGCTTACCTGACCGATGGACAGGAAAACGAAGAAATAATGAAGCTCTACAACGAGCATAACGATATGCAAAAAGCAATAATTCAATTCACATCAAAAACATAATATTATGAAGACAAAAATCAAAATTTTAGTAATGACAGTAGCCTTGACCTTATTTATGTCGGGTAAAGCTACTGCACAAGGAATGCCCACTTATGACAATACCAATTTTATCAGTTTGGTAAAACAGCTTTTGGAATCTGGGAAACAGACAGCTCAAATGATAAAGTCTGTAAAATTTCTGAAAGATGCAAAAGAGGCTATAGAAAAAGTGTCAAGCGTTGTCGAACAACTGAGAGCAGTTGAGGAAATTGGACAAAACAATCAACACCTTATCAGCGTAATGCAAAACGATGTACAGGACATTCTGAATTCGCCCTATATAAAACCCGATGAAGTTTCAAGGGTTGTGCAATCGTTTGATGCAATAGTTCAAAACTCATTGGACACGGTAGATTTCATAGATGAAGTTCTATCCAGCGACTATCTAAAAATGAGTGATGCCGAACGTGCTGAAATTCTAAAAGCAAAAGAGATGGAATCAAAACAAATGGTTTCTAACATCACTACAAAAACGAAACGCTATCGTGACATTATTTCCTTCAGAAAAATGCAGGATAAAGTCAATAATCGCGAAACCGAATACTAAAATGACTGCCACAATTCTCTTAGGGATCGGACTGGAATATATAGATGCCGTTTTCCAGACCATACAGGCTAGCGACTTTTCGCAATACACTATTGCCGGAATAAAAACGCTCGCTGTCCTGTTTTTTTTGGTCAACATTCTTAAAAAATATAATGAAGGCATTGCAGATAAGGATGGTTATACTTGGGGATTGAGTCCAGGCGAACTGGTCAAGAATTTTGCCATTGTCATCTTGGTCATATTCTCAACTCAGGTCTTAGGATTTTTTGATGGCATATTAGTAGCTATCGAAGGGCAATATCGAGGAACAGCACCAGCCTTATTGCCATTGCAGATGCAAGATATTCCCATCGAAGAGGACGTTAGTATTATTGAAGTTGCACAATCGGCTATGACGCTGTTATATGAAGCCTTGGTCACACCACTTTACGGTTTCAAGATACTTGCGTTCATCATTAGTCTTTTCCTATGGATATTGGATTTGTTTATCTATCCGCTGTTTTTGGCAGAACGCTTTTTTCTACTCGGAATTATGCAAACCTTTTTCCCTTTGGTCATAAGCTTAGCGGTATTTGAAAAGTTCCGTTCACTTGCTTACACATTTTTCAAATTGTATGCAGCTGTATATATGCTGGTACCTGCCTTCTTTTTGGTCAACGTTTTTGTAAATGCGCTCTATACCGAAATCAATACCAATTTCTGGGTCAATTTATTCGGAACCGATACAGGTCAAGGCTTTTTTGCACCTGTAGTTCAGTTGGGTTCAGTAGGCTTTATTGTTTTCCTGAAATTCAAACTGTATAAACGTGCTACGTCCTTTACACTCAGATTATTTACTGCTTAAATCAGATTAATATGAAAACACCATATAAGAATATTTATAATGTCCTAAAACTGAATCGATTTATCGTTTTGGCAGTTGTTGCCTGTGCGTTGCTGTCCAGCACTTTTTCAGTTTGGATGGTGTTCAACACCAATCAAAAAGCACTCAATAGTGCTTTTGCCATTAATACCGATGGTAGTATTATTCCGCTGAAGCTCGTGACTCAAAAGGAAAATTTTCGGGTCGAAGCTCTGGCACATTTAGAACTGTTCCACAACTACTTCTATAACATCGATGCCAGTAACTATGAGCGAAACTTGGAAAAAGCACTTTGGTTAGGCAATAGCTCTGTGGACAATCTTTACCGTCAGAAGAAAGCTGATGGCGTTTATAACCGATTGCTTCAGTATTCATTAGTTCAAAAAGTATTGAGTATTGACTCAAGGATAAACGAAAATAATGGCTCGTATAGTTTTACAACCACCACCATTTTTGAAATTAATAGAGGTTCAATAATTGACACTTATGAATTGGTTTCCACCGGAAACCTGATTATGGTTGACCGAAACTTTCCCAATAATCCTCACGGACTTTTGATTACGAATTACTTCGAGAACACCTTAAAAAAACTGAATGATGAAAGTTGAGCCGATAATCGGCATTTAAAAACCACGATTATGAAAGTAGAAAAGAATAAAATAGTATTTGTAGCGGTATTGGCCGTGATTTTCATATTCCTCATTTCCTATTCCATAATGGTAATGGGCGATGATGATAGCGAGAATGAAAGCCTACAACAGACTTTAGTGCCTGATTTGGAAGAAGACCAAAAAGAATACGAGTCCAAGCTCGATGCGATTAACGACCTGAAGGAAGTGCGCGAAACTAATGCACCCAGCATCTATGATGAAAAGTTGATTGATTCCCTGGGCTTTTACGACCCAGATTTACCGGAACGTGAAAAAGAACGCATTGTTGATAGTATCTATGATGCTGGCAAAATTAAGTATTCCGAAAAGCGGTATCAAAATTTAGGGCAAAGGCGAGCTGTTCAACAAACAGTACCAAAGGTGGATTCAGCTGAAGTTAAAAGAGAACAAAAAATTGAAGCTAAAGAACTGGGCTTGGAACATCAACTATTCTTTGCCGCTGCGCCCAAACCCAATGAAGTTTCAATTATCGGCAATACAGACGAAACAATTTATGTAGTCGTGGATGGCGACCAAATTGTTCAGACAAATACCCGATTACGGATGCGCCTTACCAAAGCTGCTACAATAAATGGCAAACTGATGCCAAAGAACACACCGATTTTCGGATTTATCAGTTTTCAGCCCAATCGTGCCTTGATTGAAATTGAAAACATAAAGCACCATCCCACCAAACTCAAAGCCTTCGATTTGCAAGACGGTAGCGAGGGCATCTATGTTGAGAACAACTTTAGGGAAGAAGCAACCAGAGAGGTTCTCGATGATGTTATTGGTGATATAAATATCCCGAGTGTTCCACAAGTTGGCGGACTTACCCAAGTATTCAGGCGCTCTAACCGAAGGGTAAAAGTAACCGTACTGAACAATTACAGATTAATTCTAAAACCTAAATTATGAGAGCAAAAATTATAATATTAGCAATACTTATTTCCACTTTCGTACCTCGACTATGCTCGGCACAGGCTACAGCACAATCAATTATAGTACTCGATACCATTTATGCGAACGACACCAAGAATGTTGCGCTTTTCTTTCCAGAACCTATTCGGCAAGGCATAACCGGTTCAGATAATTTTGTCTTTACCTATAACCGTGAAAAAGAACAGTATTTCGGCCTGTTGCAAGCCAAGCCAGGAAAGGAAAGTAATTTACTGGTAGTCAACCGAAATGGTTCGGTTTTTTCGTATATTGTAAGGTATAAAAAACAGCTTTCTAAGCTCAATTATTTTATTCCGATATCAAGTAGTATCGGGAATGAAAAACCGACTGTAACCGATTCAATTCTTGCTGAATCCTCTGAAGAGCGTGTAGATAACAGAACCTATTATTACCAAAAATTCTGCTCGTATCTTCTCAATAGAAAACAGCGCATAGGTCGAATCAAAAAGCGGAATGAAGGCATTGTCTTAAGTATTGAGAATATCGTTTTTGATAAAGAAGAGCTGTACTTCGTTATCCAGATTGAGAATAATTCCACCTTGGATTACGATTTAAATTTCTTGAACCTTTCGATTGAAACTCGACAGAAAGGAAAAAGGAAATCATTACAACGCCTTTTTCAAGAGCCGATCTACAAACATAATCTGCCTTCAAAAATTGCAGAAGGTGAAACGGTACGGTTCGTTTATGTGTTGCCAAAATTTTCATTGTCCAATGACCGTAGGGCAATTTTAGAACTAAATGAAAAGGATGGTGAACGAAATATTGAAATGAAACTATCGCACAGATATATCAATAACCCAAATTAAAGTCACTATGAAAAATATTGGTGTTTTATTGCTCGTACTGCTGTTCCTTTCGTGTGCTGATTCCACAACTAAAGTTTCAGGACCAAGTGCTACAGCTCAAGTTGTTATCGAAAGCTTTTATGAAAAGGATAAAGAAGCCTTAAAGGCCAACTCGACACCACAGGCATATTCAAACTATATGAATACTATAAATATGTTCAATGCTACGCCAAAAGATGATTCCAAGTTTACTGTTTTGCAGGACACGATTATGGGTGATGTGGCTTGGGTAAAATATACAACAGCTTACGATAAAACCCCAGGTCTCTTTAAGCTGGTTAAGCAAAACGGGAAGTGGCTGGCAGATGCCAGAAGTTCAAAAGATAAATCGCCTTTTTGAAAAGCCTATTTATTTCTATCGAGATTGATTTCCCAATAGCCCTGTGTACCACCTTGACGTACCAAAACACCTTTGTTCTTAATAGCTGTTATATGTTTACCAACAGCAGATTCATTGATACCTAAAGCGTCTGCTATTTCATTGTAAGTTATAGAAGAATTAGCAGCTATAAGTTTAACTACTTCTTTTTGTCTTTTAGTAAGTGTAGTTGCGGCATCAATTCCAGCATCTGTTACACCACCTCTTACACCACCTATTTGACCACCTATTTGACCACCTTTTGCACCACCATCTTCAACAGTAGTTTCTTTGGCCTTAAATGTCATTCTAAGAAAGTTATCAGAAAAGCCAAAACTCTCTTTGCCATAGTGTTCCAAAATACGAGGGATGCCAGAACCCAATTGCTCTACCAGTTCCAAATCCTTGAAAATCCGCATCAGTTCTTTGTTGCGTGGCACGGAAAAACCTTCAAAAAATTCTTGCTTGCTCAAGCCTTCTGGAAGTCCACCAGCTGATGTAATTTCTATCCTGTCGGCAAAAATCTCAAACTTAGGTGTTATCTCATTGGTATAGTCGTTATGCACAAAAGCATTGATGATGGCTTCCCGTAAGGCGATGGGATTCCAAAGATTGGCTTGTTGCCGTTCCTTGGCTGTAATTTTTGTGGTTGTTCTGTTCTCGACGGCAATCTTATCAATGACCTGTTTGGTGGCTTTCACCAAACATTCGTGGCCATATTCGTTGCTTTCAATAAGGTCTGTACGGGTCTTGCCTGAATACTTGGCCACTTTAATAGAGGTATTGTTCTTGTCGGCCAAAAGATAACCTGCATAATTGAATGCGCCATCCTCAGTAAGCAGTTCCAGATTCTTTGCAAAGGCTTTGCCCAGATTATAGCCAGCTTCCTCATAGTAGATTTTCAACTGGCCAAAGTTCAGGTCTTGTCGTCCGGCTTTAATTTTGCTGATGGAATTTCGGGTACGCTTGGCAAAGAGCTCGTCTATCATTTTCTGTGGCATCGGCTCTGCAGATGAACCCATACGGATAAAATACCCCTTTTCGCTCATCCCATACTTTCTAAGATGATAAGGTTTTTCAGGACCGCTGGCCACAATGATTTTGAGGATGTCCTTACCTTCTCGTTCTTCGCTCACGATGTCAAAAAGTCCCAAAGCTGAAGGCCGGATGTTGTTCTTCAGCCTATCCTTAATTTTAAGTTGGTCGCCATCCGCATCTGCCAAACCGTAGGTGTTTCCGTCTTTATTTATACCTACGTATAGAATGCCACCTTCACGGTAGTTGAGAAATGCAATAACCTCTTTTTCAAGTCCATCGGACAATTCTCGTTTGTATTCTATGCGGTTTGTTTCTGGCATTCTTTAATTAAAAATCGAACAGTAAAGATATTGAAATTAAATTGTGGGAATTGGTTTTAACAACCATAAAAGGATTACACTAATTCAAAATGCAGGAAAATGTTTGTTAAATTTATAACCTAAAAATAACCTTTCGATTACTATATGTATGTATCCCAACTTGAAATATTAAACTACAGAAACTTTAAAAATTTTACTGTACAACTAAAACCAGTTACACAAATCATTGGCGAAAATAATATCGGTAAATCCAACCTTTTGGATTCATTAGGTTTAATATTCAGCCAAGAAGTATCTTTCTTCAAAAGACGTATGTTAGACATTTCAGACTTTAATTACGAGACTATTCTGGAACTTAAAAAAGCAATCCTTGATACTTCTATTGAACCAAAGAATATTTCATATCCTAAAATTGTAATAAAAGCTACACTTAAAGACTGGGATTTAAAACAAGAGGCTGTAATAACAGACTGGATGAGTAATTCTGATTTTACAGAGGCCACACTTACTTATACGTTCGCACCAATATCATCTTTTGATAAAATTGAAGAAATAACCCTACAAAGGCAATTTCTTCAGGATTACGAAAAAGAAATAGGACCTGAAGAATTTAAAAAAATACCCCAAAGCGAAATACTAATTCTAATAAATTTTCCAATTTCAAAATACCATTATCGCATACACGGTGGTAACCAAAATGAAAGCTTGGCAAACGCCTACCATCTAAACCAACTAAAATTTGAGCTACTTGATGCATTGAGGGATGCAAAATCCGAACTTTCGGCGAGTAGAAATAATGGGCTGTTGTTTAGAGTTTTAAATGCAAATGAGGAAACCGATTATCAAGATTTGAAAAAGCGGTTAGTGGGTCTTCAAAGAGCTATCGAACAAAATGTGGCTATTTCAGGTATAAAAAATCGCATTTCTGAACAACTTGATAAAATTTCATTAAGTACGGAAACGTCCAATAACGTTGTTGACCTAATATTCTCTCTTCCAAATGTTTCAGACTTGCTTAGAAAATTGAGCTTAATTTACAATGATAATCCTATAAAAATTGAACGTAATGGAACTGGGCGAAATAACCTTTTGTTCATTTCGTTGATACTATCATTTATAGAAGACCCAGAGCGTGCACAGTCCACTTTTTTTAGAATCGTGGGACTTGAAGAACCAGAGGCACATCTTCACGCAAATCTTCAAAATCACTTAGCCTCAAATCTTGAAGGGCTCATAAAAAAAGAGGATGGTACTTATAGAAAGGATATACAACTGATCCTAACTTCACATTCCAACCATATTACAACCAAAATAGATTTCGATAACACCGTTGTCCTTCATTACAAAAATGGCAATGTTCAAGCTCATTATATATTAGATGGTTTTGGAACTACAGCTGAAGAGAAAAGACAGGTAAACTACCTCAAAAAATACCTTGATAGTGAAAATGTCAATTTATTTTATTCAAGACGATTGGCATTGGTAGAAGGAATTTCTGAGAAACTTCTCTTTCCTTTATTCTATAAAATCCAGACTGGCGAAACAATTGACCAATCTGCAACTGCCGTAGTAAATGTCAATGGGCTTGCATTTAAGAATTTTCTTCAAATAATTGTGAATGGTTTTCATACTAAATGCTTAGTTCTTACGGATAGCGATATTGGGACTCAATCTGAAAATAGAGCACAAGAACTTAAAAATAAATATGATGGCGTAAACGAAATAGATATCCAAATTTCTCAGTTATCTACATTTGAAAAGGATTTAATAAACTGCAATAAATCTGGAAGTGGTAAGACTATTTTGTGCAAAGTGATTCCAATAGTACGACCGAATGCAGGAAAAAAATATGTAGAAGAATTAGGCACAAATGATATTGATATCGAAGAATATTTTGCATTGATTGAAGATTATAAAAGTGAGTTTGCCTTACAACTTTCTTTGTCGTTGACTGAAGACCAAAGCGGTTTTTCAATCCCAAAATATATAGAGGACGGAATTAAATTCTTAGACCCTTTAATGTAAAAAATATGGTAAATGTGGGTAAACCAAAACTTGTAATTGCTGGACCTGGTGCTGGAAAAACCCACGGTATGGTTGATGAAATTATCCAAGCTCTAAAATTATTGGAACGACATCGCTATATGATAGTTGTTACCTATACCAATTCGGCTACAAAAAATATAAAGAAACGGCTCGGTAAGAAAATAGCCATACCACCTAATTTATTTATCGGGACCATACATTCTTTCTTGAATAAATTTATTGTTATACCGTATTCAAGTTTACATAATGATGATGTCAATGGTGAAAAATTATTTATTCAATGTGGAACGGATGATGTTCTAAAAAGAATGTTTGATAATAGTGGCGAGACACCTGACTACAAAGCCAAAAATTATATAAAAAGTAGATTGACAACTTCTCTTCATAAAAACGGCTACATTACTTACGACCAAACGCTCAGCTTAGCTGAAAAAGCTATAACGAACAAAAGAATAAAAGAGATGTTGTCTAACAGAATTCAGTTTTTATATGTCGATGAATTTCAAGATACTGGAAATAAGATGTTTTCTATTATAGAGTCTCTTAGAAAGGAAAAAAAGACAATAATATATTGCGTAGGCGACCCAGAACAATACATTCAAAGCTTTGATTCTTCCATTAAAAACTTCCAAAATATCCCGATTCTCAAAGCTTCACGAATGAATCAATATGAGACCGAGCTAAATAAAACGAATAGACGCTCTGTAAAGACGATTGTAACTTTTTTAAACAACTTTAGCAAACGAGTTTACCAGGACAATACATTTGAGCAACATTGCCATAACGAGATACCTGGCACACCTGTAAAGTTTATAAATGCAACCCAAAATATTACATCGATGCTACCTGAATTTTTTGCCCGATGTGAAAAAGAAAATATTCCGCATAAAGAACGCGGCATAATTGCCAAAAAAAATGACGTAGTTAAAAAAGCTATTGCTGCTTTAAATGGGAATGTTCTTGCCCCTGATAAGTCTGCAAAGATCTCAGCCGTTTCTGAAATAAAAGACACACTACTATCATCGTTGGGAACTAATCAAAGTGCGTTTTGTGAAGCTCACGGATTAACACCATTTGATTTAAGAATAATGGCTGTTCAAATCATACGTGCTATTCGCTCAGAAATGATAACTAATGAAAATTCTTTCGCCATTTTTGTTAAAGATACATTTGGCTATATTATAAAAAATGATATTCCTTTCAAATTAGAAAACCTGCGTCAAATCATCGTTTCTAATACCAATGCAGAAGCCATAATGGTTTCAAATATTCATAGGTTTAAAGGACTTGAATTAGATGCCATCCTTGCAGTAGCAAAAAATGAAGCCGAGCTCAATCTATGGTTGGAAACGAGTACAGATTTCAGAGATGCACATTCTGACAGGGGAACAAGTGATTATCCCAGGTTAGGTTATGTTGCTTTTAGCAGAGCAAGAAAAGTATTATGCATTGCTTGTTTAGAGTCCATTTCAGATAATACAAAACAAAAGTTAAATAATTTGGGTGTTGAAATCGATACACCAACCCTACAGTTTCCCAGCTTAATTTAAGCTATCAATAGCGTTTACTTAATTCTGGAATATCGACCGCACTTCAGCATAAACCCGCTCAAAATTAGCGTTCATATCAGCACTTGAATATTGCTTGGTTCCTTCTGGTAGTTGCCTGTTGATTTTAGATAGTTTGAACTGTACTTTCTTATCCTTCCCATCTGCATAGGTGATAAATTCGCCCTGCTTTAATCTAAAAAATATATCAGCCCTAATCTTTGGGGTTTCCTTTTCGCCCGTGGTAATACGGGTATCAAAATCAAGGTTATGCCCTCGACTAATACTTTTTGTAGGATTCTTGATGATTTCAAAAAAGCGTTCGTAATATTTTGCGGTGTCTGGGTCATTGACCTTACCAAAAAACTGATAGGATAGATTGCTCAGAATAGCTTTGCTCGCCTTATCGCCATACATCATATCGTTCTGGATCTTGTCCTGCATCACATAGATAGTGGCAATATCATAACTCCGAAGCGTGGCCGGAATCCGGTGCATATTCAATAACCGTATGGTTGGCGCTTCTTCCATCAGCAAAAAAGACGGCTTGCTGTTTCGCACGCTCATTTGTTTGGTTATGGTGTGAATAATGGTGGCAATAACAGGCGAATATGATGTTTCAAATTTCGGGTTGTTGACTATTGAAATGACCGCTGGATTTTGCTCATTGTTTATATTGAGCGGCACTTCATCCGCGGACAACGCCATAAAAATCCGTTGTGTACTAATGCGTTTCAGCGCATTGGCCAGGGTACTTTTTACACCAGCCGTTTGTCTATCCGAATCCTTTCCACTTATAAAAGCATCTGCCATTGCCCTTGATGTGGTATTGGTTTCCAAGAACTGGATAAGGCTGTCCGTGTCCAGATATTGGTAGATGGCAATTAAATGTGGAAGTGTGCATAATTGTGGATAGGTGGTTTTCAGTTTCCAAATCAACCCACCAATCAAACCTTCAGCTGCATCGTTAAAGAACTTTGTTGTTCCTGTTGTTCCGCTTTCTCTTTGCTCTAAAAGGTTTTCGATTAACACTCTCGACACCTCGTTTACGCTTTCCTCGTTCTCTAAATAGCGTGGCGCGATAGGATTTACCCTGTGAATGATTTTATCAAAGGAAATGACCTTAAACGGGATATCGCTATCCTTGAAAAGTGGATATGCCATTTCGGTCAGTTCAAAATCCTTATAGTCGTGGATAATTCCGCAAAAGCTATCTTTCCGGAAGTGTTTCAGAAATCCATACACAACGCTTTCGGTCTTACCACTTCCAGCGGAACCGATGATGGATGCACCACGTTTGATGTTATCCAGTTTGAAATTGCCCTTAGTGGTGGTAAAGCTGACCTGATATTTGCTATCGCCATTTGTCGGCTTGTCAGTTTTATGCAGGAACACATACATTCCTATGTTAATTAATATGAGAGGGCAACCCAGATAGAGAGAAATCAGAATCAGTCGGTTTTCCTCGTTCAAATAAAATACCATCGCACCAAGCACAAGAAAATTAATGATGAATGCATACCGACTTATCCGAAAAACTGCATAGAAAATACAACTGGCCAGACCAATAATTGAAAGTATCGTTATGAGATTATCCACCTGCATACACATTAAATTCCAATGGAACTTGATTTGATTGCTATTTCAGCACCACGTCTCAACCGTTTAAGAACCCGAAGTGCAACCTGTGTTTGACTAACTGGAATATTTGGCACTATCGGCAATCCGGTTTTTGCTATCATTTTAAAAGCCAAGGCTTTTTCGTTAGCTGGAAGTTTTATCAAGGCGGCGAAATAGAGATTGGGATTTTTAACAAAATCCTTTCGGGCTTTGTAGGTCTCGGCAAAGTTTCGCTTATAGCCAAAAGTCTTATCAAATGTTTTTTCTGCTCTTTCAAAAAACTTGTCTCGGTTAAAACCCCGTTTTACGGTTTCCCCATTCAACTTCACATCGGATGCTTTGTATTTGCTTCCTGGCGATAAACTGAATCTGTTGGACGCATCCTTACGGCTAACGACAATATGGATGTGGCTCTGGTTTCCATCTTTTCGCATTCCCTGGACTATCCGTTTTCCGTTTTGTTGGTGGGGCGCTTGTTTTTCCAATTTTGCTATTTCCTTTTTCATCTTTTTAATATTCCCCTCAGCTCGTCCTTCCTGAACGTTTCGGATTTCCGTTTTGAGCTGAAGAATTTTCGTGGCATACGGTTGGTTCTCTTTTACCTGAAAATCTGTCCCTTTAAATGTGCGTTGATGCTCTATTTTTGCGTAGTACTTTATATCATCGATGTTAACCGGTCGCCCTTTGATTTCCCTATTGAATGAAGCCACATAATCTTTCATCAGTTCTCTGGTGTATCGTTTTAAATCTTCGCTGCTGTTCTGAAGTTTTTGCAATTCATATTTTGAAGGACTAATAGTAATTGAATAGAATCTTGGTTCGTGTTTTTCCAATTTTGCGGTATTCCCATCGATTTCCCTAATGACTGCCTCAGCAGAAATCTCATCGCCGTATTGATTGAAAAAATGTTCCATATCCTGTTGTTCCAGACCTTGATTTTCTTTCTCTAAATAGCCAACAAAATCTGCCGAACTTTTGGAAAAATTACCGCCCATTTTTTGAGGTGTTATTGTGATATACATAGCTGAAAAAATTATAGTTCGTTCTTAATGTTACGCCTTTCGCGGAAGCGTACTTCTTTCTTTTCTTCGGCATATTTCTTTTCAACTATCAATGGCTTTTTGTTAGGTTCTTCCATCACAAAAAGGGATTGCAACATTGCGACCGTAGGTTTGGTTTGGGTTTTTTCTACATCACGCATTATGGCGATGACCGCATTGATTCTTTTGAGTAATTTAGCCTCGATAGTACGTCCTGTTGGTCCCAATTTTTCCTTTGGGGAAATCTCATTATATAGGAAAAAATCAAGGATGTTTTCCATCGCTTCGGTGTGTGTTTTAAAGTGCATCTTTGAAAATTCCTGAAACCGCTTGGCAGTTTTTCTTTTGAACCTGATAGTGATGAATGAATCCATTTCCTTTCGCTTTTTTAAAGATTTGACGTAAATCCATCCCTGTTTACTGGTGTTCCAAGACCATTTGACGCAAATTGTTGGAAATTTTAAATCCTTTTTGTTTTTAACTAATTAAAAATCAATGGATTAAAACGAAAATGGAATATGTAACGCGGCGCAGCCCGTTACCCTCTTGCTATTCCTTTTCGTCACGCTTGCGCGTGACAAAAATCCATACAATCCGGCTAAAAAGCCGATTGCCATTTTCAGGGAAAATGATTTTCCGATATGTTATTTATTCGATGTGTAAGGGTATCGGCGAAAGTCGAAAAGTGGATAACCTTACTTTAATTTGAATGCTGAATTTCAGCCAAATAAAAATAGTAATTTTTTTTGATGTAGATGTAATTGCATACAAAAACACCTCTAAAATTTTAGAGGTGCTTGCTTCATTTTTGCCGAAAACTATATATTGAAAACGTAGGTATAGGAATATAAATTTCTAAGTGCTTCTTCCTCTATCAACGTTTCAAAACAGCCATAATTTTCTTTTACGTATTTGCGAATGCTATCCCCAAATTTTCGCTTCACATCTTCTTTGGACGTTTCCAAAAGTCGGTTTTGAGCTTCCTCGCTCAAGTCTGTAAAATTGAGATATACCATAGCGATAGATTTTAATATTCACTTGGTGACATCAGCGTATCATTTACAAAAAACAACCGCAGTTCATCGAGTGGAAAATCGGTGGCACGATAGCCGTGTTTTTCCAAAATGTTATCGTTTCCATCGCTGTAAATTATTTCGGCTTCGTAACCCGAATAATCCTGTTTTTCTTCGGGCAACCTTTTAAAGTCGATGGTTATAAATTCGCTTCGGTTCATCAGACTTTTTGCAATTACGGAAGCATCCGTAATAAGCCAAAAACATTCGGCAACCTCGGAAAGATATTTCAATCCATCGGTAAATCGTGTTTTCAATAGCGGGATTTGATAGAACATTTCTGTTCCATTAAAATATTGCAACCGCTCTTTGATTTCGTTAACTTGTGCTTTCATTGTTATCTTAATTTTAATTAATGGATAATGAAAAAGAGGGTGCATCTTTCGACGGAAACACCCTCTTTAATTTTGAAGATTACTTGTCGCTTTTGCTTCCAAGTAAAAGGATTTCATCTGCTACCACGTCGGTAACATAGCGTTGGTTTCCATCGTCCGTGGTATAGGTTCGGGTCTTTAGTTTTCCCGTGATTCCTACTTCTTTGCCTTTTTCGACATATTTCTCAACGATTTCAGCAGTCTTGCCCCAAGCCACTACGGTATGCCAGTTGGTGTCCGTTTGCTTTTCGCCTTTGCTGTCTTTGTAATACTCGTTCGTAGCGAGTGAGAAGCGGGCTACTTTCTTTCCGCTTTCAAGGTTCGTAATGGTTGGCTCTTGTCCAACGTTTCCAATCAACTGTACGTGATTTCTAATAGAACTCATAACTAAATGGTTTTAAATGCCCTTTAAAGGCTTGATTAATATTTCCCTTTTCAATTCAGATTAAATTTTAAGGGGTGTTTGTTCTTTTCTTTCGTGCATCGCACAATGGATAGAGTGGGTTTTGTCAAGACTTTTAGGGAATAAATCAGGTGTGTTTGCGACGTAGTAATCCCGCCGTTTTGTGGGATTCAAGGAAGTAGATTCCTTATTTTTCACTAAAACTTTGTACAGTCTTGACAAGTTCCATAAGGGCATTAGCAATTCTTTTAAATCCGGTTACGATTTGAGCGTACCGACAGTTAAGCGAAATGAGTGGCTGGGTTTAATTTAGAATTGGTTATGTCGTTCCTGTTTTTCGACGCCCCGAAAAACAACAAAGGCTTTATCCATTATAAACCCCTTAAAATGTGTAAGACAGCGGTTTGGTTTTTAAGGATTTTCGAGTGACGGCTCAAGAAGACCGCACCGAAAATCCTGTTAATAAAATCGAAGTGATGGCTTTCCGATGAAAAAGCGGACTCTATTCACAATTTTGGCTCGGGAATGTAGTGTTCCTTTCCAGCATAGCGGAAAGGGTTAACGGAATGGAAAGCTGAAATTAGGGATTGTGTCCAAGACCTTTGTAGTGAAGCTCTTTTCCCGAAATGAAGAGTAACGGAATGAAGGGGAATGTGCTGAGTGGGATTGGAAGTAAATGCTTACCATATAGCCATCCAGTTTAAGGTACTGGACAAACCTTTATTTAATTTATGCCATAGCATAGACTTCATCAAACAGCTTTTTATCCAACCGTTCTTGTTGGCCGAAACTTTTCTTCAAAACATTATGAAGTACAGAATTGAATGCATTATAGCCCAGCCAAAGATTCGGTTCTTCATTGAGCAACAAGGCTTCGTGGTTCAATATCTCAATGACTTCACGAGACTTTTTTGAAGGGTCGCTGTTCTTGTCGCTACACTCGTATCTAAAAAGTTTTGTTTTATCGAGAACTGCTTTCACAAACTCTTGTGTGTCGATGATTTTAAATTCCTTCATTTTATCGAATTTCTTGGTAATGGTGTAGAACTCATTATCCAGAAACTTATCGAACAGATTGTTCAACCTCGGCATAATGAGGTCGGTATTGTTCCTGCTGTGCTTGATGGAAAACTCAATTTCTGCTTGTGAAACGTGCAGACCGTTTGAGCACACTTCTCTATAAAACCCAAAATGGCCAGAGGTCTTTTCACTACCATCATAAGAGTTTTTGAACCGAAGCATCGGAAGTATCAAATCCTTATCGTTTTTGACCGTAAATTGGCTTTTATCGTCGATGATGAAGTCTGTGATGAACGACCTATCGTTTTTATTGATGGTGCGCTTGTGGAAGTTCAGTTGTGCATCGGTCAACATTTCTTCAGCTTTCCTGAAGAACAATTGATTCGGAATGTGCCCGTAACTGTTCGATACCACGTTAACGATTTTTCCATTTGAGATGATGGCATTTTCAAGCCCTCGTCGGGATTCCATCTGGGTCAGACTTTTCAAGGATTTCATTTCATTGGAAACGAAAATTTCATCTTGTTGCAAATTTTGTAAATACATAACTTTTGAATTTTAGGTTAAACGTTTTGTGATAGCACAGCGTAATACTCTGGATACTTTTCTCTGTAATAGGCCAAATGGCTTTCTGCACCTTCAATCGTGTATTTTTTTTTGTTGGATTGATAATGTGCCTCAGCTTCTTGTAGCGAAATTTTGGGCTTGTTGGATACTCCTTCATAATGATATATTTTGATTAAACAATATTTGAGCAGTACCCAAACGGAAGCTAAAATCACAGCTCAAAAGGAAACGGAATAAATGAGGAATGGAATGCGCGCAACGGCTTTATGCCGTAGTCTTTTGATGGGTGTATTTTACGAGTTTACCTTTGCGCTAACTATTGATTGATAACCACTTCCTCGTAAATACATTTTTAGGTACTATCATAAAAAAGAAGAAGGGCCAGCACAAATGCCGACCCTTCTTCAAAACAACAAAAGCTAATCGTTGAGTTCCTGAATTTTCTTTTCAAGAATTGTGATGCGCTCTTTCAAACGTGCTTCACGCTTGTCTCGTTTTTCGGCATATTCCTTCTCAATGCCTGCAATTTTGGATTTGTAATATCCCTGCATCGCATTGTAGAATGAAATATTCGTCAGATTGTTGACGTGGTTGCTTTCACCAAAATGGACTTGTCTCGTAAGTATGTAGCGAATCAATTTGTGGAAAATTTCCTTTTTGAAATTCTTCTTGAAATGTTCAACAACTTCAACATCTGTCATCTTCGAAGTACCCGCTAAAAACTTGGAAAAGTGCTTTTGCCGACCTACATAATCGACGTTGTTTTCAAATAGCGAAATTGAAAAGGCAACCATTTCATCTACCGAAAGTGTTTTTTTGGTATCGATATAGTCTGTCTCACGAATCATCTGGACAACTTCTTCAAACTGCTTGTTGTTCTCGATGTGCTTCTTGCGGATTTCCCTTTCGTTGATTTTCACGATTTGTTCTTCGGGTGTACAATCTGCCATTTTTCTGTTGGCCAATGGTGCAGAATATTCCGTGGATTTATCTTTTGACTTTTCAATGACCTTGACAAACACTTTTTTGTTTTGGTAGGTCTCAGGATGGAAAACGATGCCATTTACAAATCCATTGTCAGTTGCTGAATTGTAATTTTTTAATTCTTCTTCGTAGTTCTCAATGGCTTCCTTAAGCTCAGCTTTTAATTCATCTTCTGAATAATCGTAATGTTGATATTCTATTTTGATGGCCTCAATTGTTGGCTCAATTGGATTTTCGATGATTTCAACATCATCCAGTAAATAGACTTTCAAACCATTCTTTTCCAACTGTGAAATAATGAGCTGATTGTTTTCGTCATCTGCCCAGTACTGTCGTATTTCAGGAATCAAGAGAATATTCTCTTTCTTCGATTTCTCAATCAAGTTCAAGAACGACTTGCTTTTCTTTGTTTCAAAGCAAGTTGCTTTGGTACAGACCATTTTACCGTCGCCAAACAGATTACCTTGATTGGCCGCATTGAACGGACATTCTACACAAGATCCAGCCTTCGGCACCAACTTCTTATCAGTTACATCAAAAGATGCCTTTTCCAAGTCAAAGGTCTGGTCTTTAATCATCCTATTGATTTGATGTGCATTAAAATCTTCGCCCATCGTTTCCAACATCATCTGTTGTTCCTCTGGTTCAAAAAGTGCAACACCAACACCCAAAGAAATAGTCATTTCGCCATTGCGGACAAATTGTTTAAAACCTTCAATCAAACCTGCCAGTTTTAGGCGTTGTCTGATAAAGTTATTCGTTCTACCCAATCGCTTTGCAATTTCGGTAGGTACATATCTCTCGCTCAGGTAAGCAATCGCCTCAGCTTCTTCGGTAGGCTCGACATCCTGTCTTTGCAGATTTTCGATGATTTGAACTTCCAGAACATCATTGTTCTCATAAGTTCTTACGATACAGGGCACAGTCTTCTTACCTGCCAATTTACTTGCACGATACCTTCTTTCGCCCATCACGATGACGTAGTGGCCATTTAGTTGCCTAACCGTAATTGGTTGCAACACACCGTGCTTTTCGATACTCTCAGAAAGCTGCTTTAACGCATCCTCGTTAAATGTCTTTCTCGGCTGTTCTGGGTCAGGCTTGATGTTGCCGATGGACAGATTCTGAATTTGATGTACGGATGATTTCTTTCCATTTACTTCTTTCTTAGCAGTAGATTTTGCTCTATTGCGCTTCTTTGTTGTACTCACTTTTGTTGTCATAATACTCAAATTTTTGATTAAACAATATTTGAGCAGAAACCAAACGGAAGATAAAATCTTGGCTCAAAAGGAAACGGAATAAATGAGTAGTGGCAGAAGCGATGGCTTTATGCCGTAGTCTTTTGATGGAAGTATTTTACGAGTTTAACTTTCGGGAATATTGTATGATTATAAACTATCTTTACTACATAAATTTCACTCAACATTAATTTTGAGGTTGTTTGTATTAATTTTATCAACAATTTTTCCTTTTGCACCTCATTTACACCTCAAGCCTTTTAAACTACTGTAAACAAAGGAAAGTTAGATATTGTATCGGAAAATAGTTGCACTTTTATATAAATTACCTAAAGCCTATAAACTCCCCCTTATCTTTGCAAGATTAACGCATTAGACAATATTCAAGCCTTAGGGAACTCAGGTGCTGTTGAACAGCATTCAACCTATCCTGATGGTCAGAAATGCACTAAATCAACCGAAGATTTTGCTTTAGATAAAAATTCATATACATCTCATAGTCTCCTACCGCTTTCTATGTATTCTCTTTAATGGGGCGCTTTTAAAGTCTTAAAGAACACTATTAGCGCGTATCAACAAGCATCCTTACCACAAGCGTATTGTGGTAAGCTCGTTTCTTTCTCTTATGTCCATTTCTTGTTTATTGTGAGTAAGTTCTAAGATCTTGACGCGTAGGTCACTGATAAACTTTGGCGAAAGGCTTACTGCCGGCACATCTTCAGCTTGTAATTGCATGCTATTATTCGATCTAGACTTTACCTCTTGCAAATACGCGGTTGTAAAAGCGCCATTACTCAAATCTCTAGCTTCAAAAGCTACATCCTGACCTGAAGATGCAGCTAATACCGTCACTCCATTAACCGTATTCAAATTATCAAATAACGTGGTTACCACATCGCTTACTTTAATAGGGTTTTTCGTTTTCCCTATCTTCTTGGCAATACGACCACGCTCACCATCTTTTCCCTTGGTCTGAGTAATCTCATAAGCATCCATATCCAGCGTATTTCCTGAGTGACAGGTATCCATCAATAAAAGCATTTTGGTAGACTGCGTTTCCCCTAAAGAAGCAATGATAGCGTCAAAAGAAACCCCATAATCTTTTACCTTATTAAAATCCATATCATGTGGTGCATAATAGTAGTTCAATTCTTGATCCAATACTCCATGACCTGCGAAAAATACGATCACTTGGTCTTGGGGCCCCACTTTAGATTTTAAGCTTTGGAGCGCTTGCTTTATTGCCTTTTTTGTGGCCTGTTCGTTCAATAAATACGTAACTCTTGTTTTTTTGAAAGAAGCTGGCTTCCCCGCTTTCGCGTAAACATCTTCTTTATTCAATAAAAGCACTTGATCTTTATTAGCTAAACTTTTCCTTTGTCTAAGTTCAAATAACTCACCAGCGTCGACAACAGCATCCAACACATTATTCATGTCGATCAAGAGCCTCTTTTGCTTTAGAAGTTGAAAATCAAAATCATATTTTTCCCAAATCAGTCGCCTTTGATCCTTCTCATAAGAATCGTTAGATCGGGAGATCGTACCTTCTTTTACATTGATGTAGTATTTATCTAATGTTGCCGTTGAAATTTCTTTACTGGCAGAAATTAAGCTAAAGGATTTATTCTCTAAACGATAGAGATAAAGTCCTTCAAAAAAATCCTTATATAAAAAATGAGAGCCATCTGATGAGACCTTTAATAAGGTGAGTCCTTGGTCATTTTCTATCGCGCTGTTGATCGTTTGTTTATTCTTACCATCATATATCGTAATGGTCACATTGGTCTTTAAGCCATCATAGTTAGGCTCGTAAAAGAACCACCTCTCGTCGCTAAGCGGGTAGAGATTCGTACTGTTATATTGCAGGTCAACATCAAAACTAAAATCGATTGGTTTGAAAGAATTATTTATCAAATCATACCGGTTCCATTTACCGTTACTCAAAAAATAGAATGCATCGCCATCAACAGTTCTAATAAAATTATCTTTCCCGGAGAATAATGGTGCAATCTTCTCCTTAGGCGGTAAGTGCATAGTAGAAACCTTAGCATTTTTAAAATCATATAATAGAAAGCGCTCTTCAATGGCGTCATAGGTATACCAGTAACGGCCACCTGCCCCTAGATACTCTAAATATGGACGGGATTCTCTAAACCTGTTAATGACTTCCATTTGAAGATCACCATTAACATTATGAATACTCAAGGGTTCTGCATAAAATTTGTCATAATAGGCTTGAATATCCTCTTTAGGGATATCCCCATAAAACCTCGCTATATCAAGAGCGTCCTTATCTGCAAAGGTCAGGTTATTATTAGCTTGCCGGTACTGCGACACACCCACTGCCAAAACATGAAGCGTAGGCTCCAATGTAGGACCCTCGTAATTTATTGTAGCTCTTAGTATTCGATTATTGGTTTTCTGGTCTAGTATCTCTATATAATTAAGTGTATCTACTACTTCAAAATCAAGGTTGATTTGCTCTCCGGCTACGTGCCATTGCTCACTGTTCAACTTCACTCCGTTGTGTTTAAAAATTAATTCTTCGGGAGTTCCATTGAAGTCAAAACTTATCGTATTTTCAAGTTTTGTTGTTGTTAAACTGGCACTACCATTAAGTTGAATAGCGTTGATATCAACATCAACGGAAGCCTGTTGAGTTGCTATGGCCCTTGCTCTTAGTTCTTCTGCTTTTCCGATTGCTGCGAGGTATTCTTGATCAATTTCGCCCAGCACTTTGAGTACCTCGTCAGGCTTTAGATAATCGCTGATCTTGCCATTGGCCTCTTGATCAAGAGTCAACAAATCACTTGCCTCAAAATTGGCGAAATAATATCCCGAATCACTTACCAGCATTTGGCGTTCATCATTCTCGAGAATCCACTGTGCTTTCCTAACGTAGTTCGTAGTATCGTATATATCAATATTCCCTTTTGCATGGCTCACGAAACACAGACTGGCATCTTTATTAAAAGAGAGTTCAACCGTGGGATTAGCCTGATCTATTGGGATTAACCGATCGTCAATAAAAATTCCGAGGTTATCGACGGCTATGGCAAGCTTGCTGTTCTGAAAAGTAAAAGCATCGATCTCAAAACATTCATTTCTTTGAGACTTTACATCTTGATGTTCATCTACGTCATAGAACACCGTATACTTCACGCATTGGTCAAATCTAAAAGGGGGTTGTACTGCTAGAGCAAAAGACGTCGTATCCACAGAAAGAAGCTTATACTGATGTTTTTCAATCAGCTGCTCTTTATAGATACTTTGCATTGACTGCACACTGCGTATCTCAAATAAGAAATTTTGATCAATAGTAGCAAGAAGCTCCCCGTTTTCACTCAATGCCGCTTTTTGAAACAAGCCTTCCATAGGAACGCATCTCTTCTCGGTACATACCTCCAAAGTTCTTAAACTAGGATATTCAGTAATTGAAAAAGGTTGGTCTACAACAATAGCCAGTTTTTTTATACTACTATAATCAACTATGCTCTTCCTCTTATTTAAAACCGGTGACAGGTAAGAGAACGTATCCTTATCTAAATTATAGTCAATAAGTCTAAGTTGGTCCTTATATTCCCCTAAAAATGCTATACTATTATGATGAAACTCTTGTTGGCCTTTATCAAAATACCTGTCATAAAGATCAATACCTTGATTGAGTTTGAGCCAGTCTCCAAATTTTAATCGCTTATATTTATTTTGAAAGGTAGACGCCTTGTAATATCTAATATTAGTTTCAAAATTTGAAAGGTATTCTTGCAGAATGTAATCCCCATTGGATAGAAAAAAAGCACGGTTATCACCATATGCCAAAGACCTACCCGTTGCAAGAGATTGGTTGGTAAGCGTATTAAATTCAATACTTGTATGAGGCTCATCACGCCCCGGATCAGAGGTGATAAAGCCTCTAATCAAATTTGGTTTGGCTATGTAAAGGTAACTTAAGGGTTTCTCTATTTTTAATTCTGAAAGGGTATAATAGTCCTTAATGCGACGGCCATACACTAGGGGAGTCTCCAAGGTATTTGTGTCTGAGAACACAACCCATTGATCCCCATCAGCTGATAGTTCTAAGCGTAAATCAGTGGTAAAAAATGATGTCTCTAAAACTGTATTTTTTACAAAACCATCTATTTGGTATCTAAAAATGCTCAGAGACTTTAAATTTTGATCGTATTGAAAAAGTAAAAATGACTCCTGACTTTCAAAAAGCACCCTATACGTTGTGCCACTTTCTTTAAGTTCTTCCTTATGTAAAACCTCACCATTAAATCTTTGAACCACCAATTCGTTCTTATAATCAAACCCGATATTCTGCGTGAATGCATATATAGAATCCTTGGGTGCAAACGAAATGTCTCGTACTGTTTTACTCGTTTTTATAGGATCTAATTGAATAAAAGGGTCTTTTTGAAAAAGAACCATCCCATTTTGACTATCAGCGTCGACTACCGCAGCAATATAATTTTCATTACTTTTTCCATTTAAAGTTCCTTTAAAAGCAAATCTTGATACTATCTTTTTAGTATCAAGATCATAAGAATATACAGAATCAACCGGTTGGTTAGGCGTTATAGAAAACTTTTTAATAACGGTCAATTGCTTGTCATTTAGCTTTAGTAATTGAGCTATGGGATAATTATCTGCTTCTTTAAAGGTTGATAAGTATTTACCCGACTGCTGATCATGTACTATAATTTTACCTGAGGTATCTGCAGAATACACCTCATCTCTCTGCTCCAAAACCACTACATCACTTACAGGAGCATAGTGAACATCCTTTAGTATTACGCCGGGCTGATGTTCTTTAACTTGTGAGAAACAGGCAGTGCCTATTAAGAACATGAATAAATGAATCAAGGTCTTCATGATTTTAATGTTCAAGTACATTTTCAATTGTCTTCTCATTATTATTATCTGATAAATACTCGCCAAAGGAATAGATATTTTGACCTCCTGCAATTTTTAATTGGTAGTCTTAGTAAGAGTGTTCAGACTATCCTCCGAAACATAAATATACGTCGTATATCTATCATTAAATGACTCTGCTATACTCTGTTATAATTTACATTCAAGATATTAAACTTTTCTTGAGCATTTTCCAAAGAGAAGAACCCGTTTGAAAGAAAGACTCCTTTACCCCTCAAAAATTCAGCACTTTACTGTGTGTTAACAAAATGTGAAATTCCAGCCTAAAAAAAGCTGTTTTCATACACTCTTCATACACCATCCTAGGCTTTGCCTGGGGGATGCCTGGGCGTTGGGTGGCTTTAAGGCCTAAGTTAGCGGCTCTTTAATGTTAATCGCAAAAATACGAATCGGCAAGGTTTTCCCTTTTAAGCTTTGAATGCCAAGGTCGGTTAAGCATAGATTTTCCGGGACTTTAAGTTGGTTAGCAAGGCATTCGGAAATCAAAAAATCCTGTTGTAATTCGGTAGACAAACTCAATATACGTGCTGTGGTATTGAGTACATCTCCGGTAAAAAAGATATCCTTTTTTAACGCTCCTATTTCCCCGGTAGTCACCTGGCCGATATGCAAAGCGGCCTTAAAATCGGGAAGCAGGCCGTATTCCTTCTTAAAGCGGTGTTGTCGTTTTTGCAATGCGGCTTTCATCTCAAAAAAACATTGGAGCGCGTTGTTGTTTTGGAGTCCGCGCTGCAGCTTCCAGGTGATCACGATCTCGTCTCCCACATATTGGTAGACCTCGCCATAATTCCTGATGATGGCCTCCGAAAAACTCTGGTAATAGTCCTTAAGCAATTTAAAGTAGGTCTTGTGCCCGATCTTTTCTGCAATACTGGTAGAGTCTTTCATATCGACAAACATAAACATGCGGTGCTCCACCCTCGGTTTATGATAATGCCCCGTAAAAAAATTGAGCAATACGTGTTGGCCTATATTTTCACTGATCTCGGCATACAGCAGGGATACGATCAAAGAGAAGAGCAACTGCACTGCTGTACTGATATGGGTGATGCTGAAAAAGAACAGCACATAGCGGTCCAATACGTTTTTGCTGAAGATCGATTCCTGTAGCTCAATTGCGGCAGCCAATATAAAGAAGACCAACATAATGCAAAACATCAGGATGGCGTAAAGCAGAAACTTACCGACTAACTTTTGCGGAAAGCTTTTTTTAGCGAAAAGTTTATTGATCAAACGCACTTCGATAAATCCTACCAGGCAGCCAACGGCAAACACACTGATGCTCGCAAAAACGATAATGCGCGGGGTGATGCGTATGGCAGATTCGGGCGTATTTGCTCCGTCTCCCAGCACGGCATATTCACTCCATAAAAAAGCCCATCCAATAAAGAGCCAAATGAGCCCAATGGGTAGAATCCGTTTCAGATGATAGTTGGTTTTTGCTGAAAGGGCCATGCTTTTTAACTAGGCTATTGTTTTATGCTCAGCTAAAATACAGCCTAGGTCTTTAACAGCAAGCAGGTTAGCTCAACTTTTGGTGTGTTGCTTTGGGTTTGATAGGTGTATGGAGCCTGCATACTCCCCTTCTCCGCCCGTCTTCCAAAGAATATACGCTATCTTTACCTTAAAACTTGGGTTGCAGCCCGGGCTTGTTTCGCTATGGGTCTTATGCTCCCTAAGCCCTGTTCTTTTTACCAAGATCAACACTCCTATGAAAAAACTACAGCTACTTCCTATCCTACTCCTCTCGCTCCTTACTTCGTCGAGTTGGGCGCAAGCCGTGATTCCTGAAAGCTATATCAATCCCTTAGATCTTGATTATACCTATATGGTTTACAATTCGAGTAAGAATATTTCGTACCGCTCGGGTGCAGATCCTGCGGTGATCCAATTCCGCGGGGAATACTATCTGTTTGTCACCCGCTCATTTGGCTATTGGCATTCTACCGATCTGGTTAATTGGGAATTCATTAAACCCAAGCAGTGGTTTTTTGAGGGAAGCAACGCCCCTACCGCATTTAATTATAAGGATTCGCTGGTTTATTTTGCCGGAGATCCTGCTGGCTATGGAAGCATTCTATACACCGATAATCCCAAGGAAGGCCTATGGAATCCGGTAGCTTCTATAAGCAATAATATTCAGGATTCTGAATTGTTTATCGACGATGACGGGAAGACCTATTTGTACTGGGGTTCTTCTAATGTGCATCCTATTCGCGTAAAAATGCTGGATAAAGACGATCGTATGCTGGAAACCGGCGTTAAAAAGGACCTCATCAATCTGGATGAGGAAGCCCACGGCTGGGAGCGTTTTGGCGAAAACAACTTTCACCCTACACTTAAAGAAGGCTATATGGAAGGCGCTTCCATGACCAAACACGAGGGTAAGTATTATTTGCAATACGCAGCACCGGGAACGCAATTCAATGTCTATGGAGACGGGGTCTATGTGGGCGAAACGCCGCTAGGTCCGTTTGAATATATGCCCAACAACCCGATGAGTTTTAAACCCGGAGGCTTTACCAACGGAGCGGGCCACGGGATCACAGTAAAGCAAACCAACGGGCAGTACTGGCATTTTGCGACGATGGCGTTGGCTTCTAACTCGCATTGGGAGCGCCGCCTGTGTATGTTTCCAACGTATTTTGATGAAGACGGACTCATGTATTCCAACACCAGCTATGGGGATTATCCGCGTTTTGCACCGAGCCATCCTACCAAAGCCGGTGAACACAACGGCTGGATGTTATTATCGTATAAAGGGAAGGTGACCGTTTCGTCCTCGCAATTGCAAATCACCAAAAGCACGATCACTGATGGAGCTTTTGAAGTCACCGAATTGCCTCAAAAAACCAATGCTGACGGAAGTATTCTTTCTGAAGTATTGACCGATGAAAACCCGAAGTCGTTTTGGGTTGCTGAAGCCAATGATGCTAAACAATGGGTAACGATTAAAATGATTCAACCCGGAAACGTATATGCACTACAGCTGAATTTTCACGATCACGAAAGCGGGATCTATACGCGTGTGGAAGGCTTAAAACATAGATTCATCATTGAAACATCAGAAGATGGTGCAAACTGGCAAACGGTTATCGATCGTTCTAAAAGTTATAAAGACACGCCCAATGCCTATTTGGTACTCAATCAACCGGTAAAAGCTAAGTATGTGCGCTATAGGAATATTGAAGTTCCCGGAAACAATCTCGCGCTTTCTGAAATTCGCGTTTTTGGTACAGGCTATGGTAAAAAGCCGGCTAAGGTAAACGGCTTTGAAGTAGACCGACAAACCGACCGCAGGGATGCGCAACTTACTTGGGACACTGTCAAAAATGCACAAGGCTATAACATCCGTTGGGGTATTGCACCTGATAAACTATATCAGTCGTGGTTGGTTTATGACGAGCACGAACTCTTTATGCGTTGTTTAGACAGGGATCAGACCTATTACTTTTCGATCGAAGCCTTTAATGAAAATGGGATCTCCCCACAAACGCAAGTGATCAAAGTGGATTAAAAGTTAAATGAAACACTTGCCAAAACCTGAGAAGGCCGCAATACATAACGGGTTTGGATGATGTAAAATTCGCTGCTCGACGCATTGATGAAATTTTCAGTATTCAGCATATTATTCCAGCTGAGCTTCAAGTCGATCTTCCTTTTGGTAAAGGTGTATTGATAACTCAGGTTTAAAAAGTAATTACGATTGGCTTCGGTAAGCGAGTTTTTAAAGTATTCGCCACCCAAACTGAAGTATTGATTTTCCCAAGGATAAAAGAACACTTCAGCATTATGCTGCTGCGTGTTGAGTTGCTGCAATTCTGAGTTGTTCAGCTTCGAATTGTAAAACATTAGGCTTCCGGAATACGTCAAACTTAACCAGGCACTCAATTCAGATTCTAAACTTCCATTCAGGTTAAAATTGGTATTCTCATTTTTGACTAAAGTTGCATTGAGCAACTGCTCCCGTTCTGAAATGCTATACGAAGCATTCAGCTTGAGGGAAGTATTAAGTCGGCTCAAATATTTACTAGCTTCAACATTAAATCGGTGGCTATTGGCATAATTATCCCGCACCACCGCTTCGAGAATGCTGGTACCGTTAGGATCTATTTGACTGCCAAAGAGCAAATTATTTTTAGTTTTTCCATAGCTGTAGGAAGCCTTGGCAAAGAGTCGTTTGATCGGGTTTCTATAATTTAAAGACGTCGAATAATTCTGTGTCACTTGCTCCAAAATAGGCGCGTTATAGCGTTGCAAGTTTCGGTAATTGGTGAG
The DNA here is from genome assembly GCF_000152985.1 of Leeuwenhoekiella blandensis MED217. Taxonomy (GTDB): domain Bacteria; phylum Bacteroidota; class Bacteroidia; order Flavobacteriales; family Flavobacteriaceae; genus Leeuwenhoekiella; species Leeuwenhoekiella blandensis. The sequence continues at coordinate 1,240,016 of NZ_CH672395.1, read as the reverse complement.
AATAAATCCAGGGTACAAGCGCTCGAGTCCGCCAAAGTTATAATCCAGATTTCCTGAGATCGAAAGCTCCCATTTGGCCGCCAGTTTGTGCTGAATATATACCGAAGGTTCAAACACAAAGGCATCAAGCGCTTGCGCGTTGCTTCCTTCTAAGTCAAATGCTTTAAAAGCCACCGGCACGCCTAGTCTGATGTTCCAGGTTTCTGAAGTATTCTTAAAGCGCCAACTTTGCTTGAGGTAAACTTCTGAAGTTTTAAAATCGGTATCATTTTGAAAAGCATTTCCTAATGGGGTATCACTATCATCCAGAACCAAATCACTTGTTAACGACTCCTTCTGAAGCGCTACGCCCAGTTTTAAAGTGGTGGTAAATTTGCCCAGCATTTTGGTCATTCCTGCTGAATTGTCGGTATATAATTTTTTGGATGTGATGTTCTGCAGACTTTCCGCATACGGATTCCCTGCATTTAAAAAGTCTTCAAACTGCCCAGGCCGCACCCGTAAAAATTGATCAGATTCTGAAAAACCGGTATTCGAACTGAAGCGTACCAATTGCTTTCCAAAGGTTTTGTAGAGGTCAAAATTATTCTTAAATCCGTAAAATGGAGTGCTTAAGTGTTGTGCAATCGCTGCATCCGTGCGTTGCAACATTCCCCGCTCAGTATTTCGATAGGTATTAAACTCCAATTGGTTTTTGAGGTAATTCTTTTTGGTGTTTTGTTCCAGCGTAGCCTTGCCTTGAACATTCTTTATAAACAGGCGGTTGTCTAGTACTTCGGAAATCGAAACCGTATCCTGCGGCGTATACAAGGTAGTCTGTGTGCTCCCTTGTTGTTGCTGGTAATCGTTGAGATAGGAAAGATTCAGTTTGAGGTCCAGATCACTTTTCAATCGCTGAATTCCGTTAGCCGAAGCCAAATGCACATTATTGTCGAGCCAGCGGTCTTGAGAAAATGGTGGCGTTGCAGGATTGAGCAAGGAAACCCAATCTGTTTTGGCAATGTCGTAGGTAGAACCTCCTGGATTGAAGCTGAAATCCCGTACCTGATTGGCTACATTTTTCCCGGTGTTGTTGCTTTGATAACTCGCAATAAACTGGCGTTTTTTATTAAAGAGCATCGGGGTTACATTGGCTTCCCACAATAGCGGAGTTGCGCCCAAACCAAGCTTTGCGGTTCCGCTTAGGGTGACGTCGTTTTTTAGTTTGATATTGAGCGAGGCGCGTTCAGAAAATTCCAGACTGTCTAATACTCTTATAGGTTGGTGGTTCTCCAAAATTTCTACTTTAGAAACATCGTCTGCCGCAAGATTTTCATTGGCGAGGCTGTAACGCCCTTCCAATAGGTCTAGCCCTTCGATATAATATTTTTGAATGGGTTTACCCTGATAATAGATTTGTCCGCCCGGCTTGATCGTAATCCCCGGCATCTTCCGTAAAACATCTGCAATGACCCGATCGTTTTTATCCTTAAAGGCTTCTACTGAAAAACTAAGCGTATCGCCACGCCGCTGAATGATTTCTGATTTGACCACCACTTCTTTCAGTTCTTCTGAAGAAGGACGCAGTTGGATCTCGAGCTCCTGAGATTTGCGCTCCAGTATTTTTTTGAAGGTGGTAAGGCCTATATACGAAGCTTTGATAAAGAGTTTTTCCGGAGCATTATCGATACGTATTTTAAAGCTTCCATCGCTTTTAGAGATCGCATAGGCCAGAATCGAGGAAACCGAATCTTTGCTGATGGTAAGGGTCGCCCCGCTTAGGTTTTTATTCGCTTCGTCTTTAACGGTGCCCGTAAGGATCATTTGCGCATTAAGGACCGAAACCCAACACCAAATAAGCACTATCAATCCAAACCTATGCTTCAACCTATTTTAGTTCTAAAGGATTATTTTCTTTACGTAACATCTCGGCAAACGCGTCTCGATAAAATTGATCTACTTCAGGAGTTCCAACAACATTAGGATTATTAGCATAGCCCATAGGATCGCTTCGGTAGCGATGCCAAAGCTTTTCAAGTGCCGGCCTGGTGGTTTTCTCATATTGTTTGAGGTTGAGTCGGTAGGTGATCTTAGGCGAAAGTTTTTCCAGCCCTACAAACTTAAAATCCCAATAGCCTTGTGTATCGGTGATCTCAAGGATCAATCCGGGTAATCCGTTAAACTTATATGGCCCGTCTGAGATGGGGATTTCTGTAGTAAACCAAGCAGTATACTCCCGACCGGCAAACGTGGTTGTCGCCTTTTGTGCGGAGAAGCCTTCAATTGTCTTGGTCTCTTGCGCTATTTGCCAATCAAATTGATGCTTGGATTCTGCATAGACAAAGCGATCTTCCATTTTAGGGATTTTAAGCAGATACAACAAACTGTCCTTTTCTCGTTCTTTAATGATCTCATAATGAAAATGGGGCAACGCATTGCGCGAGGTATGTGCAGAATTCCCTTGTACCACGATCGGGTTGGCGAGGGTTTTTGCCCGACTTAGGTATTTTGAAAAGTCTTCACCTAAGTAAAGAATCATCAGTTCCGCCTTGCGGGAATTGGCATCGGTAGAATCCAGCTGAAAGCTCAGCTTATAGGTAACTTTATATTCCAGTTTTCCTTTGAGTTTGTTTTGACTGAAGCTACTATTCAAAGCAAACAGTATAAAAGTTAGAATCGAGAAGAATTTAAAATTTGACATAGGAAATCCTTTATTGCTTTAGTTCTAATGGATTATTTTCTTTCTCTAACATTTTAGCAAAACTTTCAACATACTTTTTATGAACCTCCGGACTTATGGTAATATTATCAGGTATGCCTCCTCCAAATGTAAATGGATCTTGTCTATACCGATGCCACAGCTTCTCTAGCGCCGGTCTTGTGGTTTTCTCGTATTGTTTGAGGTTGAGTCGGTAGGTGATCTTTGGCGAGAGTTTTTCAAGCCCCACAAATTTAAAATCCCAATAGCCTTGCGTATCGGTGATCTCAAGGATCAAACCCGGCAAACCGTTAAATTTATACGGCCCGTCTGAGATCGGGATTTCTGTAGTAAACCAAGCAGTATACGCCCTACCCGTAAAGCTTGTTATCGCTTTTTGTACAGTGAAGCCTTCAATGGTCTTGGTCTCTTGTTCTATTTGCCAATCAAATTGATGCTTAGATTCTGCATAAACTAAACGATCATCTGATTTATCAATCTTGAGCAGATACAATAAACTGTCCTTATCTCGTTCTTTGATGATCTCATAATGAAAATTGGTCAGTGCATTACGAGAGGTATGAGCAGAGTTCCCTTCTACCACGATTGGGTTGGCGATGGTTTTTGCCCGACTTAAGTATTTGGAAAAATCCTCCCCCAGATACAAAATCATCAATTCTGCCTTGCGGGAGTTGGCATCTGTAGAATCCAGCTGAAAGCTCAAGTTATACGTGACTTTATATTCCAGTTTTCCTTTGAGTTTGTTTTGACTGAAGGTATTCAGAGAAAACATAGTTATTAATATGGTAACTAGAAGTTTAAAATCAATCATATCTACTACATATTTAGTTAAAACTAACGAATTAGTTATTTAAAAGCTCAATAGCATTGTTCTTTTTTTGATGAGAAGCTCTTAAATCCTGTTTTGCCTGTGCGCGGCTTAAGCTGCTATTAGAAAAATCGAGTTTGATTCCAGCCGACTCCATTGCGTCCAAAGGGTCTTGTTCATAATGCTCCTTAATCTGTAGAAAGTCGGCTTTTGTAACACGCTTATAGGTGTTCAAACGTATATTAGGCTGCACCGGTTCTTTAAGCTTTTCAAAACCTTTAAGGCTGAAATGATAGTTTTTTTGCGCGTCATAAATTTCAAGGATGAGGCCGGGTAGCCCGCCAAACTTATACGGTCCGTCACTAAAGGGAAGCGCTGCAGTAAACCAAGCGGTATATTTCCTACCTGCAAAAGTAGTTGTTGCACGTTGCACCGTATACCCTAAATACGCTTTAGTCTCTGTTTGAATCTCCCAAGATTGTAAGGGTAGATTTTCGACATATTTAAATTTATCTTTTACAATTTTTTCAGCATACAGCAGTTGCTGTTTTTTGGTAGACTTAAAGATGATGTAATTGAATGCCGTTTTTGGGATCATCGCTCGTATTCGACTAAACTGCGCCATACTTTTAGTATTTCGATCGAGCGTGGCAAAAAGGGAATCTTTGGTCTGTTGTCCCAAGCTCAAATACCGGGATTGGTTTGGGTTGAGGTATAACAAAACGGTTTCCTCCGCTATCGAAGAAATATCGGTTGAATCCTGCTGAAACGTAAGCCTATAGACCGCTTTATAGTCATATTCAACCTCAGCTTGTTGCTGAGCTCTGATCCCATTGAAACTTAGCAAAAGGGATATTAAAAGGTAGCTATACTTCATAGCTAGTAGATCTCTATAAAATTATTCATCTTGGGCGCTAACTGTTTCCCATATTTGGCATAGTGGTCTTGTTTAGCTTTACCTTCAAGACCTATATGTACCGAAGCACCGTTGCTCCCTACCCAATTATTTAAAAAGCCTATTGGGTCATCATAATACTCCTGTTGCAGCCTTAAGAGTTCCTTTTTAGTGGCTTTTTGCAGCGATTTTGGAGGTGTGTTTACAACCGGATAAAAGGATGTCTTTTCAATTCCGATCATCGTAAACCTATAATCGCCGTCTGTACTTTCAATTTCGAGGATCAATCCCGGTAGTCCGTAAAACTTATACGGTCCGTCTGAGATCGGGATTGCTGCGGCAAACCAAGCTGTGTAGTCTCGTCCTGCAAAGCTTGTTGTGGCCTTTTGCGTGCTAAAGCCTTCAATAGTTTTAGTCTCCTGCCCTATCTGCCAATCAAAATGTACGTCTTCAGCATAATAAAAATTATCAGTTGCGATTTTTTCACAGTGATAAACCAGCTCTTCTAGCGGCTTTTTATAAATCCTATAAGAAAAGTTGGTTTCCCAGGATGCTGCAGCACGTTTATAGGCATCACTGCCTATATCTCCTATCCCAAAATTTCTTCGAGTAGAATCTTTTGAGACCACAGCATTACTAAGAAAATATGAGGTTTTAGCATTTGTAAAGAGCTGAAAATTTTCAGTTTTCAATTGAGCCAGATCGGTACTATCCGGCTTGTAAGTAAGCTGATACGTGATCTTATAATTGGTATCTGCTTGCGGAAAAAGATTAAAACAGAACATGAACATAATGAAGTTTACAATAAAGGTTCGCATAGATATTTTGATTGATGAGGCTACAAGATACTCATTTAAAACTACAAAAATAGTTTTGAAACTACTTTTATAGTATTTATATCAAATTGTACGCACGCTGACCATATTTTTAAGAATACTCTAAAATTGCGCTGTGCACTACTAATCCCTAAAAAATACCGTTAATCCTAAGCCTTTCTTGTTATCAAAACCTGTAAATGCGTATACTTGTAGCACTCAGCCCGTTTATTCATGCACTTTAGTGATTTACCTAAACAACCCAGCACCTTTGTTTCCTATTGGAATGTAAGCAAACTCTTATATGGCGCGTTGTTTTTGTTTATTCTGGAAACGGTTTTTTACTACACTAAATTTGTAGAAGCCTACACCGAAAAAACAATACTTATCATCGCGTTCTGGTTGTGGTGCCTGATGTTTTCTTTCATTCATATTTTTCTGGTGACGATGGATGTCTGGTCGCGTTTTCAAAACTACAAACGCATCAAAGATCACTTGTTTCAGCACGGGTTTACGCCTAAAATCGCAGAACATTACAAAGGCAGTAAATGCCAGCGCATGGCGTTATACGCTGCTGCTAAAGAATTAGGAATGGAAACGGAGATCAAACAGCATTATGCGCAAGCGGGTATAAAATGGTATCACTTTATCCCGCAGTTTATGATTCAGGATCCGTTGTTTCCTTTTAAAAAATACTTTTGGTCCCGTACCTTTTTAGAGAAATATTACGAACCAAAATTTGAATTTAGAAACGCACAAAAAATCACAACGGAATGCTAAATGCGATCAAGCTGAGCAAATCCTATAAATCAGGAAAGGTGCTCGATGCGGTTTCGATCGCTCTTGAACCCGGAAAAATCAGCGGACTCTTAGGTCGCAACGGTGCAGGAAAAACCACCCTGTTTAAAATACTCTGTGGGTTAGTTACGCCAGATTCTGGTGAGGTGCATATTGCTTCAAAACAAGCTAAACCTATAGGTGCTGTGATCGAAGAACCGGGACTGTACCCCTACCTCAACGCTTACGAAAACCTCAAACTTTTTGCTCAAATTCAAGCTGCTCCGGCAGATCGCACTTCGCTGGAAAATTATTTAACTCAAGTGGGACTTCCACTAGATCGTAAAGATCCTGTGCGCAACTTTTCGATGGGGATGAAGCAGCGTCTGGGCATTGCCATCGCTTTACTCAACGCGCCTGATATGCTAATTTTAGACGAACCTTTTTCTGGTTTGGATCCTACGGGAGTGGCTTCGCTTATTCAATTGATTAAAACACTTGCGCAACAAAATATCGCAATCTTGGTTTCGTCGCATCTGATGGCAGAACTTCAAAAGTCCTGCGATTATCTGTATGTGATCGATCAAGGTAAAATCGTTAATGAAGGTCCTACGCAAACCCTGCTCAACGCGCTTATATCGGTATATACACTCACAGGAACTGCTATTGAAAAAGCTCAAAGTCTTCAACCCTATGTGCTGCACGCCGAGACAAACACGGTGACCATCAATTGTGAACACGTTCCAATTTCAGCCGTACTCCGAAGCACTTTAGAAGAAGGATATGAGGTACATTCATGTGTTCCCAACATTTCCTTAGAACAACTTATAATTCCGCTTAACGCATGATGATTCCCTTATTAAAAGCTGAATTATTTAAGCTTTTTAGAGAAAGTAAAACCTGGTATGCGGTCGCTGCGGTCTTGCTTATCGAGTTTATCATTCTTATCGCCGCCTACTTTCAAGGGGCAACGATCTTAGAATTATTACTCGACAATCTGCGGCAATCCTTCTATTTTGAAGGAACACTTTTAAACGGAAACTTGCTGCTCTACATCATTCTTAACTCGCTGTGGTTTAATCTACCACTCATCTTAATGATCGTCAGCTCGGCCCTCATCACCGAAGAATATAAAAACGGCACATTAAAAACGCTGATGCTTCAGGCCGTAAGCAAGCGTAAATTAATGCTGGCCAAATATCTTACCTCAGCGATTTTCACATTGTTGATGTTGCTTTTGCTAATGGCGAGTACCTTTGTCCTCGCCTATGGTATTTTTGGTAGCGGTGATCTGGTGGTGTATTTGGGAACGCTCAATTTTTTTCCTGCGGAAGAAGCATTTAAACGCATCCTGATGGCCTTCGCTTCGGGAACTTTGAGTATGCTTTTTTTTACGACGGTTAGTGTTACGCTTGGGATACTGTTGAAAGAACCTGCAAAAACCTGGATCGCCTCAGCCTTCTTTCTTATTTTGAGTTCGCTGCTTTTAAAAGCCGATTTCGGTTTAGGTAGTATGGAACGTTTTTTCTTTGCTAAACTTACCAATTCTTGGCAGCGCTTTTTTGATTACGAATTGCAATTACAGGAGATTCTAATCGATAATATCGCGTTGACTGTGTATACTTTTTTAGTCGCCCTTGGCGGAATGTACCTGTTTACTAAACAAGATGTAGGATGATAAAACCCTTATATTTAATCGCTTTTTTACTGTTCGGTTTGAACTGCAATGCTCAGGAAATTGATGCCGATTTACTCGCTATAAAAGCAAAGATGGACGCTGTGAATACCTTTTCGGCAAAGCTTCAACTAGATCTCGACGCGCCGTTTATCAATATGCCCACTAAACGCGCTACGATGGAATATCAGCGTGGGAAAGACCTCAAATTCTCTAGTGATGACTTTGTGATCTTACCCAAACGCGGTCTTGATTTTACACTTTCTGAATTGTTTGAACATCCGTTTATCACCGTAGATCGCGGGATGCAAACACTTGACGGAACCCCAGTAAAAGTGCTCAATGTGATTCCTACCGGTGAAGACTCAGATATGGCGCTGGCAACCTTGTTTCTGGATACAGAACAGCAACGCATCACTGCCTCCGAGATCACTACCAAAAAGAACGGTACCTATAAACTCAAAATGGAATACGATCGAGCATCGACGGTGTTGCCCAGTTATGTAGAAGTTGCCTTTGCTATCGAAAAGCTTAAAATCCCACTGAATTTTATGGGAAGTGACACAAAAATAGACCGCAAAACCATGCGGAATATGGATACCAAAACCGGCATCTTAAAACTGAAGATCACCGATTACAAGATCGACCTTCAGCCTTAAGCTAGTTCCATTTCATATTTTGTAGGCGGATCGCATTAAGAATCGCGAGAAATGCTACGCCCACATCGGCAAACACCGCTTCCCACATAGTGGCAAGTCCGCCGGCTCCCAGAATTAAAACCGCTGCTTTTACACCAAATGCCAGAGCTATATTCTGCCAAACGATCTTACGGGTAGACCTTCCGATCTGCATGGCTTGCGCCACTTTTGAAGGTTCGTCGTTTTGAATGATCACATCTGCAGTTTCGATGGCCACGTCGCTTCCTAAACCGCCCATAGCGATGCCGACATCTGCCGTTGCCAGGACCGGCGCATCATTGATACCGTCGCCTACAAAGGCTACTTTGGTACTCCCTTGCGCCTGTAATTCCTCCACCTCACGCAGTTTCTCTTCCGGTAAAAGTCCGCCTTTTGCCCACGTGATCCCCAGGCTTTGCGCTATTTGTTGGGTTATGCTGTCCTTATCGCCCGAGAGCATCACGGTTTGTTGCACTCCTGCTTCTTTCAGTTTTTGAATCGCTGTTTTAGCATCTGCCTTCAGCGCATCGGCAACCACGATATAACCGGCAAATTGGTCCTCAATGGCGACGAGCACCAAGGTTTCCGCAATAGCATCGAGGCTTTGCGGAACCTCGATATTATGGTTGTTCAGCAACTCGGCATTTCCGGCAAGCACCGTTTTTCCATTAATGGTTGCTTTCAGTCCCTGTCCGCTGTGCTCCTCAACGTTCTTCACCTCCAGATCTTCTAACTCGACATCGTACTCCTGAATCGCTTTGGCGATGGGGTGGGTCGATTGGGCTTCAATAGCTTTAACATAAGCCATAAACCGGGTTTCGTCCCATCCGTTATGCACTTCGATGGTTTTTATACGGAACACCCCTTGGGTAAGGGTTCCTGTTTTATCGGTGACCAGGATCTTTATTTTGGTCATAGCATCCAGAAAAGAAGCACCTTTGAATAGAATCCCGTTGCGGGAAGCAGCACCCAAACCACCAAAATATCCCAAAGGAATAGAGATCACCAAAGCACAGGGACACGAGATCACGAGGAAGATCAGGGCGCGGTATAACCATTCTTTAAAGACATAATCGGCAACAAAGAAGTAGGGTAAAAAGGTCAAGGCTAAGGCCAAAAAAGCCACCAGAGGTGTGTAAACTTTAGCGAATTTTCGGATGAATAATTCGGTTTTAGACTTTCGCGAAGTGGCATTTTGAACTAACTCCAGAATACGTGCGATCGCACTTTCTTTAAAAACCGCAGTGGTTTGCAGCTCGATCACTTCATCCCTATTGATGCTTCCGGCGTAAACCGCTTCGCCTTGGGTAATGGTATCGGGTTTACTTTCTCCGGTTAAGGCAGCCGTATTCAATGAAGCTTTTGCACTTAATAAGATTCCATCTAAAGGTATTTTTTCACCTTTCCGCACCTGAACCCGCTCCCCTACTTCAACAGCATCTGGAGCAACCGGAGTGAACTTTGCATTGCGATACACCAGGGCTTCGTTGGGCCGTACATCTAACAGTGCCTTGATGTTGCTTTTGGCCTTATCCACCGCAGCATGCTGAAAGAGTTCGCCCACGGCATAAAACAACATTACCGTAACCCCTTCGGGATATTCGCCCAAAATAAAAGCGCCCAGCGTTGCGATGCTCATCAAAAGAAATTCTGTAAATACCGCTCCCTTCTTAATGCTTTCCCAACTGTCTTTAAGCACCGGGATCCCTACCGGAATATAGGCCACGATATACCAAATCAAGCGGAAGCTTTCTTTGAAAAAGGAAGCTTCAAAATGGTCTAGCAGCATTCCTGAAGCCAGCATCAAAAAACTGAACAATCCGGGCGCGTAGGTTTTAAAATCCAACGTATGGTGATGCTGATGTTCTGTAGCGGGTGCTTTGCTGTGTTTGGCGCAGCACGCGTCATCAGCTATATGCGTATGAGGATGTTTATGCTCTTTCATAGTTGCAAGTTCTATAAAAGCAACGTGCAACAGAAGTGCATTTAATAACTGCTACAGGCATCACAAATGCCTTTAACCACCAGATTGGCATCTTCGGCAATAAAGCCTTGTGGTAAATTGATGTGAGGTATTTTATGCTCGGTAAGGCATATGGTTTTGTCACAGGAATTGCAGTGGAAATGCAGATGCAAATCCCGATCGATATCGCAACGGCATCCGGGTTCGCAAAGCGCATATTTAAGCACGCCGGTACCGTCGTCTATCTGATGTACGATCCCTTTTTCTTCAAAGGTCTTTAGGGTGCGATACACCGTGGTACGATCTGCTTTAGTAAACGCCAGTTCGACATCGGTCAAAGCTTGAGCCGCCTCCTTTTCGGCCATAAACTTATAGATCAACATACGCATGGCTGTAGGCCGCACGTCTTTTTGTTTCAGTTTGCTTTCGATCTCGTTCATACGCTGACTTTGTTAAAATCTTCGGTGATCACGGCGCGATGCTTGATGCCCCATTCGGCAATAACATCGGTTAATTCTTTTAACGAAGCACCATAAGGCGTGATCTTATAAAACACGCTTACCGGCTTGGTATCTACCACCGTTCGCTCGATCAACTTATTCATCTCGAGATCTTTGAGCTCTCTGCTGAGCATACGGCCTGAAATACCTTCGACCTCCCGAAGCAATTCAGAGAATCGCATCCCCTGAAAACACAGACAGGCGATGATCGAAACTTTCCATTTGCCGCTCAGCACATCCATAGTATCGTGAATGGCTCTTATTTTCTCCTTACAATTTAAATCTGCTTCACACATAACCCGGTTACTCTAATGTTACTAGCTATTTTGTTACAAAGTTACTTTATGTAACCATGCTTGGCTAATTTTGCTTAAAAATTATATTAGCATATGAGTTTATTAGATGATCTAAAATGGCGCTACGCAGCCAAAAGTATGAATGGTGCTGAAGTACCTCAGGAAAAACTGGATTATATTTTAGAAGCTGCCCGCCTGGCACCTTCTTCTTCGGGATTACAGCCGTATAAAGTATTTGTGATCTCCAATAAGGAATTACTTGAAAAAATTAAGAATGTGGCCTGGAATCAAAGCCAGGTTACCGATTGCTCGCATTTATTGGTTTTTGCTGCCTGGGACGGGTATACCGATGCGCGCGTAAGTGCTGTTTTTAATTATACGATGGATCAGCGTGGGTTACCGCACGAAACCATGGATGATTACAAGCAAAATATTATGAGTTTGTACGAACCCTTAGGTAAAGAGTGGCAGGCAGATCACGCTTCAAAACAAAGTTATATCTCTTTTGCGATGGCTATCGCTGCTGCGGCAGAACAAAAAGTTGATGCAACGCCTATGGAAGGTTTTGTTCCTGCGGAAGTAGATAAATTATTAGAATTGGAAGGTTCTGGTTATAAAAGTACCTTGTTGCTCACTTTGGGCTATCGCGATGCCGATAATGATTGGTTAGTGAATATGAAAAAAGTGCGTACGCCTAAAGAGGATTTCATCACCGAAATTAAATAAGCATACAGCCCGAAGCATTCTACACTATAGCTTTTAGGATTTAATCTTCCGAAAAGTGTAGACCTAAAAAAAGTCCGGATTCACAATCCGGACTTTCTCGTTGAGGGGAATCAAAATAAATTATTTAATTTTTTTAATGCTTTCAATGGTACCTTGACTTGAAGAAGTCTCAGTTTGTGCTTTAGGTTCGTAAGCTACCTCAAATTGCTCACCTACCGCATCATTATTTTTTAGGTCCATCACAAGTTCTGAATCACTTTCCAGAACCACGGCTTGATAGGCTTCGTCTGAGAAAAAATAGTACCCGCCTTCATAGCCATCAAAGGTGAGTTGTTGGGTGCTAGGATCATCATTCACCGGTATTACCGCGGTGCTTAAACTTAGTGTGATTATGCTGAATATGCTTAGTAAAGTTTTCATCGTTCAAAATTTATAATTCTAATTTACAAAGCATTAGCGCTCACCAGCAAAAGATTAAAAGTACTTTAGCATCATATGCTAAGGCTTTCTAAATTTTATAAGCCCAAATGATATATTTTAAGAAATCGTATTAGAATTTAACTTTGCAGCTTTGGCTCCAACCATAAATAGCCCATAGCCAGCACAAAGAGAACAAAAAAGTATATTGGATTGATAGGACGTTTAACTTGAAGTTCTTCTACTTCAGCATCTCCTTTTCTAAAAAAGTCCTGATTGGCTTTGGTGAGCCCCTGCGCTGCTCTAGCTTTCCAATCCACTTCGGCAAACACATAATATGCATATTCTGAAACCGTATCTCCTGTGGAAAATCTTAAGGTAAACCAACCGGTTTCTTCGGGATAAAATGTGGCTAACCATAACTCGGGGATGTCTGGATCTTGTATGACAGGAATGGAATTCCCATCTGTATCGGTCAGGGTGAATTCAGAAACCGCAGTGCGAAATTTTATGGTGTAGGGTTCGTTAGGTGTACCTATTCCTCCCCGTTCTTCCCAGAAGACCACATCGCTTTCCGGTTTGAGTACCGAGGTTAATAGTGCACTCCATAACCTGTTATACCGCTCCTGATTTCCTTTTAATTGCAAGGCATAGGTATTCGACAATACGGTGGTGCTTACGCTTCCAAATCCTAAGAATCGTTGTCCGGCCAAAATTTGATTTCCCGACTTTAGTGTCGCATTAAAGTTGGTTGCAGGATCTAAATAGTAGCCAAAGGTTGAAACTACTGTGCCGTCTTGTAGCTCAACTTCCGTCTGTGCGGTTCGGGTGAACTTAAAATCGATCAAGGGCTGACTGCCGTAAAACAGGTCTTCACTAGGCATCACAAACACGCCCAGTCCTTCCTGCGTTACTGCTTCTTTGATACTGTTTTGTTCGTTTCGGGAAAGGGATTGCCAGGCTCCCGCATCGAGAATTAGTAAATCTAAATCCTTCAAACCGGAAGTAGCCAACGCATTAAAAGACTTCCGCTCTTGATTGAAATATTCATACTTGAACCGGCCTTGCGTCAACTGACTGCGCACCAAAACCTGATGGTTCAACTCTGCCAGATAATTCTTTAAGTACTTGAACTCAAAAGACGGAAATGCCGAAAGCATCACAACGTTCAATTGCTTTTCCGGGCTTATGTGTACTGGTAAAGGTTGATTGTTCACCAGAGTTCCCAGCGAATCCTTCTCCGCTACAGTATACACAAAATCTCCCGGGGCTTTTACTGTCGCTTGAAGCGAAAAAACCGTATCTGCTTTAGACGTAAATTTAATCGAATCTAACCCTAAATTTCCCGGGGCTTGCAATACGATTTGATTTCCGGGTTTCGGCTTAGTGTACCGGGCCGTCAGGTTTAAATCTTCTCCTTCTGCCAGTGTTTTTGAATACTTAAGCTGATCGATTCCATCAGGGATTTCCGTTTGTAAAAGGTTTACAGTTCTTCCTTCTAACTGCCAAAAATCATACGGTTGTATTCCACTTCCCAGAATAAAAAGTTGGGAGATTGAATCCAATTCGTCCCGGTCGATATGGTCTTGATACACCAACTCCTTTAACTCAGGATTTGTTTCCCGCAAACTATCCAGCTGTGCTTCCTGATATCCTGAAGTGAGTAAAACTCCTTGTTTTCCTTCAACCAGACTCCACTGCGCCGGTTTTAAAGCGATTGCCAAGAGTGCCATAACGGCTACCAATCCCGCTACAAGACGCAACACAAAACTGCTGCTTCTGCGCGGCCATTCTTTCACTACAAAAACTACGAATAATATTACCGCAGCAATCAATCCCGGAATCCAATAGGCGCTATGTACAAAGGTCAACTCACTCATCGGCATCCAGATTTTTTACCAGCACCGCATCCAGTTTAGAATATTTGGCATGTTGTGTATTGGGCTTTACTTCTTCAGCGGGCAAGGCTTTTAGCAACCCGTTTTGTAATTCTTTCAAAGTTTCGACATCGGTATCCAAGTTTTGCGAGATCCAATTGAGTTGTTGTAGGGTTTCCAGATAATTCCCAGGCTGCTCGATGGCTAAGCTTGCGAGTTGGTTACCAGCTTCTTTAAACAATTCCTGATCTTCTGGAGTTGGTTTCGCTTTAAGTACAATCAAGGCTTCTAATCTTGAGATGGCCTTTTGAATCGCTTCAAAACGGACCTCTTGTTCCATATCCTCCTGTTTTGTGGTGCTTGAAACTTCTTTTAACTCGCCGGTCAAGCGTTTATCTTCCTTGATGGGCGGCGGATCAAAACCGATACGGTGCACATAAATACGCGAACTGTTTTTGATCTCTTGAATCAATTTCAACGCCTCATTTTGATACGGCAGGGATTTTTTAGGCTCAAACATTCTTAGGTGCAATTCTGCATCCCACATAATATTGAGCGCCTCGCGCAGCTTCTGTTTTAGAGATTTTGCAAACAAGGTCGATTCTTCGGGGTCGCTGTGGTTGTGTACGTATTTTTCCAGCGGATCTTCCTCCTCTGTTTCTTCGCCTTCGTGCTCGTGCTCCTCGTCCACCAGATTATGCTCATTGGAACTGTCGTGCCGATGCGAATATTCTGCAAGCGGGTCACCTTCTTCCTCGCTCAGCACACCGGGATCTTCGGTTTGTGCCGCAAGACCACCTTCGGCTTCATCGCCCATAAATTCTCCATATTTTAGACGCAAACTTTTCTGGTCAAAAGCGAGTTCGTTGCTGGTCGAATTGAATTCTTTGGTACTTAAATTCGGTTTGTCTTTGAGCAGTTTTTTGGTATCGATGATGAGTTGGCGCTGACTTCTAAAATAATCCGGAAGCAAATCGACGCCCATTCCTCCGGCTTCGACATACTCATATTCGGTCGTGTCTTTGATCACCGCAAAATAGGTTTCGCTACGTGCTACATTGGGCTTTGGTGTTTTCAAATCCTGTGCGTGCACGTAAAAATAAAGTTCGTCACCCGGCTCCATTTTGAGCTGATCCAGATTTAGCTTTTGCGAAAGCGACTGCTGTTTGCTTCCTTTCGCTATAGCGGAATTAAAAGCTATCTGCTCCTCCCGAAACTTCACCGATTCTCCCGAACCGCGGCTCACCGTCGCCACAATATAAGCAGCACCAATACCGTAATCGTCAATGATCTGAGTGTCAAAAGCAATGTTTTTGTCGTCTCCTGGCTCAAACGAAGTGAACTGGTCGAGATTCAAAAGATCCACCTGTGGCGGCGCGTCAACCAAAGTCTCAATGCTGTGTAAATCGGAAACGTAAGCATTGCCCAAGGTATCCACAAAGCGGAAACTGTAAAACCCAGAAGTCGTCAATTGCTGTGTTCTTCGATAAGTTTTTCCGTTGGTTTTCATCGCATACTGCGTGGATTGACTTTCCATAAAAACCGAATCGACCGACTGGTCAAATTTCAAGGTCCAGGTGATTTGCGAACCCTCAAGCGCCTTGATATCCATTTTTTCGCTCGTGCGTGGAGCTATACCGGTATATGCGGGATAACGCACGGTAACGGATTGCTCGATGATTTTAGGCGGAATTATTTTCGCTTCCGCGGAATCCACAGCGCGGATGAGCATTTCGTTTTCCGGTTGGATTGCTTCCTCCTCAAAAAGACTGTCATTTGCATTTAATACAAAACTGAAAATCACCGTGGCAGCAAGTACTCCAAAAAGCAATAAACCGAAACCTTTAAAATCGATAGGCGGTTTTAAGGCTTTAAGTTCGTTTGCCAATTTCTGCTCGGTGCGGTACCGCTGAATCTGTCCTAAACTGCTCAATTCTTCTGTAGGTTGAAATACCAATCCTGCGCTGTATTCCGAATACTGAATGCGCGCATCTATGTATGCAAGCACTTTTGAAATCCCCAGCGCCAAAGGTTTGTAAAGCAAAAATCCGATGAGTACTAAGACCATAAATAGCACAATACTCACCACAATACCCTTGGTCAAAATAAATAACAACACCGCCGGAAGTAACGCCAATAAAAGCACCAATAGCCATAACTGGGTTTGCCAACGCTGTTTGAATTTTAGGACGCTATGTTTTCCTGTATTGCTCATTGCTTTCGAATTCGGGATAACACACGTTCAACAATCAAGGTGATGAGCAAGGCCAACCAAAACCAGTGCGTCAACGGGATGTTTGAGGCTTGGTTTAGTTCTTGCTCTTCTGCTGTGTGCAAGGGTGTTGCAAATGCATCGGCCAGCACGCGACGGTCGTATTTGTGAACCGCTTCATCCAACTCGGGATATAAGTTGAGTAGCGGCAATAACTGTTCTGCAAGATGTTGTTCGACCACATTTTTTCGGGTAAGGTTTTGGGTCATTGAAAAATGGGTGCTGTTTTTTACGATCAAATCAGAAGCAAACGCATTCGGCTGATAATCCAGTAGCATCCCTGAAAACTCAGGCGGGTCGCTTGGGCTGAGCCAAATCAAAATTCCTTCCTGCGGTGTTTCATTCGGAATAATATCGGTGATCGCAATCGGACGCTTTAAATACGCAGATAAAGCTTCAAAACCGGTTTTGAGGAATTTGAGATCGGTTTGCAGGTTGTCTTCCGCGAATGCGTAAACCTGAAGCGTGTCTACCGCTTGAATCTCGAGATCCGTGTCCAGGTTTTGTACAACAGCAGGTTCACTAAAAGACTTTTTAAAGCGTAGCTGTTCCTTCGTGCTTTTTACCTCAAGCACTTCTATCGAATCTTGTAATTGGGTCAAGGCTACAACCCCTGCTGTGGTTTGAGCGGAATCAATGGTTACCCAATTTACATTTTCGGTAATTTCCGGGCGTTTTCCTTTGAATCCACTAAGGAGCGTTTGCGAATACACTACCAGACTATCGGCTTTTAGTTTCTCAAAATCCTGTGCCAGTTGCCAATAGTTGGTCGCAGCGGTTTTCACCGAATCGGCTGGATTATACTCCGGAAAATCTTCTTGAAGTAATCTTACTGCTTTGATTTCCGCCAGGCTATCCATAGAAGTTTTGAAGGTATCAATCTCTAATAATTCCGGTTCAACCAGATACACCAAATCCTGATTTTTGGTTTTTGTTTTAGCGAAAGGTTCCGCCAAAATAACAACTAACAAAGCGATCACCAGCAGTCGTAACAGCAGTAACAGCCATTCATTGAGCTGTAGGGTTCTCGTTTGCGCGTTTTCAGATTCTCTAAGGTTGGTAATGCTGCCTACTTTGATGGTTCTGCCCTCATCTTTGCTCCATAGATGTATGGCTACAGGAACGGCGAGTCCCAGTAAAGCCCATAAATACATCGGATTGGCAAAAAACATATTAAACGAGATTTATGCGTTTTTTGAGGAACAGATTCAGGGTTTCTCCCAGCGGTTCGCCCATCGTAAATACCTGATGACTGATGTCCTGATGGAGCAATAGTTCTTCAGTCTGTATAAGCTTGTTTTGCAGGGTTTCCAAATAGTGCTTCTTGGCCTCTTTTGCCGAAACCTTCAATTTGCTCCCGGTCTCCAGATCTTCAAAAGTCACTGTCCCTTTATAGTCAAAATTCACTTCGTCCTGCCCCATAATTTGTAAGACCGCTACTTCATTCCGTGCCGTTTTCAAGGCTTTTATGAATGCTGAAAGTTCGTCGCTATGCTCATACATATCAGTAATAAAAAAGATAAGTTCTTTGCGTCCTCGCTCGTGCAAGCGCTCATTGCTTATCGCATTCATCGGCCAGGTTCCGGTGGTTTCTACCGTAAGTAATTCCTGAAGCAAACGGTTAAAATGCTGTATACTGGCTTTGGGGTAAATGGTGGTCAAGTGGTTTTCGCTTAAAGCGAAAAGACCTACCTCATCCCCTTGTTGATGTGCGAGATACGCAAGGCTTGCCACCAATACCCGAGCATAATCCATTTTGGTCAGCTCGCCTTCTTGGTGCGCCATCGAGTTGCTCGCGTCGAGAATGAACTTCACCGAAACCTGAGATTCGATCTCCGATTGCTTGATGTAATACCTCCCGGAACGCGCCAGCATTTTCCAGTCGAGCAAACGCAGATCATCCCCCGGCTCGTAACCGCGGTACTGACTAAATTCCATACCGCTGCCCAGACTTTTACTGCGATTTAAACCTTGTAAATAACCATCAACAACCACCCGAGCGATCAGGTTAAGTCCTGACACTTCGTGTAGGATTTCTGGTTTGAGCAATTCTTGATAGTTGGTTTGCATCCCGATTTATAAAATGGTTTCTAATAGTTTTTGAGTCACGGTATCTGTCGTAATATTTGCAGCCTCCGCTTTAAAATTGACGATCACGCGATGACGCAACACCGGGAAAGCCACGAACTTCAAATCGTCTGGAGTCACCGATAGCCGGCCTTGTGAAAGCGCTCTGGCTTTTGCCGTTAAGATCATCGCCTGACCAGCACGCGGACCTGCACCCCAACTTACCCATTGTTTGACGTATTCGTCACTCGTCGTTTCAGGGCGGGTTGCTCTAATGATCTTGCTCACTTTGCTTATCAGTTCGTCACTGATGGGAATTTCGCGTACGAGTTGCTGTAAGCGTATGATCTCCTCGCCGCTAAGCACCGATTCAACTTTTGTTTTTTTAGAACTCGTAGTCGCTTTTAAAATCGTGGTTTCCTCTGCTTCGGTTGGATAGCCGATGCGGATGTAGAGCAAGAAACGGTCTTGTTGTGCTTCCGGTAAAGGGAAAGTTCCCGATTGTTCGATGGGGTTTTGCGTTGCGAGAATAAAAAAGGGTTTATCCAGGGCGTAAGTCTTCCCGGAATAGGTCACCTCAAATTCCTGCATGGCCTCGAGCAAGGCCGCCTGTGTTTTGGGCGGTGTACGGTTGATCTCATCGGCAAGGATGATGTTTGAAAAAATAGGTCCTTTATTGAACTCAAAGAATTTCTTTCCGGTGGTTTGATCTTCTTCGAGAATCTCGGTTCCTATGATGTCGCTGGGCATCAAATCTGGCGTAAACTGAATGCGCTTGAATTTAAGATCTATGGCTTGTGCCAATGTGCGTATCATCAAGGTTTTTGCCAGCCCGGGAACCCCTTCCAGCAAGGCGTGACCTCCAGCAAGAAAAGTGATCAACAACTGCTCGACCGTTTCTTCCTGACCGATGATGATCTTACCTATTTCTTGTTTGAGCTGTTTGATTTTCGCCGTAAGGCTCATTACCTCCTGCTCGATTTTTACCAAGTTGTTATCCATACGTTTAAGTTATGAGGTCAGGGCATACATCACAATGTTCACCCCAAATCGTGTATTGTCTATTCTATAAAATCGCTTGTTCCTAAAGTCATAATCCCACTCGCAACCGTAGTCCTTATTGCTGTACAACACCCCGATGCGGCCATTGATCTCAATAGCTTTTAAGTACTCGTGCACCAAGTCATCTCCCCAGCCGTTGAGCTCCTGAGAGGTTGCCGGCGGACCGTCTTCAAATTCAAAGAAGGAAGAATAGAGTTCGTGATCGTTCGGGATTTTTTTGAGTTTGTCAGGGCCAAAAATCTCTTCCATTTGTCGCTCAAAAGATTTTGCAAAGAGTCCGTCGATATCGTGATTGCAATCGTCTGCAAATACAAAACCACCGTTGCGCACATAATTCTCAAAATTCTCGCGTTCTTTGGGTGTAAACTGCACCAGTTTATGTCCCGAGATATAACAAAACGGACATTCAAAAATCGCATCGCTACTTAGCGAGATGATATTTTCGGTGGTACTGATCTTAAGGGTGGTATATTCTACAAGCGAGTTGAGCATATTGGAGGGCATACGCTGGTCTACATCCCAGTCGCCCGACTCGTATTGCAATCGTGTGAAGAAAAATTCGGTATTCAACGGAAGTTTAAGGGGTTTGCTATTTCTATTTTTGGCGAAAGCCAAACTTCAATCTATTTTAATGAAAAAGAAAAACTGGCTACTTATAAAGTAACCAGTTTATCGTTGTTTTTTTGTTTAAACCGCGTCTGAAAGACTGGTAAACGTAAAGTCTCTGACCTTCATGTACGGTAGGAGGTTTCCATTTACGCGTACCTGTTTACCCAAAGCTTCAAGGTTGTTGAGCATAATGATCGGACTCTCGTTAAAGCGGAAATTCTTCACCGGATATTTTATCTGTCCGTTTTCGATATAAAAAGTCCCGTCGCGGGTTAGTCCTGTAAACAAGAGCGTTTGCGGGTCAACCGAACGAATGTACCAGAAACGCGTCACTAAGATTCCACGTTTTGTGCTTTTGATCATTTCTTCAAAAGAGGTGTCGCCACCTTCCATAATCATATTGGCTGCAAAAGGTACCGGCTCAACACCTTGCTGCGATGCCCAATAACGGTCGTAGGCAAGATTTTTTACGACTCCGTTTTCTATCCATTGTGTTTTTTTGCGTGGTAAACCATCGCCGCTCCAGGTAGAAGCAGGCACGTCAGGATGCAATGGATCTGACCAAATGTTCACGCGCTCGTCAACAATTTTCTCTCCTAATTTTGTTCCTCCACCTTCTTTAGACATAAAACTTCGGCCTTCATCAGCAGTACGTGCGTTGAACGCGCCACGGAATCTACCTAACAGATCACTTGCCGCAGCAGGTTCTAAGATCACGGTATAACGCCCCGGCTCGATCGCTCTCGCCTCACGCGACATCACCGCTTTATCTATTGCGATTGCTGATGCTTCTTCTGCATCAAACTTGGTAATATCATTATAATCGCGGGTCACCCAACCCGAACCGGTACCATCGTTGGTACGCATCGTTACTGTAAAATCAACATTGGTCGATTTGTTGTAAGCGAACAATCCGTTTGAATTGAGCATTGCGCTAAAGCCTGCTCCATCATCTAAAAACCCTGCCGCCGTCACATCCTGCTCAGCAGCAGGCTTGATACTGTTTGCAGCCACCTCGGCACGATATTCTGGAGTTACATTCGCTGTAGCTTCTACGTAGGTAATTGATTCGTCATAGGTTTGTGGCCCTAGAGGTTCCATATATTCTGGGTTCTCTGGTGAAAGCTGCGCCAATTCTTCTGAGCGACGCACTACTTTTTCCAGAGACTCATCGTCAAATTCGTCTATGGTTGCCGTTCCTGATTTCTTTCCGAAGCTAGAAACCACAGCCAAGCTTTGATTAGACTGGTGGCCGGCGGTAGAAACGGTATTTCGCGCATAGCGAATGTTGCCGCTCTCGCTTCCGCCAAGATTCATTACACACGCATCAGCCTTAGAAAAGCTCATCGCCTTCTCTAAGATCTCACGTGCTTCTTGTTCTGTATATATTGCCATTGTACTTTGTATTAGTTGTTAGATAAAAGAGTTAGACCGATCTGCCCGTGTTGATGACATTAGCTCCGTTAAAACGTGCCGTTGAACTACCGTGAGAAACGGCACTTACCTGAGAAGGTTGTCCTTTTCCGTCAAAGAACGAACCGAATAATCGGTAATCCTTCTCGTCACAGATCTTTGCACATGAATTCCAGAATTCCTGCGTGTTTGATTGATAAGCCACGTCATTCAACATGCCTACAATCTTACCATCTTTTATCTCGTAGAATACCGTACCGCCAAACTGGAAGTTATAGCGCTGCTGGTCTATAGAATAACTACCGCGCCCTGCGATGTAGATTCCTTTTTCTACGTCTTTGATCATTTCTTCTACTGAATACGGCTCTTTGCCCGGCTCGAGTGAAACGTTAGGCATACGCTGAAACTGAACATCATTCCAGCTCTGTGCATAACAACATCCGTGGGATTCATTCTGCCCTAAGATGCTTACCTGATCACGAATCGCTTCATAATTTACCAGCGTTCCATTACGGATCAAATCCCATTTCTTGGTCTTCACACCTTCATCATCATAACCTACAGCACCAAGAGAATGAGGTTGGGTTTTATCGGCTACGATGTTTACAATATCGCTACCGTATTTAAAGTCACCGGCTTTCCATTTATCTAAGGTAGCAAAACTGGTTCCTGCATAATTGGCTTCGTAACCCAATACACGGTCAAGCTCCAGCGGGTGTCCTACCGATTCGTGAATCGTCAAACCAAGGTGATTCGGCTCTAGCACCAAATCATATTTGCCCGGCATTACAGATTCCGCAGTAAGCATTTCTTTGGCTTGCTTTGCAGCTGTTGTTGCATCTTCTATAATATCATAGCTGTTGCGATACAGGTTGAATCCGGCAGGACTCTTCAGCTTTTCGCTATCCAATCCGTCCATATATTCATATCCCATTCCCATCGGCGCACTGAGTGCATCACGAGACTTGAATTTCCCGGCTTCACGGTCTATGGCTGTAACGCCAAAGGTGGGCCAGATGCGGTGAATATCCTGATCGATATAAGAACCGTCTGTCGATGCGAAATACTTTTGCTCATTCACCATAAACAAGGCCGAATTCACAAAGTTGGCTCCTGCATTCATCGCCGCTGAATTTGCGTCGAGCAGCAGTTCTACCTTTTCAGAAACCGGAACTTCTCTAAAGTCTTTGACGATAGGTGTTTTCCAACTTACTTCGCCGTGTGCCTCTACCGGAGCAAGCGTTACCGGCTCCGTTTGAATTTTTGAATTTGCCTTTGCTATAGCAACCGCCTGCTGCGTGGCTTTTTTGATTCCCGCATCGGTTACATCGTTAGTTGATGCAAAGCCCCAGGTTCCATTAGCGATCACGCGTACCCCAATACCAAAAGATTCAGTATTTACTACATTCTGCACTTTATCCTCGCGGGTAAATACATATTGATTAAGGTAGCGACCTATACGCGCATCGGCATACGAAGCGCCGAGGGAGCGTGCGGTGTTTAGCGCCACATCGGCCAGTGATTTTTTGGTAGCAATATCAAGACCAGGTTCTAATAATGCTTCGGCGGCGATGTTGTTTCCTATCATTGCTGAAGGCACCATCAACGCTCCCGCTCCCAATCCTGCTAATTGCACAAAATTTCTTCTTTTCATAAAAACGGTTTGAGTTTTTGATTAATGAACTATATCCCACCACTAAAGCCTAAACCTTTAAAATTCTGCTAAAAAAGCAAGATTCAAAATCAGTAAATCTTCTGTAAATCCAGTGAGAGACGAGCCCTAAACTAATCGATATAATTTTCTCAATATCTTAAAAAAAGCTTAAAAACTTAAAATTTTAACAGAATCTATAAGCGGTATTATCAATTTTTCAAGCCTACTGCTAAATCGATAATTTGAATCCTTTTTATTATCAGTTTGAAAATATTCCATCTTCAATTTTATTAATTCGCTAACCTCTTAAAAACACAAAAAAAGCTCCTGCAGGTTACAGGAGCTTTTTGAAGTTGGACTACTTTAGGACCTTTCTTTTACTGTGTATTTGTAAATCCATTTACATGCTGATGTATTTCTGATTCCGTTCTAATCGTGTCGGCAGTGACCTTACGCA
The DNA here is from genome assembly GCF_000152985.1 of Leeuwenhoekiella blandensis MED217. GTDB lineage: Bacteria > Bacteroidota > Bacteroidia > Flavobacteriales > Flavobacteriaceae > Leeuwenhoekiella > Leeuwenhoekiella blandensis. The sequence continues at coordinate 1,216,358 of NZ_CH672395.1, read as the reverse complement.
AGCTTATGTTTTGAACCGGTGCCTCTTCTTCTCCTAAAATACGGGAAACAAAATCGACATTCGCCGCTTTGATGTTGGTCATATTCACCTGTTCTATCTGCGTTAACCTGCGCTCATACGTGGGTACCAAATCCCGCCATTGATAGAGCACATCGGTCTCAATCCCTAAGATGCCCTTATCAATTCTTCCCGCTTTGATATCTTCCATATAAATATTCTTTACATAGCCCCCGCGGCGTTCATTGGTCTTTATAAATAGTAAATGGTTGAGCTTTGCATTAGGCGCTACCTCACAATTGCCCATATACACATTTTCTACTCCGCCAGAAAGTTCGCTCCCGATCGCCAACAGCTGATGTCCGTTCTTTACGGAGCAATCCCGGATTACGATATTTTTAACTGGTGTATTTAAACGCCAGGCATCTTGATTACGTCCTGCTTTTACTGCAATAGCATCATCTCCCTGATCAAAAACACAATTCTCGATCAACACATTCTGACTCATTTCGGGGTCTACGCCATCATTATTATGACCGTGCGCAAACACATTTACCTCTCTAATAATAACATCAGAAGATAAATACGGATGGATTACCCAAAACGGACTATTTTCAATAGCGATCCCCTCAAGCAAAATATGTTTAGATCGATTGAACTGAATAAACTGAGGTCTAAAGTTTGCAGAATCGTTTACCATCTGTCGCTCTTCTACCGGAATGTCTTTTGAAGCCATCTCATAAAGCCGTTTCAGATTTTGCATATGTCCTGAGGGTCTGGCGAACCAAACCTCCCAAGTATCCATTTTGGCTTTCAATTTACCCTTTCCGGTTATCGCTATATTTTCACATTCATAGGCGTAGATAAGCGGTGAATAATTATAACATTCCATCCCTTCCCAAGTGCTCAAAACTGCCGGAAGGTAATCCTGAGGATCTTCTGAAAACAGCAACGTCGCTCCTTCTTCTAAATGCAGGTTTACATTGCTTTTAAAATGGATTTTACCCGTGAGCCACTCTCCTTTAGGAATTACTACTGTACCTCCAGCAATTGCATGTGCGCTATCAATAGCAGCCGCAATAGCTTCGGTATTTTTCTTTTTATTGTTAGGGTCTGCTCCAAAATCGGTAATCAGCAAACGAGGAGCATTCTCGAAGTTTGGAGATTGAATTGTGTAGGCACCAAAAGGAGCTTCTACCTGAAGTGTGTCTCGTGTTAATGCGAACGCTTGCTCCCTAGATTTTTTTTGTTTACACGCTACTATATGGAGCGTAAGCAAGAACATTAGCAGCAATCTTATTCTTTTCATCTATACATTTGGATTAGAAAAGTAAGTTATGGTTTTGATCCAGACTGTTCATCCTGTCCTTTCCTGCGCGCTTGTTATTGAAAGATTTACAATTCTTTAAGAGTATAAATCAATTATAAAGATTTAAAAGAGGAAATGTTGAAAATACACTAAAAACATTGATTAACAGTTAATTAACCTATAGTTTTTAGTACTTTTAGAACAATCCAACCATAGCTCCACCCTAATGAAAGAATTATTTTTTAAATCTAAATTCAAACCTGCCCATTATGAATTTAATCTATCAAGGAAAAAACCCTCTAGTGGATAGCGCCGTTAGAAGGACCACACAAGTACTTAAAAGTTCGTTTTTTCAAAACCAACTGCTTCAGAACCTAACCGAAGAAGAAGCTCAACAAATCCAAGAACTTTTCTCCCACATTCACAATTCTCAGGAAGAGGTATTACTTATCAAAACCTATTGGAATCCTCTTGTACGCACGCAAATCAGTTTTTCTAACAGTTCGCAATGTTTGGAAATCAATCTGGCCACGCTCAGAAAGTCGCGCCGTATCCTCTTAGAGCAGATCGTACGCAATTACACCCTGATCGAGTTCAGAAAAATCCATCCGGAATGGGTCGAATTTTCTCAGCGTGATGAATATCTGGCGTCCAAAATCTCGTCTTTGGCTAAAGTTTATGCCTAAAGTGTATTATTTCACAGATAAACAACAATCAGAACGTTGATTTTCAGATTTTTAAAAGTTTAAAAAAATAGTATTGCTTTTGTTGCGCGAATTGGAATTTAAAGTACATTCGCTCGCATTTTTAACGCAATAAATCACATTCTATGAAACGCAATATTTTAGCTGGTTTCGCACTGAGTTTATTCATCACTGTTTCTTCTTGCAGAGAGTCTGCAGAAGCAACTACAGATGAGGCTATGCAAGAAACTTCTATGGAGGAAGTAACTCCTGAAGCTCCTGTATTAGAAGAGGCTCCTGTTGAAGCTCCTGCTGAAGTTGTAGTTGACAGCGCTGCTGTTACTACTCCAGAAGCTGAATAATCAAGTCTGTTTTTCAGCTTTTAAAACACACAAAGCTCTGCATCATGCAGGGCTTTGTCATTTTATACCACTTGGTATTTTTTAGCTATCGCATCTACGCAGTTGATGCCGTCGATTGCTGCAGACATAATTCCGCCGGCATATCCTGCTCCTTCTCCACACGGGTACAATCCTCGAACTTCTATATGTTCTAAAGTTTCAGCATTTCTAGGAATAGATACCGGAGACGAAGTGCGACTTTCGGGCGCGTGCAATACCGCATCTTTTGAAAGATATCCCGGCATTTTCTTATTAAAAAGTACAAAAGCTTTCCTGAGTCGGTTTGCTATCAATTTTGGAAGCACTTTATTCAAATCGGCACTCACGATTCCCGGTTGATAGGAAGTCTTTGGAAAATCATTGCTTATTCTTCCGTTTACAAAATCGGTCATACGCTGTGCCGGCACTTGCTGTGTTTTTCCGCCCGCAATCCAGCAGGCACGTTCTACTTCCTTCTGAAAATTCAAGCTGACAAAAGGATCGTCTGGAGTATAATTGGGTAAATCTTTAGGCTCAACGCTAACCACAATTCCCGAATTGGCGTACGGATTATTGCGTTTACTAGGACTCCAGCCGTTTGTGACCACTTCTTCCTGTTGGGTAGCACAAGGAGCGATGATCCCACCCGGGCACATACAGAACGAATACACGCCCATCCCGTCTACCTGCTCCACCAGGCTGTAAGCCGCTGGCCGCAAATATGGGTTGTCAGTTTCCCCGTGATATTGAATGTAATTGATCACTTCCTGCTGATGTTCTGCGCGTACACCAAGTGCAAAAGGTTTGGCTTCGATCTTCACTCCTTTCTCATGCAATAAATAGAAAATATCCCGTGCCGAGTGCCCGGTAGCCAAGACCACCTCATCAAAAGCATATCGCTGTTGTTTATTGATCTCGATGCCTTTTAAGACCTTATTTTCAATACGCAAATCTGTGAGTTTTGCATTAAAATGCACTTCTCCACCGGCAGCGATGATCGCTTCCCGCATGGCGGAAATCACTTTTGGCAATTTATTAGTCCCAATGTGCGGGTGTGCATCTACCAAAATATCTTCGTCCGCTCCAAAATGCACCAGCCATTCTAATCCTTTAAGCACATTACCACGCTTTTTTGAACGGGTATATAATTTTCCGTCAGAATAGGTTCCTGCACCTCCTTCACCAAAACAATAATTCGACTCCGGATTTACAAGCTGCTCCTTATTGATCTTTGCCAGATCTCTTCGGCGTTCGCGCACATCTTTACCGCGTTCAAAAACGATGGGTTTTAAGCCGGCTTCAATGGCGCGTAAAGCTGCATACAATCCGGCAGGACCGGCGCCAATAATCGCAATCTTTGGTGCAGTACTTACTTCTTTGGGCTCAAAACGATTTAAAGGTTTGCGCTGTTCATCCTGCTGCCAAATTTCAATCTGCAATTGCAATTTTACGGGTTTATTCCGTGCGTCTATAGAGCGCTTGCGTATGCGCCAATCCTTAACCGCTGCCGGTTTGATTTTGGCTTTAGCCAAGGCTTGTTGAAGAATATAATCCTGATTCTCCAACAATTCGGGCCGTATGGTGATCGCAGTAAGTGTACTCATAAGCTGCAAATATACTCGGTATTTCAATCATCTTAGGTAGTCGTACAAAAAAAGGTCTTGTGCATGCACAAGACCCCAAACTAAACAACACTATATCTAAAAATTAAACTACTCTTCAAGCTCATAGACCCGCACATAATCTATGGCATACTCTTGCGGAAAGATGCTATCATCAACTTCGGGACCGCCGAAGTTCCCTCCGATAGCCAGATTTATAATGAAGTAGAACGGTTGGTCAAAAGGCCAAACCGCTTTGGTTTTATCTTCGGGACTGAACACAAAAACCGATTGATCATCTACGAAAAACTCAATTTGCTCAGGAGACCATTCTGCTGCATATACGTGGTATCCTTCTTCAATAGCTTCAAACTTCGTTTTTTTACTGAAGGCAGTATCGCCGTGCCCCGCAGGTACGTGTAAAGTGGTATACACCATATCTTCTTCTCTGCCCACGTATTCCAGAATATCGATCTCGCCGCAAGCCGGCCAACCAACTTCTTTAATATCGCTTCCCAGCATCCAGAATGCAGGCCAGATTCCCTGTCCTAACGCCACTTTTGCGCGGGCTTCCATTCTTCCATACTGAAACTCGTGTTTGCCTTGTGTGGTAATGCGGGTTGAAGTGTAACGATCTCCTTCCTTTTTTGCAGTAATGATCAACTTGCCATCTTCCAGACGATGATTCTCTTTGGTATACACCTGCCGCTCATTATTTCCCCAACCACAAAGATCAGGGCAACCGTCACCGAGTTCAAAATTCCACGAGGTGAGGTCCAGGACATCGCCGTTAAACTCATCAGACCATACCAATTTGCGTTCTTGTGCGTGAACTCCGAAACTGATTAGTGCTATAACTATTAGAACTCTTTTCATTACTTTTTATATTGAAAGCTTGCTTCTTTTAGATCTCTTGAATTGCTTCCCAACATCACTTTGAAGCTTCCCGACTCCGCTTCCCAGGTATTATTAGCAGTATAGAACTCTAAAGTTTTTGCTGAAATTTCAAAAGTCACTTTTTTGGTTTCTCCGGGCTTTAAGCTTACCTGCTTAAAGTCTCGTAATTCTTTGACCGGGCGTGTACGGCTAGCAACCAAATCTCTAAGATACAGCTGTACTGTTTCTTTACCGGCAACAGTTCCTGTGTTGGTCAATTCAATGGCTACCTCTAAATTTTCATCCCCTGAAAATTCGCTTGCGCTTAAGCTGATCGCTCCATATTCAAAAGTCGTATAGCTCAACCCGAAACCGAAAGGAAATAGGGCTTCACGCGAACTGTCTTGATAGCCTGAATAGGTCACCATATCGCTCGCAGGTCTTCCTGTATTTTTTTGATTATAGTATAAAGGTTCTTGACCTACATTTCGTGGAAAAGAAACCGGTAATTTCCCTGACGGATTATAGGCTCCAAAAAGTACATCTGCAATCGCATTACCCGCTTGCGAACCTAAAAACCAAGTTTCTACGATCGCCGGAACTTGTTCGTTTGGTTTACTAATGTCTAAGGGACGGCCATTCATCAATACCAAAACCACGTTAGTATTTACTTTGACCACCTCATCGAGTAATTCCTGCTGAACACCTCGCAATTGAATCCCGGTTTGACTGCGGCCTTCCCCGCTTTGAAAAGCATCTTCACCTAAAACCATAACAACCACTTCAGACTTCTTGGCGGCTTCAATCGCTTGAGCAAAGCCGGAAGTATCGGTTTCATTGATTTCTAATGGCATCAGGAAACTGCGTTCTCCCATTCCTAAATCAGCACCTTTAGCATAATTGATTTGAACCGCATCGCCCACCATATTTTTTATTCCCTCTAAAACGGAAACCGCCGAATTCTTATCGGCTTGTGCGCGCCAGTTCCCTAATGGGGAATCTTTATCATCTGCCAACGGACCGATCACAGCAATGCTTTCTAGTGCTTTACTTAATGGTAAAACCGAATTTTCATTCTTAAGCAATACGATTGATTTGCGTGCGATATCACGGGCCGCTTCAAGGTGCGCTTTTGCGAGCAATACTTCTTGTTCGCGTTGTGTGTCGCTGTATTTATAAGGATCTTCAAAAAGCCCCAACTGAAATTTCACTCTTAAAATGCGTCGTACCGCATCATCTAAAAGGGCTTCATCAATTGTATTATCATTCACTAAAGGCTCCAGCGCTTCTTCATACACACGGCCTTCCATATCCATATCGCTACCGGCGATTACGGCCAATTCGCCCGCCTGCATTTTATCTTCAGCATAGCCATGCGGAATCAACTCAGCTATAGAACCCCAGTCTGAAACCATAAAACCTTTATAGTCCCAAGCGCCTTTTAAAATATCACGCTGTAAGTAGGTCGATGCCGTTGCAGGCACGCCGTCGATCTCGTTGAACGAATTCATAAAGGTCGCTACACCGGCTTCGGCAGCAGCTTTAAATGGCATTAAAATGGCGTTTTGCAACTCAGAAGTTCCAACGTTCACGGTGTTATAATCTCTACCGGCTTCGGCAAAGCCATAACCAGCAAAGTGTTTTGCACAAGCCGCGATGGTATTAATATCTGTCAAATCGCTGCCCTGAAAACCTTTAATGCGTGCCACACCGATCACCGCATTGAGATAAGGATCTTCACCGGCACCTTCCATAATACGACCCCAGCGTGCATCACGAGACACATCGATCATCGGTGCGAAGGTCCAGTGTACTCCTGCGGCGGCTGTTTCTTTAGCCGCGATACTCGCACTTAATTCCATCGCTTCCAGATCCCAGCTTGCGCTTTCTCCTAAAGGCACCGGAAACATGGTTTTATAGCCGTGAATCACGTCATAGCCAAAAAGCAACGGAATCTTCAGTCTTGAATTTTCCATCACGACCTGCTGCGCTTCACGAGTAGCTTCGGCAGTGAGTACATTCAACATAGACCTACTTCGCCATTCTTGAGTTTTCAAGTTTCGTTTTTGAATCGATATCTGAAGGCGCACCGGTTACATCAAAGCTTCCGTTGTATTGCACCATTTGCCCCAACCTTTTCCTTTACCGTCATCAATTCTAAAATCGAATCAATTTTGTGCTCTACCACAGGATCCAAATCGTTGATTCCATTGGTTTGGGCTTGTGACGCAAATAACGGTGCAAAAACTGTTATCAATACAATTTTGAACTGTTTCATCGTTTTTTGTTTCAAATTAATCGCGCTGGTACACGCGTACGTAATCTACTTCCATAGCGCTCTCAGAAAAAGCAGGATCTACGTCTCCACCAAGGTTTCCACCCATAGCTACGTTCAAGATCATAAAGAAGTCCTTGTCAAAAGGCTTGGTATCGTCGTTTTCAAAAATGTGATACAACTCATCATCTACGTAAAAACGAATTTGCGTCTCGGTCCATTCTGCCGCATACACGTGGAATTCACTGCTTGCCGTTTCAACGGTAGTCATCTCAGAAATACCATTAGCTCCAGAATTCTCGGGGAAATGCAACGTAGATAAAATCTCATTTTGATTACGTCCCACGTGCTCCATAATATCGATCTCTCCGGCTCCCGGCCACGCATTAGTTTGATAATCTGCTCCCAACATCCAGATCGCGGGCCAAGTTCCTACACCTTCGGGTAGTTTAGCTCTGATCTCATAACGACCAAAGGTAAATTCCTGTAAACCTTCAGACTTTAAACGTGCCGAAGTGAAGTCGAATCCCATATAATTTTCGCGTTGCGCGGTAATCTTTAACATTCCATCTTCAACCACTACATTTTCGCTTCGGTCTGTATAATATTGCAATTCATTATTTCCCCAGCCTACCTGACCGTTACCTAAATCGTAGGTCCAGTTTGCAGGATCGGGAGCACCGTCGGTGTCAAATTCGTCTGACCAAACCAAATTAGGAAAGTCATCTTCTTCCGCTTGCGGTCCGCTACCCTGTACCGGTTTTTCAGCAGTTAAAATAATATACCACGCTAAACCTTGATCGTTACCTTGTACTGCTCTAAGCAGCATGCGGTTTTCGGTTAGGGATAGAATTTCATATTCATTAGTACCAATATAATAACCGATAAAACCTTCATTGCTTATGGTCATCGTGGTACCGCGCTTACGCTCTGCGGCAACTACAGACTCTGATGGTGCTAAACTCACCGCGCGCTCGCCAGTCGTGTCAAACTCATAGCAGCTATCATCTGGTGATTCCCCATTAACCACGCTTGCGTAGGTTCTGTTAAAGAAACTCGCCCCATTATTATCATACTCATAGGTCAAATCTTCACCGGTCGTGGTACTGAAGATAAACTCGTCATCATAGGCACAGGTCGCAGCAGGAATATCTGCTAACGCAAATGGCTCGGTGAATGAGAAATACGCCCAAAAATAGTTTTGCGTAGGGTCATCGTTATTAGGACCAACACCCAAATGGTTAGGTTCACTTGCGGCCCAGTACCAGGTTTTGCTTCCACCTCCGGTTAACAACTCGATCGCTTCAGGGTCTGAGAAATCACTTTCTACCGTAACTTCTACCAACCTTGAACTGTTCACTCCACCCTGACCGTAAGCCATTACCGTCACTTGGTAGGTGTTGAGTCCGGTTCTTGTAAAGCGTTTGGTGTACACGCCACTAGGTGCCACCGCTGTGGTTCCGTCAGGAAAAGCAAACCTGTAGGTCACCGCATTATCTGCCGTTGCGGTAAAGGTTACGTTTCCTGAGCCGTCGTCTGTCACATCCATAGTGACCTCAAGATTTTGAGGTACCAAGATTTGCTCAAGGGTATTGTCATCATCCTGACAGCCTACTGCTAAAAACAGCAGTAAGCAATAGGATGTTATTTGAATTATCGTTTTCATGATATCTTACTATTTAATTCCTAGTTATGGAAGTATACGTTGTCTACATAAACCGTTGTTGCTCCTGCAGGACCTCCGGAATAGATCAACTGAGCAATATTAGATTGCGCGGTTAGTCCGGTGAAATCTGCCAATGGAATATCTAAAGTCACCCACGTATTGCGCGTGAAGTCACCGTTATCGAAATTCAATACGATCTCGTGCTCGCTGTCATCTCCTCCTTGATAGGTTCCGTTAGCTCCAAAATCAACCAATTTGATACGGATTTGTGTCGCATCTCCTGTCCAGATATCGGTGCTGAAGTGCGTCATAGCACTTGCATCAATTTGATTAACCGGCTCTGCTCCTACAAAGTTTAATGCTGAATATTTCTTTACCGCATTTCCTGCTACTGCGATATCTTCAAGTGTTGCATCAGACCAATCTGTTCTCCAGGTTGCCATCGCCTCATCGGTATACGCATCACTGAATAATGAGATCACATTTGCTGCGTCAAAGGTTGGTGCCGGTGCTGCCGCTTGTGGGCTTTCTGGCGCCGCAGCCGCTTCGTTATAGAAATACAGGTTGTCGATATAGAAGGTTCCTCCGGTATCTGGCTGTACATCAAACTTGAATTGGAATACATTAGTTACCGAAATTCCCTGATCGATAAATGCCGAAAGCGGAATATCGATACTTGTCCACTCTCCTGCGGTAACCTCTAAATTTACCGGACGCTCTCCTGAAGTATCAATGATGAAAAACGGAATGCTCGCATAATCTGCAGACCAAACATCGATATGCACAAATTCGTATCCGGAAGCATCGTACTCACCGCCAAGATCGATCCCTTGATAGTTAGCGTTTCCATATTTAATTGCAGCGTTTCCATCTAGATCTACTTGCTCATAGGTTGTTGATTGCCCCCAATTCGGGAAATAGTTCACTGAAGCCGGATCTGTATACGAATCACTGAAGATCGAAAGTACATCTGCTTCAGCAGCATCTGGAGTTGGCGCAGCCATCATAGGCTCTGTCGCACCACCGATTTGTTCAATATCATCGATATAGAAGGTTCCTGCAGTGGTACCCGGACCATCAACAAAAATCACCATCGTTGCATATTGACCCGTAGGTACAAATGGTTCACCCACACCTTGGCTTCCGTCGATATAACTTTTTACAGCCTCGGTAGCAAAATCAAAGCTTAGCGTTTCCCATCCTGAACCCGTATGGGTTTTGGTGATCTCGTTTTGACGCTCTCCGTTAACGCCACCTTCAAATTTCAATAATACAGGTATTTCAACATCAGACCAGAATTTCATGGTGATGGTTTTATTAGCTCCGCTAAAATCAACCGGAGTACCCAAGGTGAATGCTCCACCTTCATACTGTGCACCAGAATTTGTAATCGCTCCTACGTTAGATTCGGTCGTGTTCGCTCCAGAAAGATCTGGATTGGTTACCACTTCATAAGAAGCGCCGTTAAAGGTTACGAATGCATAATTTACCGTAGGATCATCAAAGGTGATCGGCAACGCCATAGGATCTACAGCACCTGTGATGGTTACCGTTTTTGATAATTCGATCGTGTTTACACTTGCACCTTTAGCAACAACGCGTACCACATAATCACCAGGTTCTTCATAGGTAAATTCAGCCGAACTTTCTGCCATTATACTTACCGGTTCTTCATCTTCACTCGCACCAAAATACACATCATACATCATCGCATTGTCGGCGGTTGGTGTTACCACAGCAGTAAGACCACTTACGGTAGTTTCAAAATCCAGATTTTCTGGTGCCGTAAACGACACATTGATCATCTGATTAAACTCACTGGTCAAGCCTGTAGCTCCTGTTGCTGTAATACGCACGAGATACTCCCCTTCTGTATAAGTATAGGTTACACTTTCTCCGGCATTTATGGTTTGCGGTGCTTCTCCTTCAACACCAAAATCTATGGTAAAGGTTGAAGCGCCCTCTCCTACAGGGGTAATGGTTACCATCCCGGTATCGTCCTGAGTGATCGCAAAGTTTGCCGCTACACCGGTAGGTGCAGATATTTCTTGTAAGGCATAATTTGTGACTACATCATCTTCACAAGCGGTGAAGACCTGAGCTACTGCCAAAAATGCTATTAGTAATCTTAAAATTTTCATCGTATCCTAGTGTATTAATTAGTGTATCCTTGATTTTGTTCCCAGCGATTTCCAGCCAGCTGAATTTCAATTGTAGGGATTGGGAATAATTCGTTTTTATTGGGTGTAAAGCCCGGAATGTTTTGTGCTGCTCTGCCTGTACGTACCAAGTCGAAGAACCGATGTCCTTCTCCTACGAGTTCTAGTCTTCTTTCGTCGTAAATGAAATCGGTAAGGGTTGCACCGCTGGCAGCGATGTCGTGATCGGTATCGCCAAAAGCACGACGACGCACACGGTTTAAGTATTCTCTTGCCAAGGCATCGTTAGGATTTGCCTTACGGTTGTGTGCCTCTGCCGCCATAAGCAAGACATCTGCAAAGCGAATAGAACGATAATTGTTAGGATTGGTAAGATTTGCATCTCCCAAATTGGCATCTCCTTTACGCGCGATGTATTTTCGGTTATAAAAGCCGGTATGCTCGTAACCTTCATTGTACGTAGCGCCGTTTGCAGCGGCGAATTCTTCGATATTCAAAATAGCGATATCGCGACGACTATCTCCCGGTTCAAAGGCATCATAAGCTTCCTGTACAGGAACATTAAAGCTGAAACCAGAGTCAAATAAAGGTCCGCTGTAATTACGTATTCCGTTGAAACCAACCGCTACATTTCCTTCACTACACTGCAAGCAACCAAAACCTGCTCCTTCTTTATCGGTGTATTGCACTTCAAAAACCGACTCAATATTATTCTCACCTTCTAATTCAAAAATGGTGGAATAATCGTCTACCAAGTCGTAAGGACCGGCGATCACCTGATCTAAAGCACTTGCTGCTTCGGTAAATTTATCCTGATACAAATAGGCTTTTCCTAGCAATGCGCGTGCAGCGCCACTAGTGATACGTCCTTCTTCAGCCTGTGTTGCCGGAAGCGTTTCTGCAGCAAAAATGAGGTCTTGCTCAATTTGCGCATACACTTCTGTTCTTGGAGTTCGATCTACATTAAACTGATCTCCAAATAATAGACGTTGATCTACCGCTAGCGGCACGTCACCAAACCACTTTACCAATTCAAAATAATAGTACGCACGTAAAAAACGGGCTTGCGCTATGATTTGATCTTTTCCTGAAAAATCGATTTTATCCTGAAACTCCAGAATGTAATTTGCACGATTCACTCCGGCAAACATCCATCCCCAAATGTCACGCAGTTGCTGATTGACCGGCGTGTGGGTCATATTGTCAATTTCCTGAATTCCCGGCGTATCGGTAGCGCTCTCGCCACCGGCAAGGGTATTGTCTGAAGCGATCTCACCGACCATTACATTCAAATAGGTTGCTTGTAACAGATCGTAAGCGCCGACTAAGGCATCCTGATAGTCTTCTTCAGAATTGAAAAAATCTTCTGAATTCTCATTGATGGGGTCTACTTCTACAAAATCGTCCCCGCAAGCCACCATGAGCACTGCGGCTAAGAGGCTTAAAAAAGTAAGTTGTATATTATATTTTTTCATCGCTCTTCTTTTAAAATTTGAAGTTCATTCCTGCAGTATACGTACGTGGCACCGGGTAGAATCCTTGGTCGATTCCGCCACCAATAGGCGCTCCCGAAGAAGCTGAAGGATCATATCCTTTATACTCTGTAAGCGTAAACGCATTGGTTACCGCCAAGTAAAAACGTAGTTTTCTGATGCCTAATTGATCTAAGACTTCATTTCCTAAACTATAGCCTAACTGCACGTTTTGTAATCTTACATACGAACCGTCTTCTACATAAAAGTCCGAGAACAACAGGTTAGAATTTGGCCCAACGGTTACGCGTGGATAGCTGTTTGTAGATCCCGGTCCCGTCCAACGGTCTAAGACATAATTGGTCTTATTGGTCAGGTTTTGATTACGATCATACGAGCGCACAATGTCATTGCCTATGGAAGCAAATGCGTAAGCTGTAAAATCAAAATTCTTATAGTTGAATCCTAAATTAAGCCCCATTGTAACGTCTGGGATAGGATCTCCAATATTCACACGATCATCGCCATTAATGACTCCGTCACCGTTTTGATCTACGTAGCGTAAATCTCCCAAGGTAGCATCGGTTTGTGTTGCGTGTGTATCAACTTCTGCCTGAGATTGAAAAATTCCGTTGGTTTGTAAGCCGTAGAAATACCCGATTGGGAAACCAGCTTGCATACGTGCAGGTGGCTCCTGACCAAAACCAAAACTTCCACCCGGAATGAAGCCACTTTCATTCCCTACTTCAAGTACTTCATTTTGAAGCGTGGTGAAGTTGTATCTTAAATTGAATCCCGCCTCGTCACCAATAGGCTGATCGTAAGAAACCGAAAATTCTAAACCTTGGTTCTCCACACTTCCGGCGTTTACAATAGGTGCACCAGCACCCGGCGCATAAACCCCTAAAATTCCCGAAACCTGAGGCACTAGCAATAAATCATCGGTACGACGTTTGAAATAATCCATCGTAAGATCGATGCGATTATTGAACAAACGTGCATCAAAACCAACATCAAAAGTCTTCTGACGCTCCCATTTAATTTCAGGATTAGAAAGCTGACCGGCAGCAACACCGTTTACGAGTTCGTTGTCAAATACGTAAGTTCCTTCTGCGTTAAGCGTAGAAACGTATCCGAAAGCTCCAATACGGTCATTACCCAAAATACCGTAACTCGCTCTAAGTTTTAAAAAGTTGAGCAGGTCACTAGAACCGAAGAAAGGCTCATCACTCGCTACCCAACCGATAGAAGCCGAAGGGAAATAACCGAATTTATTCTCCGGCCCAAAGTTTGAAGAACCGTCACGGCGCAACACTGCTGAAAGCAGATAACGCTCCTTGTAGTTGTACTGAACACGCGTAAAATAAGAAAGTAAACGCTGATCAAACTCAGCAGGACCGCTGATGTCACGTGCATCGATAACCTCGCCTGCGCCGTCAAGGGTAGCTTCGGCAAAAGTAGTTCCCGGCACATCTCGCCCGGTGAAATTGTAAAATTCGCCGCTGGTCTTGAATGCAGACATCCCCAATAAAACGGTAAGGTTATGATCATCTGCAAACGTATTTTGATAGGTTAAAAAGTTATCAAATGTATAATCTCTAAAGAAACTGTCGTTTACAAAATATTGATTTACGCCCAGGTTATTAAAGACTTTTCCGTCTCCAAAATTCAATCCTGAAGGAAGATAACTACGCCCACGCACTTCAGAATAGTTAAACTGATAGCGTGATTCTGCCGTAAAATGATCCCAGAAATTATAAGAAAATCCTACTGTTCCTGTGATTTTATCTACCTCATTATTGTTGAAGGTATTTGCGATTTGTGCAATAGGGTTGATCACCTCATTCCCCAAACCGTTTGCGATCGTAAAATCACCATTGGCATCACGCACACTGAACGTAGGCGCCATATTCACCGCATTGAACAATACAGATCCCAAAGCATTTTCAGAAAGGGTTTTTCTATTTGAGTGCGTGTAAATCGCTGTTGAAGAAAACTTTAAATTATCTAAAATATCCAGATCATAACTTCCTCTTCCTGTAAAACGATTGAAGTTTACCGCTCCACCGCCTACAATACCATCCTGATCTAGATAGCCCGCACCAATAGAATATGCCGATTTTTCACCACCTCCATAAACGGTAGCGTTTATATCTGAAAGTAAAGCTTGTCTAAAGACCTCATCTTGCCAGTTGGTTCCCTGCCCAAGCACAGCAAGATTAGGAAATGGTGGCACTTGATTTCCTGCTGCGTAGGCTTCGTTGATGATCACACCATATTCGGTTGCATTAAGCACCGGAAGTTTACGCGTGGTTTCCTGCAAACCTACATAGGTATCTACATCCACTCGCAGATCACTGTTTTTGCGACCTCCTTTTGTTGTGATCAAGATCACACCGTTCGCAGCACGCACCCCGTAAATACCGGCAGTTGCATCCTTTAAAACGTTGATGCTCTCGATGTCGTTGGGGTTGATCACACTAAGATCTTCGATCACCGCACCATCAACCAAAATTAAAGGACGGTTGTCACCATTGGTAGAAATACCACGGATGGAGATCGTAGAAGCACTACCCGGCGATCCCGAATTGGAGCTGATATTAACCCCGGCCACACGACCTTGTAAGGCTTGTTCTACCCGCACAGGATTTTGCTCCTCAATAGTTTCAGAACCTACAACACTTACCGCACCGGTAATTTCTTTCTTCTTTTGTGTTCCGTAACCTACTACGACCACTTCATCTAGTGTACTGGTATCTTCAACCAATTGTACATTGAGATCTGCAGCTCCATTCACGGCTATTTCCTGAGTTTGAAAGCCTAAAAAGGAAAACACCAAGGTACTCGAAGACGGAACATCTAAACTGAAAAGTCCATCAAAATCGGTACTTGTACCCGTTGAAGTTCCTTTTACAATTACATTAACTCCCGGTAATGGCATTCCTGACATATCTGTCACAGTACCTGTAACGCGCACATCGGTACCGGTCTGGCTGAAGAGCCCCGAGGTGAGCAACCCGAATAAGATCAAGGATAGTATTGATTTCATAAATTGTGTTTTGGAATTCAAAACTACCTTTTAACTATATCGTATTCGAGAAAACAACCTCAACAAAAAATATACAAAAGCTGTTTTAACCGAAATAACAGATGTATTCTATCGCAAACGCTTTCGTTATAAGGCTTTCAGGAGAATGTTAAACTTTATGTTGTAAAGGCTGTAATCACCTATAAACTAAATTACTATCGTTTTCGTATAGGTAATGTATAGGTGATTTTAAGAATTGATGAGGTATACTACACCGCTAGAATATACTCAACAAGACTGTCTTCGTGCTCTAATTCCATTTTTTTGCGCAAACGATATCTTTTGATCTCTACACTCCTCACCGAAATATTCAAAAGTGGTGCAATTTCCTTTGAGGATAAATTAAGTCTTAGATACGCACATAGTTTTAAATCGTTGGGCGTAAGTTTAGGATGCAGCTCTTTGATTTTCTTTAAAAAATCTTTGTCTGCATTATTGAAGGCTTCTTTAAAAAACTCCCAATCTTTTTTAGGATTAAGGTTCTTATCGATAATCTTGATCACCGATTTCAATTCGTTCTCTTGTGCATCAGAATCCAATTCTTTTTTGATCGCATTGAGCAGTTCATTTTTCTTGACAATGCTCATCGTTGAAGCGGCAAGTTCTCTGTTCTTGCTTTCTACATCTTGTTGTAACTTCTCATTCTCCAACTTCATAATTCGGCGTTCATTCTCATAATTGGCTAATTCCAATTTACGCTGATTGATCTCTATAAGGCGTTCTTTTTGCTTTCGATAGAATTTACGGTTGAACACTTGAATTCCTATAAAGATCAAAACAAGCATCAATCCATAAATCGTGATCGCGACAACTGATAAATACCAAGGGCGCGCCACTGTAAAACTGTATTGAATTGTATTTTCTGATAATTGATCCCCTATGCGCGCACGTGCTTCAAAAGTGTAAGTCCCCGGCGGCAAGTTTTCAAAAAATGCTGTAGCAGAAGAAGACCAATTGGTCCACTCCTCATAAAGTCCTTTTAAACGATACTGGTAAACGACCGCTCTAAACTTCTCATATTCCGGCACGCTAAAATCAAACACAAAACTGTTCTGCTGGTAATGAAAAGGTTGGGTAGAAGTTTGATCGATGGCTTGGAGTCTACCTTCCGGCTTCCCATTTTTAATGGTTCTCAACCTAATGGTGTAGGTTTCCTCGTTAAACTTATCTAAATCAAACAAAATATACCCCGTCGCATTCCCAAACAAATAAGTGTTTGCTCCCAAATAGGTGATGTTCTCAAAACCGGGAATATCCTTTCTGGTTTTTGAAGGCAATGCGATCCTACGCACTTTCAATTGATCTGCCAAGATTCCGGGTTCAAAATAAAGCACCTCCTGTGCATTAAACGCCCAAAGCCTATTATTACTCGCATCGTAGGTGAGCTTGCCCGAGGAATAGCCTCCCGATTCTAAAAGTGCATTAGAAAGTATGCTGTCCTTTTCAAATACTTGCGTTGAATTATTCAGTCTAAAAATTCCATCTTCATAGGCATAAATCACTTCATTATTATATTCAAATATGCTCGACTTGGCTCCTTTTGGGATTTGCTCTAACAATGTAGATTCGGTTATTCGCTGAAAATCTTTATCAATACGCAGTTTAAAAACACCCTTATATTCGTGACTTACATAAAGCTGCTGCGCATCGCTAAAAGCGAAATACCTGCTTGAAATATCAAAACCTTCAAGTTTATTACGCAACTGCCATCCCGTCTCTTTTCGTTCTAGAATATAAAGTCCGCTGTAATTTCCCTGAATAATCAAATCAGGAGAAAGCTGTTGCAAATTCCAAGTCCCGGCGATTTTTGCAATGGAGATCACCCGATCCTCTTCTACGCGAAAAGTTCCTTCATGATGCCCACAAAAAAGAGCATCACCTATAACTTCTAAACTCCACACCTGCCCTTTAGTATCTGGAATGAGTTGGTAGGCATCTGTCGCATCTTCCTCTTTTCTATAAAAAAGACCTTGATTGGTTCCTAAATACAAAAACCCGTTATGCTTCTTGGCGGCATAAACTGCTCCTAAACTTCCGTCATAATCGGTGTACACCTTAAATGCAGAATTGGTATTGACCACACTGATTCCATTATCAAGACCGAGCCACACGTGCGCTTCCTGATCTTCCCAAAGACTCAACACGGTATTATTAGACAGCCCGGAAATCTGATCGATTTGATACTTTATACTTCCTGATGCGTCAAGGTGGTACAGACCGTTGGAAATAGTCCCTAAAAGCAAGGTTTGATCTGATAATTGAATGGCTGAATATACGGTTTCATTGACGATCGCTTCCCGCGCCTGGTATTGCCAAGACGAAGTTTCCCCGTTTGGATTCAGTTGAAAAATGCCGTGTTTTTGGGTGACCGCCATTAAGCTGTTTTCCCTACTAAACAGCGCCACCAGCAAATATTCTGAAAAAGCAGCATCCTCAGAAACCAATACCGGCTTACCATTCTGAAGTTGGTACAACCCCAAGCCTTCTTGTTGAAAATAAACCGATTTTCCCACCAGAAAAGACCTCACGATCGACGAGGTCGATTCGATGATCTGAAACTGCTTGGTATCTGTATTATAGCTGTATATGCGATCTAAAGATTGAAAAAGAATCAAATTATCTACCAGGATGATATTCCAAAACTGCTCATCTTCTATAAGCGGAACCGTCACGTTCTGGCTTAGTGAAGTATAGTCTAGCAAACCGCCGTTACCACGTTCCCAATAGCCAAACTCCATATACGCACCGGTATAAATGCGTCCGTTTTGCGCTGCAACCGACCGCATAATGGTTTTATTAGACGTCGGGTATAAATTCCATTTTGCCCCGTCATACTCCAGTAATCCAGAATTGTTGGCGACATAAATAAAGGCTTGCTCTCCTTGAGCAATATCCCAATTTTGATTTTCAGCATTGTACTGCTCCGGAGTAAAATTGAGTACAGGAGGTAATTCTTGCGCAGCACTTATAAAATTTCGGCACAAAAAAAACAGAATATATAACGGTATAGTATATCGCATCAACGGGCAAGATACTCAATTAGAAGCAATCTTTTAACGCTTCTACAACGTCAAAAATGAATAGTGCTCTTTATATTTTCAATAGGGTTTTGGAGTATCAAAATGCCGTTTTTCAATGTTGATAAAATCAGGTTAATCCTGATTCTACGTGCGTTATCTCCACCTATAAATGTTTACTTTTGCCAAAATTTCACCAACATGTTCTCTATTTTCAGTTCGAAAAAACTCTTAGCCTCTAAGCTGGGCGAATTCACAGACATCCACAATCATATTCTTCCGGGAATTGACGACGGAGCCAAAACTCCAAAGGATTCCCTTCAGCTATTGACGCAGTTTAAAGAATTGGGCATCACCAACCTCATTTGCACCCCGCACACGATGAGTGATTATTATCCCAACACGCCGGAGACCATTTTAGATGCTGAAGCTACACTGAAAAGCTTTTTAAAGGAAAACGGCCACGAAGACATCAGCATCAGATCTTCTTCAGAATATATGATGGATTCCGGCCTTGTAAATCTCTTAGAGAATAAGCAGATCCTGCCGTTAAAGGACAACTATGTTTTGGTTGAAATGTCGTATTTACAGCCACCTGTTAATCTTAGAGAAATTCTTTTTAAAGTGGGTAATTCTGGCTATATCCCTGTCTTGGCGCATCCTGAGCGCTATGCGTTTTATCACGCAAAATATAACACCTACAACGAACTGAAAAACATCTGTAAATTTCAGTTGAACGCCCTGTCTATAAGCGGTTACTACGGACCCGGAATCGCTAAAATCGCGTTGAAATTACTCAGTGAAGGCATGTATGATTTTATTGGTACAGACACGCATCATATGCGTCACGTTGAGAATTTGAAAAAAGTGAAGTTCTCAGGAAAATACGAGCCAGACCTCGACCGAATCATAAGCAATACAACAGCTACGTTCAGTTAAACATAAGCTGTAAGTTCGTCTAAAAATTCCCGTGCTTTTTCACTGTCAAACGCTTCGGCAGCCAGAATGCAATGCTTCAGACGCTCCAAATTCAATTTTGGTTTAGGAGTGTATACTTTTGCTAGTACGTCTTCCGAAGAAGCTTCGACTTGCTCTCTGCTAGAATACAAAAGTTCTTCTTGCTTTTCATATTCCGGAAGTGTCAAATAGGTTATTGGATAATTCTCAATAGACGTATCGGCATATTCTTTCAAGAGTTTTTCGGCAATACGCTCCACCGTCAATACGTTTGTTTGACCGGGAATAAAAACCCCTGTGGAATCGTCAAACTGCAGCAGTTTTAAAACAAGCTCCAGAATCAAGGCCTTCTGAATGAAAGCGCGTCGCACCTCTTTGCCTTTTATTTCTAGCGGAAGTTGTTGTTGTATACGCGCTTTAAACACAGGAACCACAGAACCTGAAGAATCATAAACATTACACAAACGCAAAATACTGAGTTGTGTTGTCGTAGTTTCCGTCTGTTTGAAAAGCAAATATTCTTCGACAACCTTTTTAGTCTTTCCCATCACACTTATTGGCTCGACCGCCTTGTCTGTTGAAATAAACAGGAAGCGCGCGATATTGTGTTTACAAGAAGTGTCTATAAGTAATTTGGCGCCCATAATATTTGTTTTCACCGCTGCACACACATTTTCTTCCATCAAAGAAACGTGTTTATAGGCCGCTGCGTGAAAAACGATATCTATGTGCTGTCTGTGAAATAAAGCCGAAATAAATGCTGTATCACAAATACTTTCTAAATAGTAGTTCAACTTCACTTTCGGAAAATGGATCGCCATTTCCTGAAGCAAGCTATGCATTCCCAATTCTGAAATATCTACCAGAATTAGTCGCTTGGGTTGGTATTGCGCCAGGCCCAAAACCAATTCGCGACCGATACTTCCCGCGGCACCGGTTATGAGAATGGTTTGGTTTTTAAGCTCAGATATTTCCATAATTAGCCCGAAAAATAAGCATTTATTGCCTGTTGAATTCGGTTAAGATCTTCTTTTGTCAAACCACATCCCGATGGCAGGCACAATCCAGTCTTCCACAAGGTTTCCGCATGTTGCGCTCCAAAATAATGTTGTTTAGTATAGATCTCCTGAAGATGCAAGGGCTTCCACGGGAAACGGGATTCAATCCCTTTTTCGGCTAAAAAAACTTGAAATTGCTCCGGATTTCTTGTTGAATCACTTCCTGTAAACCGAATTACAGTCAGCCAATAATTGGCATAGTATTCCTCATTTTGAACGCTCAGCACTTCAACTTCTTCTATTTCGGTAAAGCACTCCAGATAAAACTGATGAAGCTCCCGCTTCTTTTGAATGCGTTCTTTAAGCGTTTGTAACTGACTCAAACCAAGCGCTGCATTCAATCCCGGCATCGCATAATTAAAACCTACGGCATCGTGTTCAAATCCTGTTGTAGCACTTTTCGCCTGACGCGCCAGATGCCTAGCTTCTTCAGCCTTTTGAGCATCTTTACAAATCAGTGCACCACCGCCACCGGTAGTAATAATCTTATTTCCGTTAAAGGATAAAATTCCGTAATCGCCAAAAAGTCCGCAGGATTGATCTTTGTATCTGCTCCCCAAAGATTCGGCTGCATCTTCGATCAATGGAATCTCATAATCTTTACAAAGCTTGGCAATTTCCTCCATTTGACAGGGAATCCCAAAAGAATGAACCGCGACCAGAGCCGCCGGCTTTTTGTTTTGCTTCAGACACCATTCAATAGCCTCTTCTACATTTTCGGGAGCAAGATTGTAAGTGCTCCTTTCACTATCGATAAACACAGGGATCGCTCCTAAATAGGCTATCGGATTTGAAGAAGCCACAAAACTCATCGTTTGGCAGAGTACAAAATCGCCACTTTGCACGCCAGCTAATTTTAAAGCAAGATGTAAGGCTGCAGTTCCTGAATTTAAAGCCACTACTTCCCGTTCCGTATACAGGAATTCCTGAAGTTGATTTTCAAATTTTGTCACCGCCGGTCCGCCGGAAGTCACCCAGTTTTCATTGACAACCTCAGCTAGATAATCTGTAGCATCCGCATCAATGAACGGCAACGCAAGTGCTATTTTTTTGGGCTCATCCATTGTTGTTTTCTTTTTGATTAGTGAAATTCTTAATCAAACTATTGAGATAAAAATGTAGTGCTACACTAAATGCAACCTGTACTACAAGAAATAACAATACTCCTACAAGAGGTTCTAAATACCAGGCACCGAATACATTTAATAAGGTCAAAACCACCACAATGGTCACAATTCTAGAATGCCCATAACCCAAACGAATGAGCGAAGAATAACTGTGTAATTTATCTCTTTTGAAAAGCGCTTGTTTCCGACTTAATCGCAATAGCAACACGCGAATCGTATCTGCAATAGGAAACCAAAAAAGCGCAAGCAGAACAGGTAAACGCTGCTGAAATGAGTCTAGTTGCGTGTTGTTGATGTTTAAATCTGCTTCCAAAAAGAAAATCGCCAAACACGCACAAAAAAAGCCAATGAATAACGAGCCGCTATCTCCCATAAACAACGCCGCCGGCTCGCGATTCAATTGCCGGAAACCGAATAAAGCCGCCGCCATACACATTAAAAACACTCCGGAAAATGGCGTTTGAAAATACAATAACCCCAAAACAAATACGAGTGCTACTGCCGTCGCCAAACCGTCTACACCATCAATAAAGTTGAAGGCATTCGTTAAAAAAGTGATCAGCACTACACTTAGTATAATACTCAAAACATTTGGCAGCCGGATAAAACTATGTTCTAACAATACCGATTCTAACCGAATATCATCTAAAAGCACCACTGCAGTAATTATAGCGATCTGAAGAAGAAGCTTGAGCAACCATCCCAAAGGTTTTAAATCATCGTATAAGCCTAACACAAACATCGCAATACCACCGCAAAACAGGAATAAATAATTACACAAAAAATAAGTTCCTTCAAAAATTATGACCGGTATTAAAACTCCCAGTATCAACGCAATTCCTCCTGAAGCAGGCACGGCGTTTTGATGTAGTTTTTTCCCTCCAACATTGTCGATAAAATACGCCGCTAGCTTTTGTGTACATAGCAATCTCCCAACCATAAAACTGGTTAAAAAGGCTGCAACTGCCGGTAAAATATAAAGTACTAGTGGAGACACTTCTTATCTTTTTGTTCGTCAAAGATACACTTTACACTTTTGCTTCTTGCGCATAAAAAAACCTCCCGTCGGGGAGGTTTTAAATTTATATTGAAGATTTTCTTATTCTTCTAAAGTAGCATCGAGACTGATTTCAGCATTCAATAATTTTGAAACCGGGCAATTTTCTTTTGCTTTGGTGGCTATCTTTTTAAAGGTATCTGCATCACATTCCGGCACTTTCCCTACTAAGGTCAAGTCAATTTTGGTGATCGCACCATCCTCAAAAGTTACGTTAGCGTCGGTTTTCAAATCTTCGGCAGTGTAACCTTCTTCGCCTAAAAATGCGGTTAATTGCATCGTGAAGCACCCTGCGTGTGCCGCTCCGATCAATTCTTCGGGGTTGGTGCCTTTTCCGTCTTCAAAACGGGTCGCAAAACCATATTTTGATGCGTCCAGAACTTTACTTTCAGTAGAAATGGTTCCCATTCCTGCTTTGATTTGCCCTTTCCAGTTTGCTGATGCTTTTCTTGAAAATTTCATATGTAGTTTTCTTTTTTTGGTTTGAATTAAAATTAGGCATCAACCACGCCTATTCCTAATTCTTTAGAGATATTTTAGCGTTTAAAACCCAAGTATTAACGGGCTTTAACAGCATTTTGGTTAAATTGCAGTTATGAAAGCAGCTACGGTCACGCAGTTAAAAAAAGAACTCAAACACAAAGATGAAGACGAACTTCTCAACATTTGTTTGAGGCTCTCCAAATTCAAAAAAGAGAACAAAGAACTGCTCACGTATTTGCTTTTTGAGTCAGATTATGAACCGGGTTATGTTACACTGATCAAAGAAAACATCGATGAGCAGTTTGAAGCGCTCAACACGCGCAATTACTACTGGATGAAAAAGTCGATCAGAAAGATTTTGCGCGAGACCAAAAAGTACATCCGCTATTCCGGCAATAAAGAGACCGAAGTACAACTTTTGCTTTATTTCTGCGAAAAAATGCAAGCCGTACGCCCTGCAATTCGCAATAACAATACGCTGCGTAATTTGTATTTACGCCAAATTGAATACATTCATAAAAAGATTGAAGCCTTACACGAAGATTTACATCTCGATTATTATAACGCCTTAGAAAAGCTGAACTAAAATGACACAACTACAACTAAAAAACCTCAACGTTAGCATTGATAAAGGTCAACTTTCAAGTTTTAAGAAAGACGACTATGAGTATATTCATCAAGTGGGAAGTCCCGGCTGGGGAAAATCTGACGATGAGATGTTTCCTATAATCGGCCCCACAGATGAAGCCGGTTTTAAAGTAAAAACGCCTAAAGGAGAAGCGATCTTGGATCAACACGGGTTGTTGCGCGAACTTGATTACGCGCTTACTTCTTCAACAGCAACTACAGCGGTTTTTGAAAAGCAGTATACTGCGGGAACCAAGATCAAAAATTCGAAATACCCTAAAAAATCTACTGAAGAATGGCTGAGCTGGCCGTATGATTTTGTGTTTAAAAAGCAATTCAGTCTCAGTGAAGATGGACTAAAAATTGAATTCATCATTAGTGGAGAACCGGAAATGCCGTTTATGCTAGGGTATCATCCTGCCTTTAAATTGCGTACCGAAAAACCAACGGTAACCCATGCTAAAAAAGAAATTAGTCTAGCTGAAATTATGGCGGTAGGAAGCCGAGCCTTTCAGGTTCCTGATTGTTCTGAAATTACGCTCAACGACGAAAATTCGATCACGCTTAAATCTGAAGGTTTTGGCAATATTATGCTGTGGACCGAAGTGACTAATATGGTTTGTGTAGAACCTGTAAGCTTCTATCCCTACGCTGTTGCACAGGAAAACCTAAATGAAGGTTTCCAAAACTTACCAGAGGAAGGAATCACCTTTACAGTTTTACTGAAGATCTAAACCAAAGCATTTTTTAAAATAGTAACGGGATGCTGTGCTTGGCGCTGTGTCCCGTCTTTTATTTGATGCCTACAACTCGTACCCGGCGCGGCGATGAGTGTATCTTCTGAAGCTTTGCGTACCGCAGGAAACAGCGTTTGCTCTCCTATTTGCATACTCAACGCATAATGTTCCTTTTCATACCCAAAAGAGCCAGCCATCCCACAACACCCAGACGGAATGATCGTAGGCGTATAATTCACCGGAAGGTTCAAAATACTAAAGGTATGCTCTATTCCGCTTAAGGACTTTTGATGGCAATGCCCGTGAATCTTCAGCTTCTTGGCTTCGGTGGTAAATGAAGTCGCTTTAATGCGTTCTGCTTTGATTTCAGCACTCAAAAATTCTTCAATAGTAAAGGTGTTTTTAGCTAAAGCTTTTGCCTCCTCAACATCTTTTGCCAAACGCAAATATTCATCCCGAAAGCCTAAAATCGCTGAAGGTTCAATTCCGATTAAAGGATGCTTCTCATCAACAAGATCTTTAAACGTGTTGATGTTTTTCTGCGCAGTCTTACGCGCTTCTTTTAAAAAACCTTTAGAAATAAAAGATCGTCCACTCTCGGCGTGCGCCACTATACGCACTTCATAGTTGAGTCGCTGCAATAAGATCACGGCATCCTCACCAATTTGTGCATCTAGATAATTGGTAAACTCATCGGCAAATAAATAGACCGTCTTGATCGGGTTTTGTGGATTGAAAGCCTTAAGCTTTTTAAAACGCTTTCTTAACGTGCGTTTGGACAGCGGCGGAAGGCTGCGTTCGGGAGCAACTTCGAGGGTTTTCCTGATAAATCTCCCACTCAGTTTAGCTTTATACAATCGATTTGTAATCCCCGGAAGCACGGCTCCTACTTTGTTCAAATAGGCATTAAATGCAAACGCACGTGTGCGTAGCGAGCTCCCATTTTCCTTCTTATATTGATATTCAAATTCAGCTTTTAAGGCCGCGACATCCACATTACTTGGGCATTCGCTGGCACAAGCTTTACAGCTTAGGCAGAGGTCAAAAACTTCTTTTAATTCTTTATGATTAAAACTGTTCTTACGTTCTGATTGGGTTAAGAACTCACGTAAGGCATTTGCCCTTCCACGTGTGGAATCTTTTTCATCGCGTGTAGCGCGATAACTGGGACACATCGTTCCGCCGGCAGCCGGTAACTTTCTGCAATCGCCTGTCCCGTTGCATTGTTCTGCAGCGCGTAAAATTCCTTGGCTATCGTCAAAATTGAGTAACGTATCAATTTCCGGTTCTTCACGATCTGGAGTATAGCGCAGGTTTTCGTCCATCGGGTTGGCATTGACCAGCTTCCCAGGATTGAAAACATTATGAGGATCAAAGCTACTTTTTATACGTTTTAAACGCTCATAGTTGGCACTACCGATCATCATCTCTACAAACTCTCCACGTACGAGTCCGTCGCCATGCTCTCCGCTCATCGAACCCTGATATTTTTTGACCAGGTTGGCTACCGCCGTTGTGATCTTTCTAAAAAGCACCACATCATCTGCTTTCTTTAAATCGAGAATAGGTCGCAAATGCAGCTCCCCGGCTCCTGCGTGCGCATAATACACCGCATCCTGTTTAAAGTCGGCCATCAATGCGCTGAACTCGTTGATGTAGGGTGCAAGATCTTCTAACGCTACGGCAGTATCTTCAATACAGGCTACTGCCTTGCGATCGCCCACAATGTTTCCTAATAAGCCCAAGCCTGCTTTACGCAATTCTAAAGCCTGATTGATCTGTGAACCTTCAAGAGTAGGATAAGCATAGCTCAACCCAGAATTTTCAATAGTCGCGATTAATTCCAGAGCTTGTTTGCGCGCGTCGTCTAACGTATCTGCACGCACTTCTAGCATCAAAATCGCAGCGGGATCGCCTTCGATAAAAAAGCGGTTTTTTTGCTGCTCCCGATTATTCAGCGTACAATCAAGAATTACTTTATCCATCATTTCACAAGCATACAGCTTATGTTGCATCGCTGGGACTACCGCTTCCAAACAAGCCGTAATACTTTCAAAATGCGCTGCAACCATCACTCCGTGCTTTGGAGGTAGTACATCTAATTGTAGCGTTATTTCTGTGCTAAACGCGAGCGTTCCTTCACTTCCTGCAAGCAGCTTACACATATTGAACGGTTGCTCACTTTTGTTATCGAAAACGGAATTATCAAGCAAGGCGTCTAGCGCATATCCCGTATTTCTGCGATGGATTTCCGGTTTGGGAAATGTAGAACGAATCTCCTCTTGCACCTGTTCATCCCTTAATTGCTCATAAATGCTCCTGTATACTTTTCCTTCAAGGATGTTCAGTTTGCACTTTTGTTTAAACTCTTCAGTTGAAATCGCACTAAAAGTGACGCTGCTTGCGTCGCTCAATATAGTTTTTACTTCTACCACCTTATCGCGTGTTACGCCAAATTGAATAGAGGTAGTTCCCGATGAATTATTCCCCACCATTCCGCCGATCATACAGCGGTTTGAGGTTGAAGTGTTGGGTGCAAAAAATAAGCCGTGCGGTTCAAGAAAGCGATTCAACTCATCACGTATCACACCTGGTTGTACGGTCACCGTTTTGTTTTGCACATCCAGCGCGATGATTTCAGTAAAATATTTAGACACATCTACCACAAGACCGTCTCCGACACATTGTCCTGCCAGGGAAGTTCCTGCAGTTCTCGGAATGATCCCTATCTTATTTTTTTCAGCAAAAAGAATAAGTTGCTGAATATCTTTCTCACACTTCGGAAACGCAACTGCAACAGGAATTTGACGATAAACCGAAGCATCTGTAGCATACAAGGTTTTATGCAAATCATCAAAAAATAGATCTCCGTCAAGAGAATCTCTGAGTTCAGATAAGGGTTCTGTGAGCTGTGTAATCATAAGCTAAAGGTACAACTATTAAGTGTTTTGAAGTTAACAAAACCTTAGACAAGCTTAACAAAAGATTGGCGCAACCCCTGTAAACACTAAGCTTAACTAGGATTACATTTGTGAAACAAAAATTTTAAAAATTATAATTATGAAAAAATTACTTATAGCATTTGTCTGCATCGCCGGATTTTCTTTTAGCTCACAAGCTCAAGATATAGCCCCTAACGCGTTAGGTCTTCGTTTAGGAGATAGCGACGGTTTTGGAGCTGAAATCTCTTACCAAAGAGCCCTAGGAAGCAACAACAGATTAGAGCTTGATTTAGGTATCAGAGACGGAAATAACTATGACGGTTTTAAACTTGCCGGCTTGTACCAATGGGTATGGAATATTGACGGTGGTTTTAACTGGTATGCCGGTGTAGGTGGTGGTCTTGCATCTTACGATTATGATCGCAACGATTATGACGATGATACCTTTGTGTTTGCAGCAGGTGATATAGGTATCGAGTATGACTTTGATATTCCCTTAGTTCTTTCTTTAGACTTTAGACCGGAAATTGGTTTTGGAGACGGAAATAACTATTACGATAATGACGACCTAGATTTTGATATCGCATTGGGAATTCGTTACCAGTTTTAAGAACTGAATGAACAGCATAAAAAATCCCGCTTTTACAAGCGGGATTTTTTTATTGCCGTTGTTTACAACTACGGCTTTATCTTTAAGAAAGTGAAGCTTTTTTAGGTTCATTTTTCCTAATTGCTTTTTCATAAACTTCTTCATACATCGGTACGATATTTTCGATCGCAAAATGTTGTGCTTGTGTTCTTGCCTGTTTTTTGAACTGTGCCAATTCTGCATCTGACTTCAAGATTACGAGTGCATTCTTAGCCATTTCTTCTACTGCGCCTACCTCGCTTAAGAAACCGGAAACTCCGTGGGTATTCACTTCTGATAATCCACCGGCATTAGAGGAAATCACAGGAACGCCGTGCGACATTGCTTCTAATGCTGCAAGGCCAAAACTTTCAGCTTTAGAAGGAAGTAAAAACAGATCTGAAAAGCACAATACTTTATCGATCTCATTGCTATTTCCTAAAAAGATCACCTTAGAAGCGATGCCCAATTCTTCGGCTAAAGCTTCGGCAGGAGCGCGTTCAGGACCTTCTCCTACCATAATCAGTTTAGATGGAATTTCCTTCTGAATGTGATAAAAGGTCTTAATCACATCGGGAATGCATTTTACCTCGCGCATGTTACTGATGTGTGTAACAATACGTTCATCTTCGTGTGCCATCAAACCGCGTTGACAATCGGTAAAGGTATCTTTTACCGTACTCAGATCAATAAAATTGGGGATTACTTTGATCTTGCGTTTGATGTCGAAAAGTCGGTTTGTGTCTTCTTTCAGGCTTTGAGAAACCGAAGTCACCACATCACTTTTGTTTATACTGAAGGTTACCGCGGGTTTGTAAAACGGGTGATTTCCTACTAAGGTAATATCTGTCCCGTGAAGTGTAGTTACCATCGGGATGGTGATTCCCTCTTGCTGAAGCATTTTCTTTGCCATATATCCCGCGTACGCGTGCGGAATCGCATAATGCACGTGTAACACGTCTATATGGTAGGCTTTGATAATGGTTACCAGTTTGCTTGAAAGTGCTAACTCGTAGGGTTGAAAATGAAATAAAGGATACTCCGGCACATTTACCTCGTGAAAGAAAATCTTTTCATTTAATAAATCGAGGCGTACCGGCTGCTTGTAGGTAATAAAATGCACCTCGTGGCCGCGTTTAGAAAGCGCGATCCCCAGTTCGGTTGCAACAACGCCACTTCCGCCAAAGGTAGGATAACAAACAATAGCTATTTTCATGATGTAAAAATACCAATTTATTCGTGCACTACGTACCAGAAAAAGTGCGCAATATTAGCGATGGATGACAACATTAAGGAATCACCGCATTCTCAATCACTTCCTGAATACGTGTGCGCAAATCTGAAGAAATCAATTTTCTGTTATCGGCTGTAGGGAACGTGCGGTTGGATAGAAACACATAAATAATACCCGACTCAGGATCTGCCCAGGTCAAAGTTCCTGTAAATCCTGAATGCCCAAAACTTTCCATACTCACACAACCACAGGTAGGTCCTACTGTTCCTAATTGAGGTTTATCAAAGCCAACACCTCTGCGCACATCGTCTTTACAATAATAACAGGTATTGAACGCGTTCATCGTTTCTTTTGAGAAATAGCGCTTCCCACCGTAGTAGCCGTTTTGAAGATACATCTGCATCATTTTTGCCACGTCATTGGCATTACTAAAAAGACCGGCGTGTCCACCAATGTTATCCTCCATAGCTGCACCCATGTCGTGCACATAACCGTGTACTTGTTGCATACGCCAGTAGGTGTCATTCTCACTGGGAACGATCTTGCTTTTTGCAAAGCGACTGAGCGGTTTATATCCCATGGTATGTGCCCCAAGGGATTGATAATAATTTTCCTGCGTTAAATGATCTAAATCTTTTCCTCCGGTATTCTCCAAATACTCTTTGAATAAGAAATAAGAAAGGTCACTGTATTTATAAACCCTTCTGCTGAGCAGGTCTGAGTCGGCAATAATTTTCACGATAGAATCGGGATAATCGTTACGCAAATACAGATCTTCTGCTACCTTAAGACTGAAATTCTCTTCGGGTCGCGTACGATAATATTTTTTTGAAAGCTTTCCGGAGTCATCAAAAGTTGCCGTATAAAAAGGAATCCAAGGTTTGAGTCTACCGTAGTGCGACAATACTTCTTTAACCGTGATGTTTTGTTTGTTTGAACCTTGTAGCACAGGAAGCAGAGTTCCCAGCTTATCATCCAATTTGAATTTACCCTCATCATAACGTTTCATCAGCATGGGCAAGGTTGCCAAAATTTTGGTCATCGAAGCCAGATCATAAACATCATCCAGTTGTACCGGTTGCTTTTTGGTATAGGTATGATAGCCAAAAGCCTTCTCGTAGATCACCCTCCCGTGACGTGCAACCAACACCTGACCGCCGGGAAACATCACATCGGTAAGACCTTCTTTCATCAGGTTATCAATACCTTTCAATTGTTCAGAATCCATTCCTTCCTCCTCAGGAATCCCATATTTCAAACGACGCAAGGTTCCTATCTCGTAGCTGGTATTGATCTTAAACTCTTCACCCACCGAAACCGGCAGTTTACCTTTAGCCTCAATCGCTCCAAAAATAAGCTGTGCACTCAACTCCTGCGCAATGCTGCTGTTTTGATAAGACATCACAACCCCTTCAAGGTTGCTGGTATTTTCCAGATCAAAAAGCGCATATGGTCGTACAAAAACATCCAGCACCGTTGGTTTGGCTGCTGCTATCGTTTCTATAATTTCAATTTCACGGGAGGTAAACTTGTAGGACTTCCAGGGGTTGTCATTCGACCTGTGAAAACCAATTATCACATAATTAAACGCCTCTAGCTTTGTACTATATTCTGAAGCCGAAGCCGCTTCAATTTTTGTGATCTCAGCATATTTTTTAAGCGCATTATAAAACGGCGTCCCGCTGTCATCGCCCAGTTCGATATAGGCGATCTTTTTATCTTCAATATTCTTTACAGGTAAAATTGCCTGATCATTCTTTAATACGGTGAGCGCGCTCGCCATCGCTTTGCGGTACACCACCTCATCTTCAGGCTTGTTGAGATCCTCATAAAGATTTTGTAGCTCAATAGGCTTATAATTATTAAGTCCGGCTTTGAATTTGGCAAAGAGTATTTTCTTCACCGATCGGGATAAGCGCTTTTCGGTAATTTCGCCTTTATTATAAGCTTCTTCAATTTTGGCAATCGCTTTAGGCACATTTTCGCTCATCAGCAAAATATCATTCCCGGCGTTAAAAGCCGCCAAATCGATCTCCCCGGGAGCATCGTAATTTGAAGCTCCTTTCATATTGAGCGCATCAGTAAAAATAAGTCCTTGATAACCTAAACTGTCTTTGAGAATATCGGTTACTACCTTTTTAGACAAGGAGGTTGGATATCCCGGTCGATTGTCTAGCGCCGGCACGTTAAGATGTGCCACCATAATACTTGCAATACCCGCATCGATCACTTTCTTGTACGGATACATTTCTATGGAATCTAAACGCTTACGCGAAAATGGAATCGTAGGAAGGGTTTTATGCGAATCCTGATTGGTATCGCCGTGTCCCGGAAAATGCTTTGCACTTCCTAAAACTCCTGCACCTTGCATACCACGAATGAAGGCTACACTTTTATCGGTTACATTATCCCGATCTTCGCCAAAGGAACGATTGCCGATAATAGGATTCTCTGGATTTACATTGATGTCGACATCCGGGGCAAAATTGATATGCACCCCGAGGCGTTTATTATGTAAACCGATTTGCTTACCTACCTGTTCTACAAGCTTATTATCGCTTATCGCTCCTAGCGTCATATTCCACGGGAACGCATAGGTTGAATCTAAACGCATAGCAAGTCCCCACTCGGCATCCATCGCTACCATTAAAGGCACTTTACTCAAAGCTTGATACTCGTTTGTAAGTCTTGCCTGGCGCACGGGACCACCTTTAGAAAAAATAAGTCCACCTATGTGATGTTTCTCGATCAGTGGCTTTACCGCATCGGTTACCGATTTGGGATCCCTCGAAAAAACATCAACCATAAAAAGCTGACCAATTTTTTCCTTGAGCGTCATCCCATCATAAATGCTGTCGACCCAAGCTTGTTGCTCGGTCAATTCTTTAGCAATTAACGGATTTCTGGTTTGTGCAAAACCTGTAAA
The DNA here is from genome assembly GCF_000152985.1 of Leeuwenhoekiella blandensis MED217. Lineage (GTDB taxonomy): Bacteria > Bacteroidota > Bacteroidia > Flavobacteriales > Flavobacteriaceae > Leeuwenhoekiella > Leeuwenhoekiella blandensis. Next base: position 1,184,059 of record NZ_CH672395.1, on the reverse strand, counting down.
TGTGAGCAGTAGAACGACTACCAGTACAAAACGTTCTTTAAGCATATGTTCTTTTATTTAAAGAAACGACTGTGCCAGCTTTCTATTGCAGGCACTTCCCAATGTTCTAAATATTCTTCTTTGGTATTCACGAGGTTATTAAAAACGATCGTCTTTTTCCCTACAGCACCATCTTTTGCCATCTTTTTAAAATCGGTAAGCGGTTTAAAATGCAGACGGTCGTTTTGGATGTAGGTTACATTCATTTTGTCTAGAAGCGAAACCTCAAATTCTTTTTCAAGATCCTGAATAAAACGTACCTGCGTATCTATCGAGCAACCACTGGCTGCGCTTTGGGTTTGGTCAAGAGCAATGATGATGAAGCGGTCATATTTTATTTCAAATCCCGCATTGAGTGCAGCTCCGTGAGCGGTCCATTTCTCTAGAAATGCACTTAGATATTGCTCAAGTTTAGGAAGTTCCTCTTCGGTAAATTTGCGGTCGCTTTGGTAGATCCAAAGTCTTGATGTATCTGATAATTCTTGAAATGGAGTCAACATAGTGTTTGTGAAATTTATTCTCACAAACTTAACATTTATTCAAGGGCTCCTTGAAAAAGATAATGTTAAAAGCCTCTCAAATTGAAACCTTAGGGTCTAAACTTAAGAACAAGCCACCTGCCTAGGCCATCTACCCCAGCTGTTGCGTCGTAGACCAACTCAACAAAGCCCGTTCCGCTTACTGTAATTTGAGAAGTTGCTAGGGTTACAAAACGATTTTCGGGTGCTGCTGCCCCATCCTCTTCCTTAAGTCTTAAGTTTTGTTCTTCTGAAAAATACAATGTGATTCGTCTTCCGTGGAAGCCTCCAGAGATTCCTGTCAAATTTATGGTACTGGAGTAGCCATATACACGAATGAAGGTGCTTGCCTCATTAGATTCTCCTACACCAAGCAAAGCACTGACATTATTTAATGTTGTTCCTTCAACAGCTATTAAAGGACTTAGATCTAGTTCACCAATATTACGCGTTACCGGTGCTAACTCGAGAGTGTTTTCGTTAACGATAAGTCCGGCTCCGGTAGTTGTCCTACTCAATCTATTTGCTGATGAAATTCCGGTAAGGGAAACCGCTACACCCGATGCGTCAATTAAATTTTCAACACGCACTGTACCATTTACATCAAGTGTTGCATCTGGAGTATTGGTATTGATACCAATCTGAGCAAAGCCTGTGGCTTGAAAAAGTAAAAATAATACGAGTAGTTTTCTTATCATATAAGGCCTTGAGTTAATCGTGTATTGAAAGGAATAACCAGCGTTGCGCAGTACCATCATATAGCAGTTCTACACATCCTTTACCTGAAATCGTTTCTGAACCTGCGAGTACTTTGATGCGGTTCTCGGCTTGAGATCCTGCAGAATCCGTGTCTGATTCATCCATAAATTGAATGTTACCCGTATCTACATTATAAAAAAACAAGTGCAAACCGTCTACTCCATCTTGTATTCCTGTAAGCTTGCCATTAGCCGGTAAATTATAAACCTTAACGACAGACATCCCCTCATTAGGTTCGCCCGGCCCCAGGCCTAATTCTAAATCATGAATAAAATTACCATCGTAAGTAATGCCACCCAGATCCTGACTGCCAATACCATAAAGAACATTGCCTTGCACATTTACTTTTCCGTTTGTGAGCGTTAGCGTATTCTGAATGTTGATCGTAGTTAAAGTTCCCTCATCATCGGCTCCTATAAGTCCCAAAGGCGCTGTAATTGAAGGACTGCTTTCGACGCGTACAGAACCCACCACGTGCAAAGTTTCCTGAGGATTGGTCGTACCAATTCCTACCTGCGCATAAGAACCCAGCGTACTCAAAAAAAGAAGTAAGTTCAAAAAGTATCGCATTTTCCTAGCTTCGAATGTTGACTAAAATCCATTTTTCCTGAACACCATCATAAATAAACTCGGCTACACCTTCCCCGTTAATACCTTCATTAGAACCAGAACCTGTAATTATTTGATTCTCGGGACTGCTGTTTGCATTAAGATTGAAGAAAGTCACATTGTTACCCTGTGCATTGTAGAGGTAAAATATACGCCCGTCATAACCGTTGGCAAATCCCGTCATATTGTAACCGTTAGATTCGCCTGTAATGCGTAATACAGCATTTTCATTATTATAAGAATCGATACCTATATCATAATTATTATAGATCACCGTGGTTGCAGCATCAGCGCTCTGATCAACTTCACCTACAAATAAAATATTATCATCTGTACTGTCTTCGATAACCTGAAGTTCGCCATCAACAATATTCAAGTCTGCAGAAAGCTGTAAATGTGTTAAATCACCCGCAACACTTACACCTACCAGACGTGTAGGCACTATGGTAGCATCTGGTTCAAAAACCAAATCACCTACAACGTGAAGTGTAGCTTGAGGATTACTTGTACCGATTCCTACCCTTGCCGTTTGCGCAAACAGAACAGGCGATATCATGGAGAAAAAACAAACTATACTAAAACGAAAAACGTATGTATGGGCTGCCTTCAAATTTTAGACTATTTTAACAAAAGTAAGAATAAACAAGATTAAAAACACATTTTAATCGATAAAAAGCGTTTATTAAATTTTAAATAGCATAAAACGAAAGGAAAAAGCCTACAAACATATTTAATCAATTGAGCCAAAAGACGTCTCCCTATTTGAAGTAAACCACCTCAAGGCAAGCCCCTGGTTTGGAAACGAACGTTTAATTTCGAGGCTTGCCTCAAAGTATTTGACCCTTTGGCGGTGCCAACAAAAAAAGCCACCCAAATGGGTGGCTTTTAGTATTCTTTGAGTGTCCCGTCCTGAAATAAGTTGACACAAATTCGACTTATTTATGAAAGACTCAGAAGGAGCTGAGAAGAAACGCACTCAGCGTGATTACAATTTAGGCTTTAAATTGGCGGTTGTATCTCAGGTAGAAAAGGGCGAAATGACTTATAAGCAAGCCCAAAAAGCATATGGTATTCAAGGAAGGAGTACTGTTTTGGTTTGGTTACGCAAACACGGTAACTTAGACTGGAGTAAACCAAAGACAAGACTTACCTGTAACACAATGAAAGAAACACCTGCTCAAAAGATCAAGAGGCTTGAAAAAGAGCTATCAGATGAGAAGCTTAAAAATAAGATTCTCAACACGATGATCGACATCTCAGATCAGCAATACGGAACTTCTATTCGAAAAAAGCATTTGCCCAATCAATCCAACGAATCCGGCAAGAACACCGACTAAGCCTGTCACGTTGTTGCAGATTGTTTGGGATAAGCAGACAGGCTGTCTATCAATCAGAAAAGCGAGAACAGATAAGAGCTGATGAACTTGCTTTAATCAAACCGCTGATTTTAAGGGTCCGCCGGCAAATGCCAAGGCTAGGCACTCGTAAACTGTATTATTTACTCAAGGTTGAGTTTCAAAAGATGGGAGTTAAAATAGGCAGAGATGCCCTATTTGACTATCTCAGGTCAGAATCAATGCTTATAAAACAAAAAAAGAATTACACAAGAACAACAGATTCTAGGCATTGGCTAAAAAAACACCCCAACCTGATGAAAGATGTTACGCCCGTAAGACCAGAGCAATACTTTGTAAGCGATATTACTTACATCAAGAGTAGAGAAAGAACTCACTATCTTTCCTTGGTGACAGACGCTTTTAGCAGAAAAATAATGGGCTACCACCTAAGTGATGATATGAGTGCAGAAAATGTAGTTAAAGCAATGAAAATGGCTAATAAAAGTAGAACCACATCAAGCGAGGTAATACACCATTCTGACAGAGGCTTGCAATATTGCTCCTCGTTATATCAAACTCAATTGAAGCGATCAAATGCATTACCATCAATGACAGATGGGTATGACTGCTATCAAAATGCGTTAGCAGAACGAATTAACGGGATATTGAAGGAAGAGTTCTTCATAAACAAATGCAATACAGGTAAAGAACTCAGACTGTTGATTCAGCAGTCAATAAAAACATATAACAATGAAAGACCACATCTAAGCCTTAACTACAAAACACCTAATTTTATACACAACAAAAAATCCGGTGAAGCTAGCTTCACCGGATTGATTTAAACTTTTAAAAACTGTCAACCTATTTTAGGACGACTCAGAGACAGATATTTTACAAGTCTTCTGCAGATGCTATCATTTCTGCGATGTCTAACACCTGTACACTATCTTCTTTTTCTTTATTCTTAACACCATCGGTCATCATTGTATTACAAAATGGACAACCCGCGGCGATCACTTCTGATTTGGTCTCGAGCGCCTCTTCTGTACGAGCAATATTTACATCCTGAGTACCGGGTTCTGGCTCTTTAAACATTTGTGCCCCTCCTGCCCCGCAACAAAACCCTTTGGTTTTACAACGTCGCATCTCTACAAGTTCTACTTCTAGTTTTTTTAGAAGGTCCCGTGGCGCTTCGTAAATACGATTGGCCCTTGCTAAGTAACAAGGGTCGTGAAAAGTAATACGCTTACCTTTAAACTTTCCGCCTTCGACGGTAAGTCGGCCCTCGTTGATCAAGGCTTTTAAAAACTGCGTATGGTGCAACACCTCATAATTTCCGCCTAAACCAGGATACTCATTGGCAATGGTATTGAAACAATGCGGACATGCAGTAACGATTTTTTTTACCTCATATCCGTTCAAAACTTCAATATTGGTAACCGCCTGCATTTGAAACAAAAATTCATTTCCCGCACGTTTAGCAGGATCTCCTGTACAGCTTTCTTCGGTACCGAGTACTGCAAAGTCAACTTCGGCTTTTGCTAAGAGTTTAACAAAGGCCTTTGTGATCTTTTTGGCACGATCGTCAAAACTTCCGGCGCAGCCCACCCAAAATAAAACTTCTGGGGATTTGCCCTGAGCCATATATTCGGCCATCGTAGGTACCTTGATCGCTTCTGCCATAATTTAATTTTTAGCTCTTATTTAAAAGAATTAATCTTTAAAGACCTCAATAGTTACATCTTTCTCTACAAGATCTGTAAACTTCCCTTTGTAACGTGTAGCACGTACCAGGTGATTGTCTATCCAGTGGTAATTACCTCCACGTGGTTTCCCCATCAACAAACTGTGATAATTGAAACCGTGCTCGTTAAGCCAGTTTTCGGTCACTTCGCGATGCTCTTCAGTACGTGAAGTAAAGAAGCAAATAATATGACCTTCATCATACCACTTGTTTAAAGTTGCTAAAGCATCTGGAAACGGCTTACAGGTCGCCATACGCTCTGGCTCTTCGTTAGGAACATCTTCTGTGATGGTTCCGTCTATGTCAATGAGGTAGTTTTTAACACCTTCTGGCAAAACCGGACTTACGTGTTCTCCGTCTTGCAGCTTGTCGCTTAACATTTTGTCTACTTCCTCTTTTTTCATGAGTTCTCTATTTTGATTTTACTGGTTGGTTTACTAATTCTCGTTGATCCAATTGGCTCTATCCATTTGATTAAACGGCCAAGGAGCTGCATTATTTTCGATATTGGTCATCGCATTATTCAAGTCTGTTGGCGCAGCACTTTGCTCCATTACGAGGTATTGACGCATGTCCATAATAATAGATAATGGATTAATACCTACCGGGCAAGCTTCAACACAAGCATTACAGGTCGTGCACGCCCATAATTCTTCTCGGCTAATATAGTCATCTAATAATTGCTTACCATCTTCTTTGAAGGTTCCTTTATTAGCATCTATATTTTTACCAATATCTTCAATACGATCGCGCGTCGCCATCATAATTCTACGCGGAGATAATTTTTTGCCGGTTTGATTGGCAGGACATTCGCTGGTACATCTACCACATTCTGTACACGTGTAGGCATTAAGCAATTGTGCCCAACTTAAATCTGTTGCCTCACTCGCTCCAAACTTCGCAGGAACCTCTTCCTCTGCACCTTCCTCAGGCATTGCATATGGATCAGCATCAGGATCCATCATCAATTTTACTTCATTGGTAACCGCCTCTAAATTGTCAAATTGTCCCTGAGGTTTCAATCGTGCGAAATATGTATTAGGAAAAGCAAGCAGAATATGTAAATGCTTAGAATAATATAAATAATTCAAAAAGACCAGAATTCCTAAAATATGAATCCACCACGCCGCTCGCTCAACTAATATTAATGATGCAACGCTCATATTCTCAAAAAGCGGTGCGATAAACTGACTTACAGGGAAAGCTCCTACGATGCCTTCTGCACTTGCATAATGCTCGGCACCTTTGGTTTGTAAGCTTAGATCTGCTGCGTTCATTGTTAAAAACAAAAGCATCAGTACAACTTCAAAATAAAGAATGAGGTTCGCATCTAACTTAGGCCAACCTTTCATCTCTCTATTCAAGAAGCGTTTGATATGAAGTATGTTTCGGCGGATCCAAAATATGATCACACCTACTAGTACCAAAAGCGCAAAAATCTCAAAGACTCCAATCAGGAAATCATAAAATCCTCCGAGGAAACTAAAAATTCGATGCGTACCGAAAATCCCATCGATGATAATCTCGAGCACTTCAATATTTATAATGATAAAGCCGAGATACACTAAAACGTGAATGATACCGCTCACCGGGCGCACGACCATTTTATATTGACCCAGAGCGATCTTGGCCATGTTCTTAAACCGCTGCCCTTTGTTATCACTGCGGTCTTCTTCACGACCTAACTTAATGTTGCGAATTAGCTTTTTGATATTGAACACAAAAAAACCAACTCCTGCCAGTAGGGCAATAACAAACAAAATATTAGGTAAATACTGCATAAGGTTTATCTAAGTGAATCTTTAGGCTCTTCGTAAGGTCCGGGATTTTTTCCAAATACTGAAAAGTGTACGTAACGTTTTGGATTAAGTTTGATGTCTTGCATCAACTCTTCCATTTGCTTGGTAGCACGCTCTAGGTTATTATACATCTGGTCATCGTTGATGAATTGTCCCAGAGTTCCTTCGCCGTTTTCAATTTTTGAAGAGATGCTTTCAAAGTCTGCAAGCACGCTTTCCATACGCAAGACAAGTGCATTAATGTCTACTTTAGAAAGACTATCGCTTACCTTATTAAAGTTGGCAGACATCTCATCAAGATTGGTAAAAGTACGGGTGAGCTTTTGATCGTTATCTGCAAGTAGTTTGTTTAAATTTTGGGAAGCCTGATTAAAATTGGTTGCAGTTTCACTTATTTGAGCAATCGTTTCCCGTAGATTCTTTCTGGTTTTTTGATCTAAAACATCAGAAACGCCAACCAACACAGAATCTGTGCTATTGATCACTTCTTCTACTTTTGCCTGTAAAGGTGTTAAACGCTCATTAACGAGTTCAAAAATACCTTCATCAATAGTGCCTTCAAGCGTGTCTCCTGATTGTGCAGTTTCACCTCGCTCATAATCCGGAACAATAGACAGGTTTTTACCGCCTATGAGTCCGCCACCATAAATTTGAGCTTTACTACTTGTTGAGAACTGAAAATCATTCTGAACATTAAAAGTGACCAGCAAGTCTCCTCTTGAATCTGCAAAATCTATAGACAATACCTTACCTACTACAAGGCCATTTATTGTGACATTTGAACCCGGTGATAAGCCTTCTACGTTATCGTAGATGGCATAATATGTACGGTCGTTATTTAAAAGATTATTCCCTTTTAAAAAACTGTAACCGAAGATCAGCAGAGCTATGGCCACTACCGCCAGAAGTCCTGTTTTTACTTCTCTAGAAATGTTCAATGTAATTTTTTTTTGATGAGCCTCAAATTTAGGAATAAATTCTATTAAGGCTTTACGCCCTAACTTTTATTTATAAAATCATTAGCGTTTTGCTTGATTCCATTTTTGAAGGCCACAATGTATGCCGTAGTATAACCTTTAGCCTTGGCTTCCCGAAGCATACGTTCTATTTCGGTATAATTTGAAGTGTCGCCGTAGTAGTATTTATAAAGCTTGCCTTCTTTACTGCGCTGAATACCTCGCAAGCCTTTAAAGTTATAAGGCTTTGTTTCTAAACTTCTGCTACTAGCCGCTATTTGTACTTTGAAAATGGCATCTTTAACCACCACATCGTTTACCTCTACTGCAGGCACTACTTTTTTAACGCCTAAAAAATCATTAGTGGTCACATTCTCTTTATACTTTACCACCGCCTGTGCTACTGCGTGTGCAATATCACGCTGACCTTTTGAAGAATTAAGATAACGCCCTTCTTCGGTATTGGTGATAAAACCGGTTTCAATAAGAATACTAGGCATAACGGTTTGGTGCAAAACCACAAATCCCGCCTGTTTGACGCTTCGGTCTTTGCGGTGCAATTTCTGACGGAAATTATCTTGCACATAACTCGCAAGCTGAATACTCTGATCTAGAAATTCTTCTTGCATCAAGGTCAACCCGATAAGTGATTCGGGAGAATTTAAATTATACTGTGCATATTTCTCCTCGTAGTTGTCCTCCAGATAGATCACCTCGTTTTCGGCCTTTGCTACTTCAAAATTGGTTTTGTTTCGGTGCAATCCTAAAACATAGGTTTCGGCTCCTGAAGCCTGTGAATTATGCGCGTTACAATGCACCGAAATAAACAAATCTGCTTCCGCTCTGTTAGCAATCGCACCACGTTCATCCAATTCAACAAACACATCGGTTTTACGCGTATAAACGATTTCTATATCTTTTTGTTTTTGCAATTCTTCGCCTATAAGCAATGCGATTTTAAGCGCAATATCTTTTTCAAGGATTGCTCCTCGTGCATTTTTACCCGGATCTTTACCACCGTGTCCGGCGTCTATCACCACTACAAATCGCTTAGAGTCAACAGGCTTAAGATTAGCTAAAGCTCGCTGAAAAGGAAGTGTAATTAAAAATACTAATATATAGATTGTTGTCGTTCTCATATTTGGGTAACGTCTTAAAACCACCTTGTATTTTGCAAATTGCAGGCCAGATTAAATTATAGGTAGCGCTTTAGATTTTATCATTCATCAAAAATCAAAAAAATTAGAACATCACTAAAGTTTTAAGCGCACAGATTTAATGCGCATTACTTTAGGGCTTCTAAAAAATAGATGTAATTTTGGCACTTTGAAATTTGCCCTTACATTTACAAAAATAGTATTAATCCCATTGCAAACAAAGATCCTTTCCGTACTGCTCATTTTAGGCTTAAGCCTTATTTGCTATGGGTCTTTGTGGGCTCAAGACCTACCGATTAATACTTTAAAAACGATCCCTGCAGACACGGCAAACATAGACAACCGACTCAAGCCTACCGGGTCTTTACTTCCCGAACAAGTTACAGAACAGCAACAAGATAGTACGCTAAAAGATAGTATCGCAGCTCCTCGCGAGGCGCTTACCGATATTGTAAAATACAGCGCCACAGACTATTCTACTTTTGACCGCCGCGAGAATAAGCTTTATCTCTACAATGAGGCAAAGGTTGCTTATACCGATATTACCATCACGGCCGGTCAAATAATTGTAGACAACAATACCAACACGGTTTTTGCTAAAGGAATAACCGATTCTACGGGTTATAACCAGCCGCCTGTTTTTGTTCAAGGCCCAAATACCGTAGAACCCGATTCGATCAAATATAATTTCAAGACCGAAAAAGCGCTTATTTACGGTTCGCGTACACAGCAGCAAGAATTTTATATTAAAAATGAAGTAAGTAAACGGGTGAACGACTCTGTAGTGTTCATGAAAAATGTGCGCTTCACCACCAGTGAAAATGAAGACGACCCCGAATATTATTTTTATGCGCGCAAAGTAAAATTTGTACCCAACAAAAAGATTGTCACCGGTCTTGTGAACATGTTCGTATATGATGTTCCCATACCCTTAGGAGTACCGTTTTCTTATTTCCCTATGGAAAAAGAAACCAGCGTTTCGGGATTTATTATGCCTTCTCCCGGGGAGAATAATGAGCGTGGCTATTTCCTGCAGAACGGGGGATATTATTTTGCGGTAAACGATTATATGGATCTCACCTTAACAGGAGATTATTATACTAACGGAAGCTACGCCTTACGGGCAGCCAGCAGTTACAGGAAGCGCTACAGCTTTAGCGGAAACGTGAACATTCGTTTTGAACGCCTGCTCAACAGTGAGCGCGGTTTACCCGACTTCTCTGAAACCAACACCTATAACATTCAGTGGTCACATAGTCAGGATACCAAGGCGAGTCCTAATTCGCGTTTTTCTGCTTCGGTAAACTTGGGAAGTAGCAATTATTTCCAGCAATCTACAAACATCGATAACACAGCGAGTAGATTAACAAATACTTTGAGCTCTTCGGTTTCTTATTCTAAAACCTTTCAAACGGTTCCGCAGGTCAATCTGGCGTTAACCGCACGACATTCTCAAAACACCCGAACGCAAGCAATTAATATGACCTTGCCCAGTGTACAGCTTAACGTAGATCGAATTTACCCTTTCGCACCTTCTTCAGGCAGCAAAAAGGGCTTTTTTCAAAATATAAATTTCAACTACAGTATGAGCGGCGAAAACCGCTTTGAAACCACAGATAGTTTATTTTTTACACCGCAAATGTTTAGAGATGCTGAGTTAGGCGTACGCCATAGTATCCCTATCACTACCAACTTTAAACTGTTCAAGCACTTTAGTGTTTCGGCAAGTACAAACGTTCAGGAAAGCTGGGTTTTTGAAACTATCGATCAGCGTTTTGATCCTACGCTACGCGAAATTGTGCAAGATACCATAGGTGGTTTTGATCGTTTTACAACTTATAATTTTAGCACCAGCGTAGGTACCACGGTTTACGGGCAGGCTAACTTCGGCGACGATAAAAAAATACAAGCCATACGGCATACGATGAAGCCTTCGCTTTCTTTTAATTACAACCCGGGTTTTGATCAATATTACGAGACGTTTCTCGCGTCCGAACTCAACAACCCCAATGGAAATTTAACCCGTGAGGTAAGCTATTCTCGATTTGAAGGTGGTTTTTATGGTGCTCCAAGTAATTTTAGCTCTAGTGGAGTAAGTTTAAGCATCAATAACACCGTTGAGGCCAAAGTACGAGACAAAGACAGTACGGCTGTAGAACCCAAAAAGATCGACCTCATCAGCAACTTGGCGATCTCGACAAATTATAACTTTCTGGCAGACAGTCTAAAATTGAGTCCGGTATCAGTGCGTGGTACCATTCCTATTATTCAAAGCAAATTAAGTGTCAATTTTAATATGATCCTTGACCCTTATGCGCTAAATAACAATAACAGACGTATTGACAAACTGAATATCGCCAACGGCGGAAGCTTATTTAGACTTACCAATGCGAGTGCCAACTTTGGCTATTCCTTCAGCAGTAAAAGCTTTGGAAAGGAAAATGATGACCGTGAAGGAGAAGACACGCAAACAGCCCGTAACGGCGGGAGGCGCGATAACCTCCTTGGTGAAGACAGCAGGCAGCTTCAGAATAAATTTAACGATACCGAAGGTGCAGATGAAGACCCTGATGAAAATCAAGAACTTTACAACTACACCATCCCTTGGAATTTACGTGTGAATTATAATGTGAATTATGGGAATGCGGCACGCCAAAATGCGATCACTTCGCACGCGATCAACTTTAGTGGTGATGTAGAATTGGGCGAAAAATGGTTTGTAGGAGCTTCATCGGGTATTGACCTGACCACAGGCAAATTCACTCCTACGCAATTGCGTTTTGCTCGGGATTTAGAGAGTTTTAATATGACGTTTGCCTGGACACCCTTTGGCACCTATGCATCTTGGAACTTCTTTATAGGAATCAAATCTAGCGTGTTGAGCGACCTCAAATACGAGCAGCGCCGTACGCCAGACCAACAACTTTAAACCAATCTAAAAAACCAAATACGATGAAAAAAATTATCAGCACAACCAACGCTCCGGCACCCATAGGACCTTATAATCAAGCGGTTTTTGCAGGCGATACGCTTTTTGTAAGCGGTCAAATTCCATTAGATCCTAAAACCGGCGAACTTGTAAGCGGGGATATTGCTGCGGAAACCAAAATGGTAATGCAAAATTTAGAAGCTATTTTAACCGAAGCCGGACTTACTTTTGAAAACGTGGTTAAAAGCTCGATCTTTTTAAGCGACATGAACAGCTTTGCTCAAGTAAATGAGGTTTATGGAACCTTCTTTAATGAAGAAACAGCTCCTGCGCGTGAGACTGTAGAAGTTGCAAACCTTCCAAAATTTGTAAATGTGGAGATCTCAATGATCGCGATCAAATAACACAAGAGGAAAAAACACGTATATCAAATATTTGGCAGTAGCCCATAAAAAAAGCCTGAAAGAAAACTTTCAGGCTTTTTTTATTGAGTAATGATAGTGCATTACACCATCATATAATTTTTGTGATAAGCTACCAAACCTTCGATAGGACGCTTCAATACTTTTCCTATTTTAAGATCGTATTCTTCAAGAAGCTCTTTGAGTTCGCTTTGTAGATAGAATGCAATCGATCCTACAAAGTGAACAGGAATTTCTCTAGCGTTATCAAACTGAAGAATTTGATGCTCTATAAATAATTTAAACCCTTTGCGTATTAGTTTTTTACAGTAATCGTGATCTTTATTGGTAATCACAAAACGAGCAAACTGTGCTAAATAGGTGTTTGGGTTAGGCATTTTGTATAAATGGTTCTTTATACTTTCTGCTGTTAAATCAAACTGCTTAGCAAATTCATAAGCGAGTTCCTTTGGTATTTTATTGAAATGGAAATCACGCAGCAATTGGCGACCAAAATAGTTACCGCTTCCGTCATCCATCAAAATATATCCTAAAGAAGTTACTTTCTGCTCGATATTCTCACCATCATAAAGACTACAGTTAGATCCTGTTCCTATAATACAAACAATACCAGCTTCATCTTTTTTAGTAGTAGCATAAAGTGCGGCATAGGTATCTTCTTTAATGTCGATTTCCTGAGCCTTATCAAAAAAGTCCTGAAATACACCTTGAATTAACTCCTTGGGTTTCTGAGTACCGCAACCGGCCCCATAAAAGTGAACGTGCGTTACATCGTGACGATGCTTGTACAATTCATAATTGTTGATGATACGCTCTGTCAAGATTTCTGCAGACAACACTTGTGGGTTAAGCCCAAAAGTTTGTGTTTGAAAAATCTCTGCACCTTCGGCATTTAATGCGATCCAGTCTGTTTTGGTCGATCCGCTATCTACTAATAATATCATGTGTTTGTGAGAGTTTAAAAAACCCTTTAAACCCGAGGAGGTTTAAAGGGCATATATTCAGTTAATACGATTATAGTGAATTAACGTATTCCGCTAAGTCAACTAACTTGTTTGAATATCCAAACTCGTTATCATACCAAGAAACGATCTTGAAGAATTTAGAATTCAATTCGATACCAGCACCTGCATCAAAAATACTTGTACGTGGATCACTTACAAAGTCCTGAGAAACTACTGCTTCTTCAGTATAACCTAATACACCAGCCATTTCACCTTCAGAAGCTGCCTTAAAGGTCTTCTTGATGTCTTCATAGCTCGTATCTTTAGAAAGTTTTACCGTTAAATCTACTACAGATACATCTGGAGTAGGAACACGGAATGCCATACCGGTAAGTTTTCCTTTTAATTCAGGAATTACTTTAGTTACTGCTACTGCAGCACCAGTACTTGCAGGAATGATGTTTGCTAATGCAGAACGACCACCTCTCCAGTCTTTCTTAGAAGGACCGTCTACAGTCATTTGAGTTGCTGTAGTTGCGTGAACAGTTGTCATTAAAGCCTCTTCAATTCCGTATGCGTCGTTAAGCACTTTTGCTAATGGAGCAAGACAGTTTGTTGTACAAGAAGCATTAGAAACGATATTGTTATCAGCAGTTACGTCTTTGTGGTTTACACCCATAACAAACATAGGCACGTCTTTAGACGGTGCAGAGATCACAACTTTCTTAGCACCTGCTTGCAGGTGATAATCTGCAGTTTCCATAGAAGTAAAGATACCTGTACATTCTGCAACAACATCTGCTCCTACTTCATCCCACTTAAGGTTTTTAGGGTCACGCTCTGCGGTAATACGTACTGTTTTACCATCTACCACAAGATTACCATCTTTTACCTCAACAGTACCATCAAAATTACCATGTACTGAGTCGTATTTTAAAAGGTATGCAAGGTGCTCAACGTCTAATAAGTCATTAATCGCCACAACGTCTACGTTATCACGTTTTACAGTTGCTCTAAAAACGATACGACCTATACGGCCAAAACCATTAATACCTAATTTTAAATTTCCCATTGTATTTACTATTTGATTTGTATTACTAATTATGTGGTCATTATTTCAGACACACGAACGAGTTCTTTATTTATATGCGTTTTTCCTTTGATCGCTTTCTCAATCGGGTAGAGCTCCATCTTCTCGTGTTGAATTCCTACCATGTAGTTGCTTTCTCCGGCTAAAAGTGATTCTACAGCTTTTACGCCCATTCTACTAGCCAAAACACGATCGTAACAACTTGGAGAACCTCCACGTTGCATATGCCCCAAAACCGCGACACGTACATCGTAACCTTCAAGGTTTTCATCTACGTAATCTTTGAGTTCAAATACATTTTTCCCGGTCTTATCTCCTTCAGCTACTACCACGATACTAGAAGTTTTACCACTGGCTTTACTGCGTAATAAAGATTCTAAAAGACGATCTAAACCTAAATTCTCTTCAGGGATCAAAATCTCTTCTGCCCCTGCTCCGACACCTGCGTTAAGTGCAATATGGCCTACATCACGCCCCATCACCTCTACAAAGAATAAACGGTTGTGCGAACTCGCTGTATCGCGTATTTTATCGATAGCCTCTACCGCAGTATTTAATGCTGTATCGTAGCCTAAAGTTTTATCTGTACCACTAATATCATTATCAATAGTACCGGGGATTCCCATTATAGGAAAGTTGTATTCTTTATTAAAGATAAGACCACCGGTAAAAGTACCGTCTCCTCCAATAACGACAAGGCCGTCAATATTGTTCTCTTTTAAATTATCAAAGGCAATTTTTCTACCTTCGGGTGTTCTAAATCGGTCAGAGCGTGCCGATTTAAGCATTGTACCACCTCTATTAATGATATCGCGTACGCTTCGCGCATCCATAGGTTCAAAATCTCCATCAATCAATCCCTCATACCCACGGTAAACACCTACGCAATCTATTTTATGATATGCACAGGTACGTACTACTGCACGTACGGCTGCATTCATTCCAGGGGAATCTCCACCAGAAGTTAAAACTCCGATTTTTCTAATTTTTTGTGCCATTTACTGTTGAATGAGAAGTAAAAATAGCAATTGAATTGCATATTCCTAAGCCATTCTTAATGAAATTCGTGGCTTTCGCAATTTCAATCGTTATCGTTAACAACTATTTTTTAAAAGTGGATAAATTTGGGGTATTTATAATCTAAATAGGCTGTTTTTAGTAGATTAAAAATTTAGATATCCTCAAAATATCATATTCTCAAAAGAATTTAAAATCTACCTATTGCTCGAAACCGTTGTAGGGAATTTCAGAATCTGGTTGAATAACCTTGATTTCTTCTTCGACCTCCCGAGCTTTACCCTTAAAAACTTTTTGAATCAGTTCTTTAAAGGTATTAAAGTCTACCGAATAAGATAATCCTGCACCTTGCGTATAGCCTTCGTTGTTTCGAGCTACAAATTGAATGTCTGTCTGGCGGTTGAAAATGGTGGCCCGCAGACTTCCGTCTTCATTCAATAGGAAATTCACCTCAACATCACCCACAACCGCTTGCTCGCTGATGCCTCCCACAGGTACACCCACTTTACCATTGATCAATACTTTCTTTGAAATTTGGGTAGAAAGCGTAAAACCAAAACGCCCTGAAGTTTGTAAATCTGGACGATTATCGGCCTGCACATAATCTAGTCCTACATTAAATTTACCATCCTCATCAGATAGTAGATCATTAAAAATGCCCGAAGCGGTTTCTATCAGGTTTCCGTAGGCTGCAGATTGCGCATCTATACCGCTCTGGCTAAAAAACGCCCCTTGTGTAACTAATGAAAATGCCTGAAGCTCTCGAGTGGCTCTGTTGTCAAGACGATAAGCCAGCTCTGAAGTTACGATAGAGCTCGTATTCGGGAATTCAAAATCAAAGGTGATTTCCGGCTGTACGAGTTCGCCGTCCAAATTGATGATCACATCCACCGGAATCTTTCGGTTAATGGAAGGATTTTCAAGCAAGATCGATGGGTTTGCTTGTGTATTATAGACTGCACTGATATCAAGCAAGGCTTCTGTAGGATTTCCGTCCCAACTTATTTTACCTTCCGGCAGAATATTAAATTGTTTCTGCACAACTCCACTATATCTAAAGTTGTAAGTCCCTGAGTACGGTGTAAAGTCACCAAACATATTGAACTTACCGTTGGTATTGATCTGTATAAGCAAATACCCTGCTCCGCGTCCTTTTAAAGTACTTCCGTTTACCTCATCCACAACGATCTCTACTTCAGCATCGCGTGTAACTTCAAGATCAAAATTTAACTCGAGCCCTTTTATTTCTTCAATAACCACTTCTTCACCTTCCAGGCGCGCCTGCTTTTCTTCGGGACTTAGAAAGTAAATATTGCTGTTGTCGCCAAAAGATTCTGTATCACTCAGCGGAATTTTAAAGACGGTTCCTTCTTCGGTAGTCGCTGTCACGTCGATCACGAGTTCATCTGTAGGCCCGGTAAGACTGGCATCTCCACTAATAAAAGCTGTACCGTAATACAAGGCAAAGTCGTCGGGTTCTGTATCTAGAACAACAAGTCGGTTTGTATTGACATCCAGGTCTAAATCCCAATCTCTAAAGTATTGATGACTTATGGTACCACTCAAGGTTCCGGTTGTTTTGAACTTAGTATCTACCAACGCAACAGAACCAAATCGAAATTCCTGATTGTCGAGGGTTACCCGAGCTGTCCCTCTAAAGTCATAGTCGGTATTTAAATAAGGAATCCCCAAACCGGCCTCGCGCAATAAAATTTCGCCATCAATATCCGGATTGCGATAGTCGCCCGTCACGCGGGCGCGACCACTAGCCAAGCCACGAATTTTTGAGATCACGTCGCCTCCCAAAGGACTAAATGCTTTCATATTTAATTTTCGCAGCTGTACATCAAGGTCTATTGCCGGATTTTCTGCTGCGACGTTAATCGTTCCTAATGCCGAAAGGACTTTGGTATTATCGTTATTTAAATGGGTGTCTATTTGATAATTGGTTAGACTTTCATCTCCTTCAACTGCCAAATCCAAGTCGCCCATCAAAATATCATTTATGGTGAAGTTTGCAATATTTACAGAGCTATTGGGCAAATACACGCCTTCCTTTTGAAGGATATCCAGATTCCCATTCACTAAACCACGCAAGTCTAAACTGTCTATATAAGGTGTGATGTGAGATAAGCGTACATTCTCAAAATTTGTTTTTATATCCTTATAGGTACTGTCTTTAACAGCACCTTTTAAAGAAATGCGCTCCTCTTCGTGAGACAAGACCAATTCTTTAAGTTCCCAATCTAAAAAGTTGTTATCAAAAACAAGCTTGTTATCCTTATTATCTGTCTCATTTAAAAACCACTCGTTATTTTTAAATTTGAGACTACTGCGTTTAAATCCAATTACCGAATTATTCTCTTCGTTGATCGTATGGTAAAAACTCAAGTCATAATTATCCTGCTTTTGCGGACCTCCTTTAAATTCTGAACGTATAAAGAGTGTATCCTTTAAGGTTACATTGATCAAATTGAAATCACTCACGCCATAAATTCCTGTACCAATACTATCTGCCTCTACGTACGCATTGAAGAGCGGATTTTTATTATCTACGCGTACGTTTATTGCTTCGGCTAAAACTCCAAAAGCTTTTATGCGCGGTGATCTGAAGGTTAGCTTAAATTCTGAATCATCTGAAACCACACTACCCCGCACAAAGGTATCGGGCTCTAATTCGATATCAGGGACCAAAACCTCAACAATCTTACTGTAAATCTGAATATTGAAATCCATAAACTGATTTTCAGTGATTTTTCGCGGCTCATAATTGGTATACAAACTTCCTACTGCATTTTGAAATAAGGCTTTTAGATCTCCTATTTTAAACACTCCTGAAACCTGTCCCGAAATAATATCTGGTGAATTCATCGTGATCGTGCGTATGCCACGTCTAAATCCTGAAGTGATCACAAAATCCTGAAATTCATACAGATCATTTGAATTTTCAAAGCTTGCTTCGGTAAAAGCGATCACACCACCTGTATCATCGATGTTAGTACCTCGCATATCCATCACCACTTTTCCTTTTAAAACTGCTGAAGTATCTTGTAAGAAATTGAGCTTTCCTAAATCGATATGGTCAATCTCTGCGGTAAAATCATAAGTGTGTATTTCTTTAGATACATCTATCAAACCGTTAAAGGTGAAATTGGCATTAGGATCGGTTATGGTGAGACGCCCATCAAAATTGGGGTTTTGCAAATTTCCCGCAACGCTTATTCCTTGATAGGTATACTTATTATAGCGAGCACTGCTAATCGTACCTTCTACCTGGGTATCTAAGGTTTCTGGCTCAACTCCAGAACCATCTACCTGAACATTAAAGGTGATATTCTCCAACTCCGGAACTTTGAGCAAGCGGCCCATGTTAAAATCTTCTCCGCGCAGCATTCCTACATAGGAAGCATTTTGAATATTTTGCGTGTTTTTCAGGTCAATATCGGTCTCCAGAAGTCCGAGATCGGTTTGAACAATACTTTTTACATAAACCGTGTTTTCGGTAACGTTAAGTGTGCCATTAAGGTCTACAGTTCCCAAACGCACCAATTCTTCAGGTAGGTTATTACCCAAAACATTAGGAAGTAAGGCCGTTAGGTCAAGATAACTCGTTTTTAACTGCCGGTAGTTTCCTTCAATATTAAAAGCATTAACATCACTAAGAAGTTGTTCAAACTTCACGTCACCTTGCACTCTACTGGTATTGAACCCCGCTAAATCAAAATTGGTTACTCTAAAATCATTCAACGTTCCCTGCATTATCCCGGAAAGCATTATTTTCTCTCCTGCACCAAATTCAGCATAGAACGCTTGTAAATCTGTAGTTGAAATTTCGCTTGGCTCAAAATCAATATTGAAAATCACCCGATTATTAAAATCCTCAAAGGCATTATTACGGGTATCAAGGTATACATCTCCTCGTATCACCGAGTGTTCTGTTGAAAGCACCATCCCGTTGAGTATGATTTCGTCAGGACTGTATTTAAAGTCGGCTTCTAGACCTCTCAAGTGATAATCCCTGTCGGCATCAAACCTCAACTCCTTAATCTGTGCGGAAACCGTCACATCGTCAAGATCAAAATCTTCGGCTAAAAGATGCAAGTCTCTATAATTAACAACTTCTGGCGTGTCTAGATCTTCATCGATAAATTTGAAATGCATATGATCGATCTCAACTTCAGAAGAAGACAATTTAAAAGGCGTGCCTCCGGTTTTCCCCGTGTTGAATTTCTGAGAAAAAATATACAGGTTATCATTTTCTTCTCCTTGATATTTTTTCACATAGAGTTTTGCCTCATCCAGAAAAACACCACCTAAAGGCATTTCATTTTTGATCAAGGCACGTATGCTCAGCAAGCTTGTCTCTACCGTTTCGGCATAAATCAAGGTGTCTTGATGATGATCTGCGATATACACGTCTTTAATGAGCGCATTCCCGTTATATTTTAAACGTATTTTTTGAATGGAAATATCCGTACCATAGGTTTCGTTCAGCGCGCTGGTCACCTTTTTTGCAACCGAAGTCTGTACCGCAGGAATCGAAAAAATAATTAAAAGCAATGCAAAGACACCTATTAAAATAAATAGGGTTCGCGTAATTATTTTTCTAAATTTTCTGATACGTTTTTAAGTTTTAACTTTGTCCCGCTTTAGCTTCATAACAAAAACTAAAGTCTAATTTTATTGAAACAGTACGTGTGTACTTCTAGCATCAACATTACTATTTGATGTTGTATTGCTTAAAAATTAATCATTGAGATAAACCTCAACATATTTAATCCCTGTTTGGGTAAAAGTACATTAACATTCCCTATACCTAGCGACCTAATGTCAAAAAATAACACCTATATCCTTGCTATAGAATCTTCTTGTGACGATACAGCGGCTGCTGTGCTTCACAACGACAAAACCCTTGCAAATGTTGTGGCGGGTCAGGCTGTTCACGAGCAATATGGCGGTGTTGTTCCTGAGCTGGCATCACGCGCACATCAGCAAAATATTGTTCCTGTGGTGCACGAGGCGTTGCGCAAGGCAAATGTAAAAAAAGAAGCGCTTAATGCGGTCGCTTTTACCAGCGGTCCCGGACTTATGGGCTCATTACTCGTAGGAACCTCTTTTGCCAAATCTCTTGCGATGGGATTAGACATCCCTTTGATCGATGTGAACCATATGCAAGCGCATATTCTTGCACATTTTATTGAAGAAGAAGGTTATGACAAACCCGAGTTTCCGTTTTTAGCAATGACGATTTCCGGTGGACATACGCAAATTGTTCGGGTTGACAGCTATTTTGAAATGACTGTCATTGGTCAAACCTTAGACGATGCTGTAGGTGAAGCTTTTGATAAAAGCGCCAAAATTCTTGGCCTCCCTTATCCCGGCGGGCCCTTGATCGATAAGTACGCGCAACTGGGAAATCCTAAAGCGTATAAATTCACAAAACCCAAAGTAGGCGAGCTTGATTTCAGCTTTAGCGGACTTAAAACTGCTGTTTTATATTTTTATCAGAAGGAGATCGCTGCAGATCCTGAATTTGTAGATAAAAATCTGAATGATATCTGTGCTTCCATTCAGTATACGATCATCAATATCTTGATGGATAAGCTCAAGAAAGCGGTAAAACAAACCGGAATCAAACACGTTGCCATCGGCGGTGGGGTTTCAGCCAATAGCGGGATTCGCAAAGCACTTAAAGAAGCTGAACAAAAATATGGCTGGAAAACTTTTGTACCCAAATTTGAATATACCACAGACAATGCTGCAATGATCGGGATTGTGGGCTACCTTAAATATCTAGAAGAAAACCTTGCCGAAACCGGTTACACCGATACTCAAGTAATGGCGCAATCACGACTTAAAATTTAAGTATGCAACTCTTTTATCATCCTGAAATTGCTGCGGAAGCTAAAGAAGCAACTTTTCCTAAAGACGAGAGCAAGCACATCGTAAAAGTACTTCGCAAACGTACCGGTGACGTGCTGGATATCACTAACGGAAGCGGAAACTTTTTTAAGGCTGAAATCATTTCGGCAAGTCCGTCAAACTGTACGGTTAAGATCTTAGAAGTAACCTCAGAACAGCCACTACCCTATCATTTACATTTGGCTGTTGCGCCAACAAAGTTGAATGATCGTTTTGAGCTTTTTCTCGAGAAAGCGACTGAAATAGGAATTTCTGAAATCTCTCCTATCATTTGCGATCATAGCGAGCGCAAGGTCATTAAAGAAGAGCGTTACGAGCGTATCATTCAAAGTGCGATGAAACAGTCGTTGAAAGCGCATATTCCTAAACTGAATGAAGCGCAATCCTTCAGTGATTTTTTAGAGACTACAAAAACTTTCAACGGAGATCGCTTTATCGCGCATTGCGAAGAAACCAACAGATTTTCACTGAAGCAAAAACTTCAGCCTAAAAGAGACGTTTTGATCTTGATAGGTCCTGAAGGCGACTTTTCACCCAGCGAAATAGAACAAGCGATTCAAGCCGGATTCAGTCCCGTAATGCTTGGAGAAAGCCGTTTGCGCACCGAAACTGCTGCGATCGTAGCCACGCACAGTGTTGCCTTTGTAAACGAAGTCTAATCAAGACATTATTTGCACCAAAAGTTCTTTGAGCAAATCTCCCTGCGAAAGATTGTAAGCGCCCACACCTTTACTTTTTACATCAGCCGTGCGTAGTAAATTAACGATGTGACTCACTTTTTTCATCGGGTAGTTGCGCGCCGCATCTACATACTGACTTACAAAATAAGGATTCACTTTAAGCGCTTTTGCGACGGTGCTTTTGTCTTTACTCGGCAAACCGTGATAGATCAATAAATTTTGAAAGAAGCTAAAAAGCAAAGCAATGGTTACGACCATAGGATTATCCTTAGGATTCTGACTAAAATAATTGATGATACGATGCGCTTTCACCACATCTTTCTCACCAATGGCGCGCTGCAACTCAAAGTTGTTAAAGTCTTTACTGATCCCGATATTCTCTTCTACCGCAAGTGGCGTGATCGTGCTGCCCTCGGGAAGAATTAGTCGAAGTTTTTCTAATTCATTATTGATCTTTGACAAGTCGGTACCAAGGAATTCTACGAGCATATGCGCGGCTTTGGGTTCTACGGTGTAGCCTTTGCCAGACATCACACGGCGAATCCAATCGCCCACTTGATTTTCATACAGCTTCTTACTTTCAAAGATGAGTCCGCTCTTAGCGATCTCCTTATACACGCGTTTGCGCTTGTCGAGCTTTTTATATTTATAGCAAAACACCAAAACGGTGGTAGGCTGCGGATTTTCGGCGTAAGCCTCAAGTTTGTTCTTGCTTTTATCGGGTTGCGCCAGAATTTCGCGTGACATATCCTGAGCTTCCTTTACGATGACCACTTGACGCTCTGCCATCATCGGGAAACGTTTGGCTTGCGATAATACATCATCCAGAGACACATCGCGACCGTAAAGCACCATTTGATTAAACCCTTTTTCTTCTTCGGTCAACACATTATCTGCAATATAGTCTGCGAGCTGATCTATATAATAAGGTTCTTCCCCCATTAAAAAATAAATAGGTCTTAGATTGCCTTTTTTAATATCCTTTACAATGCGTGTAACTTCTTCTACCAAGGTTGTATTGAATCTCTTTTTTTATATGCTTATCCCGATGGGGACGAAGTTTTAAAACTGATGCAGGCCTAAAAATTCCGAAGGTTGATTACCTTTGAAACGATGCAAGAATTGAATTTTCCTCCATATGCCTTCAGGCTCAAAAGTAGCGAAAATAAACCGCTTATATTTGACCCCATTCGTAAAAAATTTGTGGTACTCACCCCTGAAGAATGGGTACGCCAACACGTAGTAAAACATCTTTTGAGCGTTTATAAATACCCTTTATCGCTTATAAATGTTGAGAAAGAATTAAAGATTAACAACACCTCAAAGCGTTATGACGGGGTTATTTTTAATCCTGACGGAAGTATTTTTCTAATTATTGAATGTAAAGCGCCTAAGGTTAAAATCACACAAGAGACTTTTGACCAGATCGCGCGCTATAATCTTGCGGTAAAAGCAGAATATTTAATGGTTACCAACGGTCTCAATCACTACTATTGTCAAATGGATTATGAAGCTAAAAAATATATCTTTTTACGAGATATCCCGGTTTACAGCTTATGAAAACAGCCATCGTCATACTCAACTGGAACGGTAAAAAACTGCTTCAAGAATTTTTGCCCAGCGTCATCAAGCACAGCGCGCATTTAGCAAGCATTTACGTCGCCGATAATGCTTCAACCGATGCTTCTGTCTCTTTTATACAAGCTGAATTTCCGCAGGTGAAGATCATTCAGAATACTTCAAATGGCGGATATGCTAAAGGTTATAATGATGCGCTTCAACATCTGGAAGAAGAACTTTTCATCCTGATGAATAGTGATATTGAAACGACTCCGGGATGGTTAGAACCTATGATCAAGGCTTTTGAAAGCGATAAAAATTTGAGTGCTGCACAGCCTAAACTTTTAGACTTAAAAAAGAAAACCCATTTTGAATATGCAGGCGCCGCCGGAGGATTTCTCGATTCTCTGGGCTATCCTTTTTGTCGCGGACGCATTTTTGACACCTGCGAAAAAGACACCGGGCAATACAATGATACTTTAGAGATTTTTTGGGCGAGTGGTGCTTGTCTAGCTGTGCGCAAGTCCGTTTTTTGGGAAGCCGGCGCGCTAGATGAAAACTTCTTTGCGCATCAAGAAGAAATCGATCTTTGCTGGCGGATAAAAAATTTGGGATATTCCATTAAATACCTAGGAGCAAGTGCGGTGTATCATTTAGGCGGAGCGACTCTGGAACAGATGAATCCGAAGAAAACCTACTTGAATTTTAGAAACAACCTGATGCTTTTGCTTAAAAATGTAGCCGGATTTAAAGTCTACCCTATTTTATTTACGCGAATGTGTCTCGACGGGATCGCCGCTTTTAAATTTTTAGCTGAAGGAAAACCGAAGCATTTTACAGCGGTGCTCCAAGCACATTTCAATTTTTATGCCCAAACTCCAAAACTGCTTAAAATCCGTAGTCATACCGCCGGAAATCGGCCTTACGCCAAAGTCAAATCTATCGTCTGGGCGTATTTCATACGGCAAAAGAAGCACTACACCGACCTATTTTAACAAAATTTAAAGTATTGTTAAGGTTGGGCAATTGGGCACTAATTTTAATAAATTTGACGTTACTAAAAATTAAAGATAACAACTAAAATTATGAGAAAATTAATGATTGTATCGGCATCAGCGCTGGTACTTCTTTCCTCTTGTGTATCTCAGAAGAAATATGCGGCATTAGAGGCTAAACAAAAAGAAACGCAGGATATGCTTAATACAGCTACCGTTAAACTTAATGCTTGTTTAGCACAAAGTGAAACGATGAAAGAGCAAATCACTGATCTTAGAAACGCGAATAATAATCTCATCAATACTCAAGGAAATTTAACTACACTTTCAGCAAAAGGTGCTGAGAACTTAGAAAAATCTCTTGAGCAAATGAAAGAAAAAGATCTTCAGATCAAAGCTTTCCGTGATGCGATGAACCGTAAGGATTCTGTAACTCTTGCACTTGTTACAAGTTTAAAAGGAGCTATCGGTAACTTAAACGATGAAGACATCGAGATCAATGTTGAGAAAGGTGTGGTTTATGTTTCTATCTCAGATAAACTTTTATTCAACAGTGGTCGTTGGGATGTAACTAACCGTGCTAAGGAAGTTCTTGGTAAAGTTGCTACTGTAGTGAAAAACAAGCCAGACATCGAGTTTATGGTAGAAGGTCATACAGACAGCCAGCCTATCAGCACTTCTGTAATCGAAGATAACTGGGATCTTAGTGTGAAGCGTGCAACAAGTGTAGTACGTATTCTTCAAGAAGAGTTTGGTGTACCACCAGAGCGTATGGTTGCAGCAGGTAGAAGTTACTACGTGCCTTTAGCAAGTAATGATACTGCAGAAGGTCGTGCGCGTAACCGTAGAACACGTATTGTTGTTCTTCCTAAGCTAGACCAATTCTACAAAATGATTGAAGAAGGAATGCCTAAAAACTAAGAACAGTTAGTTTTAAAATATTAAAACCCGGTCTTGCGACCGGGTTTTTTATTGCTTTCATCAAAGGGTTTTCTATTTAGGATTTGTATTTAAATGGTAAGTTCCCCTTTTCCTTCTCTTAATACAACCGCCTCGCCACTGGTCAAATCAATCACGGTAGACGGAATATTACCTCCATAACCACCATCAATCACAACATCTACAAGCTTATCCCATTTTTCCAGAATTAATTCAGGATCTGTGGTATATTCGATCACATCATCTTCATCATAAATTGAAGTTGAAATGATAGGATTGCCAAGATGACTCACAATTGCGCGTGCAATGTTATTATCTGGCACCCGTATTCCCACGGTTTTCTTTTTCTTGAAAACAGTAGGTAAGTTGTTGTTTCCCGGAAGAATGAAAGTATATGGTCCCGGCAATGCGCGCTTTAACAATTTGAACGTTGGCGTATCTATCTGCCGCACATAATCTGAAAGATTACTCAGATCTTCACAGATGAATGAAAAATTTGCCTTTGCTAATTTCACTCCACGCAATTGTGCAACACGTTCGAGCGCCCGGTTGCTTGTAATATCACAACCTAAACCATAAACCGTGTCTGTAGGGTAAATGATCACCCCATCATTTTTTAAAACCTCAACAATGCGCTTGATCTCGCGCTCGCTTGGGTTTTCATCATAAAGTTTTATAAACTCTGCCATTAGCTGTTATGCTTTCTCTACTTCGCTTTCTAATTTTAAAACAGTAGAACCATCTTCCTGTTTAATTAAAAGTGCTTTATTTCCTTGTTCTCCTTTTCGGGTGATTTCACTACCATCAATAGTTTTGGTAATTTCTTTAGAATAAGACTCCTTAACCTCACCGGTTGCAGTCCCGTTACCCCATTTCCATTTTACAGTACTTCCTTCTCGTATCATAGTTTTTCTTTTAAAGTTAGATGAGAACTGAAGGAAACCATAATTTTCTAACAGAAGATTAACGTGCACTGCATAAGAAAACTTAAAATTAAGCGTTTCAGCCCGCCCAAGGTTGATACTTATGAAGTAAAGCCTGCACTTTTACCTCCCATAACTTTTCAGCCTCGCGGTTTACGGAGTGTTCGGTTTCGGCATCAAACTGACTTTGCATTTTGCGCCGGCTGCTTTCGATTTTTTTATAGATCCTCTGTATTTCTGCTTTAGAATTTCGAGTGAAGTGAAATTCAGCTACCGCTTTGCGAAACATTCGCGCGTGTACTTCAGAAATATCAAAATGCGTTTGCTCGTGCTTTAAGGTAAATTCATCAATAAGTTCTGGTTTATACCAAGACAGTTTCGGATAGAAATTGGCTTTAATGATCGATTTGGATTTATCAATAATCCCAGTGCTTTTAATCGTAAACCGATGACTGATCCCGGTATTAGAACTGGCTGAAAACGCGCTGCCTTTTGAAGGTAATCCCTGAAAATCAGACCAGCTCAACGTATGTCCATCGCGCCACGACATACGTGCAGATTTTCGCTGAAAGCCAAATAAAACAAAGAGGCAAAATCCTATAAGAACAAGCGGTTTCATCAGGTTTTTTGCTTTTTCTTTTTAGCTGCGGGAAACAAAATGTTATTCAAAATCAAACGATAGCCGGGGCTTGTAGGATGCAATTTCAATTCGGTTTTAGCGTCACCTACACGATGCTGATAATCTTCAGGATCGTGACCGCCGTAAAAAGTAAAAAAGCCTTTCCCTTTTACACCGTGTATATAACGTGCTTCGCCGTTGGCTTTATTCTCTCCCAGCACCAAAACATTGGCTTTGATCTCTTCGGGATTATAGGCTGTGGTTTGCCCCATAAAGCCTTTAACCAAAGCTGTGTGGTTTTGACA
Organism: Leeuwenhoekiella blandensis MED217; assembly: GCF_000152985.1. Lineage (GTDB taxonomy): Bacteria > Bacteroidota > Bacteroidia > Flavobacteriales > Flavobacteriaceae > Leeuwenhoekiella > Leeuwenhoekiella blandensis. The sequence continues at coordinate 1,156,796 of NZ_CH672395.1, read as the reverse complement.
AAGCATTGTAGGCACCGGATCCCATTTTGCTGAAAATTCCTTGAGACTAAAATAATCGGTGTCTGCGGGAACTCTACGAAAAGGCGTGGTATCTATACTGCTGAATTCATATTGCTGCGGATTTTTGACCAGTGTAAAGTCGGTAAATGCAAAGGTACGATCATAACTGATTTTAGCTTGATAATTTGCATCTGAAGCATCTCCGTCAAACATCGGCTCGCAGATATCAACACCCGTTGCCGAAAGCGCAATATCAAAGCTATCGGTCGCGCTACACATCGCAAACATAAAACCGCCTCCAATGACATAATCACTGATCTTTGTTGCCACGGCTAGCTTTTCTTGAGAGACTTTATCATAACCTAATTCTGTAGCTAAGGCTTCAGCTTGTTTCTTTTCTTCGATATACCAAGAAGTCGCTCTGTAGGATCCATAAAATTTCCCGTATTGACCGGTAAAATCTTCATGATGCAAATGCAACCAGTCATAAAGTACGAGTTCGTCTGCCAATACTTCCCGGTCGTAAATTTTGGTATAAGGAATTTCAGCATATTCTAAAACCATAGTCACGGCATCATCCCAAGGCACCGAACCATCTGGCGTATATACCGCGATTTTAGGCGCTTTCTCCAAAACGATCGCCTCCATATTTTGGGACGGACTCTCGATTTCTGCCAGAATAGCTTCGGTTTTTGCATCGCTTAAAACCTCAAACGACACCCCGCGAATCATACATTCTTTTTGGAGTGCTTCGGTATCGGGCAGTAAAAACGCACCTCCACGATAATTGAGCAACCATTTTACTTTTTGCTGCTGGTTGAGCGTCCAATACGTGATTCCGTAGGCTTTTAAATGTTCCTTTTGACTTTCGGCATCCATAGGAATCAAAACATAGGAAGCGAATGCCGGAACAATTAAAAAACTAAAACAAAGCGACAGCCAGAAACGTCTAAATAAAAAGTATGATTTCAATCTCAAAAGTCTTGTATTTTATGCTGTTGAAGTTACAACGATTCAAAGACTATGCCTAGTATTTAGAGCACTTGATTGTTTAAATACTATTGAGAGACAATACCCTTTGGTTGTATCAATAAAAAAAGGAAGTCAAAACTGACTTCCTTTTCTAATATCTTTCTTTAGATTCTAGAATGGAACCTCATCTTCTCCACTCTTATCAAAACCACCATCATTCATCGAGCTTCCAAATGCCTGATCAGGCGTTGGGAAACTGTCTGGAGTAAAGGTATCATCGTTAGCCGCAGCATTTTGATTCATCGCAGACTCAAACTGGTACGGAGTGCTAAAGTCATCAAGGTTGTCAAATTTACCAAGGTGTCCTAAGAACTTCAGCCTGATGTTTTCCAATCCACCGTTACGGTGTTTTGCAATGATGAATTCGGCTTGACCTTCTGTTGGGCTGCGCTCCTCATCATCCCACTCATCAATTTTATAATATTCCGGACGGTAAATAAAGGATACAATATCGGCATCCTGCTCGATCGCACCCGATTCACGGAGGTCAGAAAGCAGCGGTCGTTTACTTCCCCCACGTGTTTCTACCGCACGTGATAACTGTGATAGTGCGATTACCGGCACCATCAATTCTTTTGCAAGTGCTTTAAGGTTACGCGAGATCATCGAGATCTCCTGTTCCCGGTTCCCACCTTTTTGACTACCTCCTGCAGTCATCAACTGCAAATAATCAATAATGATCATTTTGATCCCGTGTTGCGAAGCCAGACGTCGCGCCTTTGCTCGTAAATCAAAGATGGAAAGCGAAGGCGTATCATCAATAAATAAAGGTGCTTTTTCTAAGCTTTTTACTTTAACATTAAGCTGTTCCCACTCGTGTTTCTCAAGTTTACCGGTACGTAGTTTTTCTGAAGACAAGCCGGTTTCTGAAGAGATCAAACGCGTGATTAACTGTACTGAAGCCATTTCCAGCGAGAAAAACGCTACGGGAATTCCCTGACCAACTGCAATGTTACGCGCCATGGAGAGCGTAAGTGCCGTTTTACCCATACCAGGACGTGCAGCAACAATGATCAAGTCACTCGCCTGCCAGCCCGAAGTTAATTTATCAAGACGATCAAAACCAGAAGGTATACCAGAAAGTCCTTCTTTATTTGAAATTTCTTCAATTTTCTTTTTTGCCTGAATTACCAAACTCTGCGCCGTTTCAGAACTACGCTTGATGTTACCTTGAGTTACTTCGTAAAGTTTACTCTCGGCGTTGTCGAGTAGGTCGAATACATCGGTAGTTTCATCGTAAGCTTCTTCGATAATTTCGTTAGAAATTTTGATCAAGCTCCGCTGAATATACTTCTGAAGAATAATACGGGCGTGGTATTCAATATGCGCTGATGAGGATACTTTTTGCGTTAATTGAATCAAATAATAGTCCCCGCCAGCTTGATCCAATTTCCCCATTTGCTTCAACTGCTGAGAAACCGTTAATAAGTCAATAGGCTCCCCATTTTCAAACAAGGCACGAACCGCATCATAAATGTGTTGATGCGCATCTTTATAGAAAACTTCAGGGCTTAAAATATCTATAATTTCATCAACCCCTTTTTTATCAATCATCATCGCACCTAAAACAACTTGCTCTAAATCAATAGCTTGAGGCGGTAATTTACCACGCTCAAGGGAGATCACGTCTTTTTTAGGATTAATATAATTAGGTTTAGTCTGCAGATTTTCCATAGAGGACGAATGTAAAAAATTTGTTAAGGCGGGTTCAACTTTTTGCAGCTGTGGTTATCCACCATAAGTTAACAAATAGCATGTTGATAACTAAATAATCTTGTTAACAAGCATAAAAAAAACCGGAGAGCAAATCTCCGGAATTTTGTCGCAAGTGATGTTTAACTGTTTTAACCTTTAAACACCCCCATATTTGAGTATTTATCCATACGCTTTTCAACCAAATCTTTTGGTGATAAGTTTTTGAACTCATTAAATGCTTTTAAAATCTCTTCTTTTATTGTAGAGAAGGTCGCTTCTCGATCGCTATGTGCTCCCCCTAATGGTTCTTTTACGATCTCATCAATAAGCTTTTGCTTCTTCATATCTTTTGCGGTAAGCTTCAATGCGTCTGCTGCTTGCTCTTTAAACTCCCAGCTTCTCCATAAGATCGAAGAACACGATTCTGGCGAGATCACAGAATACCAGGTATTCTCAAGCATCAACACCTTATCTCCAACACCTATACCTAAAGCACCGCCACTTGCTCCTTCACCTATGATCACAACAATGATGGGCACTTTAAGACGTGTCATCTCAAGAATATTACGCGCAATTGCTTCTCCTTGCCCACGCTCTTCAGCTTCAAGACCAGGATAAGCTCCCGGAGTATCAATGAAGCATACCACAGGAAGATTAAACTTCTCTGCGCTCTTCATAAGACGCAATGCTTTGCGGTAACCTTCAGGATTTGCCATACCGAAATTACGATACTGACGTGTCTTAGTATTGAAGCCTTTTTGCTGACCGATCAACATAAAACTTTGATCCCCTATTTTACCTAAACCACCTATCATCGCCTTGTCATCTTTAACATTGCGATCGCCGTGAAGCTCTAGAAAGGTATCGCCACAAAGCGCTTTGATATAATCTAAAGTATAGGGCCTGTTAGGATGACGTGACAACTGTACACGCTGCCAAGGTGTAAGATTTTTATAAATCTCTTTCTTGGTATCGTTGAGTTTTTTCTCAATTTGCTTACAGGTATTGGTGACATCTACATCACTTTCCTCTCCTATAAGCGAGCATTTTTGAAGTTGTTCTTCAAGCTCTTTAATGGGTTGTTCAAATTCTAAATATTCCATTTAGGGGAAAATTTTAGTTAGCTGACAAATATAAAGGTTTTAAAAAGCTTCTCCCAAACCCTTATCGGTTTTTAGCCGGTCTATTTTTAATTTGTTTCTAAATTCTTTAATGCGCGTGCAGCCTTGCGTCTGCGGGCATTCTTTAAAATTCCGTTTAAAATCACGGTACATAAAATGAGTATTGCGCCCAGATAAAAGCCGGTATTCATTTGTTCGGCATCGCCTAAAATGAGAAAAGCTAGGATGATTCCGTACACGGGTTCCATATTTGTGGTGAGCATAATGGTGTATGGCGTTAAATGTTTCATCACTTTTACCGAAGCGATAAACGCATATGCAGTACAAACGGTCGCAAGTATCAAAAGATACACCCAATCCATTTGCTGTAGTTGAAAAAAGGAAGCATCAAACGTTCCGCTAAGCGCCAGAAAAACGGTTATAAACAAGGCTCCGGTGAGTAATTCATAAAAAGAAATCATCACAGAATTGTGCTTTTTTGCAAACTTGCCATTGAATAGCGTAAACAGCGCAGCTAGCAATGCAGAAATAAGTGCGACGATAATTCCTTCAGTATAACGCGTTTCTACCTCAAAAATGAGATACAAACCACAAATTACAAGCAAGCCAAAAACGAGCTCGTACCAGATCAACTTCCGTTTATAAAAAATAGGCTCTAAAATACTCGTAAAAAAAGCTCCTGTGCTCATCATCGCCAAAGTGATCGAAACATTTGCGATTTTAACCGCACCAAAAAAGGTTAACCAATGCAAAGCGATAAGAACTCCCACACCTGCCAGACCTAAAATCGTTTTGCCTTTCGCCTTGAGCGAAATCCCTTTAAATTTTATATAGCCAAAAATGACTATCGAAGCAATGAGCATACGATACCAAACCAATTCCGTTGCCCCAATACTGATTAAAGCACCCAGAACTGCCGTAAACCCCCAAATAAACACAATGACGTGAAAATGGAAGTAACTTTTAAGACTATCGTTTTGCACGGTTGAGAAGATAAATAGCTAAGATACCAAAAAGCACATTAGGCAACCACACGGCAACCATTGGAGAAAAGTCAGATTGCTCTGAAATAGTACCAAAAACCTTATCAAAGAAGATAAAAATAAACGCTAGAGAAATCCCCAAGGCTAGGTTGATCCCCATTCCACCGCGGCGCTTCATAGAAGAAACCGCGACTGCAATAATGGTCAAAATATAGGCGCTCACCGGCAAACTGTAGCGTTTATATAGCACCACCTCGTACCTATTTATCGCAGAAGAACCTCTGGCTCGCTCTTTATCTATAAACTCTCTCAATCGAGGTGTCGTTAGGGTTTCAGCGATATATTCAAGCGGCGTTAAATCTTCAAGATCAAACGAAAACAAGGTATCTAACTTAGGCTCTGAAATTAAAATATCCCCTTCTTTGCCTACAATTCGTTTTTTGTAACCATTGAGTCGGTACAAGGTATCTTCAGGTCTGTAAACAATGCTTCGTGCCTGTATTTTATACTGAAGGGTATTATTCTCAAAATGCTCCAACGTAAAGTTTTGCCCCATTTTACTCGAAGGCGTAAAGCGGCTTACATAAATATAGTCGTTATCATTAATCTGGCGATATACGTTTCGGGTTTCACGGGCTGCTTTACCATTTTTGAGATATTCATAGGTAAATTCATTAAAACCCTGACTCGCCGCAGGCGCCAGATATGTTCCTAAAATATAAGCGCCAACACATACGATTGTTGCCCCGATAAGGTACGGTCTTAAAAATCTATAAAACGAAACACCACTACTTAAAAAAGCGATGACCTCGGTATTGTTTGCGAGTTTAGAAGTAAACCAAATTACCGATAAGAATAAAAATAACGGAAACAGGAGGTTTGCAAAGTAGATGGTAAAATCTAGATAATACAGTGCGATTTCTACAAACGGCACCTCATTAGCCAGCATCTTATCGATCTTCTCTGCCAGATTTACCGTGATCCCAATAGGGATAAACAACAAGAGCATCGTGATAAAAGTACCCAGATAACGCTTAAGTATGTACCAATCTAGGATTTTCATCTAGAGTCTCTTATCCATTTGTTTTACCATTTTTTCTTTCCAGGTATAAAAATCACCTGCAATAATATGTTTGCGCGCTTCTCGCACCAGCCACATATAAAATCCAAGGTTGTGAATCGTACCTATTTGACGGCCTAAAATCTCATTTACACTAAATAAATGTCTTACATAAGCTTTAGAATACGCGGTATCGACCCAGGTCGTTCCGTCTGGATCTAAGGGAGAAAAATCATCTTCCCACTTTTTATTTTTAATATTTATGGTTCCGTGTTGGGTAAACAAAGTTCCGTTACGGCCATTACGCGTAGGCATCACACAGTCAAACATATCTACACCTAACGCAATATTTTCTAAAATATTGATTGGAGTTCCCACGCCCATCAAATAACGCGGTTTATCTTCCGGAAGGATATCGGTCACAATTTCGGTCATTGCATACATCTCTTCTGCAGGCTCCCCTACTGAAAGTCCGCCAATGGCATTACCTACCGCTCCTGAATTGGCTATATATTCTGCAGATTGCTTCCGTAAATCTTTATACGTACTTCCCTGAACAATAGGAAAAAACGCCTGATCATAACCATATTTCACCGGCGTCTTGGCCAAATGATCAATACATCGATCCAACCAGCGATGCGTCATATGCATAGAACGTTTTGCATAATTATAATCGCAAGGATAGGGCGTGCATTCATCAAAAGCCATAATAATATCGGCCCCGATACTTCGCTGAATTTCCATCACCCGTTCTGGCGTAAACATATGAAATGAGCCATCGATGTGTGACTTAAACTTGACACCTTCTTCTTTGATCTTTCTATTGGCTGAAAGCGAATACACCTGGTAACCACCGCTATCGGTAAGAATATTTCGGTCCCAATTCATAAACTTATGCAGCCCGCCTGCCTTCTCGAGAATTTCGGTTTGTGGTCTTAGGTACAAATGATAAGTATTTCCTAAGATAATGTCTGGATTTATATCTTGCTCAAGCTCACGTTGATGCACCCCTTTAACGGTAGCAACAGTTCCCACCGGCATAAAAATGGGGGTTTCAATGGTTCCGTGATCTGTCGTTATTGCTCCTGCACGTGCCTTGCTGGCAGCGTCTTTTGTAACAAGATTAAATTGCATAGTATAATTTAGAGCGGCAAAGATAAAACTATTTAATAGATAGTGTTTGCTGCAAATCCCGCATAATAAGTGCGGATTTTACACTTAAAATATAAAACTTCTTAAATTTCCTTAAAAGACTAGTAATATATGGGTTATTGATTGTAATACCTGTCTAAAATGGGTATTTTTGAAAATCAAATTTTAACTTAATCAAAATGCCAAACACAAAACAATTAGAAGATTTTGTCTCTCAGGTAAGAAGAGACATCGTAAGGCAAGTACACCAAGTGAGTTCTGGGCATCCGGGAGGCTCTTTAGGTTGTACAGAATTTTTTGTAGCCTTATACCAAGAAGTAATGAAACGTAAAGAAGGTTTTGATATGGACGGAAAAGACGAAGATCTATTCTTCCTGTCTAATGGTCATATCTCACCGGTATTTTACAGCGTTTTGGCTCGTTCTGGCTATTTTCCGGTTGAAGAATTAAACACGTTTAGAAAAATAGATTCTCGTCTGCAAGGACACCCTACTACGCACGAAGGACTTCCGGGAATTCGCATCGCGTCAGGATCATTAGGACAAGGAATGAGTGTTGCTTTAGGTGCTGCTCAAACCAAAAAACTCAATGGTGATGACAGTCTTGTTTATTCCCTTCACGGTGATGGTGAATTGCAAGAAGGTCAAAACTGGGAAGCGATCTTATATGCTGCTGGTAATAAAGTAGATAACCTTATTGCAACAGTTGACTTAAACGGTCAGCAAATTGACGGTAGTACGGATGACGTTTTAAATATGGGAGACGTTAAAGCTAAATTTGAAGCTTTTGGCTGGGATGTTTTAGACGTTGAAAAAGGAAATGATATCGAAGCGATTATCGCTGGTCTTAATGAAGCAAAATCACGCACCGGTAAAGGAAAACCTGTTTGTATCTTATTACATACCATTATGGGACACGGTGTTGACTTTATGATGAATGGTCACGCGTGGCACGGTAAAGCTCCTAATGATGAGCAATTAGAAAAAGCACTAGCTCAAAACCCTGAGACTTTAGGCGACTACTAATTGGTACCCATCAAAAAGAAACTATTAACCTTAAAAATTACCCCGAATATATTTTACTCATTACTGAATAAAATGGGGTCAGAAATATGAAAAAATTCACAAATTCAGGAAATATAGATACTCGTTCTGGTTTTGGTGCAGGTATGGACGAACTGGGAAAAACTCATGAAGATGTTGTTGCCCTTTGTGCAGACCTTACCGGATCTTTAAAATTGAACGACTTTGCTAAGAATCACCCAGAGCGCTTTTTTCAAACCGGTATTGCAGAAGCTAATATGATTGGTATGGCTGCCGGTATGACTATAGGCGGAAAAATACCTTACGCTACTTCATTTGCAAACTTTGCTACTGGTCGTGTTTACGATCAAATACGTCAAAGCGTTGCTTATTCGGGTAAAAATGTAAAAATTTGTGCTTCTCACGCTGGTCTTACGTTAGGAGAAGATGGTGCGACTCACCAGATTCTAGAAGATTTAGGTCTTATGAAAATGTTACCGGGAATGACTGTGATCAATCCTTGTGATTTTAACCAAACTAAAGCCGCTACCATCGCGATTGCAGATCACGAAGGTCCGGTTTATTTACGTTTTGGTAGACCTAGCGTTCCTAACTTTACCGAAGCTGACGGAAAGTTTGAAATTGGTAAGGCATTACACCTTGTGGAAGGTTCTGATGTAACTATTCTTGCAACCGGTCATTTGGTATGGCACGCACTAGAAGCTGCCGAAGAACTTGAAGAAAAAGGAATCAAAGCCGAAGTGATCAACATTCACACCATCAAGCCGCTTGATGATGAAGCGATTCTAAATTCAATTAAGAAAACCCGTTGCGTAGTAACCTGTGAAGAGCACAATTACCTAGGTGGTCTTGGTGAGAGTGTATCTGGTTTACTTGCTAAAAACGATCCTGTTTATCAGGAATTTGTAGCAACCAACGATACTTTTGGAGAGAGCGGTACGCCTGCTCAACTTATGGAAAAATACGGTCTTAATACTAAATCTATAGTAGAAGCCGTTAATAGAGTGCTAGCTAAGAAGTAAGCACTTTTATACTAGATTCCTAAAAATGTTTACTTCTATCGGCTAGAATAAATCGATCGTAATTGATTAAATTTATTTAAACCGCTCTTAACAGGGCACAACTTAACCGTTATGAAAAGAACATTTTTAGGAATTTTATTTTTAGTCGTGTCGTTTGCACACGCGCAATCAGATCCGGGTTTTGGTATTAAAGCCGGGCTTAACTACGGAGGCACAGGAGACATTACAGTCTCTGCGGAAAATGCTTATAAAGATCCAGGCAGTGACATAGGATATCACGTTGGAGTTTTTGGCCGTGCCGGAGAAAAACTTTATATCAGACCAGAACTTGTGTACACCAAACTTAATTCAACCTACGAGGATGACGATTTTAGCATGCAAAAGCTAGATCTACCCGTTCTTGTTGGACTTGAAGTTTTAGGTCCTTTACAGGTTTTTGCAGGTCCTGCATTTCAATATATTCTAGATACAGAATATGATGGGATTACGCTAGGTGATGTTAAAAACGACTTTACGGTAGGTTTGAATATCGGCGCAGGTTTAGCTTTAGGCAAACTTGGAATTGATTTACGCTATGAGCGTGGTTTTGGAGACAATGAAGCTGAGTTCTTAGATAATAATGGCATTATCACTAGAGGGGATCGTATTGACACAAGACCCGATCAATTGATCTTAAGCCTTTCGCTTAATTTATAATAGTCGCACAATTGTTGAAATAAAAAAGGCCCGTTATCAAGTTGATAACGGGCCTTTTCTTTTATGTGATATGTATAGCATTTAACTAATCTCAGGATCTAAGTAATCTGGAGTTCCGTCATTGTCGCTATCTGGAAATGGTAAAACTAAATTACCATCTTCATCTAAATTTATTTCTTCTCGGGTAGACGTCCCATCACCGTCATCATCAGTATCCAAATAATTAGGAACGCGATCTCCATCGGTATCATCTCCTAATTCGTTTACATAATTATTTCCGTTAATATCTTCCATCCAGTTAGGTACTCCATCTCTGTCATTATCGGTGTCCTCTACTGCACGAAACAAATCAAAGGTAAATACCAAATCTGAATACGAACCAAAGCCAGGTCCTGACCCGTTAAAATATCCTAAACCACTTGGAATAAAAACAGCCCCTATTCCATAGTCATTTCCAAAGTCAAAAGTTCCGTCAGCATTTTGAGTAAACTGAGTTCCTGCTTTTAATTCACTAACCCCATTTGCAAAACCAAAAACAACTTGAGATAAATCAAACCAAACCGGAGAAATTGCAACATCAAAACGATTGCCACCTACTACACGACCTTCATAATTTAAGAACGTAGAATCTGCAAATGTAGGTTGAACACCCTCGCCCTCACGTGCTTTTAAAATGTAAAGCTCGTACTCTGTTTCTTCAAAAGTATATTGGCGGGTAATGACCTGACTAGAAAGCGGCGTCTTGTCTGCATTATCACCACTTATCGTATCAAAGCGTATTTTGTAATCAAAATCTGCAGGTGGTGTTTCAAACTCCTCGTAGTTATAAAAATGAGTATCTAAATAGGCGGTCAAATTTGCCGAACTTTCTACCTGCACTTCCCCCCGATCACGCACCTCAATTTCTACGGTATTGTCATCATCGTTTTTACAAGAGATAAAAAATACTAGGCCCATTGCAGCCAAAAATATGTTTCTCATCATAGTCATCATGTTGCTTTTAGGTCGCGCAAGATACAATTTTACGCTATTTTTGTGTTGTTAAAAACGAGCTTTAAAGCAATAGATTATGCGTGTTGATAAATATTTGTGGTGTGTGCGGTACTTTAAAACCCGTTCTATCGCTACAAATGCCTGTAAAAAAGGACAGGTAAAAATAAATGATGTTGCAGTTAAACCCTCTAGAGAAGTTTTTCCTTCAGATACGATTCAAATTAGAAAGAATCAAGTGAATTATATTATTGAGGTTTTAGACCACCCACCAAGCCGTGTTGGTGCTAAATTGGTTGGTTTGTATTATGTTGACAAAACTCCTGCAGAAAATCTTGAAAAATTAGATTTACTCAAATATTCTAAAGACTATTATCGCAAAAAAGGTACCGGACGTCCTACCAAGAAAGACCGTCGCGACCTAGATGATTTCTACGAAAAAGACGACTTTTTTGAAAACTGATTTAAACAAATTGTATTGGGAAGACCGTTATCAAAACCAGCAAACAGGTTGGGATATCGGTTCGGTTTCTACACCGCTGAAAGAATACATAGACCAGATCGATGATAAGAACATTCAAATTCTTGTTCCGGGAGCCGGCTACGGTCACGAAGTACGTTATCTGGCGCAGCAAGGCTTTAAAAATGTAGACGTTATTGATCTATCTGTATCGGCGTTGACTCAGTTAAAAAAAGCCTTACCAGATACTACAGCTTACCAACTTATCGAAGGGGATTTTTTTGAGCATCACACCTCCTATGATCTTATTTTAGAACAAACTTTTTTCTGTGCTTTAGAACCTGATAAAAGACCCGATTATGCTGCGCATGCAGCTTCTTTACTTAAAGATTCAGGAAAGATTAGCGGAGTTTTATTTAATTTTCCGCTCACGGAAAAAGGCCCTCCGTTTGGTGGCAGCTCTGAGGAATACAAGAAGTTGTTTTCAGAATACTTCAACATCAAAACATTAGAAGCCTGTTATAATTCGATAAAACCACGATTGGGCAACGAACTCTTTTTTATCTTTGAAAAATCAAATCAAGAATCCTGATGAAAACCGAAGTGCTAACCATTTTAGATCACCAAGACATTCAAAATAAAATACGCCGCATTGCGTATCAAATCTACGAAAGCAATGTTGACGAAAAAGAAATTATTCTCGCCGGGGTGGTTCAAAACGGCTATGTTATCGCAGAGCGTCTCAAGGTGATTCTTGAAGAAGTTTCTGATCTAAAATGTGTTTTGTGCAAAGTAAAAATGAACAAAACAGCACCACAAGGCACGGTAACCACCTCTCTTGATCCTGCCGACTATCAAGATAAATCACTCGTACTTATTGACGATGTTTTAAACTCTGGAACTACTTTAATTTACGGTGTTAAGCATTTTCTTGATGTTCCTCTGAAACAATTCAAAACTGCAGTTCTAGTCAATAGAAATCACAAGAAATATCCTGTAAAAGCTGACTTTAAAGGGATTTCTTTAAGCACCTCATTAAATGAGCGGGTAAAAGTGCGCTTTAAACCAGAGCAAGATTCTGCTATCTTAGAATAACTTAGTCTTTAAGGCTTTTATGAGTTCGTCTACACCTTGCTCCTTCACCATTATTTTTACTACTGCTTGGTTGTAGTAAAAGCTGCGTTCAAAAAGGTGTTTACGCACAAATTCCTCGAGTTTTTCAGGCGTATCCTGATGCTTCAATACCGGGCGATGTTCCCGTTGTGACCATAAGCGGCTTGCAAGTTCTTTTACCGGAACGTTGATATAAACCGAAGTTCCTTCTGCTTCATTGATGCGTTGCATCGCGTCACCATAACAAGGAGTCCCTCCACCAAGACTTATAACACTATTATCATATCCTTGTAAAAGTTCTTGTAAATAAAGGGCTTCCTTTTTTCTAAAATAAATCTCACCCTGCTCATTGAAGATCTCCGAGATGGATTTACCTTCCTTTTCTTCTAGAAAATCATCAAAATCGATGAAATTCATATCCTGTTCCTGAGCCAAAATCTTACCTAAAGTAGATTTCCCTGAGCCCATATAGCCGATTAAATAAATTTTCATTCTTAAAAAATACTGATTTTCAAAAGCCTATCGAAGCTTCTGCAATTTTATTCAAATTTATCACAAAAAGGCTTGTGTAGATTAAAAAAATGGATGTATATTTGCAGCCGCATTTAAGGAAAGACTTGGTAGCTCAGTTGGTAGAGCATCTCCCTTTTAAGGAGAGGGTCCTGGGTTCGAGCCCCAGCCAAGTCACAAGCAACATAAACCAGATTTTGACGTCTGGTTTTGTTTTTTAGAAGCTTTTTTACCAGACTTGGTAGCTCAGTTGGTAGAGCATCTCCCTTTTAAGGAGAGGGTCCTGGGTTCGAGCCCCAGCCAAGTCACCAAAATTAAAACCAGATTTTACCATCTGGTTTTATTTTATAGTAATTTTGAATTAAACAGACCCGGGTGCTGAAATTGGTAGACAGGCACGGTTGAGGGCCGTGTGTACTTCGTACGTGTGGGTTCAAGTCCCATCCCGGGTACAACTAAACTAAAAAAGCCAGTGAACTCAAATTCACTGGCTTTTTCTTTTTATATCGAGTTTATTTCTGTTTTTAGAATGCAGAAATACTTGTAATTGCTACTCAGAAAACTCTTCATCGCTTACAGGCTCAAACCATACTGAAGCTCCCATTTCGGTATTTGGAATCACAAAAATATGCGTCATAGCCTCTTCTTTTGAACCACCGCGCCAGTGTTTTACATTCTTTGGCACCTTAACCACATCTCCCTTAGCAATAATTTCTTTAACCTGACCTTCGATCTGGTGATATCCTGTTCCTTCAGTTACCATTAGAATTTGACCGCTGGGATGGTAATGCCAGTTGGTACGAGATCCCGCTTCAAACGTAACACTACCTGATTTTGTAGTATAGGTTGAATCTTCAGGAACCAATAAATTCATATAAACATCACCGACAAATTTTTCTTTTGAAGTAAGGTTTCCCTTTTCAAAAATTGGTGTTTCAGCTTGGTCTTCTGTTTCTGCTTCTGCTTCCTTTTGCTTGCTTTCAGCACAGGAAAACATCGTTAACAAGAAAACAGTAACATAAATTGCAATGTATTTTCTATTCATAGTTGCGTGGTTTTAAAATTCTTTAATTGCATCCTCTATTCTCTGATCACCTTCGATCATTTCAAAAGTAGCATTCTGGGCAACATCGTCGTTGAGCACGTGAACTAAGGTGTAAGCAACATCATCTCTAGTAACTTCTCCTCGCTCAACATCTAAGGCCGCTTCTATCTTGCGTGTTCCGGTTTCATTAGTCAAAGCTCCAGGACGCACAATTGTGTATTTCAGACCACTATTTTTTAAAAAATTATCAGCATTTCGTTTAGCCTCTAAATAATGCTTTAGGGAATCGCTACTTTCAGGATTGTCTGCATTGATCGCACTAAGCATCACAAACTTTTTGACATTTGCTTTTTTACTTTCATCGATTAAGTTTTTTGCTCCTTCCTGATCAACATCAATAGTTTTATCAGGCCCAGTATGTCCGCCAGAACCTGCAGCAAAAATAACTTTATCAATTCCCTTAACTGCACGAGAAAGATCTTTTTCCAGATCACCGAGTACCGTATCAACCTCCTGAATCTTAAACTGTTTTTGTTGTTCTTGTTTACGCACCATAGCTACAGGATTATAATATTGTGATTCTCTCAAATAGCTTACAATCAATTTTCCTGTTGTACCGTTTGCGCCGGCAACTAAAACATTTTCTTTGCTGGTCTCCATATTTATCGTTTTAATAGATTGAATTTATATTAAAGCTCAAGTTATCAACAACCGCCAAAGACTGCGCATAGATTAACGGCATTTAACGCTGCAAACGCCCTATCTTAGCATAGTATTAAGATGTCGTTAAAGGCTTTTCTAATTTGGCTCTTTACTCCTAATTTTGCAGTATGAAAACAAGTTTTGGCAACCTTACAGATTCTGAAATTCCTGTGCTAATCGATTTTTTTGCGACGTGGTGTGGACCATGCCAAACGCTTGCGCCTATTCTTGAAGATGTAAAAAAGGATTTAGGCGAAAACGTGAAAATCGTTAAAGTAGATGTTGACAAGAATCAAGCTTTGGCTCAAAAATTTCAGGTGCGTGGTGTGCCCACGTTAATGCTTTTCAAAAACGGCAAACAAGTATGGCGCCAAAGTGGTGTGCTTAGCCGTGCTGATATCAAAAATGTGATTGCAAGTCATTAACGCTTTAAAGTGAAATGACCTCGATATTCTAATTGTCTTTCTTGATAACGGTAATAGATACTGAACCAATACTCATTGCTAGGCATATCGACACCGTTATACTTCCCATCCCAATTCAAATTATTTGGATTTAAGCGTTTGAGCAATTTCCCGAAGCGGTCGTAAATCGAAACCTCATACAGCAATACATTTTCTTGAAAATCAACACTCCATAAATCGTGATACCCATCTCCATTGGGTGTGAAAAACGCAGGCGCATCTATTAAAAATTTCCCTAAGTCGGTAACATCTTCGGCACTATAGATCATAAGTTCGAAGGACTCCTGAGCACTGCAGCCTAGTTCATTTTCAGCATACATATACAACCGAACAGGAAAACTAGAAAAATCAGCAATTGTAATTTGCTCACCCGGTCTATACACAGTCCCCTCACCCAAAGCCTCGGTTGTAAAAACCATATTATCAGGAATAGCTATACCTGTAATGTTAGGCAGTGTAAACGTATCAACAGCTACCACATCTTCGATAGCGTCAATAACTGGAGAAGGCGTAACTTCTACTGTAATTTCAGCACGTGCGGTTTGATAAGGCGCTACTCGGTCTGCATCGGTTACCACGCATTCTAAAACCGTAGTACGGTCAAAAGTCGCCGTAAAATTAGGCTGAGTGCTCAATACCTGAGAACTTCCCACTTCATACCATTCATACGTAAAAGTCCCTATTGCTTCATTAGGATCTACCGTACTTTCTACAGTTAGCGTTTCTCCAGAACATACCGGGCTCACCGCATTCAACTCTAAATTTAACTGACACAAAGTAGCCACAGTCACTTCGGCAGCACCAAAAATGCTTCTTCCTGAAAAAAGATTTGAACAAAGCGCAGAAGTCGCACCTGTAGTCACATCAACAACGCGTGTGTCTCTACCACCGGTAGCGATCATTTCATAATTTACGTCTCCCGCACAAGGATCTCCCTGTATTACGGTAACCACACCAAAAATATCTGCAAAACCTCCGGCATTCATTGAACCTATCAATTCGCTTGAAGAAGGATTTTCGATGTCCACACGCACTAAACCACCCCCGGTTGCCGATAAGAAGAGTTCGCCTTCATAAAAAGTAAGATCTCCGGCTGAAGCATAACCTGTTGCGCCTAAAAGTGTTGCTGTTAAGTTTTGTACGTCAATTCGATATAAAGAACCTGTGCTGTCACCAGAAACCGCGAGTAGCGTACCTTCAGATTCTCTAACCAAAGAGTTTAAATAAGCCCCGCTAGTGCCTATAAAGCTAAGCGCTCCCAGTGGCCGCATTTCTTGAGCAATCAAATCTATAGTGTAAATATTGGAATAGTCTACACCGTATAAAGAGGTTGGGGTATCGCCTTCGGCTATATCACCAAGCAGATAGTTATTTTGAGTAACTACATCCTGCACACTACAAGTGTCAAAATCAGCTAAAACAATCGATCCGTCAGACATACAGAGATATGCCGAATTAACGCTTTGCGCTTTAGCATGAAAGCTAGAAAGCACAACAACTAGGACTAATAAACTTTTATAAAACATTAACGAGAGTAATAACTCCTAAATATACTATAAACAAGTTGACAAACTACAACTTGCGGAATCCGTACCTATTTAGCACGAATTTCACTAATGCCAATTCCCAACGCCTTCTCATAACTCCTTAAAATGCGTAATTCTTTTGAAGTCACCAATGCTAACGAAAGTCCTTCTTTACCTGCTCTGGCCGTACGACCGCTTCGGTGTGTGTAATATTCTTCCTGATCTGGCATTTGATAATGCACAACAAACGTTAAATCCTGAACATCAATACCACGTGCAGCAATATCGGTAGCTACCAAAACGCGTAAGCTTTCATTTTTAAAAGCACGCATAACTTTATCGCGTTCTTTTTGTAACATATCGCCCTGCAGAGCTTCTGCAGCGATATTTTTTGCTATAAGCTGCTTAGCTAGTTTTGCGGTAGCCGCTTTAGTTTTGCAAAAGATTATACCGCGCTCTCCCTTTTTAGTTTTTAGAAAATCTAATAAAATCGGAAGTTTATCAACCTCTTCGCATTGCAAAAATTTATGCTCAATATTTTTATTAACCACATCGCGGCTTATCTGAATGCGATGTGCATCTTCTGCCATGTGTTGATTTACAATTTGCTTGATCCCGTGTGGCATTGTTGCCGAAAACAACCATTTGTTCTCTACATTACGCAAATGACTCAGAATATCATCTAATTGTTGCTTGAAGCCCATACTTAGCATTTCATCTGCTTCATCAAGCACTACGGTATTTACCTGAGAAAGATCGATTGCCTTACGACTCAACAGATCGATCAATCGGCCGGGAGTAGCCACGACAATCTGAGTAGGCCGACTAAGATTCTTGATCTGAATGTCTATTTTTTCACCTCCATAGACGGCTTCGGTAAAAATTTTATCTGTGTATTTTGTGAATTTGAATAGTTGTTTGGCCACTTGCTGACTCAACTCTCGCGTTGGGCACAAGATCAACGCTTGAATACTTTTCTGATTGGGATTTATCTGTTCTAAAATAGGTAAACCATAAGCAGCCGTTTTTCCGGTACCGGTTTGTGCTTGCCCAACGAGATGCGTGGCTCCCTCAAGAAGTAAAGGGATCACTTGAGCCTGAATTTCGGTAGGTGTTTGAATACCAAGTTCATTTAACCCTTTTATCAAATTCTTGTTGAGCCCTAAGCTCTTAAAATTTTGTACCATGCTGTGATTTTAGAGTTGCAAAGATACGCAAGCAGGTAGCCAAATGAATGCAGATAGCTAAAGTTTGATCTACAATTGATTAATCATTCTTTTTAAATCTTGACTATCACAAAAAATGATGCAATAAATCTTGTATTTTTAAACGACAAAAACACCACTATGCGCGCCCTTTACCTTTTTCCACTTGTTATCTTTTTTGTGAGTATTCAGCTTATTGCACAGGACAAACCTGCTTATGCTTTATTTGATAGCAGCGGAAAACCTACAACCTACCAAGCTATGCTTGACACCTTAAATAACAGAAAAGATGTGATCTTATTTGGTGAAATGCACGACAATCCCATTGCGCATTGGCTGGAATTGGAAGTGACTCAAGATTTGGCTTCTACCAAAACACTTATTCTAGGAGCCGAAATGATCGAGGCAGATAATCAAAAGCAACTGAATGCTTATTTAAGCGATAGCATCAATTTAAAACAGCTCGATTCTACCGCACGCCTTTGGGTAAATCATAAAACAGACTATCAACCCTTGGTAGATTTTGCTAAGAACAATTCCCTACAATTTATTGCTACAAATGTTCCCCGAAGATATGCCAGTATGGTTTACAAAGAAGGTTTTGAAGTATTAGACAGTTTGCCTTCTGAAGAAAAAGAATGGATTGCTCCGCTGCCTATCGCTTTTGATCCTGAACTGCCACGCTATCAAGAAATTTTAAAAATGATGGGAGATCACGGCTCTCCTAAACTGGTTATGGCTCAAGCTATAAAAGATGCCACGATGGCACATTTTATCTTGCAAAACATAGAAGAAAACAAGGTTTTTATTCATTATAACGGTTCGTTTCATAGCGATTTTCACGAAGGAATCTTGTGGTATCTCAAAAACGGAGCGCCTAAATTGAATTATACCACCATCACCAGTGTTGCTCAAAAAGACCTCGATACGCTTGAAGAAGCTTATCTAAATCAAGCTGATTTCATTATCGTTATTGATGAAGATATGACTAAAACCTATTAGAACTCCTTTTTAAGCTTCTCATTTTCAAAATTCTATCCTTAAACACTATAACGTTATAGACTAAAATAATTGTAAAATTTTCAAGATTAATAGTATTACTATTAAATTAGCGATTAAAATATTCTTTTATGGATGAGTTACTTCGTAACTTGAAGATCACTATCAATGACAACGTCTATTTAAAAGACCCGGAATCTTCCTCGTTAGGAAGACGCATCGTAGAACATGGCATTCTACTCATCAATGATTTAGGCTTTGATAATTTCACTTTTAAAAAACTCGGAGAGCGTATAGAATCTAACGAGAGTTCTGTATACCGGTATTTTGAGAATAAGCATAAATTTTTGATCTACTTAACCAATTGGTATTGGGGCTGGAAAGAATACCAACTGGCTTTTGCAACTGCAAACATCCACGATCCTAAAGAAAAATTAGAACAAGCGATAGAAATATTAACGCGCGAAGTAGAAGAAGATCATTCGTTCAATCATATTAATGAGGTGGCGTTAAACAAAATCGTGATTAACGAGTACTCTAAATCCTATTTGACTAAAGAAGTTGACGATGAAAATAAAGAGGGATATTTTGTGATTTATAAACGGCTCACCACACGCTTAAAAGAAATGATTGCCGATGTGAATGAGGGCTATCCGTATCCTGCAAGTTTGGCCAGCACTATTCTCGCAGGATCTTTGCACCAACACTTTTTGAAAGATCATTTTACCTCGTTGACCGATTGTAGTAAAAAGACTTCACCTTCACAGTATTTTATACACCTCACTTCAAACTTATTAAACTCCTAATTATATATGGATTCTAAAACATTAACGCCCTGGCAACGTTTTGTACGGCTTTTAAAATTAGAGAAGCAAGATTTTTTGCAGATTCTCTATTACGCCATATTTGCGGGAATTGTGAGTCTCTCGCTTCCGTTAGGGATTCAGGCTATTGTAAATCTTATCCAAGGTGCACAAATCACCACGTCGTGGATCATTCTTGTGATTTTGGTTACCCTTGGCGTTGCTTTTGTTGGCGCACTACAATTGATGCAAATACGCATACTTGAAAACATTCAGCAGAAGATCTTTACACGCGCTTCTTTTGAGTTCACCTATAGATTTCCTAAAATTAAAATGAGCGAACTCAAAGATTATTATCCTCCGGAATTGGCCAATCGCTTTTTTGATATTCTTACGATTCAGAAAAGTTTGTATAAACTGGTACTTGATTTTCCGGCGGCTTTGGTACAGATCATCTTTGGTCTTATTCTGCTTTCCTTTTATCATCCGTTTTTTATTTTCTACGGAATCTTACTCATTTTGCTTATTTATCTGGTATTTAAATTCACAGGAAATACCGGTTTGCAAACGAGCTTGAATGAATCAAAATATAAATACAAAATCGCGCATTGGATTCAAGAAATCGCGCGTGCTCTGGTAAGCTTTAAACTTTCAGGAAGATCGAGTCTGGCATTAGATAAAAACGATGCTTTGGTAAGTGATTATGTAGACTCGCGTGAAAGTCACTTTAGAATTTTACGCATTCAGTTTATACAAATGATCGCGTTTAAGGTTTTGGTAACCGCAGGTCTTTTGCTTATAGGTGGAATTCTGGTACTCAATCAACAGATGAACATTGGTCAATTTGTGGCTGCAGAGATCATTATCGTTCTTATCATAGGTTCTGTAGAAAAGCTCATCTTAGGATTAGAGAATTTTTATGACTTGCTTACCGCGTTGGAAAAGGTGGGACAGGTCGTAGATAAGAAACTGGAAGACCAGGAACTTTCTAAACCCTTTGAAGCAGAAGATAATCTTCACTTAGAACTGCGCAATGTAAGCTATGAAGATCACGCCGATGAAGTCACCATACTCGACAAAGTCTCTCTTAAAATCAATCCAGGAGATCACGTGCTTGTAAATGGCCCTAACGGATCTGGCAAGTCTACACTGCTTAAGATCATCGCAGGAATTTTAGAACCAACTAGCGGGGAATTCTTTATCAACAACAAATCGGTTAAAGGTATTCAGTTGAATCATTACCGGGCATTACTTGGGCAATCTTTTCCTGAAGAAACTCCTTTTGAAGGCACCATTCTCGACAATATCACGTTTGGTGATAAAACGGTTCCTCAGAAAAACATCGACTGGGCGGTTGAAAAAATGGGCCTTGCTGATTTTGTAAAAGATCAACCCAACGGACTCAACACCTTGATCAAGCCAGAAGGACAGCGTTTATCAAAAACGATTGCAGATAAAATCGTGATGGCGCGTAGTATCGTGCGCAAACCTAAACTGCTTATTCTCAAAGAACCACTCACAAAGTTTTCGACAGAAGAAAAAGAACGCATTGTAAACTTTTTATTTGATAAGTCAAATCCGTGGGCCATCATTGTTGCCAGTAAAGACAAGGCATGGCAAAATTGCTGCGAGAGAACCTTATGGCTTGACTCCGGTAAACTTTCAACTTCAAATTAGAAACCTATGCTTAATATATCTCAAGATAAAATAAACGAAAAGGTTGATATTTCGGGCTACAAGGCATCAAAGAAAGTCCTTGAGAAAAAGCATTATGCTTACTTCAACCGCTTTTTAAAGGTATTCAGCATTATTCTGATCATTGTACTTTTTCTACCGTGGACGCAGACGATCTCTGGTATAGGTTATGTCACCACCCTAACCCCAGAACAACGCCCGCAAACCATACAATCTCCTATCCCCGGCCGTATAGAAAAATGGTATGTACGTGAAGGTGATTTTGTAGAGAAAGGAGACACTATTCTCTTTATTACTGAAGTAAAAAATGAATACTTTGACCCAAACCTTGTCGAACGAACCGATCAACAGGTACGTGCAAAAGCAAGTTCTGTTGAATCGTACAGAAATAAAGTAAACGCTTTAGGAAATCAAATTGAAGCCTTGCGTAATGAACGCGTTCTAAAACTGCAACAAGCAGAAAATAAACGTATTCAGGCCGAACTTAAAATCAAAAGCGACAGTATCGATTTTGAAGCTACAAAAACTAATCTTCGTATTGCAGAACGTCAATATGAGCGTACGTTAGGTCTTCAACAAGAAGGTCTAAAAGCGGTCACCGATGTTGAAGAAAAACGCTTAAAACTTCAGGAAGCTCAGGCAAAAATCATTTCTCAAGAGAATAAATTACTTGCAAGTCGTAACGAACTGCTCAATGCTCAAATCGAGCTAAATCGTCTTGAAGCGACCTATGCTGATAAAATTTCAAAAGCACAAAGTGATCAAGCTACTGCCCTTTCTACACAACTTGATACTGAAGCAGCGGTAAGCAAATTAGAAAACACCAGAACGAATTATGAAATACGCAACGCGTTATATTACGTACGTGCACCGCAAAGTGGATACATTAACAAAGCTATCATAGGCGGTATCGGAGAAACGTTTAAAGAAGGGCAACAACTGGTAAGCATTATGCCTTCTGACTTTGACATCGCCGTTGAAACCTATGTTAAGCCTATAGATTTACCCCTAATTCATAACGGCGAAAAAGTACGTATTCAGTTTGATGGTTGGCCATCTATTGTGTTCAGCGGTTGGCCTTATAATTCCTTCGGAACTTTTGGAGGTAAAGTAGTCGCTATTGAACGCTTCATTAGTCCTAACGGAAAATACCGCGTACTTCTGGCACCAGATCCTGATGAGCAACCTTGGCCTGAAGCCTTACGTATAGGCGCCGGCGCGAGCACCTTGGCACTTCTTGAAGATGTGCCTATCTGGTATGAATTATGGCGAAAACTGAATGGCTTCCCGCCAAATTACTACACGCCTAGTGATTCTAACGATTCAAAAGAAAAAGATAAGAAATGAGAAAGCCTCTAGTTTTACTCATACTACTCCTCTACGGTTCTGGGCTTTTTGCTCAAGATCAGGAACTGCAAATCTTAAGCTTTGAAGAATATATAAGCTTGGTAAAGCAAAACCATCCGGTGGCTAAGCAGGCAAACCTTATCTTAGAAACCGGGGACGCAAAACTGCTTAAAGCCCGTGGTGGGTTTGATCCTAAAGTAGAAGTAGATTTTGACCAAAAGGTTTTTAAAGAGACCGAATATTACAATTTACTCAACGCTACTTTTAAAGTCCCAACCTGGTATGGTATTGACTTAAAAGCGCAGTTTGAAGAAAATGAAGGCTATTATTTAAATCCGCAGAAAACCGTACCTGAAAACGGATTGTATACCGCAGGAATTTCGGCATCTTTAGGACAAGGTTTATGGATTAATGAGCGTATGGCTACGCTTAAACAGGCAAAGGTTTACCGGCAACAAGCTCGTGCAGATCTCGACCTTGCGGTAAACCAGGTTTTGTACAATGCTGCTATCGCTTATTTTGACTGGCTTCAAGCTTATAAAAAAGTACTGCTCTACGAGCGTGCCTTAGAAAATTCAATCATTAGATTTAGAGGAATCAAGCGAAGTGCGCTCGCAGGAGATATTCCTTTGATCGATACTACCGAAGCTAAAATAAGCGTTCAGAGCAGGGATTTGAGCCTGAGAGAAGTGCGCTTAGAATACATTCAGAAAAAGCTAGAATTGGCCAACTTCTTATGGCTGGGTAACAATATTCCTGTAGAACTGCAAGAAGCCGTCTATCCGCAGGAAGATTTACAATACGTAGTTGATGAAACCCTTAAAATCACAGGCTTTGATATTGCAAACTTTCAGATAGAAGAACATCCTAAAATGCGTTCGCTTGCCTACAAAGTACAAGGTCTCGAGATCGAAAAGCGTTTGAAAGGAAATAAGTTGCTTCCGGTGATTGATGTTAATTATAATTTTATCACTTCAGAACCTGATAATCTGGATAGCTTTTATACCCAAAATTATAAAGCCGGGCTACACTTTAAAATGCCTTTATTCCTTCGGAAAGAACGCGGAGATCTTCAACTTGCGAAGCTTAAACTTCAAGATTCTGAATTAGAATTAACCAACTCCAGACTAGAATTGCAAAACAAGGTGAGAGCCGTGAATACAGAACTCATCACGCTTAAAGAGCAGAATATCGTAGCTGAAGAACTTGTCGTGAATTACGCCACGATGCTCAATGCAGAAGAGCGCAAATATCAGGTGGGAGAAAGTTCAATTTTCTTGATCAATTCGCGCGAGTTAAAGCTTATTGATTCACAATTGAAACAAATCGAGATTACCTATAAATTACAAAAGGCTAAAGCCAAGCTATTCAAAACGCTTGCTACCAATCCAGATAATATTTAGAAGACTTTTAATTGCCTGAATTCTTTGAGGTATTATTCTACCTAAAAATGGTTTAAACCCACCATCTAAATACCGCGATTTTCTCGCTAATCTTCGTAACTTTGCGCTCCAAAAAAGAGATTAATGATCATTGTAAAAACCAGAGAAGAGATAGAACTTATGCGTGAAAGCGCATTAATCGTTTCAAAAACTCTAGGAGCCCTTGCACCAGAAGTTAAACCAGGAGTAACCACGCTCGAACTCGATAAAATTGCAGAGACCTGCATTCGCGATCACGGGGCTGTACCCGGATTTCTTGGTCTGTACGACTTTCCCAATTCGCTTTGCATGAGTCCTAATGAGCAAGTGGTTCACGGTATTCCTAATGACAAACCTCTTGAAAATGGAGACATCATCTCTATTGATTGCGGCGCACTCAAAAATGGATTTTATGGTGATCACGCCTACACCTTTGAAGTAGGTGAAGTTGAACCGGCAACAAAAAAACTTTTGGAAGTTGCTAAGGCATCACTTTACAAAGGAATCGAGCAATTTAAGTTTGGCAATCGCGTAGGTGATGTGGGCTATGCTATTCAACAATATTGCGAAGCGCACGGCTACGGAATTGTACGCGAACTGGTAGGTCACGGTGTTGGTGCTTCTATGCATGAAGATCCCGAAATGCCTAATTATGGTCGTCGCGGTCGTGGTAAAAAATTTATTGAAGGTATGGTCGTAGCGATCGAACCTATGGTCAATCGCGGTACACACCGTATTAAACAGCATCGTGATGGCTGGACGATCACCACACGTGATGGGGAGCCAAGTGCTCATTTTGAGCACGATGTTGCATTAGTTGATGGAAAACCTGAGCTTCTTTCTACTTTTAAGTATATTTATGACGCCCTAGGAATCGTAAGTGATGAAGAAGACGCTTTTAGAGCGCAACCTATAACCAATTAACTAACAAAATACCAAGTGCCATGCAGCTAGAAACTTGGATCGACTACCGTGAAGAAAACTGGGAAGAAGGCTATAAAATTGGGCTTTCAAATTACGGTCAAGTACGTAGTTACAATAAAAACCCTAAAGGAAATATTATCAAAGGTGGGCATATTAACGGCTACATCACGGTAAACATTAAACTCGCAGGTGGTAAACGTCGCAACTTCTATCTGCACAAATTATTGGCAAAAGCATTTCTTAAAGCCGGTGAGAACGAAAAAGCTGTTCTACATCTCAATCACGACAAGACAGACAATCGTATTACCAACCTAAAATGGGCAACGCATAAAGAGCGCTATGCGCATCAAAAAACAAGTCCGTTAGATATAAAACGTCGTACCTCGGGAGAACGCCATTACACCAAATTAAGCTATGCTGAAGCTAAAGTGCTCAAGAAAAAATTGCTAGACCCTAACCGTCGTACACGCTTAAAAGTATTGGCAAAACAGTTTGGCGTTTCTGAAATGCAATTGCACCGTATCAAGACCGGTGAAAACTGGGGTGATCTTCAAGTATGATTGCACAGCTTTTTAAACGTGTTCTAAATTTAGTTCCCAGACCGCTTTTAATCCGTTTGAGCTATGTTGCACGTCCTTTTCTGGCGCTTAGCTTGCGCGGAGACACCTATCAAGACCCCATAGACGGAAAGACTTTTAAAAAGTTTTTACCTTATGGTTACGAGAATCAACGCGAAAATGTGCTCTCCCCTTCTACGCTTTCTCTCGAGCGCCACAGGTTGCTCTGGCTCTATTTAAAGAACGAAACAGATTTTTTTAAAGCTCCTAGAAAAGTGTTGCACTTCGCACCGGAACAAGCTTTTTACAAGCGCTTCAGAGCCATGAAAAATCTCGACTACACTACTACAGACTTAAATTCGCCGCTGGCAGATGTGAAAGCAGATATATGCGACTTGCCATTCGAAGATGATTCTTACGATGTTATTTTCTGTAACCACGTCTTAGAACATATTCCCGATGATACAAAAGCAATGCAAGAGCTTTATCGTATTCTAAAATCCGGCGGAATGGCTATTTTACAAATTCCGCAGGATTTGCAGCGAGCAGATACTTTTGAAGATAACAGTATCACAGACCGAAACGAACGTGCAGCAATTTTTGGGCAATACGATCACGTGCGTATTTACGGTCGCGATTATTTTGATAAATTACGTACTATCGGTTTCAAAGTACATGAGGTCGATTATACCGCGCAGTTAGATGCTGCAGAAGTTGATAAATACCGACTTGCAAAAGGCGAGATTTTACCGGTTTGCTTTAAATAATATGTATGCTCAAAAACTATATCTTCTTACTTGTTTTAGTTATTTACAGCAATTGGACCTACAGTCAAGCTAATGATTGTACCGATGCAATAATTCTCTGCGGAAACACACCCGTTGGCGTTGAACCAAACGGTGTTGGTTTTGATGAATTCAGTTTACCGGGGAATTTTGTCCCACCTTGCTATAAATTCAATAATGCCACCGTGTGGTTTGAGATCAATATTGAAGAAGGAGGAAGCTTAGGCTTTGATATCGTTCCTGAAAACGGAACCGATGATTTTGACTTTGCAGTTTATGGTCCGGTGACCGATTGCGCCAACTTAGGTATGTCTATCCGCTGCAGTAGCACCAACCCTCAGGCCGCTGGAGTAAGCGCTAACACCGGTTTAAATTCCACCGAAACAGACCTCTCAGAAGGACCTGGTGGTGACGGCAATGGTTATCTTCAAGAATTAACAGTTAATGCCGGTGAGCGCTACTACTTGCTTGTTGATCGCGCTCACGGCGCCGAAGGTTTTGAAATTAATTTAAATGGAACCGCCAAATTACCAGAAACACCCGATTACAATACCGTTCAGGATCTTGAGGTTTGTGATGATGATGGAAACGATGATGGTTTTTATTCTTTTGATCTATCAAGTCACGCTTCAACTATTATAAGCGGACATCCGGATTCTGAAGTAAGTTTTCACGCATCATTAGGTGACGCTAATTTAAATCAGAATAGCCTACCTAACCGCTACACCAATACCCGCGCAAATTCTCAAACTGTTTATGCTCGTATAACCAGCAGAACAGGACCCTGCTCTTCTATCGAAGAATTTGATCTTATTGTAAACAGAAGTCCGGCTTACAACAATCCCGACCAACTTTATATTTGTAATGCTTCAGGTATTGAAAATTACGATCTCACAGCCTTAAATGAGCAAATAACTCAGGAAGGTACCGATTTAGATATCACCTATTACAGGTCGTCTATTGATGCGTTTACTAATCGCGGTGCTATAACTGCTGTAGATGTTCCGCAAAGCGGAATTGAAATTTTCTTCACTATACGAAGTAACGCTACAAGCTGTGTCGTTACCGATAGTTTTAGAATCGATTATGAGTTTGGCCCTACCTTAAGCCAACCCAGTACAATAATTGCGTGTCGAGATGGGAACAACGCCCTTACTTATGACTTTTCAAATATTGAAACCGAAGCCCTAAATGGTCTTGATCCCGATGATTACGACACGTATCTTTATGAGTCCATACAAGACCGCGCCAATGACAGCAACAGATTACCGCTGAACTGGCAAGCTTCAGCAGACTCAAGAACTATTTATTTTAGAAGTATCAATCTCTTGACCGGATGCTATTCTGATGGCTCGTTTGACATTTTAGTTGTTGATCCTCCAGTGTTCCAGCTTGCTGAAATTCACTATTTATGTATCGATGACCCTAATCCATTTACGTTAGCGATCGCTTCCGGATTTGCGTTTTATGAATGGAGTACTGGTGAAAGCGGCGCCAATTTAAATGAGATTGTTATTGATCAACCCGGCGTGTATGACGTGACGGTTTACAATTCATATGGCTGCAGCACAACAATGTCAACTGAGGTATTTGAGTCTGAAAGAGCCACAATAACAGAAATAGAAGTTGTAGGCTTAAACTACCCTCAAAATGAAGCCACGATCACAGTAACCGGACTAGGATCGTATGAGTTCGCTCTTGACGGTGGTCCTTTTGGGTCCAATCCTACTTTTGGCGGTCTTTCAAGAGGCTATCACAACATTGCTGTTCGAGACATTAATGGCTGCGGAACGGTGGTTTCTCAAGCCTTCTTAATTCTTGATTACCCAAGATATTTCACACCTAATGGCGACGGAATTCACGATCAATGGGAGTTGATAGGTTTAGAAGAATATCCGGGTGCTATCGTACGTATATATAACCGCTACGGAAAACTTTTGAAAGAGTTAGGCGCACAAAATGCCAGCTGGGACGGCACCTACCTAGATAAACTACTCCAAGCCGATGATTATTGGTTTGAACTTCTTTTACCGGAAGGAGCGCGTGTTACAGGTCACTTTAGCTTAGTTAATTAGAAGGTACTAAGTACTGCTGAAAATTAGCTGACATAAAAACCTGAACACTGTCTGCTTCAGTTTGCGTATAAAGCAAGTAGGCATCAATTCCTGCTACATTTGCCAGTACCTCTTTGGCACGTTCATAACCCAAGGCCATAAAAGCAGTTGCAAAGGCATCGGCTTCTGCGCAGCTATTTGCTATTACCGTAGCACTGAGCACATCACTTTTTTCTGCCAAACCCGTTAATGGGTTCACCGTATGCACATACCGCTGACCGGTCACAGTATCAACACGAAACTTGCGGTAGTTTCCTGAGCCCGCCATCCCTTTATTTATTAACGTAACCGCTTCGGTGTAATCACGATCGGTTACCGGCGCATTAATGTTTTCTATTCCTACACGCCAAGGCTTATCCTTATCCAGGTTTTTTCCCTTTGCCAACAATTCCCCTCCCAATTCGATCAAGTAATTTTCTACTCCGTTTTGTTCCAGCATAACTCCAATACGATCGATACAATATCCTTTTGCGATACTGTTGAAATCAAGATAAACCGACTGATTCTCTTTAAGGATTTTCCCTGCTTCAGAAATTTTGATTTTATCCAAACCTACATAGGCCTTTAAAGAATCTAAAACCACACTATCAAGCTGTTTGAGCGGTTTTCCCGGACCAAAACCATAAGCATTTACCAAAATACCAACGGTTGGATCGTAATAACCCTTAGTAGCCTGATACACCGTTCTGGATAAAGCCAGAACTTCTTTAAACATCTCATCAACAACAACCGAAGTATCTCCGGCATTTATTCTCGAAATGTCAGAATCTGGTTGATAAGTGCTCATCGATTGATTAATCGCAGTAACGGTTGAATCAAATTTTTGAGCAACTTCAAAACGTTCATTTGCGTAAAACTGCACTTGATAGCCGGTACCTAAAGCTTGCCCGCTTAAAACCACCAATTTTGGTTCTGATTTGCAGCCAATCATCAATAAAACAACAACTAGTAATGTTAAAGATCTCATCATTCTATTTCTTGTAAACCATTATAAATTACCGTGTAAGCATCTCCTTTTTCCACAGGCTTACCATAATCTTCAGCACTACCTAAACCTACACCCGCGTAAAAAGTTCGGGCATTAAACTTATCGGCATGTAGTTTCATTTCGCTCATAAAACCTTCGTCATAGGTATTGGCGTTTTCAGGATAGCCCACCGCACGTACAATAACAAAATGCAGCTTTTTATTCTTTAAAGCCACAAACTGAGGGTTACGCTTCAACTGGCTATTCACCCCTAAAAACTCAAAACCTTGCTCTTCTAAATCCTTCCCTACGATATTCATCGCAAGGTTATGAAGCTCCTGTTTATTTAATAATTCTGCCATGCTACAAAGATACTACGCTCTAAATTATAGTAGAAAAAAAGCCGCTACTTTCGTAACGGCTTTTGCATTTTATAAACTTTAGAAGATTAACCTCCAAAGTCATCAAAACGAATATTCTCATCTGGGATACCAAAATCCTCTCCCATTTTTTGAACTGCTTTGTTCATTAATGGCGGCCCACAGAAATACAATTCTATTTCTTCTGGCTCATCATGCTTGCTCAAATACTGCTCAATTACAGCGTTGTGAACAAAACCAACAAAACCGTCACCTTCACTATGAATGTCTTCTTTTACCTTCCAGTTATCCTCTTCTAATGGCTCAGAAAGCACTAAGTAGAAACTGAAATTTTCAAACTCTTTTTCTAAGTCATAAAAATGTTGAAGGTAAAATAGCTCACGCTTAGAACGACCACCATACCAATACGTCACTTTACGACCAGTCTTTAAGGTTTTGAATAAGTGATATAAATGCGAACGCATTGGCGCCATACCTGCTCCACCACCTACATAAAGCATTTCTGCTTCAGACTCGTTGATGAAGAATTCACCGTAAGGCCCAGAAATAATTACTTTATCACCTTTCTTTCTACTGAAGATATAAGAAGAAGCTACACCAGGATTTACATCCATCCAACCGCCTTTAGCACGATCAAATGGTGGTGTTGCGATACGTACATTCAACATAATCTCGCGTCCTTCTGCAGGGTAAGAAGCCATTGAATACGCACGCTCTACAGTTTCGTTATTTTTCATCACAAGTGGCCAAAGTTTAAACTTATCCCACTCTTCCTGAAACTTATCTGGAGTCTCGTGCTCTTCTGGATGCGCAGTAATATCAATATCTTCAAACTTCACTGTAGTTTCAGGAATTTCGATTTGAATATATCCACCCGCTTTATAATCCATATCTTCAGGAATTTCAACAACGAATTCCTTGATAAACGATGCTACGTTGTAGTTACGTACAACAGTTGCTTCCCATTTCTTAATACCAAATACCTCTTCAGGGATTGTGATATTCATGTCTTGCTTCACCTTTACCTGACAAGCAAGACGTGCTCCTGCTGCTAATTCTTTACGGGTAAAGTGTGGAGTTTCGGTAGGTAGTGCTTCACCACCACCTTCTAAAACGTGACACTCACACTGAATACAAGTACCACCACCACCACAAGCAGATGGTAAGAATACTTTTTTTCCACCTAAAGTAGAAAGTAATGAACTACCTGAATCTACTTCAATTTCTTTCTCTCCGTTGATGGTAATTTTTACCGGACCTGATGGAGATAATTTTTCTTTTGCAAAAAGTAGTAATCCTACTAACACAAGTGTTAGTACTAAAAACGCTACTACAGTTGCTGCGATAACTCCTCCTGTACTTGCTGCTAAAAACATATTTACTTGTTGTTTATTTCTTGAGATACTTCAGCTAAAGATTCATCCTCTTCAGTCGTATCTTGACTTTGAACTTCTACTTTTGCTACCTCATCAGTCGTTTCGGTTTTCTCCTCACCTCCGGTAAGCATTCCTCCAAAACTCATAAAACCAATAGCCATAAGACCTGTAATGATAAAGGTAATTCCCAATCCTCTCAAAGGAGCAGGCACATTAGAATATCTAATTTTCTCACGGATAGCAGCAATTGCTAAAATCGCTAGAAACCAACCTATCCCTGAAGCAAGACCATAATTGAATGCCAGACCTAAAGTTTGAATATCTCTAGACTGCATAAATAATGATCCTCCTAAAATCGCACAGTTTACAGCAATAAGCGGTAAGAAAATACCCAAGGAGTTGTATAATGATGGTGCAAATTTTTCAACTACAATCTCTACGAGCTGTACCATTGTTGCAATGGTCGCAATAAAGAGAATGAAAGATAAAAAGCTCAAATCATAATCTGCATATTCTGGTCCTAACCACGTTAAGGCTCCCGGACGCAATACATACTGATCTAATAACCAGTTCATAGGTACTGTTACTGCAAGTACAAAGATTACTGCAGCACCCAGACCCACAGCGGTAGAAACTTTTTTAGACACTGCCAAGTAAGAGCACATCCCAAGGAAGGTGGCAAATACCATATTGTCTATAAAAATTGATTTAAAAAATAACTCTACGTGTTCCATTTTTTTATAATAAGAAGTTAGAAAAGAGGAAAACCTCCATTCGTAATCTTTAGTTTTCTTCGATTAACTCTTTGTTTCTAGAACGCTGTACCCAAATGATGATTCCCACCACTATAAGTGCCATTGGCGAAAGCAACATAAAACCGTTGTTTTCGTACCCAATTGCATAAAGTCCTGTTTTTGCGATTGGATCTCCTAGTACTTTAAATCCTAATAAGGTACCCGAACCTAATAGTTCTCTAAAGAAACCTACGATAATCAAGATCAACCCATAACCGGCAGCATTACCAATACCGTCTAAGAACGATCTGTAAGGACCGTTACCTAATGCAAAGGCTTCAAAACGTCCCATAATGATACAGTTGGTAATAATAAGACCTACGAAAACCGAAAGCGTTTTACTCAACTCGTAAGCAAATGCCTTAAGCACTTGGTCAACGATGATTACCAAAGCTGCTACAACAACCAGCTGTACGATAATTCTAATTTTTGACGGAATGATATTACGCATCAAAGAAATCACGACATTACCTACTGCAAGTACAAACACTACCGAAAGTGCCATCACTATCGAAGCTTTTAACTGAGCTGTAATTGCAAGCGCCGAACAAATACCTAATACCTGAATGGTAATTGGGTTGTTATCTGCTAGAGGATCTAGAATGAGACCTCTGTCTTTTTTAGATAGTAGTGCCATAATTATAATTTAATATCTTTTAAGTAAGGTATATAAAGCTTAACGGTACTATTGATCATAGCAGTCACACCGTTACCGGTAATGGTTGCTCCAGCAATGGCATCAACTTTTCCATCATCCTTACGTTCGTTTAATGGGTCGTTATTTCCTTTTGCTACAGTGATCCCTGAGTACTGCGTACCGTTCATAATTTCTTCACCGGTGAAGTCATCCATAAAATAACGCTCCTTGATGTTTGCACCAAGTCCTGGAGTCTCACCTTTGTGATCAAAGAATACACCTTGAACAACATAATCAGCATCAAGAGCCACAAAGCCCCAGATCGCATCCCAAAGTCCTTTACCGTAAAGCGGTATAATGTAATAATCTTTACCTTCTTTTTCTCCTACGAACAATGGAAGCTTACGCTCTGACATATCTTTGCTTAATTCACCTTTAAGGTCAATCAAATATGCAGAACTATCTTTTTTCACTTCTCCGTTCTGGATAACCAATTGTTCTTTGATATATTTTGAAAACTCAGCCTCAACCTCGTTTGCCGGAATAAAATTCACTGCGCCTTCAACATTCTCATTTACGCCCATAGCATAAAGGATGTTCTGTTGCTTTTCAAAGCGCTCATTCTCGGTAATCGTTGGCTTCAAGCTTGATGCGGTAAAAGCTAATAATGCTCCCACTACAAGCACCATCACTATAGCAAAAATTATCGTGTAACTGTTTTTATCTGTATTTGCCATTATTAAGCAGTTTTAAGTTTTAAACGTTTCATACGTTTTTTAACGTTTGCCTGTACCACGTAGTGATCAATTGTAGGTGCAAAAACGTTCATTAATAAGATCGCTAAGAATACACCTTCTGGATATGCAGGGTTAAATACACGAATCATGATCGAGAAGAACCCGATTAAGAAACCGTACCAATATTTACCGGTATTGGTTTGTGATCCAGAAACAGGATCTGTGGCCATATACACGATACCAAAAGCAATTCCTCCTATGATCAGGTGCTCCCAATATGGAGTACTCATCAATCCATAGAATTTACTTGATTCTGTTATCCAACCAGCATCTGCAACACCGTTAAAGATCAATCCCATTACTGCAGCTCCAACGATCGCACTTAGAATAATTCTCCAGCTTGCGATCTTGGTAAACATTAAGAACAAACCTCCTAGTAAAATCAAGAATGTAGAAGTCTCTCCTACAGAACCAGGAATAAACCCAAAAAACTTATCAGCAAAATCATATACTACAGAAGAATTCTGCGCATAAGAACCTAAAAT
The DNA here is from genome assembly GCF_000152985.1 of Leeuwenhoekiella blandensis MED217. Classification (GTDB taxonomy): domain Bacteria; phylum Bacteroidota; class Bacteroidia; order Flavobacteriales; family Flavobacteriaceae; genus Leeuwenhoekiella; species Leeuwenhoekiella blandensis. The sequence goes on along the minus strand of NZ_CH672395.1, from coordinate 1,122,896 downwards.
TGTTTCTCCTGAAATCGCGTCTGGAGTACCTACTGCTTCTTTAGCTCCGTGAACCCAAACTTTATCACCACTCATCCAGGTAGGATAAGCAAAGAATAAAAAGGCTCTAATCGTAAGTGCAGGATTCAAAATATTCATCCCGGTACCTCCAAAAACTTCCTTACCAATTACAACACCAAAAACAATTGCAACAGCAAGCATCCATAATGGGATATCTACCGGTACAATTAAAGGTACAAGCATACCTGTTACAAGATATCCTTCTTCTACTTCGTGTCCTTTGATTACAGCAAAAATGAATTCAACTAAAAGTCCAACTCCATAAGAAACAATCACTAATGGAAGCACCGTAATTGCACCCATCGTAAAATTGTCCCAAGTAAAAAAGTTACCAAAAAGGCTTGCTTCTCTAACAATTCCATTTGCTGCATCAACTGCCGCATAATGTTGGTAACCTGCATTAAAAATACCCCATATTAAAACAGGGATAAGCGCCATGATCACCGTGTTCATGGTACGCTTTAAATCATCTACGGCTCTAATATGAGCTCCGTTATGCGTGGTTTCATTAGGCGTATAAAGAAAGGTGTGCAATGCATTAAATGCAGGCGCCATTTTCTTGCCCTTGAAATCCTCTTTAATTCCGTGTAATTTTTCTTTTAATCCCATAGCTTTTATCCTATTTCAGCGTACATTAAATCAAGTCCTTTACGAATTATTGCTTGGTGTGGTTGTTTTGACACACAAATAAACTCGGTAAGCGCGAAATCTTCAGGAGCTACTTCATACATCCCTAAAGCTTCCATCGCATCAAGATCTTGTACCATACAAGCCTTTAATAATTGCAATGGGTAAATATCCAAAGGAAAAACCTCTTCATAATTACCAGTCACTACAAATGCACGATGCTCACCATTTGTATTGGTATCTAGATCGTATTTCTTATTTGGGAACAACCAAGAGAAAGTTAAAGCTCTTGATGAAGAAATCTTGTTGAATACCGGCTTATTCCACCCAAAGAGTTCGTAATCATCTCCTTCAGGAATAGCAGCAAATTCATTGTGGTAGTACCCTAAATGCCCGTCTGCATTTACTTGATCTCCAGTTAACACATTTCCTGAGATCATACGTACGTTATCACCTTCAATACCTGCTGAATATGCAAATGTTGAAACTTCAGCTCCTATCTTAGTCTTATAATATTTAGGCGCTTTAATACCAGATCCTGAAACTGAAATCACGCGCTCAGGGTTAAACTTCCCGGTTAAGAAAAGCTCTCCGATGATCGCTAAATTCTCAGGCGCTACGGTCCAAACGGTTTCTCCTTTATTTATTGGAGCGATTTTATTGATTTGCGTACCTACATTTCCACAAGGGTGTGGTCCTGAAACCGTATGCATCTCTACTTCGCTTATGTTAGCAAAAACAGAATCTGAAGCTTTACCTACTCCTAAATAGATCTTACCTGAAGTCAATTTACTCAACGCGGTAATTGCAGCCTGTATATATGCTTCTTTACCCTTCAGACTAAAATTGTAATCAGGCGCCAATGGAGCACTGTTGTGTCCTGAAATAAAAATAGCATCAGGAGTCGTCTCTGTGTTGGCAATAATATCATAAGGACGCTGCTTGATAAATGGCCAAAGACCAGATTCTAGCATACGCGCCTTGATCGCCTCGGCATTTGCAGCATTTACATCAAGCGTAGGAAATTCTACCGTAGTATCCTTACCATCTGCTTCAATTACTAAATGTGTAATAACGCGTTTTGCTCCTCGTTTAATTTCAGTAAGTGTTCCACTTACAGGTGAAACAAATTTGATACTTTCATCTTTTTTAGCGTAGAAAAGTGGCTCTCCTGCTTTTAGGCTAGCTCCTTCTTTATATAACATCTTAGGTGTTACCAGATGAAAATCTGAAGGCTTGATCACATAAGTTCTTGATTTTGGTGCCTCGGCGATCGACTTTTCAGCCTCGCCCACCAATTTAATATCAAGACCCTTTTTGATCTTAATGTCTTTTGACATAGGAAGTATATGTTAAAGTTCTTGTTATTCTCAACCCTTTATATGCTTGAATTGAGGTGTGCGAATTTACAAATTTTACAAGCTTCTAACACAAACTATAATATAAAAATAAAGCGGCATTATTTTCGTTACATTTGAAGGCGCTCAAACCGCTTATAACACCTAGTTTTAGACCTTATTCAGACTGTTTCCAAATAAGGGCTGTTTGCTTCGTTCACGGCGCTTTAAACCTGAAATTTCAAAATGAAAACGTTTTCGACATTCTTACTCTTGGTGCTCTCACACTTCGCTTTTAGTCAGGTAGCTGTTGAAGTTGCTGCACCACCTTACATAAAATCGGTTCAATTTTATAGCAATACGTCTCAAAGTCAGCTCCCGGTATTGCGACTTGGTGACCCGCTTAATTTAAGTTTTGATGATATTATAGGTGATGAAGCAGACTATTATTACACCATTACACACCACAATTATGACTGGACACCTTCGGTACTTGCTAAAACCGAATATTTAAAAGGAGTCGATGACGTGCGCATTATGAATTATACAAATTCGGTAAGCACACTTCAACTTTACACCCATTACGAACTTCAAATCCCAAACCAATACACTACTGCTTTATTGAAATCTGGAAATTATCTGCTTAGTGTTTTTAACAATGAGGACGAACTTATTTTCTCACGTAAGTTTATGATTTATGATCCTCAGGTAACGGTAGGTGTAGAAATTTTACGCACGCGAAACCTTGAATACATCGAAGAAAAACAAGTAGTAAACTTTAATGTAGATGGTGGCGACCTCATTCTTATTAACCCGGAAAACACGGTCAAACCGCTTATCATTCAGAATAACGACCTCAAAAGAGCCATCGGTCCTATCAAACCACAATTTAGCATTGGTAATATGCTGCAATACCGTTATGATGAAGAGACGTCTTTTTTTGCCGGTAACGAGTTTTTTGACTTTGACAACAAAGACATTCGCGCCGCAACCAACAGAGTTCAATATATCGAACTTATAGATTTATACCACAATTACCTCTTCGGAAACATCACGAGAGACAATACAGTCTACACATACAACCCTGACCTGAATGGTAATTTCAAGATCAATACCATTCAAGGCGATGAACCCAAGGTTAATGCAGAATATGCCTGGATTCATTTTAGTCTAGATCATCCACAGCGCGCATTAGATGAAGAAATTCACGTCTATGGAAATTTTAACAATTATGTGATCGAAGACGCAACCAAAATGCAGTATAACCCTGAAAGCAAGCGCTATGAATTGCCCTTACTTTTAAAGCAAGGCTATTACAATTATCGCTATGTTGTAGTAAAAGATGGCAGCTTACTTCCCTTTAATCCTGTAGATGGAGATTTTTGGCAAACTGAAAATATCTATGATGTCCTTATATACTATAGAGCTCCCGGCAGCCGTTTTGATGAGCTCATAGGTCGCGGAAATGCGCTTTCAACTTCTATTTCTAATGTGCGTTGCGATTGATTTCTAAGAAAATCGTTTTATCTTTAAATTGTGAATGACAAACTAGAACAATCTTCGAGAAAATCACTCAGTTATCGCAGTAATGAATGCCTCAATTGCGGGCATCCTCTAGAATTAAGCGACAGATACTGTTCCTACTGCGGGCAACTCAATTCTACAAAAAGGTTATCCTTAGGTGATTATGTAAATGAGTTCATCATAAGTATTGTGAATTATGATTCTCGTTTTAGATATACGGTTAAAGATCTACTTTTTAAACCCGGCGTGATCACTCGCAATTTCACCTCCGGTAAGCGCATGCGTTACGCAAACCCCTTTAGGTTTTTTCTAAGCGTAAGTATTATTTATTTTTTGATCAGTGGTTTTATCGATTTTATGCAAATCAATGAAGTTGAATCTGAAAACAATTCTTCGCTTCAGAATTTATTCAATTTTCAAAAGGATAAAGACAAGCCGGAAATCGCATTAGATTCGATTGCCTATTACAAAGACCTTGCATTAAAAACCAAAAACCAAGACAGCTTAGAGCGTCTTCCTTTTGTATATGCTCGTGAACAAAGCTTAGACACGACAAATTTCTTTGAACGCAGCTTTTTTAAGTTTAAAATGTTTCAAGGTTTTTCATTACAAACTCAAATCAAAAATCCTTATCAAGCACTTGATAGCCTAGAGTATTCCAAAAGCAGATTTAATATTTGGCTGTATGAGCGAGAAAATGGCTTTGAACGCATACAAGAAAATCCTGTAGAATTTGGTCAGTATTTGGCTGAAAAAATTCCGGTGTTCTTATTCTTCCTCGCACCGATTTTCGCTTGCTTTTTTCTCTTGCTTTATTTTAAAAGATACTCTTTTAAATACATTAAAGAAGAATTGAAAAACACCAATCACAAGGTATTTAGTCGGTTGTACAAAATCCCGTACCTAGGTCCTTTTTGCTTGAACCTAATAGCCTGCTTCAGGAAGTTCTTTGTGGTAAAACGCAAATACAACTATATGGAACATGTGATCTTCATCTTTCACATTTTCACATTCCTCTTTTTAGTATTACTCATTTTATTAATACCTGAATTCCTAATAGGCTCCGAAGTTCTTTCCGGAATTTTCATCCTGGTAATCGCTCCGTTTTACTTTTATAAAGCTCTACGCAATTTCTACAAAGAAAGTCGTTTACGTACAATTTTTAAGTTTTTCATTTTAAATAGCGTATTTTTATTGCTAGGTTTAGTTGTGGGTAGTGTATTTTTTATACTCACTGCTGCATTATATTAAATTATGGTCGAACAAGTAACCAAAGGCATTCGCGTCTCTGTAGACACTTATTTTGAAGGCTCTTTCTCAAAAGAGGGACTGCTCTTCTACGCTTTTGGTTATAAAGTAAGCATCACAAACAACAGCACAGACACAGTACAACTCCTAAGTCGCTCTTGGGATATTTACGACGCCTTAAATGCACAAGAGAAAGTTATAGGTGAAGGTGTGATCGGAAAAAAGCCGGTACTCAACCCTGGACAAACACACACCTACTCTTCAGGTTGTTTGCTACGCTCACCTTTTGGCGCGATGAACGGTTACTACACCATGATCAATTTTACCAATTCCTCTCAATTTCAAGTATACATCCCTACCTTCAAATTAAGTGCAACACATTTGCTTAACTAGCAGGATTCGACAAATTCTTTCTACAAATTCACAAGCCACTTCGAGTAAAGTTCTTGGCCATTCGTTCAAAACAAATTTTCTATTTCAAGCCAAACCAAAGGATCTAAAATCCATTGGCGATACCAAAAAATACTGTAGTATTCCGCTAAGGTATTGCCTTTTATATTTTGTAACTTTAGCGGATTCAATGTTCAAGAGAACAATTAATAAAAAATCAAAAAAATAATTATATGTCAAAAGGATTTTTTGAAGTACCTGTTGCGATTAACGAGCCTGTAAAAAGCTACGCGCCAGGAACTCCAGAACGAGATGAAGTATTAACCGCTTATAAAGATTTATACAACAGCACTATTGATGTGCCACTTTATATAAATGGAGAGAAAATTGAAACGGCCAATACCGCTACAATGGCTCCGCCTCACGATCACCAACACATTTTAGGAAACTACAGCCTTGCTGAAAAATCACATATTGAAGATGCTATTGCAAGCGCATTAGAAGCTCGCAAAAAATGGGCAAAAATGCCTTGGGAACAGCGCGCTGCAATATTTTTGAAGGCTGCAGAACTTATACAAGGGCCTTACCGCTACAAGATTAATGCAGCTACTATGCTGGCGCAGTCTAAGAATATTTTTCAAGCTGAAATTGACTCGGCTTGTGAGCTTATAGACTTTTTACGTTTTAACGTACAGTATATGAGTGAAATTTATTCTGAGCAACCAGAATCTTCAGCAGCTGCCTGGAACCGTGTAGAACATCGCCCACTCGAAGGTTTCGTTTACGCTATCACTCCATTTAATTTTACTGCGATCGCAGGAAATTTACCGGCAGCTCCGGCACTTATGGGTAACACCGTTGTTTGGAAACCAAGTGACAGTCAGGTGTATTCTGCTCAGGTAATTATGGAAGTTTTTGAAGAAGCAGGTGTTCCTGCAGGTGTGATCAATATGGTGATGGGAGATCCTGAAATGATCACCGACACGGTTTTAGCGAGCCCTGACTTCGCCGGGATTCACTTCACAGGTTCAACACACGTATTCAAAAATATCTGGGCCAAAATAGGTGCAAACATTCACAACTATAAAACGTATCCTCGTATTGTAGGTGAGACTGGTGGTAAAGACTTCATCCTTGCGCATCCAACTGCAAAACCTCAACAAGTGGCTACAGCTATTTCAAGAGGAGCGTTTGAATTTCAAGGGCAAAAATGTAGTGCTGCAAGCCGCGTTTATGTTGCCAAGTCGATCTGGTCTGAAGTAAAAGATGCTTTATTAAAAGACATCAAATCTTTCAAAATGGGTTCTCCGGAAGATATGAGCAACTTCATAACTGCTGTTATTCACGAAGGCTCTTTTGACAAACTGGCCAAATACATTGACCAAGCTAAAGAAGATAGCGAAGCAGAAATTATTGCCGGTGGAAATTACGATAAGTCAAAAGGGTATTTTGTAGAACCTACAGTTATCGTAACTACCGATCCTAAATATACCACGATGACTACAGAACTTTTTGGACCTGTGGTAACGATCTATGTATATGAAGATGCAGATTGGTCAAAGACTTTAGAACTTGTAGACGATTGCGAATATGCCTTAACTGGTGCCGTTCTAGCAGCCGATAGATATGCGATCACCGAAGCTACAGATGCGTTACAAAATGCAGCGGGTAACTTCTACATCAATGATAAACCTACAGGAGCTGTTGTTGGTCAACAACCCTTTGGTGGTGCTCGTGCATCTGGTACAAACGATAAAGCAGGAAGTGTGCTTAACCTATTGCGTTGGGCTTCTCCTCGCTTGATCAAGGAAACATTTGTAACTCCAGAAGACTACAGATATCCATTCTTAGGAGAATAAACGACCTCAGGAGATAACTCAATAAAGCTATCGTATTCAACGCGATAGCTTTATTTTTGATCAAACCCCAATGTTAACTAAACGTTACCTAAAGTTAACCTTAAGGTTAATTGAATTTGTTTTTTTAACTTTGTATAGAATCAAAAAGGAAGAACCATGACAACGACGGAGGATAGCAAGATGTATGTACTGAAAGTAAAATATTCGGTAATCGATGTGTCAAAAAAGAAAAGTAAAAGAAGAATTACGCGTAAAAAAGAGAAACTATATCTCGTGCGCGATCCTGAAAGTATCGACGATAAATTAAAAGAATTAGAAGATACATTACTTGAGATCGATCAAGAACAACGCGCGACGCTTATAGAACGTGCACAGGAATTTCTAAGAAAATTTGGCACTCGATGCAACCGCACGTACCTCAACATGCTAAGGACTTAAAAAGAAAATGCGACTCAATTTGAGTCGCATTTTTTATTTGTGCTTAATCTAGCCTTTATACTTCAACGGTAAATGCACTACCTTTTTGGTTACAAAAAATTCTTCTTCAAAGTAGTCGTTTAGATCATAAATGGTTGCCGAAGTATAGAGCTTCAATTCTTCAGTTAAATCCCCACCTTTCAGATATAGAATTCCGTTTTTGAGTTCGTGCTCACTTTTCTTTGCAATTCTGCCTTTGATCCATCGCACAAAAGTTTCCATCTGAGCCACAGCCCTGCTTACAATAAAATCATATTGCCCATCAATATTCTCAACGCGATCGTTTGTGATCTTTACATTACTCAAACCTAAGCCAGCCGAAACTTCTTCAACAACTTTGATCTTTTTACCGATACTATCTACCAGATGAAATTGCGTTTCAGGAAATAATATCGCCAACGGAATTCCAGGAAAACCACCCCCTGTTCCAACATCAAGAATTGAAGCTCCGCGATTAAATTTCTGCACTTTCGCTATTCCCAAAGAATGCAAAACGTGACGCAAATAGATCTCATCAATGTCTTTACGAGAAACTACGTTGATCTTTAAATTCCAATCTTGATACAAATCGTTCAGTTTTTCAAACTGATTTAACTGAGTATCACTAAGATCTGAGAAATAATGCTTGATAAGCTCCATATTCGACTTTTATGGCAACAAAATTAGGATTTCGGGCGTTAAATTAAAGGATTTTCAGACCTTAAAACGATATAAATCTTATTTTTGAGGTCGCGTTAAAAAAGACTTAAAAAAATGCTTTTTAACGCTAAGCTTTAAATTATGGAGAATACAAAGACAATAAAATTTTCGAGAGTAGATTCGGCAAAATTCTTCCGAACCCTCAACAAGCGTGTAAACACGTACTTTAAAGAGAACAATGTAGAAAGAACAGGAAACTGGAAATTGTACTTGAAGACAATTATTATGTTTTCGCTGTTTCTTACCCCTTACTTCTTATTACTCAGCATCGACCTACCGGGCTGGGCACAATTGCTTCTTACGATCGTAATGGGTGTTGGTATGGCCGGCGTAGGTATGAATGTAATGCACGATGGTAACCACGGCTCATTCTCAAAGAAAAAATGGGTAAATAAAATTATGGGAAGCAGCATCTACATTCTTGCCGGGAACGTTTATAATTGGCAAGTACAACATAATGTGCTTCACCATACTTATACCAATATTCACGGTCACGATGAAGATCTTGAGGCGGGGCGTATTCTAAGATTTTCAAAACACGCAAAATGGTATAAGCATCACCGCTTTCAGCATTTTTACTCTATTTTCCTCTACGGATTATTAACATTTAACTGGGCGCTGACTACAGATTTCCTTCAAATGAAGCGTTATCTGAAACGTAAATTATCCTATGGAGAATTCCCAAATCCAAAATTGGAATGGACTAAACTCGTGATCACAAAACTCATCTATTTAAGTATCTGGATCATTCTACCACTACTTGTTTTAGATATTGCCTGGTGGAAGGTTTTATTAGGCTTTTTTGTGATGCATTATACTGCCGGAGTAATTCTAAGTGTGGTATTTCAGTTGGCACACGTGATTGACGAGGCAGATATGCCGCTTCCTGATCAAACCGGAACGATGAAAAATACATGGGCAATACATCAGTTATTTACCACAGTGAATTTTTCAACAAAAAATAAAGTTGTGAACTGGTTTACCGGCGGACTTAATCATCAGGTTGAGCATCATATTTTCCCGCATATCAGCCACATTCACTACACTAAGATTTCAAAAATCGTTAAAGAAACGGCTCAGGAGTTTAACCTACCCTATAATGAGTATAAAACGACGCGTAAAGCGATCATTGCTCATTTTAAATATTTAAAAGAGATGGGGATGCAACCCGCTCTTCAACCTGCTTAATTATTTACATTTTTTAAATGGATACACTTACCAACCAACTATCTGATAGAATTAATAATCTGGCTGCTTCAGCTACACTTGCTATGGCGGCAAAAGCGCGTGAGTTACGTGCTGAAGGAAAGGACATCATAGGCTTGAGCCTTGGTGAACCAGATTTTAACACACCAGATTTTATCAAAGATGCAGCGATACAAGCTGTAAACGACAACTACAATTCATACACACCTGTTGACGGTTATGTTGAGCTGAAAGATGCCATCATTACAAAATTTAAGCGCGACAACAATCTTACTTATGATCGCTCTCAAATCGTAGTTTCAACAGGAGCTAAGCAATCACTTTACAATGTAGCTCAAGTATGCCTGAACCCGGGAGACGAGGTGCTGCTACCTTGCCCGTATTGGGTAAGCTATTCAGACATAGTAAAGCTTGCTGAAGGTGTACCCGTAGAAGTTGAAACTTCTTTGGATACCGATTTTAAAATGACTCCAGAACAGCTAGAGGCAGCAATCACACCAAAGACCAAAATGCTTTGGTACAGTTCGCCATGTAACCCAAGTGGATCTATCTATAGCGAAGCTGAATTAAGAGCCCTTGCTGATGTGCTTCAAAAGCATCCTCAAATTGTAGTAGTAAGTGATGAGATCTATGAGCATATTAATTATGTAGGAGGTCACGCAAGTATGGCGCAGTTTGAAGATATGTATGATCGTGTAGTAACCGTAAATGGTGTTGCAAAAGCCTTTGCAATGACAGGATGGCGAATAGGTTACATAGGCGCTCCGGCATACATCGCGCGTGCGTGTAACAAAATTCAAGGACAGGTAACCAGCGGTGCAAACTGTATTGCTCAACGCGCGGTGATCACAGCCCTAGAAGCTCCTGTGAGCAAAATTCAATATATGGTTGATGAGTTTAAAGAGCGTAGAAAATTAATTCTAGGTCTACTCAACGATATTGAAGGTTTTGAATGTAATGAACCTGAAGGCGCATTTTATGTTTTCCCTAATATCTCGCATTATTTTGGCAAAACCCTTAACGGAACAACGATAAACAATGCTTCTGATTTTGCCTTGTATATCTTAGAGCAAGCCAATGTAGCTACAGTTACCGGTGAAGCTTTTGGTAATCCTAACTGCATTCGTATTTCTTATGCAGCAAGTCAAGACCAAATTAAAGAGGCTTTAGCCCGAATTAAAAAAGCGGTTTCTTAAAAGAAATTTCAGCTTATATCACTAAAAAAGCGACCCCATTGGGTCGCTTTTTACTTTTAAAATTATCTCTATTACATTTTAGGTAACAACACTGTATCTATTACGTGAATCACTCCATTTGATTGATATACATCTGCAATCGTAACCGTTGCTATATTTCCTGCTTGATCTTTAATTTTAACCATATCTCCATCAAGCATTCCCCATAACATTTGCCCGTTAACGGTAGTCCACTCTGCAGTTCCACCAGCATCTTTTATATCTTGAATAATATCTGCTGCAGAATTTTTGCCCGCGATCACGTGATACGTCAAAACGCCTTGTAAAGCCTTTTTATTTTCAGGTTTTAAAAGAGATGCCACCGTCCCATCAGGAAGCTTTTCAAAAGCAGCATTTGTAGGCGCCAATACTGTAAAAGGCCCTTCACTTTGCAAGGTTTCTACAAGAGCCGCAGCTTTTACCGCAGCTACTAAAGTCGTATGATCTTTTGAGTTTACGGCATTCTCAACAATATTTTTTGAAGGATACATTGCAGCACCACCCACCATTTTTGTTTCCTGTGCAAAAGTTGCGGTACCTGTGATCATAAAAAGACCTAAAGCTAAAACTGGTAATAAATTTCTCATTTTCATAGTGTAAAGTTTTTTAGTTACAATACACTTACGTGGAGAAACTCACCTTCGGTTTTTCAATTTTCAGGCTTTAAGAAAGTATTAACTATTAAGAAGGGATGGCTAATTTGGTCTTCAGATCCTCCATAATCATATCAGCGTGTACACGTGTATTTTCTATAAAGAGTTTACTCGTTTTAAGACCGCTATTAATTACGCCTGCGACATATACATTAGCAAGCGGAGTTTCTAAAGTCTCTTCGTCGTGTATAGGTCGCTTGTGATTTTCCTCATCTACCGGAATCCCAAGACGCTCAAACAAACTGAAATCTGGCGTATAACCTATCATCGCTAAAACGAAATCATTCTCAAGTTCCACCTCTCCTTCGGGAGTATTTAGGATCACACTATGCGGTTTGATCTCTTTTACTGTAGTTTCAAAATACGCTTTGATCGATCCTTCTTTAATTCGGTTTTCGATGTTGGGTTTGATCCAATATTTGGTTTTAGGATAAATCTCATTACTGCGAATGGCCATCGTAACCTCTGCTCCTTTATAATAAGTTTCTAGAGCCACATCACAGGCAGAGTTTGCAGCGCCCACCACTAAGATCTTTTGATTTACGTAAGGATGCGGACTGTCATAGAAATGCTTCACCTTAGGTAAATCCTCTCCGGGAACATTCAGCATTCTTGCGGTATCGTAAAACCCTGTAGAAACAATTACTGCTGAAGTTTTAAATTCTTCCTTAGGGGTTTTGAGCACATATCCATCGCTGGTTTTCGTCATTGCCTCTACGGGCGTATAAAGCTGTACATTCAATTTCCAGCTATCATAAACACGACGATAATATTCTAAAGCCTCTTTACGCGTAGGCTTATCATTATGAGCCACAAAAGGCACATCACCTATTTCGAGCAGATTTGAAGTAGAGAAAAAAGTCATTTGTTCAGGAAAATTATACAACGAATTAACCAGAACGCCTTTTTCTAAAATAATATAATTGAGTTTTGCTTTTGTGGCTGCGATTCCGCAAGCAAGACCTATGGGGCCGCCACCTATTATGATAAGATCGTAATTTTTCAAAACAATTATTTTTGGGTTGGTTGGGATTAGTCGAAAAATAAAAGCAACATAACTTCTAACTTCAACTAAATTTAAAGCTTAACAAAGTTAACCCTTACTAGCGATTACGCCAAAAGAACGGCGTTAACAGAATCAAAACAGTGAAGAGTTCAAGTCGGCCGATCAACATTAAAAATGCACACCACCACTTTCCTAAAATCGGCAGGGCATCAAAATTATTTACAGGACTTAAAATCCCAAAAGCAGGCCCCACATTACCCAATGATGAAGCTGCACCTCCCAAAGCTGTAGGAAAATCGAGTCCCATCGAAGCCAAACCACAGGCACCAATGATCCAAGCCAAAAGGTAAAGAATAAAGAAGGCAAGAATATTAAATACGATCTCTTTTTTAACCGCTTTACCGTTGTGACGTACCGGCAAAATGGCATTTGGATGCAGTGTACGTTTAAACTCGAGTACCCCATTTCTGATGATCATAAGATGGCGCACTACTTTAATTCCACCTGAAGTAGAACCTGCTGAGCCCCCTAAAAACATCAAACCAAAGAAAATAATTGTCGCAAACGGTGCCCACATCGTAAAATCTGCTGAAACAAAACCGGTGGTCGTAATTACAGAGATCACTTGAAACAATCCGTGGCGTATCGCGCTCTCATACTCTCCAAACACCATTGGATGATCTATTGAAGAAATTGATACATCAGCACGTAATATGATTATAAATACGACAAGCACTGTGAACCCCACAGTAAAGGCTGAATATAATTTGAACTCTTCATCCTTCCAGACATTACGCAGCTTTCCTTTGAAGGCGAAATAACTCAGAATAAAGTTGGTTCCCGCCAAAAACATGAAGAGAATGATAATATATTGAACCGCCGGATTATCATTCCAATAGGCTACACTCGCGTTTTTTGTACTAAAACCACCAGTAGAAAGCGTACTCATCGCGTGATTCACAGCATCTAAAAATGACATTCCTGCGATTTTTAGAAGTATGGTTTCAGCTACCGTATAGCCAAAATAAATAAGCCATAAACGTTTTGCGGTATCTGTAATTCTTGGGTGCAATTTATCGGCATTTGGGCCGGGTGCTTCGGCAGCAAAAAGTTGCATACCACCTATTCCCAGTAAAGGCAAAATGGCAATTGCCAGAACAATAATTCCCATCCCTCCTATCCAATGCGTGGTACTACGCCAGAACAAAACTCCGTCAGGTATTGCTTCAATATCATTTAAAATCGACGCACCCGTTGTGGTATACCCACTTATGGTTTCAAAAAAAGCATTGGTAAATGAAGGGATCGCACCTGTAAACAAATAAGGCAAACAACCGCTCAATGACATGAAAATCCATCCAAAGGTAACAACGATATACCCTTCCCGTTTTTGAATTTCCTTTTTATGGTCTCGGGTAAAGAACATAAAAACCATCCCGAGAAAAATCGTTAACAAACCAGCAGAAATGATCCCTAAAGCCACCGAAACCTCATCATAGAAATAGCCAACAATTGCAGAAATAAACATAAAGCCCCCGTTAAACAGAAGCAATACGCCCATTAAATGAAAAATGATTTTTAGATTGAGTCTGGGTCTGTTAGGCATAGAGTCTTAGATAAACATGCGTTCTACTTTGTTGATCGATCGTAACAGGCAACACACCACAATACGATCGCCTACTTCGATACGATTTTCTCCAAGTGCAATAATACCTTTTCCGTCTCTAACAATACCTCCAATAGTCGCCGATCTAGGAAAATCTAAATCCTTAATACGTTTTCCTATGACTTTAGAATTAGGCTTAGCGCTAAATTCTAAAAGTTCAGCATTCATATTATTGAGTTTGGTCATTGCGACCACATCGCCCTTTCTTATGTATCTAAAAATATTATTGGCTGCAAGTAACTTTTTATTGATCAACGTATCGATACCAATACTGTGAGAAAGCTGAAAATAATCCATATTCTCGACTAAGGCGATGGTTTTTTTAACGCTTTTAGACTTCGCCACCAAACACGACATAATGTTGGTTTCACTGTTTCCTGTCACGGCGATAAAAGCGTCCATATCGTAGATATTTTCTTCTTCAAGAAGTTCTACGTTTCTTCCGTCCCCATTGATCACTAAGGTTTTAGGTAAATTTTCGGCAAGATCATAGGCTTTATCATTATCCTTCTCTACGAGCTTGACCTTAAAATTATGCGAGCAAAGATCACGGGCGGTCTTGTATCCTATTTTACTTCCGCCTAAAATCATTACATTTTTAATCTCCTGCTTCATCTTACCGGTAAGCTTATAGAGTTCATCAACACCCTCTTTTACCGTCATAAAATACACCTGATCCCCTTCTTTAAAAATGGTATCACCTCGCGGAATTAACGTATACTGTGTGCCTTCACGCTGAATTGCAATAGGCATAAAATGCAACGTAGGAAAAATGCGCGCTGCCTCTTTTACACTTTTCCCCACAAAAGAAGCGGTTCTGCTCAAGGAAGTTCCTACCATTGTAAGCGCTCCGTTCTCGAACTCGTAACTGTCGTTAAATGCCGACTGATTGAGCAGCAATTCTATCTCTGAAGCTGCTAGACTTTCTGGCGAGATCAATTCATCAATACCAAATTTCTTAAAACCGGCTACCTCCTGATTCTCTATAAACTCTGTATTTGAAATACGTGCGATGGTGCGATTTGCTCCCATTTGTTTTGCAAGCACACACACTGTAATATTGGTGGTTTCACTAGAGGTAACTGCAATTATAAGATCTGTCGTATCTATACGCGCTTCTTTTAAAACTGCAATCGAGGTAGAATCTCCACGTATGGTTCGTATGTCAAGATGCGTATCGGCGTACGCAATACTATCTTTATCAACATCTATAAGCGTGATATCTTGTGATTCAAAAGAGAGAAGTTTGGCTAAATGAAAGCCTACCTCCCCGGCACCTGCAATTACAATCTTCATAGTCAATTTTAAAGTAAACTACCTTGGGGCAAGTCCGCAAGGCATTTGGTTTGTAGACCGCAACACGAATCATCGAGTTCCTGCGGCGCTCACTTTGTGAGCAAAACCTTGCAAAGATAGGAGAATTAATAGAGATAACTTTAATTATAACAGCCTTCTAAAAGAGCAGGCCTCATCGACTAACAAATAGTATATTTGCCACTAAAATTAAAATATGAGCGGCAACGTTAATCCGTATAAAGATTCAGACCAGTCAAAGCGCGAACAAGTAGAGCGCATGTTTGATACCATTTCTAAAGAATACGACGGACTCAACCGTGTGATTTCTTTTGGAATTGATGTAAAATGGCGTAAGAAAGTGGTAAACAAAGTAGCTGCCACAAAACCTAAGCGTATCCTGGACGTCGCAACAGGAACCGGTGATCTCGCTATCAATCTGGCTAAAACCGATGCCGAAGAAATTATAGGTCTTGACATTTCTGCAGGAATGCTCAGCGTAGGAAAAGAAAAAGTTGCTGCAAAAAACCTGGATGATCGTATCAAAATGGTTCAGGGAGATTCTGAAAATCTTCCGTTTGAAGATGATTATTTTGACGCCATCACCGTTGCCTTCGGAATTCGCAATTTTGAAACCCTAGAAAAAGGTCTGGCTGAAATCCTACGCGTTCTTAAACCCGGCGGAATTTTTGTGATCCTAGAAACTTCAGTACCTACTAAGTTCCCGTTTAAACAAGGCTACGGATTGTACACCAAAACCTTACTCCCATTAATTGGTCGGGTATTTTCAAAAGATCGCGATGCTTATGGGTATTTAAGTGAAAGCGCTTCTGTTTTTCCCTATGGTGAAAAGCTCAACAATATTTTGAGAAAAACAGGGTTTACTCATGTTGAAGCCAACCCACAAACGATGGGCGTGGCCACAATTTATTCGGCATCAAAGTAATTCTATGCACAAACTACCGGTTTTTGTCTTTCTTATTATACTCTCAGCATCAACAGCGCAAGCGCAATTTTTGACTCGGGAGCGCATTCTTAATGATGAGAATTTTGACAAAAAACCATGGAGTTGGGGATACTATTTTGGCATCAATCGATACGACTTCAATTTTGATTATAAAGAAGCTAGGCCTGATATTTTTGTCGAGCAAAACTACGGTTTCAATGTAGGACTGCTTGGGAACAAACGTATTAATGAATTTTTAGATTTACGCCTGGAACCCGGTTTGGTTTACAATGCACGAACACTGTTTTATCTTGATATTCCGGGAGAAGAAAATGATAGAATTCGCGAACTCAATTCGACCTATATACACTTCCCTTTGTTATTAAAATTTTCAACCAAGCGACTTAATAACTTCAAACCATTTGTTGTGGGCGGTTTTAGTTACTCGCACAACTTATCGAGTAATGAGAAAAATCCCGATGACAACAGTTCGGGACAATTTAGAATGACCAACAATACCTTTTACTATGAGGTAGGATTTGGTATTGACTTATATTTACCTTATTTCAAATTTTCACCAAGTATACGCGGTGTTTTTGCATTGACAGATGAACTGGTTAGGGATGAAAACCCAAACAGTTTATACACTTCAAATATTGAAACCATGCAATCTCGCGGTATATTTTTAAACTTTACCTTTCAATAATGTGGGAAGCAGATTTATATAGAGAAAAACACGGCTTTGTCTTTAACTACGGGAAAGACCTCATTAGTATGCTTAATCCGCAAAAAGACGAACGCATACTTGATCTGGGTTGTGGTACTGGTGAACTCACTGCTGCTATTGCCGAAAGCGGAGCGCAACTTGTAGGTATTGATGCTTCTCAAGAGATGATTGATGCAGCAAAAGCGCAGTTTAAAAACATTGAATTTATAACCGCTCGCGGAGAAAGTTTTATAGATCAAGAACGCTACGATGCGATATTTAGTAATGCAACCCTGCATTGGATTTTAAACCCTGAAGCAGCAATCTCTGCGATGTACAGCAATCTAAAAATCGGCGGAAGATTACTTTTAGAAATGGGAGGCGCAGGAAATATCGACACCATTATCAAAGCTTTGAGTAGAGTTTTAGAAGAAAAAGGTTATTTTAAGCAATCCAGAACGATCAATTGGTACTTTCCTAAATTGGGAACCTACTGCTATTTTCTTGAAAAATCGGGCTTTCAGGTAACTTTTGCGCATTTATACGAGCGCCCTACTAAATTGAAAGATCCTGAAACAGGCATTATCGATTGGCTCAAAATGTTTGCTAAACACTACTTCACAGACATTCCTGAGCATGAGGCAGACGCTATTAGAAAAGAAGTTCAGGAAAATGTGCATGAGGCGCTATTTCAAGACGGTCATTATTATGCAGACTACAAGCGCTTACGTATTTGCGCGATCAAATAAATTTTCCTGAGGTAAGTCTCAGAACATTTAATATCGACGATCGAGAAAATCTAACCGCGTTTAAATTCGCTTACTAAAATAGCTCCGGCAATGGCTACATTAAGGCTTTCGGTAGTGCTTGAACCAAATTGGGGTATGCTTATTTTTTGCTGAATTTTTTCTGAAACTGCCGCCGAAACTCCATTAGCCTCGTTACCTAAAACCAAAATCGCTTCCTCTGGCAATTGGGAGCGGTAAACATTTTCTCCATCCATAAACGCGCCGTAAACCGGAAGCTTTTGTTTTGACAAATAAGTTTCTAAATCGGTATACACAAGGTTTACACGTGTTAATGATCCCATCGTCGCTTGCACCACTTTAGGATTAAAACAATCTACCGTCTGTTCAGAACAAATAAGATGCTCAATACCATACCAGTCGCAAAGCCTTATCAAAGTACCTAAGTTTCCCGGGTCACGCACCTCATCAAGTACCAACTGAAAGCCCGATTTTATTTCTAAACGCTGTTTTGGGATTTCAAAAAGCGCCAAAGCCTTTTGTGGTGTTTTTAAAAACGATATTTTTTTGAGTTCTGCAGGTGAAACCTCAGTTGTATCCTGATCTTCAAAAACACCTTCAAGCGCATAAAGACTGTGTAATACGTAGCTCGAATCTAGAAATTCGCGTATTCCTTTAATTCCCTCTACAACAAACAAAGCGTTTTGCTGTCGGTACTTTTTTTGAGCCAGACTCGTTATTAATTTTATTTGGCTTTTGCTAACCACGTCTAATGTGTATTTTTGAAGTTATTTTTATAAAAAAGCCCTTGCAAAAACTTTCCGCAAAAATAGGATTAATTATCATACTACTGTCTACCCTGGCAGCTTGTGATGCGGTAAAGCGAGTACCCGAAGGCCGACTTTTATTAACCGAAAATGAAATCGTAGTCAATGGCGAAGTAAATACAGAATACAACATCAACAATATTCCTTATTTACAGCCCAACAGCAAAGTGCCTTTGCTGGGCACACCTACGCGGTTATACATTTACAATTGGGCGCGACCCAATCTAGATTCCATTCTTCAAGCCAAACTTAATGACAATAATCAACGTACTTTAAATTTTTGGACAAGCATTCTATCTCGCAAACAACTTGACCAATACATAAAATTTAAATTGGGGTTTAATGAAGTGCTGCGCGATTTTGGAGAAGAACCTGCCATAATTACTGAGAATCTCACGAAGCGCTCAGCAGAACGACTCACAGAATACTACAACAGTAAAGGATGGTTTAATGCCGAAACAACCTATACGATAGAAAAAGACAGCGCCAACAAACGCGGAAAAATAGTTTATGCAGTTGACACTAAGAGACCCTATATCATTGATTCTGTAAAAACATTTATCAAATCCCCAGCAGCAGATTCAATCTATCAAGCACACAAAGAAAACGCGTTTATAAAAAACGGAGCACAATATGAACTGCTAGACATCAATGCAGAAACCAGCCGTATTACCGAATTGATGCGTAATAACGGTTTGTTTCATTTTGATCAGGAGTTCATCAGTTTTGTAGGCGATTCGGTTAATACCAATCATCGGGTAAATTTAGAGCTAAACATCAGAAACCGCGAAATACGCGGGCGTGATTCGGTTTATGAACTCCCTCTACAAGTGCATAAAATAAGCAAGGTAAAAGTCACTACAGATTATGGTTATTCCCTGCGCAACGATACCTTTACAGACAGTTTAGAACGTGATGATCATTATCTATATGCTTATGATAAGATCAGATACAAACCCAAACGTCTTATAGACGCTATTTTTATTGAGCCGGGCGAAACGTATAGCGATGAGTCCCGCAATCAAACATTAATACGCCTGAGTCAACTAGGAACTTTTAGATATCCTGACCTTCGGTTTTCTGAAGATCCCGATGATCCCGACGGAACTGATCTTGTTGCAAATATTCTGCTTACGCCCCTGCCTAAATTCAATTTGAGAGCAGATTTTGATGTTTCTACCTCAAATATTCAAACCTTCGGGATAGCAGGTGGAGGTTCTTTACGCATACGTAACGTTCTTGGCGGAATGGAAACCTTGCAAATTTCTGGACGGGCGAGTATAGGTGATTCCAGGACTGCTGCGGGCAGTAACAGCCCAGAGCTTTTTGATATTACTGAAATTGGCGCAGATATCAGCTTAACAATTCCGCGTATCTTTTTTCCTATTCGCACCGGTTTTATCGCTCCAGAAATGTCCCCTTCTACAAGTTTTACTACCGGTATAGGAATTCAACAAAACATAGGTCTTGACAAGCAAAACATCACCGGCGGCATCAATTACAAATGGACACCTTCAGCAAATTTAAATTACCGTTTTGACCTTTTTGACATTCAATATATTCGGAATCTAAACATCCCTAATTATTTCAATGTCTATGAGAATTCGTACGATGAGTTGAACGCTATCGCTTTAAACTATCCGGCTCAAGCGGGTTCTTATTATAATGATGCGGGCAACCTCTCGATACCTGATGGCGCACTTGGATTTATTAATGAAGTACAAAACCGAACAATTGGCGTCACCACAACCGAGTTTAATGATGTCGTGAATATTGAAGAACGCCGTCAAAGATTGACTGAAGATAACCTGATACTCGCCTCGAGTTTTACCTATTATAAAAATACCCGAGACAATCTTTTTGATGATGAATTCACCAGTTTTAGAGCCAAGCTCGAAGTTGCAGGAAACACCCTGAGTGCGATAAGTAATTTGATCGGACTTGAAGAGAATGAGAACGGTTCGTCAAGAATTCTAGGGGTAACATTTTCTCAATATGTAAAAACCGAATTGGATTTTATAAAGCATTGGGATTTTGGCAGTGATAATATTCTTGCTTTTAGAGCCTACGGCGGAATCGCGATCCCATACGGAAACTCCAATAGTATTCCATTCATACGCAGTTTCTTTGGTGGTGGCTCTAACGATAACCGCGCTTGGCAGGCCTATAGATTAGGACCTGGTAGCACAGACAGCCCAAACGACTTTAACGAAGCAAACATGAAGCTTGCTTTTAATTTAGAACAGCGCTTTACCTTTCTGGGCGATTTAAAGGGTGCCATTTTTACAGATGTTGGAAATATCTGGAATGCTCTAGATAATGTAGAAGACCCACAAGCTACCTTTACAGGCTTCCAAAGTTTAGAGGATATTGCGGTAGGAACCGGTTTTGGTCTACGCTATGATTTTAGCTTTTTTGTATTGCGGTTTGATGTAGGTTTTAAAACCTATGATCCTGCTTTACCCAATGGCGAACGCTGGTTTAAAAACACAAATTTTGCCAATGCCGTCTACAATGTGGGTATTAACTATCCTTTCTAATCAAATAAGCTGGTTAAACCCCAATTATTTATTAATTTTATGCCCTTTAACTAAGTAAACAACAACCTATGAGTCATAGTATCAAACCTGGAGTTGCTACCGGAAAAGAAGTTCAGGCTATTTTTAAACATGCAAAAGAAAACGGTTATGCCCTACCGGCAGTAAACGTTATTGGTTCTAACACTATTAATGGTGTTTTAGAGACCGCTGCAAAATTAAATGCGCCTGTTATTCTTCAATTTTCTAACGGAGGAGCCCAGTTTAATGCAGGAAAAGGATATTCTAATGACAATCAACAAGCAGCAGTTGCAGGAGCAATTGCAGGAGCAAAACACGTTCATGAATTAGCAAAGCGCTATGGTGCAACTGTAATCTTACATACAGACCACTGTGCTAAAAAACTTTTACCTTGGATTGACGGACTTCTAGACGCTTCAGAAGAATATTATAAAGAACACGGTCATTCTCTTTTCAGCTCTCATATGATCGATTTGAGTGAAGAACCAATCGAAGAGAACATTGAGCTTTGTAAAAAGTATCTTGAGCGTATGAGTAAAATGGAAATGACTCTTGAGATCGAACTTGGTATCACCGGTGGTGAAGAAGATGGTGTAGACAACTCTGATGTTGACGTTTCTAAACTATATACACAGCCAGAAGAAGTTGCTTATGCATATGAAGAGTTGAGCAAAGTAAGCGACCAGTTCACTATCGCTGCGGCTTTTGGTAACGTTCACGGGGTTTACAAACCTGGTAACGTAAAATTGACTCCAAAAATTCTTAAGAACTCTCAGGAATATATCACAGAAAAATATGGTGTTGAAGAAAATCATATCGACTTCGTATTCCACGGAGGAAGTGGTTCTACTGTAGAAGAGATTCGTGAAGGTATTAGCTACGGTGTTATCAAAATGAACATCGACACCGATTTACAGTGGGCCTTTACTGAAGGAATTCGTGAATATTTTGATGCAAATGCAGACTATCTTCAAACACAAATAGGTAACCCAACCGGAGAAGATAGCCCAAATAAGAAGTTTTACGACCCACGCGTTTGGTTACGTAAAGGTGAAGAATCTTTTGTTGCGCGATTAGAAAAAGCGTTTGAAGATTTGAATAACGTAAATACTTTGTAATTTCGCATCCGCGAAAAAGAAATTTTAAAACCTCAGGATTTATATTCTGAGGTTTTTCAACCTTTAAAAACAGCCTCTTAATTTTACGAGGCAACCCCTAAAGCTTAAAAACTAAAAAGCACAAATTATGGCTTGGTTTAAACGGAAAGAAAAAGGAATACAAACTGCTACCGAAAATAAAAAAGATGTACCTAAAGGACTTTGGTACAAATCTCCTACCGGTAAAATTATTGACGCAGAAGAGCTTGCAAAAAACTTTTATGTAAGCCCGGAAGATGATTACCACGTAAGAATTGGTAGTAATGAATATTTCTCAATACTTTTTGACGATAATAAATACAAAGAGTTAGATAAAAACCTCACTTCTAAAGATCCTTTAAATTTTGAAGACACCAAGAAGTATGTTGATCGTTTAAAAGATGCCGAGTCAAAAACAGGCTTAAAAGACGCTGTACGTACTGCTGTAGGTAAGAGTATGGGTAAAGACCTTGTTGTTGCCGCAATGGATTTTAAATTCATCGGTGGTTCTATGGGTTCTGTAGTAGGTGAGAAAATCGCGCGTGCCGCAGATTACTCGCTTAAACACAACGTACCACTAGTAATTATATCAAAGTCTGGTGGTGCACGTATGATGGAAGCTGCACTATCCTTGATGCAATTGGCAAAAACTTCTGCTAAATTGGCGCAACTTGCCGAAGCAAAAATTCCATATATCTCATTATGCACAGATCCTACAACCGGTGGAACAACAGCTTCATTTGCAATGTTAGGAGATATTAATATTTCTGAGCCTGGAGCTTTAATTGGTTTTGCAGGACCACGTGTAGTTCGCGATACAACCGGTCAAGAATTGCCAGAAGATTTTCAAACTGCAGAGTTCTTAAAAGAGCACGGATTCTTAGATTTCATCTCACACCGTAAAGAACTTAAAAAGAACATCAATCTTTATATAGACTTGATTCTTAATCAGGCAATTCGCAATTAAAAAAAGTTAGGTTAAGATTGATAAATTAATTGTATCTTTGCCGGCTCAACGAGATAGCCTCGTTGAATACATAAAAACTATTTAAATAATATTGGCATGTATCTTACTCAAGAAAAGAAAGATGAAATTTTCAGCAAGTTCGGTAAAGACAAAAACGATACCGGATCTGCGGAAGGACAGATTGCGTTGTTTACACATCGCATCAACCACTTAACGGGACACTTGAAAAAGAACCGCAAAGACTTTAACACAGAGCGTTCTCTAGTAAAATTAGTTGGTAAGCGTAGAGCATTACTTGACTATTTAACTAAGAAAGATATCAATAGATATCGTGCTATCGTTAAAGAATTAGGTTTAAGAAAATAATTCTTATTTATAAAAGGGGCTGTTTTTCAGTCCCTTTTATTTTTAAAATCTGTTTGTTTCAGACTAACATTTGAAGCTTCAGTAAAAATAAAAACCATATTTTTGGTTAAGTCCCGAAAGGGCAAAGAAAGCTATCCTTAGGTTTTTCATTGGTCAAACACTACACACAACAACACAACGACCTTGCCGCTAACCTTTTTGGTTTGCAGCTTATGTTTAACAGTATCCTCGATGTAGGATACAGATGAAAAATCAAAATATGATTCCAAAGACTTTCAAAGAGGTCATTGACCTTGGTGATGGTAGAGAGATCTCTATCGAAACCGGAAAATTAGCAAAACAGGCACATGGTTCTGTTGTTGTTCAATCCGGTAAATGTATGTTGCTTTGTACCGTAGTTTCAAACTACAAGCAAAGTGATGTTGATTTTCTTCCGTTAACGGTAGATTATCGTGAAAAATTTGCTGCTGCCGGCCGCTATCCTGGTGGTTTCTTCAAAAGAGAAGCACGTCCAAGTGATGGTGAAGTATTAACGATGCGTCTTGTAGACCGTGTACTTCGCCCATTGTTCCCAAAAGATTATCACGCAGAAACACAAGTTATGATTCAGTTGATGTCTCATGATGACGAAGTGATGCCTGATGCTATGGCGGGTCTTGCAGCTTCTGCAGCGATTCAACTTTCAGATTTCCCATTTGAATGTGCGATTTCTGAAGTACGTGTAGGTCGTGTAAACGGTGAATTTATCATCAACCCTTCTCGCGCACAGTTAGCAGAATCTGACATCGATATGGTTATTGGTGCTTCGGCTGACTCTGTAATGATGGTTGAAGGTGAGATGGACGAAATTTCTGAAGAAGAAATGACCGAAGCCATCAAAGCTGCTCACGAGGCTATTAAAGTTCAGTGTGAGGCTCAAATTCGTCTTGCGGAAGCTTTTGGTAAAAAACCAACCCGTGAGTACGAACCAGAAGTTGAAGACGCAGAACTTGAGAAAAAAGTTTACGATTTAACGTATGACAAAGTGTATGAAGTAGCCAAAGCTGGTTCTTCTAAACACGAGCGAAGCACTGCTTTTGACGCCATTAAAGAAGAAGTAAAAGGAACCTTCTCAGAAGAAGACCTGGAAGCGTTTGGAGATTTGATCTCTAAATATTTCTACAAGGCTGAAAAGGCTGCGGTACGCGATCTTACCTTAAATGAAGGTTTACGTCTTGATGGTCGTAAGACTACTGAGATTCGCCCAATTTGGTGTGAGACTGATTATTTACCATCAGTACACGGATCTTCGATCTTTACACGTGGGGAAACTCAGGCGCTTGCTACTGTAACTTTAGGTACTTCGAGAGAGGCTAATCAAATTGATATGCCATCTTACGAAGGTGAAGAAACATTCTATTTACACTACAACTTCCCTCCTTTCTCAACCGGTGAAGCGCGTCCTATTCGTGGAACGTCTCGTCGTGAGGTAGGTCACGGTAACTTAGCACAACGTGCGCTTAAAGGGATGATCCCAGCAGATTGCCCGTATACCGTACGTGTTGTTTCTGAGATTTTAGAATCTAACGGTTCTTCTTCAATGGCAACTGTTTGTGCAGGTACCATGGCGATTATGGATGCCGGTGTAAAACTTAAGAAACCAGTTTCTGGTATCGCAATGGGTCTTATCACTGATGTTGAAACTGGTAAATACGCTGTACTTTCTGATATTCTTGGAGATGAAGATCACTTAGGTGATATGGACTTTAAAGTAACAGGTACTGCTGACGGTATCACTGCTTGCCAGATGGACATTAAGGTAAAAGGTCTTTCTTATGAGATTCTTGTAAAAGCACTTCACCAAGCACGTGACGGACGTTTACACATCTTAAATCACCTTACCGATACTATTTCAGAACCTCGTGAGGATGTTAAAGATTACGCTCCTAAAATGGTTACTACACGCATTGCTAATGAATACATTGGTGCGCTTATAGGACCTGGCGGAAAAGTAATTCAAGAACTTCAGAAAGAAACAGGAACTACGATTGTTATCAACGAAGATCCGGTAACCGAAGAAGGAATTGTTGAAATACTAGGAACAGGAACTGAAGGTATCAACGCGGTTCTTGCAAAAATAGATTCGATCACTTTTAAACCAAAAGTTGGTGAGTCTTACAAAGTGAAAGTAATCAAGATGCTTGACTTTGGTGCTGTGGTAGAATATCTTGCTGCACCGGGTAATGAAGTTTTACTTCACGTATCTGAGCTTGCTTGGGAACGCACAGAGAATGTGAGCGATGTGGTAAATATGGGAGATGAGTTTGAAGTAAAATACTTCGGAATCGATTCTCGTACACGTAAAGAAAAAGTTTCTCGCAAAGCATTACTGCCAAAACCGGAAGGTTTTAAAGAGCGTGCGCCACGTAACAACGACAATAAAGATCGCGGATCTCGTGATAACAGAGGTCGTGATAACAGAAATAGAGATCGTAAAAGAGACTAATTTCTTGCATATTTTATTCAAAAAGGGAGCATTTTGCTCCCTTTTTTTATGTTTTCTATCTAAAATCAGCTTAATTCTCACAAGCTTGAATATTAGACTTATTATCAATAAAAATAGATTTCAATTGATACTATTTACTTGATACTACTCACAACTGACAAAAAACTGACAGAAATACAGCATTTGGCAGAAAAACTGCCAAAAATGAATTACAGAATTCTCAGCTGTTTTTTAACATATAGTTAATAAACCCGGCTTAGGCTATACCTCATCTACCCTACCACGCTTTTTTTATTTTCCAAATAGGCTACGCTTCCGATTTAAAGAGTCTCGCATGATACTTGCACTAAATAGGGCGAACTAATTAATTAAAAACTATTTAATGAAAGTATTAGTATTAGGTGCTGGCAATATGGGACTTACTTACGCCGAAGGTATGGCGAACTCCCCATTCTTAAATAAGCGCAAGCTTATGATATTCGATGTCTCACCTCAAAAAACAGAAGCTTTGTCAACCATGGCGCAGTTTGATGCTTATGACAGCATCGAAGAATGTGTGCCAAAAGCAGACGTTATTTTTATTGCGGTAAAACCGTACCACAGTCAATCTTTATTTGACAGTATTAAACCTTACATCAACCAAGAACAATTATTTGTGTCTTTAATGGCGGGTGTGACTATCAATACCATTCAAGAAGGATTGGGTGTTAAAAAAGTAATACGTACCATGCCTAACCTTCCTGCGAAAGTAGGTAAAGGTGTTACTTCGTTTACAGAATCTAAAGAAGTTAGTAGAATTGAATTACTTACTGTTCGCAGTTTATTAGACACTACAGGAGAATCAATTCACGTTGAAACAGAGCAGTTTATTGATGCTTCTACCGGTATTTCTGGTAGTGGTCCTGCATATGTATTCTATTTTATGCAATCTATGTTAGAAGCAGCTTTAAAAATGGGCTTCTCTCCAAATGATTCAAAAGTACTGGTTTCACAAACTTTTGAAGGCGCTGTAAAATTATTTAATGAATCAGATCTTACTCCGGAAAAGTGGATGGACCGCGTTGCCTCTAAAGGAGGTACAACACGTGCCGCACTAGATTCTATGGAAGACAATAATGTAAAAGAATTAATTAAGGAAGCTGCATATGCAGCATTTGACCGTGCAACAGAACTCGGTAAAGAAAAATAAAACTATGAGCACAAAACGTGTAGTTATAAAAGTAGGAACCAATGTAATGACCAACAGAAACAACAGAATTGTTGGACCTGTTCTTCATGAGCTTGTAAGACAAATTGCAGAGCTTTATGAGAAAGGTTATCAGCCTGTTCTGGTTTCTTCAGGTTCTGCAATTGCTGGTAAGGAAGTCTTAGGAGAATGTAATTATGAAGATGCTTCTACCCGTAGGCAAATTTTCTCTTCAGTTGGTCAACCTCGAATGATGCGTCATTACTATACACTATTCAATAGTTTTGGTATGCATTGCGCCCAGTTGCTTGCCACTAAGCGTGATTTTGCGCCAGGTAAGCACCGCGAAAATATGATCAATTGTTATGAAGGTCTTCTTTCAGAAGGTATTATTCCTATCGCAAATGAGGATGATGCAGTTTCACTAACCATGTCAATGTTTACGGACAATGACGAACTCGCAAGTCTTGTAGCTGAATTGATCAACGCAGATGCATTAATTCTGCTTACAGATACAGACGGACTTTACACTGGTCATCCAGATGATGATGATTCAGAAAAATTAACTGAAGTTCATCCAGAGCAGAAAGTTGAACAATATGTTCAGGAAAATAATAAAGCTGAAGGTGAAGGTCGCGGCGGAATGAAATCTAAGCTAAAAATAGCCAAAGAAACCGCTCGTAAAGACATTACCTGTTACATCGCAAACGGTAAAAAACCAAATGTGATCGTAGACCTGTTAGAGGGAAAAGAAATTGGTACAAAGTTTCAGGCTTAAACATTTAATTGAATAGTGCTATTCAGTTTAAATATTAACTAAGAAAACAAGTAAAATGCAATTACTCAATACAGATATAAAAAATAAAGTTTTAGATTCAATGATGCAGATTATTGAGTCT
Organism: Leeuwenhoekiella blandensis MED217; assembly: GCF_000152985.1. Taxonomy (GTDB): domain Bacteria; phylum Bacteroidota; class Bacteroidia; order Flavobacteriales; family Flavobacteriaceae; genus Leeuwenhoekiella; species Leeuwenhoekiella blandensis. The sequence continues at coordinate 1,094,794 of NZ_CH672395.1, read as the reverse complement.
AGAAAAGACGAAATTTTAGAAGCAAACAAAAAAGACTTAGAAGCTTTTAATCGTGATGACCAAGCCCTTTACGACCGGCTAGTCGTGAATGATGCCAAAATTAGTGGTATGATTCAGGCGATTAAAGAGGTTCGTGATCAAGAGGATCCGGTAAGTCAAGAAATTTCAAACACCACGTTAGAAAGTGGATTAAAAATCATCAACAAGACGGCTCCATTTGGAACCATAATGATCATTTATGAATCGCGGCCAGATGTTACCATCGAAGCAGCTGTTTTAGCATTTAAAGCAAACAATAAGATTTTGCTTAAAGGTGGTAAAGAAGCTTATCTCAGTAATGTGGTTCTTGTAGATTGTTGGAAACAAGCCTTACGCGAAAATGATCTCGATGAGTCTTGGATAACGATGTTACAAATGAATCGTGAGGAAACTCAGGCTTTCTTAAAGAACCCTGACCAACCTTTAGATTTGATTGTGCCTCGTGGAGGTGAGCGCTTAATTGGATTTGTAAAAGAACACGCTAAATGTGCTGTTTTAGTAAGCGGTAGAGGAAACAACTTTTTATACGTGCATCCAAAGGCTGATTGGGCTAAAACTATTGAAGTAATTATCAATGCTAAAACAGATAAGATCTCAGGTTGTAACGCGCTAGATAAAGTTTTAGTAGATAAAAATATCGCAGATTACGAAGTAAAAATTAAAGAGCTGGATGAAATCTTAAAAGCAAAAGGTGTAGAAGTTTTGGCAGACGAGGCCTCAAAAGAAGTACTTTCTGAAAATGCTGTAATTCCTAATGAAGACACATGGTATGAAGAATTTCTAGCAATGAAAATCGTACTTGGTGCAGTTGATAGTATAGACGAAGCGATGGAAAAAATCAACACCTATAGTGGAGGACACTCAAGTGCTATTATGACTACAGATAAAGAAGCTGCAACAACCTTTATGGAAAACATAGATACAGCTGCAGTTTATCACAATGCATCAACACGTTTTACCGATGGTGGACAAATGGGAGTTGGTGCTGAATTAGCAATTAGTACCGATAAATTACACCATAGAGGACCTTTAGGTCTTAAACAATTAGTGACTAATAAATATTATGTATTCGGTGATGGGCACGTAAGAGTCTAAACAACTGATTTACAAAACAAAAAGAGGAACTTTTAATTTAAAAAGTTCCTCTTTTTTTTATTTATATTAAAAATTATATACTATTAATAGAAATCCCTTAATTCTTTAATAATCAAAGTTTTCCTACAAATAAAATCATGTATGATTCATATAAAATCAGTATTTTAGCAGTTAAACGAAATTAGCTATTCGTTAAAAGCATAACACCCTATGAGCTCATTTATAGATCGTCTTTTTACGCATAGGGCTAGCAAAATAAATCAGAGTCCATCTGACACTGATCCGGTTAAAAATTTCTTTGATTATTTGATAGGTCAGGGAACACCCGGAGCGCGCCTTAAGCTTATTGAATCTAAGCTTGAAAACTTTGAATTTCCCGAGGATCAATACCTCGCTGAAATTTGTGTTGCAAGTTTTTATTTAGATCTTGAATATTATTTGCTTCATCATGACTCCCGATACATCAGCACAGAGCAAAAGCTTAGACAAGAAATTAAGCTCAATTTTCCTTCGATTGCAAATTCTGATGCGTTTGCTCCACTTTACGTAAGTGGTAAAAATCAGGAAGTACTTTTGGCGCAGTTTTTTCTTATAATCCTTCTGAAAAAGTTTAAAGATGAAGACCCTGAGCTTACTAATACTATTTCTTGGCTCAATGCGCTTACAAAGGCGTTTAAAGCTCCTGTTTCAGATGACATTGTTAAACAAATCAATACATTTAGAAGAATTAAGGATGATGCGTTGAGAATCAATCAGGAGTTTGGAGCTTTATTTGGGCAAGATTTTGTCGACTCGGCTTTTTCGGGAACTAAAGAGGAATTCTTGAGCTTTTATGAGAAAATACCAGCCGTCGTTTCAATTAACGACATCATTCCGCAGCTATTTACCTCCTTACTTCATGAGTCTCCTCAAAAGAACTTCTTCAATACTCCTTTAGAACCGACTGAAGCAGCCGAGGAAAAGGTTGATTCTGCCAACGCGCCCAAAACAACTCACGTAGATGTTTTAGAAAATTTGCTCGACGGCTACATCCTTTTTGATGCACAGGGCACCATTAAAGACTGTAACACACTCAGCACAAACATTTTTGGACTTTCTAAAAAAGAATTAATAGGAAGCTCTATTTACGCATTGCTTCCGCAAGATGTAACCAGTGCTTTTAAAAGTGACATCAGTTCGCTGCATCAAAATAAACTGCCCAAACTACTGGGCAATCGTAAAGAAGTTGATCTTAAAAATAAGAAAGGAAATATTGAACCTTATGAAATAAGTTTCAGCAATAACTATTCTGAGCCGGTTGAAACCTTCAGTATTTTTATACGTGATATCACGCAACGCAACGATACTTTACGTGCAAAAGCAAGTGCAGAGCGCGCCGCTGAAGCAAAGTCCACCTTTTTATCCAATATGAGTCACGAAATACGAACTCCTTTAAACGTGATTCTTGGACTGTCTGAATTACTCATAAAAAATGGTTTAGACGATAAAAAGCTGCTGGAGAAAAATCTTGAAGGCATCTCTTTTTCAGCAAAGAATTTGCTTTCTATAGTTGACGATATACTTGACTTTTCAAAAATTGAAGCCGGAAAACTCTCTTTACAAGCGCTGGATTTTAACTTAAAGGAAGTCTTATCTAATCTTACAAGTACGTTTGAAATTAAAGCGCGTGAGAAAGGGCTTCAACTTATTACCACAATAGATGAGCGTATCCCTGACATTATAGTAGGTGACCAATATCGCCTCAATCAAATTATTACTAATTTAATTGGAAACGCCATTAAATTTACCAAGCAAGGTAAAATCACATTGGAGCTTCAATTGATCGAAGAAACAACAGATAAGGTAACCATCAACTTTATTGTTACCGACACCGGAATTGGGATTCCCAAAAATCAATTGCCTCATATTTTTAAGAGTTTTTATCAGGTAGATGAGCCTGAACACGCCAAAATTAATGGAACCGGCCTAGGGCTTTCTATTACTCACGAGTTGATCAATCTGCAAGGAGGTTCTTTGTTTGTAGAAAGCGAACCCGGCAAAGGTTCTAGCTTTCATTTTAAACTGAATTACAAAAAGAGTACACGACAAAAGATTCAAAAATTTGAGCAGCACGCAGATACTGAAAATCAAAGTCTAAAAGGTTTAAGAGTCCTGGTTGCTGAAGACAATAAGATGAATCAATTCTATATTCGTCAATTATTATATGGCTTAAACGTTGAAGCCGATATCGCCGAAAACGGCGAGGAAGCTGTTGCGATTTACACCAATAACAAAACAAACTACGACCTTATTTTGATGGATATGCATATGCCTGTTATGAACGGACTTGATGCAATCGCTTTGATCAGAAAATCTGAAAAAAATCTTCTAAAAAAAGTACCCATAGTCGCTTGTTCTGCAGATGTTTTTCCTGAGGCCCGTAAAAATGCCATCAAAGCCGGTATTGATTTTTACCTTACAAAACCCTTAAAAGAAGAAGCCTTGAAAGAGGTTTTATATTGGTTAGTTTCTGAAGATACCGAGACCAATAAACCAATTCCAAAAAAAGGTCAGGACGATAGTACGCCCAAAAATGAACCTACTTCTGTAGATATCCAAAACCTTTTTGAAATCTTTGATAATGATAAAGATTTTGTGATCTCGCTGCTTGAAGTATTCATCACCGAAACACCTGAAGATCTAAACAGTCTGCGTAATTGTGTGGAGCGCGAGTATTATCCTCGAGCCAGTACACTTGCACATAAAATGAAATCAAGCTTTATGAACCTTGGGATGACGCAACCCGGTCATCATTTGCAAAAAATTGAAGCATATATAACCAAGCCTGACAAGGTAACGGATGCTAAAGCGCATTTAAAAGCTTTTGAGAATTTGTATAATAAAGCGCTTCTAGATGTCAACCTGCAGCTCATTAAATTAAAAGAAGGCTAAAAGTCAATCTTTTACCGAGAAAAAATAACACTTCGACCAAGTGTTAAAATTTTCTAAAAAAAATTAAAAAATTCTGTAACCTTTCTTAGTGATCCTACGTATAATAAGTGTATCTGTCCAAAACAGTGGCAGAGCATTTAACATTGAGTACCGGTAATTCCGGTGGAACTATTTTTTAATACGTGATAGTCCTATGAGACAACTTAAGATTACAAAACAGGTTACAAACAGAGAAACCGCTTCACTTGACAAGTATTTACAAGAAATTGGTAAAGTAGATCTTATTACTGCTGATGAAGAAGTAGAACTTGCCCAACGCATCAAAGCAGGCGATCAACGCGCTCTTGAAAAATTAACCAAAGCTAACCTGCGTTTTGTGGTTTCTGTTGCAAAACAATATCAAAACCAAGGCCTTACCCTACCCGATTTGATCAATGAAGGTAATTTAGGCCTCATCAAAGCTGCACAGCGTTTTGATGAAACACGTGGTTTTAAATTCATTTCTTATGCTGTATGGTGGATTAGACAATCTATCCTTCAAGCCCTAGCTGAGCAATCGCGAATTGTACGTTTGCCTTTAAATAAAATTGGTAGCATCAATAAAATCAACAAGACTTTTGCTTTTCTAGAGCAGGCCAATGAGCGCCCGCCTAGCCCTGAAGAAATCGCAAAAGAGCTTGATATGACCGTAAATGAGGTAAAAGAATCTCTCAAGAACGCGGGCCGCCACGTGAGTATGGATGCGCCTTTGATCGAAGGAGAAGACTCTAACCTTTATGATGTACTACGCTCTGGAGAATCACCTAATCCCGATCGTGAGTTATTAAGTGAATCTCTAAGTACCGAAATTGAACGTGCTCTAGAGACTTTAACTCCTCGCGAAGCAGATGTGGTTCGTTTATATTTTGGTCTAGGACATCAACACCCTATGACTTTGGAGGAAATAGGAGAAACCTTTGATCTTACCCGCGAGCGTGTGAGACAAATTAAAGAAAAAGCGATCCGTAGATTAAAGCATACCTCAAGAAGTAAAATTTTAAAAACTTATTTAGGTTAAGTCTTTTTTACAAGAATTCGTTAAATATGGGGTGTTTCGCTAGGTTTTTACTAAATTGCATTATAATTGTAACCCCAATAAAATATTTAAAGTAACAACAGTTCATCATAACTGTTCGTTTTTTGATTGATGAATGAATCCCCGGCTGATTACCGGGGATTTTTCATGGTAGCAATTTTTGTACTTACTCGCTTTCAAAAAATGCTTATCCATAAGTATTGGTTAAATTTACCTATCAAAATAAGAATTCATGACTCCAAAATATGTAGCCCCTTCTATTCTTGCAGCAGATTTTGCAAATCTCGAAAGCGAAATCAAAATGGTCAATTCAAGTGATGCCGACTGGCTGCACGTAGATGTAATGGACGGAGTTTTTGTTCCTAATATTTCTTTTGGGATGCCCGTTGTACAAGCCATTTCAAAACATAATAAAAAAGTGATGGATGTACATCTTATGATCGTAGATCCAGACCGATACATCAAAACCTTCGCTCAACTAGGCAGTAACAATCTCACAGTGCATTATGAGGCTTGCACCCACTTGCACCGCACATTACAAGCGATAAAAGCTGAAGGCATGAAAGCTGGCGTTGCGCTAAATCCACACACTCCTGTGAGCTTGCTTAAAGATGTCATAAACGACATAGATCAAGTGATCATTATGAGCGTGAATCCCGGTTTTGGCGGACAATCGTTTATCGAAAACACCTATAAAAAAGTACGGGAACTTAAAGAGATCATTCTTACCCATAATGCTTCAACACGCATTGAGATTGATGGTGGTGTTACAGATGCTAACGCGCAAGAATTAATTAATTGTGGGGCAGACGTATTGGTTGCCGGGAGTTATATTTTTAAAGCTTCAGACCCGGTAAATACTATAGAAAATTTAAAAAAGCTCATTTCCTAATTGCGTGATTTCAACAAAGAAGTACTGATCAATTCATCGTACAGGCTACCTATAAAAAGAGCAGATACGTATTGAAAATCAATTCTTCTGTAAAGCCCCCTACAGCAAACAAAATTCTCGACTCCTTTTACGTTACCTGCTCGTTTTTTTAATCTTATCCGGGAGCAAAGAAATAAAATTGACCAGAATATGCTTTACGGAATTCCGTAATAGTGTCCTATTTAACACCTAAATAATAAAGTTCTAACGCTAAGATGCAGAAGCTACATCTAACCATCACATCTTTTACCTCAATCTCGAGATCAATTTGCAGGAGGTAATTCAAATTTTGATGTAAATCCAAAAGGCTCAAAATCCCAAACAAACGGAAGCAGAAAATACACCACTAAAGTCAGGAATACTATTGAAACCAAGTTCATCCAAAATCCTGCTTTTACCATATCTGGAATCTTAAGATATCCTGAACCAAAAACAACTGCATTAGGCGGAGTCGCTACCGGAAGCATAAAAGCACACGATGCCGCCACAGTAGTTGCTACTAAAAGCATATACGGATTAAGGTCAAGCTCTAAAGCTATTGGAGCCAAAATTGGCAAGAGCATCGCCGTTGTTGCTAGGTTAGATGTCAATTCAGTAATGAAATTCACACTGAATATCACCAGTAAAACAAGTAATAGGAGCGGTAACGCCTCTAATAAGGTCATCTGCAAACCAAACCATCTCGCTAAACCAGTTTCTTCAAAACCTGCCGCCAAAGCCATTCCGCCGCCAAAAAGTAAAATAATGCCCCAAGGAATATTTGTCGCTTCTTTCCAATCTAAGATACGTTCTCCTTTTTCACCGGCATTCAGCATAAATAATAAAATTCCGGCAGCTATAGCGATGATGGTATCATCAATACCGGGCAGCCAAGCTTCTAAAAGAAAAGATCGAGTGATCCAGCAAAAAGCAGTTCCTATAAAAACAGCTAGTACAACTTTTTCTTCCTTTTGCATCGGTCCCAAATCTTTTAAAAGTCGGTTGATTTCTGCTTTTCCTCCGGGGAATTCTTTCTGTTTAAATGTATAAGCAACATTGGTAAGGTACAGCCAGGAAATAGCCAAAAGCACAATACTAATAGGAAAACCAAATTTAAACCACTGAAAAAAACTGATATCTATATTATAGACTTCTTGAATGTAACCTGCAAAAACCAGATTGGGCGGCGTACCGATTAACGTGGCCATCCCCCCAATTGAAGCGCTGTAAGCAATTCCCAACATAAGGGCTTTACCAAAAATGCGATTCTCATCTTCTATAGTATTGGGGTTATCTTTTAGTTGTGATACGATTGACATTCCTATAGGTAACATCATCACAGAGGTCGCTGTATTGGAAATCCACATAGACAAAAACGCGGTGGCGACCATAAAACCCAAAATGATATTCTTGACATTGGTTCCTATGAGTTGTATGATGTGCAACGCAATACGCTTATGAAGTTGCCATTTTTCTATAGCGATTGCTAGGATGAAGCCACCCAAGTACAAAAACACATATTTATGACCGTATGATGCTGTAGTAGTAGAAATATCTACTGCTCCCATAAGCGGAAATAATATGATTGGCAAAAGCGCGGTTACGGCAATAGGAACAACTTCGGTGACCCACCAGAGGGCGATCCATAAGGTTGCACAAAGAATATCATAAGCAGACTCAGGCATTTCTGCCGGAGGATCAAGTTGCTGAAGGATTACAAAAAGTAAAGGACCTAAAACTAAAAATATCGACTTGTTTAATTTCATAACTATAGCACAGACTTTAGAAGGTTTAGCTTCTATACGTCGCTTAAAATACTATAATTAAATATAAAATTTAGGCAGCCCTTTAAAATTTGATTTGCGCTTTGATACCAGCCTTGCTAAGTAATTATTTTAAGCAATACTCTTGAAAAGATATTGTGTTGAGTATTTTCAGTTTTAAGCAAAAGAAAAAGCAGGCTACCAAATTTCAACAAATCCATGAGCCCCCTACAGCTAATGAATCAGAGTTGAAATCAGCATAAATGCCTGCTTATATACAATTTTACCAGTTGCTTTTATATAAAATACAAATACTTGAAATTATTCATTTTGTATGATTAAAGATACTAACTCATTTTTGACAATAAAGCAGGTTTAACAATTTTTGTTAAACCTGCTTTATTATTTCTACACTTCTAAAAACTAAGAAACTCCCTCAATTGAGGGAGTTTCTACGTCAAAATCTAGAAGAATAAAGATTCTAACGCCTCTCATTACCTGCTTACAACGATGAATTCAGACCTTCTGTTTTCAGAATATTCTAATTCTGTACAGGTTTTTCCTTCTTCGTCGCAAATATTAATGGGCTGGGACTCGCCGTAACCAATAGCACTTTGAATACGAGAAGGATCTATACCGTTCTCGATTAACCAATCTTTTGTTGAGTTTGCTCTATTTGTAGAAAGCGTTTTATTGAAATAATCTGTACCACGCTGGTCTGTATGCGACTCGATCTTGATGATCATTTCGGGATAAGCATCCATAACTTCGATGACACGCCGCAATTGAATTGCAGCCACATCGGTAATATTGTAGCGGTAGTATTCAAAGTAAATTGGATCGATACGTATTTTTTCTATATCGCCATCGGTCACAAAAATTTCAGAAAGATCCTTCAGTCTAAAATCAACCATATTCATTTTACGGTCAGGTAAAACGTCTGTTTCAAAGTCTAGTTGATCTTCGCTATACCCTGCTTTTCTGGCTTCAATGGTATATGTTGATTCGCATAATAATTCAACCGAATAACTACCATCATCTCCGGTTTCTATGCGAGCATATTCTTTTCCATCTTCATCAAATACGGTGACTTTTGCTCCTTTAATGGGTTCTTTGGTCTCCAAATCATAGACTGTACCTGAAATGTATTGTACACATTTTGCCAAATTATAATTGAACGCATAAATATCATCTCCTCCTTTACCTCCGGGACGGTCTGAAGAAAAGAAACCTTTGTTAGGTTCGTCTCCTTCTAGGTAGGCAAAATCATCTGAATTGGTATTCATGACCGGTCCCAGATTAATGGGCGTACCATAAATACCGTCTTTAAAATAAGATTTGTACATATCTAGGCCACCAAAACCTACATGACCACCAGAAGAAAAATAAAGCACATCATCTACAAAAAACGGGAAAAAATCATCTGTAATGGTATTGATTTTGGGACCTAAGTTTTTCGGTTTAGAAAACGAACCATCTTCATAGATATCGCATACATAAATATCTGCTTTACCATAACCTCCTGGCATATCTGAAGCGAAGAATAACTTGGTACCATCTTCGGTAATAAATGGATGTCCTGTAGAATAAGCATCGCCATTAAAAGGCAAAAGTTCTTTCTTAAATCTTTTGGCAGTCAAGTCTACACGATAGATTTTAAAATAATTTCGTTTATCACCTTCATAAACCTTTTGCTTTCCTGATTGATAACTTGAAGCATAATAGAAATAGTCACTGTTAGGAGAAAAGGTTGCTGTACCGTCATGGTACTGACTTTCTAAATCCTTATTGTACAGATTTACCATTTCTGAACTATCTGTTAATGGAAATCCTATTTTATAGATGGAAAGATACGGGGTATTATCTCGATCATAAATTTTCTTATCGCGATCATATCTGGCAGAGGTAAATATGAAAGCGCCATTCTCGTCAAAATCGCCACCAAAATCTGCATATGCAGAATTAAAATCAAGGTTTCTTATATCATATAACGTATCTCCTTTAAGCAATTCTTGAAAACGAGCCCGCTCCTCATAATAACTACTAAGCGCTTCTGCACCTCTAGTCTTATAATAACGTTCTGCCACCTCGTGGGCCTCATCATATAGTTTTAAGCTTCGCAAAGAATCGTAGTATTGATACCCTTGTGCATTATCCTGATTAGGACCTACCGCTCGGTACCATTTTTCGTAGGCTTCCTTTGCTTTGTTGAAATCCTTTAGATTGTAATACGTATCACCAATATTCATATAGGTTTCTGGAGCTACATTTTCTGCTTTATCCAGATAAAGTTCGTATTCAGTTGCGGCATCAACATAGAGGTGCCGATCGTGAAGTTTATTAGCTTCCTCTAACTGTTTCTGAGAGTAAACTGAGAAATTCAGTAAAAAAATAAAAAGTATATATAGATATTTCATAGAGCTGAGTTTTTAGAAGAATCGAGGTGAGAAGGTTGCGCCACGTCTGCGGGCTAATGAGAATTTGATCAAAATCTCGTGACTCCCATCATTGTATTGATTGAAGTCTGAGGTATTATAATCATAAGCATAGCCTATAAAAATATTGTCGCTCACTTGAAAACCGGCAAGTCCACTCACAGAAGCGTCCAAACTATAACCGATACCTGCTGTAAACTTATCTAAGAATAAAAAGTTTGCTGAAAGATTTGCTCGTAACGGAGCACCTTCGGTATAATCAAATAATACAGCCGGTTTGAATTTGGTATTGCCGCCTATATCAAAAATATATCCTCCTATGAGATACATATGTAACTCTTCGGTATCAACCATTGTATCTTCTTCATTGTAATACTCTTGAGAAAAGAAGTTTGGCGTAGATAATCCCAAATACCAATCTTCTGAAAACAAGTAAGCTCCTGCACCTAGAATTCCAAGAAATTGGTTGTTGATATTATTCATAAACGCAGGATCGTTTGGATTATCAAATATTCCTTTTCTAAAATCCACATTGAGTACTCTAAAACCAGCCTTAAGACCGAAGGACAAATAGGTTCTTTCTGACATATTAATAGAATAAGAAAAATTACCATCTATGTTCAAATCTTCAGAAGGTCCTAAAGCATCTCGCGTAATGTTTAATCCTAAACCTACATTATAGGTCACCGGAGTCTCGAGACCAAGATTTATGGTTTCTGGTGCACCATCAATCCCGGTAAACTGTGCTTTATAATTTGCTGTGATATTAAAATTATCTGATGACCCTACATATGCCGGGTTCACGGTCATCGTATTATACATATACTGTGTATAATTGGGATCCTGCTGCCCATAGATACTATAGGCACTGCAGAACACAATTATAATTTCAACTAAATAGGTTACTACTTTTGTCATGGTAACTAAATTTTAAAATGAGAGAATTAAAAATTATCGTGCGATATAAACCCATCCGGTAAGCGTGCGATCACCATCTCCTAGCTCTATTGCATAATAATAGGTTCCCGCCGGTAGACCACTTGATTTGTTTATTGAATTAGCAACATTAGAAACTCCGTTCCAAGTGTTGTTGTATCCATTTGCCGTGAAGACCAACTGCCCTACTCGGTTATAAATATTTACCACATTATTAGGATACTTATCAATACATCTAACCGTAAACAGGTCATTCATTCCATCGCCATTAGGAGAGAATTCATTGAAGACCATCAAGCAATCTGGATCGATCTCTACTTCATCTGAATTATTATCTGAATTGCTATCTACAGGATTTGAAGTGATGATCTCTGCCACATTTCTATAGTTCCCGGTCTCGAGTACCGTAACTGTAATCGTTAAGGTGGCACTACTGTTTGCGGCAAGCTCTGGAAGAATCCAAATTCCTGTAAGCGGGTTATACGTTCCAACCGGAGCGGTAAAACTGTCAAATTCTAACCCAGAAGGCAATACTTCACTTACTTGTACCGATGTCAATGTGGTTTGACCGGTATTGGTCACTTCTATCATATAGGTAATTTGCTCTCCAATCGCCGGAACAAGATTGTTCACTGTTTTAGAAATTGTAAGATCAGAACAAGCTTCTGCAACTACATCCAATGATGCTGTGTTATCTACAATACAACTTAACGAACTGTCAAATGAAACGTCTACTGTATTGTCACCAGGTAAGTCCCAGACTACGGTAATAAAATTATCATCTAATCCTCCACCGGATACTATACTACCACCGGGAGTGATCATCCACATATAATTACTCATTCCCGGCTGAGTGGTATAAGTAATTTCAGCACCAAGGCAAGCCACCGCTGCCGAAGCATCGATAGTTGCAGAAATTGGATCTGTAAGCAATACCGTAACTGCTAATCGAGTCATACCTATCACACCATCAACAACTAATGCTGCATAATATGTGGTGTTATTAGACAGAACAGTCGAGTCTGCAAGAGGAGTTCCGCCAGTTTCTGAAGCATACCACACGATAGTATCTTGGTCTAAAACAAGATCACCGACAGTAGGCTGATCTGAAGCACAAAATGTCTGATTTTGATTTCCTGTAGGAACGCCCAAATCAATAGTTAGTTCGTCAACAGTAGCATCTGTAGCTGAATTCCCCAAGGCGTCAGTATTGGTAGCGACCACATCATAAACACCCTCTTCAATTTCATTTCCTAAAGGAATACTCAAGATCCAAGTATCATCACCGTTATCGGTTAAATTTCCATCGCCTTCGGTATAGGTCACTCCATTAACAGAAACCGTCAAGTTTCCTGAAGAATCTGCGGTACCTGTAATTTCAGGTGTTACATCAGCCGTCGTCTGGCTATTAACTGTTGGAATTCCGGGCGCGGTTGAATCTATAGTCAATTCATCTATTGTAGCGTCCATATTGACGTTGCCCGCAGCATCAGTAGCTGTCGCCATCACATCATAGGTCCCATCAGGAAGTGCATTAGCATCAGGGATCGTAAGACTCCAGGTATCGTCTCCATTATCAACCAGATTGCCATCACCTTCGGTATAAGTCACTCCGTTTACTACAACTACCAAATCATCTACAGAATCAGCAGTCCCCGTAATCGTTGGTGTAGTGTCATTTGTAGTTAAAGGATCTACTGTAGGTAGCGTTGGAACGATTGTATCGATCGTTAATTCATCAACTGTGACATCCATACTGCTGGTACCAAAAGCATCAGTAGCGGTTGCCATCACATCATAAATTCCGTCAGGAAGCGCGTTAGCATCAGGAATGGTCAAACTCCACGTGTCATCACCATTATCAACCAAATTTCCATCACCTTCAGTATAGGTCACTCCATTTACCACAACCACTAAATCATCAACGGAATCTGCAGTACCCGTAATCGTAGGCGTATTGTCATTTGTAGTCAAGAAATCTACTGTTGGAAGTGTTGGCGCTACCGTATCAATAGTCAGTTCGTCTACTGTAGCATCGCTGCTGCTATTACCGGCTGCATCGCTCGCTGTGGCCATCACATCATAAGTTCCGTCAGGAAGTGCATTGGCATCAGGAATCGTCAAAGACCAAGTATCGTCTCCATTATCAACCAGATTGCCATCACCTTCGGTATACGTCACTCCGTTTACTACAACTACCAAATCATCAACTGAATCTGCAGTTCCTGTGATCGTAGGCGTATTATCATTCGTTGTTAAGAAATCTACTGTTGGAAGTATTGGTACTACCGTATCAATTATCAATTCGTCTACTGTAGCATCCATACTGCTATTACCGGCTGCATCTGTTGAAGTGACCATCACATCATAAATTCCGTCAGGAAGCTCATTCGCATCCGGTATTGTCAGACTCCAAGTATCATCGCCATTATCAACCAAATTACCATCACCTTCAGCATAGGTAACACCGTTTACGCTAACCGCTAAATCATCAACGGAATCTGCAGTTCCTGTGATCGTTGGTGTATTGTCATTCGTTGTTAAGAAATCTACTGTTGGAAGTGTGGGTGCTACCGTATCAATAGTCAATTCATCTACTGTAGCATCACTGCTGCTATTATCGGCAATATCAGTTGCAACCGCCATAACATCATAGGTTCCGTCAGGAAGCGCGTTGGCATCAGGAATGGTCAAACTCCACGTGTCATCGCCGTTATCGATTAAGCTTCCATTTCCTTCTACATAAGTTACCTCATTGACTACAACTACCAAATTATCAACTGAATCTGCGGTACCCGTAATCGTAGGGGTATTGTCATTTGTAGTCAAAAAGTCTACCGTTGGAAGGATTGGGTCTGTAGTATCGATCGTCAATTCATCTATGGTAGCGTCCATACTGCTATTTCCGGCTGCATCGGTTGCAACGGCCATAACATCATAGATCCCATCAGGAAGTACAAAAGGAATATTTAACGACCACGTATCGTCTCCGTTATCAATCAAATCTGTACCCGTTTCGGCATAATCAACTCCATTTACGGTCACCACTAAATCATCAACGGAATCAGCAGTACCAGTAATCGTAGGCGTATTGTCATTCGTTGTTAAGAAATCTACTGTTGGAAGCGTTGGCGCTACCCTATCAATAGTCAATTCGTCTACTGTAGCATCGCTGCTATTGTTACCCGCAGCATCAGTCGCTGTGGCCATCACATCGTAGGTTCCGTCAGGAAGTACATTAGCATCAGGAATGGTCAAACTCCAAGTATCATCGCCATTATCAACCAAATTACCATCACCTTCAGTATAGGTAACTCCGTTTACTACAACTACCAAATCATCTACGGAATCTGCAGTTCCTGTGATTGTTGGTGTATTGTCGTTTGTAGTCAAGAAATCTACTGTAGGAAGCGTTGGCGCTACCGTATCAATAGTCAATTCGTCTACTGTCGCATCGTTGCTGCTATTGCCTGCAGCATCGGTTGCTGTGGTCATCACATCGAAAGTTCCGTCAGGAAGTGCGTTAGCATCAGGAATCGTTAGAGTCCAAGTATCATCTCCATTATCAAATAAATTTCCGTCACCTTCAGTATAAGTGATTCCATTTACGGTCACTACCAAATCATCAACAGAATCTGCAGTACCCGTAATCGTAGGCGTATTGTCGTTTGTTGTTAAGAAATCTACTGTAGGAAGTGTTGGTACTACCGTATCAATAGTCAATTCGTCTACTGTAGCATCTACACTTGAGTTTCCGGCTGCATCTGTCGCTGTGGCCAGAACGTCATATGTCCCGTCAGGAAGCGCATTGACATCAGGAATCGTCAGAGTCCAAGTATCATCGCCATTATCGATTAAGTTTCCATCTCCTTCTACATAAGTTACTCCATTGACTACAACTACCAAATTATCAACGGAATCAGCAGTACCCGTGATCGTAGGCGTATTGTCATTCGTTGTTAAGAAATCTACGGTTGGAAGCGTTGGTGCTACGGTGTCAATGGTAAGTTCGTCAACAGTTGCATCACTACTGCTATTACCGGCTATATCAGTTGCGACAGCAATAACATCATAGGTTCCATCAGGAAGTGCGTTGATTTCAGGAATCGTCAAACTCCACGTATCATCCCCATTATCGATTAAGCTTCCATCTCCTTCTACATAAGTTACTCCATTGACTACAACTACCAAATTATCATCGGTATCTGCAGTACCCGTAATCGTTGGTGTAGTATCATTTGTAGTCAGAGGATCAACTGTTGGAAGTGTTGGTGCTACGGTGTCAATAGTCAATTCGTCTACTGTAGCATCCACACTGCTATTTCCAGCAACATCGGTTGCTGTGGCCATCACATCATAAATCCCGTCAGGAAGTGCATTCGCATCCGGTATTGTCAGACTCCAAGTGTCGTCACCGTTATCAGTTAAATCTCCATCTCCTTCAATATAGGTCACTCCATTTACCACAACCACTAAATCATCAACGGAATCTGCAGTTCCTGTGATCGTAGGCGTATTGTCATTTGTAGTCAAGAAATCTACTGTTGGAAGTGTTGGTGCTACCGTATCAATTGTCAATTCGTCTACTGTAGCATCGCTGCTGCTATTGCCTGCAGCATCGGTTGCTGTGGCCATCACATCGTAGGTTCCGTCAGGAAGCGCGTTGGCATCAAGAATCGTCAAACTCCAAGTGTCATCGCCATTATCAACCAAATTTCCATCGCCTTCAGTATAGGTAACACCGTTTACGACAACTACCAAATCATCTACGGAATCTGCAGTTCCTGTAATGGCAGGTGTATTGTCATTTGTCGTCAAAAAGTCTACCGTAGGAAGCGTTGGATCTGTAGTATCGATCGTCAATTCGTCTACTGTAGCATCCATACTATTGTTTCCTGCTGCATCAGTTGAAATGGCTGCTACATCATATATTCCATCTGAAAGAATATTCACATCGGGAATGGTCAAACTCCAAGTATCATCGCCGTTATCTAAAAGAATACCGCCTCCCTCATTATAGGTCACTCCGTTTACCACAACCACCAAATCATCAACAGAATCTGCAGTACCTGTGATGGTTGGTGTGTTGTCGTTTGTAGTTAAAAAGTCTACTGTTGGAAGTGTTGGTAGTACAGTATCGATGATAAGTTCATCTACTGTTGCATCTACACTTGAGTTTCCAGCTGCATCTGTTGAAGTGGCCACTACATCGTAGGTGCCATCTGCTAGAATTACAGGTATATTCAAACTCCACGTACCGTCCCCGTTGTCAGTAAGATCGGTTCCTGATTCCGGGTAATTGACTCCATTTACCGTCACTACTAAATCTGCTGAAGAATCTGCTGTACCGGTGATCGTTGGCGTATTGTCATTTGTGGTCAAGAAATCTACTGTTGGGATCGCAGGTGCTGTGATGTCTATTGTAAGTTCTCCATTTGTAGGATCGGTAGCACTTTGGATGCCTTGTGTTGCTGTTGCCGTTACATCATAAACCCCTTCAGCAAGCGCTACAGGAATTACCAATGTCCAGGTGTTATCTCCATTATCGGTAAGGTAGGCTCCTGTTTCGGCATAAACTACACCGTTCACTGTAACGGTCAGGTCGTCTGCAGAATCTGCAGTTCCCGTGATCGTTGGGGTTTGATCACTGGTCACCTGTGACACTACCGTAGGCTGGGTAGGCAGCGTCGTATTGATCACCAATTCATCTACAGTAACATCTGAAGAAGAATTGCCGGCAGCATCGGTAGCGGTGATCGCTACATCATAGGTGCCATCTGCCAGTTCGTTTCCGGCAGGGACATTCAGCGTCCAGGTATCATTTCCATTGTCTGTTAAATCTCCATCACCTTCGCTGTAGGTCTCTCCGTTTAACGTAACTACAATAGTATCTTCAGAATCTGCGGTTCCGGTCACCGTAGGTGTGGTATCGCTGGTTTCCTGAGTATTTACCGTGGGGATTGTAGGTGCTGTGGTGTCTACCGTAAGTTCATCGGTAGTAGCATCACTGCTGCTGTTGCCTGCAGCATCAGTTGCTGTGGCCATTACATCATAAACTCCATCATCAAGAGCATTAGCGCCCGGAATGATAAGCGTCCAGGTATCATCACCGTTATCTATCAAATTACCGTCTCCTTCGCTGTAGGTGATTCCGTCTACGCTAACCGTAAGCTCATCTACAGAATCTGCTGTTCCGGTAATGGTTGGGGTGTCTGTATTGGTGATCTGAAAATCTACTGTAGGAAGTGTAGGATCATCAAGATCTATTGTATAAGCCTGCGTGGTTGCTACTGTAGCCTCACACAGTAATACATTTTGTGCGGTTACCGAAGCATCAACACTAAGGTCATCATCTGCCACCAACTGTGCTCCTGCTACATCTACCGAAAAGCTAAGGTCACCGGCTACTGTGGTATTATAAGTAAAGGTGTTTACGGTAATCACCACCGGGTCGCCTGCTTCGGCATCGCCTCCTACGCTTCCGCTTACTGCAATGGTAGTACCGGCCTCGGCTGCATTGATGATATTATCTGCCGTAACAGGGTCTAAAGTGATCGTTGGTTCTGGGCCGCCATCTAAAGTTATGTCTACAACCTGCAGGTCTCCAGGCGCATTCTCACATCCGGTAACTGCATCTACAACACTCACATAAACTCTAAACGGACTATCAGCCTCGGTTAAACCTTCAACTTCCAGTTCACCATCGGCATTGATGCTATACGTAATGCCGTCTTCTACCAATCCGTCTGTGATCGGCAGGGTTCCGTTTGCATCTAAGTAATAATTGAAGTCTCCGTTGATCGTGGTCGTTGGAACGATATTTAGAATTTCAGGAATACAAATAGGTGCATCAAAACCTAATACAGTGATGTCTCCTGATTCTGGTAACGGGTTTACGGTTACTTCTACAGCTACCCGTGCTGATTCTTCGATACAACCTGCTAAAAATGAAGCTACATAAAAGGTCGTATCTTCAGTTAATGTTGGCGTGGTAAAAGCCTCGCCACTTGCTGTGGTTGCTAATAAACTTCCGCCAGAAGCGCTATCGTACCAGCGAAGTTCGGCTCCAGAAGAAGCAGTTGTAGCTACTAAAGAAGCACTATCGCCCGCGCAAACTTCAATATCCTCTGAGGCTGGGTCGATTACGGGAAGACTTGACGTAATTGCGATATCGTGAAAGTCAAGACTCTGTACAAGACTTACTCCTAGAAGTGCATTTAAACGCACCACTACCCGATCTGCCGGGCCGGCTACATCAAAAGGTATCGCTGCTATATCACCATCTTCTAATAATCCTAACAAATCTAAACTCAATAAGCTGGAAAGCGTAGATGAGGATACCAAAGTGGTTCCATTATAAGCTTCAAAAGTGATATTATTTGCCACGCCTACAGCCAATAAATTAGGGTCTATGCTGAGGCTTACTTTAAAATCTTCGGTTGCCTGAGTCGCAGCATCAAAGTAAACTTCTTGTTCTACCGAAGCTGCCACACTCACCACACCGAGCGTTAGTTGAGAGAATGTATTTACATCTCCATCTATCGCGTTATCTGGATTTGTGACTCCGGCTCCTAGCAGACCTAATCCACTTACACTGGTAGTGGTAAACGACGGACTATTACAAATCATAAGATCTATAGTAAGTTCATCGGTGGTAGCATCTACACTTGAAGTGCCTAAAGTATTGGTCGCAGTTGCTACCACATCATAAGTCCCTTCAGCCAGTGCTACAGGTATATCTAAAGTCCACGTATTATCACCGTTATCAGTTAAATCCCCATCGCCTTCAGTATAGATCACTCCGTCTACTGCAACCGTAAGATCATCTACAGAATCTGCCGTACCCGTAAGTCTTGGTGTCGTATCGCTGGTTGATAGCAAATCAACAGTAGGTACAGTAGGTGCGGAAGTGTCGATTGTAAGTTCATCGGTAGTAGTATCAACACTCGAGTTGCCTGCCGCATCGGTTGCAGTAGCTTGCACATCATAAGTGCCATCTGCTAAAGCTGAAGGAATAACTAACGTCCATGTATTATTACCATTATCTGTTAAATCTGAACCACTTTCCGGATAAGTAATACCGTCAACAATCACCACTAAATCATCTATTGAATCTGCAGTACCAGTAATTATCGGAGTATTATCATTTGTTGTTAAAAAGTCTACGGTTGGAACTGTAGGATCGGTGAGATCTATGGTAAGTTCATCGGTTGTAGCGTCTACATTGCTGTTGCCAACGGCATCGGTTGCAGCAGCTACTACGTCGTAAGTACCTTCTACAAGTGGAGAAGGAATAACTAACGTCCAAGTATCATCACCATTATCTGTTAAATCTGAACCACTTTCCGGGTAAGCAACACCATCAACAGTTACCACCAAATCATCAACAGAATCTGCAGTACCTGTGATGGTTGGTGTGTTGTCGTTAGTTGTTAAAAAGTCTACTGTTGGAGTTGTTGGTAGTACGGTATCGATGATAAGTTCATCTACTGTTGCATCTACACTGGAGTTTCCGGCTGCATCTGTTGAAGTGGCTACTACATCGTAGATGCCATCTGCTAGAATCACAGATATATTTAAACTCCACGTACCGTCTCCGTTGTCAGTAAGATCGGTTCCTGATTCCGGGTAATTGACTCCATTTACCGTCACTACTAAATCTGCTGAAGAATCTGCTGTACCAGTGATCGTTGGCGTATTGTCATTTGTGGTCAAGAAATCTACTGTTGGGATTGCAGGTGCTGTGATGTCTATTGGAAGTTCTCCATTTGTAGGATCGGTAGCACTTTGGATACCTTGTGTTGCTGTTGCCGTTACATCATAAACCCCTTCAGCAAGCGCTACAGGAATTACCAATGTCCAGGTGTTATCGCCATTATCGGTAAGGTAGGCTCCTGTTTCGGCATAAACTACACCGTTCACTGTAACGGTCAGGTCGTCTGCAGAATCTGCAGTTCCCGTGATCGTTGGGGTTTGATCGCTGGTCACCTGTGACACTACCGTAGGCTGGGTAGGCAGCGTCGTATTGATCACCAATTCATCTACAGTAACATCTGAAGAAGAATTGCCGGCAGCATCGGTAGCGGTGATCGCTACATCATAGGTGCCATCTGCCAGTTCGTTTCCGGCAGGGACATCCAGCGTCCAGGTATCATTACCATTGTCTGTTAGATCCCCATCACCTTCGCTGTAGGTCTCTCCGTTTAACGTAACTACAATAGTATCTTCAGAATCTGCGGTTCCGGTCACCGTAGGTGTGGTATCGCTGGTTTCCTGAGTATTTACCGTGGGGATTGTAGGTGCTGTGGTGTCTACCGTAAGTTCATCGGTAGTAGCATCACTGCTGCTGTTGCCTGCAGCATCAGTTGCTGTGGCTATTACATCATAAACTCCATCATCAAGCGCATTAGCACCCGGAATAATAAGCGTCCAGGTATCATCACCGTTATCTATCAAATTACCATCTCCTTCGCTGTAGGTGATTCCGTCTACGCTAACCGTAAGCTCATCTACAGAATCTGCTGTTCCGGTAATGGTTGGGGTGTCTGTATTGGTGATCTGAAAATCTACTGTAGGAAGTGTAGGATCATCAAGATCTATTGTATAAGCCTGCGTGGTTGCTACTGTAGTCTCACACAGTAATAGATTTTGTGCGGTTACCGAAGCATCAACACTAAGGTCATCATCTGCCACCAACTGTGCTCCTGCTACATCTACCGAAAAGCTAAGGTCGCCGGCTACTGTGGTATTGTAAGTAAAGGTGTTTACGGTAACCACCACAGGGTCGCCAGCTTCGGCATCGCCTCCTACGCTTCCGCTTACTGCAATGGTAGTACCGGCCTCGGCTGCATTGATGATATTATCTGCCGTAACAGGATCTAGAGTGATCGTTGGTTCTGGGCCGCCATCTAAAGTTATGTCTACAACTTGAAGGTCTCCAGGTGCATTCTCACATCCGGTAACTGCATCTACTACACTCACATAAACTCTAAACGGACTATCAGCCTCGGTTAATCCTTCAACTTCCAGTTCGCCATCGGCATTGATGCTATACGTAATGCCGTCTTCTACCAATCCGTCTGTGATCGGCAGGGTTCCGTTTGCATCTAAGTAATAATTGAAGTCTCCGTTAATCGTGGTCGTTGGAACGATATTTAGAATCTCAGGAATACAAATAGGTGCATCAAAACCTAAAACAGTGATGTCTCCTGATTCTGGTAACGGGTTTACGGTTACTTCTACAGCTACCCGTGCTGATTCTTCGGTACAACCTGCTAAAAATGAAGCTACATAAAAGGTCGTATCTTCAGTTAATGTTGGCGTGGTAAAAGCCTCGCCACTTGCTGTGGTTGCTAATAAACTTCCGCCAGAAGCGCTATCGTACCAGCGAAGTTCAGCTCCAGAGGAAGCAGTTGTAGCTACTAAAGAAGCACTATCGCCCGCACAAACTTCAATATCCTCTGAGGCTGGGTCGATTACGGGAATAGCAGGTGTAATCGCCACGTCATATAAATCTAGCTTTTGTAAGACATTCACTCCTAACAAAGAAGTATATCGTACCACAATGCGGTCTGCAGGTCCCGCGACGTCAAAAGGAACCTGCACGACAGCACCGCCTTGCAATAATCCCAACAGATCAAGATTTAATAGGGATGAAAGACTCGAACTTGAGACTAATGTAGGTCCATTGTAAGCTTCAAATGTGATATTATTTACCACACCTAAGGCTAACAATGTTGGGTCTACGCTTAAACCAATTTTAAAATCTTCAGTTGGTTGCGAAGGGGTATCAAAATAAATAAGTTGCTCGATTGAAGCGGTAACATCTAAAATCCCTAAACTTAGTTCTGAGAACGAATTGGGATCATTATCAATCGCATTTTCAGGATTAGTAACGCCGGCACCACCAATTGTCAATAAATCTAAACTAAGGCCATCACCATCAAAAGAAGTATAATTAGCATCATTACAAACCGCAGAACCTGTTGTGTAAAAAGCTCCTCGAACATTTAAAGTTCTTGTATTTCCTAAACCTAATAAAGATCCAATACTGTTTGTAATGTATATACTACTGTAGGATTGATCTGGAGTCATTGCGATGTACATTGCACCGTCAGCATCAGTAACCACACGCACACGCGCCGAATCAAATGTATTAGGGTCTGATGAGTCTGCACTTAGAACCGTTGTACTCCCTGAGCGCGCCTCTATGGTGAATTCTTGATTTCCTACTAAAACAACACCGAGCACATCACCAAGGAGGTTACCTAATCCACCGCCTAGCAATACACGCAGCAATTCATCTTCAGTATCGATTCGTACAAAAGTGGTTGTATTTGCCGGTACCGGGGCAGCATAACCTATTTCTATAAAACTGTCGTAAGCTCCAATCCCTGCCACGATACCACTTGAGGCATCAAGCTCTGCTGTGGTATTCAAATCACCATCTACAGCGAAAGATGCATTAGTTACATAATCTGGATCTACATCAACCAGTTCTGTAGCAAACGTTTGCGTTTGCGCATAAAGCTTTTGTCCTACACTAAATAGAAAGAGGAAACAAAGAACAGTTTTGAAAAAGAAATTTCGAAAAGTAAAGTTCACCATAATCACGTTGTTTTAAGGTTGAGAGGTTAATTAAAACACTAAGTTTAGGCATAAGATGATCTGGCCTGAAAA
The DNA here is from genome assembly GCF_000152985.1 of Leeuwenhoekiella blandensis MED217. Lineage (GTDB taxonomy): Bacteria > Bacteroidota > Bacteroidia > Flavobacteriales > Flavobacteriaceae > Leeuwenhoekiella > Leeuwenhoekiella blandensis. The sequence continues at coordinate 1,071,931 of NZ_CH672395.1, read as the reverse complement.
TACAAGCTTCTAACAATCAATATTTTACCAATACTTAGGGGTGAGAAAAATCCTGCTAACGCTCAGGACAAACTATGAGCAGAAACAAGATTGAACGTCAATTTTGGAGAAGAAAATGAGAGTTATTAGTTTTTCTTTATACTAAACTATATAAGAATTCCACAAAAAGCACAAAATGTAGATTAAATACAAAACTTTATCGGTTTAGTTTTTTATTTTTTTAATTTTTTACAAGTTTATTTTTATTGTTTAAGATTTTTTCGATAGGAAATCAAATTAAAAAAATACTTTTTTTACAAGTAAATAAAATTATTAATAGACACGCATACAAATAGTTACAATTAAATTCAATTTAATCCATTTAGTAAATCGTTTAATTTAAGCCATTAGAACACTCCCTAGAAGGCAAGCTGTATTCAATTAAATTTTATGTACGTTTTTACTTGTTAAATAAGTTCATCATTATGCTTAGATTGTGAATGTAAATCAAAGCTTCTTACGACTCGGTCTTATAATTAGTCGTAAGTCTTGGTTTTTGGTAAGATATTCGGTTGACCAATTGTAAAAAGTACGCACGCGATTGCGATAATCGATAAGAGCAAACAGATGTACAAATAACCAAATGAACCACGCCATAAAACCCTTGAAGTGCATTTTAGGTTTGGGCATATCAGCAACAGCTTTGTTACTTCCTATAATCGCCATTGAGCCTTTATCTAGGTAAGTAAAGGGTTTAAGCGGCTTGTTCTTTACCATGCGCTTAAAATTTTTGGCCAGCACGCGTCCTTGTTGCATAGCCACCTGAGCCAATTGCGGGTGTCCTGTTGGAAATTTTGGATCTGAAACACTCAATGAAGAATCCCCTATCGCATAAACATTTTTAAGTCCTTCTATGCGATTAACTTCATCTACTTTTAATCGATTTCCGCGGACATAGGATGTGTCTGGAATACCTTTAAATCGAAATCCCGTAACTCCGGTAGCCCAAATTAGATTTTTACTGTAAATGTGCGAACCATCTTTCATCAAGACTTTTTCCCCGTCAAAGTCTACTACGCGCGTATTGAGTAACACCTCAACACCCATCGACTGCAACTGCTCTAAAGTATATTTCTGACTTTTTTCGCTCATAGGAGAAAGCAGTTCTCCTCCGCCATTTATTAGATAAATACGACTTCCTGAACCTATAAGCTCAGGAAATTCTTTTCTTATAGTATGGTTACGCAATTCTGCAAAAACTCCTGAAATTTCGACTCCGGTTGGCCCTCCACCGGCAATGACCATATTTAAATACGGCAAACGCTGGGAAGTATCATCGATACGCGTAGCCTGTTCCAAGCGTTGCAAAAGAAGATTGCGCATGTCAAGCGCATCTTCTAAAGTCTTCATCGGGATCGCATGCTTTTCTATTTGATCAAGCCCAAAATAATTGGTTTGCGTTCCCGTAGCCAATACGAGATAATCATAAGTCAACTCGCCATTGTTTAAAATGATTTTCTGTTCTTCAGGTTTTACCTCTTCAAAGGTTCCCATTCTAAAACGCAGATTAACCTGACCTCGAAACAGATTCCTAAACGGAAAAGTTATACTCGACGGGTCTAAATATCCTGTTGATACCTGATATAACAATGGAGGGAAAAAATTGTAATTATTCTTATCTACCAAGGTCACTTTGTAGCTGGAGACTTTACCTAATTTTTTTGCGAGATTGATTCCGGCAAAACCTCCACCTATAATTACAATATGTTTACTCATAAAATCTAGTATTAGGCTCGAAATTAGCAGTTTTGATCGAGTTAGCTCAGGTTTTAAAACAATTTTAATGCTTCATTTAAGTATTCCTAATTCTTGTGCAAATAATTCGATTTTATAAGTTTTAAGCCTAGATTAATTATCAATCTGCAGATCACTTATCACAAAACTTTAAATTAACTTTACTTGCAATTTATTGCGTAATTATCACTAAAAACGAAAAGTAATTGATTGTAAAAAATGTATTTGACACATTTTTTAATGAAAACCTAAATTTTCTACACAGACCAACCAGAACACAATTTTATGGAAAGACACACCACACTAGGCGAATTTATTGTTCAAAACCAAAAAGATTTTCCGTATGCCAAAGGCGAACTCACCGCGCTTTTGAGTGCTATACGCCTTGCAGGAAAAATGGTGAATCAAGAAATCAATAAAGCCGGACTGGCAGAAATACGTGGTAAGGCCGGTAAAGAAAATGTTCAGGGAGAAACACAAGCCAAGCTTGACATCCTTGCAAACGATATGTTTATAAGTACACTGCGCGACCGTGGTGATATTTGCGGTCTCGCATCAGAAGAGCTTGAAGATTTTATTGTGTTTAATGAAGAACAGCATAAAAACGCAAATTATGTAGTGCTTATAGATCCGCTGGACGGTTCTTCAAATATTGACGTCGACATAACCGTGGGAACCATTTTTAGTATTTACCGTAGAATTAGTCCTATGGGAACTCCGGTAACCTTAGACGATTTTTTACAACCAGGCATCAATCAAGTGGCTGCCGGTTATCTTATTTATGGGACTTCAACAATGCTGGTTTATACCACGGGTAACGGCACCCACGGCTTTACTTTTGACCCGGGAATTGGTTCTTTTTTTCTGTCGCATCCCAATATGCGATATCCTGATTCCGGGCGTATTTATTCGGTAAATGAAGGAAACTATGTACATTTCCCAAAGGGGATCAAAAAATTTATACGCTGGGCGCAAGAACTTAATGAAGAAGAAAACAGACCCTTTACATCTAGATATATTGGCTCGTTAGTAGCAGATTTTCATCGCAACATGCTTTTAGGCGGAGTATACCTTTATCCCGAAGGAACCAAAGCGCCTAAAGGAAAACTTAGATTGAATTACGAGTGTAATCCAATGGCCTTTTTAACGGAACAGGCAGGCGGAAAAGCATCTGACGGTTATGGCCGCATAATGGAACGAATCCCTAACGAATTGCACGAGCGTGCACCATTCTATTGCGGTTGTAAAACTGAAGTAGAAAAAATTGAATGGTTCTTACAACAAAAAGACTGAAACGACACCTTTAAAAGATTAGACAAAATCCGGGATATGCATTCCGGATTTTTTTTGTTTTATGACTAGGCTTCTAATTTGTAGAGAATAGGATTGAATGCTTTTGAAACCACCATAACCTGATCGCCTAGACTAAGTGCTTGCGCTTCCTCGTGTTGAACCACAACTTTAGCTATCTGTGTATGTATGCGTACTGTCACTACACTAAGCACTTCTTCGTTTTCGATCTTAACAACAATCCCGGGAAACTGAAACTTTCCGCTTAGGTTTTGATTGGCAAAAACCGCATCTGGCGTCCCTGCTTTCACGACTTGACCTACCTCTAAAACCACTACCCGATCTGCCAATTTTATAATTTCACCTACTTCATGCGAAATTAAAACTGTTGTCACTTGATAGTGTTCTTGCACGCGTTTTAAATATTCGTGAAGCTTAAACCGAATGGTATTATCTAAAGCCGCAAAAGGTTCGTCAAGTAATAGCAGTTTTGGTTTTTGCACAAGCGCTCGAGCAAGTGCCACTCGTTGTTTTTGTCCGCCGCTTAAGGTTTCAGGTTTGCGATGTTTTAGCTGTTGCAGTTCCATCACCTCCAAAAGTTCTTCAATCGGATTATGTGCATCTCTTTTTCCTCTGGCGAACTTCAAATTCTCAAAAACCGTCATATGGGCAAACAGTGCATAATCTTGAAAAACGTAACCTATACTACGCTCCTGAGGTTTCCTATTGATCCCTTTTGCGCTATCATACCAGATTTCTTTCTTAACTACCAGACTTCCGGAATCTGGGTTCATCAAACCACTTATCATTCTCAAGGTTGAAGTTTTGCCTGCACCAGATGGGCCATAAATCGTCACTAATTCTGAAGCTTCAATATGTAGCTTCAGCGCCAGATCAAAAACTCCATCTCCTCCATTAAGTTTCTTTTTAAAATCAATTTCAATCATTTCCAAAGGCTTTTAAAATGATTTCCGTTGATGAGATAAATCGCGAGTAAAATGCAAAAGGTAATGGCAAAAAGAATAAAGGAATATAAATGTGCAGCCTCATAATTAAGCGCTTCTACCTCATCATAAATAGCGATAGAAGCCACTTTTGTTTTCCCGGGAATGTTACCTCCTATCATCAAAACCACACCAAATTCTCCAACAGTATGTGCAAAAGACAATACAATACCTGTAAGTAATGCCGGCTTAATTTGAGGGAGCTGAACTTTAAAAAGCGTTTCTAACGGCGACTTTCCCATGACATAAGCAGCTTCGGTTACCGACTTTGGAATGCTGCTTAAACCCGACTGAATAGGATGTACCATAAAAGGTAAACTGTATAAAACCGAAGCGACCAGCAAGCCTGTAAATGAAAACACCAATTTTATTCCCAGCCATTCCTCTAGCCAGTTTCCGAAGAAATTATTTGGACTAAAAGCTATTAAAAAATAGAAGCCTAAAACTGTAGGTGGCAGTACTAACGGCATACTGACCAAAGTTTCTATTACCGGTTTTAATTTTGAATGTGTAGAGCTCAGCCAGCGTGCCAAAGGCAATGCGACGACCAAAAGAATTAAGGTCGTGAACAAAGCTAATTTAAACGTGAGTACTAGCGGTTCCCAATTCATAAAGCACGTAGCATTACTTCGTTTAACTTGATCATTGCGATGACCATCATTTTTTCTTTTAGCTGTAATCGTAATGCTGAATCTGTACTTATGATCGAAGTGAACACTCCGGCATCTGATTGTAATTTGAGTTTAGTGAGTAGTTTTCCTTGATCTATTGAACTAATACTTGCGGGGATTCGATTTTGTAAACTGATCTCTGGCACTTCTGCGGTTGCAATAATCACTTCGGTTTCCTTAAAAAGTACAGTGATGGAAGCTTCAGGCTGAAGGTAAGCAGCGGTTTCTGGCGTATCGATCACAATAGCCTTAAGCTGAAGCTTGGGCGTAATCGAAACCCGAACTAAACTCAAGTTTCCGTTTACTTCGATAGTTTGTATATGTCCGTTAAAACTATTCACGTATCGAATATCCAAAATCTTGAAGAATTTCCTGCGCTTCTTCAGAAAAAAGATATTCATAAAATGCGACTGCCTCAGGTTTAGTTGTGGCATCGTGTTCAATCAAAACCACACCTTGTTCTATAGGATCATACAAAGAATCTACTACGCTTATCCAAACTCCGCGAGACTTCATAGACGGCGCTTTGACTACAGACATTGCAGTAAAACCCAGCTCTGCAGCGCCAGATAAAATAAACTGGTTGGTTTGCGAAATGCTTTCTCCAAAGACCAATTTATTTTGAATCCTATCATATATTTTCAACTGCGTCAAAGCCGAAACTGCTGCGGTACCATAAGGTGCAGTTTTAGGATTTGCAAGAGCGATATGGTGTATCGCTTCGCTTTCTAGCGTTTCAAGATCCACACCTATATTTTCATTTAAAGACCAAAGCACCAGCTTTCCGTAGGCGTAAATCTTAGGCTTAGTTTTGGCTCGACCAGCAGCATAAACCTCCTGCGGATATTTCATATTGGCAGCTACAAAAATATCATACGGGGCTCCTTCTTTTATCTGCGCCGTGAGCTTGCCCGACGAACTGATAACCACATCGCAAGAAGTTCCGGTTTTTTGAGTAAAAGTGTCGGCCAACTCTTGCATTGCAAATTGCATATTGGCGGCAGTAGCGATAGTAATTGTTTTGTGTTCTTCTGTTGTTCTACAAGCTGTGAACACCGCAAGTATTACAATAAAAAGGAAGCGGGTTTTCAATAGAAAGTTCTGCATAATCGAAGTTACCACAAACCGTTTTACTTATTTAATATCCTTGTGCTTTTCTTCTTCTTTTACGCTCGTGGTTCTCACATATTTAATAAGAATCATAACCGGAAGGGTCAAGACAAAACAAAAAACTCTCGACAATAATCGAGAGTTTTTTCAATCTTAACCTGTATTGACTTTTAGTCACAGTTGCCATCAGTATCACAACTTTGTCCTTCTAAGACCTCTAAATGTGGTAACTCCTGCTTTGCAAACCATTCTGAAAATGATTTGTTCAAAATATCTAAAAAGGCTGCTTCGGGTTGTGCTCCTGATACCGCATATTTTCTGTCAAAAACAAAAAACGGCACACCGGTAACTCCAATGTTACGCGCCTCTGCAATGTCCTGTTCTATGTAAGCTGAGAATTCCTGTTCTTCTAAGGTCTTCTTGACAACTACCTCATCGAGACCAACCTCTGTTCCCAAGTTGATCAAAGTTTGCGTGTCGTCTACATTATGTCCTTCGATGAAATAAGCTTTTAGCAAGCGTTCTTTCATCTCATTTTGTAGACCCTTTTGAGCTGCAAGATGAATCAGTTGATGGCCATTTTTTGTATTTGCCACAACAACATTATCATAGTCATAGTCGAGTCCGGAGGCTTTTGCCATCTGTGTAACACCCTTAATCGCTTCGGTTGCCTGAGCTCCAGACATCCCTTTATGTTTTTGAAGAAATAGGTTACTATCTATGCTGGTGTCTGTTTGCAAATCTGGAGCAAGTGCAAAACTTTTCCAAATCACTTGTATCTGATCGCGCTGCGAAAACTGTTCAAGTGCGTTTTCAAAGTTTCGTTTGCCTATGTAGCAAAACGGACACATAATATCACTCCAGATTTCGACTTTCATTTTATTTAGTTCCATTATCTAAATTCTTCTATTTGGAGATTGGTCGTGAAGCATTCTATTAAATTACCTAAGAAACTCATAAAACAAAAAAAGCAGCATAAAAGCTGCTTTTTCTTATTCTAAAAATGTCCCGTCCTGAAATAAGTTGACACAAATTCGACTTATTTATGAAAGACTCAGAAGGAGCTGAGAAGAAACGCACTCAGCGTGATTACAATTTAGGCTTTAAATTGGCGGTTGTATCTCAGGTAGAAAAGGGCGAAATGACTTATAAGCAAGCCCAAAAAGCATATGGTATTCAAGGAAGGAGTACTGTTTTGGTTTGGTTACGCAAACACGGTAACTTAGACTGGAGTAAACCAAAGACAAGACTTACCTGTAACACAATGAAAGAAACACCTGCTCAAAAGATCAAGAGGCTTGAAAAAGAGCTATCAGATGAGAAGCTTAAAAATAAGATTCTCAACACGATGATCGACATCTCAGATCAGCAATACGGAACTTCTATTCGAAAAAAGCATTTGCCCAATCAATCCAACGAATCCGGCAAGAACACCGACTAAGCCTGTCACGTTGTTGCAGATTGTTTGGGATAAGCAGACAGGCTGTCTATCAATCAGAAAAGCGAGAACAGATAAGAGCTGATGAACTTGCTTTAATCAAACCGCTGATTTTAAGGGTCCGCCGGCAAATGCCAAGGCTAGGCACTCGTAAACTGTATTATTTACTCAAGGTTGAGTTTCAAAAGATGGGAGTTAAAATAGGCAGAGATGCCCTATTTGACTATCTCAGGTCAGAATCAATGCTTATAAAACAAAAAAAGAATTACACAAGAACAACAGATTCTAGGCATTGGCTAAAAAAACACCCCAACCTGATGAAAGATGTTACGCCCGTAAGACCAGAGCAATACTTTGTAAGCGATATTACTTACATCAAGAGTAGAGAAAGAACTCACTATCTTTCCTTGGTGACAGACGCTTTTAGCAGAAAAATAATGGGCTACCACCTAAGTGATGATATGAGTGCAGAAAATGTAGTTAAAGCAATGAAAATGGCTAATAAAAGTAGAACCACATCAAGCGAGGTAATACACCATTCTGACAGAGGCTTGCAATATTGCTCCTCGTTATATCAAACTCAATTGAAGCGATCAAATGCATTACCATCAATGACAGATGGGTATGACTGCTATCAAAATGCGTTAGCAGAACGAATTAACGGGATATTGAAGGAAGAGTTCTTCATAAACAAATGCAATACAGGTAAAGAACTCAGACTGTTGATTCAGCAGTCAATAAAAACATATAACAATGAAAGACCACATCTAAGCCTTAACTACAAAACACCTAATTTTATACACAACAAAAAATCCGGTGAAGCTAGCTTCACCGGATTGATTTAAACTTTTAAAAACTGTCAACCTATTTTAGGACGACTCAAAAATCTTCTCTAGCCGGATTAAACGAATCGATCAATATCCCTGCTTCCAGACATTTTGCTCCGTGAGGTGCGTTCGGCGGAACATAAAATCCGTCGCCTGCTTCTAGAATTTCACTTTTACCGTTAATTGTAATTTCAAACTTACCCGAAACCACATAGCTTCCTTGGGTATGTATATGATCGTGAACCGTACCTATAGCGCCTTTTTCAAACTTGACACTCACCACCATTAAATCACTATTGTGAGCGACGATCTGTCTTGTAATTCCCGTATCGGCCTGCTCCCACGCAGTTTCTTTCGTTTTAAAAAACACGTCGCTTTCCGTTTTTGTACTCATAGTTTTAGTTCTTGTCTTGCATAAATTCTATTCCGGCAATTACCCCACGCAATTCTGCCAGGCCTTTTAGGCGACCTATCGCAGTATAGCCGGGATGTGCCAAAGGTTTTTTAAGATCGTCAAGCATCTGGTGACCGTGATCAGGTCGCATAGGCAATTGCTTTCCTCTACTCTTTTCTACTTCTAATAGCGCGTGTACAACAGCCGGCATCGGCACATCGCCCTCGAGGTGATTGTCTTCAAAAAAGTTGCCTGTAGCATCTCTTTTGGTACTTCGTAAATGAATGAAATGAATATGGCTTCCGTAATCGTTGATCATTTGAACCAAATCATTATCTGCACGTGCTCCAAAAGAACCTGTACAAAACGTAACACCATTAAACGCACTCGCATTATCCTCTAATAATCGCTTTATATCTGAAGCTTTGCTCATAATACGCGGCAGTCCAAAAAATGGATGCGGCGGATCATCTGGATGAATGGCCATCGCAATTCCGGCGGTTTCTGCAACCGGTATTATTTCATTCAAAAATAATTTTAAATGCTCCTGCGCCTGAATCTCGTCTATTGCTGCATATTTATCTATAGCAGTTTGTAAGCCTTGAAGATCGTATCCTTCTTCTGCTCCGGGAAGACCGGCAATTATAGCATTTTCTAATTGCTGTTTTTCTTCGGTGGTAGCAGATTCAAAAAAATGTTTTGCTTCGGCTAAAATCGCTTCGCTGTACTCCTTTTCAGCGTCTTTTCGCTTGAGCATAAAACAATCAAAAGCTGCCAGGTGTGCCCAGTCAAAACGCAAAGCTGTAGCTCCGTTTTCTAAAGGATAGGCCAATTGGGTGCGCGTCCAGTCAAGCACCGGCATAAAGTTATAACAAACGACTTCAACACCTATTTTACCTAGATTAATTAAAGACTGTTTGTAATTATCAATATGCTTCTGAAAGTCGCCGCTACGGGTTTTTATGGGCTCTGTAACGGGTAAACTTTCTACAACTTTCCAATCTAAACCGGCTGCTTCAATCTCTTGTTTTCTTTGCTGTAAAGCTTCCAGAGACCAAACCTCACCATTGGTTATTTCGTGCATGGCGTGCACTACGCCTGTGGCTCCGGCCTGTCGAATATCTTGTAAGGTAACGAGGTCTTTATGCCCGTACCATCGCATTGTTTGAATCATCTTTCTTACTTAAAATTAAACTCCTGCAAAAGCTTTAAAACCGCCATCTACAGTAACTACTGTACCCGTCACAAAACTTGCTGCGTCACTGCACAACCAATGAATAGCACCGCTTAAATCTTGGGGATCACCAAATTTACCTAAAGGTGTATGCGCGATAATTTTCTCGCCTCGATCGGTAAGGCTTCCGTCACTGTTGGTAAGCAACTCGCGGTTTTGTTCGGTCAAGAAAAATCCAGGAGCCAGTGCATTCACACGAATAGGATTCTCCTGTTTTTGTGCAAATTCAATGGCTAAGAATTGTGTAAGGTTTTCTATTGCAGATTTTGCTGAAGCATAACCCATAACACGCGTAAGTGGTAAATGTGCTGCAACAGATGAAATATTTAAAACACTTCCTTTCTTTGACTTTTCGAGCAACGGAAGAAAAACCTGTGTAGGTAAAAAGCTTCCAATATAATTCAGGTCGATGACTTTGCGCATTTCTTCTACATCTGCATCTGCGAGTGTTTGCTCAGGGAGGATGAGCGCTCCTTTCATATTTCCGCCTGCGGCGTTTATGAGCACATCGATATATCCCAGATGATTGGCGATCTCGTCTTTAGCTTCGATCAAAGCTGCTTTACTCGTTACATCTGCAACGACTCCCGAAGCCTGATCTCCATCCTGCTTGATGCTATCTACCAGCGCATCTACTTTAGCCTGATTACGTCCCAGTATTACAACGTGAGCACCGGCTGCTGCTAGCGAACGCGTCATCGCTTCGCCTAAAACTCCTGTTGCGCCACTGATGACAATAATTTTATTTTCTACCGAAATCAAGGATTTCATAGTCCGTATTTTTTGGTTAATGATTAGTCTTTCAAAGTAACAATATCTGCTTTTAAAACCTCAAGTTTGATGTAGTTTTCTAAAGCTAAATCTTGTCGTGCAATTTCTTGCAATGCTAAGCTTGCAATAAGTTTTGCTCCTGAATACGACAAATGCGTATCATCGTGTTTTCCGTTTTTGTAATAGTCATTTTCGCCTGGCTCAAAATGCAAGTGAATCGACTTTGATTTTTCTGGACCATACTTTCGTTCTAAACGTTCTGTCAAGTATTGCATATCTATAAACGGAACCTCCAGATCTCTGGCCACCATACGCACGACCAGGGGATAATTTCCGTGAGTATCTTCGAGTGTGCCGTATTCATTGAATTTTCGTCTTACGATTGAAGACATAAGAATTGGTGTTGCTCCGGCTTCTCGGGTTTCCTTCACATAACGCTCCAAATTATATCGGTACTGCGTAAACGGATTGGTATAGCGCGTACTGTCTTTGTACTTCTGGTCGTTATGCCCAAACTGAATGAACACAAAATCGCCCGCTTTCAGCGTTTTTAAAACTGCTTCCCAACGCCCTTCGGTAATAAAACTTTTGCTGCTACGCCCGTTAACAGCGTGATTACTCACCTTTATAGTTTCGGTCAATAATTCCGGTAGCACTTGCCCCCAACCGTGTTCAGGATTCTGTTCCGGATTTTTCTTATCTGACATTGTTGAATCTCCAATTAAATAAAGCGTTGGATTTTCTTGTGCGCTCAAAGCAGAAGTTAGAACTACTGCAATAAGAAGCATTGTCATTTTTAAATTACTCATTACATGTATTTTAAATTGAAATTAAATCTTTTGGCTTCCAGTTATCGCTAGCGAAGCGTGGACAGTTTTTTAAGTAGTACTGCTTTTCCATTTCATTCCGTATTAAAAACACGACCTAAAAAAGACAAACAATACTGAAGCGTTGTATAGAACCAAGGCTGCATCAACCAAAATGAATGCGGAGTATCGGGCAACGTGTGTACTTCGTTATAAATATTATGCTGCTCTAAAATCTGCAACATATCATCACGACCGGCATGAAAACGCGGTTGGGCACTGTTTACAAAAAGTGTAGGAGGCGTCGTCTCACTTACGTGAGTTAAAGGCGAAGCTTCTTCCCAATTCTTGAGATTCTCTCTCCGTTTACCGTCGAGCCACTTTGCCGCGATCGCTCCTTCTTCTGATTCGGGATGCGTAAAAGAAACGATGCCATCGATGTTGAGAATCGCTTGCACTACATCTGAGGTTGTATTCTGCTCATCCTTATAAATTTCAGAATTTCCGGTAACACCGACTAGTGTGGCCAATTGTGCCCCTGCCGAATTACCTAAGATGGCTATCTTTTTTGAATCAATATGGAATTCTTCAGCGTGGTCTCGCATCCAACGGATTGCCGCCTTAAGATCTTTTACAGCCGCAGGATAGACCGCTTCAGTACTTAATCTATAATCAACAGTAACTGCAACGTAGCCATTGGCTGCAAAATGCTGTGCAAGAGGTTTTACGTTGGCTTTACTTCCACTGATCCAACCGCCGCCAAAAACCAATAAAATTGCCGGACGTTTTTCTGAAGTGTCTTTAGGTATAAAAACATCTGCCTTCAAATCACGACCTTCAATACTTGTGTAAATTAGATTCTCCATAGATATAAAAGGCCCCGACTTCAATGCTTCGATAGGTTTTATAAAAGGATAATCGTTTTTTAGCTTTTCATAAGTTGTCTGAATCGTATACGGTCTAACCTCTATCTTTTGCTCCTGCGCAAGCAAAGAATTTCCATTGAAAAAACAGAAGCAATAAACGATTAAGAGACCAAAATTTGTTTTCATTATCAAAGCCTTTATTTAAACAGAAAAAAGCTTAACCCGGTCGGGCAAGCCTTTTTCACGCTTAATTAAAATCAAAAGAATTGACGTTCACTACAAAATTGAATTAATAGCTTTTTTGATTTATCGTTGTATTGGTGTAGCTTATTGGTTCGCAATGCTCCACCTTTAACGGCGTGTCTGCATTTTTTATAGTTACGTTTTTAAAACTAATTCCTGTGACAGGCTTCTCTTCTCTACCTTGAATCAACAAACCATATTTCCCTCCATTTTCAACGGTAACATTTTCAAGATTTATGTTTTGAATCGTTGGTATAAATTCGCCCTCTTGCTTCCCGTAAATCCCATAATACGTGTTGATTTTGAGCACCGCCTCTTTTACCTGTCCTACTTCTATATCTTTTACGTAAACATTCTCTACAAAACCACCGCGCAAGGTATTGGTCTTGATTCTGATGGCGCGATCAAGATTAGGACTGTTCATCGTACAATTGCGTACAAAAACATTACGCACGCCGGCAGAAATCTCACTTCCCATAACTACTCCGCCGTGGCCGTCTTTCATATCGCAATTTTCGACCACAATATTTTCACTAGGGATATTAACACGTCGACCGTCACCGTTACGTCCTGATTTTATGGCGATACAATCATCACCGGTATTGAATTTACAGTTGGTAATATGTACATACTTTGAATATTCAGGATCACAACCATCATTATTAGGGCCGTGACTATTTACAGTCACACCGTCTACGGTCACATATTTTGATTTTAAAGGATGAATTACCCAAAACGGTGCATTGGTGAACGTCACTCCTTGAATCAATACATTCTCGCACTCCAGCGTCTCAAGAAATAAAGGACGCAATTGATGTCCTTCACCAAAAATGCGCTCTTCTACCGGAGTTCCATCCTCGATCATTGTAAAAAGCGCCGGAATATTATGATCATCTTTTTGTTTTGGTGCTCCCTCTTTGTGGCCGTAACGCTCGGCTCCACACCAAGGCCACCAGTTCTCTTTATCAGCCTGACCGTTGAACGTACCCTTTCCTGTAACCGCGATGTTCTTTTGCCCTTTGGCATAAATAAGCGGAGAATAATTCATAATCTCCATTCCCTCATAAGAAGTATGCACTACAGGAAGGTAAGCTGACTTATCTGTGGTAAATAACACCTCTGCGCCTTCTTCTAAATGAAGATTAACATTAGATTTTAAATGAATCGGCCCCGTAAGAAAACGCCCTGCCGGAATTAAAACTCTTCCACCACCTGCGGCATTACAAGCTTCAATGGCATCTGCAATTGCATCAGCATTTAAAACAGTACCTCCTTCTTGAGCTCCATAATCCAGAATATTGAACGTTGTATCAGCGAAACTAGGCTTTCCTATTTCCTGAATGATCGCATCCGCTTGAGCCCAAACGTCTTCCTTCAGCACTGCTTCATCCTGAGTTTTTTCTTTAGCATTCTTGCATGAAAATACCGTTACAAGCATAAATCCCAAAGCAAGCAGTAAGATATTACGATATCGATTTCTTATTAAACGTAACGACATAAATAGATTTTTAAATTTTAGAAGCTATTTGGATTGAAGACATTCTGTAAACAAAAATGCAATCGATTGCATAAAAATAAATATTAATTACGAGTATGCAAACAAAAAGCACTGAGATTTATTGAAAATTGATTTTAAACCTCAAAATAACAATCATTTCATAATGGATAAAGCCAATTATGATTATTGCTTAGAAGTGAAAAAAGTTGAGAATCTATTAAATGATTAAAAAAAACTCTAAATTGAAAACGATTACAATCCTCTAAAAGTTATGCGTCAAAAAGAAAAGGTAACCATCTATGATATTTCGAAAAAATTAAATATCAGTGCCGCAACGGTATCACGTGCGCTAAACGACAGCAACCGCGTGAGTTTAAAGACCAAAGAGCTGGTGCTGAAGACAGCCAAGGCGCTTAACTATCAACAAAATGCACTTGCACTTGCCTTGAAAAGTGGTAGAACATTTAACGTAGGTGTTGTGGTTCCGTACATCAATCACACCTTTTTTGCTTCGGTAATACGAGGTATTGAGGAAGAACTTGAGCCTAAAGGTTATCACGTTATTATTTGTCAATCTCACGAAGATGTAAACAATGAAGCCAAGCAGCTTAAGACTTTATTGAATACACATATTGATGGAATTTTCATTTCAGTATCTAAAACTACAGAAGATGTAAAGCATATTGAGGAAGTACGTGATGAAGGCATACCGCTTATCTTTTTTGATCGTAAAAAAGATATTTCGGGTGTGAGTTCGGTTACGATTAACGACTACGAAGGTGCTTACAATGCCACTACCCATCTAATTGAGCAAGGCTATAAAAAAATAGCGCATATAGGCGGTGATCATAAATTACAGATTTACAAGCATCGTTATGATGGTTATGTTGCTGCACTCAATGATCATAATATTGCTATTGATGAAAACTTAATTATGCAGGTAAGCAGTACTGTTGAAGCAGGTATTGAAGCCGTAAAATTATTGATGAAGCGCAAGATCGCTTTTGATGCCCTATTTTCTGCAAGTGATTATGTTGCTCTGGGAGGCATGCGTGAATTACGCGCTCATGGTTTTAAAATTCCTGAAGATATAGGGGTTGTAGGTTTTAGTAACGAACCCTTTACAAAATATCTAGAACGACCATTGACTACTGTGGGCCAAACACCGGTTCTTATGGGACAGATTGCTGCTCAAGTATTTTTAGAACAAATCTCTGATGTTAAGAAAAACGTTCAAGTTGAGAAAAAAGTGGTGTTAAGCCCGGAACTTTATACTCGGGATACCTCATCAAAAAAAGGAAGCTAAACAGCCTCCTTTTTTTCAATTTTCTTAATCTATAGGGTTGTCTTAAAGAGATACTCCACGTTTCCAGGGGATGAAATCATCTTGCCCTAGCGCATCAGCTTTTGATTGCACTTCGCCACTCGCAACCTGAATGACGTGTTCTAGAATTTCTTCTCCCATTTCCTCAATAGTTTTCTCTCCGCGTATAACCGCACCACTATCTATATCTATAATATCTGGCATTCTGCGCGCTAAGGTACTGTTTGAGGCCACTTTAAGCACAGGAGCGATAGGATTTCCTGTAGGCGTACCCAATCCTGTAGTAAACACCACAACACTGGCACCAGAACCCACCATAGCCGTGGTACTTTCTACATCATTTCCGGGAGTACAAAGTAAATTCAATCCCGGTTTGGTGACATATTCACCATAATCGAGAATTGCTTGAATAGGTGAAGTTCCTCCTTTTTTGGCTGCTCCGGCAGATTTCATCGCATCGGTGATCAAACCATCCTTGATATTTCCCGGAGATGGATTCATATCAAAGCCAGAACCGGCATCTACGGCCGATTTCTCATAAGCCTTCATCAAGTGCATAAAACGTTCTGCATCTTCATCAGAAACACAACGATTGACCAATTCTTGCTCTACACCGCATAATTCTGGAAATTCTGAAAGTATAGGTGAACCTCCTACTGCAGCTAGAATATCTGACGCATAACCCAAAGCGGGATTTGCAGAAATCCCTGAAAACCCATCAGAACCACCGCATTCTAAGCCCATTTTCAATTTAGAGATAGGCGCTGGTTGACGCTTGATCTGATTGGCTTTTTTGATTCCTTCAAAAGAGTCTTTAATGATTTTAGCTAGCATTTCATCTACCGTGCCTTCTTGTTGCTGCTCATAAATAAGCACAGGCTTTTTGATGGCTGCACTTTTCTCTGCAAGGGCATTTTTAAAAATATCTATTTGCAGGTTTTGACATCCAAGACTTAAAACGGTCGCACCGGCAACATTGGGATTATTTACATAACCCGCGAGCAGTTTTGATAAGGAAACCGAATCCTGACGAATGCCTCCACAGCCGCCCTGATGGGTGATAAATTTCACTTCAATATTATCAAAAATAGCCTGCTCCTCCTCTATTTCTGCTACAGCTGTATCTTCTGGAGCGCCATTGATTAAATTGCGCAAGAGTTGACGTTGCTTACTCGCTTTATGAAAAGAAAGTTCCTTCTCAAAAACGTCTTTAAGCAACTCAATGTTTCGGTTTTCACAAAACACCAGGGGAAAAAACAACCAAACATTTTGTGTACCCACTTGGCCATCTTCACGATGGTAGCCCATAAAAGTGCGGTCTTTCCATTTTGAAATATCTGGAGCCGTCCACGAGGTAGTCTCTGTTTTTTGAGATACCGAATTAGCCTCGTGCTTTACGTTCTCTGTAGTAAGCAAACCACCCACATCGATTGCACTTAAAGCTTTACCCACTAAAACGCCATACATAAAAATAGGATCATCAGCCTTTAAATTGACCAAGGCTATTTTATGTTTCGCTTTAGAATCGGTTAAAATTTTGAGGGATTGTCCTTCAAACTCTACAACATCTCCGGCAAATAAATCTACCAGAGCTACTGCTACATTATCATCAGGATGAACTTTTATCAGCTTACTCTTCATACTTTTAATCTTAATAACAGCTCTTAAACTGTATATTTTTTATAGGCTTCTTCTACTCCGTTTTCTTCAATTAAGGCAAGCGCTGTAGTGATGCGCTCTTCTAATCCTTCAATCTTGGTCAGGTCTTGATCCCAAAATGTCAAATTGCTTAACACAGCTTGAGAAACTGCCGCATAATTGTCTTCTTTCCACACCTCATCAAAAAATGCAACAACGGCTGCATCGTCTTTAATGGGCAATGCTTTACCCTTCCAAGTGCCTTTGTAAAACCGAATTAAACAAGCTAAAGCAAAGGTAAGATTTTCAGGTAATCGATTGTACGCTTGCTCAAAAGCTAAAAGACTAGGAAGCACACGCACTTTAAATTTTGATACCGTATTGAGTGCAATACTAGATAACAAATGCTTGATAAACGGATTTCTGAATCGATCAAAAACCGCAGCTGCAAACTCATTCAGTTCTTCTTCAGAAAGGTCAAGGGTTGGATTAATTTCGTTGAAAACTGCATCACGCACGAACTTACCGGTAAACTCATTGTCTACTGTTTCTTTTACGGTTTCATTTCCGTAGAGCAAAGAAAACGGTACCATTGTCGTATGCGCGCCATTAAGAATACGCACCTTACGCGTGCGATACGGCTGCATATCTTCAACTACCAAAACGTTATCGTCTATCTGATCAAACGGAATTTTAGCTTTTAAAGCCTCATCGCCTTCAATTACCCAAAGCAAAAAGGTTTCTGCTGAAACAATAAGGTTGTCTTTAAATTCTAACTGACTTTGATACGCATCAATATCATCTTTAGGATAACCCGGCACAATGCGGTCTACTAAAGTATTGTGAAAGCTATTACTGGTCTCTATCCATGATTTAAATGCATCCCCCAACTCCCACAAATCTGCATACTGTAAAATGATTTTTTTAAGCGTATCTGCATTATGGTTGATCAATTCACAAGGGATGATCGTAAGTCCTTTATCTGCTGCTCCATCAAAATGATTGAAGCGTTTATATAGAAGGGCAGTAACTTTTGCCGGAAAACTAGAATGCGGTGTACCCTCTAGCGTATCACTGTCGTCAAAACTAATTCCTGCTTCAGTAGTGTTTGAGATCAAAAACTCTAGATCTTCACCTTCGGCTAAGGCCAGATACCGCTCATAATCGTCGTAGGGGTTAATTCCGTCTTGAACGCAAGAAATGGTATGAATCTCTTCGGTCTCTTCCCCATTTTTAATACCTCTTAAAAACAAGTTGTAAAGTCCGTCCTGTTCATTCAACATCCCCACCATTCCGCCTGCAAGAGGTTGAATTACTGCAACTCCGGCGTTAAAGTTGGCTTCTTTATTCAGTTTATCTATAATGTAATCTACGAAGGCTCTCAAAAAATTACCCTCGCCATATTGAATGACTTTTATAGGTAGTTTTTCGGTATATCCCACGTTAGTTCTGTTTAAGTTTTCCATAGGTTAATCTAGGTTGAAATAGGTTAGTTTTATTCAAAGAGTGACGGTAACCAAAGGCTTATTGCCGGGATAAAAGTCACCATTAATAAGATAATCGCCATAACGGCATAAAGTGGCAGCAACGGCTTCATAATTTTCTGGATAGATGTTTTAGCGACTCCTACTCCAATAAAAAGTACTGCGCCCACCGGTGGTGTACAAAGTCCCACACACAGGTTCATCACCATCATAATTCCAAATTGTACAGGCTCTACACCCATGCTGGTTACTACCGGCAAAAATATAGGTGTAAAAATCAAGACTGCGGGAGTCATATCCATAAAAGTACCCACAAATAAAAGCAGGATGTTGATGATGATGAGTATTACAAATTTGTTTTCGCTAAGTGAAAGCAGAGCAGCACTTACATTTTGTGGAATATTTTCAAAAGACATCACCCAAGACATGCTCATAGAAGTAGCGATCAAAAGCATTACAATAGCTGTAGTACCCACAGAATTTAAGAAGATACTTTTTAGGCTAGATACTTTTAACTCGCGATAGGCAAAAGACAATACTAAGCAGTACAAAACTGCAATCCCTGAAGCTTCAGTTGCGGTAAAAATACCGGTTACAATACCTCCAATTACGACTACAAGTAACAAGAGGCTAGGTAAAGCGTCTAAAAAGGTCTTCAAAACAGCTCCTAGACTACTACGTTCTCCTGCCGGATATCCTTTCTTTTTGATCCAAAATGCAGCGACAAGCATCAGAGCGAGTCCCATTAAAATTCCAGGAATATAGCCTGCTAAAAAGAGTGACGCAATAGAAACGCCACCACTCGCTAGAGAATACACGATCAACACATTAGAGGGAGGAATGATCAATCCCGTAGTTGAAGCAGTAATATTAATCGCTGCCCCAAACTCTTTAGAATAATTTTCTTTTTCCATAAAAGGCCCTAGAATTCCACCAATTGCAGAAGTTGCAGCTACCGCAGATCCTGAGATCGCTCCAAAAAGCATCGCTGCAATGACGTTGACATAGATGAGTCCACCTGGCAAAGCTCCCATTAAGGCTTTTGCAAAATTGATGAGTCGCAGAGCGATACCTCCTTGATTCATGATTTGCCCCGCAAGTACAAAAAGCGGAATTGCCAAGAGTGAAAAACTGTCTAAACCGGTTGCCATACGCTGGGCTATCGTGGTAACACTAGCTAGCGAATCTATAGAAACCATAATGGTTAAGAGGCAAGAAATACCAATAGACCAAGCCACCGGAACCCCAATACCTAACAACACAAAAAATACCAATACAAGAATTAAAACTTCGATCATTAGGCTAAATATTTTTGAGGATTAGCCAATTCAATGGCTTTATACCAGATAATTAAAATTCCGCTGATAGGTAATACTGCATAAACAACTCCTAAGGGTAATCCCAAGGCTGCAGAGTATTGTCCTAATTCAAAATTGACGTAAACCAAATTTGCACCACCAACGATGAGTGCAAAAAATGCAAACAACATAATCAGGATATTGATCCCAATACGAAGTTTGATTCGGCTTTTTTCATCGAGCTTAGGCGGAAGAATATTAATCGCCAAATGGTCTTGTTGGCCCGCGGCATATGCTGCTCCCAGAATACCAATCCAGATCAATAAATACCGCGCGATTTCTTCGGTAAACGAACTCGCAGACTGAAGCACATAACGTGAAAACACTTGCCAAAGCACTGCGATAACGATTGAAGCCATTAGAAAAACTAAAATAGCTCCAAGGATTTTGTCTAACTTTTGTTTCATATTAATTGGTTTTAACCGCTTGAATTGCTTCAATGAGTTCTTTCATATCAGGATCTTCAGAAAATTGCTCATACATCGATTTCACACGATTGCGAAAGGGTTCTTTATCTGGAGTTATAACTTCAACTCCTGCCTTTTGAATTTCTGCAAGGGCTTCCATCTCTGCTTCGTGCCAAATTTTCTTTTCAAACTCGAGCGATTCGTCGGCTGCTTCCTTCACCCATTTTTGTTCTTCTTCAGACAAGTCATTCCAGATCAATGTACTTATTAAAAGTTCGTCAGGTAATGCCGTGTGCTCGTCTACCACAAAATATTTACACACTTCATAATGATGCGATAAGTAAAAGCTGGGCAGGTTATTTTCTGCACCATCTACAACACCTTGCTGCAAAGCGGTGTATAACTCACCCCAAGCAATAGGCGTAGGCGAACCTCCTAAGTTTTTCACCATATTCATAGCGGTTTGACTCTCCATCACACGAAGTTTTAAGCCTTCTAAATCTTCTGGAGTTTCAACGGGCTCTTTTGTATAAAAACTACGGCTTCCTGCATCATAAAAAGTAAGTCCTTTTAAACGCTGCGGGATACTTGAACTCAAAAGCTTTTCGCCGATCTCTCCCTCTAATACAGCAAAACGATGTTCTGCATCTCTAAACAAAAAGGGGAGACCAAAAACTTTAAGTTGTGGAGCAAAATTCTCAAGAACACCGGTAGATACTTTTGTCATTCCCAGACTACCTATTTGCAAAAGCTCCAGGCATTCACGCTCAGAACCTAACTGCTGACTGGGATAAATATCTAAACTCATTTTCCCAGCTGACTTTTCCTTCAGGCGTTCGCCCATAAAGACCATCGCTTTATGTACGGGATGTGTTACATCCAGCCCGTGAGCAAGTTTGATAACGCGGGTATCAGAAGCCTCTGTACAGCTGTAATTACTTAACAGCAATACGGTTGCCAGCGTAAAAACGAATACGTGTTTTAAACTTTTCATGAACGTAAGGTTTTAACCAGCTGAAGCGCTTCTTTAATTTTACTGCTAATGGCAGCGTAATCAAATGCGCCTTCAGCATTTTTAATGAAGAGTTTTGATCCTATTCCTACACAGTGTACACCGGCTGCAAACCATTCTTTAAGGTTTTCTTCGGTTGGGCTCACACCTCC
Organism: Leeuwenhoekiella blandensis MED217; assembly: GCF_000152985.1. Taxonomy (GTDB): domain Bacteria; phylum Bacteroidota; class Bacteroidia; order Flavobacteriales; family Flavobacteriaceae; genus Leeuwenhoekiella; species Leeuwenhoekiella blandensis. Next base: position 1,050,631 of record NZ_CH672395.1, on the reverse strand, counting down.
GGTAGGCATAATGCTTGCCCAAGGTAATGGCCCTTTAACTCCTTTAACAAAAGCCGGACCTCCTACCTGCGCACCTGGGAATATCTTAACCACTTCTGCTCCCAATTCTTCGGCATACGAAATTTCAGAAACCGAACCACATCCCGGCATCCAGGCTACTTTTCGACGGTTACACGCTTTTGCCATTTCGGCATTAACCACCGGTGAAACAATAAAATCTGCTCCCAGCTGAATGTACAACGATGACGTGCCGGCATCTAAAACCGAACCCACTCCCATCATCATCCCGTCGAGTTCTGCCTTAGCAAATTTGTTGAGTTCGCCAAAAACTTCGTGCGCATAATCGCCACGATTGGTAAACTCAAAAGTGCGTAATCCTCCATCATAACAAGCCTTTAAAACCTGTTTACAAACCTCTAGATCTGCATTATAGAAAACCGGTACAATCCCATTTTCTTTCATCTGAAGCACTACTTCTATTCGAGTATATTTTGCCATTAAGTATTTTTTTATCTTTTAATTCTTCCTCCTGTATTGCCTTGCATAACTTCGGTTATTTCAGCTACAGAAACTAAGTTCACATCTCCCAAAATGGTATGCTTCAATGCACACGCGGCATTAGCAAAATTCAAGGCTTTTTCAGCATCATAATGAAGTAAACCATAAATCAAACCAGCTGCGTAAGCATCACCGGTACCAATGCGATCAACCACTTGTGTGATTTCAAGTTCATTGGTTTCTATATAGGTTTGATCAACCCAAGCTCGCCCATAAATCTTTTGCCAGGAAGCACTTAAACCGGTTCGTATTTTATCAAAAACCTGCTTGATATTGGGACATTCGGTCATCAACTTTTTGCTTGCGGCGATAAAGCCTTCCTGATTCAATTCAAAAGAAGTTCCCAGAATTTCATTGATCTCGTTTACGCCACCAATAAAAATGGTTGAAAGCCCTACGAGTTCTTTCAAAACCTCCTGACCGTTACGCCCATATTGCCACAGATTACTTCGATATGCAGGATCTGCAGTGATTTGTAATCCTTTCGCATTCGCGGAAATCAAAGCGGCTTTTAAAGCTTGGTAAGCAGCCTCAGAAATTGCCGGTGTAATACCCGTCCAATGAAAAAAAGCTGCATCTTCAAAAGTCTGATCCCAGTTTATAGTTTCAGGCTGAATATTGGCAAATGAACCATTCAAACGATTGTAAGCAATCTGACTGCTGCGCATTCCAGAACCTACTTCAAGTAAATATTGACCTATAGGATGTGCTACTTTTTGAACGGCTGAAACATCAAGCCCATATTGTCTCATACTCGCTAACGCAGCATCACCCACTATATCATCAGAAACTGCGGTAATGTGTGCCACATCTTCGCCTAAAACAGCTAAAGAAGCCCCTACATTCATCTCGGTACCTCCAAAGAAAAAATCTAGGGATTTTGCTTGTGATAGCTTTCGGTTTTCTGCGGGAGAAAGCCTAAGCAACACTTCACCAAAGGTGACTATTTTTTGAGTTGTACCCATCCTATTCTAGAAGTTGAAATATTCCTTAGCGTTATGATAGCTAATATTAGCAATAGTTTGCCCCACCAGATCCATATCATTAGGCAATTCACCAGAAGCGATTTCTTGACCAAAAAGATTGCATAAAACTCTTCTAAAATACTCGTGACGCGGAAAAGATAAAAAGCTACGGCTGTCTGTTAACATTCCAACAAAACAACTGATGAGCCCCATATTAGAAAGCGCGTTCATTTGTTTTTCCATCCCGTCTTTCTGATCTAAAAACCACCATCCGGAACCAAGTTGTACTTTACCTTTCACGCTTCCATCATTAAAATTTCCTATCATCGTCGCCATCACTTCATTGTCTGAAGGGTTCAAATTGTAAATGATGGTTTTGGTCAATTTGTCTTTGCTGTCTAAAGCGTTTAGAAAATTAGATAAAGCTTCTGCCTGTGAATAATCACCTATCGAATCCCATCCGGTATCCGGACCTAATTGAGCCAGCATTCGTTTATTATTATTGCGTAAAGCTCCCAAGTGAAACTGCTGAACCCAACCTAATTCGTGATAGGTTTCTCCTAAAAAGAGCAGAATAGCCGTTTTAAATTGCTCTACTTCTTGCGGTGCTAGATCTGCACCTCCCCGGCGCTTTTTAAAGATCTCTTTGATCTCTGCTTCTGAAGCTTCTGCCCAAGAAATCTGGTTTAAGCCGTGATCACAAAGTCTGCAGCCGTTCTCGTGAAAAAAGTCGATACGCTGACGTAAGGCATCCTGCAGATCTGTATACGTAGCAATACTTATTTTGGCTACATCCTCCAGCTCATTTAGATAAGCATTAAAACCTTCAGCTTCAATCAAAATTGCTTTATCAGGACGAAAAGCTGTGCTCATATTGAGTCCAGCCTTTTTACCATCATACTTACGATGTTGCTCTAGCGTATCAAGTGGATCTTCTGTAGTACAAACCGTCTCTACATTCATTTGCTTTAGCAAACCGCGACAGCTGTTTTCTTTAAGCTGTAACTGGCGATTCACTTCCTTATAGATCTCCGGACCAGACTGCTCATTAAGCAATTCATCAATATCAAAATAACGCTTCAACTCAAGATGCGTCCAATGATACAATGGATTACGCAACGTGTGGGGAACAGTCTTTGCCCAAGCTAAAAACTTTTCCTCATCACTAGCGTCACCAGTGATAAAACGCTCATTTACACCAAGCGTGCGCATGGCCCGCCATTTATAATGATCACCACTAAGCCACACCTGAGAAATCGTCTCAAATTGACGATCTGCCACAATCTCTGCCGGTGGCAGATGATTGTGGTAATCGATTATAGGTTGTGGTGCCGCATACTTGTGATAAAGTTCTTCTGCATATTTATTTTGCAAAAGAAAGTTATCTGTAATAAACGTGTTCTTCACACGGCTTGCTGTATCTGCTGTACTCATAATCTTGTTTTATTTTTGGTATTATCTACCCATCCAACCGCCATCAACGGTCATTACAGTCCCGCTCATATAATCACTTGCAGGTGATGCAAGGAAAATTATAGGGCCTTTAAAATCTTCTGGTTTTCCCCATCTACCTGCAGGAATACGTGCAAGAATGGAGGCACTGCGGTCTGGATCATCACGTAAAGCTTCGGTATTATCTGTAGCGATATATCCCGGAGCTATTGCATTTACCTGCACTCCTTTACCTGCCCACTCGTTAGACAAAGCCATCGTAAGCTGGCCTATAGCACCTTTAGAAGCAGCGTATCCGGGAACGGTAATTCCACCTTGAAAAGTGAGCAGAGAGGCTGTGAATATGATTTTACCACTCCCTCGTTTCACCATTTCTTTACCCAGTTCACGACTCAAAATAAACTGGGCATTTTGATTTACTTCGATCACTTTGTCCCAGTACTCATCGCTGTGCTCTGCGGCCGGTGCTCTTAAAATAGTCCCGGCATTATTTACGAGAATATCGATCTTACTGTTCTCTGACTTTACTTTTTCAATAAAAGCATAGAGCGATTTGCGATCTGAAAAATCACATTGATATCCTGTAAATTTTTTACCCGTGGCCAAAACAGCCTTTTCTATAGCAGAACCCGAAGTCTCTAAAGACGCAGATACGCCAAGGATATCTGCACCCGCTTCTGCTAAAGCTTCTGCCATTGCGAAGCCAATTCCACGTTTACAACCGGTTACTAAAGCTGTTTTTCCTTCTAAACTAAAAAAACTCATACTGTCTTTATTTTAATTCGTCTGGAGTTACTTTATCCATATCGCCATAATCCAGGTTCTCTCCTGCCATTCCCCAAATGAAGGTATAGTTAGAAGTTCCTGCACCTGCGTGAATTGACCACTCCGGAGAAATTACCGCCTGATGATTTTTCATAAAAATATGACGGGTCTCGTGTGGCTGCCCCATAAAATGGCTGATGGTTTGCCCTTCTTCTAAGTCGAAATAGAAATATACTTCCATTCTACGCTCGTGCGTGTGTGGCGGCATCGTATTCCATACATTTCCTTCTTGAAGCTCAGTCATTCCCATTTGCAACTGGCAAGTTTCTACCACACTATTTACAAGAAGCTTATTAATAACACGCTTATTTGAAGTCTTGGTGTCGCCCAACTCAACAACCTCGGCATCTGCTTTGGTTACCTTTTTTGTAGGGTATGCCTTATGCGCCGGAGCAGAATTGATATAGAAATACGGCTGCTCATCAGTCGCTTCAAAAATCACCTCTTTTACACCTCTACCTACGTAAACCGCCTCGCGATGTCCAATTTCATAAGCTTCACCATCAACAGTGATTTTACCTTTTCCACCTACATTGATCACCCCAAGCTCTCTTCGATCTAAGAAATGCTCAGCTTTCAACTCATCTATCGCTTCAAGTTTTAAGGCTTTATCCACCGGAAATGCACCTCCTGCAATGTATCTATCATACATTGTATAAGTAAGGTTGATCTCATCTTTTACAAATAATTCTGGGATCAAAAAATGATCTCTTAATTCTTGGGTTGTGTATCGCTTTGCATCTTCTGGATGGTGGGCGTATCTAAATTCTGATTTTGTCATTTTGTGTTTTTTCAGATTAAAATTTGATTCGTTTTTCAATGATCACCTTCAGAAACCGGCAATCTTTTATGAATAAAACAAGGTCATAAGCGTCTCATCGCGCCACTGACTTTTCTCAAATTTACAATTCTATTTTATAAATGTAAAATTTACATTTTATCTTAAGGTTACGATCGTAATGTTCGCAATGAGTCAAATATAAATATCACAAGAACGATGCTTATCCTGTACTGTATGGTACACCTATTCTAGCATACCATTTGCATCAAGTGTTGCTAATTTTTCGTTTAAATCCTGCTCAAAAGCTTCTTTAGACTTGATACCATCTTGTTCTTGATCCCAGGCACTTAAAATATAATAGGTTTGTGTTTCTGTTGAAGCATTGAACACGACTAAGTGGTCGTGCGGACCTTCTGTTGCTTTAGCCTGATCTGTTTTATAGAAGATCGCCATTCCTAATTGATCATTTTCACCGGCTAGGGTTTGCACACCATAGGTTGCAATGTATGCCCAAGCACCACTTTCACTGGTCGCTTCCATTACAGGAATATCATCAAATTTTACGATACCCGTAGCCAAACCTTCAAAGGAAGTATTAGGCGTAAGCTCTGCCTTAAGGAAACGATCTTCAGGAAAAATACTGATCACCGATTTTAAATCGGTAGTGACGTCTCCGGTTTTCCAACCTTCATAATCAATAGTTACACTAGAATGTGCCTCCTCATTAGCCACCTTAACGCTTGTTTTTGCTACTTCGTTAAAATGCGCGATCGTGTCACCGGTGAATCTTCCATAGCCGCCAATCCCCATAGATTTCCCGGCTTTAAGAATGTCTTGCCCCCAAGGTGCATTGTTATGATAGGAATCAAAACCATCTGTCCCTACGTATGGAAGCACCAGCGTATCTACTTTTTTACCAAAAATATCCATTGCATTTCTCCAGTCTAGATATAGGCGATAGGCGATTTGTTTATTCTCCCAACCCGGACCTTCATAACGTATATACCAAGAATGATCTGTATGCTCTTCAGGAACGACTAGTTCGTCAACATTTTCAAATGCTCCGCCATCATACTCCCGTGAGCCTTCCTTCCAAGACCCTCCTTTTTTAATTGAAATCTCTGCATAAGTTTCAGGAGTCACCTCCTCTATTTCTACGATTTCTTCTACAATATTCTTATCTTTTTTTTCTTTACAAGACACAAAAGCAGCGAGCAATGCCGCACCTAGAACAAGGTTTAATTTCATAATTTAATTAGATATAAATGGTTAGCGTCCTAATTGAAGCGCAGCCATAATAAAAGGGCCGGTTCCTTTAGGATCATTAGTTTGAATGCGTTCATTAACATAATACTCATAAGAACCATCGCGATACGGATCTCCCCCAAGACCGGCCACTGCACAAACTTGGGTAAGTGTAATGGTACCATCATCATTACGTTTGATCAGCTTTTGAGTTAACCCGTCAAAAGCTTTATTCGCGACCGTTTTAAAATAAGTGTCAAGATAACGTTTATTCACACCTTTTGCAATGGCATAAGCAAACATTGCTGATCCCGAAGCTTCTAAATAATTTCCTTCCTTATCACCCATTGTAGGCACTTGGTACCATAAACCGCTTTCATGCTGAAAAGGAATTAGCGCTTCTACGAGCTGATTCAAGTACGAAATTAACAGCGCTCTTTTAGGATGATCTTCGGGAAAGTAATCAAGAACATCAACTAAAGCCATCGCGTACCAACCTAAAGAACGCGACCAGAAATTGGGTGAAACCCCTGTCACGGGATTTGCCCATTTTTGTTCTTTACTTTCATCCCAACCGTGATATAAAAGTTTTGTTTCGGGATCAATTGCATGTTCCTGAATGAGTTCAAACTGTTTTGCAACATCAGCTAAATTCTCAGCATCACCATAAGTGACTGCATATTGCGCATAATAAGGCGCCCCCATATAAAGACCATCTAACCACATCTGACTTGGGTAACGCTTCTTATGCCAAAAACCACCTTGTGATGTACGCGGATGTTCTTCAAGTTGCTTTCTTAAAAGCTGCATCGCTTTAAGATACTTTTCTTCCCTAGTCTTTTCATAAAAGGTAAAAAGCAGTTTACCGGGATTGATCTTATCTATATTATAGTCTTCAAAAGGGTAGGTTTTTATTGAACCATCTGCATTGATGAGTTCGTCTAAATAGCCTTTTACATAATTATAATATGTTTCATCTCCCGTCTCTTTATACAGTTGTAAAAAAGCATTAAGCACAAGACCATGCGTATACCCCCATTTTGGAGTGTCTCGATCTTCGATCTGATAAGACTCTGGATGCCGAGTCATAATAGACTGCGCCATTTGCTCAGACCATTTTTGATTTACAGGTTCTGATTTCATTTTAACAGAAGCGGAGATATTTTCGGTTTGCCGACGCTCTTTACAGCCCATAAAAAACAAGAAAAGGACTAAAGGAATAAATGCTTGGTAAGGAATCTTTTGCTTCATATACAGCGATTTTTAAAATACGAAATCGATTTCTTTTGTAGTTTATAAAAATACAATCGATTACACAAATCTAATATTCTCTTTCAACTTATCAAAAGAATGATTGAAATTAGCCCTGTTATTGGTCTGATTTATCATTTTGCCCCTCAATTTTGACCAAAAAACCACTCCAAATACACTCTAAAATTGGCATTTTAATCATCATATAGTCTTGAACTCTAAAAAGTTGTTAATTTTTTTATTAATGTAAAATTTACACGTATCTCAACCAAACAAAGGCTTTAGCTAGGATTCAGGATTCAACAAATAACTATACTTAAAGGATTTAGTTAAGCATAAGCAGGTTAGAGCAGGATACTTAAAAAAGATCATCATTATAAATTTGAGTGTTAATTAATTTAACATCCTGATTAATAATATTGAATCAATTTAATTTTACGCTAAATTGTATTCATAGTATAACTACTATAATCAACAACTAAATGAATAGACCATTACTCTCGTACTTATCGTACCTATTTTGCGCAATCGTTATCGCGGGTTGTAGCTCTAAGGAATTTGATGAGTACTATGCAAGGCCTGATGATCTTGAAGATCCTATCTATCAACAACTTGAAGCGCAGGGCAATTTTACAAACCTTACGCGTCTGATCGAAAAAGCCAATTACAAAGATATTCTGGGTAAAGCCGGATATTGGACCATGATGGCGCCTAACGACGAGGCTTTTGAACGTTTCTTTCAAGAACAAGGAATTTCAGACGTTAATGAAATCGATTCCGTTATGGCAAATAAGATCGTGAGATACGCTCTTATTTATAACGCATTTAGAACAGAACGTCTTTCTGATTACCAATCAAACGTAGGCTGGGAAGAAGATAACGCCTTTAGAAGAAGAACTGCTTATTATGACGGTTTTGAAACTAAAACAGTAGATGGAAACGAAATCGTTGTCGCTTCTTCTAATAGGAATAATGCGCCGGGAGGTGATCCTTATATTCCGGGGGATAACAATAACAAGTATCTTACTTACTTTGTAGATGAATTCATGGCAACCAACAATTTAGGTGCTTATGACTATAATTTTTTCTTTCCTGAAGAAACCTACACCGGTTTTAATGTATTAGCAGCAGAAACTGTCGCAGCAGATATTATTGCTGAAAACGGAATAATTCACGAGGTAGATAAGGTTTCACTTCCTCTTGTTAATTTAGATCAGAAACTAGAACAATCTCCCAACTACAGTATTTTTAGAAGTCTTCTCGAAGACAATCTGGTAAATTATGTATTTGATCAGGATGCAACAACTACCTATCAAAATTTCACCAGAAATACTGATCAGGTTTATGTAAAGGTTTATGATCCTGCGTTATCATTTTCACCCAATAATGAAAACTTTATTAAAGAAGCAGACAATGATGGTCAAAGCGATGCGTATACGCTGTTTGTTCCTCAAAATGATGTTTTACAAGATTTTATTGATGAAGTTTTATTAAAAAATTACCCATCTCTAGATCAACTTCCAAAATATGTTTTTGAAGACTTTATAAATGCACATATGGTTCAAAATGCTGTATGGCCATCGATTGCAGAAGCCTATAGTAATGCTTTAGAAGAAGACATAAGAATTGACATCAATACAGAAGTTGAGGAGGCTGAAATACTGAGCAACGGATTTTTCTACGGAACCTCAAAAGTACAAGAGTCCAATTTATTTTTTAGCGTTTATACCTCTGCTTACTTGGATCCTGAATTCACTTTAGCGACACGTCTTTATAATGACGGATCAGGATATCGTGAGATCATAAGCAATATTAATAGTAGGTACACGCTTTTTCTTCCTTCTGACAACGTGTTGAGAGATTTAGGATACGATTACAATATCAACAGAGAAGAATGGGTGTTTACAGACCCGGCAACAGGAAATGTTGTTACTGGTACTATAGCTCGATCTCGCTTACTACGTATTCTTTATAATGGCATCGTACCTACACCTAATGACGAACTGAATGACCTTTCTGGTTCGGGTATTATACGATCAGGAGACTTTGATCTTCCTGGAGAATACATTAAATGGGAAAACAATACGGTTTACGCCGCAGGAAATGAAGTTATTGGAGATCGTGTAAACATCATTGGCTTTGAAGATCAACGCAACGGACGCACGTATTATATAGACAATCTTCTTCAGTTTAGTGAAGAGGCTCAAGGAATGGATATTATGCGTCTTGCTGAAGAGCCAGGATCTGAATATGCAAATTTCTACAATTATTTAAGAAACTCTCCTCTTTATGATCCAGCTGCAGGCACCATAACCGGAGTAGAACTAGGTACTTCATATACTTTTGTGATTCCTAATAATGCTGCAATTGAACAAGCTGTACGCGATGGCATATTGCCCGGCGATCCGGCTACAGGAACTCCTGAGTTTAATCCTCCACTTTCGGGCCAACAAGATCAAGTGGCAGACTTTATACGCTACCATATTCTTGCTACACGCACCGCTTCTGATGATGGATTATTAAGCGGCCAAATCGAAACCTTACGTCGTGATGGTATTGGAGAAAAGACTTACATAGGCTTAGTCACCAGTCCGGGAGAATTAAGTTTTGTCGATTCAGCAGGCCGTATCGTTAATTATATCCCAAGCGAAAGTAACAATCTCGCAGACCGAAGTTTAATCCACCTAGTAGACAACTACCTTTTATATACCGAATAAGATGAGACAACTTAACACAACTATATTTTATTGTTTCACCGTACTCCTTATAGTTTTTGCCGCTAATCCTTTCTATGGGCAAGACGCCAATATGGTAGTTCGGGGGACCATTTTAGATAGTTCAAATAACCAACCTATTCCCGGAGCAACGATTGCAGAGCAAGATGCGGAAAATCGTACCGTAACCGGGGTGATTGCAGATTTTGATGGAAACTTTGCAATTCGTATAAAAAACAGAAACAACAAACTGGTAATTTCAACCTTAGGGTATACCTCGCAAACGATACCGCTTACCGGTAAATCCAGCTATACCATCAACCTTACACCTTCTGTAGATGAGTTGGATGAAGTTATGATTAGCGTTGAAAAACCAACAGAAAGCGGTCTTTTAGACATTTCTGAACGGAACATGACGACCAGTACGGTTACCGTTAAAGCTGCCGATGTAGAAAACACACAAGCTGCATCTATTGATGAAGCACTTCAAGGGCGTGTACCCGGTGTAGATATTACAGCAAATTCAGGTGACCCTGGTGCAGGGATGCAAATACGTATACGTGGTACTTCATCGATTACAGGTTCTTCAGACCCTTTAGTTGTTGTAGATGGAATGCCCTACGAAACTTCAATCCCTGAGGATTTCAACTTTGGTTCAGCAGATGAACAAGGCTATGCTGCCTTATTGAATATTGCTCCATCTGATATTGAAAGTATTACTATTTTAAAAGATGCCGCTGCTACTGCAATGTGGGGAGCGCGTGCAGCAAGTGGTGTACTTGTGATCAACACGAAACGTGGTTCTATAGGGGCTCCTAAAATTGGATACACCTTTAGAGGTACTTATATGCAATTACCACAGACGATCCCTATGCTTAGCGGTGATCAATATTCGCAATTGATTCCGGAGGAATTTATGAATCGTAATGGTACTCCTTTGAATACGCTTACCGTTAAAGAATTTCAATACGACCCTCAAGAAGTGTATTTCTTTAAAAATTACGGAAACAACACCAATTGGGTAGATGCTATTTCTCAAACAGGTCTAACTGGAGAACACAACCTTTCATTACAAGGTGGTGGTGAGAAAGCAAGATATTATACTTCTGTAGGATATTATGATTCTAAAGGGGTTACTAAGGGAACCGCTTTTCAGCGTATCAACGGTCGTCTAAATTTAGACTATGTGGTTTCTGACCGTATTCGATTTAAAGCAGATATTGCCTATACGCATACGGTTACAGATCGTAACTACGTAAACGGAACCGGTAATGGAGATCGCTTAAGAAGTGTCGCTTATACAAAAATGCCAAACATGAGTATTTTTGAATATGACGATGTAGGAGACTTAACTCCTAACTACTTCTCCCCTGCTCAAAACATTCAAGGTGCTTACAGCAGAACCTATAACCCGGTGGCTATGGCAGAGTATGCCTCTAATGAGCAAACCGGTGAACGTATCGTACCGCACTTTAACTTGAAAGTTGACTTGATCCCAAGTCGTTTGATCTCTACATTCGACTTACAGTTTGACTTCAACAGTACAAAAGCTAAAGCCTTTTTACCGCAAAATGCGACTGGAAGACCTTTTACTGAAACGGTGGTAAACCAAGCTTCAGATGCAGATGTTGATATTGCGAGTGTGACTTCTAAAACCAATTTCATTTATACTCCAGATATAGGAAAAGACCATAGTTTACAAACGCTCCTTTCTATTCAAACTAATGATTTTAGATACGAGTCACACCAAGCATTGACTTCAAACACAGCGTCTTCATTGCTTACAGATCCTTCGGTTCCTTCAAGAACGCAAAATGCCGAATTGCAACTTTATAACAATAACAGTCAGTCGCGTAACGTAGCGGCATTAGTAAACGCGCAGTATAGCCTTCTAGACCGTTATATTCTTAACGTAGGTGTACGTGGCGACGGGAATTCAAAATTTGGCCCGGGTAACCGTTATGCCCTTTTCCCTTCTGCATCAGCGAGATGGAGAGTTTCTGGCGAGCCTTTTATGCAAGATTTTGATTTTGTTGATGACTTTAGTTTCAGAGCTAGTTACGGGCAGTCAGGTCGCGCACCAAGATATGATTACCGATATTTTAATATCTACGGAAACTTCAATTCTGAATATTTAGGAATGAGCGGAGTTTACCCTCAAAATATTGAATTAGAGAATCTGCGTTGGGAAACCTTAACAGGACAAAACATTGGTTTAAATCTACAGCTGTTCGACCGAAGAATAATGCTTGATGTAGACGTGTACAAAAACAGAACCGAAGATCTTTTATTCCAAAATGTTGATTTGACCACAGTATCAGGTTACAACAACTTGTCTGACCAAAACGTAGGTACGCTAGACAACCAAGGTTGGGAAGTAGGTTTATATACCACTCCGGTTAAAACCGACAAATGGAAAGTAGACTTCAATTTCAACATTGCACGTAACCAGAATATCATTCGTGAGATCTCTGAGTTCTATCCTAACGAGCGTGGTAACGTTGACCGTAATGGAGAATTCAAAAGATTCTTACAAACAGATAATCCATTTGGTTCTTTCTACGGATATCGCTTTAAAGGAGTTTACCCGGATCTTGAGTCTACACAGGCGCGTGATGCTAATGGCAATGTAATTACCGGTCCTAATGGTCAAACCGTTTATATGCGTTTTAACTATCCAAATACAGATTATGTATTTCAACCTGGGGATGCAATCTACGAAGACATCAACAAAGATGGAAACATCGACAGTCGTGACGTGGTTTATTTAGGAAACAGTAACCCTAAATTCACCGGTGGTTTTGGACCTTCGGTAACATTTAATGATCAGTTTAAGTTGTTATTGTTCTTTACTTATCGCCTTGATTACGATATCGTAAACGGTACCGATATGTTAACCACTAATATGTACACCTACGATAATCAAAGTACCGCTGTACTTTCAAGATGGAGAAACCCTGGTGATCAAACCGATATGCCGCGTGCGATTTATGGAGCTGGTTATAACTGGTTAGGATCTGACCGCTATGTAGAAGACGCTTCTTTTGTACGTTTTCGCTCTGCGACCTTCAGTTATAATTTCACAAAACCCTTCCTTAAAAAATGGAAACTTGACGACTTACGTGTATATGTAACAGCAGATAACCTGCTTACATTCACAAACTATCGCGGTCAGGATCCGGAAGTAAACATGCGCGGAGGTGATCCTTTTGGAATGGCTATCGATTATTCACGTACGCCTCCAACACGTCGATTTACTTTAGGAATACAAACAAGATTTTAATTAGAAAAAATTGATCTATGCACACTAGAATTACACATATACTCGCTATCCTTCTGGCAGCACTTAGTTTGTCTTGCGATAGCTATTTAGACCTTCGACCTGAGAATGGTACGGTACGCCAGGAGTTTTGGCAAACCAAAGAAGATGTTCAGGCTGCTGTAGTAGGTATTTATTCTGCTATGCTTAATACACCTCCGTCTGAAAACGATCTTACACTAGCCGAATACATTTTTATGTATGGTGAGCTTAGAGGAGGTATGGTTGCTCCTGGAGCGTTTACCTCAAATGACCAGAGTGATATCATTACTACAAATATTTTACCTTCTAACAGTATCACTACCTGGTCTCAGTTTTACCGAATCATAAACTATTGCAACACGGTAATCGACCTAGCACCGGGAGTGCTTGAAATTGATCCTACAATTGAGTCAAGTGAATTAAACAACTACATCTCTGAAGCATTAGCCATACGAGCGTATCTCTACTTTACTCTGGCAAGATCTTTTAAAGATGTTCCGTTAAAGCTAGATGCAACTTTGTCTGATGGTGATAATTTTCAACTTCCTGCGACACCACAGGATCAGATATTTGCTCAGGTTCTAACAGATTTAAATGAAGCCGAACGCTTAAGTGTCGAAGATTATGGTAACGTTCCTGAAAATAAAGGGCGTATAACAAAATATGCGATCAACGCGATGCAAGCCGATGTGCATTTATGGATGGAAAACTATCAGGAAGCGATTGTTGCTGCCGATAAAGTAATAAATTCTGGACAGTTTGAATTGATTGATGCGAGTCCGCAATGGTTCAACATTGTGTTTGCACAAGGAAATTCTACCGAAAGTATTTTTGAACTACAATACACGCCTGAAAACCGTAATCCGTTCTATCAAATATTCTTGCAACAGCCTCAGTATTTGGCTGCTCCACCAGTATTGGAAGAAGTTTTTGGTGTTGATTTTGATGACCCTGAAAACAAAGATGTACGTGGTGAGCGTGCTTCCCTTGTACCCGGAACTAATGAGATTTACAAATTTACCGGACTTAACGAAAACCAAAGAAAAGCCCTTCAGGAATCAGACACCCACTGGTTTGTATACCGTTATGCTGATGTCCTGTTAATGAAAGCTGAAGCGCTCAACGAATTAGGAAACGGCGAAGAAGCGATTGCTATTATTGAGAATCTTAGAGAAACTCGAGAAGCTATCGATCAAACACAGGAGTTTGTTACTCCAGAAGATCAAGACAACATTAGATTATACATCTTAGCAGAACGTGCTCGTGAGTTTGCCTTTGAAGGTAAACGCTGGTTTGATGTATTGCGCAATGCACGTAAGAACAATTACGAGAATCTAGACATTTTACTCGGTGTCGCTTTACGTAGTGCTCCTGCGAGTCAACAGCAAAGTATTCTTGCTAAATTGAGAGATCCCAACAGTCATTATTTACCTATAAATACATTTGAACTGTTTACCAATAAAGCCTTAACACAGAACCCATTTTATAACTAGAAAGCTATGAAAACACTATTCAGACCCTCGTTATACACACTTACACTACTGGTTGTTTTTACCGGTTTGGTTCTAAGTTGTACAGAAGAAAAATATAAAGAATCAACTGACGAAACGTTGAACATCACCGAGTTTCTAAGAGCTAATGAAGAAGAGTATTCTCTGTTCTTAGAAATTCTTGATGTAACAGATTACGCATCATTTATGAATACGTATGGCACCTACACGCTGTTCTTACCAACAAATGACGCAGTAAATCAATACCTAAGTGATCTAGGAGCTTCAAACGTTGCAGATGTCCCAATGGAAGACCTGCAAGAGTTAGCCAAATTGCATATTATCGATGAAGTGTTTACTACAGTTCAATTTAATGATGGTAAAATTGCCACACCTAGTTTACAAGGTCAGTTTTTGATCACCGGTGCTGTAAACCGTGACGGGCAGTCTAATATTACCGTTAATAAAGATGCGCGTATCATTTCTTCTAATGTTGAAGTGGGTAACGGTGTAATACACGTGATTGACAAAGCTTTGGAAGTAGCAGATCAAACTTTAGCCGAAACTATTGACGAAGACCCTTCTTTATCGCTGTTTGCCGAACTGATCAGAGAAACAGGCTGGTACGACACTTTAGATGAACCGTTAACTTACGATCAGGATAGTATTTCTAGCCATGTGAGTGTATTGGCTCAAACAAACGAGGTTTTTCAAGAAGCAGGTTTTAATACTTTAAATGATTTAAAAGAGCGCTATAGTCATCTTGATGACCCTACAAACCCGCTTGACAGTCTTAATCTTTATGTGGCTTATCGCATAATTCCAGAATTAGACTACTTGGCAGATCTTGCTGTAAAATCTGTGGTTCTTACTAAAGCACCTCTTGAAGTAATAAGCGTTAAACTTGCAAGCGATTCTTTACTACTTAACGAAGAAACTTTTAATGGCGTTTTTGAACCCGGTGTTCAAATCAACAGATCTCAAAGTGATGTAACTGCGTCAAACGGAGTGCTACATTATGTAAACGATAACTTCTTTATCAAAAAACGTTTTCCTGCTCCCGTATATTTCGATGTTGCAGATCAACCAGAATTTAGACAGTTGAGCTCGGTATTTAGAAAGCCGGGTAACTATGCAGATCTTTCCAGATCAGAGTTATCTGAAGTAACTTGGGAAGGAAACGCAGCATTTAGATTGGGTTACTTAGCTGCTGCCACAGGTGATGGGGCTCAACTTTCTCAGGCTTGGCACGGTGACGTTGTTGAACTTCTCAGACATAGAACCGGAGTTATAAATAATTTGGAATTCACAACCCCTGTACTTATCAAAGGGCGCTATAAAGTTTGGGTTTCCTATCGTCAAAATGGTCGTGCCTCAAGTTCTGTGCGCGCTTTATTTAATGGGGAAGCTTTACCTAGACTTATAAATTTCACAGAGTACGGAAACACAGATTTACCAGAACGCGTACTAGAATCACAGGGTTACAAACGCCACTTAAATATTACAACAAGCAGATTCAACTCGAGATTAGCAGGTATCATTGAAGTTCCAACTACAGGAAGACATACTATAACATTAGAATCATTGGCATACGCTGGTGGCCCATCTTGGATAGACGTTATAGAGTTCAGACCTGTTGATATGGATCAACTGTATCCAAAAATGGAAGCAGGTGGTGACGGACTAATCGATGAATAAATCAAAAACAACTAAACTAAATTAATCCAAACGAGGATGATAAGATTACAAACATATACTAAAGCTTTTGCAGCAGGACTTTTACTTCTTGCTACAGCAGCTTGCTCAGACCCTTGGGAAGATCACAGTAGCACTACAGATGATAATCTGGGGCAAAACTTAACGCAAAGGATCGTATCTGGCTCGCAAACTTCAGATTTTGGAGCACTTTTAGAAGAAACCGGTTATGACGCTATTCTGGCCGGTTCTAAAACCTACACGGTTTGGGCACCAACTAACGAAGCATTATCTAATGTTGCGAGTGAAGCTTTAGCGAGTGATGCTGCAAAAAGACTTTTTGTAGAAAACCACATAGCGCTTACCGCAGTTTCATCGGTAACCGAAGCAGATACAGTAACGGTTCAAATGCTTTCTAACAAGTACCTTGAGTTTAAAAACGGTACGGTGATGTCTGATGCTCAGGTAGTAACCGCAGATCAATATGCTTCCAATGGTCTTTTTCATATTGTTGATAAAGCCCTTGCGCCTAAGCAAAACATTTGGGAATACATCAACGCAACTGCCGATAATAAAATGAGTTCGTTCTTAATTGAACTTGATGAATTCAATTTATATCGCAGAGATAGTGTAGCCAAAGCAAATGCTGAAGATATGCCTGGGATGTTTGCTGATTCTCTTACAAACTCGTTTTTCACAAACGTTTATAACTTAAACAACGAGCAAAATAAATACACCTTTTTCTTATTACAAGATGATGCTTATGATGCTGAAGTAGAAAAGCTGGAGCCTTATCTTATTAAGAGTAATGAGGATTCTACAACTACATATGCCAGCTATTTTGCGGTAAGAGATATGGCTTTGCACAAAGCTATTGCACGTGAAAATTTACCCGACACGCTTACGTCAAAATTTGGAGTAAAAATCCCGATCAATACAGATAATATTGTTGAAGAAGTTCAGCTAAGTAATGGGATTGTGTATGTGATGAGCAGCCTGGATGTTCCTTTAGAAACACGCCTGCTTACAACAAGGATTGAAGGCGAAGAACCTTCCGGTTTCAGTCAGGATGATAAGCGCGGAAACACGTATTATCGCGAAAAAGAAGATCCTACCGGAGAAATGTTCTATGACATTATGGTTCAGAATCACGGGGAACCCTTGTTTGCTATTTATTACAATGCCAATAACCTTTACAGCACAACCTATCAGGTTTACTGGCGCGCAATTAACGATATTCAAAACAACACCTTCTCACAACGCTTACGTTTCGGTGGTACTTTTCAAGAGGATGGTACGGTTGCAGATCCTATTGCGACCTTAGATTATACCGATGTTCCTCCAAACGATTATCAGGAGCGGTACATAGGTGAATTTACTTTAGACGAAGCAGGTATGCTGGATCTAATCTCACTTATTGCTGCCAACACCGGATCTGCAGGTGCAAATACACTAACCTTAGATTATTTAAAACTAGTACCTGTAATTAAGTAATGTCTTTTAAACCAATTGTTATGCTCAAAATATTACAACTAACCTGTATTCTAAGTGTACTGCTCTGCAGCGGAGTAACGCAGGGATTGTATGCTCAAGATACCAATGATTCTACCCCGGTAGATAGCACCTCTCAAAAAGGCATTGAGGTTACCGGTATCATAAAAAATGCCGCCACAAACACCGGTATCTCGGGAATCAATATTGCGGTAAAAAACTTCTCTGCAGCGATTAGTAACGAGGATGGAACATTTGCTATTAATGTACCTCACCTTAATACACTACTCACCATCAGCGGACAAGAATTTCAGACCAAAGTGTTTCCTTTAAACAATAAGTCTAGCAACCTGGAGATCGAACTCTTTGAAACAAGCTACTCGCAATTCTATCAAGAGTCTGAACTACCGGGTGGTAAGCAGCTGCAGTATACCAATCCTAAAGCTGCGACAACAGTAGATTTTTCTAAAGGCCAATGGGGAAATCCGGTAAACGAGTCGGTTGGCGATTTTCTACAAGGCCGTGTTGCCGGTTTACACAGTACCCGTAAATCTGGTGTTCCCGGTGCCGGAGCAAACCTTACATTAAGAGGTTTCAATTCGCTATATGCTACAAACAAACCCTTACTTATTGTAGATGGAATGATCTACGATGATGAAGACTATGGTTCTGGGATCATTCAGTATACCAGCTCTTCTCCGCTATCAATGCTTGAAGTTAAAGATATTGAAGATGTAACCGTGTTAAAAGATGGTTCTTCAATCTATGGTACCAAAGGCGCTAATGGGGTAATTATTATTACCACTACCCGCCCGGTTGATCTAAGTACTAAAATAGATTTTACAATGTACGGCGGCATCAACCAGAAGCCAGACGATTTGCCTGTAATGCGTGCCGGAGATTATAGAACCTATTTATCTCAACTTATTGCAACCCGTGGTGATTCGCAACAACAAATTGCAAATATGCCTTGGATGATCGATGATAGACAGAACGAAGCCTATTACCAATACCACAATCAAACCAACTGGCAAGATCAGGTATTTAAAAGTAGCGCCAATCAAAACTATTTCTTAAAGATTAGAGGTGGTGATGACATCGCAAAATATGGCCTTTCTGTAGGCTATCTTAGAAGTGAAGGAATTATTAGAGAAACAGATCTGGAACGCTACAACACCCGACTTAACGCAGCTTTACGCCTTACCGAAAAGTTATCAGTAAATGCAAACCTATCGTTCATTCACAATACTGAAAATCTAAGAGATCAAGGGTTAGCTTACAAAACAAGCCCAATGTATTTAGCATTAACCAAAGCGCCTTTTACAGCGATCAATGCAATTAATGCTAGCGGTGAAGTATCTCCTAACCTTTCTGATGTAGATCTTTTTAATGTGGGTAACCCGGTCGCTATTCTTGACAATGGTATTGGGATCAACAAAAACTATCGTTTTTACGGAAACCTTGATTTTAACTATAAGATTTCTGATAATCTTGAAGCGAATATGCTCGCAGGTCTTACGTATAATAAAGAGCGTGAATCTTTCTTTATACCAGACTTTGGTGTAGCCGATGTGATCTTACCTACTGCTATAGGAAATAACCGCAGTGGTAGTGAAGTGCAGCGTCTTTACACACTCTATACAGATACCTATTTAAATTATGGCAAGCGTTTTAATTACAAACATGGTCTTGACTTAAGATTAGGGTTACGTACCCAAAGCAACGAGTCTGAAAGTGATCTAGGTTTAGGCTTTAACTCTGCTACAGATGATTTTACAACTGTAGGTGCAGGTAGCAACTTGCTACGTGTAGTAGGAGGTTCTTTAGGAGAATGGAACTGGGTAAATGCTTACCTAAGTGCAGAATACGATTACCTTAACAAGTACTTTTTGACCTTTAACGGTTCTATCGACAGCTCAAGCCGTTTTGGCGACAATATTCAAAATGGAGGATTCAGCATTGGTGATTCGCAATTTGCAGCACTTGGTTCGGCTTCCGGAGCTTGGTTAATTTCGTCAGAAGAATTCTTAAAAGATGCTTCAGCGTTAGATTTATTGAAACTAAGAGCAAGTTTTGGTGTAAGCGGAAATGATGATATAGGCAACTTCACTGCACAACAACTTTACGTTTCTCAAAACTTGTTAGGAATTCAAGGTTTAGTCCGTGGAAACATCGGAAACCCTGAACTAAAATGGGAAACCGTAAGCAAACTGAATCTTGGTCTTGATCTGGCACTATTCAATGAGCGCTTTAATGCTTCGGTTGATGTATACCAAAATAAGACTTCAGATATGATCACTTACGAGCCGGTAAATACTACAAGTGGTTTTGACTACGTGGTTTCAAACAGTGGTGATATGAAAACTCAGGGAATTGATTTAAGTCTTAACACACGACTCATTCATACGGCTGATATTAATCTTGATCTAGGGCTTAACCTGTCTCGATATGTAAATGAAGTTACAGGATTACCTGACGGACCTATAGTTACTGAATTTGGTGGAGCAACCTACATCACACACGAAGGTCAGGATGCCAACTTATTCTACGGCTACGAGACCAACGGTGTTTATGCAACTACTGCCGAAGCTCAGGCTGCCGGTTTAAGCAGACGCCTAGACAATGGTGCTTTAGAAGCCTTTACAGGTGGTGATGTGATTTTCACAGACGTAAATAATGACGGGGTGATAGATAATGATGACCGCGTAGTTATAGGAAACCCCAATCCGGATCTTTTCGGAAGCTTTAGTGCCAATTTTAAATGGAAACGTTTAAGCATTTCAGGTTTATTCAACTTCTCAGTAGGAAATGATCTGTATAATGGGGTTCGCAATAATCTTGAAAAAATGAGCGGCTACGAAAACCAAAGTATCGCAGTTAGAAATCGTTGGGTTGCCGAAGGACAGCAAACAACAATTCCACGTGCGGTATGGGGAGATCCGCTAGGTAACGCTTCTTTTTCAGACCGCTGGATCGAAGATGGTTCCTTCTTACGTTTAAAAACTTTAGTAGTAGCGTATGATATTGCCTTAGATCTTGAGTATATCAAGTCGGTAAAACTCTATGCAAGTGCAAACAACCTATTTACCCTTACAGACTATTTAGGTTATGATCCTGAGTTTAGCGCAACCTCATCAATCTTTGGTCAGGGAGCAGATTTAGGGCTAATGCCACAATTTACTACAATACAAATGGGACTAAGACTAGGACTATAATTAAGAGAAAAAATAATGACAATGATCAGAAATACAAAACATACATTAAGATTGGGCGCATTGGCTTTATTATTAAGCCTGGGATCCTGTTCAGAATATCTAGATGTTGAGCCCAAAGATCAACTCAATCAAGACCAGGTTTACCGTGACGTATTTGATGCAGATGCAGCAGTCGTAGGTATCTACGGCCAATTTATGGGACTTGCCGAAAAATATGTTATTCTTAACGAACTACGTGCAGACCTTACCAGCACAACCTACAATTCTAGTCCGTTTTTACAACAATTGAGTGAGCACCGCGTAACTCCTGAAAATCCATATGCCAGCCCAAAGGATTTTTACGAAGTGATCAATAACTGTAACGATGTTCTTAAGAACTTTGATTTAATGCGTGCAGACAACCGTCTGGACAGCAATGAGTACAACGAGCGTTATTCAGATATTGGAACCTTAAGAAGTTGGTTATACCTTCAATTAGGAATTCACTACGGGCGCGTTCCTTATATCACTGAGCCTGTTGAAAACCTAGACGATGTAAGAGATCTTAATCAATTTCCACGTATCTCATTTGAAGAGTTACTTGATGAACTCATAAACTTTACCGAAGCTTTACCGTATACCGATCTTTACAGTACAAACAGTACGCTTGTTATTGACGTGGACGGGTACAATACCGGTAAATTCTTTATCAATAAAGAATGTTTATTAGGAGATTTACAGTTATGGGAAGGTAATTATCAACAAGCTGCGGCTCATTACAAAGTAGTGATGGAGACTGCTACAGGCAGTGGTAGTGACACAGAGCGTTTTGACACGTATCGCGTAAAGTATGCAGACATTGCGAGCAACAACGACTTAGCTGTTGGTTATATTCGTTATCGTGAGCAAGATGCACAAGCTTTAGTTAACAACAATAACCAAGGGTGGCGCTCTATGTTTTCCAGAGAGCCAGACGCGCTTTGGAATACAGAATGGATCTGGTCTTTACCTTTTGACTCAAGTTTTGCTCCAGAGAATCCATTTATAGATCTGTTTTCAAATCGTGATGGTGAATATCTACTTAAACCTTCTCAGCATGTGATGAATTTATGGGAGGATCAAACGCAACGTAATGGTTTTCCATATGATGCTCGAGGTTCAAAATTCTCCTATAATATTATTAATGAGCAGCCGGTCATTATGAAGTATTTGTACAATTACCTTGACCCTGCAACACAGCTTCCTGTAGATGTATTTCAAAGAGACGGGCGCTGGCATCTCTACCGTGCTGCTAAACTGCACTTACGCTATGCCGAAGCTGCCAACAGAGACGGCCAACATCGTCTGGCAGATGCACTTTTAAATTTTGGACTTCAAGGGGAATACACCGTACCGGGCCAGGAAGATGTGACCGATATTGAACAAACCAATCTACCATTCCCATACAACTTTGATGCGAGACAAGGAGATTTCCCATACTATCGCGGTGATTGGCATCGTAATGGTGGAGTACGTGGACGTGCTTATCTCGAACGCGCTCCGGTTTTAGGAGATAGTTTGATCAGCATTGAAAACAATCTAATTGAAGAAGCTGCCTTAGAACTGGCTTTTGAAGGAAACCGATGGGGTGATCTCGTGCGTGTAGCGATTCACCGTAACGACCCTGCTTTTCTTGCAGACCGCGTGTATGCCAAGCTTAACGCCGATGGCAATGCTGAAGCTTCTGCCGTACGTACCAAATTGATGTCAAGAGAAAACTGGTATTTACCGTTTATATGGAACGATGAAGAATAAATATAACGACTTTGTTTGTGTTTAGATTTAATTCTAATTTTGAGAGGACAATGCTACGGTTTACATCGTAGCATTGTTGTTTTAATAAAGAATCAAGCCACGCTCCTTCTCTTTTACAATCAGGTTAGAACAGGACACTTTATACAGGCTGTACGGTTAACTTTGAGAGAGCACATTTTACTTCTATATAAATCAACAGTTTTAACTTTAAATATGATTCCATCCCGTTTTCATTTTCAACATCTTTTTATAGCTCTTTCTGCACTGGTATTGGCTTCAGCTTGTAAAAATGAAAACAAGGATAAAATTTTAGACGATAAAAAAACACCAAATTTCCTCGTCATCATTGCAGATGATGCAGGATGGAATGATTTTAGCTTTCATGGTTCTGAAATTCAAACGCCTAACCTGGATCAATTAGCAGGTAAAGGGCTCACCTTAGATCGGTTTTACACCTACCCTACCTGTTCGCCTGCTCGAGCTAGCTTACTCACGGGTAGACCTGCTAGCCGAATGGGTATTGTTGCTCCCATAAGTGGCCGAAGCGAACTCAATCTCCCCGACAGCATTACCACGCTTCCGCAGGCGCTTTCAAAACTCAATTATAAAACAGCCTTAATGGGTAAATGGCATTTAGGTTTAAAACCTGAAAGCGGCCCTGAGGTTTATGGTTTTGATTTTTCCTATGGTTTTCTCCATGGGCAGCTGGATCAATACGCACACACCTATAAAAATGGTGACAGCACGTGGTATCGCAATGGGAAATTCATTTCTGAAAAAGGTCACGTCACCGATCTCCTTACGCAAAGTGCGGTACATTATATAGACACCTTGCAAACTGACCAGAATTTTTACTTACAAGTAGCTTACAGTGCACCTCATATTCCACTGCAAGAACCACAAGAGTGGCTTGAAAAATACACGGGTATTAAAGATTCTTCACGCCGGGCTTATGCCGCAGCAATGACGCATATGGATGCCGGAATTGGGGAAATTCTACAAAAACTCAAGGACAAAGATTTAGAAAAAAATACGGTCGTTCTTTTTGTAAGCGACAATGGCGCTCAGGAAAAATGGGTTCCTAATACGCAATACGACGGTAAATATGGCCCTAACTATTCGTTAGGAAGCAATCTCCCGCTAAGGGACTTTAAAACTTCCAATTATGAAGGAGCCCTACGTGTTCCTGCGATTATCTCCTGGCCGGAAAATCTCAATTCGGGTACTTCTACAAACTATATCAATGTGACCGACTGGATGCCTACGTTTTTGAATTGGGCAAATGCAGAAGAGCTTCCGAGCACGGTTGAAGGAGTAAATGCACAGCACCTCCTAAAAACTGCTTCAGTTGCACGTGAAAAACCAATTTATACACGAGGACATTTACAAGAATCTATAATTCTGAAACCTTTTAAACTCATTCGCACGCGACACCTTAAAGATCCACCGGAATTTGAATTGTATAATATTGAAGTAGATCCTTCTGAAGAAAACAATATTGCTTCAGAAAATCAAGCTGAAGTTGCTGAACTTACAGCATACCTAAATCAAGAATTTAGTAAAGATACGCCTGAGGTCAACGTTGGCTTAAAAAACTAGGAAACCAAGATGTTCTCTACTTTTCATCAAAAACTTATGCTATGCCTAAAATCAAATGCACCTATTTTCTTTCCATCCTTACAATACTTCTTCTGTCAAGTTGTGACCAAAATGTAGAAGACAATATTCAAATTTCCCTTACTAATCCTGAGAACACTTCACTTTCTGATAAGGCCATTGCGATCGGGTTGACCAAATTGGATTATAAAGCTGATGCAGAAATGCATCCCCTACTCACTTTTGAAGGAGACACTATTGCTTCACAATTGGTTGACAGCAATGCTAACGGAAAAGTTGATCAGTTGTTTTTTGTTACTGATTTTGAGCCTTCAGAAACCAAAAAGATTCAGTTTAAGTGGATAGCTGAAGCGCCCCAGTATAAAGTTAAAACCAACATCCGCTTTGGTAAACGCGAGGCGCTAGAAGAGCCTGTCGCTCCTGCATTAGAAGAGACACTTTCAGCAACAGATATGCCCAAAGCGCTTGGCTTTCAAAAGTATCAAACAGACGGGCCAACTTGGGAAAATGATAAAGTGGCTTTTAGACATTATCTGGATGGTCGTAATGCTAAAGATGTTTACGGTAAAAAGAGTGCCGCGATCACTCCTGAGAATGTAGGTTTAGATGAATCGAAAGCGGTTGTTGACAATTACCACACAATGGAAGCTTGGGGACGTGATGTTTTTCCGGTAGGTAATTCGGCCGGCTTAGGCGGTTTTGGGGTAATCGCAAACGATACTATAAGACGTTTGGGAATTCTGGTAACCGACACCCTGAGCAATATTGAAAAAACACATTTCAAAATTGTTGAAAAAGGACCGGTTAAATCTACGATGCATATTGACTATTCTAATTGGAATACAGCCGGAAACACATATCAGGCAAAAGAAACAGTAACGATCTGGCCGGGAATGTATGCCTATCAAAATACTGTTTCAATTAGTGGATTGAAAGAAAATGACACGCTTGCCATTGGTCTTTCAAACATCAATAATCAAAATGGAGTTGAAGAAATCAAAACTGAAAAATGGGTTGCACTGGTGCAACACGATTCTTTAACTTACGATAGAAAATGGATTATGGGCACAGCACTAATACTCCCTGCTGATGCTTATAGCAGCTACACCGAAGCTCCCCAGACTGGACAATTCACACAGTCTTATCTGGCAAAAATGAATGTAGCAAACGAAGAGCCCGTTACGTATTATGGGGTTTCCGGTTGGGAACTTAGTCAGAACCCAAAGTTTAAAGATGCAGCTTATTTTAAAGCTTACGTAGAACAACTGGCCAACCAACTTTTCACACCAATTGACATTAATATAGAAAACAAATAAAATGCCTGTACACGCCTTTACTATGCAACTTAAACCCGGTTTTGAGGAGGAATATAAACGTCGTCACGACCTCATCTGGCCAGATCTTCAAGCGCTTTTAAACGATTCGGGAATTGAAGAATATCATATCTTTTTAGACGAAAAAAGCCTGAAGCTTTTTGCTTTTCAAAAACTAAAAGCAAATCATACCACTCAGGGGCTTCCACAAAACCCTATCGTAAAAAAATGGTGGGCTTATATGGCTGATATTATGGAAACCCACGAAGATCATTCGCCGGTGGAAATTCCGCTAAAGGAGGTTTTTGAGCTGCAAAAAAACGACTAATTTTCTGCTAAAGCAGTTCATAACCAATAAGCTCAAAGCAAGCTTAAGGTATTAATCACTTTGACGGTGTCAAACAAAAAATCCTGAATATGAATTCAGGATTTTTTGTTGTTATAAAGCTTTTACTTTCCTGCTCCTTTAAAATTCTGAGAGCTGTTTTTAAACAGTATATTAAAGGTGGTTAAACTCCCATAAATACGGGATATATACTGCTGAAGGTCTACTTTCTCCTGATCATCGAGATTTTTACTCGAGTTGATCTTTTGCTCCATCACTCGCACACGATCCCGCACCATCACGATTTTATGAAAAAACGTATCGATGGGAATTTCTTTACTCGTCAAATTGGAATCAGCGGGATTTAAGGTAATTGTTCCACCTTTAAATTTATCGGCTATTGGTACAATTTCAGAGATGTCGGAATATTTCTTTAGCAAGGTTCTAAGTGTGCTTTCTACTTCATAAAAGCTTACCGTATCAACCTCATCTTCGACAGCTTCGATCACTTCTATCTCTTCGTCCAGGTCAATAGTTTCCAGACCCTTATCAATAAAAGTAACCCAATAGTGCTTTGAGGTAACATTGGTAACCACGCCTAAGCCATACTCGTGATGTTTTAGTCTTGATCCTATTCCTAATAAACTCGCCATATAGTTCTTATTTATTCATTGATTTTGATGCTATCAATGTTCAGCAAAAAAGAAATTATGCGCAACTATTTAGAGCTTTTTATCAATCATTTCATATTGATAATACTCTTCTTTCACACTCTCGTAGTTGAGACCGTAATTCATAAAAAGCGCCATTGCGCCAAGAAAGAAAAAGCGATCAAGGAAGTAAAATGAACCAAATTCAAAGTAGTATGCAAATAAAGCCGCGATATCTGAAAAAATAAACCCGAATGCGAAGAAAATATACAACAACGATCTGTTGCTGTTGTATTTGTTATTATAAGCAATCGCCTGTACACCAAGAATCATCATTGCAGCGCCATAAACATATAATAGAATAGGTTCTAAACCGTCATGAAAGGTATAGGTAACCATACTCATATTCATAATCACATAGAGTGTATACGTGTTTGCTGCTACCAGAAAAAGTGTCACTAAAACTACACCCGGCTTAAAATTGATTTCTGAAATTTTTGGCAAACGTTCTAAAACAATAGTTAGATAGCAGAGAGTCCCCAAAATGAGATAGGTTTTATAGCCCCAAGCTTCTTCATAAAATTGAAAGAATACATCTCTACTTATAAAAAATACGAAGGCTACGACGGTCCAGAGGTTTATCTTCTCCTTTTTGAAAAGATAGTAGCAAAATAGAAGTACAATAGTTACCAGTCGTGTAAGTCTGCTGGATTCTAATTCCATGAAAGCTATAACCCCCAAATTAATAATGGCGGCTATTACAATTAAGATGATAAAAAGGTTGTTATCATCCAGCTTAAATTTAGACTTCATAGTTTTAGGTTCACTAGTGGAATTTGATTGAATAAAACATACGAAAAAAATGGAACTGAGGTTTTCTAAATAGTTGACTTTTTTTTTAAAAATCAACTATCACACCTATTCCTAACTGCTGTTTCCACTGTGTACGAGCGCCCATCGTGACCTCATCACCATCTACATTGGTCTCTGTGATCTTAATGTCGTTATCGTATTTAAGATGAGACCCGACCTTTGCCAGCACAAAACTGTTGACCTTAAAATTCAAATTAAGCTGCCAGTCAATATCAATATTACCGAAGCTGTTCAAATAGTCTGTATAGAGATTTACGAGATTGGTAAGATTTATATTATCCATTACCCTAGCCTTGAGCGAACTTTGGAGTAGAATACCGAGTTCACTATTGAAATTAGAGCCTTCTCTTATGATGTTTCCGTCTGCATCCCGTACGGCAGGCGTAACCCCAAAGGCACCATTATTTGCTAGATTTTGATCTAAAACAAATGTGGATTTGTAGGTTAAAGGAGATGCATAAATAGAAAGGTTATCTAAACGTTGACCATACTCACCTCCTACTCCGACAAAGACATAACCAGGAGCCATAAACTGCGAGATAGGCGTACTGGTGTCTGGATATTTATAACCGTTTGTAAATTGAGAAGCAAATCTAAATTTTGCCGAATAATACCAATTAGATAAAGTATCTCTACGATAACCAAAATCTGAAGTAAGCTCCAACATATCGTCAGTCTTACGAATCTCCTGCCCTTCCTGACTATTGACACCGTACCGCGTGACCAGTTTATTACGCCATTTTTTATTACTATCAGAATAATTTCGTTCAAGTACAACTTCAGCTAAACCGGAGATCGAATTACTACCACCGGCATTCCAGTTTACAAAAGCAACTTCACTTAAATCTACTCCTACACGGTTTAATTTTTTCCAATTGGTCTCAGGCTTTGGCGCCAATTGTTCAGTTAAACGCTTTACTAAATTCTTTTTTAAAGGAAGCGGAAAGGCCACGTGTTGGGCTTGAATTCCTTCAAAACATAAAAGTATTGCGATTAAACTCGTGAAGAATAGTGCTTTTTTCAAATTAATAGCTTTACGGTTTCAGTATTAATAAGTAAACGTTCCGAAAGGTGATTTAATTGTCAACTCTTTTTGATCGGCGTTTTCAACCCGACCAATTACTTGCGCATCAATATTGAATGATTTTGAGATCGCAATAATTTCATCGGCAAGACTAGGCTCTACATACAACTCCATTCTATGCCCCATATTAAAAACCTGATACATTTCTTTCCAGTCGGTACCACTTTCCTCTTGAATAAGTTTAAAAAGCGGTGGAATATCAAACAGGTTGTCTTTTATAATATGTAAGTTTTCTATGAAGTGTAAAATCTTGGTTTGTGCGCCGCCACTGCAATGCACCATCCCGTGAAGCAAGCTTCTATCTACAGAAGCTAAGATCTTTTTGATCACCGGAGCATACGTACGTGTTGGGGACAACACAAGTTTTCCGGCATCAAGAGGGCTTTCTGAAACTGTATCTGTCAACTTTTTTGACCCACTGTAGACCAATTCATCAGGCACAGCTTTATCAAAACTTTCAGGGTATTTTGCAGCTAAATACTTATTGAAAACATCGTGGCGTGCCGAAGTAAGTCCGTTACTTCCCATCCCGCCATTATATTCGCTTTCATAAGTTGCCTGGCCAAAACTAGCCAACCCTACAATCACATCACCTGGTTTGATATTAGCGTTATCAACTACATCTTCCTTCTTCATTCTTGCTGTTACCGTAGAATCAACAATAATCGTGCGCACAAGATCGCCCACATCTGCCGTTTCTCCTCCGGTACTTTTAATAGAAACCCCGTGTTGCTCAAGGTCTGCTATTAATTCTTCAGTACCATTAATAATTGCAGAAATCACTTCTCCCGTAATCAGGTTCTTATTTCGACCTATTGTAGAGGAAAGCAAAATATTATCTGTAGCACCTACGCAAAGCAAGTCATCAATATTCATAATCAACGCATCCTGAGCGATCCCTTTCCATACTGAAAGATCACCGGTTTCCTTCCAGTACATGTACGCCAGTGAAGATTTTGTCCCGGCACCATCAGCATGCATGATCAAACAGTGGTCTTCACTCCCTGTTAAATAATCTGGCACTATCTTACAAAATGCCTTAGGAAACAAGCCTTTATCTACATTTTTAATGGCTTTATGCACTTCTTCTTTACCGGCGGAAACACCACGTTGTGCGTAGCGCTTAGAAATCTCTTGACTCATCGAATTGTTAATTATTTGGCAAAAGTAAGAAATAAAAACGTCCTGATATTTCAGGACGTTTTAAAAAGCTTTTTATTACTATTCCCAATCGGGCATAGATGCATTAGGAAAAAGCTGTATGTCACTCCCGCTGGTGGAAGAACTGTTTAAATCTATCATATAAACCGCCGGTTCAGCAGCACTATTATTTCCTTTACGGGTTAAAATAATTTCTCCTTCTGAAGGCGACCATCTTGCCTCAAGATCATTTTCTCCCTGATCAACATCTGTTTGAATTTGAGTTTCGGTGCTTGAATTTAGATCATATTTAAAAAGTCTACTTTGAAATATTCGGTAACTTGAATTTTCTGAACCGCTTATATCTCTTGTATAAATAACTTCATCTGCATTTGCTGACAAATCTATTCCTCCAGAAGCTCCATCTTCATTTTC
This sequence comes from Leeuwenhoekiella blandensis MED217, assembly GCF_000152985.1. Taxonomy (GTDB): domain Bacteria; phylum Bacteroidota; class Bacteroidia; order Flavobacteriales; family Flavobacteriaceae; genus Leeuwenhoekiella; species Leeuwenhoekiella blandensis. Next base: position 1,020,438 of record NZ_CH672395.1, on the reverse strand, counting down.
TAAAATAATGGTCTCTTCTGTACCAGCGCTTAGACTTACTGTAAAAATTCGGGTGTCATAACCTAAAGTGTTGTTGGTTTTCAACACGATAATGTTGTCATTAAGATCGGTTGTTGCAACTTCACTTATTAAAGAGCCATTTGTGGTTTGGTATAATAGTTCACGACCAGATCCATCAGGATTTATGCTGTATAATTTGTCAAAATTAGGATAGTAGATCTTACTCCCGTTTTGTGCCCAAGCAAAATTGATTGCACTCAGTCTAAAACCATTTACAGGAATAGCAGCAGTAATCTGTCTGGTAGCTGTACCATCTAAATTCATTGTAAATATATGTGTATCTCCACCTACAGTTCTTAAAAAGGCAACTTTACCTGCTTGTGTATTCTTGCGAGGTCTAAAACTGTTATGAGAACTATGCGTTAACTGAACAACATCTGTCCCGTTTTGATCTGAAGAAAAAATCACAGAATTACCGTTTATTACCCGTGCAAAATGAAAAGCATTTGCAGGATTAGGAATGGTTGAGAACTGACTCACTTCACTCAAAACTTCTTGATTAATGTCATCTGTAACCGTTATTTGCCAGATGTATTGAGCGCCGCGCTGCAAGCTAGAAACGGTAAGTGTTGTGTCTATCAGGTTCTCAAAATACTCTGAAGTGTTTGCCGTAATATTCCGTAGTTCCAGAGTATATGTAAGTTCGTCTTCATCGTTACTGCCAGAGGTCCAAACAAAATCAACAGTTGTAGCCACATCTACACTAGTATCTTCTGGTGTCACGAGTACCGGCTTTAAGGGCGCTTTATTATTTGCCGTAGAAACCTCAAGTTCGAAGACGATATTATTTGTTCTATTTTCTTCTACACGTGCAGCCTCAAATGCAGTGATATACCCTTCCAAATCGGCTTGAACAGAATAGTCTCCTACCGGAGCTTCTTCAATTATAAATGCCCCATTAGCATCTGTAAAAACTGTGTTTGTAACAGGGTTGGTACTAATTTTCACATTGGCTAATGGCGTGTTTTCACCATCTAAAACAACGCTTCCTGAGATGGTGCCAAATCCGGTATCTTCTATTGGATCCTCACTGCAAGAAAATGCCAGTATAGCTAAAATTATAAGTAATGCTTTTTTCATTTTTCGATTTATATTAAATCTCACTCTATAGAAGTATTCTCCTTATCAGAACTATTACCAAAATTGAAATGATACTTGAGTCCTAGTCCTACGTTATAGTAATAGTCGTCGCGCTTGCCGCTTACTGCAGCTTCTAACTCATCGGTAAAGGTCAAATTGTGCTCTGCAAAAAGTCTCATACTAAACCTTGGTGCAAGTTGATAATCTACCGCAAAACCATATTGAACTTTTGCCGCTGTTAAATCTTCACTTCCATTTTCTCCTGATCCCTGAAGTCTCGTGACCAAGCCACCTCCACCATAGACCACCGGGGAAAGCTTATCGTTTTTAAGTATTCTGAATTCTAAATTGAGGTTGGCGCTTCCGTAGCTTTCAGAAAAATCGCTTCCCCCGTAAAGCTTGAAAAGGTTGGCATTGACATTTATAGCTAAAAACTCATTGAGACTGCTCGTATATCCTAATCCTCCCAATGGAGCAAATTGCTTATTACCATAATCTCCATCTAGTAATGCTCCGGCAAAACTGAGTGCTATAGATTGCTTAAATTCTTGTGTAAAAAATGCTCGCTCATAAAGACGCGTTGATTCTTCAAGCTCCTTTTCCTTTTCATAATTTTCAATCAAAGCCTCATTTACGGTCACACCTTCTTTTGAAGACCATAGGTTATCTTTAATACCTTCAATAATCAAAGATTCTACAGCTTTTTCTATGGCATCCTTCATGGCCAACTGAACCGGTTCATTTTTAGTATACCCTGTTTCTACCTCTAAAAGTCGCTGAAAATTCACATATCTAAACAAACTAGCATCTATAGCCTGTGAAAGAATCGTTTTAGAAACATATACCGTTTTAAGCACTCTTCCGCTTGAAGTCGAAACTGCTCTTAAATAAACTGTAAGACGATCCTGTCTATATTGCGTTGAACCGCCTACACCAAAATAACGCGCGCCCAAACCACCGGTAATTATGTTAGAATCATAACTGATGATTCCACCTTCAAGCAAAACACCTGCGTACAGCAACGGAGGTAAATTAGGTTCATTTGGATTGTTATTCTTTCTATATTCATCCCGTGTAGACCTAATTATATTCCGCTCATTCAGGAGGTTTCCCAGGTTCTCACGTTCAATAGGTGTAAACCACTTAGAATCTTCTAGCGCTTTTATCAACATGGTGGTTGCTCCCTGAGAAACAGCCGTACTAAATGTACTTCCGTTTTCTACATTCTTATACTGCCCTGTCTGGTCTTTAAAGTTGTAAACCCCGGCAACCACCGGCTCAGCAGGTTCAGGAAATTGAGTTAAGGTTGTTGTATGACTGGTTACTTCTCCAAGTCGCGCATCCTGCTGAGATAATGGTTGGTTAAAATAGGATCCACAAGAGCTTAAGGTAATAAGTAGAAGTAAGACGTATAAACTATGATGTTTTAACATTGTAATCTTATTGATTTGGGACAATAATCTGGGTTTGTTCACCCGTATTGGTGTCTAAAATATTGATCACCAATCCTTCATTTGAATCGTATATTTCTAGAGCTAAAGAGCCAAAATTGTAAGTCCCTGCCTCTAGCCCTTCTCCCAATTGCGCGGTGAATAGTCCTCTTGATATTTGACTTAATAGTTGCCTATTCAGATTGCTCGCAAAACTTTCTAATTCTGATTGGTCTTTGGCTGCATTTTCTTCAGGATCTTTAAAGGAATTCTGCGCATTTGCAGAACTTAAAAGCCATTGATAATTAAAAGTCTCACCTCCAAAATTTGGATTTTTAGGTTGATACGTTAGCTGTTGTGCAAACGTGGTGGAAGATGCTATTAAAAAAAGCAGAAAAAGTATGTACTTCATGGTTTCAATAGTGTTGAACAGTATTTTGGTTTTTATTCATTAATTCTAATTGTTTGATTACCCTAAGAATGGCGTAATTTTTCATTTCTCGTAAATAAGCCATTGACGGTCTTACTATAAATTCAAGAACTTTAGTATTGGCAACGAGCACCTCTATTTTTGTATTTCGGCCTATCGCCAAAACTTCCTTAATGGTTACGATAAACTTGCCATTTATATTTTTTGACAGATAGTCGGAGTAGAATTCTTTATAGAAATCACTTCCCGGCTTTGTTTTAGTATCTTCTACAACAATTCCTGTAAGGCTTATACCATCTGCTTTAGAAGCTTGAACATCTAAGTTATTTTGCCGTTGTATTACATTTACTTTTGTGTCATCTTCTACAAGCTCTCCTCCTTCAAACACTAATCTTGCTTTACCTACGATGTTATCTTCAGTATCATAAATTAGAAATAGAATAATTTTTTTTTCATCGACTTCCTTATCAAGTGTGATTGATAAGACTTCAATTTTTTCATTGGGGTTAATAACTAAGCGACCTTCGGTAACTTCTTTTTTTAACGTATCGCTTTTACTGTTGGGATAAATGATTGAAAACACATAACGCACACTAGAATTAACTTCAGTTTTATTGGTAGCAAAAGCATCTAATTGAATCAATCCATTTATTTCTTGCGCATTAAGATTTGCCTGAATTTCTTTATTGTAATATTGAGAGTATACACACATTGAACTCAGACAACATATAAACCATAAAAAATGCTTACTCTTAAACATTTAGACTAGTTGAAGTTTCTTATTACAATACTTTGACCTAAACCCTGCATCTCTACTTTCATATTTTTAGAGAGTTCGTTTGAACCGAAAATATCTAGATTTTGATATTCTCCGTTTTGAATAAGTACTGCACTGAACTCCTTCAATGCGTATAAGCCGTATTTGGAGATTTGATTATTAGTTCCATTTTGAAGCACCGTTAACTTTAAATTTTCAGAATTGTCTGATACATTAATAACATTGCCTGCACCTATTTGACTTAGGTTAATAGAGGTCTCAGAACTACTTAGAATTGTTTGCACCGTATTTCTATCTCCTATTTGTTCAATAAATATATCGCCAGCACTTTGATTTGCTCTTTGCGAACTCAGTAGATCTAATTGATTTAAAACTTTAGGACCTACTTCTTGAGCTTTACCAATTATGGAAAACATCAGAAAAAAAACAATGCATATGGTTTTAAAAAAGCAACTCATAGTCTATTCTTTTGATTTACTGAAAGAAAGATGAAGGAAATAAGATATCCCTATTCCCTTCATCCTCATTTGAATGATTACTCTTTTAGTTTATCTGCACTACAGAAGAAACATTAGAGTTACCCAATTGCGTAACAGTACTCATATGGGTCATTCCGGTTTGAGATACATAGCTAGAGTTCATATCTCCAGTTTGAGTCACAATACTCATATGACCAGAACCTAATTGATAAACTTCACTCCAGTTTGCGTCACCAGTTTGCATTACTTCAGAATCAGAGTTATCCCCGTTTTGCTGAGTATAAGCAAGGTTTGCATCACCGGTTTGGGTTATAACAGAGTTATGGCTATCTCCATCTTGCCATACGAGAGCCTGATTTGCATCACCTAATTGAGCTACCATAGACATGCTACCATCTGTTCCTAATGTGCCATATTGATCTACGTGGCTATAGTTGTCGTCTCCAACTTGTGATACTTGACTTAAATTATCGTTACTTGTAAAACCAAATCCACCTTGGTGTGCATAAGAAAAGTTACCATCACCGTTTTGATAAACTGTTCCTTCGTTACCATCACCATTTTGAATAACATCTGAGAAATTAACATCCCCTAACTGCGCAACAGAGCTGCTATTTAAATCTCCTATTTGAACAACATAAGAATCATTAAATTCACTTGGGTCTGAAGCCAGATCTTGTTGTGCAACATAAGATGAGTTGCGGAAACCTGTTTGAGTAACTTCACTATAGTTATCGTTACCTACGCGTGAAATTGTTCCTCCACTATTCACAAAACCTTGAAGTACTCTTGAACCGTTTTGCTGTCCTGTTTGAGTCACATAACTTTCATTATTGTTATGTACCTGTTGAACCTGCGATGAGTTGAGTCTTCCTGTAGAGCTAACGCTGCTATAGTTGTCTGCACCTAATTGGTTTACCGAAGAGCGGTTAATTGTACCTGACTGCATTACATCTGAGTCATTCATAGTACCCGTCTGTGTAACATCTGAAGTATTGTCTGCTCCCGATTGCACGACATCACTTACGTTGGATTGCGCAAAAGCAACAGCCCCAAACATTAGCGCACTCGCGCATAAAACTACTTTTTTCATAATAGAAAAGTTTTAAATTAATAATATATAGAATGGTTAATAAAATGCTATTTCAGTCTCTCGGCTTCTAAGAGTGAGGGGACTCAATCCGAAAGAAATTTTATAAGGGGAGTTGAGACTGCTTTATAAATCCTGTCTCAATGCGATGCTAATTTCTAAAAAACTAAACCTCAGATTTTAAGAAGAATATAACTTTTCGATGAAATTAAGCTTGAAGCGAAAACGTTATAGTATCCAAAGCCATATCCTATGCGCCCTAAGCGGCTAAAAGGGAAAAATACCCTTTCTCTAATGAAGAATTGAATTGAAATACTTTTCCTACAAGAATTGTAAGAGGTTAAACTTTAAATGAATTTAAATTAACATTTTAATAAGATTCTTAATTAAAAAATCTATCGTTTTAATTCAAATTAAGTAATTCCCGATTCTTAGCGAGTGGCCAAAGTTTATCCTCTACCACCAATTCCAACTTGTCTGAAGCATACCGAATGGAATCAAAAAATGGAAGCACTTTTGTTCTGTATAAATCTGCTCGATCTTTGGTTTCAAGCGCGTTGGCTTCCTTTCTTGCTTCAATCATATAATTGATTTCGCGATTAATAGTACTTATATACCCCGAAATCTTTTCTACAAGCTCTATTTGCTCTTCAGCAAAATCCTTATAGTTTGAGTCATAAATCGACTTTAGTCCTTTAACATTCTTTATTAAAAGATTCTGGTATCTAATCGCTGTAGGAATTATATGATTTCCGGCGATTGCGCCTAAAACACGGCTTTCAATTTGAATGCGTTTGATATACTCTTCAAGTTCGATATCGTAGCGTGCTTTGAGCTCGATGGCATTCATCACCTCCATTTCTTCAAACAGTTTTATCACTCGTTTACCTATTTGAACATTTAGTGCCTCGGGAGTAGTTCTATTGTTACTCAGCTTTCGCTTTTTTGCTTCCTTTTCCCAATCTGCACTGTAACCATCTCCTTCAAATCTGATTTTCTTAGAAGACTTGATATACTCACGCAGCACATTAAATATGGCATCATCCTTTTTCATGCTTTCTTTGTCAATAAGCTTATCTACTTCAGTCTTAAAATCTTTAAGCTGTTTGGCTACTATAGTATTTAAAACAACCATGGGCCGCGCACAGTTTGTAGTACTACCTACTGCCCTAAACTCAAACTTATTTCCGGTAAATGCAAAAGGTGATGTTCTGTTTCTATCGGTATTATCCAGTAATATTTCAGGGATTTTACCAACTACATTGAGCTTTAGATCTGTTTTCTCTTGTGGAGATAATTTACCATCGGTTACTTTCTCGAGTTCATCAAGAACAGCGGTAAGCTGTTTTCCTATAAAAACCGACATAATTGCGGGTGGCGCTTCGTTAGCTCCCAATCTGTGATCGTTGGAGGCTGAAGCGACGGAAGCTCTAAGCAATTCTTCGTTTTCCTGAACCGCTTTAATTGTATTGATGAAGAAGGTAAGAAACTGCAAATTCTTCATCGGTGTGGTTCCCGGACTCAACAAGTTTACACCGGTATCGGTTGCAAGCGACCAATTATTGTGTTTCCCGCTACCGTTTATTCCGGCAAATGGTTTCTCGTGAAATAACACCTTCAGATTGTGACGACCAGCAACGCGATCCATCAAATCCATAATGAGTGAATTGTGATCAACAGCAAGATTTGCTTCTTCAAAAACAGGTGCCAATTCAAACTGATTAGGAGCCACTTCATTGTGCCTTGTTTTCACCGGAATTCCCAACAACATACATTCCTGCTCCAATTCTTTCATAAAATTAAGTGCACGCTCAGGAATTGAACCAAAATAATGATCATCTAATTGTTGGCCCTTCGCCGGCGCGTGCCCCAACATAGCTCTACCGGTTTGCATAATATCAGGCCGAGACGCTGCAAGTGCAGAATCGATCAAGAAATACTCCTGTTCCCAACCTAAAGTAGCCGTTACTTTGGTCACACTCTTATTAAAATATTTTGCTACTTCAGTGGCGTTTTGATCAATTGCATTTAACGCCCTTAATAACGGAGTTTTATTATCAAGCGCTTCCCCGGTATAGGAAACAAAAACTGTAGGAATACAGAGTGTCGTATCTAAAATAAAAGCCGGAGATGTAGGATCCCAGGCGGTATATCCTCGAGCTTCAAAAGTATTTCTTATTCCGCCGTGGGGAAAAGAAGATGCATCGGGTTCCTGCTGAACCAACTTTGCTCCCTCAAACTTTTCTATAGCGCGCCCATCTGAAGTTCGTTCAAAAAAAGCATCATGCTTTTCAGCTGTTGCTCCTGTTAAGGGTTGAAACCAATGCGTATAATGTGTTGCTCCCAATTCAAGCGCCCATTGTTTCATACCTGCAGCGATACTATCAGCCATCAGTCGGTCTATTTTAGCTCCTGTATTTATGGCATCTTCCACAGCTTCAAAGGCGTCTTGCGACAGTACCTGGCGCATCGCATCTTTTCCAAAAACGTGCTTTCCGTATAACTCAGAACGCTTTTGAGTTTCTAACACAAGCTTTGGCTTTCTATTTAGGCTTTCCTTAAGGGCAAAAAATCGCAAAGTCTCCATTTTTCGGCTAATTTTTATGAAATTCAGAATTGAACCGTGCAAAAATATATGATTTCACAATACACCCCTACTTTTTAGGGGGCTTATTAAATTTATTCCGTTAATAAGTAGGCTCACCCCCATATTTTTCAAGATGCAGATATTAAAGAAATGTTATATTTGTTATTAGTTTAATTCAAAAAAAATTTAAATCAATTTATTATGGGCAAATCAAAATTAGAGTATCTCTGGTTGGACGGTTATACACCAACTGCCAATCTAAGAAGTAAAACCAAAGTAGAAGAAGATTTTAGCGGGAAGTTAGAAGACTGTCCTGTTTGGTCGTTTGATGGTTCTTCAACTAAACAAGCCGAAGGAGGCTCTTCTGATTGCTTATTGAAGCCCGTTGCAATATATCCAGATCCAGCTCGTAGAGATGGATACTTGGTAATGACTGAGGTTCTTAATGCAGACGGTACTCCACACGAGTCTAACGCAAGAGCAACAATCGATGATGAAGATGATGATTTCTGGTTCGGTTTTGAGCAAGAATATTTCATTATGGACAAAGCGACTCAGCTACCATTAGGTTTCCCTGTAGGTGGTTATCCTGGTCCTCAAGGTATGTACTATTGCTCTGTAGGTGGTAAAAACACACACGGTAGAGCTTTTGTTGAAGAGCACGCAGATCTTTGTATCGATGCTGGTCTTAACTTTGAAGGTATTAACCAAGAGGTTGCTAGTGGTCAGTGGGAATTCCAACTTTTTGCAAAAGGAGCTAAAAAAGCAGGTGATGAAATCTGGGTAGCTCGTTATTTATTACAAAGACTTACTGAAGAGTATGGTTACTACATCGAATATCACCCAAAACCAATCAAAGGTGACTGGAACGGTTCTGGTATGCACGCCAACTTCTCAAATACAACTTTAAGAACTGCTGGTTCTAAAGAAGTTTACGACACGATTTGTGAAGCTTTCCGCCCTGTAACTGCTGAGCATATTGCAGTATACGGTGAGTTTAACGATCAGCGCTTAACTGGTCAGCACGAGACTGCTTCTATTCACGACTTCTCTTACGGAATTTCTGACCGTGGAGCTTCAATCCGTATCCCAATTATCACTGTTGAAAAAGGATACAAAGGATGGTTAGAAGATCGTCGTCCTGCATCTAACGCAGACCCATACAAAGTAGCTGGTCGTATCGTTAAGACGGTAAAAGGAGCTGAAGAAAAAATCTAATTTTTTCTAATGTAAATTAGTAAAGCCCGCAATAGCGGGCTTTTTTATTGAATATTATTTTTCAATTTTTAACTAAATGCCAGACCTATAAACACACAATAGGCTGCAAAAAGAATAAAGCCCTTCCAGCGATTCAATTCTAATTTTAATGGAAGATATCCTAGCGGAAGTAATACAATTGCAAAGCCTAGTAACCAGAACATATTGTTTAGGATACTATCATCAAGCACTTGGATCGGCGTGATCATCGAAGTCAACCCTAAAACCGAAGCAATATTGAAAATGTTAGACCCTATAAGATTTCCCAGAGAAATAGCTTTCTCTTTCTTTAAGGCTGCAATAACCGACGCTGCCAGCTCCGGAACACTCGTCCCGATTGCAATTACAGTTACCGAAATCGCATAATCGCTTACTCCAACAGATTTTGCCAAGTCTTTAGCGCCAACAACTAACCACTCTGAACCAAAATAAAGCGCAAAAGCCCCTATGAGCAGCCAGATCACGATCTTGAAATATGAGGTTGTAGCTAAATTTGCATCTACCTCGCCATTCTGCACTTCTTGAGTAACGCGGGAATGTTTAGCTCTGCGAATAAGCAAAACAAGATAGGCCACGAGCGAAAAGAATAAAATAAAGCCTTCTAACTTGGAGATCATTGCATCATTGACCAAAGCCAAATAAAGACCAAGTGAAAACAAAACCATCACCGGCCAGTTGAATTTGAAAAAATCACTGTCAATTCCTAAAGTTGAAATAATTGCGGTGAGCCCTAAAACCAAAGCAATATTGGCAATATTACTGCCAATCACATTTCCTAAGGCGATATCTGGCGAACCATCTAAAGCTGCTTGTAGACTTACTAAAAGTTCTGGTGCTGAAGTTGCAAAGGAAACCACCGTAAGACCAATGACCATTTTAGAAAGATTCAATTTGAAAGAAAGTCCCACCGAAGCTCTAACCAAAAACTCCCCACCTACAACCAGCAGCATCAAGCCTAACAAAACAAATACAATACTCATCGATTCTTTTTTGTGGCTGCGAATATAAACAACCTATTAGAAAAAGGCTGTTGTTACAAGGACTCGGCTTTTAAGGCTTGATACAAGCTAACTGTTTCTACAGCTTCTTTTACATCATGCACACGCAATATTGAAGCTCCTTTCTGTAAAGCAACCATATTTAATGCCGTGGTACCGTTTAAGGCTGACGCTGCATCAATGCCCAAGGTTTTTGTGATCATTGATTTACGTGAAAGCCCAATTAAAATAGGCAAATCAAGAATCTGTAATTTTTCGGTAGCATTGAGTAACTCATAATTTTGCGTAATGGTTTTAGCAAATCCCAAGCCGGGATCTACGATAATATCATTCAATCCCAAAGCACGTGCAGCCGCCACACGTTCACTTAAATAAAAAAGCACCTCTTTTACCAAATCATCATAATCAGTAAGACCTTTCATTGTTTGTGGCGTTCCGCGCATATGCATCAAAATGTACGGGACTTGCAGTTTTGCAACAGTGGGTAGCATTTCGGGATCAAGCAAACCGGCACTAATATCATTTATCAAAGCTGCTCCGGCGGTTACTGCTTCCTGAGCAACTTTAGATCTGAAGGTGTCTATTGATAATAATACTTCTGGGAAATTCTTCAGCAACAGTTCTACAACGGGAATGAGTCGGTTGCACTCTTCTTCCACACGTATATCCTCGGCATCAGGTCTAGAACTATACGCGCCAACATCTATAAACGTAGCTCCATCATTCAGCATTTTTTCTGCTTGCGCAAGAATATCTTTTTCGTTTTTATAGGATCCCCCATCATAAAAAGAATCTGGAGTTACGTTTAAAATCCCCATCACTTTTGGGGAATCAAAATCTATAAGGGTCCCTTTACAGTTAATGCTTACCATGAATTAAGCCTATGTTTTTCTAGATTGCTTATTTTAGGCGAAATTTACAGAAATTAGACGACCTCGAAGCATCAAAGCATAGGTTTGGGATTAGATCTTTTTTCTTTTCAGAAATAAATTGCATTATTTACGAGTTAATGGAGAAAACTTCAGCACAATACGACGCGGTAATAAAAACCTGCCGTGATTTATTTTCAAAAAAAATGAGTGATTACGGGAGCGCTTGGCGTATTCTAAGACTGCCATCGCTCACCGATCAAATTTTTATCAAAGCGCAACGCATACGCGGATTACAGGAAAATGCGGTACATAAAGTTGATGAAGGAGAAGCTTCAGAGTTTATTGGCATCATCAATTACTCGATAATGGCATTGGTTCAGCTTGAAAAAGGTGTTGTAGAACAACCGGATCTCAATCTTGAAGAATCATTAGAGGCCTATGATAAACACATCAAGATCACCAAAGATCTGATGATGAATAAAAATCACGATTATGGTGAAGCGTGGCGCGATATGCGCATCAGTTCGCTTACCGATCTTATTTTACAAAAGCTGTTGCGCGTAAAACAAATTGAAGACAACAAAGGAAAAACCTTAGTTTCTGAAGGCATTGACGCTAATTATCAAGATATGATCAATTATGCTGTTTTTGCCTTGATATTATTAGAAGAAATCAACTCAAAAAACTCTTGATCTTGAAAAAACTCATCGGCTTTGTACGCGTTTTTGTAGGCATTCTGTTTATCATCTCAGGCTTTGTAAAACTCAATGACCCTGTTGGATTTTCATTTAAACTTCAAGAGTATTTTGCTCCAGATGTCCTGAATATTGAATTTTTGAGTCCGTTTGCATTGGGACTCGCGATCATTCTCGTTATCGTCGAACTCGTTCTGGGTGTAGCGCTGATTATCGGGTACTACAAGCGCCTCACAATGTGGCTGCTGTTATTAATGATCATTTTCTTTACCTTCCTCACATTTTATTCGGCCTATTTCAATAAAGTGACAGATTGTGGTTGTTTTGGAGATGCGCTGCCGCTTACGCCGTGGCAATCCTTCACCAAAGATGTGGTTTTACTGATTATGATCGTTTTTCTATTCATCAATATCAAACACATCAAACCGTTCTTTTCAAACTTCAGCAGATCTATTATCATCTTTGCGACGTTTATCGCCTGCTTAAGCTTTGGATATTACGTTTTAATGCACTTACCGGCAATTGATTTTAGAGCGTATAAAGAAGGGGTAAACATCAGCGAAGGAATGACGATCCCAGAAGGTGCGCCAGAAGCCGTGTTTGATTACAACTGGAGATTCAATATTAACGGAGAAGAAAAAATAATTACAACGCAGGGGGAATATCCCTCTAGCGAAGGCGAATTTATAGGCGTAGAAACCGAAGTGGTAGAAGAAGGCTACGTCCCTCCCATTCACGATTTCACAATTGAAAAAGACGGGGAGAATTTCACTGAAAAATTCTTAAACACGCCCGACCTCATCGTGATCATCGCTTACGACCTCAACAAAACCGAATGGAATGGTTGGCCGGTGATCAAAGAGCTAACGAATGACGCGCTGAAAAAAGGATATTCGGTTATTGGACTAACGGCTTCCGGAGATGCTTCAGTGAATGATCTAAAAGAAAAGCAAAACATCAATTTTGATTTTTACTTCACTGATGCTACTACCTTAAAAACGATAGTACGCAGCAATCCGGGGATTGTAAAACTGCATAACGGAACCATTATTCAAAAAAGACACTGGAATGACGCCGATGAGATTGAACTCGAAATGCTTCCTTCGGCAAATACCTCACTTGATCTTAAACTGAAACATCGTCTTGACAGTATCGCGCGTTACGATCAACTCTATCGCCCTATTTTACAAGAAACCGATGAGCAAAAACGCAAAGCACTTGCTGAAGAACTAGGCCTAAAACCTGAAGATTACTCCGGTGACCTGTGGAAGAAACAGCGTATGCTTGACACCAGTAATTTAAAAATCGTAAAACGAATTCTTGATACGCAAGGCTATCCCGGCAAATCAGTCGTAGGCGAGCCTTCAAACCTTATTGCGCTCGAGGTTATTGAGCACAATCCTATTCAAATTGAGCAATACATTGATTTGTTTAAAAAAGCGGCCGCAGCCGGTGAAATTCCCAAAACCCGTGTGGCTGTTCTTGAAGACAAATATTTGATGATGCAAGACAAAGAGCAACTCTACGGAAGTCAGGCGCAGATCACAGCCGCCAATGGCTTTTTTATCTGGCCCATCAAAGATGTTGCTATGGTTAATGAACGTAGAAAAGCTGCAGGTTTTGAACGCAGTATCGAAGAATATGTAGCCGACTTGATGGGTAAAGATGCCACGTTTAAAGCACTTAAACTTTCTGAAATTAAGAGACTCTGATTTTTTATATACTCAATAAATTAGGATACGCAGTACTCACCCTCTTCGGGGTGATCACCGTTGTGTTTTTATTGTTCACGGTTTTACCGGGTGACCCTGCACGCATGATGCTCGATCAAAATGAAGACCCTGAGCAACTCGCGATCATCAAGCACAAATATGGTTTTGACCAACCGGTACTCACGCAATACGGATACTACCTTAACGATCTCTCGCCGATTTCTATTCATCAAAATACCGGAGATGGGTATACGAGTTTGACTTCAGAAAAATACGCATATACAAAGCTTATAGATTTTGGTACACGTTCTTTGGTTTTAAAAAAACCATACCTCAGAGAATCGTTTCAGAAAACCGGCAAAACGGTTGTAGAGGTCATTTCAGAAACCTTGCCCAATACCATTGTACTTGCAGTGAGCGCTATTTTTATCGCGATCAGTTTAGGCATTCTGCTTGGTATCATTTCCGCAAATATGCGAGATACCTGGCTCGACAAAACCATTCAAGTGATCAGTACTTTTGGGATGAGTGTCCCCAGTTTTTTTAGTGCGATTCTGTTTGCCTGGTTATTCGGTTTTGTATTGAATAAATATACCAACTTGAATATGACCGGAAGCCTTTATGAGATGGACGATTTTGGCGAAGGCATTCATATTCAACTTAAAAACATCATTTTACCGGCGATCGTTTTGGGAATACGACCGCTAGCCGTGGTTATTCAATTGATGCGAAATTCCTTACTCGAAGTTTACAATCAAGAATACATACGCACCGCACAAGCCAAAGGTTTAAGCCAGACGCAAATCGTATGGCGTCACGCGCTTAAAAATGCACTAAACCCTGTAGTAACGGCTGTTTCGGGATGGTTTGCTTCTATGCTCGCCGGCGCCGTTTTTGTAGAATATATTTTTGGGTGGAATGGTCTTGGCAAAGAAGTCGTAGATGCACTCAACACCTTAGACCTACCAATTATTATGGGAGCGGTTTTAGTAATCGCCACCACTTTTATTCTCATCAATATTCTCGTAGACATTATTTACGGAATTCTTGACCCCAAAGTGCGTATTAGATAGTCCAAATGTTGTAGAATACGCCGACTAATCCTAATTTTATGTTTTATTTCATTTTATGAAAAATACGCTTACAATTTTAGCAATCCTGTTTATTTCGGTTGCCTTTTCACAAAAAAAATCATTTTCAGCTGAAGCTTTACAAGATCATCTACTGAATTTAGATGGAACTGAAATTACCTTTCAAGAAATACTTGAGCAACATAAAGGAAAACCTGTTCTTATAGACATCTGGGCTTCGTGGTGTAAAGATTGCATCGCAGGATTTCCTGATCTTAAAAAACTTCAACAAGATAATCCTGAAATTGATTATGTATTTCTTTCGCTAGATAAGGAAGAAGCGCGCTGGAAAGCAGGAATCGAAAAATATAAACTTGAAGGAGATCATTACTACATCAAATCTGGCTGGAAAGGTCCGCTTTGCAGCAGTATCGATCTTGACTGGATTCCGCGTTACATCTTGCTCGATGCATCCGGAAGTATAAAAGTTTACAGAGCAATAACCACAAAAGACAATCAACTACTAAATCAAATACAATGAGAAAAAATATCGTAGCCGGTAACTGGAAAATGAATACCGATCTTGCAGACACGCAAGAACTCATCGGCGGTCTTAAAAAAATAGCAAAAACTTCTGATGCAGAGGTGATCATCGCTCCTCCGTTCACCAATCTTTATACAGCTTTTGAGACTCTTAAAGATTCTGATATTGAAGTGGCGGCACAAAACATGCACCAATCTTCTTCGGGCGCATTTACCGGTGAGATCAGCGCATCAATGCTTAAAGGCGTAGGAATTAAAACGGTAATTCTTGGGCACAGTGAGCGTCGTGCTTACTTTGGTGAGAAAGAAGATTTACTTGCCGAAAAAGTAAACGCTGCTTTAGAAAATGAAATGAAAGTGATCTACTGTTTTGGTGAAGAATTAAAAGACCGAAACTTTGGAGAGCATTTTGAAGTAGTAAATAAGCAAATTAGTCAAGCGCTTTTTCATCTGGACGCCGATGCTTGGAAGCATATTGTATTGGCTTACGAGCCGGTTTGGGCTATTGGGACTGGAGAGACAGCTAGTCCTGAGCAAGCGCAAGAGATGCACGCTTTTATTAGAAAAACCATTGCAGACGAGTATTCTCAAGAGGTTGCAGATAATGTGACCATTCTTTACGGAGGTAGTGTAAAGCCTGCAAATGCAAAAGAGATTTTCTCTAAAGCAGATGTTGACGGTGGCCTTATAGGTGGTGCTTCTTTAAAAGCAGAAGACTTTATGGCTATTGTAAATGCATTTTAAATTTATCTATGGCAGAAATATATGCTGAATATGAGTTTAAGGTAGCGCCGGTAAATCCCGGTGCCGAAATTCTCATTGCAGAGTTGAGCCAACTTGACTTTGAAAGTTTTGACGAGACAGACGAGGGTGTAAAGGCTTACATCCTCGCTTCTTTAAATAAGGAGAATATACTCGACGACGTCAATATTCTCAACAATCCCGAATTTAAAATTTCGTATTCGGTTAATACTATAGAGCCGGTCAACTGGAATGAGGAATGGGAGAAAAATTTTGAACCCATTGAAGTAGACGGCATATGCTCGGTACGCGCGCCATTCCATCCCAAACCTGATATGGAATTTGATATCGTGATCGAGCCCAAAATGTCTTTTGGCACCGGGCATCACGAGACGACTCATTTAATGATTAAGCATCTTATTAAAATAGATGTTCAAGAGAAAAGCACGCTCGATATGGGTTGTGGCACCGGTATTCTAGCAATATTTGCCGCGCTTAAGGGCGCAAAACCTGTAGACGCTATTGATATCGATCCCTGGTGTTATGAAAATACCGTGGAGAATAAAGATCGAAATGATGTAGGGTTTATTAAAGCCTACGAAGGCGACGCTTCAATTTTAGGTGACACACATTACGATTTAATCATTGCAAATATTAATCGCAATATCCTAATCAACGACATCCCAACATACGCTAACTGTCTAAATCACGATGGAATTTTACTTCTTAGTGGTTTTTATACTCAAGATATCCCGGCAATTACGAGTATTTGTAACCAACACGGGCTAAATTTTATCATGAATTTTGAAAAAAATAATTGGGTAGCGTGTAAATTTGTAAAAAATTAATTCCCTGAACCTAAGTTTTTTACCTATGAGCACAAGAGAAAAGTTACAGGAAGAAGTTGATGTCCTCGAAGCTGAAGATCGCAACAATGAGATCGTAGTATATAATGATGATGTAAATACCTTTGATCACGTGATCGATACGTTGATTGAAGTTTGCGACCACACGCCAATTCAAGCAGAGCAATGTTCACTTATAGTACATTACAAAGGCAAATGCACAGTAAAAACCGGAAGCTATGAATATCTGGAACCACGTTGTTCAGCATTACTAGATGCCGGTCTAAGTGCCGAAATAATTTAAAAATTCTGCTAATATAAAATTCAATCAAAGTCTCTATTTTAGAGGCTTTTTTCTTACCCAATTAAATTATTTAAGAAAATAATTATCGATTAAAATCATATTTTGTCGTTTAAAATTTGTTTTATTGATTTTTTATAATAATTTACAAGTATTATTAATACTAACTATTATTATATGTTATCAGAAACATTTAAAAAAGTAGGCTTTTTAAGCCTGGGACTCTCATTGGCGATGACCTCTTGTTCAGAAGATGCTGAGCAAACTACGTTGCCAGAAGCACAACCTACTTCCAACCTTGAGGTTTCTTCAGAAATTATCCAGCAAGTTGAAGATTTAGGCATGAACGCTAATTATGTGCGTTGGGATGATTTTTATTTTCCTGATGGTTCTTCTGAACCTCGTCTATTTTTAGAAGAAGATGTTGTCGTAACTCCTGAACAATTATCCTCAATGTCCGCTAACGTTGAAGAATCAAAATCAGGAAAAGGTGATTCTAAACAATATCGCACTTCTGCTTTGGTAAGTCAGGGAAGAACGATTTCTATCATCGGTTATACCGGCGGTAGTCAGGCGCTAAGCCAAAAAGAGCGTACCGCCTTACAATGGGCTGTTGCAAATTACAATCGGTTAAGCGGTGTAAGCATCAGCTTCAATTTGACATTTGGTACCGACTATCAAAACAAAGACATGGTAGTTTACAACAACACGGTAAATAACCCAAGTGGCGCAGGTGGTAGTGCCGGTTTCCCGAGTAATGGACTTCCTTATAAATTTGTTCAGATCTATGGGCTCGCTAATTACGACACCAATGTTGTTGAACACGTAATGACGCACGAGATAGGTCATTCGGTTGGATTTAGACACACAGATTGGTTTAGTAGACAAAGCTGTGGACAGAACGTTTATGAAGGTGGTGACGCAAATCACGTTTCGGGAACCCCAACAGGTTACGACTCGACTTCAATTATGCTAGCTTGCTTTAGTGCCAATGAAGATGGCGAATTTAATGCCAATGATATTACCGCATTAAACAATATGTACTAGATACTGATTAGCCAAGTTAAAAGCCGTTTCTCCACAAAACGGCTTTTTTTCATTTAATGCTTGCAGATATATAAAAAAGGTTTATATTTGCACCCGCAAAATAAGGCAACTCTTGGTTACTTATTTTGATATACAAAAGGCCTCGTGGCGCAACTGAATAGCGCATCTGATTACGGCTCAGAAGGTTGCAGGTTTGAATCCTGCCGAGGTCACAAAACAAAAGCCACTCTTCTCGAGTGGCTTTTTTCATTTAGAACTGTTTATAAGTAGATATCCTCTCAGATTTACATCGCGTTTAGTAGAAATTCTTTGAAATAATACTTTGGCTTTCTTAATTTATGCTTTGAAAATTTCAAACTTCATTCATGCTGCTTTTGATCCTTCCAAATGCTGAAGTGTTTAAAACACTCGAAGCTCGTGTCGCTGCGCTATTGATCCCATCAGAATTTAAGATTGATGAAGCGCTTAAAGCGCCTATACTTCTTGATGACGGAAAAGAACTATGTGGTGAAGCCAAGATCAACACCTACCTCGACTCGCTCGAAAATTTTACTAAACAATGGTATGCCTGCCGCTGCGATATGTTTCCGTAAGAAAATAAATAAAACGTATTTATTACATTTAATTATTTCTATTTTAGAGCACTATTTGCAAATAGTCCTATTATGCTCAAAAAAAGTTCATTCTTCATTTTCTTTCTCCTCTCCCTTGCTCTTTTTGCTCAGGAGCCTCGCAAAGTTTTAAACTTAGAAGACGGCTGGAAGTTTTATAAGGGGGAAGCCTCTGATGCTGAAACTACTGCCTTTGACGACTCAAAATGGCAGGATGTTACCGTGCCTCACGATTGGGCGATCTACGGGCCTTTTGATAAAGAGATCGATAAACAAACGGTTGCCATCACTCAAAATGGCGAAAAAGTTCCTACGGAAAAAACAGGACGCACAGGAGCGCTTCCATTTACTGGAACAGGATGGTATCGTAAAAATTTCAACATACCAGCAGCGGATCTTGATAAAAAAATCCTGCTGCTTTTTGAGGGTGCAATGAGTGAACCAGAGGTTTATCTCAATGGAAAAAAAGTTGGCGAATGGGCTTATGGCTATGCGTATTTCTATTTTGACATAAGCGACAAATTACTGGAGGGCAAAAATACCTTAGCTGTAAAACTTTCAAATAAAGAATTTTCCTCACGTTGGTATCCCGGAGCCGGTCTTTACAGACCTGTGAGTTTAATTATCAAGAATCCTGAAAGCATCAATCAGTGGGGAACTACGATCACTACGCCGGTTGCTACTCAGGAAGTCGCGCAGGTAAATGTGAAAACCAACTTCTCAGGCAAAAACCTTCGTTTAGTCACAACCATTAATGATGCATCTGGTAAGGAAATTGCAAATAGTAAAACTTCCGAAGCGATTCAAAAGCAATTTGAACAAAACATAAAGATACAGTCACCTCAACTTTGGAGTCCTGAAAATCCTTATCTCTATACGGCAGTAACAAAATTATATGCTGATGACGAACTCAAAGATGAAGTCTCGACGACATTTGGTATTCGCTCCATTTCATATTCTGCAGCAAATGGCTTTCAGCTTAATGGTAAAACCCGAAAGTTTAAAGGGGTTTGTTTGCATCACGATTTGGGACCTTTAGGAACGGCGGTAAACAAATCGGCGCTTCGACGTCAAATGCAAATTCTAAAAGATCTGGGTTGCGATGCCATTCGTAGTGCGCACAATATGCCTTCTTTTGAGCAACTCGAGTTGGCTGATGAAATGGGCTTTATGTTTTTAGCAGAAAGTTTTGATGAATGGAAAAAGCCCAAAGTCAAAAATGGCTACAATCGCTTTTTTGACGAGTATGCTAAGCTTGACGTAGAAAATCTGGTTAGAGCTACGCGCAATCATCCTTCTATTGTGATGTGGAGTGCCGGCAACGAAGTTCCTGATCAATATGGGAGCGCGGGCGTAAAACGTGCGCTTTGGTTACAAAATATTTTTCATCGTGAAGACCCCACCAGACCGGTAACCGTAGGTATGGATCAGGTAAACGCGACAATGGAATCAGGTTTTGGAGCCATTCTTGACATTCCCGGGCTCAACTATCGCGTGCATCTTTATGAAGAAGCCTATGAGAAATTTCCGCAGGGATTCATTTTAGGATCAGAAACCGCTTCAACTGTGAGTTCGCGAGGTATCTATAAATTCCCTGCTGTTAAAGCTAAAATGAAAGAATATCCCGATTTTCAAAGTTCGTCTTACGATCTGGAATATTGCAGTTGGTCTAATCTTCCTGAAACCGATTTTATAATGCAGGATGACAAACCCTGGGTTATTGGCGAGTTTGTGTGGACGGGTTTTGATTATCTTGGCGAACCAACGCCTTACGATACGAGTTGGCCTTCGCGAAGCTCTTATTTTGGGATGATTGATCTCGCCGGAATTCCTAAGGATCGTTATTATCTCTACCGAAGTCGTTGGAATACCCAAGATGAAACGTTGCATATTTTACCGCATTGGAACTGGGAAGGTCGCGAGGGTAAGAAAACTCCGGTTTTTGTGTATACAAGTTATGACCGTGCAGAACTATTTGTCAATGAAAAAAGCCAGGGAATTCGCGTAAAAAATGATTCAACACCACAAACACGCTATCGCCTGATGTGGAATGATGTTCTTTATGAACCGGGAATCTTAAAGGTTGTGGCTCTTGACAAAAACGGAAATAAAACTGCCGAAAAAACCGTTAAAACTGCAGGTAAGCCACATAAAATAAAACTAGAAGCCGATCGCACCACTTTAAAAGCAAACGGAAAGGATCTTGCTTTTGTGACCGTTTCAGTAGTAGACAAAAATGGAATCCCCTGCCCTACAGCAACAAACGAGTTAGCATTCAAAGTTTCGGGAAAAGGAAGTTTTAAAGCAGTATGCAACGGCGACCCAACGTCCTTAACTTCTTTCTATGCTTCTCAAATGAAATTGTTCAGTGGTAAGCTTGTCGTGCTTGTTGAAAGTACAGATAAAGCAGGAACAATGGAGTTAAAAGTTACAGGCAAAAAGCTTCAAAACGCTTCGCTTAAAATCAAAACTTCAAATTAGCGATTGGCCATATTGAATGACAAAATAAATTCTGATCCTTCACCGGGTATACTTTGCACATCGAGCTGAGCATCGTTGAGTTTTAAAAACTGTTTTACAAGCATAAGCCCTAAGCCGGTACCGGTTTCCATTGCGGTACCAATACTCGACAAAATTTGTTCTTGTGTTTGTTTAAGCGGCTCTAATTTATCTTGAGCTATCCCCATTCCCTGATCTCGAATATGAAGGTTTACCTTATTTGTGGTAATGTGATATTCAATAAAAATCTTTTTCCCTTCGTAAGTGAATTTAATAGCGTTTGAAATAAGATTATGAAGAATCACAGACAAATGTCCTGAATCTACCCGTATTAATGGAATTTCTGCTACTGCTTTGTGAATGATCGCAATGTTTTTAAAATCGGCAGATACTTGATGAATTTCAATTATTTCAGCAACAGTTTTGGGTAAATCAATGGCAATAGGTTTGACTAAAACACCGTCAAGTTGTGATTGCGACCAGTTCAACAAGTTGTCAATCATCACCAGTGTTTTCTCTACTTGCATTTTCAACTCTTGCTCCAGATTTTTAGAGTCTGCTATACTGAGAACCCCTTGTTCTACCAGATCCAGCATTTGCTTTATAGAAAGCATTGGAGCTCTAAGATCGTGTGAGATTATCGCAAAAAATTTATCCTTGTTAGCATTGATCTTATTTAAAGCAATATTGCGCTTTAGAATGAGCTCTTGGTTGTGTTCTATAGTCTTATTTTTCTGTGCCAATTCTTTAGCAAAAAATGCTTTTTGCCGGTTATTCTTCCACAGTAAAAACAAGATAAATAAGAGCAACAATGCCAGAATCACTAATCCTATAAGTTGCCATCGGGTGGCTTGCAATTCACTTTCCTTAAGGGCAACTTCAGAAGTTAAGCGTTTATTTTCATTCTCCTTCTCCTCTAATTGAAGAATGTTAACCAGTTGCAAAGTTTTCAGATCATAAAGTGAATCATGGTATTTCTGACTTGCTTTTAATTGCTGATAGGCCTCTTCTGTTGCTCCTTTTGCTGCAAAGACTGCTGCTAAGATTGCCGTGTTCCGTTCAAGTTCCCAAAGGGATTCTGATCCTTCCGCAAACTTTAGCGCTTCTATGCCGTGAAATTCTGCCTTGCTAATAGCATTCAGTTTTAAATACGCTTGAGCAAGACCGGCGTGCGCATATGATTTTTCCCAAGCATTGGGTTCTGTAGGATGTTCTAAGACTGCCAAATGATGCTTTACCGCTGCTTGATATTGACCTGTCTGAAAAGCGACCTCTCCTGCTTTATTGTGATAATGATGTTTGATTTGCTCCAAATCATATTGATTGGCGAGATCAAAAGCGAGATTTAGAACTTCCTGAGCTTTTATGTAGTTTTTTAATTCAATGTAGGAAATGGCCAGGTTTATATACGTTGGCGCCTTTCGCTCTGGCATTTTAATGGTAGTATAAATACCTAGAACGCGCTCAAATAGCGCAATAGCTTCTTTATGACGGTCAATAGCTTGTATAACTAAACCCGTTCCTATTAAGGATTTGGCAACACCTTTCTGGGCATCTTGTTGTTTAAATAAAGAGAGCCCTTCATTAAAATGAATTAATGATTCTTGATATTTCCCCTTTACATAATAAACCCAACCTGAAGTGTATAAGACTTCGGCAGTTAAAAGGTTATCTTCAACTTTTTTTGATAAATCGTACGCTTCTTGAAGCTTTAATAATGCTGCCGAAAAATTATCATAAGCCAAGGCTTGAGACTCCTCGAGGAGTTGTTCTATTTGTTCATTGTTATCTTCCTGCACAACCGCTGCGGGTAAAACAGAGGTAGACAGCAACAATAAACAAACAATAAGGAAGGTTATTTTTCTATAAAAAAGCATTCTATAAGTTAGGGATTGAGTTAAGCGCTACTCAAAAATAGAGCAAATTTATAAGTATGACCTACTGAAAGCTAAAAAGATACCTCTCAAATTTTGTAACTTTATCAAAAATGAAAAAGATGATGCAAGCTTCAAAAAGATTTGATCAGGCTATACAAAAACTCTATACCGCCTTTCACAACGAGAGTCTCAATCCTGAATGTTGCAAACATTGTGCTGTGGGTAATATTCTAGACAACACAGACAGTTGGAAGCATCTTACCGAAGGGCACGGAAGTCACAAATTGACCTACGTAGGCAAAGTGCATCAATCGCTGGGTAGAACTTTTGGAGGCTATGCCCCACTTGAATTGCTACAAATTGAAGCTGCTTTTTTAAAAGGTTGTGGCTACAAATTGCCACTTTCAAGACGTTCTGAATCTAAAGTTGACCGTACCTCAAAAGAGGTTATGTTTAATGGTATGTGCGAAGCTGTTGCGCTTATGTGTAAGCTTGATGGTATTGAGAATGTAATGGACTATTCTAAACTTTTTGAATTTGAAAACAAGCAACCCGTTCATCAACTTTCAGCAGCGCTCCTATAGAATTATTGCAAAATCTCTGGCTGCATTCAGCATATAACTTTTATATTTGATCTGGCTTTAGGGGTATTCTAAATTTAGAATTGAGAGAGTCCCTTTGAACCTGTTTGGTTAATACCAGCGTAGGGAAAAGTATATTTTTATCTTCACTTCTTCTTTGAAGTAACTCTATAGCCGTTTACTATTTTTAAAACAAGACTATGAAAGAGTTACTCTGGAAACATATCACAAACGTTCGCAAACAAGCACCACTGGTACAAAGCATCACCAATTATGTAGTAATGAACAACACGGCAAATGCACTTCTTGCTGCAGGCGCTTCACCAATTATGGCACACGCACATCCCGAAATGCAAAGCATGCAAGCTATTTGTCAAGCTCTGGTGATCAATATTGGTACCCTTGATGAATATTGGGTTGAATCGATGAAACTTGCAGTTACTGCTGCAAATCAAAACAACAAACCCTGGATCCTGGATCCTGTAGGTGCTGGAGCGACCGCTTACCGAGATGAAGTTTTAAGCGAACTTCTTACAATGAAACCCACAGCGATACGTGGGAATGCTTCAGAGATTCTAGCCTTGGCAAAGCACAACAAAACAGCAACTAAAGGTGTAGACAGTACTTCGTCAAGTCTTGAAGCCGTTGAGGCAGCGCAATTTCTGAATGAAAAATTTGGTGCTGTTGTAGTTATTTCAGGTGCTGTAGATATCATTGTTTCTGAAGCAGGCATCACCCAATTGAAAAACGGCGATCCACTGATGACTAAAATCACTGGGATGGGATGTTCTGCCACAGCACTTTTGGCCGCTTTTATCGCTGTTATTCCGAATAGAACGGAAGCAGCTGTTGCAGCTACGGCTTTGATGGCGGTTGCTGGTGAACTTGCAGCTCAAAACAGTACGGGCCCCGGAAGTTTGCAAGTTGGAATTCTAGACAAATTGCACAACATTTCAGAAACTGAATTTTTAAATACCACTACAATCTTAGCTTAATTATGGAAAAACCATTTCCATACCAGTTGTACTTGGTTATTTCTGAAGAAGCCTGTCTTGGCAGAAACTTCTTAGAAGTTGCCGAAGCTGCGGTTCAAGGTGGTGTCGATCTTGTTCAATTACGAGAAAAAAATGATACGCCTCAAGCCTTTTTGAATAAAGCTTTTGAACTTAAAGAACTTCTTGACCGCTACGAGGTGCCGCTCATTATCAATGATAATCTGGAAATTGCGACACAATGTAAAGCGGCTGGAATTCACGTAGGTAATTCTGATATGCCGCCTACAACAATCAGAAAGTCTTGGGAATCTTGCAGGCTTTTAGGCTATTCCATAGAATACCTCGAGCAACTGTATAATGAACAAACCTATACTTCAGATTATTTAGGAATAAGTCCGGTATTTAGCACCTCAACAAAAACCGATACGGTGACGACTTGGGGTTTTGACGGAGTGCGAAAAGTCAGGTCTATTACACAAAAACCTTTGGTTGCAATTGGCAATATGAATGCGTCTAATGCCAGACAAGTGGTAGAAGCCGGCGCTGACTGTATTGCGGTGGTCTCGGCAATATGTGCAGCACCAAAACCTAAAAACGCAGCGCAACTCCTTCGGAAAGAAATTCAGAAAGGATTAAAAAACAGAGCCAATCTCCTTAATCTTTAGTCTATGAAAAAGTATCAGTATCCCACAGTTCTGAGTATTGCTGGATTTGATGGAAGCGGTGGCGCAGGTATTCAAGCCGATCTTAAAACCATTTCTGCTTTGGGCTGTTATGCAACAACTGTTCTTACTGCGCTTCCGGTACAAAATACCACCGGGGTTCAATCGATTTTCAGTATTCCTACCTCGGTTGTAAAAGAACAACTCGATTCTATTTTTGACGATATACAGCCTTCCGCTATAAAAATAGGAATGGTTCACACGCCGGAGTTGGTAGAAACGATCGCAGCAAAACTCAAAAATTATCCAAAAATCCCAGTGGTTTTTGACCCTGTGATGGTCGCTACAAGCGGACATAAACTCATCGAAGATGAGACAATAAAAAGTATTACTGAACTGCTTTTTCCGCTGGCAGATGTGATTACGCCAAACATGGACGAAGCCGCAATTCTTGCTCAGATGCCCGTTGAAACCATTGAAGACATGCGTATCGCAGGAAACAAAATCCTTGATTTAAGTTGTAAATCTGTACTTCTCAAAGGTGGACATTTAAAATCTGATCTTTTGACCTCGCTATTCTTTGGTCCTGATAAGACCGTAGATGAGTTTGAATTTGAAAAGTTTGAAACTCAAAATATGCATGGCTCGGGATGCACGCTTTCTTCTGCTATAGCTTCCTTTCTCGCACAAAAGAACAGCCTTTTGAATTCGGTCACCAAAGCTCAGGAATATGTACATCAGGCAATTTATCACGCTAAAGAGGTCAAAATCGGAAAAGGCAACGGACCTTTAAATCATTTTTTCAATCCTCAAAAATTAGTCAAATATGAGTTGGAGTAAAGAAAGCTGGAAGCGTATTGAAGGCATTTATACCGAAATTCTAAATATGCCTTTTATCACACAATTAACTGAAGGCACACTTCCGCTAGAACAGTTTCAATTTTATGTTTTACAAGACTCCAGTTATCTGGAAAATTTTGGTCGAGCTCTTGCTTTGATTGCTGCACGTGCACACGATGTTGAAGACATACTTACATTCACCCGTTTTGCTGAAGGTGCCATCGTTGTTGAAAATGCGTTGCACGAATCTTTTTTCAAGGAATTCAATATTGATAAAACCGGGCCCATAGGACCTACCTCACACCATTATGCGCACTTTTTAAAAAGTACAGCTGCTCTAGATCAGGTCGAAGTTGCAATGGCGGCGGTTTTACCTTGTTTCTGGATTTATAAAAAAGTAGGCGATAAAATTCTCAAGAATCAGAAAACAAAAAACAACCCGTATCAAAAATGGATTGATACTTATGCCGGTGAAGAATTTGGACTTCTAGTTGATCAGGCCATTAAAACTTGTGATCGCGTCGCTGCAACCTGCACTTCACAACAGCAAGAACGTATGCACGCTGCTTTTTACACTGCGAGCCAACTAGAATTTATGTTTTGGGATAGTGCTTCAGCCTTACGGAAATGGCCATTTTAACGGCTATTGTTAAATAATTATTAATTCAAATAAAAAATTGTCACGCATATCAAAAAGCAGCGTCTCTTAAGTAGTGTTACAATTAACAAAGTGATTTTCATTTTATTTATTTGGATTAGCCGCCATCAGAATTGAAAATTAAATTTAGCGTTAATTATATATTCAAAAGCCCCGAGCTACTTAGCTTGGGGCTTTTTCATTTAGGAATTCAGAATTAGGCTAAATCGTTTAAACCACTCAACATTAATCTTTTAACTTAATTTTAGCATTACTTCAAAAACCCACCTCACTGCTGATTCCGTAAGTCTTATTGAATTAAACAAAAGATTTTTCAAAATTTCTAATCAAAATCAGCATTTTATGAAAACAATTTTTACAAAAATTAGCGTAATCGCAATCGCGGTTTTCACGCTTACTTCATGTAATAACGACGACGATACCAACACGATCGTGATTGAAGAACCAACATGTAGTGACGGTATTATGAATGGAGATGAAACCGGCGTCGATTGCGGTGGTTCGTGTATGCCTTGCGAAATGGCAACCAATCCAGGAAGACGCGCAGACCTTTATGTAACCAATAATACTGATGGGAACATTACAAAGTATAGTGTGTCTGGTGACTCTATTGTAACCTACACCACAACCTCAACAGCCGCTGAAGGTATTTATTACGACGCAGATGCAGACCTCCTTGTACAAGCTTCAAGATCGGATTTGATGCTTGACGCGTATGCAGGTACGAGTACTCTTGGTAATGCAACCATAAATGCTTCGTTCAGCACTTTTACAGATTTGAATAGTCCGCGTGAACTGGCTGTTAGCGGCGATTATTATGTAGTTGCAGATAATGGCGAAAACAAGTTCTTTGTATACTATAAAGTAGGAAACAGCTTTGCGCTCTACTATACTGTTGAAATTCCGTTCCCGGTTTGGGGAATCGCTTTTAAAGGAAATGACCTCTACGCTGTAGTAGACACAACAAGTGATCTTGCAGTCTTCTCAGACTTTATCGTAAATGCGATGGACGGTATGATGAATCCTTCCAAACGCGTTACCATTGAAGGTATCGTGCGCACACATGGTCTGACTTATGATGGAACCAATGATGTAATGATTATGACCGACATAGGTGCAGCATCTAATGCTACAGATGATGGAGGCTTCCACGTGATTAATGACTTTTCAACAAAATTTGATGCGCTTTCTGATGGAGATGTGCTGCCTGTAGGGATGCAAACCCGTATTGCAGGTGCTTCAACCTTAATGGGAAATCCTATTGATGTCGCTTATGATTCTGAAACCGGTGCAGTTTATATTGCAGAAGTAGGTAACGGTAAAATTCTAGGATTTACAAATTATGGTGATGGCGGAGATATAAGTCCAAGCTTAGAGATTGATTTGGCGACA
Organism: Leeuwenhoekiella blandensis MED217; assembly: GCF_000152985.1. Taxonomy (GTDB): domain Bacteria; phylum Bacteroidota; class Bacteroidia; order Flavobacteriales; family Flavobacteriaceae; genus Leeuwenhoekiella; species Leeuwenhoekiella blandensis. Next base: position 992,308 of record NZ_CH672395.1, on the reverse strand, counting down.
GCTTCTTCAATTTACTTTTCAAGCGATGAAACCGATGGAAATACAGGTATGGCGTCAATGAATCAAATGACGCGTTTATACACCACCTCTACCGCAGACGGAACTATTACAGTCTACGATGAAACAGGTGCTATGGTCAATATGATAAGCAGTGCTTCCTCAAGTTCTGAAGGTATTTATTATAATGCTTTAAATGATGCGCTGTTGTTAGGATCTCGCTCAGAAGGTGAGTTACAATATTATAGTGATTTTTCAAGCCTTACCAGCGGTGCAAGTGCTACAGCTGCTTTCACAGCAGATCTAGCGACTTCAAGTCCACGTGAAATTGCGGTGTACGGCAACAAGGTAGTAGTTGCAGACAATCCTGCAAATATGTTCTATGTGTATTCTTACAATGGTAGTTCATTTACTTTAGAAAACACCTTTGATCCCGGATTTCCGGTTTGGGGCGTTGCCTTCAAAGGAGACGATTTGCTAGCAGTTGTTGATACCACGAGCGACCTAGCCATTTTTGAAGATTTCTTCAGTAATACAATGGATGGAAGCATAACACCTACTAAACGTGTTACGATTTCAGGAATCACGCGTACTCATGGAATTACTTATAGTGCTGCTGATGATGTTCTGGTAATGACAGATATTGGTCTTGCTGCAGGTGGTGCCATTGACGGTGGAATTAACGTGATCGCAGATTTTTCAACGGTAATAGATGCGACCAGTGATGGTGGAACGATTAGCACTGCAGATCAGAACATCATTGAAGGATTAAGCACCTTAATGAATAATCCTATCGATGTTGCTTACGATCATAAAACAAAGACCATCTTTGTTTCAGATATTGCTACCGGTGCAGTCCTTGGTTTCAGTAATGCACTTACCACAAGTGGAAATATTGCGCCTTCAGTGAACAATACATTAGCTTCGGCTTCGTCACTTTATCTTTACAACAATTAAACTAGTTGTAGTTCTTAAAATTGAAAAAGGCCTCAAATGAGGCCTTTTTTATTGATATCGCTTAGAAATTGATATCCCGAAGTATTCCTAAAAAATCGATTCTTTTTATTACGAATGCTTGGAGGGGCTACTATAAAAAATCTTCAATAAAAGAATACAGCAGCAAGAGCCATCCCGTAGCAAGCAGCAAACCACCTAAAGGTGTTACCGGTCCCAAGAATTTCCATTTCTTACCAGAAGCTCCACTTATACACAAACCATAAATGGAGAACGAGAATAAAAGCGTTCCGAAAACAAAGCAATTGATCATCACTTCTTCTAATACGGTATTAAAATTTAGATTGAAACTTAAAATCAAAAGCAGTATGGCGTGATACATCTGGTATTTCACTCCCGTTTCAAAACTAGCCATTTGATCGGCTGTAAAACGCTTTTTCAACGCGTGCGCTCCGAAGGCGCCAAGAACGATGGCCAAAAAACCGTAAAACGCTGCAAAAAACTGACTGAGTAAAATAGTTTCCATATAAGTCTTCAATTTTGAGGAATGCAAAGGTAATCGCTTACATTTAGTAAAGGCTGCTTTGAAAGAAACAAATCAATCTTCTATTCTGCAGCGCTACCAATTGACTGAGTTTATGATTAAATTTATAAAGCATAAGCTAGAAAATTTCTATATTCTACATATGAACTTAAAAACATACGTCAAGGACGTCCCGGACTTTCCTAAAGAAGGAATTATTTTTAAAGATATTTGCCCACTTCTCGCTTCTTCAAAAGCTACAAACTATGCGATTGATCAACTCGCCAAAGGTTTACACGAAATCAATGTGACAAAAATTGTAGGCATTGAGAGTAGAGGCTTTTTACTAGGCTTGGCTCTTGCTCAAAAGATGGGAGTTGGTTTCGTTCCTATTAGAAAACCCGGTAAATTACCCGGAGCAATTATCAAGGAAACTTATGCTTTAGAATATGGTGAAGACACTATCGAAATTCAGGAGAATGCGATTCAAGAAGGTGATCAGGTAGTAGTTCACGATGATATTTTAGCTACCGGCGGGACGGCTGCTGCTGCTTGCAAATTGATAGAGCAATGTGGAGGCACCGTAGTGCAATGTAATTTTTTACTAGAATTAGGTTTTCTAGATGGAAGAGCAAAACTTGAAGATTATGCTTTACATAGCTTAATGCATTATTAGTCTAATGCATTTTTAGTGACCCATAGTTTATAACCAAAAAGAGCCAACTGTACTTTACTGGCTTTGGCTAAGTCTACTTCTTTTTTGGTAAGGCTAGGTAGTATTTTTTTATTGATCCTGGCTAATGTTTTAAAAAATCGTTTTTTCATAGTTGCGATAGCTTCTAACAAATTAGAGATTCAGATTACTCAAATTTAGACATTTAACAGTACTCTGTGCGCGCTTCCAGAATATGTTAAGACTTATTTGTGATTATCCAAATATTGTCTCGATGATTGTTAAAACTAAAGTGACCATACTATTGATTTTTTGATTGTTAAAAATTTATTTGACCACAAATACGGAAGTAAAAACAATATCTACAAGGTTTTCATCAAATATTAATGTATTTAAATACAGTATTGTAATTAAAAAAATGCGTATTCTAAAAAAATAAAACCCCAACAGTTTAATCCGCATTTCAATCGTCAATTAAAAACGAAGTTGAAGTTTATAATTAAAACATTTCAAGACGTTATTTAAGTACTTTTCAAATTCTCAAGGCAAAAAAGCGCTCTTTTTAATTGAAAAAATTGATTTTCATCTTTTTGAGCACAAAAAAACCGATGTTAGTAAGTGTAACATCGGTTTTCAATTTTGATTGATGAATGGGTTATTTTAATCCTTTTTTGATTTCTTAGTATTGATCTCAATAACACCTTCTGTGTCATCATCTATATACTTTTTATACTTCTTTGTTGGCTCTTTTCCTTTTAGAACACTTATAGATTCGATGGTTTTTATATCTATTGATTTAAAGTCAAAGTCTTTATCTTCGATTACCTTACCATCAATAACAAAAATTACGTTTGAAGCATGCTGCGGTTGGCGCACTCTGTAATATATGTTTTGAGTTTGTTTGTTATTAGCATTGCTATACTCTGAAGCATTTATAGGGCGCTCTCTTTCAACAAAAACACTATCTGCCTCCAGAAGCATCCGTTCTTTCACTCTAATACGCAGTTCTTCTTCACGCTCCTGCATTTTAACACGACGTTCTTCCATACGTGCTTCAATTTCTTCTTTGCGTTTTTCCATTTCAGCCTGGCGCTCTTCCATTCTAGCCTTCATTTCTGTGTTCCACTCAGTAGAATCCTTTAGCTTTTCCATCATCCCCTCTCTACGCAGCATCATCTCTTCTCTGCGCTCTTCCATCTCCGCACGTCGAAGCTCCATTTCTGCGCGGCGTTGTTCAAGTTCTTCTTTAGCCATTGCACTGCGCTGCACTATTGAATTCTGACCAGATACCACTCCAAAAGTCCCATCCGCACTTCTGTAAACAGCGATAGGTACGATTGCGTTTTCGTCTCTGTTGTAACTAGCAGAAGCTTTATTCCCGGTTTTGCGATCCTCAACCTCAATTTTAATTCTTGAGATTTCTCCTGCATCATTATATTTCAGTCTAGAAAATCGCATAGCTACATCATACTCGGTGTCTAACTCACTCACGATAGCTTTGATCTCACTTTCAGAAGTTGACGGTGTTATAATCTTTTTAAAAGGCTTAGATCCCGATCGCTGGGTATCTTTGGATGATTTGGACGGAGCATCTTCTATAATCTCTGGCAGGCTCATTTTTGCTGTACTTTGAGAAGGCGAAGACAAGGCATTTTTAACCTTAGCATCTAATACAAATCCTTGTACACCATCTTTTGTAATGAGCGTTTTTGTTATTCCGTTTTTGACGTCTACGATTGCTATACTCGAATCATCATAACCTAAAGCATACTCAAATGCTTCGGTTTGCGCGTCTTCAGTTTTTAACTCCAGATTCTTTTTAAAATCATTCTCTCCTTCAAATCGCGTATAAATGGCAAAGCCGGTAATTGTGCCTGATGCATCACGCTGCACTTCTTGTATTTTTAAATCTACCTGAGGAATTTCAGTTTCAAAATACTGCTCTATTGCCAACAGTTCTTCAACATTACTTGAGGAAGTTAAATACATTACAGCAGCCGTGTTTTCTGTAGTCGACAATGCCTTTTCTGAAGTGTACTTGATCTCTTCCTTCACGTTAAAACTCCACATAAATGCGCCAAGTATGGGCACGACGAGGAGCATTTTCCATTTTCTAAATTCGCTTGATGATTGCTTGTTTAACATAACTATTCGTTTTTTGATGAATGATTGATAAAAGGAATTGGTCAAAGCCGGCGCCAGTTTGGGCGCTGCTACCTTAACCAACGCGAGTTGGTAACTCTTTTGATTTTGAACTTGATTTACGGTCGCTGCATCTGCCAAATATTCCAGATTTTCTATTACCGCGTTTTTATAAAGCCAAGCCACAGGATTGAACCACTGTGCCGTAAGTGCCAGCTGTACCAGCAAAACGTCTATACTATGATTTTGACGGGCGTGTTCCTGCTCGTGCATAATGATCATCTCCAGATCTTCTTCAGAATGTGCGCGCGCATCAAGCACAATGGTATTGAAAAACGAAAACGGAGAATCTAAACCATCAACCTGTACAAACCGAAAACCATTAGAAGTATATTGTCTTGATGATTTTATAAATGAAAAAATCTGATAAAGTTTTCTCCCAAAAGCGACCAGCATAACCGCCAGTCCTGCCCCATAAATTAGTGCTGCTATTTGCCAGAAATCTATACTTGGTTCATTTGAAGCATTTACAGCTACCTGTGTATTTACGTCAGATAAGAAATCAAAATCCATCGCAGGCATTTCTTTATAGACCGTGCGCTTTAACACGAGCAACGGAGCCAGGAAAGAAGCTATAATTCCGGTTAACAGGAACTGTCTGTTTGATCTAAAAAAGGTTTCATCTTTCAATAAAAAGATGTAGATCATATAAAAGAACAACAGTATCACACCGGCTTTAAAAAGATATATGAGTGCTTCCATCTTATTTTTTATTTTCTATGATTTCTAAAATTTCGCGAAGTTCATCTGCAGTGATTTTTTCTTCCTTTGCAAAAAATGAAACCATGTTTTTGTACGAACTGTCAAAAAAGCGTCGGGTCGCTTCATTCCAAAAGCGTTTCCCATAAGCTTCTCTGCTAATTACCGGGTAATATTGATGTGTTTTTCCAAAAGCCTTGTGCCCTACAAAACCCTTTTCTTCAAGATTACGCACGATTGTAGAAACCGTATTATAATGCAAATTCTCATCCTCTAAACCTGCCTGAACCTCCTTTACAAAGGCTTTCTCAAGCTTCCATATAATGTGCATTATCTCTTCTTCTTTATTGGTCAATTTTTCCATCTGGAGGTTTTTAAGTTGATTCTTGGTGAACTAATTAAAAATATAAAGAGCTAAATCTCAACGAGCCTTTATACATATTTCCTTTCAACAAACATAAAACGAAAAAATTAGTTACACAACTATTTTTATAGTTATGTTAAGATTTTGGTTTTTGATGCGGTTTATTTCAAGCAGATATTATCCTATTGTTTAACTTAGACAACCGCAACTTTTACCCTATTTTTACAAAAACAGCTAACCTTTGGATCTACTCGAAAATTTCAGAATACTCGATCTTGTCGATATTGTTTTGGTGGCTACCCTACTCTACTACTTATATAAACTGGTAAAGGGAACTGTCGCCATAAATATTTTTCTGGGAATTTGTATCATTTGGGTGATGTGGAAAATCACACAATTGCTCCAGATGGAAATGCTGAGTACCATTCTGGGACAGTTTATAGGTGCTGGAATGTTTGCACTTATTGTGGTTTTTCAACAGGAAATCAGAAAGTTTCTACTTATGATTGGGTCTACCAATATTGGTCGTAAGACAGGCCTTTTAAAACACATCAAATTTCTTCAGGACGAAGCACAAGACACTTCTAAAACAAAAGTCGAAGAAATTATTGATGCATGCGATAAAATGGGACAGACGCGTACCGGAGCGCTAATTGTAATTCAGCGAACCACACAATTAGATTTTGTCAAGCAAACGGGAGATCAAATGAATATAGAAGTGAATCGTCCCATTCTTGAAAGTATCTTCTTTAAAAATTCGACACTACACGATGGGGCTGCCATAATTGAAGATAACACGATTGTCGCCACACGGGCAATTTTACCGGTTTCTAATGAGCGTAATATTCCTTTGCGTTTTGGCTTACGACATCGCGCTGCAGTAGGCATTACTGAAAAAACAGATGCGGTTGCATTGGTAGTGAGCGAAGAGACCGGAAACATTAGTTACCTTAAAGATGGTGAGTTTGTCTTATTTAAAAACTTAACCGAACTTATTGAGATTTTGAGAAAGGACCTTAGCTAAACTCCTATGAAAACCGAAAAATCAGATAGCAAACTGGTGGTTGTTGATTATTGCAGAAACTGCTTAAAAAACCTTCCTCCTAATGCGGCCTTTTGTGACAGTTGTGGTGGCAAAATAATCAAGAATCGCATCACTTTTAAAAATCTTCTCGAGGATTTTAATGATCGGTTTTTGAGTATTGACGGCGCCTTCCCTAAAACATTTCTAGCGCTTTTTACCAAACCTGAAGATGTTATTGGAGGTTACATCAACGGGGTAAGAAAAAAATACATTTCTGCATTTGGCTATTTTGCTTTATCACTTTCTTTTGCGGGTATTTACGTGTTTGTGATTAAAGAATATTTTATAGACGATTTTTTTGATGAAATGGCAGTACCCGCTACTCAAAATCAAATTCAGATGAATTTGGTCAAAAAAATAACCCTTGGCTTAACAGAATATCAAGCCTTATTGAGCATACTTAGCATCCCTATTTATGCTTTAATTTCACGCCTTGTTTTCTGGAATTACAAACAATTCAATTACTTAGAGCATATGGTGATCTATCTGTATGCTTTTAGCCACATCAACCTTACTTTTTATTTTTTGGTTATTTTAACCATGTGGTCGTCATCTTTATATAGCATGTTTAGCTTTCTGGCGATGTTTGCCTATATTTTCTATACCTGCTATGTACTCAAGCGCCTTTATCGTCTAAATATCTTCAACCTTATTTTAAAAACCTCCTTATTTGCTGTAATCGGGAGTGTTTTCTTGATCATAATTTCAGTGATCTCCATCGCCATTATGGTTAAGATGGGGATGTTTGACGAACTTTTTGAAAGTATAAAGCAAGCCGAAGCTAGCAAAGCTTAAGCCGGCTCTTGATTGGCTGCAAACTGTACTTCATGCAGATTGCGATAATGACCGTTCTCTACTTGTAGAAGTTCTTTATGGCTTCCCATTTCAACGATCTGACCTTTTTCCATCACGATGATTTTATCTGCTTTTTTGATGGTTGCAAGACGGTGCGCAATCACAATAGATGTGCGGCCTTTTGTGATTTTATTGATTGCTTTCTGAATTAAATATTCGCTGTTAGAATCTACTGAAGAAGTCGCTTCATCTAAAACCAGAATACTAGGATTGCTCACATAAGCCCTTAAGAATGCGATAAGCTGACGCTGACCACTAGATAACATGGCTCCGCGTTCTTTTACATTATAATGATAGCCATTAGGCAAACTGCTTATAAATTGATCTACACCAATGGCCTTTGCGGCGGCAACGACATCTTCCTCACTGATTTCAGGATTATTAAGCGTGATGTTATTCAATATAGAATCTGCAAATAAGAATACATCTTGTAACACCACTGCAATTTCAGAACGCAAAGAAGCCACCTGAACATCTCGAATGTCAACACCATCGATCTTAATGGTACCGCTATCTATTTCATAAAAACGTCCAAGAAGATTGATGATCGTAGATTTTCCGGCACCGGTAGAACCTACAATTGCAACCGTCTCGCCTGCTTTTACTTCAAGATTGACCCCACGTAAAACTTCTTCATCCTGCACATAACTAAAACGCACATCTTCAAAACTGAGATCACCTTTTATGCCGCTTAATAAATGCGTACCTTTATCTTCTATACGCGCTTCAGTTTCTAGAATACCAAAAACTCGATTTGCCGCAACCATTCCCATTTGCAGTGTGTTAAACTTATCTGCAATTTGACGTAAAGGCGTAAAAAGCATTTGAGAAAATTGAATAAACGCAGTTACCAGACCTATAGTGATCACATCGCTTTGTGCTGCTCGCAAACCACCATACCACACGAGCAAACCAATGGTTATTGAAGTGACCATTTCTGCTATGGGAAAAAAGATTGAGTTGTACCAGACCGTCTTATTCCACGCCTTCATATGCTTTTGATTGATCTCATTGAACTTTTTACGTTCCACCGCTTCACGCGAAAAGATCTGAACGATTTTCATTCCGGTCACACGCTCCTGAACAAACGAATTAAGATTGGCAACCTGCGTACGCACTTCTTCAAAAGCTACTTTCATTTTCTGCTGAAAAACGCGGGTCGCATAAAGAATAAACGGAAGTATCGCAAAAACGATCAACGACAACTGCCAACTCTTATAAAGCATCACACCTGCAATGACAAGCATTTTAAGCAGATCGCTTATAATCATAAACAACCCCTGACTGAAAATACTCGCAATGGTTTCAATATCATTTACGGCACGAGTTACCAACCTTCCTACAGCAGATTTATCGTAGTACTGCATTTTGAAGTAGATCATATGCTTAAAAAGCTTGGCACGAATATCAAGTACCACTTGCTGCCCCAGCCAGTTGGCAAAGTAGATAAAAAGCAACTGAAAGATAGATTCGCCCAAAAGTACGAGCAGGCTCAAACCAATATAGTAGATCAGGTTATCCATATCTTTGGGCTGCATCCCCTCATCGATCGCATACTCGATATATATGGGTCTAAGTACAGCACAAATAGATATCAATACCGCAGATATTGCAACAAAATACATGCGTACTTGATACGGCTTGGTATAGCTTAAAAGCTTTTTAAATAAGCCAAAATCAAATGCATTTCCTTTACTACTCGCCATATTTTTCAAAAATTTCTTTAGGGTAAGCTACTTCAGTAAGATATAAACCGTGCGCCGGAGCCGATGCTCCAGCCTCAGATCGCGTTCTGCTAGCTATAATCGTTTTTAAAGCTGCAGGCTTTAATTTGCCCTGCCCAATTTCAAGCAGCGTGCCTACTATTGCCCGTACCATATTGCGTAAAAAACGATCTGCAGAAATACTAAATTTCAATTGCGCACCATCTTGATCCCATCTCGCTTCAGTAATCTCGCAAATGTACGTTTTAACGTCTGTTTTTGAACGGCTGAAACACTTAAAATCTTGTCTTCCCAAAAGGAATGCAGCCGCTTCATTCATCGCATCAACATTCAAAGGTTTTTCAAAGTAATACGATTGATTGACCAAAAACGGATTTTTGACCATATGAATTTTGTATTCATAACTTCGACGTACCGCATCAAAACGCGCGTGCGCTTCGGCAGAAACCGGTAGTAACGCGTTTACAGCGACAGCTTCCGGCAAAAAACGATTCAACCTAAACTTTAAATGCGATAAGGCTTCAAAGGAATAGGATTCTTCAATCTCAAAATGTGCAAAAAGCTGTGTCGCGTGAACCCCGGCATCTGTTCGGCCGGCACCCACCACAGGAACTTCAGACCGTAATAAAGTTGATAAGGCTTCCTCTAAAACCTCTTGAACTGTGATACTTTGCGGCTGCCTTTGCCAGCCGTGATATGATGTTCCGTCGTATGCTATCTCAATGAAATACCGCAAGCCTCTTGTTTGTGATTGAAGGTGCAAAGATACATCTTTGTAGCAGCTCTGAAAGTAGAGCCTGCTTGATACTTTTGTTATGAAAAAAATACTTTTACTTAGCGACACGCATAGTTACATCGACGACCAAATTTTAAAACATGCTAAAGCAGCAGACGAAGTTTGGCACGCCGGAGATATTGGAGATCTCGCAGTGACTGAAGCTTTAAAAGATGTCGCACCTCTACGAGCGGTTTTTGGTAATATTGATGATCACGAGATCAGGAAGGAGTTCCCTTTGAACAATAGGTTTTCTTGTGAGGGTGTTGATGTTTTAATTACGCACATAGGCGGCTATCCGGGCAGATATTCTCCGGCAATACGAGAAGAATTAAAGGCTGATCCTCCTAAATTATTTATTTGCGGACATTCGCATATTTTGAAAGTTATGCCAGATCGCAAATTGAATTTACTTCATATGAATCCCGGAGCTATTGGAAAACATGGTTTTCATAAGGTACGTACGATGCTTCGGTTTACAGTAGATCAAGGCAAGATTGATAATCTCGAAGTCATTGAGATGAAACGCTAAATGAATTACGGCAGAAAAAGCGCTCAAAGCATGCGTTATAGAAACAAATCTTCAATTCTAAAGTAATCTGAGCGTATTAAAATTCAATGAAGAATCCTATAAAAAAACCTGCTAGTTGGCATACTAGCAGGTTTTTCGCACTAATTAACTAAGATAGTAGGTCTATCGCAACCGGTCAACAGATTTTACAAGATCCTCATCCCGCTTGATTGCTTTGTTGGCCAAAGCGATAAAAACGATAGAAATGAGGGGAATAAGCATCCCAATACCTTTCTCTGGGGCCGCCGCCCCTCCAGATAAGAGTTGTGACTGGTAAACCAATACACCTAGCAAAATAAAGTTCAATATTATATTAAGTCTGCCCAGAACAAACTGAAGCTTTCTATTTTTAAATAAAAAAATCGCAATTAACGATAAGAACGCGCTACCAAAAAACATAGTTACCAACTCTAGATGATCTACAGCGTAAACAGGCGCTCCTTCTGCTGTACTATATACCGGAATTGCGAAGTGCAAACCAGCAGCAACAAGAGCTGCAAGAAATAAGTAAATACTTTGAATACGTTGAATCATTGCTTATGTATGCATTGCGGGTGACAAAAATAAAAACTTCTTTTAGACTAGAGCCAAATAATTAAAAAATATTGTTGTATACTTGTATCCATAATGGTAACCGCTTCTATGTAGGTTACTTATCTTGCCAAAAAAATTATTAGATCTTCTCTCAAATTTTTTTGTTCGCATTCAAACCAATTCAATTACAGAATTTCATACCTATAATTAATGTTTACTATTTCAGAATTAAAAGCTAAAAAGCTGCCTGAATTACAAGAAATCGCAAAGGGATTAGACATTCCTAAATACCGATCGCTCAAGAAGTTAGATCTGGTTTATAAAGTTCTTGATCATCAAGCCGCAGACCCCAAAGCGGTTGCAGAAGTTATAGAAGAGACTTCTTCTGAAACCCCTACAAAATCAAAAGCGCCTCAAAAGAAAACTCAAAAAAGCGCCCCTAAGAAAAACACCCGCTCAGCATCTAATGACGAGAAAAAAGATTCTTCTAAGGACACCCCTCAAAAAGAATCTTCTCAAAAAAACGAAGCTAAAACCAGCGGTAAAACTGAAGAAAAAACCGAAAAGCCACAGCGCAAACCAAGACAAACAAAGGCTTCTTCAGACAACGACAACACGAAGCAATCTGACAACAACAGATCAAAAAATAACCGCTCTCGTAAAGACAACAATTCGAATTCAAATAATAATTCGAATAACAATAGAAATTCTAAGGACAACAACTCGAATAACAACAACAATTCGAACAGCAACCGCAATAACAACAATCGCAACAACAATAACTCGAATAATAACAACGGGAACAAAGACACCCGTAACCGTTACAGAGAGCCTGATTATGAGTTTGACGGCTTAATTGAAAGCGAAGGTGTTCTTGACATTATGCAAGACGGTTATGGCTTTTTGCGCTCAAGTGACTATAATTACCTGTCGTCTCCAGATGACATTTATGTCTCACAATCTCAAATTAGATTGTTCGGTTTAAAAACCGGAGATACAGTTCTTGGAGTTATTCGCCCTCCTAAAGAAGGTGAAAAGTATTTTCCTTTGATCAAGGTTTCAAAAATCAATGGTTTGGACCCAAGTGTGGTACGCGACCGTGTTTCTTTTGAGCATTTGACTCCGCTATTCCCTAAGGAAAAATTCAATATTGCTGAACGTCAAAGCACGATCTCAACACGCATCATGGATTTGTTTGCTCCTATCGGGAAAGGACAACGTGGTATGATCGTATCACAACCTAAAACCGGTAAAACGATGCTTCTAAAGGATGTTGCCAATGCAATCGCAGCCAACCATCCTGAGGTTTATCAAATGATCTTACTTATCGATGAGCGCCCTGAGGAAGTTACCGATATGCAACGTAACGTAAAAGGTGAAGTTGTTGCTTCAACTTTTGATAAGGAAGCTCACGAGCACGTACGCGTAGCCAATATCGTTCTTGAAAAAGCAAAGCGACTGGTAGAATGTGGTCACGATGTGGTTATTCTTTTAGATTCTATCACGCGTTTGGCTCGTGCTTACAACACGGTTCAGCCGGCCTCTGGTAAAATTCTGAGTGGTGGTGTTGACGCCAACGCGCTTCACAAGCCAAAACGTTTCTTTGGTGCTGCTCGTAATATTGAAAACGGAGGTTCTCTTTCAATCATCGCTACTGCGCTTACTGAAACCGGATCTAAGATGGATGAAGTAATTTTTGAAGAATTTAAAGGAACCGGTAATATGGAACTTCAGTTGGATCGCAAGATCGCTAACCGAAGAATCTTCCCTGCGATCGACTTGACTTCTTCAAGCACGCGCCGTGATGACCTGTTACTTAATGAGAACGCCATTCAGCGTATGTGGGTGATGCGTAAATATCTTGCAGATATGAACCCTATTGAAGCTATGGAATTCATCAGCGATCGCATTAAACAAACTAAAAACAACGAGGAGTTTCTAATCTCTATGAACGGGTAGAAACCAATCTCATCTTAAATATAAAAAGCGGCATCTTATCGGGTGCCGCTTTTTTTGTGCTCTTATTTAGGCTAAGCAAAATTCGTACAATGCAAGAACCACTTAAAATAGAAACAACCGTCCTATTTAAAATAACTTTCAGCAACCGATTAATTCGCATTACTGAAAACAAGCATATAAAAATATAGATAACAAAAAAACTCCCACGCAATTTGCGAGGGAGTTCTCTTAATTCTTAAACAGGACTTATTAAAGCGCGTTTACGTGCTTTGCAAGTTGAGACTTTAAGTTAGAAGCTTTGTTATCGTGAATGATATTGTTCTTAGCTAACTTATCGATCATAGAAACTACTGAAGGAAATAAAGTCTCTGCTTCTTTCTTATCAGCTTCACGTAATTTTTTCATTGCATTACGTGTAGTTCTACTTTGGTAGCGATTTCTTAAACGCTTAGTCTCGCTGTTTCTAATTCTTTTTAAAGATGACTTGTGATTTGCCATTACCTTGCTCTGTTTTAAATTGTAGCCCGTAGGGGAATCGAACCCCTCTTACCAGGATGAAAACCTGGCGTCCTAGCCGATAGACGAACGGGCCATTAAGTTTAATAACGCTCACACGTTAGGTGTGAATCTTTTCGTAGTCCGTAGGGGAATCGAACCCCTGTTACCAGGATGAAAACCTGGCGTCCTAACCCCTAGACGAACGGACCATTATTTTGCTTAATTGCGGATGCAAAAATACACATATTTTATTATCGCACAATAGCAAAACAAACTTTTTTTAAATTAATATGCTTTTGCAAATAAAACACGCATTTTAGCGGGCTTCCCACTATAAACACAAACACCTTCTTCCTCTTTAACATTCAAAGGAATACAGCGTATTGTCGCTTTAGTTTCGGTCTTTATGCGCTCCTCAGTTTCTTTGGTTCCGTCCCAAAAGGCACTTACAAATCCGGTTTTATTCTCAAGAATATCTTTAAACTCATCATAAGTTTCTACTTCGGTAATATGCGTATCTCTAAAGCTCTTAGCCTTATCAAACAAGGACTTCTGCATTTCAACCAACAAATCCTGTACGCGGCTTACAATATCGTCTTTAGAAACCGTCTCTTTAGTTAGCGTATCTCTACGCGCTAATTCTACGGTACGCTTTTCTAGATCACGCGGACCAATTGCAATACGCAATGGAACTCCTTTCAACTCATACTCATTAAATTTCCATCCCGGTTTATGTGTATCTCTATCATCAAACTTCACACTTATTCCCAAAAGTTGTAATTCGCGTTTAAGCTCTTTTGCAACCTGCGAGATAGAATCTAGTTGCTCTTCCCCCTTATAAATAGGAACGATCACCACTTGAATAGGTGCCAATTTAGGCGGAAGCACCAATCCGTTATCATCGCTATGTGTCATCACTAAAGCCCCCATCAATCGTGTAGAAACTCCCCAACTGGTTGCCCAAACATGTTCTTGCCCACCTTCTTTAGTAGCAAACTTTACATCAAAAGCTTTTGCGAAATTTTGCCCCAAAAAATGCGAAGTACCAGCTTGCAAAGCCTTTCCGTCTTGCATTAAAGCTTCGATACAATAGGTTTCTAAAGCACCTGCAAAACGTTCACTTTCGGTTTTTGTACCGCGTACTACCGGAAGCGCCATAAAATGCTCAGCAAAATCAGCGTACACACGCATCATTTGTTCAGCTTCGGCAATAGCCTCGTCTTTAGTTGCGTGAGCAGTATGCCCCTCTTGCCATAAAAATTCAGCTGTGCGTAAAAACAAACGCGTACGCATTTCCCAACGCACCACATTTGCCCATTGATTTACTTTAATTGGTAAATCTCTATACGATTGAATCCATTTTCTATACGTATCCCAGATAATCGTTTCTGAAGTTGGTCTTACGATAAGCTCTTCTTCTAGCTTGGCTTCCGGATCAACAATGATACTTCCATCCTCATCATTCTTTAATCGATAATGCGTAACAACAGCACATTCTTTTGCAAAACCATCTACGTGACTCGCCTCTTTACTGAAATAGGATTTAGGAATAAATAGCGGGAAATACGCATTCTCGTGACCGGTTTCTTTAAACATGCGATCCAGCTCTGCTTGCATTTTTTCCCATATAGCATATCCATAAGGCTTGATTACCATACAGCCTCTAACACCGGAATTCTCGGCTAGATCTGCCTTAACAACCAGTTCGTTATACCATTTTGAGTAATCTTCTGCTCTTGTGGTTAAATTCTTTCCCATAATTATTTCTTTGGCACAAATATTGTGTCTTTATAAATGATTTTAAAGTTTTGCAACAAGTTTGTTAAATGCACAAAATTGACGGCAAAACTAGCTAAATTTACAATGTATAACAATAAATAACTGATGATATGCGCGGCTTGACAATTACTTCAAATACACTTTTAAAACCTGCTTTAGGTTTACTTGCGCTTGTAGGGTTAATTTCTTGCGGGCCTTCTCAATATACAATGAACGACAGCATTTACGGCGGTCGATCAACAGTTTATGAAGAGCCTACCCAAGAAGTTGCCAGCACTACTGCAAATGGCGGTGTATATGCAAATTACTTTAATCAAGGTGCTGCAGATCTAGATGCTGCACAACAGTCAGGAGATATTTTTACAGACATCGATTCATACAGTTCGAATTCTGAATATACAACTGAAGAAGCAATACTAGATGAAGGTTTAGCTTATCAAGCACAACCGGGTTGGGGTGATGTCGTTGACGACATTACTATAAACATTTATCCAAACTTTTATAATCGTATAGGTTTTGGCGGATTTTACAGACCTTTCTGGAATACCGGTTGGGGCTGGGGTGGCTGGAGCTACCCTAATGGCGGCTTTGGTTGGGGCGGCTGGTGGAATCCTTACAATGGCTACGGCTGGGGCGGTTGGGGTAACCCATATTTTGGCTATGCTTACAACGGCTGGGGCTTTGGCGGTTGGGGTTATCCATATGGTGGATGGGGCTTCGGCTGGAATGCACCTTTCTATGGATATTATGGCTACAATATTTATTTTGGAGCTCCATTCATTAGAAACAGATACTACGCAAGATACAACACAGGTAGAGTCGCTTATTCTAATTCAAGACGTGCAAATAGCCTTTACAGCAGCAGGTCAAACGCCAGAAGTTCTGCAACACGATCTTCGCGTAGATCTAATGTAAACTATGCAAGAACCAGCAGAACTTACAGCAGAAATAATGTTGGTGTTAATACCAACCGATTAAGCAGAAATTCGAGCAATTCTTCTCGTGCTACTAACGCAACACGTACTTCTAGCAACTCTTCAATATACCGAAGTAATGCCCGAAGAACCTCTAGTAATACCATTACCAGAAATTCTAGCAGATCTTCAACTCCTGTACGCGCAACACGCTCTAGCACTTACTCACGAAATTCTGTAAGCACTCCTACAAGATCATCATCTAGATCGGTTAGAAGCTCTACCCCTACACGAAGCGCTTCACCAGCAAGATCTAGCGGTGGTGGACGTAGTAGTGGCGGCCGTAGTAGCGGTGGTTCATCACGAGGTGGCGGTCGCGGAGGTCGCGGATAAAATTCTGTTTGATATTTTCAAATTAAAGAGATGAAAAAATTACTCACACTCCTAATTATTGGGATAAGTGCTCAATACACTTTTGCTCAAAATGTAGCAGACGCCGTGCGCTATAGCACTCAAAACATCACAGGTACTGCACGATTTCGCGGTACCGGTGGCGCCTTTGGAGCGCTTGGTGGTGATGTTTCTGCGATTAATGTAAACCCGGCAGGTTCTGCAATATTTAACCGAAGTTTTGTATCGCTATCCTTATCCTCAGATACTTTTGATAATCAAACGTATTATAATGATGGCATTACTGCAACTGAAGATTCAGATCTTGACCTGAATCAGTTTGGCGGCGTATTTGTATCGAATGGAGCCGCTGGATTACGCAAATTGACTTTCGGCTTTAATTACGACCGCACTACCGATTTTGACAATGGCTTTATTGCTTCCGGCACGAGCAACAATTCCATTTCTGATTATTTTTTAGGTTATGCACAAGGTACTTCTTTAGACCTCTTGGAGCTACAATCTGACGAAACCATTGATGATCTATATCAATATCTAGGAGAAAGTGCAAGTTTTGGTGCCCAACAAGCCTTTCTAGGTTATCAGGGTTACTTAATCGATCCTGTTTCTTCAGACCTAAGCAATACGGAATACACCAATGCACAAAATGGAAACACATTTGATCAAGATTATCAATACACAACTTTTGGTAACAGCAGCAAGTTTTCGTTTAATGCTGCAGCACAGCTGAGTGATCAATTTTATTTAGGACTTAATCTTAACGCACATACATTTGATTTCACAAGGAATACCATTTTTTATGAAAGCAATACAGGCACCAACAACGCCGTAACTAACGTGCGTTTTGATAATGAATACAGAGCTTTTGGAACAGGAGTTTCTGCACAGTTTGGAGCGATCTATCACGCTTCTTCCAGCTTGCGTTTGGGAGCATCTTATGACACACCTACCTTTTACACGATTTCAGAAGAAACTGAACAATACCTATCGACGGCAGGAGCAAATGGCAATATTATTCTCGATCCTGATGTTATCAATATTTATGAAGACTACGATCTAGTAACACCAGGAAAATTAACCGCTAGCATCGCTTATGTTTTTGGACAAAGAGGCTTTTTAAGCTTTGATTATTCTTATCAAGATTATGGCTCAATTCGATTTAGACCTGATAGCGATCCCTTTTTTGATGATCTGAACAATCAAGTCAACAACCAACTAAAACCAGTCTCCAGCTTTAAATTAGGAGGAGAATTCATCGCCAGCAATTGGAGTTTTAGAGGAGGATATCGCCTTATTGAAAGCCCTTATGAAAATGAATATACTCTTGGAGATATCACCGGGTACTCTTTAGGTATTGGATACTCTTTTGGCAACACCAGAATTGACGTAGCTTACGACTGGGCAAAACAAGATCAAAACCCATCGCTTTATGATGGCGCATTTACAAATACAGCATTTATTGACACTATAAATAGCAGTATTTTGGCTTCGGTATCTTTTCAGCTTTAGATAAGTAGTAAAAAGATTTTTATGATTAGATAAATTAGACCTTCTGAAAGCAATTTCAGAAGGTCTTTCTTCTTAAAAACTAGAAAGCAGTAATTCATAAAATGAGTGCTTTTTCTTGAGTATTTTAAATTGTTAATTTAACTATCTTTGCAAGCCTTTAGCCCAAGCGGCGACTAATAGCTCTATGAAAATGAATATTGAGAACGAAGAATTGAAAGCAATTGACGAAATAGGTGATAATCACCACAATACATCGGCAGAAACTCCGTTAAGAGACGATGCCTTCGAGCTGAGCGACTCTGAAAAGATCGAATTAATCAAAGAAGATGTGACACGCATTATGCAAACTTTAGGTCTGGATCTTGAAGACGATAGTCTTAAAGGAACTCCTAATCGTGTTGCAAAAATGTTTGTAAACGAAATTTTTGGAGGTCTAAATCCTCAACGAAAGCCTAAAGCGTCAACGTTCAAAAACAACTATAAGTACGGCGAGATGCTTGTAGAAAAAAACATCACCGTCTATTCTACCTGCGAGCATCATTTACTTCCTATCGTAGGAAGAGCACACGTAGCTTACATTTCTAACGGAACCGTCGTAGGGCTTTCAAAAATGAATCGTGTGGTAGATTATTATGCAAAACGTCCTCAGGTTCAAGAGCGCTTAACAATGCAAGTGGTTCAAGAACTTCAAAAAGTTTTAGGCACAGAAGACGTAGCTTGTGTTATCGATGCAAAACACCTTTGTGTCAACAGCCGCGGAATTCGCGACATTGAAAGCAGCACGGTCACTAGTGAGTTTGGCGGTAAATTTAAAGAAGAAGCGGTTAGACGTGAATTTTTAGATTACATCAAACTTGAAACTCCATTTTAATCTTACTTTTCTATTTTTAAGATTTTAGAACTCGCATTCCAATAAAAAATTAAGCACTTTTTAAGTTTATGGCGCCTTTAAACCAGAAGCAAGAAATCAAAGTTTACAATTCACTAAGCGGAAGTAAAGAAACTTTTAAACCGCTTCTAGAAGGCAATGTTGGGATGTATGTCTGCGGCCCTACGGTTTATAGCAATGTGCATTTGGGCAACGTGCGCACATTCATGTCTTTTGATATGATTTTTAGATACCTCAAACATTTGGGCTATAAAGTGCGCTACGTGAGAAACATTACAGATGCCGGTCACTTAACCGATGATGCTGATGAAGGCGAAGACAAAATCGCTAAGAAAGCGCGTTTAGAGCAAATAGAACCCATGGAAGTGGTGCAGCAGTACACCATCGACTTTCATACGATTCTTCAAAAATTCAATTGCCTTCCTCCCAGCATCGAACCCACTGCAACGGGGCACATCATTGAGCAGATAGAAATCATCAAAGAGATTATTGATAATGGTTTTGCTTACGAGAAAAACGGATCGGTTTATTTTGACGTTTTAAAATTTAATGAAAGTCACGATTACGGAAAATTAAGCGGTCGTAATCTTGAAGATATGATCGCAAATACGCGCGAATTGACTGCGCAAAGCGAAAAGAAAAATGCTCAGGATTTTGCACTTTGGAAAAAAGCAGAACCGCAACACATCATGCGCTGGCCTTCGCCTTGGGGTGATGGTTTCCCAGGTTGGCATTTAGAGTGCACCGCGATGAGCACCAAATATTTAGGCGAACAATTTGATATTCACGGCGGTGGGATGGATTTGAAATTTCCGCATCACGAGTGTGAGATCGCCCAATCTGAAGCTTCAAACGGCAAGAATCCTGTGAATTATTGGCTACATGCCAATATGCTTACACTTAACGGTAAAAAAATGTCTAAAAGCGACGGGAACAACATCTTTCCCGCACAGATCTTTACCGGCGACAGTCCGTTTTTAACTAAAGGCTTCTCGCCTAGCGTTGCTCGATTCTTTGTGATGCAAGCGCATTATCGCAGCGTGTTAGACTTTAGCAATGACGCTTTACTTGCAAGTGAAAAAGGTTTCAATCGACTTATGGAAGCCGTAAACCTTTTAGAAGCATTACCAACCTCAGAAAAGAGCAGTATAGATGTTGAAATCTGGAAGCAATCGTGCTACGATGCGATGAATGACGATTTCAATTCTCCAATTTTGATTGCGCAACTTTTTGAAGCTGCTAAGTTTATTCATCAAATTAAGGACAGCAAAGCAGCGATTACACAAACCGATCTTGAAGATTTCAAAACAACCATAAAAGCCTTTGTTTTTGATGTTTTAGGATTAGAGGATGTAAATGCAGCCGCCGAAGCCAATACCGATAAATTAAACGGAGCCATAGAATTGTTGATTCAGCTTAGAAAAGAAGCGCGCGCAAACAAAGATTTTGCAACCAGCGATCAAATTAGAGATCAATTATTAGAGCTTGGTATTCAACTTAAGGATGGTCGTGAAGGAACAACCTATACTCTATCTTAAAACTCTAGTTTGGTGAAAAGTTTAGCTAAAAAAGTACTCATTTTCCCCATTCGGCTATATCAAAGATTTTTATCTCCGCTTCTCCCGCCTGCCTGCAGGTATTCCCCCACGTGCTCTCAATATAGCGTAGAAGCGATTCAACAGCATGGCGCACTAAAGGGCAGCTGGCTCGCCATAAAGCGCATTGCAAGCTGCAATCCCTGGGGAGGCTCAGGTTACGATCCCGTTCCACCGGCAGGTGATGAAAAGTCACATAAAATGCCTAAAAAAGATTAAATAGCTTTTAGGCTTTGTTATATTTACAGCATAAAATTTATAAAGCTTATGCTGCCTTTAAAAATGACCTGGAATCCTTCAACAGGTTTAGATCTTGGATTTTTCACAATTCATTACTACAGTTTAATGTTTGTCATCGCTTTTTCTTTGGGCTGGTACCTGATGAAAAAGGTCTATAAAAATGAAGGGGTTGAAGAAGAAAAACTTGATCCTTTATTCATTTATTCGGTTTTAGCTATACTGATTGGCGCGCGTTTGGGGCACGTTTTTTTCTATCAAACCGAATTGCTTTGGCAAGATCCACTCTCCGTCTTTCTTCCGTTTAGATTTGTACCGGAGATCGAGTATACCGGTTTTCAAGGTTTAGCCAGCCATGGCGCTGCGATAGGAATGATCGTTGCGATGTACCTCTACAACAAAAAAGTACTGCATAAAAGCGTGCTTTGGCTGCTTGACCGTGTGATTTTACCGGTAGCACTAGGCGCTATTTTTGTGAGAATTGGGAATTTTTTCAACTCTGAAATGGTGGGTAAAATAACCGATTCGAATCTAGGAATTAAATTTGTTCAAGATCAATATAACAAATATGAAGTGCAGCGTTTGACAGGAATTCCTAACGAACATAAAGCATATCAAGCGCTGACTGATGACCCTCAATTTGCAAATTATATTGCAGATATTCCTTACCGTTTCCCCGGGCAGTTGATGGAGTCTTTTGGATACGTTTTTGTTTTCTTAATTCTTATGTTGGTTTACTGGAAAACCGGTTTACGCAAAAAAGAAGGCTTCCTTTTTGGCCTTTTCCTAGTATTACTCTGGACCGTTCGCTTTATCGTAGAATATTTTAAACGTGCCCAAATTGAAAATCGTGAAGACTGGATCTTCGGCTTCAACACCGGTCAGATCTTAAGTATTCCATTTATAATTATAGGTGTATTTTTAATCATTAGAGCACTTCAGCAAAAGAACACTCCGTAATACTAATCAGCTATGCTTAAAAAAGCCTTTCTCCTGCTTACTTTAGTTTTATCGATCATTTCGTGCAAAAACAAAGAAGCTGAACCTACTGAAATTTCTCAGGAAGAAATCACCTTTACCCAAGACGGAAAACTTCAAATCATTAAAGAGAATCAAGAAAAAGTATATTTAAACATTGAAGTAGCAGAAACGGAGTACGAGACCGAAACCGGCTTAATGTATCGGGAGTCGATGGCACAAAACAGAGCTATGCTTTTCATTTTTGACGATGAGCGCCCGCACAACTTCTACATGAAAAACACTTACATTCCACTAGACTTATTTTTCATTACCAAAGACAAAACCATAGCGACCATCATTGAAAATGCGAAGCCAATGGATGAAACTAGCCTTCCTTCTGAAGTGCCAGTAATGTATGTTTTAGAAACGAATGCAGGTATTGCCGAACTTTGGGATATCAAAGAAGGCGACAAGGTGGATTGGAAGCTAATGAGATAGCAAATATGACCTCTAGAATTCTCTTTTTATTTTTTGTATTATATAGCATTTCTACTACCGCCCAACGGGTAAAATATCATTTTGATATAGAGGGAAAAGAAATAAAAGAAAAGGAATTTGACAAACTTTGGCGTGATCGCGATTCGGCATATTCAAGGTGGGATTATGAAACTAAAGACAGCAGCCGTGTGGCGCGACTAATCCCGCAATACACACAAGGTGTTGTAAACCGTAATCAACTCAAAGAGTATTTAGAAAAAGTCACGCACAAGAAGTTTGATAAGAGCACAATTTTTTTCATCTGCTACACGTATGTTAATGATCTGTGCAGCCAATATTCAACAAACAACTATACTAAAAAGGTTATAAAACACTGGAAAAATTACACCGACAATAGCAAAGCTTTTATCGAAGAAAATTACCCAAACATAGTTATTCTAGAGTTCTTTGAATCAGGCATAACACTTGAGAACAATCCCAATGATAGTACAGAATACTACTATTCTGATAAAGAAGATTTTTTAAGAGAACTAATGTTTAGAACTCCTGCTTGGTGCGGTTCACAAGCCTTGATAAAACCCAACGGCGAGACTTTAGTTCATAATGGAGAATCATATATTCCCAGCAGAATACAATTAATAGAAGATAGAAATTGGAATTTATTTTTCCCTAAAGAATGAATTATCAAAGCATTCTAGATAGCATCCAAAAGGAAATAAGCTCATTCAAGAACACCGGAAAAGTGGCCACTTATATTCCGGAGCTTGGTAAGGTGGATGCTCATAAGTTTGGCTTACATCTTCAATGCGTAACTGGTGAACATTTCGCTTTAGGCGATGCAGAAGAGCGTTTTTCAATACAAAGCATCTCTAAGGTCATAAGCCTTTCATACGCTTTAAAATTAGCAGGAAACAGCATCTGGCAACGTGTTGATGTTGAACCCTCAGGAGACCCTTTCAACTCTTTAGTTCAACTGGAATACGAAAAAGGCATTCCCCGCAATCCATTTATCAATGCCGGGGCTTTGGTCATCACAGATATTCTTATGGGACACCTCAAAAAACCAAAAGAAGACTTTTTACACTACGTGCGTGACATCGCAAATGACCAAACAATAACTTACGACGAAAGCGTCGCAGCTTCAGAAATGAAGCATAAATTTCGTAATGCCTCTCTTGCCAACTTAATGAAAGACTTTGGCAATTTACAGCACAACGTTGATGATGTTCTGGATTTTTATTTTCATCAATGCGCCATCGCCATGAGCTGCAAACAGCTTTCAGAAGCCTTTACTATTTTTTTAAACTATCCTAAGGGAGACCATAGCAAACAAGCGCGCACGCTTGAACCCATTCTTGCAAAACGCATCAACGCCTTGATGCTTACCTGTGGTTTTTATGATGAATCTGGAGAGTTTGCATTCCGTGTAGGTCTTCCCGGCAAAAGTGGTGTAGGAGGAGGCATCGTAGCGCTACACCCCAAACAGTATTGTATCGCGGTTTGGAGCCCTCCTTTGAACGCAAAAGGCAATTCTGAATTAGGAATGAAAGTTCTCGAACTTTTTACATCCAGAACAGGTATTTCGGTTTTTTAGAAACTGTTAAAAAACAAAAAAGCTCGATTCAAATGAATCGAGCTTTTTTGTTTTGCGAACTTAATCAAGTTAAGCCACTGGCTCTTCTTCCTCTTTTTGTTTTTCTGGCTTTAATGCTTTCTTCTGTATTGTATCAAACATTACAGGAGTTGCAATAAAGATCGAAGAATAAGTACCCACGAGGACACCTACAATCAAGGCAAACATAAAGCCCATTATACTCGCACCACCAAAGATAAAAATAGCCAATAATACAATTAAAGTGGTCATAGACGTATTCAACGTACGACTAATGGTACTATTGATTGCCTGATTGATTATAAGTCCCATTTTACGGCTTGTGCCGTATTCTTTCATAAACTCTCTAATACGGTCAAAAACAACCACGGTATCGTTAAGCGAGTAACCAATAACCGTAAGAATTGCCGCGATGAATGACTGATCAATTTCCATATTGAATGGCATAAATTGATAGGTCAATGAGAAAATTCCTAAAACAATTAAAACATCATGGAATACTGCCGCAACAGCTCCTAATGAGAATTGCCATCTTCTGAATCGTAATAAAATGTATAAGAACACAACTACTAACGAACCTAAAACAGCCCAGAAAGAATCTTTCTTAATGTCATCTGCAATAGTTGGCCCTACTTTGTTATACTCTAAAATACCTACTTTATCTTCAGTTGAACCACCTTTTACAAACTGCGTGAAGGTAAGATCTGATGGAAGATAGCTTTGTAAAGCAGTAAATAATTTCTGCTGAATATCATCATCTACTTCTGAAGCTTCTTCATCAATACGATACTTTGTAGTAATCTTTAATTGATTTGCTTCACCGTACGTTTTTGCCTGAGCACTTTCGAGTTCAGCGATAAGTTTTTGCTCAACTTCTGTTGCATTTACAGGGTTTTCAAAACGCACCGTGTAATTACGACCTCCAACAAAATCAACACCTTGATCCAGACCGTTAGTGAATAAAGAGATCAAACTTACAACGATAAGAACACCACTAATTATATAAGCAATCTTACGTTTAGCAAGGAAATCTCTATTGAAGTTGGTAAATAGATTACGTGTTGCTCCTGTAGAGAACTGTAATGACTTACCATTCTTACCATAACCGTCAATGAAAAGACGTGTTACAAAAATTGCAGTGAACAACGAAGTACCAATACCTATCATTAAAGTAGTTGCAAAACCTTGAATAGGTCCTGTACCGAATAAGAATAAGATCAACGCCGTTAAGAAGGTTGTAATGTTAGCATCAAGAATTGAAGACAATGCGTTGCTGAAACCGTCCTTTATAGCATCTTTTTGAGACTTTCCTTTTGCGATCTCTTCTTTTATACGCTCAAAGATAAGTACGTTCGCATCTACCGACATACCAATCGTAAGCACAATACCTGCAATACCAGGTAAGGTTAGAACCGCTCCTAATCCTGCAAGAACACCGAAGATAAAAAGAATGTTTACCGCTAGTGCAACATCTGCAAAAAGACCTGCTTTACCATAGTAAAACACCATCCAAATAAGAACTAAGACTAAAGCAATTACAAATGACATTAAACCACTGTTGATTGCCTCTTGACCTAATGAAGGCCCAACTACGTCGTAAGAAATAATTTTAGCTGAAGCAGGAAGTTTACCCGCTTTGAGAACATTCGCTAAATCCTGTGCCTCTGTTACGGTGAAGCTTCCTGAGATTTCAGTGGCACCACCTTTGATTTCTGCTTTTGCTGAAGCTGCAGAATATACAGTACCGTCAAGCACAATAGCAATTGTATTTCCTTCGGTAGCAACTTCTCCGGTTAATTTAGCCCACTGACCAGGACCCTGACCTTCAAAATCAATACCTACAGAAGGCTGACCTGCTTGTGTATATTGTTGACGTGAATCTTGTACAACATCACCGTCCATTGCAGGAGATCCACTTCTATCTGATTGCAATGCGTAAAGCGGCACAACATCAGTTTCCCCTTCTGTAATCCCCCATCTGAATTTAGCAAAACGCAATCCTTGTGGACGTAATCTTGCAATTTCTGGCATTGCAAAATAGCGGTTGATCGTTGCCGTATCCTTAACCTGAGCATATCCTACAACAGGTGCTTGCGCATACTGCTGAATAGCAGGATTGAAGCTAAACACTTCAAATAATGGGTTATTTGCCTGAGCCGGACTAATAGAATCTTCTTCACTAGCCAAAAGCTCTTCAATAGAGTCATCTGTACTTTCTGATGAATCAACTTCAGCAACCGCTTCCTCTTCTTCTGCTGGAGCAACAAGCTCTTTAAGCTCAGCATTTACTTGCAATAAATAAGGTGCAACTTCAGAAGCGTAATGTGTTTTATAAAATTCTAACTGCGCTGTACTTTCTAATTGAAATTTTACACGCT
This sequence comes from Leeuwenhoekiella blandensis MED217, assembly GCF_000152985.1. Taxonomy (GTDB): domain Bacteria; phylum Bacteroidota; class Bacteroidia; order Flavobacteriales; family Flavobacteriaceae; genus Leeuwenhoekiella; species Leeuwenhoekiella blandensis. The sequence continues at coordinate 966,114 of NZ_CH672395.1, read as the reverse complement.
CGATATCTGTTGCTCCGGGAAGCTCGATCAAGATACGTGATTGATTATCTAAACGCTGAATGTTAGGTTGCGTAACACCAAATTTATCGATACGATTACGCAATACTTCAAAAGCAGAATTGATAGACTCTTCTACTTCTTTTGCTAAAATAGGCTCCACTTCGTCATTTGTCATATTGAAGTTTACCTTCTCACCTAAAGTCGTATTCGCAAAAATATCTGGCGATGCTAATTTGTTATCTCCAGGGATCGCTTCAAAAGCATCAAAGAAATCTTCTAAAAAGCTATTTTGACTATCCTTTTGCGCTTCTGCCGCCTGATCTAAAGCCTGGTTAAAAGCAGGATCTGTACTGTCGTTACTCAAACCTCTTAAAATATCTGCAACAGAAATTTCAAGAATTGCATTCATACCTCCTTTAAGATCCAGACCTTTATTAAGCTCTTTCTCTTTTGCGTCATTATACGTAATTCCCAAAGCGATTGGATCATTACCTATAGAATCTAAATAACGACGCTCAACCTCACCTCTTCTGTCAACATAGTCCTCTACAGTAGTAGCAACTTGATCAGCCGCAAAAGCAGCAGCTTTTTCTTCAGTTTGATTAGTGAAATACGTAAACGAAAGCTGGTATAAACACACCAACCCAAATAAAATCGCAAATACTCTAATGAGTCCTTTATTTTGCATTACTCTTTAATATTTATTTAATTCTTCCCGAACCTTTTTCAGGCGATTTTGTAAAACGTGCAAATATAGGGTTTCAACCTAGAAATGCCAATAAATATCTTTTTGATTTCTTTAACCTTTTAAAGGATTAACAATCAATAGAATAACCCCTGAAAATTGAATTAATTTCATAGTTTTAACACTCTCAACCACACCAGATTAGACTACTTAAAAGAGGTTCATTTAAATCTATTTCCTTCAATTTTCATCCGTTCTGATGTACCAATGAGTCAAAACGATTAGAACACATACATCAATTAGCCCAATTTACCATAGGTTTTCAGCGGTCAAAAATCAGTTTTATGAGATTTGGATATTCTAGGCCTCCCTGATAAAAACTTCTTCAAAATCTCCTCCTATTTCAATCATTAAAACGACAAATCAAGCCATTCAAATAAAAACATCACATCAAAGATTTAAAAATCAAAAATTGAAAAAATTGTCAACTTTTTAATGTTGATAATTTTTCAAAATACTGTTTTTCAAGTACTTATATTATTTTACTGTAAACTTTTGAATATCACAGGTTTTATAATTTCGATATTTCTACTAACTTCACACAACCGAAGCAAACATTTAACCGCACTAAAGCCTAAAACACAATGTCTACACAAATCACCGACCCCATTGCTAAAACATACACCCAAGATGAAGCTTTTGAAGCCTCTTTAAAATACTTTAAAGGAGACGATCTGGCTGCTCGCGTTTGGGTAAACAAATATGCGCTTAAGGATTCTGACGGAAATATTTATGAGAAAACGCCAGATGATATGCACACACGCATCGCTAAAGAGATTGCGCGCATTGAGGCACGCTACCCCAATCCGATGCAAGAAGATGAAGTTTTTGATCTTATTAAAAACTTTAAATACATCGTTCCTCAAGGCAGCCCAATGGCAGGTATTGGAAATCCATATCAGGTAGGTTCACTTTCTAACTGTTTTGTAATTGGCAATGATGGTAGCTCTGACTCATACGGTGGGATTATGAAAATTGACCAAGAGCAAGTGCAATTGATGAAGCGTCGCGGTGGCGTAGGTCACGATTTATCACATATACGCCCCAAAGGTTCTGCTGTAAAAAATTCAGCCTTAACCTCAACAGGCTTGGTTCCATTTATGGAACGTTATTCAAACTCTACACGCGAAGTGGCCCAGGACGGAAGACGTGGCGCTTTGATGCTTTCGGTCTCGATAAATCACCCGGATGCTGAAGATTTTATAGACGCCAAAATGGAGCAGGGTAAAGTTACCGGCGCCAATGTTTCGGTACGTATTGACGACGGCTTTATGCAGGCAGTTAAAGATCACAAACCCTATACGCAGAAATATCCTGTTTTTAGTCCAAACCCTATTAAACAGAAAGAGATCGATGCTGAAAAACTCTGGAAGAAAATCGTTCACAATGCCTGGCAATCTGCAGAGCCCGGAATTTTATTTTGGGATACTATCGCTCGCGAATCTGTACCTGATTGCTATGCTGATCTAGGCTATAAAACAGTCTCTACAAATCCGTGTGGCGAGATTCCACTTTGTCCTTATGACTCATGTCGCCTATTGGCTATCAATTTATTTTCTTATGTAGAAAAGCCGTTTACACCAGAGGCTTCTTTCAATTTTGAGTTGTTCAAAAAACATATTGCCAAAGCGCAACGCATAATGGACGACATCATCGATCTGGAGTTGGAAAAAGTAGATGCGATTTTGGCCAAAATTGATGCAGACCCAGAGAATGACGAGGTAAAAAATGTAGAGCGTAATCTTTGGTTAAATATCAAAAAGAAAGCTGAAGAAGGACGCCGTACCGGAATAGGAATCACTGCAGAAGGAGACATGCTTGCTGCTCTTGGCATCAAATATGGTAGTGAAGCAGGAAATGAATTTTCAGTAGAAATACATAAAACAATTGCGGTAGAAGCCTATCGTGCTTCGGTTTATGCAGCCAAAGAACGCGGTGCATTCCCAATTTTTGATTCAGAAAGAGAAAAGGATAATCCGTTCATTCAGCGTATAAAAAATGCTGATGAGAAGTTATACTACGATATGCTGGAGTACGGTCGTCGTAACATCGCTTTGCTAACGATCGCTCCTACAGGCACAACAAGTTTAATGACCCAGACTACATCAGGTATCGAACCTGTTTTCTTACCGGTCTATAAACGCCGAAGAAAAGTAAATCCTAACGATAAGGAAGCACGCGTAGATTTTGTTGACGAGGTAGGTGACTCTTGGGAAGAATATGTTGTTTTTCACCATCGCTTCAAAGAATGGATGCAGATAAATGGCATTGCAACCGATAAAAACTACAGTCAGGAAGAGCTTGATGTTATCGTTGCCAAATCTCCGTATTATCAGGCAACTTCAAATGATGTAGACTGGCTCAATAAAGTGCGCATGCAAGGCGCTGTTCAAAAATGGGTAGATCACAGCATAAGTGTTACCATAAACTTACCTAATGATGTAGATGAAGAACTTGTAGGGCAGCTCTATCTCGAAGCGTGGCAAGCAGGCTGCAAAGGTGTTACTGTCTATCGTGACGGCTCGCGCTCTGGCGTTTTGATCTCTAATGATGAAAAGAAAAATGAAGAGGAAGACAGCGAAACCTTAACCGCATTCCCAACAAAAAGACCACAAGTGCTTGAAGCAGATATTGTGCGCTTCCAAAACAATAAAGAAAAATGGATTGCTTTCATAGGCTTGATCGAAGGAAAACCTTACGAGATCTTCACAGGAATCGCAGATGATGAAGACGGAATTTTACTTCCGCGTTGGGTAGAAAAAGGGCTTATAATCAAAAACCGAAACGAAGACGGAAGCTCGCGTTATGACTTTCAGTATAAAAACAAAAGAGGTTATAAAACCACTATCGAAGGTCTGTCGCATAAATTTGATCCTGAATATTGGAATTATGCTAAACTCATTTCAACTACGTTACGCTATGGGATGCCTATTGAAAAAGCCGTTGAACTCACCAACAGTTTACAATTAGACAGCGCCTCGATCAATACGTGGAAAAACGGAGTTGCGCGCGCACTTAAACGCTATGTTGCCGATGGCACTATCGCCCGAAAGCAAAAATGCGACAACTGTAATTCATCAGAATTAATATATCAGGAAGGTTGTCTTACATGCCAAAGCTGTGGCTCTTCAAAATGCGGTTAATAGCTTAAGAATTCCCCAACAAAAAAGGCGCTCATTGAGCGCCTTTTTTTTATTTACTGAACGAACCGGAGATTAAAGCTCTAGCAATCCGTTTGTTTTCTTAACAGCTGCAGCACTTTCTTGAAGTTTTGCTTTTTCAGCATCAGAAAGATCTACAGGTACAATTTTTTCAATACCGTCTTTTCCTAAAATTACAGGAACACCGATACAAATATCATCAAGATCATATTCTCCTTCTAACAATGCTGAACAAGGGAACATTTTTTTCTGATCACAAGCAATTGCTTGTACTAATCCAGAAACAGCAGCTCCCGGAGCGTACCAAGCAGAAGTTCCTAATAATTTAGTAAGGGTTGCTCCTCCTACTTTAGTGTCTTCCATCACTTGCTCTAAGCGATCTTCAGCTAAAAATTCTGAAGCCAAAACACTATTGCGAGTAGCCAAACGCGTCAAAGGAATCATTCCCGTATCACTATGACCACCTATTACCATACCGTCTACATCAGAGATCGGGCATTCTAAAGCCTCTGCTAAACGATATTTAAAACGCGCACTATCTAGCGCACCACCCATACCTATAATTTTGTTTTTAGGAAGTCCGGTAGTTTTATGCACAAGATAAGTCATCGTATCCATTGGGTTACTTACCACGATAATGGTTACATCTGGAGAATGCTTGATCAGGTTTGAAGAAACATCCTTTACGATGCCGGCGTTGATCCCGATAAGTTCTTCACGAGTCATACCCGGCTTACGCGGAATACCACTAGTAATTACAGCAATATCACTTCCTGCTGTCTTAGAATAATCTCCGGTGGTTCCGGTGATTCGGGTATCAAATGCATTTAAAGAAGCAGTCTGCATCAAATCCATCGCCTTTCCTTCAGCAAAGCCTTCTTTGATATCAACAAGAATAACATCTGAGGCAAAATTTTTCATGGCTATATATTCGGCACAACTTGCACCTACAGCTCCTGCTCCTACTACGGTAACTTTCATGGGTATGTATTTAAATAAGTTATTAATTAAGTTTAAAATCAGATAAGCGTGCGTTATCGATTGCGGCTCTAAAATTACGACTTCATTTACTCATTTAAGACTCTAAAAGCCTAAAATTAGGTTATGATTTACATCCTAAGCTTTATACTTCCTTTTCTAAAACCTACTCAAAATATAAAGCCACTTAAAAGCAATAGACCTCTAAGTGGCTTTGGCAACCATTTGAAAAAATGGAAAAGTAGCTTATCTAAAACTGAATGCAATTCCTGCACTCAAATTACTGTATTCTTGCACAGTGTAATCTGCAAATATTTTAAAGAATGCCAAGTTTAAACGCGCTCCTAAAGATGCACGCACGCTAGAAGGATTATAAGAAAGCATTATAGGATCTGTAACCTCTCCCGGAGTTCCATTATCATACTCAAACTCATAAGTCCCTAGGACATTTATTTCTGATTTACCTCCGGTATATCCCAAACCTCCATAAAACGTCAAGAATTTAAAATCTAAAGAAGCCACACCTTGAACGGTATAGGAGTTCAACTTAAATTCAGCCGCTTGATTACGACCGTCAATATCAGATTCTGCCTGAATATCGTAATCTACATTCATATTGGTAAATGCACCCATAACTGCAATATTTAAAGGCAGCTTCTCTAAAGGACCAAAATATTGCATAAGATCATGCTTAAGACCTGCGCCAAAAAGCTTTCCTTTTACATTATCACTACCTACTTCAGGAACAAAGCGTACCATAACGTCTGTCCCTTTAATCACCCCTATACTGGCTTGAATTGCCGGAGCCGGAACTGCGTTAATTGGCAGATCGTCTTTTACCCCTTCTGGCATTGTAAAGGTCACATCACCTTCGCTTGTATCAAAGGTAACTTCAGCAGGCGTTCCGCTACCGGCTACTGTTGGTGTAATGTCTGATGTGGCAGTATAATCATTCTGAAAAGTCAATTCACTGAAAGCAAACAACTCCTTTTCTGAAGGAACAATCGCCCCATTAAAACCTATGGTTATATCAAAACCTAAGGATTTATGCGTTTTTGCTGTATGATACCAGCCTCCGGACATACTATAAACAAGACCTTCCATCGCGGGAGCGATGTAAGCCCCCATTAATGTTGTCGCATCTGCAGTACCTGCCTTTACGATCGCTTCAAAGCCATCGTCTTCTTGAGCAAAGAGATTTGCAGAGGCCAAAATTGAAATACAAAAAAGTAATGTTTTTTTCATTTAATAATTGATTTGGTTTCTTCAAAAATAACAAAACCCCTGAGAGTCACCGCCGTATATTCTTTGAAATTTTAACAAAAAAAAAGCCTGCTCCATTATGAACAGGCTTTTAAAACATTATTTAACCGATTATTCTTAAACGTCGATGTTTGCGTAAACGGCATTCTTCTCGATAAACTCACGTCGTGGCGGCACCTCATCCCCCATCAACATAGAGAAAATACGATCTGCCTCAGTGCCGTTATCAATAGTTACTTGACGCAGGGTTCTGAATTCAGGATTCATGGTAGTATCCCACAATTGCTCTGCATTCATCTCACCAAGACCTTTGTAACGCTGTACAGAAACACTTCCTCCCATTTGTGCATTATATTCATCACGCTCCTTCTCACTCCACGCATAACGCATCTTTTTACCTTTTTTAAGCAAGTAAAGTGGCGGTGTCGCGATATAAACGTGACCACCTTCAACAAGCTCCCGCATATAACGGAAAAAGAATGTCAAAATAAGTGTTGCAATGTGGCTACCATCAACATCGGCATCACACATAATCACGATTTTCTTATATCTTAATTTTGAGAGATTCAGTGCTTTACTATCCTCTTCGGTACCAATGGTCACACCTAGAGCCGTAAAGATATTTTTGATCTCTTCGTTTTCAAAAACCTTGTGCTGCATCGCTTTCTCTACATTCAGGATTTTTCCGCGTAGCGGAAGAATCGCCTGAAAGTTACGATCACGACCCATTTTTGCAGTTCCACCTGCAGAGTCACCCTCTACCAAAAATACTTCGCAAGCTTCAGGATCGGTCTCTGAGCAGTCGGCTAATTTCCCTGGCAAGCCACCTATACTCATCACCGTCTTACGCTGAACCATCTCACGTGCTTTCTTAGCCGCATGACGTGCCTGAGCAGCAAGAATTACTTTTTGCACAATGGTTTTGGCATCATCAGGATGTTCTTCCAGATAGATCTCTACCATTTCTGAAACTGCCTGAGAAACCGCTGAAGTCACTTCGCGGTTACCCAATTTGGTTTTGGTTTGTCCTTCAAACTGAGGCTCTGCAACCTTAACCGAAATAATAGCCGTAAGTCCTTCTCTAAAGTCGTCACCGGCAATTTCAAACTTCAACTTATCAAGCATTCCTGACGCGTCTGCATATTTCTTAAGCGAACTTGTAAGTCCTCTTCTAAAACCTGCTAAATGCGTACCTCCCTCGTGCGTGTTGATGTTGTTTACGTAAGAATGCAAATTTTCTGCGTAGCTATCATTATAGATCATCGCCACCTCAACAGGAATGTCGTTCTTTTCACCTTCCATAGAGATCACCTCTCCAATGATTGGCTGGCGGTTTCCGTCAAGAAAACGAACAAATTCTTTAAGACCTTCTTCAGAATGAAAAGTTTCAGAAACAAAATCTCCCTTTTCATCTTTCTGACGCTTATCTGTCAAAGAAATTTTAATTCCCTTATTCAAGTATGCCAATTCACGCATACGACTTGCAAGCGTATCGTAATTGTACTCTGTTGTCGTTTGAAAGATAGATGGATCTGGTAAGAACGTCACCGCAGTACCGCGATCATCGGTATCGCCTATGCCCTTAACCGGGTACATCGCTTTACCTTTTTCATATTCTTGCTCCCAGATCTTGCCGTCGCGATAAACTGTAGCTTTTAAATGTGTTGAAAGTGCGTTTACACAACTCACCCCAACCCCGTGCAAACCACCGGATACTTTATAGGAGTCTTTATCAAATTTACCTCCCGCACCAATCTTAGTCATTACAACTTCAAGTGCAGAAACCCCTTCTTTTTTATGCAAGTCTACGGGAATACCACGCCCGTTATCTTTTACTGATATTGAGTTATTCTCATTAATGATCACTTTGATGCTGTCGCAGTGGCCCGCCATAGCTTCATCTATGGAGTTATCTACAACCTCATAAACTAAATGATGCAAACCGCGCACCCCTACATCTCCAATATACATCGAAGGACGCATACGCACGTGCTCCATCCCCTCAAGGGCCTGGATACTGTCTGCCGAATACTGCTTCTTATTGGCTTCTTCGCTCATAAATCTTTATTAAGTTAATCTTTTATCTAAAAAAGCGTCGCCTTTTTAGCCGCTCTAAGCACATTTCTTGAGCGTGCTGAGAGATAGTTAACAAATATAAAAAAAGGCTCCCCGATACCCTTGCAAATGGCAAGCCAAAGCGTTGAAGTTATCAACAAATTGTGAAAAAATTCAGGTTAAAATCGATGATTCTAAATGAAGTTGAGTTTTTCCCTCATAAACCATAAAAAAAAGGCGCTTCTCAAAATGAAAAGCACCTTTTAACTTACGTGGTTATGGCTGGCTAAGCGAGTCAGTCTTTTTATAAGCATCACTGTGTACGTTTGCCACAGCTCTACCTGATGGATCGTTCATATTTTTAAATGCTTCATCCCATTCTAAAGCGATTTTGGTACTACATGCTACAGAAGCTTCCTGTGGTACACTCAATGCAGCAGCATCACTTGGGAAATGCTCAGCAAAAATGCTTCTGTAATAGTATTCCTCCTTATTCGTTGGCGTTTGAATTGGGAATTTGTACTTAGCATTTGCCAATTGCTCATCGCTAATTTTTTCATTTACCAATTCTTTCAGCGTATCAATCCAGCTGTATCCTACACCGTCTGAAAACTGCTCTTTTTGTCTCCAGGCAACACTCTCTGGCAAATACGATTCAAAGGCTTTACGAAGTACCCATTTTTCCATACGCTCTCCGTTGATCATCTTGTCTTCTGGATTGATGCTCATCGCAACGTCCATAAACTCTTTATCTAAGAATGGAACGCGACCTTCGATCCCCCAAGCAGCTAATGATTTGTTTGCTCGCAAGCAATCGTACATATGCAGCTTGCTTAATTTACGCACTGTTTCTTCATGAAACTCCTGAGCGTTTGGTGCTTTGTGGAAATAAAGATATCCTCCAAAAACCTCATCTGCTCCTTCTCCTGAAAGTACCATTTTTACCCCCATTGACTTAATAACACGAGCCATCAAATACATAGGAGTTGAAGCTCTAATCGTGGTGATGTCGTAGGTTTCTAAGTTGTAAATAACATCTTTTATAGCATCCAAACCTTCCTGAATGGTAAATTTGATCTCGTGGTGCACCGTACCAATATGGTCCGCAACTTTCTGTGCTGCCGCTAAATCCGGCGAACCTTCAAGACCTACAGAAAAAGAGTGTAACCTTGGCCACCAAGCCCCGTCTGTATCTCCAGATTCAATTCGTTTTTCAGCATATTTTTTTGCTACCGCTGAAGTAATAGAAGAATCTAATCCTCCTGAAAGTAAAACACCATAAGGCACATCAGACATAAGCTGGCGATGAACTGCCGCTTCTAAAGCTTCTCTTAACTTTTCTATACTGGTCTCGTTCTCTTTAACCGCATCATACTCCATCCAATCGCGAGAATACCATCTTTTCAATTCACCATCAGAACTGTGTAAATAATGCCCCGGAGGAAACAATTCAATTTTTGTACAAGTTCCTTCAAGAGCTTTCAATTCTGAAGCTACATAGAAGGTTCCGTGCTCATCCCATCCCATATAAAGTGGAATAACACCCATATGATCACGAGCAACGAAATACTCATCTTTTTCTGCATCGTATAGAGAAAAGGCAAAAATTCCGTTTAGCTTGTCTACAAAACCAGGACCTTCTTCCTGATACAAAGCTAAGATCACTTCACAGTCTGACTGTGTTTTAAAATCGTATTGTCCTTTAAGTTGCTTACGCAGCTCTTGATGGTTATAGATCTCGCCATTGGCAGCAAGAATTAATTTTCCGTCAGGACTTAATAAAGGTTGTTTTCCTGAAGCAGGATCAACTATAGATAAACGCTCGTGCGCAAGAATGGCTTTTTCATCACTATAAACACCATTCCAATCTGGACCACGATGACGTATTTTTTTAGACATTTCTAAAAGCTGTGGTCTTAAAACCTCAGCAGATTGTTTCAATTCATAGGCACATACTATCCCACACATAATCGTATTGTTTTAATTTGATGGTTCAAAGATGTATATTACATTCTAATTCACAAACAAAAAACACCTATATGATTACATATTGAAACTTTAAAAGTTCATTTCAATACAAATTCAAACTATACAATGCCTATTTTATGCAGATCGATTTACAGGCGTAAACTTCAACCATTTTAGTAAAGTCTTAACAATTACAGTTTTTACCACATTGTACATTTGTATAAAATTTTGATACTCAACAATAAAATACATTTTATGAAGTCCCTTTTAGCAAGTAGTTTTTTAATTGCAGCTTTATTTTTTGGAAGCAGCGTAAATGCGCAAAAATTTAGTGAATTAGATAAAAGTCCGTTAGATATAGCAATGTATCGCGGGCAAGACAAAGCACCGCGTGTACGTGTAATTTATAGTCGTCCTCAGAAAAAAGGTCGTGATGTTTTTGCCAAGAAAGATGGTTTAGAAAAGTACGGTGATGTTTGGAGAACAGGCGCAAACGAATCTACCGAGATCAAGTTTTATAAAGACATGATGGTAGGAGACACAAAGGTTCCTGCAGGAACTTACACACTTTTCACGATTCCTAATGAAGATGAATGGACAGTAATTTTAAACAAAGACTTAGATACTTGGGGAGCTTACGGTTATAAAGAAGAACGCGACTTAGTGCGTTTTACGACTCCATCGCATAAAACCGCAGCACCTATCGAATCTTTCTCAATCTCTTTTCAACCTACAGAAAGCGGTTCTGATATGTTTTTAGGATGGGATGACACCTACATTCAAATACCTATCGAAGAAGTTGAAATGTAACAGTAGTTTTCACACAAAACAACAAAGGCTTCCAATTTGGAAGCCTTTGTTGTTTATTCAAGCGCTTGTTATTCAAATAACACGCTTAAGGTATATTCAAGTATTTATGTGTTTGAAGACTCACCTTCCATTTAGGATTTGCCATAACGTAGTCTACAATTAATGGCGTCATTTTTTCTCTCACACTCCATTCGGGCTGCAAAAACAGTTGACAGTTACCATTAACTTTTGCTGCGTGTTCTTCCGCGAATGCGAAATCACTTTTATTATATATGATCACCTTCAACTCGTGTGCTTCCTCATAAATACGCGGCTTAGGCAGCATACGCTTTTTAGGAGAAAGACAGATCCAATCCCAGTGACCGCTTAATTCATAAGCTCCCGAAGTCTCGATATGTACTTGCAAACCTTCTGCTTTCAACATTGAAGTCAGATGATTCATATCCCACATCAACGGCTCACCTCCTGTGATCACAATGGTCTTACTGTATTTTTTAGCATTAGCAACAATTGCTGCAGCCTCTGTAGGCGGATGAATCGCTGCATCCCAACTTTCTTTAACATCGCACCAATGGCAGCCCACATCACAACCACCCACACGAATAAAATATGCAGGGGTTCCTGTGTGATAACCTTCACCTTGAATGGTGTAAAACTCTTCCATTAACGGAAGTAACTCTCCCAGCTCTACCCGGGTCGCTGTCGCCTCTTTTGTCATAGGGCGCAAAGATACGCCGCATAAAAGTCGTTACCAAAGGCTTACAACCTTATTTTAAAAGCGCTTCTAAAGCCTGCAAAAAGTGTTAAAAATTAAATTTTACAAGTCGGTTTGATTTTGGCATTAATCCTTATTTTTAGTCCAAATTTCTACCCATGAGTCATACCGAAGCCTTTAAAGAACACATCATACAAGGAAACACGTGTAAAGGAGCATATATCACCGTTGGTGCTGCAATGCTCGATGGGACGACTATTACCGGCGCACACGTGAACCTTCCGCTAAAAACATTGAATCGCCACGGATTAATCGCCGGAGCTACAGGAACAGGTAAGACAAAGACACTTCAGGTTTTAGCCGAAAATCTTTCAGAAAAAGGCGTACCTGTCTTATTAATGGATATGAAAGGGGACCTGAGCGGGATTGCTAAGGCAAGCGAAGGGCATCCCAAAATCAATGAGCGTCACGCAAAAATAGGATTACCTTTTGAGGCCAAAGATTTCCCGGTAGAATTACTCACCTTGTCTGAGCAAGATGGGGTGCGACTGCGCGCCACGGTGAGTGAATTTGGTCCTGTTTTGTTCTCAAGAATTCTTGACGCTACCGATGCCCAGGCAGGTATCATTGCTATTCTTTTTAAGTATTGTGATGACAAAAGTTTACCGCTTCTTGATCTTAAAGATTTCAAGAAAGTCCTGCAATATGCAACAGACGAAGGTAAAGAGGAAATACAAGATTTATATGGAAGAATCTCCACTTCTTCCGCAGGAGCGATCTTGCGTAAAATCGTTCAACTGGAGCAACAAGGAGCTGATATCTTTTTTGGCGAAAAATCTTTTGACGTAGATGATCTGCTTCGGCTGGATGAAAGCGGAAGAGGCAAAATAAACATCATTCGCCTCACCGATATCCAAGATCGACCCAAGCTTTTTTCAACTTTTATGCTGAGCTTACTCGCTGAAATCTACAGTACCTTCCCAGAGCAAGGCGATAGCGACCAACCTGAACTGGTGATTTTTATTGATGAGGCCCACCTTATTTTTAAAGAAGCTTCAAAAGCGCTTCACAGCCAGATTGAAAGTATAGTAAAGCTCATACGTTCAAAAGGTGTTGGTTTGTATTTTGTAACGCAAAACCCTACCGATGTTCCTGATGGCGTTTTGAGTCAGTTAGGTTTAAAAATTCAGCATGCGCTTAGAGCTTTTACTGCAAAAGATCGAAAAGCGATAAAACTCACCGCAGAGAACTATCCCATTTCAGAATTTTACAATACCGCAGAAGTGCTTACGCAGTTAGGAACCGGTGAAGCGCTTGTTTCTGCTTTGGATGAAAAAGGGCGTCCTACTCCACTTGCAGCTACACTAATGCGCGCACCTATGTCTCGTATGGATATTCTGACTAAAGACGAACTCGAAGAGCTACATCGCAAATCTGTTCTTGCACCTAAATACAATGACGCGGTAGATCGTGAAAGCGCCTATGAACTGCTCAATGAAAAAATTAAAAAAGCCGAAAGCGAAGAAGCAAAAGAAAAGGCACAGCAAGAGCGTGCAACAGTAAAGCGAAACACCCGTACTTCTTCCCGAAGCAATTCAACAGAAAAAGCAATTATTAAAGTACTTACCAGCGCTACGGTTATTCGTGGAGTTTTAGGTATTTTAGGAAAGCTTATTAAATAGAGTAAGACCAATACAATTAAATTAAATAATCGAATAAACCAGATCCTAAATATGAAACGTATACTATTTGCTGCACTTATTGCCAGCGTTCTTTTTACCTCTTGTAATTCTGAAGATAAATTTGCAATCACCGCTACTCAAGTTGGCCCATTGACCAAAGACACTCAAGTAAATGAACTCAAAACCCTTTTTGAGAACGATAGTGTGGTTGATCAAAATTCTGGCTTGAGTGAAGAGCTTAATGTAAATGCCATTGAAATTTATGAAAAAGGCGGAACGCAGTTATTAAGTCTGATGCCTGTAAAAGAAGGAAATCCCAAAACAATCAAAACGGTTCAAATCTTTGATGCGCGTTACACCACTGAAGAAGGCATCAATTTAAACAGCACGTATAAAGACCTGACCGATGCGTATGAAATTTCACGCATAGAAACGCTTATAAGTAGTATTGTTATTTTTGTTGATGACATCAACGCGTATTTCACTATTGATCGCGACGAACTGCCTGGAGAATTACGTTTTAATATGGACACCAAAGTCACTAAAGCGGAAATTCCAAACGATGCGAAGATCAAGTATTTTATGATTGGGTGGTAATTCAATAATGCTATGGCTAAAAAAAACTATACCCTTCAAAAAAATCCGTTTGTGGTTCCTACAGATGATGGTAAATACATCGGGGAACATTTTGGCAAAGCCAGCGATGGCAATTCAGAACTTAGTATTGCTCATATGATTGCTCCTCCAAACTGGAGCGAACCTTTTCAAACGCCAGAATTTGATGAATATACATTTATCTTTTCCGGTCAAAAACAATTTATAATTGAAGACGAAAAGATCATTCTAAAAGCAGGGGAATCTATCAGAATTAATGCGGGTACTCGAGTACAATACAGCAATCCTTTTGATGAGCCCTGCACTTACATATCGGTTTGCAAGCCTGCTTTTGACTTCAACAAAGTGAATAGGGAAGCGCTCTAGCACCTCCTCAACACCTTGAAAGTCAAAATCAAAGGAAATCTAAAACTTATAAATAAGTATTAATTCTTAGCTAAAGCCTCGTTAATCTATATTATTGACTTAGACGATTCTAGTACTTTTAAAGTCTAACCAATATGTATAAAAATTATGATTAAGATTTTAGCTATAATAATGGTCGTTGGAGGTGCAATCTCACTTGTTGTGGGTATTATGGGTGTTTTTGGAAGCATGAGCACAGGCGTTAGCCCTTGGGCGCTTGCCATTCTTGGAGGTATTTTCTTTTTATCTGGAATCTCACTCTTGAAATACCGAAAAGATACAGACGTGATCGACGCCGAAAACAAACATTAGAAATTAGATAACACGTATATTTAACCCTCCCAAAAAGAGGGTTTTTTTATGAATACATTTTTGAAAAAAGCGCTTCCAAAAGCCATCGGAAGCTCTATAAACGTTCTAGCAATTTTCTCCCCGAAGACCGCGGCAAAACAGGCCTTCAAGGTCTTTAGTAAACCCCGTCGCGGGAAGATAGGACCTCATCACGAAGAATTTCTAAACCCAAATTTAGAGCCTAAAATAAGCGTTGAAGAACACCACATTCAACCTTATAAATGGCCAGGGACCGGTAAAACCATTTTACTGGTACACGGCTGGGAAAGCCACAGTCACCGCTGGAAAGAAATGATTATCAGACTTCAGCAAGAGAATTACAACATCATAGCCTTTGATGCTCCGGCCCACGGGTATAGTAGTGGCAAATATTTTTATGTACCGCTTTACCATCAAGCTTTAAATAAAATTTTAGAGACTTATCAGCCCGATTATCTCGTAGGACATTCTGTTGGAGGGATGACCGTACTTTACAATCAATCACAAAAAGAAAGCTTCAGAACAAAAAAACTTGTGATCCTCGGCGCGCCAGACACGCTAGAAAGTATTCTTAGTGATTATCAAAAGATCTTAGGGCTCAGCAACAGAGCTCTCGCAGCATTAGACCGCTATTTTCAAGACACCTTTAACTTTAAAACAGTTGAATTTTCTTCTTCGGCTTTTGCCCGAAAAATAAAAGTTCCTACACTGATCATTCACGATAAAGAAGACACCATCACTCCGTTTTCAGGATCACAAGCCATACACGAAGCGCTTGAAGAATCTGAATTTGTAGAGACCGAAGGCCTTAACCACTCGCTTTATGATATTCAGGTAAATGAGAAAATCGTTAAGTTTTTAGACCAATAAGTCTTATCTTAAATTACAACAAACTACTATGTCCGAAAATAAATTAACGCGCATAAATAAATTCTTGAGTGAAGTAGGCTACTGCTCCCGACGCGAAGCTGATAAACTTATTGATGCCGGTAGAATTACCGTAAACGGAAACATCCCAGAAATGGGTACCAAAGTTAGCAGCGAGGATGAAATTAGAGTCGACGGAAAGATTGTAGGCGAACAAAAAGATCCGCCGGTTTACCTTATTTTTCATAAGCCCGTAGGCATTGTTTGTACTACAGACACACGAGTAGAAAAGGATAACATTATTGACTATATCAATTATCCTACCCGTATTTTCCCGATAGGAAGATTAGACAAAGCCAGTGAAGGATTGATTTTTTTGACCAACGATGGTGATATTGTAAACAAAATACTCAGAGCTCGTAATAATCACGACAAAGAATACATTGTAGATGTAGACAAACCCATCGATGCATCTTTTGTAAAGCGGATGTCTGACGGAATTCCGATTTTAGACACCATAACCCGAAAATGTGAAGTAGAACAGCTTGGGAAAAAGCGTTTTAAAATTATCTTGACACAAGGTCTTAATAGACAAATACGCCGTATGTGCGAATACCTAGACTACAATGTAACCCGCTTAAAACGCGTGCGTATTATGAATATTAATCTGGATATTCCCGTTGGCAAATACAGAGCCTTTACTACAGCCGAACTGAAAGAACTCAACAGCCTTCTAGAAGGAAGCTCAAAGACTTTTGAACCAGAAAGCCAAACAGGTAACAAACCAGAAATTAGACCATCAGGACCTCGACGCAGGCGCCGCAATTAAAGCCTTAGTCCATCCACGAGGAGTAACACACAAAATAGACAAATCTTTAAACCTGTGTTAATAGCGCCGCATAAGTGTTGAAATCGTCTTACATTTAAGTTAAGATCAAGAAAATAATACTTATGGCAGCCCAAATTCCTTCAGTTAAAAACGAAGAGCAGTACGAAGCTTTACGAGATAAAGGCTACAGTAAAGAGAAATCAGCCCGAATCGCAAACACTCCAGATTCTGGTGAAAAAGGTGGTAAAGCCGAAAAGTACGAAGAGCGAACCAAAGAAGAGCTCTATCAACAAGCTCAGAAAGTAGGTATTGATGGTAGATCTAAAATGTCTAAGAAAGAATTGATCAAAGCCCTACGTAATAATTAAGCAACCTAATACGCTATTCAATTTATGCCAGCTCCTTTTCACTTAGCAATCCCTGTAGATGATGTCGCCAAAGCCCGTGAATTCTATCGAGACGTCTTAGAATTACAAGAAGGTCGCAGCGATACGCATTGGGTAGATTTTGACTTTTTTGGGCACCAACTCGTCATTCACTACAAACCTAAAGAGGAAAAAGAAAGTACGCATCATAATGCAGTAGACGGCAAAGCGGTGCCCGTACCACACTTTGGCGTTGTCCTCGAGTGGAACGATTTTGAAGCCTTTGCTGATAAATTGAAACATAAGAATATTCAATTTGTCATTGAACCCTATATACGCTTTGAAGGGCTTCCGGGAGAACAAGCCACAATGTTTTTTTATGATCCTTGCGGTAACGCTCTAGAATTTAAAAGCTTCAAAGACCTTTCTCAATTATTTGCTAAATAATGAATAAACTCAAGCCAGAACTCGTACGTCAACTTTTTTTAATCATACTCATTCTCTTTCTATTCATCTTGATTATAGAAGAAATGACACCTTATTTATCTGGAGTTTTAGGCGCAATAACCTTGTATGTACTCCTGCGCAGGTTCTATAATTATTTAGTTGACAAACGTAAATGGAAAGAAGGCATTGCTGCAGGAGTTGCAATGCTCGCTTCTTTTTTAGTAATACTCGTTCCTATAGGACTTACGGTGATGATGCTTACCAATAAAATAGGTAAAGCGGTTAAGAACTCTGAACGGGTTGTTGAAGTTGTAAAGCAGCAAGTAGGTGTTTGGGAAGCTGATCTTGGTTTTAAAGTGAGTGAATCTATCGACACCAACGCTATCACAAGCTGGGTTTCTACCAATCTTCAAAATTTTGCAGGAGGAACGTTCAATGTGTTTATTGCTATAGGTATCATGTATTTTATTTTATACTATATGCTCGTCAACAACGATAAACTGCACCAATCACTTTACGCATTCATCCCCTTAAATAAAGAAAATATTGCGCGCATAGGTCACGAGAGTGTCGCAATGGTAAAAAGTAATGCGCTAGGAATACCCCTTGTTGCTCTTGCTCAGGGAATCGTAGCATTAATAGGCTTTTTCATTTTTGGTGTTCCCGATCCCTTTTTCTGGTTTGTTATTACTGCTATTGGAAGCATGATTCCCTTTATAGGAACTTTATTAGGTATTGTGCCGGTCACAATCCTAATGATCGCCAGCGGGAACAATTTACAGGCTGTGGGTATTGCAATTTACGGCCTCGTAGTTGTAGGTTCTACCGATAATTTGATACGCCTTTACGTGCTAGAACGCTTAGCTAATGTGCATCCGCTGGTAACTCTGATCGGTGTTATCGTCGGTGTACCATTGTTTGGGTTTATAGGCTTAATTTTTGGGCCACTTCTTATAAGTTTATTCTTGCTGGTTGTAAAGATCTACAAACACGAGTACGGCGATCCTGAACCTGAAATCATCAACCAAATCATTCCTGATGTTTCAGAAGATCAAGAAAACTAAATTTCCTCCTGAAAACAAACCCGTACTCATATGGGACGGCACTTGCGGGTTTTGCAAATATTGGGTCACACGTTGGAAACTCAAAACCAAAGATGCTATTGCTTATAAAACCTATCAAGAGGCGCACAAAGCATTTCCTGATATTCCATTAAAAGAATTTAAAAAAGCCAGCAGATTAATTGAGCCTGACGGAAGCGTCTACAGCGGTCCTGACTCGGCCTATCGCTGTTATACATATAGTGATTCTTTAAAAATCAATATGCACAAATGGTACATCAACAGCCGAAGTTTTCAATACTTAAGCGATAAGGGGTATAACTTTATTGCAAAAAATCGCCCATTCATGTTTAAGATTACCAAACTGCTTTTGGGCTCAGACCCGACGCACTTTAAACCCTATTGGCTCTATTACATTCTTACAATTATTTTACTTGTTTTTATCATTTTTCAATAAATTGCCACTTAAGATTACCAGCTGCTTAAAATTTAATATTGAATTTTGAGTACTTTTTATTTGAGACCAAAAAATTATTTATGCAAATACTGGGAGTAGACGTAGGTGGATCAGGCATCAAAGGAGTACCTGTAAACCTCGAAAAAGAAGAATATTTAGGTGAACGTTTTAGACTCGACACTCCCGTTCCCCGCGAACCCAAAGCCATGGTCAAAACCATAGCAGAAGTTGTAAAACATTGGGACTGGAAAGGTCCTGTAGGCGTAGGATTCCCAACAGTTATTCATAAAGGAAAAGCGATAGAACATGGTAATCTCGATAAGTCTTGGGTGGGCATCCAAGTAGATGATATGATCTCGCAAAAAATAGGTCTTCCTGTAAATGTAATGAACGATGCAGATGCCGCCGGCTTGGCTGAAATGGAGTTTGGCGTTGGCAAAGGCGTTGAAGGTCTGGTTATCGTGGTGACCGTAGGCACAGGAATAGGAAGTGGTGTTTTTTATAACGGCGAACTCATCCCTAATTTTGAACTTGGGCAAATGCGCTACAAGAAGAAAAAAATTATTGAAAAGTATGCTTCTCGTCGCGTCCGTCTGGATAACAAAATGAGTTTTAAAAAGTGGGGAAAACGTTTCAATAAATTTATACAGCTCACTACGCAGATTTCGCAACCCGAAATGATCATCATTGGTGGTGGCGCTAGCAAAAACCTGGACGAATACATCAAGTATTTAAAGACAGACATTCCTATTGTAGCGGCACACACACGTAATCACGCGGGAATCATTGGAGCAGCCTTAGGCGCAAGACATTTACTTTAATTCAAATTTCACTGAAAAAATCTACCTTAGGGCAATCGTTGAGGCACTGGCTTAAAACGAATTTTCAAATTCAAGCCAAGCCTCAAAATATTGAATCCTTTGGTGTCACCAATAAAAAAGAGGTCTGTGAGACCTCTTTTTTTATACTTAACTTTCAACACTTAAGATTGAAGTTCGTTATGTCTTGCTCTGGCAAGCAAGGTGTTTTTTAACAACATCGCAATGGTCATAGGCCCTACTCCACCAGGAACCGGCGTAATAAAATCTGCTTTTTTACTTACCTCAGCAAAATCTACATCACCCGCGATTCGATAACCGCGCTCTTTAGTTTCGTCTGGTACGCGAGTAATGCCCACATCGATAACCGTTACATTATCCTTAACCATGTCGGCCTTTAAAAATTCAGGCACTCCTAAGGCTGTAATAATGATATCTGCTTGCTTAGTAAGTTCTTCAAGATTTTTAGTTCGACTGTGCGTCAAGGTAACTGTACTGTCACCAGGCGTTCCTTTCTGAGACATCAAAATACTCATAGGACGACCTACAATGTGACTACGGCCAATTACAACCGTATGCTTTCCTGAAGTCTCTACGTTGTAGCGCTTGAGCAATTCCATTATTCCAAACGGTGTCGCTGGGATAAAAACAGGCATATCTTGCGCCATTTTACCAAAGTTAGTCGGGTGAAACCCATCTACATCTTTGTCAGGATCTACAGCCAATAAGACTTTTTGCTCGTCAATATGCTTCGGTAAAGGCAGCTGAACAATATAGCCGTCAATCTCAGGATTGTTATTCAGCTTATTGATATGATCTAAAAGCTCTTCTTCTGTAGTTTCCTCAGGCAATTGAATTAATGTAGACTCAAAACCAATACGCTCGCAAGCACGTACTTTACTTCCCACATACGTCAAACTTGCGCCATCGTTACCTACCAAAACAGCCGCCAAATGAGGTACTTTTTCACCTCGTTCTTTCATCGCCTTTACTTCTTCGGCGATCTCGTTTTTTAAATCGTTACTGGTTTTCTTTCCGTCTAAGATTGTCATTTTATATCAGTTGGCAGGAACAGTTGGCAGTATTCAGTTTGAACCAAATTTTCCCGGATTATTAATCATATAATTTATTAATCTACCTACTTCCTGACTTTTCTCAAGAGTAGCCAAATACATTTCTACAGAAATATAATTGCAAGCTTTTGCAAATTTTAACCACGTTTGGGTCTCTCCATTTTCGGCATCACAATCAGTTAACTTACTTACAAAGTGTTTCTGATACCTCTGCTTTCGGTATGATTCAGACATATTTGCACAAACAGCTCTTGATGACCTTCTAATTTGATCAGTAAGTGAATATTGCTCTTCTCTCGGAAAGGCCTTAGAGATATCGAAGACATCCATAGCTAAATCAAAAGCTTTCTGATATGCTAATAAATCTTCCACACCCATAAGTTCTATTTTTTACCGAAAGATAAATACGGCTGCAAACTGCTTACTGAAACTGCCTACAGTAAACTGAGACTGCTCGCTGTAAACTGAATGCTGCTTAGCGCATTTGATTCATCATCTGCATCATTTTGGCTCCGCCGCCACCTTGCATCATCTTCATCATTTTACTCATTTGGTTGAATTGCTTCAACAACTGATTCACCTCTTGAACCGAAGTTCCAGAACCTTTACTGATGCGTTTTTTACGACTAGAATTTATGATCGACGGCTGAGTACGCTCGTCTGGTGTCATACTGTGAATGATGGCTTCGATACCTTTAAAAGCATCATCATCTATGTCAAGACCTTTAAGCGCTTTACCTGCACCGGGAATCATCCCGATAAGATCTTTCATATTACCCATTTTCTTGATCTGCTGAATCTGCTTTAGAAAGTCGTCAAAACCAAATTGATTCTTAGCGATCTTCTTTTGAAGTTTACGCGCTTCTTCTTCATCAAACTGTTCTTGGGCACGCTCAACAAGAGACACCACGTCTCCCATCCCAAGAATACGATCGGCCATACGTGAAGGATAGAACACATCAATTGCTTCCATCTTTTCACCAGTACCGATGAATTTGATCGGTTTATCTACAACCGTTTTGATAGAAAGCGCCGCACCACCGCGAGTATCACCATCTAATTTGGTTAAGATTACCCCATCAAAATTCAAGACATCGTTAAATGCCTTTGCAGTATTCACCGCATCCTGACCCGTCATCGAGTCAACAACAAATAAAGTCTCTTGAGGTTTGATCGCTTCGTGAATTGCAGCAATCTCGTTCATCATCGCTTGGTCAACTGCAAGTCGACCCGCGGTATCAATAATCACCGCGTTAAATCCGTTTGCTTTTGCGTGTGCAATAGCGGCTTCAGAAATCTTAACCGGATCTTTTTCTTCTTTATTAGAAAAAACCTCAACACCTATCTGATCACCAACCACGTGCAACTGATCTATCGCCGCAGGACGGTAAACGTCACAAGCAACCAAAAGTGGTTTTTTAGTCTTTTTATTTTTAAGGAAGTTAGCCAGCTTACCAGAAAAAGTGGTTTTACCACTACCCTGCAAACCAGACATCAAAATAACCGAAGGATTTCCTGAAAGATTGATTCCTTCTGCCTCACCGCCCATAAGTTCGGTAAGTTCGTCTTTTACCAATTTGGTCATCAATTGACCCGGTTTTAAAGCGGTCAATACATCTTGACCTAAAGCTTTCTCCTTAACCGTATTGGTAAAATCTTTAGCTATTTTATAGTTAACATCGGCATCTACAAGCGCACGACGAATTTCTTTAAGGGTCTCGGCTACGTTTACTTCTGTAATCTGACCGTGCCCCTTAAGCACGTGCATCGCCTTATCTAACTTATCACTTAAATTATCAAACATAGGTTTTATCTAAAAACAACCCTTTGTACTAAAACTCAGGTATGTGTTGAACTCTTATTTTTCATCGGCTAAAACTCCGATAGATTTAATCCATCATATGAATTAAGGTTGCAAATTTAAGGAATTTGAACATACTTTTTTGAAGCAAAAAACAGATCAAAAACCAAATGCTACATACGCTCCGGTACTTGAATTCCAAGCAATCCAAATGCTGCTTCGATCACTTCGCCTACTTTTTTAGAAAGCGCTACGCGGAAGCTTTTTTCTGCATCGGTATCTGCTCCTAAAATAGAAACTTGTTGATAGAAAGAATTAAACTCTTTTACCAAATCGTAGGTGTAATTTGCAATCAATGCCGGACTGTGGTTTTCTGCTGCCAACTGTACCGTTTCAGGATATAAAGCAAGTTGCTTGATCAGCTCTTTTTCTTTAGGCTGAAGCGCTTCATACGCATAATCTTCAGCAACTCCGGTCTCTGCCGCTTTTCTCAAGATCGACTGAATACGCGCATAAGTATACTGAATAAACGGCCCCGTATTTCCTTGAAAATCTACAGATTCTTCAGGATTGAAAAGAATACGCTTTTTAGGATCTACTTTTAGAATATAGTACTTCAAAGCTCCAAGACCAATAATCTTATATAACTCTTGCTTTTCAGCCTCGCTATAACCGTCTAGTTTTCCTAATTCTTGGGCAATGTTTCCGGCAGTTGTCGCCATTTCTTCAACAAGATCGTCTGCATCAACCACGGTTCCTTCGCGGCTTTTCATTTTTCCGCTAGGCAAATCAACCATCCCATAACTTAGATGGAATAAATGCTCAGCCCAGTCATAACCTAATTTCTTCAGAATCAAGAAAAGTACTTTAAAGTGGTAATCTTGCTCGTTACCTACGGTATAGATCATTCCGCCTACGTCAGGATGATCTTTCACCCGCTGAATTGCAGTACCTATATCTTGCGTCATATAAACCGCGGTACCATCACTACGTAAAACGAGTTTTTCATCAAGACCATCTTCAGTCAAATCACACCAAACCGAACCGTCTCCTTTCTTATAAAAAACACCTTTTTTAAGGCCTTCTTCAATATTGTCTTTTCCTAATAAATAGGTATTGCTCTCGTAATAATAGCTGTCAAAATCAACTCCTAGATTTTTATAGGTTTCTTCAAAACCTTCATAAACCCAACCGTTCATTTTTTCCCAAAGTGCAACAACTTCTTCATCGCCGGCTTCCCACTTGCGCAACATATCTTGAGCCTCAAGAATAAGCGGCGCTTCCTTTTCAGCTTCCTCCTTTGTTTTTCCTTGAGCAACTAAATACGATTGCTCTTCTTTGTAGGCTTTATCAAACTTCACGTAATAATTCCCTACCAACTTATCCCCTTTGAGTCCGGTTGATTCTGGAGTTTCTCCTTCGCCAAATTTCTGCCACGCCAGCATACTCTTACAGATATGAATTCCGCGATCGTTGATGATCTGGGTTTTATAAACTTTCTTTCCTGAAGCTTTTAAAATTTCGGCAACCGAATAGCCTAATAAATTATTACGAATATGCCCCAAGTGCAATGGCTTGTTCGTGTTAGGCGAAGAATATTCAACCATCACCGCCTTACCAGCTTCAGGCTCGTGACCAAAGTTCATTTGATCTCTAATTCCGTCAAAGAAATTCAGATAATACGCATCTGCAATTACCAGATTCAGAAACCCCTTAACCACATTAAAATCTGAAATTTCGTCGAGATTCTCCTTCACATAAGTTCCTATTTGCTCACCAATCACCGCCGGATTTCCTTTTGCCACGCGCAAAATAGGAAATACAACCACTGTCAAATCACCTTCAAAATCTTTACGAGTAGGTTGAACTTCAACAGTTTCTAAGCTTGCGCTAAACAGTTCTTGAACCGCATCTTTAACGGCGTTTGTGAGTTTTTCGGATAAATTCATGAGTGCTTTTTCTGAAGGCGCAAAGATACGTAAAACAAGCAGTTGACAAAGCAAAATACAGCACCTGTCTTGTTTCTAAATGCCCAAAAAGCCAGATTATCTGGTAAATTGATATCTTTAAAAGAAAAAATGCTGCTTAACGTCTCCTACAACAATCCTGAAGTAACTCGAAAAATCAATAACGAGGTAGGAAAACCTTTCACTTTACGCGAGCGAATTAAAATGAAAGGAATTGGTTCGTCAAAACTATTTATCACCTCCACGAGTATTGAGATTCACAATTTACTTATCCTCGACAGCTATGTAAACACCTGTAATATCGAAATGCGTCCTAGCGGCATTATTGTGGGTTTTCGGTCCCTTTTAGAATCTTATGCGTTGATCATTCCTTACTACAAATTGCGTCTTTATAAAGGTAAAGCCGAAGAATACAGTATTTACAGGGATCACTATTTTATTAAGATACGCGCGAAGGCAAATGATAAGGCGACTCACAAATTCATAAAAAAAGTCATGGATTATAAAGCTGAGAATCTTCCGCTAGGCCCTGAAGATCTTTAGACTAAAGTTTTAGAACTACTTTCACAGGGTCTTACCCCTTTAAAATTGTATCTTTAAAAGGCTATGAAATTACTACTTACAGGAGCCAACGGCTACATAGGAATGCGACTCATTCCCTTTCTACTTGAAGAAGGGCACGATCTGGTTTGCGCGGTTCGTGATAAAAATCGGCTCGCCGTAAACCCACGCATACGTTCTAAGATCACTATTGTAGAAATAGATTTTCTAGAAGAACCTAATCCTAATGTCCTCCCACAAGATATAGATGCAGCATACTATTTAATTCATTCTATGACCTCATCAACTTCAGATTTTGATGAGAAAGAAAAGCGCGCCGCAGAAAATTTTAACGTGTATCTATCTAAGACCAATTGCAAACAGGTTATTTATCTAAGCGGAATCATCAATGATGAAAACTTAAGCAAGCACCTCAACTCGCGCAAACAAGTGGAAGACACACTTTATAAAGGCAAATTCAACCTTACCGTGTTGCGTGCTGCAATCATCGTAGGTTCAGGAAGTTCGTCTTTTGAAATCATTAGAGACTTATGTGAAAAGCTCCCGATAATGATCACGCCAAAATGGGTGAAAACGCGCTGTCAACCCATTGCTATTCGTAATGTGATTCAATATTTAACCGGAGTTTTAGGAAAGGAATCCTGTTATAACGCGTCTTTTGATATTGGCGGCCCAGATGTTTTAACCTACAAGCAAATGATGCTTTTGTATGCTAAAATACGAGGCCTAAGTCTTACGATTCTTGATGTACCGGTAATGAGACCAAAACTTTCTTCTTACTGGTTGTATTTTGTAACCTCAACCAGTTATAAACTAGCACTCAACCTTGTTGACAGTATGCGCGTTGAAGTGATCACAGGCGATACCCGCCTACAGGAAATGCTAGACATAAAGCCCATAAATTATAATGACGCCATTAAAATGGCCTTTGAGAAAATCGAACAAAATCAGGTAGTTTCTAGCTGGAAGGATAGTTTAGTGAGTGGGCGCTTTCGCAAAGATCTTAATCACTACATCAAAGTTCCTGAATATGGCTGCCTGAAAGACCGACAGCAAATCAAACTAAAAGACCCTGAACAGGCACTAGAAAACATATGGTCTATAGGCGGAAAACGCGGTTGGTATTATGCAAATACCTTGTGGAAAATACGCGGTTTTATTGATAAACTCTGGGGTGGCGTAGGTTTACGCCGCGGGCGAACACACGACAACGAACTCTACGAAGGGGATTCTTTAGATTTTTGGCGGGTTTTATTAGCTGATAAAAAAGAAAAAAGATTACTGCTCTTTGCAGAAATGCGCGTTCCCGGTGAAGCCTGGCTAGACTGGGAGATCGATGACGATAATGTTTTACATCAAACTGCCACCTTTAGACCCAGAGGCTTGTGGGGACGGCTGTACTGGTTTAGTATGTTGCCTTTTCACTATTTTATTTTTGGTGGAATGATACGGAATATAGCCCGATACAAACCTAAAAAAGCTGCTATATCAAACTTCTAAAAACGATAAAGAAAAACCTACTTCTTCTAGTTCCGACTGGAATTTTACTACTTGTCGCGTTCTTGATTTTTGGATTCACTGAAGAAAGCTATGCGTTGATCGAAACCCTTTCGACACACATTAGATCTTATTTTGGAAGGTTTTATCTCATTCTTGGTTTAGCTTGTGTTTTGGTTCTTGTAGTTGTAGCTAGTTCTCCTTTAGGAAAATACAAGTTGGGTACACCGGCTGAAAAACCAGCATTCAACAGACTTTCCTGGATCGCGATGCTATACAGCGCAGGAATGGGTGCTGGAATTTTGCTTAGAGCCGTTCAGGAACCTGTATTTATGCAACAAAACCCGCCTATTCTCACGCAAATATCTGCTGAAATTCAAGCCCTCGAATTTACCTTTTACCAATGGGGATTTACAGCCTGGGCCTTTTATGCTGTTTTTGCCCTAGCGATTGGTACAGTTGCATTTAAATACGGCCGACCGGCTTATACCAGCAGCACCGTTTTCTCTCACTCTAAAACGCTAACCCATAAAATAGGGATTAAGAGTATTGACATCCTCGTAATTCTGACTACCGTTTTTGGACTTATTGCCGCTATTGCATTGGGAGCGCGACAAATAAAAGGCGGACTCGATTACCTTGACAATGCTACGCTAAGTAAGTCCTTCACATTAATCATCATAATTCTTGTTGGAGTTTTATCTCTAATCTCAGCTTTGAGTGGAATGCATAACGGCATTAAAAAACTATCTCGAGCTAATATATTTATGAGTTTTGCGCTGCTGCTTTTTGTTTTTGTTCAAAGTGATGTTCTCTTGATCTTAGAACAGTTTGTAATCGCACTGTATCATTATGTCGTCGACTTCATTCCGCTTAGTTTAGCCTATGGTAGCTTTAATCCCGGCGAGCAATTTCTAACAGATTGGACCTACTATTATTGGGCTTTTTGGATTGCCTGGGCTCCGTTTACAGGAATTTTTATCGCCAATATTTCCCGAGGAAGAACGCTTAGGGAAATTATAATTGGTGTGTTACTTATTCCCTCTTTAGGAAGTTTTTTCTGGTTCACCGTTTTTGGCCAAGCAGCCTTTGATCTTATCCAGCAATGGGGAACTTATACCAACGAGTTTGACAATGTGTTTAGTTCGTTATTTTTGTTTTTAAGCAATTATCCTGCGCAATTCATCATCAACATGCTAGTCATCCTGCTATTACTCAGTTTTCTCGTGACTTCTTTAGATTCCGCAATTCTTGTTTTAAGTCTTCATAGTGCTCGTAGAAAGAAGCCATCAAAACGCAACAGAATTTTGTGGGGATTGATTTTAACCATTACCGCGATCGCCTTTACCGTATTAAGTTTCAACAAAGAAGAGATAGACGTGCTCAACACCATGCAAAAGTTGCTCATCGTAACATCTCTACCGCTTAGCTTCTTTATGGTTTGGATGTTGATCAGGTGGATCAAAAATCTAATCGCTAAGACCTAGGCAGGAAAATTTCTGCCATCATACAACGGGCGCTTCCTCCCCCACAGGTTTCAATAGTTTTTAGATCACTGCTTAAAATCTCACTGTATTTTTCAATAGATGCTATTTGAGTTTCGTCTAGAGAATTATACGCTTGCGCACTCATCACCAAATACTTTTGGCCAGAAGCATTCACAACTTCAAGCATATTTCCTGCAAATTGATGCATTTGAGCTTCAGTGATCGCTATAATTTTTTTACCTGACTCCTTAAGCTGATTGATCACTTGCTTACGCTCTTTTTTATCATCTATAGACTGAAGACAAATCACGGCAAAATCTTGCGCGACACACATCATTACATTGGTATGATAAATAGGTAAGCGCTTACCATCAACGGTTTGATTGGCGTGAAAAATCACAGGCAAGTATCCAAAATCTTCACAAAATTCTATAAAAAGCATCTCATCTGCGCGTGCTGAAAGTGCGCAGTAGGCTTTCTCATTTTCCCGATCTAGAATAATGCTTCCGGTTCCTTCTAAAAAAAGTTCTTCCTCTTCAGCTTCGGTATAATCAATGACATTTTTTATAGCAAATCCAGAATCCTCAAGTAACGTAAAAAACTCCTCACGACGCTCTCTGCGTCTGTTTTCGGCATACATAGGATAAACAGCTACATCACCGTTAGCGTGCGTACTCACCCAATTATTAGGAAATATAGAATCTGGGGTGTCTAGCTCCTTCTCATCCTGTAGTACCAAAACATTAATTCCGGCTGCTTTGAGCTTTGCTACAAAGCCATCAAATTCTTCCTGCGCTTGTGCATTAATAGCTTCATTTTCAAGAGCGAGATCTTCTTGAAAATAATTGTTTACAGCAGTTTGCTCGTTCTTTCTAAAAGATGCAGGGCGCACCATCAAAACGGTATTGGTATTCTGTTTCATAGGGGTAATGACAATTTTATTGGCTCCGCCAAAGAATTTAATATCCAGATCGTTTTCGGGATTCCAAGAAATCAAAATTTTGTTTTTAACGTATGCCTCTTGGATTTGCCCGAGGTATTTTATTCTCTAACCAGAGGTAATGTGCTGCAACGCAAAAGCCCTTCCTGCTTAGATATTTCGGCATAAGGTACTTCTTCAACAGTAATACCTTTGTCGCGTAACCATGTGTTTAAACGCGTAAAATTTTGTTCTGAAATCACGACATCGGGAGCAATTGAAAAAATGTTTGAATTCATATGATACATTTCTTCCGCAGTGATCTCAAAGATATTTTCTTTTCCGAATAGATTTACAAGCCAATTATACTCAGACGCTTCCAAAAAACCGTTTTTATGCAAAATGGCATATTTTTCTCCAACCGGTTGAAAGCAGCAATCCAAATGCAAAGCATTCTCATAAGGATTGGTATTTGATTTCCTTAGATTAAACGAAACCACTTTTTTATCTGGAAACAGCTTTTGCAAATAGTCTATCGCTAGCATATTGGTGCGTGCGATAATATAATCAGAATAGTCTGGACCACGATATACTCCCACAAGAATATAATCTTTGTAAGGCATCACATCACCTCCTTCGATATGTGCTTCTTCTGGAAATCTTACAATTTTCTCAGGATCAATTTGTGTGAGCACGTGTTCTATAGCTTCGATTTCCTGCTCACGATCTGGTAAAATATTTGCTTTGATGAACGTATCTTCAATCACAAAACCAATATCTCTGGCAAAAATTTGATTATAATCTGCGATAAGTTTAGGTCTAAAAACCTGTACGCCATATTTATTAAAAACCTCTTCTACAGCATTCATCTCTGCCACCATATCCTCCTCTTTAGGGTAGGTTTTCTGTTTTATGTGTAAAATAGACTTAGGGTCATAAGCATCTTCAAGTTTTGGCACACCGCCATTGCTCAAAGCCGTCCCTAATATTACCGCTCGAAGACGAGAGGTTTCGTCTGTGATATTTAATTTAATCATACCCGCAAATATAAAAACAAAAGCGGGTTTTTGATCAACTCCAAAAACCCGCTTCAATTACTTTATTTTTTAATTCTAGCGTTCACTCATCGCTTTAAATGGACGGTGAGTCTCGCCTATATAAACCTGACGTGGTCGTCCAATAGGTTCTTTACGAAGACGCATTTCTCTCCATTGCGCGATCCATCCTGGCACACGACCCATCGCAAACATTACAGTAAACATTTCAACAGGAATTCCTAATGCACGATAAATGATACCTGAATAGAAATCTACGTTAGGATATAATTTACGTTTTACAAAGTATTCATCTTCTAGCGCTTCTTTTTCTAAACCTTTAGCGATAGCAAGTACTTCGTCTTCTATACCCAACTGTTCTAAAACGTCATCTGCTGCTTTCTTGATGATTTTTGCACGCGGATCAAAGTTTTTATAAACGCGGTGACCAAAGCCCATCAAACGGAATGGATCTTCTTTATCCTTTGCCTTAGCCATATATTTCTTAGTATCTCCGCCATCAGCCTTAATCCCTTCAAGCATTTCAATCACTGCTTGATTGGCTCCACCGTGAAGTGGTCCCCAAAGTGCAGAAATACCTGCGGAAATTGAAGCAAATAAACCTGCGTGAGATGATCCTACGATACGTACAGTTGAAGTTGAACAGTTTTGCTCGTGGTCTGCGTGAAGGATAAGCAGCTTATCTAAAGCTTCAATGATTGTTGAATCTACTTTGTACTCGCTGTTAGGTTTAGAGAACATCATTTTGTGTAAGTTCTCTACATAATTTAAGCTGTCGTCACCATAATCAAGTGGCTTGCTCTTTTTGGTACGCATCGTCCAAGCTACTAACACTGGAAATTTACCCAGAAGCTTAACGATTGCGTTATACATATCTTCTTCAGAATCTACATTAACAGCATCTGGATTGAATGCGGTCAAGGCTGAAGTAAGCGATGCCAAAACACCCATAGGATGCGCTGACTTAGGAAAACCGTTAAGAATTTTCTTTACGTCTTCATCTACGTGGTTTTCTTCTTTGATGTCATTGTGAAATTTGGTCAACTGCTCTTCAGTAGGTAATTCACCAAAAATCAGTAAATAAATCACTTCTAAGAAAGAAGCTTTTTCAGCTAAATCTTCAATGGCGTAACCGCGATATCTTAAGATTCCTTCCTCACCATTTAAAAAGGTTATTGCACTCTCGCAACTTCCTGTATTTTTAAAACCGGGATCTATAGTTGTTAAACCACCTGTTACTGCGCGCAAGCTGGCGATATCGATTGCACTTTCATTTTCACTACCAGTTACTATAGGAAACTCATAGGACTTATCACCTATTACTAGTTTAGCATTATCTGCCATTTTTTTAATATGTTTTAGCTGATTATCAATTTTTTCAAGAGCTGCTAAATTACGAAATGCAAAGGGATTTCTAAAGTATTTGCACTTATAGGAAGGTTAAAAAAATGAAAATAAAAAAGGGGTAAATACTTTAAAAGTATACTACCCCTCACCCAACTTCAAAACTTAGATATCTTAAGTTTGGTAAAAAAGAGCGAAACATACTTATTTCAGAATCGCTCTTTCACCCAACTTCAAATTTTCTGATCTAGTTACCTAGATATGTTAGGTGAAATAATCTAAATTTTGAACATTAAGTCCAATTTATTTGCGGTGGAAAATTAATAGTTTTTTTCTTACTAAAATTGAATTGTATCGAAAAAATAAGTACTTAATCGTTAAAACAAACCATTTAAGTCATCAAGTACTTGTATAAAGCGAGATATTCGGATTGCTACATTTTCATACAATGATCATTTTGAATCAGTTAGCATTTTTTACTGAAAAAATAATGCGATCAAAATAGACCCTGAGTATAAAAAAAGAGGCGCTTTATCAAAGCGCCTCTTTTAATAAGTTAAGCATTTAAAGATTAGCTTACTTTAAACGCTTTTTCTTTTGGGAAATACGCTACAGTCCCTAACTCTTCTTCAATGCGTAATAACTGGTTGTATTTTGCCATACGATCACTTCGTGAAGCAGAACCTGTTTTGATCTGTCCTGTATTTAACGCAACTGCAAGGTCTGCAATTGTATTATCTTCAGTTTCTCCAGATCTGTGAGACATTACCGAAGTATAACCTGCATTATGCGCCATATTAACTGCTGCAATTGTTTCGGTTAATGTTCCTATTTGATTTACTTTAATCAAAATTGAATTTGCAATACCGTTTTCAATACCTCTTGAAAGACGCTCTACATTGGTCACAAATAAATCGTCTCCTACTAGCTGAACCTTGTCTCCAATTTTTTCAGTTAAAGACTTCCAACCGTCCCAGTCGTTTTCATCCATTCCATCTTCGATAGAAATAATAGGATATTTAGAAGCAAGTTCTGCAAGATATTGTGCTTGCTCTTCGCTTGTTCTTACTACTCCTTTATCACCTTCAAACTTGGTGTAATCATATTTACCGTCTACATAGAATTCAGCAGAAGCACAGTCTAAGGCGATCATTACTTCGTCACCAAATTTATACCCTGCATTCTCAACAGCTTTCTGAATACTTTCGATTGCATCTTCAGTTCCCTCCAGCGTTGGTGCAAAACCTCCTTCATCACCTACCGCAGTGCTCAATCCACGATCGTGCAATACTTTTTTAAGATTATGGAAGATTTCAGTTCCCATTTTCATAGCATGAGTAAAATCTTCAGCCTTTACAGGCATGATCATAAACTCTTGAAAAGCAATAGGCGCATCACTATGCGATCCTCCATTAATAATATTCATCATAGGTACAGGAAGTGTATTTGCGCTTACTCCACCTACGTAACGATACAACGGCATGTTAAGTTCGTTTGCTGCTGCTTTTGCAACTGCAAGAGAAACACCTAAAATTGCGTTTGCACCAAGCTTTGATTTATTAGGGGTTCCGTCTAAATCAATCATCGTTTGATCGATCAGGTTTTGTTCAAAAACAGAAACACCTAAAAGCTCCTGAGCAATTACTGCATTAACATTCTCAACAGCTTTCAAAACTCCTTTGCCCATATAATCTGAACCACCATCACGCAGTTCAACCGCCTCGTGCTCACCAGTTGAAGCTCCTGAAGGAACTGCAGCTCTACCAAGCACACCGTTTTCGGTTAAAACATCTACCTCTACTGTGGGATTCCCACGAGAATCAAGAATTTGACGTGCGTGGATATTGATTATTATACTCATTGTTCTTTAAATATTGATTAGTTAATATAGTTAGCGCAATATACGCAATACTGCATTATTGAGCGGAGAAACAGCGAGCTTTTGACGAATTTTAAAGATTATTTAAAACTTTGTACGCATTGATTTCATTCTGTAGAAATATGTTAATCAATAGTCTAAAAGCTCCTTCTTTTAAACAAAAAATCCCGGCAATGCCGGGATTTAATTTATACTGAAACTTTATTCATTCGTTCTAAAAACTCATCAAAGAGATAAGTTGCATCGTTAGGACCAGGACCAGCTTCAGGATGGTATTGAACCGAAAAACAATTTTTGTTCTTCATACGTAGTCCCATCACCGTTTGATCATTAAGGTGCTTATGCGTCACCTCTACATCTGGATTGCTTGAAGCCTCATCGTAATTCACAGCAAAACCATGATTTTGAGAAGTGATCTCTCCTTTACCCGTACCGTGATTCAATACCGGATGATTAATACCGCGATGACCGTGGTGCATTTTAAATGTGCTAATACCGTTTGCCAAAGCAATAATCTGGTGTCCTAAGCAAATTCCAAATAGTGGCATATCATCTGCAAGTATGTTTTTTGCAGTTTCAATAACCTCTTTTAAAGGCTCTGGATCCCCTGGACCATTGGAGAGGAAAAAACCATCAGGATTCCAAGCCTTCATCTCCTCGTAAGGTGTATTATATGGAAAAACCTTGATATACATATTACGCTTAGCCATATTGCGCAATATATTTTTCTTGATACCTAAATCTACCGCTGCAACTTTATAAGATGCATTTTCGTCTCCAAAATAGTAAGGCTCTTTGGTACTTACTTTAGAAGCTAACTCTAAGCCGTGCATATTAGGAACATCAGCCAGTTTTTTCTTAAGGCCTTCCACATCATCCACCTCTGTAGAGATTACAGCGTTCATAGCGCCATTGTCTCGAATATAGGAAACCAAAGCTCTCGTATCAACATCAGAAATCACAAAAAGATTATTGCGATCTAAAAATGACTCAAGTGATTCATCTACACGAATACGTGAATAGTTATAACTAAAATTCTTACAAATAAGCCCTGAAATCTTTACGGTATCAGACTCTGTTTCTTCATTATTACCACCATAATTACCAATGTGTGCATTAGTAGTAACCATTAATTGACCGTAATATGAAGGATCTGTAAAAATTTCTTGATACCCTGTCATACCGGTATTAAAACAAACTTCTCCAAAAGCAGTCCCTTCTTTATTCCCTACAGATTTGCCATAAAAAATTGTACCGTCTGCAAGCAACAAAAGTGCTTTTCTATTGGTTTGATATTTCATTTAGTTTTTTTTCAAAATTAATTTAAAGGTTTATAATACTAAACAGAACTTCTGCATTTAATTTTTAAAGACTATTTACATAGTCCATCATTTTTATAATGTCTTTCTCGTCACCATAAGAAAGGTCGTTTTGCTTTACATATTTTACCAACTCTTTCTCCTTAGGCTTTTCTAAATCAAAAGATTTAAGCACACGCCCTTTACGCAATGGCATTAAGGTAATTTTATCATCATGCTCATAGTAAAAATTCTCTCTTCTGATGTATTTATCTACAGGTCTGTTTTTCATAGGATCCGGTGAACTAGGAACCAATTTTACGGTATAAGCTCTAAGTAGTCTGTCATCGCCATAATCTGCAATAACTTCATAAATCTGTCTCCCAGTCTTAGTGAACTTACTTTCATATTTTCTACCTAAAACTTCAAAATAATCGATCTGATTAAATTGAAAAGTAAATAAGGAATCTTGACCGATTTTGGTTACAAAAGCCTGTGTATTTAAGTTTAGATTGATATTATCTAACATATACAGTTGCCCATTAGTTGCATACACACGTGCACTATGAATCCAGTCATCAAATAGATACGGAGTACCTTCAACACGAGCTACCGGCGGAATACTTTGTATAGAACCATAAGAATTACGCACTCCATTAGAAACTGATAATAGTTGATCTGGATTATTAACCAGGCGTTCTTGATCTTGAGAATAAGTTGTAGCAATTGTAAGTATACAAACTGCTAGACTGATGAATGGTTTAAGCATAGTAAAAAGTATTAAAGGTTTATAAATACAAAAAAAAGGATAAGCCATAAGGCTTATCCTTTTTTAAAAAATTAAAACATTGGTATGTTTTTACTCTTCCTCGTCATTAGCTTTTGTTTCTTTAACAGGAGCTTCAGTTTTTGCAGTGGATGCTTTCTTACCTGCTCTACGAGTAGATTTTTTCTTGGTTTTACCAAGGTTATATAGTTCGTTGTAATCAACTAATTCGATCATCGCCATATCTGCATTATCTCCAAGACGATTTCCTAATTTGATGATTCTTGTATAACCACCTGGACGATCACCAACTTTTACAGCCACATCTCTAAAAAGTTCTGCAACCGCATCTTTTTGGCGCAATTTACTCATCACAATACGACGATTGTGAGTAGTATCTTCTTTAGACTTTGTTACTAGCGGCTCAACAAACTGCTTTAAAGCTTTTGCTTTTGCAACAGTTGTATTGATACGTTTGTGCTCAATTAATGAACAAGCCATGTTTGCTAACATAGACTTTCTATGAGCGGTCTGACGTCCTAAATGATTATTCTTTTTTCCGTGTCTCATGACATTTAATTTAAGCTACCATCTTGCTCTACCCTTTTTGAGGAGCAAAATATGGAGCGTTACTAATCTTTATCTAATTTGTATTTTGAAAGATCCATTCCAAAATTCAGTCCTTTTACATTTACAAGCTCTTCAAGCTCTGTAAGTGATTTTTTACCAAAATTACGGAATTTCATCAAATCGTTCTTGTTATAAGAAACTAAGTCTCCTAAAGTTTCAACTTCAGCAGCTTTAAGACAGTTCAAGGCACGTACAGAAAGATCCATATCTACCAATTTTGTCTTAAGCAATTGACGCATATGCAATGACTCTTCATCGTAAGTTTCAGTCTGAGCAATCTCATCAGCCTCAAGGGTGATACGCTCATCAGAAAACAACATAAAGTGATGAATCAAAGTTTTTGCAGCTTCAGTTAAAGCATCTTTAGGATGAATAGAACCATCTGTAATGATCTCAAAAACCAACTTTTCATAGTCAGTCTTCTGCTCTACACGATAGTTCTCAATGCTATACTTCACATTTTTGATTGGAGTATAGATTGAATCTGTAAAGATCGTACCTACAGGTGCGTTTTGTTTCTTATTCTCTTCAGCAGGAACATAACCACGACCTTTTTCTACCGTGATTTCCATATTGATATTAACACTTTTCTCCATATTGGCGATTACCAAATCTGGATTAAGAATTTGAAAACCAGAAATAAATTTCTGGAAATCTCCGGCAGTTAACTGCTCTTTATCAGAAACCGAAATAGTTACAGTTTCATTATCAATCTCATCAATCTGTCTTTTAAAACGTACTTGTTTAAGATTAAGAATGATTTCTGTAAAGTCTTCTACAACTCCTGCTATAGTTGAAAACTCATGATCTACTCCTTCAACACGTACAGAAGTAATAGCAAAACCTTCTAAAGACGAAAGCAATACTCTACGTAACGCGTTACCCACAGTTAAACCGTAACCTGGCTCTAAAGGTCTGAATTCAAACTTACCTTCAAAGTCAGTAGAGTCAATCATTATGACCTTATCGGGCTTCTGGAAATTTAGTAATGCCATATTATGTTTTCTAAGAGTTGTTATTTATTATTTAGAGTACAATTCGACAATGAACTGTTCGTTGATGTTTTCTGGAATCTGAATACGTTCAGGAACAGAAACGAAAGTACCTTGTTTTGAATCATTATTCCAAGAAATCCACTCATATACGTGGCTAGCATTTGCTAAAGAATCCTGAATTGCACTTAATGATTTTGATTTTTCACGTACAGCAACAACATCTCCAGCCTTTAATTGATAAGAAGGAATGTTTACAAGCTCACCATTAACAGTGATATGTCTGTGTGAAACTAATTGACGAGCAGCTCTTCTTGAAGGAGCAATACCCATTCTGAATACAACATTATCCAAACGTGACTCACAAAGTTGTAATAACACAACCCCGGTAATTCCCGTTGCGCTTGTTGCTTTTTCAAACATATTACGGAATTGATTTTCTAATATCCCGTAAGTATATTTTGCTTTTTGCTTCTCTTGAAGCTGGATCGCATACTCAGACTTCTTACCACGACGTCTGTTGTTACCATGCTGACCTGGAGGATAATTTCTCTTTTCGAAAGATTTGTCATCTCCAAAAATCGCTTCTCCAAACTTACGAGCGATTTTAGTCTTAGGACCGGTATATCTTGCCATTTTAAAAAATAATTAGTGGGGTGATTAAGGAATTAAGGTCTAGTCCTTCGCAAAATCGTTACTCCCCGATTGATATAAAAAATTGATTAAACTCTTCTTCTTTTAGGAGGACGACATCCATTGTGAGGTAATGGAGTAACATCGATAATTTCAGTTACTTCGATACCGCTATTGTGGATAGATCTGATTGCAGATTCACGACCATTACCTGGTCCCTTCACATACACCTTTACTTTACGCAATCCTGCTTCGTGTGCAACTTTGCTTGCATCTTCTGCAGCTAATTGAGCAGCGTAAGGAGTATTTTTCTTAGAACCTCTAAAGCCCATTTTACCGGCAGAAGACCAAGAAACAACATCACCTTTCTTATTTGTCAAAGAAATTAAAATGTTGTTGAAAGACGCTGCAATATGCGCTTCTCCTACAGACTCAACAATTACTTTACGCTTTTTAGTGGTTTTTGCAGCCTTACCGCTTTTTCCTCCACCTTTAGTGTTTTGCTTTGCCATTGTTAATTATTATTTAGTTGCTTTTTTCTTGTTAGCAACCGTTTTACGCTTACCTTTTCTAGTTCTAGAGTTGTTCTTTGTACGTTGACCTCTAAGTGGCAAACCAGAACGGTGTCTGATTCCTCTGTAGCAACCAATATCCATAAGACGCTTGATACTCATAGAAACTTCACTTCTAAGTTCACCTTCTATCTTGTAAGAACCTACAGCCTCACGAATACGACCAATTTGATCATCATCCCATTCGTTTACTTTTAAATTCTCATCTACGTCAGCTTGAGCTAATATTTTCTGAGCTCTGCTCTTTCCGATTCCAAAGATGTAAGTCAAAGCGATTACACCTCTCTTTTGTTTTGGGATATCTACCCCTGCAATTCTAGCCATAATCCTTAACCTTGTCTTTGTTTGAACTTAGGGTTCTTTTTGTTAATTACGTATAATCTTCCTTTGCGACGTACAATCTTGCAGTCTGCACTTCTTTTCTTTACTGATGCTCTTACTTTCATCTTACTAGTATCTATAAGTTATACGAGCCTTTGTTAAATCGTAAGGGCTCATTTCAAGTTTTACTTTGTCCCCAGGTAGTAATTTTATATAATGCATGCGCATCTTACCTGAGATATGCGCTGTTACGATGTGACCGTTTTCTAGCTCAACGCGAAACATTGCGTTAGACAATGCTTCAATAATTGAACCGTCTTGCTCTATTGCTTGTTGTTTTGCCATTATGCTACTGCTTTTCTATTCTTACCTGTTTTCATCAAGCCATCATA
Source organism: Leeuwenhoekiella blandensis MED217 (assembly GCF_000152985.1). Lineage (GTDB taxonomy): Bacteria > Bacteroidota > Bacteroidia > Flavobacteriales > Flavobacteriaceae > Leeuwenhoekiella > Leeuwenhoekiella blandensis. The sequence continues at coordinate 927,356 of NZ_CH672395.1, read as the reverse complement.
ATGTCTATTCAACAAGTATGAATTAACCTGTTGCATAGTATCGATAGCTACACCCACTAGAATAAGCAATGATGTTCCACCATAGAACAAAGCCCATCCTTGTTGCATTCCAAGTACACTTACTGCGACAGCAGGAAATATTGCTATAAGCGCTAAAAATATAGAACCCGGAAGCGTGATTTGCGACATGATACGATCTAAATATTCTGAAGTCTCACTGCCTGGTCTAATACCGGCAATAAAGCCTCCGCTTCTCTTAAGATCATCGGCCATCTTATTGGTAGGAACGGTTATGGCTGTATAGAAATATGTAAAAATTATAATCAACAGACCAAATACCAAATTATACCAAAAACCAAAAATATTTGTAAACTGAGACGCGATAGACTCTGCTAAAGGCGAATCAGACAAACCAATTACTGCTCCAGGAATAAACATAATTGCCTGAGCAAAAATGATAGGCATTACCCCAGAAGCATTAAGCTTAAGCGGTATATACTGTCTACTACCCATTACGTTACGCTCATAACTACCGCTAGCAGTTCTTCTTGCATATTGCACAGGTATTTGACGTACTGCCATCACAAGAAGTACTGATAATAAAATGATAACAAACCAAATTACTAATTCAATAAGAATCATAATTAGTCCACCATTTGATTCAGATACTCTTGAAACCCATTCCTGTAAAAAGGATTGTGGTAATCTCGCGATGATACCCACCATAATTAAAAGTGAAATACCATTACCTATACCTTTATCGGTAATCTTCTCACCCAACCACATTGCAAAAATACAACCTGTAGTTAAGATAATAACAGAAGAAATGATAAACGTTACATTACTTCCCATTACAAAAGCTTCCGGCGGAAGCAAGTTGAAAAGGTTTGTAATATAACCAGGTCCTTGAATTAAGGTAATCGCAATAGTTAACCATCTTGTGATCTGGTTAATTTTACGACGTCCACTTTCACCTTCCTTTTGCAGTTTTTGTAAATAAGGCACCGCAATACCCATAAGCTGCACTACAATAGATGCAGAAATATAGGGCATGATACCAAGAGCAAATACAGAGGCATTAGAAAATGCCCCTCCTGTAAATGCGTTCAACAAACCAAGTAGCCCACCATCTGTCTGTGCAGCAAGGTTAGCTAATTGAGATGCATCAATACCCGGAAGTACGATTTGAGCACCAAATCGGTATACTAAAAGCAGACCTAGGGTTAAAAGAATGCGATTCTTTAACTCTTCGATCTTCCAGATATTTTTTATCGTTTCTATAGCCTTCATGCTGATTTGTGTTATAAAGTTACTGCTTCTCCGCCTGCTGCTTCAATAGCTTTCTGTGCTGAGGCTGTAAATTTATGAACTGTAATCTTCAATTTAGCTTTTAATTCACCGCGACCTAAAATCTTCACTAGATCATTTTTACCGGCCAATCTGTTTTCTACTAAAACATCGATGGTAACTTCATCTTTGATTCTACCAGCGTCAACATATTCTTGTAGGGTATCAAGATTAACTCCAGTGAATTCCTTACGGTTAATATTTGTAAAACCGAATTTAGGAACACGTCTTTGAAGTGGCATTTGTCCACCTTCAAATCCTACTTTTTTAGAGTATCCTGATCTTGACTTCGCACCTTTGTGCCCACGGCCTGCAGTTCCACCATTTCCTGTGGCTTCCCCACGACCTCGCCTGCTATCGTTCTTTTTTACCGAGCCAGCTGCCGGTTTTAGATTGTTTAAACCCATTGTTAATTATGTTTAAGCTTCTTCTACAGAAACTAAATGACTTACTTTATTAATCATCCCCAAGATGTTAGGAGTATTTTCATGCTCTACAACTTGGCCCATTTTCTTAAGACCTAACGCCTCTAATGTTCTCTTCTGGTTTTGAGTACGATTGATCGCGCTCTTTACCTTAGTTACTTTAATCTTTGCCATTGTCTTAAAAATTATCCTTTAAAAAGTTTCTCAAGAGAAATTCCGCGCTGTTTTGCCACGGTTTCTGCACTTCTTAATTGTAAAAGCGCGTCAAAGGTAGCTTTTACAACGTTATGAGGGTTAGAAGATCCTTGATTTTTTGAAAGTACATCGTGAATACCTACAGACTCTAATACTGAACGTATTGCACCACCGGCAATAACACCGGTACCAGGAGCAGCCGGCATAAGCAGCACACGTGCACCACCATATTTACCTTTTTGCTCGTGAGGAATTGTACTCTTAGTTAACGGAATGCGTACTAAGTTTTTCTTGGCGTCTTCTACTGCTTTTGCAATTGCACTAGCAACATCTTTTGACTTACCAAGACCTTGACCTACAACACCATTCTCATCTCCTACAACAACAATAGCAGAAAAACCAAAAGCTCTACCACCCTTTGTTACCTTAGTAACACGTTGAACACCAACTAAGCGATCTTTAAGATCAAGTCCGCTTGGTTTTACTAACTCGACGTTTTTATAATTTTGATACATAACTTCTTAGAATTTTAATCCGCCTTCTCGGGCTCCTTCTGCTAATTGTTTTACTCTTCCGTGGTATAAATACCCACCTCTATCAAAAGCTACCGCTTCAATACCGGCCTCTTTAGCCTTTTCAGCGATTGCTAAACCTACCTTCTTAGCTACTTCAGCTTTGCTGCCTTCTGCAGAGAAACCTTTATCTCTTGAAGATGCAGCTCCTAATGTTTTACCGGTAGTATCATCTATTATCTGCGCGTAAATCTCTTTATTACTTCTATATACAGATAGTCTTGGACGCTCTGTAGTACCCTCAAGTGACTTGCGAATTCTACGACGTATTTTATTTCTTCTGGTATACTTTGAAAATGCCATAACTCTATATATTATGCAGATTTACCTGCTTTTCTTCTAATTTGTTCACCCACAAACTTGATACCTTTTCCTTTGTACGGCTCAGGCTTACGGAAACTTCTAATTTTAGCAGCAACTTGACCAACTAATTGTTTGTCATGTGAAGTTAATTTTACGATTGGGTTTTTACCTTTTTCAGTAACTGTCTCAACCTTAACTTCAGGAGCTATATCCATAACAATGTTATGTGAAAAACCAAGTGCCATATCTAACTTCTGACCTTGATTGCTTGCTCTATAACCAACACCTACTAATTCTAAAGATTTAGTATATCCTTCAGAAACACCACCGATCATATTGGCAATAAGTGCACGATAAAGACCGTGCTTAGCTTTAAACTCTGCTTTTTCAGAAGGGCGCTCTAGTGTAACAACACCTTCTTCTTCTTCAACTTTAATATCTATGTTAGAATACTCTTGCTTTAGCTCTCCTAACTTTCCTTTTACCGTAATAATACCATCTGCTAGATCAACAGTAACTCCAGAAGGTATTGTAATTGGATTTTTTCCTATTCTTGACATTGCTCTGTTCCTTTTAACTGATTAATATACGTAGCAAAGTACTTCGCCTCCAACATTCTCACTTTGAGCCTGCTTCCCTGTCATTACTCCTTTTGAAGTAGAAACAATAGAGATACCTAAACCGTTAAGAATACGTGGCACATCTTTAGAAGATGCATACTTACGTAAACCTGGTTTACTTATTCTCTGGATGTCTTTGATAATAGACTCCTTAGTGTCTTTATCGTACTTCAAAGCAATCTTAATGCTACCTTGAGCAGTTTTGTTCTCAAATTTGTAACTTAAAATATAACCTTGATCAAATAAGATCTTGGTTATCTCCTTTTTTAAGTTTGAAGCAGGAATTTCCACAACTCTGTGGTTTGCTGCCGCTGCGTTTCTAATCCTAGTTAGAAAGTCTGCAATAGTATCTGTATACATTTGTATTAAATTGCGGTCTTGGTTTTCCTTATTAGACTATCTAATAACGAACCTAAAACCAGTTTATTCTTAATTTACCAGCTAGCTTTTTTAACACCTGGTATAAGACCTTGGTTTGCCATCTCACGGAAAGTTACACGTGAAATACCAAAGGTTCTCATATATCCTTTAGGACGTCCCGTTAATTTACAACGGTTATGTTGACGTACAGGAGATGCATTTTTAGGCAGCTTTTGTAATGCCTCATAATCTCCAGCCTCTTTTAAGGCTTTTCTTTTTTCAGCATATTTGGCTGCAAGTTTCTCGCGTTTTCTCTCACGAGCTTTCATTGATTCTTTTGCCATAATTACTTCTTTTTAAAGGGTAGCCCCAATTGAGTTAATAATGCTTTTGCTTCTTTATCTGTTTCTGCAGAAGTTTCAAAGGTAATATTCATACCTTCAATTTTACGCACTTTATCAATATCAATTTCAGGAAAAATGATTTGCTCGGTAATCCCTAGGTTGTAGTTACCACGACCATCAAATCCAGTAGCATTAATACCGTTAAAGTCTCTTACTCGAGGTAATGCAGAAGTGATCAAACGATCTAAAAATTCATACATACGCTCTCCACGTAAAGTAACTTTTGCTCCAATAGGCATACCTTTTCTAAGTTTAAACGCCGCAACGTCCTTTTTAGAAACAGTAGCTACAGCTCGCTGACCAGAAATTGTTGTCAATTCTTCTACAGAATAATCAATTAGTTTCTTATCTGCAACAGCTGCACCGATACCTCTTGAGATAACGATCTTTCTTAATTTAGGTACTTGCATAACATTCTTATACCCAAATTCTTCAGTAAGAGCAGATATTACACGCTCTTTATATTCTGTCTTTAGTCTTGAAATGTAAGCCATAACTAAATTACTTCATTTGATTTTTTAGAAAAACGCACTTTCTTATCTCCTTCCACTCTGTATCCAACGCGAGTAGTATCTCCGTTAGCATCTACTAATGAAAGATTTGAAATGTGAATAGGCGCCTCTTTCTTTGCAATACCTCCTTGAGGATTTGAAGCACTAGGCTTCTCGTGTTTAGACACTAGGTTAATCCCCTCAACGATTGCTTTGTTCTTATCTTTAATAACGCGTTGCACTTTACCTTCTTGACCTTTATGATCACCGGCAATTACCTTAACGTTATCTCCAACTTTTATTTTAAGCTTTGTCATCTTTTTACTGTATTAAAGCACCTCTGGCGCTAATGATACAATCTTCATGAATTGCTTTTCACGAAGCTCTCTCGCTACAGGGCCAAATACACGTGTACCGCGCATTTCTCCTTGAGCATTTAAAAGTACACAAGCATTATCATCAAAACGGATATAAGATCCATCAGGACGACGTACTTCTTTACGTGTACGCACTACAACTGCAGTTGAAACGGCTCCTTTTTTTACTTGACCGTTAGGAGTTGCATCTTTTACAGAAACAACAATTTTATCACCTACAGAAGCATATCTTCTTTTTGTACCGCCCAACACACGAATAGTCAAAACTTCTTTTGCTCCAGTGTTGTCAGCTACTCTTAATCTTGATTCTTGTTGTAACATAATTACTTAGCTCTTTCAATGATTTCTACAAGTCTCCAACTTTTTGATTTACTTAAAGGTCGTGTTTCCATGATCTTTACAGTATCCCCAATATTGCAGTCATTTTGCTCGTCGTGCGCTACGTATTTTTTCGTTTTTAAAACGAATTTACCATACATAGGGTGTTTTACTTTCTTAACCTCAGAAACCACAATAGACTTCTGCATTTTATTACTCGTAACGACACCTATACGTTCTTTTCTTAAATTTCTTTTTTCCATCTTAAGCAGCATTATTGTAATTCTCTTTTTGTAAGCTCAGTAGCAATACGCGCTACAGATCTTCTTAGACCTCTAAGCTGAATGGGATTTTCCAAAGGAGAAATAGCGTGAGCCATTTTTAAGTCAGAATAAGCTCTTTTTGCTTTTACTAACTCTTCCTGTAATTCTGCTACAGATAGTTCTTTTACTTCTGATTGTTTCATTTTTCTAGAATTTAGTCAGCTTGATAATCCCTAGCTACTACATATTTTGTTCTCACAGGAAGCTTCTGAGCCGCCAAACGTAACGCTTCACGCGCTACTGGTTCAGATACACCTCCAATTTCAAAGAGCATTCTGCCAGGTTTAACGACAGCTGCCCAGTATTCAACAGCACCTTTACCTTTACCCATACGTACCTCAAGAGGTTTCTTTGTAATAGGCTTATCTGGAAAAATTCTAATCCATAATGAACCCTCACGTTTCATAAAACGTGTGGCAGCAATACGTGCAGCTTCTATTTGTCTAGCCGTAAGGAAATTTGCATCAAGAGATTTGATACCAAAAGTTCCGTTTGATAGTTGATGCCCTCTACCGGCATTACCCTTCATACGACCCTTCTGTTGCTTACGGAATTTTGTCTTTTTAGGCTGTAACATCTTGTTTTACTTTAAAAAATTACTTTCTACGACGTGATTTTGGCGAACCAGATCCACGACCGCCCTTTCCTTGCTTCTTAGCAAGACCTACTAAAGGAGATAATTCTCTTTTACCGTAAACCTCACCTTTCATGATCCATACTTTGATACCCAATCTACCGTAAGTAGTATGCGCTTCTACCAAAGCATAATCAATATCAGCTCTGAATGTTGATAAAGGAATACGACCTTCTTTATAAGATTCTGAACGTGCCATTTCAGCACCGTTCAAACGACCTGAAATCTGTATCTTGATACCCTCTGCGTTCATACGCATTGCAGCCGCGATTGCCATTTTTGTGGCACGACGGTAAGAGATACGATTTTCAATTTGACGAGCTACTGAGGAAGCAACTAAATATGCGTCAAGTTCTGGACGTTTGATCTCAAAAATATTGATCTGAACTTCCTTGTTAGTAATTTGTTTAAGTTCCTCTTTCAACTTGTCTACCTCTTGACCACCTTTCCCGATAATGATACCAGGACGAGCAGTAGTGATAGTAACGGTTACAAGCTTAAGCGTACGCTCAATAATTACTCTAGACACACTAGCTTTTGATAAACGAGCGTGAATGTACTTTCTAATCTTATCGTCTTCGGCAAGTTTATCACCGTAGTCGTTACCACCGTACCAGTTAGATTCCCATCCTCTGATAATACCTAGGCGATTCCCGATTGGATTTGTCTTCTGTCCCATTTATTACTTGCTTTGTGTGTTATCTTTAGCACCAAGCACAACTGTAACGTGATTGCTGCGTTTTCTTATTCTATGTGCGCGACCTTGTGGTGCAGGGCGAAGTCTTTTTAACATACTTCCTCCATCAACACGAATTTCTTTAATAAACAAGTCTGCATCCTCGATACTCGCATCTTCGTTTTTCTCTTGCCAGTTTGAAATAGCAGAAAGAACTAATTTTTCTACACGACGAGAAGCTTCTTTATTACTAAATTTCAATATTTGAAGCGCCTTCTCTACTTTTTGACCGCGTACAAGATCTGCAACTAAGCGCATCTTACGAGGCGAAGTAGGGCAGTTGTTCAGTTTTGCAAAGGCTAAACTTTTCTTAGCCTCTTTTATCTGCTCTGCTCTTTCCTTTTTACGAACTCCCATAGCTTCAATTATTTTTTACCTTTATTTTTTGACCCAACATGACCTCTAAATGATCGTGTAGGTGAAAATTCTCCTAATTTATGACCTACCATGTTCTCAGTTACATAAACCGGAACAAATTGGCGACCGTTATGAACAGCTATTGTTTGACCAACAAAATCAGGAGTAATCATAGAGGCTCTTGACCAAGTTTTGATTACCGTCTTTTTGTTAGACTCTACATTAGCAGCAACTTTTTGCTCTAACTTATAGTGAACGTAAGGTCCTTTTTTTAATGAACGTGCCATATCTTATTATTTCTTTCTACGTTCTACAATATACTTATTACTCGCTTTCGTCTTAGTACGGGTTCTATAACCTTTAGCAGGAACACCGTTTCTATTACGTGGGTGACCTCCAGAAGCACGACCTTCACCACCACCCATTGGGTGATCAACAGGGTTCATAACTACTGGTCTTGTACGTGGACGTCTACCTAACCAGCGTTTTCTACCAGCCTTACCAGAAACGATAAGCTGATGATCACTGTTAGATACTGCACCAATAGTAGCCATACAGTTAGCAAGAATTAATCTTGTTTCACCTGAAGGCAACTTCACTGTTGCAAACTTCCCATCACGAGCCATTAATTGCGCAAACGCACCTGCACTACGCGCCATAATAGCACCTTGGCCAGGACGTAATTCAATACAAGAAATAATAGTTCCTAACGGAATATCTGATAACATCAATGCATTCCCAATTTCAGGAGCAGAACCAGAGCCAGACACAACGTTCTGACCTACCTGCAACCCATTAGGTGCAATAATGTAACGCTTCTCACCATCTTGATAATTCAAAAGAGCGATAAATGCAGTACGATTTGGATCATACTCGATGCTCGCTACAGTTGCAGGAACACCCTCTTTATTTCTTTTAAAATCAATAACGCGATAGCGTTTCTTATGACCACCACCTTTGTAGCGCATGGTCATCTTACCTTGACTGTTTCTCCCTCCAGACTTTTTAATCGGAGCCAAAAGGCTTTTTTCCGGCTTATCAGTAGTAATGGCGTCAAACCCATTAACTACTCTAAATCGCTGTCCTGGAGTGATCGGTTTTAATTTTCTTACTGACATTTTTTAGTCTTAAATGTTACTATAAAAATCAATCACATCACCTTCCGCCACCTGTACAATAGCTTTCTTAAAGCCTTTTGTTTTACCAGTGATCATACCAGATTTTGTAAACTTGGTACTACGATCTGGGCGAACGTTCATTGTTCTAACTTTAATTACCGAAACACCATAAGTCGCCTCTACAGCGTTTTTAATTTCGATCTTATTCGAACCGGGATTTACTTCAAATGTATAGCGGCTATTAAGCTCACTATCCATTGTAGCTTTTTCGGTAATCACGGGTTTTATTAAAATACTCATGCTGTTACTTACTTAAAGTTTGCTCAATTTCTTCTAGAGATCCTTCTAAAAACACTACATTATTTGCATTCATAATTTTGTAAGTGCTTAATTCTGAACTCGTTATAACCTCAGAGGTCTTTAAATTGCGTGACGACAAATATACATTATTATTTGACGCGCCCAACACAAACAAAGACTTTTTATTATCTAAGCCTAAAGCAGTTACAACATCAACAAAATTCTTAGTTTTTGGAGTTTCGAAATTAAAATCCTCAACTACTGTTATTGCTTTGTCATTTGCTTTAAGAGTAAGCGCAGAACGTCTTGCTAAACGCTTAAGACCTTTATTCAATTTAAATGAATAATTACGTGGTCTTGGTCCAAACATTCTACCTCCACCTTTAAATACACCAGACTTGATACTACCAGCGCGCGCTGTACCAGTACCTTTTTGTTTTTTGATCTTACGTGTACTTCCGGCAATTTCTGCACGCTCTTTAGATTTGTGAGTACCTTGTCTTTTATTAGCAAGGTGCTGCTTCACATCTAAGTAAATAGCGTGATCATTAGGCTCTATAGCGAAAACAGAATCAGAAAGGTTTGCCTCTCTACCTGTTTCTTTTCCTTTAATATCAACTACTGCTACTTTCATTATCTTTCAATAATTACATAAGAGTTTTTGTGACCAGGAACACAACCCTTAACCACAAGTAGATTCTTTTCAGCAACTACTTTTAACACTCTTAAATTTTGAACTTTTACTCGCTCATTTCCCATTTGTCCTGCCATGCGCATTCCTTTGAACACACGAGAAGGATAAGATGCCGCACCGATAGAACCTGGAGCTCTTAATCGGTTATGCTGACCGTGGGTAGACTGTCCTACACCACCAAAACCATGACGCTTAACAACACCTTGAAAACCTTTACCTTTTGAAGTACCAGCTACATCTACAAACTGACCTTCTTTAAAGACCTCAACAGTTACTGCATCACCTAATTTGTACTCACCTTCAAAATCTTGGAACTCGACAACTTTACGCTTTGCAACTGTACCTGCTTTCTTGGCATGGCCTTGAGCAGCTTTATTTGCAGTCTTTGCGTCATCGAAACCTAATTGAAGAGCACTATACCCGTCAACCTCTTCGGTTCTGACTTGGGTAACAACGCAGGGACCTGCTTCGATAACGGTACAAGGAATATTCTTCCCATTCTCATCAAAGATGCTGGTCATACCTACTTTTTTTCCAATTAACCCAGACATATTAATTATTATTGATTATTACTTATTTAATTCTTTTTTATCGACTCTTGTCGAAAATAAAACAGGGTCAAAATACCTTCGACCCTGAATGTATTTTTATCCGTTTTTCCCTCGCCCGCAGCTCAGGACATGTTATTCCGCGATGCGGAAGGTTACTTATACCTTGATCTCTACCTCTACACCACTTGGCAATTCAAGCTTCATCAACGCATCGATCGTTTTTGAAGATGAACTGTATATATCAAGTAAACGTTTGTAAGAGCTAAGCTCAAACTGCTCACGTGATTTCTTGTTTACGTGTGGAGAACGCAATACAGTAAAGATTTTTTTGTGCGTAGGAAGTGGGATTGGTCCCGTAACTACAGCACCGGTACTTTTTACCGTTTTTACGATTTTCTCAGCAGACTTATCTACTAAGTTATGATCGTAAGATTTAAGTTTTATTCTGATTTTCTGACTCATTTCCTAGTAAATTAAGCGTTAGCAGTTCCTTTTGCTGCAGCAATAACTTCTTCAGATACGTTAGAAGGAGTTTCTGCATAGTGTGAAAATTCCATTGTAGAAGTTGCACGACCAGAAGAAAGTGTACGTAATGTAGTTACATAACCAAACATCTCAGAAAGCGGCACAATAGCTTTTACAACTTTTGCTCCAGCACGGTCACCCATACTACTCATCTGACCACGACGACGGTTAAGGTCACCCACAATATCACCCATGTTTTCTTCTGGAGTAATTACCTCCACTTTCATCATTGGCTCAAGAACAACAGCTCCAGCAGCTTTTGCAGCAGCTTTAAATCCTAATTTAGCAGCAAGCTCAAAAGACAATGCATCAGAATCTACAGGATGGAAAGAACCATCCTTAAGCGTAACTTTCATAGCATCAACCTCAAACCCAGCCAAAGGACCATTGATCATCGCTGTTTTGAATCCTTTTTCTACAGCAGGAATATATTCTTTAGGAACGTTACCACCTTTCACTTCGTTAACAAACTCTAAACCAACTTTACCTTCTTCAGCAGGCTCTAATGTAAATACGATATCTGCGAATTTACCACGTCCACCTGACTGCTTCTTATAAACCTCTCTGTGATCTGCAACACGAGTAATAGCCTCTTTGTACTCAACCTGCGGCTGACCTTGACTAACCTCTACTTTGAACTCACGCTTAAGACGATCTACAATAATATCTAAGTGAAGCTCACCCATACCAGAAATAATAGTCTGACCAGAAGCTTCATCAGTACGCACTTGGAATGTTGGATCTTCTTCTGCCAACTTAGCCAAAGCCATACCTAATTTATCAACATCTGCCTTAGTTTTAGGCTCAACTGCGATACCAATTACCGGATCAGGAAACTCCATACTCTCAAGTACGATTGGGTGTTTCTCATCTGATAACGTATCACCAGTCTTAATATCTTTAAATCCTACAGCTGCTCCAATATCTCCTGCCTCGATAAAGTCGATAGCATTTTGCTTATTAGAGTGCATCTGATAGATACGAGAAATACGCTCTTTGTTACCTGAACGGTTGTTCAACACATAAGAACCAGCCTCTAAACGACCTGAATAGGTACGGAAGAATGCTAAACGACCAACAAATGGATCAGTAGCAATTTTAAATGCTAATGCTGCAAATGGAGCAGTAACATCTGGCTTACGAATTTCTTCTTCTTCAGTATCTGGATTGATCCCAGTAATACCTTCTTTATCTACAGGAGATGGCAAATAACGACATACAGCATCTAACAAGAACTGCACCCCTTTATTTTTAAAGGCAGAACCACAAATCATAGGAATGATAGACATATCCATCACAGCAGCACGAAGCGCAGCGTGCACCTCATCTTCCGTAATAGAATCTTCATCCTCCATAAATTTCTCAAGCAAATTCTCATCGTAAGCAGCAACCTCTTCGATCAACATACCACGATACATTTTTGCCTCTTCTTTTAACTCTTCAGGGATATCAATAACATCAAAAGTCGATCCTTGAGTTTCATCATGCCATACAACCGCACGGTTCTTAACAAGGTCGATAATTCCTCTAAAGTCTGCCTCTTCACCGATTGGAAGTACGATAGGCACTGCGTTAGAACCTAGCATTTCCTTAACCTGCTTACAAACCTCAAGGAAATTTGACCCTTGACGGTCCATTTTATTCACAAAGCCCATACGTGGCACTTTGTAGTTATCAGCAAGTCTCCAGTTAGTTTCAGATTGCGGCTCAACACCATCAACTGCACTAAATAAGAAAACAAGACCATCAAGTACACGTAAAGAACGGTTTACCTCTACAGTAAAGTCAACGTGTCCCGGAGTATCGATAATATTGAAGTTATAATCTTTTGTATCTGGAAGTGGCTGTGCATTCTCCATTGGGAATTTCCAAGTACAAGTTGTTGCAGCAGAAGTAATAGTAATACCACGCTCTTGCTCTTGCTCCATCCAGTCCATAGTAGCCGCACCATCGTGCACCTCACCTATTTTATGGCTTACACCAGTATAATAAAGTATACGCTCAGTAGTTGTAGTTTTACCCGCATCAATATGAGCCGCAATACCTATGTTTCTTGTAAATTTTAAATCTCTTTGTGCCATTTTTTTTAGAATCTAAAGTGAGAGAATGCTTTATTTGCTTCTGCCATCTTATGAGTATCTGTACGTTTTTTAACAGCAGCACCTTCTTCTTTAGCTGCAGCAAGAACCTCTGCCGCTAACTTAGAAGCCATCGATTTTTCATTACGCTTTCTAGCAAAGCTAATCAACCACTTCATAGCAGTTGAAATCTTACGATCTGGTCTAATTTGCATAGGAATTTGAAAAGTAGCACCACCTACTCTACGGCTACGCACTTCAACATGAGGCATAACATTAGAAAGGGCGTCTTTCCAAACTTCTAAAGCTGTTTTTTCGTCGTTGTTTTTCTTCTCCTCTACGATATCCATTGCATCGTAAAAGATTTTAAAGGCTACCGACTTCTTACCGTCCCACATCATCATGTTAACGAAACGCGTAACCAGCTGATCGTTAAAACGAGGATCTGGTAAAAGTGGTCTTTTTTTGGCCTGTCTTTTTCTCATTTCTTCTCTTTAAAAGTTTTAATTACTTCTTAGGGCGTTTTGCTCCATACTTAGAACGACGCTGTAGTCTTCCCTGAACACCTGCGGTATCCAAAGCTCCACGTACAATGTGATATCTAACACCTGGCAAATCTTTTACCCTTCCACCTCTAACCAATACTATCGAGTGCTCTTGCAAATTGTGTCCTTCACCACCAATGTATGCATTCACCTCTTTACCATTAGTCAATCTAACACGCGCTACTTTACGCATCGCTGAGTTAGGTTTCTTAGGCGTAGTGGTGTACACACGGGTACAAACCCCGCGGCGTTGTGGGCACGAATCCAAAGCAGCCGATTTACTCTTCTTGGTTATCTTGGCTCTTCCTTTTCGTACTAATTGTGAAATTGTTGGCATAATTTCCTTTTACCTAAATTATAGTTATTATAATAGCCCTTTTCTAAGGGTGTGCAAAGCTACAAAATAAATCTAGTATTTCAACACTTAAATCATTAATTTTCAAAGAGATTTTTCTATTATTAAATTCTTAACGATTACCTAACCTAACTCCATTTAAATTTTGAAGCTTAAATTCTTCATCCTCGGCACACTCTTCCTTTTAGGTCAATCGATATCCGCACAAAAAATCCATTTAAACATTTTCACCAATTCAGCTTCAGCGGATAGCATTATCAATTCCATCACAAAACCCAACAACTTCAATTCAAAACAAGAATTAAAAGCAACCATTCAATCCTTAAACGACTCCTTATATATAAGAGGCTATTTTCAACATTACTTTTCAGACATAAAGTCAGACAGCTCGAATTCAACCTCACTAAAACTTCATTTAGGAAAGAGAACTGATTCGATCACCCTAAAAACAACCAATCCTATACTCATCGAAACGATAAGAAAAAGCAGCATCCCATTTTCTGAAAACAAATTCCGCATTGCAATAGACGAATTACAACCTACATTTCAGAAATTGCTAGCCGCCGAAAACAACTCAGGTTTCCCACTCTCCTCTGTAAGCCTGGTAAATATTCGTCAATCTAATAACCACACCCAAGCTACACTCATTTTAACAAGAGAACAACAACGCCTACTTAACACCGTCACCATCAAAGGATATGATAAATTCCCAAAATCATTCCTCAAGCACTTTCTAAAGATCAGCAAGACCACATTGTTCAAGCGCGACGAAATTATATCAATAACAAAGAATTTAGAAAACATCCCTTTCATTCAACAAACACAGGAACCAGAACTATTCTTTTCAAAAGACAGCACAAACCTCTACCTATATATAAAGAAGAAAAACATCAACAGACTTGAAGGCTTTTTAGGATTCGCCTCAAGAGAAGATATCAGCAAGCTACGAGTTGACGGCAACTTAGATTTAGCGCTAACCAACAACTTTAATTATGGCGAATCAATAAATCTACTCTACAAAAGCAATGGCGATGAGCAACAAACATTCAATCTCCACGCTCACTTGCCTTTTATTTTAAAAACACCTCTAAGCCTTAACGCTCAGCTCAATATCTTTAGACAAGACAGCACGTTTACTAACACCACACAAGGCTTAGAGATCTCCTACAACCCCTCTCCACAATCAGAGATCAGCTTAGCTTATAATTTTGAAAGCTCCACAACACCAACCCCACTTGCATCTACAGAAGAATTCACTAAAAACAGAATCGGTCTAGGCTTTCAATACAACAGAAGAACCACGCTTTCATTTTTTAGCAATACAGAAACAATTAAAATTTACACAGGATTTGCACAACGCCAAACAGAAAACACAGTCACACAATTCGCATTAGGCATTGAAGCTATAAAATCATTTAACACTTCAAACAACACACAGATACACCTAAAGAACAAAACCCACTATTTACAATCGAGCAGTTATCTCACCAATGAACTAGAGCGCTTTGGCGGAATGAACACCTTAAGAGGCTTCAAAGAAAACAGCCTAAACGCCAACACGTTTAGCAGCATTCAGTCTGAATTTAGATACACCCCCTCTTCAAAACTCTACATAAACAGCATATTTGACTTGGCCTACATCAAAAACGACATCACCAACCAAAAAAACACACTATACTCATTCGGGTTTGGAACTTCTTTCTTAACTCAATCAGGCACATTAAAATTGAATCTCGCCAACGGCTTAAAACCAAAAGAAGGTTTTGATTTTTCCAACACAATTCTTCATTTAACTTTTTTAACCGTTTTCTAAAAGAGCGGCAACCCACAACAAAACAAACCTAATAGTAAAATTGACTATTTAACACCAAGATAAATCAAACATTGTTAAATACTGTTAATTTTAAAGTATTATCAGTTAAAAAGGATAAAAATTAGAAATATCCTTAATTAACACATTAGCATAATTAAATTAACAAAAATTTAAAAATAACACCAAATTTGTTGTTTGAGTCTATTTTTTTAATCATTTTTATCCTCGGCTAATTCAAATAAATATTAAACATGAAAAAACGATTACAAGGATTTCTAATGCTCTTTGTAGCATTAGTTGTGCAAGTTTCTTTTGCACAAACCAGAACAATTTCTGGAACGGTAACCGACGATAGTGGTGTCCCACTTCCCGGGGTTAACGTTCTTATCTCCGGAACATCAACCGGAACTCAAACAGATTTTGATGGATTGTATTCTATTGAAGCATCAACCGGAGACGTGCTTACATTTAGTTATGTAGGATTTTCTCCGCAAGATGTAACAGTAGGCACTTCTTCTACTATTGATGTTCAATTAACAGCAGGTGAAGCACTCGAAGAAGTAGTTGTAACCGCCCAAGGAATTAAAAGGGAGAAAAAAGCACTAGGTTACGCTGTAAGTGAAGTAGCTTCAGACGAATTAGAACAACGTCCAGAATCTGACGTTGCTCGTGTTCTATCAGGTAAGGCTTCAGGTGTTGAGATCACTGCACAAAACGGTACTTCCGGTTCTGCAACAAACGTGGTAATACGTGGTTACACCTCCATCAATGGTAGTAACCAGGCTTTATTCGTTGTTGACGGTGTGCCTTTTGCAAGTGACACCAACTCATCAGGAAGTTTTGTTAACGGTAACACAGGTTCGAGCCGCTTCTTAGATATTGACCCTAACAACATCGCGAGCGTTACTGTACTTAAAGGTCTGGCAGCTGCTACACTATACGGTACCGATGGTAGAAACGGGGTTATATTAATCACTACTAAAGCAAATAGTGGCCAAGGAGCTAAGAAGAAAACTGAAATCACATTGAACCAGTCTTTCTTTTTCAATGAAATCGCATCTCTTCCAGATTATCAACAAGAGTATGGTGGAGGTTTTAACCAATCTTTTGGATGGTTCTTTAGTAACTATGGTCCAAACTTCAACCCTAATGGTGTTGACGGTTATTTAAATGACCCTGCAGGGATTGTTGATGCAAATGGAAACGTTCCGCATCCTTACTCAACAAACGCATTCCTAAGAAACTTCTTAGGTGGAGATAATGAACTTTATCAGTCTTATCAAGGTGTTGACTATGCCTACAGACCTTATGCCAGTGTTGAAAACTTTTTCAGAACAGGTAGCGTAAGCAGCACTTCTTTAAACATTAGAGGAGCCTCTGATGACGGCAATATGTCTTTCAACGTAAACTTTGGTCACACAGACGATGAAGGGTTTACTCCTGGAAACAGTCTTACCAGGAACACACTCTCTGTAGGTGGTCGTGCTAAATTGACTAATAAGTTTACTGTGACAGGAATTCTTAACTACTCAAGAACAAATTTTGTAACGCCACCAGTAGCGGCGAGTGATGGTAACGCGAATTACGGTTTATCTGTTTTCGGTCAAGTATTCTTTACACCTATTAGTGTTGACCTTATGGGCTTACCTTATGAAATCCCTGAAACGGGAGGTAGTATTTACTATCGTAATGGTAACGACATTGTAAACCCACGTTGGATTGTGGCAAACGCTCAAAACGGACAGCTTACTAATCGTGTTTTTGGTAACGCGCAGCTATCTTATGAGTTTAACGACAATGTTAGTTTCCTATATCGTGGAGGTATCGACATCTATAATGAAAGAAACCACTCCTACTCAAACCGAGGAGGTGTAAACAGTGATGCTGACCGCTTTGGTTATTATGACACTTGGGATAACAATAGAACTAACTTTAATCACTATGCAGCATTTTCAGGAAACTATGACTTAACGGCAGACCAAAAGCTAAACGTTAGCTTTCTTGTAGGTGGAAGCTCTTTAGGAGAATATTACGACAGACAAGGTGTTGCTAGTACAAGTCAAATTGTATATAACGTACAAAGACACTTCAACTTTGAAAACCAATTACCAATTCAAAGCACTTCCGAAAGAAATACAATAGGTTTATTTGGAGATTTATCGTTTGAATACGACAACTATCTTTATCTATCATTATCTGGAAGAAATGACTGGATCTCTAACCTTATTTCAGAAAACAACAGTCAATTCTACCCTAGTGTAAGTGCTTCTTTCATCCCAACATCAGCTTTTGAAGGTTTTGGCGGCGGAAACAGTTTAGGCCTAAACTATCTTAAATTAAGAGCAGGTCTTGGATCATCTGCAGGATTCCCTGGCGGCTACCCTACGGTAAACACCATCGGTCAATCTACCCAAGTTTCAGGTGGTGCCGTTGGAGGACCAGGCGGAATTGTAACCAATGCAGTAAGCGATGGTCTTGCAAACCCTAACCTAAGACCAGAATTAATTAGCGAATGGGAAGTTGGTTTTGATGCTAGATTGCTTAAAAACCGACTAGATGTAAGTTTATCTTACTATGATCGTACCACTACAGATCAGATTGTAGGTATTCCATTATCCACATCTTCTGGATACACAAGTACTACAGGAAACATTGGTAAAGTAGAAGGTACCGGTTGGGAAGTTGATCTTGGAGTAGACATCTTTAAGAGTTCTGAACCAACAGGTTTCAATTGGAATACACGAGTTAACTTCACTACAAACGAGCAAATCGTTACTGAACTAGGAAGTGACCAAATTGTTTATGCAGGATTCTCAAACCTAGGTAACGCTGCTATTCAAGGTGAGCAACTTGGGGTGATCGTAGGAAGCCGTATTCTTCGCGACGATAACGGAGATTATGTGGTTGGTAACGACGGTTTCTATGTGTCTGAAACAGAAGTTTACATTGATGCTGCAGGTAACGAGGTAGAGGCAGGAACTGACGGAGCACGTTCTATCGCTCCTATAATCGGTAATCCAAACCCTGACTATGTAATGAACTTGATCAACACGATCTCTTACCAAAACTTCACACTTGGTTTTCAACTTAGTCACGTAAGTGGTGGTGACATCTACTCACAAACAATAGGAACTTTATTAGGTCGTGGTTTAATCAACCCTGATCGTAGAGAGCCATTTATCCTACCAGGTGTATTGGCCGATGGGTCTCCTAACAGACAACAATTAGACAACTCATCATTCTATTTTGATAACGTCCTTTTTGGTCCTAGCGAATTAAGAATCTATGATGCTTCAGTAATACGACTTAAAGAATTATCATTAAGCTACAGTATGCCTAAAAAATGGTTGGATAAAACTCCATTTGGCAATTTATCTATTACTGCTGCAGGTTACAACCTATGGTATGATGCTTACAACACACCAGACCGCGCTAATTTTGACCCTAACGTTGCTGGTATTGGTGTTGGTAACGGACGTGGGTTTGACTACCTCAACGGTCCTAGTTCAAGAAGATATGGATTAAGCGTTAAAGCGACATTCTAAGCTAATCGTAGAAGTCTACAATTATAATAGCATCTACTAAAAATTTTTAATATGAAAAAAATATATAATGTATTATTTATAGCTTTTCTTTCAGCCTTTACAGTCTTTCAAAGTTGTGAGACCGTTGAGCTAGAAATGCTAGAAAACCCCAACTCGTTGAGCCCCGATCAGGCCAACCCGTCACTATTATTTAATAGTGTACAATTGAGTTATAGAAATGGTGTTGCCTCTTTCAACAACATCGGCGCGCAGCTTGGAAGAATAGACTATATGAGCGACCGTATTTACTTTAATGCTTACGGCAGTGGTACTATGAACGGCCCTTGGGGGAATCTATTCAGCTCCATGAATCCTGACATTGCCGTAATCGAGGAATCTAACACAGATGGGTCTTACGACTATATCTTAGGTGCTTCAAAAGCGATGCAAGCACACTTAATGATGTTACTGGTTGACTATATTGGTGATATCGTTTGGACTGAAGCAAACATGCCTTTAGAATTTCCTAACCCACAATTAGATGATGATGCTGCTGTCTATGAAGCTGCAATAAGCTTATTAGATGAAGCTTCTGCTCTTTTACAGGGTTCAAGTGCAGGTACTTCAACAGATCTTTATTACGAAGGTGATGCCAGCAAATGGATAAAATTCATTAATACGCTTAAAATGCGTGCCGCCCTTACAACAGGAGATTACAATGGTGTAATTAATGCTACCAATGTTATCGAAAGTGCAGATGATAATTTTGCTTTTGCTTATGGTACAAATCTACAGCAACCAGACACCCGTCATCCTGATTACGCCAGTGATTATACAGATAGCGGTGCCGGTCTTTACAGATCTAACTGGTTGATGAATTTAATGGCAGGAACTTATGGAGACTTGTCGAGCAATACTGATCCTCGCAGAAGATATTATTTCTATCGCCAGAATGCTGTAACTCCAGGTAGCTTCACGCTAATGTTTTGGGAAGCAGACGAAAGTTATTACCTATACAATGGAGATGTTGATGCAGCTGCATTAGCGTGTTCCGCACAAGATGTTCCTGCCCACCTAGAATTCACCGAGGAAGAAGATTACTGGTGTTCTATGCGCTTAGGATACTGGGGTAGAATTCACGGTAATAACGAAGGTATTCCACCAGATTCATTCTTGAGAACAGCGTCTGGTGTATATCCTGCAGGAGGTAGATTTGACGACAATTTAGACTGGGTAATTCTTTCAGCAGATCAAAGCGACATCACATTTTATGATGCAGCAGTAGGACTTGGCCTTGGAGCCGGTGGTGCTGGTATCGAGCCTATTATTTTATCTTCATTTGTTGAATTCTGGAGAGCTGAAGCATATACCATGTTAGGTCAAGACAGCAATGCTGAAGCTGCATTTGAAGCCGGTGTAACTGAATCTATCAGTTATGTAACTACATTTACAGACCCTACTGCAGACATAAGTTTAGCTCCAACAGAGGAAGAAATCGACGACTTTATCGCAGACATCACAGATGATTTTGCTGACGCGGATGATGACACGGCATTAGATGCTTTCGGATGGCCTGTTGAAAAGTCAAAATTAGACATCCTAGGTGAGCAATTCTTCATCGCAATGTATGGCGGTGGTGCTGACGCATTCAACTTCATCAGAAGAACAGGATACCCTAGAACACTTGCTAGAAATATAGATCCTAACCCAGGACCGTTCCCAAGAACACTTCTATATCCTTCAAGCGAAGTTAACGCGAATCCAAATGTTAGTCAAAGACAAGATAACGCAACTCAGGTATTCTGGGATTCTGGAGTGACTAACC
>NZ_CH672395.1:769777-906466 GCF_000152985.1 Leeuwenhoekiella blandensis MED217 | reverse complement strand
ACGACCCGGATAATGCAATCTACACCGTCTTAGATTATGAGAAGGGTGCTGCATTAAGAACTATTGAGGTGATAAACGCCTCCTTAAACTCAAGTGACCCCTCCTCTACATTTGCTGTAACTGTAGAAGAGCAAGATGAGCTTGATGGAGACCTAATGGAAAGCGTAGATATCTACGTTTCCCTTAGAGATTTAACAAGTGATAATGGAACTTCTGATCCAAACAGAAGCCTTGTAAAAACGGTTTCTGCTTCAGAATTCTCTGATGGACCTGTTGGTTTACCAAGAGCTACATTAACTGCAACTTTTGGTGAGGCAGTTTCTGCTATGGGAATTACAGAAAATGAGTATACCGCTGGTGACGTTTTTATCTTTGAGTTAGTATTAAACTTAACTGACGGAAGATCATTAGGACCAGAAAGTAGCTCTGGCGTATTAACCGGTGTATTTTTCCAAGCTCCATTCCAATACAATGCGTTATTAACCTGTTCACCAGAGCCAGGTGACTACACAGTAAGAATGTTTGATTCTTACGGTGATGGTTGGCAAACAGACTGTGGCAATGGAGGGTCAGGAATTACAATTGTACTTGATTCCACGACTCTAGAAGTAGGTCTTTGCTCTCCATATGGAGGATGTAATGACGGTGCTTTCCTAGATGAAAGCCAAGGAGGCTGTACTCCAAATGATGGCTATGAAGGAGTTGCAACTGTAACTATTCCTGAAGGAACAGTAAGCGCTGAGTGGAACTTCCCTGGAGATAATTACGGAGAAATTCGTTTTGAGGTTTATGCTCCAGATGGCTCTTTAGTTTACGATTCAGGAGATTTTGGTGAGCAAGCCTCCGGTTTATTACCAATTACTGTTTGTGCTCAATAAGCTAAATCAAGATACCACGTAGAGATTATTAGCCAATAATCGAAGAAGCCTGCAAGTTTACTTGCAGGCTTTTTTTTATGTGATCGATTTCTTAAAGCAAATTTTAACACTTGTATATTAATGGATTTCAACACCCTTATTATCCCCAAACATATAACATCTTCTCAAACGATATAAACACCAAAAATTTTAAACTACATGGCAAAATATTAACACAGACAAACATCTACCTTTCAGTGCTTTATACTTTGCGTTAACATATTTTTTGCAAATACATTAAAATTATACAAATTAACGAGCAGAACATTGACATATTCTCATATATACACCGTTTAGGATAAGAATTAAACAAGAGCTCCTTTAAATCTTATGATGAATAAATTGGTTATTGATTATTATTTATACAAATTCGCCACTGGCTAATTCAAATAAACAATAACATGAAAATTAAATTTACTGGATTGCTAACGCTTTTCTTGGCGTTAGCAGTGCAATTTTCGTTTGCACAAACCAAAGAAGTAACCGGTACGGTTACTGATGGAAGCGGTGTTCCGCTACCCGGCGTAAACATCGTCATCCAAGGTACCACCACCGGTACACAAACAGACTTTGACGGTAATTATGCAATTTCAGCTTCAGAAGGTCAAACACTTGTTTTTTCTTATGTAGGATTTGGCGATTCTGAACAAGTAGTTGGTGCATCAAGCACAATTAATGTAAGTCTTACTGCGGGTGAAGCACTTGACGAAGTCGTTGTTACCGCCTTGGGTATTTCAAGAGAGAAAAAATCACTTGGTTATGCGACTCAAGAAGTGAGTAATGAGGAGCTAACTCAAACAAGAAACAGCAACGCGCTTAACGCCTTATCTGGTAAGGTAGCGGGTGTTCAAATTTCTAATGCGAGTGGTAATTTAGGTGGTTCTTCTAGAATTTTAATACGTGGTATTGGTTCTATTACTCAGGAAAACAGACCGCTTATTGTTGTTGATGGTATTCCATTAGATAACAGTAACTACAACAGTACCTCTGCTCAAAATGGTGGCGGTGGCCGTGATTTTGGTGATACTGGTTTTGACATCAACCCTGATGATATAGAAAGTATGAACGTACTTAAAGGTGGTGCTGCAGCAGCGCTTTACGGTTCTCGTGCATCTAATGGTGTAATTCAGATTACCACGAAGTCAGGTAAAAAAGGTAAAGGTGAGGTAACTGTAAATACAGGAATCACTTTTGAAGAAGTAAACATTTTACCACAAACGCAAAAACTCTACGGAGGTGGTGGTGGTAACTACACGATTGGAGATCAAGGAGGTTTTAACCAAGCGACAATCAATGGTTCTACCTACAACCTAGTTGACTATGCTACTGATGAATCTTGGGGACCACGCTATGAAGGTCAGCCGGTATTACATTGGGACGCTTTAGAACCAGGGACACCAGGCTATTTACAAACAAGACCTTGGGTCGCTCCTGCAAATGATGGTAGTACCCTATTCAAAACAGGTTATTCTTATAACAATGGTGTAGCCTTTTCACAAGCAGGTGAGGATTCTAACATGCGTATGTCTATAAACAACACGCAGACTGAGGGGATTTTACCTAACACAAAATTGAATAAAACGAGTATCAACTTCAATGGTTCAACAAAAATTGGTGATAAATTAAAAGTTGATGCTTCGGTAAACTTTACAGTAACTGATGGTTTTAACAGACCTGCTTCAGGTTACACAGGAGAAAGTGTTATCCTTCAATTATATCAATTTGGACAGACTTCACTTGATTATGAAAGATTGAAAAATTATCGTACTGCCGATGGTACTCAAAGAACATGGAACAGAGTTGCTTATGATGACCCTACTCCTCGTTATACCGATAACCCATACTGGGTATTGAATGAAAATACTGCAGAGGATAAAAGAACACGTTGGTATGGTACAGTAGGTGCCACTTACAACTTTACCGATGATTTCTATGCGGTAGCAAAAGTTTATGGTGATACTTATGATTTCAGAATTAATCAAAGAACTGCCGTAGGTTCTCAAGCACAAGCATCTTACTCAGAGAGCGATCGTGATTTTCAAGAGATCAACTACGAAGGTAGATTACACTTCGACAAAACTGTATTTGATGACAAATTAAGCATCAATGCATTTGTAGGTGGTAACAGAAGGGTAAATGAATACCATTTCTTAGGTTCGAACACCAATGGTGGTCTTGTTGTTCCTGGATTCTACAATCTTAGTAACTCTGTAGATAATCCTACTGTAAGTGAAAGTGATACACAACGTCAAATAAACAGTTTATTTGGTTCAGTTTCTTTGGGCTATGATAACTTCGCTTACTTAACAGTTACAGGTCGTAATGACTGGTCATCTACCCTTCCTGCAGAGAACAATTCATACTTCTACCCTTCTGTTAGTGGTAGTTTTATCGCTTCTCAATTCATTAATGCAGACTGGTTATCTTTCTTAAAACTTAGAGCAGGTTATGCAGAAGTTGGTAGTGACACAACACCATACCAACTTAGTAATGTTTTCATCGGAAGTAACCCATTTTTAGGATCTGTTCCTTTCTCACTAAACAACAGTAACAGAAACCCTAATTTACTTCCTGAAGAAAAAAGAACTTATGAATTTGGTGTTGAAGCTTCTTTCTTCAACAGACGTTTAGGTTTTGATGTAACTTATTACAATGAGTTAACTAAAGACTTGATTACTCCAGTTCAAGTTGATCCTGCTACCGGTTTCTCTAGCACTGTACTTAATGCTGGTGAGTTAGAAAATAAAGGTATTGAGATTCTTGTTAACGCTACTCCAATTATGACCGATGATTTTTCTTGGGATGTAACTTGGAACTTTGCTAAAAACGAGAACACTTTATTAAGTCTTGCTCAAGGTCTTGAAACGCTTCAGATAGCAAGTTTCCCTTTTAACGGTGTTTCTTTGAATGCGGTTGTAGGAGAACGTTATGGTCAAATACGTGGTACAAACTATGTATATGATGATGCAGGAAACCGTGTTGTAAATGCTAACGGAAGCTACGCAGAAACTCAAGATGTTGAAAACCTAGGTTCTATTCTACCAGATTACAACATGGGTATTAGAAACACATTCACTTACAAGGGCATTAGCTTAGGTGTGTTAATCGACAGACAAAAAGGTGGTGTATACCGTTCTTTAACCAATATCTGGGGTAACTACTCTGGTATTTTAGAGCAAACTGCTGCGAATAACATTCGTGAAGAAGGTTTAGTGCTTCCTGGTGTAACTGGTGATGTAACGTATAATGACGATGGTTCTTATACTGTATCAAACACTGCTGAAAATACTCAGGTAATCTCAGCACAACAGTACGGTACTGACTACTACTTTGGTAATGACGCTCAAAACGTATTCGACGCTTCTTACTGGAAATTACGTGAAATAACCCTTGGCTACAACCTTCCTAAAAATTGGATAGGTAATGCATTTAGCGAAGTACGTGTAACTGCATTTGGTAGAAACCTACTCGTTTGGGGTCTTGACAATGACAACTTCGATCCAGAAATCGCTACTACCGGTAGTGGTAACATTCAAGGTTCTGAAGGTGGTTCTTTACCGTCAACACGTTCTTACGGACTTAACGTTCAATTAAAATTTTAAGAAAAAGATGAAAAATAAATTTATAATCTTATTAATGCTCGTCATTTCCGCAGGATTTAGTTCTTGTGATGAGGGCTTAGAAGAAGTTAATATAAACCCTAACGACCCTGAAGTCGTTCCTACTGCAAACATTTTTGCATCTGCTACTAAAAGCTTTATCGATTTTAATCGTAACGCTTTTAATTCAGGACGTTTAACGCAAAACTGGGTAGAATACTGGGGGCAAACAGCTTATGCTGACGAAGATCGCTATTTATATCGTGAGTCTTCTGCTCAAAGTATTTATCAAAACACATACTTAGTTGCATCAGATCTAAAGTCTATCATTGATCTTAACACCGATGAAGCGACAATGGATGACGCTGCTGCTTCTGGAGATAACGACAACCAAGTTGCTGCTTCTCGTATTATGTTATCTTACATGTTTTATGAGTTGACCAATTTCTTTGGTGATGTACCTTACTATTCTTACGGTTCTAATAATGAGAATTTTCAGGCACTTGATGTTGATGAAGATTTGAATCCAGTATTTGCTCCTCAAGAGGAAATCTATGCTGATATTCTTAGCGAACTACGTCAGTCTGCAGATATGATCAATGTTAACAGTCCTGTATTCACCAGTGGTGATAACATTTTTAACGGTGATGCTGCAAAATGGAAAAAGTTTGCAAACTCATTGATCTTAAGAGTAGCAAACAACCTTCGCGAAGTTGACCCAACAACTGCCTCTAATGCAATCAACGCAGCGGTTCAGTCTGGAGTAATGACTTCTAACGATGACAACGCAGTACAAAGCTATGAAACTACTGACCTAAACGCATCTCCTTGGTGGAGAGCCTTTATTGGTAGAACTGACTTTGCTGTAACTGCTCCATTTATTGACCTTCTTAAAGGAGAAAGTGGAAACTTTGGCCTTGATCCTAGATTATTTGAAATGGCAGCGCCAATTTCAGCAGGAATTCAAGAGGTACAAGATGGGACTTATACACCAAGCAATGATCCTGCAGATTATGTAGGTGCTCCATATGCATTTAGAAACATGAACGCACTTCCATTCTCTTCATACTCTTTTATGAGTAGTAAAGTATTGAGACCAGATTATGGCGAAGTACTTATGGAATATGCTGAAGTTGCTTTCATCCTTTCTGAAGAAAATGGTTTTGACCAAGCAAATTACGAGGAAGGTGTACGTGCATCTATGGAAAAATGGGGCGTAGCTGATGCTGATATCACTGCATTTGTAAGCGCTTTACCTGCTGCTTCTGAAGAGAATGTACTTAATCAAAAGTATGTTGCCTTATATATGCAGCCAAATACGGCATACGCAATGTACAGAAGAACAGGATATCCTAATGTTTTATTATTACCTGGTGACACAGTAACCTTGCCTCAAAATCAAATTGATGCGCAATCACCTGATAATAGAATTGAATCATACACTTTTGAATCTGGTGTAAACGGAGTGACTGATTTACCTTTCCGTTTAAGATACCCACAAATCTTGCAAACGCTTAACGGTGAAAATCGTGCAGCAGCTGCTTCAGGTTTAGAAAATGGAGATACCATACTTAGTCAATTATTTTGGGATGTTGACTAACGCTCCAGTTATTATTTGATTTAGGAAAGCCACCTTTTTAGGTGGCTTTTTTATTTCTGCATCCCAATTAACCAACTTATCTTTGCCGTATGTCAAAAACCACAAACATCTACGGAACCCGCGCTATTATCGAAGCGATTCAAGCCGGCAAAGAAATTGGTAAAATTTATCTTCAAAAAGGCTTAAGCAATCCACTTTCTAAGGAATTAGAGAAGTTGATTCGTGAGCAGGGAATTTCGGTTTCTTATGTTCCGCAGGAAAAGCTTTACAAACTTTCTGATCAAAATCATCAAGGAGCAATTGCGACCATCTCCCCTATTCAATTCGCCGAATTTGAAGCTACCGCCGAAGCAGTTTTGGCAGCTTCAAAACCCGGACTTTTTCTGCTATTAGATCAATTGACTGATGTGCGTAATTTTGGTGCTATTATCCGTACCGCGGTTTGTACAGGTGTAGATGCTATCATCATCCCAAAATCTGGTGGAGCTCCCGTTACCGATGATACGGTTAAAACTTCAGCAGGAGCGATTTTTAACATCCCAATTTGTAAGGTTGATCACATCAAAGATGCTTTGTTCTACTTACAGGGTTCTGGTGTACAAGTTGTCGCTGCTACAGAAAAAACCGAAGATTCTATTTATGATCTAGACTATACGACACCTACCGCGCTTGTAATGGGTAGTGAAGGAAAAGGTGTTACACCGGGAGTTTTGAAACTTGTAGATCATAAGGCAAAACTGCCTATGGCAGGAACTATTAGTTCGCTTAATGTTTCGGTGGCTTGTGGGGCTTTTCTTTATGAAGTCGTACGACAACGCATCAAATAAGTTGGTCTTCTTCCTCTTCTTCTGAAGGCGGATCTATAAAATTTCCATCTTCATCAAATTGCTGTAAAAAAGGGTCATCCTCCGGATTATAAGCTTCGGTTTCCCAAACATATTTTACAGGTTTTGCAATTTTAGTCTTGAATACAAAAGCTAGAATCAAACCTGTTAAAAATCCGGATAAGTGGCCTTCCCAACTCATTCCATCACGTATTGGCATCGTTCCCCAAATTAAACTTCCGTAGAGAAAAACCACAATTAATGAAAAAGCAGTCAACCGATAGTGCTTAGACCAAATTCCTTTAAAAAACAAAAAGGAAGCAAGACCATATACCACGCCGCTGGCTCCTATGTGATACGCGTCTCTTCCTATAAGCCACGTCCCTAAGCCAGAACCCAAAACGATCCATAAAAGCACTTGCCACGCCACCGGTTTGTAGAAATAAAACAATCCTGCAATAAGGACCAATGTAGGTACACTGTTGTGCCACAAATGACTTAAGGTGGAATGTATAAATGGCGAAAAAATGATTCCCGTCAAGCCAGAAATTTCACGAGGTTTGACGCCGAAAGGAGTAAAATTATATCCAAACCTCAACTCAAACCAAAATACCAGCCATAAAGACAATACAACGATCAACGGGTATAAAACCACACCTATTGAAAATTGAAAAGCTGAATTTTGTTTTTGAGCGTTCATTATATGTTCTAATCTAGCAATTGTTTGGCCAAAATCATAAAGTAAGAAATACTGGCAGTTTATCCCGTACAAATAAATAATTTTGAAGTTATGAATACACCGCTAGCTGAACGTTTACGTCCTAAAACATTAGACGACTATTTGAGCCAAGAACACCTTGTAGGGGACAAAGGATCTTTAACCTCATCTATAAAATCTGGAGTCATCCCTTCACTTATTTTATGGGGACCTCCGGGCGTTGGTAAAACCACGTTAGCTTCTATAATTGCTGAAGAATCCAAACGTCCATTTTATGTTTTAAGTGCGATAAATAGTGGAGTAAAAGACGTACGTGAAGTCATTGATAAAGCAAAAAATGCGGGAGGTCTGTTTACACAGAAAAATCCGTTATTGTTTATAGATGAGATTCACCGTTTTAGTAAATCGCAGCAAGACTCGCTTCTCGCTGCAGTAGAAAAAGGCTGGGTTACTTTGATAGGTGCAACTACAGAAAATCCTAGTTTTGAAGTGATTCCTGCATTGCTGTCACGCTGTCAAGTTTATGTGCTCAATCCATTTTCTGCAGACGATCTCAGAGCGCTTTTGAAGCGGGCTATGACGCAGGACAGCATTTTGTCTAAAAAAGAAATAGAACTTCAAGAGACCGAAGCGCTGTTGCGCATTAGCGGGGGTGATGCACGCAAACTGCTTAATATTTTTGAGCTTCTGGTCACCACAGAAACTTCAGAAAAAGTGGTGATCACCAATGCAATGGTGCAACAAAAAGTGCAGCAAAATACGGTGATGTATGACAAAACCGGTGAGCAGCACTACGATATCATTTCGGCATTTATAAAATCAATACGAGGCAGTGATCCTAATGCGGCGGTTTACTATCTCGCTCGTATGTTAGAAGGTGGTGAAGATTTGAAGTTTATCGCCAGAAGACTTATCATTCTTGCTTCTGAAGATATTGGCAATGCCAATCCTACCGCTCTAATTATGGCTACAAATGCATTCACTGCCGTCACTACAATAGGTTATCCTGAAGCTCGAATCATCCTGAGTCAGTGCGTTACTTATCTTGCCACTTCTCCCAAAAGCAACGCATCGTACATGGCGATCAACAGAGCACAACAACTGGTTAAGCAAACAGGAGATTTACCTATTCCCATTGCATTGCGCAATGCACCTACAAAACTTATGAAAGAATTGGGCTACGGCGACGAATATAAATACTCGCACGATGGTGCAGGCAATTTTATAGCTCAAGAATTTTTACCGGAACAAATCACCAATCAAAAGCTTTATGATCCCGGCGCTAATGCTCGTGAAGATGGAATTAGAAAATTTCTAAAAAATAGATGGGGAGATAAATATGATTACTAGCCGCTCTAAGTAAACTATCTCAAGGTATTAAATTCCTAACGATGCTAGGTAAACCGCCTCAGGGCAAGCCCATGAGACATTGGCTGGAAACGAATTTCTAATTTCGAGGCAAGACTCGGCGTATTAAACCCTTTGGCGGCGCCAATAAAAAAACTCGCTTTAAATGGTGTTTTCAATTTGGGCAACACCACTTAAAACGAGCTTAACTTAAGCGTATTCGAGTTTTCTATTTTTGCGTAAAAATCATCTTCACCAAACCACTAACACCTTTAATTTCGCGCTCTACCGTAAACTCAGTACCGTCAAAATAGCCAACACCTGTAAATTGATTGGTGTTTACCAGATAAGATCCTGCTGAAGTTTTTGTAGCAGTACCTATTTTGGTTTGCCCTTCATATACGTCAAATCCATTTGAAGTAGGACGCATACTAAAGCTGCCATCAGCACTCGTAAGAATAGATGTTACTTTTGATTTTGCTTCTGCCTTTTTGGCTTCAGTCTCAG
The DNA here is from genome assembly GCF_000152985.1 of Leeuwenhoekiella blandensis MED217. GTDB lineage: Bacteria > Bacteroidota > Bacteroidia > Flavobacteriales > Flavobacteriaceae > Leeuwenhoekiella > Leeuwenhoekiella blandensis. The sequence continues at coordinate 896,954 of NZ_CH672395.1, read as the reverse complement.
AATCGATCTTGGTACTTACTTCTTCCTTTATAACCACATTGCTATTTTTAGGTATCGCCGAAACGACAACCTCCTCTTTTGGAGTAGATTTATTTGCCACAGCTTCTACCAAAGTTTTGGGTTCCTCCTCTTCTGTTTCAACCTCTTCAATAAGTTCAGCACGCTCTACTATCTCATCAGAGTACGTGTAGCCATATTCTTCTTCCAGCTCCTCAAACGCATCTCTAAAAGCATCCTGATGCCCTGCTTTAAATTCTTTGATCTTACTTTTTCCTTCAGGAAGCACAAAGACTTCTTTCCCTCTACAGTTTACTAAAGTAATAAGCGCTTTAGTGCTTAAAAATCCGCTAATATCAGCTCGAGCATAAAGCGTATTACACCCAGAAGCATTTAAATCTGCAGGCAAGGCTTCATTTTCCATATACGCATTAAAACCATATTTTATAAATAAAAAGCGGGTAAGCGCATTAAGATCATATTGACCGGGCTCATCTTGAAATTCAAATTTTTGCGGAATAACGATGTATTTATAATCTGCCAGCTCCTGCGCAGAAACAGAAACTATTGAGAACAAAGCAAAAAAAGCTACTATGATATAGTGTTTAGTATTCATTATTTAGTGTTTGATATTAATTGAAAGCAAATTTGAAAACTGGCCGTATTTGAATCGGCAATATTTGAATATGAAAGTAAATTATCTGCCGCCAAATACACATTAAAACTACGGATTTTGGCAGAAATGAGAAAGCCAACATTAGTATATGTAAAAGAATCTATACCATAAGTGAGCTTTGTATTTAAAAATGAAGTTACGGGCGCATCTAAAAATGCAGTAAGCCCGGCCTGAATACTTCCCGGACGCTTTATTGCCATGGCTTGTAAGCCCGTTTTAAAGCGATAGCGATTTTCCTCTGGATCCAAACAATTGCACTTTAAGTGTTCTCCAAAAGAATAAGTCAAACCGCCCATTAACTTTACAGGACGCAGTAATGTGTAGCTTACATCAGCTCGCTCGCCAAAGTTCATGTTTTCATCAAACTCCTCTTCTAGATCAGTCCAATAAGGTCGTATTACGGTATTCTCATCAACAACCGAGGGAAATATAAATTCAATCCCATCAAAGTCAAAATCTCCATTACCATAATATTCATACGTTCTGCTTCGGTAGTTAATAAAACCCAGATCAAGTAAACTTCCGCTTACAGACCAGCGTTCATTAAAATCATATGAAAATCCAAGATCGATACCTACACCATAATTTCCACCGAAAATGGAATTCTGCAAAATTTGAGACTCAGAAACCTCTTCAAAACTTCCTATCCCAGCGATCTTAAGTCCGCCGTTAATATTCTCTAATCGATGCTCATAGTAATTATTTCCGTCAGGAGTCAAGTATGTTGTAAAAGTCCCGGAGTTATGAGTACTCTCTGCACTAAACATACCGCTATAAAGCTTAAAACGCCCTCCTATGCTGAAATGCTCATTTACTTTTTTATTCATTCCTATATGAAAGACCGAAACCATCTCGGCGCGTGCTTTAATATCTGAAGCTTTAAAAGCATATCCCAAATGCTGCTGATTGCCTTCATAGGCCAATGTAGCCACATCTTTCGGGAAATAGGTGATAGCATCCAACTCTTCATACCAACCAAAGGAAATATAATTTCCTTTCCTAGTTCTAAAACCGGCACTTAAAATTTCTAGACTTTGATGAAGCACAGCATAATCTCTATTGCTCAATTGATCAACTTTAGCCCGTATTCTCTCATTGATCTCGTCCCGCTCATTTACCTGAAAAATATCATAGACCGAAACATTCCTTGTTGCTGCTTGCACCCCAACTCCACTCAATAAAGGAATACCAAGATGTTTATCAAAATCTACTTTATTCCCGGGATTAAGCAATAGACTTTGGGGCAAGTAATCAGTATCATATAGCTGCTGATATTGTGCAGCAACCCCGGCTGAAGTCAATAAAACCAACAGATATAGAAATTTTCTACAATTCAACGGTGTATGCTGCTTTTGATTCAAATTTCAGGCTACCTACAACCGGAGCACTATTGGTATTGATGTAATACTCAACAAGCACAGTATCGGCGGTGGTAATATTGCTGATCGCTGTCCCTTCTTTTACTACGTCGTATTCAGAAACTATAGCTTCGCCATTGGTACTCCCTGCAGCTTCGAGCGTGATAGATTCACGGGTAACTCCATCTTCATCATTAAATTTTATTACGGCTGTGAGTGATTGGGGAAAAGTATTGGTCATTCTGAAATCAAAAACGATCCTAACCAGACGGTTTTGAAAAAAGGGATCGTCTAAAAAATCAAGTTTTACCGCTTCTACAAGCCCGTTTTGTTGGGTCTGCCCACCATCATCTACAAAATTGTCTTGAGTAAGTAAAAAATGTACGAGATCAATATCCTGAGTAGTAGTTAAGGATACTTCTTTAACCTGATTAAAATCTATTTCTTCTGTACAACCAGTGGCCAGCAATACAAGTAAAAAGAAAAGTAACTTTTCAATTTTCATGATTAGGGGATTTGATGTCCAAACGCAAAAAACCGAGCAATAGTTTATAAGAAATTGCTTATTTCTGTTAAATCATCTATTGCGACAAGCGACTCTGGCAATTTGGCTTTATGATAGTTAAAACAAATCGTATGTAAACCCATATTTTGAGCTCCCAGAATATCTGCCTCATAATTATCTCCTATCATCACACTTTTTTTAGGATCTGCAGCTGCCAGTTCTAAAGCATGCTTAAAAATACGTGCGTCAGGCTTTTTTACTCCTACCGACTCACTGCTGGTTATCGTTTTGAAAAAATGATCGATTTTAGAATTTTGAAGTTTTAAAGATTGAACCTCCTGAAATCCGTTTGTGATGATGTGCAACTCGTATTTTTTGTGAAGATTGCTTAGCTGGGCTATTGCTCCCTCAAACAAATGGTTATGATTAGGCAAATGATCTATATAATCTACAGACAAACGGTCTATCAAAAAATCATCTATAGCAACCCCCAGCTCTTTAAAACTGTTTTTTAACCGGCCGTAACGCAACTGTTCTTTGGTAATACGAGACTCACGATAATACTTCCAATACTGAAAATTAATGGGAACATACACCTCAAGAAAATCATCAATGGCAACGCTTATATTGTTTTTCTTAAAAATATCTTCAAAAGCCAACTTAGAATTTCGGTCAAAATCCCAAAGGGTGTGATCCAGATCAAAAAAAACGTGTTGAATATTCTTTAACTTAGTCATTTACCAATTCTCTAAAAAATTGTTTCCATTGCCCCTGATCCTGTCCTTTTCCGGTTACCGATTTATTCCGGAAACTAAACACAAAATTTCCGTTTACACGTTCTACAGCCTCCTTCATCTCAAAGAAAGTATCTAACTCGTGATTGAGCTCTTTCTCATCTGAAGCGCTTGTTTCAAAAGCCGAAGCTTGCGCACAAATAGGATGAATAAGCAAGGGCGTTATGGTTTCATAATCCAGATCATAAAAATTAAAAGGCGTACACGTACCCGCTCTAAATCCTAAATATTCAGGATATCCCATCGAGTAATCGTTTTTCATTTCAAACTGTATCATCTCGCGGTAATGCTCGGGCAAGCTTTGCATATACTTACTGCAGCGCACTGCGCTAAGCTGCTTATTATTGATGCCTTCAATACGCCGCTTTTCTAATTTCATCTGCCTTTTACTCAACAAAGCCTCTTTAGATAGCAGAAGTCCAATCTCGCTGTAATCTCCTACCATTTTAATAAGCTCTCTAAAATTCTTTTTATTGAATCTAATGTTACGCGTGTAGGTCGAGTAATTGCCTACCATAAAGAAAAAGACAAACTTGAACTTGGCATTTTTTTGCACATTGATCAACCAGCTGAATGTATCGTAGGGGTCTTTTCGCAAGCCCAGACTTACCTGTAATCGCAATAAAATTTTACTGAACTGCAACTTCACCAAATCACCAAGAAAATTGGTAACCCAACGCATAATTCCTATGCCATACATTTCATAAGCTTGTTCGACATCAACCAAGGCTTGAAATGAGAACTTTCGGTGTTCAAAATTATAGTCAGGATATTTCTCCTGGAGCACCTCTTTAAAATAATAGGCCCAAACATCAATAACAGGTTGGGTCAAAAATTCTTCTTGATATCCCAAACTCTCTGTTGCGGGGAATCTTCCTTGCTCATCCTTCACGTGAGGTAAAAACTCTTCATACCTACTCAACAATACAAAAGCTGCCGCAAAAATATCATAAGGCAATGCGCTCTTGGTACCCGTGACAAAAAAGCACTTGGACTCGCGCCAATCTTGTACTTTAATCTCAATATCACTTATTCCTTGCTCAAAAAGCAGCTCCTGACTTTTGATATGCAATTCCTTACCCAGAGGTTTATTGGTATACGACAGCTTCAAACTATCGTGCACAATGAATTCATCAACCGCAGTTGTAAACTTAACAGGAACCCCCAAAATATTGGTACAGATATGCTTGAAGGTATATCGCAGTCTTGGGGTGATCTTGTGCGTGTAGATAAGGAGCATATGCAATTTTATACCGGCAATTTCCGTAATTTTTAATTAAAGCGGAAGGAATTACAGCAAACCTTCATCAGCAAAGCTAAAATAGGAGTTTTCGGTAATAATAAGATGATCAAGCACCTTTATGTCGAGACTGGCGGCAGCAACTTTAAGTTTTGTGGTTATGTCTTTATCTGCCTGACTTGGTCGTAACCCTCCCGATGGATGATTATGCGCCAAAATAAGAGAAACCGCTCCGCGCTCTAGTGCAAGTTTGAGCACCAAACGCACATCGACCAGCGTACCGGTCATACCGCCTTTGCTCAATTGATGCTTATGTAAGACTTTGTTGGAATTGTTTAAATAAAGAATCCAAAACTCTTCATGCGGCAATTCACCTAAAATAGGCTGAAGCAATCTAAAAACCGCGTTGCTTCCGGTAATTTTTGTTGGCTCTTCGGCTTTATCTGATTGTCTGCGACGCCCCAACTCGGTTGCGGCTGCAATACTCACAGCTTTGGCCTCGCCTATGCCTTTAAATTTCATCAACTGTCCAACGCTAAGTTTTCCCAATGCGTTCAAATTATGATCTACCGAGGCCAGAATGCGCTTACTTAAGGCTACCGCACTTTCGTTTCGGCTGCCGGAGCCAATTAAAATGGCTACAAGCTCTGCGTCACTTAGTGCATCTTTTCCTTTATGTAATAACTTCTCCCGGGGTCGATCATCAAGCGACCACTTTTTTATCGAAAAATTCTCTGAGTTTTGCTGCATATCAGTTGGGCTGAAATAATTAGTGAATCATAGGGGCAGCTCGCGCAGTCTAAATTTAAAAAATGTATTTTTAGAATTTCAGGTTTAGAGAATAAAATATTCAGTAAAAATCTAATTTTCAAAACCTTATAGATTCGGAAGCTATTTAAATTAAAAAAAGACATATGAGTAAGTATCCACCGGCAAATCATCAAGAAGCTGAATACGCCAACATCGTAGAAACGTTAAAAACGTTTCCGCTTGCGACACTTATAACAGTTTCTGAAGGTTTACCCGTAATCACTCACCTTCCATTAGATTATAAAGAAGATGATCATTTGGGCAAACTCGTAGGCCATATAGACAACAACAACCCGCAACTCCAACAGTTACAGTTAGGAGCCAAAGCTACAGTGCTCTTTAATGGGCCAGACACCTATATTTCGCCAAGCATTTATACGACTACGCAATTACCCACGTGGAATTACATCAAACTACACCTTGAAGTAGAAGTTTCTAAAATTTTAAATGCTGAAGAATTAAAAGACGCTATGGTCGAATTAACCTCGTTTCTTGAAGGTGATGCGCAGCGCTATGTTCTGGAAAAAGAGAATTCTAGAATGGAAGCTTTTGTTAATTATGTCACCGGTTTTGAATTAAAAATCACCGCATGGGAAGGAAAATTCAAGCTTTCTCAAGACAAAAACAAGAAAGACCAAATACAAGCGAAAGAAGCACTACTTCAAAATTACAGCCAAGTAATGCCTTCGTATCTCGAAAAGATCTACAGTTCACACGTCACCAAAAAGAACTAGAGCAATTCTTGAACGGTATCAAAATCCAGACCGCCATAATTACCACTACTCATAAGGAGTAACACGGCATTGTCAAATTGCTGTTGCTTCAGATAAGTTTTAAACGCTTCTGCATCTGTGAAGATGATGAGATCGTCACGGTCAAAAGCAACTTCAATCTGTTCTTTACTAATAACCTCTAATTGTTTTACCGCAACCGCTTCCGGAGAATAAAAGACAACAGCTTCTTCGGCAGCATCCAGAGCTCCTTTATAGCCTTTTATAAATTCAGCATTTAAGCTGCTGTATGTATGTAATTCTAAACAAGCAAAAAGCTTTCGGTCAGGAAATTGATTTTTCACCGCTTTTGTCGTTGCAGCCACTTTACTAGGGGAATGTGCAAAATCTTTAAAAGCAATATTACTCGCTGTTTCTCCTATTTTTTCTAAGCGTTTTGCCGCACCTTCAAAGCTTGCAATTGCTTCATAAAAATCATCTTCATCGATTCCCATATGCTGACAAATCCATTTTGCGCCTGCCAGATTACTCAGGTTATGCTTGCCAAATACCGAGATTGGCATAGGACCTTCAGGTGTTTCTAATAAGGTTTCTCCATCTTCAATACTGTACTCTGGAGTGGAATAAGCGTGTTTACGCGTGGGAGCCGTAGCAGCTTCGGCGATGCGTTTAACCTCAGCATCTTCTTCATTGTAAACCAGAATTCCGCCTCGCGAAATAGAATCAGCAAAGATCTCAAACTGTTCTACGTAGTTTTCATAAGTAGGAAACACATTAACGTGATCCCAGGCGATCCCACTGATCAAAGCGATATTGGGTTTGTACAAATGAAATTTAGGACGACGATCTATAGGAGAGGATAAGTACTCGTCACCTTCAAGTAAGATAAAATCATTTTCCTCGGTGAGATGCACCATAGTCTCGAAACCGGGCAACTGTGCCCCAACCATAAAATCTACCTCACGATCGTGATAATGCAACACGTGCAAGATCATTGAGGTAATTGTAGTTTTCCCGTGCGAACCTCCTATCACCACACGCGTTTTCTCTTTAGATTGCTCATAGAGAAATTCGGGGTAGCTGTAAATTTTAAGTCCGAGTTCTTGTGCTTTTAAAAGTTCTGCATTATCAGGCTTTGCGTGCATCCCAAGGATTACAGCATCCAATTGCGTATCGATTTTTTCTGGAAACCAGCCGAGTTCTGGCGGCAGTAAATCATATTTAGCCAATCGAGATTTAGAAGGTTCAAAAATCGCGTCATCGCTTCCGCTTACTTCGTATCCTTTATGATGTAAGGCTAAAGCCAAATTGTGCATCGCACTTCCTCCAATCGCTATAAAATGTACTCGCATAGTCCTGTGTAGAATCTTTAAAATAGATGCTGCAAGTTAAGAAATCACAGTTTCAGAAAACGAAATAATACCGTATTCTAATCCTATAATTCCTGAATGCGTTTCTTTTCTTCTAAAGCCTGCTCAAAATCGGGTTCATCGGCGAGTGCTAAATTGATGTAGTGTGTTGCGCTTGCTTTATCTCCCTTATTTCTATAAATCTGAGCCATTCTAAAATGCGCCCATCGCACCGGAACACCATCTTTGACTGAATGATTCTCGATGTATTGCTTTAAACTGGCTAAACCCAACTCAGGCTCCATATCAAATTCGGCTGCAATTTTTCCGATTTGATAATTGATTTGATTGCGTTTGTGCAATTTTAAACTTGAAGCTGCATTGTCTATGGCTTTTTTAGGCTGATTTTTCTTTTCATACAAATTGGTAAGTTTCTCATAGGTTGTGGGCGAACCACCAACCTCAATAGCTTTTTTGTACAAGGTTTCGGCTTCATCCATCTCATCCTCATGTTCTGCGACGTAACCTCGCGCGAGATAACCGTCTACCGGTGAAATATCCTGTAACTCCATCGCATAAGCTTTGGCTTTTTTTGTACTTCCGCCTATAATCCCGGGAAGCTGAAGATATAGCTCTACAAGTGCCCAGCGCGTTTCAATATGCTTAGGATCTAACTCGGCAGCTCTGGTAAAATGTTCCTTGATATCATCGATATAGGTCAAGGCGCGCAATTTACTAATCTCAAGGGCTTTCATCCCTAACGCGCCACCATATTTAAAATGGTAATTAGCACTTGACGGGGTTTCTTCTACTAAAGGTTCGTAATAGGTAATGGCAGTATCCCAATCTTTTGCATAGGCCGCAATATCACCAAGATATTCCCGGGTTTTAGCGTGTTTAGGATTAGCATCCAGATATTTAGAGAAAATAGGTTTTGCGAGTGCAAACTTTTCAGCTTTGAAATAGGCTTCGGCTTTTTGATATGCTGCATCCTGAGCAAATACAGAAGCCGAAATAAATAGTGCAAATAAGAATTTCAAATGCATAAATGGTTGTTTGTATCAAAACTAAACAAAAAGCACGCCATTCTATGTAGTAATTTTGAACCGTCCAATTATTCCTCTGGTGGAAATTCTTCAAAAATCTTATTTGCAATTTTGGTAAAATAACTCACTCGGTCCTGCGGATTGGTATTTACAGCAATATTACTATCGCTTACTGCTTGCCAGACCAGAATATCTCTTTGAGCATCAACAAGATCAAGAGTTATAGTCTGATGATTTTTGTTTCCTCCAAGTGGAAAACCCGCTCCAACGCTTACGCCGCCACCATAACTTCCGCCACCAATACCTACTCCTACCGAATTGCGCTGAACATCTTCATACTGATCTGCAATGATGTTTATAAGCAAATCAGGAGTTTCAGACTTGGTAAATCCTTTAGACTGCAGCACGGCCTCAGTAGCATCCAGAAGGCGATTTAAATCGAGCTGACTCAAACCGCTATCCATATCGTTCATAAAATTGTAGGTCTTGTACTGCGCAAAATCGATTTGCTCGTCATAATCATAGGCAACTTTGGTAGAACCGCACGAAATGAAAGTAATTATGCTCAGTAAAATTAAAAAATGCTTCATCTTGTCTTTTCTTTTAAAAATAGACAAAATGAAGCATCCTTCTAGTCAATAAAATCCTAAAACCCGAGCTATTCTTCTACAGCGGGACGGTTAAGCATGGCCCACAAACGGTCCTTAAGCTGCGTAAGTCCTTGCTGTGCTACCGAAGAAATAAACATATATTCTATAGGCAAATTCTTATCTAACTCTGCTTTAAGTTCTGCCTTTAATTCAGCATCCAGCATATCGCTTTTTGTGATCGCGATCAACCGATCTTTATCTAAAAGCTCCGGATTGTATTTTTCTAATTCGTGCAATAATATCTGGTATTGCTCGGCGATATCTGGTGCATCTGCCGGAATCATAAAAAGCAAGGTAGAATTACGCTCGATATGCCGAAGAAAGCGATATCCTAATCCTTTTCCTTCTGCTGCGCCCTCAATGATCCCCGGAATATCTGCAATCACAAAAGTCTGAAAATCCCGATACTGAACAATTCCTAAATTAGGCTTCAAGGTAGTAAACTCGTAATTTGCTATTTTGGGTTTTGCTGCTGTAATTACAGAGAGTAAAGTAGACTTACCTGCATTAGGAAAACCTACAAGACCAACGTCTGCAAGCACCTTCAACTCCAAAGTTACATCAACTTCTTGCCCGTCTATACCGGGTTGTGCATAGCGCGGCGTCTGATTGGTCGCTGTTTTAAAGTGCGAGTTTCCTAGTCCGCCCATACCACCTTCCGCGATGATATATTCTTGCCCTTCTTCGGTGATCTCTTTTAAAACTTCTTGTGTTTCTGTATCGCGTATCACAGTCCCCAAAGGCACTTCGATATACACATCTTCACCATCAGCTCCGGTACTGGTTTGCTTTCCACCATTGGCACCGTGACCTGCCTTAAGATGTCTCTTAAACTTGAGGTGAAGTAAGGTCCATAGATTTGGATTGGCACGCGCGATTATATGACCGCCACGACCACCATCACCTCCATCAGGCCCACCTTTTGCCACAAACTTTTCTCGTCGCAAATGCGCAGAGCCTGCACCTCCTTTTCCTGAGGTTACGTGCATTTTTACATAATCAACAAAATTTCCTTCGGTCATCTTCTGTTCTGTTTTCTGTTTATTGTTTTCTGTTTTGAAACTAACATTTGAATTTAGTTCCTCTGTATTTTGTTGAGCTTAAATATTTAATGAAAGAGCCTGGTTTTGCGTTAATATGGTCGCATTGTTCTATTAAATCCTCGTAATCTTTCTGTAGTATTAACTGCTTATCGTACAACCGATAAATTTGTGATTTTAACTCAGAGCAAGAGCCTTTAGCATAGCCTAAAAAATTTCTAAATTCTAAACTTCCCGATCTCCCAAAGCCTTCAGCAATGTTATCCATAATTGAACCGGAGCTTCTATCTATCTGATCCTTTAGCGCGTAACGTCTTGATAATTCATCTGAAGCAATTAAAGCCTCTATCTTTTGACATAAATCCCGAGATAATTGCCAAACTTCAAGATCTTCGAATTTTTCAACTGTCGCCAAACTTCCCTGCTTTTAAACTGCAAACGCGAAACCCTAAACTGTTTAAAGCTTATCTATAACGCTGCTTAAGCGTGTTGTGATTTCGTTTATTTCGCCTACACCGTCTACACCAAAATACTTATCCTGTTTTTGATAGTAGCCTTTTAAAATCGCCGTCTCATCATAATACACTTTGATTCGGTTGCGAATTACAGTCTCATCTGCGTCGTCCTTTCTTCCTGAAGTTTTTCCGCGTTCCAAAAGACGTTTTACTAAAATCTCGTCATCAACTTCTAGCGCGATCATTGCAGAAACTTCAGTTCCCTTTTCAGCAAGAAGTTTATCTAAAGCTTCAGCTTGTGCTGTTGTTCTAGGAAAACCATCAAAAATAAACCCATTGGCATCTGGAGTTTCATCTACTGTTGCACTCAACATATCTATGGTTACCGAATCTGGAACCAATTGTCCTTTATCAATATATGATTTTGCCAAGGTTCCCAGCTCTGTAGCGTTTTTAATGTTGTATCTAAAAACATCTCCGGTAGAAATATGAACCAGATTGTATTTTTCCTTTAAAAAAGAGGCTTGTGTACCCTTACCTGCTCCAGGAGGGCCAAACAATACCAAATTTGTCATTTTTGTGGTTTTTAGTTTATAAATAGCATTGAGGTTACGCCCCAAACCGTTGTAATCAAGACCATATCCTACAATAAAATCATTAGGAATTTCTAGGCCAACATAGTGTATTTTATATTCTTTGGTATAGGCTTCGGGCTTGTAAAACAAACTTGCAATACGGTATTTGTTTACGCCGGCCTGTACCATCATTTGCGTTATTTTTTCAATAGTGTTACCGCTATCTACAATATCTTCAACAATCACGACCTCGCGTTCTTCAAGATCTGCCTCTAAAGGAATATGCGTTTGAACCTGCCCTGTGCTTGAGGTCCCATCATAAGAACTCATTTTAATAAACTCGATCTCGCAATCGCCTTCAAACCTGCTTAAAAGCTCTGTCGCAAACTTATAAGCACCGTTGAGCACGACTAAAAAAACGGGCTCTTTCCCTTTAAAATCACTATTGATTTGAGCGGCAACCTCATCAATCGCCTTAAGCAATGTAGCCTCTGAAATATACTCCTGAAACTGAAGTCCGTTTAACGTGATCATGGTTAGTTTGGCTGTGGTTCTAGCTAGATGCCAAATATACATATTGTAGATGAATATTGGGTTGACCAACATTGAATTACACTAAACCCGCTTTAATTCTTTTTTTGAGCTTTTTAAACCGAAGTATTTGCCGACGCAATTCGACTTTCTATAGGTAATAAGTTACTTTTGCAAGACTAATTTTTTATCGTATAAAGACATAGAATTAATGACCTCATATTTTTCTTCAGATTTTAAACTCGCTATTCTTGGCGGTGGTCAATTGGGTAAAATGCTACTTTATGAGACCCGTAAATTTGATATCCAAACGCTGGTTTTAGATCCTAATCCGGAAGCGCCTTCTCGCTTAGCAGCCAATTATTTTCAACAAGGAGACTTGATGGATTTTGATACCGTTTACAACTTCGGAAAGCAGGCAGATGTAGTGACTTTTGAGATCGAAGCCGTAAATGTTGACGCTTTAGAAAAACTGGAAAACGAGGGAATCGCCGTTTATCCTAGTCCGCAAACCTTGCGAAAAATTCAGGATAAAGGAATTCAAAAGGATTTTTATACCGAAAAAAATATTCCGACGGCACCCTATAAAAAATATCCAACGCTCGATGATCTTAAACTTGCGCTTACCGCTAATCAAAACAGCTTTCCATTTGTGTGGAAAAGCACGCAAGGCGGCTATGACGGCAAAGGGGTTCAGGTCGTTCGCTCTCAGGAAGATCTCGAGAAACTTACAGACACGCCGTGCATCGCAGAGCAAATGATTCCGTTTAAGAATGAGTTGGCTGTAATCGTGGTACGATCCCCAAAAGGTGAAGTAAAAACATATCCTGTCGTAGAAATGGAATTTCATCCAGAGGCCAATCAGGTCGAGTATGTGATCTGCCCGGGCCGCATTGATGATGAAGTCGCAAAAAAAGTGCGTGAAGTTGCCACTCAGGTTTCTGAAGCGTTTGAACACGTGGGATTGCTAGCTGTAGAAATGTTTCAGACTCAAGATGATGAGATTTTAGTAAACGAAGTTGCTCCGCGCCCGCACAACAGCGGTCATTATAGCATCGAAGGAAGTTATACCAATCAGTTTGAGCAGCATTTACGCGCGATTTTAAACCTTCCGTTAGGAGAAACCGAAAGTAAAATAGGAGCTGTGATGGTAAATCTTGTGGGAGCAGAAGGTTACACCGGCGACGTGTACTACGAGAAGATCGAAGATATTATGGCGCTTAAAGGCGTTACTCCGCATATTTATGGAAAACGCGAGACCAGACCTTTTAGAAAGATGGGCCACGTGACGATCGTGAACAGCGACTTGAGTGAAGCGCGCAAAATTGCCGAACAAGTTAAAAATGCTATTCGCGTGATCACCAAATAATTTCTGAACTTCAACAAAATAAATTCAATTCAAAACGCACTTAGCGTACTAAAAAAACAATTATGGTAGGAATAATCATGGGAAGCACCAGCGATATGCCGGTGATGCAAGCAGCGATAGATGTTCTTGAACAACTGGGAATCAAAACTGAAGTTGATATCGTTTCGGCACACCGCACTCCAGATAAATTGTTTGACTATGGTAAAAACGCGCATGAGCGCGGTATTCAGGTGATTATCGCCGGTGCTGGTGGTGCAGCACATTTACCGGGAATGATCGCTTCATTATCTCCGCTACCCGTAATTGGCGTACCCGTAAAATCCCGTAATTCGATAGACGGGTGGGATTCTGTGCTTTCTATTCTACAAATGCCGGGAGGTGTTCCTGTGGCAACGGTAGCCCTTGACGGCGCTCAAAATGCAGGAATACTGGCTGCTCAAATTCTTGGAGCTTCAGATGTAAAGATTCGTGAGAATATCATTGCCTTCAAAAACGGACTCAAAGAAAAAGTGATCAAAGGCGCTGCCTCGATCAAAAAGTAAAGGACTTTTAGGCAAGCCTTTATTCTTCAACCTTTTAGCCGTGCAAAAAAAGAGAGCCGTTAAAAACGGCTCTCGAGAAATGTATAAGGTAAATTAAAGTATTTATTAACCATTCTAAATATTATTAATCAAACCCTTGCTACATATCTGTGCTAGTATTTTTGGAGTAACAAATTTACTTTAAAGTAAAGAAAATTATCGTCAAAGATATCATAATACTAGCTAAAATACATTTAATTCAAAAAAATCTAGAGAAAATTGAAAGATTCAGAAAATATATTGCTGCAAAATTTTGATATCGCACCTTTTGATGCGATACAAAATGAAGACTATAAGCCTGCGATTGAAGCAGCTATCGCTCAGGCAAGACAAGAAATAGATCTAATAACTAACAATCCAGAACCCGCAACTTTTGAGAATACCATTGCCGCGCTGGATTATGCAGGTTACCAATTAGACCGGGTAACCAGCATCTTTTTTAACTTGAATAGTGCCGAAACCAACGAGACGATTCAGAAAACGGCCCAAGAGGTTTCTCCGCTATTATCAGAGTTTTCTAATGACATTACGCTTAACGAAGCTTTGTTTAAACGCGTTAAAAATGTTTACGATTCACGCGAGTCTCTTGATCTTACCAGAGAAGAGGAAGTGTTATTAGATAAACGCTATAAAGGTTTTTCTCGCAACGGTGCTAATTTAGCTGAAGACAAAAAAGCACGTTTACGTGAGATCGATACCGAATTGTCCAAGCTTTCGCTAACATTTGGCGAAAATGTTTTAGCCGAAACAAACAAGTTTGAGTTGCATCTTACTGATGAAGCAGACCTTGCCGGATTACCGGAAAGCACCAAAGAAGCTGCAGCACAAACCGCTGAGGAAAAAGGGAAAGAAGGCTGGGTGTTTACACTTGAATATCCTAGCTACATTCCGTTTATGAAATATGCTGAAAACCGTGAATTGCGTAAAAAAATGGCGATAGCCTTCGGGGCAAAAGGTTTTCATAATGACGAACTAGACAATCAGGAGAATGTTCTTAAAATCGTGAATCTGCGTCAGGAACGCGCTAATCTTTTAGGCTATAAAACCCATGCGCATTTTGTTCTCGAAGAGCGTATGGCTAAAAGCCCTGAGAATGTAGAACGTTTCTTACAAGATCTACTGGAGAAAGCTAAACCTGCGGCTGAACGCGAATTTACACAACTTGCCAACTTCGCTAAGAAACGCGATGGCATCGAAGAATTACAAAAATGGGACAGCGCTTTTTATTCTGAAAAACTGAAGCAAGAGCTTTTTGAATTGGATGATGAGCAACTGAAGCCCTACTTTAAATTAGAGAATGTTATTAACGGCGTCTTCACTATTGCTCAGAAATTATACAAGCTTCGTTTTGTTGAAGTACAAGACATTCCAAAATATCACAAAGACGTAAAGACGTATCAGGTTTTTGATGACAAGGATAATTTTATCGCCATTTTTTATGCTGATTTTCATCCGCGTGCCGGGAAACGTGCAGGAGCTTGGATGACGCAATACAAAGGTCAGTTTAAAAAAGATGGAGTGAATGAGCGACCACACGTTTCTAATGTGTGCAACTTTACAAAACCGACGGCTTCAAAACCGTCTTTATTAACTTTTAACGAGGTGACTACACTGTTTCACGAGTTTGGCCATGGACTTCACGGAATGTTAGCAAACACCACCTATCCTAGCCTGTCTGGGCCATCTGTATATTGGGATTTTGTTGAATTACCAAGTCAGGTTTTAGAGAACTGGTGTTACGAGCCTGAGGCTTTAGAATTATTTGCCAAGCATTACGAGACCGGAGAAACCATCCCGATGGTATTGATCGATAAGATCAAAAAAGCAGCCAACTTTCAAGAAGGGATGCAAACGCTGCGCCAGTTGAGTTTTGGTATTTTGGATATGTCTTGGCACGGTGCAGACCCTAGCGGAATAACCGATGTAAAAGCGCACGAAAAAGCTGCTTTTGAAAACACCAAACTCTACCCGGATGTTGCCGAGAACTGTATGAGTG
Source organism: Leeuwenhoekiella blandensis MED217 (assembly GCF_000152985.1). Taxonomy (GTDB): domain Bacteria; phylum Bacteroidota; class Bacteroidia; order Flavobacteriales; family Flavobacteriaceae; genus Leeuwenhoekiella; species Leeuwenhoekiella blandensis. The sequence continues at coordinate 881,251 of NZ_CH672395.1, read as the reverse complement.
TTTCATTCTCGCATATTTTTCAAGGTGGATATTCTAGCGGATACTATTCGTACAAATGGGCAGAAGTCTTGGATGCTGATGCTTTTGCATACTTTAAAGAAAACGGTATTTTTAATGCTGAAGTCGCGCAGAAATTTAAAGATCACGTACTCTCTCAAGGAGGCACCGAAGATCCTATGGTTTTATACAAGCGCTTCCGCGGAAAAGAACCTAATCCTGAAGCACTTTTAAAAAGAGCCGGATTGATTAAATAGAAAAGCCTAAGCCTCATCACTTGATGAGGCTTTTTTATTTATTCTTTTCCTCGATCCATTTACTCATAAACTTAGAAGCTTGAAGCGATTGATGCCAAAGCATTGCGCCTGTAAAATTTGAAAGGCGATGGGTTTCCAGATTGTCTTGTAAATCACTCAGCCGCTTTTTGAAAACAGAATTCCATTCTTCTTTAGAAAAGCGTTGATTTACAATGATTGCCCCATTGGCTTGCGCTTCTGCAAATTTATTCTTGTCCTTATATAATGCGATTGCAGCTTCTGCAAAGGCTTTAGGATCATCGACCACGCTTCCGTTGAAGTCTAGTTCGCCGTGCATTCCTTCTGCACCGACGCTTGTCGTTACTGCCGGCGTTCCGCATTGCATGGCGTCCAGTAATTTTCCTTTTAAACCTGCTCCTGTGAGTAAAGGTGCGAGTAATACCCGAGCTTCTTCTATAACTTCGTGCGCGCTTTCGGCTCTGCCCAAAACATAAAAATGCTCTTTAGGATTATGCAACTGCGTATGCTTTTCTGCGGGATACGAACCGTAAACACGCATTTCGGCATCCGGTAACTGCTTACGAATGAGCGGCCAGATTTCCGTTTTTAAATACCGCACCGAAAGCCAATTGGGTTCGTGTCTAAAATTCCCGATCGTCACAAAATGCTTCCGCGTCTCAAAAGATTTCCAAGCCTGCTGCTCTTCCGAGGTAATTGGTGCAACCATAAACGGCAAGTACAACAATTGCGAATCGGGCACTTTAAAAAACTCCTGCAGCAACTGCATTTCAGCTTCCGAAATAATTAAGGAGAGATCGCAACGATAGATACTGGCGAGCTCGCGCTTTGCGTAATCGGTATGCAAATGCCTTTCAGAAAAGGCTTCATTCGCTTTTAGAGCAGCCTCTCTCCCCTTTCTCAAGCCGTGCAAGTCAATCGTTTCTAAAACACGTAGCGCACCCGGACACTGCTCTTTTACCCGCCAACCGAATTGCTCTTCGATCACGAACTTGTCAAACAACACCAGATCGGGATTGAGTTCTTTGATAAAGACATCAAATGAAGCGTTGTTCAATTGAATATTGTGCGTTTGTACACCTAGCGCCTTCAAGTCTTCAGCGTAGGGCGTTTTACCTGCGGCACAAGCAAAACTCACAGCATACCCCTGGGCTTGCAAGCTTCCCAGCAGTTGCATAATGCGCGTTCCCGCCGCAGACGAAACCGGCTCCGGCCAAACATTACCTATAATTAATGCGTTCATAGCGCAAAGATAGTTTTACTAAAGCAGTAAACAACCTCACTGCAAGTCCTTGAAGAAATAGTTAGAAACTGGTTTTCAATTTCGAATCAAGTCTTTAAAAATTATACCTATTGGCGGTACCAGTAAATAAGTTTCAATAATTACTGAAACTTTAAAATATTTAATTATATTTGAGTATGGAATTCAACGAAGCAAAAGCACAATTTTTACAAACCTGGGGCGCATTAGGTTCGCAATGGGGCATTAATAAAACCATGGCGCAAATTCATGCATTATTAATGATCTCTCCAGATTCGCTTTCTATGGAAGATGTGATGGAAGAGTTGCAGATCTCTCGTGGTAATGCCAGTATGAACCTACGCGGACTTATTGACTGGGGCATTGTATATAAAGAGTACAAACCCGGTGAGCGTCGGGAGTATTTTAAAGCTGATCAGGACGTTGATTCCCTGGCCCGCAAGATTGCTGTGGAACGGAGCAAACGGGAGATCAAACCGGCACTTCGCGTTCTAGAAGGCGTAAAAAACTTTGACGAAACCGATGAAAGTCCGGAAGCTTTAAAGTTTAAAATGAAAACGCAAGAGCTTCACGATTTTGTAAACAAAGCAGATACGATGCTGGAGAAAATCGTTAACCAAAAAGAAAATTGGATCACTAAAACCATCATGAAACTGATGACCTAGATCTAAGCTTTGGTTTCTATGGAATAAATTCAGGCTGAGAAGAATTTTCCAGAAACATTCACAATTATATATTTCAATATTTTCTGAAAGTTTAAAAATAATGATATGAACTATAATTTATTCACATATGCTGTTTACCTCATTTTAATGATTGGCGTCATCTATTATATAGGAAAAGTATGCTACACCAATGGAAGAGCATTTATTTTCAATGTAGTTCAAGACCATAACCTTACAGATCGCACTAACAAACTTCTACTTGCAGGCTATTACCTCATTAACATTGGGTTTGTAATTGTGACTATCAGTGGTTGGCCTAAGATCACGAGTCCGATTGATATCATACACGAACTAAGCAAGTATATAGGCTTCTTACTTTTTCTGCTGGCCACACTTCACTATTTCAACATCTACTTTATTACACATTTATTTAATAAACTATTTAATTCTTAAAATCACTTACTTATGGAAACTTCAAAAATTCTAATCGGTTACCTCATCTATTTACCCATTACAATCACCCTAACGCTTTTTGTATCTAATATCCTGTTCACCAATGGAAGGTTATTTATGATAGATATTTTTAAAGGGAAAGAGGAAATCGCCCTTGCTACTAACCGACTTTTTAAGGTAGGATTCTATCTTTTGAATATTGGGTTTGCTTTGCTCATTATGGAAATCCAAGACTATGGTTTTGATAACACCTATCAAAATCTAGCCGAAGTTCTAAGCTCAAAGATTGGTGGTTTTACAATCTATTTAGGCTTGATACTCTTCTTTAATATCTTTTTATTCTTTAGAGGAAGAAAAAAATCCAGACAACATTTAAATACTGTTGAATAATGAGACTTGAATCCAAAGCCATCAAAGGAGGTATTTTACTAGGCACGTTTGCTCTTATTTCATTTTTGGCTATGATGCACTTTTTATTTGATTCAATAAAAACTGTATTTGATAGCAAAATAATTTACTTCTTTTTAATAGCCTGCATGTTGAATTATTTGGTTAGTATCGGTACGAGTGCTTTTTGCTTAAAATCAATTCGCCGAGGCCGAAATCCTAAACTGATGGGATTGGCCTATACATTCCTGTCATTACTCGTCTTCTCGTTGATTTTCGACATCCCTTATTTCATTTATGATTGCTCTATAAATCCTGAACACTTTTCAGAAAACTTGACAATGCTGTGGGCCTCTCCTCTTTATTGTTTTGTAATGGGCTCTTTACCAGCACTCGTTATCTGTATTCCTTTTGGACTGTATTTAGATGATGATCTGCTGTAAACAAAAAAGCGCCACTCGTTATGAATGGCGCTTTTTAATTTATGTTTTAGAAGACTACGCTTCTTCCATATATTCTTCAATTGGAGCACAGGTACAGATTAGGTTTCGGTCCCCGTAAGCATCATCTACTCGACGTACAGAAGGCCAGAATTTGTTATCTGCAACATACTCCAGCGGATAAGCCGCTTGCTGGCGCGTATACGGTAAATCCCAAGTTTCAGCAGTCAACATATGCATCGTGTGCGGTGCATTTTTAAGCACGTTATTATCATTATCTGCAGTTGCCTGATCGATCTCTTTTCTAATACTGATCATTGCATCACAAAAACGATCTAACTCCTGCTTGCTTTCACTCTCTGTAGGCTCGATCATCATTGTTCCTGCAACCGGGAAAGATACCGTAGGCGAATGAAAACCGTAATCAATTAAACGCTTAGCGATATCAACCACCTCGATCCCATTATCTTTAAATGGACGACAATCGATGATCATCTCGTGAGCCGCACGTCCTTTTTCACCAGAATACAATACTTCAAAAGCACCTTTTAAACGCTCTTTGATATAGTTGGCATTTAGAATGGCAGCTTCCGTAGATTGTTTCAGTCCGTCTGCGCCTAGCATTTTGATGTAGGCATAACTGATCAAACACACTAAAGAAGATCCCCAAGGTGCTGCAGAAATCGCAGAAATCGCTTGTTCGCCTCCGGTCTTGATCACCGGGTTCGTTGGTAAAAACGGAACCAGCTGCTCTGCCACACAAATAGGTCCTACGCCTGGTCCACCACCACCGTGAGGAATTGCAAAGGTTTTATGCAAGTTAAGGTGACAAACATCGGCACCAATTTTCCCTGGATTGGTCAAACCAACCTGCGCATTCATATTGGCACCATCCATATACACCTGACCACCATTCTCGTGAATGATCGAAGTAATTTCTTGAATCGCGCTTTCATAAACTCCGTGTGTTGATGGATAAGTCACCATCAAGGCAGCAAGGTTATCTTTATATTTTTCAGCTTTTTCACGAAGATCGTCAACGTCGATGTTTCCTGCTTCAGTAGCTTTGGTTACTACTACCTGCATCCCGGCCATCACGGCACTTGCAGGGTTTGTCCCGTGTGCAGAAGATGGAATTAAGCAAATATTTCTATGATGATCATTTCTACTTTCGTGGTAGGCTTTAATCACCATCAATCCTGCATATTCTCCTTGCGCTCCGGAATTAGGCTGAAGACTTGTTCCTGCAAAACCGGTAATTTCGGTTAGTTGATCTTCTAATTTTTTAAGAACCGTTTGATATCCTTCGGCTTGTTCTACCGGCACAAACGGGTGAATTCCGCCCCAACGCGCATCACTTAGCGGAAGCATTTCGGCAGCAGCATTCAGCTTCATCGTACACGATCCTAACGAGATCATACTGTGATTTAACGAAAGATCTTTACGCTCTAAACGCTTGATGTAACGCATCAACTCCGTTTCAGAATGATAGCTGTTAAACACCTCGTTGGTCATAAATTCTGTTTTACGACCTAAAGCTTCCGGGATCGTAATCTCGTCAACCAAAGCTTCTAAATGCGTGAATTCTTTACCTAAAGCTTCAGCAAAAACGGAAATAACTTTATTAAGATCAGAAAGGCTTGTCGCTTCGTTTACCGCAATTGAAACGGTTTCAGCATCCGGATAGTAGAAGTTGATCTCATTTGCTTCTGCATACTTGCGCACTGTTGCCGCATCTGTTTTTACTCGAATGGTATCAAAATAAGCAGAATTCAGCTGATACAATCCTAAATTTTCTAACGCATCGGCAAGGGTTGCTGCAGTACGTTGAATTTTGGTCGCGATATATTCAAGACCTTTTGGTCCGTGATACACCCCATACATCCCTGCCATAACAGCAAGAAGTACTTGAGCTGTACAAATGTTTGAAGTCGCTTTATCGCGCTTGATATGTTGCTCTCGGGTTTGAAGCGCCATACGTAACGCACGGTCTCCATTGCGATCTTTGGTCACCCCAATGATACGCCCCGGGATATTTCTTTTATATTCCTCACGTGTCGCAAAATAAGCAGCGTGCGGCCCACCGTATCCTAACGGAATTCCGAAACGCTGGGTAGTACCAACCACAACATCTGCGCCTAAATGCCCCGGTGATTCTAAAAGCACCAAGCTCATAATATCTGCCGCAACAGCAACTTTGATATCTGCTTCTTTAGCTTTAGCAATAAATCCGGCATAATCGTGAACTTCACCTGATGCTGAAGGGTATTGTAACAAGGCTCCAAAGAATTCTGAACTAAAGTCAAATTCTTGCGGATTACCTATTACCAACTCTACACCTACCGGAAGCGCTCGTGTTTCTAATACAGATAAGGTTTGTGGTAAAACTTCTTTATCAACAAAGAATTTAACCACTTCGTTCTTTTTCTGAGCTCGGCTGCGAACTGCTGCGAGTAGCGTCATCGCCTCTGCCGCTGCGGTAGACTCATCAAGTAATGAGGCATTAGCAAGTTCCATCCCGGTCAGATCACTAATCATTGTCTGGAAGTTCAATAAAGCTTCAAGACGACCTTGAGCAATCTCCGCTTGATACGGCGTGTAGGCTGTGTACCAACCCGGATTCTCTAAAATATTACGCTGAATAACCGCAGGGATTTTAGACTCGTGGTATCCTAAACCAATGTAGGTTTTAAACAGTTTGTTTTTATTGGCCAAAGCATTGATGTGCGTGGCATACTCATACTCACTAAGCGCCGGCTCCAAATCAAGGGCTTTTTTCAATTTAATTCCATCAGGTAAGGTCTCATAGATCAATTGATCTATAGTTTCTGCCCCGATCGCTTTTAACATCTCCTCTTTCTCCTCAGGTCTTGGACCAATGTGTCTTAGTGAAAAAACATCTGTTCTCATATGCAATTTATGTGTGTTTAGAATGGCGCAAAAGTACAATTTCAGATATATATTTTCATCGATATACCTCCTACTTTTTTAACCACTTAAAGCACTTATTAACACATACCCTATCTTTACCTGATGAAACACCTTAAGGGGCTTTTTGATTTTTACATCAACAGCAGTATTCACGTGGCTTTTGCTGTGCTTTCTCTTGTTTTTGTAACCGAAAAAGAACTTGAGCTGAGTCTCGATTTTAACTTCAACGCCTTTATCTTTTTAGGTACAATTACCGGCTACAACTTTGTTAAATATGCTTCGGTAGCAGGATTACATCATCGCAACCTCACCAAAAGGCTTAAGGTGATTCAACTATTTTCATTCGTTTGCATTTTAGCCTTAGCCTATTTTGCGTTTCAATTTGATTTGGAATTTTGGCTTTCCTGCGCTCCGCTGGCTCTCTTGACAGCTCTTTATGCAGTCCCTTTTTTACCGAATAACACCAACTTAAGAACCTTACCCACACTGAAAATTTTCATCATTGCCGTAGTATGGGCCGGTGTTTCTGTGTATTTACCGGTAGTGTATGAGGCATCTGCGTTTACAACCGAATTCTACCTGATGCTTGCACAACGCTTTATGCTGGTTCTGGCTTTGATCATCCCTTTTGAGATACGCGATCTTACCTATGACTCAGCCGCGCTGGGAACTTTACCGCAAGTATTAGGCATAAAAAAAACCAAGCTATTTGGTTTATCAATGGTATTAGGGTGTGTTATTCTGGAAGTTTTAAAAACTGAAACCTTCTCTGCTTACAGCATTGTACAGTACTGTATTTTATTGATCACAGCCTTTGCAATTCTAAAATCGAGCACGAAGCAATCTTCTTACTATGCTTCGTTCTTTGTGGAAGGAATCCCGATCTTATGGGCAATTTTTATTCTGGCTTTTTAGCAAGTTCACGTGCTAACTCTTCACGTATGCGCTTCTTGCATTCTTCTGGCATTTGCTTACACTTAGAATCTTTCAAAAGTTTGGTAAGCTTTGCGTTGCGCTCTGAGTACTTGGCGCATTGCTTGCACATCATCACGTGCATACGCACGCTAAGCTTTTCAAAAAAAGAAGCATCCTCATATTGACCTTTGTCACATAAGTGTCCTGCTTTTTTACAATCTACAAATAGTTTCATCTTTTATAACCAATTTTCTTCAAGACAGCTTGCTAGCGCCGTACGGGCTCTGTGAATGATTACCCACAAATTAGACGGCGTAATATCAAATTCTTTACAAATAGTTTCAGTATCCTGGCCTTCTATCGTTTTTTTTCTAAAGATAGCTGCCTGTTTTTCTGGCAATTTGCCCAGACACGCATAGATCGCAACACCCAATTCGGTATTTTCAAGATCATCTTCGGCGGTACGATCAAAAGGATCTGCAACACGTTCTTCTAACCAGTCGCCTGCTTCTTCATCGTTTGAATAGTTCATACGAACCTCTGCCTTGCCCTTGTTAGAATTTATTTTGCGATAATAGTCAATTATTTTACGTTTTAAAATAGAAATCAGCCATGTACGCTCGCTGGCTTCTCCTTTAAAGTTTTTCATTGACTTTAAACCTGCTAAAAAGGTTTCTGAAATTATATCTTCGGCCACCTCCTTATCGTTCACCTTTACAATCGTGTAATTGTAGAGGTAATCTGAGTATTTATCCACCCATTTTTGGGGATCGAGCTGGTGGTTTGCCATAATTGGTAAGTCAGTTAAATAACAAGCCGCAAATTTACGTAATTCTAAATAGCAGTTTAAAAGTAAAATTATTTTAGCCAATAGCAACATCATGAAGATTTATACCTTCATTATAACTCAACCTAATCTGTTACATTTGCTGCTTTATCAAGTAAACTAAAAACGGTGTACGAAAAAACTTTTCCCAACAAACGCTACGCAATTACCGCGCGCTTCTTAAAAGAAGTGCTGCCCAAAGAAGCTAAAATCCTTGATTTGGGAGTTGAAAATCCTTTTTCTGAAATTATGAAGACTGAAGGATATTCGGTTCAAAACACCTCTGGAGAAGATCTGGATCTTGACACCACCGCTGTAAAAAACACAACTGTTGATGCTGTTACTGCCTTTGAAATCTTTGAACATCTGCTAGCACCTTTTAATGTTTTAAAAGCTATTGAAGCCGATAAGCTTGTGGCGAGTATTCCGCTTAAATTGTGGTTTTCGCCGGCCTACCAAAGTAAAACTGACGCTTGGGATCGTCATTATCACGAGTTTGAAGATTGGCAGTTTGACTGGCTTTTAGAAAAGTCAGGTTGGGAGATCAAAAAGCGGGAAAAATTCACACATCCGGTAAAAAAAATAGGCTTTAGACCGTTACTCAGGCTTTTTACCCCGCGCTATTACCTTATTTACGCAGAGCGAAAATGAAACTAGTAATCATCATACCGGCGTATAACGAGGCTGCACTAATAGGCAAAACCTTAGACTCGCTTCTGGCGCAACGTTTTTCAGCAGAAAAAATAGTCATTGTTGATGATGGAAGCACCGATCAAACTCCTGAGGTCGTTCTTGAGTATGCTGAAAAGAATCCTTCCATTCAACTGATACAGAAGTCTTCTGAAGCTGCACATTTACCCGGAAGCAAAGTCGTGCAGGCATTTAATTACGGTTTGGAGCGCTTAGATGCTGATTATGACATTTTGTGCAAATTCGATGCAGATTTGATTTTTCCTGAAAACTATTTAGAAACCGTCATTAAGGCTTTTCAACAAAATCAAAATCTGGGGATGTACGGTGGTTTTTGCTATGTAGAACGCAACGGCTCTTGGGAACTCGAGAACCTAACCAATAAAGATCACATACGCGGCGCGCTTAAAAGTTACAGAAAAGATTGTTTTGAAGCCATTGGCGGACTCAAAACAGCGATGGGCTGGGATACCTTAGACGAATTGCTGGCACAATATCACGGCTGGGCAGTTGCTACCAATGAAGCGCTGCAGGTAAAACACCTAAAACCTACCGGACACACCTATTCTGCAAAAGCAAAATACAAGCAAGGCGAGGCCTTCTACGGAATGCGTTACGGACTTGCGCTAACTGCAATCGCATCAGGTAAGTTGGCGTTTAGAAAGAAAAGCTTCAAGCTCTTTAAAAACTACCTCAATGGCTATTTTAAGGCACAAAAAAAACACCTTCCGTATTTGGTTACCCAAGATGAAGGTGCTTTTATAAGAAAGCTCCGCTGGAGTAAAATCAAGCAGAAATTATTCTAAAAAAACCACTCTACCCTGAGTAGTGCCATAGCCCCACGAAGCGTGTATGAACTAGACAGTAGCTGATTCTCGTTTACAGCGTACAACTGATAATCTTTAGTATTAAATATATTATTTAGCGCTAAGCTGATATCGACATCCTTTTTTGCTAAGGCATATTTCAAATTTAGATCACAAAACAAGTATTGCAGCGCCTCCTGCTCGCCCTGATCCATATAACTGTGCTTTAAATCAATTCCTAGCTGAAAACCTTGAAAAGGTTGAATATTCAAACCCCCTTCCTGATCTACTCTAAAAGTTTGATAATTTAAGTTGTCACTAGATCCCTCGTTTACTTTAGTTGTACTAAAAATTAAGCGTGGTCTGTAAGTGAAAGTCAATTTCTTAAAGAACTTTTTATTGAACTGTGTTGAAAAGACAAATGAGTTATTTGTAAAAGGGACTAATTCATCATTAATTAGTCTATTAAAGATTGAATAATTATACCCAGATTTGAAAGAAAGCACGTTTCTTAGCGCAAACACATATTTACTGAAACTCAAATTTGCACTATACGTCTTCGTCTCGTTACTTAGGGGTAAACTGACAATGGTCTGTATATCATCTTCAATGGTATAACTCAATATTGAATTTGTTTGACTTTTCTCGTAAGACAATCCTGCATTTAAAAACAACAGTGCAACAGACTTTTCAAATTTATAATTGAGGCCATACGACTGTCTCCGGGTTTCCTGCAAATCTGCCTCATTTGATTCTAAAAACCGGTAATTGCGTAAAACAGCGCCTCTAAAAACTTGCGTGATGTTTCCAAAGGTTTTTCCATATGCATAACGCGCTGTTAGTTCTTCTTCAGCAGCTATTTTATACTTTACGCTGAGTTCAGGATTGATAAAAAAGTCTGTCTTTTTTTTATCCAGTTCATAAGCTTTATCCTGATAAGAAAGTGTCTGAAATATTACAGGTACATTTAATGAAGCTTCAAAATTTGTAGTAGCAAACTGATAGGATGGTTTGAAATAAACTTGCTGCCTCAACCACTGTAGATTGTTCCCGGAATCCATTTGAAACTCTTGAACCTGATCATTATTCCTAAAACTCAAACCACTTTCTAAACGCTGACTTTCTATCAAATAGCCTAATTGATATTGTTGCTTAACAACTTTACTTCCTTTTATGTAGGACACATAAGCATTTGAATTAAATGTGGGTAATCTAAAAGATTGATTAACCTCATCATTCATCCCCATAAATCCGGGAATTTCAGAATTATAACCATTTCCTATACTCAGTTTTTTATCATTCGTACTGTATTGGGATAACCAGCGAACCTCAAACACCCCTTCATTTTTTAACTGAGGTATCCAGTTAAAATCATTAGAAAACATCCAGGATTTTTGGTGGAGTTCCTGAGCAAAGTTTTGGCGATTAGAAACTATGCCTGCATCACTATTTTTTTGATCAACATTAAAGCTCAACTTATTCTGAAAGAAACTGGTTTCTTTGTTTTTCAGAATGTTCAACGTGCTATTAAACAAAAAAGGTCTTTGGGTAATGCGTTGATCTTCAGAATAGGATAGCGTATCTGTCGCAGTAAAATTTGCAACCCTACTGTTATAGCTCAACACATTTGTATCAGTAAACGCCTGTACATTTAATTTAAGTTGTAAGCCGCTATCTGTAGTATACAGGTTATTTAGATTAACAACTTTAGATTTATTGAAATAATAGGTTGATAAAGGTACATCTGGTGCGCCTACCGTACCCAGTGATAAAGAATAAGAAGCAGGGTCCTGACTGATATCAGAACGTAAGTCTGCATCGCCCAATCGTTTAAAATCTGCCCGGTAATCAACCGCCGCATTATTAATCGCTACCGTATTGAGCATTTTTATACGTTTATTGAGTAGTATAGGTGTAATTGAAAGATCATAAAGCCCCGGCGCCCCGGCGGCAATATCTGCTTTTGTAGAAACCGCCATACTATTCTCGTCCTTCAGAACAAGGTTCATTGCTACCTTTTCTGTGAGCACCTTTTCTTGAAGCACCTTGATGGGCTGATGGTTTTGAATGACATCTACCCCTTGAATATCCTCTTTGCGTATTGCCTTAGTCGCGGGACCATATCTGCCATCCATTAGGTCATCACCCTGAATATAAAGATTTGAAACTTTCTCTCCATTAAAATAAATCGCACCGTCATCACCCACTTGTACTCCCGGCATACGCTTTAACACATCCCCTATACTACGATCTTCTGCCTTCTGAAAACTAGAAACTCTGTATTTTAAAGTATCGCCACTACGTTTAACTACCGGTCTATTCTTTATAACGATTTCATCTAATGCAGTAGCATCAGGCTCCAGAACAAAGCGATACTCATCCTTAGCATCAGCCAGTTCTATTTGTTGGGTCTTAAAACCTAAATAATTCACTTCTAAAAAGATTTGCGATTCACCATTTAATACGGGAAGCACCAGCTCAAAATAGCCCTGATCATCTGAAATGGTATAGGCTAGAATATCACCAGAATCATTTGAAACTAAAGTAACACTTGCTCTATCAAGCCTCTCAGAATTTTCACCGGTGACCGTCCCGGTTATTGATCTATTTTGAGACATTACCGTAAATCCCATAAAAAAAATCCCATAAAAGGAAAAATGGAGAACAATTCTCTTAAAAAGTTTTATGATATAGCCTTGTCGTAAAATATTAGTCTAATTCTAAAGGATTGTATTCTTCTATCTTATCAAGAGAACGGTTACCGGGATCTTCCATATTCATTATCGCAACCTGGGTGTCTGGAAAAACTGCATTTAAAACGCCAATAGGATCTTTAATAAATGAATGTTCTAACCTATTTAATTCTTTAGCGTTAACAGGTATTGCCAACTGTGGATATAATTGAAAAGTCTCTGTAGTTTCTTCAGGATCTGTATTGCGTGTTATTTCTTTAAGAATAAATTGTACTTCTTCTTTTAAATCCCGTGCCTCCAGAATCAAACCCGGTAATCCTCCCAGTTTCCAAGGTCCATTTTGAAAAGGTAAATCTGTGGTAAACCAGGCTTCGTAGGTACGACCAGCATAATCACCTAAAGCTTTTTGACAGCTATAGCCTCCAAGTTCTTTTTTGTCTTTTGTAATCTTCCAATTTATGTCTGGTATCTTACTGTTCAATAAGTAGGTTTTATTACCTAAAAAGGTGTACTGTGTTAGCGCTTGTTCTTTTAGGTCTTTTAAGGTTTCTTCGCGTAAAAACACGCCTCCATTATTCACCAGTAAACCCAAGCCTCCTACAACGGTAGTTGCAGAAGAAGACGCAGTGCTTTGCAACTGTTCTTGCTGGGCTAGTAATGCAGGTTTATTATTGTTATAAACGTAAATGGTTGTGTACCGGCTCGTATTTTTAGCGAGGGACAGTACCATATCTGCTACATAAGGAGGTTCAGGATTGGCAAGATCACGCACATGTTTAAATTCGTATACCACGTTTAGTATCGTTTTTTCCTGTCCGCTTACTCGACCTAAAAAACTAAATATCATTCCCAGAGACATAATTACATTCAGTAAACACTTACTCATTCTATTCATTGTCATACGGTTATATTAATATTGGACTTGCAACAAAAAACTGGACTTTAAGTTGAGTGACTATGCTGCTAGTTTTTGATTATACATATCTATTTCAAATTCTTTAATAGTTCTGTTTCCTAAGTAGGAATGTCTTCTTCTGGTATTGTACCAGGTTTCTATCCACTGAAAGATAGATAACTCTGCCTGTGATTTAAGCTTGTATTTATGCCAATATACCCATTCTACTTTCAGAGATTTAAAAAAGGATTCAGCTACGGCATTGTCCCAGCAATTACCTTTTCTACTCATCGATTGTTTTACCAGGTCATTATAGCTTTTAAGTAGATTAGTAAATCTTTGGCTGGCATATTGGATACCTTGGTCTGAATGGAATATCAAAGGTTGTGTTAGTGTGGTATTTTTAATAGCCATCTGCCAAGCTTTTATAACAGTATCCTCAGTATTTAGGGTATCACTTAAAGCCCATCCTATAACTTTTCTATTGAATAGATCAATGATCACTGTTAGGTAACTCCAACCCTGATTGGTCTGAACATAGGTAATATCGCTTACCCATACTTGATTAGCCCTGGCTACATTAAAGCATTGGTTCAACAAGTTTGGTGCTATGGGATATTTATGGTTACTATCGGTGGTGGCTTTAAACTTACGCTTCCTCTTAGCGTATAAATAGTTTGCCTTCATTATACGGGCTACCCGAGGCTTTGATACCTTAAAGCCCAAAGCTTTCAATTCAGCCTTTATTCTAGGAGCTCCATAGCTTTGGTGACTATCTTCAAATATATCTTTGATTAATGAAGAGAGCTTCTGATTTTCTTTCCAAAGGGTGCTAGGACCAGATTTCAACCAGTGGTAATAACCGCTTTTACTCACGGCTAACATAGTGCACATCTTCTCAACAGGAAATTTCATACGATGCTGTTTTATGAACCTGTATTTTTCTTGTCGCTCGCGGAGAAGATGCCAATCGCCTTTTTTAAGATATCACGTTCTAATTCGGCTTCTTTGAGCTGTTTCTTTAAACGGGCTATCTCTTTTTGTTGATCGGTCATTTTAGGGTTACCACGGCCGGGAAAACTATTTTTACCATAATTCTTTTGCTCTTTACGCCACCGGTAAAGAACAGCAGGTAAGATATCCAGGTCCTCACAAACCTGTGCTACACTGCCTTTGGCGTAACTTAATTCTACTGCTTTTTGCTTAAACTCTAAAGTGTAATGTTTGGCTTTACGTCTCATGATTGCTAAGTTAACAACTTGCAATAATATTCATTCAACTCTATGTCCAGTCTAATGTAGTAATTCCATATGGAATTATATTATTGTCTAATCTAAACATTTAAGGGTTTGACAGTATTTTTTTTTAACCTAAAAAGTAAAATGTTAGTCTAGGTCTAACTTCCCTTTTTTAATCATTTTATCTTTAGGATCATATGTATAAATTATACGATCATCACTAGTCACTGCAAAGTCACGGGAATACTCCGGTAATTCTAAACGCTCTATAGGATTTCCATCCCAATCGTATTTATAAATATACCTCCCGTATGAGCGATTTATCCCCTCATGGTTGTTACCTGAATATAAAAGGTATATATATTCATTGGTTGTTTTACCTCTTACAAAAGCATATCTCGTATCGTTCCCCCTTGCGCTTATGTTTGCGTCATCATAGCCTTTCATCACAATTAAATCAGGTTCAAAATTTTCAGGCCCTTTTATTACTTTATAACTGCCATCAGACAGATTAACTAATTGTATGCGATCTGCATATCGTGAAGCTAAAACAGCCTTAGACTTATCCGGTTTTACATATAAAAAACTCTCATAAGCAGTTTTCTCCGCTTTTGTCACGGACTGATCTGGCCAGGTTTCTGAGTAAGGCACATACTGCTTTTCTACTGTACCGCTTAGTAAATTGATTTCTTCAAGCCAATAGGGAGAATTATAATTACCACTTGTTAAAAACGTATTACTATCAAGCAGTTGTACATCATAGTAATTATCAGGTAATTTGTAAAATCGAGATTGTTTAAAACTACTGTCATATAATGTTGAGTACTTATATATCATAAGACCACTTTTTACAATATCATAAATCCAAATATCATTTGCATAATAATCATACCTCATAAAGCCTAATACTTCATCTGATTTTCTACCCGACTTCACAAATTCCCCTATAGCTTTTTGAGTAACCAAATCGTACTTAATAAGGTTATTTGATTCATTAGCTATTTTTATGACTAATAAGGAGTCATTATAAATATTGAATCGATCTACAGAAAAATCGCCTATAGAAAAGAACTCATCAAGTTCAATTGATTTATTAACTGGAAACTTTGCAAAAGTAGTAGACAATGCATCTAGAGAACTTTTCTGAGAATGACACGGATAAAATTGGATAAACACAAACACTAAAAAAAATCTCATACTCTAAAATTAAAAAGCACTTCTAAAGTATTAGAAATGTTCTAGACTGTAAATACCAAACTAACACTAATCGTCAAATGGCGTTAAGGTTGGTGAATCATAATAGCAAGATGTTTTACCAGATCTACATCTCAAGACAATGACATTTCTATAAGCCTCACTAGCTGTACAGCGATCAGTATCTTCTCCAGTATATGAACAATTATGCGCTGTACGCTCAGTGAAAACAGTTAAAGCGCTGGCAATTGTGAAACTAAATAGCAATATTAATGCTATTATAGTATTTTTCATGTTTAAATACCTCGTAATTAATATTTTAAATGTTAACAATAAACAATATTATGAATTATGAATTATAATTAATAATGTTAACATATTGTTAAAATAGTTAATTATCAGCGGGAATTTTCATCCATTTCAGGTATTTCCCTATTTCAACACTTCAGAAACCACTGTTCCGGTTGTGCCGTTAGGGTCTTGAATTCCTAAAAGTGCAGCCACGGTTGGAGCAATATCAGTGATTACCGTTTGCTCAAATGTATGACCATTTTTAATTCCGTTTCCATAGAATAACAGAGGCACATGGGTGTCATAACTGTACGGTGTTCCGTGAGAAGAACCTGTAGGACCACCGGTTAAATAGCCCGGATCAAGAATAAAAAACACATCACCACTGCGCTCTTGATCAAAACCTTTTTGTACCAAAGCAGCTACACCGCTATCGTAAGATCCCTGCTCCATTTGAGCGCGCGTATACACTTTGCTGATGTTTTTATGCTGAAGTGCAAAATGCTTTATGTCTTTCTGTAAAGCTTCGGCATCGATACTTTCATCAGCCAGCACGGTATATCTAAAAAACACCTGATCGTTAGAAATATCTTCGATCAAATCATCACGACCATATTTCTGCTGAATAAAAGCCTCCAATTCCTTTCTAAAACTGCGCATATCAAAATAGCCAGAAGGAATCTTGTTATCACTTAAAAAAGAAGGAACGTGAACCGCCGCGTGATCAGCCGTTAAAAATACGGAGTAATTTCCTTTGCCCACTTTTTTATCTAATGCCTCTAAGAGTTTTGCGATCTCTAGATCCAGACGCACATAGGTATCTTCAACCTCTTTAGAATTTACTCCAAAATTGTGTCCAACATAATCGGTACAGCTGTAACTTACTGCTAGGAAATCGGTATCCGCATCTTGGCCAAGATCTTCGCCGTCTAGAGCAGCAAGTGCAAAATCTGTAGTGATCGAGTTTCCGTAAGGCGTTGTTTTCAATATGCTATAACCACCATTCTCTTTTCCTAATTTCTTTAAGTCATAAGGAAATGTTGCTGTTTCCTTTCCTCTAAAACCTCCTTCATAAGCATTAAGATCTTCACCACTTTCTATGTAGGTTTTAATTGGTTTATACGTATCCCAATCCTTCATATAAGCCTTAGCCGGCTTTTTCTTATTGAAATTTTTTACCCATTTTGGCAATTCATCCATATAATAAGTGCTCGTGATAAAAACGCCTTCGTCACCTCCCTGAAACCAATAGGCGCCATTTGCAGTGTGTCCTGCCGGAAGAATCGCACCACGATCT
The DNA here is from genome assembly GCF_000152985.1 of Leeuwenhoekiella blandensis MED217. Taxonomy (GTDB): domain Bacteria; phylum Bacteroidota; class Bacteroidia; order Flavobacteriales; family Flavobacteriaceae; genus Leeuwenhoekiella; species Leeuwenhoekiella blandensis. The sequence goes on along the minus strand of NZ_CH672395.1, from coordinate 863,997 downwards.
TTAATAGAAATACCGATAGTTTTTCCGCGCATTTGAGTGTGCAATCTGTTTTGATCTGTGATGGTAGAAGTGCGCATACGTCGTGGAGACATTTGCCCGGGACCAACATCGGTTGTCCCAACAGAAGCTACAGTGGTATCTTCGGCACAATACACATCCTTTTTCTCAAATTTATTGTACCAACTGTTTGAAATGATCCCATGATTTTGCGGAGTAGTTCCCGTGTAAATCGAAGTATGCCCGGGTGCCGTTTTGGTGGGCATATAATTATAGTGGTTGTTTCGGCAATCAAAACCTTCATTCTGGAGGCGTTTAAAACCATCTTCTCCATATTGATTTTCAAATCGTGTAAGATAGTCGTAGCGCATTTGGTCAACCACAATACCTACAACAAGTTTAGGCTTTTGCGAAGCTTCTTGAGCAAATGATACAGTACCGGCTAAAGCGACAAAACCAAGCGCCAGCGACTTTAAGGGTAATAAATTCATTAGTTAAATTTTTAGACACACAAAGCTAAAGCATAAGAGGCAAGATGTAAGTTTAAGTTAATCTTAAATATGCATCCCGCCTATTTTTGCTATTTTTAGACCTGAAAAAATAACTATGGGATACCTGAAAGAGATAGGTCTTTATTTTATGATGCTTAAGGGTGTTTTTATCAAGCCCACCAAAACATCTGTTCTACGTAATTTAGTTCTTAAAGAGATCGACGACCTTATCATAGGCTCTTTGGGTATTGTGTGTTTCATCTCCTTTTTTGTGGGTGGTGTGGTCGCAATTCAAACTGCACTGAATATGGATAACCCAATTCTTCCTAAATCACTCATAGGTTTTGCATCAAGACAATCTATAATCTTAGAATTTGCTCCAACATTCATTTCTATCATTATGGCAGGTAAAGTGAGCTCTTTTATTACCTCCAGCATAGGTACGATGCGTGTTACCGAGCAGATTGATGCTTTAGAAGTTATGGGGATCAACTCCCTCAATTATCTGGTTTTTCCTAAAATAATCGCGATGTTGTTCTATCCGTTTGTGATCGCAATTGCTATGTTTTTAGGAATTCTCGGCGGATACACCGCGGCAGTTTTAGGTGGTTTTGCTACCGGAGATCAATTTATTCAAGGTTTACAAGAAGATTTTGTTCCCTTTCAGCTGGTTTATGCGTTTATAAAAACTTTTGTTTTTGCAATTCTATTGGCCACTATCCCATCATATTTTGGATATTATATGAAAGGTGGTGCGCTTGAAGTAGGTAAAGCAAGTACCACATCCTTTGTATGGACGAGTGTATTCATCATTCTTTCAAATTATCTAATCACCCAATTACTCCTAAGCTAATGATCGAAGTTAAAGAATTAAAGAAAGGATTTGGCGGAGATGAATTAGTCTTAAAAGGAATCTCTACCACATTTGAAAAAGGAAAAACCAACTTGATTATTGGTCAGAGTGGTTCTGGTAAAACCGTATTTTTAAAATGTCTTTTAGGGCTCTTCAGACCTACGGAAGGTAAAATTTTATATGATGGTCAAGCGTACTCTGAATTATCTTCAGAAAAGCAACGCACGTTACGCGAGCAAATGGGAATGGTTTTTCAAGGCAGCGCTTTGTTTGACTCGATGACGGTTGAAGAAAACATTATGTTTCCGCTAAAGATGTTTACCAAACAACGTAAAGCAGAACGCCGAGAACGTGCCAATGAAGTAATCAAACGGGTAAACTTAATCAATGCTAATAATAAGCTTCCGTCAGAAATTTCAGGAGGAATGCAAAAGCGTGTTGCGATTGCGCGCGCCATTGTAAACAACCCAAAGTATTTGTTTTGTGATGAACCAAACTCTGGTTTAGATCCACGTACCGCAACACTCATTGACAACCTCATTCAAGAGATCACACACGAGTATGAGATCACGACCATCATCAATACGCACGACATGAACTCGGTGATGGAAATTGGTGAAAAGATCGTTTTTCTACAAAAAGGACATCTTGCCTGGGAAGGTTCTAAAGAAACCATATTTAAGGCTGATAATGATGATGTGACCAACTTTGTATATTCTTCAGACTTGTTTAAAAAAGTACGCGAAGCGGTTATTAAAGAAAATCAATAGCGCGCTATAGAAAGCGTATCTAGATCGTACTTAACTTTTAACCATGCACGCAGTTTCAACTCTTCTCTACGCTTAGCATTTTCTGAAAGTGACGGCTTCCATTCTATGAGAAATGTGGGAATAGTATCTGCTTCTTCAAAATTGGTATTTATCGTATTCGAAAAACCAAAACGTGCAATGTTCTCATAATTAATGTGCACCTCTTCGCTCAAGCTTTGAAAAGGCAAAGCCGAAGCTTTAAGTCTGTTGATCTCATCTTCCAGCAACTGAATTTGCGAATTCTTATCTGCCAATGCCTGCTGATTATTGACATAGAGATCTTCAAGAATACCCGACTTTACAGCGCTTGAAAGCTGCTCTGCCATTTGCGATGATTGATCAGAACCCTGATGTATTTTAAGACTTACATCTGCCAAAGAAACCTCCTCTGTCAACTGATTGTACCACTCCTGAATTTTAGCTTTTGGGACCAATGCCCCAATGAGATACACATCGATACGCTTGGCTTTATAATCTTGTGAAAACTTCACAACTTCAGCACCCTCATAGCGGATTACCCGAGTCACATAATCTTTAGTTGCTGAAGTAAACACCTGCTCTTTGTAAAGTATGTAAAACAAATAGAGACTGGGAATCATCACAACCAATGCGATCAACGAAGCCATTTGAGTAACAAATCTTCTGCGCTTAGAATTGGCATATTTCACCATCGGGAAGCGTAAAAATTTAGCTACCAAAAATGTCGAAAGTGCAATAAACACCGCATTGATCGAAAAGAGATAAAAGGCTCCCGCATAGTACTGCCATTCTCCCATTGCTAGTCCGTAGCCTACGGTACACAAAGGAGGCATCAAGGCCGTGGCGATAGCCACACCAAAAATCACACTCGCAATGGTCCCTTTTTTGGTTTTAGCTACAATGAGTGCCAAACCACCAAAAATAGCTACCAAAACATCTAAAATGGTTGGATACGTTCGGGCTTCGAGTTCCGGAGTCAATTCAGAAATAGGGGAAACAGCAAAATAAAGTGTTGCTGTAAGTACGCTGAGCACGATCATCACCGCTAAGTTGATCAAAGAGCGTTTGAGCGTTTCAATATCATTAATCGCAAGAGAAAGTCCGATACCCACGATAGGTCCCATTAGCGGAGAAATAAGCATCGCCCCGATCACTACGGCAGTACTGCTTACGTTTAAACCTATGGACGCTACAAATATGGAAAAGATCAAAATCCAGGCGTTGTGCCCTTTAAATGAAATATCCTTTTTGACAGCTTCTATTGTCGAATCCCGATCGGTATCACTTCGTATATCGAGTAATTCAGACAAAAAAGTACGTACACTATACCAAAGCGTTTTCGCATCTCTCTTGACTGCTTCATTCGAAACTTTCTCGTCCTGCGCTATCTTATTTTGCTCTTCCATTCACGCTTAAACGAGGTCTGAACCAAATTTCTTTTCAACTTCAGCACGTATAATTTTCACATCTTGTTCTTTAGCCTTTGGCATAATTACAAGAACCTCATTACTATCTACTACGATATAATCTTTTAAACCTTCAATAACAACAACTTTTCCTTTTTCAGAACGAATGAGATTGCCTTCTGAATCGCGTATTACCGTTTTGGCATTTACGACTACATTGTCCTCACTATCCTTTTCTAAGTTGTCATATAAGGCACCCCAAGCACCCAGATCACTCCAGTCAAATGTTGCAGGAATTACCCCAACGTGACCGCTTTTTTCAAGAATACCATAATCGATACTGATGTTCTCGGCTTTAGCGTAATTATCAACAATAAATTGCTGTTCTGAATCTGTATTTAGCGCTTCAAAACCAGAATTGAATAAGGCGTACATCTCAGGAAGGTATTTTTCGAAAGCTTCGATAATAGCTCTGGCACTCCAGATAAAAATACCGGCATTCCAAGAATAATTTCCTTCTGCTAAAAATTGCTTCGCAGTTTCATAATCGGGCTTCTCTTTAAAAGCCTTAACTCCTTTTACAGCATCGTCTCCAGCTGTATATTGAATATACCCATAACCTGTATGTGGGAAGGTTGGTTCGATACCCAAAGTAACCAACAATTTTTCTTCAGAATCATCAGCAGCACAAGCTTCAAAAGCAGTGTTTAAATCTGCTAAAAAAGCCTGCTCATCTTCGATCCAATGATCACTGGGAGCGACGATCATCACACCATCAGGATTCGCCTTATAAATTTTTAAAGCCGCTAGTAAAATACACGGAGCTGTATTACGCATTGCAGGCTCTAAGACGATATTTTCATCTTTAACCTTAGGCAACTGCTCGTTCACCAGTCCTTTATAGTTCTCATTCGTCAGCACCAGAACATTGTCTGAAGGCACGGTTTGAGACAAACGCCCAAAAGTACGTTGTATTAAAGTCTCTCCTGCTCCTAAAATATCGTGAAACTGCTTGGGATAACTTGCTTTACTCAGTGGCCAAAATCGGGAACCAACTCCCCCGGCCATAATAATTGCATAGTAGTTTTTGTTTGTCATCTGGTGTTATTAAGTTAAAAGTTCGACCTCTGCGTTAGGTTGAAATAAATAAACTTTTCCCGTGGCGGTCTCTACACATTCATAACGTTTGATTCTACGTTCTCCTTTTTGAAAAACTTTTCCGTTATATAATTTAAAAAGACTACCCCGCGGAATTTCAAATATATAGCTTTTATCGTTGGGTGGGTCAAATTGCTTAAGCGCTAATGATAATTGCGCATCGGTATCGCTACTCGCTTTAGGGTTTTTAAAATGATTGGCGATAACCGGCAAGAGTTGCTTCGGAAAGATCTCGGGCCTAATAAATGGCAGCATTAAATTTTGAAAGGTATATTTCCATTCTTTACCGTGCGGCTTTATTCGGTTACCAAATTTCACGAAGGCTACTAAATGGGCGATCTCATGAATTAAAGTTATCAAAAAACGATAGGAATTCAAATTGGTATTCACCGTGATTTGATGTCCGCCACCAGGCAACCTTCTATAATCTCCGTGACGCGTGACACGTTCATCTACGATCTTTAGATGAACGCCAAAATTTTTGATCAACTCAAAAACAGGGTCAACCGCTTGCTCTGGTATGTATTTGCCTAAGATATTCTTCATCGTTTATGGCGTAGACGCCGAAACCTGCAAAACTTTTCCGTTATAAAATTTGTTTGCTGTCAACGCAAAATTCTTAATATATGCCGCCATTTCTTCAGCCGAAAGTGGTGCTTGGTATCCAGGAAAAGCTTCTTCTAGCATTTCGGTCTGCACAGCTCCCAACGCCAAAACATTAAAGGCAATTCCCTGTTCTTTATACTCTTCAGCAAGCAATTCGCTTAAAGTGATCACAGCACCTTTACTCGAACTGTACGCAGCTAGCCCTGCAAATTTCACGCTGCCTTGAATGCCTCCCATACTACTCACAGTAACCACGTGACCACCTGGCTTCATAAAGGGTAATATAGCCTGAGTTAAAGTCGCGACCCCAAATACATTTACAGCATATACTTGTTCAAAATCTGCTTGAGAAAGCTCCTCAAAAGGCTTGCTGACTAATGCACCGGCATTGTGTATCAAAACATCAACAAAACCCTCCCATTCAGCCTTGACAAAAGCCGATATTTTATTCAAATCTTCAGCTTTAGTGATGTCAAATGAAATGGAATGAATATTGTCGACTCCTAATTCTTTCAACGGCTTCTCGTTGCGCGACAAGGCTAAAACCTGATGTCCTTCGGCAGCAAATTGTCTGGCCATTTCAAAACCAATCCCTCTACTTGTTCCTGTGATTATTATATTCTTACTCATTCCAAAGTATTTCGTGAGTCGCACTGTTAGTCATTCCTTCTACTCCCGGAATCAACTGATTCACAACCTTAGCCACGTGATCAAAATTCATAGCAGCTGCCTCATCACCTACTTTATGATAATGGTCAAAGTTGGTAAAATCGAAGGTTGAAACCGTCTGCGCCGGAATTTTAAATTGCGCATAAAATGCATAATTATCGCTGCGCTTAAACAGATTGAATTGTTTTGCCTGCGGCAGAAAGCCCATTACTTTGGCCCCTGCATACCCATTAAATTTTTGGGCCATATTGCTATTCTCATATCCGGTAAGATAAACCGTATAATCTTTATCGGTCATCGGCACACCTATCATTTCTATGTTGAACATTACATACGGATTGATGCTCGTCGTTTTAAGACGTTCAGCCAAATGTGCTGATCCTAACAGCCCCAGTTCTTCCGCAGAAAAAAGCGCAAAGATAATACTACGCTTATTGGTTTTTGCCTTAGCAAAATACTTAGCCAATTCTATAACAGCTGAAGTTCCTGAAGCATTATCATTAGCTCCATTGGCAATAGTGTCTTCACCGTCAGCATTCGCCGTACCAATGTGATCATAATGTGCACCGATCACAATAAATTCCTTTTTCAAGTCAGCATCAGTTCCTTCAAGCATCCCAACCACATTGTAACCGTCGACACCTTTTGCATCAAACTTATCCCTATACGAAGTGAAGTAAGGCTTTACACCAGCTTGCTGAAATTCTTTAATAATATAGGTCGCTGCCTCTTCTATGCCATCTGTGCCTGTTTTTCTACCGGCAAGGGCGTCAGAAGCTAAAAATTCGATATGTCGTTTGATAGCTGAAGCGTCAACGTGCTTTTGAAATGCAACCGAAGCAGGATCAGGCGCTACCGTTGATTTGATGGTTTCTGCCGGCTCATTTGAGACCGTATAACCTTCTGAAGCTTCTGCGGCAGCTCCTGCATCAACTTGACGTACATCAGCAGTGCTTCCGCAGGCCAATACTGTACAATATACCAGACTTAAAAAAATTCTTTTCATACGTTCAATATAAAAAAACCCATCAAATGTTGATGGGTTTTTAAGTTATCTATTTTTAAAATGCTGCTTAAATTAAGCCAACATCAATACCGGATTCTCGATATAGGTTTTCAATGTTTGTAAAAACTGAGCACCTGTGGCACCATCAATAGTACGGTGATCACAAGCCATAGACAAGGTCATTGTGTTACCAACTACAATTTTACCATCTTTCACCACCGGCTTCTCAATGATCGATCCTACTGATAAGATCGCTGAGTTAGGCTGATTGATGATCGAAGTAAAGTTTGTAATACCAAACATTCCCAGGTTAGAAATGGTAAAGGTACTTCCTTGCATTTCTTCCGGCTTTAGTTTTTTGTTACGTGCTTTACCTGCAAGCTCTTTTACTTCAGCATTGATTTGCTGTAAAGACTTCTCATTTGCAAATTCAACAACAGGAACTACAAGTCCGTCTGGCACAGCAACTGCCACACCAATATGCACGTGATTATTTAAACGCATCTTATCGTCAAACCATTGCGAGTTTACTTGAGGATGCTGTTTTAAAGCGATAGAAACCGCTTTAATAATCATATCGTTATATGACACTTTAGTATCCGGAAGCTGGTTAAACTGACTGCGGAAAGCAATCATGTTTTCCATATCAAACTCTACATTCAAGTAGTAATGCGGTGCGGTGAATTTTGATTTACCAAGAGACTTGGCAATCGCCTTACGCATTTGAGAATTATTTACATCCTCATAGCTTTCTTCACCTGTTGCAACAAATTGCTGCACACCTGCTCCCGAAGCTGCCGGAGTATAGTTCTCAATATCTTTGCGCACTACGCGACCATTCTCTCCACTTCCCGGAACTTTTGCCAGATCAATACCCTTTTCCTCAGCCAGTTTTTTAGCCAATGGCGAAGCAAAAATACGACCATCACTAGATGAAGTATTTTTTGCCGGTTTTGATTCTTCCTTTTTAGGCGCCTCCTTTTTAGGAGCTTCTTTCTTAGCTTCTTCTTTTTTCGGAGCCTCTTTTTTAGGCTTTTCTTCTTTCTTCGGCGCTTCTTTCTTAGCTCCTCCAGATTTGAAATTGCTAATAACACCAGAAACATCAGTTCCTTCTTCACCAATGATTGCAAGTAGTGAATCAACTTTTGCAGTTTCTCCTTCTTGAATACCGATATGAAGTAAAGTTCCTTTATAAAACGACTCAAACTCCATAGTCGCTTTATCGGTTTCTATTTCTGCAAGAATATCTCCTTCATCAACGCTGTCACCTTCTTTTTTTAACCAAGATGCAACGGTTCCTTCTTCCATCGTGTCGCTAAGACGTGGCATAGTTACCACCTCAACACCTTCAGGAATTTCTGAACCAGCATCATCAGAAGTTTCTTCAGCAGCATCATCGCTTTCTTCTTCATTTGAAGCCTCAGCATCTTCTGCGCTATCATCCTCTGAAGATTCTTCTTCAGCATCAGATCCTGCATCTGCGCTTCCATCGATCAAACCAGAAATATCCTCTCCTTCTTCACCGATTATTGCAAGCAGCGCATCAACATTTGCTGTCTCACCTTCCTCGATTCCTATATGTAGTAGCGTTCCCTCATAGAATGATTCGAACTCCATCGTCGCTTTGTCCGTTTCAATCTCTGCAAGGATGTCTCCTTCTTCTACTTTATCACCTTTTTTCTTTAGCCAAGATGCAACGGTTCCTTCTTCCATTGTATCACTAAGGCGGGGCATCTTAATTACTTCTGCCATAATATTATTCTGGTTTATGTGCTAAAAATGGATAATCTTCCTGCTCGTAAACTACATCATACATAACTTCTTTCTCAGGGAAGTCACTTTCTTCAGCAAATTTCTCACACTCGGCAACACGTTTTTTAACACGCTTATCAATTGCCTTCAATTCTTCTTCTGTAGCAAATTTTTTCTCTAACAAGATATCCTTCACTTGTGTGATCGGATCGATCTTTTGATATTCTGCTACCTCATCTTTTGTTCTATACTTTTGAGCATCACTCATTGAGTGCCCTCTGTAACGATAGGTTTTCAATTCTAAGAACGTTGGCCCATCTCCACGACGGGCTCTAGCGATCGCCTCGTCAAAAGCTTCTGCCACAGCCACAGGATTCATCGCATCTACTGGTCCGCAAGGCATTTCATAACCAAGACCAAGCTTCCAGATATCCTCGTGGTTTGCCGTACGCTTTACTGAAGTCCCCATCGCATAACCGTTGTTCTCAACGCAAAATACCACCGGAAGTTTCCAGTTCATCGCCATGTTAAACGTCTCGTGCAACGAACCTTGACGCGCAGCACCGTCTCCAAAAAAGGTTAAGGTTACCGCATCGCGCTTAAAGTATTTATCACCAAAGGCAAGACCGGCTCCTAGAGGAATCTGCCCCCCTACAATACCGTGACCACCATAAAAACGATGTTCTTTAGAAAAGATGTGCATAGAACCACCTAATCCCATAGAAGTACCCGTCTTCTTTCCGTAGAGTTCAGCCATAACACGTTTAGGATCTTCTCCCATACCTATTGGCTGCACATGGTTACGGTAAGCCGTAATCATCTTATCTTTTGTAAGATCCATTGCGTGAAGGGCACCAGCGAGTATTGCCTCTTGACCATTATACAAATGCAAAAATCCTCGCACCTTTTGCTGAATATAAACTTGTGCCAGTTTATCTTCAAACTTGCGCCAGAAGGACATCTCCTCATACCAGTTTAGGTATACCTCTTTTGTGATTTCTTTCATTAAATTATAGATTTATCTATACACTTTACTCACGCTGTGAGTTTTATCAACGATTTGAGAAACCTCTTCAAATCATCATTTTGTTAAACCTACCAAGATTTTTACTCGGCATAATCGTTTCGCCTAAAAAGACGGAGAACAAAAATAGTATATTCAGGACGAAGCGTGAAAATCTTTGAAGAAAAAATTGAAGGGAATCCGCAGGGGATTTAAGCGCTAGCTAGCGCGCTATTTTACAGATATTCTTGTGTGAAAATAAACGGCAACAAATTGCTAAGCGAATCGCTTTTAAAAACCTTACCGCTAGCGCCCATAAAATAAATCACTACCGGCTGTTTTTGCTTTACTTCATACTCCGCTATAGCTTGACGACACGCACCACAAGGTGGTATTGGTGTCGTAGAAGGCTTGCGCTTTCCTGTCGCAGAGATCGCCATAACCTCAAGTTTTTCGTCGGGAAAATTGGCTCCTGCATAATAAATCGCAGTTCGCTCTGCACAAAGACCAGAAGGATAGGCAGCGTTTTCTTGATTGCTTCCTTTTACAATCTCACCATTAGAAAGCAACAAAGCAGCTCCCACGTGAAATTCTGAATAAGGTGCGTAAGCTGAATCTCGCGCCGCAAAAGCATCTTTCATAAGCTGCTGAATATCTTGAGGTAATTCTGAAAAGTCTTCATAAACCTCAAGTTCAGCTTCTATTTTAATTTTTTTCATACTGAAATTTAGTATTCTACATACTCATTACCAAAGCTGAAGGTAATCCCAAAACGAAGCGTGTTTTCTAATGGATTACGTACTTGAGTTGTAGAGAACAAATAAGAAACGTCGATATCTATTGCAGAATATTTGAATCCTAAACCAAGTGTAGCGAACTTACGAGCACCTTTTAAATCACTTTCATTAAAATACCCTGCACGCAGAGCAAACGCATCGTCATATTTATATTCTGCACCTAAAGACCAGGTCACTTCTTTAATTTCTTCACTTATTCCGTTAGGTGCATCTCCAAAAGATTGAAACATTCCTTCAAAAAAGCCAATCGCCTGATAGGCTTCTGCATCAGAACCATCGATCACCCCATCATTATTAAAATCTTGCGGAGATGGCACAAGCAACTTATTGAATTCAAGACCTACCCCTATGACATTAAACGCATCAAGAATAAAATCAAAACCACCTCCTAGACGTAGGTTGGTAGGAATGAAGTTTTCTTGACCTGCCTCATCATATCGAATTTTTGGACCTATGTTTGAAATATTGAATCCTGCTCTCCATCGCCCATTGAAATCGTCATAACTTATTTCTTCTGACTGATAAAAACCAGCGATATCTACACCTATTGATCCTGCTGCACTGGCATCTTCTTCGTTGATCTGAAGTCTCAAATTACTACGCAAATAGCGCCCGGCAACAGCCATTGAAAAACGATCTCCCAGACGCAAGGCATAAGATAGATCGAGCGTAAATTCATTCGGACTTAAAATCAGCGGATTTTCTAATTCGGCTTGCGACGGGTTACTGCTTTGAATAGACTCAATATCTCCCAAACTGAAATAACGCATGCTCCCTGCAAAAGCGCTTCGATCATTAATTCGATTATAATAGGTCACCTGACCTAAAAAAATATCATCAACAATCTGACTTAAATAAGGTGTGTAATTAAAACCCACTCCTTGTTGCTGCTCAACAAAAGCATACTTCGCAGGATTCCACTGCTGCGAATATGCATCTGGACGCGTCGCCACCCCTTGATCTCCCATTCCTGCAGAACGTGCATCTGCTGCAATCGCTAAGAAAGGAACTCCGGTAGTTATGGGTCGCCCTTCAACTTCCTGAGCTTTTAAATTTTGAAGAACTGTAAAACAAAGGCCTAAAACAAGTAATGATCTATTCATTAATACGGGGTCTTTTCACAAATATATAGATAAACCTTAGAGGATGACTAATTTCTCGAACTTTTCAACCTTCTTGTTCGTTAACGTAGATTTTACGGTAATCTTATACACATAAACACCTTTTCCTAATTTTTGACCAAAATCATCGAGTCCATCCCAAGTGATTTCTCTTGATAAAAATCCGGTAGTTGTCACCAGCTGATTGATGGTTTTAACCACCTTTCCGGAAATTGTGAAAATTTGAACTTGAACTTCCAACGGTTCGTAAGGTCGATTATGATTAAACCAAAACTCGGTATAATTCACAAAAGGATTGGGATAATTAAGGACGCGCTCTAAGGTCAATTCTTCGTCACCCGCGACCACAAATTGTAAGTCGGCTGTGGACGAATTGTTATACGTATCCCAAGCGACAACAGTCACCGTATGTAAACCGGGTTCCAAATCGCGTAAAGTTCGCAAAGCCTGACCCAGATTGAAGTTATCAACATCACTCTCATAAAAATCATTCAGAATAATTGGATTTTCCTCATCTCCGTCTAAAATTGCGATGAGATCGTGCCCTATACCGCCTGCTGTATTAATTCCACTTTCATCTTCTAGCTTTACCAGAAGCGTAGGCGATGTATTGGTAATTCCTCCACTCACAAAATTCTCATCATTCATATAAAGATTGATAAGCGGCCCCTCGGTATCTTCAGCAGCATTTTCATTGAGTCCGCCTACAAGAATTTGCTCATTGGCTCCCGCCTGATCTTCTGGCACACCATCACGTACGCTGTAAAAATTCACACGCCCATTACCTAAAGGAATAGCAACATCTCTAGGAACCACAAATTCAAAATCAAAAACACCATTGGTCACGCTAGCTTGCCCGCGGTATAAAATAGAACCCAAGGTCTTGAAGTCAAGAATCAGAAGATTTCCATTTGCATCTGTTGTACCGTCATTGCCTAAGGTTTGCTGATTGATGTACTTATCATAAACCGTTGCTGAAAGCGTACCCGAATATTGCGGAATCAACTGACCGCTTTCATCAACAACTTCACCACTCATTTTAACACGACTCAGCGCTTTGAGCGTATCTACCGGTTGTGACAAAGGCACGTCGTTTATCGCCGTCAATCGAATATCTGGTTTTGCAAAAGCCAACTTCATCGCCGGGTCACCTATAAAAAAGATCACTCTTCGATTATCATCATTGATCTGGTTTTTGGTTTCCCGCAAATTTTCAGCAACACTTTTGATGGTGTTAGTTCCAAAAGAAAACAAATTAGACGCCAGTGCCTCGTTGAATATCACACCCAAACGCACCGAGATCTCGCGAGTCGTCGCCACAAGACCAACCGCCCCTCCGGCTTCATTCCAAAACAATTCTTCTCCGGCAGCAACCCGATTGGGATTATCAAATCGTGTAAACTCACAGGTCACTGTAACAATGAGCGGCAGTCGCTCTCCATTTGCAAGATTCTGAGCATTTTCTCGAGTAAAAATAAATTCTGAAGCCAGCGTATTCTCACCGCCGTGCCCAAGGTAAGTCATTACCAAAGCGCCAGACTCTAAAGCATCTACAATTGCCTCATTAACTTCAGGATATCGATCACCGCCAGCCGAAGATTGTTGCTGATAGCTGTCTGCGTGAATCTTTTTGACATTGATAAAGGGCTTCTCTTGCTGAATCTGATCCCCCAAAGCATCAATGGTCGACTCCAACTCTGCAAATTCCCAAGGCTGATCAACATCATCAGAAACCAACACAAAATTGTTGCGCCAGCGACCAAATGAAGCCCGCGCATCATAACTAATGATTTTATCAACAGCGGTTTTGGCCAGCAATGGCGTATCGGCGAGAATTCTTCCCACAGCAATATCCAAGCGGTCAGAACCGCCACTCCCTGCCGGACTATTATTTTCGATCACCCCTTCTTCAGGATCCAAACTCCCGAAGAAATCATCACTCATATACGATTGTGATTGCGAGAAACTATAATACGTATTGAAGGTAGGGACTAAATTATTGTTATTGTCGATTCGGTCCTTATAATCAAAAGAGGTATCTCCAAACAAACAGAGATACTTTAATCTATTTTCTGCTGATGAAGCATTTTCGTAAACATACCTAACCAAATTACGTATCGCACCAATATCCTGTTTTCCCGAACTGAATTCATTATAGATCGCATCAAGCGTTACCACTTTTACGTTTAAATTTCTATAAGTTCGATTGTGCTGGGCCAGTCGCTCAGCTTGCGCGCGTAGCTCGTTGGGAGTGATCATTAAATAATCTACATCTGTAAAAATACCGCCCGACTGCAATATGCTACCTTTTATATTTTGATTCGCTACGGAAGTATTCCCGGCGTAAATTAAGGGCTCGTAGAAATCCTCAGGATGAAGCGCGACATATTTTTTAGTCGAACTCAACGCGGTATTAAAAGTTATGGTAGCTGCAGCTTCAGTATTTTGAAAACTACTTATATCTGAAGGACTCGCGATCTCCCAAACTTCGGTAAAAGCAGCAGCATTTTGAATCTCATAGCGCGCTACCTCGTTCGCTATTTCAGGAGCAATCCCATCAAATAAAAGTTGGTTTCCAACACCGGCTAAACTGCGCGTCGCTTCAACAGCAATAAAATCTAAGTAGCCTTCGCTCGATGGATTACCGTTATTATTGTATTGCAACACCACACTAATAGCATCTCCTGAAACATTGATCGCAGGGTTTGCACCAGGAAAACGATAACTGTCATAAAAGGCTTCTCGAGCCAGAACCGACTCGTTAATCGGCAGTATATTAAGATTCGTAATCGCCTGACCGTTTACATTTAACCCAAAGGAAGTGGGAGATTCTGAAATTGCTGCAGTATAAACTCTGATGTCCAGAGGCGTATTATTTACACGATTAGGAAATGTAAAATCAAAACGCTGTTCATTTTCAACATCAAAGCGCTCTCCAAACCATCGCCTACCCAAATTAAGCAGATTATACGTATCGCGCTCGTGAAATTGATAATCCTTAAATGTTGTGATGGTGCGCGCAGGAACTCCTGCCGGTTCAACCATAGGCGCTACGCGTAATCCAGGCGCACCACTCGCTGTAATAAAATAATAAGACTTATTATCATACGCGTTAACATGCGTCAGGCTTTCAGCATTGAATTGCCGTGTGCCTTCGCCATAAAAAAGAATATAGTCTTCACGGTCAAAACTTCCATCTTCTGCACCTACAACTTTTATCGCGTTTTCCTGAGGATCAAAAATGGTGTTGTCGCTATTTTTTAATGGAAGCATCGCTCCACCATCCCCGTAGATTTTCAAATGCTGCGGATTGATGTTTTGAACATCCATTCCTAAACGTTCTAAGAATTCATAATCCAACCTAAAAACTCCGGTGGTATCTATGTGAAATTTATAAAAATCTCCTGAATCCAAAATAGAATTACTACGCCCTGGTAATCGGGATTGTTGGATAGTTGGCTTTCGCTGTGCGTTATATCGAATCGAAAAACGCGTGATTCGTTTTACCGTTCCGTTTTTCTTTACAATAGGCGAAATGCTAAACTGAAAATAGGAAGCTCCTCTTATTTTTGAAAATGCTGCTATTAAATTTGGAGCATCAGGAATAAGCTCCAGCTTCAGATCTTTTAAGGCTGTAGAAGAAATAGCCTCATACACCACATCACCAAGCTGAACACTCGAAGCATCAAATACCGCCGAAACCTTCCATTTATCTGCAAATCGTAAACCTTCGCTTACCGAATAACTAAAATGTGCCTTTTCAAAACTAGGAACCATCAGCGGTTTTTCTGTAGTAGCAACATTAACCGGCGCTGACCAGCGGATCTCAACCTGCTTTTCTTGAGCATTCAGAACTGAATTGCGCACTATCAAAAACGCACACAAAAACATAAAGATTTTAAGGTAATTCGCTCTCATACAAATCAGTTCTTAAAACTAACATAAACCTTTTAAATCAGATTACTATACTAAATGGATTTGATTTTCGTTATATGCCCTGTAAACCCCAATGAATCATAACGATTAAGCGTTTGCAAAAATGAATTATTTATTGCAATTTGGGCACTTTATAGTATATTGCAGTCCCAAATCTTCTTAAGAATTTTTTCATATGAATAGGAATCTTGTGTTTAAAACGCTTGTTTTTGGCCTTTCAACGATGCTTTTAGTGAGCTGTGGCCGTAACGGCAAAGACTACAAAAACAGTTCCCGCGCCACCGGATGGAGTATAAATGACCGTGACGGAGGATTTCAAGCAAATACAGATTACAAGGAACAGGAAGCTGCGCCAGGTTTGATCTTCATTGAAGGTGGAACCTTCACTATGGGGCGTGTTCAGGACGATGTGATGCATGATTGGAACAACACACCTACCCAACAACATGTGCAGTCATTTTATATGGATGAGACAGAGGTAACCAACCTGATGTACCTCGAATATCTAGACTACTTAAAACGCGTATTCCCTCCGGAAGAAGCGAATTATAGAAACATTTATTACGGCGCTTTGCCAGATACGTTGGTATGGAGAAACCGCTTAGGTTTTAATGAAACCATGACCGAAAACTACCTAAGACACCCTGCTTATGCCCGCTATCCTGTTGTAGGTGTAAGTTGGATTCAAGCTGTAGAATTCAGTACGTGGAGAACTAACCGTTACAACGAATATGTTCTAGAGCAAGAAGGTTTTACTCAAAAAGGTGCAAAATACAATGTTGACGCACAATCAACTTTTGATACTGACACCTATCTACAAGCTCCTAGCTTAACCTATGGAGGTCAGGATGATGTAATTCGCGGAGGAAAAGCTTCAGAACGACGTGAAAAAAATAACACACCCAGACCCAACCCTAACAATCCAGGTTCTACGGGTGAAGCTAAAGACATTTATGTTCAGATGAAAGACGGTATCATTTCAACTACAAAATACCGACTTCCCACTGAAGCTGAATGGGAATATGCAGCTTTAGGTCTTGTAGGCCTTAGAGAATACAATGTTTATCGCGGAAGAAAAAAATATCCTTGGGACGGTGCTTACACAAGATCTGGTAACCGAAGAAATCGCGGCGATCAATTAGCCAACTTCAAACAAGGAGATGGTGATTATGGTGGAATCGCAGGTTGGTCTGATGACAATGCAGACATTACCGCACCTATTAAATCCTACGAACCCAACGATTATGGTCTTTATGATATGGCCGGAAACGTTTCTGAATGGGTTGCTGATGTTTATAGACCGATTGTAGATGATGAGTACAACGACTTTAACTACTATCGTGGTAACGTTTATACTAAAAATGCAATCACCGAAGACGGTACCGTAAAAGTTCTCACTACAGAAGATATTGTTTATGACACTTTAGAAAATGGTAAAATTGTAGCACGAGGTCTTCCGGGAGAAATCGCTCAGGTTCCTGTAGATGATGAGGAAACTTATTTAAGAACACAGTTCTCTGAAAGCGATAACCGAAACTTTAGAGATGGAGACAAACAATCTTCGAGATATTATCAAAGTTTTTCAGACGCCGACAGTGACAGTGATCGTATGTATGATTCACCTATTAACCGCATTAGAGAAGGGGAAGAAGGGATGATCAAAGAGTATGATAAAGAGAACGACCGCACAACCCTTGTTGATGACGAAGTACGCGTATATAAAGGAGGCTCTTGGAGAGATCGCGAGTATTGGTTAGATCCTGCACAACGTAGATATCTACCACAAACTATGGCGACTGATGATATTGGCTTTAGAAATGCGATGTCTCGTGTAGGTTCAAAATCTACAAAGAATAAAACTCCGCGTAACTAAAAGAAATATTTCATATTATTGAAACGCCCTTTGTAATTTACTCAGGGCGTTTTTTTATTGGCACCGCCTAAAGGTTTTATACCCCTAGGCTCGCCTCAAAATTGAAAATTCGTTTTTAACCAATGCCTCATGGGCATGCCGTTTTCGGCAGACAGACTTGTCCTGAGGTTGTTTACTTCTACTATGAGCATTCAAGATCTACACGCATTATTTCTTCAAAGTGACGGAATAAGCACCGATACCAGAAAAATAGAACCAAACACCTTATTCTTCGCTTTGAAAGGTGCTAACTTCAATGGGAATAGTTTTGCACAACAAGCACTGAAATCCGGTGCTTCTCATGCCGTAATTGACGAAGAAGAATACCATTTAAAAGACAAGACTATTTTAGTTGAGGATGTGCTTCAAACCCTTCAAGACTTAGCACATGCGCATAGGAAATATCTCGATATTCCGGTGCTTGCGTTAACCGGTAGCAATGGTAAAACCACCACAAAAGAACTCATCAACAGTGTACTTTCAAAAAAATTCAAAACCACCGCAACTCAAGGCAACCTCAACAATCATATAGGTGTACCTCTTACACTCTTAAGTATGAATAAAAATACCGAAATGGGTATCGTTGAAATGGGTGCAAACCACATCGGAGAAATTGCTGATTTGACGGCGATCGCAGCTCCTGACTTTGGTTACATCACCAATTTTGGCAAAGCGCATTTAGAAGGTTTTGGTAGCGTTCAAGGAGTGATCAAAGGGAAAAGCGAACTTTACGATTATCTTATCGCTCATAAAGGAACGCTCTTTTTAAATCTTGACGATCCTATTCAGGCAGAAAAGCTCGGCAGCACACACACGTTTTGCTTCAGCGCGCATCAGGAAACCGATTTAAATATTGTTTACCACACGGCACAGCCTTTTGCTAATTTTCAGTTTGATGAAATTACAGTGAACAGTAATTTAATGGGGCAATACAACACCATCAATCTTGCTGCTGCTGCAGCAATAGGTACATTCTTTAAAATTTCGGCAGAAGATATAAAAGAAGCCTTAGAAGCTTACGTACCTAAAAACAACAGGTCACAAATTATAAACAACGGAGATCAAACAATTATACTTGATGCCTATAATGCCAATCCTACAAGTATGGAAGCAGCACTACGCAATTTTGCAGGTCTAGAACGCCAAGGACCTAAAATTGCCTTCTTGGGAGATATGTTTGAATTGGGAGAAACCTCAGCGTACGAGCATCAATTTATTGCAAATCTTGCTGCCCAATTAGATATTGACCATCTCATTCTTTTAGGTTCACATTTTGAGAAGACCAATACTACAGCTTTTAAGTTTACCGATGTCAATCAGCTTAAGGAACAAAATCTTCCCGTTAGCCTTCAAAAAGCTTTAGCCGATGCTACCATCTTGATCAAAGGTTCACGCGGAATGAAACTAGAAACCTTACTCGATCTAGTACAGTAAACACATTCAGAACAAGCTTGGGAAAGTAGATATTATAGCAATGCCAAAAAAAATGAGCCTATAAAGTCCCCTAACTCTTTATAAGCTCATTCAAATCTAAATTCAACATGAATTTTATGTAATTAGCCCCACCCTTGATGGTGTTCTTTATATTACATTAGCAATTTACAAGTGATTATTGACCTATAAAATACCCGATAAAAGGTATTTTACACCAAGAGACACCAGATCAAAACAAAAAAAGCTTTCAAACGTATCTGCTTGAAAGCTTATGTGGGACATATTGGATTCGAACCAATGACTTCCACGTTGTCGACGTGACACTCTAAACCAACTGAGTTAATGTCCCAAAAATGGTGCGCAAATGTAACTTAGCTTTGACAATTATCAAATAAAAATCGACTTCTTACAGAAATTAAATATTTATCATATTTTAATGCCTAAATTGGTTATTTAATAATTTAAACAGAAAAACTTTTCATATAAATCACACAAACCATGTCAACGCACCGAATACCTAATTTCTTTTACAGAATTTTCCTCCTTTCATTTTGCACCACATTGCTACTTTCTTGTGGTGAAACGAAAAAGTCTGAAACTGACGAAACTATAACTACAACTATCGAAACCGAAGAAGTAGCAAACTTTGGTGGCTTAGCTTTATATACACTAAGAGACGCAATGGGTGAAGATCCTAAAGGAACACTAGAGACCGTTTATGATGACGGTTATGCTTACATAGAAGCTGCAGGATATGCCGATGGAAAATTTTACAATATGACTCCTCAGGATTTTAAATCATTTTTAGAGTCTATAGATATTAAACCGGTGAGTACACATCAAGGATCGGTAACCTTAGAAAATGCAGATCAAATGATCGCAGACGTTAAAGCTGCAGGTTTTGAATATTTTGTTGTGCCCGTGCCTCCTATGGGTATGTTCACTTTTGATGCCGAAGCACGTACTATGGGAATGGATGGAACAGCAAAAGAACTAACCGATATTCTTACCACTTTGGGCAAAAAATGTAAGGAGCAAGGCTTAAAACTACTTTATCACAACCACGACTTTGAGTATAAAGAAAATGCTGAAGGCATCGTACCTATTGAATATATGCTTGAAAATACAGATCCAGAATTTGTAAACTTTCAAATGGACTTATATTGGGTAACCAAAGCCGGAGCCGATCCTGTTACATATTTTGAAAAATACCCGGGACGTTTTAAACTATGGCACGTGAAAGACATGGATGATCAGGGACGCTTTGCTCCTGTTGGAGAAGGAACCATTGATTTTGCTAAAATTTTAGCCAATAAAGATAAATCAGGAATGCAATACTATTTTGTAGAGCAAGACCAGACTTTTAATCACGAGCCGCTTGAGGCGATTCAAATCAGTCATAAAGGACTTGAGGAAATAGGTTTCAACTAATCTCATTTTTATTAAATCTAAAAAACGAGCTTTTTTCGAAATAGAAGAAAGCTCGCTTTTTTAGTTATAGTGGAAGCAACCTGACCAAGAAATAGTGTTCCGCAAGCTTAACAGAAGGATTAAAAAACAAATTACATCCATCAAACACACTAGTCCAAAACGCAACATAAACCTCACAATTAATAAAATAAATCCACACTCATCCCACACTGAATCCACAGTAAGTCCACACTTTACCACAGAAACTGTGACTGAAAGTAGCTTTATTATGGCTTCAATGTAAATGCATATCGCCGTAATTAAGTGCTCTAATTACTCATCTATTAACACTTGTTACCGCTAAATACATACTTCAGATAAATTGCATCTCAAAGGATTATGATATTCTTCAGACTATTTTCTACAGAACATTTTATGCATCAATAGCTACAACCTCTTAATACGGCCAATTCATATAGCCTCCTCGCAAATCAAATACCTGTTCAAAACCAGCAGAAACAAGCATTCGCGCTGCCTGCTGACTTCTGTTTCCAGATCTGCAATAGAGATAAACCGGCTTTTGCTTGTCTAATTTATTGGCTTTTTCGTGGAATAGATTTTTCTGAAATACGTCAATATTAATCGCATTTCTAATGGCACCACCACTGAATTCTCGTGGCGTACGCACATCTACAAGTTGAACGTTCTTTTGAGTAATAGCCGCATTAAATTCGGCTGGAGCAAGTATTTTTATATTTTCTGATTTTGGAGACTGAACCCCAAAAAGCACACTAAGTATTCCCATAACACAATGATTTTAAATTATTTGTTTTAAGCAATTGTAAAAATACAGGCGGGAAATCAAAGTTTTGGTAATCATTGTTACTTAAGGCTTTAAAAAACTTCTTGCCACAAATTGTATTTTTAAACAGTTAACACACATTAGTATGAATCAACAAGAACTGCATAAAGCCATTGGCAATACCGACATTTATGTCATCGACCAAATTTTAAAACAGCGTTACTTAGCCGGACAGCACATTCTGGATGCCGGATGTGCCAGAGGTCGTAATCTGAATTGGTTTTATCAAAACAACTTTGAAATCGCGGGAATTGATATCGATAGCGATTTTATAGCAGAAGCTAAAGAGCGTTACCCCAATTCGGCATCAGCATTTCAAATAGAAAATTTAGACGCGTTGCCGTATGCAGACGCTAGCTTTGATCACATTTTATGCTGTGCGGTATTGCATTTTGCAGAAGACGAAAACCAGTTTACGGCAATGTTTAGCGAATTGATTCGAGTTTTGAAACCTGAGGGAAGTTTGTTGATCAGGATGGCTTCAGATATTGGGTTAGACGGAAATGCTCCTGTTATAAAATATAAAGTCACCGGACAAAAAGGTACCTATTACCTAACGCGCGATCGTATTTCTAAACTTTTAGAAGAATTTCCTATCGAATTGCTGGAACCGGTAAAATCCACCAATGTGCAGGATGAACGGTCGATGACTACCTTACTCATTAGAAAAACACCCTAATATTATTGTATAAGAATTCAATTTAGACGCATTAAAAAAGGCTAAAAGGTTTCTCCCAAATCTCTTAGCATGTCCATTGTCGGCATATAGCGAACATTAAAATGGTTACACGGTTCTGGAATCTTAATTTTATTTCTGCGTTGAGGCTGACTAACTTCTTGAGTTACTATTATTCTGTTGCTATGATCGGCTAATGAAAAAGCTACAAGAAATGCATCAGCCTCATCTGCACCCAAAAATTCATTAAGGGCATTAGGTAAATAATGGGAAGAATGAGAAACGGCCCAATTGGAAACCTGGCTATATTCAAGAATTACAGAATCTGTACTTTTGAAAAAATCTTCCGGTAAATTAGCAGAACACCAGGCCTCCAAATCATCGTTTCGATCAAAAATTTCGTTTTTGACTTTATCTATGCTGATTATTGATCCTTTTTCCGCCAATTCTTTCACTTTATTCCAAAAGCTATGCGCTACATCTAGGGGATAATATGCCCTATGAGCGTTAATGAAAAAATTACTATCAACTACGTATACTTTCATTAAAGATGTTCAGTAAAAAAAGTCTTAAAGGTATCTCCTTTCAAACTTGTAAGTTTATATGCATCTCTATAAAGTAACTGGCCTGTATTTACAGCATTATTAATATGAGCTGCAAAAGTTGGACTTAATCTTTTTTTAGTAGTTAAATAAAAATTGCCTCCAGACTTCCTATTTTCATTTTTTACATACTCTCTATTTTTATATTCATTATAAAATTCAAAAAACTCTGCCTTACTTATTTTATTCGTATCTAATGCTCTCCTAGCGATTACAATTTCACTGACTTTAAAATACTTGGATGCACTCTTTATTACTGGATTATGTTGCCAGAACAAATTAAATGCTCTTTCCGGCACAAGAAACTCAGCAGCAACTTTATCACATAATATCTCTATTGGATCATCTGCCGGAAGTAATTTTCCGATATCAAATCCTGCACTAGCCCCTACCCAAACATGTGCCAACTCGTGCACAATTGTAAACATCTGTGCTGCTTTAGAATCGCCATTGTTAATAAACATAAACGGCGCGTAATCATCAATTAAAATAAAACCTCTACATTCTTCTACAGGTATCTTTCTATAAACATTGTTCTCAACAATTCCATTAAACACAACTATAATCCCACAATCCTCTATATGCTCAACAAGTTTATTCAAAGATTCTTCCCAAGTACCATAATTGCTCGCCCAAGTTTCGGAAAGATTAAGAGTTTTACGAATATCATCGACAATTGTCCTTTCATCGAAAACATCCTCATACTTTCCAACAAAGTCTAATTTATCGTAATTATTCTCTTGAAGATAATTACTAAGCCAATCCTGTCTTTGCTCCATAAGCAATACAGTATCGTAAATATTCAGATTTATTTGATCGCTTTCCGGTGAATTTGTTCTAAAAAAAGGAATAGGTAAATTTTCGATTGGCGGCTCGGCAAGAAATAGGTATCCAAAAGGAATATGAACCTTTTTGGAAAAAGCCTCTAACTGCTTAACAGTTGGATTTTTTTCACCATTAATCCACTTTGTTAAGTTTGGAAACTTTTCGGAAAATTCGTTCAAATCAAAACCAGCTCGAGCCACTGCCCAAGTCAACATATCTGGTTCGATATTCACCTCTGTTCCCATACTGCTAAGATAACTTTTCTAATTAATTATGCTCATTTCATACACTGGCCAAAAGCCCTTTTCACCCAACAGCATAATTACCAATTGTTTAGATACAATTAAAGATAAAGATCTTGTCAAATTTGTAACACTTTTTTCCTTAAACGACAAAACCCTCAGTGCTTACTGAGGGTTTTATATATCTAGTAGCGGGAACTGGACTCGAACCAGTGACCTTCGGGTTATGAGCCCGACGAGCTACCTACTGCTCTATCCCGCGATATTGGACGGCAAATATACAACCCTTTTTCTGTTCTCACAAGCCCCTTTTTGATATTTTTTTATTCTTTTAGAATATTATCGTTTCAATAACATTTAGTAGCCTGAGTATTAGATATCTTTAGCAGGATGAAAAAATTTTTAATTGGCCTTTTAATATTTATAGTGCTGCTGGGAGCAGCTGCTTTATACCTCAACACCTATCTGGAAAATCAACTAAGAGATATCATCCAGACCAAACTACCTTCTTCCTTAGCTATCGAATATGAGGAATTAGACATCGATAGTTGGCAAGGAAATGCAAGCCTAAAAAATGCAACGGTACGCATTAATATTTCTGACAGTGTCCCCAAAAGCGAAGTGAAAAATGCAACAGTTAACCTGAAAGGTTTTAAGCATTGGCGCTATTTTAAAAGCAAAGACATCTACTTTAATCAAGTAAGTATTGAAGCCGATACGCTAACGCATTATAAGCAGTCCTCAGCTGAACCTAAAAAACAAACCAATTCAGACAGCCTAGATAACCCATTAACCGAAGAAAAACTAGATCGAAAGTTTAAAATCAAAGATTTTGACCTCAAGGCGGCTTATATTCAAATCTTAAAACCTCGATCAAGCGAAGTCGCTTTACACACCGCTCATTTTTCTCTTGACCTTAAAAACGTCACGCCGGCAGAATCTCAACGTATTTTACGCCCTTTTGAATATGAAAGTGTGTTGATTAAAACCGACTCGATCTATTACAAAACAAATGCGTATGACGCACTTAAAATAAAACATCTCGAGTGGAACGGCTCTTCTTTAAGCCTAAACGAAACCCAGTTAGTTACCGAAGTTTCCCGAAGCAAACTGTCTGAGTTGATTTCTAAGGAAAGAGACCATATGAATTTCACGATTAAAAAGGTTGACATCTCTAATCTAACCTACGGGCAAAATGACGGCAAGTTCTTCTTTAAAGCGCCAAAACTAACTTTAGAAGCGCCGTTTTTAGATATCTATCGCGACAAGCGTATCGCAGATGATAACAGCACAAAAGCCTTGTATTCTAAAATGTTGCGTGAGCTAAAGTTTGACTTGATGATAGATACGATTGCACTCAAAAATGGAGGCATCACGTATACCGAACGCGTAAATAATCAAGAGCAGGCCGGTCAATTGTATTTTGACAACCTGAATGCGACCATCACCAACGTAGGAAACACTTATAAAAAAGGTGAAAAGAAGACTAAAATTGACCTTAATGCCCGATTTATGAAAAGCGCACCCTTTTCTGTAGATTGGGATTTTGATGTTCAAGACGCGCAGGATAAATTTAGATTTGTAGGAACACTTTCTAACTTACCTGCAAAACAACTACAAGCATTTACAGGTCCTAATCTGGGTGTTGAAATGACCGGAAGCGTAGCCCGTACTTATTTTACCATTTACGGTAACAACTACAGTTCGCATATCGATATGCAGATGACTTATGATGATTTTAAAGTAAGCATTCTCAATCAAGAGAAAGGAAAGAAAAAATGGCTGGTTTCAACTTTGGCTAATATTTTCATTTCTAAAACCAGCAAGAATGATGAAGGTGGTTTTAAAGAAGGTTCTGGAGACGTTAACAGAAATCAAACCAAGTCCTTTTTTAATTATCTATGGCTCAATTTAAAAGATGGAATGTTGAAAACCGTTACGGCATTAGATTAATCTGAAGCGATCCAGGCAATTGCCTCTGTGCGCCGGTCGGTCGTAAAATTGCGCATATCTTTTCCTATAACCGCTTTATTGAAGTTGGCGATCATATGAATCCATTTGCGATTGGTTACCATCGCTATTTTATTGAGTTGGTTTTTGTGCTGCATGGGGAAAATACCGGCGATAAACACAGCATCTAGCGTAAAACGGTCAATATTGTTATCTTCAAGGTAAAGGTTGATGCTGTCGTGTTTCTCAAGTTTTTTCAGAATCGCACCTTTCAATTCCTGAACAGCTTTATAGTCCATCGTGCCTTCTACGATGTAACCTATTGAATTTTCAGATAAACTAAAATCTAGAAGCACTTGATATTTTTTAAATCAACTCTCGAATTATTGCGATTCTATTGCAGCATACGCCTTTAAAGTTAAGGTTTATTGCTCAATACTTGAGGCTTGAAATTGCGTCAGCACCGCATCTTCATAAGCAACAGTGAGCTCAATAGGGTTACAGCACACCTCACAATCTTCAACATATACCTGATAGCGTACCGAAGTATCCAGCAGCATCGAGATCTCCTCCCAGCAATAAGGACATTGAAAAAAGTGTTCTTCCATCTTAAAATTCGATATTAAGCAACTGGCCTATTTGCTGCAAAAGCTGAAGCTCTGCAAACTTCGCTTCGTACTTCGCCAGGTTTTTGTTGGTTTGCGCATTGATGAGATTGATCTGCGCCTGCCTAAACTCTATCGAAGTGATTTGCCCCAGATTGAAGCGCTCTTTTGAACGTTCAAAGTTGTTTTTATTGGTGATCACATTTTGCTCTTGAATTTCAAAAACGTCGACAAGATTCTCATAATTACCGAGTGCATTTGCAATGTCGCGCTCCACCTCAAGTTCAATTTGTTGCTTCAATAATTCTTGATTATCCTTGGCTATTTTTGCATTCTTAAACTGCGTTATGCTAGTACCACCGTCAAAAAGATTCCAGCGTAAGCTTAATCCGCCTTGCCATCCTGTAGTTTGCCGTGTACTACCGCCAAAGAAAGCAGAAGCCGGAGAGATCGACTCATTCCAACCATAAGAGCCCGAAAGTCCCACCGTAGGTAAAAAACGCGCCTTAGAAGATTGTATATCATATTCGCTCAGCGTGATTGCTGATTCGCTTTGTAAGATGCGCACATTATTTTCCTGAGCGAGATCAATATAAGACTCCAATTGAATTTTTGGAATAAACGTCACATTGGTATCTACTGCAAATCCTGCTTGCAAATTTCTGGCGAGCACCACATTAAGATCGCGCTTTGTGTTTTGCAAAAGTTGGCGGGTGTTCATCAAATTAATACTGTCATTGGTCACATCAACTTCAGCATTAAGCACCTCTAGCTTTGTGTTTTGGCCGTAATCAAACTGATATCCGGCTCGTTTAACTCTATTTCTCGAGATCTCAAGCGTTTGCTCTAGGATCTCAACATTTTCGGTAAGACGTGCAACCTCATAATACACAGAGAATAATTGTAAAACCGTATTCTCTATAGTTTCTCTTGCCTCTAATTTTGAAAGGTTGTAATTCTCTTTTAGACTTTTATAATTGTACAATCTTCCTAAACCATCAAAAAGGGTATACTCCAGATTTAATGAAGCATTGTAACTTTCTGATCTGGCATCATTCAATTCAAAAGATTGTCCATCGTCCCTATCTGTCTGTTGATCTTGAACACTGTAATTTGCGCCGGCAAGACCAAAGATGCTAGGCAAGTAATTAGAATTCAATAAATCTGCATTATTTTCTGCGATTTCCACCGTATTACCGGCAACAGCAATATTGTAATTATTCTCCAGAGTAAGTGCGATCGCCTCAGACTTGGAGAGCACTTCTTCCTGAGCTGTAGCGCAAAAAGGCAGCATCAGCACAAATACACCGACTACTAAAAATTGTATACTAGTGAGCTTCATCTTCTTCTTTTAATTCTTTAATTGCGCGCTCAACATCTTCACGAGAAGGCTCCTTACCAGTTTTTACCCAAGCTGCTTTGGTTTTAATGGTATTGGAAATTGATAAAAGCAACGGCAACATCAATAAAGTAAGTATTGTCGCTATCCCAATTCCGTAAGAAATAGAGATCGCCATAGGCTTTAAAAACTGCGCCTGTCTACTCTTTTCAAGCAATAATGGAGCAAGACCTGCAATGGTTGTGATACTCGTTAAGAAAATTGCTCTAAAACGCGATTTACCGGCATCCATAAGTGCTTCTTCAAACTTAACTCCTGCTTTTAACGATCCGTTTAATTTACCTATAAGCACCAGTCCGTCGTTAACCATAATACCGATTAATGCAATAATCCCTAATGCTGAAAGCACGTTGATTGGGAATCCGTGAAAATAATGCCCCCAAGCGACACCAATAATGCTGAAAGGTATCATAAACAACAGTAAAAACGGCTGACTATAACTACGGAAGGTAAAAGCGATGGTCGCGTAGATCAAGAACAAAATCACCCAAACCACTTTATTTGCAGAACTGCTTAATTTTTCAGCTTCTCGATTTTGACCTTCATAAGAGACTGAAAGTGTTTGATATTTTGATAAAATATCTGGCATAATATTCTGCTGAATATCGGCCATAATATCGGTTACACTTCCGTTAGGATCTGCCATATCTGCGTTGACTTGAATCTCACGCTGTCCTTCTAAATGACTTATAGATTCGTCTCCACGTGAAATGGTATAAGTTGCAATTTCGCGCAGCGGAATTCGATCTCCTGAAGGCGTAACGATGCGCATATCATCAAGATCATTTAGGCTGCTACGGTCGCTGCGATCATAGCGCACCCAAACTCGAATCTCATCTTGTCCACGCTGAAAACGCTGCGCCTGTGTACCAAAAAATCCGCTACGCACTTGTGCCATCACACTGTTCAGGTTAAGACCTAAGGAATATGCGGTTTCTTTCAGCTCAATTTGAATTTCCTTTATCCCTTCAGGATCGGTATCTACAACATCTCGTAGTAAAATATTATCTTCCAGTTTGGCTCTTAACTCCTCTTTAGCAGCTTCTAATTCTTCGGTATTATTACCCAATAAAGAAATAGAGATCGGACTTCCACCAAAATTACCACCAGAACCAAACGTGAGGCGTTCTACACCAAAAACACCACCAACTTCATCTCGTATCGCATTGGTAATTTCTGGCGAGGAAAAATCTCTAAACTCTCCCGGCAGGAGGTTGATACGTAAAGAAGCCTTATTATTCCCAGGTCCTACACGCTTGATAATGTTTTCAATAACCTGCATTTCATCGGTTTGACGCGAAGTGAAATCTTCATTCACTACCCAGGCCGCATCTTCTACCATAGTGATTATACTATCGGTACGCTCAGGGTTTGTTCCTTCCGGCATCAGCAATTCAATAGAAACCGTATCACTAGCCACGTTGGGGAATATAGTTACGCCTACCACGCTACCCATTATAGAACTTATCGTAAGTACAAAAAGCGCTAAAAGCACACATAGCGAAAGCAATTGATTTTTTAATACAAACTTGAGTGTTGGCGTATATAGCTTATCCCGCATGTAAGACATGAATTGATCACCCTTTTCATTAAAAAAGCGCAGTTTATATAAGAATTTATCAATGCCCGTTTTGGAGGCAACAGCTTCATCAGACTCATTCACCAAGGCTTTACTATGTGCAATATGCGCCGGCAAAATGATCAAGGCTTCTACCAGCGAAACCACCAAAGTAAGAATCACCACCGTGGAGACTTCGCCAAAGAATTCTCCTATTCTACTGTCTAAAAACAAGAAAGTTGAAAAGGCCAGAACCGTTGTATGATTGCAGAGATAATTGGCGGAATAACTTCCATCGTACCATCAATTGCGGCACGAATTGGCGTTTTTCCCATCTCATAATGCTGATAAATATTCTCTGAGATCACGATACCGTCGTCTACCAGAATACCTATCACGATGATCATCCCAAAAAGGGAAAGCACGTTTATCGTAACACCAAAGCCTCCTGCAAATATGAACATTCCTAAAAACGCTACCGGAATCCCCGCAGCTACCCAAAATGCCAATCGCGTATTTAAGAAGAAAGACAAAAAGAGTAATACCAGTAAGATACCTTCTGCTCCATTTACCACTAACAACTGCGTACGCTGCTCTAAACGTATCGAAGAATCTGAAGTAATATCGATCTGAACGGCATCATAACGCTTATTAAAGTCTTCTATATAATCTTTAACCTTAGCTGCGGTAGGTAATAGATCTTCGTTATTGGTATTGCTAATTTCTACGTTTACTGCAAGATTCCCATTAAAGTAGGATGCGTTAGGCGTTTCAGAAAAACGATCTCTTATTACCGCCACATCGCTTAAGCGTATAAGCGAACCATCAGGGTTTGCACGAACAATTAGATTGGTAAGTTCTTTACCATAATACGCGCGGTTATTTGCGCGTATGAGATAATCCTCGGTTTCGGTTTTAATATTTCCACCGGTGGTGAGAATATTGGCTCTGGATACGGCTTGTGCAACTTCCTGAAAGGTTAGACCATAAGCAAGCAGGTCGTTTTCACGTACTGCAATTTCTATTTCCTCTTCAGGGAAACCGGTAATTTCAATTTGAGAGATCCCGTCCATTGCCCGAAGATCATATTCAATAGACCGCGCGATTTGCTTCAGCGTGGCAAGATCTAAGGTTTCGCCACTTATCGCAAAACTGATGGTTTGTCTAATGGCTTCCTGCTTGGCCACCACGAGCGGTTCCATACCGGTAGGAAAGCTGGGAACGCGATCGACCGCATTTTTAACTTCGGCAAGAATCACGTTGATATCCTCTCCTTGTTCAATCTCTACTGTTACGCTTCCGCCGTTTTCGCGTGAAGTTGAAGTCACACGTTCTATCCCAACGAGGCCTTTGAGGTTGTCTTCAATTTTTAGGATCACCCCTTCTTCAATTTCCTGAGGTGCAGCACCCGGATAAGCAACACTTATGGTAATGATTTGTGAGTCTATAAGTGGAAAGAACGACGAACGCATTCTTAGAATACCAATGATCCCAAAAATGACGAAAGCCAGTATCACCACATTTACGGCAACACTATACTTAATGAAGTAGCTTATAATTTTTTTCATAAACCTACTGTGTTGATTCTTGTTGATCTTCAAAAATCTTCACGCGCATTCCGGCATAAGCTCCGGGAACAGATTTTGACAGGTATTGCGTACCGTCAGGCAAACCGCTTATCACAGCTTCTTTATCTGAAAAGTAAACCGGATTGATTTCTACCAAATCCAAAATGCTATCACGTACTACGTAGATTTGTGAATTGTCTACGAGTAATTGACGCGGAATACTAATCGCATTAGGCTCATCTCTAGCCTCAAGATTTGCTTGCAAATACATGCCTTCTTTGAGCTTATCTGAACCTTTAACTTCTATAAAAACCCGAATGGTCTGTGTAGCCTGATCTACGCGGCCATTGATGCGCACTACCTTTCCGGTAAATTGCTCTATATCATTACGGTCTGAGAGCATCACCTCTTCACCTAACTCTAACAGGTCGCCAAAACGTTTACTTACGGCTACTTCCAGTTCGTAAACCGATGTATCTATAAATTCCCCCAGCTTTTGCCCTGAGCGTACTAAAGTTCCTTTATTGACCAAAGCTTCTGTTAATATCCCGGAAAATGGTGCTACAATGCGATACTTTCCTAGACGTTGTTCCAGATTTTTCACGTTATAATACGAAGAGAAAATACCACGACCGGTTATAAAATAGCGCTCCTTTTCCGAAGCGGTTTCCGGAAGTTGCGGCGTGCTTTTATTGATGTCAAAACCATCTAAATAAGTTTGCCATTTTTCAAAATACTCCGGATAATCCAAACGCAAATCCGGCATTATGGAAGTAATTAAATTGTACAACTCACTTTTTGCAGCCTGCACCGAAGCATAATATTCTGAAGAATCAAGGTTAAGCAAAACTTGTCCTCTACTGTAGGGCTGGCCCGGCTTAAAATCGTGTGCACTGCTTCTAAAAACACCTTGTACTTCAGCATATAACTCTAACCTGTTTTTTGCAGTAAGGTTTCCGTTTGCAGGAATGATAATAGGGACTGTGTCGTTGACTACCTCTTGAACAAAAACCGTTTTTACCTCTTTGGCAATTTCAGTTGGTATTTCCTTATCGCGCGTTGCGATAAAATACCCAATGGTAACCGCTATACCCAAAATCAGGATAGCTAGAATAGAGCGTACAGCTGTGAGCATGTAAAGAACTTTTTATGAAAAAATTAACTATTGACAAAAATACCCGTCTATTCTTCTCGATAAGTTAAAAAAAACATAAAAATACTGCTAACTGTAGTCTTCTAATTCTAAAGATAATGCCTCCCATTTTTCCATGAGTTGCTCTACCTTTTTCTTTTTAGCTTGGTATTTATCAAAAAACTCAGGATTAGCACTGGTCTTCTCATAGTCGGCAGCCAGTTCATCGTCCATAGTTTTCATTTGGCGCTCCAGCTTGTTCACCTCAGATTCTATATTACTTAGTTGATTATTTAAAGACTTTATCTTTTTCTGGTCTTTATACGAATCTTTGGTAGCCGTAGTGGTTTTCGATTTTACCTTAGGATCCTTCTTTTCGATTTCACGTAAATTCTCAACAGCGCGTTTTTCTAGATAATAATCAATATCTCCCAGATATTCTTTGATCTGATGATCTCTAAACTCATATACAGTTGTAGTAAGCCCTTGAAGAAAATCCCTATCGTGCGATACGATAAGTAGGGTACCTTCAAAGCGTTTCAAAGCTTCTTTAAGTACATTCTTAGATTTGATATCCAGGTGGTTTGTAGGCTCATCCATTACCAAAACATTAAACGGCTGAAGCATCAATTTTGCTAAAGCCAAGCGGTTGCGCTCCCCTCCCGAAAGTACACGCACGTACTTCTCAACTTCTTCGCCTCGAAATAAGAAGGAGCCTAGAATATCACGCACCTTACTTCTGTTCTTTTCATTTGCAGCATCGATCATCGTATCTAATACGGTCTTGTTTCCATCAAGGTGATCGGCTTGATTTTGGGCGAAATAACCAATTTGAACGTTATGCCCTAGCTTCAGCTTACCTTCATAAGAAATCTCATCTACAATAATTTTTGCTAATGTAGATTTCCCCTGACCGTTTTGTCCAACAAAAGCAGTTTTACTATCGCGCTCTACGAGTAAGTCGATTCCTTCTAAAACCTTTTTCTCACCGTAACTTTTCTTAACATCTTCTGCTTCGATCACCACTTTTCCCGGCACAATAGAAACCGGAAAATTAAGCGTCATCACACTGTTATCATCCTCATCAACTTCTATCACATCCATACGGTTGAGCTTCTTGATCAACGACTGCGCCATCGTCGCTTTAGATGCTTTGGCTCTAAATTTCTCGATCAACTTTTCAGTTTGCTCGATCTCTTTTTGCTGATTCTTTTGCGCTGCCATTTGTTGCTCACGCATTTCTTTACGCAACACCAAATATTCTGAATAAGGCTTGGGGTAATCGTAGATCTTCCCAAGGGAAATCTCAATGGTACGATTGGTTACATTGTCTAAGAACATTCTATCGTGCGACACAATAACCACTGCCCCGGCATAATTGCGTAAAAAGCCTTCAAGCCAGATTATCGATTCAATATCCAAGTGGTTTGTAGGCTCATCCAGCAGTAACACATCATTATTTTGAAGCAGTAATTTTGCCAACTCAATACGCATACGCCATCCACCGGAAAAAGTATCTGTGATTTTATTAAAATCTTCCCGGTTAAAACCTAAGCCCATTAAGATACGCTCGGTCTCTCCCTGGTAGTTATATCCACCGTGAATCTCATATTGCTGCTGCACCTCATTAAGCTCTACCATCAAATCGTGATAAAACTCACTTTCATAATCGGTACGTTCTGCTAGCTGTGTATTGATCTCTTCCAGGCGCTTTTCTAGTTTTTTGATCAACTCAAAAGCTTGATAAGACTCTTCAAGAACGGTGCGTCCTTCAACAAAATCAATATCCTGTTTTAAGAAGCCTATTTCAATATCCTTATCGGTTGCAATTTGCCCGGTGTCATATTCCTGCTCTTGAGAAATAATGCGCAACATCGTTGACTTTCCTGCTCCGTTTTTCCCTACTAGACCTACTCGATCTCCTTCCCCTAGCCTAAAGGTTACTTCTTCAAATAAATATTCTCCCTGAAAAGAAACAGAAAGGTTATGTATGTTAAGCATCTTGCATAATTTTAAGGCGCAAAGTTATCATTAAATAAGAGACTTTAAAGGATTAAATTAAATGCTTTAGGTAACAAGAGTTACTTAGATTTCAGAAGAAATCAAGTAACTTTGCTTTATGAAAAAAATCCTCCAAGGGAATCCTTTAT
This sequence comes from Leeuwenhoekiella blandensis MED217, assembly GCF_000152985.1. Taxonomy (GTDB): domain Bacteria; phylum Bacteroidota; class Bacteroidia; order Flavobacteriales; family Flavobacteriaceae; genus Leeuwenhoekiella; species Leeuwenhoekiella blandensis. The sequence goes on along the minus strand of NZ_CH672395.1, from coordinate 830,089 downwards.
ACAGCATTTTTACGGGCAGCTGCCCCGTTTGCCAAAAAGAAAGTATGTATGTAGAAAGCAATCCGTACAAACTTTCTGATACCCTCAAAATGCACGAACGCTGCTCACACTGTGACACAAAGTACAAAATTGAGCCCTCGTTTTTCTACGGAGCAATGTATGTGAGTTATGCTGTGGGAATCGCTTTTGCGGTTGCAGCATTTATCATTTCCTATTATTTTTTAGGGTCTAGCTTGGTCACCGCTTTTGTCGCGATCATTGGGACGCTTTTTGTTTTTGCACCCATAATTATGCGCTTGAGTAGAAATATCTGGATCAATTTCTTTTTTGATTACGACGTTCAGAAAGCTGAAAAGACCTCTTAAAATTTCTTTGGAAAGCGTAAAATTTGAGCATCTGAATCTAAAGGTTCATTATACTCCAAATGTTTATAAAGCTGCTCTGCAAGATAAGGAGCCATCATGGTACCACGCGTTCCCAGACCATTGAGAAGCGCCAACTGAGGATACTCAGGATGCACGCCTAGCAAGGGTCTTCTATCACCTGTAGTAGGACGTACCGCCGCTTCTTGATCCATTATTTTATAATCACAATTAATTACCGCTTCTAGCTTCTGTACAAGTTCCTCTCGGGCAGCTGATGTGGGAATACAATCTTTTTCCAGCCAATTAAAGGTTGCTCCCACTTTATACAAATCATCGCCCAGCGGAATAATAAAAAAGGAAGATTTTAAGGCCTTAGTCATTTGAAGGTCAGGAGCAGCGATGGTGATATATTCACCTTTATTTCCCACCAGCGGAAGCTTATTTAAAAAAGGGTTTTTCTTTATACCGAAACCTTCAGCAAAAAGAATGCGCTTTGCTTTTAAAGTTTGATAGGTGATTGCGCTTTCTGAATCAAAAACCAGAGCATCGTGTTCAAAAGATTCGTTCAAGTATCGCCCCTTTTCTTGGAGCTTGACTCGATAAGCATCTAAGAGTTTTGAAAGGTGTATTCTGATTGTTTCTTTGACCTCACCGCAATGTAGTCGAGCATCAACAGCTGAAGAAACATCGGTCTTTAAAGTGGCGTCTAAAAAACGCGAAAGCACAGGTTTGTCTGAAGCTTCAAACCAATTGTTTTGATCTTCTACTGAAGCAAATAATTTATAAACGGGGATTTCCTGAATCGCCTCAACTTCTAATCGATTTTGTAAACGTTTAAAAAAGGCTTTAGCCAAATCAAATTGCTCTTCTCCTTGCCACGGCATCGTATAGCGTTTCAAGATCACAGGATTGATCAATCCTGCAGCGACTCTACTAGCAGCTTCGGTTTGCTTATCGATCACAACAAAGCTGTGTCCATTGCGCTCGAGCTGCTCACAGAACGCCATTCCAGCTAAACCAAAACCCACTACGATATAATCTACTTCTTTCATTCAGCAAAAATAGGGTATAAAAAAACGCCTTTAAAAAAAGGCGTTTTAATTTATTGGCATCGCCAAAGGCTCAATAACCTAGGCTAGCCGTGAATTTGAAAATTCGTCTCTAACGAATGCTTCTTGGGCTTACCATTAAGTAGTTTTTAGCGAACTTGAACTTAATAATTCCACATATCAATTTCAAAGTTGCGTATTTGTTCTTTGATACGTTGTGATTCGAGCAACTGCATCATCGCATTATCTGCGATATACTCTTTAACCTCACGATCTCCTTGAATATTATCAACCTGATAAATAACGCCATTAAAACGTCGAGAATTCAAGATATGATCAAAAGAGATCGGTTGTGCAGAGTTCTGTGGGTTAAACACCTTAGCCTCGTGTAAAATATCACGTGCGGTAGGATACCAAACCCAAAAAAGTGGCACCATTACAGGATCTTCATCATCGATAAAGTTAACATCTGGTGCAACCGGAGCTAAACCAATCAGACGATATTTTAATTCTCCCTGTCGCTTATCAAAGTACCAATAACCACGTATCCAATATTGTTCAATATCAGCAGCAGAGATATCTCTACGGTCAATGTATTGCTCATCGACTTCATAACCTGCATTGATTTGCTCGATACCTAAATCTGTGGTATCAACACGTGACATTGCTGCAGCAATATCGCTTAATTCAATTTTTTGATTAAAGTATGAATCTGCATAAATATCAAGCTTACCTGCTTTAACATTTTTAACCAAAACATCATAAAGCGATCTACGATCTGAACCAATATTGTTTGTATCTATAGGATAGTACAGCGGGAAATTGACACGCTCATCAAGATCTACGATCTCCCAAGTATTTTTACCCCATAGCACATCACGGCTATCTACATAACCGTATGGTAATGGTTTATCATTGTCTAGCTGCTTCTGGCTTTCGGTCTTCTCAAACATTTCACCAGGCATTTTTGCATTGAGAATATTGGTTTGTGCCATTACGGCCGTACCCAACATCATCAAACAAAAAACACTTAACGCTTGCATCTGGCTTTTCATACCTCTTAATCTTTTAATTAGTGAGCTCAATTAATACAGGTGATACCTTTTTAAGTCGGTAACTGCTGTTTCCTGCAATCTGAGCATCAATGTCAAATATTTGCACTGTAGAACCACGCTGTGCTCTACGTAGTACATCTTTCGCTCGAGAATCAAGCTTATTACCACTCACTTGAACGGTAGGCTGTCCCGGCACGTTGAATTTAAATCCGGTTACTCGCAGATTCAATTCAAAATCAAAGTCAGGCAATTTTGCACTTACTTCTGATATCTCTAACGAATTACGTTGCATTTTTAGTATTCCATCTTCTCCACGAACAGCTCCGATTGGACTTGGAATATCTTTAATACGGAATTGCTTTGAGTCGCTCACTTTAGTTCCGTCAGCCAAAGTTCCTGAAACATTAATGGTTACTTCACGCCCTTGCCCTGGATTCATAACATAGCTACTTCCTGAAGCTCTAGAAAGACCCGGAGCACTTGCAGTAACATTGTTATCTGCAACTCCCGCAAAACTAATGGTCATAGGGTTTGCAACTCCACGGTACACCACATTCATTTTATCTGCAGAAATAGTTGCTGAGTTTGGTTTGTTGATTACTGCGTATTCACTGTTGATAGGAATTGATTTTGGCTCTCCTTCTTCAGTATAAACAAGCTCACCACTAATCTTACGCGTACCAACATTTCCTGCCGGAAAATCTAATACTACCTGACCAGCTTGCAAGTTATCTACCTCAGTTCCGTTTATGATTACTTTGTCAAAATTAAGCGAGTTATCAAAACGTCCTAAAACAACTTTTCCTTTAAAATTTTCTCCTGAAAAGAAAGCTGTTTTGTCTGGAATAACAATAGCTTGATAGTTACTTAAAGACACATCCTTACTCAACTGCCCTTGTAATAAAGATGAGTACACTTCTGACTCAGCCGTACGCACATCATTTTGCATTTGTGTAAAACGTGTGATGGATGCTGCTAATGGATAACCTTCAAAGTTATAACGCAACCAAGCGATCTCTTTACCGTCTTTGTTGGTTTGCGGCTCTACTGCAAAGGTTCTTTCAATAATTGCATTCACTTGGCTAAATTCTGGCCCAAGTGCGTCTTTCATCTCTGCCTTATACTCGTCAATTTTAGCTAAGAAAGCCTCTCCTTTCTTTGTATAACGATCTCCTGTAAACCAGCGTTCATCAAGAACTGCCGTTTTATCAAGATTTGCATAACTGCTGGTGTCGACACCTTCGGTTAAAGTGTCTTTAATGTTTCCTAAATAACTGTAAAAGTCATCTGAAACTTGCTTTACACGCTCTGCCTTACTCAGCAAAGGCTCATATTTTGCCGGTTGCTCAACAGCCTTCTCTTCTAAGCCGGCCATTGCCAATTCATTCTCTTGTTCTAAACGTGTATTAGAACTGGTGAATTTTACGTCAAATATTTTAAAAGCATTTAAAATCTCTTTGTCTGTAGTCATCGCGATCATTGCGATAAATACAAGGTACATGAGATTGATCATTTTCTGTCTTGGCGACTGTGTTCCTCCTGCCATAATGTATTTTTTCTACTGAATTATTTAATATTTAGTTTAAAAGAATTCAGTTAGCGCTTATTCATTGCAGAAAGCATTCCGCCATAAACACCATTAAGAGAAGAAAGATTTGTTGCCAGACTCTCCATTTGCTCTTTAAGCTTTCCGGCATTATCAGCAACCTCCTTGTTAACCTCAGCCTGACGCCCTGCAGCTTCAACCTGCACTTTGTAAAGACTGTTTAGAGATTCTAATTGTGCAGCTGCAAGAGACATCTCTTGGCTGTACTTTTTAGTTGAGTTCATTGCTTCTGCAGTAGGCGCCATTCCTTTTGCCGCCCCTTCAAAGCTTCTAATGCTTGTACTTAAACTTGTCATCAACTCAGAGTCAATACGCGCATCTTTAAGCATCGCATCTAATTTTTCTGAAAGCAAACCTTTTGTTTCGGTAAGCTCTTCTTGTTTTTTAGGCTTTACAACCGCCGGGCTATCACCTGCAAGCTCAGGATAAACCAAAGACCAATCTAATTCTTGTGATGGTCTCTCAAATGCTGAATAACCGAAAACCAAAGCTTCAACAACCATTCCTAGGGTAAGAATTTCTGAACCAAAAGGCCAGTGTTGAATTTTAAATAGTGCACCTACAATTACTACTGCCGCTCCTAGACCGTAAATCATGTTAGTCACTGAAAGTTTTCCTTTTTTTGCCATTTTAAATAGATTTTTTGTTTAGTGAAATTAGGTTAAGATATATTTGGGGAAATATATTAGAGGTTAACGACGAGATGGACCATTTCTCATATTGACGTCCTGTTCTACTCCTAAGTAGTCTTGTACGGTTCTAAAACCAATATAACTACGTGCAGAATCTGCATATTCATAATCACGGGTACTTACTTGAATAAGGTATGCCACATCTTTCCAAGAGCCACCACGAACAACCTTACGCTCGTTCTTACTGTCACTTACGTTAGGGTTCATTGTAGAAATGTATTCATAAGCATTAGGATCATATGATGAACCTACCCATTCTGAAACATTACCCGCCATATTGTATAAATCATAATCATTAGGCTCATAAGAATCGGCCTCAACGGTATAAAGCGCCTGATCTGCAGCATAATCACCACGCAAAGGCTTAAAGTTTGCCATAAAACAACCACGATCATTTTTGGTATAAGGGCCACCCCAAGGATAGGTTGCTCCTTCTAAACCACCACGCGCAGCATATTCCCACTCGGCTTCACTAGGAAGTCTAAAACGGTTCACAAGCTCTTGACCTCTTTGCTTTTTATATGAGTTTTTGTTGTCTGTACGCCATTGACAGAATGCCTTTGCCTGCTGCCAGCTCACCCCCACAACAGGATAATCGTCGTAAGCACTATGCCAGAAGTAATCATTATGCATCGGCTCATTGTACGAATAAGCAAAATCTTTAATCCATACCGTGGTATCAGGATAAATCTTAGTCTCTTCAGTTCTAATAAAATCTCTACGCGAACCATTTTTCTCGCGAGCGGCTGCTTCCATATCGAGATACTTGTATTTGAACACAAGCTTCTCCACATCAACCGTACGCTGACCGTTATAAGCTTCTTCTAATGGAATGTACATCGTATCCATTACAGAAACGTAGTATTCGTCAGGATAATCCATAGGATCTTCAAAAAGATCGACATCCCAATTCAACTTACGATCACTATAATCATCACTTAGACTATAGTAGTTATCGTACATATATTGCTCATAAGGAGTCATATCATCAGGATCATAATCCTGAAACGCAAACTCACCAATCCCACCAGACCCTGGAGTTTCTCCCATAAGGTCAGCTTCTATGGCAAGACGTGCACGAATTACTGAGTCACGTACCCATTTAACAAATTGACGGTATTCTGAGTTGGTAATTTCGGTTTCGTCCATATAAAAAGAACGTACAGTAACCGTTTTAGTTGGCGCATCTTTGATGGCGGCGATATCATCATCACTTTTACCCATGATAAAAGCCCCACCAGAAACTAAAGTCATTCCGTAGGGTTTTTCAGGATTCCATTTTTTGCCTTTCACTCCAACAAGCTCGCCACGGTCGTTACGACCACAACTCACCAATAAGCTTACCATCGCAATAAATGCAATAAACTTCTTCATAAGTAGATTAGGTTAAATCTAGATTTGAGACAGTAAACCTATCTATAAAAAAGCTAAAAAGCAATTTTTTGATAAAAATAACATTCAAACCCAGAATTTTTTATTTGTTAAACTTCGTTCTTTCGTTTTGCCTTATACCAACGCTCGGGAATCTCCTGATTACAAGCATTCTCATAATCTTCTTGCGTGCAAGGTAATAACGTATGTCGCTTTAATTTATTATTAACTCCCTCTAAGAAAGGAATCTCTATCCACCAGCGTTCTGATTTTGTACTCTTATAAAAGCTTAAAACCTCATCTTCAACCGGCACATTATAATGCAAAAATGCTGTTCCTCGGTCTGCTAAAGATTCTTCTATCCTGTAATTTACACCTTCAATAAAATACCATATTAATTGTGCCACAAGAGCCGATGCAGTCTCTGTTTTTCCCGATAGTAAATACTCAAATATCCCAAAAACACTCACGCGATCACTAAGACCAGCATAACGTGCAATTGCACAAGCTTCTCGTCCTGTAAAACCATTCACGTGCTCAGGATGCATATACCCAAGCACTTCACTTTGCATTGATGAGAGGTCAAAACTCACCACATCTGCATCGCGCATTACCGGCTCTACACTGCTTAAATTGGAGACGGTATTACCCAGACGAAAAGCGTCAAAATAAAGCTTTTCCATCAAATCGATTTCTTCCTGACTGTTGTAATACGTCTGAAAACCTACATTAGAATAGTTAAACAGGTTGTAAGGCTGATCTACGATGATCTTACCTACAAACGATTTATGCGTCATTGGCAAACTGCTATCACCCAAATCAAAGCAGCTGTCTACATTCACCAAATTGACCATCTGATCCAGATTATCAAAAGCACGATACAACGCGTAGGTCAAATCCTGACTCCCGCCTATAATAAGAGGGATGACATTATGTTTGACTAACTGCCCCACGATATCTTGAAGCGCATAAAACGTATCTGAAAGCGACGCACCAGGCTCTAAATCACCTAAATCACCAATAAGCGTATGCCAATTGCCAGGAAATAATCGATATAAAGCTTTACGTATAGGAGCGAAATCAATCAAAGCATCTTCCTGCTCGCTTGCGCCCCGATTTTCGCGCACACCTATAATAGCAATTTGAAGCTCCTGAAGTTCAGGCATTCCATTTTGCCGGGTATGCAATTTAATTTGATTAAAAAGACTTTGCTCATTGAATAAAGCTGCATGAGCCACAACAGCATCTGAAATTGGGATCAAGTTTTCAAAAGCCATGCATTACTTCTTTTTAGCTGTTGATTTTTTACGCGTAGTCTTTTTCTTGGTCGCTTTCTTTTTAGGTTTTGGCCCTTGCTTTTCTAAAATATCCTTAACCTCTTCTAGTGTTAGTTTTTGAGCATCAACAGTTTTAGGCAATTCGATCTTCACCTTACCTTTTATAATATTAGAGCGCCCCCAACGTGCCTTTTCAACACGAATTCCTTCTTCTTTAAAGTCGTGAATAACTTTATCTTTTTCTTTCTGCTTTTTATCTTCAATAAGCTGAACAATATCTTCATCAGACAAATTATCAAAGTCATACTTTTTATTGACATTGATAAACATACTGTTCCATTTTATATAAGGACCAAAACGCCCTACACCTTTTTGAACCGGCTTATCTTCGTAATGATAAATTGGCGCATCAGCTTTTTGCTTTTCCTTGATATATTTTACCGCCTCATCATACTCAACCTCCAACGGATCTCTTCCTTTTGGAAGCGAAACATAGGTTTTACCAAATTTCACATAAGGACCAAAACGTCCATTATTTACCTGAACAGGTTCGCCTTCAAACTCACCTAAATCTTTAGGAAGCTTAAACAAATCCATCGCCTCCTCAAAGGTGATACTTTCTAATTGCTGATCTGGAAGTAATCCGGCAAATTGCGGCTTTTCTTCGTCTTCAACAGAACCTATTTGCACCATCGCACCGTATTTACCTAAGCGTACACTCACCGGCTTTCCGGTTTTAGGATCGGTACCCAAAACACGCTCTCCAACTTCACGTTCGGCATTCTCAGCAACATCTTTTACGTGAGGATGAAAGTCTTTATAAAAGTCCTTCATCATTTTGGTCCACTCCTCATTCCCTTCAGCGATCTCGTCAAAATTCTCCTCAACTTTAGCTGTAAAATTGTAATCAAGAATGTTCTCAAAATGATTCACCAAAAAGTCATTTACAACCATCCCAACATCAGTAGGAACCAACTTCCCTTTATCTGAACCTACTTTTTCGGTAAGCTTTTTGGCTTTGATCTGACCTTTTTTGAGCGTTAATAGATCATACTCACGCTCAGTTCCTTCAACATTCCCTTTCTCTATATATTTTCTATTCTGAATCGTGGTAATTGTAGGCGCGTAGGTAGACGGTCTACCAATACCGAGCTCTTCTAATTTTTTAACCAGAGAAGCTTCCGTATAACGGTAAGGCGCTCTTGTAAAACGTTCTGTCGCCGTGATCCAAAGATTATTAAGCGTCTCTCCTTCTTTTAACGGAGGAAGAATTCCGCTTTCTTCTTGATCTTCATCATCAGTTCCTTCAAGATATACTTTTAAGAAACCATCAAACTTGATCACCTCTCCGTTTGCTGTAAAATTAGAAGGATGGTTTGAAGAAGCGATTTGAACATTTGTACGTTCTAATTTAGCTTCACTCATTTGCGAAGCGATTGCTCGTTTCCAGATCAATTCGTACAAACGCGCTTGATCGCGCTCCATATTTACGGTATGACGACTAAAATCTGTTGGGCGTATCGCTTCGTGAGCTTCTTGCGCTCCTTTACTCTTTCCTTTATAATTACGCTCTTTATGGTATTTTTCGCCGTAAGCAGAAACAATCTCGTTTGCCGCACCTTGTTTAGCATCCTGAGAAAGGTTTACACTATCGGTTCTCATATACGTTATAAGACCCGCTTCATATAAACGTTGCGCCATATTCATGGTCTTACTTACCGAAAAATATAATTTACGCGCTGCTTCCTGCTGTAAGGTTGAAGTCGTAAACGGCGGTGCCGGATTCTTCTTAGCCGGCTTAGTGGTTAGTGCTTCTACCGTAAAGGTAGCATCCGAATTTGCCTGAAGAAAATCTTCTGCCTCTTTTTTAGTATCTAAATTCTTCGGAAGTTTTGCTTTTAGCGTTTTACCATCGGCATTTGCAAATTCTGCATCTACTCTAAAATAGTCTTCGGTATTGAAGGCTTGAATTTCTCGCTCACGCTCTACTATAAGACGCACAGAAACCGACTGCACTCTACCCGCACTGAGTCCGCCTTTTACTTTTCTCCAAAGAACCGGAGAAATCTCATAACCTACTAAACGATCCAGAACACGACGTGCCTGTTGCGCGTTGACCAAGTTATAATCTATATCACGAGGATTTTCGATCGCTCGTAGAATGGCTTTTTTGGTAATTTCTGAAAAGACGATACGTTTGGTCTTATCTTTATCAAGTTTCAACTCTTCAGCAAGGTGCCAGGCGATCGCTTCTCCTTCCCGGTCCTCATCACTCGCCAGCCAAACGGTCTCTGCTTTGTTTGCTAAATCCTTCAGCTTTTTTACAACCGATTTCTTATCCTTATTTACCGTATACTTTGGCGAAAAATCACCATCTACATCAACTCCGAGTTCTTTTGTTGGCAAATCTGCAATATGACCAAAACTACTTTCTACCTTAAATTCCTTACCAAGAAACTTTTCTATAGTTTTTGCCTTTGCAGGTGACTCAACAATTACCAGATTTTTTGCCATAATGCTCTTTTCAAAAATTTGTCATTAAAACGATAAAGACTGCACAAGTCTACATTTTTTCTGACTTTAGATTGGCAAAAGTAGTAGAAATTTTATTATTCGGTATTGAAATCACACGTATACCTATAAATAAGGCAGCGCATACCACACCGATAAACACCTCAAAATTGTAATTTTTCTTTTTTCAATTTCAACCAAATGACACTTTGTCACAACTTTTGTTAATCGTATCTTTGCCCACTATTTTTAGGTAGCAGTACGTATTATGGAGAAGATCATTGACGAAAACAAACAAGGTGAAGCACTGGTTCTAGAACCTCAAGCCGCTAACAGCAAAAAATTATTTATTGAAAGTTACGGTTGCCAAATGAATTTTAGCGACAGTGAGATCGTCGCTTCTATTTTGGCTAAGGAAGGCTACAACACCACGCAGCAACTTGAAGATGCAGATTTGGTTCTGGTTAACACCTGTTCGATTCGAGATAAAGCCGAGCAAACGGTGCGCAAACGCTTAGAAAAATACAACGCCGTAAAAAAGGACAACCCAACGATGAAAGTTGGTGTCTTAGGCTGTATGGCTGAGCGTTTAAAAAGCAAATTCTTAGAGGAAGAAAAAATCGTTGACCTGGTTGTAGGACCAGACGCTTATAAAGATTTACCTAATCTACTAGGCGAAGTTGAAGAAGGTCGCGATGCGATAAATGTTATTCTTTCTAAAGAAGAGACGTATGGAGATATCGCACCGGTACGCCTCCAAAGCAACGGGGTGACCGCCTTTGTGAGCATCACCAGAGGTTGTGATAATATGTGTACGTTTTGCGTAGTTCCTTTTACACGCGGTCGCGAACGCAGTAGAGATCCTCAGAGTATTGTTGAAGAAGTGAATGATCTTGCAGCAAAAGGCTTTAAAGAAGTTACGCTTCTTGGGCAAAATGTTGACAGTTACCTTTGGTACGGCGGTGGTCTTAAAAAAGATTTTGAAAAAGCCAGCGATATGGCAAAAGCCACAGCAGTGAATTTTGCCGGCTTATTAAGTCTTGTTGCAGAAGCTCAACCCAAAATGCGCATACGTTTCTCTACTTCTAACCCTCAAGATATGACGCTTGATGTGATTAGAACTATGGCAAAATATCCTAATATCTGTAAATACATTCACCTACCGGTTCAAAGTGGTAGCGATCGTATTTTAAAGGAAATGAACCGCCTGCATACCCGTCAAGAATATTTTGAGCTTATCGACAACATTCGTGAGATTATGCCAGATTGTGCTATTTCTCAAGATATGATCACCGGTTTCCCTACAGAAACTGAAGAAGATCATCAAGACACCTTAAGTTTGATGGAATATGTAAAATATGACTTCGGTTTTATGTTTGCATATAGTGAACGCCCGGGAACTTTAGCCGCACGTAAACTTGAAGACGACATTCCATTAGATGTAAAAAAACGCCGTCTTGCTGAAGTGATCGCGTTGCAACAAGAGCACTCTTTATATAACACCCAAAAACAAGTAGGCAAGACCGTCGAAGTGCTTATCGAGAAAGCCTCAAAAAAGAGTGACGCAGAATGGGCTGGCCGTAATTCTCAAAACACCGTAGTGGTGTTCCCAAAAGAACACTATAAAGTTGGTGATTTTGTAAATGTTGAAATTTTAGATTGCACCAGCACCACACTTTTAGGCAAAGCTGTTGGATATTCAGAAAATAATTAATCGATTTTAAATGGAATCAGTTCACGCAATTAAACAGCGTTTTGGGATTATTGGAGATGACCCAAAACTCAACAGATCGATTGAAAAAGCAATTCAAGTTGCTCCTACCGATATTTCGGTTTTAGTAACCGGTGAAAGCGGTGTAGGAAAAGAAAGTATTCCGCGCATTATTCACTCGTTATCTCACCGCAAGCACAATAAATATATAGCCGTAAACTGTGGTGCGATTCCTGAAGGAACGATTGATAGTGAACTTTTTGGTCACGAGAAAGGTGCTTTTACCGGCGCAACATCTACGCGTAGCGGTTATTTTGAAGAAGCAGACGGCGGAACCATCTTTTTAGACGAAGTAGGCGAATTGCCTTTACCTACACAAGTACGCCTATTACGCGTTTTAGAAAACGGCGAGTTTCTAAAAGTAGGTTCGTCTAAAACCCAAAAGACAGATGTACGCATCGTTGCGGCCACCAACGTAAAGATGTTTGAAGCAATAAAAAACGAGCGTTTTAGAGAAGACCTTTATTATAGATTGAGCACAGTAGAAATTAACCTGCCTCCGTTGCGCGATCGTAAAAACGATATTCATCTTCTATTTAGAAAATTCGCTTCAGATTTTGCTACAAAATACAAGATGCCAACGATTCGGTTAGAAGAAGATGCTGTTCAAAATTTACTGAAGTATCGCTGGTCAGGAAATATTAGACAGCTACGTAATGTTGCCGAGCAAATTTCGGTATTAGAACAAAACAGAAGTATTTCTGCAGAAAAATTAAGAGCTTATTTACCTGATACAGGGGCTAATCTTCCTGCTGTTGTAGGACAAAACAAAAAGAGTGAAAGCGATTTTAGCAGCGAGCGCGAGATTCTTTACAAAGTGCTTTTTGATATGAAAAGCGACTTGAACGATCTTAAAAAACTTACGCTTGAATTGATGGAGAACGGAAACAACGCCACCGTTCAAGAGGAGAACAAATCGTTGATCAAAAAGATTTATAGCGAAGACGACACCGATGCTTATGAAAGCGCCGAAGATATTACCGAAGTGCTTCAGCTTCCTGAAGAATCGGTGGTAAGTGCGCCAATGAAAGACAAATATCACTTTGCTGAAGATGTAGAGGAAGAAGAAACCCTTTCACTTCAAGAAAAAGAACTCGAACTGATCGAAAAATCTTTGGAGCGCCATAACGGCAAACGCAAAGCTGCGGCAAAAGAACTTGGGATCAGCGAGCGTACGCTGTATCGCAAAATCAAACAATACGATCTATAAACGATTTCACAACATCGCGCGTTATAGCACCATAACGAAGTTCAACTTTTATGAAAAAACTACAAGTCGCATTTCTTTTTTTAAGCCTCCTATGCTTTAACAGCTGCGGCATCACCTACTCTTTTACCGGTGTAGATATTGGTAATGCAGAATCGTTTTATGTGCGCTATTTTCAAAATAACGCTCCTATCGTTGAGCCGGGTATCGACCGTGATTTCTCTTTTGCACTTTCAGATCTTGTACAAAACCAGACCAGCTTAAACCTGGCGACTACAGCAGAGAGCGCAGATCTGATTTATGAAGGTGAAATCATTGATTACTATTTTGCTCCACAAACAGCAACTTCAGACAATGTCGCCGCGCAAACCCGATTAACCATTGTGATCCTTTGTAGATTCACCAATAAATCTGTCGAAGACGGAAGTCAGGATTTTGAGAAACGCTTTTCATTTTTTGTAGATATTCCCGGCACCGCACAACCGGTAGGTGCAGTACTTGATGGAGCTATCGAAGAAATATTTGAGCGCATTACTCAGGATATTTTTCAAGAATCACTGGCAAACTGGTAAGCTTAAGAGTACACTAAATTCTCGTAGATCGAGTATATGAATACAGAAACACTCACATATCTTTTAGAACACCCTGACAAGATAACTTCAGAGGAAACAACGCAGCTCAGAACTGTTGTTGAGGAGTTTCCGTTTTTTCAGGCTGCGCGCGCTTTGCACCTCAAAGGTTTAAAGAATGAAGATAGTTTTCTGTACAACACCTATCTCAAAAAAACAGCTGCACACACCCAAGACCGCACCGTTCTTTTTGATTTTATCACTTCTGAAATTTTCAATCAGACCGCGATAAGCGCTCAGATAAAAGCTCAGGAAGATCACTTGCGCAATATGCCGGTTCACGAGTTTGTAGATGTTTCTTCTGAAATGGAAGCCGAAGAACTACAAAAGGCCAATCGCGTTTTGGACCCGGAGTTTTTCGTTCGCAAAGAAGCATCTGAAGAAACACAACCTGAAGAACAGCTCCAACTAGGCAAACCGCTAGATTTCAATAAAGCGGAAACGCATTCCTTTAGCGAATGGCTCAAGCTAACGGCTTTTAATAAAATCGATCGTTCAAAAGAAGTGAAAGAAACAATTTCAGCTTCTGCTTCTGATAAAACCGAGGCGTCTTCAGAAAATACTATAATTGAAGAAACAGCTTCTGAAACGCCTCTAGAATTAGAAACTACGATCCCTTCTATTGAGGTAGATCAGGATCCCGAACGCGCTCGCAGATTAGAGCTCATCGATAAATTTATTGAGAGTAATCCTAAGATAAAAGTGAGCACTCCTGACAGCAATTTCAAAAAGCCCAATTTAGAAGATCGCTTTCAACCCAGTGATAGCCTAATGACGGAGACTTTGGCTCGTGTTTATGTAGAGCAAAAAAACTTTTCAAAAGCCAAACAAGCTTATAGAATTTTAAGTTTGAAATATCCGGAAAAAAGTGGTTTCTTTGCAGACCAAATTCGGGCAATAGAAAAATTGCAAGAAAATAAATAAACAACTTAGCGGCAAAAGCCATAGCTTCAAACCGCATATTATAAAGTCAAAACTATGTTTTTTATATTTTTAGTTTTAATCGTAATTGTAGCCTTCTTACTTATTGTTGTAATTATGGTTCAAAACCCAAAAGGTGGTGGTCTTTCTTCTTCTTTTGGAGGAGGCGGTTCTCAGCAAATTGGTGGTGTTAAAAAGACCGGCGATTTCTTAGACAAAAGTACTTGGGGCTTAGCTACTGCATTATTGATCCTAATTTTGATCTCTAATGTGACTATTTTTGGCGGACGCTCTGCAAACACCGAATCTAAATTGATTGACGGTGAAGATGTAGAAAACATTATGCCTGTTCAAGATGCAGCACCGGCTGATATGGCTCCGGCTGCAGACAGCACTACAAACTAAATGACAGTTTAGACATATACAATTTAAAAAGACCGCAATATAGCGGTCTTTTTTTTGCCGTTTTGTCAGTGAAATTTTGATGGCATAATTTCTGACTATACAGCAGCACAACTAAGAAAATTGTTAACTAAAAATTTATATTAAAAATGGGAGTAAATTTTAAACCCAACCAGGGAATGGTTTTAATTGAGCCTAAGGCCGCTGAAACCAAGACAGCTTCAGGACTCTATATTCCTGACACAGCAAAAGAAAAACCTCAACAAGGTAAAGTTGTTGCTGTTGGGGATGCTAAAGAAGATCAAGCTTCTTTTAAAGAAGGAGATATGGTAGTTTATGGCAAATTCTCTGGCACTCCGTATAATCAGGATGGCATTGAATATCTCATATTGAAAGTTGAGGATATTTTAGGCACAATCTTATAATTCTTCTATTTAACTTTAATAACAACACGCTATTTTTCGCAGCCGCGAAAATTTAAAAACTCAAAAAATGGCAAAAGATATAACCTTTGACATCTCTGCAAGAGATGGCATCAAGCGCGGTGTAGACGCGCTCGCAAACGCAGTAAAAGTAACGCTAGGACCTAAAGGTCGTAATGTGATCATTAGCAAATCTTTTGGTGGACCACAAGTAACTAAAGATGGTGTTTCGGTAGCAAAAGAGATCGAATTGCAAGATGCTCTTGAAAATATGGGAGCTCAAATGGTAAAAGAAGTTGCTTCTAAAACCAATGATCTTGCCGGTGACGGTACTACCACTGCAACTGTACTTGCTCAGGCAATAGTACAGGAAGGTCTTAAAAACGTTGCTGCAGGCGCAAACCCAATGGATTTAAAACGCGGGATTGACAAAGCAGTTGAAGCGATCACAAAAGATCTTGAAAAGCAAACTAAAGAAGTAGGAAGCTCTTCAGAAAAAATTAAACAAGTTGCAGCAATCTCAGCTAACAACGATGATGTAATTGGCGAACTTATCGCTGAAGCATTTGGTAAAGTTGGTAAAGAAGGCGTGATCACTGTTGAAGAAGCAAAAGGTACCGAAACTTACGTTGACGTTGTTGAAGGTATGCAGTTTGACCGCGGATATTTATCTCCATACTTCGTTACAGATAGCGAGAAAATGCAAACAGAATTGGAGAATCCATACATCTTGTTATTCGACAAGAAAATTTCTTCAATGAAAGATTTATTACCAGTTCTTGAGCCAGTTGCTCAATCTGGTAAGCCTTTGTTGATCATCGCAGAAGATGTAGACGGTGAAGCACTAGCTACTTTAGTAGTAAACAAACTAAGAGGCGCGCTTAAAATCGCAGCGGTAAAAGCTCCTGGTTTTGGCGATCGTCGTAAAGCGATGCTAGAAGATATTGCGATCTTAACTGGCGGTACTGTAATCAGCGAAGAGCGTGGCTTCTCATTAGATAACGCAACTATCGATATGTTAGGTACTGCAGAGAATGTAACTATCGATAAAGACAACACTACAATCGTAAATGGTTCTGGTAGCAGCGATGATATCAAAGCGCGCGTAAATCAAATCAAAGCGCAAATTGAAACTACAACCAGCGACTATGATAAAGAAAAACTTCAAGAGCGTCTTGCTAAATTAGCAGGTGGTGTAGCTGTACTTTATGTTGGTGCTGCTTCTGAAGTTGAAATGAAAGAAAAGAAAGACCGCGTAGACGATGCACTTCACGCAACACGTGCAGCTGTAGAAGAAGGTATCGTAGCTGGTGGTGGTGTAGCTTTAGTACGTGCTAAGCGCGTTTTAGAAAGCTTAGAATCTCTAAATGCTGATGAAGCTACCGGTGTAAAAATCGTAGCAAAAGCAATCGAATCTCCATTACGCACGATTGTTGCAAACGCTGGTGGTGAAGGATCTGTAGTAATCGCTAAAGTAATTGAAGGCGATGAAGATTACGGATACGACGCTAAAACAGATCGTTATGTAAATATGCTTGCTGAAGGTATCATTGATCCTAAGAAAGTAACGCGTGTAGCATTAGAAAATGCAGCATCAGTTTCTGGAATGATCTTAACTACCGAATGTGCATTAACCGATATTCCTGAAGAGAATGGCGGCGGCGGTGCTGCAATGCCAGGCGGAATGGGCGGCGGTATGCCAGGTATGATGTAAGTACATGCCGAACAGGCAAACCTTATAAAGCAAAAATCCCTTCAGAGTATTCCGAAGGGATTTTTTTATAACTCTACTTTTTTCTTAGTTAATTTCAGCATCTACGGTTCCACAGTGTAGCATAACATCACCAAAATACGGGTTAAAAACCTCTTTCTCATTAGAAATCCAATAGGCACCTTTACCTTCAAAGGCCATTGGACAATATTGATAATATAAGGTTCCTGAAGTTATATACTCTTCAACTAAAGCCTTTACTCCGGCCGTCACCGCTTCAAAGTATTCACGTTGAACATTTACATCTTCTTCACTTGAGATCTTCTGCACCGCTTCGGTAAAACCAAGTTCCAATTCACTAGCCTGCATCGATTCGTGTAAGGTACTGGCAGCAGCCTGTGCTTTTTGCGGATTGGTATTCACCAGTGCTGTTTTCAGTAAATTGTAGTCATCATAAATTTGAGCGATTTCAGCATTCTCAAATTCAGCTTCACGTGCTGCTGAAGGGTATTCTGCTTTAGTTTGCTCTGTAGCTTCCTGATTAACCGTTACCGTTTCTTGTTTTGATTTTTGCTCACCACAAGCCAAGAAGGCCAATACTAGAGCGCTTAAAACTATTTTTTTCATTTTAAATCAATTTGACAAATTACAGGGTAAATATACAACCTAAGCTTTGCTCAGAACATGGTGATAGTAAAAAGCAGGCACCAAAACCAGTAAAAATATAGGCTGAATTAAAAAGCGTCGTACATAAAACAACAACATACTCAGGTGTTGATCGTATGTCATCACGATCACACTAAATCCTATGATAAGCAATACGAATAGTGCAACGTATAAAAGTAAGCTGATTTTAAAGATTCCTTTTCTGGGAAAAAGCACAACTAACGTGAGGATAGACAATGCCGAATTGAGCCAATAACGCAAAGAAATATTCAGCAGTAAACTGAAAAAATCAAGCTTCGGCAAACGTGTAGCGTTTAAATATGCTCCCTCAAAAAACACCAGTAACGGATCGTAAAACAAAGTGGTTTCCCAGTAGCGCACACTCACCAAACCAAGTACCAACAACAAAACAAGGATTGCAGATAGGATCTTTTTCAAAGCCGTTGCTTTTTAAAATTTCGAACCCAAAGCAACCAAAGAACGATCACTAAACCATAAATAATCCCGGGAAAGACGATATCATGCAAGATCATTTTATGCTCGGGATACCAATAAAAACCGATACTTAAAATGGCGATACGAACAATATTGATCAAATAAATCAACAGACTTCCGCCCAACACAAACAACAGAGTAGCGCGCCAGCCCTGAAAAAAGGCAACCACAAAAGCTATAAACAAAATGATGACGCTAATTGCATTGCAACCTTCAACGATGCGGGAAACAAATACATTTTCTACACTCAGCTTCATCGATGCTTCATCGGGATGAGGTTCTATTGTAGCATCATATCCCAAAAAGTTAACCAACCACTCGCTCTGAACCGCAACCTGATGCGTTATGTACTCGGGATAATATGTTTCTGAAGCCGCTGTACGCAGGTAAAAACCATAAATCATACTCAGCACCACATACACTCCTAAAAATGTAAGGATAAATAAGATTACCGACTTATATTTGCGAATTAACTGAATCAATTTTACAACGGTTTAGACCGCCCTAAAATACGAGAAAAATGGCTCTTGAAACCCTAAAACCTCAAGTATCAAAAATTTTAGAAAGCAGTGCGCTTTCGGTTGAGCACCGCTTAGAAGAAGTATGTTCTTTACTTAAAGACAATGTAGCATACTATGACTGGGTTGGTTTTTACTTTAAAAATGGAGATAAAAACGAATTGAAATTGAGTTCGTATGCAGGCGCTCCAACAGACCACACCATCATCCCTTTTGGCAAAGGAATTTGTGGTCAAGTAGCGGTTTCTAATCAAAACTTTGTTGTTCCTGATGTTGCTGCGCAAGACAACTACATTGCGTGTAGTATTACTGTAAAGGCTGAAATTGTGGTTCCGCTTTTTATTAATGGTGAGAATATTGGTCAGATCGACATCGACTCTAACACTCCAGATCCTTTTACCGAGGCAGACGAGCGCTTTTTAGAATGGGTAAATGAGCAAGTTGCTCAAATCTTAGACTAGTTTTACGCAACCTTTTTTAAAAATACACATCTCATAGTAGACTACCTCAGGGCGAGTCCTCGAGACATTTGTTAGAAACAAATGTATAATTTCAAGACAAACTCAGTAGTACTAAGCCTTTGGTGGCGCCAATAAACAACCTATTATGAGATTTTTTATTTTACTGGCCCTAAGCCTTTCAGTGCTCAGCTGCAACAACAATGATGACCAAAATCTACCCGACTGCAGCTTGGTGGATTGCGCAATTAATGATTTAAATCTAGAACTCATCTCAGCCTCAAGCGGAGAAAATCTTTTTGAGAATGGAACTCTAACCGAAGAAGAGCTGACCATCACAATTATTGAGACTAGCGATGAAGTGCCATTGATGCTTTACCAGGATATACTCAATATTCCTCTAGCCAGCTACGTTGACGGACCTTCACAAATTACGTATCAAATTTCTACGAATGAAGAATTGCTTTTTGAGGTAAGTTTTTATTCAGAACCTGACACTGCAACAAACGTTTGCTGCCCCAACACCCTAATAGAAAACATCTCTTTTGGTGATACTACTATCGAAGTGGTTAACGAAGCGCTTTTCAGCTACAAAGTGTTTTTAGACCTATAGCGCTTACATTCCGGTTCGTATCGCTTCTACAGGATCAAGTCGTGAAGCCATAAATGCAGGAACGATACCGGCGATTAGCCCGATTATTATAGAGCTGCTAAGACCAAAAATAACGTTGGTTGCTGAAAGCACAAACTCAAAATCCCCTGTAAATTGTGACATTACCTGTGCAATGATCCACACGAGCGTGAGACCTATCAATCCACCAATGGTAGCCAGAATAACCGATTCAAATAAAAACTGAAGTAAAATAAAGCGGTTTTTAGCTCCAAGCGCTTTTTGAATCCCTATTAAATTGGTGCGTTCTTTCACGCTCACAAACATAATATTTGCAATACCAAAGCCTCCCACGAGCAAAGAAAACAGACCAATAAAACCGCCGATGGTTGACATAGTTCCTGTAATATTATCTATAAAATCGGTAAGACCTGACAATTGATTAATAAAGAAAGTATTGGTTTCCTCAGGACGCAAGCCTCTTAATTGACGTAAACGCTGTTCTAAAATAGCATTAAACTCTGCGATATCAACACCATCTTTTGGCTTGATCGTAATTTGCGGAAAAGCCGATTTGTTGTTACTTCCATAAATACGGCGCACCACATTAACCGGAAGCACTGCAACTCCATCTTTTGACGGACCAATAAAACTGCTTCCCTCCTTTTCCAACACCCCAATCACAGTAAAGCGTTGTCCAAGTAAACGCACCTGCTTGCCTATAGGATCAAAACTACCAAAAAGTCCGTCTGCAATTTCACTTCCTAAAACCAAAACATTAGAACCACTGTTGGATTCTGATTCATTAAAAAATCTTCCTTCAGCCAATTTTAGTGCTTCAATATTATAATAACCGTCGGTCACCGGAGCGATATTCACTCCTGTCACCAGTTTATCATCATATTTTATAGATTCTGCGCCTACATTCAAACTGAACGACGCCGCCTCCACATCCGGCACATTCCGCTTGATGTATTGATATTCCTCATAGGTCACATCTGGAAACTGCTCCCGTTTCCACTGAGGAATATCGGTAGGACCAAATGAAAAGCGCATCAAAATGATCGTATTGTTATCTAATGAAGATAAGCTTCCCTTAATCTCTTGTTTAAGTGAATCTACAGCGGCCAGAACACCGATAATTGAAAAAATACCAATGGTAACGCCCAGCAATGACAACAAGGTACGCAACTTGTTATTGCGCAACGCATTAATTGCAAAAGCAAGACTTTCTTTTAATACCCTAAGATAGATGAGCATAAAGGCGTTTTAATTTGAATACAAGTATGACGCAAAAGCCTAGAATGTGTTACAAAATTATACTAAGAAATTACGAAAATTAGCAACCAATTTTAGTACACAAATTCATACTTTTGCACCCAAATTAAATATTTCTTCATGAGTACTCCCATTAAGGCAAAAGCCGCGCTGATTTCTGTTTTTAGTAAAGAAGGCCTAGAGCCACTAATTAAAAAGTTTGACGAACTAGGTATAACCCTTTATTCTACGGGAGGCACCGAGAAATTTATCAAAGATCTAGGGGTGCCGGTGGTACCCGTTGAAGATGTAACTTCCTATCCTTCGATTCTAGGAGGAAGAGTAAAAACACTTCATCCAAAAGTTTTTGGTGGAATTTTGAACCGTCAGGACAATGAGAGTGACGTTGCAGAAATGAAAGAATATGATATCCCGCAACTTGATATTGTGATCGTTGACTTGTATCCTTTTGAAAAAACAGTTGCTTCAGGAGCTTCAGAACAAGATATTGTTGAAAAGATTGATATCGGCGGAATTTCATTAATTCGTGCCGCTGCTAAGAACTTTAAGGATACGCTTTGCGTTTCTTCGGTTGATGATTATGAAGAAGTTCTAGAGCTCATCAGCGCTAATGAAGGAACGACCACGCTAGCAGATCGTAAACGTTTTGCTGCAAAAGCATTCAATGTTTCATCACATTATGACACTGCTATTTTCAACTACTTTAATGAAGAAGAGGTAGTTTACAAAGCCAGCTACACGCAAGGAAAGTCTTTACGCTACGGAGAAAACCCACATCAAAAAGGAACTTTCTTTGGGGATTTTGATGCGATGTTTGATCAACTTCACGGTAAAGAATTATCGTACAACAACCTGCTTGATGTAGATGCTGCGGTCAATTTAATGGCAGAATTTCAAAATGAAGCGCCCACTTTTGCGATCTTAAAACATAATAATGCTTGTGGTCTTGCGCAACGTGATACCTTACATCAAGCTTATGTAGATGCTTTAGCGGGAGATCCTGTTTCTGCTTTCGGTGGAATTTTGATCGCAAATAAAGAAATTGATAAAGCTACTGCTGAAGAGATTCACAAATTATTTTGTGAGGTAGTTATTGCTCCAAGCTATTCTGAAGAAGCACTTGAAATTTTAAAAGGAAAGAAAAATCGTGTGCTTTTAATTCAAAAGCCAATAGCGCTTCCTAATGATCAGGTACGCAGTTGCTTGAACGGTATTTTGGTTCAGGATAAGGATGCCAAAACCGATAGCCTTGAAGATCTTTCTACCGTTACAAACAATAAACCTACAGAAGAAGAGTTAAGTGATTTAATCTTTGCTTCTAAGATTTGTAAACACACCAAATCAAATACGATTGTATTTGCAAAAGGTAAGCAACTTTGCGCCAGCGGAACCGGTCAAACCTCACGTGTTGATGCTTTACGTCAAGCTGTGGACAAAGCGGTTTCTTTTGGCTTTGACCTTAAAGGTGCTGTGATGGCAAGTGACGCATTTTTCCCATTTCCGGATTGTGTTGAGCTCGCAGACAAAGCCGGGATTACTGCGGTAATTCAGCCGGGTGGTTCTATCAAAGATCAGCTGAGCATCGATTATTGTAATGAAAATGATCTGGCAATGGTAATGACCGGTACCAGACATTTTAAACATTAAAAAGTCATATTTTTTAACTAGATTTAATATTTAACCTTTTAGCATACTCACCCTAATCTCCAGCAGCGCATATGGGCTTTTTTGATTTTCTTACCGAAGAAATAGCGATAGATCTTGGTACCGCAAACACACTTATTATTCACAATGACAAAGTTGTGGTTGACAGTCCGTCTATTGTTGCCCGTGACCGTATGAGCAATAAAATCATTGCTGCCGGTAAAGATGCTGCAATGATGCAGGGAAAAACACACGAAAACATCAAAACCATACGTCCGCTTAAAGATGGGGTAATTGCAGATTTTGACGCTAGTGAACAAATGATGAGTATGTTCATCAAAGAAATCCCGGCGCTTAAGAAACGTATGTTTGCTCCCGCGCTAAGAATGGTGGTGTGTATTCCGTCAGGAATTACAGAGGTAGAAATGCGTGCGGTAAAAGAAAGTGCCGAGCGTGTTAACGGTAAAGAGGTTTACCTTATTCACGAACCCATGGCCGCTGCAATTGGTATCGGAGTAGACATCATGCAGCCTAAAGGAAATATGATCGTCGACATAGGTGGTGGTACCACAGAAATCGCTGTAATCGCTTTAGGAGGAATTGTATGTGATAAATCGGTTAAAATCGCAGGTGATGTCTTTACCAATGATATCATTTATTATATGCGCACGCAACACAACTTGTATGTTGGAGAGCGCAGTGCGGAAAAGATAAAGATTCAAATAGGAGCCGCTACCGAAGATTTAGAGGTTCCACCAGAGGATATGAGCGTTCAAGGACGTGATTTGCTTACCGGTAAACCGAAACAGGTTCAAATCTCTTTCAGAGAGATCGCTAAAGCTTTAGATAAGTCCATTTTACGTATTGAAGATGCAGTGATGGAAACGCTTTCTCAAACGCCACCAGAACTTGCTGCCGATATTTACAATACCGGGATTTATCTTGCCGGTGGTGGTAGTATGCTACGTGGTCTGGACAAGCGTTTATCTCAAAAAACTGACTTGCCGGTGTATATTGCTGAAGATCCATTGCGCGCTGTAGTGCGTGGTACAGGGATCACGCTTAAAAACCTTAATAAGTTCAAAAGCGTACTCATCAAATAATAGCATCGTGATTCATGCAGCAAATCGTCAATTTTTTCATAAAGTACAGAAACTTTCTGCTCTATGTGCTTTTGCTGTTTATTTCACTGGTTTTTACGATTCAGTCGCACTCGTATCATCGCAGTAAGTTTGTCAATTCCGCTAACTTTTTAAGCGGAGGAATTTATAGTGGTCTAGATAACATCACAGCATATTTCGATTTAAAAGTACACAATGCGCAGCTGGTTGAAGAAAACAACAGGTTACGCACCAAACTATTAAACACTCGCGATAGCATTTCGCAGAAAATTGATACGGCTACGTTTCATAAACGCTTTCGGTTTATCACTGCAAAAACCATCAACAACAATTACACCTTTAAAGACAACTTTCTCACCTTACGCGCCGGAAGCAAAGACGGTCTAAAGCAAGATCTTGGGGTTATAACCAGCAAAGGAATCGTGGGGATTGTAGACCGTACTTCCACAAACTATGCTACGGTTATAAGTATTCTTAACAGCAATTCTCAAATAAACGCAAAACTTAAAAAAAGTAATCATTTTGGGATTTTAGTATGGCGTGGTGGTGACCCGAACATAGTAGACCTTATTGATGTACAATCAAAAGCACCTGTACAAAAGGGCGATACCATAGTCACCGGCGGAAAGTCTACCATTTTCCCAGAAGGTATTGGCATTGGCACGATCAAGTCTTTTGAGCTTGATCCCAGTGAAAATTTTTACAGCATCAAAGTAGAGCTTTTTAATGATATGACAAATATTGGTTATGTGTATGTTATTGAAAACCTTGACCGAGAAGAAATACAAACGCTAGAGCAACAAACAGCAGATGAACAATAGCATCACACATAACATCCTGCGATTTGTTTTTTTAGTACTTATTCAAATTGCCATTTTCAACAACATCAACTTTCTGGGATACATCAACCCATACCCCTACGTGTTGTTTATCGTATTGTTTCCTATTGGTGACAACAGAGCTCTACTTCTCTTTACCAGTTTTTTGCTTGGTCTTACAGTAGATATGTTTTGCAACAGCGGTGGGATGCACGCCGCAAGCTGCGTTACCATCGCCTACATACGCCCTTGGATTCTGCAGTCGATTTTTGGCCTGGCTTATGAATATAATGCTGTGAAGGTAGTTAAAGCTGGTTTTGGGCAGCGTTTGCTTTTTATCACCATTCTGGTTTTCACGCATCATTTACTATTATTTTTACTCGAAAGTTTTAACTTTTCAGACATAATCTATATACTTAAAAAGACGTTGTTTAGTGGAGCCTTTACTGTGCTTCTCTGTTTAATTTTTATAACCCTTTTTAGCGTAAAACGTAGATGAGAAAAATTTTGCTTTTTTCTATTGTTTTAATTTCCGGTATTTTATTTACGGGACGCCTGTTCTATCTCCAAATTCTAGATACTTCCTACGCAGGCTTGTCTGCAAACAACGCCATTAAGAGGATTTACGATTACCCACAGCGCGGTCATATTTATGATCGCAATGGCGAACTTCTGGTAAGCAACCAACCGTCGTATGACGTAATGGTCATTCCGCGCGAGGTCAAGCCCTTTGACACCACAGAATTTTGCAGTCTGCTAAAGATGACTAAAGAGGCCCTGGTCAAAAGACTGAATAAGGCAAGAGTATATTCTCCACGATTGCCTTCGATTGTTATCCCGCAGCTTACAAAATCTGAATATGCATACTTACAGGAAAAAATGCGTAAATACGAAGGCTTTTATATTCAAAAACGTTCGCTACGTGACTATCAGGTAGATTATGGCGCTAACTTTTTGGGATATATCGCTGAAGTTAACCGTGCTGACATTGAAGATAATCCTTATTATCAATCTGGAGATTTAAAGGGACGTACCGGTGTAGAACGACAGTATGAAGAAGTTTTACGTGGAGTCAAAGGTGTAAAATACATTCAAAAAGATCGTTTTAACCGTGATATTGGCGCCTACAAAAATGGAACTTTAGATACGCTTCCCACACCGGGAAAAGATCTTACGCTTACCATTGATGCAGAACTTCAGAAATACGGGGAAGAACTCATGGTTAATAAACGCGGTGGAATTGTCGCTCTCGAACCTTCCACCGGAGAAATTCTCGCTTTAGTAAGCGCGCCGAATTTTGACCCTTCGCTCTTAGTTGGTCGTGAGCGTTCACGCAACTTTACCGAGCTCTATTACGATTCGATTTCAAAGCCACTTTTTGATCGTGGTTTGCAAGCACAATATCCACCGGGATCACCGTTCAAAACTCTTAATGCTCTTATCGCTTTACAAGAAGGTGTTGTTGATGAGGAAGAAAGTTTTTCATGTCATATGGGCTATTACTACGGCTCTAGAGGACGTAAGCTGGGTTGCCATAGTCACCCCAGTCCGTTGAGTATGGTTCCCGGGATTGCAAACTCTTGCAATGCTTATTTTGCTAACGTTTATCGCCGCGTCATTGAAAAATATGACACTCCTCAAGAAGGAATGGATACTTGGCACGATCACCTGGCTAGTTTTGGACTTGGACAATATATGGGCACCGACTTGCCTACCGGCAAACCTGGCCATATACCTGATAGCGACTATTACAATAGAGCTTATCAGTACCCAAAATACAAATGGTTTAGTACTGCAACCATTTCCAACTCGATAGGACAAGGCGAAATCATCTTGACTCCGATTCAATTAGCCAATGTTACGGCTACCATCGCGAATAGAGGCTGGTTTTACACACCGCATATCGTGAAGGGTATTGAAGGAGAAACAGATGCGATTCCGGAGAAATATCGAACTAAAAACAAGACGACTATAGACCCGGCTAACTTTGAACCGGTGGTTGAAGGAATGTTTGGCGCTTATAATTACGGTACCGCTGCCGGCGTTCAAATACCGGGAATTGAGATCTGCGGAAAAACAGGAACTGCTGAAAACTACACCAAAATAGACGGTAAACGTCAACAATTAACAGATCACTCTATTTTTGTGGCTTTTGCTCCAAAAGACAATCCCAAGATCGCCATTGCAGTCTTTGTCGAAAACGGTTATTGGGGCGGAAGATACGGAGGTAAAATTGCCAGCTTAATGATTGAAAAACACATTAAAGGCGAAATTACCCGTACAGATCTTGAAGACTGGATTCTTTCACATAGCCTCGAAGAGGAATATGCAAAACCATTAAGTGGCAAGCCATTCCCAATTAATGATGGTAAAAAAATAAGTGGTCAAATCGAAGAAAAGCTTAAAAGCTAATGCGAAGCACCTCACGCAATGCACGCGGTAATTTTGACTGGCTGTTGATCTTGATCTATATGGCGCTTGTAGGCATTGGGTGGGTGAATATTTATTCTGCATCTATAGATCCTTCCGGTGTTGCAGATTTTTTTGATTTGAGCAATTTATACACCAAGCAATTGCTTTTCATCGGCTTGAGTTTGCTGCTCATCATTTTCATACTATCGCTGGAGGCTAAATTCTTTGAGCGCTTTGCCAGCCTCATTTATGTGGTTTCCATTTTATCACTTTTGGGGCTTTTTGTCTTCGGAAAAAACATAAGCGGCGCAACAAGTTGGTATTCTTTTGGAAGCTTCGGCTTACAGCCTAGTGAGTTTGCAAAAGCCGCTACAGCACTTGCTTTAGCCAAATACCTCAGCGACATACAAACCGATGTAAAATCGTTCACCCATCAGTTTAGAGCTTTTATAATCATTGCACTTCCGGCAATTTGTATTGTTCCACAGCCTGACCCAGGAAGCGCCCTTGTTTATGCGGCTTTTTTCTTTCCGCTATATCGCGAAGGACTTTCCGGTATTTATTTAATCATCGGCTCGATCACCATTGCACTTTTTGTCTTAACCCTCGCATTTGGACCGTTATATATTATTGCAGCGATCGTATTGATCGCACTTATTCTGCTTATTAAAAATCGCAAAAAGCGATTCGGGAAACGCTACTTTTATATGCTTCCGGTTGTCGCGATTCTGTTTGTTTTTTCAGTCAACTATATCTTTCAAAATGTCTTTGAGCAGCGCCATCGTGATCGATTTAATGTTGTTTTGGGTAAAGATGTTGATATGAAAAGTATTGGCTACAATACCTATCAATCAGAAATCGCAATTGGTAATGGCGGACTCACAGGGAAAGGTTTTTTAAAAGGAACTCAGACCAAAGGAAACTTTGTACCCGAGCAACACACAGACTATATTTTTAGCACCGTAGGAGAAGAATGGGGCTTTTTAGGAAGTACGCTTGTCATCTTTTTATTTGTAGCACTTATGCTCCGCATTATTATTCTTTCTGAGCGGCAAAAGAATCAATTCAGTCGTATTTACGGTTACAGCATTGCGGGTATTTTATTCATCCACTTTTTGGTTAACATCGGTATGGTTACCGGAGTTTTTCCCACGGTAGGTATTCCACTTCCCTTCTTCAGTTATGGTGGCTCGGGACTTTGGGGCTTTACGATTTTGCTGTTTATTTTTATTAAGCTCGATAGCAATCGTGTAAATGAGTGGTAATTAAAACACCCAATTAGCTAGCGGTTTTTCAGCTTCAATTTTCTGCTCTATGGAATCTTCTAACTGCGGAAAGAAATCAATACCGGTAACTTGCTCTACCTGATCAACAGCTACTACAAATTGCTGAAGCGGTGCATCACTTTCGCTATGCGGAATCAAAAATGCCAAGCAGGAATACCCCAGTTCATTTTTCCGAAGGATTAATTTATAAAATGCTCCGGGCACGACTACCTCTTCCTCTCCTATTTTCCCTAAGTTGTTTTCAAAAACGCCTCCTGTTACCACAGTAACTTTAGTATAGATCGAGGCCCATTCTCGTACCTGATGCTCTAGACGGTTCCACACACCAGCATTGAACGCATTCAACTGCGGACTAATATTACTCGTTAAAAAAGTTTCATTGTACGCCTGCGTACTGAAGCTTCGATCTGCGGCCGGACACAAATGTCCGCGATCATAGCCACTATTCTTATAATTTCGCCAATCTGCTGCTCCCGTTTTTACTGCATCGTCTACCATAAAATAAGGCCGACTCAAGGCTTTACTACTGGTTAACTGTGAATAGTCTAACGTATAAGCGACCCACGACGCCTGCTCTGCTTCTTCGTTATAGGCAAGACTGAAATATTGATGATGCACGAGCGTCTCCGGTGATGCTTCAGGAAGTAGAAAACTCAATGAAGTGGACTTAACTTCAGCTCCTGCTGAAACCTGAGCTTCCTTTTCCTTTTGATCTAAATAATCATTCGTTAAATAAATCAACGTGATAGCCACCATCATCAAAAGTGGATAGGTATATTTTCTTCGCATAGTTTATTGTACTCCTTTTACATCCAGCGCATCACGTAATGCATTTCCCATAAGCATAAACGCCATCACCAGACTCATAATCGCTAACCCGGGAATTATCGCCAGGTAGGCTTTTCCTAAAATGATATAAGAATAATGATCTTTGATCATCGCTCCCCAGCTAGGAATAGGTGGTTGTGCACCTATTCCTAAAAAGCTCAGCCCGCTTTCGATTAGAATTGCACTGGCAAAATTGGCAGCGCTAATCACAATCACAGGTGCCAATATATTTGGAATAATATGTCGAAAAAGAATACGCATATTCCCGTAACCTAAAGCTCTTGCTGCAGTCACATACTGCGCCTCTTTAACGCTCAAAACCTGCCCTCTCACGACACGCGCAACCTCAACCCACATTGTGAGTCCGACGGCAATAAAAACCTGCCAGAACCCTTTTCCTAAAGCCAAAGTAATTGCAATCACCAGCAACAGTGTTGGGATCGACCACGTCACATTGATCACCCACATAATAAACGTATCTACTTTACCGCCGTAATATCCGGCAACAGCACCCAAAAACACGCCAATCAATAAAGAGATCAATACCGCTACAAAACCTATACTAAACGAAATACGCGTACCTATAAGCATTCTGCTCAGCAAGTCTCTTCCGTATTTGTCGGTTCCTAGCAGGAACGTTCTTTCGTTTACATAGAGTTCTTCAAAGGTACTTTTAGAAGGATTAGACAACTTAGGAAACTCCTTGATCGAAATGGCTTTAGTAAGCTGAAGTTCTTCATCTTCAGAATAGGGCGTATACTCAATCTCCTCCTTGAGTAATTTAAAATCTAAAATGGGGATTTCGGTATCGGTGTTAACTGTTCCCGTAAAAAATGAACTCCAGGTACTTTGATCACTTTGTTCCGGACCGGGAACTGTAAGCATTTTTACGGTAAATCCCGGTTTTTTAGAATGAATTGCCAAATGCATTTGATTGGCATTACGAGAATCATCCGGGGCGATGAGGTACGCAAAGAGCGCTACGAGACCACAGAGTACAATATATATAAAACTCAAAACGCCCCAGAAATTTCGTTTGAATTTCTGGAGCGCTAAATGAGTTAATGAGCTTGAATGTTCTGCCATAGGTTAATCCCTAACGTCAGCCAATTTACCTCTTCTAATATTATTTACTTTAAGATCTTCTAACACGTTTATGGCCTCATCCATATAAACATCTTTAGCCAGATCTTCGTGCCAACGCTCACGTTTTTGCTTTAAAACAGTGTCGTTTTCAAATTTCTTAATTTCATAAGGCAAGGACTTAAAAGTAAGGCCAGACTCATAATTACGCAGGTCGTCAAAGCGTTTTGCTTCGGCTTCATTTTGTTCCATCTTGGCTGCGTAAGCATCAATATTTAATGGCCAAACAGAATCATCTTGCTTACTTTTGATCCATTTTGCGTTTTCTTCAATAAGCTGTAGTTGCTTATTCTTTGCCATACGCTCGTTACTATTGCTAATGGTTTGATCATAGTCAATATAACCGTCCCAAACTTCATAATCTGCAGCAGCAATTTTATCCCAAGGCAACGGGTTATCTAGATCTTTCTCACCAATATCAATATAGCTGAAACGGTCTGGAACCACCACATCACTTTTTACACCTTCCAATTGTGTTGAACCACCATTAATTCTGTAGAACTTTTGGGTGGTGATTTTTAAAGCTCCCATATCTCCAAGATCATTTTGACGCAACCAGCGATTTAAATCATATACATTCTGCACTGTTCCCTTACCATAAGTTTGTTTACTACCTATGATCACTGCTCTCTTATAATCTTGCATTGCAGCTGCAAGAATCTCACTCGCAGATGCTGAAATTTCATTCACCATAATCACAAGCGGCTTATCCCATAAAATATCAGGATCTTTATCTTTCAAGATTTCGCTGTCAGCACCATTGGACTTCACCTGTACGATAGGGCCTTCTTTAATGAATAAACCTGCGATATCAACAACCGTAGAAAGTGAACCTCCTCCATTGTTACGCAAATCAATTACAAGACCATCTACATCTTGTTCTTTAAGACGAATGATTTCTTTTTTAACATCGGTAGCTGCGTTGCGTTGCTCTGCATTTTGCATATCAAAATAAAACTTAGGCAAGTTAATTACCCCATATGTTCTATCATCTTTATCAACCGTCGTGGTTTTTGCATACGTCTCTTCAAGTTCTACAACGTCACGAGTGATCGCCACGTTTTTAATAGAACCGTCTTTCTTTTTCACGTTTAAAGTAACAACAGTTCCTTTAGGGCCTTTGATCAATTCAACAGCATCATCTAAACGCATTCCTACAACGCTTGTAGCAACATCTTCATCTGCTTGTTTTACTTTTAGAATGACATCTCCTTCCTCTAGCTCTTCACCTCTCCAGGCAGGTCCGCCAGAAATGATTTCTGTAATACTGATCTCATTACTTTTCTTTTGAAGACGAGCACCAATTCCTTGAAACTGTCCGCTCATTTGCATATCAAAACGATCTTTATCAACCGGGGCAAAATAAGTCGTGTGCGGATCAAACTCTTCTACAATAGCATTGATATAAACTGAAAAGTAATCTTCGCGATCTAATTCCTCTGCAAATTCAAAATATTCTTTAAGGGATTGCTTTGTAGTAGCTCTGGTTTCTTCTTCGATCTCTGCATTAGAAAGCGCTGTGTATCCTACTGAATCTTCAACCTTTTTAGCTTCTTCTTCAAGACGATCGTAGTACGTCCCGATCGTGTTGAATTTCATTTGGTTTGCCCAACGCTCTTTTAATTCCTTCTGATTTTTAGCATAATCCAAATTTTCATAATCGGTATCTATACTCTCCTGTTTTGAATAGTCAAATGGCGTTTCTAAAACCTCTGCATAAATTGCCTTTGACTCTTCCATACGCTCTCGTAAACGCGTGTATGCTAAATCGAAAAAGCTAATATCTTCATTGCGAATTTGATCATCAATCTGTGTCTTGTATGCTTCAAACTCTTTGATATCACTCTTTAAAAAATAGCGTTTAAGCGGATCTAATGAAGTCACAAAATCATCAAATACTTCTTCAGAAAAAGCATCATTGAATTCTTTTGCATCATAATGTCCTTTTTCAAGAACATAAGAGATCAAGCTTACTAGGACTTTATCTTTTCCGGGATCTTCATCACTTGTGGTAAAACTGCAAGAGGCTGCAGCTAAAAGTAAGGCCAAAACTAGAACCTTTACATTTTTTATCATAATACGTTGCATTTTCATCTTTTACTAGCAATCTACATTAAAAACCGTGCCACGGCTCATTTTTTCAGCTAACAATTTGTTAAACGTTAAGCCCAGCAATGGCTTGGTAATTTAGTATTTTAGCGCCAGAAAGCAAAACCAAATGGAGAAACAAAAACCGCTAATACTCGTCACGAATGACGATGGCATCACCGCTCCCGGCATACGCACGTTAATAAGCATAATGCAAGAGCTTGGAGACGTGGTCGTTGTAGCGCCAGACAGTCCGCAGAGCGGCATGGGCCATGCTATAACCGTTAATGACACGATTTATTGCGACCCTATAAAAGAATTTCAAGCGGATGCCCATAAAGAGTATCGCTGCTCAGGAACACCGGCAGACTGCGTAAAAATTGCAGTTCAGGAAATCATGCAGCGTAAACCCGACATTTGTGTAAGCGGCATCAATCACGGTTCTAACTCTTCAATAAATGTGATTTATAGTGGAACCATGAGCGCAGCTGTTGAAGCTGGTGTAGAAGGAATTCCCGCTATTGGGTTCTCTCTTCTCGATTATTCTATAGATGCTGATTTTTCGCATTGCGAGACCTATGTAAAAAAGATCACCCAAGAAGTATTGCAAAACGGACTTCCGAAAGGCGTGGTACTCAATGTGAACATCCCAAAACTTAAGGCCAGCGAAATACGTGGCATTAAAGTGGGACGTCAAGCCAATGCACAGTGGGTAGAGGATTTTGACAAGCGCACCAATCCTATGGGTAGAGATTACTACTGGTTAAGTGGTGAATTTGTTAATGAAGATAAAGGGGAAGATACCGATGAGTGGGCGTTGGCCAACGGTTATGTTTCGGTAGTTCCGGTTCAGTTTGACCTTACTGCACATCATTTTATAGAAAAACTCAATGGCTGGAAATTTAATGCTTAACTTTTCGTTCTACGAAAACAAACCAAGTAAGTTGTGAAGTATTACATCATAGCAGGAGAAGCCAGCGGCGATTTACACGCTGCAAATTTGATGAAGGCGATCGTAGCTGAAGATCCTCAAGCAGATTTTAGATTTTGGGGCGGCGATCTCATGAAAAAAGTTGGTGGCACACTGGTAAAACACTACCGTGACCTGGCATTTATGGGCTTTCTCGAAGTTCTAATGAATCTGCGCACCATCACAAAAAACCTCGCTTTTTGCAAGAAAGATATTGCTCGCTTTGCTCCTGATGTGATCATCTATATAGATTATCCCGGCTTTAATATGCGCATCGCTAAATGGGCACGCCAAGAGGGCTATAAAAATCATTATTACATCTCACCTCAGATCTGGGCCTGGAAAGAAGGCCGTATCAAGGCCATCAAAAAAGATGTTGACGAGATGTATGTGATTCTTCCGTTTGAGAAAGCATTTTATGAGGAGAAACATAACTTCCCGGTTCATTTTGTTGGGCATCCGTTAATTGATGAGATCAGCGCGCGCACTCCGGTTGTTCCAGAAAATTTTAGAAAAGAACACCAACTTGATGACCGCCCTATAATCGCCTTATTGCCTGGTAGCCGAAAGCAGGAAATTCAAAAAATGCTTGAAATTATGTTGAGCATTACCTCAGACTTTCCAGATCATCAATTTGTAATAGCGGGTGCACCAAGTCAGGATTTGGAGTTTTACGAGCCATTCCTAAAAAAGAACAGGATTCATATCGTTATGAATCAAACGTACAACTTGCTTGATGTAGCACACGCAGCCTTGGTCACTTCGGGAACAGCTACGTTGGAAACGGCGCTGTTTAAAGTTCCGGAAGTGGTTTGTTACAAAGGCGGAAGAATCTCTTATGAGATTGCTAAACGCGTTATCAATCTAGATTACATTTCACTCGTAAATCTTATAATGGATAAAGAGGTGGTAAAGGAACTTATTCAAACCGAATTCAATACCAAAACGCTAAAAAAAGCATTAACCGAAATTTTAGAAGAAGAAAAAAGAAAGGCGCTTTTTGATGAATATTATAAATTAGAGCAAAAGTTAGGCGGTGTAGGAGCAAGTGCCAACACAGCAAAACTTATTGTTAACGCTATACAATCAACCTCAACACCGGTTTAAATTTTTATGACAAGAATAATTTTCTGCATTGTGGCAAGTTTCGTTTTAATAAGTTGTGGCGGCAGTAAAAAAGCTGCACGCGCTAAAGCCTCTACCGAAAGCACACGATACACAGCTCCAGAAAAAAAACCTATCGCTACGTCCAGCCCTTCTACGCGAGAGCTTATGTATTTGTCTGAAATCAAACCTAGTGAAGAAAATCAAATTCGGTTTAACATCATTAAAAATGCGCGTCAATACGAAGGCACTCCGTATAAATATGGCGGAACCACACCGAAGGGAATGGATTGCAGCGGACTTGTCTACACCGCGTTTCTTGAAGAAGGCATTAGCATTCCGCGCGTAAGCCGCCATATTGCTGAAGAAGGTAAACGCATAAAAACCAACGATGTGATTCCCGGCGATTTATTGTTCTTCATTACCGGAAGACGCAGTAAACAAATCAATCATGTTGGGATCGTTGTCGATGTGCTACCCGGTCAAATTCTTTTCATTCACTCTTCTACCTCTCAAGGGGTAATCGTTTCTTCGCTCAATGAAGGTTATTGGAACAACGCGTTTAAAGAAGCTCGAAGAATTATGTAACTCATTGATTTTTTGACTAGTATTGCAAAATACTAACCTGTTTCTTGCTGCCGAAACCTATGAAAGGCATCAACCCAACTTTTTTGATCGCACTTCCCGCTTTAATTCTGGGAATTGTGATTACGCCACTATTCCATATCACACTTTCTGAGAGTGTATACGTATTCTGTGCATTATTTTTATTTGCTACAACTCTTCATTTTATACTGAAACTCAAACAGACGCAAAGTACAATCAGCGCACTAGCGGTATTTTTTCTTTTTGTTTCCCTCGGAAATCTTTTATTCAGCCTTAGCGATCCCAAGAATCAGAAAAGCCATTATACCCATAGGATACAGAATCAAAAACCTGAAAACAATTTCTACCTACGAATTGAAGAAAAACTCCGGCCCGCCTTCTATGCTGCTCGATTTGTGGTTACGGTCACACAAATTGACACAAAAACGACTTCGGGAAAGCTTATTTTGAATATTGAAAAAGATAGCGCCTCCCCGCTTTTAAGTTTGCATGTAGACGATCAAATTCTTGTAAAAACTGCTTTAGCTGAAATTATCCCTCCGCGAAATCCTTTCCAATTTGATTATCAAGAATATTTGAGAAAAGCAGGCATCTATCACCAGATCACCACATCAACCCCAGAAGTTTACCTAATAAAGCGCGGTCCAAACAGCTTAAGCGGTTATGCAGATGCATTACGGACTAAACTCAATACCGATTTAAACGAATTTGCCTTTAGCAAAGATGCTAAGGCAGTTCTCAACGCTTTGTTGCTTGGGCAACGTCAGGAGCTTTCCACCACACTTCGCGATGATTATGCAAATGCCGGAGTTATGCATATTCTAGCAGTTTCTGGATTACACGTGGGTATTTTGATGCTTGTGCTGCAGTTCTTACTCAAACCCATTGGAAATTATCGATATGCGCGCCTGTTGCGCACATTGCTCATCATTGCTGTCATTTGGATTTTTGCGTTTATCACCGGACTTTCTCCTTCGGTTTTGCGTGCAGCTACGATGTTTACATTCATACAATTAGGGACTTTACTTCATCAGCGGCAGGCCGGATTTAATGCACTTCTTACTTCCGCAGTGATCTTATTGGTAATCAATCCAAGTTTGATATATGAAGTGGGGTTTCAACTGAGTTATGCGGCTGTATTTGCCATAATGTGGCTATACCCCAAATTAGAACCGCTTTGGAATCCCAAGAACAAAATTCTTAGATATTACTGGCAACTCATTGCAGTAAGTATATCAGCACAGCTGGGCGTGCTTCCCTTAAGTTTGTATTATTTTCATCAATTCCCCGGCTTATTTCTTATAGCCAACATTGTAGTCCTTCCGGCCTTAGGCTTTTTACTTATTTATGGTTTGATCCTTCTCATGCTTGCAGCAGCCGGAATACTCCCAGAATTTATCGCAAGCTTTTACAATACCTTGCTCAATACCCTAAACCAATTTGTAAGTACGCTTGCTCAATTTGACGCATTACTTTTTAAAAATATCTATTTTTCTATTCCGTTGGTGATTTTGAGTTACTTGCTGTTATTCTTTATGGTTCAACTTGCTCAAAAGAAAAACTTCATAAACCTAGTGGGTTCGCTAACAGTTCTTATAGCATTTCCTTTAAGCTTGGCGCTTATCGAATACAATCAAGCAACACCCGCACTTTACATCCATCATTTATATAAAACCAGTTTATTTACGTATCGTAGTGCTGATCTCGATTATACATTCTACACCGAGAAAAATCAGCAAGTACCAGAAAACCTCATCGCAAATTTTAAATCTGAACAACGCATAGCGGAAATGTATCACGAAGAACTAAAACCGATTTTTAAAGTAAACGAAAGCTATATTTTAAGAATTGACAGCTTAGGCGTTTATGATCTGAAAGCTTTTAAACCCGATTATATTGTACTCAGTCAATCTCCTAAGATCAATTTGGAGCGCGTGCTCAAGCGGTTCCCAAATACTAGGATCATCGCAGACGGGAGCAATTATAAAAGTTATGTTGATCGCTGGGAATCGACTTGTCTCAAAAAGAAAATCCCTTTTCACAACACGTATGAAAAGGGATTTTATAAGATAGAGTAATTGCATTTTAACTCTTAAACGTACTTTCAAAATTAGATTGATATTCTTGCCAGGCTTCAGCGGTCGTGATTTCTAAATAGTCATCACTTTCTATCATTTTTAGAAAAATCTCTAATTGTTGTGGGGTTTTGTAGCCCGGCAAAGGTTGAATAAGATTGCCTTCCTCATCAAAAAAGACAACACTGGGGTACGCGTTGATCTTCATCGCGTGTGCAAATAAATGTTGGCTATTTCTACCTTCTCTGTTAGGATCGTAATTGGGATTGGTATACACAAAATCCTGATAATCTATAGACTCCGTCCCTTCAGCATTAAACTTAACCGCGTAGTAGTTTTCATTTACATACTTTGCAACATCTGCATTTTGAAAGGTGTTTTTATCTAGTAATTTACAAGGCCCACACCAATCAGTATAGACATCCATAAAGATTTTACGAGGTTCTTTTTCTTGTGCTTCTAAAGCTTCATTAAAGCTCATCCAGTTGATTTTATCTTGAGCGAGAAGGCTTCCTCCAAAACCAACAAATACAAAAAATATAAGGGTAACTAGTTTTTTCATGTTTACTTTTAAATAATTTAGGGCAAAAAGCAGGCCACAGTTAATGAATGCCGTGCATTAGTTTTTTAAGCAATGGATGAAGCAAAATTATTAAAACTCCGGCTCCTCCGGGAATTAAAAAGAACAATAAAAAGAAGGTAGACAAACTGTATTCTTGGGTGACTTGATCGATCATTCCTCCAGTACTACCAGCGAGTTTATTTCCTATAGCGATAGCAAGATACCACACCCCATACATCATCGCGATCATCCTACCGGGCACCAGTTTACTTACGTAAGAAAGCCCCACCGGCGACAAACAAAGTTCTCCCATCGTATGAAAGTAGTAGGCAAGAATCAACCAAATTATACTTACAGCGGCGGTCTGTGCTCCCTGAGGAATATCGCTGGCACCGTATGCCAAGGCTGCAAAACCAGTTCCTAAAAGTATGAGTCCGATTCCATATTTTACCGCCACACTCGGATTGTATTTGGATTCCCAAATCTTAGAAAAGAGCGGCGCAAAAATAATAATGAACAAGGAGTTCAAAACACTAAACCAAGAAGCAGGAACTTCTGGAGATTCTGCAGTGTACTGCTCGTAAAGCATAGTGATTACAAGCCCCCAGATTATTAAAAAGCTTGCTCCTAAAATGATATTTGCCCACTTATAATTCTTGAACGTTTGCTTGAATAATAAGTACAACACCCAAGTGATCACGCCCAGCGGAATGATAGTAATCAACGTATTTGCGATTCTAAAGATCGTTCCAGCGCTTCCTTCTAATACGCGGTCTGTATAATCATTTGCAAAAATGGTCATCGAGCCACCGGCTTGTTCAAAAGCCGCCCAGAAAAAGATGGTGAAAAATGCAAAAATAGATACCGCGACCATTCTATCTCTTACGATAGCGGTATAGCGTACAATCCTAGAGATCACTAAAACCAGAAACACCAACAGCGCAAGAAGGATCATAAAATTGCTTCCGGAAAGGCTGCCCACTTCAAACGCAAAAACATCGGTTCCTGCAATTTTTGACATGGGGTCATTGATAATCCACACCAAACCGATCAAAGCACTCGCTGCAATAAAAATTTTATCAATTGCCGTAAACGGATTTCTTTTAACCGAAGGATCTTCGGCAATTTTGCCACTTTCAATCTTAACCGGCTTCTTGCCTACTTCGCCAAATATTCCTTGAGCAAAATAAAACTGAAGCATTCCGGCAAACATAAAAACTCCAGCCAAACCAAAGCCCCAATGCCAACCCCATTGCTCACCGAGATATCCACACAATAAAATCCCTAAAAAAGCGCCGGCATTAACACCCATATAATAAATGGTGTATGCGCCATCTTTTTTGTGCTCGTGATTGGCGTACATTTCAGAAATGATCGAGGTCATTGTAGGCTTAAAAAAACCATTCCCTGCACAGAGAAGAAATAAACCTAAGTACAATGCAAACTCACTGTCAACCGCCATTGAAGCGTGCCCCAAAGTCATCAACAAAGCCCCTACAACCACAGCCATTCGATACCCTATGATTCTGTCGGCAATATAACCGCCCAAAATAGGTGTTAGATACACCATAGAAGTATAGGTCCCGTAGAGCGACAACGCGTGTTCTCTTGGCCACGCCCAGCCTTCTTCAAACAGCGATGCCGTTAAAAATAAAACCAGCAGTGCGCGCATCCCGTAATACGAAAAGCGCTCCCACATTTCGGTAAAAAATAAAACAAATAATCCGGCGGGATGACCCAACACCGGATTTTTGAAAAATTGTTCTGTAGAAGAAGTAGCCATAAAAACTAGTTGCTATTAGTTGATATCAGGATCTGCTAGTTCGTACTCCTCTTGCTCCAACATCTCGCGCTCGTTATCTTCGGCACCGTGAGTGAGCTTTTCTAATTTCTTTCTGAAAAGTAAAACCAGCAAAGCAAAAGCAATACAGAAAACTGCAATTCCGGTAAAAATGGTATACTCTCCTAACTCTGAAGCAGACTCTCCTAAAAGTCCGGCTACTTTATTACCAAAACCAGTCATCGCAAAATAAACTCCCATCATTATAGAAGCATATTTCAATGGAGCAAGTTTAGTAATATATGAAAGCGCAACCGGCGATAAGCAAAGTTCTCCTACCGTATGGAATAAATAAGCCAAAACCAACCAGTACATTGCTGACGCTCCGTTTGCTTGAAACTGTGCAGAAGCCGCAGTCATAAAAAAGAATCCTGATCCCATAATAATGAGTCCCATAATCATTTTGAATAATGACGTTGCAGTCTTTCCTTTCAGTTTACGCTTTGCCCAAAAACCTGCTACCGTTGTCCCTAGCAAAATAATAAACATCGCATTTAGTGATTGAAACCAAGATGCCGGCACCTCATTGCCTATAAATGGTAGTGCAAAAGAAAGGGTTCTATCTGTCTTTTCTGAAGCATAGATATTCATCAAACCACCCGCTTGCTCAAAAGCTCCCCAAAAAACGATTACCATTAAGAAGGAAACCAATAAAACAATCACGCGGTCTTTTTCAATTTTACTTAGTGGGCGCTTACTTGCTGCAAGTTCTTCAGGATCTGTAGACGAACCCAAAAAGTTACCTACACGCTTCAGGTATTTTTGACCTAACATATATTGTAATAATCCTAAAGCCATACCAATTCCTGCGAGACCAAAACCATAATGCCAGCCGTAAACTTCACCAACAGTACCAACCACTAAACTTGAAATGAAGGCTCCCAGGTTGATTCCGATGTAAAAAATGGTAAATCCTTTATCACGACGAATGTCTCCTTGCTTATACAGACCTCCAACCATTGTAGAGATATTTGGCTTCAACATCCCAACTCCGGCGATAATCAAACCAAGACCCGTGTAAAACGCCCACATTTGTTCAACTGCTAAGATACCGTGACCGGCAACAAGAAGAATTCCACCGTAAAGAACCGATTTTTTCTGACCTAAATATTTATCAGCGATCCATCCTCCCGGAATGGAAGAAACATAAACAAGCATCGTGTAGGTACCATAAAGCGAAAGTGCTTCGGCATTTGTCCATCCCAAACCAGGGTTTCCAGATGCAGTTTCTGCAACCAAATACAATACTAAAATCGCGCGCATCCCGTAATAGGAAAAACGCTCCCACATTTCTGTGAAGAATAAAATATACAGTCCTACCGGATGCCCAAACAATTCTTTTTGTTTAGGAAGTTGTGCTGATTGTGCCATAAGTGCTTATAGATTTTCTTTAATAAAATTCGTCATTTTAGTATACAAGTGTAAGCGTGTGTTACCCCCGTAAATACTGTGATTTTTATCAGGATATATCGCCCAGTCAAATTGTTTATTGGCCTGTACCAAAGCCTCGATCAAACGCATACTGTTTTGAACGTGCACGTTATCATCTGCGCTACCGTGTACCAATAAAAACTTTCCTTCTAATTTATCTACATGAGAAAGTGGCGAATTGTTATCATAGCCCGAAGCATTTTCCTGTGGCGTCGTCATATAACGCTCAGTATAAATCGAATCATAAAACCTCCAGCTGGTTACCGGAGCAACAGCGATCGCCATTTTAAAGGTGTCTGCGCCTTGAAAAATACAGTTAGAAGCCATAAAACCTCCGTAGCTCCATCCCCAAATCCCAATACGGTCTGCATCTACATAATCGCGCTGTCCTAGTGCTTGTGCTGCAGCGATTTGATCTTCAACCTCATATTTACCCAATTCTTTCTGGGTCATTTTCTTAAAGTCACGGCCTTTTAATCCGGTTCCGCGTGGGTCTACACAAACAATGATATAGCCTTCCTGAGCAAGCATTTGAAACCAATATCCGTTTCCACCACTCCAGCTGTTTGCCACACTTTGCGATCCCGGCCCGGAATATTGGGTCATAAACACCGGATATTTTTTATTAGGATCAAAATCCTTCGGTTTGATCATATATGCGTTAAGCTCTTCGCCGTTTATAGGAAGCGTAAAGAATTCTTTTTCTGAAATCACATAATCGGCAAATTGATCTTTTAGCGCCTGATTGTCTTTGATCTTTCGCACTAAATCACCATCATCGGCAGCATTCAAGGTAAACACATACGGAGTTTCAGCATCAGAAAAACTCTTTATGAAATACGTGAAATCTGTACTGAAATTAGCCGAGTTGGTTCCGGCTTCAGTGGCAAGGGCTTTTTTGCTTTTTCCGTTTACTTTAACCGAATACACACCGCGATTTATTGAACCGTTTTCTGAACTCTGGTAAAAAACACGTTTGCTTTTAGGATCATAGCCGTAATAACTGGTCACTTCCCAAGGACCTTGGGTAACCTGATTCTTTAACTTCCCGTCTTTGTCATAAAGATAAATATGATTCCAGCCGTCCTTTTCGCTGGTCCAGATAAAGTCATTATCCTCTAAAAACGTCAGGTTATTGGTGATGTCTACATAAGCATCATCTTTGTCTGAAAGAATGAGTTTTGCTTCGCCAGAAGTACCGTCAACAAATAATAAGTTGACGTCGTTTTGTTTTCTGTTTGTGGTTTGCACTG
Organism: Leeuwenhoekiella blandensis MED217; assembly: GCF_000152985.1. Lineage (GTDB taxonomy): Bacteria > Bacteroidota > Bacteroidia > Flavobacteriales > Flavobacteriaceae > Leeuwenhoekiella > Leeuwenhoekiella blandensis. The sequence continues at coordinate 787,894 of NZ_CH672395.1, read as the reverse complement.
CAAGCACATTTGCCTCAGGTGTCCACTCCAGACGTGGGATATAATAGTTTTGAAAACCACTTAAGTCTACCGCTTTTGTATCAGCAGAAGTCACATCGTAAATATGAAGGCTTACGGTTGCATTGGTTTCTCCGGCTTTTGGATACTTGAATGTATCTTTTGAAGGGTATAATTCATTTCCGAAGACATCCATTGAAAATTCAGGAACTTCGCTTTCATCAAAACGGATGTACGCGATTTTATCTCCGTCTGCATTCCAGTCAAAGGCTCTTACAAAGGCAAATTCTTCTTCATAAACCCAGTCTGTGATTCCGTTGATCACTTTATTCTTAGCTCCGTCTGTAGTAACCTGAGTGGTTGTTCCACTAGCTAAATCTTTAATGTAAATATTATTATCAAGACCGTAAGCCACTTTTGAAGCATCTGGTGAGAAGGTTGGCTCTTGAATGGCTTCTTCGGCAACTTGAACCAATTCTTTGGTCTCCAAATCGTAAACATAATAAACACCTAAAGACGAGCGACGATAGATCGAACGCATTTTTGTGCTTAACAAAGCCTTGCTTTCATCTGCACTTAGGGTATAACCTATAAAATAATCAAGCCCATCAATTTCGCTTGAGTTGATCAAGGTATTGACCTTTTCTCCCGTTTTATAGCTATAAACATCAAGTGTTTTTGTTCCTGTATTTCGGTCTGTATTGAGAACGGCATATTCTTTCCCATTATTCATAGAATGCAGTCGGTCAAGATATTGCATTCTAAAGGTGCCGTCGTAAATTTCTTCAAGGGTGATATTCTTTTGCTGTGCAGTGACCACTCCCGCTACCAGCAATAATAGCAAAAGGGCAGTTTTTCTAATATTCATAGTTATTATTTCGTAAAAAATAGACCGCCAATTTTACTAAAAATTAACTAAAGAAGCGTCAATTTCGTTGTTAAATACGCAGTGTTTTGCGCAAAAGAACCCTAACGTTTACAATTCTTCAATCCATTTGACGACAGGCTTCGATTTGAACTATGATTTTTTAAGTGCGTTTACACAAAAACCATCTGATTAAAAATGCTGAACTTATTTTAATCTCAAGAATCCCCTATTAAAAATGAAGATTTCGGTTAAATTGCTTCTTTAAATTACCTCGGGGCACGCTCACGAGGTAGTGGTTGAAAACAAATTTTTAATTTCGAGCTAAGCTTCTGGGAATTACACCCTTTGGCGGCGCCAATAAAACACACAAGATCCTAATATAGACTTGCGTTATCAATATTTTTAAGACTATGTCTCGTACCGTTCAAGGTTTTTCTCGTTTAACAAAGGAAGAAAAGATCAATTGGTTGACTGAAAACTTCTTAGCAGACAACCCCAATGCTTCGACTATATTAAAGCAGTATTGGAATGATGATAAAAAATTGCAGCAGTTACACGATGAGTTTATAGAAAACACCATCTCCAACTATTATCTTCCGCTAGGGATCGCGCCCAATTTTGTGATCAACAATAAGAGTTTTGCGATCCCTATGGCGATCGAAGAAAGCTCAGTAGTCGCAGCAGCGAGTAAAGCAGCCAAATTCTGGATGTCTCGCGGCGGATTTAAAGCAAGGATTTTAGGTACTGAAAAAATAGGCCAGGTTCATTTTACCTATACCGGAGATACCAAAGCGTTGCTATCCTTTTTTAATCGGGTAAAAGATGAAATCCTAGAAGATCTGGAGCCGCACACACAATCGATGAAAAGTCGCGGCGGCGGATTGACCGATCTTATTCTGGTAGATAAGACCGATTCACTTGAACATTACTATCAACTGCACGCCACATTTGAAACGCTTGATGCAATGGGTGCCAATTTTATAAACACTTGTCTTGAGCAGATCGCTGAAAGCTGGCAACGCCTTTATAATGCCGAAGATTCTTTTAAAACCACAAATGCTGAAATGGTCGTGGTTATGAGTATTCTAAGCAATTATGTTCCCGGTTGCGTGGTACGCGCTGAAGTAAGCTGCCCGGTTTCTGAACTTTCTGAAGCAGACGGAATTGACCCGGAGGTATTTGCAAACAAATTTGTGCAAGCCGTGCGCATTGCAGAAGTTGAACCCTATCGCGCAGTCACGCACAACAAAGGGATTATGAATGGCATTGATGCTGTAGTCCTCGCTACCGGCAACGATTTTAGAGCGATTGAAGCAGCTGCTCACGCCTATGCGGCCAAAGGTGGAAGCTACTCGAGCTTAACGCACGCAAGTATTGAAGATGGGATTTTTAAATTTTGGATCGAGATTCCATTGGCATTGGGAACCGTGGGCGGACTCACAAAATTGCATCCTTTAGTAAAACTGAATCTTGAAATGCTGGGTAATCCGAGTGCTCCGCAATTGATGGAAATCATCGCAGTGGCTGGCCTTGCACAAAACTTTGGTGCTGTAAAGTCTTTGACGACGACCGGAATTCAAAAAGGGCATATGAAAATGCATTTGATGAATATCCTGAATCAATTTGACGCTTCAGAAGAAGAAAAAAAGATGGCAATTCATTACTTTAAGACACACAAAGTAAGTCACAGTGCTGTAAATCATTTTTTGGCAGACTTGCGCAAATCTGAAAACGCATGAAAAAGGCGCTAGGCATTTTACTTCTTTTTACAAACGGCTTGATTTGTTTTGGTCAGGAATTCTCAACGGCTTTTCAAGAACAAATAAAGAAAGCGCAACAAGAACATCAGATCCCTGCAATTTCGGTTAATCTGATTACTCCAGATACTATCTACACTTTCGTAAACGGAAAAGTACGCACAACCAAAAAAGAACGTATTACGCCAGAGGCTAAATTTCACTTAGGTTCAAATTCGAAAGCTATCACCTCTTTTATCGCAATGCATCTTTCTGAAAATAATAGCATCACTTGGGATACTTCCTTTTTTGAACTTTTCCCGGAACTCAAAGCTTCAAGCGACAAAGCTTATGAGGCGATTACTTTAAGTGATTTGCTCTCACATAACGCCAGGATCAAACCGTATACAACAGGTACCGCTTTGGCGAAATTCAACAGCCTTGCAGGCACTACTTCAGAAAAACGTTATGCATTCTCCAAAGCTGTGTTAGCTGAAACACCGGCAAAAACCGGAACGTATTCAAATGCAGGTTATGTACTTGCTGCGTTGATGCTAGAGAAAGCTTCCGGAAAGACCTTCAAACAACTTCTTGATGAGACTATGAACGAGCTCGACCTAGACTATTTTATAGGTTTTCCCAACAAAGAAAATGAAATGTTTCCTTGGGGACATATTGAAGAAAATGGAAGTTTTATTGCGCTCGATCCCAACCATCCCTACAAATTACCCAGTTATATGTCAAGCGCCGGAGACCTTTCTATGAACAGTGCAGATTATGCCAAGTTTATTCAATTGAATTTAAACGGACTTCTGGGCACTGACAACTACTTAACATCAGAAGACTATAAAACGCTACACTTTGGCAAAGCCTCTTATGCTTATGGCTGGGGGAACATCGTTAAAGACGGCGCACAATTAAGTTATCACGACGGCAGCACAGGTACCTATTATTGCCATACTGTTGTCTTTCCTGAGAAAAAAATAGCTGTTGTACTTATGGCAAACACCGCTTCACAAGAAGCCGTAAAGGCGCTTTATGAGCTTCAAAAAACCATATCAGACAATCCCAAAACTGTAATAAAGTAATATGCCACAGCATTTTTATGGCCACGGAAAACTTTTAATCACCGGAGAGTATCTCGTTCTGGATGGCGCTTTAGCACTAGCCATTCCAACCCAAAAAGGACAAAAGCTCACAGTATCAGAAACTACAACCCCAGGGATCACCTGGGAAGGCCTCAAAGAATCTGGAGAGGTTTGGTTCACTTTTCATCTGAATTATAAGATGTTTGAACAAACACAGGCAGCAAATTCAGAAAATCCGGAAGTTCGCCTTCTTCAAATACTACTGGCCGCTCAAAAACTCAATCCTGATTTTTTAAAAGACCAACCCAATTTAAAGGTGACTACGCAATTAGAATTTAATCAGAAATGGGGATTGGGCAGCTCTTCGACCTTAATCTTTATGCTTGCGCAGTGGGCGGAAGTCGACCCGTATAGGTTACTCGAACTCACCTTTGGCGGAAGCGGCTATGATATCGCTTGCGCAGGAAATGACAGCCCTATCTTGTATCAAATCACAGATGGTGTTCCTAAAGTTTTTCAGACGAATTTCTATCCGGAGTTTAGCGATCAACTTTTCTTTGTGTATCTCAACAAAAAGCAAAACAGCAGAGAAGCTATCGCCAATTACCGTAAACAACCTGAGGAACGTAAAAAAGAGGCTATACAGAAGATTTCAGGCATTACAGAAACTTTATTGACTACAGATAGCATTTTTAGTTTCAACGCGCTTATAGACACTCACGAACGCATTATTGCTTCCGTTTTAAATATCCCGACAGTCAAGCAACAATTATTTCCTGATTTTAAAGGAAGCATCAAGAGCCTTGGCGCATGGGGCGGCGACTTTATTTTAGCAACCGGAGGCGCAGATGCTCAAGAATATTTTAGCGCTAAAGGCTACACCACGATTCTTTCTTTTGAAGAAATGATTTTTAAAGGCTAAGCTTTAGAACATATTCCCGTAAACTACCTCGGGGCAGGCCCAGGAGGCATTGCTAGGAAACGAGTTTTCAATTTCTAGGCAAGCCTCGGGTTACTTAACCCTTTGGTGATGCCAATAAAAAAAGCGCCGCACAAATGTGCGGCGCTTTTTTATACTATTAAGAATAGGTATCTCCTAGTAAAAGTTAGATCTTCTATCTTCAATTTCTGCTGCATCCTTAAGCGCTTGTATTATTCTCATATTAACAGTAGCACGGTCAGCATTTTGTTTCTGCACAGCAAAACTAGCGTAGTTATCTAGTTCACGTGCCGGAGTGATCTTAGTTACTTTCACAACATATACTCCGCGATTTCCTTCAATAGGCTCAGAAACTTCTCCTTCTTCAAGACCAAAAGCCTTACCTACAACTTTAGGCTCGGTTCCAGAACCTGCAAGAGTTGGATTTTTAAGGTTAACACCAGGAGAGGTTTGAACAGTAGTATTGTTTGCACTTGCAATAGCACTTAGATCAGAACCACTGATGTTCTTCTTGATTTGTTCTGCTTTCTTTTGATTGCGTAAAACAGGCGTCACACGTGGTGAAGCTTCATCTGCAGGAAGCAGACCTTTTTCGGTCTTCTTGGTAACTTGTACTACTAAATAACCACCTTCAACATTAAAACGCTCTACATCTCCAGTCTTGCGCTCTTCATCAAATGCCCATCTGATGATTTCACGCTGGCTTCCTTGTCCAGGTAAGGTTTCATCTAAAGCATTGATGTTGTTTACCGGGCGTACATTGTAACCGCCTTCTTTTGCGATATCATCAAAACCGTTTTTATCTTCAGTAACTGCCATTTGAAATTTGGTAGTCTCATTAAAAACATTATTGATGGTTTCCTGAGAAGGCTCCACAGCTTTAGTTACCGTAGCCAATTTGATCGCACGTTGTACATTCTTTTGATCTGTAATGCGGATCACGTGATATCCAAAACGCGATTCAACAACACCTACATCTCCGGTTTTTCCGTCAAAAATGAAATCGTTGAAAGGTTTTACAAAACGACCTTTTGTCGCGTAACCTAAATCACCACCTTTTTCTTTGCTTCCATCAGCTGAAAACTCAGGAGCTAAGTCTGCTAATTTAGATGGAGCAGCTTTGATCACACCTGCAAGACTATCAGCAAGTGCTTTTGCTTCTGCCTTAGTACGTGTTTGCGCTCCTGCATTAGCAAGACCTTGATAGGTTAATAAAATGTGCGATGATTGAACGGAATCAGGAATTTGAGTTACCGCAACAACTTTTGAAATTTTAAAGGTTTCGCCGTCTTTGTAAGGACCGTAAACCGCTCCTTCATCAAGAGCCCAAAGTTCATCTGCAGCTGCAGAAGGCAATTCGTTCTTGAATAAATATGCATCAGTATAACGCTCATCTGAATATTCGTTTACAAAATCTTCAGGATTTGTAGTTGTTGCTAATCCTGCAACCGTATCGTTAGTTTTTGTAGCCGCAGTATATTCAACTCGTTTTTCAAGTAATTGCGTCAGACTTTCTTTTACCGCTTCTTCATCTTTTAAAGTAGGATCTTCATTGAATTTCACATAACGAATGTTACGGGCAGCTTCAGTTTGAAATTCATTTGAATGTTCTTTGATGTATGCAGTAATTTCTTCTTTTGACACAGAAACCTCTTCATCAGGAATAGAAGTGTAAGGCACTTGCACGTATTCTAGATCACGCAGGTTATTTTCCATTTCAAAAGCCATTTGACCTTCTTTAAAGCTTGTGTTTAAACCTGCTTTAATCAAGCTGAAATAGATTTGACGTTGCTCATTTTTTGCCAGCTGCTGCTCGTAAGCAACCCACTGCTGATACATCTGCGGATTTGTAGACTTCAATGTCGCGATGTATTCTTTTAATTTTTGCTCACTAAAAACTCCGTTTTCATTCTGAAAATTAGGATCGGTTTGTAGTGCTTCTTTAAGCAAATCATTAATACGGTCTTGCTCGATACTAATTCCTAACTCTTCATACTGCTCGTCAAGAATGATACGACTCACTTCTTGCTCCCAAGCTGCATTAACCGCTTGTGTATTTGTAATATTATTACCGTAACGCGCTGTCTGCTGGTCTACTAATTGTGCAAATTCTTGTTGCTCAATATCTGTATCGTTTACAGATCCTAGAACTCTCTGAGACTTTTCTGTAGAAAAACCTCCGTTTTTAAATACATCAGCCAATACGAAGGCAAATAATGCCAAAGCGATGATCGCAATTAAAAATACAGAGCGCTGTCTAATTTTGTTTAAAACTGCCATTTTTTATGTGTTTGTCAAATAGTGGGCGAAAATACCATTTTAAATGAAAAAATAAAATCTAAAATCGCCAAAATAAAAAGTAATGTTAAAGGAAATTAGTACCGCATTTTAGTCGTTTTCTACAACGCGCACCTGCACCAATTCTATCTTGGTATTTGAAGTTTGAATAATATGAAATTGATAGCCTTCTATATCGACGACGTCGTTCTCTTCAGGAATACCTTCGGTATGATTAACAATGAGTCCGCCCAAGGTTTCATAGTTCTCATCTTCAGGAAGTTCTAACTTATACGTTTCATTGATGTAATCGACTTCAAGACGTGCCGAAAATTTATAAACGCCTTCTGCAACTTCTTCTTCGATCAAGACAACACTATCATGCTCGTCTTCAATCTCCCCAAATAATTCTTCTACAATATCTTCAACCGTCATCATCCCGCTAGTACCGCCATATTCATCTATAACTACGGCAATACTTTTACGTTTTTTGATCAAGACGTTCAGCACATCTTTAACGAGCATAGTTTCGGGCACAAAAATCACAGGTCGCAAAACATCGGTGATACTCTGTGGTTTTTTAAACAGCTCAAACGAGTGCACATATCCTACAATATCATCAATAGAATCCTGAAAGATCAAAATTTTTGAAAGACCGGTTTCGGTAAACATCGCATTAAGCGCATCTAATGATTCCTCCTTCTCCACCGCCACGATCTCGGTGCGCGGAATCATCACTTCTCTGGATTTTACTTCTGAAAATTCCAATGCATTTTGAAAGATCTGAATCTCAGAATCCAGCTCTTCATTGGTTTCAACCGACTCTATTTGTTCGGTTATATAATTTCCTAGTTCAACTTTGGTAAATGCCAATTGCACCTCGTCTCCTTCGGTCTTAAAGAATTTCTTCAGCACTTTATCTGAAATCCAGATAATAAAAGAAGAGATCAAACTGAAGGCTACATAAAAAAGATAAGCCGGCACGGCAAAGACCTTTAGCAACGAATTTGCATAAATCTGAAAAAACACTTTAGGGAGAAATTCTGCAGTAATCAGCACCACAAGTGTAGAAATCAAGGTTTGCGTAAGCAGGCTGAATTCCACAAAAAAATTAGTCAGCCATGGGTAACCAAAATCTGCGCCTTCAACCCAGGTTTGCAATAAACCGCCCATATAATAGGCATAAACCACAAGCGCCAGATTATTCCCCACCAGCATGGTAGCGATGAATTTGGAAGGCTTTTCAGTAAGCTTGGTAAGTACTTTTGCTATAAGATCATTTTGTTTCTTCTCTATTTCAATATGAATTTTATTTGAAGAAACATAGGCGATCTCCATCCCAGAAAAGAACGCCGAAAGAATTAAAGAAACAATGATTATGAGAATCTCGGTCTCCATAAATTAATTCTGGTTGCGTTGCTCGTATTTTTTCCTAAACCTGCGTTTGAAAAAATACATTCCTATTGCTACTGCCACAAAAAACAGAAACACATAGGCTTTATTACGCTCTGTCCCCCAAATTCTGAAAGCCTCAAATAAAAATAGGGCTGCAAAAAATAAGTAAGCGTACTCGAAGTATTTAAAATATTTTGACATTATTGTATACTATCATTAGGTGCCGCTGTAGCAGTTTCACTCACATACATACGGGCTTGATTATCTAAAGATATAAAATTTTTGAAGTCTTCACTGCTGTCAAACAAGTCTCCATTATTATAAGAATCGTCAGGAAACTTTATGGTATAGGGTTTATCTGTAAAAACCCATTTGTTTTTTTGATCCCAATACAATTGTGAAGCATCAAGCCGCGTAGAGTCGCTGGTGATCAACACCACATTTTTGCGCAGATCAATCAAATTAGTACGTTTATAACGTATCGCATAGTCAGAAGTGACATAATTCTCCTTTTGATTATCATCTATAAACGTCACCGATACACCTTGAGGAAACTCTTCATAAGGAAAATCTACCAAGCCATACTCGATAATGAGTGGAGTTTTTAATGTCGCCACAACCTTACCTGAATCGGTATACTTTAAAAGCACACCTTCTCCTTCTGCCGAAGGACCTTCTGAGCGCTGATTGAACTTTTGAATCTCGCCGGTGTCATTCCCGCAGCTAAAAAACAAAGTCACAGCAAATGCTGTGACTAAGTTTAAGATTATATGTCTTGATTTTATACGCACTATAGATTCGGTACGGTTACACTACCGCCTACCCAACAGTTAAAAGTAATACGTTGACCTGCATTACCTGCATTAAAAATCATTGTTCTATCAGGAGCAAGACCTCTATATGCTGCTGCAGTTTTTTGTGCTGTACTAGATAGCGAAGGGTCTATACGACCTGCACGCTCAGCCATATCTGCTGCTAACCAGTAGATCGCTCTTTTGTTGAAAACAGAGTCTCCACAGCTGTTAGCGCTTTTAGCATACATATCTGCAATTCTCAAGTAAACAATACCCATAGAAGGCTGTGCTGCCACCGCTTTCTGGTAGTAACCACGAGCTCTACCGTAGCTTCCTTTTTCTCTAAAGTTTTCCCCAAGTCTATAGTATACTTTAGCTTTTTCAGCAGGCTCTGTTTGACGCTCTGCAGACTCTTCATAATACTCGATAGCTTTAGCATCCTCACCTCTTTGCTCAGCAAGACGACCTAAGTAGAAAGAAGTTTTTGCTGAAGGCTCTAAAGTGTTTAACTGCTCTACAAGTGTCACAAACAATTCACTATCTGTACACTCTTTAGCAACAAGACGACCAGCTGCACCTCTTACCCAAGCAACATCATTTTTCTTAGCTTCATAATCTGCCTCATAGAAAGGAATCAAACGATCACAATCTGCAAGAGCTCCTAATTTCTGATTGATACCTGCAGAAATTTTTGAATAGTTAGAAAGGTTAACTTCAGAAACCTGCTCTACGCGTTTTTCCTGAGAAGTTAAAGCTGTACCTGCTTCTTTTTTCTCCAAAATCTTCTGAAGACGCTCTGCATAATTGTTTTGAACATCAGTTATTTTTGTTTGCAATGCATCATAAAGATCAAATACTTCTTGCAATTCGATCGCACCTGCTTCCTGCAATTCTACAGCCAAGTTGAAATATACATAAAGACCCTTTGCATTATTGAAAGTTTCCTTATCAGTCTCCCAAGCTTCATTAAACATTGCATATTGCTCTTGAGCAGTACCAATTTTATTTTCGTTCATCACAAGCGCAACATCAGCGATATCATCACCTTCTTTGGCTTTACTTGCGAAGTGTGTTTTTTTCTCTTTATATAATTTCTTTAAATCATCAAGAAATGCTTTTTGCTCTGCACCAGACGAGTTTTCAATTTTATAGTGAAGAATGCGCTCTCCATATTGGTAAAGAGCGTAAGACGTGGTAGGACAGTCTTTACGCAGTTTCATAAATGGTTCATAAGCCGCATCGTAGTTTTTAACTTTTGCGTGTTCTGAAAATATAGACATTGTGGTGATGCATTCTTCAGTCGCTTGAGCGCTTACGAAGTTTACAGCTCCCACAAGGGCTATAAAAAGTAATGTCAGTTTAGTTTTCATCATTGTAAGGTTTAAAAAAGCAATATTAAGAATTTTAGTTGTATTTGTTAGGAACAAACCACGGTCTAAGCGGGTTAAGCGATAAACTAAGACCAACTTTGAAAAAATCTTCTTTTACCAGTCCGGCGGTGGTTGTACCACGCTGCCCGTACTCAAAAGTTAAGTTGGCATTACTGAATCCTCTTCCTAACGGTAATCCAAGTCCAAAAGATATGCCAAACTCATCAATCGACTGATTTTCTATCAATAAACCTGATTCTTCGTAACGAGCACCTAACCTATAAGTAACTCTACCCCAGTAACTTGTTATCGAATTATAATCAGGAACAAAATAACCTCCTAAACGATACTTAAACGAATCTTCATAGCTTGCATTAGCAATATTAAAACCTCTGTTTGAGGTGTTACTGGTTTCTGCAAACTCAACCTGACCACCGGCAAACCACTTGTTTACTTGCCCGGCTCCTAATCCAAAACTATATTTATTTGGAATAATTGACTCCGTATCACCTACTGGAAAATCCTGAGAATCTACCACTCCTACGACGGCGTTATCCAATCTAGAATAAATCACAGATTGCAGCGAACGCTCATTTTCTAAAGTAAGGCTGGTTTCAGGCTGAAAACTTGCTGAAGAATAAATTTTATACTTTTTTGCAAATGTCAATTCGTACTGCGCACCAAGATTATACGTAAATCCGCTTACATCAGATTGTTCGATCTCGCGTACACTATACTGCTGATTTGCATCTGCCTGAATGTTTTCATTTCTGATATTTCCGAAGTTATAGCTTCCTTCAGCCCCTATTCTAAAGCCTTTAAACAGTTCAATACCGGCTGCTAGAAAAGCACGGTTCACACCACCTCTTCCTGAATATTGCGACAGCGACTCATCATCACCATCAAAAATCTCATAATCAACAGAGGTTTCTGGAATTAATCCAAAGCCAAAACCCAAACGTTTTGAAACGGGAAATGAAAGCGACAAATAATCTATAGTGGTTGAAGTCGTAGAACCGGTCTCTCCGCTCGCCTCTAGGTTCGTCTCGCGATGACTTCCGGCGATGGTAAAATTGGTAAGCTTTAATGCTCCAAAACCTGCCGGGTTTTGAAAATTGGTATGTATACTATCACCTAAGATACTTATACCTCCCATCGCTTGATTCTCTATAGACCCTTTAAAGTTAGAGAGCCCTAAACCATAAAATGAGTATGGTGATGAATTTCCTTCCTGAGCAAATGCAGAAGTTGTAATGGTGATTAAAACAACTACTAATATCCTTTTTATCATTAATCTCTATTAAATTCTATTATATAATTCAGTCCTTCCAGGAGAAAATTAGAATTCGCAAAGATGCCATTTTTTAGCCTACTAGACAAAAATTGCCCATCTCCTCCTGTTAAAATAATCGTTAACGGCTCATAATTTGATTTATACCAACTAATTACCCCTTCTATTTCGGCCAAAATACCGTGGATTGCTCCTGATCGCATGGCACTTTTTGTATTCTTACCTATAACATTTTCAGGCATTTCAGGATAGTCTACCAACGGTAATCCGGCTGTAAATTCGTGCATCGCTCTAAAACGCATACCCAAACCAGGCGATATTGCTCCACCTTGATAAACATCTGCAGTGTCTTTAAAGTCATACGTCACACAAGTACCGGCATCGATGACCAAAACATGCTTCCCGGGGTACATTTTTTGAGCACCTGCCACTAAAGCCATCCTGTCTACGCCTAATGTTTCTGGAGTTTCATAAGCATTGCTGAACGGTAATTTTGTTTTTGATGATAAAACCTCAATTGAAAGACCTGCTTTTTCTGCAAACGTGACAAAATCTTTTGAATTGCCCGTAGAACAGATCATCACCTGGTCTATGACATAGGTTTGTTGCAGTTTTGATATTTGTGCTTTTGCTGCTGCTACATCGCCACTCCAGGTTTCTATCAATTTAGAATCCTGAAATACTCCATATTTCACTCGGGTATTTCCAAAATCGACAGCAAGATTTACCATTAGCTATTTTTTTTGCAAAAATACAAATACCTAAGACCTCGCAATCATACAATTACAAAAAGGTCTAAAAATTATTAGAAGATTTTTTCATCTAACTGTTGTGCAATCTAAAAATTGATTTTATATTTGCAGCCGCTTTAGCGAGGTACCTTAGCTCAGTTGGTAGAGCAACGGACTGAAAATCCGTGTGTCCCTGGTTCGATTCCTGGAGGTACCACTTACAAACCCTGAAACTTTTGTTTCGGGGTTTTTTGTTTTAGACCAAAATGAAGCACTATCTATACATCATATATTCAAAGAGTCTAGATAAATTCTATACAGGTGAAACATCAAATATTGAAGAGCGTATTACTTTACACAACGCCCACGCAATTAAAAATGCTTACACAAAAGCCGAAATGACTGGAAACTGATGCTATCTTTTCCCTGTAAGGATAGAACCGAAGCCTTATTTCTCGAACGCTTTATAAAACGCATGAAGAGTAAGAAATTCATTCAAAAAATAATAGACAACCCCAATTTATTGTTTAACATTCTGAACAAAAGATAACCCTGGTTCCCCCGAAGCCTCGGGGCTGGAGGTACCACTTACAAACCCTGAAACTTTTGTTTCGGGGTTTTTTGTTTTTAATACCTTTCTAAAATCTTACTCCCTAAGATTGCTTTCAATTACATAAGCGCTAAGACTAAATACACACAAAGCGTTATACCATCAAAACCGCCACTATTCAAACGTGGTTACTTATATTAATTTGTAATTTTGGAAATAGTCCTTCTGGCTTTAATTAGAAGTATCAATTAAGAACACGATTTATGACGCAACTCGTAAAAACAGATAAAATTTCGCTTGAAGATTTAGCGCTTATCAAAATATCACGTAAAAATCTAGATGAAGTTTCGTTCTTAATGCGTGCACTAAATACCATAGGAACTCCTATTGATCAGGGCCTAGAACTCTTGCCAGAAAACATCCAACACAAAGTAAGCGACACTATTCAAAAAGCACTACAGCTAGCAGTAAAAGCCAACTTAAAAACATTAAGACCAGAAAAACGAAGTTTACCTTCTTCAAACTTAACCTATAAATTGGCTACCGGAATTTCAGGAGCTACAAGTGGCTTTTTTGGAGTAGCAGGTTTTACAGCAGATTTGCTGTTTTCTACTAAGTTTATGATGCGTTCTATAATGGATATAGCTCGAAGCCAAGGAGAAGACATTCATAATATTGAAACCCAATTGGCGTGCTTACAAGTTTTTGCCCTTGGCGGAACTTCTGAATACGATGACGAACTAGACACCAGCTATTATGCTACGCGTGCTGCTTTACACACCACAATGAATCAAGCCAGCGCCTATATCGCCGAAAATGGCACAAAGAAAATAATAGAAACTATCACTTCTCAAACTGCTGCCCCAATTGCACGTCTCATCAATCAAGTGGCTGCTCGTTTTAGTGTACAAGTAGGAGAAAAATTTGCTGCTCAAGCCATTCCTGTAATTGGCGCTGTGGGAGGCGCTTCGATAAATGTATTATTCATCTCGCATTTTCAGAAAATGGCAACGGCACATTTTACGTTGATACGTTTAGAGCGCAAATATTCTAAAGACTTGATTCAAGAAACCTACGAGCACTTGCAACTACAGCAATAGTAAACTTCCTCGAGACAAGCTCAAAACGCATTTTTTAGAACCAAATTTTCAATTTCGCAGAAGCTTTAGAATACTAAAATCTTTGCCGGTGCCAATAGAAGAGCAATCACGTTCTTCAAAATTTTAACACACCGATTTTTTTCGATTCGCTAAAATTAGGAATATTTCCATAATTTTGTATTAATTCCAAATTATTATGAATCGAAATATTTTACACCTTGATCTAGATACGTTTTTCGTTTCCTGTGAACGAAGATTAAACAGCAGCCTTATAGGCAAACCTGTCATTGTAGGTGGCACAGGAGATCGTGGCGTTGTAAGCGCCGCAAGCTACGAGTGTCGTGCTTTTGGTGTGCACTCAGGAATGGCGATGAGAATGGCAAGACAGCTTTGCCCACAAGCTACATACATACGTGGTAACGCGAGTGTTTACACCAAATTCTCTAAAATGGTAACCGAAATTTTACAAGAACAGGTCCCGGTTTTAGAAAAATCAAGTGTAGATGAGTTTTATGCAGATCTCACCGGGATGGATCGGTTTTTTGGTTGCTACAGGTTTGCTAAAGAGCTTAGAACTAAAATTATCAAAGAAACAGGATTACCTATTTCTTTTGGACTTTCAGTAAATAAAACGGTTTCAAAAGTTGCTACTAATGAGGCTAAACCAGACAGCCAACTCAAAGTAGACGCCGGTTTTGAAAAAATTTTCCTCGAGCCGCTTTCCATAAAAAAAATCCCTATGGTGGGAGAAAAAACCTTTCGTAGGTTTTGCCACCTCGGCGTAAAAAAAATAGGCCTCGTGCAGCAGATGCCTGTAGAGATGATGGTTTCGGCATTTGGTAAAAACGGCAGAACAATTTGGGAACGTGCTAACGGCATAGATCGCACACCCATCATACAATATCACGAGCGCAAATCGATCTCCAGTGAGCGCACGTATGGGAGAGACACTACAGACTTGGTCAAACTCAAAACTACGCTGCGCGCAATGGCAGAAAATCTGGCTTTTCAATTACGAGCAGGTAATAAACTAACCTCTTGCATCACGGTAAAAGTTAGGTATTCAGATTTTCAGACCTATTCAAAACAGCTTAAAATCCCATATACGGCAGCAGATCATAATTTGATTCCACAGGTTTTAGAGCTTTTTGAAAAATTATATCAGCGCAGACTGCTCATACGCTTAGTTGGCGTGCGCTATAGTGGTTTGACCGAAGGCCACTATCAAATAGATCTTTTTGAGAATACTAACCGCACCGTTAATCTCTACAAAGCGATGGATGCGATACGCCTGCGTTATGGTGATCGCAGCATTATGCGTGCTGCAACGTTGGGCGAAGGCTCGCGTACCATAGGCGGACAAGGCAATCCGTTTAACGGGCAACCTCCTATCGTTTTAGCGCACAGACACCAGTAGCATGTATAGAAACCTAAACATCTTATGTATTTAAATTGCCATTCCACTTTCAGCTTACGTTATGGCACTCTTTCTGAAGAAGAGTTGCTTGCGCTTGCTGAACACTATGACCTTGATTGTATCGCGCTTACTGACATTAATAACACTTCAGCAGGACTCAATTTTGTACGCAAAGCGAAAGAAAAAAATATAAAACCGGTTCTGGGTATCGATTTTAGAAACGGAATCGAGCAGTGTTATGTTACGCTTGCTAAAAACAACGAAGGCTATCTTGAACTGAATAATTTTCTGGCACAACATCTACATAAGAAAATTGATTTTCCTGAGATAGCTCCGGCTTTTGAAAATGCATTTACCATTTATGCTTTTGAACGTGCACTTGAATTAGACAAAACGCATTTTACCGAAAATGAGTTTATAGGTATTGGCATTCACGATTTGAATAAACTTCGTTTCTCACAATACAGTACGTATCATGACAAACTGGTTTTATTGCTTCCGGTGAGTTTCAATTCTAAAAAAGATTTTAATGCGCATCGGTTGTTGCGCGCAATTGATTTAAACTGCTTATTAAGCAAGCTACCTAAAGAAGAGCAAGCTTTACCTGATGAGATAATGTTTGCGCCAAAAAAAATCGAAAATCTTTTTAAAGATTACCCGCAGATTGTATCAAACAGTCAAGAAGTGCTAAAAAGTTGCAATTTAAACTTCAAATTTGCCAAAGAGCGCCAAAATCAAAACCTAAAAACCGTATTTGGGAGTGAGCAAAACGATTATAATAAACTTTTAGCGCTATGTAAAAAAGGCTTAAAAGAGCGTTATGAGGAGATTACTACAGAAATCACAGACCGGTTAGAAAAAGAGCTCAAGCTCATTAAAAAGAAAGACTTTGTTTCATTCTTTTTGATCAATTGGAAAATCATTGAGTACGCTCGCAGCAAAGATTATTTTTATGTAGGCCGCGGCAGTGGTGCCAATAGTATTGTGGCGTACCTATTGCGCATTACCGATGTTGACCCTATAGAACTCGACCTTTATTTTGAGCGGTTTATGAATGAATACAGAAGCAGTCCGCCAGATTTTGATATCGACTTTTCAACTTGGGACCGTGAAGATGTCACGGCTTACATTTTTGAAGAATTCGGAAAAAACAACCAAGTCGCCCTACTAGGTTCTTACGTTACTTTTAAACACAGTGGCGCCGTACGAGAATTAGGTAAAGTTTTTGGTCTTCCTAAAACCGAAATAGATAAACTGAGTAGCGGTAAATTTAAAGCTTCAGAACTAGACACTATTTCACAGCTTATTTTAAAGTATGCTGCTTATTTTCATAAAAAACCAAATTATCTCAGCATTCATGCCGGCGGAATTTTAATTTCAGACAAACCCATTCATTACTTTTCTGCAACGCACTTGCCGCCTAAAAATTTTCCAACAGTTCAGTTTGATATGCACGTCGCTGAAGATGTAGGCTTATGCAAGTTTGATATTTTAGGGCAGCGCGGTTTAGGCAAAATCAAAGATGCCGTTAGCATTATCAAACAGAATCAACCCGAAGCCCAACTGCTAGACATACGCAACCCAAAACCTTTTTTTACAGATCCTAACATCAATGCGATGATAGCTCGTGCAGAATGTATAGGCTGTTTTTATGTTGAATCGCCTGCGATGCGCATGCTCCTGAAAAAATTAGCAGTAAATGATTATCAAACGTTAGTAGCCGCGAGTTCAATAATAAGACCCGGTGTTGCTAAAAGCGGAATGATGCGCGAATATATTTTACGGCATAGAAATTCTGAACGCCGTAAAGAAGCACACCCCGTACTTTGGAAAATTATGCCCGACACCTACGGAATAATGGTGTATCAGGAAGATGTAATTAAAGTAGCACATCATTATGCAAAACTCACGTTAGACGAGGCAGATGTTCTTAGGCGCGGAATGAGCGGTAAATTTAGATCTAGAGAAGAGTTTCAATATGTAAAAGATAAGTTTAGAAGCAACTGCATAGCAAATGGCGAACCCGAAGATGTTGTAGATGAAATTTGGCGCCAGATAGAAAGTTTTGCAGGTTATGCCTTTGCCAAAGGACACTCGGCGTCCTATGCTGTCGAAAGCTATCAGAGTCTTTATCTTAAATGTTATTTCCCTTTAGAATATATGGTTGCTACTTTAAATAACGGTGGAGGCTTTTATAAAGCTGAATTTTACATACATGAGGCAAAAATGCATGGTGCCAGTATTGAAGCACCGTGTATTAATAAAAGTGAGATTCAAACAAGTATTTATGGCAACACCATTTATCTAGGACTTCAGCACTTAGAGGGCTTAGAAAAGAAAACTATGCTAGGCATTATAAATAATCGAGTGCACTCTAAATACACATCGTATGACGACTTTATCCAGCGTGTTCCGATAAGCCTAGAGCAACAAGAAATTTTGATTAGAATAGGTGCGCTTAGAAGCCTAGGAAAAGACAAACATAGTTTGCTTTGGGAAGCTCATTATAAAGAGAACACAATCCCTGAAAATGAATCCCAACAAAGCTTTTTCAAAATTTCAT
>NZ_CH672395.1:764777-767277 GCF_000152985.1 Leeuwenhoekiella blandensis MED217 | reverse complement strand
GGCTGCTTCCAAGCCAACATCCTAGCTGTCTGGGCAGTCCAACCGCGTTTTTTCAACTTAACATACATTTGGGGACCTTAGCTGATGGTCTGGGTTCTTTCCCTCTCGGACATGGACCTTAGCACCCATGCCCTCACTGCTGATTAACATTTTATAGCATTCGGAGTTTGTCAGGAATTGGTAGGCGGTGAAGCCCCCGCATCCAATCAGTAGCTCTACCTCTATAAAACTATAAATCAACGCTGCACCTAAATGCATTTCGGGGAGTACGAGCTATTTCCGAGTTTGATTGGCCTTTCACCCCTACCCTCAGGTCATCCCAAGACTTTTCAACGTCAACGGGTTCGGTCCTCCACTATGTGTTACCACAGCTTCAACCTGCCCAAGGGTAGATCACACGGTTTCGCGTCTACTCAACCTAACTATACGCCCTATTAAGACTCGCTTTCGCTACGGATCCGATGCTGAACATCTTAACCTTGCTAGATAAAGTAACTCGTAGGCTCATTATGCAAAAGGCACGCCGTCACCCCAAAGGGGCTCCGACCGCTTGTAAGCGTATGGTTTCAGGGTCTATTTCACTCCCTTGTTCAGGGTTCTTTTCACCTTTCCCTCACGGTACTGGTTCACTATCGGTCTCTCAGGAGTATTTAGCCTTAGCGGATGGTCCCGCCAGATTCATACAGGGTTTCACGTGCCCCGCACTACTCAGGATACCACTATCTATAACGCTCTTTACCTATACCGGGCTATCACCGTCTATGGCTCCTCTTTCCAAAGGATTCTAATTCATTACGCATAAAATGTCGTGGTCCTACAACCCCGATCCTGCCGTAACAGAACCGGTTTGGGCTATTCCGAGTTCGCTCGCCGCTACTATCGGAATCACTATTGTTTTCTCTTCCTCCGGGTACTTAGATGTTTCAGTTCTCCGGGTTTGCCTCCTTGCGGATACTATACCTTCAGTATAGTGGGTTGCCCCATTCGGATATCTGCGGATCAATTTGTATGTGCCAATCCCCGCAGCTTTTCGCAGCTTATCACGTCCTTCATCGCCTCTGAGAGCCTAGGCATTCCCCATACGCCCTTATTTAGCTTATTGTACTTTTTGCTCTTATAAGGACCTTGGTATTGCTACCTTGGCCTTTTGTATTATTAATGAGTTCTATCTATAATATAACTTAGTTATTTCTAACTATATAAAATTTGTTTCTCTCGTATTCTTATTATTTCCCAATATGTCAATGAACGTTTATCCTGAGCTTGTCTCAGGATCTCTTTCTTCTAACCCTCCTACCTTGGCAGGTGAATTATCAAAGAGGTGCTGAAACAAGTTCAGCACAAGTGGAGAATATCGGAGTCGAACCGATGACCTCCTGCGTGCAAGGCAGGCGCTCTAGCCAGCTGAGCTAATCCCCCATTTATAAAGTAGGCAGTTTCAGTATTCAGTACACAGTCTAAATTACTGCTAACTGCTTCTGCTTACTGCAAACTGGGTTACCCAACTTCTAAAATTTCCTTCAATACTTGTTTATGAACTTTACCCAAAACCTTAAATCTTAAATTTAAGATTTTGAATCGCAAGCTAAGCTTGCGTAGTAGTCTCAGGCAGACTCGAACTGCCGACCTCTACATTATCAGTGTAGCGCTCTAACCAGCTGAGCTATGAGACTGTCCTATTTATCAATTGAATGATCCTGAAATGAATTCAGGATCATCAACCGAAAAATATCTTGAATTGACAACTAAAACTAAAACTTCGTCTTTCCTTATAGTCGTGTCTTTAACTGCTATGCAGCAAAGCTCTAGAAAGGAGGTGTTCCAGCCGCACCTTCCGGTACGGCTACCTTGTTACGACTTAGCCCCAGTTACCGGTCTTACCCTAGGCCGCTCCTTGCGGTGACGGACTTCAGGTACCCCCAGCTTCCATGGCTTGACGGGCGGTGTGTACAAGGCCCGGGAACGTATTCACCGCATCATGGCTGATATGCGATTACTAGCGATTCCAGCTTCACGGGGTCGAGTTGCAGACCCCGATCCGAACTGTGATAGGTTTTATAGATTCGCTCCGCCTTGCGACGTGGCTGCTCTCTGTACCTACCATTGTAGCACGTGTGTGGCCCAGGACGTAAGGGCCGTGATGATTTGACGTCATCCCCACCTTCCTCACGGTTTGCACCGGCAGTCTGGCTAGAGTTCCCGACTTGACTCGCTGGCAACTAACCACAGGGGTTGCGCTCGTTATAGGACTTAACCTGACACCTCACGGCACGAGCTGACGACAACCATGCAGCACCTTGTAATCTGTCCGAAGAAAAATCTGTTTCCAAATCTGTCAGACTACATTTAAGCCCTGGTAAGGTTCCTCGCGTATCATCGAATTAAACCACATGCTCCACCGCTTGTGCGGGCCCCCGTCAATTCCTTTGAGTTTCATTCTTGCGAACGTACTCCCCAGGTGGGTTACTTATCACTTTCGCTTGGCCACCCAGTCCTCAAT
>NZ_CH672395.1:227848-764677 GCF_000152985.1 Leeuwenhoekiella blandensis MED217 | reverse complement strand
TCAATATGTCAATTAACTCCTCCCTTATTAAAGAAGATCATTTATCGTTAGATGTCAAGGAATCGAACCTCTCTTTTTATTACCAAATCATCTCGTTTTCAATGTGCGTTGCTCTCTGCGAAAGCGGCTGCAAATATACAAACCTTTTTTATTACTAAACAAATAAAATTTAAAGTTTTTTTTGGGCCTTTTTTTAGTCGCTTTTCTAAGAACTAATCCGCTTTCCTTGCCGAAAAACGGGAGGGCAAAGATACTACCCTTTTCCCTTTATAAACAAGCTTTTTTTAAACTTTATTTTTGACGCCGTCAAATGGATTTCACAACCAATGACTTGTCTAAAACAAAAATTCTATCATTAGTAAATTCCCCACGAGATCAACCCGGAGGCACTTTACTTTATCTGCATTTCTATGAACGTAAAACCGTTTTTTATATCCGATTTTGGAGGCGCAAATATAGAACGATTATCTAACCCCACAAGCACTTTTTGAAAGTATTTTTAAATTAATTTACTACTGCCTTGTTTACAGTTGATTACATTCTTAAAGTTTTTGGAAAAACTTCTAGATATACTCATACAATCAAAATAACAAACGATCGAAGCAGCTTCTAAAAAAGCAAAATCCCGAATTTTACTGGATTTACTCGATGAACTGCACAGAAAACAATAGCAATTAGCACGAAAAAAAGCTTGGGTTAGGGATTGAGCGGCATGTTTGAGCTCTTATTGCGCTACCAAAAGCGCAATAAAGCGAGTAGCGAAAGCCCGGTTGCTGTCAAAAACAGCAAAACCCTATAAAAAGAAATTCCACACCAGACCAAAGCGAAACGTGAAATCACGATAGGGATAACCCGGTGCTGAATAATAATCTGAAGGACTTACCAAAGAATTGATATGTTCGGCAATAAAAAAGATGCGCGTCTGACGCACTTTCATATTGAAAAATAGATCCAACAATGGGAATCCACCCAGTTGCTGATCATTTTGAACATAGAATTCAGCTAAAACAGGATCGTAAGCATTCATATTGTACTCAGTAAAATAATTAAACCTGAAACCGGTTTGTACAAAAAGGGCTTTTTGAAACCATTGATCTGTATAATATAACGTATTGCGCGTGATCACTTCGGGTACATTCAAATAACTCATACCCGAACTTACGTTTTGATACGCTACCGTATTATCAAGTGCAAATTTTCCGAATCTGAACTCCTTATTAAGTTTCAGCTTTAAATATGTAACATTTTCTCCCGCCTGAAAAGATTGGGTTAACCCCAAATCGTTCTTAGCGAAATAGGCATAATCTGCTATATTAACCAACTCAGCCGATGCGTTTAGCCAATTATTAGATTGCATATTAAAATACAGCGAACTGGTTTTTACATTATCATAAGCTTCTGCATTAAACCAATTGTAATTCTCGTAACTGCTTTGATAGAGCAAATGATTATAATTTGCAGGCGCCGAATTGATATGTATACCTCCTGAAAAGTTAGCTTTATCCTTTAATTCATAAGAAGCTTCTGCCTTAAAATCTAATCCAGAGAAATCACCCACAACATTTGTTTGCGCTTCACCTTTTAACTGAAAACCTCTATACATTTTTTTATAAGCAGCACCCACAGCAATTAAATCACCTTGAATACCATTAGGAATACGTCCCTCTTCTTGAATTAGAACCGAATTATACCCGTAATTATAATAGGTATGGTTTGCTTGGAAGTTTAAAGTCCCCAATATGTCATTGGAATATTCGACAAACACACGATTATTAAACTCTTCAAGGTCGGTACGATCTACCAGATTTGACGTCACAAAGGAATTACCAAACAAGGCTGTTGCGGGAGAAGCCTGCTCATATCTATAGAATTTATCTTCATAATTGAGAATATGCCCAACTTGTATTCGGTTTTTGGAGATGCTATCATTTTGTGGAATCAGATCGTACCGCTGATTTAAATAAAAGCGCGCACCATCAAGTATGTTTTCAGCATCTTCAAAATTAACAGAAAGTCGTGCTCTATCATTAAATTGAGAATTGCCGCTGGCGAAATTCAGCAGTGCCTGATCGGTCAATCCACCGTTTTGCTGATTCATCAAATCCTGAGCTACATAATGCGCTTTTAGATCGTAGCGCTTATTCTTTGTTTGATAGTTAAGCGTAAATCTGAAATTTCCTGTACTCGTTAGAAAATTTTGATACTTTCCTAAACTGCGAAGCCCTTTGTAAGCAATAGAGAAATTGAAACGCTTGGATTTGTTCATTGTAAAAAAGGCATCCAAATTTTGCCCTTGAGAGAATACACTCTTATAATACAACTCCGTCAATGGTGTTGGCACCTGATAGTAATTTATATCAGCGACTTCCATATAGTTAAAATGACGTGCACGCGCACCAAAAAGCGGCCTGATGTTTTGTGTAGAAAAATCATAAGCCAAGGTATTGTAGGTCTGTCCTTCGTTTGAAAATGGTAATAACTCAAAATTATCTTTACGCAAGTAATTGTATTTATACAATTTTTCTACAGTAAGTGAAGTATCTACAACAGTCGTGTCATTTTCTACTGAGATAATTTTATAAAGATCTATTGCTGGGCGCTCCTGCTTTTCTCGTTTTGGAGATCGAGCAGAACGCTGCTTATCTAAAGTATCTCGCATAACACCGTCCCGATTAAAACGTGCATCTTGAGCTTGAAGCGACAAGGAGGTTGCTATAAGAAAGAAAAATAAAACAAAGTATCGCATTACAATCATTTGGTCCAAAAATAGGACAATTAAACGTAAAGAAACTTGGAAAAGTATGACATAAAAAAAACCGCCCAATTGGGCGGTTCTCTTTTTGTATTAAAACAAATATGTTTAATTAATTACCATCCTGGATTTTGCTGATCAGCTAAATTCGGGTTAATAGTTATGTCAAATGTAGGAATACCCCATATAAATTTAGGATTAGATGCCTCTACACTTTTAGTAAAAGTATTTTCGCCTTGTAATAACAACATCTCATTTTGAGGATCTCTACGCGTAAAGCCCTCGTCCCATCTTTTTAAGTCATCAAGACGGAAACCTTCGAAAGCAAGCTCTCTAAACCGCTCATCTCTAACCGCTGTTTGAAGTGCGTCACCCGAAACACTAACGGCATCAAGTCCTCTTGCTTGACGTAGCGCGTTTAAAGGAGTTAAAGCATTCGCTCCAGGAATATTCAAAGCACTTTCCGCAGAGATCAAATACATCTCCGCCACTCTAAATACCTTAGGCGCCTGTTGATAATTTGTATTCGCAGCTGTAAACAATTCTGGATTACCTGGATATTTATTTACTATCCAAATATCTGAATACTCCAACCCACTAATTCTTACCGTTTCATCATTTGTAAAATATACATTTTTACGGATATCATCATCCTCATACATATCTACAACCCATTGTGCAGGTATAGCATCAGGTAAGAAAACATCATCAGCACCATTATATCTTAAATAAACATCATTAACATTAGCCAATTCATTAGGCGCACTAACAAAAAGTTGCATAATCACTTCTTGAGAAAAATCATTAGTCCACATTCTGTTAAGGCCCTCCTCAGTTGTGATCAAAGGATAACGTCCTGAACCAATTAACTGATCTGCTAACGCCTTAGCGCCTTGCCAGTCGTGCATATAAAATCTAACACGAGCCTCTAAAGCACGTAAGATATCAATATTGAAACGCTGGGCACCAGAGCTACCAGCAACTTGAGATAAAGCTGGTCTCGCAGCGTCGATATCTGCTAATATTTGCTGGTAAACCTCTTCAACAGTATTTCTTGAGGGTCTTGCCTGCAAATCGTATTCCAAAACAATTGGCACTCCTAAATCTGAAGCCGCTGATGATGGATCATAATCTTGCGCAAATCGCACAACTAAATTATGATAGTAAAAAGCTCTTGCCAAATAAGCCTCAGCTCTGTATTGATCAAGCTCATCTTCCTCAGCTTCATCCTCCGTAACAATTGTTTCAAAACCAGCCAAAGCTACATTAATATTATTTATAGCCGAATAATAATTGCTCCAATGACCAGCTAATAAACCATCATCTGCTAAAAACCCTTCCCATCGATATGGAAAACCATTACGGTTACCATATTCAAGTGTTAAATTTAATTGATCTGCCTGAATGTCTGTCGCATATGTAAATGCTCCGTAAACACTTCCTCTCAAACTGGCATATAGGCCGGTATTCCAAGTCGCAGCATCTCCTACAGTTTGGAATGATTGTGTCTGTTCAATAGAATCATATGGAAAACGCTCAAGATCATCACAACCCACAAGCGCAACCGATACCAGAAGACACTTTATAATATTTTTAAATATATTCATTTCTAGAATTTTTAATTTTTATTACTAAAATTGAAAGTCTACTCCAAATATCAATTGTTTGGTATTTGGGTTAGTTCCTAACGCAACATTCGTATCAACTTCAGGATCTGGACCTAAGTACTTCGTCCAAGTTAGCAAGTTTCTTCCTGTCATATAAACTTTCACATTATCAACAAAACCAATCTGACGCATCAACTCTTGCGGGAAATTATACCCTAAAGTCAAAGTTTTCATACGAATGAACGAAGCATCTTCAATTAAGTTTGAATCAAATTGCGTAAACTGAACATTAGCTCTTGGGAATAAAGTTTGATCTCCGGGTTCTCTCCAAAAATCTTGTACTCTATCATTTTGATTAAACCCAGCAAAAACATTAGGATTTTCAAAGAAATATCTTCCGTTATTGATCATATACTTGCCACTACTGAAGGCAAAGTGAGACTGCAAGAAAATTCCTTTATAATTTGCTCTTAATCCAAATCCACCATTAAAAGGCGCATAACGATCAATTCCTGTATTCTGCTGAAGCGCAGCAGTATTAAACTGATTAGTTACTGCATCAGGATCTTGTCTATTATTAACAATCTGATCTGGATCTTCATTAGGTAAATACCATTCCGCATCACCATTATCTGGATTCACACCAGCAAATACTGGATAGAAATAACTTACAGGCTGACCTACCGCCCAAGAAACTCCTGTATTAGGAATAATCCAGTAATCACGACCTTGGAATAACTCTGTAACTTTATTTTGGTTATAGTTCAAGGTTACGTAAGGAGTAATCGATAAGTCCTCATTCTTCACAACATCAAATTCTAACGCTACGTCAAAACCATAGTTCTTAAGAGACCCTGTATTTTCAGTAACCTCATCGAAACCTGTGGTATACGGATAAGGTACATCGATCAACATATTTGAAGTTGTACGCTCATAGTATTCAACAGTTGCTCTTAACTTGTTGAATAATCCTAACTCTAAACCAACTGAGGCAGCCTCTTGGCTCTCCCACTGTAAACCAGGATTCCCCGGAGTATTTAATTGCCATCCCGTTTGTCCTTGGTATTGATTAGTACCAACAAGCGCATAACTATTATAAAATCCAATATCTGAGTTACCAGAAGTACCAATGTTAGCTCTTAAAACTAAATTATCTAACCAATTAACATCGGTTAAAAAGTTTTCATTAATCACATTCCAACGTGCTCCAACTGCCCAAAACGTAGCCTTTCTATTATCACGCCCAAAACGAGAAGAGCCGTCTTCACGAATTGTAGCATTCACAAAATACTTCCCATCAAAACCATAGGTTAATCGTCCGAAAAAGGACTCCAAACTCCACTCTTCCTTATAATGCTCTACATCTCTATTAGTAGGTCCTTGCTCCAATAAAATAAGGCGATCATCTGTTTGACCAGTAGAAATAGCAGCAAAACGCTCTCTATTAAAATCAGAAAATTCATGCCCACCTAAAACCGTTAGCTCATGTCTTTCAGCAATGTTAAAATCATATTCAACAGTGTTCGACACAGTCATCAAGACATCTCTTCTGAAGGCCTCATCTGTTCGTCCATTATTCAAAGATCCAACATTTGAAGGCAATCTTCTGTCAGTCTCTCTTTCATCAAAACCATCAAACCCAATAGCAGAACGCATTGTCAATCCATCCAGAGGCGATAATTCTAAAAATGCAGAAGGGTTAACCTGAAAACGGTTACGATCGTACGGATTCTTATTTGCTAAATAGACCGGATCATATCTATTCCAACCAGGAATCACTCCTTCATAACGCCCTCCTGTTTCAGGATTGATTGGAGAATAAAATGGCTGAGCTAAAGGTGCCAAACCACGATTCGTACTATTTGACCCATAAGGATTTGTTTCATCTGTCACATAAGCCATACCGATATTGATCCCGGTTTTTAACCAATCCGTAATATTTGTAGTCACATTACTTCTAAGGTTAAATCTTTCAAAATCAGATCTATACGCTAAACCTTCCTGCCCATAGTAAGCACCAGAAATGAAATAAGAAGTTTTTTCACTACCTCCTTGCGCACTAATATTAACTTGCTGCATAGGAACATCTTCCTTATAATAGTACTTATACCATCTTGTATCAGCATTATTTTCAGCTAAGATGCCATCGATTTGTCCTTGACTATAGATACCAGCATCTACCCAGAAATTGGTAAGCTGCTCTGTATTCATAAGACGCTCAAAGAAATCAGTGTTTGCCAGATTTGAAAAACCATACTGAACACCAACATTAATAACTGGCTCTGCATTCTTACGTCCCTTTTTAGTCGTAATTAATACTACACCATTTGCTGCTCTAGAACCATAGATCGCAGTTTCAGAAGCATCCTTTAAAACTGTCACATCCTGAATATCTGTCGGGTTTAGTCTGGTAAAAATTGCAGCATCTACCTGAAAACCATCAAGTAATATAAGAGGAGTAGAACCAGCTCCCAAAGAACCGTTTCCTCTCAAGCGTATACTTGGGGTTGCACCTGGCTCACCTGAAGATGAGAAGATCTGCAAACCTGCAACTTGACCTTGAAGTCCATCAACGATGTTTGCTACTGGTCTATTCTCTAAAATATCCCCAGAAACTTGAGCAACAGAACCAACAACGTCTGTTTTATCTCTAGTTCCATAACCAACAACTACAACTTCATCAAGAGCTTCACCTGCGGTCATTTGCACATTAATTGTAGAAGCAGATCCTACAGTTTTTTGTTGCTCTTCAAAACCTACATAGGTAAACACCAAAACTTGATTTACCTGTGCATTGATGGAGTAATTACCATCAAAATCTGTTTGAGTACCATTTGTAGTTCCTTGAACCACAATGTTTACACCAGGGAGTGGTAATCCCTCCCCATCAGTTACCGTTCCGGTAACAGTTTTTGCTGAGCGAAAGTCAACTGTGTTAAAAACAGCAAACCTAGCGCCAAGCACCACGTAATTTTTGATTTCATAAATTAATTTATTTGAATTAGCCGTCACAAACATCATAAAAGTTTCTTAGAACCGCAATAAAAATCATAAGAAAATCACAACACCAATTCATAAATATGCAAAAACATGCCTAAAAACAAGATTTAACTAACGATCCTACAACGTTATAGAATTTTTGTTGAATATATTTTAATCATAGTTAAAATTTACAAATAACTGAAATTAAGAAACATACACCTTACACAAAGCAATTAGCTCATACTTCAAGAGTTTAATTAACATCAATAATTTGACTAACTATTATCGCATAAAAAAACCGCCCAATTTGGGCGGTTTCAATTCAATATAAACTTAAATTGTTTTAGTATCCAGGATTTTGATCTTCGACCCCTATAGCAGAATTTCTTTCAATCTCTTGTTGAGGGATTGGAAAGAGATTATTACGCTCTGCAATAAATACACTACTTGGTTTTGACTGAACCACTTCATCCGCAATGCCTAATCTAGTTATTGTAAAATAACGATCTGATGATTCTGCATAAAACTCCACAAAACGTTCGTGCGCTATAGCTTCCACCACATTAGCCGAAGTTAAAGTTACAGCAGGAAGATCTTCACCTGCTCGCTGTCTAACCTGGTTGATAAAAGATGATGCAGCCGGATCATTTCTTCTCGCTGCTAACTCAGCTTTCATCAAAAGAACATCTGCATACCTAAACACATAAGCATCATCGCTTCCATTACCAGGATCTCCGTATTTACCTATATCGTTAGCAGAAGTAATTAGATTAGCTCTTGTATCACCGTCTTCAAATTCTGCAGTCAGAAGAGCACTAGGTCCAACCTCTCCCCTACCTGCATCTAAATAAAAGAAAGCATGATTACTTCCGTCAGTTTCATTAAAATCGATAGCAAATATAGTTTCTGAACTACTAGCTACCAAGCCACTTCCTGAAGCCGGATTACCAAATAATGCTGCATAATCGCTCTCTAAACTATATCCCGCACTTAAAACAGGAGCCAAAGTTGATTCTGCCTGAGAGTAATTTCCCATCTCCATTTCTATCTTAGCTTTCAACACTCTAGCTGCATTTTTGTTAAAAAAATAAATACCTAATCCATCCGGTATTTGATTTACAGCTGCCGAAACATCAGACATAATTTGAGAATAAACTTCAGCAACAGAGCTTCTAGGAACCGGGTTGTTGTCGATATCAGAAGAAGTCGTAAACGCATCTGTCACCAAAGGAACACCGCCAAAAGTCTTTACTAATTTGTAATATAGCAGTGCCCGAGCAGCTAATGCCTGACCACCAATTCTCTCCTGAGACTCTTGACTTATTCCGAAATCTGGATTAACCACAGAATTAATGATTAAGTTAGCATCATAAATCGCAGAATAATGGTTATTCCAATAAGTAGTAACATCTGTGTTATTAAGAGCAGGATCGTTACCTCCTATCTCAGCCAAACTGGGGAAAGAACCGGTATGCGAAATTTCATCTGCATATAAACCAGTAACAAAAGTATCATACCCACCATAGTTACGACCTAATTGTAAGGCTCCATACATTCCTATAAGAGCACTTTCAGCAGATGAAACGTCAGTAATAATACTTTCACCAGGAAGATTCGTAGTGGGGGTAGTTTCGACAAAATCGTCTGCACAACCTACCGCAAATAGGCTGAAGCAAACAGCACTATATAATATATTTCTAATTTTCATATTTCTTAAAATTTAAGGTTAAAACCTAGTTTGTAGACTTTATTTAAACCTTGAGTAAAAAAGTCAGTTCCTCTAGAAGCGTTTGAATTACCAAATGTGTTAACTTCAGGATCAAGTCCAGAATAATCTGTCCAAGTCACTAAATTATCTCCACCAATATAAACTCTTAAAGAAAGGTCCCTTCCTAACATTTCAGGGCTAAAAGTATACCCCAATACAACCTCTTTTAAACGCACATATGAAGCATCTTCAATAAAGGCTGAACTATCCTGATTATTATATGATTGTAAAGAACCTCTTCGAGGCCTTGGCAAATCAGTATCTGTATTTTCTGGAGTCCAATAATTTAATTGACTTCTAAACTTATTAAAGTTTACACTACCACTAGCTCCTCCAAACGCATTAGAATTATTAAAGATATCTTTATCTTCTTCAAATTGAAAATTCCCAGATAGATCAAAACCTTTATAAGTAAATGTATTTCTAAAATTCCCTGTCCATTTAGGCAAAGGATTACCCATAAAAGCTCTATCATTTGCATTGATATTTCCATCTCCATTAACATCAACGTATCTTCTATCTCCCGGCTGAACACCTCTATCAACAAGAGCCTGAGGAATATCATCTCCTTCTTGCCATAAACCGTCTGCTAACAAACCGTAGAATGCCCCTAAAGGCTGACCAACCGCTAATCTTGTAGCAAAACCTGCATCAATTGGAATAAACTCACCTGCTGCATCTGTTTGTAAAGAAAGTATTTCATTTTCTAGGTATGCAGCCTGAAATTGTGACGTCCAGGTAAATTCTCCCGTTAAAATACGTGCATTAATGGAAACCTCATGACCAGTATTTCTAATCTCACCTACGTTAGCTGCAACTGATAAAAATCCAGATGAATTCCTTAAAGGTCTAGACAACAAAACGTCAGTAGTCTCTTTATTATAGTAATCATAAGTAATATCAATTCTATCAAAAAGAGTAATATCAGCTCCTAAATCTATTTGTGTAGTAGTTTCCCAAGATAAATCTGGTGCACCAAGTTGCACAATAGAGGTTCCTGGCCTAGGACCATATCCAGAAACACCAGCTAAGAATCTTGAACCAAAATTACCAATACCAGATTGATTACCCGTTTGCCCCCAAGATGCTCTTGCCTTAAAGTTGGTCAGAACATTGTTTTTAAACCAATCCTCTTCTGAAATTAGATAACCTCCTGATACAGCTGGAAAATATCCAATTGCGTTTCCTGAACCAAAAACAGAAGAAGCATCCGCTCTCATCGTCCCTTCTAAAAATAGCTTATCTTGATAAGAGAGTCCTACTCTTCCAAAATAAGAGAAAATTTTACTCTCTGTAATAGAGTTATCTGCAGTAATTGGCACTGCAGCCGATGCTGGATACATAAGACCTGCCGGCAAACCAGTACCGTTTAAACCTGTGTTATCAATGTTTGTACCTTCAAAAGAAAAACCTCCTAATGCATTAATATTGAAATTATCACCAATATTTTTAACATAATTCAATGTATTGGTAACATTCCATCTATTGATCATCCTAATCTCTTTAGTAGTAGAACCATTTGAAGGCGCTCCTCTTCTTGTCGTAGCTGGAGTAAAAATCAATTCTTTAAAATCAATTCTCTCCAAAGACCCTCTAGAATTCAATGTTAGATTGTCTGTAAGCTTATATGTTAAGCCTAAGTTAGAAAACATTCTAAAAGTTCTAGAGTCATTTTGATCAACTAAAGCATTCTGCAAAGGATTGGAAAATGTGAAAGGAGCTGTATTATATGTACCATCCTCATTAAACAAATCGTTACCGGGTATTTCAAGCACTGAAGTTGTTAGAGCACCATAAATATTATTATCTCCATTTACACGAGAGTTGTCAGATTGCGAGATAGTAGTTCCAACATCAATACTAAGCTTATCAGAGGCTTGAAAATTCCCATTAAATGTTAATGACCTTCTATCAAAATCCTGCCCCTTAAGAACCCCCACCTGTTTAAAATCTGTAAAGTTTACATAAAATCTAGCTTTTTCAGAACCCCCAGATAGCGTTGCATCTATTTGCTTTACAATTGGCGAACCCTCTCTATAGATGGCATCTACATATGTATCACCAAAGTCTGAATTGTAAAACTCTTCTGAAGCAGTGTAGCCAAAAGCATTAGACCATATACCAGCTCCATCTGTACCAAATTGCGAATCTAAAGCTATATCAGCCCATCTAAAATACTCACCTGCAGTAAACACTTCATAACGCTTAATTTCCTCTTGAAAACCAGTGTAAGAGTTAATTTCTATTTGAAATTTTCCAGCCTTACCTTCTTTAGTAGTTATCAAAACAACTCCATTAGCCCCACGAGCACCATAAATAGCAGCAGAAGAAGCGTCTTTCAACACTTGAATTGATTCAATATCACTGAAATTCAAGTTTGCAATAACGTCATTAGTCTGTCCTCCAACAGCATTTGAACCAATACTTCCAGAAAGAACTGGAACGCCATCAACAACGTAAAGTGGTTCATTAGATCCATTGATAGAACTAGCTCCACGAACTCTTACAGAAAATGCACCACCAGGAGCACCAGAGTTTTGGTTTACTTGCAAACCATTAGCTGCACCTTGTAAGGCTCCAGAAATTGTAGGTGTTGCAATAGACTTAATTTCCTCAGCCTCAACCTTCGCCACCGAAGTTGTTAAAGATTTTCTTGTTTGCTCTCCAAATCCAACTACAATAACCTCGTCTAAAGATTCTCCTGCAGTCAACTGAACATTAATTGTAGAAGCAGACCCTACAGTTTTTTGCTGCTCTTCAAAACCTACATAGGTAAACACCAAAACTTGATTTACCTGTGCATTGATGGAGTAATTACCATCAAAATCTGTTTGAGTACCATTTGTAGTTCCTTGAACCACAATGTTTACACCAGGGAGCGGTAACCCCTCCCCATCAGTTACCGTTCCGGTAACAGTTTTCTGCTGAGCGAAAGTCAGCTGTGTTAAAAACAGCAAACCTAGCGCCAAGCACCACGTAATTTTTGATTTCATAAAATTAATTTATTTGAATTAGCCGTCGCAAACATCTTAAAACTTTCTTAGAATTGCAATATAATTCTTAACATAAACTTAAATTAAAATGTTAAAAATGTAAAAACAAAGGCTTATATAGATTGGTTTTTATAAAATCTACAACGTTTTACTAAATGCATTAACAATTATTTAAGAAACATATTAATTTTTCAGAAGCGTTTGATTTCCAGAAAAATAAAAACCAAAACATGTCTTTAAAATCGTATTCTCAAAATATATTGACTGAATGTGGCATTGATGAAGCCGGACGCGGATGCCTTGCAGGACCAGTAACTGCAGCCGCGGTGATCCTACCACAATCCTTCAAAAACAAGATTTTAACTGATTCTAAATTACTTACGCATAAATCACGAGAATTATTGCGACCTGTTATAGAACAGGAAGCGCTTGCCTTTGGTATCGCTCACGTATTCCCAGAAGAAATAGATGAGATCAATATTTTAAATGCCTCCATTAAAGCGATGCACCTTGCTATTGAAAAGCTCAAGCAGCAACCGCAACATATCTTGGTTGACGGCAATCGCTTCAAACCTTATAAAGAATGCTCACACGAATGCATCATTAAAGGAGACAGTAAGTTCTTGTCTATAGCCGCGGCTTCTGTATTGGCAAAAACGGAACGAGATCGTTATATGACGGACTTGCATATGCAATTCCCTCATTATAATTGGAAAAAAAACAAAGGCTATCCCACAAAAGAACACAGACAGGCCATCAAAGAATTTGGAATCACTTCACATCATCGCAAAAGCTTTAAGCAACTTCCCGAACAACTTCGGTTAGACATTTAAGAGAATTTCAACAATACTGCTCTATAAAGAGTACTTACCTTTGCATTAACACTTAAAACTTACTTAAGCATGCGGAAGATAGCTCTAGCATTCGGTTTCCTCCTTTTACTTTTAAATTGCGAACAAGCCCCTAGCACCAGCACAAATCTCATACATCTCATTCCGCAAAAATCGGCTGCTATAGTTCGAATTCCAGACTGGGAAGATTTTGAAGCTTCTTTACAAGTTAATGAGCCAATAAACCTACTCAAAGAAACACAACTACACCAAAGCCTAAGTGCTTACGCTGCGCTTTTTCAACATTTTGAACCGCAAGATGACACCTATCTATCTTTTGTTGCCTTAGGTGATGATGATTTTGATCTTGCGCTCATAACCAAAAATCATCCTAAACTAATCAGTAAGGATTCTTCTTTTAATCAGCAAGCACAAACTTATGACTACGAGGGCACTACAATCAATTCTGTTGCAATCAACGACGACTATCTTCACTTTTTTTCTAAGGATGCTTTCTTTATTGCCAGCACGTCAAAACTTGTTCTGGAAAATGCCATCCTACAAAATAACACCGGCAGAGATCCTATTGACGCTTCCTTAGAACAAATGATCAAAACAAGTAATAGCTCAAGCCCTAATCTCTATATAAAAGGCTCTTATTACAAACGCATACTTAAACATACTATTCCGCAATTAAAGTTTCAATCTTCGCAGACTCCTTTCAATTGGCTTGCGCTGGATATTGATCTTGATAATAAAGACGCCCTAAACTTTAGCGGTGTACTTACTTCGTCTCAAGATGGCAATCAAACGCTCGATCTTTTAAACGGTTTAAAACCCGCTAGTTCAAAATTACCAGCTGTTGCTCCGGCACAAAGTCGAGCAGTTGTTAGTTTCAGTAATCCTGATTGGGAGACCTATAAAGAAAATCTGGCTGCTAAACGCAATGCTTCTGCAAAAGAATTTACGGTTGCTAACGAAGCGTTTTTTAAATCAATAGATGAAGTAGCTGTGGTTTACACACAAACAGATCAGTTATTGCTTGCAAACAGTGGTAATGTTTCTGCATCAGAACTTGCTCTCGCGCCCATTTCTACAGAGATCGAGCGTTTTAGAGACTTGCCAATATACCAAGTATCAGACTCTACCTTTTTAGAAGAAGCTTACAAAGAACTTTTAAACCCGGGAATTACACATTATTACGGTTTTGTTGAAAACCACTTGGTATTTACAAATACGCTCACGCATCTAAAGGATTTCATCGCAAATTATCAGAATGACGCAACGCTCAAGAATACTGTAGGTTTTTCTGAATTGTCAAAAAAGATGAGTGACGCCTCAACACTTTCTTATTACGGAAATACCGAAATACTTTCAGGATACATCAGTGAGAAACTGAGCAAAAAACAGGGTAAAATTCTTAATCAAATCGATTTTACTGATTATCCGGCAGTGATGCTTCAGTTGGTTCAAGCAGATGATTTCACCTATGTAAATGCACTAACGCATAAAATTTCAGCGAAAACTGAAGCTTCTCAGATCGTACAGGTAGCTAGCGTCACGCTAGATAAAGACCTCCTTAATGCTCCACAGATGTTGCATAATTACCGTACAAAAGGTCAAAACATTTTAGTTCAAGACATCAGCAACACTTTATATCACATCAACGCTAGCGGAAAAATCGAATGGAAAAAAGAGCTTGATGGTCCTATTTTAGGAGAAATTCAGCAGGTTGATCTATATAAAAATGGTCGATTGCAATATGCTTTCACCACGCCTTCTCATTTTTATATCATTGCGAGTGACGGCACAATCGTTCAACCTTTTGACAAGGATTATTCTGAGATCACTCAACCACTTGCCGTTTTTGATTACGACAGAAGCCGTGATTATCGTTTTATCATCGCACAAGGCAGCGCGTTAACGATGCTTGACCGAGAAGGAAAAAAAGTGAAGGGTTTCACCTATACCCAAGCGCCTTCAACGCTTAAAAACGCACCACAACACATAAGGTTTGGAACTAAAGATTATATCGTAATCCAGCTTGAGAACGGCCAACTTGAAATTTTAAATCGTCGTGGAGAGACGCGCATCAAAACCACAGAAACTTTTGCCTTTTCAGACCAACCTGTTTTTGAAAAAGCCAATAACTTTCTGGTATTTGAAAAAAATGGAACGCTTTCAAGCATTTCGCAAAGCGGAAAAATCACGCGCAAGCAACTTCAATCAGGAAGTGATACACAATATGATCGCCTACAAAAAACCGAAGCGATTCTTACCCCTGAACAACTTAGTATAAACAACAAAAAGATCACCATTGATCTAGGTATTTATAAGGGACTCCAAGTTCTTAAAGTTAAAAATGCCTATTACGTCACACTCACCGATTTACAGAATAATAAAGTATATGTTTACGGAAGCGACGGGAATTTACTTCCTAACTTTCCGGTTTATGGGGCTTCTGAACTCGATTTTGGCAGCTTGAACTCAGCTACCGACTTAGGCTTCGTAACTAAAGGAGAACCTGACAGCATCATCATTTACCAGATCAACTAACTTATAAACCACTTAAAAACAAAATGTTAAAAGGGGTTTTGCCTCTTTTAAAAATGCACCTCAACTTCTACCTTTAAGTTCTGATAGCTCCCTACTCAGTAATCCTCAATACTGTGACGCTGTTTCCCCTACACGTTTGTAGCATTAAAAAACAGCTTATGAAAACCTCAACTCTTTTTCTAATAGGTAGTTTGATATCTAGTAGTCTTTGCGCTCAGAATTTGTGCACCGAAGATAGTTCGCTCTCAGAAAACACCTCGTTTGAAATTTCCTTCTACGGCAGCTCCAATAATTTAATTGAGGTTAGTCATTTCAATGTTACTGGCACTTTCAATACTGCTGATGGAAGAAAAGCAATTATTGCACAAACAAATAGAGACACAACAACTACCGAAAAAGAAAAATATTATACTATAGAATGTAACGACGCTGCTCTCTTGATCAACAATAAAAATATCATTCCTGCATATGTTTTTGAAGAATTTCATAATATGGATTTGAACGCTACCTCAAGCAGTCTTTCCATACCTAAAGAATTACACGTAGGCCAAAAACTAAGCAATGCCGATTATACAATTGAGATCGAAGTCACTCCTATAAAACACCGTTTACATTATTTTCTTACCGATAGAATTGTGACATCAAAAGAAACGATCAATACGCCTGCAGGTACTTTTGAATGTTATTTGATCGAATCGAAAACACATATGAGACCTCAAAATAACAATACCGGAAGCGTAAAGCAATGGTTTGCAGAAGACATTGGCTTGATAAAACAAGTAGATTATAATCTTGAAGGCGCTATCACAGGCATTAACCTTTTAACCGATTTAAAATTTTAGCTATACGCTCGCTTTTTCTACCAATTCTGCCTCAAATAAATCAGAAAAATGTTTTAGAAGCTTTGGCTTTACTTCATCAAGAGGCACTTCACTGCGACCTAACTCTACGTTAAGCGAGGTCACTGCTTTCTCTTTAATTCCGCAGGGAACAATATTATCAAAGTATCCCAGATTAGCATTTACATTAAATGCAAAACCGTGCATTGTCACCCATCTACTGGCACGTACACCCATCGCACAGATCTTTCGTGCAAACGGAGTTCCAACATCTAGCCAAACTCCGGTTTCACCTTCAGAACGTTCGGCTTTCAAACCATATTCTGCCAAAGTTAAAATGATGGTTTCTTCCAGAAGCCTTAAGTATTTATGAATATCGGTAAAGAAATTTTCAAGATCTAAAATAGGATAGCCTACAATTTGACCAGGGCCATGATACGTGATATCCCCGCCTCTGTTGATTTTATAAAAAGTAGCATTTTTCGCCTGGAGTTGCTCTTCAGAAACGAGCAAATTACTTATATCCCCGCTCTTACCCAAAGTATACACGTGTGGATGCTCAACAAACAAAAAGTGATTAGGCGTAGCGAGATCAGTTTCTTCACGCCTGTTTTTGATTTTTAGATCTAAAATCTCTTTAAACAGTTGCTCTTGATAATCCCAAACTTCCTTGTAGTCGCGATTTCCTAAATCCTGTACCTCTACTTTCTTATTCATACGGCAAAGATACAACACATTTTAACCAGCACATAACCACCAGAAGTATCAAATAGCTCAATTAATTAGCGCTTGTTTACAATGACCAATGCAGCGATCACTCCCGGAATCCAACCGCAAAACCACAATACCGTTACTATTAAAACAGAACCACAGCCTTTATCCAGTACAGACAAGGGTGGCAAGAAGATGGCGATAAGCGCCCTAAAAAAACTCATTTTTGATTTGATTTATGATGATTGATGATCTATAAGACACAAATGATAAGCTTTCGTTACAGTTATTGATTTCTCGACTGCGAGTTGCTATATTTGCGGGCTTAAATATAGACAGCATTATGCAACTTTCAGAACAGGAAATTATTAGACGCGAGAAACTGGCAGGTTTACGCAAATTGAACATAAATCCGTATCCGGCAGATTTGTATCCGGTAGATCATACTTCAGCAAAGATAAAACAGGATTTTGAAGACGGAAAGAAGGTGGTTATTGCCGGAAGATTGATGTCTAGAAGAATTCAAGGTAAAGCCTCATTTGCCGAGTTGCAAGATTCAACCGGTCGCATTCAAGTATACTTTAACCGTGACGAAATTTGCCCGGGAGACGATAAAACACAATACAATGACGTCTATAAAAAGTTACTAGACATTGGTGATTTTATAGGTATTGAAGGTGAACTTTTTACTACTCAGGTAGGTGAAAAGACCGTAATGGTTAAAAAATTCACACTGCTTAGCAAAGCACTTAAACCATTACCATTACCTAAAGTGGATAAAGACGGAAACGAATTTGATAAATTCAACGATCCTGAAATGCGTTATCGCCAGCGTTATGCAGATCTTGTGGTAAACCCAAAGGTTAAAGACGTTTTTGTAAAACGCACCAAGCTATTTGCTGCAATGCGTAATTTCTTTAACGATAAAGGGTATTTTGAAGTAGAAACTCCTATTCTACAATCTATTCCCGGAGGTGCTGCAGCGCGACCTTTTGTTACGCACCACAACGCATTAGACATTCCGTTGTATTTGAGAATTGCTAACGAGCTGTATCTAAAAAGATTGATCGTGGGTGGTTTTGATGGTGTTTATGAGTTCTCAAAAAACTTCAGAAATGAAGGAATGGACCGCACCCACAATCCTGAATTTACCGCTATGGAAATCTACGTAGCCTACAAAGACTACAACTGGATGATGGCGTTTACCGAAAAGCTACTCGAGCATTGCGCTACAGCGGTTAACGGTACTACTGAAGCTACCTTTGGAGAACACAAAGTAGATTTTAAAGCGCCCTACAAACGCGTTACGATGACTGATGCAATCAAACAATTCACTGGTTTTGATATCACAGGAAAATCTGAAGCAGAACTTCGCGAGGCAGCTTTAGGAATGGGACTTGAGGTTGATGAAACTATGGGTAAAGGTAAATTGATCGATGAGATCTTTGGTGAGAAATGTGAAGGTAACTTCATACAACCTACGTTTATCACAGACTATCCAAAAGAGATGAGTCCGTTGTGTAAGGAACATCGTGAAAATCCTGAGCTAACCGAGCGTTTTGAATTAATGGTTTGCGGTAAAGAGATCGCCAATGCGTATTCAGAATTGAATGATCCTATTGATCAGCGTGAGCGTTTTGAAGAGCAACTTAAACTCGCAGCAAAAGGTGACGATGAAGCGACAGAATTTATTGATCAGGACTTCTTAAGAGCCCTCGAATATGGGATGCCACCAACTTCTGGTTTAGGAATAGGGATGGATCGTTTGATTATGTTCTTGACCAATAATCAATCTATACAGGAAGTACTATTCTTCCCACAAATGAAGCCTGAGCGCAAAAAAGTGGAATTAACAGAAGAAGAAAAAACCATTTTCACTATTCTGAAAAAGGAGCAAAGCATTGCACTTGACGCTTTAAAAGAAGCTTCTGGTTTAAGCAATAAAAAATGGGATAAAGGAATTAAAGGCCTTACCAAGCAAAAACTCGCTAAGGTTGAAAAAGAAGGAGAGCATCTAACGGTTACTCTAGTAGATTAACTCCTGCATTTTCTAAATAACGTGAAAGCCCGATTCAGTTTTGAGTCGGGCTTTTTGTTTTAATTCAAACGTTAAAATCAGCTCACTAAATAAACCTTTTCAAATTATAAAAGTCTTAGAGATATAACATAAAAATTAATAGATATGAAGAAAATGATCGCAATTGCAGCATTATTTGTAGCTACTGTAAGTTTTGCTCAAGAACATACACGCGGAGAGCGTCTTAAAAAAATGATGAATACCGCACCAGAAGAAACCGCAGAAATGCAAACAAAACGTCTTACGCTAGCACTTGTTCTAGACGATAAGCAGCAAGAAAGAGTTTATGACCTCTACCTTGCTGAAGCGAAAGAGCGCAAAGCCCAATGGGAAGAACGTAGCGCTAAAAGAAGTACTAGAGAAAAAGGTGTAAAACCAACGGAGGAGGAAATTGCAGCAATGCGCGCGTCAATTAAAGAGCGTCATAAGGCGATGCTAGACAAGCAAATCGCTCACCAAGAAAAAATGCAAAACATTTTAAATGAAGAGCAGTTTGACGAATGGCGTAAACTTAAAATGAAACGTCACGAGCGCATGGCGATGCGAGATGGCAAACGAAGAGACCGTTTTCAAAAACGCAGATCTCAAGAGAGATGGCGTAAGTAAATAGGTTTTAGGTTAAGCCTCTTGAAGAAATTGTTAGATACAGGTTTACCCTTTTGAAGCAAGCTTTGAGATATGAACTCCTTTGGCAATACCAAAAAAATCCCCGCAAAATGCGGGGATTTTATTTTTAAGTAAGCTTAAATTTAAAGCGTGGGTGCTATTTTAGCCACGGCAGCTATAGTTGCATCAAGATCCTCGTAAGTAAGCGCATCAGTAATAAACCAAGTTTCATACGCACTTGGAGCGATATAAACACCTTCGGCTAACAGACCGTGGAAAAACTTTTTAAACGTATCGTTTGCACCCGCAGATGCCGAAGCAAAATCGGTTACCGCCTCTTCAGCAAAATGTACTGAAATCATCGACCCCACTCTATTGATGGTATGCGTGATTTTGTTTTCAATTAATACCTGCGCAATTCCTTTATGTAGGTATTCGGTTTTTTCTTCTAATCGCTTAAAGATTTCGCGGTCACGGTCTAAAGCCTCAAGCATCGCCAGACCAGCAGCCATAGCCAGTGGATTTCCGCTTAACGTTCCTGCCTGATACACCGGACCCAAAGGTGCCAGATGGTTCATAATTTCGTTGCGCGCTGCAAAAGCACCAACTGGCAAACCGCCGCCTATCACTTTACCAAAGGTTACAATATCTGCTTGAACGCCGGTTAACTCTTGCGCTCCACCGGCAGCCAGTCTAAAACCAGTCATCACCTCGTCAAAAATGAGTAATGCCCCGTGAGCTTCACATAAGGCTTTCAATCCTTCAAGAAAACCTTCAGCCGGAGGGATACATCCCATATTTCCCGCAATTGGCTCTAAAATAACTGTTGCTATTTCGTCTTCATTAGCTTCAAAAATTTCACGTACTTGATCCAGATTATTGTATTCGGCAAGCAACGTATCTTTTGCAGTACCTTGAGTAACGCCGGGACTATTGGGCGAACCAAAAGTCACAGCTCCGCTTCCCGCTTGTATCAAGAATGAATCTGAATGCCCGTGATAACAACCGGCAAACTTTATGATTTTATCTCTTCCGGTGAAACCGCGAGCGAGACGCACCGCACTCATACAAGCTTCGGTACCGCTGTTTACAAAACGAATCTTATCAATACCCGGAACCATCTTGACCGCAAGTTTAGCGATCTGTGTTTCCAGCTCTGTGGGTGTTCCAAAAGAGGTTCCTTTCTTGGTTCTTTCAATCACTGCATCAACCACGGGCTGATAGGCGTGACCTAGGATCATAGGACCCCAAGAGTTGATGTAATCAATTAATTTATTTCCGTCTTCATCAAATAGATAAGCACCCTTTGCTTCTTTCACAAAAATGGGGTCTCCTCCAACCGCTTTAAAAGCTCTTACCGGCGAATTTACACCTCCCGGAATTACCTCTTGTGCTTCTGCAAATAATGCGCTACTTCTTTTATAAATCATCATTAAAATCCGTTATACTGTGGGGTAACATTTAGCTGCTGCCCAATACTTATTGTGTTATTTTTTAGACCGTTATTCTTCTTTAGCTCGTCTACCGTAAGATTATACATACGCGAGATACTGTAAAGCGTCTCTCCTTTTTTAACCGTATGAATAGAAACCGCGTTAGAAGGTTCTGGTTTATACTCTTTTATTTTTGTCCCTAAAACTTCTGCATCATAATTATACATCGCATAGCGTTCGATGATGGCTATGAGTTTTTCAGGGTATTTTCTATCGGTCGCATAACCGGCTTTACGCAAACCGCGCGCCCAACCCTTATAATCATCGGGATCCAGATCAAACAAATCTGCATAGCGACTTCTTCCTGTTAAGAATAAAGAATGATCTCTAAAAGAATACTTAGGATCTCTATATTTTCTGAAACATTCTCCCTTTGCATCATCATCGTGATACACGACATCGCCTGTCCAGTTATGGCATTTGATACCAAAATGATTATTCGCTTTTCTAGTCAAATTTCCATTCCCGGCCCCGGACTCTAAAACGGCTTGTGCCATCGTGATACTCGCAGGAATTTTATAGAGGCGCATTTCTTCCTTAGCAATAGGAGCAAAATGCTCAATATAATCTTCAACTTTATCGAAAGGAGCATAAACGTATGCTTTTTCAGTTTCTCGTGAGGTTTCTGCCGGAGCTGTTCTATTGGTATTACGAACTTCATTTGACCTTGAAGGACGTACGCTAACTTTACGCTTGGCTGCACGCTTGCTCCCGCCACAACCTACGAGTAGCACGCTTATTAGTACTAATGAAAAAACCTTTTTTATCATATCAAATAATCTGAGGATATCCTTTTTTTGAAAGTTTAGCATTCATTCCGGCAATACCTTGCAGGCCTCCAGTATGAACGGCTAAAATACGGGTATTTTTAGAGAAAAACCCATTGCGCATAAGATCTGTAAGACCAAACATCATTTTACCGGTATACACAGGATCTAGCTGAATCCCGTGCTGCTTTTTAAAATCATTTATAAACTGAACAAGCTCCTCATTCACTTTTGCATAGCCTCCAAAATGATACGTATTGATAAGTTCCCAATTGGCTTTTGAAGTATATTTTTTAATTTCAGCATTTAGAAAATCACCTTTTAAAGCCGGAAAACCTAAAACCTTTTGATGCGGAAGACTGGCTTCTACAATGCCCGCAATAGTTCCTCCTGTTCCCACAGCACAAGCGATGTAATCAAAATCTTTTGTGTTTTCTGATAAAATCTCTTTACAGCCTTTTACAGCGAGTGCATTTGTTCCTCCCTCTGGAATGCTATAAAAATCACCAAATTGCTCCTTAAGCATTTGGTTGAATGCTGCGCTTTCTTTTTCCCGATAAGCTTTACGTGTAACGAATTCAAATTGCATTCCGCATTCATAAGCAAACTTCAAGGTAGGGTTTTGCTGAAGCGTTTGATCTAAGGTAATGCCCAATTCTTCACCGCGTATGACTCCGATCGTTTTAAAACCACAGCGCTGACCGGCTCTGGCGGTAGCCGCGATATGATTAGAAAATGCTCCGCCAAAGGTAAGAAGTGTTTTTTGACGCAGGTTTTGAGCTTCAATCAAATTATACTTGAGCTTTCTAAACTTATTGCCAGAAACAAATGTGTCAATTTGATCTTCGCGTTTGATAGCTACTTCTAGGTTAAATTCGTTTCCTACAAATCCATTTAATGCACTTATAGTCAGGTCATAAAAATCATTCTCAAAAAAACCTACATCACTCATTTTACGTAATTAAAACGCAAAAATAAGATTTATGTTAACGTACACAGAACAAGTTTAATAAGAAGATCCTAGTCTTTATTAAGCCTTAGCCTAGAATCTACGCTATACAACCGCAACCTACTCAGCGTCAAGTAAGAAAAGTATTAAACAATTTCGTCAAATCGTTTAATCATAATGAAGCAATGAGTATATTTGCACATATCTTAATATAAACCGATTAAAATAATAATTATTTAAAATAATACTGAATACACCCCTAATCCCCTAACATTATGAAAATACGTTTGATTTTCCCTAGGATCATTCTTTTTCTATTCTTATTTACTTCAATAGCTCAGGCTCAAGTAGGAATTGGTACTACTTCGCCAGCTGGAGGTTCTTTATTAGACATTTCGAGTACTGATAAAGGGATATTGATCCCAAGAGTAGACATCGCAGATTTATCAACAGCAGCTCCAGTTACCGAAGATTTGACCAATAGTGAAAGTCTTTTGGTTTACAACACCAATACCACGACCGGAAAAGGTTTTTATTACTGGGATAGTACCCAGTGGGTAGCTGTTGGTGGTTCTGGAGAGAATATTTACACTAGCGACGGAAGCCTCCCTGAAACTAGAACAGTGAACCTTGACGAGAACATTTTACGTTTTGATAATGGTGTCGGACGCTATTTAAATTTGCAGGGAGCATCTGTATCTGATAATAATGATCCTTTCTTGTTTACAACCTTTAATGCATTACGATTTGATATTGACAATGCTCCTGTTCTTTCGCTTGATAGCGATCAAAATGTAGGGGTTGGTTTATCAGACGCAAACGCCAAACTTCACATTTTTGAAAATACAGGTACTGCTGCTTCGGCTAGTACAGGAACACTTGTTTTAGAACACGGAAATGAAGGAGGAGCATCTTCTATAGTCTTCAAGAGCAGATCTAATAACAATAGTGATTATGGCTATTTAAACTTTTCTGATGATGGCAGCGGCAACGGATCATCCAATGAAAATGCCTTATTAGAAATTGGCATTCAAAATGATACTCCGGGAGCTTATCAAGATGATATCAATATTGCTTCTACTGGTTCGGTAGGTATAAGTAACCGCACCCCAAATAGCAGCGCCTCTTTAGATTTAGGCGCTAACAATCGTGGACTTTTACTCAATAGAGTCTCTTTGAACTCAATTACAGATAATACGACTATTCAAAATCCAGCTACTGGATTGTTTGTCTACAACACAGCTACAGCCGGATCTGGCACGACAAGGGTACAACCCGGCCTTTATTATTGGAATG
The DNA here is from genome assembly GCF_000152985.1 of Leeuwenhoekiella blandensis MED217. GTDB lineage: Bacteria > Bacteroidota > Bacteroidia > Flavobacteriales > Flavobacteriaceae > Leeuwenhoekiella > Leeuwenhoekiella blandensis. The sequence goes on along the minus strand of NZ_CH672395.1, from coordinate 740,451 downwards.
GAACAATATGGTCTAGGATTTTCAAAAGTGGTTACTCTGTCCAATACAAACAGAATGCAGATGCTAGAGCAGATAATAACACAACGGTTTATGTAAACATCCCTGGCCTTACAAACATTTCATTTACAGCACCAACAACTGGAAAATATCAATTGATTCTTAATGGATATCACTCTAGTGGAACTCCTATTAATTCAACATTTCAGTCACGGCTTCAGCAAAATGGAAGCGATTTTAACACGTATTATATCAACGAGCAACAGGACGGTGCAAGCCAAGGCTCTATAAGAATACAACAAAACGGAACTACCATTGGCGAAAAATATGTTACCTCAGTATCTAAAGCTTTTCCGGGTCAATCATTTTATAGCCTGGCTCAAAGTCTTGTGATCATTATCAATGTTGATTTGATTGCCGGACAAACATATACTTTTAACGTGCAAGGTAGAGAATGGGCACGTTATAATGCAGATCGTGGACATTTTGGTAGACAAACAAGTGGTGTTTATGCGGGAGCGAATGGCGCTGCAAATACCCAATACGCAGATTTGACGATTACTTTGATCAACGAATACTAAACATACCTCAAAAACTCAAAAAACGGCCTTTGCTTTAAGTAGTTAAGGTCATTTTCTTTTGCATAGGCTTCTTGCTCAAAACTTATAGCGTGGTACGCGGCATACCTCGATCTCAAACGTACTAAATGCAACAAAAATTCTAAGACATACCAAAAATAAAAGAAGACGACGAGCAACTCCAGCTGCTGCTTTAAATGAATCTTCTCATGATTCAAAAAAACTCTATCCTCCCTAAGACGGTGACTCTTTAAAAACACAAAAGGCCAAACTGCACAACCAGAGAACTTTTTAAAGAATTTTGGGATAACAATATAAATTGGCATAGGTGGCTTATAATTGTACTAAGATACAATCAAGAAGTAGTTTTAAGCATTTTTTCACGTAGGACTATCTTTTCTTTTCATAACTTTAATAGCGTGAATTCTTTTAAAAAACGAATCCCTTTAGAAGAAGGAGATTATTATTTGACGCCAGAAGGCTACCGATGTTTTACTGAGCAATACCTCCTAAAACGAGGATATTGTTGTAAAAGCGGTTGTAGGCATTGTCCCTACGGTTTTGACAAAAATCGAGAATAAACTACCTCAGGGCAAGCCCTTGAGGTATTGCTTGGAAACAAATTTTCAATTTCGAGGTAAGCCTCGGAGCATTAAACCTTTGGCGGTGCCAATAAATTATTATTCTTGGTATAATAGTTGATGCTTAATCCCTAGAATAGAGCTCGTTCTATTTCGGCTGATTCAAACATTTAAAATTATAATTATGAGAAAAATTAAACCCTTTTTACTACTTGCTGTAGTCGCTTTACTATCGGCTTGTAGTTCTGTACGTGTCGCTTCTGACTATGATCAAAGTGCCGACTTTACAAATTACAAGACCTTTGCATTTTTTAAACCGGGGATTGATAAAGCTGAAATATCTGACTTAGACAAGAGAAGAATTTTACGCGCAATTGAAACTGAAATGCTTGCTAAAGGCTTCGTGAAATCTGATAATCCTTCTATGCTGGTGAGTATTTTCACCACTGCCCAAGAACGCGTAGACGTTTACAACAATTACGGTTGGGGCTGGGGTGCCTGGGGGCCTTGGGGACCGTGGGGCGGCGGTTTTGGAAACACCGTTTCTAGAACTACCGAAGGTACATTATATATAGATCTGATTGACGCTACCAAGAAAGAATTGGTATGGCAAGGTCAAGGCACCGGATATTTAGCGCGTAATGTAGAGCGTAAGCAAGAACGTATTGACGAAATTGTAGGTGAGATTATGCAAGAATATCCACCGAAGCAAATGGCTTCTAATTAAGAAGTAATAAACTATTTAAAAGCCCTCAATTGAGGGCTTTTTTTATGCATACGATTGAAGTTTTTTCCGTGTAAAGTCAGACAACACCAGTTTGCCACTTGTTGCCGCTCGTGCTTCTAAAAGCTTTTCCCAAGGCTCAGTATTGGACCAAAACATTGTTTTACTTTCGGCTAAGGCTTCAGGATTATAGCTTGCTAAATCTCCTGCTAATTTTTCCACGGCTTGATCCAAAGCTTCCACAGTTTCAAAAACCGAGGCGTACAATCCCTTCTCCTTCGCCCATTCTGCAGCATAGAATTCCTGCGCATTGATGGTCACCTGTGAAAATGCCGAAACTCCGATCTTACGTTCTACAGCAGGTCCTATCACAAAGGGACCAATCCCAATACTGATCTCACTCAATTTAATTGAAGCGTATTTGGTTGCCATACAATAATCGGCAGCAGCAGCCAGACCTACTCCGCCGCCCACAGCCTTACCTTGAACACGCACAATTGTAAGTAATGGACATTTACGCATCGCTAAAATGACCCGCGCAAAACCCATAAAAAAATCTTTGCCTTGCGTTTCATTCTCGATAGCAATGAGCTCATTAAAGCTTGCTCCCGCACAAAATGTACGATCTCCCCCACTTTTAATAACCAATACACGCAAATCACTACGCGCTCCGGCTTCGGTAATAGTATGTTCTAATTTCTTGAGAATTTCGGTAGGAAGTGCATTATGATGAGGCGTGTAGAAAGTGATAGTTCCCACAGCTTTTTTAACATCAAGCGTTACATAAGATTCTGGCATATATTTTCAGTAAAAAGTAGTTTCTATTAAAAATTTATCAAATTTATAGATATAAGAACATTATTTATAAACATATTCTTATTTTTCATTAGTAAATTACGGCAAAGCAATTTGAACTATTTCGTTGTTTTCAACGTGCTGTAGAACATGAACATTACCGTAATTAATCCCAATTTAAGGATCAAGAAGCATTGAGTTTATGAGTCAGGTTTTAGATAAAAATATAGAAACTAATCCACTTATCGAGCGTCTTCCTGCGCATTTAAAGCAATACATTAAACCGCAGAATTACGACAATTATACCGCGATCAACCAGGCGGTGTGGCGTTATGTGATGCGTAAAAACGTCGCATACCTTAGTACCGTTGCACACAAATCCTATTTAGATGGTCTCAAACAAACCGGGATTTCTATCGATCACATTCCCAATATGTATGGAATGAATCGCATTTTAAAAGAAATTGGCTGGGCAGCAGTCGCTGTTGACGGGTTTATTCCACCGGCGGCATTTATGGAGTTTCAGGCGTATAATGTTTTGGTTATTGCTTCAGACATCAGACAGCTAGAGCATCTTGAATATACTCCCGCGCCAGATATCATTCACGAGGGCGCCGGCCACGCGCCTATTATTGCCAATCCTGAGTATGCTGAATATCTAAGACGCTTTGGTGAAATTGGGTGTAAAGCGATTTCTTCAGCTAAAGATTATGAGTTGTATGAAGCTTTACGCGAACTTTCAATCTTAAAAGAAGCGGAAGATACGCCGCAAAGCGAAATTGAAAAGGTAGAACAACGCGTAGATTTTCTGCAAAATAATATGGGAACGCCTAGTGAAATGGCGCTGATAAGAAATCTGCATTGGTGGACAGTTGAATACGGACTCATAGGAACTCCGGAACAGCCAAAAATATACGGAGCCGGCTTGCTTTCTTCTATTGGAGAAAGTGCTTGGTGTATGACCGATAAAGTGAAAAAACTCCCCTACGCAATCGACGCTGCCCAACAGGAATTTGACATCACAAAACCGCAACCTCAACTTTATGTAACACCTAATTTTGCCTTTTTGAGCGAAGTCCTTGAGGAATTTGCCAACAGCATGGCGTTGCGCACCGGCGGTCCCGAAGGTTTGCAAAAACTGATTGACAGTAAAAATTTAGGGACGATAGAACTCAGTACCGGTTTGCAAATTTCTGGAGTGTTTACAGAAATGATCCTTCATAAAGACCGGGTTTCTTATGTGCAAACACAAGGAAAAAGTGCGTTGAGTTATCACGAGAAAGAGTTGGTAGGTCACGGCACGATCAATCACCCTGATGGCTACGGAAGCGCTGTAGGTAAACTTAAAGGCATCAATCTCGCTATTGAAGATATGAGCCCCAAGGATTTACTGGCGTATAAAATCTCTGAAGGAAATAATGTTAACCTTGAGTTTGAAGGTGGCATCACGGTTAGTGGGGAGATCATTACCGGAACACGGAATCTTAAAGGAAAAATCATTCTCATCAGTTTTAAAGAGTGTACCGTAAGTCTTGGCGAACGTATTTTATTTAAGCCCGAGTGGGGAATTTACCATCTCGCAGTGGGCAAAAGGATCGCTTCAGCTTTTGCGGGACCGGCAGATTTTAATTCGTTTGATTTAATTCAACATAAGATTTCTTCTACAACAGCAAAGCCAAAAATGAGCGCACAACGCCAAGAGTTGGAAGATCTCTATCTTGCTGTGCGTAATTACAGAGAAGGAAAAGACACTAAGTTTTCGCCTCAGGCTGTTCTCGACATTCTGAAAAAAAGCCACCCCAAAGACTGGTTACTTTCGGTAGAATTGTATGAACTCGCTAAGGATGAGAACCATACCTCTTTTATGACTGAAATCCTTCAACATTTAGAACAAGTCAAAGTGCAAAATCCTAAGGTTAAACATCTAATTGAAGACGGACTAGAACTAGTCTAAAAGTGTTTTCAATTCTTGTGACGAATTGATAGGTGTTGTGTTGTATTGCAAGGTCCAACCCAAAGTATTGGTCACTACATAAATATTGGCAAGCTCGGCAAGGAGTCGGTTTTGGGCATTGCTAGGCAACTCTGAAGCTTCAACTTTTTTCTTAACCGAAACCATCACGCGCTTTTTAATTTTGTTATAATCTGAAGCTTCAAACTGATTTAAATAATCTTGCGAAACGTCATAATATTCAATATCGGGATTGATATTGATCTCTGGATCCGGAATTTTTTTTATCGTGATGATCTTATTTTCGGGATCAACTTCAGTCTCTAAAGCGCGTAGATCGTATGCGATAGTCACTTTAGCATTAATCACTACTAAAGCTTTTTTATTTGCCTCAACCAAATTAAAGATCTGTTTTGAATCTTTATAAGTAAAAACCTGCGCAAAAGAACCTTCGGTCACTACAAGCTTGCCTACGTTTTTAATTTCCTTTTCAATGAGCTGCGTCGCTTCAATTAATTGATCGCGCTTTTCATTTTTAGTATTAAAATATTGATAGGTGAAATACCCGAGAACGAGAAGAAGAATTACAATTAAGACTTTCCGCATAATGAAAGATTAAAGAATCCTTTCAATTTATCTATTAATTACGGAAAGAAAAAAGGAAGCTGCCAATCTTAACAGCATATTATATAATATTGTTTTGTCTGGCTTTTTCTACAGCTTCGATCTTGCTGTGCACCTGCAATTTCTTATAAATATTCTCGATATGTTTACGCACCGTGCTTGGCGAGAGAAACAGATTTTCGGCAATTTTAGTATAACTCAGACCTTTACTCAACTGTTCTAAAACTTCGACCTCTCTTGAAGATAACGAGATTTCTTCGCGCTCTTGCAGATTACTTATTGACTCTGGATTGCGCAATAATTTGAGCGTACGCATCGCTATTGAAGGATTCATGGCAGCCCCGCCAGAGAGTGTTTCTCTAATTCCTTTTTCAAGAATGTCTGGAGATGTTTCTTTTAGTAAATACCCATCTGCCCCGGCTTTGATCGCATTAAAGATATGTTCATCATTATCAAAAACGGTAAGCATAATGATCTTGATCTGCGGATACTTTTGCTTGACTAAAGCAGTCGCTTCGATACCATTGAGCACCGGCATTTCAATATCCATCAATATCAGGTCTATATTTGAATTTTCATCAAGCTTGGTCAACAAGTCGGCGCCGTGAGCCGCGATAAACTTCAGCTTAAAATCTTCAAAAAAGGAAAGCTTTTCAGCTACTGCTTTAGCTAAAAAAATCTTGTCGTCAACGATGGCTATTCTTACAGACATAGAAAGCTAGAAGATTGTTAGAAAAAATCCGGAAAAGTCCCCTAACTCTTTTCCGGATGATATATTCAAAAACAGTATTGTAATTGATAGTGCTAAACTAGCTTCAACGGGCACAAGAAGCAATAGGGCATTTGCCTTATTTTATTGATTAGATCTCAAAATTGTAACCACTTTGCAAAAGTTCTTCATATTTTTCAGCATCAAAGCGGTACAAAAATGCACCTCGTTTAGATCCCGACTTATCTTTCTCATCAAGCTTTACGAGCACTTTAAGTGATAAAGCTTTCTTTCTAAAATTACGAGGATCCAATTCTCGTTGATAGATTGCCTCATATAATTTCTGTAACTGCGGAATGGTAAATTTTTCAGGAAGCAACTCAAAACCAATTGGCTGATGTCGCGCTTTACGTCTTAATTTATCTAAAGCATCTTGAACCATCAAGTCGTGGTCTAGAGCCAACTTGGGCAATTCTTTTAACGTATACCAATAAGCCCCGTGACTTTCTACAAGTTCCTTATCATAATCCTGAAGACGTATCAACGCGTAATGCGCCACAGATAAACAACGATATCCAGGATCTCGATCTGCTTTACCATAGGTTTTTGACTGCTCTAAAAAGATTTGATCAAGCCCGGTAATTTCTTTTAAAACTCTTCGTGCAGCATCGTCTACATCTTCATCAAGTTGCACAAAGCTTCCAATAAGTGACCAAATCCCAGAATCTGGCTCCACACGTCTTTTAAAGATAAGCAACTTTAAATCTCCATCGTCAAAACCAAAAACGATACAATCTGTCGCGACGTATAATTTCTCATTATCGGCATAAAAATCATTGTTTGAAGCGTGCGCAATACTGGCTGAGCTTGGAGTCATATAAACCTATTTTAAGCGTACAAAATACGTTTTTTTAAGCAATATTGGTAGTCTGCCTCAAATCACCAAGAAAAGCGTGTTTTTCACGACTCTAATAAAACCTTTGTACCACCGGGTTGGTTTGAGCTAATCTCAATCTTTGCGTTTATATCTTGAGCACGTTTTTTCATATTTGCTAAGCCATTACCCAAAGAGGCATTTAGCATATCAAAACCTTTACCATCATCCACGATAGACACGCGATATGTCGCAGAATCCCGAGTGAACAGACTTACATTTATATGTTGCGCTTGCGCATATTTTAAGGCATTATTAACCGCCTCTTGAATTATGCGATAGATATTTACACCTTCGATCGCAGTAAATGCAAAATTATCAGGCCCTTCATTTTTATAGCTAAAACTAAACTGCACCTCATCTTTGCTGCTTTGGGCGCGCTCGATGAAATTAGAAATTCGCGTTTGTAAATCTTCGACAGAAATTTTTTCTTTATTCATCGCCCAGATCGTATCCCGCAACTCATTGATGGTCGTTGACGTAAAAGCGCTTATACTGCTCAATTTATCAAGTATAACTGAATCTGCATCTTTAAGACGATATTTGAGATTATCAATACTCGAAATGATAAATGTAAGCTGCGAACCAATATTATCATGCAGATCTCTTGAGATGCGCAAGCGCTGCTCCTGAAGTCGGTTTTGGGTCTCGATCTTTGCTAAAGCGACTTGAAGTTCGTGCTCTTTTTGCAGCTGACTATTTTTCAATTTTTGTCTGCTGTAGATCAAGTAGCCTAAAAGTCCCAATACAAAGGCTAAAGCCAGACTGCCATAAATAAATGCATTTTTACGGCGCACTTCGAGATCCTTTTCAGCAAGCTGGGCACGCTGCTCGAGGATTTGGTTCTCTTTTTTCTCGGTTTCATATTTGACCTCAAAATCTGTTATTTTTTCTTGAAGATCTTCATCTATCAAGGTTTTTGAAGCTTTCTGATAGTTGTTTGAATACTCATAGGCCTTCTTAAACTCGCCTAATTCATAATAAGTTTTAGCAAGATTTTTATACAACTTGGCGCTATCGCTTGGGTTTTCAGCTTGTACTATAAAGGGTTCTGCTAGCTCCAGATAGTATTTTGCCTGCTGGTAATTCTCCAACTCAAAATAATTAGAACCTACATTAAGATAAACCACGCGCAAGGTTTGATTATCCTTTTGAGCAAGAGCACCATCTATTACGGGTTTATATAATTCGATTGCTCGCTCAAATTGACCTTTAGAAGTAGCGACTTGAGCTAGAGCAGTTTTTGCAAACAAGACAAGTTTACCATAATTCTCCTTTTCAGCCTCAAGAATTAAGTTTTCAAATTCAGCTTCAGATTTATTGAGCATTACAGTATCTTGAATATCCTCAGCCAACTCCCTATGCATATTGGCCACATTATACTTTCCATTTAAAATATCTTGTGGCGTACCGTGTTTCTCTTTTATAACCAGCGCTTTTTCATAGAACTCCAAAGCCTTTTCAAGCGCATCCATATCTTCATAAATGAGACCCAGATTATTTAAAGACCGACCTAATGCTGTAGAATCCTTAAGCTCTTTAGCCAGATTTATTGCTTCTTCGTGAACATCAATAGAAGCTTCAGCTTGCCCTAGATATGACATTGCCAAAGCTTTATTATTCAAAAAGGTAAGCACATCGTCCTTCTTTTTATTTGATTTAGCAAGTTCTAGCGCATTGCTAAAATTCTCTAAGGCTTGCTTAAAATCTCCTTGATAAAAGTTTAAAACTCCTTGATCGCCATAGTAAATTGACTTCAGTTGATAATCTTCAAAACTCTCTAATTGTGCCCAAGCCTTCTTATAATAATAATGCGCAGAATCATATGTTGAAGTCTGAATAAAGAACTTGGCTTTAATGAGCAAGCCCCTAATTTCAGGTTTTAATTGTTTAGTTCTCTTCCCGTATTGAATGAGTTTTCGTGTGTAGTAATCTGCTGAATCATTTTCCTTGTACTCAAAGACTTCAATAAGCCTCACGTATGCTTCAGTTTTATCTTCAGCTTTGCTCTGTGCAATAACTGTTTTTAAACTATCAACTTTATTTTGATTGATTTGAGCCTTCACCTGAAAACTTAGCAAGCAAAAAGTGGCAATGAGAATCCTAAACATCATAATTTTAGCACTATAAAAAAACACGTAAAATAACCCTATTTTTTTATTTTTCAAGCCTTTGAATGCCATTTTGGACTTATTTGACACATAAGTATCTCCTTAAGATTATACTCTTGGAAGTCGTATTGTTTCAAATTAAGCGCTCTCGTTCTTATTTGAATTTGGTGTATTTCAAGTTTCGATTGTAATTGTTGACAGCGGTAAGCAGATGCTAAGCGATCCTTTTTTCGTAGACAAAAACAAATCAAAACCATACCAGCGGCTATAAGCGAAACCGCCAATAAAAAACCCAACACGTGCGCACTTTCTAAAATCATAGGCTTAATGCATTACTTACTCCGTAAAAATTTTGAGTTGCTTTTTAACTTCCTCCGCAGAAACTTCAACGTTTTTTGAAGCATACCAATCTGCCATTTTATCTATAGAAGCCGAATTGTCTCGCAAACTCACCAGAAATAAATCAATCGCAAGTCTAATCACAATAAGCAAAACCGCTGCAATAAAACCGGCATCGAGATACACTAAGAAAAAACCAGAAAGCACTACCACAAACTGCTGAATGAATATGCGCAAATAGGGTTTGATCATCAACTCACTAGCTGTAAATTTCAGGTAGCGTTTTTCTCCCAGAAAGTCGGTTATAAAAGAAAAGCAGTTATTGAGAATTATGCTCAAGAGCAAAAGCCACATACCATCTAATTGGAGTAGCGTCCAGTAATTCTTTAAAACTGAAATACCATCTGTAAAAAAGGTGCTTCCTCCTAACTCAAAAAATGTAAAAGCAAAAATGCTCTGTATCGCCACAAAAAAACCATAATGCACCAGAAAAAAGAGAATGATCCCAAATCCTTGTGTGCCGCCATTGTGTCGTTTGTACGCGACGCAAAGAGCCATTTTCAATGCATTTAATATCCCAATAATAATGGTCTCAAGAAAATAAGCCATCACAATACTCCACGGTGTTACAAAACCTACTGCCAACAGCATCAATAAAAACATCGCATTTAGATACAATGCGGCATTAGACTTGTCGGGTCTCGCAACTTTTAATAAAACAGTTGAGTTGAACTTTTCCATCTAAAATGAATTTATAAGCTGAATACAACACCAGATACTTACCAACACCAGCAGTATTAAAACAAAGCGTTTATGGTTTGATTTTAAGCTTAACTGCTTTGCTCTATAAAAACATAAGAATGCGGTAATCAAAGCAGGAATAGCGATATAAAACTGTAGAAAATAGAGGTGTAAAAAACTAGCAAGCAACGCAACAAGTGTATACACCATCGCAGCGAAGCTATAAAAAAAGGCAATTTTGGCTTTAGAAAAACGATAGCCAAATTGACGTTCTACCACTCTAAAAATCAAATACCCTAACGGGATACTTAAACCCACAACGATAAAAATGAGATGCATCTTTTAGCAATTAAGAATCCCGAAGCACTCGATAAGCACTTCGGGAGTTTTTTAGTTTAAATTATAGGCATAGATGGTTTTATTATCTGCTTTGTAATACAGCACACCACCATAATCATCAACCTTATATTCCGGTTTTTTATCTTCTAGAATGATCTCTTTTTCTATCTCGCCGTTGGCTTTACTCACTTTTGCAAGCCCCGTACCATCATCAAGTTTAGTCAAGATAAATTGTGCATTTTCAGTCGCTGCTGAAGCCTTAAAACGTTTGTTTAGATATTCAAAAGAAGCATCTGCCATACCAGCAAACATATCCTGCGCACGTTTAGCCTCTCTTCCGTATTCATTATAATTTCTAAGATTATTGGTATTAACCGCGTGACCACGCATATTAGCACCTGCTGCCATTGCAGAGGTCATAGTTAACGCTGTACTGGCAACTGCAGTAACACCCCCAACAATTTTACCAAAAGTACTGCGACCTGGAGATTTTAGATAGGTGTGATATTGTGTGTCGCCATCAAAATCAAGCAAAGCCATATTTTGATCGCTACCTAAGTAAATTCCGTTATCGCGAACGCTTAGTGTACTCGGGTATTCTTTTTCTTCAAACTTCACTTTTGCTAAGGTCGAAATCTCACTACTTTCTGCATCTATCGCAAATAGCTCATCGTCTGCATTGATCAAGTAGCGGTTGTTTTTCGCATCAAAAGCTGAAGTCACGCTGTTAACGCTTTTGTATTTCAACGGTTTTTTCCAAACCTGATCCCCGGTTTTTAGGTCAACAATATTTGCATCTTCAGAAGTGATATAGATGAGTCCGTTAGGGGTTTCTGCCATCAACTTGATATCTTCTCCTGTTTTAAGCGGTTTCTTAAATAAAGGAGTTCCATCAAAAGAAACTTTATTGATTCCACCTTCATAAATACCGAATAATACACCATCATCCATCACGTAAAAATGCTGTACAAAACCTTTAGTTTTTGGCGCTTTATCCCACAAATCTTCGCCGGTAGAAGCACTCAAAAAGTTGATCTTAGATTCTGAACGACCCGCTAAAATACTTTTTCCCGAAGTGTCCTTGTCACTTACCACGATAAGCCCTTGAGGTAGGATTTGAAAATTACTCACCACACCTTGAACCTTGGGAGCATCTTTCCAAATTTCCGCTCCGTTCGCCCCTATTTTATACACTTGCGTATTGGTCTTTGCATCGTTCATTTCAATGGCATAGATATCGCTTTCATCTTCGTTAGTAACCATCCAATTCACACCTTTCACCTTATTCTCCCAAAGCGTTTCTCCGGTTTTGGTCTTAGCATAAATACCTTGCGTGGTAGGCACAAGTAATTTATCCTTCAGCAATAGCGGCGTTCCACTAACTGCAAAATATTTAGCTGTGGTTTTTCCTGGTTTGATCAAGAAAAAAGAATAATCAAGCTCACCGGTGAGCAAGTCATATACTGCGATTTTTGGAGTTACAGATTCTGCCTGACCACCGCCTTTTTGCAGTCCGCTGATCACGAGTTTGTTCTCTGGCATCATCACATCTGCAGTTTGCACGGTTTTCCAGTCGTATTTTTCAGTACTGAACAAAACCTCACCAGAGATATAATCGATCACTGCTTTCTTGCTTGAAAAACCCGATAAGGCTTTGATACCGCCTACTCCATTTTGATCTACCATCAAATAGGGCGAATTTGGAATATATTGTACTTCTTCAGGCTTTACGCTTCCATAATCGGTAAAATTGAAAACCAACTCATTTGATCCCGGTTTGATCCCAGCCAGACCGTCGTTTGTACAAACAACGAGCGTTCCACCCAAAGTAAGCGTCATATCATTAATTCCGGCTCCCACATCATAGGTATAATCCGGTGCTTCTGCTTTTTGAGCAAAAGTCATTGCAGTGACAAAAAACAGCAGTAAGGTATTTTTTAAATGGTATAATTTAAGTTTCATAATTGTACAGGTTAAAAGTTTTTACAGGCTCAAAATTGCCTGATTATCAAGCCGAAATCAATACGGCAATTGCCTTATTATTTCAAAAACACTTGGCTTTGTAGAAAAAAAAAGAAGTCAGAAAAAGGTATAATCCAACTCCTGACTTCACGTAAAAACCTCAACACTTGAGATTTTATATATTATTGAATAGTCACATTAAACGCTCCGTTGGTTACGGCAACGGTTTGACTGGTGTTACTCGTTAAGTAACCGGTAAAATTGAAGGTTCCCGTTACCGTACCGCCTGCAGTATATTCGGCGATCTTGATTTCGCCGTTAGAAGCTGCACCTGTTGAAGTGGTAAACACCATCGCACTATTAAAGTTTGAGGTATCTTCGAGATAGGTATAACTGCCCAGACTCACGCCATTAAGGTCATAGGTGCCCACGCCTTCAAAACCGATAATCATAATCTGAATATTTTCAGAATCCATCGTTCCGCCGGAAATGGTGAGGGTTTGTACTCCGCCGGCATTGCTCTCCACCGCGGTTGTAGCTTCGGGAAAGGATTCAAAAGAAGCGCCATCAACAGTAGCGGTCAATTCGCCATCGCCGGCTGCGCTTGTACCGCCATCATCATCTTTTGAACACGCGGTTAGAACGAGTAGGCTAAAAAGTAAAACTGAAGTAATTCTTGTAATTGTTTTCATGGTTTTAGGTTTAAAATACAGAACAAAACTCCTGTAAATCAAAGCACTAATCCATAAGGCAATTGCCGTATTTAAAATTGAAAATGAGGAAAATCTGCTTGTAACGCACGTTTTTTAGCCTCTAAGTTTTTGAGAAATTTCTGATGCGCTTCAGAATCTGGATTGAAAGCTTTGTGCCCCAAACCCTGCTGAACTTCCTGAACCTTTTGCATTGTTTTTTGGGTTTCTTCAGAAAAGTAAACCGAAGAAAAGCGCTCCCAGATATAATCAACCGCCAAAGCATTGGGATGGATCAAATCTCTGTCATAAAAACGGTAATCGCGAAGCTCATCCATCATAAGTTCGTACGACGGAAAATACGCCATATGCTGTGAGTCATCTAAAACCTGATGCATTCCCGCAAGCAAATGGGCTTTACTACGCTGATTTTCTACAAAACCATCTTTAGTGTGTCGCACGGGCGAAACAGTAAAAATCACCTGCACTTGCGAATTCACTTTAGCAATTGCTGAAAGCATACGTCTTGTAGTTGCTGCAATGGCATCAACAGAAGTCAATTCTTTCTGAAAAGCTTTCTGCGGAATCTTATGACAATTGGCAACAATTTTATCCTGTTCCAAATGCCGATACCCCCAAGACGTACCCAAAGTGATCACAATATGCGATGCTTCCGCTAGCTGATGTTTGGTCTCAACAAGTGCCTCATTTAATAATTGGGTAGTTTCAGCTGCTGATGAAGCGCTTAATGCGGAATGTGCATCAAAGCTTACAAACCTGCCTTGTAGTTCTTCAAGATCAGCTTCAAAAAGTTGCTTACTAGAAACCGCCAATTCTAAAAATCGCGCGATCGCCTCTGGATGAAATAAGATCCCAAATGGATTTATCGTAGTCCGAAATTTATAGTACGTAAGCTTGGCTCCTATATTTTCTACAAAACAACTTCCTACCAAAAACAAACGCGAGTGATAATCTATAGGATTACCACTCGGTTTTAAAGGTATGGTTGTTTGTAATTTCAAATCTTACTTTTTAACCCAAATACGTTTTTACTTCGTTCAGCGCTTGAGCAATGCCGTCAGGATTTTTTCCTCCTGCGGTTGCAAAAAATGGCTGACCGCCACCGCCTCCTTGGATAAATTTACCCAACTCGCGTACGATGGTTCCTGCATTTAAGTCTTTCGCTTTAGCTAATTCCTTATCAATATAACAACTTAACAATGCCTTTCCGCCTTGACGCGATGCCAATAAAAGAAAGAGATCATCTACTTCACCGCCCAACTGAAATGCCAAATCTTTGATTCCGTTTGCGTCGAGATCGACTTCTTTGGCAAGAAATTGAACACCATTCACTTCTTGAATTTCAGTTTTCAATTCGCCTTTTACATTCTTTGCTTTTTCAGCAAGAAGCACTTCTAATTGCTTTTTAAGCTCGTTATTTTCAGACTGAAGGCTTTCAATAGATTTTGCCGGTTCTTTAGCATTGTTCAATAAACTGCGCACCGCTTCTAACTGTTCATCCTGCTCTTCAAAATATTGCATCACTGCATCACCGGTAATCGCTTCAATACGACGAATTCCAGAAGCTACAGCACTTTCTGATTTGATCTTGAAATACCAAATATCGGCAGTGTTTTCAGCGTGGGTTCCCCCGCACAATTCCATAGATTTCCCAAAACGAATGGTACGCACGGCATCACCATATTTTTCACCAAATAAGGCAATCGCACCTTCTGCGATCGCCTGATCGTAAGGGATCGCACGCTGCTCTTCAAGCGGTAATTGCTCCTGAATGCGCGCATTTACAAACTGCTCGATATCCTTAAGTTCTTCGGCAGTCACTTTTGAAAAGTGCGAGAAGTCAAAACGTAAATAACCGCTATGCACCATAGAACCTTTTTGCTCTACGTGTGTTCCTAAAACGGCACGCAATGCCTGATGCAGCAAGTGTGTCGCCGAGTGATTTGCCTGAGTTCTGTGACGCTGTTTTGCATCAACAACCGCGGTAAAGGTCTCGTTTAAATTCTTCGGAAGGTTTTTAGAAAGGTGAATAATCAAGTTATTTTCTTTCTTGGTGTCAGTGATGTAAACCACATCGCCGTTGGCCGCTTCCAGATATCCTTTATCGCCAACCTGACCGCCGCCTTCAGCATAAAACGGAGTAAGATTAAAAACCAACTGATATTGGTCTCCTTCTTTCTTCGTGTTTATTTTTCGGTAACGGGTAATGCGCACCGGAGTTTGCAGCGTGTCGTATCCTACAAATTCTTCCTCGCTATCTTCTTCAACTATCGTCCAGTCTCCTGCTTCAATTTTTCCGGCAGCACGAGAACGGTCTTTCTGCTTTTGTAATTCGGTTTGAAATGCTTTTTCATCAAGCGTATATCCCTTTTCTGAAAGGATCAATGCAGTAAGATCTATCGGAAAACCGTAAGTGTCGTACAATTCAAAGGCCTTGGCTCCTGAAACTTCTTTTCCTTTAGTTTCTGCAATAATAGAATCAAGCAACACCAAACCTTGATCTAAGGTGCGTAAAAAGCTCTGCTCTTCTTCTTTAATTACATTGAAAATAAGGTTCTGTTGTTTTTTAAGTTCAGGAAAGGCTTTGCTCATCTCATCTACCAAAACGCTAACCAATTTATAAATAAATGGCTCTTTGGTATTTAAAAAGGTAAATCCATAACGCACGGCACGGCGCAGAATACGTCGAATCACATAACCTGCTCCTGTATTACTTGGCAACTGGCCGTCTGCAATTGAGAATGCTA
Organism: Leeuwenhoekiella blandensis MED217; assembly: GCF_000152985.1. Taxonomy (GTDB): domain Bacteria; phylum Bacteroidota; class Bacteroidia; order Flavobacteriales; family Flavobacteriaceae; genus Leeuwenhoekiella; species Leeuwenhoekiella blandensis. The sequence goes on along the minus strand of NZ_CH672395.1, from coordinate 724,609 downwards.
CTGCGCGCACGTGATCTGCGATCACACGAATGGCGATATCTGTTTCTTCGCTTTGACCATATTTTGAATGCGCGATGGTCTCGATCTCACGAATGAGCGGTGTAAACACATCGGTATCGTAGTTTGACGTTTTATCCTGAAGCACCATGCACAGACGTTCAAAGCCCATCCCGGTGTCAATATGTCGCGCCGGAAGGTTTTCAAGAGAACCGTCTGCTTTTCTATTGAATTGTATAAAAACGAGGTTCCAGATCTCTACCACTTGCGGGTGATCTGCATTGACCAATTCTGCTCCGGGAGTTTTTGCTTTTTCTTCTTCAGAACGTAAATCCACGTGAATTTCAGAGCAGGGTCCGCAAGGACCTTGATCGCCCATTTCCCAGAAATTGTCTTTTTTATTTCCATTCAAGATACGGTCTTCAGCTACGTGCTTTTTCCACATATCATACGCTTCAGCATCACGCTCAAGCCCTTCTGAATCATCACCTTCAAAGATGGTTACATAAAGTTTATTCTTATCGATCTTATAAACTTCGGTAAGTAATTCCCAAGCCCAATCGATCGCGTCTTGTTTAAAATAATCTCCAAAACTCCAGTTCCCCAGCATCTCAAACATCGTGTGATGATAGGTATCTTTCCCCACTTCTTCCAGGTCATTATGTTTTCCGCTCACGCGTAAACATTTCTGAGTGTCAGTGACACGTGTATCTTTTGGAGTTCCGTTACCCAGAAAAAATTCCTTAAATTGGTTCATTCCGGCATTGGTGAACATCAGCGTAGGATCGTTTTTGATCACCATGGGCGCAGAGGCCACGATGGAATGGTTTTTGGACTTAAAAAAAGATAGAAATTGATCGCGTATTTCTTGGGATTTCATGAGTGAATTTTAGAGTAGCTTTTGCCAAAATATGATTACCGGCAAACTATTTTTTATATTTGTTCGTTACCCCTTATTTAAATGCGGGATACAAGCATATATTTTAACGCAAAAATAGAATAAATTAACTAATGTCTAAGGTTAAATATTATTACGACAAAGAGACGCTTTCCTATAAAAAAATAGAGAAACGCAAGGGGCGTAAGTTGGGTTACGCCTTGTTATCTATAGGCGCTTCTTTTCTTGCGGGATTTATACTTCTGGTTATTTATTTAAACATTCCTAATCTAGAAACGCCTCGTGAAAAAGCGCTTCAGCGGGAATTGCAAAATATGAAAACGCAATATGGCGTACTTAATAAAAAGTTAGATCAGGTTCAAACCGTACTGAGCGAAGTTGAAGAACGGGATAACAATATTTACAGACTGTATTTTGAAGCCAATCCAATTCCTGATGAGCAGCGTAAAGCCGGTTTTGGTGGAGTTAACCGGTATAAAGATCTTGAAGGCTATGACAACTCAAAACTTATTATTGAGTCTAACAAACGTTTAGACATTCTTACCAAACAGCTCGTAGTGCAAAGCAAATCGCTTGACGAAATCGCCGTTTTGGCCGAAGAAAAAGAAAAATTCTTAAACGCGATTCCTGCAATTCAGCCTGTTGCCAATAAAGATTTGACGCGTATTGCTTCGGGTTACGGGATGCGTTCTGACCCATTTACCAAAGAACGCAAAATGCACTGGGGAATGGATTTTACCGCTCCGCGTGGAACCCCCATTTATGCCACAGGAAATGGTGTCGTAGAACGTGCAGACAACAATGCTACAGGTTACGGAAATCACATACGCATCGACCACGGTTACGGTTATGTAAGTCTGTATGCGCATCTTTACAAATACAATGTGCGCAGAGGTCAAAAGGTGCAACGTGGTGATCTTATAGGTTTTGTAGGAAGCACCGGCCGGTCTGAAGCGCCGCACGTGCACTATGAGATCTTCAAAGATGGGCAGCGTATAAACCCGATTAATTTTTACTACGGAAACCTTTCGCCTGAAGAGTTTGATGTAATTTTACAGAAAGCACAACTCGAAAATCAATCTCTGGATTAATGCACGTCGAACTGCCCGAAAAATTATATTACAGTATTGGTGAAGTCGCTGATGCCTTTGGCGTCAATGCGTCACTCATTCGTTTTTGGGAAAAAGAGTTTGATGTCATCAAACCGAAGAAAAATGCAAAAGGTAACCGCAAGTTCACACCGGAAGACATCAAGAATCTGGAGCTTATTTACCACTTGGTAAAAGAACGCGGTTTTACGCTTGAAGGTGCAAAAACGCATTTAAAAGAAAACAAACAAGAAACCATCAATAAATTTGATCTCATCAGAAAGCTGGAAAATATCAAAGCCCAGCTTCAACAATTAAAAGATCAACTCTAATCTAACAAACATCAATCATCATGAAAAAAGGAATTATCGCGCTAATCGTAGTGGTCATACTTCTTATCATTGGCTATTCATTTTTTAAAGGTTTTTACAATACCGGTATCGAGTTGCAAGAAGATGCAACCGCTCAATGGGGTAATGTTGAAAGTGCTTACCAGCGTCGTTCAGACCTTATTCCTAACATTGTAAACACAGCCAAAGGCTATGCTGAATTTGAGCAAAAAACCCTTACCGATGTGATCGAAGCGCGTTCCAAAGCGACGTCGGTAAATATTGATCCAACAAATATCTCTCCTGAACAGTTAGAACAATTTCAGCAAGCACAAAGCGGTTTGAGTTCGGCGTTAAGCAGATTGCTTGTAACCGTAGAGCGCTATCCTGACCTTAAGGCAAATGAGAATTTTAAGGAATTGATTAACGAACTTGAGCGTACAGAAAACCGTATCAACGTAGAGCGTAACCGTTATAATGCAGCGATCAAACCTTATAACAAGCACATCAAAACCTTCCCGAATAACATCGTAAATAACATCATTGGCAACTTTGAAGAGATGGAATATTTTGAAGCTGAAGAAGGTGCGCAAACTGCTCCTGAAGTTGATTTTGATTTCAATAATGACGCAGCATAATGGCATCTGTAGTTGAAGACTTTTTAACGGCAGAAGAAGAACAAGAAGTTGTTGAAGCCATTCGCCAGGCCGAGCTCAAAACTTCTGGAGAGATCCGCGTGCACTTAGAACGCACTTGTGATGAAGAAGCACTAGAGCGCGCAAAAGTTTTGTTTCATCAGCTTAAAATGGACAACACCAAAGAAGAAAATGGCGTCCTCATTTATGTTGCAGTTGATGCCAAAAAGTTTGCCATTTGTGGTGATCGCGGCATCAATAAAGTTGTTCCTGATGATTTCTGGCAAAGCACCAAAGATCTCATGCAAACCGAATTTAAAAACCGAAAGTTCAAAACCGGATTGGTTAAAGGCATCAGTTCTGCCGGCGATCAATTGGCGCATTTCTTCCCTTGGGACGATGATGACATCAATGAACTTTCAGACGAAATATCGACCTCTTGATCTATTTACCTCAAATACGTTCTATTAGAACGATGCTTTTGCTTGCTTTTCTTTTTTGCCTTTCGGCGAAAGGATTAGCGCAATTTGATATTCCGGAAGTACCAAGCAAACAAACCAGTGTTTACGATTATGCAGATCTTTTAAATTCTGGTCAAAAGGCAGCACTTGAAAATAAACTTGTACGCTATAGTGATACTACCTCAACGCAAATTGTGGTGGTGATCATCCCGAGTACCAAAGGTGAAGACATCAGCTTTCTTGGAGCTAAATGGGGCCAAAAATGGGGCATTGGTCAAAAAGGGAAAGACAACGGAATCCTGATCACACTGGCCACCGAAGATCGTAAAGTTGATATCAACACCGGTTATGGGATCGAAACGATCATCACAGACCGTATGGCCGAACAGGTGATCAACCGTATTATGATCCCTCAATTTAAAAGAGGCGATTATTACGCGGGTCTGGACCAAGCTGCAAATGCACTTTTTCAAATGCTTCAAGGCGAATACCAAGGTTCGAGACAGGAAAATAACGGTCCCAGTATTCGCAATTTTCTACCCATTATCATCATCTTTTTCGTTATCATTTTTATCCTAAGTCGTTCTCGCGGTGGCGGAAACGGCAGAAACGGTGGTAGACGTAGCGGTGCAGGCAGTTTACTAGACGTCATCATTTTGAGCAGTCTAGGTCGCGGCGGACTCGGAGGCGGTGGCTTTGGCGGAGGATCCTCTGGTGGTGGCTTCGGTGGAGGCGGCGGCTTTGGAGGTGGTTTCGGCGGTGGCGGCTTTGGAGGCGGTGGTGCTTCCGGAGGTTGGTAAATACTACCTGCTATCCTTCTAAATTGCAATGACCCAACCGATCCCTTTAATTCTTAAAAGAAATTTCATTTGGAATCTTTTCTTCAACTCATACATCAAATCACAAAATACGGAAGTGAACCAGTTGCTGACCCCAACAAATTGGTAAGTCTCAAAAAATCTCTGGGAGACTTATACGCTTTGTATTTGAATTTAAACTCCAACTTTGACGAGCAACTTTATAAAGAAGTACAACGTCTAGACTATGCTGAAGTTTACGCGTATGTGAAAGTAAATTTCCCGGAGTTTGGTTGGTATCGCTCGAGTACTATTTCTTTTAAAACCGATCAAGATCCAGAACTGTTGGAAGAAGATGCGATTGACGATCTAACAGATCTGATCATTGATCTAAGCGAAGTCGCCTGGCGCCTCAAAAACACCAGCCTGAATGACGGTTTATGGTATTTCAACACCCTTATGAAAATTCATTCTGAAGCACATTTAATTAATTTAATAAGGTATTTAAAGGCTTTTGAAAATCAATAATTAAAAGGGCTCATATGAGCCCTTTTAATCGCTATGAGTTTTTCGAGAATAATTTAAGATCCCTTGTATTCTTTTGTACCGTAACCGCTGCAAACAAACTCAATGTAAAAGACATACCGTAGAATCCCTTCTCGCTCAACTCTAAGTTAGCATTCCACAGCCCTATTATTAAAAGAAGAATTGACGCTATTGTGGTGAACCAGCTGATACTATAATAAATATCTGTCACTTCTATTCCTTCTTGCTTATCCCGAACACTCTTTTGTACAGAAATTACCGAGAATAACCCAAAGAGTAAGATTGTAAAGTAGTACCCCTTTTCATTTAAAAGCATCGAAGCATTCCACAAACCGATGCAGTAGGACAGCATGCCTATAAATAATGCAGACCAAGCAGCTGAAACGAAAGCAGCAGTGGGCTTTGTTGAATTTTGGAATGCTGAACCTTTACTTTCATTAGAAAGAACATTCTTTTCGTTTTCAAATGTAGTTTTCATAATATTTGTTTTGAGAATTACACTACAAATGTGAGAGTAGCTTCTAAATCAGGAAAACCTGTTTTTTAGAAATACTTATGATTTAAAAGTAAATTGATACGCAGCAACTACTATATTTACTGTAACTATAGCGATTAATACTTACTATTTAATGAACAACCTTTTCAAATTGATAAGTACATTTTCGGATGAAGAACAAAAGGAAGCAGTACAATTCCTTAAAAAGAAGAACCGACGAGGAGATGCTAAAAACATACTTTTATTCAAAATGATTTGTCAGGGTAAAACCAAAGAATTACCGCAAACACTTTATAAGAAAATGAATCGGAATGCTTACCACGCCCTAAGTAAGCGTTTGCGTGATAGTCTACTTGAATTTATAGCATCCAAAAGTTTTGCTAAGGAATCAAGTGAAGAATCAGACACTTTAAAACTTCTATTATCCAGTCGCATTTTATTTGAAAAAAAGCTCTTTAAACTTGGGTGGAAAACACTTTCAAAGGCTGAAGAACTTGCTTTTGAATTTGAACTACACACTGCGCTACACGAAATTTATGATACACAATTGCAATATGCAGCTATACTGCCAGAAATCAACCTAAACTCAATTTTAGATAATAGCGATCGAAATTTAAGGATGTTGAACACCACGCTTAAATTTAAACAGGCCTACGCAACTTTAAAACGTAAATTAAGAGCAGGTACAACTAATAAAAATATAGCTCTAAAAGAAGTACTAGATTATTTTAATATAATTCCTAACCAGGATTTCACATACAAGTCTCTTTTCCAATTCATGGATCTTCTTTGCGACACTGCCGAAGCTGAAAGTAATTACTATGATATTTCACCTTTAATGCAAGAAGCTTTTCGCCACGTAAACACAAAAAAAACTTCAAATAAGCATAGCTATTATCACTTACAGATTCTCTATCTAATGGCTTCAAATAGCTTTAGAAATAAAAATTTCCAAAAGACATTAGACTTTTTAGATGAGCTTGATTCTATTTTATCAAAAAGATATCTTTATCAATTTCGTAATCAAACATTAATTCTTAGATCGCTCACTTTAAATTATTCAGGCAACCCTTTAGCGGCTATTGAATTATGCGAAAACATCAAAAGTAACGAACCTCAAGTTCAACTCCTTTTAACAACACTCTATTTTCATCAAAACAGATATAAAGATGCCTATCAGATCTATAAAAAATTTCAGCATAGTGACCACTACTATGAAAGACATCAAGGTCTTACTTGGGTAGTTAAAAAAGAAATTATAGGCTTTCTACTTCTGATAGAATTAGACAAGCTGGATTTGGTTTTGCAAAAACAAAAATCTTTACATAAAAGGTTTTACAACAGACTCAAAGCTCTTGGAGAAGAACGTGTATTAACCTTCATCAAGCTAGCGAGCATTTATTACACAAACCCTAAGCACGTTCAATCTGATACGTTCACCAAAGAAGTTGATCGTTCATTTGAATGGGTCGGTCTCGAGCGTGAAGACCTATTTGCTATAAGCTTTTATGCTTGGCTAAAATCTAAAATGATTAACCAGAATTTATACAAAGTCACACTTGACCTGATTAATCCCACCAACCATTCTCTCTAACTTCTCCTTTTTTACCCAGCGTATTGAATTTATAGCTGAAGCTCAACATAAAATACTGTTGTAAAACAGTACTCTGCACATCTTCAATATAGGATTGGGTGGCTGTACGTCTTGAGTTGGTATTTTGATTGAGCAAATCATACACTTTAAAGGTCGCTATTGCTTTATTATTCAGGAAAGAATACGCCAATGACGTGTTCCAGAATACCGCGTCCCGCTGAAATCCTGCTCCTACATTTGGATTGTAAGTATATCTAATATCATTTTCCCAAGTAAGCCACTCCGGGAAATAGGTTGTAGTACGTAGGCGCGCATTGTGCTGCGTAAATTCTTGCCCATCAAAGAAATCACGGTTAAATGTCGTCTCATTAAAGCTAATTCTATATTCAGGACGCAGCTCAAACCAATCGGTCCAGGTAAAACGTAAGCCTAAACTAGGCGAAATAGATTTAGTGATACTGGCATATTGATCTGCATTGAAAAAGTTCACAAAACGATTGATACCACCACTCATTCCTACTTCAACTTTTAACGTTCTAAGACTATCCAGCTTGTAGTCTTTGTTATAGCCTAGATTTCCGTAAGCATTATACACCCCATCTACATTTGTAAAAGTGGTAGATCGCACAAAATTATCATCTACAGTAGTAAGGTTCACCACTTGATCATTAGTAAACGTAGCGCCAAAATAAGAGTACAATCCACTTCTAGTCTCCCAATCATAATTGTTGACTCCCATATTGAAGTTATGGCTATTGGTAGGACTCAAGTTAGGATTACCTTGAACGGTGTTAATCGGGTCTGAAACATCTAAATAGGGAGAAAGTTGTCTAACATCTGGTGCGTTATTACTTAAGTTATAAGCAGACCACAAACTTAGTTTTTGTGTAAAATTATAGTTCAACCGAGCTGTTGCTTCAAGGGCGTTAAAATTATTCTCAAAATCAATATCACGCACTCGGTTTCCGGTTTCATCAGTCAACAAATCCTCACCTGTTAATTTTCGGGCTACATACGCTGCATTAATGCTTCCGCGGAGTTTTTTTGAATTATAGCTTACTCCAAATTGAGGTTTATGACTTCGGTTTGTACTTTCAAAATCGGTACTCTGCGGAGTGATGAGTTGGTTGTACGACTGACTGGCAGCATCAAAATCATAGACCAACTGCGTATTAGTGCGGTTTTCATTCTTAAACTCATACTCGGTCTCTAAAAAGAGTTTTTTTGAAATAAGCGGAATGCGCCACTTTACATTTGTAGTAATTCCGTCTGTATTATTATCACCATCGGTACGCTGATTTCGTAGAATCTGACTGGCATCGGTACCGTAAACATTGGTTTCTGAATTGGTAAAATCGATGCTTTCTGTCTCGTCTAACTGAAGATTACCATTGATTCGAATAAATCCCCCCTTTTCTCCATAACGTTTGGTCGCGGTAAGACGATTACTCAAATTACGCGTCGTACGATCATTAAAGTTGTCGTACTCGCTGTCATTTACCAAGTCTCCGGCTTCGTTTGTGGTTACTGAACTTCCCGAACTGCTGTTGGTTCCTAGCGTATAGTTAAGAGAAGGACGAAATTCTACCATAAATGTCGAATCTATTTCGGCTTGAAACCTAAGGTTTGCAGAATGGTTATCGGTATTAGAATCGGTGCGAGAATCACTTATTGAGGTAAAGCGGTTATCTGGCAAGATGTTTTCACGTACCCTGTCGGTTTCATTAAAACTATTGGCTCCCGAATAAAAGTAATCTGCAGAAGTCTCTATCGCTTCGCCAAAATCATTGGCAAAATTCATCCCTGCGTTACGCGAGTTGACGATACCTTGCCCCATTCCAAAACTTCTTCCACCTACATTAAAACCTCCGTTGCTGCTTACTGAAATATAGCTTGCATTACCAAACATCTTTTCGATCTCTCCAAAACTAAATCCAGGTGAATTGATGTTATTTCCGCTTCCCAGCAAACTGAAACGCAGATCATTGTCAAAGTAATTTCCAATACCTGCAAACTCAAAACGATTATCGGTGCCACCACCCGCAGCTACCCGGCCAAAAAGTCCTTTATTCTTATCTTCATCAATGGTGATGTTGATGGTTTTATTTTCACTATCGCCTTGTTCACCGGCAAATTCTTCAGACTCTGTTTTTGTATCAACAACCTGAATTTTATTGATCAACTCCTTGGTAAGGTTACGTGTAGCAATGGTAGGATCATCGCCAAAGAACGGTTTACCATTAACCAGAATATTATTAACCGGTTTCCCATTGATGCGTATTTGACCATCGGCATCTACCTCTGCTCCCGGTAATTCTTTTAAAAGATCCTCTACCGTTGCATCGGGTTTGGTTTTAAAAGAGGCTGCGTTAAATTCAAGCGTATCCTGCTTGATCACAACAGGCGCAGCTCTCCCTTTTACCACAACATCACCTAAGGACTCTACTTGAAATTCTAGCGGAATATCACCTAGATTAATACTACGCTCGTTAGTAAAGTCAATTTGCTGCTCGTAAGATTGATAACCTACAAAAGTGACAAATAGATTTGCCTTTTGAATATTAGACTTTCCGCTTAGTTCAAAGAGACCATTGCGATCACTTATGGTGTAACTGATCACGGTACTATCCTGAAGGGTTTCTAGAACAACAGTTGCCGCTTCTAAAGGAGTTTTCTGTTCCTGGTCAATAAGTTTACCGGTGATTTGAAAATCTTGGGCAGATGTGCTTAAAAAGAACATGCCTAGCACTAAGGCAATTAAATAACGATTGATCATGATTGTTTTTTGATTGATACACGAATAAATAGATTTCTTAAATAACTAAAAAATTAGTTATCGAGTTTAAGATAACTTTAACGTAAAACGTATTACTTCTGAGCCATTTAATAGATTAACGTCTTCTAGGCGGGCCACCTCGTCGATTACCTGATTGACCACCAAAGTTGCTCAACTTATACGTAAAACTTAGCATCGCGTATTGCGTTAGAATCAAACTGTTTGTATCCTGAATGTAATCGTCACCAATGATACGTCGTGTATCTACTACTTGATCGAGCACATCATAAACTTTAAGTTTCAGTGTAGCTTTCTCATCAAGAAATTGATAGCCTAAACTGGTATTCCATAAAATGGAAGAATTCTGAAATCCGGGAGACACGTTTCCGTTGTAGTTATAACTGATGTCGTTACCAAAAATGACATTCTTTGGCCAAAAAGTAGTCGCTTCAAAACCTACACGGTGATTGATAAAGTCTTCGTTTCGGTTTTCATTGATTGAGTATCTGGTATCGTTATACGTCAGGTTATAACTTGGATTGACTTCAAAAACCTCTTGAATGGCATAAGTCATACGCACTCCGGGAGAAAGACTAAAACGCTCAGAGTTGAATAATGTTCCATTTGTAAAACCTACGTTTCGGCTAAAATTACCCCTTAAGGTGAAATTGTATCTAAATTCTTTCTCCTCTTTGCGGCTGCTTTTAGTATAGAAAATACGTGCTCCCGCAGACATCGCCCCATCAACGTTGGCATAGGTTGTCGTACGTCTTAAATCGTCACCAATAGTACTTACAGAAACTACCTGATTTTCTGTAAAGCTAAGATCAAACGAACTGAAGATTCCGCTTCCGCCACCGGCACCAAAATTGAAACTTCTAAAATTAGCTCCAATATTATGACTATAAGCCGGACGCAATGCAGGATTACCCACTACGATATTTAAAGGATTGGTTCTATCTGCTACGGGTTGTAGCTGGCGAATAGAAGGCGTATTTGCATTGGTACGATAATCTACCGAAATACTTTTTGAACGTTCAAGCTCATAACGTACTCGCGCGCTTAAATACAAGTTGTTATACGTATTGTCAAAATTAGCCGGATTGAGCAAGTTTTCATTCTGAAGAATCGTGTTCAACAAACCTACATTGGTATTGATCCGCCAGGCCTCGTGGTCATAATTAAAACCAATGTTGGGTGTATGTCTATAGGTGTTCACTTCAAAATCACTGCTCAAACTGTCGTTAAGCACCGTATAATTACCACTCGCATCTGCATCATAGATGTAGCGTTTATTTGTAGACCTTGAGGAAGAAAAATCATAGGCCAGATCCATAAAAAAGTCAGTAGCCAGCACGAGACGCTGCTCAACTTCTAAACCGTATTGGTATTCTTTCTCATCTTCATCTATAAATTGATCCTGAATTTCGGTACGTGCATCATCACCAAAAAACTCACTTTCAGAATAGTAAAAGTTGTCATTTTCCTGATTGTCATAATTCTGCGAAACTTCCATTCTTAAAAAGGCGCCACGACTTCCAAAACGTTTTATAAAGTCAATCTCATTTCTAAAATTCAAATTATAAACATCATCTTGACTTGAAGTTTCTGTATTGTTTACCAAATCTCTGTTTCCATCTAAAGAATTTGCCATCGTACTGCGCAAAGACTTTGTTTTACTGGTATTAAAACGCGGTGAATATGACAAACGGGTAAGCGTGTCAAACTCTACTTCAAAGCGTGCATTTGCCCGATGCCTGTCGTTTATAGCATTACTGGTATTCTCTGAATTTGAATAATAAGTAGTATCTGGCAGAATGTTTTCACGCTCGGTGCGGTTGCGAGTATCGGTATTAGACCGGTCAAAATAGTAATCCCCATTCAACTCATATTTATCAGACCATTCATTGCTATAATTAGCTCCTGCAGTTTCAGATTTTGTGATGCCACCACTTCGATTTCCTGAAGCAACCGCACGCGCACCGCTGCGGCCCATCATCCCATAAATATCATCAAACTCAAATCCTGAACTGTTTATATTATTAGAACCTGCAAGAATGGTGGTGCGCATATTGTCTTTAAATATGTTCCCTATCCCGCTCATTTCATAGCGGCCGTCTGTACCACCGCCAATAGTTCCTCTGGCGAAATACCCTTTATTCTTATCCTTTTTAATGGTAATGTTGATTGTCTTATTTTCAGAATCTCCAGATTCTCCGGTAAATTCTTGAGCTTTGGTTTTGGTGTCAACCACCTGAAGCTTTTCAATAATTTCCTTCGGAAGGTTTTTTGTCGCGATTTTAGGATCGTCTCCAAAAAACTCTTTCCCATTAACGAGAATCCTAGAAACCGGTTTTCCATTTATGGTGATCGCTCCATCAGAATCTACTTCTGCACCCGGAAGCTTTTTCAATAATTCTTCGAGGTTGGCATCGGGTCGGGTTTTAAAGGAGTTGGCATTAAACTCTAGCGTATCTTTTTTAAGGGTCACTGGTGCGCGGTCTGCAACGACGATGACCTCATCCAGCAAGTTGTCTTGGACTTCGAGTTTGATTTCGCCTAAAGCGATATTCGGTTTTATCGTTATTACCTGACGCAAAGGTTTGAATCCTGCATAAGAAACAAATAGGTTCAGTTGCTCTTGATCGGTTCTGCCTTCCATCTCAAAAAAACCTTCCCGGTCTGAAATTCCATAAGTAACCAGCGTACTGTCACTTATTTTTTCGACATAAACCGTGGCAGATTCTAAAGGAACTCCATTATTATCTTTTATGGTTCCGTTTAATTGAAAATCTTGCGCAGCACCTTGTTGTAGTGCCAGCAGTCCAACGATTAAGAGTATAATCTGCTTCATAAAGGTAATATATGTACATTGTACGTTTATTCTAGGACTGCAAAAAACATAAAAGGTTTAATGTAAAAACCCACATTTTTTAAAAAATGTGGGTTTTTACAATCAATTATTGAATCCTTATCCTATTTCTTACGGAAGTACACTGCGATAGGCACACCTTCAAAATCAAATTCCTCACGTAATTTATTTTCTACAAAACGTCTGTACGGGTCTTTTACATACTGCGGCAAATTGCAGAAGAATGCAAATTGCGGATGCGGCGTAGGCAGCTGCATACAGTATTTTATTTTGATGTATTTCCCTTTAGTCGCCGGTGGCGGAGTTGCTTCAATTATAGGCAACATATAATCATTGAGCACACTGGTTTTGATGCGTGTACTTCTACTCTCATAAACTTTTACCGCAGTCTCGATCGCTTTATAAACACGCTGTTTTGTCAATGCTGAAATAAACACAATAGGCACATCGGTAAAAGGTTCAATCTGCGCACGTATATGTTTCTCAAACTCACGTATTGTTTTGTTTTCCTTTTCAACCAAATCCCATTTATTGATGAGAATCACAATACCCTTGCGGTTACGTTCTGCCAACCAAAAAATATTTTGCACCTGCCCGTCAAAACCTCGTGTAGCATCTACCACCAATAAGCAAACATCACAATGCTCAATGGCACGTACCGAGCGCATCACCGAATAGAACTCAAGATCTTCTTTTACTTTTGATTTACGACGAATTCCTGCAGTATCTACCAGATTGAATTCAAAACCAAAACGATTGTATTTGGTATCAATGGCATCGCGTGTAGTTCCTGCGATATCGGTTACGATATAACGATCTTCACCTATTAACGCATTGATAAACGAAGACTTCCCGGCATTAGGTCTACCTACCACCGCAAAGCGCGGCAACACAGATTCTTCTTCTTCAACTTTCTCCGGTAACACTTCTACAACTGCATCGAGTAAATCACCGGTACCACTACCGCTTATACTCGCAATCGTATAATATTCTCCTAATCCCAGATTGTAAAACTCAACAGCATCATCTTGACGCATCGCGTTATCAACCTTGTTTACGACGAGGAATACAGGCTTTGACTGGCGTCTTAATAACGTGGCTACATCCTCATCCATCCCGGTAACGCCGGCTTCTACATCTACCATAAAAATAATGGCATCTGCTTCATCGATCGCAAGCTCTACTTGCTTATCGATCTGTTCTTCAAAAATGTCATCACTTCCACGTACATAACCTCCGGTATCAATTACCGAAAACTCCTTACCATTCCAATCGGTTTTTCCGTAGTGACGGTCACGAGTAACACCGCTTACCGAATCAACAATAGCTTCCCTACGTTGAATCAAGCGATTAAAAAAAGTGGATTTTCCCACATTAGGTCTCCCTACAATAGCTACAATACTCATAAATCTTACTTTGTGCTTAAACCCAAAACGGGTTTTGAAAACGCTTTTGTTTCCTATTGAACCACCTTAATCCTTTTTAGGTAAGGTAGTTTTTGCGCTGCAAAATTACGATAATTAACGGCACAGAAATTAATATGCAATATTTTAGCTAATATTCAATAAATCAATACCATAAACACATTTAAGAGCTACAAACTGTAAATTTTACACAAAATCTGTTAAGGATGCTGTTAATATGACGCTGCTCAAATCTGCATCCCGTTATCTTGCGTATATATTGTTAAACAATCTAGTTTATGTATTTACTTATGAAACGCATCGGCATACTTATAATATTAGCCATCACCCTACACAGCTGCAATTTACTTTCTGCTGCCGGAATCACCAGTGGCGGCCAGCCTACGAAACAAGCTCCCGACAAACTCACCTCTTCCACGGCTAATTCAGTTGAAAATGTAGACCACAGCACCTGGGACGCATTGCTTAAAAAACACGTGGATGCAAATGGAATGGTAGATTATAAAGGTTTTGAAAAAGACCGAAGTAAACTGAACAATTATTTAGAACAGCTTTCTTCTTATGAACCTTCAAAGGAATGGTCTGTACAGGAACTTTTGGCTTACTACATCAATCTTTACAATGCCTATACAGTAGATTTGATTTTGAACAATTATCCCGTAGAAAGTATCAAAGACATCAATGGTGCGTGGACCAAAAGCATTGTACCCGTAGGAAATAAAACCCTTTCTTTAGGCGGAATTGAAAACGGCGTTTTACGTAAAATGAATGAACCTCGCATTCATTTTGCCATCAATTGCGCTTCAATGTCTTGTCCAAAATTATTGGATGAAGCTTATACTGCAGGAAAGATCAATGAACAATTAGATCGTGCTACAGAGGAGTTTATCAACTCTGATAAAAACGAAATTTCAAAAAACAGCGCAAAGCTTTCTTCGATTTTTGACTGGTATAAAAAGGATTTCATCAGTGATAAAACACCAACGATTATTGACTATGTAAATCAATACAGCACAACAAAGATCAACTCAGGCACAAATGTCTCTTACAAGAATTACGACTGGAAGTTGAACGAACAATAATTCTAATTGTTATTATAATTAATTGAATTCCATTAGATTTGAAAATCCCCTTCAATCTAAAACCTGCCAGAACATTTTTGAATGATAAGTATCATTATTCCGGTTCTTAATGAATCTGCTCATTTACCCTGTCTTTTAACGCACCTTAAAAACAACGTGGGACGCGTGCTTGCCGTAGAGATAATCGTGGTTGATGGTGGAAGCACAGACGATACCATTACAATAACAAAAAAGTTTGCTAAAGCTAACCGAATTGCATTACAAATCATCTCTTCGCAACGTGGTCGCGCTAAACAGATGAATGCTGGAGCAGAAGTTGCACAAGGTGATATTCTGTATTTTTTACATGCAGATTCTTTTCCTCCAAAGCATTTTGATGTGTTGATTGAAAAAGAAGTGGCAAATGGCAATCCGGCAGGCTGTTTTAAAATGCAATTTGACAGCAAACACTGGTGGTTGAAACTGGCGAGTTGGTTCACCAAATTCAGTTGGAGGGCTTGTCGTGGTGGTGATCAAAGTCAGTTTATCACGCGCCAACTCTTTGATGAGATTGGCGGTTTCGATGAAAGCTACATCATTTATGAAGATAACATTTTAATCAATGAATTGTATGCGCGCAACAGTTTTGTCGTGATTCAACATCCTATTAAATCTTCGGCGCGAATGTATGAGAAGTATGGGGTTTGGTATGTGCAGTATCACTTTTGGGCAATCTACGTTAAAAAGTGGTTTGGCGCTTCTGCCGAGGAATTACTCGCGTACTACTGTAAACATCTTAAAAAGTAGCGTTATTACTCTTGAAGCTAATTTATTTTCTTCAGTTGTAAAATTTGATACTTTCTTAACAGCATAAGCGTTTCGGTAAGTGTAATTTCAGTAGAAACAAAAAATCTACACCAATGAACATTTTTGAAGCCATTCGTAAAGACCACGATAAGCAACGCGAACTTTGCCGACTTGTCACTTCTACTTCGGGAGAATCTAAGGGTCGAAAACAAATGTGGGAAGACCTAAAAAAAGAATTGAAGGTACACGCAGATGCTGAAGAACGCACGTTTTATTCACCACTCATCCATAACGACATGATGCAAGAGCACGCCAGACACGGTATTGCAGAGCATCACGAAATGGACGAACTCATCGAGAAAATTGATGAAACAGATCTTGATTCTCCTGCTTGGTTGGTCTATGCGAAACAACTTTGTGAAAAAGTAGAACACCATCTGGAAGATGAGGAACACAGCTTTTTTCAACTAGCCGGAAAGGTTTTTACCGAAAAGCAAAAAACAGATATCGCTGAAGAATATCTCAAAGAAATGAAAAAGAACCGGTAAACTATCCCGAATAATCACCTATAACCTCAACAAAAGTTCCGTCAGGATCTCGTAAAAGTACAAGGTAAACGTGATCATCAAGTTTTAAAGGCGTTGCAGCTTGAGGTTGCACGCCTTCTTTTTTTGCACGCGCCATAATAGGATCTAGCGAATGTACTTGCAAGGTTAAATACTGCAACCCAAACTGTTCTTGCACCGCATCGTAAACCGCCGCCGCTTCTTGCTTCAATACTTCAGTAAAGGATACGATTTTAAGCTGTGAAGATTCCGGAGTATCTAAAAAGCTCAAAAGCGCTACTTTAAAAGATTTTCCCTTGGAGAGCCCAAGATTTTTGGCAAAGACTGAATCGATCACAAAACCTCCTGCTTCTTGCATCCCCAAAATATCCCTGTAAAAATGCAAGGCTTTTGCCTCATCACTCACCACAATAGCTGCTGTTAATGCATTCTTCTTAAAATTGGTTTGCGCATTTAAAACCAAGCCGGTCGTCAAAAGAAAAAAGCATAGAAAGAAAAATTTCCGCATAAAAAAAGAGTTTTATAAATGTACTTATAAAACTCTTTCTAAATATATTGTTTTCTTAGCCTCTGCTATTCACATAAAATGCGTGTATCACACCCGGCAGCCAACCTAATATGGTTAAGATGACATTGATGACAAAATCTTTGCCAATGCCTTTGGCCATCGCCACTCCAAGTGGTGGTAAAAGGATAGAAATTAAAATTGTAAGAATAGACATAATGGTTCTTTTTAGTTAGTAACCCAAAACTAAAAAGTAGGCTCAACAACAGCTCTTAAACTCTTACCAATTGGCAAGAGTTTGACACTTTGAATCAATCAGTTAACAGAATTTTGATACCATTTTTTTAAAACTTCCTCAGCTTGCTTTCCCTGCGGCGTAAATCTATTATTCTCTTGTTGAATGGCCCGATCGTGATTATGAAACCACTTCCAGGCAAAGCCACCGGCAAACCATGGTTCGTCCCAAAAGCTTTTGAATAAAGCTTCATACAATTGCGCTTGAGCTTCACTATTCATTTTACCTTCGTAGCGATCGCTCGCCCAAGGTTCTTTACCTGCATAGTCTGCACTTCGGTAGCCGAATTCGGTAAAAAGAACAGGCTTGCTGTATTGTTTTGAAAGTGATGCTAATAATTTTTTATGTGGTTTCCAACCTGCAAGAGCATCTTCAATAGTTGGCGTTTGCGCTTCAGAAACCGGAAAATACGCATCAGCGCCAATAAAATCCAGATCCTCCCAAATAGCTACCCGATCTACTTTATCCCAATTTTCGGCATATGTGATCTTCCCTGTGTAGGTAGCTCGTACTTTTTTGATCAATTGCTTCCAGAAGTCTGGCCGCTGATCTACAAAATTGAAAAGCTCGGTCCCAATGCATAGCAGATCTGCATGGGTTTCTTCAGCAAGTTGCGCATACAGGAGTATAAATTCTTCATAACTGTTTTCAAAAAGAACCCAATCGGCTTCAGAATCCATTTCCATATCACCGGTAAAAACGCCACGCCAAATCCAGATATGAGGTTTCAGCATCACTTTTATCTCATTCTCATGCAGCAGCTCAATATATTGCTTTACGCCTTCATAACGCTCCCCAAACCATTGCCGTTCTGAATTAAAATGTAATTCAGGATGGTTTTTATCACGCACAAAACCAAAGGGCATAATCGCAGCATAATCTGCATGGACCTCCAGCAATGGGATAATATGTTTTTTCTGAAGTGTGTCGCGCGACGCCACAAAACTCACCCCATTGATTTTTTCTGAAACCACCGTGGTCGCCGAGCAGCCCAGCAGGCAACAACCTAAAATAAGTAACGCAATACTATGCACATAGTTCTTCATCGCTTTAAAAATAATAGAAAAAACAGATAGCTTCCCGATTTTCTTTCGTCTAAAATTGCAGTTAAAAAGCAATTGAGAGCCTTCTAAGTTGTTATCTTGTACAAATAACCTAGTTATTTATGGAGCATGTGGTCATTGTGGGTAATGGGATCGCCGGGATAACCGCGGCACGACACATTCGCAAAAATTCTAATAAAAAAATCACGATCATTTCTGCGGAAAGCGAACATTTTTTTTCGCGTACGGCCTTGATGTATGTGTATATGGGACATATGCGCTTCAAAGATTTAAAACCTTATGAAGATCATTTTTGGTCTAAAAACCGAATAGATCTCAAGCAGGCTTATGTCGAAAAAGTAGACACAGAAAATAAAACGCTGCTATTCGCTGAAGATGAAACGATGACTTACGATACGCTGATCCTTGCAACCGGATCAGTTCCTGCAACTTACGACTGGAAAGGTCTGGAGCTCAAAGGTGTTCAAGGTTTGGTCTCTAAACAAGATCTTGAGTTACTCGAGAAAAATGCGCCAAATAATGAAGTTTGTCCAAAAGCGATTATTGTAGGCGGTGGACTAATAGGCGTTGAACTCGCCGAAATGCTGCACACGCGCAAGATAGAAGTTACGATGCTTGTGCGGGAAAAAGGCTTTTGGTCTAGTGTCTTACCCGACCCCGATGCGCAACTGATTTCTGAGCATATAAAAAGTCATCATATCAATGTGCTTCACGAAGAAGAATTAGATAAAATTCTTGGCGATGAACAAGGTAACGTAAAAGGTATACGCACAAAATCAGGAAAAGAAATTCAATGCAATCTAGTAGGGATCACAACCGGTGTTAAACCTAAGATCGACTTTTTAGAAGGTAGCGGCATAGCAACCGACAAAGGAATCTTGGTAAACCGTTTACTTCAAACCAATATTAAGAATGTTTATGCCATTGGCGATTGTGCACAGCAACACGAAGCGATAGGTTTACGCAAACCGGTTGAGGCGGTTTGGTACACCGGCCGGATGATGGGCGAGACAGTCGCGCAAACCATATGCGGAAATCCTTTTGAATACAATCCCGGAAATTGGTTTAACAGCGCAAAATTTTTTGATATTGAATATCAAACCTACGGTTGGGTATTTAGTGGTAAAAATAAAAAAACCTATGAAGCGCATTTTCATTGGAAGCATCCTGACAATACTAAATGTATTACGATAGCATACCACAAGGAAAACAGGGAGTTTTTAGGGATTAATACCTTTGGCATTAGATTGCGACATGAGGTTTTAGATCATTGGCTCAACACGCACCAATCGGTTGACGCTGTAGTCCAAAATCTTGATCAAGCCAATTTTGATCCTGAGTTCTACCGATCTTATTTTCCTGAAATCAAAGCCGCTTTTAGCACTTCTAAACAATTTAAAAATCATGAGTAGAGTACAACGCGATATGGCTTTAACAGGTCAACCACCGGCAGCGCTAAACGTCATTCAAAAATTAGGCACGGCTCTTGGCGTGGGCGGATTGCTCATTCTCGTCCTAGCTGTTTTCAATCTGCAACTACCTAGCAAGACTCTGTGGCTTTCAATTGCTTTGAGTGCCCTATTTGGCGGAATTGTCTTATTCTCCTACGGTGCTTATTCTGATAAGCAAGCAGGAATAAAAAATGACGGCGTCTGGTTTAAATCGGTTTCAAGTCGGGGTTTTCTCGCCTGGATTGCCGGACTCGCACTAACCGGATTTTACATTGTGCTTTATTTTAAGGCTGAACTTTTAGGCTTAAATACCGAAGGGAAAAACTTCGGACTCATTGCTTTATTTGATCCGCTAAGTAAATTATTAAGTGGAAATCCGGCCAGCCAATGGTTTGTTTATGGTACCCTCTACACGATTGCTATTTTAGGTTTTGGTATTAAGTTTTTATGGAAATACCGCCACAACCGCTACGAACGCTTACGAACTATAAGTGTGATGTTTTTCCAAACTGCCTTTGCGTTTTTAATCCCGGAGTTTATGGCGCGACTGAATAGTGATGATTTTAGTTTGCCGTACTATGACCTTAAAAATATCTGGCCACTCAATTACTATAATTTTGAACAGTATCGCGTGGATAGCTTCATCTCTTCGGGCACTATTGGTCTGGCGCTTCTAATTTTTGGTATTGCTTCAATTTTTATCATTACACCAATATTGACTTACAAATATGGTAAACGCTGGTACTGCAGTTGGGTGTGTGGTTGTGGCGGACTTGCAGAAACTGCCGGTGACTCCTTCAGACATTTAAGTGATAAAAGTGAATTTGCGTGGAAAGTAGAACGCTGGGTCGTACACAGTGTTTTGGTTTTTGTGGTGGTTATGACCACTGCCGTTGTCGCTACGTATCTTGGCTACGACGCTGAAAAATACTGGTTAACCAAAGATGTCTTTCTCATCGCGGTCGCTGTTTTTCTAACGGTACTCTTCGGTTTGATCTGGCTTTTTAAAAAGGAAGAATTAAAACAAGACGCGCGTTACGGTGCAATAGGTTATTTGGTCATTGTTTTAGCCTTGATAGGAATTCATTTTTCCAGCGGAAGCACGCTATTCTTAATTCCGGCAGAAAGCCTGCGCACAACTTATGGTTTTTTAATCGGTAGTATTTTTAGCGGGGTTATTGGCACCGGCTTCTACCCTATTTTTGGTAACCGGGTGTGGTGCCGCTTTGGTTGCCCAATGGCTGCAATTTTAGGACTTCAGCAGCGCTTATTTTCAAAATTCAGGATCACTACAAATGGTGGTCAATGCATTTCATGCGGAAATTGCTCGAGCTATTGTGAGATGGGAATCGATGTACGCGCCTATGCCCAAAAAGGTGAAAACATTGTACGTGCGAGCTGTGTAGGTTGCGGAATTTGCTCAGCAGTTTGCCCGCGTGGTGTTTTAAAATTAGAAAATGCTTCTACCGAAAAACGCATCAACAGCCGCGAAGTACTTCTGGGCAATGATGTTGATTTAATGGACTATCTAAATCAAAACTAAATTTTATAATGTATCTTAAACAACTAAACTTTTTCACACTATGATACTCGGAATGATAGGTCCTTGGCAAATACTTTTGATTTTAATTTTTGGCATCTTTGGCTTAATACTTCCCATTATCGCTTTGATCGATATTGTGCGCCACGAGTTTTCGGGAAACAATAAAATCGTTTGGGTGCTTATTGTCATATTCTTCAATTTCCTAGGATCTATACTTTACTTCATTGTCGGGCGCAATCAGCGAATTAAGTAAACCACCTCAAGACAATACCATCAGGTATTCGTTAAAACAAATTTTCAATCTCGAGGCAAGCCTTGGAATACAAAACCCTTTGGCGACGCCAATAAAGAAGGCGGAAACTCGCGCTCCCGCCTTCAAAACAAATCATATAACAAACAAACAATCTTTAATATTTTAGTATTAAGGCTAATCAATACAACATGAAATGGTTTCTTCAGATCGTTAGATTTGCATATAAATCGATCTAAGTGTTAATTATCTATACTTACGAGATTTAAACTTAAAAGGTTTTGAATCAAAATGTTAAATTTTTAAAAATCCCGCAAACCGTGAATCCTTAAGAGATTTAATATCGTAAGTGTGTCCCCAAAAAACCGACCTAACAATCAAACCATTTGAAAGTTGCATTTTTGCGCGTTTAAACACCTCTTTTGTTCATGACCCTAATTAAGGTAATTATACCCGCATTTAATGAGGAAGATTCTATTGGTCTGGTCGTGCGTGACATTCCGCGGCACGTAAATGAGATCATTGTTGTAAGCAACAACTCAACAGACCAAACCGAAACGCGTGCTGTCGAAGCCGGAGCTACAATTTTAAGGGAAGACAGACCCGGTTATGGCTATGCGTGTTTAAAAGGAATGCGGTATGTTGCTGCACAAGAGCAAAAACCAGACATTATAGTTTTTCTAGACGGAGATTATAGCGATTATCCTGAACAACTCGACGAACTCATCACTCCCATAATTGAAAAGGATATCGATCTTGTTATTGGGGCACGCGTAAAACGCTTTCGCGAAAGCGGAAGTATGACCTTCCCACAACGTTTTGGCAACTGGCTCGCGACTACTTTAATGCGCTGGTTTTTTAATGCGCGATTTACAGATCTAGGGCCGTTTAGAGCAATTAAGTATGATAAGCTACTTGCTTTACAAATGGAAGACAAAACCTACGGCTGGACGGTAGAAATGCAGCTTAAAGCCTTAAAACAAAAACTTTCGTATATAGAAATACCGGTAAAATACCGCAACCGCATAGGCGTCTCTAAAGTTTCAGGAACGGTCAAAGGTGCTATATTTGCCGGTGTGAAAATTCTAGTCTGGATTTTTAAGTACAGTTTTAAGTAATGCAAACCGCAATTGTCATCATTTATACGCTCGCGCTAACAGTGATCTTTCTTTATAGCCTGGCACAACTCAACCTGCTTTTAAATTATTTAAAAGCGAAAAAAAAGAAAGATGATGCACCGGTTTTTGACTTTTCAAAAGCGGAAGAAATTCCATTTGTGACCATTCAACTGCCTTTGTATAATGAACTGTATGTCGTAGAACGCTTGCTAGAAAACATCAGCAAATTGGACTATCCGAAGGACAAATTGGAGATTCAGGTTTTAGACGATTCTACCGATGAAAGCCTGCAAACCACACGAAACACCATTGAAGCTTTACAGGCAGCAGGAATCCCCATCCAACACATCACGCGCAGCAATAGAAAAGGCTTTAAAGCCGGAGCTTTAAAAGAGGGGCTTGCAATTGCTAAAGGTGAATTTATCGCGATTTTTGATTCAGACTTTGTACCGAATTCTGACTGGTTACAAAAGACGGTCCCATATTTTAAAGATGAAAAAATAGGTGTGGTACAAACACGCTGGGCGCACCTCAACCGAGATTATTCGTTGCTTACCAAAATTCAGGCTTTTGCTTTAGACTTTCACTTTGTGTTGGAACAAGTAGGGCGCAACTTTGGGCATCATTTTATCAACTTTAACGGTACCGCGGGGATCTGGAGAAAAACATGTATTCTGGATGCCGGCAACTGGCAAGGCGACACGTTAACCGAAGATCTTGATCTCAGTTATCGCGCACAATTAAAAAAATGGGATTTCAAATATCTGGAAGATGTTGAAACTCCGGCAGAATTACCGGTTGCGATAAGTGCCGCACGCTCGCAACAATTTAGATGGAATAAAGGCGCAGCAGAGAATTTTCAGAAGCTTTATGGGAAATTGCTAAAAGATCCCACGGTAAGTTTTAAGACTAAATTTCATAGCTTTTTTCATTTGCTCAACAGCAGTATGTTTCTTTTAGTATTGCTTGTAGCCGTTTTGAGCGTTCCTATTTTATACATCAAAAATAACAACCCCGCCTACAGTTGGTATTTTAACGTGATCGCCGGATTTGCAATAAGTACAGTCATTTTTTTTGGTTGCTATTGGGTTACGTACAAGCGTATTCACGGCGGCGGAATCAAGAATTTCTTCAAGTACATTGGGATGTTTTTCACGTTCTTTTCGGTGGCAATGGGTTTTAGTGTACACAACTCTCTCGCTGTTTTAGAAGGCCATTTTGGTAAAAAATCAGAATTTATACGTACGCCAAAGTTCAACATCAGTTCCTTGAGCAACCAGTGGAAATCAAACATCTACTTAAAAAAGTGTTTGTCAAAAAATATGATCTTAGAGAGCTTGCTCTTTCTTTATTTTGGCTTCGCGATTTATAGCGCATTTCTTGTAAACGACTTCGGACTTATTCTTTTTCACCTGATGCTTTTTGCAGGATTCGGATTTGTCGCTTTTAAGTCGATCTTTAGTCGAATCTAATTGAGATTTTAAAGCCAAATAGTTTCTGTATTTTTAGGATTTCAACTACTTCTTAATGCTTGAAACATTAAAAGCTTATAAAATTCAGCTCGCAATGGCGGTAACGCTTTTGGGGTTTTACGCAGCCTTTGCCTATGACCTGGAGCGACACGATTTTACGCGACTCATCAGCCTTTATGCCGGCGCCTTTTTTTTGAGCTATAAACTCATCCCTCTTTTAAAATTCAATTTTAAGATCTTGCTCTTTCTAGGGATTGTTGCGCGACTTGTATTCCTTATGGCAATTCCGAATCTCTCTCAAGATTATTTCAGGTTTTTGTGGGATGGAAGATTACTTGCAGAAGGACTCAACCCTTATCTAAATACACCAGATCAATGGCAAGCTTTAGGGCAGCTGCCCATCACTCAAGCTCAGGAATTATTAGATGGAATGGGCGCTTTAAGCCGGAAACACTTTTCAAATTATCCACCTGTAAATCAGTTTTTCTTTTGGCTTTCGGGTATTTTAAGCGGAAACTCGATTCTAGGAGGAGTGATCGTTTTACGCCTATCCTGTTTCGCCGCAGATATAGGCATTCTATGGATCGGAAGGAAATTACTCAAACAGCTCAACCTACCCGCACATCAAATCTTCTGGTATTTTTTAAATCCGTTTATCATCATCGAGCTTACCGGCAATCTGCACTTTGAAGGTGTAATGTTATTCTTCTTGATGGCTTCTCTCTATCTTTTATTCAGAGGAAACTGGTTCTGGTCGGCGCTCTTGATGGGGCTTTCCATTTCTGTAAAATTATTGCCGTTGCTGATGCTTCCGTTATTCTTTCAGTATTTGGCAGCAGCACATTCAAAAACTGAAGAAAACTCAAAACCTTTTAAGTATCTCACTGAAAAACCGCTGCAATCGCTCTGGAAATTAGTGCGCTATTATGCTGTTGTAATCGCAGTTTTTATATTCAGCTTTGCACCGTTTTTTACGGAAGAATTAGTCGCACATTTCTCTCAAACCATCGGACTTTGGTTTCAAAAATTTGAATTCAATGCCAGTGTATATTACATCATTCGATGGATCGGCTTTCAAGTGAAAGGATACAACATTATTGCAACTGCCGGGAAAATACTACCAGTTGTGGTCATCTTCGGTTTACTGCTCCTCGCTTTATTCAGAAAAAGCAATAGCAAGCAACAATTGATGAGCACACTACTTTTAGGAACTTCCTTATACTTCCTATGCTCCACTACTGTTCATCCTTGGTATGTTGCGACTCCATTAGTGCTTTCTGTTTTCACGCGTTACCGTTTCGCACTGGTTTGGAGCTTTATCGTTTTCCTAAGTTATTCAGCCTATAAAATCGATCAGGTTGACGAAAACCCATGGTTGATCGCTGCGGAATATCTGATAGTTCTAGGATTTTTTACTTGGGAGTTATCCCGTAAGAAAACACAGGAAATTCAGGTTTAATTTTTGGCTTCAACGAGATACAAACAGCCTATTCTTCGCGTTTTGTAATTACGATCTGCCTTGGTGGTAATGTTTCCGTCGTAGCAGCGCATTAATTCTAAGTTATACGTATTTAATAACTCCGTAATTTCTGCTTCGCGCTCTTGTTCTACAATTAAATAAAAACGATCATTTTCTGGTAATTTCAACCCCTCGCGGTCTCTTAAAACCGGCACCCGCTGCCCAAGATCCCAAATAAGTTCTGGGGAAGAATTTTCAAATAAATACAGCGGAAGTTCTTCTTCTAGAAGTGTTGCTACCTTTGGCGCTAGCTTGGCGTAATCCTCATTAGTATAACTCGCACGAACTAACGGAAACCCTAAAGTAACTACGGCACACGTGAAAATGATCACCAGGAAAAAGACACGCTCTATCTTTCGCTTTGCCAAAAACCGAAACATTAAAAACCCGATGATTAACGTCGCCAGACTCAAAAGAACATACCAGATCCATAAACCTTTGAGGTTGTCCTGCAGCAAAAAAAAGCCGGCTACCGGGACTAAAATAGCGACTGTAGCGATGATTCCGAAATTGAAAAAAACGGGAAACGTTTCTCGTTTATCTTTTAATACTGAAAAACGACGCACCAGATATTCGATATAAAAACTGGTATTTAAAGCTAACGGAATAAGCACCGGCAATAGATATCTTGATTTTTTTTCAGGGATACAGGATAAAAGCACCACAGCCGCAAAAGTCCAGATTAGACTGAAACGATAGGCTTTAAGATTAGCAACCCGGGTTTTTAAATACGGATACAGCAGACTCACAAATGCCGGAATGGTCCAAATTCCGCTTTGTGTAAAAAAGCTCCAGTAATAGTAAAAAGGTCTCGTATTACGGTTTGCCCAGGCGGTAGTTTCCTTGTCGGCTATTACCGCAGCCGTATCGGCATCACCAAAATAAATGACTAGTGCCCACCACGAACTCAAGCCTAGTGTGATCAAGAGCAATAACGTAAATGGGGAAATTCGATTTTTATAAGTTCTTAATTTAAACACCCAGATATAGGCAATTAAAAATGGCAGGAATAAAGCGAAATGACTTACCGGCCCTTTACTCATAAACGAAAGCCCGATGAACAGACCGGCTAGTGCGGCGTTGCGATATTTTTGAACGGTCGTATTAAAAAACTGAAAGAGGAAATAAATACCACCTAGCATAAACGCGTGTGCAAAAATGTCCCAGGTACCGTTTCTTCCAGAGAATAAAATGTAAAAAGAAGTAGCAAGAATCATACTTGCATAAAGACTTTGCTTTGCACTTAGCTTTAAACGCTTCCGCGAAAGCGAGAAACTAAAGAGCACTAAAACCGTGCTAATAATCGCTGAAGGCAACCGCAAGGCCCATAACTTGGTGATTCCAAAAACACCCGCAGAAATCGCAGCTAGCCACGTGGGCAGAGGTGGCTTTTCATAACGCGCTTCACCGTTCATTGTGGTCAATACCCAATTGTTATGTTCCAGCATTTCACGCGCGGTATTGAAATTACGCGCTTCCATAATGTTGGCATACAACACATCGAGATGCGGGAAAAACAGCAGCAGGCACGCGGCTATTAAAAGATAAGGATAGTATTTTTCTGAAATTTTCATTCTTTATCAATACCTATAGAAAGACGCATATTTCTAAAGTAAATAAAAACGCCCATAAGATGTCCTACAAATAAAACGGGATCTTTTCTGAGTATTGCGTAGGTAAGAATAAGTAAACCACCAATGAAGCTGAGCAGCCAAAACCCGAGTGGTAAACTTGATTTTTTCTTTCGCTCAGAATAGATCCATTGATAAATAAAACGCAGTGTAAAAATCACTTGAGCGATGCTCCCTAAAAGCAAAAGCCACAGCGGAATATCTTCATTTTTAAAAAGTTTATCTACATCGTAATCTCCGTTATTATACCCATAAATCACCAGCAAAACCGGAAAAATAAGCAAAAACCAGCGTAGGGCTTTGGGAGATTTGGTCCATTGTCCTTGCAATTGCAAGTTGCGTATGTACAGAAAATAGGTGATCGACTGCCCCAACATAATGGCAAAATCTTCTCGTAAATACCCATAAACGAAAAGTAAAAAAGAAGCACCCAAACTCAACCACCAGAACGTTGAAGGCGTTAATACCCGCTTTTGTTTTTCACTTAAAAACCACTGAATGACCAGTCTGCCCGAAAACATTAACTGAGCAACAAAACCAATGATATATATCCAGAACGGACTATCCATCAGATCGTTTTGCTACGTCGTAGTTGATGTATTTTTTCTTCATCCAGAGATAAGCAAAGCAATCCATCAAAGGACCTAAGAGACGGTTCCAAAGACCAAACTTTGCTGTACCCGCTATACGTGGAAAATGTCGTATAGGCACCTGTATAGTTTTCCCGTTTTGCAACATAATCATCGCAGGTAAAAAGCGGTGCAATCCTCTAAACATAGGAATACGCTTTGCATAATCTGTCTTAATAATCTTTAACGGACAGCCGGTATCGTCCATCCCGTCATGCGTAAATGCACGCCGAATATTGTTAGCAATAGTACTGGACATATTTTTCACAAAAGAATCCTTTCGGTCTGCGCGATGCCCGGTAACCAAGTCATATTCTTCAGCATATTTTATAAGAATATTAAAATCTTCGGGAGTCGTCTGCAAGTCACTATCAATGTAGCCTACAAGTGGTGTGGTGGTGTAATCAAAGCCTGCTTTTATCGCAGCGCTCAACCCACAATTTTGAGCAAAAGATATGAACTGAAATCCTTCACTACGCGCACAAATTTCTTCGATGAGTTCTTGACTTCGGTCTTTAGATCCATCATTCACAAACAATACCTGCGTAGGTACGGCTGCGATTTCAAAATAATCCTTGAAAACTTTTTCTACTCGAAGCAAGTTATCTTGCTCATTGTAAACAGGAACGACTACTGTAAGACGGTATGACATACTAACAAATAAGGCTGCGAAAATAAGCAATTGTTCTAAAGGAAATCTTAAGAAGCCAGATTTTGTTATCGCCTACCCGTTTAAGCAAATCACAGATTTGTGGCGTTAATTATTAAAAATACGTCCTGAAACCTTAATTTGCAGTACGTGCGCGTAGAGCAGAAGCTCATTAATGCCACTAAATAATCCTCGGAGCAAGTGCCGAGATAGTCTTTTTAAACAAGTTTTCAATTATGAGGCAAGCCAAAGAATGTTAGACTCTTTGGTAACGCCAATAAAACCTTTTACCAACCTTAATTTCTCCGGCTTAGCAGGAGTACTATTTATTTTACTTTAATGTCACAAATTCGCCCTTCCGTATTTGCAATAAGCTTTATGCTTGTCTTGCTCTTTTCGTGTAAACCTGAAAAAGAACCTCGTGTTTTAAATCTTCCCAAAACTGATTTATCTACTGCAGATTTGATTCCTAAACCCGTTTCGCTCAAAGCGACCTATAGCGCATTTCCACTAGATCAATTTACTGCAATACGTACAACCCCAGACAGTTTAGGCTTTCCTGAAGTTGGTAAATTTTTAGCCGAAAAAATTAAACAGATCACCCAATTACAAGTTCCTGTAAATACTGAATTTCCCGAGCAGGAAAGTGTGGTTTATATCAAGCAATCAGACAGTCTTTCTAAACTAAATAAGGAAAGTTACGGCTTGAGAATCAATAAGGACTCTATCATCCTTAATGCCGCGAGTGCTGAAGCTGCTTTTAGAGGTGTACAGACGCTTAGACAACTCTTGCCTTTAAAGGCCAATGATTCTATCATTGATTATCCCGTTTGGCCCATCGCATCCGGGGCGCTTAATGACACTCCGTTTTTTGAGTATCGTGGCGCAATGCTTGACGTTGCCCGACATTTTTTTACGGTTGAGGATGTAAAAAAATATATCGATCTACTTGCCTATTACAAATACAATGTGTTGCATTTGCACTTAACTGATGATCAGGGCTGGCGCATCGAGATCAAATCCTGGCCAAAGCTTACCGAGATCGGCGGAGAAACCGAAGTAGGTAATGAACCCGGCGGATTTTACACACAAGAGGATTACAAAGCTATCGTGGCCTATGCTGCTCAACATCATATGACGATCGTGCCTGAGGTGGATATGCCCGGCCACACCAATGCGGCTTCAGTAGCCTATCCTTTTTTGAATGGAAACGGGAAAACCCCAAAAATCTACCGCGGAACTCAAGTAGGTTTTAGCACATTTGACACCCGCAAAGACACCGTGTATAGTTTTATAGATGATGTGGTACGAGAAATTTCAGCGATCACACCGGGACCTTATTTTCACATTGGCGGCGATGAAAGCCACGTGACTCAGAAAGATGATTATATCTATTTTGTGAACAAGGTGGAGCAAATCGTTCAGAAATATGATAAGAAAATGATAGGTTGGGATGAGGTCGCTACCGCAGATATCGACACCACTTCAATCGCTCAATTCTGGCAAAGTCAGAAAAATGCCGAGTTGGCCGTTGCCAAAAATCTAAAAGTAATTATGTCTCCTGCAAAAAAAGCCTATTTAGATATGAAATACGATCTGAAATCGGAATACGGACTGAACTGGGCCGGTTACGTTCCCGTAAATACAGCGTATGTATGGAAACCGGAAGCCTATGAAAATATTCCGCGAGAACATATTCTGGGTATTGAAGCGCCACTTTGGTCGGAAACGATAAGTACGATAAGCGAACTCGAATACCTCGCGTTCCCCAGAGCTATTGGCTATGCCGAATTGAACTGGTCGCAACCCGAGCAGAGAGACTGGGAGAATTATAAAGTGCGTTTAGGAAATCAAGCTCCATTTTTAGAATTGATGGAGGTTAATTACTACCCTTCCCCATTAATTGATTGGAAAACGCAGAATAAAGCGATCAAAGAATAAGACAAAATAAAGAAGCCTCCTAAACTGAATTAGGAGGCTTCTTCTTTTATCGTTAAATCTCAAAGATCACATATCTAGCAGATAGGCAAAAACAAGTGGTGCAACAATCGTTGCGTCACTCTCAATGATAAACTTTGGCGTATTGATATCTAATTTACCCCAAGTTATTTTCTCATTAGGAACCGCTCCTGAGTACGAACCGTAACTGGTAGTAGAGTCAGAGATCTGGCAGAAATAGCTCCAGAATGGCGTGTCTTCACGTTCCATATCTTGGTAAAGCATTGGCACTACACAGATAGGGAAATCTCCTGCGATACCACCACCGATCTGGAAGAATCCAATTCCGTTTTCAGAATTGTTCGTGTACCAATCTGCAAGGAAGGTCATATATTCAATACCAGACTTCATTGTAGACGCTTTCAATTCGCCTTTCAATACATAAGAAGCAAAGATGTTACCCATCGTGCTGTCTTCCCATCCCGGGCAGATAATTGGTAAATTTTTCTCTGCTGCAGCGTACATCCAAGAGTCTTTTAGGTCGATCTCATAATATTCTTCTAAAACACCGCTCAACAACATTTTATACATAAACTCGTGTGGAAGGTAACGCTCACCGGCGTCATCTGCTTCTTTCCAAATTTTATAGATATGCTGCTGTAATCTGCGGAACGCTTCCTCCTCAGGAATACAGGTATCGGTCACCCGGTTGAGACCATTTTCAAGCAAATCCCATTCTTCTTGCGGCGTCAAGTCACGATAGTTAGGCACACGCTTGTAATGCGAATGCGCTACCAAATTCATGATATCTTCTTCAAGGTTAGCACCCGTACAAGAAATGATCTGCACTTTATCCTGACGGATCATTTCTGCAAAGATCTTCCCCAACTCTGCGGTACTCATCGCACCAGCAAGAGACACGAGCATTTTGGCTCCGTTATTCAATTGCTCTTCATAGGCTTTTGCAGCATCAACTACAGAAGCAGCATTGAAGTGTAAATAGTATTTTTCTATAAATTGAGAGATCGCTCCCTTAGTCTTCATCGTCATTTAAATCAAATTTATTAACGCTTCCCTTGCTTGTGTTAGAAACGTATGTATTGTCATAATTGTCTTCAACATCTTCCCCTTCAAATTTGTAACTCAGCATTTTGTAATACAATTTGGCTGCTAAAAAGTCTGAAGATTTATCGTGTTCGGTAGGACAAAGCTCCATAATATCAAACCCTACGATATTTTTTTCAGCAAAAAGGCGCTTTAAAAAATCCATTGTTTCATACCAGAACAATCCGCCCGGCTCAGGAGTTCCTGTAGACGGCATAATTGAAGGATCTAGCCCATCAAGATCAAAGGTGATAAATACATTATCTGTACAAAGATCGATCACGTTATCAACCCAATATTCATCCTGAACCATCTCGTGAGCGAAGAAGGTTTTATCTTCATCCATCACAGTTTTTTCAAGAGCATCCATACTGCGAATTCCTACCTGAATAAGGTTTGTAGTCTGGCTGGCTTCATACATTGCGCAAGCGTGGTTGCACTTGCTTCCCATATACTCTTGACGCAAGTCTGCATGTGCATCAATTTGCAACACGGTTAAGTTATCAAAAAGCTCATTAAAAGCGCGTATCGCTCCAATAGAAACTGAATGCTCCCCGCCAAAAAGGGTCACAAACTTATTGCGCTTGATAAAATCTTTGGTTGTTTTATGCACCTCGGCTACCATGGCCTCTGGCGAACTTGCTTCGGTTATTGCAGGAGCGAGATAGATACCTTGTTGATACACTTCGGTATCAGTCTCGATATCATACGTCTCCATATTTTCAGATGCTTCTAAAAAGGCTTGCGGCCCTTTATCTGCTCCTTTCCCCCAAGTACTCGTACCATCGTAGGGCACCGGGATTAGTACAATTTTTGAAGTTTCAAGTTTGGCAAACTCATCAGGAATGCCAGCATAATTTTTAGTTGTACTCATAACCTAAAATCTTAAGCAATTGTTCTGCTTTTTGTTGTTCATTAAATATACGGGTTGTTAAGTTACCATTTTCATCCCTATCTATCAGAATATGTTTAGGTTGTGGGATTAAACAGTGTTGAAGTCCGCCATAGCCTCCTATGGTTTCTTGATATGCACCGGTATTAAAAAAGCCGATGTATAAAGGTTTATCTTTTTTATATCTTGGTAAATAAATCGCGTTGCTGTGCTGTTCACTATTGTAGTAATCATCACTATCACAGGTGAGACCGCCTAGCAAAACACGCTCATATTCTTCATCCCAACGGTTTACCGGAAGCATAATAAAGCGCTTGCTTATTGCCCAAGTATCTGGCAAGGTGGTGATAAACGATGAGTTAATCATATTCCATTTTTCTCGATCGTTTTGTTGCTTTTGATACAACACTTCATAAATCGCACCGCCACTTTCGCCAACGGTAAAACTTCCAAATTCAGTAAAAATATTAGGTACAGGCACCTCTGCCTCGTCGCAGGTGATCTTGATCTGATTGATGATCTCGTCTACCATATAGGCATAATCATAATCAAAAGCCAGTGAGTTTTTAATAGGAAATCCACCGCCAATGTTTAGACTGTCGAGCGAAGGGCATATTTTCTTAAGACGAATATATACCTTAAGACATTTATTCAACTCGTTCCAGTAATACGCATTATCGCGAATTCCTGTATTGATGAAGAAATGCAACATCTTAAGATCTACCTGATCGTTGTTCTTGATTTGCTCTTCGTAAAACGGAACAATATTTTTATAGCCAATTCCTAACCTGGAGGTATAAAACTCAAACTTAGGCTCTTCTTCTGAAGCGATACGTATTCCTATTTTGAAATCTCCCTTGATACCTTCGGTAAGCAAGTTGATCTCTTCGTAGTTATCAATAATAGGAATACAATTCTTTTGCCCGCCATTGATGAGTGCTGCAATATTATTGATGTATTGATCGCGCTTAAACCCGTTACAGATCACAAAAGTATCTTCGGTTATTTTACCGTTTTCTTTCAGCTTGTTTACGATATCAATATCAAAAGCAGAAGAGGTCTCGATATGAATATCGTTTTTAAGCGCCTCATCTAGCACGTGTTTAAAGTGCGAACTTTTAGTACAATAACAGTAATTGTAGGAGCCTTTGTAGTTGTGTTTTGCAATAGCATCTGCAAACCAACCTTTAGCTCTGTTTATATTTTCTGAAATTTTAGGTAAATAACTGAATTTCAAAGGAGCTCCGTATTCTTTTACGAGCGCCATTAAATCTATATCGTGAAACTCAAGCTGATTGCCCTCAAGTTTAAATTCTTCTTGAGGAAAGTAGAAAGATTGATCTATAAGATCGATGTACTTAGTATTCATTAAATCGTTTGAAAAGTGAAATGTAAAAAAAGAATTCGAATTACAATACCCTCATTTCTTAAGGTAATGTAAAAAATATGCTAATTATCACTTTTCAAACGCAAATAACTGTTTTACAGCATCATTAAGTTGTGTATTTCTTGCTCTTTTAGGTGACGGTATTTACCGCGAGGTAGATCTTTTTTAGTCAACGTACCCAAAATTACACAGTCTACACGCACTACTTGATAGCCTAAATGCTCAAAAATACTGCGTATGATACTGTTACCTACGTTACGCATTTTAAGTCCTACTTCCTTTTTGGGCGCTCCGTCAACATAACTCAGGTCTTCAATTTCTAAGCGTTTCCCATCAACCGTAAGACCCTTCTTGATTTTATCAAGATCTTCAGCCTTTAGGTTTTTATCCAGTTCAATATGAAATAGTCTAGGGAGTCCGGTCTTAGAATTGGTAAGTTTTTTCATCACCTTATCATCATTGGTAAACAATAACAAACCAGTTGCATTGCGGCCAAGACGCCCCACCGGTTGAATACGTGATTTTGTAGAGCTTGCCACAAGATCCATCACCGTCATTCCTTTAGCATTACTTGTGGTTACCGAAAAACCCTTGGGTTTATTTAATAAGACATACGCTTTTGCTTCAGGATTAATACGACGCCCGTCAAAACGCACATCATCATCAAGATTTACTTTAAAGCCCATCTCATTGATGATCTCCCCGTTAACGGTAACTTGCCCGGTACTTATATACAAATCGGCTTCACGACGTGAACAAATACCGCTATTTGCAATGTATTTATTAAGACGTATACCGCCTTTTCCAGAACTCGTAGTCGCTGTACGGCTACTTCCCGTAGCATTCTTTTTTATTGGCGCATTACCTCGTGCGTGACTTTTTGCACGATTATTATTTGCTCCACGACCAGACGCTTTCCCGCCCTTCTTACTCTCTTGATGTCTGCTCATAATTCTAAAATTTGGCGCAAAGATAAGTATTTAAAAATCGAAACAAATAAATTCCTACAGGCTGTAAATTTGAATGAACAACACCTATTTTAAACCTGTTTTTGCTCTAGAGAATCAAATTAAAACCGCTCACCTACCGGCTAAAATTTAAGTTGCCATAACCTTAAGTTCACAAATCTTAATTTCAAATTATTCAGCTGAATAATTAATAGCACACTTCACGTAGAAGTTTGTACCAAAATATAGTTAAAAGACCTTAAACTCACAGTTATTCTCGGTTTCAATTACATAAAATGGAAAGGTTTAGAAATTGTAACCAAATCTCAATTTTACATAAACTGAAGGATTTCACCCTGCTTTGGTAACGCTATAAACACCGTTTAAAACAGAAACTCCAACTACTTTTGAATCATCAATCACAAAAAAAAGAAAAATGAAAAAATTACAAATTCTAGCGGCGCTTTTGGTAATGCTAACCACTACAAGTTTGATCGCCAACACAGACCCAAAACCTGAGACTGCAAGTGCGCAATTACGCCAGCAAGTAGTTGAACTTTTAGGAACTCCTGATTTTGAATTAAAAGAAAACAGCCTAAATAGTGAAATTCATTTTATGGTAACTGCTCAAGGCAGCATTGTCGTTCTTGATGTAGAAACTCAAGATCAGGCGATCGAAAATTACATCAAAAGCAGATTAAATTATAAACAAGCAAAAGTTGCTATCGCAGGAAACCGATTTTTCAATCTAAGTTATAAGATCGTAAAAGAGCTTTAAACCATTTTGTTTATTTGAATTAGCCCGAAAGGTCATCATTAGGATGGCCTTTTTTTATACGATACGATTAAGCACCACATCAGGATCGATAAGCAAAATACTGAAGACCCCAAGCACGAGAATGAATTTGAGAATATTGTGAAGGAGGAGGTAGTGCAATTTCACCTCAGAACGCCACAACCAATATAAAAAAACCATTAGCAAAACCGTACTCACATAGAAGTAGTATTGCATCAAACCCACATCAAATTTATTGATGAGTAAAAAAGCCGGAATCACTATGACCCCTGTAAGCAACGAGATCAAAGCTTTGGTTGAACGCTCTCCATAAACCGTAGGAAACGTATTGTAATTTAAAGCTAAATCCCCTTTCAAGTTCTCTAGATCTTTGATGAGTTCGCGCATCAAAATAATCAAGCCTAAAAATACAGCGTGCACAAAAATGACTTTTTCAAAATTTCGGTAGTAAATAAATACCGCAAAGAAGGGCGTAAGCGCGAGAGATGCTGAAACAAGGTTTCCTAAGAACAAGACTTTCTTGAGTTTATGAGAGTAGATCCAAATTCCGAAGATATAGGCAGAAAAAAACAGCACAGCAAAGAACGAAACATAGCTCGCCACAATTATCGCCACAAAGTTTAGCACAAAATAGAGCGATAGTATCTTTTTCTGACTCACCAAATGATCCAACTTGGTTTTATTAGGACGGTTTATCAAGTCTTTCTCACTGTCGTAAAAGCTATTAATGATGTAACCGCCTGCAATTACCAGCGAAGTAGATAAAACGATAAGGAATAAATTCCAATCAAAAAGCACCTCGTGCAATGGCAAATCAGGTGCTAAAATGTAAATCGACGCTAGATACTGCGCAATCACTATGATAAGAATATTGTATCCGCGCACCACCGAAAACAAACTCAGAAATTTAAGAAGTAACAGTTTGTTTCTTCGGCTTATGCGTGACATAAACGTGTATTTTTAAAAAGAAAAATTCTAGAAGTTGTAGACCACCTCTACTTTGTGCCCGGCAAGCGCTTTACGGGCTTTGTCGATGTCTTCGGTAAATCCTAAAATATAACCGCCTCCACCAGAACCGCAAAGTTTTAAATAGTAATCATTTGACTCGAGTCCCTGCTGCCAAAGTTCGTGAAAACTCGCAGGAATCATAGGTTTAAAATTGCGCAGTACCGTTTTAGAAAGCTGTTTCACATTACCAAAAAGCGATTTTACATCTCCCTTTAAGAAATCGTCAATACACGCATCGGTATGTTTTACAAATTGTGTTTTCAACATATTACGGAAACCTTCTTTCTTCATGCTTTCCATAAAAATATTGATCATAGGAGCGGTTTCTCCTACAATACCACTATCGAGCAAGAATACTGCTCCTTTACCATCTGGGGTTTGAGAAGGAATTCCCGCCGGTTCAATATCGTCTTTACTATTAATAAGAATAGGAAGACTCAAATAACTGTTAAGCGGATCTAAACCAGAAGATTTTCCGTGGAAGAACGATTCCATCTCCCCAAAGATTTTTTTTAGCTTAAGCAGTTTCTCTCGAGTGAGATTTTCAAGAATCGTGATTTTGTCAAAGGCATATTTATCGTAGATCGAAGCTACAAGTGCTCCGCTACTTCCTACACCATATCCCTGCGGAATGGTGCTATCAAAATACATTCCTTTTGCAACATCTGCCTGTAATGCTTCGATATCAAATTGCACCAATTCTGGCTGGGTCTCTTGCAATTGCTGAAGATATGAAGCAAAGCGACCTAAACTTTGATTGGATTTAACCGCAACCTCATCAGGATTTGCGTCAACC
This sequence comes from Leeuwenhoekiella blandensis MED217, assembly GCF_000152985.1. Taxonomy (GTDB): domain Bacteria; phylum Bacteroidota; class Bacteroidia; order Flavobacteriales; family Flavobacteriaceae; genus Leeuwenhoekiella; species Leeuwenhoekiella blandensis. The sequence continues at coordinate 687,268 of NZ_CH672395.1, read as the reverse complement.
TTCAAAGCACCTTTATAAAAGTTGTAAGGTATTGATAAACCTTTTGAATCTTTGATGATTCCGTACTCACCAAAAAGTAAAATTTTTGAATAAAATAAAGGTCCTTTCATAAAGCTATCCATTTTAGGCCAGAACAAATTTACAATTTAATTGCTCCATTTCCCACGTTGTCAAAAATATACCTATTATCTTGACAATATATACTTAAATCATTCTTAATAAATTCCTGAACCGCTTCCTTATCTTTTTTAGGATACAAAACGTGAACATTTGCACCGGCATCAAGAGTAAAACAAACAGGAATAGAAGTGTCGCGGCGATATTCCCAGATCTTATCGATGATCTTTAAGGTGTTGGGTTTCATCAGGATGAAATAAGGCTTACTCGTAAGCATCATCGCGTGTAATGTAAGTGCCTCACTTTCTACCAAACTCACAAATTCGTCCAGATTTCCTTCCTTTAGAATAGGCACCAGAAGTGCAAGATTTTCAACCGCCTGATCAAATCTACTAGCGGCATAAGCATGATTATGCATCAAATTATGCCCTACTGTGCTGCTTACCGGCTTCTCTCCCTTATCAACCAATAAAATAGTGTCTTGATAATGATCAAATACCGAATGTACTTCATAAGGATATTGAACGCCATATACATCACTGCTTCCTTCAATATCTGCGTGTTCACCCCAAACTACCAACGGACCTTCTAGTGATCTACAACCACTACCTGAACCTAAGCGTGCAATAAATGATGCTTTTTGATTAAAACGTTTCAGAGACATCTCAGGATGCATCTCGCGTTCCATTTCCATAAGGCACAAAGCCAAAGCGCTAAGACCGCTCGCTGAGGATGCAATCCCGGAGCTATGCGGAAAACTATTTGTCGTATCTATTGTAAAACGATACTCCTTTATAAATGGAAGATACTCATCTATCCGCCCAAAGAACTGATGAATTTTAGGTTCAAAACCCGGCTTATGTTTTCCGTCTAAAATAACCTTAAGATCGTACGCCTCATCAAAATTGGTACGTTTCTCAAAACTTAGTTTTGTAGTTGTTTTACAATTGTTCAATGTAAAACTTATAGAAGGATTTTTAGGAATTTGCACACCGTGCTTCCCCCAATATTTAATTAAAGCTATGTTACTGGGCGATTCATAACTTACTGATTGTGTCTTTAATGCCTGAGTGTAAGATTCAGGATGAAATTTGGTAGTTGTCATACTGCAAATATAACCTCTCTAAAAAGTTTTGAAAGCCTCAACATAACTTTTTAGAATTTGAAAATCATAAATATTGTCTAAATTAGTCACAATGCTTAGTACGATGATTACACAAAGAGCAATTAGAATTCTTATTATGATCACGATCTGTTTGATCGTAGGTTTTTTGAGTGCCATTGCCACACAGAGCAGCGTATCTACCTGGTATCCTACCCTAACTAAACCGGTATTTACTCCGCCCAATTGGTTATTTGCACCGGTCTGGACTGTGCTATACATCTTAATGGGAACCGCCGCAGGAATGGTTTGGAATAAAGGCTATTATCATAAATGGGTGAAAACCGCACTTTATCACTTTGGCTTTCAGCTTATTTTAAATGCCTCCTGGTCTATCCTTTTCTTTGGAATGCATCTCGTAGTGCCTGCACTTCTTATAATAATAAGCTTGTTTATTCTACTTCTTTTCACTTTTAAATGGTTTAAAGTAGTTAAACCTGAAGCAGCCTACTTACTTCTGCCTTATCTTATTTGGGTAGCCTATGCTACTGCACTCAATTTTGAGATCTGGCGCTTAAATTAAAGACGTTTTGCTAAGTCTTGAGCTACAATATAGCCTCCTGTCCAGGCGTTTTGAAAATTAAAACCTCCTGTAATCGCATCTACATCGAGTACTTCCCCGGCGAGATAAAGTCCGGCTACTTTTTTACTTTGGTACGTTTTAAAATCAATTTCTTTAAGATTAACGCCACCAGCAGTAACAAACTCCTCTTTAAAAGTACTTTTTCCGCTTACGCGAAAAATACCACTACGCAGTTGTTGTGCTAACTGAAGAATCATTTTCTTATTCAAATCTGCCCAAGTTAGATACTGAGGTATTCCTGAAGCCTTAACTAAACTTTGCCAAAACCTTTTAGGCAATCCATAAGGTGACCACTTGGCGACATTCTGTTTTGCATATTTGATCTTGTCTTCTTTTAGTTGTTCTGAAAATGTACTTCTTTCCATCTCGGGCAACCAATCTACTTCAATAGTAAACGTATAGTCGCAGGCATTCAATTGATGAGCACCCCAAGCCGAAAGTTTCAAAATACCGGGTCCGCTCATACCCCAATGCGTTATCAAAACAGGACCTTGAGTTCCCTCCTGGTCAATTGTAGGATGATTTACCTTTAATGCATTTTGCTGCTCATCGAGTAACCTAACGCGTGCTTCAGTTGCTAAACCAGCAAGGTCTTTGATACGCTCGTCTTTAATATTAAAAGTAAATAAAGACGGAACTGCAGGTACAATATCGAGTCCTGTGTCTTCAAGAATTTTTAGCATTTTCGGATTACTTCCGGTAGCAATCACTAGGGTTTTAGCTTCGTAGGTCTGTGATTTGGAACTAATCGAAAACCTATCATTAGTCTGGGTAATCGCTGTAATAGGAGTTTTTGTTACTACCTCTACATTTAAATTTTCAGCCTCCTTAATAAAACAATCTATAATGCTTTCTGAGCTATCAGACTGCGGAAAAATACGCCCGTCCTCTTCTATTTTAAGCGATACGCCACGCTCTTCAAACCAAGCCATGGTATCACCAGTCATAAATGTGTGAAACGGCCCCAACAATTCACGATTACCCCGGGGATAATAAGAAGTGAGCGACCTTGGGTCAAACTCTGCGTGTGTCACGTTACAACGACCACCACCAGAGATCCTTACTTTCTCGAGAACCTGCCCACCACGCTCTAGGATCATTATAGAAAGATCGCTTCGTTGTTTTGCCAGATTAATTGCTGTAAAAAAACCTGCTGCACCTCCACCAATAATTATCGTATCATAAATCATAACGCAAAGATACTTTCATTCACACTTAAAGCTAAAACATCGGCTTTTCATCTTTATAATTTAATCGATTTAGCTGGTTCGGATTAAATGTTAATTTAACCTTTAATTAACAAAAGAGGAAAATTGACGTTTTTGAGAAAAATACTTGCATAATCTATGGTCAATATTGCCTCAAATTGGTACAATTTTACCCTTTTTGAGAAAAAAATTTTACTGAAATTTCGTTGAGAGAATCACTGCGCTGTTTCTAGCATAAGTTCAATAGGTGTGAATATTCCATAATATTTTCACTATATTTTCAAATATTATTAATTATTTGATAAATTTTTACGAATAAGCGTATAAAATACAGTTTTCAAAACTACATCGATTTCGCTACTTAAACGTTGTAGTTACCCTTGTTTAATCAATTATTTATATAAATTTGGTCACCAAGAAACATTATTGGAAAACCAAAATAATTCAATTAAAATTCAAACTTATGAAGCATGTAATACTTAGAAGTATGTTGTTTTTCGCTTCGCTTTTACTGGCAGGTATGGCACAAGCGCAAACAGTATCCGGAACAGTATCTGAACCTAATGGTCCGCTTCCGGGCGCAAACGTTCTCGTAAAAGGAACTACCAATGGGACAACAACAGATTTTGACGGAAATTATACCTTAAACGATGTAGCTGCAGGAAGCGTCCTGGTTTTTAGTTATGTCGGGTTTGCTCCTCAAGAAGTTGCCGTTAATGGTAGATCTACCGTTAACGTTACACTTCAAGAAGATGCTGCTGCTCTAGACGAGGTTGTTCTTATTGGTTATGGTTCTACTACAGTTAAGGATGCGACAGGTACTGTTGCTTCAGTAACTTCAGAAGACTTTAACCAAGGGGTGATCGCTTCACCAGAGCAATTAATTCAAGGTAAAACTGCTGGGGTTCAAATCTCTCAATCTTCGGGAGAGCCGGGCGCCGGTATTAATGTACGTATCAGGGGTTCAAACTCTATACGTTCTGGTAATAACCCACTTATTGTAGTTGACGGGGTACCATTAACAACATCAGGAGCTCCTGCAGCAGGTGACTTAGGTGTAGGTGGTGGTTCTTCTAGAAACCCTTTGAGTTTCTTAAACCCAACTGACATTGAAAGTATCTCTATTCTTAAAGATGCATCAGCTACAGCAATCTACGGTTCTCGTGGTGCAAACGGTGTAATCATCGTGCAAACCAAGAGTGGTCGCGGTAGCTCAGGCGGTGCTTGGGAAGTAAGCAGTAATGTGAGCTTTTCATCTCCGGCTAGAGAGTATGATCTTTTAACTGCAGATCAATATCTTGATGCTTTACCAGATTATGGTGGTGATCCAACATTATTAGACTTTGGATTTGCTTCTGATTTTCAAGATTTTTACACTAGAAATGCAATTTCTACACAAAATAACTTGAGCTACGCACACAGCTATACCTCAGGTAACGTTCGTGCTTCTTTTGGTTATTCAGATCAACGAGGTGTTATTAGAAACACCGGACAAGAGCGTATCACAGGTCGTTTAAACGCGACACAGCGCTTGTTTGATGACAAACTTACTTTGAGTTTACAAACGACTTTATCACGTGTAAATGACGACAATGCGCCTATAAGTGGTCAAGCAGGATCTACAGGGGATTTAATCGGTTCATCGATTACTGCCAACCCAACTTGGCCTATCGACGAGACTTTTTCTCCGGGAAGTAACTTATTAAACCCGGTTAACTTATTACGTTATTATCAAAGTGAGTCTAATACCAATCGTTTTTTAGCAAACCTTTCTGCTGAATATAAAATCACCGATGCCATCAGTGCAAAAGTAACCGGAGGTTATGACAAGAGTGATGCTAAAACTATCGCCTTGTTCTCTCCAGACGTAGCAGGTATCAACCGTGTATCTGGAAATGGTCAAGGAACTTATGGGACTTTTGATCAAACAAACAAACTTTTTGAAGCAACTGTAAGCTATAACAAGCAGTTTGAGAATTCTAAAATCGACGTAGTTGCAGGTTACTCGTATCAAGAGTTTGCTCGTGAGGGAATCAATGCAGGTGGTATTGGTTTTGGGTCTGATATGGGCTTAGCTGCTCAGCAACTGGAAGACCAGTACGGTTTGATTGCAAACACAATCTCAGGATCTTTCCAAAACTTTGCCTACGATCAAAATAGAGATTATGTAAACCGTATAGACTTTGGCGCTCCTTTCGATTCAGCATTCGTTTCTGAACCAATTGGAACAAATTACACACAATTATTTACAGCATACTTTGCTAATACGTTTGACAATACAGACGAATTACAATCTTATTTTGCACGTGTAAACTATACGCTTGCTGATAAGTATTTGTTCACTGGTACATTTAGAGCGGATGGTTCTTCTACTTTTGGACCAGAAAATCAGTATGGTTATTTCCCTTCTGGTGCTTTTGCTTGGCAAATTCACGAAGAAGACTTCATCGGAGATAATGTATCAACTCTTAAATTAAGATTAGGTGCAGGTATTGTAGGTAACCAGGAAGGATTAGGTTATGCTAATTTCATCAGAAGAACACGTTTCTCTGATATTGGAATCACAGATAACCTGACAGTTACTAACTCTGGTACTCAGTTTGTAGGTAACAATAACGAAGCGCTTCAGTGGGAATCTACTTTAGATGTAAACGTAGGAGTTGATTTTGGATTTAACAATGATCGCTTTAATGGCTCATTTAACTTATATCGTAAAGAAACTACAGACCTTCTGCTTTTAAGCACGCTTGCTGCTCCACAGGTACCGGGAATCGAAACGATATTCCAGAACTTAACAGATGGAAAAGTAGTAAACCAAGGGGTTGAACTTGCATTGAACTACGACTTCGTACAAACTGAAGATTTCACGTTCTCATCTTCATTCAACATTGCTTACAACCATAATGAAGTGTTAGATACAGACCGTATTATTGATACAGGACCTATTAACGGTAATGGTTTAACAGGAGCATTTGCTCAGCGTCTTCAAGCAGGACAACCTTTATTCTCATTCTATATGGCAGAGTTTACCGGTTTTGATGAAAACGGAAACCCAACCTATGTAGACGTTGATGGTAACGGAGAAGGTGATCCAGATGCAGATAAGAAGTTTGTTGGTGAAGATGCACAACCAGACTGGACCGCAGGTCTTTCATTAAATGCTACTTACAAAAACTTTGATTTCGCGGCCTATTTCAACGGTCAGTTTGGATTCTCTGTTTACAATGCGACGGATAATGCGTTCTTTAACGCGGGTGGTATTACGATTGCTAAAAACGTTACTACAGATGTATTAACGAGCGGAGAAGCTCCTGGTTCTTCTGTAGCCGTATCAACAAGATTCTTAGAAAAAGGAGACTTTGTACGCTTGCAAACTTTAAGCGTAGGTTACAACGTACCTATGAGTGGTGAAGGTTTATTTGATTCTTTACGTTTCTCTGTAACTGGTCAAAACGTATTCCTAATCACTGGATATTCTGGTTTGGATCCTGAAGTTTCTACAAATACAGGAAGTCTTAATGCTTCGAATATTCCTACCGCAGGTATTGAATATGCAGCATTCCCAAGACCACGTACATTCACATTAGGTGTTAACGCAAGATTTTAATAAAAAATAACTATGAAATATTTAAAACAACATTTTAAAACTTCTAGGTTTTTAGTAGGAATCCTTTCCATTGGGTTAGCTATTTCTTGTACAGACCTAGAAATTGAAGAAACAGACTCTAGACAATCGCCAGACTTTCAAGGTGTGGGTGATGTAGATCTATTCATTGACGGAATTTATAACAGTTTAAACGGTATCATTGGTAACCAGGCTGACTTCTTCGCATTAAGTGAAGTAACAACAGATGCTGCGTTGGTTCCTACCAGAGGTTCAGACTGGGGTGATAATGGTATCTGGAGACAGCTTCACCAGCACGACTGGAGAACAGATCACCAGTATATCACAAACACGTTCAACCAGTGGAACCAAACTCAGTTTGCGGCTTCACAAGCCTTATCAGACTTATCTAATCCTAACGAGCAGCAACGCGCTCAAGCTTCTTTCTTAAGAGCTTTAGGGGTATTTTTTGTACTGGATAACTTTGGTCAAGTGCCCATTCGTGATCCCGAAGCATCGCTTCTAGACAATCCAGAAGTGATCACGGGTCAAGAGGCTGTAGATTATATCATTGCTGATCTAAATACAGCTATCGCTGGTTTACCTGCTTTAGGACCTGGATCAGGAGTAGGTACAGCAACTTCAGATCACGCAAGAGCTTCTAAAGCCGCTGCACGTTATTTATTGGCAAAAGTGCTTCTTAACAAACACATTTATGTAGGCGGCGAGCCGACTACCGCAGATATGCAACAGGTAATCGATCTTGTAGATGCTATTACTGCAGAAGGTTATGCTATTGAAGATGACTACTTTGATATTTTCAGAAATGAATTAGATGATGAAACGATCTGGTTTATTCCTACTTCTGTAGGTAACCGCATCTGGAATGGTCTTCACTATAATCAAGCACCTGAAATTGCAGGTGGTGGTTGGAATGGTTTTGCAACACTTGCAGAATATTATGATATGTTTGAAGGTGATGCTAACGTAAACACTCCTGGTTCTGGTCAAGAAGAGCGTCGTGGTTATGTTCCTACCGAAGGTTTACCTGCTGGTTCTTTTGATGGTGCTACAGATTCTAATGATGATGGATATGCAGATGGATCAAATGTTGGTTTTGGATTCTTAGTAGGTCAACAGTATGATTATGACGGTTCTGCACTTAACGACCGTGGTGGAAACCCGCTTACCTTTAAAAGAGATTTCACAGATGGTAATGGAAACCCTAGTCTCATCAATAACAGTGAGTCTACAGGAATTCGTGTTCAAAAGTACAACGCACGTTATGGAGGTTTTGTGGAGCACGAGATTTTCTTCCGTTATTCTGATGCGTATTTGATGAAAGCTGAAGCCATGTTTAGAGCAGGTCAAGATCCTACTGCGATGATGAATGTGCTACGTGGTCTTCGTGAGGCTACTCCTTTTACTTCGGTAACAGAACAAGATATTTTAGATGAAAGAGGTCGCGAGCTTTATGCTGAGTTCTGGAGACGTAATGATATGATTCGTTTTGGTCAATACACCAGAGGATGGGAATTGAAAGCAGATTCTCAAATAGGAAATGAAAACAGAAACTTATTCCCTATTCCTGCAAGTCAAATTATTCTTAACCCGAACTTGACTCAAAATCCGGGTTACTAGATCTTAAGATTTAGCACACAAATAATAAGAAAGGAGGGTCAATTTTGACCCTCCTTTTAAATTAAACGATTTATCCAACTTTTATCTCTCAAATAGTTTTTGTTTTAAACTGAAGTCTCCTAGTTTTAAATCAAACTCCATATTTTCCCTAAACTGCGCGTAAAACCTATGACAAGATTGTACCCTTTTCTTTTAAGTGTATTGCTTGCTTTAAGTATATCGTGCAGCACAGAGACCAAGACTCCAAAATTTGAGTCGGTATCAGATTCTGGGATTACATTCACCAACACACTCAAAAGCACACCTCAACTCAATATTCTCAACTATCTTTATTTTTATAATGGAGCCGGAACAGCACTAGCCGACTTTAATAACGATGGTTTTCTAGATATTTATTTTACAGGAAATCAGGTATCAGATAAATTATACCTTAATCAAGGGGATTTCCATTTTAAAGACATTACCGGCAATGCTGGCATAGATACTTCATCTACTTCTTGGAATACAGGTGTTACTACAGTAGACATCAATGCAGACGGACTTTTAGACCTTTATGTTTGTACTGTGAGCGGACATTTGGATTTAAAAGGCCACAACAAACTTTACGTCAATCAAGGTACCACCAATGGAATTCCAACATTTAAGGAAGCTGCCTCGGAATATGGACTGGATTTCGCGGGGCTTTCTACACAAGCTAGTTTTTTTGATTATGACAAAGATGGCGACCTTGACATGTATTTGCTCAATCATTCTGTTCATCCCAACTCAAACTATGGTAGAGCCGCGATTCGCAAGGTTTCAGACAGTCTTTGCGGAGATAAACTTTATCGCAATGACGATGGGAAATTTACCGAGGTAACCCAACAAGCCGGCATCTTCAGCAGTAAAATTGGTTATGGCTTAGGCGTTTCCGTAGCAGATTTAAACAACGATAGTTATCCCGACATCTACATTGCAAACGACTTTTTTGAGAATGACTATGTCTACCTCAACAATCAAAATGGTACCTTTTCTGAAGTCAACACGACACAAAACTTACTTGGGCATACTTCACATTTTTCAATGGGAAGCGACATTGCAGATATCAACAACGATGGAAATGTAGATATCTTAAGTCTAGATATGTTGCCCGAAGATCTTCAGGTTTTGAAAGCATCGGGTAATGAATATGCCTATCCTATTTATCAAAATCAGCTAAGAAACGGTTACGATTACCAATTTATGCAAAACACCCTACAGCTCAATTTAGGCAATGGAAGATTTGCAGAAACGGCATTTCAAAGTGGTATCGCTGCAACCGAATGGTCCTGGAGCCCTCTAATGGCCGACTTTGATAATGACGGCTTTAAAGATATTTATATCGCAAACGGAATTTTAGGTGCTACAAACGATATGGATTTTGTGAATTTCATCTCTAACGAAAGTATTCAAAAGCGTTTAGGCAAAAATATGTCTGAAGCTGAGATGGAATTCATCAACAAACTTCCAGAAATAAATGCAGCCAATTATGCCTATAAAAATTTAGGCAACGGCACTTTTGAAGATGTTACCGCACGATGGACCTCTAATGAAAAAACCTTCAGCAATGGTGCTGCTTATGGAGACCTGGACAATGACGGCGATCTTGATTTGGTCGTAAATAACGTCAATCAGCAGGCATCTATTTTAAAAAACACCACTGTGGAAACCGCCGAAGGCACGAGCGGAATCTCCATTCATTTTAAAGGAACTGCACCCAACACGTTTGGCATTGGTGCCAAAGTCACCGCTTATAGTTCTGACAATATTCAGGTTTTTGAAAACTATACCACACGAGGCTTTATGTCGGCAGTTGCTCCTTTCATTTTTGTTGGATTAGGCAACGCCTCGCAGTTAGACTCGTTAGAAGTGCTCTGGCCTTCCGGAACATCTCAAATAATTAAAAACGTGAAGGCTGATCTTGTTTTAGATGAAAAAAACGCATCAACATCAAGCCTTGAAAAGGCCTACAAATCTGATCTTGTTTGGGTCCAAGACACTACTCAAATTGACTTTCTACATAAAGACGGAAACGCTATTGAATTCAGTCGTGATCCTTTGGTTCCTTATGCCAGCACCAACACAGGTCCGACAATAGAAACCGGAGATTTGAATAATGACGGTCTTGACGATATTTTGATTCTAGGTGCCAAAGCGCAACAAACAAGTATTTTCATCCAGCAAGAAAACGGAAGTTTCACCGAAGCGTTCCTCCCAAAAAGTGAAGAAGACGCGATCAACGAAGACACCACTGCGACACTTGTTGATGTCAACAATGACGAGTTCCTCGATATTATCATTGCCAGCGGCGGGAATGAATTTACCAGCGGAAGACAACTCACGCCTCGCCTTTACCTAAATTCGGAAGAAGGTTTTACAAAAGTGAGTAATGCATTTGAAGGCTTGACGCTTAATGCTTCAGCGATCACTGCTGTAGATTTTGATAACGACGGCAACACAGATCTTGCTTTAACCAGCGATTTGGTCCCTCAACACTTTGGTGCTACTCCGCAGCAATTCCTTCTTAAAAATGACGGTAATGGAAATTTTACTGATGTTACATCAAGCTACGCTCCCGACTTTTCTTCCGCAGGAAATGTAAAGGATCTTATCTGGGTCGATCTTGACCACAACGGTTTTAAAGATGCCATCGTCTGCGGCCACTGGATGCCAGTTATGATCTTTATGAATTCGGGTAAAAATCTAAGCCTTTTAAACTCAGAAAGTCTTAACAACACAAACGGCCTCTGGAATAGCATTCGTGCTGAAGATTTTGACGGCGATGGCGATATCGATTTGATTGTCGGCAATTGGGGCTTGAATACCCGCCTGACCGCTTCTGTTGAAAAACCCTTGAATCTGTATCGTTTCGATTTTGATAAAAACGGTAAAATAGATCCGATCACTACCTATTTCTATAAGGGAACCGAAACCGTTTTGGCGACTAAAGATGAGTTGGTTAAGCAGCTTCCGTTCTTGAATAAGAAATTCTTGAGCTATCACGATTTTGCAAAAGCCGGCATCATTGATTTACTTTCTGAAGAAAAACTTGAAAAAGCTGAAAAAAAGCAAGTATTTACGCTTGAGACCACGTATTTTGAAAACCAAGGAAATTTAAGCTTTAAAGCAAAAGCTTTACCACAAATGGCACAGATTTCGAGTGTAAAAACAATGATCACTGAAGACTTTAATGCTGATGGTTTACTAGACATCTTGCTTTTAGGAAATGACAGTGAGATCAGCACCCAATTGGGCAGACTCGATGCCTCACACGGTGTGTTTTTGCTGAATACAGGAACGGGTTTCAACTATACCGGCAACCACAATATTGACCTTAGAGGCGCTGCCCGCAGCAACTCAAAACTGAAAATTAAAGACGACCTTCTTTACATTATAGGTCGTAATAATGATAAACCGCTTTTTATTAGAAAAGAGACTGCACATGATTAGTTTTAAGAAAATATACTTTATCGGTATTTGTTTAGCTTTCGCTGCTTGTGATCAGGATAAGCAAGAAAATGATGCTGTAATTGATCAAGAGCCTACTTTGTTTACCACAATGTCTACCGAGGAAACCGGTATCGACTTTGTGAATGCTATCAAAAATCAGAGCGATTTCAATATTTTTAAATACCGAAATTTCTATAATGGTGGTGGTGTTGCTATTGGAGACATCAACAATGATGGCCTTGCAGACATCTACTTGACCGCTAATATGGGCCAGAACAAACTTTACCTCAACAAAGGAGATTTTAAGTTTGAAGACATTACCGAAAAAGCCGGTGTAGGCGGAAACAAGCCATGGTCTACAGGCGTGGTGATGGCAGATGTAAATGCTGATGGTTTGCTGGATATTTATGTGAGCAATGCCGGAAATATGAAAGGTAACAACCACGACAATGACCTGTACATCAACAACGGTGATCTCACTTTTACCGAAAAAGCACAGGAATTTAATCTTGCAAAATCAGGATTTTCTACGCAAGCGAGTTTCTTTGATTATGATAAAGATGGTGACCTTGATGTGTATATTTTAAATAACAGCAACGTTCCTGTAAGCGGCTTGGGATATGCTGAGCAGCGCGATACGCGTGCAGAAAACTGGGAGAATGTTCCTGATGTTTTTAAAGGTGTGGGCGATCTCCTTATGCGTAACGACGGCGGAACTTTTACCGATGTTAGTGAAGAAGCCGGTATTTATGGTAGTTTAATTGGTTTTGGCCTTGGCGTGATGATCACAGACATCAACAATGACCTGTATCCGGATATCTATATTTCCAATGATTTCTACGAGCGTGATTATCTCTACATCAATCAAAAAGATGGCACTTTTAAAGAAGAAATAAAAGAATGGACTTCCCACCTATCTCTATCTGCGATGGGTGTTGATATGGCAGATATCAATAACGATGGACTGCAAGATATTTTTATTACCGATATGCTTCCCGAGCCGGAAGAGCGTGTAAAATCGGTAATGGAGTTTGACAATTATAATGTGTACAAACTCAAACAGAGTAAAGATTTTTATCAGCAGTTTATTCAGAATACACTTCAAGTAAATAATGGTAACGGCACCTTTTCTGAAACCGCCTATTACAGTGGCGTAGATGCTACCGACTGGAGTTGGGCCGGACTCCTTGTCGACCTAGATAATGACGGATATCGTGATATCTATGTCACCAACGGAATCAACCACGATTTGACTGATCTTGACTTTGTTGACTTTTTTGCCAATGAGATCATTCAAAATATGGCGATGACCGGTAAGCGTCAAGCGATAGATTCGATCATTGATAAAATGCCTAAAAAGCCGCTACCTAATGCGGTATATCGCAATAAAAAAGATTTGACTTTTGAAGATGCCGGTAAAAAGTGGGGACTTGATATGCCGAGTATGTCTAATGGTTCAGCATACGGGGATTTGGATAATGATGGCGATCTCGATCTGGTTGTGAACAACGTAAATATGCAAACCTTCATTTACCGCAATGAAGCTGCGCAACAAACGCAAAACCACTATTTGAGCCTAACCTTTAAAGGCGGGGAGCAAAACCCATTTGCCGTAGGTGCTTCGGTGCGTTTGTATTTTGATGATCAGGAGATTTTTCAGGAATTGTATCCAGTGCGTGGGTTTCAATCTTCTGTAGATTATAAAATGACAATTGGTTTAGGCGCTACGCAAACTATTGATTCACTTCGCGTTTTATGGCCTAATGATAAAACACAGCTTTTAACCCAAGTTGCGACCGATCAAACTTTAGCTTTAGCTCAAGCTGATGCTACGGAAACCTACATTCCAAAAAAGCGACAGCCACAAGCTCAATTGCTTACCGAATTAAGCAACGAGAAGCTCAAAGCAAATACCGAAAACAATTATAACGACTTTGATTACGAAGGTTTGATCGCTAAAAAACTTTCGCAGGAAGGTCCGGCGCTAGCTATAGGAGATGTTGATGGCGATGGTAATGAAGATGTTTATGTGGGAGCTCCTAGTGGAAGCGCAGGAACGCTGTATTTACATCAAGGCAAAGGCAAGCTGAATATCAAAAATCAGTCGGTATTTACTGAAGATGCTTTTTATGAAGACACCGCTGCTGCCCTTTTTGATGCCGATGGTGATGGTGATCTGGATTTAATGGTTGCTTCCGGCGGAAATGAAGTAGGTAAAAAAGAACAATTAAAACCTAGATTGTATTTAAACGACGGCAAAGGAAACTTCAACAAAGCCCCCGAAGAGTTGCCTTCAGCATTTCAAAATATGAGCGTTGTTGCGCCTTACGATTTTGACGGCGACGGCGATATGGATGTGTTTATAGGCTCTCGCAGCGTGGTTGGCGTTTATGGGGTAGACCCTAAACAACTCTTCTTAGAAAATACCGGCAATGGTGTTTTTGTAGATGCGACCGAGCGTTTGGCTTACGACACCAAAGATGCAGGAATGGTGACTGACGCACTTTGGCTGGATATAGACGAAGACGGTAAAGCTGATTTGATCACGGTGTCAGAATGGGGTGCACCGCTTGTATATAAAAATTCAGGAAGACGACTTTCGCTAAAAGAAACAAGTTTAAGCGATAAAACTGGCTGGTGGAACACTATCGCAGCGGTTGACATCGACAATGACGGTGATATGGATTTAGTATTGGGTAATGAAGGAGAAAATCTACACTATCTCCCTTCTGAGCAACGCCCAATGTCTATGTACATCAACGATTTTGACAACAACGGAACGATCGAGCAAATCACTACGATGCATAAAAATGGGAAGGATTACCCGTTACATCAAAAGAAAGAGATCACCGCGCAAATGAGTTCGCTTAAAAAGCAAAACCTCAAAGCTTCAGATTATGCAAACCGTTATATTGACGAGATTTTCTCAAAAGAAAGCCTTCAGAATGCGATTAAAAAATCGGTAAAATATGCGCAATCTATGATCGCTGTAAATGATGGTAAGGGTAATTTCAGTTTAAAGCCACTTCCCTATCAAACGCAATTGTCATGCGTTTGCGATATTGTCGCGACCGATATTAATAAAGATGGTTTAGCCGATTTGATTATGGCGGGCAACAACTTTGAGTTCAAACCGCAATATTCTCAGCTAGATGCCAGCTTTGGTAACGTATTACTCAATGAAGGTGATGCATCTTATGCTTGGCAGAATTATGACAAGAGCGGCTTTTTCGTAAAAGGAGAAGTAAAGCATCTTGCTACCTTCAAAGATAAAAATGGAACTACCTATTTAATCGCTTCGGTTAATGATCAAAAACCAAAAACCTTTGTGCTCAATGAATAAGTTTTTCTCACTGCTCATTTTAGGTTTATCGCTGGTTTCTTGTAAAGACGAGCCGGAATTATTTTTAAATCCAAGCCCTGAAAAAACAGGGGTGACATTTAAAAATACACTCGAGGCAACTGACGATATGAATATTCTGGACTACCTCTATTTTTATAATGGCGGCGGACTCGCAATTGGCGATATCAATAATGACGGCTTGCCAGATATTTACTTTTCAGGAAATCAGGTTAAAAATCAACTGTATCTGAACAAGGGAAATCTAAAATTTGAAGATATAACCGAAAAAGCCGGAGTTGCAGGAAACAGCGATTGGAACACCGGTGCCGTTATGGGTGACGTAAACGGTGATGGCTTTCTAGACATTTATGTATGTGCGGTGGTTGGCCTCAATGGATTGGACGGATACAACGAACTTTTTATCAATAACGGCGATGGCACATTTACCGAACGCGCTGCAGCATATGGTCTTGATCTGGACACCTATTCTTCTTCTGCCGCATTTTTAGATTATGACCTGGATGGCGATCTAGACATCTACATTCTCAATCACGCGGTGCATACACAGAGTTCATTTGGAAAGGCAGATTTACGTTACGAACGCAATCAACAAACCGGAGATCGCCTGATGCGTAACGACGGCGGAACATTTACCGATGTTAGTGAAGAAGCAGGAATTTATGGTGGAATTAATGGCTACGGATTAGGAATTGCGGTTGCTGACTTTAACCTTGACGGATATCCAGATCTGTATATTGGTAATGATTTTCACGAAGATGATTATTACTACATCAATAACGGTGATGGCACTTTTACCGAAGATTTAAAAAATCATTTTGGCCACACCAGCCGTTTTTCGATGGGAAGCGACGTGGCTGATCTCAATCACGACGGCTGGCCCGATTTGATTTCGCTAGATATGCTTCCGCAGGATGAGAACGTTTTGAAAGCTTCCGAAGGTGATGATAATATTCAGACGCAGCGCTTGCGCACAGATCGATATGGGTACCACTATCAGTTTACGAGAAATATGTTGTTCATCAATCGTGACGGGAAGGATTACCAAGAAAGCGCGTTATTGAGCGGAGTCGCCGCTACAGACTGGAGTTGGAGCGCTTTGTTTGCCGATTTTAATCAAGATATGCAGCAGGATCTTTTTATCTCTAACGGAATCCCAAAACGCCCGAACGACCTCGATTACATCAAGTTTGTATCAAACGAGCAGATTCAAAGTAAGATCAATAACACCGGATTGATCGACACTAAGGCGCTCGATCTGATGCCTTCTGGAGTAACACATAATTATGTGTATGAAGGAAGCGCCGATTTACAATTCAAAGATCAGTCTGGTAAATGGATCGCAAAAGACACCATTGTTTCCGGAGCGACGGCCTACGCCGATCTTGATAATGACGGCGACCTGGATTTAATCACTAATAACATCAATGCTTCGCCTACCTTTTACATCAATAAAACCGATGAGAAAGCCAATTATCTTAAGCTAAAACTGAAAACGCAAAGCTCAAACACCTATGCCATCGGCGCTAAAGTGTATGCGTATGCTAACGGAATCAAGCAGTTTAAAGAACTTTTTACCGTGCGTGGTTTTCAGGCTTCTTCAGAACCAATGATCCATTTTGGATTAGGCGATGCCAAAACCGTTGACTCTGTGCGAATCATTTGGCCCGATAAGACAAGTCAAATGCTTAAAGACATCAGTGCCAATCAAAGTCTTGTAGTGAATCAAGAAAACACACAGACTTTTGATTACAACCGTTTAAAACCCAAACAGCAAAAGCTGTTCTCAAAAGTAACCGATTCTTTAGGCCTTGATTTTACACACATTGAAGATGCCTATTCCGACTTTGATCGTGAGAAATTAATTCCTTATCAAATAGGTGATCGCGGTCCGGCTGTTGCAGTTGGCGATCTTGATGGAGACGGGAACGATGACGTGTTTTTTGGCGGATCGAAATACATTCCGTCACAAGTCTTTATTCAACAGGATTCAGTTTTTGTAAAAACAGAATTTGCTAGCATTAAAAAGGATTCGATCAATGAAGAGGTAACCGCTGTTATCGCTGACTTCAACCAAGACGGAAAAAACGATTTGATGACCGGTACAGCAGGTGGCGACTTTTTTAACAGAGCAAAACCCTTGATTGACGGACTTTACCTTAACGACGGCGCAGCTTTTTCTTCAGCTACAATGCCTGAGCTTTTTGACAATACTTCGGTTCTTGCAACTTATGATTATGACGGGGACGGCGATCTTGATGTTTTTGCCGGAACACAAGCCATAACAGGAAGTTTTGGTAAAACGCCGGTTTCCTATCTTTTAGAAAATGAAAACGGAAGTTTCCGCGTAGTGCAAGAATTTAAAGATCTCGGAATGGTAACCGCTGCCGTTTGGAGTGATTTTAACAAGGACGGAAAGTTAGACCTTGTGGTCGTTGGCGAATGGATGGCACCCACTTTTCTAGAAAATAAAAATGGCAGATTAACTAAAGTCGATTTAGGAACCGATAATCTGAACGGACTTTGGCAAAGCGTGATTCCGTTTGATATTGACGGCGATGGTGATGAAGATTACCTGGTTGGGAACTGGGGAAAAAACAGCAAATTTAAAGCTTCGGCCGATGCTCCTATGGTGATGTTTTACAATGATTTTGACAATAATGGCCAAACGGAAACTATTGTTACTACAGCCAAAGAAGGCAAGTATTATCCTTTAATGGGACTTGATGCGCTGGCTTCTCAAGTGGTTTCTTTCAGAAAAAAGTACCAGAATTACAGAGATTTTGCCGGTCAAACCATCGAACAAATTCTTAGCAAAGAACAGTTAGAAACAAGTACAAAACTGGAAGTACAAACCTTAGAAACCGGTTATCTGCGTAATGACGACGGCAAATTTAAATTTGTAGCTTTAGGTCGTGATTTTCAGGTTGCACCGGTGTTAAGTTTTTGTAAATTTGACTTCGATAATGATGGTAAAGAAGAAGTTCTTGCAGCCGGAAATTACTTTGGTGTACAGCCCTTTCACGGAAGATTAGACAGCTTTAACGGCGCCCTGATCAAAAATGAAAATACGGTGATTCCGGGAGATCAAATCGGTTTAGATTTTGCACGAAAATCAATAAGAGATCTTTCAATACTTTCATTAAATGGTCAAAAGTATTTACTTGCGACGCCTAACAACGCCACCAGCCAACTTTATAAATTAAACTAGTGTACAACCTGTTGTACCCCTAAAATTTTAAGTTTAAGAAATCGTTTTCATCAAGATTTCCCTAAAATAATTTGAAGATTATGTTGAAAAAAATCTGCTCAATTCTTTTAATCACTGTAGCATTTGCTTCGTGTACTAAAGAGGAAACACCTTTAACCGTAACTCCAGACGACTACAATAATGCTGTAGATAAAGTTACCGAGGTGATCATTCATGATATTTTTTCGCCACCAGTGGCCAGCCGAATTTACGCCTACTCCAATATGGCTGCCTACGAAGTTTTGGTGCAAAATCATCCTGAGTATAAAAGTCTCGCGGGTCAAATTCACGAATTAGGAGAAACGCCAAAACCTGATGCTGAGACTGCTGTAAATTATGATGTGGCTGCGCTTGTTGCACAGATGGAAATGGCTAAAAGCCTCATCTTTTCTGAAGATCGCATTACCGAAATGCGTGACAGTTTGTATATGCAATGGGAAGAGCAAAACCCAACCGAGTTGGCCGCTTCAAAAGCTTACGGACTCCAAGTTGCTGATCACATCAAAGCTTGGATGGATGGTGATATGTACAAGCAAACGCGTACCATGCCAAAATTCTCAGTTAACCCTGATAATCCTTCGCGTTGGCAACCTACGCCTCCCGCGTATATGGACGGCATTGAGCCACACTGGATGAAAATCAGAACGCTGGTAATTGATTCTGCAGATCAATTTATGCCGATTCCTCCACCTGAATTTTCTATGGAAGAAGGTTCTGAATTTCACAAACAATTGATGGAAGTTTATGACGTGCGTAACGCTATGACCGAAGAAGGTGATGATTCAGAAAAAATGGAAATCGCCAAATTTTGGGATTGCAATCCTTATGTATCTACACACAAAGGACACTTAATGTTTGCGACCAAAAAGATCACGCCCGGCGGTCACTGGATCGGGATTGTAAAAATCGCTACCAAAAAAGTCAATGCTGACTTGATGGAAACGGTTTATGTGTACACCAAGACTTCTGTAGCCCTTTTTGACGGCTTCATCAGCTGTTGGGATGAGAAATACCGCAGTAACCTCATCCGTCCTGAGACGCTCATCAATCAATACATTGACGATGCCTGGGCACCTGTTTTACAAACTCCGCCATTCCCAGAATACAGCAGCGGTCACTCTGTAGTTTCAGGAGCAGCGGCAGAAGTGCTTACCCAAATTTACGGAGATAATTTTCAGTTTGACGATGATACAGAAACCGCTTATGGTTTGCCCGTACGCAGTTTTGATTCGTTTAGAAATGCTTCTTCAGAAGCCGCTTTAAGTCGTCTTTATGGTGGAATTCACTATCGTGCAGCAATTGAAGAAGGGCTTAAACAAGGGCGTCAATTAGGACAGTTTGTTGCGCAAAATCTACAAATGAAATCAAATACGGCTCAAGCTTCTAACTAAGAATTATGCTTAAAAAAATCGGAGTTGGCTTCTTAATCATAGTTGCCGTAGCCTTGATCTGGTATCTTTTTATAAAACCCAGCGATTACATCATCAATTTTAAAGTCGTGACCACACCGGGTACCGTCACACAATCAGTAAAAAGCTGGAATTATGATGTGCCCGACAGCGAGATCATAGCTCAAGACGGACTACATAAAGTGGTACAACAGCGGCATTTTGGCGATTCGGTAGTGAATTATAGTTACGAGGCTAAAATGATCAACGACTCTGTTACTCAAGTAAGCGTTGGAGTAAAAGATCTTGACCATAGTTTGATCAACAGGCTTACGGTTCCTTTTCAAAACACGCTATTTAGAAAGAGAAGCACTCAAAATGTTGAAACTTTTTTTGAGATCCTTCGGGAGCATTTAGACCAGATCAACATCGAAGTTACCGGCTTAGATCAAACACGTTCAACCTTTGTCGCCTATGTTCCGCTGAAAGGATTACAGGTAGAAAAAGCACGTGGAATGATGCAATATTACGGCTATATAGGTGATGTTTTGCTTAAAAACAATGTAGAACTAAACGGCCCGCCGATCATTGAAGTTACAGACTGGGATACTGAAACCGATAGTATTTCCTACAACTTTTGCTTCCCTATAATTCGGTCTGAGAATCTACCCATTTCAAAAGATATCAAGTACAAACGTCTGTTTCAGAAGGAAGCAGTTCACGCGGTTTATAATGGTAATTATATCACCTCAGACCGTGCATGGTATGCGTTACTGGAATATGCTAAAAACAACAATCTAGAGGTTGAAAAGAAGCCGGTCGAGATATTCTACAACAACCCGAATATGGGCGGAAATGAACTCGACTGGAAAGCAGACATCTACTTACCGCTGAAGCAAGATTCTCCTTTAGAATAAACCTAAGCTAGAAAATCAAAAGTAAGTTTCAATCCTTGAATCACCATAGTGGTACCAATAATGGCGATGATCAATCCCATGATTTTGCCTATTACAGAGATCACGTTGTTTCCTAATTTGCGCGCAATAAAATCGCTTAAACTGAAGGCAACATAGGTAAGCGCACACATTAAACCGAAGATCAAAATAACCAGACCAATATTTACATACGAGGCGTTTGATACAAAGTTCATCGCGGTTACGATCGTCCCGGGTCCCGCAAGAATAGGAATCGCAAGTGGTGAAACCGCAATATTCTCGTCAAAATTAGGCTCTTTTAAGTGCTTAACATTTGACCTTTTAGATTGAAGCATCTCAAAGCCTACAAAGAAAATTAAAATTCCTCCGGTGATTTTAAAAGCTGGAATTGTGATCCCAAAAAGCTCGAATATAAATTTACCAACCATCACAAAAATAGCGATGATGATAAATGCGACGAGTACCGCTTTTTTATTCACCTTTTGCTTTTCGGCTTTGCTGGCGCCTTCGGTTAGCGATATAAAAATAGGAATGTTAGAAACCGGATTCATAATGGCAAAAAAGCCCGTGAATACTGAAATTGAATAGGTTAATAGCTCATCCATACGACGTAAACTAGATTTGAGTATAAAACGAAAATACAACTAAATCTCTACATCAAGCACCTTCCCCTCTGCTGCTGCTGCCTTATCTTTTTTAGTTCCAACAGCTGCACCTATAACCATTCCGATAGGAAAACCTATACCTAAAAATCCCATATTTCCTAATGCCGTACCAAAGCCTACCCCTAACGGCACTCCAAAAACACTCATCCCTAAAGCCGTCCACATTTGTTTATAATGGCCCTTTTTAACAATGCCTATTTCCTCCTTGAGCAACCGTAAGATGTTATGTTGAAATTTTATATACGCTTTATACAATTCCTTTTCTGAGCCTTCTAGATCATTGAGTTTTTCGACCTTTTTATTTATAGTATTGCTTAAAGATTCAGGTAAGTTGCGCGTTTCCAATTCGGCTAAAAGCGTATTGAGCTTCTCTTGCTTTTTAAATGCTTTACCTTCTTGTTGAAGTGCCGGTCTATTTTTGAGTCGGTATAAGTTCATATTAACATATAAAACAAAAAGCCTTTGTTCTTTACAGAACAAAGGCTTCAATTAAAACTATAGTATAGTACTAAACTTCGGTAGGCTCATCTGCAGAAATGGTAATCTCTTTTCCGTCTACCAAAATATCAAGATCATCTCCTCCATCCAGGCTGAAGGTATATTTATCTTTTGAAACAGCTACTTTCACGATCTGATTTCTAAAATTCAATTTAAAAGAAAAACCGTCCCAGGCTTTTGGCATTTTTGGCGCAAAAGAAAGCTTGTCGTTCTTGATGCGCATTCCGCCAAAACCGGCAACAATGCTCAACCAAGTTCCCGCCATACTGGTAATGTGTAGTCCTTCGTGCACTTCTTTATTATAATCGTCAAGATCTAAACGTGCCGTGCGCAAATAAAACGCATACGCTTGATCCATCTGGTCTAATTTTGCCGCCTGAATCGAATGCACACAAGGACTTAACGAAGATTCATGAACTGTGAATGGCTCGTAAAAATCAAAATGCTTTTTGAGTTCGTCCTGAGAAAAATCATCTTCAAAAACATAAAAACCTTGTAGCGTATCGGCTTGCTTAATGTAAGGTGATCGCAAGATGCGGTCCCAACTCCATTTTTGATTGATTGGGCGCTCGGCTTTATCCAGATCGGCTACGGTTACCAATTCTTTATCTAAGAAGCCATCTTGCTGTAAATACACGCCATTTTCTTCAGAAAAAGGTAAGTACATCTTCTCTGCTACTTCGGTCCACGAATTCAATTCTTCATTAGAAATCCCAGTAGCTTCTACAATTCGTTTATAATCAGAAGCAAACTCTTTGCTTACTTTCTTGGCGTTTTCAACTGCATAATTCAAACACCATTTTGCCAGATAATTGGTGTAAAAATTATTGTTTACGTTGTTCTCATATTCATTAGGCCCGGTCACGCCAAGGATCACGAACTGCTCTTTTGTGCTTGACCAGGTTGCTCGTTGTTTCCAGAAACGCGCTACCCCGATCATCACTTCTAAACCTTTTTCTGGAACGTAGCTAAAATCACCTGTGAAATTGACATAATCTCTGATCGCGAAGATCATCGCGCCATTACGGTGAATTTCTTCAAAAGTGATTTCCCACTCATTATGGCACTCTTCGCCGTTCATCGTAACCATCGGGTACAAGGCTGCGCCATTTTTGAAACCTAGCTTTTCAGCATTTTCAATGGCTTTCTCAAGATGGTTATAACGATAGGTTAACAAATTACGCGCTACCTGCTGATCTTTGGTCGCCATATAAAACGGCAAACAATAGGCTTCGGTATCCCAATAGGTAGAACCGCCGTATTTCTCACCGGTAAATCCTTTGGGCCCAATATTCAATCGAGCATCTTTACCCAAATAGGTTTGATTCAGCTGAAAAATATTGAAACGAATACCTTGCTGTGCTTTGACATCTCCTTCGATAACAATATCTGCCATCGACCAGATCGCCGCCCAGTCTTCTTTTTGTTTGTTCAATAAACCTTCAAAACCTGTTTCTAAAGCGGTATCAAGAACAGCTTCTGCAGCTTGCTTTAATTCGTCTTTATCGTGATTGAAGGAAGTGATATAACCTGCATATTTCTGAATAGCAAAAGTCTCTCCTTCTCTGATATCGGTCTCATAAACGTGGCCAATATAGGTTTCTGTTTTGTTGGTTTTAAGCGTTAATGAAATCTCTTTCCCATCAACGGTAAAAGTGTTTGACATTGCCGTACACACGTAAAACATCGTTTTCATCGTGTGCGCTGTAATGTAGGCTTTGTTTCCGTCTTCTTCTACGTCAAGCGTATTCCAAAACTTATCATCCCAGTTGGTATCTTCGTTGGTAATACCACTATCTAAATACGGTTCATAACTTATACTCACATCTTTATTGAGCGGGGTCACTTCGTAATGGATCGCGCCCAACTCGTCGTGTTCTAAACTCAGGAAGCGTTTTGCTTTCACTTTCAGCTGTGTTCCGTTTTGCAATTCGGTTTCAAAACTACGTCCCAGCCAACCCTCTTTCATATTGAGTTCGCGACGAAATTTTGACACCGTCTTTACGGTATTTAAATCGAGAGACTCACCATCTACGGTTACTTTGATCCCGATCCAGCTCGGAGCATTAAGCACCTTTGCAAAATACTCTGGATAGCCGTTTTTCCACCAGCCAACTCGAGTTTTATCAGGATAATAAACACCTCCTATATAGCTTCCCTGAAAGGTTTTTCCGCTGTATTCTTCTTCAAAGTTAGCGCGCTGTCCCATAGCACCGTTTCCGATACTAAAAAGACTTTCTGAAGATTTTACGCGTTCCTTTTCAAATCCTTCTTCTATAACTGCCCAGGGAGCAGGAATGATATAATCTTGATTCATAGTTTATGCGTTGATTAGTTGATCTAAAAATGAGGTATCGATCTCTGTAAAATCATTAAAATTATGATCGGCTTCGTTCAAAACCTGAGCATCGCCAATACCCACACTCACCATATTGACGCGGTTTGCTGCTTGAATTCCTGCAATTGAATCTTCAAAAACTATCGCATCTTCATAAGCAACTCCCAATTCATCTGCCCCAATGGTAAAAACCTCTGGATCGGGTTTTGCCTTGGTAACGTGGTTACCATCAACAATACAGTCAAAACGCTCAAAAAGCCCTACACGCTTTAAAATAGGCTGTGCATTTTTGCTTGCAGAGCCCAACGCCATAGGTATGTTTTTATCTCTTAGATAATTGAGTACTTTAAGCACACCCGGCAAAATATCATCTGCAGTCATTTTTGAGATATAGCTCAGGTACTCTTCGTTTTTAGAAATGAGCCATCCGTCTTTTTGTTCCTGAGTAGCTTGCACTCCTCCTATCTCCAGAAGGATTTCTAAAGATCGCACCCGGCTCACACCTTTAAAACGCTCGTTTTGCTTTTCGGTAAATTCAAAACCCAATTCATGAGCCAGATTTCGCCACGCTAAGTAGTGAAATCCGGCCGTATCTACAATTACTCCGTCTAAGTCAAAAATAAAACCTTTTTTACCCATCCTTATCTGCGCGTTACTTCTTTAGTAGATTCACGCTCTACAAGACTGGTATCAATATAGGTTGTGCTATATTCTTCTTCCTCGTCTTCAGCGCTTTCTAATTTATTGATAAGAATAGAAGCTGCTTTACGCCCCATTTCTTCCCCGTGCTGACTTACAGCGGTTAGGCTTGGCACAGCATGTTCTGACAACTGACCGTCTGTAAAACATACCAAAGAAATATCATCTGGAATCTTTTTACCTAATGCATTGATCACCCGTGAAGCGTGCACTGCAAATAATTCGTTTACGGTAAACACACCATCAAGATCATTGTTGGTTATAAAATCTTCGATGCGCTTTTTAGATTTATCTGAAAGGTCATCAATATTATCAAGCTTCAAGATAAGATTATCATCTGCCTTGATTCCAAAATCATCAAGAGCATCAAGGTAACCTTCAGTACGCAGACGTCCTACACTTACATAATCTTCACTTGTGATGATTCCTATCTTACGACATCCTGAACGTATCATATGAGAAACTCCCTTCTTAGCTCCGGCTTTATCATCGATCAATACACGATCGCATTGAATACCTTCAACCACACGGTCAAACATAACCACCGGCATTCCTTGATCGATCACTTCATTTAAATGATGATAATCTTCTTTCATCATTGTTTCTTTTGATACAGAAAGAATAAATCCGTCTGTACTTCCGTTGGCCAAAAGCTCCATATTAAGAACTTCTTTATCAAAAGCGTTGTTTGACAGACAGATGATCACATTATAATTATTTTCTCGCGCTTCCTGCTCGATACCATAAATCACGGTAGTAAAAAAGTGATGTACAATTTGAGGAATAATAACTCCTATCGTATTGGTCTTACGGTTTTTTAAACTCAACGCAATATTGTTGGGTTTGTAATTATAAAGTTTTGCGTAA
The DNA here is from genome assembly GCF_000152985.1 of Leeuwenhoekiella blandensis MED217. Taxonomy (GTDB): domain Bacteria; phylum Bacteroidota; class Bacteroidia; order Flavobacteriales; family Flavobacteriaceae; genus Leeuwenhoekiella; species Leeuwenhoekiella blandensis. The sequence goes on along the minus strand of NZ_CH672395.1, from coordinate 661,484 downwards.
GCTTTGATCTTCTCACGCGTTTCTTCACTGATTTCCGGGCTGTCTCTAAGCGCTTTTGAAACGGTAGAGATCGAAACACCCAGCTCTTTTGCTATTGATTTTAGGGTTAACTTTCTTTTCATAATTTGAAAAATCGGTTTAATTCTTTTTGTCTATCTTGAAAGACTATTGATAATTACTACTTGTGGCAAATTTACGCGACTAAATCGATTAAGTTCTCTTAATTTGTTTTAAATTTCGACTCTTGTTGACCGAAAGGTTTAATTAATGTAGTCTATCATGAAATATGTACATTCCATTCTGTTAATCACACTAATTATGAGTTCTTGTAAAAAAGAAAACACCGCAAATGATACCCCTAAAGATACGGCAGTTAAATCATATCACGAAAATTTTCGCCCACAATATCATTTTTCGCCCGAAGCACACTGGATGAACGACCCTAACGGTCTGGTTTACAATGACGGAACCTATCATCTTTTCTATCAATTTTACCCAGATTCTACCGTTTGGGGACCTATGCATTGGGGGCACGCGACCAGTGAGGACTTAAAAAATTGGAAAAACGAGCCAATTGCACTTGAGCCGGATGAATTAGGCTACATTTTTTCAGGAAGTGCCGTGGTTGATCACAACAATTCTTCTGGCTTAGGCACTGCCGAAAACCCGCCGCTGATCGCCATGTTCACCTATCACGAACCCAAAGGTGCTGAGGCAAAAACTTCAGATTATCAATATCAGGGAATTGCTTACAGTCTTGATAACGGAAAGTCGTTTACAAAGTATGCCGGCAATCCCGTTGTGCCGAATAACGAAAACCTTATAGATTTTAGAGACCCGAAGGTTTTCTGGCACGAAGACTCTAATAAATGGATTTTAGTGCTAGTTGCCGGCGATCGTGCGATGATTTACAATTCTGATAATTTAATTGACTGGACTTACCTCAGCGAATTTGGCAAAGACATCGGTGCTCACGGTGGCGTTTGGGAATGTCCTGATTTATTTCCGTTGATCGTAAAAGAAACCGGCGAGACCAAATGGGTTTTGTTTATCAGCATCAATCCGGGCGCTCCTAACGGCGGTTCGGGAACACAATATTTTATTGGTGACTTTGACGGAAAACAGTTTACAACCAACCAAACCGATGAAAAATGGATCGACCTTGGCCGTGATAATTATGCCGGGATCACTTACAACAACTTACCTGATGAAGAACGCACGTTTATTGCTTGGATGAGCAACTGGGAATACGGCCAAGAAACACCTACCGAAAAATGGCGCAGCGCTATGACGCTTCCACAGCAAGTGAGCTTACATAAAAATGAGGATTACTTTTTAGCAAATACTCCGGTAGCTTCAATTACTGAAGGTTTAAGCGAAGCTTCCATCAAAATTTCAAAAGAGGAAAACACATCTTCATTTTCACATAAAGACCTCAACCAATCAGCAGTCTCCTTTGAGCTACCCAAACCACTTAAAGATTTCACTATTGTTCTGGGGAATGCAGAAGATGAGAAAATTACTATTTCATTTGACGCACAAGCCTCAAAATACAGTTTGGACCGAAGCAAAAGTGGCTTAACCGATTTTTCAGATAAATTTGCACTCCCAATAATGGAAGCTCCTGCTGACTTCATCGACAGCGATTCAGCGGAATTTCAAATTTTTCTGGATGCGTCTTCGATAGAATTTTTTGCAGATAGCGGCGCTAATGCGATCACCGCACAGTTTTTCCCAAATAAGCCTTACACGCAATTCAGTATCACTACTGAAGACGAAGTGAAAAATTTAAAAATCACCCCTATTCCTTCGATCTGGAAGGACAATAATTAATTGAATACAAGTTTATGAAAGCAGTACAAAAATGGTCTGTCACGGTAGCACTTGCCGGTTTTTTATTTGGTTTTGACACCGTAGTAATATCTGGAGCTAATTTACCGGTTAAAGAATTATGGAATCTCTCACCTTGGTTTCACGGCCTGTTCATTATGTCTATGGCACTTTGGGGTACCGTTCTGGGCTCATTGACCGGCGGAATCCCTTGTGACAAGTTCGGGCGTAAAAAGACTTTATTCTGGATCGGGATTCTCTATTTTGCTTCGGCTTTAGGTTCTGCCTTGTCTCCCGACCCCTATTTATTTTCCTTTTTTAGATTTATTGGGGGTGTGGGTGTTGGTGCTTCTTCCGTAGCTGCGCCTACGTATATTTCAGAAATCACAACCGCTTCTAATCGCGGTAAGCTGGTCGCTCTGTATCAATTTAATCTGGTATTAGGTATTCTTATCGCATTCTTTTCAAATTATCTTTTAGAAGGTTTTCAAGGTGAAAATGACTGGCGCTGGATGATGGGTGTTGAAGCGATTCCTGCGTTTTTATATACGGTTCTGGTAATGACCGTTCCTGAAAGTCCGCGCTGGCTGCTTCATAAGAAAAAGGATGAAAAAGCTGCTTTTGCCGTGCTTAATCAGGTTTATGACAAATTGCAAACACAGCGTAAAATTGACAGCATTAAAACCGAATTAGCAAAAACTACCGATGATGTAAAACTCTTTACCGCGCGTTTTAAAAAACCACTGATTCTGGCCTTCTTAATCGCCTTTTTCAATCAGGTTTCCGGGATTAATTTTATTCTGTATTATGCCCCTGAAATTTTGGTAAAAGCCGGTTTAGCTACTGAAGATTCTTTACTAAACTCTATTTCAATCGGCGTCGTGAATCTGGTCTTTACATTTGTTGGTGTTGGTTTGATCGATCGTTTGGGACGTCGCACGTTGATGTTTATTGGCTCATTTGGTTACATCATCAGTCTCGTTACGGTTGCTTGGTGTTTTTACAGCGGAGCGAGTTCGGCAGTGTTGCTCACTTTTATCTTGATCTTTATCGCTTCACACGCAGTGGGTCAAGGTGCCGTAATTTGGGTATTTATTTCTGAAGTTTTCCCTAATAAAGTACGTGCTTACGGGCAATCTTGGGGAACGGGAACGCATTGGGTTTTTGCCGCTTTGATCACGCTTTTAACTCCGGTTTTCCTAGATGGGGAAAACGGAATTTTCAAAGACAATCCGTGGCCAATTTTTGCCTTTTTTGCGTTTATGATGTTTTTACAATTATTGTTTACCAAATTTATGATGCCTGAAACCAAAGGAATTTCCTTGGAAGAACTAGAAGAAAAAATATTGGGATAATGAAAGAGTATTTAAACGCAATTTGTTTCGGTGAAATTTTATGGGATGTTTTTCCTGACGGAAAAGCTTTAGGCGGCGCTCCGCTCAATTTGTGCTTGCGTATGAAAAGTCTGGGCGTCACGATGCAAATGATCAGTAAATTGGGACAAGATGCTTTAGCTGAAGAAACCCGTGAAGCCATCAAAACTTTTGAACTCGATCAAAATCTCATTCAGGAAGATCATAAACTAGAAACCGGCCAAGTAGAAGTCGCTCTCGATGCTTCAGGCAGTGCTTCTTACACTATAAAAAAACCGGTTGCCTGGGATACTATTAGGCTTACCGAAAAAAATAGTAAAGCCGTTAAAAATGCCGATCTATTTATTTTTGGTTCTTTAGCAGCTCGTAGTAAAGAATCTAGCGAAACGCTTAACAGCCTGCTTCAGCTGGCTAACTATGCTATTTTTGATGTGAATTTGCGCGCGCCACACTATGAGATGGAAACGCTCATCGAGTTTATGAAGCAAGCACAAATGATCAAAATGAATGACGAGGAGCTTGAAGAAGTTGCTCAGTTTTTAGACATCTCAAATCTTAGTATTGAAGCGCAACTTTCAGCTATAAGTAAACTTACCAATACCGATATTATTTGTATTACTCTAGGCGCTGATGGTGCTCTACTTTATAAAAATGGAGCTATCGCCAAAAATAGCGGTTACAGCACCCAAGTTGTGGATACCGTGGGTGCCGGGGATTCATTTTTAGCCGGACTCATCTACCAACTTTTTAAAGTTGAAAACACACCCGAAAAATCTTTAGCATTTGCTTGTGCGCTTGGTGCTCTCGTAGCCGGAACCAAGGGTGCTAATGCTCCGGTTCCTATAGAAAAAATAGAGGCTAAAATGGAAGAATAGTCCATTTTAGCCTTTAGTATATAAAGAATTAAAACCTCGATTACCGAGTACTTATTCTGCCATGCTCTCGCACAATGCGATGGTTTCTTCTACATCTGCCAGCGTCGTACGCGGATTGATCAAACACATACGTAAAACGGTCTGCCCGTTAAGAATAGTGGTAACCAGCATCGCCTCTCGAGAATTGACAACACCTTCAGAGATTTTGGTGTTAAGCGCATCAAGCTCCTGCTCAGATAGGTTTTGATCAATAGGATTGTATCTAAAATTGATCACTGCCAGAGTAGCCGGAGAAACCACTTCCCATTTTTTACTTTTCCGTAGAATGCTCTCTACCTTTTCACACAGATCAAAGTTGTATTGCACCGCTTCTCTAAAGGCCTTTAGGCCAAAGGTTTTGATACTCATGTAAAATTTAAGCGCTCTAAATCGACGCGTCAATTGGATTCCGTGGTCGTAAAAATTGATCTCAGAACTATTACCTTCTACATCTTTAAGATACTCAGGAACTTCGGTAAACGTTCCGCTTAGCCACTTGTGATTGCGCACAAGCAAGCATCCCATTTCATAAGGCTGATAAAACCATTTGTGCGGATCTACCGTTAGCGAGTCGGCCTTCTCAACACCTTTCAACAATTGCTTTCCATTCTTAGCCAGAATTGCTGCGCCACCATACGCCCCATCAATATGAAACCATAAATCTTCGGCCTTTGCAATCGCGGCCAGTTCGGTCAATTGATCTACAGTTCCCGTATTTGTTGTACCCGCTGAAGCCAGTAAACAAAACGGTTTCCAACCGGCGAGACGGTCTTTATTAATCGCATTTTTCAGCTTATTGATCGCGAACTTAAATTCAATATCGGTTGGGATTAAGCGTATTTGTTCCTTTCTGAAACCCATCACGCGAATCGCCTTGATGTTTGAAGAATGCGCCTGATCTGAAAGGTAAATCACTGCTTTAGAAAAATCATCACCACACTTAATATTGCGTGCCGTGATCAATGCAGTAAGATTTGCCATCGAGCCACCGCTGGTGAAAATTCCGCCACCGCGTTTTTTAGGAAAACCATATAAACTCAGCAACCAGTTTATGGTGATAATCTCGAGCTCTGCTGCTGCCGGCGAAGCTGCCCAACCTCCAGAAAACACATTAAATCCTGTAGCCAAAGCATCTGCCATCGCACTCACATAATTGCTAGGCCCGGGAACAAAAGAATAAAACTTAGGATGACTCATGATGTTTGTAAAAGGCATCACTTTTTCCATTACAGTATCAAACACCTCGTCTGCCGAAGTTGGCGCTTCTGGAGCGTGCTCTCGCAATAAAGAATCCATTTCTTCTCGGCTCGCTTGTGCTACCGGTTTCTTTTTATGCTGGTTAAGATGATGCTCTACAATAGCATCTACCACTTTATAACCGTAATCACGCATTTGTTCTTCAGACAATTCTAAACGCGCTGTATCCTTTGCTTCCATCGCTATTCAATTTTTCGCAAAAATACGGCTTTAAATTCAGCTAAAAACCCTTGAAGCCTTATCCTTTTCAGCCGAAAATAAGTCGGCCCAACTTTGGGTTTATTTTAAGACCTAAAAATGAGGAGTATGTCGTAATACCGTAAATTTGCCCCGTAATTTTAATAGAAAAGCTTTGAGAGAGACATTAGCTAACGTGTTTAAGCTACAGACGCTGTTTCGCACTGTTTTTATATTAAGTCTGCTGGGTGTTTTTGCTTTCATTCTCGACTTTGGTTATGAACAATCAAAACACATTCAAACCTTTTTAAATGCCTACTACCTTTTTATTCTTTTTATAGGAATAGCTACCACACTGGTACGTTACTTCACACAATCAAAACGACTAAGCACCCAGGTCATCCTATTTGACGCCTTGAGTATTCTGGTCATTTTGTACATTATTGGCATTCATTTTTTGGGTACCGAAGCACACAACCACCTGAGTTTTTTATACAATGACAAATGGGTGAAAGCCGCGATTTTACTCACATTCATACGAGAGTTTGCAGAGCAACGTATCGATTATAAAAAAAGTCATCTCAACCCGGCACAGCTTTTTATCGCCAGTTTTATCGCGATCGTTTTATTAGGCACTTTTTTACTGATGTTGCCCAAAGCAACTTACGAGGGAATTTCATTTCTAGATGCGTTGTTCACCTCAACAAGCGCCGTCTGCGTAACGGGACTTATCGTTGTAGATACCGGAAGTTATTTCACTCCTCTAGGACAAAATATTATTGTTTTTCTCATTCAACTAGGCGGATTGGGGATCTTGACTTTTGCGAGCTATTTCAGCTATTTTTTTAAAGGAATGTCCTCTTTTGAGAATCAAGTTGTCTTGAGCGATATGAATAATTCTAATAAGATCGGCGAAGTGTTTTCTACGTTAAAGCGTATTCTAGTCATTACCTTTTCTATCGAAGCGGTAGGTGCCGTATTGATATTCATCAGTCTTAAAGCCGAAAACTTCCAAGACCTTACAGACCGCATCTTTTTCTCGGTGTTTCATGCTGTTTCTGCATTTTGTAACGCTGGTTTTTCTACCTTATCTAACGGGATCTACGACATCAACTTTAGATATAATTATTTTTTACAGCTCACGCTCATAGCACTGTTTGTATTTGGCGGATTGGGATTCCCAATAGTGATCAATGTTTTAAAATATTTAAAATATAAGATCATAAATCCGATCAAATATCGCAACCGCGGAATCATCTACAAACCCTGGGTTTTAAGTTTGAGCAGTCGCATCACCTTGATCACAACCTCTGCGTTAGCGCTCTTAGGAACTGCCGTATTTTATGCTAACGAATATCAAAATACACTGGCAGAACATAACGAATTTGGAAAATTGGTTACCGCGCTTTTTGGAGCAACAACACCCAGAACTGCCGGTTTCAACACCTTAGATATGAACCAGCTGCATTTTTCTACCCTGATGATGATTTTCTTGTTAATGTGGGTTGGTGCCTCGCCGGCTTCAACAGGAGGTGGAATCAAAACCAGTACGTTTGCCATTGCCACTTTAAACTTTTTAAGTCTCGCTAAAGGAAAAGAACGTATTGAAGTTTATCGACGAGAGATCGCAGATATTTCGGTAAGAAGAGCCTTTGCCATTATCTCGCTATCGCTAGTGGTTATTGGTTTTGCGGTGATCGCTATCGCAGCATTTGACCCTGACAAAACCTTGCTGAGCATCGCTTTTGAATGCTTTTCAGCATACAGTACAGTAGGACTTAGTTTAGGAATTACCGCTAATCTTTCTGCAGGAAGTAAAGGTGTTTTAATCGTAGTTATGTTTATAGGGAGAGTAAGTATGCTTACCATTCTGATCGCACTTTTCAGAAAAATGAAATACAAAGCTTACCGCTATCCTACCGAAGAAATTTTGATCAACTAAAAGCTTTAGATTATGAAATATATCATTGTGGGACTAGGAAGTTTTGGAGCTTCATTAGCCGAAAAACTTACCGGGCAAGGAAACGAAGTTATTGGCATTGATATTAAAATGAATCGCGTAGATGCCTTAAAAGAAAAGATCACGCACACCATTTGCCTTGATGCGACAGATGAATCTACCGTTTCTGGTTTACCACTTAAAGATACCGATATGGTCATTGTTGCCATTGGGGAAAACCAAGGAACCAATGTGATGGTTACCGCACTTTTTAAAAACCTGAAGGTGAAAAAACTCATCAGTCGTGCAGTAAATCCTTTGCACGAAAATGTGTTAAGCGCCATTGGTGTAGATGAGATCGTGCATCCTGAACAAGAAAGTGCAGAGCGTCTGGCAAAAAAATTATGTATGCGCGGCGTAGTAGACTCTTTTGAGTTGAATGATTATTTCAGTATTGTAGAGGTAAAATTGCCTAAGCATTATGAAAATAAAACTGTTGAAGAGGTACAGTTTAGAGAACGCTACAATCTTCTTGTTCTAACTACACTGAAGAATGCTCGTGTAGACAGCGAAATAGGAAAGACCAAAACGATTATTGATGTTCAAAGTGTCGCCACCCCCCAATTACTTTTAGAGCATGGCGACATCTTGGTACTTTATGGTGCCAATAAAGACATTAGAAAATTTATTAATTCTTAGAATAAGGTTATAGCAACTTCGATCGCGCCATACTCTTGCTCGGGATTCCACATGGCGGTTGCAGCCATTGGGATGGTGAATTTCTTAAGCACAGGAACTTCTTTAGCATAAATAATCCCTAGATTGGTAACATTAGGTTTATCACCATAAAAGTGCGCTTCATTCTCAAAAGAAAAGGCCCCACCTACAAATGCGCTTAGCGACCAGTCTTTTTTCTGAATCAGACCGTAGCTTACCTCAACATAGTTTGAAAAGGCATTCTTCAACTCGCCATTATCAGCAAGATACGTATCTCGTCCTTGCACGATGGTACTCCAGGAAAGCTTTAAAGGAATCGGCTTAAACTCATAGCCTAAGGTTACATCGATAAAATGAGATGTTGTGCTTCGGTCATAATCAAAGATTCCGGCGTCAGGAAAATCACTGTAGTTGTTGATATCCCAAACACTAAGTGAAAAACCATTGGTGCTGTAGGAAACATAATAATCAAATTCGGTGTAGTATCCTGTAACACCCGCACCGCCCCAAAGTCCGGCTTTAAACTTGCCGTCGCGTGAGGTATAGTTAAGATCTACATCCAGAACCGGAGCATCGGTAACGCGCAAACCCTTCCATAAGTGCATATTTTTTGCCTTCAGATTGAACGAAAAAGGCTTGTATTCGGTTGCTGTAGAATCAGTAATTTCAAGATCAGAAGAGCGTAAGTCTTCCTGTGCCTGTAGCTGCTGAAGTGCGAGAATGCACCACAGCGCTAAGGCCGTTTTCAATAATTTCATAAAATGATTTTTTAGATATAAATTAGTTTAAGACTAAAAAGAGTAAAGCTGCCAGCACGGCTCCGATAATTGGACCTACTATGGGAATCCAAGCGTAACTCCAACCGCTATCGATCTTTCCTTTTATAGGAAGAATAGCGTGCACGATACGCGGACCTAAATCCCGAGCGGGATTGATGGCATAACCAGTGGTTCCTCCTAAAGAAAGACCAATTCCCCACACGACGAATGCCACAGGAATCGCTCCTATAGAACCCAGACCCACTTTAGTTCCTGTACCGTCGGCAATTTCTGCATCAGAAAAATAGAATACACAAATAAGCAACACGAAAGTCCCTAAAATCTCACTTACTATATTTCTAAAATTGTTTGGGATCGCCGGGTCTGTACAAAAAACTGCCCGTTTGAGTCCGCCGTCTTCGGTAGCATCAAAATGGTCTTTGTACATCACATACACCAAGGACGAACCAATCATCGCCCCAATAAATTCTGCTGCGAGATACGTAGGTACATCTGCCCACGGAAACAATCCACCGGCTGCCAGACCAATGGTCACCGCTGGGTTTAAATGCGCCCCACTATATGGGCCGGCAACAACAACACCTACAAAAACTGCAAGTCCCCAAGCGGTGGTGATGGTCATCCAACCACCACCATTTCCCTTGGTTTTGTTTAAAATATCATTAGCTACAATCCCTCCTCCTAAAAGGATCAATAAAGCCGTTCCTAAAACTTCTGCTATAAATGGTGTCATAATTCTTATAATTTAGTCCAGTGTTCTAGTGCTTTAACTGCGCGGTACCAACCTTTGATCCCGGCTTCTACATCCTCCTTAGGTTTAACAGGCTCAAAGCGTTTATCTTCTTGCCACATCTCTTGAATCTCTTCTTTACTTTCCCAGAAGCCTACGGCAAGACCTGCAAGATATGCAGCTCCCAGAGCAGTAGTTTCGGTGATTTTAGGACGCACTGTTATTGAATCTAATACGTCTGCCTGAAATTGCATCAAGGTTTCATTTACTGAAGCGCCACCGTCAACACGCAGTTCTTTAATATCAATTCCTGAATCAGCTTCCATAGATTTTAGAATATCCATCGTTTGATAAGCGATCGCTTCTATCGAAGCACGTGCGATATGCGCATCAGTGGTTCCGCGGGTTACGCCAAAAATAGTTCCCTTTGCTTTTTGATTCCAATACGGTGCACCAAGACCGGCAAATGCTGGAATAAAATATACGCCATCTGTAGATTCAACAGACTCTGCCAGCGGTTCTACATCTTCAGATTTATTGATAATTCCTAAACCATCGCGTAACCATTGTACTACGGCACCACCAATAAAAATGCTTCCTTCGAGTGCGTATTCGGTTTTACCGTTAATTCTCCAGGCAACCGTGGTCAATAAATTATTTTTAGAAAGAATAGGTTTATCTCCAATGTTCATCAACATAAAGCAACCCGTTCCGTAGGTATTTTTAACCATTCCTTTTTTGGTACACATCTGCCCAAACAATGCTGCCATCTGATCTCCCGCGATTCCGGCAATAGGAATTTTAGATGCAAAAATGGTGGTTTTGGTATGCCCATACACTTCACTAGAATCTTTAACTTCCGGAAGCATACTTTTAGGAACATCAAAAAGCTCAAGAAGCTCCTCATCCCATTCCATCGTATTGATGTTAAAAAGCAAGGTTCTACACGCATTAGTGACATCGGTCACGTGTAAGTCACCTTTGGTGAATTTCCAGATCAACCACGTGTCTATCGTTCCTAAGATCAAATCTCCGGCTTCGGCTTTTTCGCGTGCACCTTTCACATTATCTAAAATCCATTTTACTTTGGTCCCGGCGAAATACGAGTCGATCACCAATCCGGTTTTCTCCTGAATCATTTCAGCCTTGCCATTTTCTTTCAGTTCTTCGCAATAATCTGCCGTACGCTTGTCTTGCCAAACGATCGCGTTATATACGGGTTCACCGGTGTTTTTATCCCAAACAACAACTGTTTCCCGCTGATTGGTAATCCCGATCCCTGCTATATTTTTTCCATTTAAACCTTTAGAAACCGTTGCTTCTGCTGCAACACCTGCCTGCGTAGACCATATCTCCTGAGGATCGTGCTCTACCCAACCCGGTTTAGGGAAGTATTGTTTAAATTCTTTCTGAGCTATCGACACAATTCCACCTTTCTTGTCGAAAACGATTGCGCGCGAACTTGTTGTTCCCTGATCCAGGGATAATATAAACTGGTCCATGTTGTATAATATAGGTTTAAAGATTAAGGCACTGCGACGTTAAAGCCGTAGTGCCGATTTTATTTATGCGGTAACCGTATTGCCTTCAATGCAATAGTGGTTAGCCAATTTTGTAAATTCTTCTATCTGATTAAGTTTCCAGGCTTCATCACGATTCAGCTCAGCTGCGATCAATCGCGCTACCTCAGCAGTCATTTCACGGGCAGCAGCCGCATCTAAAAACAAAGCTCTCACGCGTCTAGCCAACACATCTTCAACTGTACGCGCCATTTCATAACGCACGGCCCAGATCACTTCCGCTTTCAAAAACGGAAGACGCTCGTGTAATTTCTCACCCAATTCCGGTTGTTCTTTTATCAGACTCGCAATCCCTTTTTGATCACTACCATAGATGTATAAATGATTGGTACGATCTTCTGTAGCCGTTGCTCCGTGAATTGCTAAATGCGCAGTTTCACAGGCTTTCTTCGGAAGCTTTTTAAGCGAAATAGCCTTATTTATCGTGTCTTGCGCCATTCTGCGATAGGTCGTCCACTTTCCGCCGGTGATGGTAATCAATCCAGTTTCTGAAACGATCACTTTATGGCTACGCGAGATTTCCTTTGTTTTTTCAGAATCATCTTTAGGCGCAGCAAGCGGACGCAAACCGGCAAAAATGCTGCGTACATCAGCGCGCGTCACTTTTTTATTCAAATAATTATTGAAGGTTTGTAGGATAAATTCAATTTCCTGCTCCTGTGCCTGAGGCTCCAAACTATGATCATCCAGATTGGTATCTGTAGTACCCACTAACACTTTATCATGCCAAGGCACAGCAAACAACACGCGACCGTCACTGGTTTTAGGGATCATAATCGCATCGTCTCCCGGCAAAAATGATTTATCAAAAACTAGATGCACCCCCTGACTTGGCACTACCGATTTTTTAGCTTCGGCGTTTTCCATATGCAGGATCTCATCGGTAAATACTCCGGTTGCATTGATCACCACATCACTTGAAAACCTGTAATGCGCATCGGTTTCGGTATCTTTCGCTTCGACACCTATGACTTTACCGGTATCGTTTTGCAAAAGATCAATGACTTTAAAATGGTTGAGTAAAGTAGCTCCGTTTTCAATTGCGGTTTGTGCGATATTCGTCGCCAAACGCGAATCATCAAACTGCCCATCTTTATATACGACTCCACCATAAAGTCCTTTTTGTCTTAGGGTTGAAAGACGCTCTGTAGTCTTGGTTTTGTTGATATGCTTCGATTTTCCTAAACTCAATTTTCCGGCTAGAAAATCATAAGCTTTTAACCCGATGGTATAATAAATTCCTTCCCACCATCTGTAGTTTGGAATGATGAAGTTTTGGTTCTTCACCAGATGCGGTGCGTTTTGCGCCAATAATCCGCGCTCGTATAAAGCTTCTTTAACCAGGTCAATATCTCCTTGTGCAAGATAGCGCACGCCACCGTGCACTAATTTTGTACTTCGGCTAGAAGTTCCCTTTGCATAATCTACCTGCTCTAACAACAAGGTTTTATAGCCTCGAGTAGCACTATCTAAAGCAACACCCAGTCCGGTAGCTCCTCCTCCAATCACAATCACATCCCATTTTTTGGTTTGTGAAAGTTGTCCTGTCAAATGCTCACGCGCAAATATATTCGCCATCGTTTGGTTTCTTAATTTTTCTTTATGCTGCCAAATATATATAAAATGATACTAAATCGATTTCATTTGAAAGTTAAAGTTTCGTTAAAATTCACAATAACGATTAAAAACGAAACTAAAAGAAAGCGTTTTTAAAAACGCTTTAAGACCTTATATTTGTAGTGCTTTTATGCACTCAAACCTTATAGTAATGGAACGTCATCAGGAAATTTTAGATCTTTTAAAAAAAGAGAAACATGTTAAAGTTGCGACCCTTTGTGAGCGACTCGATGTCTCAGCCGTAACCATAAGAAAAGATTTGAAACTTCTGGAAGATAAAGGTTTACTCTTTAGAACGCACGGTGGTGCCTCTTTAGAAAATCCTTATATGAATGAGCGCGACGTAAGCGAAAAAGCTTCAATATCTGCCGAAGAAAAATCTTTGATTGCAGAAGCGGCTGCTCAACGCATCCAGGAAAACGATTCTATCATTATCGCAAGCGGAACAACCGTACAACAGCTGGCGAAAGCGATTAAACCCATTGGCAAGCTCAACGTAATCACCTCCTCGCTTCTCGTTGCGATTGAGTTGATGAAACATCGCGATATAGACATCATTCAGTTGGGTGGAAATATAAGACACCGCTCTGGCTCTGTTACCGGTCACTATGCCGAGCACATTCTCAACCACATCTCTTCGCATCAATTCTTTATGGGCGTAGACGGGATTGATCTGGATTTTGGCTGTACCACAACCAATATTGAAGAGGCCATTCTTAATAAAAAAATGATGGAAGCTGCTCAAAAAACCATCATTCTAGCCGATTCTTCAAAATTTGGAAAGCGCAGTCTGGCAAAGATTTGTGAGCTTGATGAGATCAGCGAGATCATCACAGATAAGGACCTATCTGCCGCTGATGCAGAGCGTATTCGCGAGATGGGAATTAAATTAACCTTGGTCTAGACTACTCTAGCTTAAGTTGCAGGTATTTAATTTTTGACCGGTTATGCGTGTATGTAATATGCACCAAACCTTCTGAATCTTGAATGATCGCAGGGTAGCTAAATTCGCCTTCAGCCTCATTTTCTAACTGCAACACGTCTTCCCAATGCGAACCGTCTGTACTGTACGCCAGATTGAGTTTATTGCGCCCGTCTGACCAATCAGCTCCGGCTTCGGTAGGATTGTAAACCAAAAGAAAATTTCCGCTCTTAAGCGTAACCGCATCAATCCCGCTGTTGGGATTAAGCATCGTTCCCTTGGTAGCTTCTGACCAGGTTTTTCCCTGATCTGAACTTTCACTTTCTAAAATGTAATTTTGATCACTGCGTAAAAGTGCTTTCAGATTTCCATTTTGAAGCTGAATCAAGGTAGGCTGAATAACTTTAACTGTATCTACTGAAGGTATCGCAACGCGTTCCCAGGTATAGCCGTTATCGCTTGATAATTCGATATGAGATTTCCAAACTGCACCATCTTCTGACTCTACGCTAGACGGACTTACAATACTTCCGTTTGCAAGTTGAATAGGCTTATTTTTGATAGGACCTAAAATGCCATCGGGTAATTGCTCTGATGCTGACCACGAAGCGCCGTTATCTTCAGAAGTTTTCAATTTTCCCCACCAGGAAGATGGCGACGGACCTTCTTTGTAATACAGCATCAATGTATTTTCGGCATTTTTGAAAAGCACGGGATTCCACGTAGGGTAACTCAGTGTATCGTTTTCTACCTTACCGTCAGCGATTTTTTGCGGTGTTGACCAAACGGTATCCGTTAGTTTACTTTGATAAATACTTACTTCGGGATGCCGCTCGTATTCCCCACCAAACCAAGCTGCGATAATACTTCCGTCCTGGGCCTCAACCAAGGTTGAAGCGTGACACTGCGGAAAAGGTGCTTCCTCATAAATAAACCCTTCTTGTACGATACTTAATTTAGGCGTTTCGCTCGTTTGACACGCAGTAAACACACCTAAAATTAAAACGACTACTTGTACTTTGATCTTTTCTGAATGCATTGATTAGGCTAATTCTCCAACGATCAATCTTCCGTGATATGCTTCTGCTTCCACGAGATGATGAAGTTCGGTTAAATTGAATTGAGTGATTTTTCCGGCAGGCATAATCTGAAGTTTATTTCCCGCCATTGTTATTAGTCGGTTTAAATTTTCCGCCCCATCAAACGCATTAGATTTCCCTCCAGAAGTGAGTAAAGTATCTACACCTTCAACCTGCAAAAGCTCTTTTAAAGCTGCGTCAATATCTGGTGTTGCATCAATGGCTTTATGAATCACCACTTTTAAAGGCTTTGCTGCTTTAGTAAGCATTTTAATAGCCTCAATATTGAGTTTCTTAGATTCGTTTAAAACGCCAAAAACTACACCCTCAGCGCCTTCTTTCTTACAAAATGCTATGCAGGCTTTCATATGTTCAAGCTCTTCTTCATTGTAATTAAAGTCGCCATTACGCGGCCTGATCATCACGCGTACCGGGATCTTAACCGCCTTGATCACTTCAGAAATTAGATCTGGAGCCGGCGTTAAACCGTCAAAAGCGAGGTAAGCACAAAGCTCCAAGCGGTCTGCTCCTTTTTCTTCGGCTTTAATAGCCTGAGCCAGGCTTTCTACGCAAGCTTCTTTGATATATTTTTTTGACATAGGGGCTTTGTTTAATTTTTTAGATCCTCAAGAATCGGTGTTTTTTGTGCAAATATAGAAGTCGCCGCAACTTCATTAAGCTGTTCAAAAATGGTAATGGTATTGCCTTTTTTCTTCAACCAGCACCCGGGAACATACAGCGTTTGCTGTGGGCCTACTTTCCAATAACGCCCTAAATTATGTCCGTTTACAAAAACGATTCCTTTACCCATTTCACTCATATTAAGAAAGGTATCTCCTTGCTTTTTCAAATCAAAACTTCCGGAATACACGACCGGTCTTCCTGTTTTTACTTCCGTTGAATTTATAACTTCCGGCACTTCCGCAAAAGGCGCTTTATACATCTCCCAACCACCTGTGATCTCATAATCATTGATACTCACGGGAGCGGTAATTCCTTTAAGGTTATTTACGATCTCTGCTCCGTAATTGATGCGGCCCATATTTTCTACCAAGATCTCTAAACTCCCATTAAAAGGGATTTTAATCGGCATTTCATACGAGTTGAAGACGCGGTTGAGTTCGCCTACTTTCTTACCATTTACATAAACGGTCGCAAAATCGCGTAGCCCGGGCACTTTAAGCGTTCCGGTGATAGGTTGCGTAAAGCGTTTTTTATACAACACATAACCAAAACCTTGCTCGAGTTGCTCAAACGTAAGCGGACTATCACTCGTCACTGGTTTTTGCTTTTTGATAAACGTAAGCGCATCCGTTGTTTTTGCCAATTGAATCTGTGGAATTTCAATCACCGGAATTTGCTCCGGTACCGCCGGGATCTCATACGGTGCATATTTTTGCATCAATGCGCGAATACTGTCATATTTAGGAGTTACCCAACCAGCTTCAGAAATTGGCGCATCATAATCGTAGCTGGTAATATCCGGCTGAATATCGTGTTCATCATTATAATTGGCTCCTGAGGTAAAACCGAAATTGGTTCCGCCGTGGGCCATATAAAAATTGAAATTCACACCGTTTTTGAGATACACTTCAGTTTGTTTTGCAATATCTGAAGCGCTAATTTTCACAAAAGGCTCTGCCCAATGATCTAACCAACCGGGATAAAACTCAGCAACCATATACGGCCCTTCGTTATTATTAAATTTATTGACCACCTTTTTCAGGTTATCGATATTTCCTTCTCCATTAGCTGTGGGTAATACGCCTTCAAGACTTCCGCCTTCAAAAAGCCACGCACCATCAGAAGTAAAAAATGGTGCCTGAAAACCGGCATCTTTCAGCATTTTAAAAATAGCTTCTTTGTATGCTTTATGATCTTCCGGAGCGATATCTTCCCGCTGAGCCACATACGAACCAAACTCATTCTCTACCTGCGTCATAATGATGTTTCCTCCATTATTGACCTGCAAAGGCGCCACCTGTTTAGCGAGTTCGTTGATGTATTCTTTACAAGCTGCTAAAAATTGCGCATTGTTCTCACGCACTTTAAGTCCCGGAATGTTTTGCAAAAACCAAGGATACCCGCCAAATTCCCACTCACCGCAGGCATAAGGTCCAGGGCGTAAAATGACAAACATCTCTTCTTCCTTGGCGATTTTAATAAACTCGGCTACATTGCGGTTTCCGCTTTCAAAATCCCAAACTCCGGGCGCCGGATTGTGATAATTCCAGAACACATAGGTGGCGATGGTATTCAAACCCATCGCTTTCATCATCTGAATGCGATGACGCCAATATTCCTTCGGAATACGCTCATAATGCATCTCGCCAGAGTAAATAGGCGTCGGCTTCCCATTATATACAAAAGAGCCATTTTCTATTTTGAATGATGCATCATCTTGAGCTTGAGCAAAGCCAAAACTCAACACAATTAAGACTAAAGCGAAAAAGTTTGTTCTTACAACTTGCATAGAATCTAGTATACTTCGATGTTAGAGATCAATGGGCAAGCTAGTGCTTCGGTGATCTCGATTTTAAGTTTTGACGTTTCCACTCCGTTTAATTTCAGGATGCGTTTATGCCCGATCGTTGTTTGGTTTTGCACTTCTTTCCAAGCACCATCTTCCCAAACCGAAACCGTAAACGCAGCCACGCGCTGACCTAGTTTAATATACTCTTGAAGCGAAATATAATTCAGTGTTTGCGGCGCTTCCCAACTCAGTTCGATGCTTCCGGTAGTTACACCGTCATTTGTTGCCCAATAAGTTTCTGCATCGCCATCAAGCACTTTGTCTGCAGCATAAACTGGCTTATCGCCACGCACAGGAGTTGCGGTAGCAGTGGCTTTTTCGGCTAAATTTTCAGCAAAAACGCTGTCTAATATTTTTCTGAATCCACGAAGTGACGCCACATCATTCTCGTGAAATAAACCGCGACGGTCTGGCGGAATATTCAATAATAAGGTTGAACCGCGACCTACCGAAGTCAGATACAATTCAAATAAATTTTCTGGAGAACGCACCAGCGAATCTTCTGAAGCGTGATAAAACCACCCCGGACGAATCGAAGTATTTACCTCTGCCGGAATCCAGCTTTTGCCATTTTTAGTTCCACTTTGCAAGAGTTCTTCAATCCCTGCTTTACCGGCATAAAGCGTATCTGTTGTAATGGTGTTCCAATGGGTCTCTCCGCCAATTCCGCGTTCATTTCCTACCCAACGCAAATCTGGTCCTGCATCGCTAAAAAACAACACAGGCGGCTGCATAGAATCAACCATTTTCAACGTTGTGGGCCAATCATAATAATTTTGACGATCGATCTTGCGCTCTTCATTGGCGCCGCCATAATAGCCGTCACCTCCGTTAGCACCATCAAACCACATTTCAAAAACAGGTCCGTAACCGGTGAATAACTCTTTAAGTTGATTGCGGTAATATCTGATGTAAGATTCCTCACCATAATCGGCACGATTACGATCCCAAGGTGATAAATAAACGCCAAACTCCAATCCATGTGCTTTGGCTGCTTCTGCAACTTCTTTTACTAAATCCCCTTTTCCATCTTTATACGGACTCGACGCTATATCGTGCTCCGTGTATGCAGAAGGCCATAAAGCAAAACCGTCGTGGTGTTTTGCAGTTAGAATGGTTCCGCTAAAACCGGTTTCTTCCAGAACAGACATCCACTGATCAGTGTCCAATGCAGATGGATTAAAAAGCTCTGGAGATTCGTCTCCATAACCCCATTCTTTATCGGTAAAGGTGTTTATGGTAAAATGAATAAAGGCATTCATTTCCATATCATACCAAGCGAGTTGATCTTCTGAAGGCACTGCACCATAAGGCTCAGGGACACCATCATTTGAAGATTCGCAGGCCACAAGACCACACAATAAAAAACTTAAAAAAGGAATATAGAATCTATTCATAAAAAGCGTTTATTCTGATTTATAAGAAAATGCAAGCGCTGCTTTTGCGGTGTTTCTTACTGAAGCAGGAAGCCTTACAGTTACCACATTATCTTTAATCGTATAGTTTATTTTTTTTCCGGTACTTACCAGTTTAAGACTGCTTCCTTTTTTAGGAAGGTTACCTTCCCAGCTCACCGTATTGGGTACCGCTTCACCTTCGGTCAATAAAGTTATTGCAAAGGTATTTTTGTCGTTTGCCGTAAAATACGTTGCCTCACTGTGATAATTGTCAATTGCATGGGTACTGTAAATTGCCTCACCGTTTGTATCTAACCAATCTCCTATTTCAGTAAGAATAGGTAGCGCATCAGGAGGCAGCAAACCATCTGGTTGTGGGCCAACACCTAAAAGCATGTTTCCACCTTTGGCTACCACTTCAATTAAACTGTGAATCACTTTTGCCGAAGTTTTAAAGTTATCATTAGGCACATAACCCCAGTTATTTCCTAAGGTCATATTGGTTTCCCAAGGATGATCTAGTTTGGTTTCCGGGATCGAACGCTCAGGAGTTTGATAATTCTCGTAAGGCCCGTGAACGGTACGGTCTGCAAAGATGATTCCCGGCTGTGCTTCGCGTGCCATTTTTGCGATGCGTGGCATATCGATCTCCTGACTGAATTCTGGAATTGGAGCTCCCCAAGCGCGCACTTCATCGGTCACCGTCTCACGCGGGCGTACCCAGCCACCATCTAACCATAAAATGTCTATAGACCCATAATCCTGCATCAACTCACTGATCTGGTTGAATGTGAAATCCTGAAAGCTTTTCCATTTTTCAGGATACTTTCTGATGTCATAATTCACATTACGGTCTGGTGTTGCATATTTATCCCACCAGAAATCTTGCGAATGCCAGTCTGGTTTAGAAAAATAAGCGCCGATCATAAAATCTTTCTTTCTAAATGCCTCAAATACATATTTGGCGACATTGGCTTTTGGATGGTTTTTGAAAGGTCCGTTGGTGATTTTATAATCGGTTTGCTGGGTATCAAACATATTGAAACCGTCGTGGTGCTTCGTAGTAAAAACCACATATTTCATTCCGGCATCAGCTGCAGCCTCGGCCCATTGATCCGGATCAAAATTCACAGGATTGAAAACCGAACTCAGATTCCAGTACCATTTTTTGTAATCGTTGTATGAGATTCCTTCAGGACGCTCCAGCCAAGGCTCAGAGCAAATTTGCCAGCTTTCGATAATCCCGGGAACTGCATACACACCCCAGTGAATAAGCATTCCAAATTTTTGATCTCCCCAAACGGAAAGTTTTTCCTTTACCTGAGGATCGCTAGGTGCTTGATATATTTTGGATTGTTCGTGCAAATTACCCCCTTGAGCAAATAAGCCGTTGCTGCCGGATAGGGATCCCAGCAGCACAGCTAAAACATAAAAAAACTTAGAGTATGAAAGGTCCCGCATAAGTATTGTTAGTTGTTAGTAAGTTGTATAGATTCTGAAAGTTCAAAACGTTCTTTAAGTCTAATATCTTGAGAAGAAGCTCCTAATTGAACTTCAAATTCGCCGGCTTCGGCTACATGATTCATTTCGGCATCAAACAGCGCTAATTCTGCCGGTGTTAAGATAAAAGTCACTGTTTTGCTTTCGCCTTTGTCCAAATGAATGCGTTCAAATCCGCGTAATTGTTTTACCGGAGTGACCACGCTACTCACCACATCGCTCAGGTACAGTTGAACGACTTCGTCTCCATCCCGATCTCCGGTATTTGTAACTTCAACCGAAACTTCAATGGTTGTGTTTGTAGCATTTCCGCTTTGCGAAATTTTCAAATCTGAATAGTCAAAAGTGGTATAGCTCAAGCCGTGACCAAAAGCATATAATGGTGCCGAAGTTTCTTCAACATAATCTCGGCGTTTAGGCCACCAGTGGTTATAATACACCGGAGATTGCCCTACCGATTTTGGGATCGAGACCGGCAAACGCCCCGCCGGATTATAATCACCAAATAAAACATCTGCCAGCGCGTGACCTCCCTGTGAGCCGGGATACCACGTGTCTATGATCGCAGGAATGTGTTTGGCAGGCCAATTGATCAACAAAGGTCTGCCGGTAATCAACACTAATATTGTGGGAGTTCCTGTCGCTTCTACCGCCTGTAAAAGCTCTAATTGTTTTCCCATAAGATCTAAAGTAGAACGGTCATAACCTTCTCCACTTTCCATATCACTTAAAACTTGATCCTCTTTTGAGGAAACGGTCGCTGCACCCGTCTCTAAGTATTCTGTTTTAAAATCACGAGCGCTAGAACCACCGAGCACCACAATAGCTACTTCAGCGCTTTTGGCCGCTGCAACCGCCGCAGGAATATCAGTTTGAGTGGTATCGCGAATGGCTGTTCCTTTTACATAAGTGATTTCAGCCTTTGGCATTTTGGCACGAATTCCTTCCAGAGGCGTTACGATAAATTCGGGTTCTTGTGGTGCAGTATAGTCGCCTAATTGATTATACATCATATCAGCGTTAGGACCGATCACTGCAATTTTTTTAAGCTCTTTAGAAAGCGGAAGCAACCCATTCTCATTTTTAAGTAAGGTCACGCCTTCCAGCGCCATTTCTTTTGCGATCGCAATATGTGCCGCGCTACGCACCACTTTTTTAGGCGCCTTTTCTTCTACATACGGATTTTCAAAAAGCCCCATTTTAAACTTTAAACGCAATACATATTTTACGGCTTCGTCTAAGCGCGCTTCAGAAACTTTTCCATTTTTAAAAGCGTTGAGCAATTCATCATCAAAACCATTTCCGCCTAAATCTGCATCTACACCGGCGTTCATCGCTAAGGCAGCAGCATCCTCAAAAGTTGCAGCCGCGTGATGATCACCTTTAATACCTTCGATGCTTGCTAAGTCTGAGACCACAAACCCTTCAAAACCCCATTGCTCGCGCAATAAACCGGTAAGCAAGGCTTTGTTTGAAGTACTCGGAATTCCATCAACCGAACTGTACGCCGTCATTACAGAAAGCACACCAGCATCGATTGCTTTTTTAAACGGATACATATAATCTTGCATGAGTTCGCGTTGCCCAATATGTACTGCACCACCGTTGTGACCACCTTCTGAAACGCCGTATGCAGCAAAATGCTTTAAAGTAGAAATTACACTTTCAGGATTTTCTATTCCTTCACCTTGAAAGCCTTCGATGACACCCAATCCCATTTCAGAAATCAAATAAGGATCTTCGCCGAAGGTCTCTTCTACCCGAGACCAACGCGGTTCACGTGCTAAATCTAAAATAGGCCCGTAACCGATGTGGGCACCTTGAGCGCGCAATTCTTTTGCAACTGCCGCTCCCATTTTTTTATTCAATTGCGGATTAAAGGTACTCGCCTGACCGATAGCTGATGGAAATTCGGTAGTCCCAATAGCCATATGGCCGTGCATCGCTTCTTCCGCCAGAAATAATGGGATTCCTAATCGGCTTTCTTCGACAGCAACTTTTTGAATGGCGTTAGTCGCTTTTGCAGCGAGTTCCGGATTCAGCCCATTTGACAAAGTTTTTTGCGTCCAAGGATCGGCACGCATCACGCCCCAAAGAGCGCCTATTTTTTGAATGGCAATCGCCTCTTTTAAAGCCTCACTGGCTTTAACTGAATTACCAGTTTTTGTGTACATTTTCCATCCCAAAAGTGTGGTGAGTTGTCCTACCTTTTCTTCGATGGTCATACGCTCTACGAGATCGGTAACGCGATCTTCTATTGGCGCCTGCGCATTCTTATAGACTGCATTTGCAGGCACTTCTTCTTGAGCGCAAAGCTGCGCCACTGCGAAAACAAGCACGAACACAGTGGCAAACAACTTCTTCAAATAAATATAACACATAAGGTTCTTTATCAATTTTGGTATCGCTTTGTGAAAAACGCAAACTTTACGTTAGAATTTCAACAATAAGCTTTTTAAAACTAAAAGAACATTAAACAGATTTGAAAAATAATCGCTGAATAACCGCTGAACGTAGCTTAGTAACGCTAAATATTAAGATTTTTTTAAATGTTTGTAAAGTAGGTGTAATCGCCTCCAGCCTTTGAAAACGTTGTACTTGATTTAAAAATTAAATATTAAATTAGTTTGAAGTTAATCCCAAAGCAGGTCTGCGCTTAAACAAAAAAAGGGTGCTTTTGCGAGCACCCTTTTCACCAGAAACAATTTAAAAAAACTCAAAAAACTCTCGTTTTTATGCGCTGCCATAGCTTCACCAGGGCTATGGTTGCAATCAGCGTGAGTAACGTTAGGATGCTGGCTTGGGTATAATACCCGTAAATCCAGTATCCGGTGCTAAAAAGCGCACCATATATTGTGACACAACCTACCAATGTGGCTAAAATACCCGCAGGAACAGACCATTTTTGATTGTTGGTCACTAAAGCAACACCTTGGGCACGTGCTTTAATAATAATTTTCTCCCAACCGGGACCACCGGGTTGTGTTTGTTTATAAAAATCAAATAAGGTTTTATCCTTTTCAGGGCGCGTCAAGAAGGTAACTGCTAACCAAACAATTGAAGTTAAAAGCACTACAACAGGATAGGTTGACCAATTAGGCAAAATACCATCTGCTTCGGCGGTACCAAAGAGCACCACTCCTAAAGACGTAAAGTTGAAAAGAATGGAAATAATTCCTGATGAGAACATTGCAGAGATCTCACTCCACGCGTTGATTCTCCACCAAAACCAGCGTAGAATAAATATCAATCCAGTACCTGCTCCAAACATCAAGATAATGTTGAAGAGTTGATATGCATTAGTCAACAGTAACGCAACCCCTGAACTTACCACCATCAACAATACTGTTGAAATTCGGCCTACATTTACCAGCTCTTTTTGAGAGGCTTTCGGTTTGACATAGCGCGCGTAAAAGTCATTTACTACGTACGATGAACCCCAGTTCAAATGCGTTGAAATTGTTGACATATAGGCTGCGATCAGTGACGCCATCACCAAGCCTAACAATCCGCTTGGTAGTTTGGTCAACATAGCAGAATACGCCAAATCATCACCTAATTTACTTTCCACAATATTGGGAAATGCCTCGTGAATGCTTGCAATATCAGGATATACTACAATTGAAGCTAAGGCTACTAAGATCCACGGCCAAGGACGCAACGCATAGTGCAAAGCATTAAAGAAAAAGGTTGCTCCAATCGCGTGATTCTCATCTTTAGCCGCAAGCATACGCTGCGCAATGTAACCACCTCCACCAGGTTCTGCACCTGGATACCAAGCGCTCCACCACTGTACCGCAAGCGGGATAATCAACAGTGAGATCAAGGTCGTAGTATCATTAAAATCAGGAAGTATATTTATTTTGTTAATAACCGCTTCATTCGCCATTAGGCCTTCCATCCCACCAACTTCTGGGAGATTCACACAGTAATATGCTGCGCCAATACCACCTGCCATTGCAGCAAAAAAGAGAATAAAATCGGTATAAACAACTCCTTTAAACCCTCCTATCGTACTAAAGATCACGGTAACCAATCCGGCATATCCTATGGTTTCTAACGGTGTTAAACCAAGCATAATTTGCCCGATTTTAATAGCGGCTAGTGTTACTGCACTCATCGCCATTACGTTGAAAATCACACCTAAATACACTGCTCGAAAACCACGTAAAAACTTCGCTGGTTTTCCGCCGTAGCGTAATTCATAAAACTCGATATCGGTGTTGACTTCAGACTTTCTCCAGAGTTTTGCATAGACAAAAACAGTAAGTAAACCGGTGATCAAAAATGCCCACCAAACCCAGTTACCGCTTACGCCTTGATTACGCACAATATCAGTAACCAAGTTAGGCGTATCGGTAGAAAAAGTTGTGGCCACCATAGAGACCCCTAACAACCACCACGGCATGTTTCTGCCTGAAAGAAAATATTCAGAAGAGCTTTTACCTGATTTTTTTGCAACGAGAAGTCCGACAATCAGGGTTGTTGCAAAAAAGCCAATGATAATGGCATAATCAAGTGTTTCTAAAGCTACCATAGATGAATATTCGTTTACGTTAAAGTTCTTTTTTGGCTATTTTCAACTTAAAAATGATAACGCATAAATGCTTCCATCGCTGCATATTCGGCAAGACCTAAAGCTCTGTACTTACTAGCAGTTTCTTTATTTCGATCTTCTGCACGCACCCAAAATTCTCGCAGGTCTTCTCCTTGAAACATCACACCATCTTTTTGTGATTGGTGATAGAAAATGGCCTGTCTCTTTTTCAGCACCTGATCAGGGCTCATAGGAACTGCCATCTCGATCTCGTGCATTTCAAACTCGTGCCACGCGCCGCGGTATAACCACACCCAGCAGTCGTTCATATACGCCTCGCCCTTAAGTTGCTCAAGCGATTCAAATATAATATTTAAACATACTTTATGCGTTCCGTGCGGATCTGCAAGATCTCCCGCAGCATAGATTTGATGCGGTTTAACGTTCGCGATTAGTTCATTTACAATATCCACATCATCTTGCGACATGGGATTCTTTTTAATTCCTCCTGTTTCGTAAAACGGAAGATCTAAAAAGTGTACGTGCTCATCAGCAACACCTTCAAAACGGGTTGCTCCTAGTGATTCGCAGCGTCTGATGATTCCTTTTAACTGGCGTACTTCAACCGGATCGATCTCGTTACGTTGTTTGTTTTTTATTTGCTCTGCAATTGCAGCAAATTTTTCTTTATCTCCGTTACCAATTTGGGCTGCAACTTCGGCAAACTTCAAAGCCTCGTGATCTGAAACTGCGATGTTTCCAGAAGTTTGATAAGCGATATGCACCTCGTGCCCTTGTTCTACCAGACGGTCAAAAGTACCTCCCATAGAGATCACATCATCATCAGGGTGCGGACTAAAAATAATCACGCGTTTTTTCTCTGGGGTTGCACGCTCTGGTCTGTTAGTATCATCAGCTCCCGGCTTACCACCCGGCCATCCGGTAATGGTGTGCTGCAGCTTGTTAAACATTTCGATATTGAGATTATACGCAGAACCTTGAAGCGCCAATAGGTCTGACATTCCGTTGTCATTATAATCTTTATCGGTAAGACTTAAAATCGTTTTATTTACTTTTTGGCAAAGCCAAAACACTGCTTTTGCAGTCAATTCTTTAGTCCAATCACAAGTACCCACTAACCACGGAGTTTTCACTCGGGTTAATTCAGAAGCAGCTGCGTCGTCAAGCACAAATGTGGTATTTTCGTGCTCCTGAAGATAAGTCGCCGGAACGTGTGAAGAAATCTCACCTTCAATGGTCTCTTTTAAGATCTCAGCTTTATTTTGCCCCCATCCTAAAAGTACAATTCGCTTAGCGCCAAGTACCGTATTGATCCCCATTGTGATCGCTTTTTTAGGCACATTAGACAAACCTCTAAAAGCTCCTGAAGCATCAGCACGGGTTAGATAATCTAGGGTGATCATTCGGGTTCCACTATTAAAGTGCGACCCCGGTTCGTTAAAACCAATATGACCGGTTCTACCAATTCCCAAAAGTTGAAAATCGAGTCCTCCGGCAGCTTTAATTTTTTCTTCGTAAGCGATACAAAACGGCTTGATCTCTTCTTGAGAGATCGTCCCATCAGGGATGTTCACCTGATCTGCAGGAATGTCCACGTGATTGAATAAATGCTCGTGCATAAAGTAATGATAACTTTGCACGTCTGACTTATCCATTGGCCAGTATTCGTCAAGATTAAAAGTGATTACATTTTTAAAGCTCAAGCCTTCTTCCTGATGCATACGCACAAGTTCTGCGTAAACGTTAATTGGGGAAGAACCTGTGGCAAGGCCTAAAACACACTTTTCACCTGCAGCTTCCTTGCTTTTTATTAAATCTGCAATTTCCTGCGCTACGATCACTGATGCATCGGTAGCATTCTGAAAGCTGATGTTGTGTATCTTTTCAAAACGCGTTTCTTCAAACTTTCCCGCGGGTTCATATTTGATCAATGCTGAATCTTTAACCTGTAAATCCATATCTACTGAATGAGTTTTGCTGACTTTAAAAATGTTTAGAAAAGCTAACTTTTTTTGAAATTTCTACATCACCGCGCTACAATATCTAGCTTTCTAAGGATGAAATTCCCAATTTTCTTAACTATTTCAAAAAAGATTCGATAGACAACGGCTGTAAGAAGCTAAATAACATCAATTGCAGGGCTCTGGTATTTGCAATTTGTTATCAAATTGCAAAATATATTGAGCATCTTACTCAAAAATCACCTCCCTGGCATTCACCCATTCTTTATGCGTGATTGCTTGTTTTTTGATAGATTTTCCGTCGATTGAAAAACCAGCAGAGACCTTTGTTGGGTTTTCTGAAACATTTTGTATCACCAAGGTGTCGTTAGCATAAAAATCAGAATTCAAATGAATAGTAACCTTGTTGAATTGTGGTGCCGAAAGTGTATAGGTTGCTTCGCCCGGAGTCATCGGGTAAAAGCCCATCATCGCATAAATGAGCCAGGCGCTCATCGTCCCGGTATCTTCGTTACCCGGAAGCCCGGCAGGTTTATTAGTAAAATACGTATCGATCAAATCAGCTACTTTTTCACGAGTCTTATAACTCTTCCCCGGAAGGTAATTGTATAAAAACGGATACGCAATATCAGGCTCATTAGCCATATCAAACTGATCTTCCGCAAAAAGTGCATCGAGCTTTGCCTCAAACTTTTTTGCACCACCCATCATTTTGATCATTCCCTTGATGTCGTGTGGCTGCATAAATAAATATTGCCACGCATTACCTTCTATAAAGCCCGGATTTTCGGTAAAATTAGCACCGGCAAGAGGATCAAAAGGTTCGTACCAAGTGCCGTCAGACATTTTAGGTTGCAAAAAACCGGATGTTTTATTGAACAGTTTTTTATACGAAAGCGCGCGCTTCGTAAAACGCTTAGCATCTTCTTTTTTTCCTAGCGCTTCAGCCAATTGAGCGATACTAAAATCTGCAATATTATATTCCTGAGTGGTAGAAACAGGACCCGCAACGTCAGAGTCGACACTTACATAACCCTTATCAATGTACTCAGCTATACCCGGGCGCAACGGATTATTCTCTTTAGCGTCAGCACTTTTTAGCATTGCCGAGTAAGCTTTTTCCACATCAAAATCAGTGATTCCTCTTTGGTATGTATCTGCTAGAACAACCGCTGCCGGATCACCAACCATCGTAAAAGTTTCGGTTGCATTAAGTTCCCACTTGGGCAGCCAGTCATTTTGATCATAGATCTCAAGCATAGAATTCACCATATCTAATTGCTCCTGCGGATACAGCAAACTCATCAACTGGTGGTAATTACGATAGGTATCCCATAGCGAAAACACCGTATAACGGGTACCGTCTGTTTTTTTAGTCGCCCGGGTTTTCATCGCGGGGTACTCCCCATTACTGTCATTCAAAATACTTGGCGCTATCTGCGTATGATACAAGCCGGTATAGAAAATGGTTTTGTCGTCTGCATCATCCCCTTCTACTTCTACAACACTCAATTTATCATTCCATGCTTTTTTGGTTTGCTCATACACCTCGTCAAAAGATGCATCGCCCACTTCTTTATCAAGATTCTCACGTGCGTTTGCTATGCTCACATAAGAAACGCCGATTTTCATCACGACCTGCGTAGGCTTTTCAAAATCATACTGCACATAAGCGCCAATACTATCTCCCACCACTTCACGCATAAATTGCTCTTTGAGACGCGTCTTTCCGTTATAACCCATCCACTGCGCTTCTACACCTTCATAGGTTGCCGGTTTATCCCAAATACCAAAATTTTGTGGTGCTTCAGAAATGCGCGCAACAAAATATACCGGATAGGCACTTTCAGCATTATTATAACAAAACGAACCTACCATACGGTAGCCTTCAATCTCTGTAGGTGAATTGAACTTAAGCATCGCACCGTGTTCGTTAGTAAGACCAAGGCCTAAATTCAATAAAAGATTGGCCTTTCCGGCAGGAAAACTATACCTGCTCACACCCACGCGCGTGCTTGCGGTGAGTTCGGTTTTGACATCATATTTATCTAAGTCAACCGAATAATATCCCGGTTTTGCTTCTTCGTTTTTATAGGTCGTACCATACTCTAAATGCGCTGTTTTGAGTTCGCCTGTAGTGGGCATACTCAAAATCACGCCTAGATCAGGACAGCCCACACCACTCATATTAAGGTGACTGAAACCGGTTAAAAAGGTATTCTCGTTCACATAAGGGTTAGACAACCAGCGGCTGTCTTTTTCCAGTACATTTTGAGGCCCAGCAACGTTAAATGGCGAAACACTCGCCATCCCGCGCGGAGCGATCGCTCCCGGATGGGTAGCTCCAAAATTAGAAGTACCTATAAATGGGTTAACATATTGGGTGTAATCCTTTTGCTGCGCAGTTGCCACAAAACCGAAGCATAATGCGACGAACAAAGCAACTTTTAAATAATTCATGCTCTTATATTTTCTCTTAATTCACTAAAATCTCATCTACAAACAACCACGCGCCGCCTCCTTTTGGAGTTTTAGACAAAGGCTGAATACTTACGCGAATGTACTGTGCCTGCTGCGCTTCAAAATCCAGTTTAAAATTCTCAATCTTTGCGCCCGGATTGGGTTGATAATCTCGTGTGGTTTGCGCTACTTGCTGAAAGTTTGCCCGATCTTGAGACACTTCAACTTTCACTTCCTCTGGAAAATAAATCCCGGTTCCCTGCTCTTCTAAAGTTCCTACAACCACTTGCTGCACGTATTTCAATTCCTGTAAATCGATCGTAACCACAGCCGGATTATTGATCCATCCCTGCCAGCGACCGTCTTCAAAATATTTGCTTCCGCGCAGCACATCAACTAAAGCTGTTGCCCCAGTTGAAGCATAATTCGCATTGTAGTCAAATTTATACGTTACCGGCTTTGCAACGGCTTGATGAAAGTCAAAAAACTTATTCATCGCATCGCCCATTTGCTTTCCGTTTTCAAAAACAGCAGCTTTTACGAGCGTGGTGCTATCAATTGTAATTGGCACTTCATAAACTGAAGATCCTGAAGTTAATTCAGCATCATCTAATGCGTAATGAATTTCAGTTTCCGGAAATTCTGATTGTAAAGCCACCGTTATCTTACCGGTTTCTAAATCAATTTCAGACTCCGGTTGAATAGCAAACGCACTTTTTGCATAATTGATATCCATCACGTCAAAACGTTGCATCATTTTACGCACACGCTGCGCGTAGTTTTGCCAATCTTGTTTTTCTTCTGGACTCCAAAGTACTTCTGCAGCCGCTGTTAACCTTGGAAATAACATGTATTCTGAATGCGCTTCGGTAGGAATATATTCTGACCACAAATTGGCCTGCCCTCCTAAAACGTGTTTCTTTTGTTCTACGCTCATCGAGTCGACCACCGGACTAAACGCATACACTTTTTCTAGCGGAAGAAACGCATTAAAGGCTACCGGCTCATAGTCTGGACTGCCTTGATAATAATCAAAATACATATGGCTCACCGGTGTCATAATCACATCGTGACCGGCTTTGGTCGCTTCCCAACCTCCTTCAAAACCACGCCAACTCATCACCGTTGCTTTTTGTGGCAAACCACCTTCGAGAATCTCATCCCAACCGATCAAGGTTCTATTGTGAGCGCTTAGAAATTTCTCAATGCGCTTCATAAAATAACTTTGCAATTCGCCGGTATTCGCAAGACCTTCTTCGCGCATGCGCTTTTGGCAATGTGGGCAGGTTTCCCAGTCGGTTTTTGTTGCTTCATCTCCGCCTGCGTGAATGTATTCTCCCGGAAAAAGTTCCATTACTTCGGTTAACACATCTTCAAGAAATTCAAAAGTAGATTCTTTACCTGCGCAATAAATATCGGTTATGGGCCACACACCTCCCGAAGGCACTGCGATAGGTTCTTCTTTACACGACAACCAAGGGTACGCCGCGATCGCGCTCATCACGTGCGCGGGCATCTCGATTTCAGGAATCACTCGAATTCCTTTTTCTTTTGCGTAGGCTACGATCTCTTTAATGTCTTCCTGCGTGTAAAAACCACCAAAAGTTGCTTCGTCATCCGGATCATTTGGAGTGCGGGCATTCCAGTGTTTGTTTTCCTGGTCTACGCGGAAACCTCCAACTTCTGTAAGTTTAGGATACTTCTTAATTTCTATGCGCCAGCCCTGATCGTCTACCAAGTGAAAATGAAAGGTATTGAGCTTTAGAAAAGCCATACGATCCAGATGTTTTTTGATGTATTCTTTACCGAAAAAATGACGAGAGACATCTAAATGGCTTCCGCGATACGGGTATTGCGGTGCGTCATCAATTGAAACATTAGGAATGTATAATGCTAGATCTGAAACCTCTGAAGTACTTTCAATCTCTTTTGGAAGCAGTTGTCTGATGGTTTCTAAACCGTAAACGAAACCTAGTTTAGAGTTGGCTCCTAAAGTCACTTTTTCATTAGTAACCTTGAGCGAATAAGCCTCACTTTCTAAAGTGTCATTCCGTTTTAACTGAATGCTATTTGAAGTTTTTTCTGAAGTAACTCCTAGCGTAAAGCCTGCAGACCGCACTAATAGATCATTGAGAATACCGGTTAGAACCTCAAGACTATCTTCTGCAATAACAAATTGCGTTTCTGGAGTGATCTCAAAACTCCCGGAATGCAACTCCAAAGATTTAGGTTGAGGAATTAAAACCAGATCAGCCTCAGTAAAAGAGGGATGCTCCTTTTCGGCACAACCTATCAAGGCAATTGCTAAAAGAAAAAAGAGTGTTTTTATAGGTTTCATAAAATAGTATTTCAATATTTTGAATCTAAGACAAGCCATTCTATTACATAGCATAAGGTACAGTTGTCCCAGAAATTGTTTTCCGGGACTAGCTGTACCTAAGTAAACTTCCTCAGGGCAAGCCCATAAGGCATTGATTGGAAACGAATTTTCAATTTCGAGGCAAGCCTCGAAGTATTAAACCCTTTGGCGGTGCCAATAAAGATTCGTTCTTGGTTTTAGAATCTCTAAGCGAATCTAAACACACATATAAAGCCTTATGCCAGGCTTAGTTTGCAGCCTTAATTACCTCAAGTAATTCTGGCGTAAGCGCATTTCCGTCAAAAAAGGATGCTCCTTTTGCACCGTTATCTTTTGCAAGCTGAATGGCCGTTGCAAGATCTTCGGGACTCATTTCTGGCACATAAATACCAGTATGCAATTCTGTACCTGTTCCTTCAAGATCTTTTACACCCTGACCGGTAGCAAAGCCAATCCAGTCGATCTCTTCGTTATAAAAATTGTGGTAGATCATAGGTAAAACCACATCGATGTTCCATTTATCCCAACGCTGACGCACCATATGGTCTGCCATTTCAGGATAAGGAAAAACAGCTCCTGTTAAGAGTTTTCCGTTTTTATGCGCAATCTCATAGGCATCGTCAACAACAGCTTTGATCTGATTTAAACGGAATTGTTTCCACTCCATATCGATCGCCGTGTTGTGTGATTCTAACGGATTTTTATGATGCTCTTCTTCAAACTTTGCAATACAAGCGTCGCAATAACAGAAATCATATTCAGGCAACTCTGTGTCTTGAACGAGATCGTATTTTGGTAAAAGACCTATTGGTAAGAACACATCTGGATAACGAATGTAATCCAGATGGAAACTGCTCACACCTTCTACCTGAGTAAGCTTGTCGATCAAACCTAAAATGTGATTACGCGATCCCTCACGCGTAGGGCATAAAAACTGATAATAATCTACATACGGACGATGGTCAAACGTTGAATTTCCTTCTTTGCTTACCGCATACCACTCCGGGTGTTTAAGCGCTACCGTGTCTCCGGGGCGGTTCATCGTAAACATCCAAGCGTGCACCTCAAGACCTTCAGCGGTTGCTAAAGGAGTAAGGCGGGCTAATAAATCTGCATCTGCATTGGTATTGATCAAAACAGCATCCAGACCATTTTCAGCATACTTCTTAAATTCCTCTACATAAGAATCATCGCTACGCTTAGGATCTGCAGTCGTCCAAGTCCAGAATTTAAAATCGTCAGATGCAGCAGATGCAGCAGCAGTTGTAGGCTCTGCAGCCTCTTCTTTGCTTCCTGCAGGATGCATATTATCAATACAAGAAGTAGCTATTATCGTGAATAGCGCTACGATTACAAGTTTTAGTTTCATAGATTTCCTTAATTAATTTTTGAATATTTGCCATCTTCCTGAATGCGATAGCTCGCATCAGAATATGGACTTTCGACAGTTATAGACCAACCATAGTTATGATTATCCAAAACCGGAGTTATAGTTTTTTGATCTAGCTGAAAGCTTTCAGCCTCAATTGCTTCAAGCGAAGTTGCCCAAGCTTTATGCTCAGAAAAATAGGCTTTTTGAGCACGGTAAAATTCATACAATTTCCAGCGTATTTTTTCCTCCTGCGGAATTTCAAACGTAACTTCGTCTGAAACCGGCTTGGTAGAAAAATACACATAGCCCCAATGCTCGGGTTCGTGCATATTGATCACACCTTGCGGCGACCACACCCAATTGTATTCGGGTAAAAAGTTGCCTTCAGCATCCTTTTTACGGCTGTAGGTCTCGCCGTCTAATTGGTGATCCCAATTCACACGAGAAAAATTAATGCGCCAAAATTGATCTGTGGGCAGGTCATTGCTTCCGCTAGCTTCTTTTAAGACTTCCCAAGGCATCGCAATCTCAACACTCCAACCCGCATCTGTATCTGTAGGATCGTTCAAAGTTCCATCAATAGAAACTGCAGTTTGCAAGCCTTGAATATCCCAACTGTCGAGTACAGGAGCCGACTCGCGATAGGGTTTTACCAGAAGTAAATCCCAAACCGTATTGAGGGCATTCATCTCAAACTCGTAATAGTTATGCGTGTCGCCGTCAGGATCTATAAAAATCTCAAAATCATTATTGTAAAAGATTACCGTATCACGTTGCTTTAGTGTTGCCCACACGTGCGGCTCTTTAAGTTCGGCATAGAAATATAGGTTTTCATCATCCCAAAGCATTTTTACACGCGTATCATACTTGGGTGTTTTTACACCTTCTATATCGATGAACGATGCAGAAAATGGTGCTTTCTGCCAGACTTCTTCATCGGCCTTGCCATCAATCTCAAGAGGTGTTTCTATATGATGTGCCACATAAGAACGTGGCACTTGTTCCTGAGCACAACTCAAAAAAGACACTAATAGAAACAGTAGTGAAATTGTGTTCTTAATCATATTATAAGCTGTTATTTTTAACGAAATCTATGATCTCGCTCAGTTTTCCAAAAGCTACCGAAGTTACGGTATCTGCCGCTCCGTAATACAACGCCACCTTATCTTCTTCTACAGAATGCAATGTAGCACAAGGGAACAACACATTAGGCACATCACCTACCAATTCGTAAGGCGCTGCAGGCGCTAATAAATACGGCTGACTGCGATACAATACTTTATCCGGGCTGTCTTTATCTAAGATCGCCGCTCCTACCGAATATCTAAATCCGTTGCAGGTATTGATCACCCCGTGATAAAACAGCAACCAACCTTCATCAGTTAAAATAGGTACAGGACCTGCACCAATTTTTGTACACTGCCAAGCGCTGTCTGTAAACGGCGCGACTTTCATCACACAACGGTGCTCGCCCCAATATTTCATATCTGGGCTGTAGCTGATGTAAATATCTCCAAAAGGCGTGTGACCGTTATCACTCGGGCGGCTTAACATCGCGTATTTCCCGTCTATTTTCTGCGGAAGCAATACACCATTTCTATTAAAGGGGAGAAAGGCATTTTCGCACTGAAAGAATTCTTTAAAATCAAAGGTATACCCAATACCAATGGTAGGACCGTGATAACCGTTACACCATGTGATCCAATAGCGATCCTCGATAAAACAAACACGCGGATCGTACTTGTAATCAGACTCGATCATCTCTGTATTTCCGGCACCAAACTCGATCGGATCGTGATTGATCTCCCAGTCGATTCCATCTTTACTAAAGCCTGCAAAAATATTCATTTGCACCGCTTTGTTATCACATCTAAAAACCCCGGCATACCCATCTTCAAACGGCACTACCGCAGAGTTAAAAATGCTGTTAGAACTAGGAATTGCATACCTGTCTATAATAGGATTTGCATCATAACGCCACATTACATCTGTGCTGTTTGCCGGTCTGTCTTGCCAAGGGATTTGCGTTGTACTCATAAAATATACTTCTATTATTCACCTGTTACGGTGTCTTTTTTCTTGTTTAGTTTTTTAATTTTTTAACCTTGTCTAACCACGTAAACTTTAGAATAAGCGAGGTTACCCCAAATACTAAAAAGCTTACTGCAGTTTTCTCATAATCTCTAACCACCAAATAAATAGGCAGTAAAATCATACTTGATTGCCATACTATACCCACGATACAGTTGAACATATCTAAGCCAAAATCTTTATTTTTTCCTACTTGCTCTTCTTCGGTTAATTGCTCGCGCACCGGTTTCCACCAGCCCCAAGGATGTACCGAAGTGTAAAAACGCTTTAAGGTTTTTGTCGCCGTTGGTGGAGTCAGATAGGTTCCCAGAAAAGATCCTAAAAGGGAAAAGCCGAGAATTACCGGAAATAAATAAATTGCCGGAATATGTGCATACCAGTACAAGAAGCTTCCTTCTGCATACGTTGATGCACCTTGATCTATCATAAACTGAAGCGTCGCAACTATCAAACCGCTCAACATCCCCCAAAAATACCCCCAGCCGTTAAAACGCCACCAGATCCATTTTAAGAAATTGGCAGCTACATAACCACCGTACAACGAACTCGTAATCCAAAGGGTGATCGAGTTGATCGAATCTGCAAAGAATCCCATAATGACCCCTAGAGTTACCACTGCAAAAGAAGCCACGTGACTTGCTTTTACATAATGCCTATCTGAAGCTTCAGGTTTAAAATATTTCTTATAAATATCATTTACGATATAAGCAGGACCTGCATTTACAAAAGCCGAAAACGTAGACATAAAAGCCGCCAACAATCCTGCAAGCAACAGCCCTTTGATTCCTACCGGAACGTGATTATTGATCACCTGCGGAAGAATCACCTCAAGATCATTACTGGTTACACCTCCTGAGTTTGCCAACTCTGGTGCGATGTAAACCAGACCCAAAAGTACAATTGCAGCGATCATCAAATACCGCGGAATGAACAAAACCAAGTTGGTAAATCCGCTCATATAGGCTGCATCTTTGGCGGTGCGTGTAGATAAAATACGTTGCATATCATAACTAGGCGTTGGCCCGGCAATACTTGCAAAGAATCCTTTAAACAGACTCATCCCCACAAAAGCGCCAAACATCTTATAACCCTGCGTATCAATGAGCGTGTTGAATTCTTCAAAATCACCTGCCCAGAATCCGGTGAGCTGGCTACCAAAAGTTACTGTAGTCCATTCTTCAGGAATCAAGGCTGTAATTTCAGCATCGGTAAAGGAGAAAAAGGTGTATCCGGCTACCAAAATTCCCGCAAGAACCATAATCCCAAACTGCAATACTTCGGTAGAAACTACAGAGAACATTCCGCCCTTGATCGTGTAGATCGTTGTAAGTAAAATAAGAATTAGCGCATAGACTTGTTCCGCATTTAAAAGTGTGACATCGCCCAGAACCAAACTTACATCCCAAGGTAAGATCACCGTCATAAATTTACCGGCTCCTTCAAAAAAGTAGGCAATAAATCCTACCGAAGCTACCACCGCAAAGATCGCTACGATCAAATGCGAAGCACGGCCGGCTTTGTCATCGCCAAAACGCGAGAGAATCCATTCTGAACCGGTCATCACGTTAGATCTACGTATCCAAACGGCCAAGAACATCATCACAAAAACCTGATTAAAAATGGGCCACATCCACATAAACATGAAGCTCTTAACCCCATATAAAAAGAGGATTCCTACCATCCAAGCCGTTCCGGAAACGTCAAACATTCCCGAGCCGTTACTCAAGCCTAAATAGTACCACTTGATACTTTTACCTCCTAGAAAATAAGAGTCAAGTCCTTTTGAGGCCTTCTTTGCTACGTAAACTCCAATCCCAATAGTAAGCAGCAGGTAAACTGCAATTATAATTACATCAATACTATCCATATTACTCTGCCTGTGCTGCTACACCCCAATTTTTATTAGGTGTTGCTCCCATTACTAATTTTAACTCACCGCCAGCTGTGATTTGCTCGTGCGTGATGCTGGTTTGGTTAAACGCCTCTCCGTTAAGTGTAGCCGACTGTATGTAGAAATTGTCTTCTGAAACACCTGCTGCAGTTATGGTAAAGGTTTTTCCTGAAGGAAGATTGATGGTTGATTTCTCATAAACCGGACTTCCTATTTCATACGTCGCACTTGCAGGATTAAAAGGATACAGTCCCATCGAGCTCCAAACATACCAGGCAGACATTTGACCGGCATCTTCATTACCACTCAATCCATTAGGCGTAGTGTTGTACTGCGTTTTAAGAATTTGGTTTATCCAATATTGTGTTCTCCAAGGCTTACCCGCACGGTTGAATAAATAGGCTATGTGGTGACTTGGCTCATTACCGTGTGCATATTGACCTATCAAACCTGAAATGTCATTAGAGATATGCTCTCCGGTAATTTCTGAACTCTCTGTAAACAACTGCTCGAGCATCTCGGTAAAGGATTCGGCACCGCCGTGAAGCGCTATAAAATTATCGGTGTCGTGAAGTACAAACCAGCTGTGTTGCCACGCGTTCCCTTCGGTGTAATCTGTATTCTCGCGGTGTCTTGAAAATTTAGGATCAAAGGGCTCGTGCCACTCTCCTGTTGAAGACTTCCCACGCATAAAGCCGGTTTCGGCATCGTATAAGTTTTCATAAGACTTGGAGCGCTCCTTGAAGTATTGATAATCTTCTTCATGGCCTAAAGCTTTTGCCATTTGCGCCACACACCAGTCGTTGTATGCGTACTCCAGATTAAAAGTGACGCTCTCATCGATTTTATCCCAAGGAATATACCCATACTCTTTAAGGAATTTGAGTCCGCGTGCGTCACGCATCTGCGTGTTTTTCATCGCCTCAAAAGCCTTTTCTGCATCAAAACCTTTAATCCCTTTAAAATAAGCTTCTGCAATCACAGGAATCGCGTGATTACCCGTCATAGTGTTGGTTTCATTTCCGTAGAGTGTCCACACCGGCAGACTCTTGTTCACCTCATAATACGTAAGCATCGAGTTTACCATATCACTTACTTTTTCTGGTTCCAAAAGCGTAAGTAATGGGTTTTCTGCACGGAAGGTATCCCACAAAGAAAGCGTAGAATATGCCGTAAAATCGGCCTTAGCAATGCTGTCATTTTCTAATCGAAACTCCCCATTTACATCTCCAAAAGTTACCGGAGCAATCTGGGTGTGATACAATGCTGAATAAAAAATCGTTTTTAAAGAATCGGTAGGCGTTTCAACTACGATATGTTCGAGTTGCTTTTCCCAGGTCTTTTTAGCTTCAGCCTTAGCAGTCTCAAAATCGGTATCGGCCGCTTCAGCAAAATTCGCTTTAGCGTTAGCCACACTTACCGAAGAAACCGAAACTTTTACGCTCACATCACGGCTCCCGTCAATATTGAAGAAAAACTGGGCGGCTGTGATTTTTCCGGCAACGCTATCTGTTTCGATCACTTTTTTATCCTGAACCAAAATATGTCTGGCAATCGGTTTTGAAAATTCGGCTACAAAAAACACTTTCTGATTTTTTGCCCACCCTGTGCTGTGGCGATATCCACTTATTGTAGTTTCATTTTCAATGTTTATCGCAGTTTCGGTTGGCGCATCCCAGTTGATCGCAAAGCCCAGATCAAGTACAACTGAAGCTTCTCCCGCTCCTTCATAATTGTATTTCTGAAAGCCAGTGCGTTGTGTTGCGGTAAGCCCCACTTTTATTTGCGAATCTTCAAGATACACCGAGTAGTAGCCTGGCTCGGCACTCTCGCGTTTGTGTGAATATTTTGAAGCATAAGGTCGGTCTGCAGGCTTCTCATAGCTTCCGGTAAGATCTACCTCCTTGTTGGTAGGCATAAAAAGAATATCGGCAAGGTCGCCAATTCCGGTTCCGCTTAAGTGCAAGTTGCTAAACCCTGAAACGATAGAATCAGAATAATGATAACCGGAACACCAGTCCCAGCCGTTTGTACCGTTATCTGGACTCACCTGCACCATCCCAAAAGGCACGGTAGCACCGGGATAGGTATGCCCATGACCTCCTGTACCGATAAACGGATCTACACTGGAGGTAAGGTTTAAATCTGTTTTTGCTTCAGCTTGAGGTTCTGCATCATTTTTACACGCTGCAACTCCAAAAATTAGAAGAATATAGAAAGTTTTTTTTAACATTTGTATGCCTGTTTGCGCCTCAATGGGCGTATTCTGTTAAGAATTTTAATAAATATGTAATATCTTATCCCGGATTCTAGCTTTTATTAGACCAACAACAGTTTTCAAAAGCTAAACAGCTTAAAAACCGACTTTTGACCTATGCCCCTTCGCCATTCTTTTAGAAATAACTTTTTGCTCAATGCAAATACGGGTTATAAAATTAATCTTACGCACCATCTGATTTTTTGGATTGTCTATTTTTTATTCAATTTTTTGCGTTGGGGAAGTTATTACAATGACTACCTATACTCCTTTAAAGCCAACATATTAGGGTTTCCTATTCACATCTCACTCACCTATTTTACGGTGTATGTATTGATCCCGATGTTTATCTATAAGCGCAAATACATCCTTTTTAGCCTGAGTCTTATTGGTGCGATTTTTATTATGGTAATCATTAAATATGAACTTACCTATTTCTTGATCAGTAACAATGTTTGGCCAGAAGGGCCCGAAGAAACCACAAGTCTTGGAGTGAATTATGTCGTGGTCATGATGCTGGGCGAATTGTATGTAATCTCGTTTGGAGCTGCTATCAAAATTACGATAGATTGGCTGCGCGAAAGACAAATCGCTGCAAATCTGGCTAAGTCAAATCTGGAAACCGAATTGCGTTTTTTACGTTCACAGATCTCTCCTCATTTCTTCTTCAACACCTTGAATAACATTTATTCCTTAAGTCTTGAGAAATCTGAAAATACGCCGGAAACCATTTTAAAACTTTCTGACTTGATGCGGTATTTGTTGTATGAAACCAAAGAAAAAAGGCAACCGCTGGCCAAAGAAATCAAGTTTATTCAAAATTATCTTGATCTTGAGCACATCAGGTACAACAAAAAACTGGATTTAAAGTTTGAAGTTACAGGCAACCCCAAAGGCAAAAATATCGCCCCTATGTTGCTCATTCATTTTATTGAGAATGGCTTTAAGCACGGTGCCAGCAAGAATATAGGCAAAGTAAAAATCAACATTCATCTCGATATCAAAGATTCGTTTTTATATTTTAAAATGAGCAACACCCTGCCTCAAAAAGAGTTACGCAATAAAATACCTGATGCCGGCGGTATTGGGATTGAAAATGTTGAAAAACGCCTTAAATTGGGCTACGGAGCTCAGGATTATGAGTTGAAAATTTATGAAGAGGACAATGAATATAAAGTATATTTAAAATTGAGATTATTATGAGTTTAAAATGTGTGATCATAGACGATGAACCCCTAGCCATCAATGTGATTAAAAATCATATTGCACAACTCAAAGGCTTGGAAATCATAAAAACATTTGACAACGCTATAGAAAGCTTAGACTTTTTACGCAGCAACGAGGTAGACCTTCTTTTTCTAGATATCAATATGCCGGTGCTTGACGGCCTTAGCTTTTTAAAAAGCCTAGACACCAAGCCTATGGTCATTTTAACCACAGCGCACGAAGAATATGCTGTTGAAGGTTTTGAACTCGAAGTTCTGGATTACCTCGTTAAACCCATCTCGCTCCCACGCTTTTTAAAAGCCACCAATAAAGCCCTTGCAAAAAAGCAAGAAAGCCCAAAAACTACAACAGAAAACGAGTCGATCTTTGTTAAGGTAGATAAGAAGAAAATGAAAAAAGTATATCTCGACGATATTCTTCTCGTAGAAAGCCTCAAAGATTATATCAAAATCATCACTATTAACGGCAATTATGTCGTGCATCAAACACTGGGCAGCTTTACCGATGAATTACCCAGCAATCAGTTTGTGCGTATTCATCGCTCGTACACGGCAAATATCAATAAAGTAGAAGCTGTTGAAGGCAATAGTGTCGAGATTGCAAACAAGCGTTATACCATAGGCCGCAACTATCTCGAAGATGCTAAAAACGCTATACTTCACAAGCAATCAGGAAATTAAAATGTTAAAGCCCTCGTGTAACTCCTAGATTATGAACTAGTTTAGGCCTTGAAATGTTAACAGTTTACCAAAGGTTAATTCGCTATTTTTGGTTTTAAACTATTAACTGTATGAATTACATGAATCGAATTTTCCTGATGATTTTTGGTGTATTTGCCATTACAGGCAGCTACGGTCAAGATCAGGTTTCGGAACAAATTATAAAAGAGCGTGACTCCTTACTGCTCAACCTCAACAAACAATTAGAAGATAATGCGATCAAACTAAAATCGCTTCAGGGCGAGTTTTCAGACTTAAACCCTAATCGCACCAGTCAGCGTTTGGGAAGCCTGGATAGCATCATTTCTAAACAGGAAAACCGCATCACCCTTCTTGAAAATTCAAGAAAAATTCAGCTTAAACTGAATGGTCAACTCGCTTTTACCGAGTTGATGAGCATTCATCGCGATATTAAACCCAGCAACTTGCTACTTTCTTCTCAGGAATTCTTCAGCAAAGTAGCTGCGATAAATAATCCTATGAATTATCCTGCGTATGAAGCCTGGTTTAAGGAATATCAAGAATGGTACGAGCGTAAAAAAGGCAAGGACAATTGGCTTGATCTCATCAATAAAAGCATCACGGTTTTAAATGAGCCTGCGAGCAACGTGCCGCTTTATGGTTCGCTTTTTCAAACTTTTTCTACAGGAATCACTTCAGCAATGGAAATCGTAGGAGGAACCGGTCGCGATCTGCGTGATCAAACTCCGGCAATGCTCAACGTGCTCAATACTGCGAGTCAGTTCAGCCAGCAACAGAGCATTATTGACAACGAGTGGACCAGCATCAATGAAGAGCTTAATAAGCTTGAAGACGAATACAAGCGCTTGCTAGAAGAACAAGCAAAATATTACGGGCTAGATATGAGCGCGGTTAAGCAATATCAAAATGCAACCTTAGACAGTGAACGTGAAACCTTAAAAAACAACTTTAGAAAGGCGATAAACGACCGTATTTCAAAATGGGAAAAAGAAGGAAATAAAGACTGGCTTACCGAAGTAGAACGCTTTATGGTAAAAACACAATCGCTACGCCAGCGTTTTGGTCAACTTACCTTACGTATGAAAAGTAACATAGGCAAGTACCAAGAACTTATTACGCAGTTTTCTAAAAATGACGCCTTTGCTGATGAATTCAGAACCAAACTACTCGAGTTGCAAAGCAGCATCGATCAAGTAGATTCTAACTTTAATGCCGTTTTTAACCCTTCAAAATATATCGAAGATTCTGCCGTGATGTATATAACGCAATAACCTAAAATAATCTGAATATGAAAACGCTCAAAAAAGAAGACATTCAACAAGAAGTTTTTGATCTGTATGACGCTTATGCGCATAATAAACTAGAACGTCGAGAATTTGTAGAGCGTTTATCGCTTTTTGCAGCTAGCAGCATCACTGTGCCTGCGCTTTTAAGTTTTTTGATGCCAGATTATGAAACCACGAGGCAAATCGCACCTAACGATCCCAATCTGGATTCAACGTTCATCACTTACAATTCTCCTAAGGGCGGCGGAAGCATAAAAGCTTTACTTTCAAAACCTAAAGACGCCAGAACAAAATTAGGCGGTATTGTAGTAGTACACGAGAATCGCGGACTCAACCCCTACATCGAAGACACAGCCCGTATCGCAGCACTTGAAGGTTTTATCACCATTGCACCCGATGCGTTGAGTCCGTTAGGTGGTTATCCCGGTAATGATGATGACGGTCGTGCGATGCAGCGCAAACGTGACAGCAAAGAGATGCTTGAAGATTTTATCGCTGCTTATGAGTATCTTCTAAATCACGAGGACTGTAACGGAAATGTAGGCGTTGTAGGCTTTTGCTTTGGGGGATCAATCTCCAATATGATGGCGGTAAAAGTGCCTACTTTAAAAGCTTCCGTTCCCTTTTATGGCGGGCAACCTACGGAAGATATTGATCAAATTCAAGCGCCGCTTTTATTGCAATATGCCGGTCTCGACGAGCGTATAAATGCCGGATGGCCGGCTTATGAAGCCAAGTTGAAAGCGCACAATAAAGAATACGGGATGTTTTTATATCCTGATGTGAATCACGGCTTTCACAACAATACCACACCCCGTTACGACAAAGAAGCCGCTGAACTCGCCTGGGAACGTACCATTGCCTTTTTTAAAGAACACCTCAACAATTAACTTTCACAAAGTTCCAGATAATCCTGAGCTATTTTATTTGTACTGCTGCGGAAGCTTTGGGCAATTATTCAATTGCGTTGTGCGCAGCGCTTTGCGGCAACTAGAATATCTTTTCAAAGATAGTAGAGCTTTGCGCTATTTATTTTTTCGGAAGCAAGAATGTTTTCTTGTACTTCATTTGATATTAAGAAATCAACGTATCAATTTCTCCATCACCCCTCTTGATGTTTTTATATGTGTACAATCTACTAAAAAAATCGCCTTTTTTTAAACGCCTTTTCGACGTTTCCGTATAAAATAAAAGCAAACAAGCCCCAACAAAATTCCCACTATAGTATAAATAATTACGTGAGAAATAGTGTTTTCGGCGGGCTGACCTACCAGAATAAAAGCGCTCCAATAATACGGGTGTGCATAGGTATCATCCTGTTGATCCACAAAATTTAATTTTGCCTTGTGGAGTGCATCTGCATAACGATTATCTTCCAGATTTTCATAAAAACCCGTCATCAAGGCACTAGAGGAAGCATCGGGAATTTTCCAAAGGGTCATCATAATATTTGGGATTTGAGCCAACTGAAATCCGCGAGCAAGACTCAAAACACCTTCTCCTTTTTGATATTGCCCTAAACCGGTTTCGCAAGCTGATAAGCAGACTAGATCAGCATCCAGATTTAATGTAGGAAGTTCATAATTGTACAAATACCCGTCGTTTAAAGAGTCCTTAGCAAAAATCAATTTGGAGCTCATAGGGTTTTCA
This sequence comes from Leeuwenhoekiella blandensis MED217, assembly GCF_000152985.1. GTDB lineage: Bacteria > Bacteroidota > Bacteroidia > Flavobacteriales > Flavobacteriaceae > Leeuwenhoekiella > Leeuwenhoekiella blandensis. The sequence goes on along the minus strand of NZ_CH672395.1, from coordinate 617,327 downwards.
CCATCAACCACAGCGTGTGTGGCCAAGTGTAATATAGCAAAGGCTTTTGTTTGTTCTTTGACTGCAGTTTCGGTAGCATCGAAGGCTTTGAATATTTTAGCCTCTTTTAAATTATAAATAGCCTCGGCTTCATCATTTGTAAAATCAAGCGCTCCCAAACCATGGGTGCTAGCCAAACTTCTCATGGTTCCTGATTGATCTGATACAAATGCAAAAGGAGCAAAAACCATCACCGATTGGGAGACCTGCTCGCGATTTTGATAGGTGGCTTCTAAGAGAGAATTGAGGTATGAAAATCGATGCTCTTTAATCAAATATGCATAATCACTCCAGGCTCCAACATTTTGCGGCTTCTTAGAAATGAGACTTTCAAAAGGGAGGAAAGACAGCGTCCCATCTGGAATTATGAAATAATCCCGGGCTGACAGAAAACCTGTACCTAAAGGTGCTAATAACCGACTGTAAATGGCCAGTCCTTCATTTGCAAATTCTATTTCTCCGGGACTGGAAATCGCAAGTAAAAACTGATCTATATTCTTATTGAATGCCTCGCTTCGATCAAGCTTTAGAAATTTAAAGTCTGCTCCTTTCCTTGCAATAACAAACCACGACGTTTCACTCTCAAAAAACTGAATAGTCAACGCATCTGACGAAGATTCCATCCAAGAATCAATTTCATTTTGAATAGATGCAATCCAGTCTGTGTTTTTATACTGCAATTCATAGTATTCCGGGTATTCCTTCTTGATTCGCAGAAGCCATTGATGCATAGCCTCTTTTTTGGCCAAGACACTTGCCTTAAGCGCAGCATGTTCTTTAACCAATGCAGGCACAAGAGAATCATAGGGTTGCTGCAGTTGCTCTTCGAGAATATTAATTTCTGCCTGCAGCTCCAATTCTTCAGATCTCACCTTCAAAGGAATTAAATTATCAAGGTATTGCCTGCTGTCATTAATAAGAGAACGCAGGGTGGCATTTTTATGTAGTTCCATAATCACTAACGCTCTTCTGAGGTGCTCTTTTTGTTGCGTTTTTGCATAGAGCTCATGGGTTATACGAATGGCATTATCAAAATAGTTCCCTTTTAGTTCATAAAATCGTGATTTGCTTTTGAGATTAAATAAAGCCTCTTTACTCTGATTAACAGCTTTTAGGCAATCAAGCATTGCCTGTGAAGCTCGATCAAGCAAAGCTAGGTCTTCATTTTCTTTATAAAGGTTTTCTAATATTTTAGATTGTAAAAAAAAACGGGAAGCCAGCTCAGGGTGTGCAGGGATTTTAGAAAAATCTATATTTTGCAAAATAGAATTGAGCTTAACACCCACGCTTAGCGAATTTAAAGCAGCCAGTGTAAGGTCTATCGCTTTCTGTCTTTCACCTTGTTGTGCGTAAAACAAAGCCACTTCAAGTGCCACCTCTGAGAAACGATATTTATTCTCTTCGTCTTTACTCTTTGGAAAAAAGGAAAGAGATTTTTCAAAATAGATCCGCGCAGAATCTATTTCATGTAAACGATTGTAGATACGTCCCTGCTGTACGTAGGATAAAGAAAGGTCTGGGTTTGATATGCCAAAATTGTGTATTAAAACTTCAATACCCTTTTTATTTTCTTCTAATGCCTTTTTATAATCTTCTAAAACAAACAGGTTCTCAGAATAAAGGATGTTTAAATAATATGCATTGTAGTTTAAAGGATTTATAGAATCGAAAATAGCCAGTGCCTCTCTAATTTCTTCTATTGATGCTTTTGAAGCCTGCAACGTGCCTGGGCCATTTAACACATAGGAATTGTACAATAAATAGTTAACCCTTCGAGAAGGTATGGTATGATAATTCAATGAATCATAAATCTTATTTGCGCGTTGCATTGCCTCTCTGGATTCTTGATAGGCCCCTGTAGCCCTTAAACTCATGGCCTTATTAAACTGAATAAAAGCTCCCAAATTAGTATTATCTGCAAGACCAGATTCTTTAGTGTGTTGATATGCGCTGTCGTTATAGATTAAGCTCAGCTCCCTGTTAGAAGATTTAGTATACATAGCAGCGAGGTTTAAATATGTTCTGCCCACCTCCTCTTGATAGTGTTTTTTATTAAAAGCCAGTAGTTCTTTAGTTATTGCGATCCCCTGAAGATTTTTTCCGGCCTCGTATAAAGCACCTGCATATCGGTTTAATAGTTTATTGACTAGCCAGGTGTCCTTAAGGGAAGATTTTCTAAAGGCCTCAAGAGCCAACTCGTATTTTGGAAGTGCCTCTTTTATGGTCCTCTCACGCTCATAATATAATGCGGTCTCCATCAGGGTGGTAATATAAGGTTTACCTTGCGGAACCTGAGAAAAATAGGATTTTAGATCATTGAGCTTTTCAAGAGTTGCTCGCTGGTAACCACGATCTGCAGCCTCTTGTTTTTTCCAGGTTTTTAATGCTGCTACTTGCCTTTTATAGTCCAACGAACTGGTATCTATTTGTTGTGCAGAAACAAAAGAAATGCTACAAAAGCAAACGAGTAAAAATCGGGTAAATGCTAGTTTTAAAACCATATATACTATTTATAAAAGCAAGTCATTCTAATTTACTTAATAGGGTTTCTGCAGCTCTATAATTAAACGCCTTTTGACTTACTTGTTCTTTAAGCAATGTAAGAGCCATTTCGGGCTTATTGTGTTTTAGATAGGCCAGAGCCAAATACCACCTGGATTTATAGTAAAAATTATCTTGGGTTTCCTGATGCGACTCAAAAACAGTAATAGCTTCTTCTACACGATCCAAAGCCAAAAGAGCATTACCCCGGTAAAAAAGTAAATACCGGTCCCCGCTTGCTTCATAAAGGGTTTCAAATGCTTCTTCGGCCTGCTCAAAGTTGCCCCGCTCATAGGCCGCAAAGCTTTTTTCGAGTAGACTCTCAGCATTTCCACCACGTACCACGGGTGCAATGATATTGCGGTAGGGTTCAAAATTTTCTGTATACAATTCTTCTGGAGTGGCATTGTTACCCATATATAGCGCCCCAAAAATACTTAGACCAATCACTATAGCAGCTGCCGCCACATACCGCAACCAATTGGAACCTTGGGACGACTGATCTTTAAGGTACTTATCAGCCTCTAAATGAGACAGCCTCGACTTTAAATCGTTTTTGCCTTTGGATACCAAGACTGCCTGTAGCTCTTTTTCCAACTCAAAGGCTTCTGAAAAAGCAGCATCCTTTTGTAGCTCCTTCTGGAGTCGGCGTGCCTCATCTTCACTTAGAATTCCTGAAAAATAACGTTCAACAAGTTCTTCTTTATTCATGATTAGGGGATCATTTTTTCTTTTAATTGTTTCATACACCTAGACTTTGCCGCCTTTACCGTATTGACGTTTTCATACTGTTCTGCTTGCTTGATCTCCTCCAGACTCATGCCTTTGAGATAAAAGCAGTTCAACAGTGTTTTGCAGCGTACACCTAAGGTTTCAAAATGTTTACGTAACGCGATCTGGCGTTCTGTAAGCTGATGTTCTTCAAAATAAGATTGCTCAAAAGTTTCAGTCTTAAAATCTGATTCTTCCCTACTGACTCGCTTCTTACGGTATCGCAACTGTTCATAAATCTTAAACTTCCCAATACTAAACAAATAGGTTTTTAGGCTACTGGTGAGCTTGTTAAGCTTTCTGCTCATCACATTTTCATAGAGTTTTACTACACTATCCTGATAAATCTCCAAGACATCTTCCTCTGAAAGCTCATACTTTCTGGCATAGCCAAGAAAGCTATCTCGATAAGCTTCATAAATTTTAGTATAGGCCTCAGAATCTCCTGTTCGTAATTGTTCTAGAGTTGGTTCTTCAATCATTAATGAAGCATATGGAAAAATGTTAACACGTAAACTTAAAAATACAATTTTTTAAAAATGATGTTAACCTTTTCCTAATGAATACATAAAAGAGTGAATCTTAAAAACTAAATATTATGAAACACCTTACATTTTTATTGGTACTGATGGCCTTTTGCTACACTGGTACTATTGAGGCCCAGTTCTTAAAAAAGCTTACCAAGAAGCTAGAGCAAAAACTTGATAAAACCACAAAAAGTCTGGAAGACAAGGCCGACAAACAGGTTGATAAAATATTAGGACTCGAAGATGAGGATGAAGATGAAGAGTTTCCTATGACTGATGATATGGAGATGGATGAAATGGAGTATCCTCAGGATACTGCAGAAAGCTATGAGGAAAAGGGCTTTGAAGCTTACAGCAAATACGACTTTGTACCAGGCACAAACCTTGTGGCTTTTGAAGATTTCTCTGAAGATCTCTTGGGTGATTTACCTCAAAAATGGAATACCAACTCGAGTGCAGAGGTAGTTACACTTTCTACACTACCGGGTAAATGGTTGCGCATAGGTAATGGTTTGGGAACTTATGTTTTTGAAGGAATTCCTCAGGATTTACCAAAAGACTTTACGCTAGAATTTGATATGCTGTATGACTTTAATGCAGAAAACTATGCCTTTAAACGCTATGTAAATGTGGTACTATCTGAACTTGAGAACCCCAACATGTATATGGATAAGTTTAGTTACGGAAAACAAGTGACCACCATAAGCCTGAGCAATTCGTCATCAACTCGCGCGGTAGTGCTAAATAAGAAAACCGTTCAAAAAGGCATGAATGTTTCAGGCAGCAACAACCATCCTGCATTTTCAAAAAACGGGAAAAGTGGTGTCCCCTATCACATTGCCATTCTTAAAAAAGGCAGTCGCATCAAAGTCTATGTTGATCAGGATAAAGTGCTCGACATTCCACGTGGGGCAGAGAGCGAGATAAACTACCGCACGCTGCGTTTTGAAAGTAACGTGAGTCCTAAAAATGAATACTTCTATCTGGGCAATGTCAAGTTTGCCACAGGTGTCGAGAGCGGTGAGCGCCTTTTTAAAAATGGAACCCATACTGCTTATGGAATCACTTTTGACAGTGGTAGCGCCAGCATTCAGCCTGCTTCATATGCCAGTATTAAGCAAATCGCACAAGCCATCCAGAGCGATGCTACCGGCAATTATCTTATTACAGGACATACTGATTCTGACGGAGATGTTGCTTTAAATATGCCTTTGTCTGAAAGCAGAGCCGAAGCGGTAAAAGCGGCATTAGTTAGTGAATTTGGTATAGATAGCTCAAGACTTCAAACTGCCGGCAAAGGATCTTCTGAGCCCGTTTCAACAGAAAACACTGTTACAGCCAAAGCCTTGAACCGTCGTGTGACCATTTCTAAACTTTAATCCTAAACATATGAAACGTATACTATTACTTCTGTTTATGACAGCTCTGTCATTGAGCCAGACACATGCTAAAGACACCAATACAGCTACAGATTGGACTGGCACTTACAATACTAATTTTGGCCAGATCATCCTACATCAAAAAGCCAACTATGTAGTGGGTACTTACCGTGATTTGGGCGGAATTCGATCAATGTACGTTAGTAATAATCAACTCATTGGGGTGTTTTACAATAATGGAAAAGAAGGCCATTTCAAGTTTACCAAAACCGCCAAAGGCTTTACCGGAAAATGGGGATGGACATACAAACTCGAAGGTGGTTCTTGGGACGGTAACCTTGTGGCTGATGTGAAGCAACACTATCTCAAAGGGCAATGGAACACTGATTATGAAGACCTCTTCTTAATCCACAGCCCTACGGGAATTGTTGCTGGACATTATGGAGATAAAGGTGGAATGATCTGGGGAAAATATGCTGGCACAAAAATTTTTACCGGCAATTATACCAACGCACTAGGCCGTGAACCCCGTACTTGCAGCTTTATTTTCACAGACAACAACACGTTTAAAGGAAAATTTGACGCTAACGAATACGGCAGCTGGAACGGTACCCGTGTCAGGGAAAATACCACAACCTCATCCACAACAGACAGAAGTACTGCACCCCAACCTAAATTTAAGCTCAAAATCACTTTAAACAGTTTTAAGTGTAATGGGGCTGATAACTTATTTAACCGAGAGCAGGGTTTTGTATATGTTGTCCCTTCACTTCAAACAATGGGAGTTGATGTAAAACCGGGCAATTTTAATATACAGACAGGAGATCAAAAAGTATCAGAACACCGGTCAAGCTTATATACCCCAGATGCCAGATTTAAAGAAAATTATCCGGTAGGTACTGCCATACAAATAAACAACAGCGCTGTTTATCCCATTATCTATCCTATCAATTTATTTCAGCCAGGCCGGTACGCTGCAAAAATGCAATTTGTTTTTCGCGAGTTTCCGGTTATTTCTAAAGGAGGTGCTTTAGTTTTTGCCGAAAACGAAAGAATAAACGCCAAGAGAAATATTGAACTCAAAGAAGTTTTAAAGTTTTTAAGCGGCCAGACCCGTGCTGAAGATTATCCTCTGGTAAACGGGACAAATGGCAGAAGACGCCTACCCAATAGTAATGACACTTTTTGGCTGGAGAGCATTGGCGGTAAGCGCTATGTACGTGGCTATGGCGATATTATCGAACCTAAAAAAGGTAAAATACGCTTCGGGTATCACTACACAATGGAGTTGCTTCCTCTTTAAAAAAGAAATTATGAGAACTCTTATCAATCTACTTTTTGTTGTTCACTGTTTCGCTTTCGCAGAAGCACAACAGGTATGGGACGATTTTACAACCGGCCCTCTGAAGCAAATTACAACGCTAAAAGCCGAAAAAATAAAAATTGAACAACCCGGAAAAAACATTCTGGGAGGCACACGCTACATCACGTATAATGTGACCGAAAATCCTTATCAACAGCTTTTTCAACTCACTATTCAAAAAGGTACTCTCATTAGCAGTACCGGCTTTGGTACTGCAAGTTCAATGAACATTACCTATGGTGGCAACCGGGAGCGAGCGCTTAATATGGATTTATCCCGTTACAAAACCATCAAAATCAGCTTGAAAGGCAAAACCAATTTTGCCCGGGTCTATCTCAATATGTGGTCTAATGGTGCAAACCGGGCATTCTGGAGAGGTAACAGAGAAAATCACCTTCCCTTTCAAGGTTCTATAAATGCTATGGGGGTAAACAGCAAAAAAGTAATCAGTATTCCGCTTGAACAGCTAACAGCCAAGAAAGCTACGACCGATAGCCCATCTGCTTTTGACATTGCCGATGTAGATAGTGTCCTGATCCAATTTTATGGTTTTCCGGCCACCGGAGTGAATTATGCAATAGACAAAATATGGGTCGAATAATTAACTCCAAAAACACCTAATCACTTTTAAAACTTTTATTAATTCCATTTTTAATCATGAAAAAAATAACTCTTCTTTTCGCAATCGTTTTTAGCGTCGCTTTCGCCCAAGCGCAAATCTCAAAAACCAGTTTAAACCGAAGCATCTCGCCTAGCCAAAAAGCTCAGGTTGCAGGTCAACTGCTCGTTAACGGAAAATCTTCGGTCGAGCTACGCCTCAATCAAGGCAACGTTGTAGATCTATTTAAGAATTTTAAAACAAATAAACATCAGATTCAATTTGTATTTAAAGGAGCAGGCTTGCCTAAAGATCAACAAGGCCGTGGCGTGGCACTCTTCTCCTTTGTGACCGAGATCTACAAAGACGGAAAACTGATGCGCAGTGTAAAACGCGAACCGCTTACCTTTTTTCCCGGTGAAATGCTCGAACCTGTAGAGGCCTTTGACGTTATCCCACTACTCACTTTTGCGCAAGGTAATCCACTTGAAAAAGGCGTTTATCCTGGTAATCTCACCAAGGGCAAATATTTGGTTAAAATTAAAGCCATACCCATGGGTAGCAGCGGTAAAATTGAAGAGGCCAACCTTATCGTCTGGATTTAAATCATTAAAACTAAATCTATGACAACAAAGAAATCATTTGCGGCAATCGCGCTTTTGCTGCTGATAATCGTATCTGCCTGTCAAAATTCAAAAGCAGGTAAAAACTTGTCCAAAAATAGTTTTACGGCGGTCGTTAACGGCAAAGACTTTACTGCAAAATTTGCAGAAGGACACATTACAGAAATCACCAATACATTGTTATTAAGCGGCAGTATGGGTAACGGTGAGGATATTCAACTTTTTTTACCACAGGATACTGGTGCCGGCACATACAGTTACGATATGGGTATTCAGGGTAAATACCAAAAAACAGACGAAGATTTCTCATTTGCAAATGCCGGCCAGCTGATAATCGAGTCCCACGATACTAAAAACAAATACATCAAGGGAAGTTTTAATTTCACGAGCAAACCTATGAACTCTGAAGCAGCCAGTTACACCATAGAAAACGGAAGTTTCTCCGTTCATTATTGAGACAGGAAGTACAAGAATTTTAAGTTTTGTGAAACGCCTTTTTTAAAGCTCCTCATTTGAGGGGCTTTTTTTTACACACCTGCCTTAGCTAAAACTTCTTATAGTTGTTCTTAAGATATTAATACATGCCATGCAACCCACAGAAGATATTGATCAAATTCAAGCGCCGCTTTTATTGCAATATGCCGGTCTCGACGAGCGCATAAATGCCGGATGGCCGGCTTATGAAGCCAAGCTAAAAGCGCACAATAAAGAATACGGGATGTTTTTATATCCTGATGTAAATCATGGCTTTCACAACAATACCACACCCCGTTACGACAAAGAAGCCGCTGAACTCGCCTGGGAACGTACCATTGCCTTTTTTAAAGAACATCTGTCCTGATTAATCTTTTTTGATTGAAGGTTTAAAATGCGTGCTCTCAAACTTTAACCTCAATTTAAAACAGAAGAAGCCCGCGCTGCATAACTTTAAAGGAAAATTTAAAACATGAAATTTAATTATGTAGGCGATACCGGTCTTATGGTATCTGAACTTTGTTTTGGGACGATGACCTTTGGCGGAGTAGATGCAGGAACGTGGAGCCAGATCGCATCGGTACCTCAGAAAGAAGTGAACCAGATGCTCAAAGCGGTTTTTGACGCCGGAATCAATTTTATTGATACGGCTAATGTGTACTCCTTTGGGCAATCAGAGCAATTACTAGGACAAGGACTGAAAGATCTAGGAATCAATCGCGATGAAGTTGTGGTCGCAACTAAAGTTTTGGGCCCAATGAGCGAAAACCCTAATGATGTAGGTCTTTCTCGCTATCATATTTTCAATTCGGTTGATGCGAGTTTAAAGCGTTTACAGCTGGATCACATTGATATTTTATATGTACACGGTGTAGATGCTAAAGTACCTGTAGAACAAATTTTACAATCGCTCAATGATATCGTTGCTACCGGAAAAGTGCGTTATATCGCCATTTGCAACTGGCCGGCGTGGATGGTTGCTAAAGCACAAGCCATCGCTGAGCACAAAGGCTGGCAAAAATTCATTGGTTTGCAATATTATTATTCGGCTGTTTCCAGAGATATTGAGACCGAATTGGTACCGATGGCTCAAGATCATAATCTGGCGATTTTTCCTTGGAGTCCGTTAGCGGGTGGTTTTCTTACCGGAAAATATTCTCGAGAAGGCAGCAGTGAAAAAGGATCTCGAAGAGCCGATTTTGACTTTCCGCCTATTGATAAAGACAAAGCGTTTAACTTGGTTGATGCGATGAAAGAACTCGCAGCTACACATCAGGTTTCAGTAGCAGAAATTGCATTGGCTTGGGTACGCCATCAAAAAGGCGTTACTAGCACGATCATTGGCGCAAAAACTATAGACCAACTTCAATCAAACATCAAGTCTACCGAAATCAATTTGAGCAAAGAAGATCTAGAAAAAATAGATGCGGTGAGTCCAAAACCGAAACTTTATCCCGGCTGGATGGTACAACGCCAATCTAGGTATAGACAGTAATTTTTAAAAAACAAAAAACCTCTGATTTTCATCAGAGGTTTTTTGTTGAAATCTCGAAGGCTATTTATAGTCAATACGATCTAAAGTCACCTTAGAATTCAGTGTGTTTAGCTGAATAACTTTAGTCAATTTGGTCTCGTCCCTTGATCCGTAGTTTTTATAAATCGTATATTTTAAAAAGTTGGGATTATTCGAATCCTCTTGATCAAAGGCTTCCAGATTGATGATCCATTCTCCAGGCTCCTCGTCGTCTATAAGATAAGCTTCTGCAGCATACTCTTTATTCACTTCGTTGAGAAGTCGGTCTCGATTATCAAACAGCGTATGCGACCATTTAAAATACTTTTTCTGAGGATTTACGAATTGTAATTCAAAATCTGTGTTGGGATCGTTCCATTCAAAAACTAAACGAATATCTTGTTTAAATCCTGCTTTGAGTAGGTCTGCAGGTAAGCTTTTAAAATCAACTTTACTGCGGTGTAACGCGAGCAAATGCTTCAACTCATCAATTATCACTTCACGTAATCCTGAGAAATCGGCTTCAGGTATGGCATTTGCAAGCATTCGCTTATATAAATCAAAAGCTTTCTCATATTTGTGGGTTTCCTGATAATTCATTGCCAAATCCCGATACGTTTGAGCATCACTAGGACGTAATTCTAAAATACGCTCAAGGACCATCTGTGCTTTATCAAAATTCCCTCGTTCTTCAAGTTTAAAAACCAAAGTTTTTAATGCTTTTAGATTGTCACTTGCTAGTGCTGCAATATTGGTCAAGACAACATAGGAGTAATCAGCGTCCCATTTTTTAAAGTAATCTGAAACATTTAAAATATAAGGAATAGTCATCTGCGTCACAGATTTCTGCTTTTCATAAATACGTTGAGCTTCCTTAAAAGTTGAAGCCATTTCTAACTCTTTTGTGTAACTCGACGTATTGTTGACCTCTTCCCAGAGAGATACCTCTTGCTCACGATAGTCGTTACCTTTAATAAGTGCACGGTTTTTGTTTGCCTGATGCTTATCTTGAGTATTTACTACGCCGTCCTGTGTTATAATTTCTATCGCACCAAAAGCTGCAATACTACCATACCGATTAGTTCCTGCAAGAGATTTTATTGCTCTGATGCTTTTTATATTCTGCACGTTAATTGGAGGCAAATTGCTTAAACCGTTTCCCTGAGAATATGGAGTGCCATCAATCACAATAGCAGGATTAGGATCTACAAACATCCCTGTAGTACTTGTAACATTATTGAGAAAACTATAGCGTTTATTTGTTCCAACCCCCGAGATCAAAACTCCCGGAATTCTGCCAATGATATCATCGAGGCGCGTATCAGTTGGTAAAATTTGATTCTTTGTAAGTTCATCTACCGTATACCCAATGGCATCAACTTTTTTCTCTCCATACGGAGTGAGTCTAGTTTCTGACTCTTGCTTGATTTTTGTGTAAATATTGACTTCGTCTAAAACTGTAGTGTTAGGCTTTAACGCCACCTGCAGGTTTGTATCGGCTTCAATCACTAGTTGTTTTTCATACATACCTAAGGCATCAATGATAAGAACATCACCTTTATCAGCAGATATACTGAAATTACCCAGATTATCACTTAGTGTTTCTTTCAATGTATTTTTAACTCGAATGGCCGCTTGCGGAATAGCAATAGTATCTTCGGTATAGATCCCTCCTGTGATGGTATTTTTGTGATTATCTTCAAATGATTCATTGTCTGCCTGAAACGTAAGCATCCGCTCAAGCGCTTCGTTAACAGATAAGCTTTCTAAATTGATGTAATGTCCTTCGCCGTAAAAACTAGCTTTTTGTAAGCTTTCATGATTTGCCTCAGGGCTAGAGCTTATGCTATAGGTTGGCAGATATACCTCTTGATTCAACGCTGAAAAAATCGTGTTTCCGTTTGAAAATAATAATGCGGCATCGGCTTCAGTTGTATTGTCTTTTAAAATAGTTGCAAAATCTACCTCACCATCATAGGTAACACTTTCTAAGAACTTGATAATATTTTTTGAATCTCCATCTTTCACTGAAAATGCCCTCTCTTCCATCTTAAGCGCACTAAAAACGATCACATTTACAGAAGCATAGTTCAGATGATCTAAATATTTTCGCAACAGCTTTAATTCCTCATCAACATCACGACTGTCTGAACTCATTTTTATTGAAGCATCCCAATACACCGTAAGGTTTTTAGGTGTAATTCGAGTTCGTGGGATCACTTTGCCATTCTCGCTAGGATAAGACACTCTCAGACTAAACATCAAACCTTGGTTCACGCGTTCCCAATCATCTTGGTTATAAAGTCTGGTAAATGAAAATGTTTTATAGTCTGAACCTCCAACTTCAAAATCTATATATCTACCGTAAACCTCAATCAATTCTAAAGAAACCACGACATCTTGATCAACTAAAATATCATAAGGCTCAAGGTTTATGGTCTGCACGCCATCTCCTCTGATTTCATAAATGATATTTTGAGTTAAGATATTCTCTGCCGGGTAACCTTCTTTATAGTTATAGACATTAACCCGCACTTTAATACCACCCGAATTATTCTTTGTGATGTTGAATTTGAGATCGTGAAGCTTGGTCTTTTTATTTTCAACCTTAAACCTTGTGGCAATCTCACCTCCTAAGGCTTCGGGATTAAGCCAATAACCTGTCACGCCTTGCTTGATCCTTAACGAACCAATATTCTTTTCTTTTCGTAACTCGTTAGTTAGGACAACTTCTGCTAAACTGAAAGGCTCTGGCTCTAGATAAAATTTTGAATCTCCCGCTGCTTGCGAGAAAAATTCAGCAGCAGAAAGCGTTAGTGTTTTATAACCGATATAAGAAATTTGCAAGCTAGAATTTTGCCCAATAGTGGTTGCATCAACAGCTAAATGAAACTCTCCGTTTTCATCAGAAACAGTACCTATACTTTCCTTTAAAAAGCCAATATTCACATAAGGAAGTGCCTTTTTGGTCTCTGCATCATAAATGCTTCCGCTTATTACGGTACGGTTTTGAGCTTCAACAAGAATAGGCTGAAGCAAAATCAACAAGAGCGCAATAAGTAGTTTAGCTTTCATATTTTGAACACACCTTCTAAAGTACACATTTACTGAGGTATAAGTTCAAAAAAAAAAAAAACGTTTTAGGCAAATATTCAATCAATATTCCCTCTTATAGCTTTAAAAGCTCAAACAATTTTACATTTAAATACAGGTTTTCAACTCCGACTTTTTGTGATTTTAGGATTCCAATTGCTTCAAGCGCATTAAGGTACTCCGCTGCAGTTTGACGTTTAGCAATTCCATTATCCACCAGGTATTTAACTTTACAATAGGGTTGTTCAAATAACAGTTCTATCAACTCTTTAGAATACACTCGAGCAGGAAGTTGCTCTTTTGCGAAAACTATAGTTTCATGCATCAAACTATTAATGGAGTTAATCTTTTCTAAAGTGTATAATGCCGTTTCTTCTATTCCCTTTAAAATAAAGAGAATCCAGGCTTCCCACGCTGAATTTTCGGTTACACCTCTAAGGTTTGTATAATAGGCATTCTTATGTTCGATGATGTATTTACTTAGATAAAGTATAGGAGTGTCTAAAAGCCCGTTCTCAACCATAAAGAGCATGTTGATTACTCTACCAGTTCTCCCATTTCCATCGAAGAAGGGATGTATCGCTTCAAACTGGTAATGCATTATTGCCAATTTTATAAGAAGATCAACATCATCATCTGCATGAATATAATCTTCCAGATTTTTGAGAAGACTTCTAATTACAGTCTCACCTTCAGGTGGCGTATAAATAGTCTTACCATTACTCGTAATTTTTGTTCCGGGTGCATTACGTATGCCTGAATTGTTCTCTTTAATAGTCTGTACGATTTGAATAAAGGAATTTGTAGAGAGTGGTCTTTTACTTAAATCAGTATATCCTTCCCATAATGCCTGACGATATCTTAAAACCTCTTTTGTCTGAGCATCTGTAGTAGAAATATTAGACGAAAAAGCTTTATACAAAGTGTCCTGTGTCGTCACTATATTTTCAATTTCAGAACTATCCTTTGCTTCCTGCAAGGTAATGGCGTTTACCAGCATAGATTGATTAGGTATTTCATCTGCTCTACCCTTCAACTCCGCTAATATTTTATTAGATACAATGGCTTGCTTTAATATTTTCTTAGTTTCAACCTCAACAACTGGAGGTAATAAAGGAAGGTCGTTATAGGCTTCTTCAGGGTTGTACATGATATCGACATTTAAAAACAACTATGTCGAAGACATCGACATACTGTAAATATATGTCGAAATCTTTGCAATACATCGACATATAGCAAAGAAGACACATTGCTTTTGCTACAGTAAGTTAAGAGGTAGCTGTTTGATAATAGTTCCACCCCATTGAAATACAGAAACATATTCTTTTGCTTCCTATCAAAACCTATAAAATAAACAGACTAACACAATTGAGAAAGAAATGTATTAAGAATAGAAAATAAAAAAACCTCTGACTTTCATCAGAGGTTTTTCTTTGTACAGGCGGAGAGACTCGAACTCTCACACCTTGCGGCACTAGATCCTAAGTCTAGCGTATATTGCACCAAAGAAACACAAAAACGCTCATTTTCAATGAGTTAGTCATTTTTTCATTTTCTTTAAAGTCATTTAATATCAGTTGATTTCAGCATTTGTTGTACCTATGTTGTACCTAAAAAGCCCAATAAATTCGTATCTTTATAGAAATTGTACAGCAAAAATTGAGCAAAAAACACAATGTTGTACCTATGTTGTACCTGATTTGACTTTCGTACTCAAAACAGGTCAATTATGTCATCAAATGCAAAAATAGTTCTACGCAAAAAACCGAACACCAAGGGGCAATATCCGTTGGCTATTCGAATTACAAAAAACCGTCGTTCCACCTATCAATATGTAGGTCATTATATTGATATTGAGGAATGGGACGAGAAAAACCTTCGGGTAAAAAAATCAAACCCAAATGCTGATAGCCTAAACAAGTTGCTATCACAACAACTTTCTGATGCCAATAAGGCACTTATTGATTTACAGTCCGAATATAAAGATGCTTCAGCAAACCAGATTAAAAAAGAAATTTATGCCTCAGGGAATTCCTCAACTTTCTTTGAACTGGCACAAGAACATCTGGACGAACTGGAAGTTGCAGAAAAGTTAAACCGTCTATCTACGGACAGCGCATTGATTAGTTACATTGTAAAATTTCACAAATCTAAACAGCTTTCATTTCAAGAAATTGACGAGCGTTTTCTTAAAAAATTAATGATATACCTCAAAGTTAAACACAACCTTGCAGAGACTTCAATAATGAATATTCTTGTCCTAATCCGCTTATTATTCAACAGAGCTATAAAGCTAAAAATAGTCAGTAGGGAACTATATCCTTTCGGTGGTGACAAAATTAAAATCAAGTTTCCTGAGACTACAAAAATAGGGTTGAATATTATTGAGGTAAGAGCTATTGAAGCTTTAGATAATCTAACCTGTAATGAAATCCATACAAGGAATGTTTGGCTTTTCAGTTTCTATTTTGCAGGAATGCGGGTTACAGATGTACTCTGGACAAAGTGGTCAGACATATACGACAATAGGCTTCATTATAGAATGAATAAAAACTCAAAACTACTGTCCTTAAAAATTCCAGATAAGGTTCTAAGTATTTTAGATTTCTACAGAGATGATAAAAAACACGCTACCGATTTTGTTTTTCCTGAATTGAAAAAGGCCAATCTGGATGATGCAAAAGACATTTATAATAAAAGAAAAACGGCAACCAAAAAATTTAACGATAACTTAAAATCCATTGCCAAAAAAGCAAAAATAGACAAGAAGATTACAATGCACATTGCCAGACATACTTTTGGCAATATTGCCGGTGATTCTATTCATCCTTTAATGTTACAAAAACTATATAGGCATAGTGACTTGAAAACTACACTGAATTATCAGGCAAATTTTATCCATAAAGAAGCAGATGATGCTTTAGATAGCGTTGTTAACTTTTGAATTGTCCTACAGCAAACTTTACCTCTTAAGGTGTACTATACTTCAATTGAACCTATAAGTTTCTGATTAAAACATTTAACCAACATCTTGTATAATTCGGGATGTTTCTTTTTGAGTAAGTCTGGACGCTCGAAGAAATATTCTGAAGCTACTGCAAAAAATTCAGCTTGATTTGTACCTCCATATTTTCGGATATCAGAATGATTGTCGTTTATGGCTTCCATTTCCTTATGAATTAAATTCAACCAAGGTAATGCATATTGATGTTCTAATAATCGCTCTGGAACTCCATCTGTACTATCATCCAGCTTATCAATAAGATGCACAAATTCGTGTATGCCAGTATTACTTTTATCGGTTGTGTTTTTAAAGCCGTGGTACAATGCTTTTTTAGATAAAATCATTTGCTTCTCAAAACGTCCATTCCCAACTATTCCACCAATATTTCTTGAGTTATCCTTACTACTAAATTGCATATCCTCATTAAAATAATCTGGATATAAAAGGATACCGCTTAAGTTGGTGTAATGCCATTCTTTAAAACCAAAAACAGGGATTACTGCGCTTGCCGCAATTAAAATCTTATCCAATTCTTCCAATTCAAACTGCACAGCATCGATATAGACCTCACTTAAAAATTGCATCATTTTTTGCTGAAAAATAAGCTGCCTATCTTTTGAAAGGTTTCTGTAAAACAGCACATTATCCATCAGTAATTTGTGCCAATCCTCTGGAAATGGCTTTACACTATGGCGTTTCGCTTTTCTATAAAAATGAACAGCAAAGAGAACAATCACAACTAAAATTAAAATGTAAGCCATATTAAAAAAACGTATTAATCTACAGGTTCCGCCTTAAATCCTACTTTTTGCAAAGTTGATTTTACGTCTTCTTCGGTTGCACCATCGCTTTCAATGGTTAGGATTTTATCAGGATTAGAGGTATCTACTTCCCAACTTTCTACACCTTCTTGTTTGTTTAAAAAAGGGGTTACTTTCGATACACACCCACCACAATTGATATTTGTTTTAAATTTTAAAGTTTTCATAGTATTGAATTTATTTATTATTAAAGTTTTACTCGTTTAAGTCTTAAGCTATTTGCAACAACGGATACACTACTGAATGCCATTGCTGCACCTGCAATCATCGGGTCTAATAAAAATCCATTTACGGGATAAAGAACCCCTGCTGCGATTGGAATACCAATGATGTTGTAAATGAATGCCCAAAATAAGTTCTGACGTATGCCCAAAACAGTTCTTTTTGATAATTCCAATGCTTTTGGGATGGATTGTAAATCCGATGTTATCAAGGTCATTTTCGCTACATCCATTGCTATATCCGAACCTTTACCCATTGCAATACTCACATTGGCTTGCGCCAAAGCGTGCGAATCGTTGATACCATCGCCTACCATTGCGACTATCTTTCCATCTGTCTGTAATTTTTCAACAAAAGCGGCTTTGTCCGAAGGCATTACTTCGCCCTGGTAATTTGAAATCCCCACCTGATTTGCCACGGCGGAAGCCGTTTTATTGTTATCTCCCGTGAGCATATAGACCTCGATGCCCCTTTCTTGAAGCGTAGCGATGGCTTTTTTTGAAGTTTCTTTAATCCTGTCCGCAATTGCCAGTATCGCAAGCACTTGATTTTCGTTACCCAAGAATATGACTGTTTTTGCCTTCTCTTCCAGACTTTCTGCTGTTTGTATCAAAGAAGCGTCGATTTGAATATTCTTTTCGACCATAAGTTTATGGTTGCCCACATAATATTTTGAACCATTCTCTGATTTGGCCTTTACACCTTTTCCCGTGATACTTTCGAAGGAAGTAATTTCTGCTTGTACAATATTTTCCTCTTTTAAATGATTGACTACCGCTTCTGCCAAAGGATGTTCTGATTGTGATTCGATAGCCAAAAGAATTTCCTTGTATTCATTTTTATTTTCAAGCTTATGCTTCCAAAAAATGTCGGTTACCAATGGTTTTCCTTCCGTAATCGTACCCGTTTTATCAAGGATTACTGCATTCACTTTATGTCCAAGCTCTAGACTTTCGGCATCTTTTATCAAAATATTATTTTCCGCTCCCTTGCCGATACCCACCATTATGGCAGTCGGCGTTGCCAAGCCCAGGGCACAGGGACAAGCGATAACCAATACGGCTACCGAGGTCAATAAGGCTTGTGAGAAGGCATTATCGCCTCCTACTGACATCCAGACAATGAAGGTAACAATGGAAATCCCCAATACGATAGGAACAAATATTCCAGCAATTTTATCGACCAATTTTTGTACAGGTGCCTTGCTGCCCTGTGCTTCCTGTACCATTTTTATGATTTGGGAAAGCAGGGTTTCACCTCCCACTTTTTCTGCCTTGAATTGAAAACTTCCTTTTTGATTGACGGTACCGGCAAACACCTTCTCTTCTTTGGATTTTTGTACTGGAACAGGTTCTCCCGTAATCATACTCTCATCTACATAAGAGCTCCCTTTTGAAACTTCACCATCAACAGGAATCTTCTCTCCAGGGCGTACCAAGATGGTCTGACCAACTTGGACTTCGGAAATCGGAATCTCCTTTTCTAAGCCGTTCTCAATAATCTTCAACGTTTTGGGCTGTAATCCCATCAGTTTCTTTATTGCGGATGAAGTGTTCGATTTTGCCCTTTCCTCCAATAATTTTCCAAGGGAAATAAAGGTAATGATGACCGTGGCCGCTTCGTAATAAACGTGTGGCTCAATAGCACGATTTAACCAAAATTCCGGAAATAAGGTATTGAACACACTAAACAAAAATGCAATGCCCGTACTTAAAGCCACCAAGGTATCCATATTCGCCTTGCCACGTTTGGCCTGTTTGAAAGCATTGATAAAAAAACTACGCCCAAACCAGAAGAGAATGGGAATAGCCAATACCAAAGAAATCCACTTACCAGGTTCCCATTGCATAAAAAACATTCCAAGTACGAAGATGGGCAGCGTCAGAATAGCTGACCAAATGGTTCGGTTTTTAATGTCTTGGTAATGCTTTTGCTGAAGCTCTTGTTGTGCTTCCACTGGGTCGTCTGCATCGATAATGATATCATAGCCCACTTCACGCAGTGCGTTCTGAAGTTTTTCTTCAGAAATGGTTTCATCGTAATCGACTAAAACCGAATTGCTGGCAAAATTTACGATGGCCTTGTTTACGCCATCAGTATGGGAAAGAATCGACTCAACACTACTGGCACAGGCCGCACAGGTCATACCCGTAACTGGAAAGGATTTTTTTATGCCTGTTTTTTGTTCTTTGGGTTTGGTTTTGAATATGTTGGTTGCTTCCATTTATTACTCCGTTTTGTATTTCACAAATTTCGGAATAGAACACGGGAAAGCTGTTACGTTATTCGCTGAAAGAGTTGTTAAATTTGCTGAAAAATTGACTTGTGGTTCCTGTAAAGAGCTTTTTGCAGGCTGGCAGTTAATTTTTTTTTGAATCCATCGACCTCTAAAAGAAAAAAGATTTTCAACCTCTAAAGCCATTCCCTAATTGGAAAGATTATTTAAGGTAAATCCTTTTTCTCTTAATCGATGATGTATACTTATGTTTTTAATCGTTTAGATTTTTTGTTTCCTCATCTAGTTTACCTTCAAATTTTGGCACAGGTCTATTTTGCCTTTCACTTTCTGTTTCCACTATTCCATTTTCCTTGATGTCATTGATTAACCATTGCATTTCCATTATTTCCCTACGTTGCGCCTTGATGATTTCATCGGCAAGTTTCCTTACCCTGACATCTTTTATTTTAGAACGTTCGCTAGTTAAAATTGCTATAGAGTGATGGGGTATCATTCCTTCCATATAGTCAACACCTGTAACTGTTATTTGACTTCGAACTAGCCAAATCCCCCCTGCAATCAATAAAACCCCTAGACTCAAAATCATAATATTCTTGTTTCTCTCTTTGTACATATTTAACATATACAGAAGCATAATAATGACCATCGACCCACCCATAATCAGGGTCATAAAAAAACGGGTCTCACTGTACCAGAAATGGTCAATAATCTGATATGAATGTGTGTACATCAAAAAGAACATCGCAACCATTGAGGTGCCAATCATTGCGAAAAACTTTAAATAATTATTTGGCTTTTTTTCGTTGTTTTCCATAGTTTATATTTTTGGTTATTTTAATTAGTTTAATTTATTAAAATTTGGTTATTTTAATTAGTTTAATTTATTAAAATTTGGTTATTTTAATTAGTTTAATTTATTAAAATTAAGATTTATAGAAAACAAGTATGAACTACAATGGATAATATTTTAACTCATTTGAAATGTTAGAAAATATTAAATTATAATAGTTTAAAACACCAGAAGTATTACTAAACAATAATGATTTGAGCAATCTGATTTAGAACAAATTTGTGCTCACAATATACTATCATTTATAAAATAATCATTTATGACTTATCCTTTATGTAGACAGGACCTATAACAAGATGCTCTAAAAAAAATCTTAGAAACGTCGGTTCTCCCATAACTTCTAATTTTCTGTAATACTATTAGTTTTCCTGTTCGACAAAAGTATAAACTTGATTTACGACCTCAGTGACTCTAAAAAATCCGAAGGCATAATTATCTGGGTTCTGAAGATTTATGAAGTTTCCTCTTAGTCTTGTTGGTATGGTTGCAAAAGGGTCACCAACGTTATCACTTTGTTCTATAAGTATATGCAAAAAGTCATAATAGAGCTCAGAAATACCATACAAGTTGATATCCACCATATCTCCAGGTAATATTTCGTCTTCTGCATCGGCCTCATTTTCTTCATAAAAAATAGATACTTCATTGCCATTGGTAAATTCATCTGATACAACCACCCTTAGAGGGAATAAATCATCGCCTTCTAAAAAGGTAGCATAGTAAAAATTTGTTTCATTCTCGGGATCGTCAAAATAAATAGTAAGATCTAACTCCTCTTCATCTGAGCCACCTATACGTGATTGTTCTATCCTGTTTATTTCAGGAACTGGTATTAATGTTTCTTGTGCGATATAGGTCTCATCGTTATAGATTATCTCCAAATTATAGACATTATTAACAATAGGCTCAAAATCTGAAATAGTATACCTTCCATCTTGCTGATCCTCGAACACATAAACTTCTCCATTTGTGACATTTTCAACGCTTACAGATGCACCGACTACCGGATCTAGGGCTGTATCAAAAAACGGTGTGGTAAGACTAAGTTTAATTGTTTGATCATTTCCTGAAGTGCCTTTTTCCCAATCTAGAGACGCCTCTATAACAAGACGAGAGGCTTCAGTTGGCACAGCCACATCTACTACATCTGTGCAGGAAAAAATAACTGAACTTAGAAGTATAATCGTTACCGTTGCTTTAGATCTTAATTTGTTGATTATTTTTTTTATTCTTGAATTCATGACTAAAATTTAAAGTTATACGTTATTGATGGGATAATACCAAAAATCGAAGTTCTTAAGGCTTCATTTACACCAGTATTATAATTTTGATTGAAAGTAATCGACGCCGCATTCATTCTGTTATATAAGTTATAAATGCTAAAAACCCATTCTCCTTTCCACCGTTTATCTGGTCTGCGATTGGGTTTGTATGTTGCTGCAATATCTAACCTATGGTAGGCAGGCAGGCGATTAGCGTTCCTCTCGTCGTAGATGACAATAGAAGATCCTTCGTATTCAAATTGACCGGAAGGATAGGTAACCGGGCGACCCGTTTGATAGACCAAGTTGGAACTAAATGTCCATTTATCGGATAATTTATAGACTCCTGATAGAGATATATCGTGTGTGCGATCATAAGGTGTATTGTACCAATTGCCGTTGTTAATACCAGGACCTCCGGCATTGCCCCCAAATGAGCGTTGTTCAGATTTAGCTAGTGTATATGCCAGCCAACCGGTAAAACGGCCTTTGTTTTTTCTTAAAAGAAACTCTAAACCATAGGCTCTTGCCTCCCCATTTAAAATTTCCGTTTCTATGGTATTATTTCCTAATAGGTTGGCTCCGTCAATATAATCAATACGATTATCTGTTGTTTTATAGTAGGCTTCTACTTCAAATGAATATTTGTTATCGTTGGAATTGCGGTAGTACCCTAGGGCGTATTGGTTTGATAGCTGTGGTTTTATGTAGGGTCCGCTGGGTGTCCAAACATCTAAAGGGGTTACAGATATTGTGTTTGACAGTAAATGTAGATATTGAGCCGTACGCGTATAGCTTCCCTTTACTGATGATTTATCGGTTAATTTATATGATAATCCCAATCGTGGTTCTAAATTCCCAAATTTCCTGATTGTTTGCCCCCTTGAATACGGTGTGCTACCAACCGCTGTACCGCTTTGATAAATCCCTAATTCTTGATTGTAAACTACGGGCTGGTTATTGGCATAATTAGTGATAGTCTGCTGGCCTAGTCTGTTGAACGTACTATATCTCAATCCGTACCTTGCGGTAAGCTTATCTGTAATTGTATGCTCTGCACTTACATAAGCGCCAGCCTCAAAAGCATTTTTCTGGTCTAATATCAAAGGGTTAACTGAAGAACTTGGGGTAGACGGCACGATCTCTCCTGGATTTAAATTATAGGAAATACCATTTAGGCCAAAATCTATTTTTAATTTATCGGTTGCATAATAGTTAAGGTCGTACTTTACATTGAAATTCTCTATATCTGAAATCCAATCCAATTGATCAAAATCTAGTATTATTTGATAATCATACTTACTGTAAATAAGCGATAAATTAGAGAAAAGTTTGTCATTAAAAATATGATTCCAACGCAGGTTGGCAGAGGCATTGCCATAATTACTGTCTAAAAGACCAGAAATATTAAATACATCCCTACCAAAATACCCCGACAAATAGACTTTATTGTTTTCGTTAATTTCATAGTTGGTTTTGAGATTTAAGTCGTAAAAACTAATATTACTATTTCCCAAATCGTCCAACAAACCAGAAAAAAGCTGAGCATAAGTGGTTCTTCCAGCCAAAAGAAAGGAGCCCTTTTTATTAAACATTGGGCTTTCTACTGCAAGCCTACTTGAAATTAATCCAATACCACCATTGAGTTCCAGGTCTTTATTATTACCTTCTTTCTGTCTTACATCCAATACCGAAGACGTCCTGCCTCCAAATCTTGCAGGAATGTCGCCCTTATAAAGCTTCACATTTTTTATGGCATCATTATTAAAGACAGAAAATAATCCGAAAAAGTGAGATGTGTTATAAATGATGGCTTCGTCTAAAAGTACCAAATTCTGGTCTACTGCGCCACCTCTTACGTTAAAGCCTGCTGAACCTTCTCCATTGTTTGATACTCCCGGCAGAAGCTGGATGGTTTTTATAAGATCTACTTCACCCAATACAGCAGGTGCTAATTCAATTGTTTCCGCTTTTAAGGCAACAACTCCCATCTGCGGTTTTCTTACATTAAGTTTCTCTATGCCTTCATCTGCTGTAATAATTACCTCTTCTAAAGTGTTTGAAGCCTCTTCAAGCTCAAAATTTAACTTTATATCCTCGGTAAGTGATATTTCTTTCTTAATCTCTTTGTAACCTAAATAGGAAACGATTAGTGTATATGTTCCTTTTGGTGCTGTAATAGAATAAAAACCATACTCGTTTGTGGTTGCTCCTATAGTGGTTCCTTTTAAGTAAACCGATGCTCCCAATACTGTTTCGCCATTAATTACATCACTGATACTTCCCCGTATGGTATATTTCTCTTGGGCAAATAACGTGGTGTTAATTAAGATAAAAAGTAATGATAAAAATGGTTTCCTGAATAATTGAGTGGGATGTTTCATTTACAGTTTAATTGTTTTAAATTAGAATTATTTTACTCTGACACTAATCAGACAATAAAAATTAGATCATTGACTATTATGACGTGCTTAATAGCCTTTAAAGAACGACAGGTAAGTGCACCAGATTATTTGCCTGTTGTCCAGAATGCTTATTCTGTACCGATTATCTTATTTTTAGGAATTGAATTCTTGAATTGTGTCGGCGTCAATCCCTTGACCTTCTTAAAAGTAGCATTGAATGAAGACTTAGAGCTAAAACCAACTTCCGGTGCGATTCCGAAAAGAGTATAATGCGCATATTGGTCTTTCGCTGGAGATTTTTTGCAAACGATTGACTTTTTGGCTTTAGTGTGAAAACAACTATTAACTTCATACAACCTATTTTAGAAGATTGCCTCCTTGATTCTTTCTATTATCTCGCTTAATTTAACAGAATTAGTATCTAAGGGTATATTGTTACCTCCATAAGGTCCATAGGTTTTTGGGTCGGTAACATTAAACAAACCAAATGTAGTCGTATTTGTGGACGATGATAAATGCATTATACCGCTATCTGCTCCAATGAAAACAACAGAATTTTCAATTACCGAGGCTATTTCCCTAAGGTTATTACTATAAAAATGCACACTCTCGTAATTGATTTGAGATACATTTTCATTTGGCAATATTTCTAAAACGTTAAAATCGGTAAACTCAGTTTTTAGTTCTTTATAAAATTTTAACCACCATTTTTTCGATAGACATTTATTTCCTGTAGCAAAAGTGAAAATGCAAATAGTTTTTTTGTTGCTATTAAATAAGGCTTTAATTCGTTGATTTCCTTTTTCTATTTCTTGTCTAGATAGTTTTATTGATAGCTTCGGATACCTATCGGTGAGATAGTCTGATGGACCCAAAAATTTTCTTAAATTATAGATGGGGATTTTTGCAATATGTTCAGGTCTATTGAGCTTAGTGGTACCTGAGTTGTAAATCTTGAATTTAGCTCTTGACAACTTAACAAATATTTTGCTTGAATTCGAATCCTCACATCCCACAATGGCAATGTCATATTGATTTGAGATTAGGCTTATAGACTTTTTCAAATAGTCTATAATATTATTAAATGGCTTTTTAGGAAGGTTAAAAATTGTCTCTACACAATGATAATTGGAGAGCAATATGTAAGAAAGGTTTCCATTGACTATTAAATGTATTTTACAGTTAGGAAATTGTTTATTAATCTCTTGTATTAAAGGGGTTATTAAGAGTTGATTACCTAACCTATGATTTGGTCTTGTAATTAAAACTTTAATTTCTGAATCTCTAGGAAGACTTTCTAATAGATTGATTCTTTTGGAGTTTCTAAAAGAACCTGTTAGCATACCAAATATTCTATTCTTTAGCGGATTTAGCCTTTTAATTAACAATTTTAGAAGGATTTAAATTCCTTCAAAGAACGACATCCAAGTGTACCAGATTATTTTCCTGTTGTCCAGAATGCTTATTCTGTACCAGTTTCATTTTTTTTAGCAATGGAATGCTTAAATTGTGAAGGTGTCATCCCCTTGATTTTCTTAAAAGTGGCATTAAAGGAGGACTTAGAGCTAAAACCAACTTCTGAGGCAATTCCGAAAAGGGTATAATGAGCATACTGGTTGTTTTGCAGGTTAACGACAAAGGCTTCAATCCTATATCCATTGACAAAATCCTGAAAACTGATATTCATATGTATGTTCAGAACTTCAGAAATATATTGCCTTGGAATATTTAATTTATTTGAAACCCTATGGATTGATAACCTAGAATCCATATACAGCTTTTCCTTTTCCATTATTTGGATCAAGGCTTTTTTATAGTTTTCAATAGTCTCAGGTTTTAAGCTTGAAGATTTGTATTTGGTAATTTTGGCGTTAGGTATAAGCTCCTTTGGCCTCAAAATTAAATAAAACGTTATGAAATAAAATAGGAACGCAACGATAAGAATCAGATAGGTATTAAAATCATCATCATCAAAAAACAAAATGGGCTCCATCTCAAACAAATCGAAAACACCATTTATGTATGAAATGCTCATTATTAAAATAATAGGAACAACGAAATACAAAACCCTATTAGCCCTTTTAGTTCTAAGTAAATCGTATAAGATATGGACTAAGTAACCCAAAAACACAAACTCGATCAATGTCTCAGCAATCTCTAAAAATTCGTTTTCCCGTTCTGAAAAAATCTCCAATGTTTCACTTAAAAATAAAAATATACTAGGTAAGAAAAACAAATAGTCCCTTTTTAAAAAAACCTCTTTATCAGAATTTAAATACTTGAAGTATAAAAAAAGAAATGTAAGAAATAATGAGCTGTCAAAGAAGAACCAATCTGCATCTTCGACGAAAAGGTTATTATCGTCATCACCAACTATGTATAACAGCACTGATATGATACCTCCACAAAAAAGCCAAAAGGTTATTTTTCTATATTTTCTTTTGTTCTTGTAAAAGACCAGTAGGAGGAAAAGGCCTTGTACCAAGGCAACTATTTGAATGATTTTAAGCATTGATTATAATTTAATCATATAATATTTGAAAATTTTATATCACAAGCATTTTAACGAAATCTTGGAACAGGATGCCTTTCACAAATCATTATAAGAGACATCTATTTTGAGAAAGAAAATGTACCCTGAATTTCAATCTAATCTATCCTTATATTAAAAGAGGCTGCTTATCGAACATATGAGAAAACTGAACGGCATAAGGTGTCACCAAAGCTATTAGGAGTGTAACTGGACCTATACTAGCACCTATCAGTTTTTGTAATTCATTATACTTTTTAGTGAATAAGAAGTTAAAGTTGTATGTCAGCAAACTGGCTAATAATAAGTCGTATACTTTTCTGAAAAAAATTATTAATAAACATCATCCAAAAATTTTCTGTTATGAATGGTACTCTTCTTAAATTGCGTTGGCGTCATTCCCGTTACTTTCTTGAATTGGTTACTCAAATAAGCAACGCTGCTATAATTTAATTGAAAAGCTATTTCACTTAATGTTAATTCATCATAGGCTATAAGTTCTTTTATACGCTCAATTTTTTGGTTGATGATGTACTGCTCGAAAGTGATGCTCTCGACCGAAGAGAATAGCGAACTTAAATATTTGTAATCTAGACGCAATATTTCACTTATAAAGTCCGGCCATTTAACATTCAATCCTTCTGACGAGTGATAGATTTTACCTACCACCAAATTCTTCATTTTCTCAATAAGTTGGCCCTTCCGATTGTTTATTAAACCAAACCCTTTCTTTTTAAGTGTGTTAGATAAAATTTCCCTTTTTTCTTTATTAAGCTGCGATACTAATTCTACCTCACCCAACCTTATACTACTGTATGGAATATTCAACCCTATTAAAATACCGGAAACCGCCTCTATACATCTTGGACAGACCATATTCTTTATGTGAATTATAGAGCTCATTTTTTTAAAATAACTTTAATCCAGCTTTTGAAAGCGAATAATAATATGCAGCAATGGCGGCAATAAGGAATACGATAATAATGGCCAATACACCAATAATTTTATCTTTTCTAGAAATATTATTTTTGTATATGCGCTTATTCCTTTCTGCTTTTCTTCTATTTCTTCTACTTTCACTCATCATCATTCTTCTTACCATTGCGTTTATTTTTTTATGGTATTAGGTAAATATTGATTCAACCTATGAGATTATCTATTCTATAGTCTCCCTTACTTCACCGCATTTTAGCATTGCTTCTCCGTAATACGGATTGCGAATTTCTTCTTCGAGACTTAACCAAAATGCACCTTTATTGTTATCTGCCATAGGGCAAAAATCACGGTATACTTTTTGGTTAACTCCAAAAAGCTTTATACCACTTGTTATATGAGCAGAAAGATGCTTAAAATGACCTCTTTGTGTGGCTATATCTGAATTATTTTCAATGGCATTTGCAGAGTTTTTCAGTTCTTTTTGAATCGTCATCCAATGGTTATGTGCTTCCTCATTAGTCAATAATTTCATATCTACCTTTGCTAGATTCTGACCTATTTTTTTTGCTGCAGTCTGTGCTTCTGTGGCATTGTCATTAACAAGGGCATCCTTTAGAAGAATATAGTCTTCAAAAACCCTTTTTAATTGATTTTGAAATTTGCTGGCAACTTCTATTCTTTTGTTCATCTCTGAATGACTTGTGTTGTTCATTTTATCTCCCGAACCATCATTTTGCATCCCTAAGTGCCCTTCGTGTCCTGTCATTGTTTTGCCCCCTTCAGCATTCATCATAGATTTCTTTCCTTGCAATTGAGCTGCAGCGTCTACAGTAAATGTTCCATTTGTTACGATTTCATCACCATTTTGCAACCCTTCGATAATGGTATAGGTGTCTCCACTAGCATTACCAAGTAATACGTCACGCATTTCAAAAACTGGCTCATTAGGGTTAGTCTTAACGTAAACCACAGAACGTTCTCCTGTCCACATTACTGCACTTGCTGGTACATTGATGGCTTCGTTCATCTGCATTTCAGTCCCTTCAACCTTTCCTTCTACAAACATTCCTGGTTTAAATTTGTCTTTTCTATTATTTAATACAGCACGTACAACTATGGTTCTTGTAGCTGAATTAAGAAGTGGGTCTATAAATGAAATTTTAGCATTAAACTCTTGATTTGGATAGGCATTAGTAACAATTTTAATACTTTGGCCTTCTTTTAATGAAGCTATTTGGTTTTCATACGCATCGAACTCTGCCCAAACAGTATTTAAATTTGCTATTTTGTAAAGCGGTTGACCCAGTTTTACATAATCACCTTCTTCCACCATTTTATGAGTAACGGTTCCTGAAACAGTGGCATATACAGGAAAGTATTCCTGCACTTTTCCTGCCTGCTCAATAGAATTAATTTGCTTTTCTGAAAGTTTCCATAATTTGAGTTTGTTTCGGACAGCTGAATATAATTCTGGTTGAGATTCCTTTAGGGAAGCAGCTGTTAAGAGTTCTTGTTGAGCGGACACCAATTCCGGCGAATAAATAGTTGCCAAACGCTGCCCTTTACCAACTCTTTCACCCGTAGAGTTCACGTAAAGCCTTTCGATTCTTCCTGCAAAATAAGTTACCTGAACAGCATTGGACTCTTCATTTTCCCTTATTTTTCCCGATAGTTTAAGTGTACCCGCTTCAATGGCTCCTGACCCTACTACGGTTGTTTGAATATTAGCCAATGCCATTGCGTTTTCAGTCATTTTAAACTGGTCTGCCAATAACCCATCGGCACCTGTTTCTGCAGGTATTAAATCCATACCACATATCGGGCAATCACCCGGTTCAGGTTGCATTATCTGTGGGTGCATCGAACAAGTCCACATTTGACCTGATGCAATTTCCTCTGAATGATTGTGGTCGTCTTTTACCTTGTTTGTTGCAGTATCAGCAGAACCTCCACCAAAGATTAGATAGCCCCCTAGCAGGCCAACAATTAATGCAACACCTATGTATATGATGTTTTTATTCATAATATTATTTATTTTTCTTTTTTATTATCTTTCTGATTGTAGGTGATGATGTATACCATAGTAAAAACCCACTCAATACTGTTATTAATCCCAATAATGAGAATGCCCTTAAAACGGTGGTGTTAAAATTATCTCGACCTTCATAATCCATTGTATGTGTCATCCATAGAAAATCGAACCAACGCCAACGGCGATGCCTAACAGTTTGGAATTTCCCATCATTTACTGACACATAGGCTTTTAAAGCTTCATTATCTGCATAGGATATCACATAAGCCGGCAATAGCCTTTCTCGATACTCGTGCTGTTTGCCTACTTCTGTGATACGCTCCACATTAATAATTTCTAATTCTTTCTTCATATACTGTTTTGCTACATAAACTGCCTCGTCTTTGCTTATTTCTGATTTTAGTTCTCCATTTAAGGCATTGAAAAGCTGTTGTTCATTTATCCAGTAATAGGGTATTTTATTTATATCTCTTAGTTCTATTGTGCGTATGCCTTTTGGCACGTCTAATTGAGCAGGACTTAAAAGGTTTTGAAATGCCTTTGGCTGATACTGTAAATTCTTAAACTGGTCACCGTGTATATCATCTATATCGGTCCAACTAAAATATAAACCACTGATAGTCCACATTAGGAATTGGATGCCAATGAAAAGACCTAAGTATCTATGAGTCTTTCTAATTTTTAGTGCCGTTTTTCTACCTATCATTAGCCGCTATTTTTTATTTCTTGATGATGAATGTGTTTTAATAATTTTCCATTTTCCTTCCACCTTCTTTAAAATTGATGTTGCAACTCCTTTTTTCTTTATGGTACGGGAATTACCCTTATCGTCAGGGATTAAAACAATGGTATAGATGTAGGTTTCTGTAGTAAAGGCATATGGCGCATCTACTTGCACATCAATTTCGTAATCTGAGAATACAAAACTTTTAAAGTGCCCTAATTCTGGTCCCAAATGATGTTCTATATAGTGAGTATAGCTCCCTTCTACACCTCCAGATTCATATACCTCAGAATCTTTAGCAAACAACTCGAATGTGCCTTCAGTTGTAAGATTCTGTAATGCATCTTTGTATGATTTCATTACTTCGATAACATCTTGCTTATCTATTGTATCCTCACTATTCTGTGCATTTGTAAAATTGACTGTTGTAATGAGAACAGTCATTAGTGTAATTAATTTAAGTACTTTCATAATTATAGTTATTAAACGGGTTATTTGTCAACGTGTATTCTATTAATATTGGCAATACCAAAAACCAAAACAAAAAAGCTCAAGAAAACTTCCATAATTACCAAGAGTTTACCAGAAATAGTTAAAGGCACTATATCACCAAAGCCAACGGATGAAAAAGTGATTAGACTGAAATATGTAAATTCAAAAAATTCTAGAAGGAATGAACCATTAATTGATGTTGCTGACTTAAAATTTTCTGAATTCAATACGTACAATGCTAAATAATCTGCTGAAAATGATAGGATTATCAAAACAATTAACACTGCAAATAATGTTAGAACGTGTGTAAGCTGATGGCTTTCTCCTATTATTTTACTTAACTGTAGAAAAGTGAGCCTAACAATAAAAATCGTTTTGACAAAGGCCAACCCAACTACCAACACTGGTAGAAACAAGCTGTCGGGGTTTTCATTAACCCATAATACATAGCTTAATGACAAAACAACAACTACGCTTGTGGTGAACAATACTTTTTTAAAGAGCTGCTCATAAAAACTAGTACTTTCAGGTGTTTTTGCCATATCTTCCTTATTCACTTTTATTAATCCTTTAATCAAATAATTGAAGTACTAATGCACCACCATTTATTATTAACAGTATTACATAGATTAAATAGTTGAACCATTTTTTAATAATAGATTTTTCTGCTTTTTGATGGCATCCGTCTTTGCAACAATCTTTCATAGTTTTAAAACCTTATGTTGTACTTAAATCCACACGGTTAACACGTGATTATGAGAGTCAAACTCTATCCATCAATCAAAAAAACAGGCATTACTTCCATAATCCAGTACTTTTCTATGAGTTCTCTTTTTCACTTTTTATTTTGCCTGACATAGGAAGAGAGATACTAGTAATCTAGGGGGATTTATTCCCTCTCCCTTATGCAGGCTGCTATTAACCAAATCAACCTTTCTTTTTCAAAAATCTTGTGCCTGACACGGGAAGGAACTAACACTAACCATCAACATTTTCCTTCCCACGACAGGACTTTTGCTATTCCGAAGTCTAATAATACCTTCCTATCTACTGTTAACTAACAAACCAGTATGATAGAATGGTCCCTATAGAGTTTCTATTGAATAGTCTTTTGTACTTTACCACATTTTAGCATTCGGCTTCCATAGTATGGGTTTCTAACTTCTTCATTTGCACTCAACCAAGCACTGCCTTTATCATACATTGGGCAAAACTGCTGGTAAAGCATATTCTTTGAACCTGTGATAGCCACCATATCCGTTATATCCTTACTTAATGTTTTAAAATGCTCTCTTTGATGACCAATATCGCTTGTTGCAATATGCTCTGCGTGCTCCATAGCATCGTCAATAATATCAGTCAATTCTTTTTGCTCCTCTTCGGTATAATTTGACGTATCAAATGCTTTTAGTGAAGCCGCCAATTTAGTACCTGTCGCAGCTGCTTTCTTTGAATCATCCGCTACCAATGCGTCTTTTAGATTGAAATAATCACTTAAAATCGCTTCGGACTTTAAATCACTCTTCATATTCATCATTTTATCGTGATGATGTTTGTGACCCATTTTTTCTTTTTCCTGTGCGTTGGTAAAAGAAACTGCTAACAATAGCATCACTGCTATATTCATTTTTAAATTTTTCATCTTATCTGTTTTTTTTATTTATAAACTATCTTTTAAATTTTCCATATACTTAACAACCTGCTTAGTTTCTTCTTCTGAAAAAATGGCATCCTTGTGAATTAAGGTGTAAGAAGCTAAAGGCATCTCACCACTTTCAATTTGTTTAATGATGGACCTTAGCTTACTGGCTTTTCTACGGTTTGATAGAGCATCCCACTCGTTAAAATTTAGCTCTGATTTTCCTTCTTTTATATGTCCTTCAAGAAACCAAGCCACAGGTTGCACCTTGTTGTACCAAGGGTATTGTGTATTGTTACTATGGCAATCATAACAAGAGACCCGCAACTTGTCCTTGATATCACTTGGGACATCATTCACCAACATAAAGTCGGTTTTTGGGACACTGTCGCTTTGATTGCGGTCTACAGGAATAAACTGTATGACCACAAAGGCAACCAACAATACTATTGCTATGATTTTTACAGCCTTCATTTAATTGATTTCTTTTTGAACTTTTCCGCAGGTTAACATTTTGCTTCCGTAGTATGGATTTTTGATATCCTCACTCATACTCAACCAAGCGCTACCCCCATCGTACATTGGACAGAATTGTTGATATAGAGTATTCTTTGTTCCTGTGATTGCTACCATATCAGTCATATCCTTGCTCAATATTTTGAAATGCTCTCGCTGGTGTGCGATATCACTTTCTGATATATGCTCTGCGTGTTCTACCGCATCCTCAACAATGTCCTTTAAATCTGATTTCTGGGCACCCGTATATTTTGAAATATCAAGCTTGCCTAAGGATGTTGCAAGGATTGCTCCCAGCTCTTTGGCTTTGGCATTATCATCTGCTACCAAGGCATCTTTTAAGTTGAAGTAGTCATTTAAGACTGCTTGTGGATTGCCATCTCCACTCATTGCCATTTCCTTTTTCTCTCCATCGTGGTGACCATCACTATTGTCGTGATTCATTTTTGAATGGTCTCCATCCGCATTCATCTCTGAATGATGCTCTGTTGAATTATTCTTGTCTGTTTTAGCGTCCTTACAAGACACTACTGTTAGGGTTACAAATGCTATTGTAACTATCCCTAATACTAATTTTAATTTGCTCATTTTGTTTTTGATTTATGTTTGTATTTATTTTTAGTGTTCTATAGCTTTTCAATGACGTTTTCCAACATTGCCGAAATCTCGTCCGCAATTTTCTCTAAATCTTCATTCTCTACAGCCTGCATAGATGCCATAGGATTTACTGCAGCAACTTCAAAAACTCCTGCTTCAATTTCCTGAACTATAACATTACAGGGTAGCATCGTTCCAATCTTATCCTCAGCTTGTAACGCTTTATGGGCATAGGGTGGATTGCACGCTCCCAAAATCTTATACTTCTTAAAGTCCACGTCTAATTTATTCTTCAGGGTTTCTGATACGTCAATTTCTGTGAGTATTCCAAAACCTTCTTCTTTTAATTTTTGTGTAACTTTATCAATAATCCCTTCAAAGGTTCCATTGATTGTCTTATTAAAGTAGTAGCTCATATTTCTATTTATTTTTGAATTAATTATTACTCCATTTTTTTTGCTATCATTAGGTAGTATTAGTTTTTAAAAACAATTTCTCGCCGAAATAGATTAACACCATCAATATTGCTGCAACAACCACAACTAAAATGTCACTACTCGCTTTTATCCATAAAAAAGCTCCGAGAACGACTACATCGAGAAAAATTGCAGTTATCAATATTGCCGGTTTAGCATCTACATCTTGCCTTAAGTTTCTTAGTACGCCCCAATGAATTCCGATATCCATTATTAAGTAAAATATTGCTCCCAATGAGGCAATTCTTGTTAGGTCAAATAAAATGGTAAGTGCTAATGCTAAGACAACCGTATACACCAGCATATGCTTTTGTAACCGACCTGGCATCCCGAAATGCTTATGAGGTATCAGTTCTTTTTCGGTCAACATTGCCGTCATTCTCGAAACAGCAAAAATACTGGCAATAACCCCTGAAATTGTTGACACGATAGCGATACCGACTGTAAACCAGAGTCCATACTTTCCAAAAGCAGGTCTAGATGCTTCCGCCAAGGAATAGTCTTTAGCTTTTATTATTTCATCAATAGAAAGGTTAGATGAGACTGCAAAGGCCACCAACATATATACGACCGTACAAATAAGCAATGAAATAATGATAGCTCGACCTACATTTTTATTAGGATTGATAATTTCACCACCACTATTGGTAATTGTGGTAAAACCTTTATAAGCTAAAATTGATAATGCCAGAGCACCTAAGTAGTTGGTTAACGGATATTCAGTTAGGTTTTCTGAAGGAACAATTTCTGAAAACGAGAATCCTGCTGCCCAAAGTCCACCAATGGCAAATATGGCTATACCACCAATTTTAAGGATTGCCATTACCAAAGAAGACTTTCCTATGATATTATTACCAGAGATATTAATTAGAAAAGCAATTACCAATAGTATTACCCCTAAAATGGGCACCCATACACTATTTTCCCCTACATCAAATAACTGCAATGTGTACGAACCAAAGGTTCGGGCTACCAAACTTTCATTGATTATCATTGAAAGAGCCATTAATAAAGCTCCTGAGGCAGTCAATGCACTTTTACCATATATCTTTTTTAAATACATAGCAATTCCTCCCGCTGAAGGGTAGGCATTGGACATCTTAACATACGTGTAGGCACTGAATCCTGAAATAATGGCTCCTATCAAAAATGCATATGGGAACCATTGCCCAGATAATTCGGCTACCTGACCCAATAATGCAAATATTCCGGCACCTATCATCACACCTGTACCTAACGATACCGCACCTGTTAAACTGAGACTATTTTTTTTATACTCTGCCATTTTTAAAATCGTGCTAATAGACCGCCACCCCAGCCGTATCGATTGTTATAGTTTCCTTGTATTGAAAAATTTCTAGAGAAGATGTACGAAAGACCTACCAACCATTGTGTTTCGCTCTCATAAGAGCTATCTCCTAAATCATTGACCCATCCAAAGTCTGCTCTGTATTCGTATTCGCCTTCCAGAAAAATCCTAGGAAAAATCAATAGCTCCCTATCCAGGCGTACCCTTGGGCGTAGTTGATGGTCCATACTCACATCTACATTGAACCTGTAGGGCGTAAAGTATTTTACCCCAATAAGACCAACAGTATTTAACTCATCAAAGGAATCAGGTATTTCCGTTTCGGTGTTTACACCTACATAGAGACGTACCCAGTCATTTAGGTACCTATTGTAATTTACTTCCGCCTCAAGGTTTTTGTCATAATCGAATTCTGCTCTCAATCCAAATTCATTGCGGATGTTGCTGGATGTTAAAAAGAGTTCGTTAAAGTTTGAGCCTGCACGAACCAATCCCCAAGAATAATAATGGTCTGTTTCATCGATGAGTTTTTGAACGGGAAAATCTTCCATTCTTTTATCCCTTGGGGTATCATAACTAAACACCCTTGCCATACCACCCATCATATGATATAGGACGTGACAATGAAAGAACCAATCACCGTACTCTTCATTGTAGAACTCTATAACCACTTTCTGCATTGGCGGTACATTGACGGTATGCTTTAATGGTGAACGTTCCCCATTTTCATTGATGACCCTAAAATAATGACCGTGCAAATGCATTGGGTGGTGCATCATCGTTAAGTTGTTGAGTGTTATTCGGGTTACTTCTCCACTTTTGATTTTTATTTTATCGGTCTCTGAAAGTGGTACACCGTTCATACTCCATACGTAACGTTGCATATTTCCGGTAAGGTTCAACAGAATATCGTTTACAGGCAAATCAGCTTTGAATGTGGTATTTTTCTTTGCCTTTAAAAAGTCGTAGTTGAAGTAGGTTTTCCGTGCGCTATAATCAAAAGAGGCCGTATCCTTCTGCATCATTTGCATATCGTGACCCATATGGTCATTTGCTTTCATATCTTTTTGATTACCCATTTTACCATCGTTCATTGACATTTTATCGTGCATTCCAGTTTTCATCTGGCCATCTTTCATATCCATCTTCATTCCATACTTCTGCATTAAAACTTCAGGTGTATTCTTCTTTTTGTTACCTACCATTGCAGGGGCTCCCATTTTCATATCCATTTTTCCCATTTGTTTCATCATCTCTACTTTATCAGGTCTGTCTATTCTTTTGGCTGGATAAAGGGTGCCACTACCTAATTGTACAGAGGTATGACCAGAGCCATCTTGTGCCGTAGCGGTAATCTCTATAGTACCTTCGGGAATGGTAACGATAACATCATACGTCTCAGCTATACCAAAGAGAAATCTGCTTTTAGAAACGGGTTGCACATCAACTCCGTCACTGGCAACCAACAAAGGGTTACCACCACCGAAATCAACCCAGTAGTAAGTAGAAGCCGAGGCATTGATGAAGCGAAGTCTTACCTTTTCTCCCGGTTTAAATTCTGGATATTCTGCGAGAGATTTACCATTGCTCAAGAATGCGGGATAATAAATGTCTGCTATATCTGCACCTTCCATTCTATCTCGCCAGAATTTGAATTGTGCTCCCAAGGCACCTTCTTTTATGACTCTACTCAATGGAACTGCCGTTCCTTTTTTAACTTGATACCACTCGTTACGTCTTTTAAGGTTTCGCAATACGTTCATTGGCTTTTCATTCGTCCAATCTGATAATACCACGACCAAATCTTTATCATATTCCAAGTTTTTCTCTTTTGGGTGAATGATGATAGACCCGTAAACACCTTTCTGCTCTTGTAACATTGTATGGGAATGATACCAATACGTACCCGATTGGTTGATTGGGATTCTATATTGGAAAGTTGTTCCTGGTTCAATAGGCGGTGTGGTTAAATAGGGTACGCCATCGTAAAAATTGGGAAGTATCAATCCGTGCCAATGCACAGAGGTTTCTTCGTCCATTTTGTTGGTGACGTTAATAATGGCAAGGTCTCCCTCATTAAATTCTAAAACAGGACCAGGAATACCACCGTTTAAGGTCATTGCATTGGCAGTAACACCACCAAGTGTCATTTCGTTTTCCTCAATGGTAAGGTTATACTCCTTAACAGGTCGCCCATCTTCCTTTCTATCATTTCCGTTTGTGCCTACTTGGGCAAAAATTGAAGTTGTGAAAAGTAATAGCGTAATAATTTTTATTGTTTTCATTTTGTCAAATAATTTATGATGGCATATTCTGTATAATACCCTCTATTAGATTCGATTAAATTGATTTGAAACCTTAACTGCAATTCTTGTACATCGAGCACATCGTTAAAATCTATAGTTCCGGTTTCGTAATTCTTAATGAGAATTTCTTCGGCGTCATTCGCCTGCTTTAAATTGTCTGTTTGTACATTAAACTTAATTCTCATTGTATTTCTATTATAAATAGCTTGTGCAAGACGTGTTTCAAGGTTATTGAGCCTCTCTTCTTTCTGTGATTTTATTTCCAATTGTTTCAATTCATTTTGCTTTGTCACTGACTTATATTTATTATTGAAAATGGGAATTGAAATAGAAACCATAGGCATCACAATGTCTTTACCATTATCGGAAAAATTCATATCTGGACGTTCTGACACAGGCACATAGTCCAAACCAAAACCGATATTGGGCGCACTCTCTTTTTGGTTTAACAACTCCGATTGTTCAACCGATTCAAATAGCTTATCATACTTTATGAGTTCTGGGTTTAACTGAAGGTTTTCAGTTAAGATTAAAGCATCCTCATCTGGAATAAACATCTCTTCAACTACGGTTACTGCAATATCCTCATCCCGATTTAAAAGATTGTTGAAAGCTGTTTGTTCTGCCAAATAATCTTGCTCCAATACTTCTTTTTGCTGTACAAGTTCATTTTGCCTAATTTGAAGACGAAGTACATCAACAGCTGATGCCTTATCAACTTCTACCGATGTTAATGCTAAACGTTCATAGGTTTCTAAAAGGTCGATATTTTTCTCAAGAACCAATTGTTTTGCTCTAATAGCATATAGTTTATAATAGGATTGAGAAACTGAAAGTGCCAATTTGCGCTTCATAATGACAATATCTACATATTGAGTTTCCGCTATTGAGCTTGCGTAATTTTCCCTTGCCGAAATAGTTCCAAACCAAGGTAACATTTGCTTGACAGAGAAACGTGCGCGTTGCGCTCCTGTACGGGTTTCGGGTTCACTTATAAAATAACCTACTCCCACAACGGTATTTGGCAACCAATCTGCTTCATTAACTTTTTCTTCAGCTATATTATACCGCAATTCAAAAGCTTGAATCTCTGGATTATTCTTCTCAGCTTCCTGAATGTACGTTGTCAAATCTTGTGCATTCGTTTTGGCTAAAGCAAAAAAAGCAAGTACTATTACAATTACATATCTCATTTTGTAGCTCTTTTTAATTGAAATTCGTGTTTCCAGCTAAATAATACTGGTACAACAAATAGGGTTATAAGCGCAATTAACATTCCTCCAAAGGATGGAATAGCCATTGGTATCATTATATCACTTCCTCTACCTGTTGAAGTGAGTACTGGTAACAAGGCAAGAATGGTTGTTGCCGTCGTCATCAAACAAGGACGGATACGCTTTTCTCCAGCCTCAATTACTGACGCTCTTATTCCTTTTCTGTCTTTAGGCTTGTTTTTATCAAAGGTCTGTGTGAGGTAGGTTGCCATCACCACACCGTCGTCTGTGGCAATACCAAACAATGCAATAAACCCAACCCAAACGGCAACACTCAAGTTTATAGTGTGCATTTGAAACAGGTCTCGTAGGTTTTCACCAAAGAAGCTAAAGTTCAAAAACCAATCCTGGCCATAAAACCAAATCATTAAAAAACCTCCCGCAAAGGCGACAGCAATTCCAGTAAAGACCATTAATGACGTTCCAACAGAACGGAACTGGAAATATAGGATTAGAAAAATAATAGCCAAAGCCAGAGGTACTACCACGCTCAATGTTTTTTCTGCTCGTAACTGATTTTCATACGTTCCCGTAAATTGATAATTGATACCCTTTGGAACGGTCAATTCGCCATTGTCAATCTTTTCTTGTATGAGCGCTTGGGCGTTTTCTACCACATCTACCTCGGCATAACCATCCAACTTATCAAAGAGCACGTAACCTACTAAAAAAGTATCCTCACTTTTTATGATTTGTGGTCCTTGCTCATAACGAATGGTAACCAATTCACTTATGGGTACTGGGTTGCCCTTTTCTACCGGAACATAAATATCTCTTAAGTCATTAGGATTTGCACGTAGTTCTCTTGGGTAACGTACACGTATTCCATATCGCTCCCTGCCTTCAACAGTTTGTGTAAGCACCATACCACCTATAGACACTTGTATCACTTGCTGTACCTGCTGTATGGAAATCCCATAACGAGCAAGCTTGTCTCTATCGATATCTAGTAAAAGGTAAGGTTTACCAACTATTCGGTCTGCAAAAACGGCTTCATCCTTAACACCGTCGGCTTGTTTTAATATATCCTCCAATTGCACTCCAAAGGCTTCTATCTCATTTAAATCTTGCCCTTTCACTTTGATACCCATTGGCGCTCGCATACCCGTTTGAAGCATTACCAATCGGGTTTCAATAGGTTGTAATTTAGGTGCTGAAGTAACTCCGGGAAGTTTTGTAACTTTAACAATC
Organism: Leeuwenhoekiella blandensis MED217; assembly: GCF_000152985.1. Classification (GTDB taxonomy): domain Bacteria; phylum Bacteroidota; class Bacteroidia; order Flavobacteriales; family Flavobacteriaceae; genus Leeuwenhoekiella; species Leeuwenhoekiella blandensis. The sequence continues at coordinate 577,581 of NZ_CH672395.1, read as the reverse complement.
TCTTTCCAAATATCATCAGGCGATTCAATTTCTGGTCGCCAATTTCTATAATACTCACCATCGTCATCTGGTATAAGTTGTCTATCGGTAATGTTAAAAGGGTCTTTTAATAAGGTGGCATCATACTTGCCTTCGTCTACTTCCAATTCAACATTTGGATTTGTAACCAAGCTACCATCCTTTAACATAAAGAGACCATCTTCATTAACTTTAAATCGTTGTCTTTCTCTTTTATCATTTAAAATGTATTCAGACTTGTACTGAATTACATTTTCATACATTGACAACGGTGCAGGGTCTAAGGCTGATTCTGTACGTCCAGATTTACCAACCACCGTTTCAATCTCTGGGATGCTAGCAACGGCCATATCTAGTTGTTGCAATACGCGCTTATTCTCTTCAACTCCAGCGTGGGGCATTGATGTGGGCATTAAAAGAAAAGACCCTTCATTAAGTGATGGCATAAATTCCTTACCCGTATTCCGCATTATCATAACACCGAAGACAACAATAGCAGTAGGTATCGATAGAAACAAGAGTTTATTGCGTAACGCCCAATTTAATATGCGCACGTAATAGCTCCTAAAAAGCGTAAATATACCCAACAGGCCAAAGCATATTAGGCCTACAAATATTAAGTTCCAGAAAATGCTTCTATCTACACCTAATGGTCTCCAATATTCCGCCAACAAGAATACAATGGCAAAGGCTGAAATAAATATGTTGATTATATTGGCTCTATCTGCCGATATTTTTTCTTTAATAGACAGTAAACCAACAATACCAAATGCAATCAGTATAAGCCCAAGGGTAAAGCCAAAAACTACTGCTAACAGACCCATTATTACTAAAGCAATATTGAGAATATATCTAAAAGAAATTTTCACATTACGCTTTCTGAAAAAATAGGCTGCAAAAGGTGGTATAAGAAATAATGCCACTATAAGAGATGCTGTGAGTGCCGCTGTTTTTGTGAAAGCCAAAGGTCTAAATAACTTACCTTCAGCTCCTATCATAGTGAATACAGGAATAAAGCTTATTATTGTAGTCATAACAGCAGTTAGAATAGCACCAGAAACCTCGGCTGTGGCGTTATATACTACTGTATTCATTGGTAGGTTCTGGTCATTTTCATCTATGTGACGCAATACATTTTCAGATAGAATAACTCCCACATCTACCATTGTACCAATGGCGATGGCGATACCAGATAAGGCGACAATATTGGCATCTACATTAAATAACTTCATTGATATAAAAACCATCAATACCGCCACAGGTAATAGTCCTGAAATCAATACAGATGCTCTAAGGTTGAATACCATAATGATAATTACGAAAATGGTTATCAAAATTTCTAGAGTCAATGCTTCATCAAGTGTTCCTAATGTTTCCTGTATGAGTTCGGTTCTATCATAAAAAGGAACAATGGTCAACTGCGATGTCCTTCCATCGTTCAGTGTTTTAGAAGGTAAGCCCGAACTTAGTTCATTTATTTTCTCCTTAACATTATTAATAACCGCCATAGGGTTAGCGCCATAACGGGCTACTACAACACCACCAACAACTTCAGCACCTTCCTTATCTAAAAGCCCTCTTCTTGTCGCAGGGCCGTGAGAGACGTTGGCAATATCCTTTAAGCGTATAGAGGTAAAATCTTCTGAAGTAACTACTGCATTCTCCAGGTCTGAAATAGACTTAACATACCCTAAACCACGGATTAGATATTCAGCCTGATTGATTTCTAAGGTCTGGGCGCCTACATCTTGATTACTTTGTTTAACTGCTTTAACAACCTCATTTAAGCCAATTTTATACTGTTTCATCAACTCTGGGTTGACATCTACTTGGTATTCTAAAACGTAACCACCAATAGAGGCTACTTCTGAAACACCACTCGCCGAGGACAATGCATATTTCACGTAAAAATCTTGAATACTACGAAGTTCCTGTAAATCCCAACCACCAGTCACATTTCCATTTTCATCACGACCCTCTAATGTGTACCAATAAATTTGCCCTAGACCTGTAGCATCCGGACCCAGTGCGGGATTCACTCCGTCGGGTAATAATCCAGCGGGCAACGAATTTAATTTTTCGAGAATACGGCTTCGACTCCAATAAAATTCTATGTCTTCTTCAAAAATGATATAAATACTGGAAAAACCGAACATCGAAGAACTCCGTATGGTCTTTACCCCAGGAATACCAAGAAGTGAAGTGGTAAGCGGATAGGTTATTTGGTCTTCAATATCTTGTGGCGAACGTCCATCCCATTTCGTAAATACAATTTGTTGGTTTTCGCCAATATCGGGAATGGCATCCACCGCTACAGGATTACGTGGTAAGGAACCAGTATTCCATTCAAAAGGTGCATTTACAATACCCCAAGCCACGAATAAGGCTAGTAACAGAACCGCTACTAGTTTATTTTCTATTAAAAATTTGATGCTTTTATTTAGCATATAAATGAGTTTTTAAGTAATTATAATTTTGTTGTCTAAAACAAAAACCAAGCAGTTTAGTCCATACAATTTAATGTTGGACTACAGTACTAATTACTTAAAAATCAAATAAGGAAAGTTTGGTCTAAAACTTGAACATCCCTGACCAAGGGAGGCGGAGAATAATCCGTGAAAGTAGGTTTTTCTGTTTGTTGTTCTGCAAACAGATTTACATAGGTGTAAATAAATGTAGCAACTAATTTCTGTTGCTCTTTATTTAATTTATCAAAAGAAAGTTTTAAGTTATCTTGACCATCAACAACTAATTGCTCGTTACTGCAACAGTCTTTTTTAGCCAAACTGCATTCCGAAGAATCAGTTTTTTGTTGGGTTTCCATACCACAGGTATCTACAGCATCTAACATTGAAGTATCCACTAAAACATCCCCACAATAATGACTTTCAATTGTGAAAGACAATGTAGATAGGAACACTAAAAGTGCCATACAAAAGGATACTATTTTATAAAAAACCTTCTTCATTGGTTCTGCAAAGCTACAAAAATTTCAACATTTTAATTTTGTTTAACATAAATTTAGATTATTTTTTTGAGTAAAATATCAATCCTTTTTACCTGATTGACTTAATGAAATAATATAATTTACAAGGTTTTTAATCTCCAATGGCGGGTTGCCGTGGTCAAAGTTAGTAGACGTGAATTCATTCTCGTTTTTAATCACTTTCAATTTTGCAATGGCAGCACCATCAATTTCCCTTCTCTTAGATGGAGCCTTAAATAAGGAAAGACTTTCAAGCTCTACTTTTTTAACCAATCCAACTAATTTTTCCCATTGCTTTTCATCTATTTCAACAGTAACATCTTTACTTTTATTTCTGTTCTCCTGAAAAAAAAGTATACCTTTTTCAACTTTAATTCTTTGATAGAACCCTCTAGAAGACGCTTCATATTCAAAAGAAAGTTCAGATATTCTCTCTTGAGAAAATATTGACTGTACAATTGTAATTGCCAGTATCGCAATCAGTATCTTCTTCATAACTAAGTATTTAATTCTACAAACATATCAATCTGTATTTTACTGAAATATGACAAAAGTCATTATTCTGTTTAATCTTTAGATTTATATTTGTATGAATGGAAATTTGTTTAACATTCATAAAATATTAATAATGAGCGTATTGAAAGCAAAACTTATTTTACTTAAATGTTAAACAAAATTTCTTAACTTTACCTAGTGAAAACATTTTTTACAAAAATATTGTCTTTCTTTTTGGCAGCATTTATTTGGCTATCAACCTCTTTCTTTACAGTAAATATGCATTTTTGCTGTAATAAGTTAGTGGATATGGCATTCTTCAGCAGAGCTGAAGCTTGCAAGGACAAGGTTCAAAAGGAAAATAATCCTTTTAAAAAATGTACATCATTACAAGAAAAGGATTGTTGCGACAATCAGACTATACTTAAAGAAGCTAATGACAGCTTCAAAAAATCAACTACGGTTTTAGAAGCTGACCAATTAGTATTCTTAAAAACATTTATTTACTCCTACATTAACCTTTTTGAAGGGCTAGATAAAAATATAGTTCCTTTCGAGGCCTACAGGCCGCCCTTGTTGTCTAAGGACATCCATACTCTATACGAGATTTACTTAATTTGATTTTCTACATAGCAGTAAAAGCCCTTTTACTGCACAATTGGTTATAGCCAGCGCTTAGTCTTTGGCTGTAAACTGTTGTACCCTATTCCCTACAGTTTTATTTGCAAATTACCCTGTAAACATACAATTACAGGATTGGCTATTGAGCAAAAGCCCAATAACAATACCCTATTAGATATGACACAACCAAAAGAATTTTGGGTTAAAAATATGGTGTGTAGTCGTTGCTTAAAAGTAATTAAGCAAGAACTACAAGAACTAGGAATAACGGTCCTTTCCCTAGAGCTAGGAAAGCTTTTAGTAGAAGCACCAGACCTAAGCAAGGCACAAATTAACCAAGAGGTTACCCAAGTGCTGCACGCAAATGGTTTTGAGATAGTAAAAAGTGAAGAAGATATGCTTGTTGAAAGAATAAAAATTATTCTAATCGAACAACTTGATGAGCTACCGCTAACGCTAAAAGTTAAGACCTCAGAACATTTATCATCAACCCTTCACCGAGATTACAAGGCATTGAGCAAACTGTTCTCATCTAAGGAAAAGACCACCATTGAAAAGTACTTTATAAAATTAAAAATTGAAAAAGTCAAGGAACTCATACAGCTAAAACAGCATTCCTTCTCTGATATAGGGTACTTATTGGATTACAGCAGTGTAAATCACTTATCCAGACAATTTAAGGATGTGGTTGGAATGAGTATGACAGATTACAAAAACACAGAAAATTGGAAGCGAAATTATTACGATGAAATTATGTAGATATGAACGAAAGTTGTGCAGATAAAGGCTTATGTCATTCGCTATTTTCATCAAACTAAAATGTATAAAAAATGAAAACAATCTTCCTCACATTATTAATTATCCCAATACTGGGAATTGGACAAACCATAGAAAACATTGACTTTGTATCCCCTTTTCACGATGGTCTTTCAGCAGTAAAAAAAGGAAATAACTGGGCATTTATTGACCAAAACGGCTCTATAATCATTGATTTTAGACAAGACTTGGTAAAGACCAAAACCGACAAAGGCTACTATCCTCTGTTCAGTAATGGAAAATGTATTATAGCGCAGAAAAAAGATGATATACTCCTTTATGGGTTTATTGACAAAAAAGGAAACATAAGTATCGAACCACAGTTTCTAAATGTCTTAAACTTTCAAGGTAACAAGACCTTGGCATTAATAGTACATAAAGAGACCATAGGCTTTAATGATATTTTTAAAAAAGATGTTGTTAACTACCATTATTTTGAGGTGGTCATCGATGAGAACGGAAATTCTCTAGACCACCTTACCCAATTGGCTTTACATATTTCCCCAAAATACTCTAAAAGCAAAGAACCACCTGTTATCACATCTAAATTTATTTCTGATAATCTGATAGCAGTAAAAAGCGATGAAAATAAATGGAACTTAAGAAAAATCAAGTAGTAAGATGTATTCACTTAAAGAAAAAATAAAAAAGTAATAAAACTAAAGATTATGAAAAACAATCACTGGATATGGATGATTATAGGCTGTGGTTTACCGCTTCTGTTCATCTTTTTAGCACCTTCTTTTGGTATAGGAGGAGGCTCTTCCCTTTTCATCTTCATATTATTTATGTTCGCCATTCACCTGTTTATGCCTCACGGGTCTCACGGCCACGGAGGACACAGACACAACAATGGAAACCATAATAATCACGAACATAATGAAAAGCAGTCTGATGATGGTTCAACAGAGAAAAGAAAAGGACATCAACATCATTAATAGCAAATGTTATGAAACAAAAATTTCAAATAAGCGGAATCAGTTGTGGCGGATGCGTTGCAAGGGTCAAGAAAACCTTGGAGAATCATCCTAATATCGAAAAAGCAGAGATTTTTTTGGCACCAAAAGGTGCTACAATTATCACTATGAACGAAACGCTCTCGGTTGAAGACATACAAAAGCAACTTGATGAACTCAACGGATATACAATTTCAAAAATAAATCAATAACAATTTAAAACTAAAAATTATGCATTTATACGACGGACACTTTGGGGGTATGCACCTAATATGGTGGATTATATGGATTATTTTATTGGCTTGGATATTTTTCATTCCAACAGATATACCATATCAAAAAACAAAAAAAGAAGATCCTTTAGACATTCTTAAGAAAAGATTTGCTGAAGGCTTCATTACAAAGGAGGAATATGAAGAATCAAAAAAGATTCTAAAATCAGATAATTAATTCAAAACTATAAAATTATGTACCGATTAAACGTAAAAAAACTCGGGTTTGCTTTTGGTCTAACCGGAGCATTAATCTATTTGGGCTGTATGATAGTGATGTCAACTGCAGGTAGGGAAGCCACAATCGACTTTTTCAACAGCCTTTTGCACGGATTGGACACTACAAGTATAATCAGAATGGATGTTCCACTGTGGGAAGCTGGTTTAGGAATCATACAGACCTTCATACTGGGTTGGCTGGTTGGTGCCTGTATTGCGGCATTTTACAACGCACAACTTAAAATAAAAAAATAAAAGCTTGTAACATTTTATGCAATACGTCTGGTTTATATGGTCATTAATTATCCTGGCGCTTTGGGCAGTAATATATCTCTTCAAGAAAGATTCTAGAAAAGAAATGCTCAAGATGAGCCTGATTACATTGCCTTTTGGCTTAACAGAACCATTGTTTGTGCCAGAATATTGGATGCCACCTTCGCTTTTTGATTTGGCTGAAAAAACAAGGTTTGATATCGAAAGTCTCATTTTTTCTTTTGCAATCGGTGGTATAGGTGTGGTACTTTATAATCTTATTTTTAAACAAACCTTTCAAGAAATAACACATACAGAGCGAAATCACAGAAGACATCGCTTGCATATATACATCTTATTTGTACCAGCAATCGTGTTTTTAATATTAGCACTATTTACATCATTAAACCATATTTATTGTGGTACTATAGCGATGTTCCTAGGTGGTTTAGCAACATTATACTGTCGCCCAGATTTAAAAAGAAAGATATGGGTTGGGGGCATCTTGTTTACGGTATTATACTTCATATACTTTGGAAGTATCCTTCCATTTTATCCGCAATATGTTGAGCTGTACTGGAACCTTGACAGCCTAACCCATATTCTGGTTCTGGGAATCCCCTTTGAAGAATTATTGTTCGCCTTCACCTTTGGAATGTACTGGTCTGGATTGTACGAACACATCTATTGGCGAAAACTTATACACTTAAATAAAGCACGTAATTAATTTAAAACTATATAAAATGAAACAAATCCCTTTAAATAAAAAAAACAGTAAGATGCAAGTCATAGTCCGTAAAAACCCAGTGGAAAAGATTTATCGATTGTCCATAGGTCTTGTAATGCTTTTATTGCTCTCAATGTTGCTTCTATCTTGTGCCGACAAGAACAAAGAAGTTACTGAAAGTGCACTACAGTTAAATACCGAAGTCTCTAAAAAGATAAAAGAAAACAATTCTGCTGCCCAAAACTATGAAATTGTCCCAAACGACAAAGTGTGTATGGTAAACGACAGGTTTATGGGCGTAACGCAAATACCTATTGAAGCCAACGGAACTACTTATTACGGTTGTTGTGAAAATTGTGTTGAAAAATTACAGAAAAATCTGGGTGATGTCCGTTTTGGCGTAAACCCTCTTAATGATTCAAAAGTAGATAAAGCTTCGGCAATTATTGTTCAGGATAAAAACAGCGGAAGTGTTTTTTACTTCATATCGAAAGAAGATGCCCAAACATTTATAAACAAGAATAAGGCATAGGACATCTCAATTAATAACACCTTCAAATTATGAAAATTGTATTGGCCATAGATGGTTCAGATTTTAGTAAAGTAGCCATTAACGAGCTTAAGAAAATGACTTTATCCTCAAATAGTGAAATTCATATTATAAATGTTTATGAAGTTCCGAAAACAACCGGCCTGGGATTGCATACTATGGGCGGCAGGATAGGAAATTACATAGAAGAAATTAGAAGTAACGCTCAAAAATTGGGAAACAAAATCGTTTCAGAAGCTTTCGATAAAATCAAGGCCGAAAACAAGGCACTTACCATAACCACAAGTGTTGTTAGTGGCCTGCCCAAAAGTACTATTTATGAAAAAGCAGAAGATTGGGGTGCAGATTTAATCGTAGTAGGCTCTCAGGGTCACGGTGCACTTTCACGCTTAGTATTGGGCTCTGTATCCCAATATTTGACCACAAATGCCAAATGTTCAGTACTCATTGCAAGAGATAGAAATAAAAAATGAAAGAAAAGCAAACACATAGCATTCCGTTGGAATCCACCTGTAAGATAACAGATGAAATCTGTCTTCCAGATACTAAATTACCTCGTGTGGTTATCGTTGGTGGAGGATTTGCAGGTTTGGCATTGGTTGAGAAACTGAAACACAAAGAAGTTCAAGTGGTTTTACTCGATAAAAATAACTTCCATCAGTTTCAGCCTTTATTATATCAAGTGGCAACGAGTGCCCTGGAGCCTGACAGTATTGTATTTCCATTCAGAAAACAAATCAATGGCTATAAAAATGTTTTCTTTCGTTTGGCTGAAGTTGAGGAAATTCAACCTGATTCAAATACTATATTGACCAATAAGGGAAGTGTTTCTTATGACTATTTAGTGTTGGCTACTGGCACGACCACCAATTTCTTTGGGATGGATTCTGTGGCCGAAAATAGTTTGGGGATGAAGGATATTCGCGATTCCCTCAACATCCGTCATATGATGTTGCAAAATTTGGAACAGGCAGCTATTACTTGTGATGATAAAGAACGCGACGCGCTGACAAATTTTGTAATAGTAGGTGGTGGTCCAGCAGGCGTAGAAATGGCAGGAGCTTTGGCAGAGTTTTGCAAATACATCCTTCCCAAAGATTACCCAGAGTACCCTTCTTCCATTATGAATATTTATCTAATAGAAGCCATTGATGAGTTGTTAGGCACAATGTCAGACAAGGCATCATCGAAAACCCTCAAATATTTAGAGGATTTGAATGTAAAGGTATTATTAAATGAAGCTGTAAGCAATTATGACGGCAACGAAGTCACTACCAAAAGTGGTAAGACCATTTTGGCTAAAAATCTTATCTGGACGGCTGGCGTAAAAGGACAATTCCCAAATGGTATTGATGAAAAACACATAGTCAGGGGCAACCGGATTAAAACCGATGCTAATTTAAAAGTAGAAGGCTACGAAAACATTTTTGCCATAGGTGATATCGCAGCACTCATTTCCAAAGAAACCCCAAAAGGACATCCACAAGTAGCACAGACCGCTATTCAACAAGGTAAATACCTGGGCGATTCGATATTAAATATCATAAATAACAAATCCATAAAACCTTTCAAATATAAAGATAAAGGTTCCTTAGCCACTGTAGGAAAACGCAAGGCAGTTGCCGATTTGGGCAAATTTAAATTTGCAGGCTATTTCGCCTGGTTGCTGTGGTCCGTTGTTCACTTGATGTCCATAAGTGGATTTAGAAATAGATTGATGGTTGGTTTTAATTGGGCGGTAAGTTATTTCACTTATGAAAAGAGCAACCGCCTGATTATTAGAAACTTTAAACCGAAATCTTCGATTAAAAACAGGGAAAAATAATTTTGAAATGAAAAACACCACAGATAAAAATAATAAGCTTTCCTTATTAGGTTCCATATCTCTTGGTACAGGCGTAATGATTGGTGCTGGCATATTTGTCCTTATGGGGCAAATAGCAGAGTTGGTGGGTGATCTATTTCCCATTGCATTTATTGCAGGTGCTGTTGTGGTGGGTTTTAGCTCATATTCCTATGTCAAGTTTTCAAATGCTTTTCCATCGTCTGGAGGTGTGGTTAAATTCCTTAACAAATCCTATGGACCTGGAACAACAACAGGGTTTTATTCTTTGCTGATGTACGTATCAATGGTAGTTTCCGAAAGTCTGGTGGCGGGCACTTTTGGAGCATATACGTTGAGACTATTTCCCGAGTCCTATGCAGGTTATGCCTCTACCCTGGGTGTTGGGCTAATTGTTGTTGCTTATATAGTGAACATCCTGGGCAATAAGGTTATTGGTGCCACCGCGACATTTACCGCTATTATAAAGGTAGTGGGAATAGCAATTTTAGCTATTGCCGGCCTTGCAATTTCAGGTTTTGCCGATATTACGGGAAACTATATTCCCAAAAATACTGAGACATTACCACAAGGCTTCGGATTTGTGGCCGCTTTGGCGTTATCTATCCTTGCTTATAAAGGCTTTACCACTATCACGAACCAAGGGGCCGATATTAAAAACCCGCATAAAAATCTTGGTAGGTCTATCGTGTTTTCCATACTTATCTGCACACTGATATATGTAGCCTTGGCATTAGCTGTTGCGGGAGGTTTAAGCATTCCTGAAATAATCGAAGCTAAAGATTATGCCCTTGCAGCCGCCGCAAAACCTGTTTTTGGGGAATGGGGTTCCTGGATTACCATTGGCATTGCCATTATTGCCACGGTTTCTGGGGTCATTGCCAGTATCTTTTCCTCTTCACGCTTGTTGGCAATGCTCAGCAATATGAAACAGGTGCCTTCTTTAACCAAACTTGGTAGCTTAAAAAATCCAGCACTAGTATTCACGTCTTCCCTCGCCATTTTACTGACCGTGCTTTTCGATTTGACAAGGATAGCATCCATTGGGGCTATTTTTTACCTTATTATGGATATCGCTATCCATTGGGGGCTGTTCCGTCACCTTAAAAACAAAGTGGTTTTTCAGCCTATCATCCCATTAATAGCCATCGTATTGGACATTGCGGTATTGGCAGCTTTTCTTTATATAAAATATCTGAACGATCCTTTGGTGCTTATCGTAGCAGCGATTGGGATTGTTCTAATACTTGTTGCAGAACGCCTTTTTATGATTTCACACACAGACGATGAAGGTAATATGCCAATGGGAATGAAGAATACAAGTGACAAAAACAAAAAAACATAATTAATTAAAAACAATTTATATGAAAAATGTAGCAGTTATAGGTTACGGAGTCATTGGAAAAAGGGTGGCAGATGCCATCAACTTACAAAACGATATGAAGCTTTCGGGAGTATGTGATATCATTAGCGACTGGCGAATTCAAAATGCCGTAAGAAAGAATTACAACATATACGCAGCAACTCAAGATGCAGCTGATAATATGAAATCTGAAGGGATTTCTGTTAAAGGCAATATGCAGGAACTTTTAAAGAAATCAGACCTTGTAGTGGACTGTACGCCTAAAAAGATTGCTGCTCAAAATGTAGCGATTTATAAAGAACAGAATATAAAATTTATTCTACACGGTGGCGAAAAACACGAAACCACAGGGCATTCCTTTAGTGCAGAAAATAATTACAAATCAGCTCTAAACTTGAATGCGACAAGAGTAGTTTCCTGTAATACTACGTCTATTTTAAGAACCTTGACCGCTTTAAAAAGAGCCGATTTATTGGATTATGCCAGAGGTACACTTTTAAGAAGAGCTACAGACCCTTGGGAAAGTCATTTGGGCGGAATTATGAACACAATGCTTCCAGAAAGAGATATTCCAAGCCATCAAGGTCCTGACGCTAAAAGCGTAGATCCTGATTTGGACGTCATCACTTCCGCAGTAAAAGTTCCAGAAACATTAAGCCATATGCACTATTGGAACGTGAAGTTAAAAAAGCAAGTCTCGAAAGAAGAAGTCTTAAATGCTTTTAAAACGTCTAGTCGTATCAAACTAATTCAATATGACCAAGGCCTGGTTTCAAACAACACCATTAAAGAAATGTTCTTGGATATGGGAAGACCTTGGGGCGATATGTACGAAGTAGCCCTTTGGGAAGATATGCTGAAGGTAGTGGGAGATGAGCTTTTTTATGCCTACGTGGTCGATAACCAAGCCATTGTAATCCCAGAAACGATTGATGCCATCAGAGCACTTACAGGAATTGAAACAGATGGTGCCAAATCTATCGCTAAAACAAATGAAAGTTTAGGAATTCATTAATCATTAATACAATGAAAATAGACATAAATATTACACAACTGTTAGGGGAAAAAGCAGACTTCTATTTGAATCACGTTTGTGAAAAAATAACCAAGGATGAATTGCAAACCCCAAGTAGAACGAGCCTAGATAAGGTATTTACCCAAAGCAACAGAAATCCGCAGGTACTGCGAAGCCTTTCGCAATTGTATAACTACGGAAATCTTGGTGGCACAGGCTATTTAAGTATCCTTCCTGTGGACCAAGGTATTGAGCATAGCGCGGCCTTTTCATTCTATAAAAACCCTGATTATTTTGACCCAGAGAATATTATAAAACTCGCCATTGAGGCCGGTTGTAATGGGGTGGCTTCCACGTTTGGTGCTTTGGGATTGAACGCTAGGAAATATGCCCATAAAATCCCTTTTATCGTAAAGATTAATCACAATGAACTGCTCACATTTCCTAATAAATATAACCAAACCTTATTTGGTAAAGTAAAAGCTGCGTGGGATATGGGAGCAGTTGCTGTCGGTGCTACTATATATTTTGGTTCCGAAGAAAGCAATAGACAGCTTAAAGAAATAGCTGAAGCTTTTGAAGAAGCCCACAATTTAGGTATGGCTACCATTTTATGGTGCTATACCCGTAACGAAGCTTTCAAAACTGGAAAAGAAGATTATCACGCTGCTGCCGATGTAACAGGGCAAGCAAATCATATTGGGGTAACCATTCAGGCAGATATCATTAAGCAAAAATTACCTACAAATAACTTTGGTTTCAAAGAAATCGGTTTTGGAAAATATGATGATGAAATGTATGAGACGCTGACAACAGAACATCCCATCGACCTGTGCAGGTTGCAGGTGGCTAATTGCTTTATGGGAAAAATCGGATTGATTAATTCCGGTGGTGGCTCTAAAGGTAAGTCTGATTTGGTGGAGGCAATAACAACTGCCGTTATCAATAAAAGAGCTGGTGGCTCTGGATTGATAATGGGAAGAAAAGCGTTTCAAAAGCCCTTCGGCGAAGGCGTGGAAGTATTACAATCCGTTCAGAAAGTTTATTTGGATACTAAAATTAGCATTGCATAACAATAAAAAAGAATGTTCGACACAGAAGTAAAATCACTTAAATCATTCAATCACTACCTCTCAAAATTGGTAGAAAGTCGTCTATGGCTAAAGGTTATCATTGCCTTATTTTTGGGTGTTGGTTTTGGATTGCTGTTAAGTCCTCAAAACGGGTGGATTACTAAAGAAACAGCAGACATCGCAGGGAATTGGCTGGCATTGCCTGGCGTACTTTTTCTAAAACTGGTTCAAATGATTATGATTCCTTTGATTGTGGCTTCTATCATCACAGGAATCGCAAGTAATGAAAAGGACAGTCTAAAAAAATTAGGTGGTGGCGTTTTATTATATTTTCTAGGCACTACCATAGTTTCGGTAAGTTTGGGTGTAATACTATCTCAAATTTTTAGACCTGGTCGCTTTTTACATCAACAAGCTCTAGCTGAACATAATGAAATTACTGCTGTTCCAACGGAAAATCCCGAGCTTTCCTTCGGCCTTGAAACTATTCCAGATGCCATATCAAACTTACTTCCAGAGAACCCTTTAGCATCTATGGTTAGTGGTGAAATGTTAAGTATTGTGATTTTCACAATCATTATTGGTGTAGCTGTGCTATCACTTGAAAATGCCTTACTGCGCCCAGTAAAGCTTCTTTTAAGTGCCATTCAGGAAGTCTGTATGACAGTAGTAAAATGGTCAATGCTTCTAGTACCTATTGCTGTTTTCGGACTAATGGCGCAGCTTACCTCTAGTGTTGGTTTAAGTTCTTTATCAGGTTTAACGTACTATGTTGGGGTAGTACTTCTCGGTCTTCTTTTATTGGTAATTTTCTATTTGGGACTCATCGTACTTCTCGGAAAGAAAAACCCATTGCATTTCCTAAAAAAAATAAGGGATGTTCAATTATTGGCTTTTTCAACCACAAGTTCTGCCGCTGTGATGCCCTTATCTCTAAAAACCGCCGAAGAAGAACTAAAAGTGGACAAGACTATTAGCAATTTTATCATACCTATAGGGGCGACCGTCAATATGGATGGTACTGCACTATATCAAACTATTACAACTCTTTTTATTGCCCAAGCTTACGGACTGGAAATGAGTTTACTCAATATTATAGTGGTCATTGTAACTATCGTCGCTGCATCCATTGGTACACCTGCCATTCCAGGAGGTGGTGTGGTTATACTCGCTTCTGTTTTGGGAAGTGTCGGCATACCTGCTGAAGGCATCATCATTATCATTGGTGTAGAAAGACTCTTGGGAATGTTTAGGACTGCTGTAAATGTAACTGGTGATTTAACTGCCTGTATGGTCTTCAATAGATTCTATGGTAAAACCCCAATCTTGGTTAGTGAGAAAACGAATAATAAATCAATTTCAAAACAATGACATTACTACTCATATCCATAGTGTTCATTCTTCCTGTTGTGGCTATTGCCAGCTATCAGCATTATAAGATTGGTAAGCAACCAGCTTATGATGCCAAAGAAACACTGTTGAATTATGAAATAATAGGCTCTGGAGAAAACAAACTTGTTTTGTTACACGGTTTAACAGGCTCATTGCATTATTGGAAACGCAATTTAGAAAGTATTACAACTACGCATAAGCTACTTTTAGTCGACCTGCTAGGTTTTGGTGATTCGCCAAAACCACAAAGTGATTATTCCCTTTCAATACAATTGCAAGCCCTTGAATTGATTCTTAACAAAGAAGGATTCAATGATGGAAATATCATTATTGCAGGACATTCTATGGGAGCTATGATTTCATTAGCAATATTGGAAAAGCAACCAACTTGGTTCAAGGCAGGAATTTTTATAAGCATACCTGTTTACAAGAACGCTGATGAGTTTAAAGAAATTATGTCTTCTCATTCCTTTGTAGATAGGATTTCAACAAGCAAATTCTCAAAATACATTTGTATGATTCATCCCATATTTATGTCACGTGCATTCAAGCCTGTTAACCTCACGGATGATGTCTATGAAGATGCAAAAAAGCATCATTGGATGAGTTATTATTATTCTCTTACAAAGGTCATCCTAAAAACAGATTTATATGCAATTGTAAAGAAAATTAAGGATAAAGATGTGCTTTTTATTCACGGAGAAAAAGACATTACTGCACCTTTAGAAAATGCCTTAAAATTATCGAGGGAATTTAAAAACGCACAAATAATTACTTCATCTGAAGGAGACCATCAGTTCTTTCTGAAAGAAGCAGAATTTGTTTGGAACACTATTAAAGATTTTACTATTTCTGAAAAAAAGTTAAAAAAAACCATACCCAATGAGCACGAATAAAATTAAACATATAGGCGTATTCACATCTGGAGGCGATAGCCCTGGGATGAATGCTGCACTATACGCCATTGCCAAATCCGCTGAAGCAAAAGGCATAAAAATAAGTGGTTTTCGAAAAGGGTATGAAGGGTTGATAGATGGTGATTTGATACCATTAAAATCTCACGAACTAAAAAAAATAACCCAAATAGGTGGCACTATTCTAAAAACAGCACGAAGCAAACGATTTCTGGAATTAGAGGGTCGTAAAAAAGCATTGCAAACTTTAAAAGCAAATAACATAGATGCTTTAATTGCTATTGGTGGTGATGGTACTTTTAAAGGGCTATTAGCTTTTTCAGAAATATGCGACATTCCGTTTATAGGCATTCCTGGCACTATAGACAACGATATTTTTGGTACTGATTACACCCTTGGTTTTGATTCGGCTGTAAACACTGCCATTGAAAATATTGATAAAATAAAAGATACTGCCGAATCTCACAACCGTGTATTTATTGTTGAAGTAATGGGAAGGGATTCAGGCTACATTGCTATTCATTCCGGGTTAATGGTAGGTGCCGATTCCATCCTTATTCCCGAGAGTGGAAAGGACTTTATTTATCTATTGGACAAGGTTAAGAATTACGATAGCGAAGATGCTTTCCTTGTCGTGGTTTCAGAAGGCGATGAATTAGGTGCCGAGCTTGTTTCATCAAAAATAAAGGAAGTCAATCCCAATGTCGATTTACGGATTACGAAGCTTGGGCACGTCCAGCGAGGTGGAAATCCGTCAGCTTTAGATAGAATGTTAGGCATTAGACTTGGAGTGGCGGCTGTGAAAACACTTTTACAAGGTAAAAAAAATGTAATGGTAGGAGTCTTAAATAATCAATTGCATCTAACCCCTTTTGAAGTGGTGGTCAAGCAACATCAAGTAGATAATGAATTGTATGAACTTTTAGAATTATTTGGAAAGTAAGAAATGATAGAAGCCTTTAAAAATATCAACCCTTTCATCCTTGGATTGCTCATCAGTCTGGGCATTGGCCTTATTCTTGGGCTGGAACGTGAATATGATAAATTGAAGGAAGAACAAGGCTTTGCAGGTATAAGAACCTTCCCAATTGTTGCCATTATTGGTTTTATATTGGGAAATCTTTCCACAACCTATACACCTTGGTTGGTCATTATCATTGCGGCAGCATTTCTTTTGTTTCTGTCTTTGAGTCATCTTTCCATAGTACAAAAGCATATTATGACTGGTATTACCACCAATATGGCCTTGTTCGCTACGCTAATTTTGGGTGTTATGGTTGCCAATCATTTGCATAAGGAAGCAGTTGCGACCGCAGTAGTCGTGGTTACGCTGTTATCATTGAAAACGACCTTTAATACATTCATTAAGAATATTACTTCTGAAGAGCTCTTTGCTTTTATTAAGTTTTCAATTATTGCGCTTCTTATTTTGCCTTTCTTACCAAATCAAGATTATGGTCCAGAGGGATTACTTAACCCTTTTGAGATTGGAGCGATAATAGTGATAGTGTCATTTCTGAATTTCATTGGTTACTTTCTTGTAAAATATGTAGGTTCTAAACGTGGTATTCTGCTCACTGCTATTTTAGGCGGATTGATTTCAAGTACCGCAGTAGCTTGGATATATGCTTCGCGAAGTAAGGAATCGCCAGAACTTTCAAAAGAATATGCTGCGGGTATCATTATAGCTTCCGCAATTATGTTTCCCAGACTTGCGATTCTGGCCTATATTTTCAATAGTGCCATACTTTTAAATTTAGTCATTCCATTTACTATTCTTACCCTTATCTGCTTGATAAGCGCACTCTTATTCATCAAAAAGAATACAGATGTCACAAAAACAGCTATCAATCTGGGTAATCCGCTCAATATTTGGAACGCCCTTGGGTTTGGTGGTATTTATGTGGTCATCCTGTTTGCAGTTTTTTATGGAAATCAATTTTTTGGCGAAAGCGGTTTATACTATTCAGCCCTAATTGCAGGATTGGCAGATACGGATGCAATAACTATTAGTATGGCAAAATTTGGGTCATTGGAAGAAAAACTCACGCTGGCCACCAATGTCATTATAACAGCAACCATAAGCAATATGATTGTAAAACTTGGTATTACCTATTTCAAAGGTTCTAAAAAGACCGGGAAACTCGTGATGCTAATTTTTGGAACCGTTGTCATCGTAGGGTTAGTATATATTTTAATACAGTTAGGAAATTAAAAAAAGTGAAATGAAAACAACAGTATTCAGCACGCATAAGTTTGAAGAGCCGTATCTCGTAAAAGCGAATGATGGCAAGCATCAATTAAAGCTGCTTGAGAGTCGTTTAACTCAAGAAACTGCTATTCTCGCAACGGGTTCTAAAGCAGTAAGTCTATTTACGGGCGATGATGCCTCGGCACACATTCTTGAAAAATTCAATGCTTTTGGCATAAAATATATTGCTCTGCGTTCAGCAGGATTCAATCACGTGGATTTAGCAAAAGCAGCTGAACTGGATATGAAGGTGGCACGTGTTCCAGCCTATTCCCCTTATGCCATTGCAGAGCATACAATGGCGCTCATACTTGCATTAAACCGAAAATTGATTAAAGCACACAACAGGGTTCGTGACCAGAATTTCTCATTGAACGGTCTTACCGGTTTCGACCTCAATGGAAAAACCGTCGGCGTGATTGGAACAGGAAAAATTGGGTCTGTATTGGTAAAAATACTACACGGTTTTGGTTGTAAAATACTTGTTCAGGATGTCATTGAGGATGAAAATTTAATCAAGTTTTACAATGTAATCTATACCAATTGTGAAACTATTTGTAAGCAGTCCGATATCATAAGCTTACACGTACCACTAACGTCTTCAACGAAACACTTGATTGATGCAAAACATATTTCATTAATGAAGCAAGGCGTAATGCTTATCAATACAAGTCGTGGTGGATTGGTCGATACCAAAGCTGTTATCGAAGGATTGAAAACTAAAAAAATTGGGTATTTCGGAATAGATGTGTATGAGGAAGAAGAAGGATTGTTCTTTGAAGACCATTCCGATGACATTTTGCAAGACGATGTCATTGCACGCTTAATGACTTTTAATAATGTTTTAATTACCAGTCATCAGGCCTTTTTAACCGAAACTGCATTGACAAATATTGCTGAAACCACAATATATAATCTGGATTGTTTTGAAAAAGGCAAAGTTTCAGGAAACGAAGTTTCTTGATTAAGAAGCAAAAAATAGTAGTAACACTTAAATCTTAAAATTATGAAACGAGTAAAAAATAAAGTAGCCATTGTCACAGGAGGAGCATCTGGTTTGGGAAAATCAAGTGCTAAACTATTGGCACGAGAAGGAGCAAAAATAGTCGTGTCCGATATAGACGAAGAAGGTGGTAAAAAAGTAGTTCAACAAATAAAAGAAGACGGTGGTGAGGCCATATTCATTAAACAAGATGTTGCCAAAGAAGATGAATGGAAAAACGTTATTGAAACTACCCTTGAAACTTATGGGAAATTACACATTTTAGCAAATTCTGCTGGAATAGGGCTCGGAGGAACAGTTGAAGATGTAACCCTTGAAGATTGGAAAAACCTTATAGATATAAACCTAAATGGCACTTTTTTAGGCACCAAATATGGTATAAAAGGTATGAGGAAAACAGATGAAGGTGGTTCCATCATTAACTTCTCTTCCATTGAAGGACTTATCGGTGACCCCAATTTACCTGCGTATAACGCAAGTAAAGGCGGTGTTACCATTTTCACTAAATCTGCCGCCCTACATTGTGCTAAACAAGGCTATGGCATCCGTATCAATTCTATCCATCCTGCTTATATCTGGACCCCAATGGTAGAGAATTTTCTCAAGGCTCAAGGTGACGTAGAAGAAGGCAAAAAACAATTGGAAAGTTTACATCCAATTGGTCATTTGGGAGAACCTGACGATATAGGGTACGGAGTTGTATATCTGGCCTCTGATGAATCCAAATTTATGACCGGTTCCGAACTGGTTATCGATGGTGGCTATACCGCCCAATAAGAAAAACAATAAAACTAAAATTATGAAAAACATACTCGTACCTACCGATTTCTCGAAAAACTGCACTAAAGCAGCAAATCTTGGTATCGAAATAGCCAAACTATACGATGCAGAGATACACTTTTTACATCAAATGACTACCCCTGTTGATTGGGTAAAACTGGATAAACAAAAAGAAAAAAGGTATCCCGAAACTTTAAAGGAAATTGGAGTCGTTAAATCAAAATTGCGGGAACTGGAAAAAAAGGCTGAGCACGAAGGTCTTAAATGTCGAACTTTTCTTCAATTTGATTCGGGACAGAAAGATATTTTAGAACATTCTGGTCATTTCCATCACGATTTCATCGTTACCGGCAGCAGTGGAACCAAAGGTGTCATTAGAGAAATTACGGGTAGTAATGTTGAAAAAATAGTTCGAAAAGCCAATGCACCCATTATCGTTGTCAAAGAAGAGGATGTAACGTTTCCCTTCAAGGACATTCTATTTGTTTCTTCTTTTGAAGAGGATGTCACGCATCCATTTCAAGAAATCTTGTCAATAGCCAAAAAATGCGATGCTAAAATCCATTTGTTACGAGTAAACACAGAAACTGACTTTAATAGCATAGAGCTTGGCTTAAATCCTGTAAAGGAATTTCTTGAAAAATTCCCCAATCTAAAAAACTTCTCAATGAGCGTCCATAATGAGTCTTCCGTAGAAGCAGGCATCAATACATTTTTAAAACATCAGCCCGCAGATTTAATTGCAATGAGCACTCACGGAAAAACGGGATTTTTGAGCCTATTTTCAAAAAGTATTGCCGAAGGCGTTACAAATCATTCCGTGCTTCCAGTAATGACCATACATATTAAAAAATGAAAAATCCAATCAACATAGTGAAGTATTCTGGTGATGTGGTAGCCTTTGATGTAGATAAGCTTATCAATTCCTTAAGGCGTTCACAAGCGAGCGAAGAATTAATTCAGCAAATAGTTGAACAAGTCGAAGGCCAACTCTATGATGGAATTACCACAAAAAAAATCTATCAGATGGCATTTAAAATGCTTAAGCGTAAATCTCGCGTAAGTGCCTCAAAATACAAGCTAAAAAAAGCGATAATGGAATTAGGGCCATCAGGATTTCCTTTTGAAAAATTTGTCGGTAAGATTTTAGAGATGGAAGGCTTTAGCACAAAGGTGGGAGTTATTGTTCAAGGTAATTGTGTACAGCACGAAGTTGATGTTATCGCCCAAAAAGAAAACAAACACTATATGATTGAATGCAAATACCATAGCGACCAAGGCAGGTTTTGTAATGTAAAAATCCCATTATATATCCATTCACGGTTTTTGGACGTAGAAAAGCAATGGGAACACCAAAAAGGTCACGAGGCTAAACTTCATAAAGGAGCTGTGTACACCAATACGCGTTTCACAACCGATGCCATTCAGTACGGGAAATGTGTTGGAATGCTTTTAAGCAGTTGGGATTATCCAAGAGGAAATGGTCTCAAGGACAGAATAGATAAATCTGGGCTACATCCCTTAACCGCTTTAACAACGCTTACTAAAGCTGAAAAAACAAAATTATTAGATGAAGGCATCGTACTCTGTAAAGAGCTTCACGAAAGTCCGAAGCTCTTGGAAAAAATAGGAATTGATAAAAAAAGACACAAAAAGGTTCTCGAAGATTCAAGAGAATTATGTGGAATTCATTAGAGCACTACTTAAATTTTTAATCTAAATAAATAGGACAAATGAAAACAGAAGAACTGAAAGAACAGAACCGTATAGATTTAGAGCCATTTTACCAAGCATTGGAAGATGATTCTAAACTACTTGAAGAAGCCCTCGAAATATTATTGGGTATGGTACACTTCGAGCCTAAATCCGTAAAGAAGTTGGCACTCGTAATAAAAGAGGATTCCCGCAATCTATATAACGAAATAGCGGAATTGAGCAAATCGAACCAAGACAAAGGAAATACGCCTTCCTGTTGTGGTGGACATTAATAAATACTATAACGATGAAAAACAAAAAAATAAACATCCACTTTTTGGGAGCGGCAGGCACCGTGACTGGCTCAAAATATTTGGTGGATACAGGAGATAGAAAGATACTTATAGACTGTGGCCTCTTCCAAGGGTTAAAGGAATTACGCCTTAAAAACTGGGAGTACCCACCTGTTAATGTAGGTGATATTGATGCTGTTTTGCTTACCCACGGTCATATGGACCATACAGGTTATCTGCCCAGATTGGTAAAACAAGGCTTCAATGGTCCCATTTATGGTACGAATCCTACTTTGGACATTGCAAAAATCATTTTGAATGATAGTGCAAAAATACAGGAGCAAGAAGCCGAACGTGCCAATAAGGAAGGCTATTCCAAACATAGTCCCGCAGAACCATTATACGATTTAAAGGATGTAGAAAAAACTATCCCACACTTTAAAGGAATTCCACAATCACAATGGATTCTGTTATTTGATGGTATTAGGGCTCGCTTCCAATACAACGGACATATTCTGGGTGCAACCTATATTGAGTTGGATGTGCACGGAAAACGTTTTGTCTTTTCAGGAGACATTGGTAGAACCAATGATTTATTGCTCTATCCACCCCTTAAACCAAAAAAAGCGGATGTGCTTTTCATTGAATCCACTTATGGTGGAAGGTTTCATCCCGATGAAATAGAAGCACTTCCACATATTGAAAAATTAGTAAATGATACCATCAACAGAGATGGTAGCTTATTTGTCCCAAGCTTTTCGGTAGAACGTGCCCAGCTAATGATGCTCATCTTTTGGAAATTATTGAAAGAAAAGAAAATCCCCAGAGTACAAATGATTATGGACAGCCCGATGGGTGCCAATGTATTGGAACTGTTTCATAGAACTCGCGATTGGCACAGATTGGAGGACAACGAATGTGACGAAATGTGTTCTCACTTTACGGTCGTAAGCAGTTATCGTGAAACAATGGAAATAAGAACAGATAACAAACCAAAAATCGTGATTGCAGGAAGCGGAATGCTCACAGGGGGAAGAATGCTAAACTATCTTGAAACACAGGCACAAAATCCAAATAACACCTTACTTTTTGTAGGCTATCAAGCTGAAGGCACTCGTGGCAGAAAATTATTGGAAGGTGAAAAAGAACTAAAAGTATATGGAAAATGGGTGCCGTTTAAAATGCAAGTAGCAGAAATTGAAGGGCTTTCGGCACACGCAGACCACGCAGAGCTTATGGACTGGATGGACAGTATAAAAAACAAACCCGAACGCATTTTTATTATACACGGTGAAAAAGAGAGTGCAGAAGCATTGCAAAAAGGCATCAAGGAAACTTATGGGTGGGATGCAGAAATTCCGCAATTATACACTATCGAAGAAATAGAATAAATCGAAAAATCACAACAACCAATAATATATGGACACACACTCAAACATATTAAAATACAAACATCTCGGCATCTATACCCAAAACGAGAATGTAGTGTATATGCGCGAAGATTGCCACGTCTGTATTTCAGAAGGGTTTGAGGCACTTACCCGAATAAGAATATCGAACGCAAGTACATCAATCGTTGCAAGTCTTAATGTTCTGAATTCTGATATCCTTTTGCCCAATGAAATCGGACTATCAGATGCTGCTGCGAAAAAACTGAATGTTTCCCCAAATGATACATTATATGTTTCCCATTTAGAGCCTATTGAATCCTTAAGCCACGTTAGGGCAAAAATCTACAATCAAAAGCTGGATTACAAGGCATATAACAACATCATAACCGATATCGTTGAAGGCGATTATTCCAACATCCACCTTTCGGCATTTATTACTGCCTGTGCTGGCGACCGAATGGATATTGATGAAATATCCGACCTAACGAAAGCAATGATTGCTTCCGGAAAGCAACTGAACTGGAACAAGGATATCGTGGTGGACAAACATTGTATTGGCGGATTGCCTGGCAATAGGACAACACCATTGGTAGTTGCCATTGTTGCCGCGTATGGGCTTACTATGCCAAAAACATCCTCACGGGCAATCACTTCACCAGCAGGCACAGCAGATACAATGGAAGTACTGACCAATGTTACGCTCTCTTCCGAGGAAATAAAGACCGTAGTAGAAAAAGAAGGCGGATGTTTTGTTTGGGGCGGTACAGCGCAGTTAAGTCCTGCCGATGATGTGCTCATTAAAATTGAAAAAGCCTTGGATATTGATAGCGAAGGGCAGCTCATTGCTTCAGTACTCTCTAAAAAGGCAGCAGCTGGTTCTACTCACGTGGTCATTGATATTCCCGTGGGAGAAACCGCCAAGGTTCGCAGTACCGAAATGGCAGAAAAACTAAAAAATCATATGGAAACTGTTGGAACTGCTGTAGGGTTGAATGTAAAAGTTGTAGTTACGGATGGTACGCAGCCGGTTGGAAGGGGTATCGGTCCAACATTAGAAGCCATAGATATATTAAAAGTTTTGAAAAATGAGGAAGATGCACCTAAAGACTTAACAGAAAGAGCGTTGCTTTTAGCTACTGAACTATTAGAACTTTCTGGAAAAGTAGAAAAAGGGAAGGGACTGGAAACCGCACATAAAATTCTCAAATCTGGAAAAGCATATGAAAAATTCATAGCCATTTGTAAGGCGCAAGGTCAATTTTCAAAACCAGTTTTAGCACCTTATAAAATGGAAATTAAAGCTGAAAAGTCAGGCGTTTTGCAACGAATTGATAACCGAAAAATCGCAAAACTTGCCAAGCTTTCTGGAGCACCACAATCTAAATCGGCAGGGATTCTTTTGAATGTCCATTTAAATGAAAAAATCGAAATAGACCAATTGTTATATACCATATATGCTGAATCCAAAGGCGAACTCAACTATGCTCTGGAATATAAAAACAACCATAACGACATCATAACTATAATTTAAAAAACTATGAAAACAATATTATTCTGTCTTCCCGGAAATGAAGAACTCACAGAACTAATGGCTACAAAAATGGATGCTGAAGTGGGCAAAGCCATTTTGCGTAAATTCCCTGACGGGGAATCGTACACACGCATCTTATCTGATGTTAAAGATAAATGTGTGGTACTGGTATGCACCTTGCACGAACCAGACGAAAAACTATTGCCCCTTTATTTTTTAAGTCATACTGCCAAATCATTAGGGGCAATGTGCACCTGTTTGGTAGCGCCCTATTTGGCATATATGAGGCAGGACAAAGTATTTAATGAAGGCGAAGGGGTAACTTCTGGTTTCTTCGGAAAATTGATTTCAGGTTTTGCCGATAGCATTACCACGGTTGACCCTCACTTACACAGAATTAGTTCATTAGGAGAAGTGTATCAAATTCCAAATAAAGTAATTCACGCTGCCGATGCTATTTCAGATTGGATAAAGGAAAACATCGAAAACCCAGTACTTATCGGTCCCGATTCTGAAAGTGAACAATGGGTTTCAGAAGTCGCCAAAAATGCAGGAGCACCATTTACAGTATTACAAAAGGTGCGTCACGGTGACCGTGATGTAGAAGTCTCTGTCCCCGATGTGGATAAATATAAAGATGCTACACCTATTTTGGTAGATGATATTATTTCTACGGCGCGAACGATGATTGAAACCGTGGTGCATTTGAAAAAAGCAGGGATGAGACCACCTATATGTGTTGGTATTCACGCCGTTTTTTCAGGTAATGCCTATCAAGATTTGTTGGATTCCGGAGTAGAAAAGATAGTGACCTGCAATACCATTCCGCATCCGTCCAATGGCATAGATTTAAGCGATATACTGGCAAAAGAGGTAAAGAAATTAATGCGCCATATATGAGAAGTCGAATCTTCATAGTACTGATTATTTTATTCAGCATCACAATGACTGGACAAACTGAAATGCTTATTGGGCAGATTTCAGGCAGATTGGTCATTCGTGAGAATTTTGATGAAAAAGGTGCTTTTCTCAATAAACAAACTTTTGAAGCTGGTAAAACAATAGAGAAAAATGGATACTATGAAATTAAGGTGGTTACGGAATTGTTTGATAAAGACAAAAAATCGACCGATAAATACACCACAACCTATCGCTGTAAGCCTGATGAGGCAAGTGTAATGGTAATGGCTTTTCCGTTTTCAAACCCAAAATCAAAGGAGACCGAAATTAATACCACCTCTAAAAAATTTAAAGAGCTCTACGATTTGGACAACCTTGAAGATATAGAATTGGAAATGAGTTTTGATTCGGGCTTGTTGAATTTTTTTGGCTCAAAAAGTACCATAAAAATTTACGACCGAAAATTTAATAATAGCGAAAATAATATTAATTCAAAAATTAACATTAAGGCCTATGCCTTGGGAATTCGCATTAAGCAACTCAATTATACTGTTAACGAGAAATTAAATGCACAAGGTCTATTGACCTTTCAAAAATTTACCGAAGAAGACAACAGTTATTTTACAATGACTTATAAATAAAAATAAATGAAAAATTATAACACCCTTTCAGAAGCTATTAACGATTTGCAGACAAACGAATACCCTTATGATTTCAACTTAAAACCTGAATGTCTGGAATGTGCTTCCCTGAAAATTGAGATTCGACCAGAAGATTTTAAAGTGGATAAAATATATCGCTTTGAAGGAATGAGCAGTACCGATGATAATAGCATTTTATATGCAATATCTTCCAAAAAAGAGCTTAAAGGTCTTTTAGTAGATGCTTATGGCGTCTATGCCGAAAACATATCGGAAGCAATGAGAAAAAAATTACGATAACACTTAAACAATACTATAATGGAAAATCACGAGCAGCACAAAAACAACGAAATGGACCATTCGAAAATGGACCATTCGAAGATGAAACACAAAAAAGAAGACCATTCTAAAATGAACCACAAAGGTGGGGACCATTCGGGTCACAATCCGGGTCACGGTCAAATGGGTCACGACCATCATAAAATGATGATTGCAGACTTTAGAAAACGGTTTTGGGTAACACTCGTGCTTACCATCCCTATATTGTTCTTCTCACCAATGATTCAGGAATTTTTTGGTTATGAATTTTTACTTCCAGGAAATCCATACATCCTTTTTGCACTTTCCACTGTTGTATATTTTTATGGTGGTTGGCCATTTTTAAAAGGGTTTTGGTCTGAAGTCAAAAAAGGTGCACCAGGAATGATGACCTTGATTTCTATGGCAATTTCCGTAGCTTATTTTTATAGTACAGCTACTGTATTTGGCTTAAGAGGTGAAGACTTTTTCTGGGAACTATCAACACTTATAGCCATAATGTTGCTTGGTCATTGGATAGAAATGAAAAGTGTGTTAGGTGCATCAAAAGCCTTGCAGTTACTGGTAAGTATGATGCCTGCGGAAGCGCACAGGGTAAAAGGTGACACCATAGAAGACATTCCTTTGGAAGATTTACTAAAAGATGATGTGATTTTGGTAAAACCAGGTGAAAAAGTTCCCGCTGATGGGATTATAGTAGACGGTTCAAGTTACCTAAATGAATCTATGCTTACAGGCGAATCCAAACCTGTAAAAAAAGATGAAAACGATAAGGTTATTGGTGGTTCTGTAAATGGCAATAGCACCTTAAAAGTAAAAGTTGAACATACTGGAAAAGACAGCTATCTAAACAAGGTCATTAAGATGGTCGAGGAA
The DNA here is from genome assembly GCF_000152985.1 of Leeuwenhoekiella blandensis MED217. GTDB lineage: Bacteria > Bacteroidota > Bacteroidia > Flavobacteriales > Flavobacteriaceae > Leeuwenhoekiella > Leeuwenhoekiella blandensis. The sequence continues at coordinate 550,390 of NZ_CH672395.1, read as the reverse complement.
GCGCAAAAAACCAAATCGAAGATGCAAAACCTATCAGATAGGGCTGCAAAATGGCTAACCTATATCGCTTTGGCTATTGGTTTTGGAACATTAGCAGTATGGCTGATTTTAGGCTTTCCATTTGTCTATGCTTTAGAAAGAATGGTTACTGTTATGGTAATTGCTTGTCCACACGCATTAGGGCTTGCCATTCCCCTGGTGGTTGCAATTTCTACGGCAGTATCTGCTCAAAATGGATTGCTTATCCGAAATAGAACTGCGTTTGAAGAGTCCAGAAAAATTTCAGCTTTGCTTTTTGATAAAACAGGAACACTAACCAAGGGTGATTTTGGTGTCACTCGAATTGAGTCTGTTAACGAGACTTATTCAACAGAGGAAATTTTAAGACTTTCAAGTGCATTGGAACAAAGCTCAGAACACCCTATTGCAGTTGGTATTATCAAAAAAGTAAAAGAAGATAATATTACTATCCCTAGCCCAGAAAACTTCAATGCTATTACTGGTAAAGGTGTAGAGGCAAATGTGGAAGGCAAACAAGTTAAGGTAGTAAGTCCAGGCTATCTAAGAGATGAGAAAATTACTATTCCTGAAGATGCTTACAGCGATGCAGCGGAAACTGTAGTATTTGTTTTAATTGATGGAAAATTGGCCGGTTACATCGCCCTTGCTGATGAAATAAGACCAGAATCTGCCGAGGCAATCAAAATATTTAAAAAGAATAACATTAAAGTTCTAATGGCAACTGGCGATAATGAAAAAACCGCTAAGGCTGTGAGTGAAAAACTTGGATTGGATGGTTACTACGCCGAGGTATTGCCACATCAAAAAGTTGAAATTGTAGAAGAGTTACAGAACAAAGGTGATTTTGTAGCTATGACGGGTGATGGTGTTAATGATGCGCCCGCTCTCGCAAAAGCCGATGTAGGAATTGCAGTAGGCTCAGGTACAGATGTAGCAGCTGAAACTGCCGATATTATTCTGGTCAACAGTAATCCACAGGATATTGCCAATTTAATTCTCTTTGGGAAAGCCACCTACAATAAAATGATTCAGAATTTGATTTGGGCTACAGGATATAATGTCGTGGCTATTCCTTTAGCAGCCGGTGTATTATATTCTTCAGGTTTTGTTTTAGGTCCTGCGGTTGGTGCGGTATTTATGAGCTTAAGTACTATTATAGTAGCTATTAATGCGCAATTATTAAAGCGAAAAATCGGTAAAAAATAAATGGACAAAAAAGAAAAACTCAACAGGATATCTTTAATCCTGTTGAGTTTATTTGTAGTGATGTTGGGTTATGGTATTTTATTGCCAACCCTTCCCTACTATACCGAAAGATTAGCTTTAAAAGACAATCTCGACACCGATTTAATCAACTTCCATATTGGGTTGCTTACCAGTATTTATCCTCTATTTCAATTAATTTTTGTTATCGTTTGGGGAAAGTTATCTGACAGATATGGTCGTAAACCCGTCATTATTATTGGTTTGATTGGCTTTGTAATAATGCAATTGCTAACTGGGCTTGCAACATCACTTACTATGCTATATATCGCTCGGATTTTTGGTGGTGTTTTCACTTCTTCCGTTATTCCTGTAAGCAACGCATATTTAAGTGATATTACCTCTGAAAAACGTAGAACGAAGATAATGGCCTGGTCTGGTGTAGCCATTAGTTCAGGGGTTATTTTTGGACCCGTTATCGGTGGCTTTCTTTCGCAATCAGACCTTCATTTTGAGTATGCAATTGGTCAACTACATTTGGGTCGATTTTCCACACCTTTTTTATTCGCTGCATTATTAGGTTCTATTGTTTTAGTCATTGTTGTAAAATGGCTAAAAAATTCTGTTCGCATCCATAAATTTACAACTCAAAAATTCACTTTTCGGTTCTCGTTCAGCCAATATTTCCTTGTCCTATTGGCGCTATCATTTGTCATCCAATTTGTGGTGACTTTGTTTGAAACTGTTTTTTCAATCTACGGTAAAGACGAATTAGGGTTTAACAGCAACCAGGTTGGTATTGGTTTTATGCTGTGTGGTACAATAATGGCTGTTTTGCAGCCTGTATTTGCCAGTTATGGGGAAAAGATTCTATCTACTAAAAAGCAAATTGGCTTTGGGTTATTCATTTCAGGAATTTCATTAATTGCCTTTCCTTTTTTCAAAAATGAATTTGTTGTGTACGGTTTAATTGTGGTGTTTGCTGCTGGTGGTGCTATGGTTACACCTAATTTGTTGTCTGCGGTATCCTTGTTATCCAAAACAAATACAGGGCGAAATATTTCAATACAAAGTTCAACAAACAGCGTTGGTCAGATTTTAGGTCCCATTTTAGGAACTTGGTTGGTTACCGGTGGTTTTTATTATCCATTTCTAATTGCAGGAAGCATTATTTTAGTTGCTATTGGTTTTCTCATTTTTCTAAAAAAACCACCTATTTAAAGAATAATGAATTATTACAAATTCTTAAAAAAATAATCTAACCAATAAGCCCCAAATCTATTGTGCATAAACTTATTCAAACAATTTTAGAAAATTATAAAGAAGAAATAAAAGTAGTTGAAGAATCTAATTTAGATGATTTCAATAATGTAGAAAAAGGAATTTCCATTTCCAGGCAATACTTACAACAACTACGGATATGTGTTAGGGAAAATGAATTCGTTGATAAACAGAACGAAATTATTTTCTTTAAAAAACATAAACCCTATGTCTACAGTAGATTAAAGTTTTATGCAAAACTCTATAATTTCTTAATAAACAGACCTGCTGGAACCATAAAATCTCAACAGGATTTTATCGATTCTGAAATAAGCAGACTACAAGAAAGTAATGGACGTAATATAGATTTTATCAAATACTACAGAGAGGGTTCTGAGCTTTTGGATGAATTTTATTTTTTAAGAGGTAAGGACAATATCAGTTTGGTCTCAAACACCTCTCATTTTTACACGGATGCTGAATTTTCCACAAGCCACGATAATGCCATTGCTAAAATTATGGCATATGACCTATTAATTAGTCATTACTCTGAGGAATTGAATAATTTGAGAGGATTATCCTATGGCATACCGAATAAGCTGAATACTCTATCAAACGGTGAGCGACTTGGTTGGACTGCTTCAAAAACAGACCTAATTGAGTTGATTTATGCCTTACAAGCATCTGGGGCAATAAAAAGTGGTTCACGGTCTAATATTAAGAATATAAACGAGCTGATTGTAAAGAACAAAACCCATTCAAATACTGTTATTCTTCTTGACCTTCCGGGAAATATCCCAAAAAGTTTTGTCTGCGGAAATTCATTTTCAAAAGCATTAGCCAGATAGTTTGATGAAAACTTGTGACCTATATTGGATATTTTATCCACGATAATAGGATATGCTATACCCAAAATTGCGATGTCGATAGCGACACAGATTTCTATAATATACTTTAATTCCATTCACATTAATTTACAATAGTTCTACCGCCTTGTACCAATAATAAAATATAGATTTATCGGGTTGGCGTTTTAATCTGTTCAAAAAGGCCCAATCCGGATTTTTAATAACCAATTCCTTTGTATCCTGATTCTCATAATATTCTATTTCAACATCTTCTTTTTGTAGAATAATAGCATTCAAATAGGCTACTTTGGCCGAAGCTGCCAATGCTTCTTCAATCCTAAAGTTCCCTGTCATTAAAAATGCGCTACCAAAGCTTCGTATGCCAGAGCTTAAATCTGCAAATTTCTTTTTCTTTTCAGCAGTTGGGTTACGTTCTCGTCTTGCCATAATAGCACAGGTATTTATGGAATCCCATAGCACATCCTTTTCATTGAGTTTCCTTTTACTAAAATCCTTGTCCGAACTTCGATAGGATAGTTCTGCTTTCGCGAAAGCTGAAAAACTTTTCTTTACCATTGCTACATCAGTAATATTTTCAAAAAGTTTTCCCAAGTCGAACAATTGCTTGCAGATTTCCATTGCAAATAACTGGTCGCCTTTGTAGAATGGTATGCCTATGGTATCTGGTGCAAAAGCTGTTAGCTTATCGCCACAAATAGCGTTTACCGAAGGCGTAGTAATTGTTGTAGCAGTTCCATCAATGGAAAGCCAAGGTGTTTCAATGGGCGATTCTATAAGTTCTGGATAGTGCGGACTGTCAAAAAGGATATCCAATAGAATGGTTCCAGGAACGTTTGGATTATATACCGACTCGAACTCAAAGGTGTAATGTGCCTTTGGAACACCTTCCTTATAACTTCTATGCTCATTAAGCACGTGCTTTTTGAAATGTGAATTGGCTACAACTACATCCAAAATTTCTTCTAATTTATCACGCTCTACGCTCGATATAATATCGATATCAATAGAAAATCGGTTCCCTTCTTTTAGCAAAAGCACAAGTGATGTTCCCCCTTTGAAAACAAAATCGAGTCCTGAAACTTTTAAATGTTCGAGTAATGATAGTGCGTGAACCATTTTTTCCAGAATGGTTACATCGATTCCCTTATGTTCCTTTTTTGCACGGAAGCCATTCAGCCATTCCTTTTCAAAACTTTTGTTGTTAATCATATTGAATATCTTCTAAAAAATTTGGAATGTTGTTGCTTATAAACTGCTTTATTTCCTGTTCTTTTTTTCTTCGCTTGGCATAGCTGAACAACTTTGTAAAATTGATGCTATATCTATCAATTATTTTCTCGTAGATGTTTACCATTTCAGAACCTTGGTAAAAATGTAGCAGAGTTTCATCTGCAAACAGGTCCACCATAATCTTTTCAAGTGTTGCAATGGGCACTACCGCTTTTTTATTTTTTATTTTTTGTATGGGTGCCCTTGTCACCAAACGTTTAATAATAACTGGCACGTTACTTTCTGAAATATAGAATTGAATTTCCTTTTCATCTGGATTTAGGAAAAAATCCATTCTTAGATTATCATTTAGGTAGTAATAGAGTGAGTCTACAAATTCTTTTTCTACTTCGACGACAATCATTTGATTTGACGTCTGGTGCTGAGAAAACTCATTGAGCCATTGGGTTTCCCAAATGGCATATTTTATGTCTTCAAAACGCTCATTGGTTTTACGGGCTATCTTGAACACACTATCTGATAGAAGAGGTTTATATTTAGGTTTATAGGAAATAACATAAAGTCCACGACCAATGGTTTTAATTATGTCCTTTTTCTTCAGGTCATAAATTCGCCAACTAAATGTACTTTCTTTTAGATCCGGTTCGAAATCCAGGTAGAAGTTATATAGCGCATCCCTATCAAAAGAACTACGGTCTTTGAAAGCTTCTATCAGTTTATTTTCAATAATCTTTGGCATAGTTAAAAATCAAAACTTTGCCAAAAATACAAAAAAGTGGCGAATATTTGAAAACAAATTGTTGCCACTATATAGATTAAGTGGTAATAATTGGAAATTAAACCTATCTAAATTCAGACAAACTTAGAATATGATAATAGCAAATACATATGTTACTGTTTTGGGTTCAATAAGGAAAGGAATTGCAACGATTTCAATTTTATCTCTTCAATCACAACACTATTCTTTTCAGTCTCAAGTAATGCCCAATATTTGGATTCGTTCCAAACAAATTCTCTTGTTAGACCAGAACCACGTTGATTTATAAATCCCCAGAACCAAAGGTCGTCCCAAACTTCCATTTCTTCAGAAGAATAATTATGCTGTAGCAGTTTATTAATTTTATGGAAATTCCATTTAATTGTTGGGTCAATACGATGGAAAATTGCTTCAATTACAGCATCGACAGGTAAGAAGATTTTTTCTTCTTTGTCAATGATTTTCGGCGCATCGTCCCATATTGAATTTTGAAATCCATACTTACCATTATGTAAATGATAAATGGTTTTGGTAAATAAGGCAGATGTTTTGTTGCCCCATCCTTTTTGTCTCAACATACCATAGTAAAGAGATTCATAATTATAGGCACCATTTTCTTTATCTGTTAGAAAATCGATGAATGCCTTAAAACTATGAAGCTGTAATTTATTCGAATATACTTTCTGAAAAAAAGGTGCGAGTAAATCAATTTTAGGTTGGCTTTGTGTATTCGCTACGTGATGAAGAATTGAATACAATTTATCTTCGAGTGAATCGAACGGCGCTAAAAACCGGTTATAAGAATTTGACTGAAGCCTTTTATTATAATATCTGTTCTCATTCAAGAAATGCAATAAAGAAGATAATTTGGAATTCATTGTTGTATTCAAAATCAACTATTTTTCAAGGGTTACCGTTCCATTAGCATTAACCCAATAATGCTGTATACCTATCTTATTGAGCTCTGGAATAATACTGGCTATTGCTTTTCTTATTTGTTCATCCTCGGGATGCGCAATGGCAATTTTTGCATTTGGGAACGCAACTTTGGTTTCTAAGCATTTAATAATTGCTTTACCCAAATGAGTTTTAATCTGTCCAGAGTTGAAATAATCTCGTCGCTTTGTTGGCGAATCCTTATGTGCTTTTGCACCTTTTACCTCAATTAATAATTTTTTGCCATTCTTAACAGCTACAATATCATATCCTCTCGTTTGGCCCAAGCAATAACTCTCTATCTCATAGCCTTGTTGAACCAAATGAGGCATCAGTAATTCAATGGTTTTATTTTCCGTTAGTTTTTCCATTTAAGCTAAAATTTCACACAATATAACTGAATTAAAAAACAAATAGACTTTGTGAAAAATAAGACGGATTTCAAGCGAATTTAATTCACGATTTTGGCACGGGAATGTAGCCCTTCGATTACACTCAAGATAAATGTTCCTTCCCAGAGCCATCGGGAAGGGTTAACGGAATGAGAAGCTGAAATTGGGAATTGTGTTCAAGATTTGTGTGGTGAAGCTCATTTCACGAAATGAAGTGGTCGTCTACTTTTTTCAGCAGGCGAGCGTGGAATGTAGGGGAATGTGCTGAGTGGGTTTTAAACAGTTTACAAGAATGGATATTCAAATTATAGATTAAAAATTAAATACTAAGGATAGGGTTTTTCCCGTTATGTTTGTTTTATATATGATAACCAAATCTTAATGAATTATGAGAATTACGAAATTCTATTTTATGCTTTTAACCATTGTCGCTACCACGGTCTTTGTAGGCTGTAGTGACGATGATGATAGTGACACGATGGCTCAGGTGAGTGTCGACGGAACTGTATTGTTTGATGATGGTGACGATTTTAATGGTGATGTGGACGGTGACTTCACAGGTAACGGTGGAAGCGCCACAAGGACGTTCCTCTGGATGAACAATTTGACCACAGCGGACTATAATTCGGATATAACCGCCTCAGCCGAAGGCACTTTTAATATGCTGGTTTTGGATGCTGACGGAAATACTGTATTGAACAGGTCTCTTGATGGTGCTTCAGAACCGGATTCCTTTTCTGGGGTGACTGATGCAGGTGCGTCTGGCATATGGTCGGTTACAATCAGCCTCAGCTCTTTTAATGGTGACGGAAGCTTCTCGTTGAGCGAGGGCAACTAACAAAATTGGAATGTCCAGCAGCCTCTATAGAATTTTGTAGGGGCTTTTCTAAGAATGAAGCGGCAATATGCTGAGTGGTTTACGTACACTAAATGTTTTTGTTTAATTGCTGTCCCGTAAATAATTATATCATTTTTAATCCCATTTCATCTTCTGCAATCGAACAGCATTGAGAATAGCAAGGAAAGCAACGCCCACATCAGCAAAAACAGCTTCCCACATTGTCGCTAATCCACCTGCCCCGAGAATGAGTACAATAACCTTTACACCAAAGGCAAGTCCAATATTTTGCCAGACAATTCGTCGCGTTGAACGACCAATTTTAATCGCTCGTGCAATCTTGCTCGGTTGGTCGGTCTGTATGATAACATCAGCTGTTTCAATGGCGACATCGCTTCCTAAGCCGCCCATCGCAATACCTACACCACTTGCTGCTAAAACGGGTGCATCGTTAATTCCATCACCGATAAATGCGACTTTCGTATTAGGTTGTTTTTTGAGCTCTTCAACCTCATTAAGTTTATCTTCAGGTAACAGTCCGCCTTTTGCCCAATCGATGTTCAATTCTTTTGAAACTTGTTGAGTTATTGAATCCTTGTCGCCTGATAGCATTATAATTTTGGAAATTCCTGAATCCCGAATTTGTTTAATGGCTTGGTGTGCATCATCCTTTAGTTCATCTGCAATGGTTACATAACCTGCAAATGTTCCATCAATGGACACTATAATAATTGATTCTACGATACCATCTGTTTCCGAAGGGACTTCTATGCTGTTTGAGGTCATCAAAGCTTTGTTACCTACCAACACCGTTTTTCCGTTGACTTTTCCTTTTAATCCCTTTCCGGCAACTTCCGAAACATCAGTCGCTTCATAATCCGAGCCGTCTGCTTTATATTCGAGTATCGCCTTTGCAATGGGATGTGTAGATTGTTCTTCCATCGCCATCAGGTACTTCATAAACTCGGTTTCTTCAAATGTGATGGAATTGATTTCCTTGATTTTGAAAACGCCTTTGGTAACGGTTCCTGTTTTGTCCATTACGACCGTGTTCACTTGGGTCATTGCATCGAGAAAGGAAGCACCCTTGAAAAGAATACCGTTGTGGGATGCCGCACCCAATCCGCCGAAATAGCCCAGGGGAATAGAAATGACCAGCGCACAAGGACAGGATATTACAAGAAATATCAATGCTCGGTACAGCCAATCCCTAAACACGTAATCATCCACAAAAAAGTAGGGTAAAAACGTAAGTCCGATGGCAAGGAAGACAACGATAGGCGTATATATCCGAGCAAATTTTCTAATGAATAATTCGGTCTTTGATTTTCTGGCGGTTGCATTCTGCACCATATCCAGAATTCGTGCAATGGAACTGTCTTTAAATTCTTTAGTAGTCTCGATTTCGATTACGCCATCAAGGTTGATACTTCCAGCAAAAACGGTATCGTCTTTAGCAATAGTATCAGGTTTGCTTTCACCTGTCAAGGCAGCGGTATTAAAAGAACCCTTTTCAGAAAGCAAAATACCATCAAGCGGAACTTTCTCGCCCACACGCACCTGAATCTTTTCACCAATCTCAACAGTCTCGGGATTGACTGAAACAAAATCGCCATCACGATAAACCAATGCCTCGTTCGGACGGACATCAAGCAAGGCTTTTATATTTCCCTTAGCACGGTTGACCGCTGCATTTTGGAACAGTTCGCCCACGGCATAGAACAACATTACGGCCACACCTTCGGGATATTCGCCGATAGCGAATGCCCCTAATGTGGCAATGGACATTAAAAAAAATTCAGTAAAGAAATCCCCATTTTTGATACTGTTCCACCCTTCCTTTATGACGGGAAAGCCAACTGGAATGTAGGCGACGGAATACCAAACGATTCTTATCCATCCTTTAAAATGTGGAAATGCTTCAAAGTAATCAATAGCAATTCCGGCTATCAACATTACAAAGCTGAATATGGAAGGGATGTATTCCTTAATGCTCAGTTGTGATGAAACCTTATTTTCAATTGAAGGATCCTTGAGGTCTCTTAGATTTAGTTTTTTCTTTTTCATATATGTTTTATTTTAAAATAGTTTTAGAACAAAAAATACCATTGTCAATAGATAGACGATATAGGCTGCATCGAACGCGAATATCTGCCATCTGCTAAAACCGTGAAGTTCCTTGCTTTGATGGACAAAAAGGGAGTACAAAAGCGGCATCAGTCCAACGAAGGCAAGATTCACCCAAAACAACTGGAAATCTTCGATAGGGGTAGTAACCAGCGCCAACGGGAAAAAGGCGACCGTCATCGTAACAGCATTATCTGCGATAACACTAGTGGTGCCTGCCGTTACTTCGCCTCCTTTCACCACGCTCCAGGTCTTAAATATTTCAGGCGCGGTGGTCATTATACCCGTGATGAACAATCCCCCAACGATTTCAGAAATATTCAGGGCCGAAACAATATTTTCTGTTGCCTTAACAATAAAAAAAGCACCCACAGCTATGGCCAGGGCCCCGGCCACGGATAACCAGACTTTCTTTTTGTCCCATTCTACTTTTTCGCCCTTTTCCCTGCCTTTTATAATGGCATGCGTTAAAAAAGCAGCATAGGCAGCCAGCATAATATAGCCATCGATGGGTTGTAATCCACGCCAGGCTTTGGGAAGGGTTAGTATAGCTACCAAAGCAATGATTGCCAGGTAGGGGATGGACAATACCGAAACAGAACGTTTGTTCAGAGCCAGTAGGTTGGCATCCAGATGTTTTTGGTGTTCCTTATTATTTTTAAATTGCTTTCTGGAAGCGAAATAGGCTATGCTAACCATCAACGGAATGGAAATTATATTGGAACCCAAAAGGTTGCCCAGACCAATTTCCGATACTCCCCGGGCTGCACTGGTAACGTTTACAGCTACCTCGGGGCTGGCGGTCACAATGGCAAGGAGAGCTGCTCCTGCAGAAGCTGTAAGCCCCCATTGCTTACGGAGCATCTTTAAAGGCGTCAAGAGTTGGTCCGCACCCCAATGGGCAGCCCAAGCTGCCAATCCCAATACTACTACCCAAAGCCAAACGTTCATAACTAATCGTTGTTTATAATTTTTCTGTTACCCTCAGTATATTTCAACTTTTTATTTTCCGATATTTTCTGGTCTTTTTTTTGTTGGCTTTGAAAGATCAGGAGTAAAATCACTCCCGTGCTAATCCAGACATCTGCGGTATTAAATACAGGGTCAAAAAAAGTAAATTGATTACCTCCCCAAAATGGCAGCCATTCCGGAAGCCTTGTATCAATAATGGGAAGGAACCACATATCCACGACATTGCCATTTAAAAATCCAGCATATCCACCCCCTGACGGGAATATTTCTGCAACGTTTTGTACTGCCGGATCACTTTTTTCAAAGATCAGTCCGTAAAATGCACCGTCAATCAAATTACCCAATGCACCTGCGTATATAAATGCTGCACAGATTACAAAAACCTTTGCATATCCTTCACGTATCATCTTTTTGATATAAAAAGTCCCCCAAACAATGGCGGCCAGCCGAAATAGGATCAAAACAAGCTTGGCCAGATATCCCTCCCCAAACTTAAAGCCCCAGGCCATTCCGGGATTTTCCAAAAAATGCAAGCGAAACCAATCCAGGCCAAATACGTAGTACTCCTCGCCATAATAAAAATGGGTCTTCACATAAATCTTTATGGTCTGGTCTATTGCCAACAACAGTAAAATCAATAATGCTACACTACTTTTATTCATAATTTCCTATTGTTTCCCAACGTCTTGTGCAACATATATTTGCATTATTTAGATAATTTTAAAATTCTTATGGCGCCCCGCATTACAAACGTGAAGACGATGCCGCCAATCACTAAATCGGGCCATTTACTATTCAGAAAATAAACCAGCACCCCAGCTACTATAACACCACCATTAACAATAATATCATTGGATGTAAAAATGGCACTTGCCTGCATATGGGCCTCCTTACTTTTAGCCTTGTTTATCAACCAAAGCGAAATAAGGTTCCCCAGTAGGGCTAAAATGGAAACTACAATCATCCACTGGAACATTGGTGTTTCACTACTGGTAAAAAACCTTCTTAATACCTCTGCAAAACCAAGTGTTGCCAATGCCATCTGAAAATACCCGCTGAATTTTGCCACCTTCTTTTTTCTGGAAATGGCACCACCTACTGCAAATAAACTTAGCGCATATACTATCGAATCTGCCAGCATATCCAACGAATCTGCAATAAGGCCCATAGAAGAAGAGATCCACCCCATGGTCATTTCGATAATGAAAAAGCCGAAATTTATCCCAAAGACCCACCAAAGGATTGTTTTCTGTTTGGATTGGTCTTCTATTACGGGAGGATCGGCTTCTTCGGTCCCTTGGAAGGAATCCCCAAGGTTTAAACTGGCTATTGATGTTTGTATATCTTCGATTCCATTCACATGATATACTTCCAATTTCCTGTTGGGAATATCAAAATCCAAATATTTCACTTGTGTATAAGCCTCCAACTTCATCCGGATCATCTGTTCTTCTGAAGGACAGTCCATTTGACTTACTATAAAAGTACTTTTGTTCATTTCTCCCATATCACTTAACTATATTTTTCTTTCCTTTATTGGAAGTTAATAAGAGAATTACCGCACCGCCAATAGCTGCAAGTAATGAAGCTATCAAAATGCTTATTTTCGAAATTTTAATCAATTCCTGATCATTAAATGCGAGATTGGTAATAAAAAGGGACATGGTAAAGCCAATTCCCGCAATCATACCAATTCCAATTATATGTTTCCAGTTTAGTGTAATATGTAATTCGGAAACTCCAAGTTTTTGCCCAATCAATGTAAAAATACCAATCCCTGTTACTTTACCAATTGCTAATCCCAAAAGGATCCCCAACCCTAAAGAACCGGAAACAACCTCAATTAAATTTACATCGAGCTTTACTCCCGCATTCGCGACTGCAAAAACAGGAATGATAAAGAAAGCATTAAAATCAACAAGGGAATTTTCCAGTTTGAGCAAAGGAGGCCTTGAATTCTCAGTATCTGTTTTAATGGCTTTTAAAATTTTTCGTTGTTTTATATCCTGAAGAGGATTTAATTTTTCTAACTCTGCTTTCTCAAGATCAGTAACGTTTGTGGCAGTCCTTTCTTTGAATTTTTTACTGTCTAATTTGGGCACTATTGGGATGGTAATGGCAAAAAGTACTCCCGCAATTGTTGGATGGATACCTGAATTAAGGAAGCAATACCATAAGATGATACCTATAATAATATACCAAATCAAATTTTTGACCCCAGTCCAATTCATTAATAATAATAACCCAAATGCCCCCATGCCCGATCCAAGGTATATCCAGCTCAACTCGTTGCTATAAAACAATGCTATCACCAATATGGCACCTATATCGTCAGCAATAGCGAGGGCTATTAAAAATGTTTTTAACTGCCTGGGGACATTTTTCCCCAGTAGGCCAATTATCCCTAGTGAATATGCGATATCGGTAGCCATAGGGATGCCCCAACCCTTTATATTTTCAGTGCCTAAATTTAGGCTAATAAAAATGAGGGCCGGAACTGCCATACCACCTAAAGCTGCCAACAAGGGGGCTGAGGCTTTTTTAATTGAAGATAATTCCCCCACCATAACCTCCCTCTTCAATTCAAGGCCGGCAACCAAAAAGAAAATTGCCATTAGGCCATCATTGATCCATTCTTCAATTATTAGCCCAAAACTAAGATGCTCGGAAAATTCAAAAAGCAATTCATCACCAAGAAAATGATGATAGGCACCTGCCCACTGTGAATTAGCTAAAAGAAGGGCAACTATAGTAGCAATTATTAAAAAAATCCCCCCAGCTGTTTCCCTGTCGAGGAACTTTGTTGCCGTTTCCCTGATATACCCAATAGTGGATTGATTTCGAACTGATTGCCCCATTTGATCTTATCTATTTTTTGAGTTTATTACTTAAACCTTAATTTTTCAAAAAGCTCTGTAGCGTCTTAATTTTTAAGAACTTACTGTTAGGTCAACTTTAAATATGCAACGCCCTGTCTTCGGTGGCTGCCAGACAGGCCTCTTTAAAGGTTTCTGAAAAAGTTGGGTGCCCGTGGGACATCCTTGCAACATCTTCGGCAGATGCCCTGAATTCCATCGCTACCACCGCTTCGGTGTAGCTGTCTGCTATGCGAGGGCCTATCATATGCACGCCCAGTATCTCATCGGTTTCCTTATCTGCAATTACTTTTATAAAACCGTCGGTGTCCATACTTATCTTTGCCCGTGCATTTGCCTTAAAAGGAAAAGAGCCTGTTTTAATACTTCTTCCTGCTTCTTTCAATTCTTCTTCGGTTAAGCCTACCCCGGCCACTTCGGGCTGGGTATAAACAATATTAGGAATAAGCGAATAATTGATATGTGGCTTTTGATCTGCTATCCTTTCGGCTACAAAAACGCCCTCTTCACTGGCTTTATGGGCAAGCATTGCCCCTCGGATTACATCCCCAATGGCATATACACCCTTGACATTGGTTTCAAGGTTCTCATTTACCGTTACCTGTCCTTTCTCATTGGTTTCCACGCCAATGTTTTCAAGGCCTAAATTGGCGGTGTACGGTTTCCGGCCAATGGCCATAAGGCAATAGTCGCCTTCTAAATTCATTTCTTTTTTATCGGACAGGTTTTCCGCTTTCAATTCAACTTTGTTGTCCGTTGCTGTTGCATTGGTCACTTTATGTTCCAAATAAAACTCAATTCCCTGTTTTCTTAGGGAACGATGCAATTGATGTCCCAGTGCGCCATCCATAGTGGCGATGAGGCTATCAAAATATTCCACAATAGACACCTTAGAGCCCAGGCGGGCGAAAACAGAACCTATCTCAACCCCGATAACGCCTCCACCAACGACCAATAAATGGTCGGGAATTTCCTGTAGCGCAAGGGCCTCGGTAGAAGAGATTATCCTTTTTTTATCGATTTTAATATTGGGCAAGGAAGCGGGTTTGGACCCTGTGGCAATGATAATTTTATCGGTTTCTATAGTTTCCGTTTTAGCTTCGGCCTTAATCTCAATCGTGTTTTTGTCCTTGATGGTGCCGTGGCCTTCATAGACGGTAACTTTGTTCTTTTTCATCAGATACCCAACGCCATTGATGATTTCCTGTACCACATCCTGAACCCTTTGGTTCATTTTTTTGATATCGACATTGGCTTCTTTTACATCAATCCCAAAATTTTCGAATTGATGTTTGAGTTTGTAATAATGCTCAGAGGCTTCAAGCCAGGCTTTTGACGGGATACAGCCCACGTTAAGGCAGGTGCCGCCAAGCGTGCTGTACCTTTCAACAATGGCTACTTTTAATCCTAATTGGGCGCAACGGATCGCACTTACATACCCGCCCGGGCCAGATCCTATTATAGTTACATCAAATTTTTCCATATTCATATTTTTTTTAAGTTCGTTACGGTGGAAAAAACCTTAAGCTTGACCATTGGGGGCTGGGATTCAGGCTTAAGGCACTCCCACCTATTATTTTTTACTACAATTTTTACATATCCCTTTTAATACCAGGTTCACATCGTTCACCTCATACTGGTCTGGCAAACTCTCTTCCGATATTTTATTTGGTAAACAGATTGTTTTCTTACAATCGGTACAATGAAAGTGCATATGTAAACCTGTACTGAGTTTAACATTGGTGTTTTCATCAGAAAGCGCATATTTTGCAAAAGCAGTTCCATCGTCAATTTGGTGCACCATGCTTTTTTTCTCAAAGAGCTTTATCGTCCTATAGAAAGTGGTCTTATTGGCTGTTTTGATATTTTTATGGATAAAGACTTTTTGCATTTCATTTAAACTTACCGCATAAGTTTTCCTTTTGAGGTATTTGTAAATTTTCAACCTCATTTCAGTGGAACGTATCCCTTTGGACGATAATTTTTTTTCCGTTTTTGTCATTTTATATTCTTTCGAAAAACAGTCTAAGTCCGGATTTTCTATTCTTTTTTATAAGCCAAAAGCCTTAACGCATTAAAAACCACCAGTAGTGTGGAACCTTCATGGATTACAACCGCCATTCCAATATTTGCCAAGCCGAATATGGTTGAAGGTATAAGTAGGGCAACAATACCAAGGCTTACCCAAAGGTTCTGTCTGATAATCGCCTTTGCCTTCCTGCTTAAGCCTATGGCAAAGGGCAGGGTTTCCAACTTGTCGGCCATTAGCGCAATATCCGCCGTTTCTAGGGCCACATCACTTCCCGCAGCACCCATAGCTATGCCTACAGTGCTGTTTGCCATGGCAGGGGCATCATTAACGCCATCGCCCACCATTGCCACCTTGGATTCCTTTTCTTTTAATTCTTTTATAGCATCCACTTTTTCTTCCGGCAATAGGCTCCCCCAGGCATCGGTCAATCCTATTTCTTCTGCTACAGCGTCTGCTACCTTCTGGTTATCTCCGGTAAGCATGATCATTCGTTTAATGCCGATTTCTTTTAATTTTTTGAGGGTTCCCTTGGCGGCTTCACGAGGGGTATCCATTAATGCAATGATGCCTATATATTCTTCATTTTTTCGTATAAGCATTGTTGTATTTCCACCACCTTCAAGACCACGCACTTTCGTAGCTATTTTTTCGGAAGGTGTACTCTCATCAAGCCCTTCGTACAGGTCGAGGTTACCTATATAGATTTTATCATTGCCAAACGATGCTTTAATCCCTTTACCCAGAACTGCCTCTAAATTAGAGGCATTTGGGATTTCCTCGCCTTCCAGACGCTCTTTTCCATCACGAACTACAGCTTTGGCCAGGGGGTGATCACTCAAACTTTCCACAGCTACTGCTATTTTGAGAAGTTCGTTTTCAGATATATTTCCAAGTGGCACCACTTGGGTAAGTTTTGGCTTTCCTTCCGTTAGAGTTCCGGTTTTATCAAAGGCTAGGGCGGTAATAACCCCCAGGTCCTCCAGAGGGCGCCCTCCTTTAATTAATACCCCGCCACGGGCAGCTCTGGCCACTCCACTTAATACAGCACTTGGGGTCGAGATTGCCAACGCACAGGGACTTGCAGCTACTAATACGGCCATCGCCCTGTAAAAGCTGGCGCTAAAGGGTTCGTCAATAACTAAAAAAGCAAACAAAAGAATCCCGACCAAAATAAGGACGGACGGCACAAAATATTTTTCAAATTTATCGGTGAGCAACTGGGTAGGCGATTTTTGAGTCTGAGCTTCGTTAACCAGTTTCACCAATCGGGAAAGCGTTGAATCTTTGGCTGCTTTGATAACTTTAATCTCCAAAGTATTGTTCCCATTGATCGTTCCGGCAAAAACGCGGTTTTCATCTTTAATATCATCTACCTCTGAGTAATCCTTCTCAACATCTTCTACGGGAACTTTATCTACCGGTACACTCTCCCCGGTTATTGGAGCCTGGTTAACACTACTCTGCCCATCTACCACTACGCCATCTGCAGATATTTTACTATTTGGTTTCACCACAATGATATCACCAATATTGAGTTTTTCGATACCAACTTCTTCCGTTTTACCATTTTTCTTAACCAAAGCTGTTTTTGGCGCCAGTTCTGCCAGTGCAGCTATAGATTTTCGTGCTTTGTTCATTGCATAATGCTCCAAGGCATGCCCCAGGCTAAAGAGAAATAATAACAAAGCTCCTTCAGCCCATTCCCCAAGAATAGCTGCTCCTATAGCTGCGACCAACATGAGAAAATCAATTTCAAATCCACCTTTGGCTACGGTCTGTATGGCTTCTTTTGCTGTAAAGTAACCTCCAAAAAAGTAGGCACCTATGTATAGGGATAAGCTGACCCATTCCGGTATTGATGTTACGTAGGACAAACCAAAACCAATACCCAAAAGAGCACCACAAATAATAGCAAAAATAAGTTCGGTGTTTTTCCCAAAAATACCTCCGTGGGCGTGGGAATTTTCTTCCCCGGCCCCGTGGCTATCCGCTTCTCTATGATTCTGGAGATCAGTATCTTTATGCTTTTGTTCTTCTATATCCCTTACCTTTTCTTTATTTAAATTTTGAGGATTCTTTTCGGCAGATTTAAAGCCCTTATTCTCAGCAGAGGAGCTTTTTTTAACTTGTAGGTTTTCTTTTTCGAGCTTTGTAGTTATCTCATCAAAACTTGTTTCCCGTTTATCATATTCTAAACGGATCATTCCTCCGGCATTGGCGGAAGCTTCCAAAACGCCTTTGATATTCAGCAGACTCTTTTCTAAAGTCCTTGCATGCCGGGTATGCCTAATCCCCTCAACCTCTAAAAGAAGATGACCATATTTTTCTGTAATTTCTGCCCCGGCATTTTCCGCCAAAGATTGAATTCGGTCAATAGAAATTATATCCGGATCGTAATGAAAGCACAATTGTGGCACCGTATCTTCCTGATCATCTACTATATGTACTTTTTCAAGACCCTCTTTGGCCTCTAATTCAGCAATGAGCCTTTGCACACAAGTGTCTTTTTCATTTGGCACCTGAGGTAGCAATACCGGAATTTTCAGTTGTAATTTTTTCATTTTAGGTGTTGTTTATTTTATGTTTTTTCAAAAAAGGGAAATGATGTGAAACCAATAATAGAATAAGAAAAGCGGATGTAACACTTCCAATGAGGTACATACCAAACCCAATTGATATACCAACCGCGGCAGTGGCCCAAATTGTAGCTGCGGTAGTCAAACCGGAAATTAAATTTTTCGCGCTATCCCTAAAAATAATTCCTGCACCAAGGAACCCAATACCGGAAACAATATTGGCGACAATGCGGGTTTGGTCAGTTACTTCAATATGAGTATTGATTATTGTAATTAATGCGGCCCCAAGGCAAACGGCTGCATACGTTCTAATTCCTGCCGCATTTCCGTCAATTTCCCTATCGAGTCCTATCAGGACACCTAGTAAAAGAGCGACAAATAATCTCGGTATCAGTGTTATTTCAGTTTGAAAATCCATTGTATTCATCTTGTATTATAAAATATAATAATCTGTTGGCTCTTTCTTTACAGGAACATCTGTTTCACCTATCATTTGTTTAATGTTTATTTCTATCGTTTCGGCCAAATCAGTCATGGGTGTATCCAAAGGGTCGTTTTCAAAGGGATCCTGCATGAGTATGGATGTTTTTTCAATGGCAATGAAAATGACTGGTATAATAAATGTTATAGCGATTTCAACTGCTATATTTTTATCGTCCAATCCAAAAGGCAACATTGTAGCAAAAACGTAGATGATCAAATGAATCAATAAGCTGTGTGCTTTGGGGAAGACAGTATTTTTTATACGTTCGCATTTGCCCATTGAATCACATAACCTGGCTATAGTACTGTCTATCTGTACCTGCTGAAAATCATTGACCATACCAATTTCTTTTGCCTTTAACAAAGTTTCAGAGTGTTGTGACAATAAAGCATTAGGAATATTAAATGCTTTAATCCCATAGGATTCTGAGTATACCTTAACCCGAGTGGAAAAGGGTAGTTTCCTCAACGATTCCCCTAGGGCATAGCACCAGATTACCTGACGATCGGTCATCTCTTTCACCATCTTTTGATAGCCTCCTTGATCCCTTGCAAAAAAAGACACACACTGCCTGACCAGTGTTCTGGAATCATTGACAATAGCCCCCCAAATAATACGGGCTTCCCACCACCGTTCATAGGCTTGATTGGTTCGAAAACCCAAAAGTAGAGCCACCGCAGTACCAAAAACGCCGGTTATTGCAATTGGAATAGAGATTTTTGACAAAAAACCATATTGGTCTATATAGCCAACCAGAATTGAATAACTACCGATAAATATCAGGTCAAATTTTATGGTTTTCAAGAAGTCAAAAATTGATATCCGCTTATTTAAGAGCATATTTAAAAATTATTTAAGTCCGTTCAATAAGTTGTTTGCTTATTCTCATAATGTAAACTATACTTCATTGCCACATTTAGAACAAAATTTTGCATCCATAGGTATTGGTTCTTGACAACTTATGCATTTTACTTTACCTAAAGGCTCGCCATAATGTTGACAAAAAGAAGCATTTTCAGGATTGTCTTTGCCGCATTTTGTACATCTCACAACAACCTTGGGTTCATTAAATCTTGGGTCATTATTTTTACGTTGATGCTTGTTGGAATGATGACCATAATTTCCTCTTAATAAATGTTTTAAAAATCCCATATTGTTTAGTTTAAGTATGTTTCCATATATTCCAACGCCTCGGGCATATCCAACTCGCGGGTTCCGTTCCCTGTTCTGATAAAGAAATGCGAACGATCGCCCAAATTCAAATACACAGGTTTTTGTGATTTGTGAACCCTTACATAACAGATATCCTTTTCTTCAAATTGGTGAAAAGACACTTTAACCAAAGTGCAAAAATGGGTACCCAACTTGAGGGACACCAATTGCATTATATATTGCTCAAACCCGTCCTTGCCAGGTTTTTTTAAAGTACCATAATCCTGTTCCAGCCCCAGAATACTACCTTCATCATCAATTCCGATAATTAAATGCCCTCCTTGGGTGTTCATAAACCCGGCAATTGTTTTTGCTATTACGTCTTCCAAAGCCTTATTCGGTTTAAACTGCCTCAAATCCCATCTCAAGGTAGATTTAAATTCTACTTGCTGGTTTTCTCCTGCCGCAATCAGCTCTCTGATCTCCTCCAGCTTATCTTTTCTTCCGGTCAATTGAAATATTCTTTGCCTGACCATAAACATAAGCGACAAGGCAATGCCCAGCAGTCCAAATAGCAATTTGATTATGGCTTGATCCAAATCCCATACTCTAAATTCCTGCTGATATGAAGCAAGCAGAGATTTCCACCATTCGCCATTATCTCCCTGCATGTCATACATGTGGAGTGAAATAGCCAGGGGCTGTATTATAAATAAGCCAAGGGCTAATCCAATGAATATAAAAACAAATACTTTCCGTTTTTTCATTTTTACCTTCTTTTATATACCATAGGTGCCATCGCTTTCGATGCCTGTGCCTTATAACTACTTCTTCTTATCCTGAAGGACTTTCTTCTTTTGTTCAAATTCCTCATCGCTTATCTCGTGCCGGGCGTATCGATCTCTCAGGGCTTCCATAGCCTTATCCTTCCGTCTGTTTTGTCCCGGGGTGGGATAAGGAATTAAGAATATCCAAAAGATAAGGATTATCCAAAGCCCCCACCATATCCAGTGCATTCCCCCAAAATATCAGTCGTCCATCATAATCTTTCTGTTTAAATTTATTTAACTTTTTTAATGATTTCCTTTCTCCATCCATTCCTTGGCCAAATCTTTTTCTTCAGGGCTAAAGAATTTAATATGTGTCCTTGTAAAGGGAATCAAAACTTCCGTAAACTGTTCCTTCCATTTTGTATTTCCCACCAATGCAACCTTTTTAACGCGTTCTTCATTCGGAAGTTTCAGTTCAATGCCCTTCCAATACGCACTTGCGGTCCACCCCTCAAAATTTTCCATTTCAATATACCAGTACACTTTATGGTTTGCCTGTATATGGTTTTTTAATTGAGATATCAAATTGTCATAATCGGTAGCATCCAATCTATTTTGAGCTACCATATATACCTTGCTTTCTTTCTTATAAATTTTCATCATTGTTCCAATTTTTTAAATCAAAAAACTTAATCCAAGTCATTGCTACATTTCTCACAGACTCCCTTGGCCACCAGATTGATATCCTCTGCCACATAGCCTTCGGGCAGGTTTATCTGAGGGATTTTGTGCTCTGTAAGGCACACGGTTTCCCCGCAACTATTGCAATGAAAATGTAAGTGAAGGTCGTTGCCAACCTCGCATTCACAATTGTCTTCGCACAGGGCATATTTAATGATGCCGGTGCCATCCTCAATTTGATGCACGATTCCTTTTTCTTCAAATGTCTTCATAGTACGGAAAAGCGTACTCCTTTCCGAGCTTTCGAAATCCTTTCCAAGGTCGCCTAAGCTAACGGCCACATTCAGTTGTGCCAGCCGTCTATAGGTCATCAGGCGCATTGCCGTAGGGCGGATGCCTTTGCTTTCCAACTTTTTTACTATTTTTTCCATTTGCTATAAAAGTATTTAGGGATCGTAACGCTTTATGGATTCCCCGGTTTTTATCTGGAAGGCATCTTCAATATCGGAAAGATAAATTATTCCGTCACCGGGTTCAGTTGTTTTTGCATTCTCAAGGATAATATCTATTGCTGATTGTGCTTCTTCGTTTTGACATACCAGTTCTAACTTTACCACCGGACTGTCTGTTACACGGAAATCTAAAGAAGGTGATGCGCCTTTTGCTTTAAAAGCCCCCGTTCCTTCTCCCTGGGAAAGGGTCATACTTTTAAATCCGCTTTCACTAAGAGCTTCAATTACATTTTGAACTCGTTTCGGTTTTATAAATGCTTTTATTTCTTTCATTGCTGTAATATTAATTTTAGTATTAAGGATGAACCCTCTGGAATTTTAATTAAGACAAACATTTAACAGAGAGTCCATCCATCTAATTTTTTTAATTTAATGACCATGGGAAGTCTGGCTTTTCTGCATTTCAGAAACCAGATAATAGGCATTATTATAGGCAACCAACGTACCTTCAGGCAGAGGCTCCAGCAGTTTAATTTCAACCCAACCATCTTCATTTATTCCCGTTCTAACCTGCACTGGTTTCAATTCCCATTCGGTTTCACCATCTTCCTGGTGTTTTTGGGCCGTAAAGATGTAGGGATTTCCTTCTTCTTCAATTATTGCTTCTTCCGGTAAGGCAGGAACAGCTTCTTCACCGGTCCTGATTTTTCCGTTTATATACATCCCCGGAATTAGAAAATCTTCTTTATTATCGATTTCTGCATGCACATGTACCGCTTTGGGGTTTTGTTCAAATTGTTTCCCCACTGAATAAATTTCCCCGGTTAAATTACTACCTGGAACCGATTCCAGTGTAAACGCAATCTTTTGGCCTTCTTTCACCTTATAAATATCTTTTTCAAAAACCATTAGATCGGCATGAACATGTTCAGTATCAACTACCATAAACATACTGGTCTGAGGGTCTACATATTGTCCTACCTGTACCAGTACTTTTTCAATATAACCTCCAATTGGGCTTACTACCGGAATATATTCATATAATTCACCGTCTCTAACCTGGGAAGCATTTAGGTTTAACTGGCGCAATTGCGATTCGTACCCCCGCACTTCACCTTGTACAGACTGGTAATCTGATTGGGTTTGTTGAAAAGATTTTCCAGATCCTACCTCTGCTTCATATAAACGTTTCTGTCTTTCAAATTCCTTTTCCAAAAATTGCATCCTACTATATGCATTAATATAATCAGACTGCATTCTGGTTAAATTTGGGTGAGAAAGATAAGCCAACACCTGACCTTTATTTACCTTATCCCCCTCAATAACCTTTATAGAAGTTATATTACCGCCTAAAATTGCCGTAACGGTAGCTTCATATTGTGGCGGCACTTCTAACTGGCCATTGGCTTCCACAATACCCGACAAAGCTTTTTTAGGCAAGGTATCTACTTTAATCCCCAGACTATTGAATTTCATTTCTGAAAGATGTACCGAACGCATCCCACCTTCTTCTTCACCGTGTTCTTCATCTCCTTCCTCACCGTGATTTTCACCTTCTTCGGTATTAGTAGTTGCAGTTTCACTGGAAGCATCTTCCCCTGCCGCAGGATTTTCTTTACATCCAAAGAATATGCTGAGCGTTAAGGCAAGCATTAGAATATTTATTGATCTTGTATTCATATCGATTTTCTTATTTTAATTTTTAATTTGAATTCTTAAGGTAATATTCCAGTTGGTAGCGGCTGTCGAGATAATCGTTAAAAGCACTCCAGGCATTTACCTCGATTCTAATGGCATCTCTTATATTTTGGAGAAATGTCACATAATCGATAGCGCCTTCCTTAAAGGCCAGCACTGATCCACCTTGTTGCTCTTTGGCCAGCGGAAGTGCTTCATCCCTATAATAATTCCATGAGTTTCTCCATTTGATGTAGTCTTCACGCATATTTTTATAGGCGGTTTCCAGTTCGATTTTATCCTGATAAAAGTTTTGCTCTGCAATCTGTCTATTTACTTGTGCTTCCTGTGTACGGCCTAATTCCGGCCCAAAAAACAGCGGAATTTGAATTCCTATTTGATATTGGAAGAAACCCGATTGCCCGGCTATTTCCTGCCTACCGTACTGACCCTGAAATTTGGGCAAAAATTCAGATTTTCGTTCTCTGGTAACCGCTTTGGCAACATCTATCCTTTGTTCCGAAACCTGTAGCAACGGATGATTTTCAAGCGACTCTACCAGAAAGTTTAAAGGTTCGTCTAAAGTTTCAACAGGCAAATCTGGTACATCATAGATTGTGTCACTAACGAACCATAGGTTTAAACGCTGTATTGATTTCAGGTAATCTCGGTACGATTGTTCCAGCTGTATTTTAACCTCGTTCGCCTGGTTGGAGGTAGCAAGATATTCCAATTTGGAGGTGGCCTCTGTTTCATACCTGATTCTTGCAGCCCTTTCAATATCTTCAAAAATTGAATCCATTTTTCTATAAACCTGGAATGTCCTTTTAGTTGTATAAACCGAGGCCCAGGCCCTGCTTACTTCACGTTCAATTTCAATAGTAGATAACTCTAAGGCACTTTCAGCAAGGGCAACCCTTTCTTTCTGCAATTTTAACCGGGGGGCAATTCCAAAAATATCAATGCCTTGCTGTTGGACGCCAATTTGGGTATAGACCCCATCAGAGCCATTTCCTACTTCTTCTTTTCCTGTAAAGATTTGGGTATTTCCAAAATCATAGGCGGTTTTACGCAATACTTCCTCACTTTCAATTTCAAGTTGAGCAGCTTTTAATTGCGGAAAGTTTTGGATTGCCATTTCTTTAGCCTCTTCCAAACTAATAGTTTGTAAAGAATCCTGTTGTGAATATTCAGATGACATTGCATCAGATTGTGCATTTACGGAAAAGGTTCCGCCTAACATCAATCCAATTATCAAAATTGTGGCTAAAGATCGTGAATTGGAAGAACCAAGCTTGTTCTGTTCCTTTTTCTCCCGTCTCTTCTCTACAAATGTATAAAGGACAGGAAGAACCACCAGCGTAAGCAAGGTAGCCGTAAGCATACCACCTATAACAACTGTAGCAAGTGGTTGTTGAACTTCTGCACCGGCAGATGTGGAAAATGCCATTGGTAAAAAACCGAAAATATCTGTTGTTGCTGTTAACATAATAGGTCGTATTCGTTCTTTGGTTCCTGTAAAAATTCTATCTCTTAGACTGGTTACTCCTTCTTCTTTTAAAGAATTGAATCTATTTATTAGTACCAGTCCGTTTAAAACTGCAACACCAAACAGAACAATGAAGCCTACACCTGCGGAAATGCTAAATGGCATACCTCTTAACCAAAGGGCAAAAACACCTCCGATAGCAGCCAATGGTATCGCCATATAGATCATGATAGATTGGGAAAAAGATTTTAAGGCAAAATATAGAAGCACGAAAATCAGGAATAAGGCTATCGGTACCACAATCACTAATCGGTCTTTGGCACTCTGAAGGTTTTCGAACTCCCCTCCATAAGTAATATAATAACCTGGTGGCAATTCTAATTCCTCATCTAATTTTTGCTGAATGTCGTTCACCACAGACTCTACATCCCTTCCCCGGGCGTTTACACCCACATAGGTTCTTCTGTAGGTATCATCTCTTGAAATTTGCATAGGCCCCGGAACATACTCAATATCTGCTATTTCTTTTATAGGCACCTGAGTTCCGTCTGGAAGATCGATATACATACCACGCAAATCATCAATATTCTTTCTATGATCTTCATCAAATCTTACTACCAGATCAAATCGTTTTTCACCTTCAAAGATGACCCCAGCAGTTCCTCCAGCAAAAGCAGTACTTATATAATCATTGACTTTCTGAATATCCAGACCATATTGGGCAATTTTATCACGGTTAAATTTAACGGTCATTTGTGGGAGGCCTGATGTTCGCTCCGCGTTTACGTCTCCTGCACCAGGCACGGTTTGGATAATACTGGCCATTTCCTGTACCTTTTCCGACAACACCCCCAGGTCCTCTCCATATAGTTTAACCGCAATATCTTCTCTAACCCCTTCTAATAATTCGTTGAACCTTAATTCTACAGGTTGCGTAAACACAAGGTTTACCCCAGTAAGTTCTTTATTGAGTTTTTCCTTGATCTGCGCTATAAGTCCTTCTTTAGTTTCAGCAGTTGTCCATTTATCCTTATCTTTTTCAAGAATCAGGTACATATCTGCTATATCCATCGGCATGGGATCTGTTGGGATGTCGGCCACTCCAATTCTTGCTGTTGCCGTTTTAATTTCAGGAAAATTTTCTAAAAGGATATTCTCTATTTTTTTTGAAACATCAATAGACTCTGTTAATGAACTTCCTGGTCTCATTAAAGCCTGCATCGCGATATCCCCTTCATCTAATTGAGGCACAAATTCTCCTCCCATTCTGGAAAAAAGGAAACCGGCTAATACAAGTAGAACAGCAGCAGCACCTACAACAATGAGCTTCAGTTTTAATGCCCCTTTCAGTAAAGGCATATATACCCTTTGTATTCCACCAATTATCTTATCACTTATCCTTTCCAGCCAGCGTTCAAACCTTCCAAACCAGTTCTTTTTATTCTGAATGGGTTTCATAAATAGGGCAGACATCATAGGGACATAGGTAAGGCATAAGAAAATAGCACCTATCATGGCAAAACCGAAAGTGTACGCCATCGGCTTAAACATTTTACCTTCTACCCCCGTAAGAAAAAGTATAGGCGTGAATACAATAAGAATTATAATCTGTCCAAAAAATGCGGAACCCATCATCGTGGTTCCGGCATCATAGGCTACTTTATCCATTACGCCTTGATTGAATTTTAGCTTTCCAGACCTAATCCGTTTTTGGATCTCATACACCGTTCCTTCTATAATAATCACGGCACCATCTATAATAATCCCAAAGTCTATAGCTCCCAAGCTCATTAAGTTTGCCCATACATTAAATTGCTTCATTAATATAAAGGCAAAAAGCAAGGACAACGGTATGGTCGTGGCCGTTATGATGCCACCTCTTAAACTACCCAACAATAAAACAAGGGCAAATATCACGATTAGGGCGCCTTCCAGTAAATTGGTTTTAACGGTATCGGTCGTTCTGGCAATTAGCTCACTACGATCAATGATAGGGGCGATAGTGAGACCTTCTGGCAGGGATTTTTCAATTTCTGCCATACGATTCTTAACATTTTGAATAACCGCATTAGGGTTTGAACCTTTTAGCATCATTATTATTCCTCCCACGGCTTCCTTACCGTCTTGCGTAAAAGCACCATAACGTACCTGATTCCCAAAATGGACGCGTGTTGCAACATCTCCAATAGTTACGGGAATGTTGCCCTCGTTAATAATCGAAATATCTTTAATGTCTTCCAAAGAGCGAATAAGACCTTCACCTCTTATGAAATTTGACATTTTATTTTTTTCTATGTAAGCACCGCCTGTATTCACATTGTTCCGAGCGAGAGCCTCATACACTTGTGAAATACTAATACCCAAACTATTCAACTTATCTGGGTTGACAGTGACCTCGTACTGTTTAATACTGCCTCCATAAGAGTTGACCTCTACCACGCCTTCCAGTAATGTGAGTTGTCGTTTGATAACCCAATCTTGCACGGTGCGCAGTTCCATAGGCGAATACTTGTTTTCAAAACCCTCCTCTGGCTTTATAGTGTATTCATAGATTTGACCTAAACCAGTAGAGATGGGACCCATAGATGGACTTCCAAATTTTTCAGGGATAGATTCGCCCAGTTCGTTTAGTTTTTCCTGTACCAGCTGTCGAGGAAGATAGGTTCCCATATCGTCTTCAAAAACGATAGTAACTACGGAAAGGCCAAAGCGTGAGATAGATCTTATTTCTGTAACGCCTGGTAAATTACCCATAGATAGTTCTACGGGATAGGTTACAAATTGTTCAATATCTTCTGTGGCAAGATTTGGCGACTGGGTGATCACCTGAACCTGATTGTTAGTAATATCTGGCACCGATCCCAGGTTGACGGTCATCATGGACCAAATACCCGTCCCTATCAGCGCTAAGGTAAGTAGTCCAATAATAAATTTATTATTAATGGAAAATGCGATTATCTTATTAATCATATAAATAAAAATTTAATTCAGTTAAAATTCTTGATAATAATTTTGTGCCTAACAAAATCTATCAATAGGACCAAGGATCTAGTATGAGAACCAGGATTTGGTCAAAAAAGGATATAATTATCCTTTAAAAAAACTGAATTATGCCTGTGGTGGCTGAAAAAGGGAATGGGGAATATCTTTGCCAAGGTCATCAAAATGGACAAAGAATTCTTGAGGAATAGCAGGCTGTAGCGGCTCAAAAGCAGCAAGTCCAAAATTTATGGTATGAACGTGGCAGCAATGACATTGACAGAAAGGCGAGCATAACTCACAGTCTTGGTCGTGGTCGCCATCAATATCTATTACCGTAACAACTTGGGTATCATCGGCACTATTTGCTGCATCGCTACAAGGCACTACATTGAGTGCCAAGAAATAAAACGATAAAATGATTGCTACAACTTTCACAATGCAAAGATAAAAATATTTTGGTGCAACTGTGTTGCAAAATGGTAAGGCAGAAAAAATCCAGTTTGAGGTACTGGACAAACCTATATTAACTTTATGCCATAGCATAGACTTCATCAAACAGCTTTTTATCTAACCGTTCTTGTTGGCCGAAGCTTTTCTTCAAAACGTTATGAAGTACTGAATTGAATGCATTGTAACCTAACCACAGATTTGGTTCTTCATTCAGTAGCAAGGCTTCGTAGTTCAAGATTTCTATGACCTCACGAGACTTTTTTGAAGGGTCGCTATTCTTGTCGCTACACTCGTATCTGAACAATTTCGTTCTGTCGAGAATCGCCTTTACAAATTCCTGTGTATCGATGATTTTAAATTCCTTCATCTTATCGAATTTCTTGGTAATGGTATAGAATTCATTGTCCAGAAATTTATCGAATAGATTGTTCAACCTTGGCATAATGAGGTGTGTATTATTCTTGCTATGCTTGATAGAAAACTCGATTTCTGCCAGAGAAACGTGCAGACCATTTGAACACACTTCTCTATAAAACCCGAAGTGTCCAGAGGTCTTTTCACTTCCGTCATAAGAGTTCTTGAACCGAAGCATCGGTAGTATCAAATCCTTATCGTTCTTGACGGTAAACTGGCTTTTGTCGTCGATGATAAAGTCGGTAATGAACGACCTGTCATTTTTGTTGATGGTGCGTTTGTGGAAGTTCAGCTGTGCATCGGTCAGCATTTCTTCAGCTTTCTTGAAGAAAAGTTGGTTTGGAATATGGCCATAGCTGTTCGAGACCACATTGACGATTTTGCCATTAGAGATAATGGCATTTTCAAGCCCTCTTCGGGATTCCATCTGTGTCAGACTTTTTAAGGATTTCATTTCTGATGGTACGAAAATTTCATCCTGTTGCAAATTTTGTAAATACATAGCTTTTGAATTTAGATTAAACATTTTCTGATAATACTCGGTAATAGTTGGGATGCTTATCCCTGTAATAAGCCAAGTGACTTTCGCCACTATCAATGTCATAATTTTCACTACTCGACTGATAATGCTTTTCAGCCTCTTGTAGCGAAATTTTAGGTTTTTTAGATGCTCGTTTCATAATGATATATTTTGATTAAACAATATTTGAGCAGTACCCAAACGGAAGCTAAAATCTCAGCTCAAAAGGAAACGGAATAAATAAGCGTAGGATGTTGCGTTGGCTTTATGCCGTAGTCTTTTGATGGGTGTATTTTACGAGTTTACCTTTGCGCTAACTATTGATTGATAACCCCTTCCTTGTAAATACTTTTAAAACACTATCATAAAAAAGAAAAAGGGCCAGCACGAATGCCGACCCTTCTTCAAACAACAAAAGCTACTCGTTGAGTTCCTGAATTTGCTTTTCAAGAACTGTGATGCGCTCTTTCAAACGTGCTTCACGCTTGCTTCGTTTATCGGCATATTCTTTTTCAATGCTGGCAATCTTAGATTTGTAGTATCCTTGCATTGCGTTGTAGAATGAAATGTTCGTCAGATTATTGACGTGATTGCTTTCGCCAAAATGCACTTGCTTTGTGAGCATATAGCGTATCAACTTGTGAAAGATTTCCTTTTTGAACTTCTTCTTGAAATTTTCGACCATTTCAACTTTAGTCATCTTTGAAGTGTCGCCCAAGAACTTTGAAAAATACTTTTGTTGACTCATATAGTCCACATTATTTTCAAAGAGCGATATCGAGAATGCGACCATTTCATCCATTGAAAGTGTCTTCTTCGTATTAATGTATTTTGTTTCACGAATCATCTGCACAACTTCTTCAAACTGGTTGTTGTTTTCTATTTGATTCTTGCGGATTTCTCTTTCGTTGATTTTAATGATTTGTTCTTCAGGCGTACAATCTGCCATTTTTCTGTTGGCCAATGGTGCCGAATAATCTGTTGATTCATCTTTTGTTTTTTCAACAATTTTTATGAAGACTTCTTTATTCCTGTACGTTTCAGGATGGAACAAAATGCCATTGACAAATCCATTTTCTTTCGCTGAATTATATTTCACAAATTCTTCATCATAGTCCTGTTTTGCTTCTTCAAGTTCAGCTTTCAATTGTTCTTCAGAATAATCATAGTGTTGATATTCTATCTTAATATCCTGGATTGTTGGCTCAATCGGATGCTCTATAATTTCAACATCATCCAGTAGATAAACTTTCAATCCCTTCTTTTCTAATTGTGATATTATGAGCTGATTGTTTTCGTCATCTGCCCAATACTGTCGTATTTCAGGGATTAAAAAGATATTCTCTTTCTTGGACTTTTCAATCAGGTTTAAGAACGATTTACTTTTCTTAGTTTCAAAACAGGCTGCTTTTGTACAGACCATTTTACCATCGCCGAACAGATTACCTTGATTAGCTGCATTAAACGGACATTCAACACAAGACCCAGCTTTCGGGACCAATTTTTTATCGGCCACATCAAAAGATGCCTTTTCTAAATCATAGGTCTGGTCCTTAATCATTCTGTTGATTTGATGGGCACTGAAATCCTCGCCCATCGTTTCCAGCATCATCTGCTGTTGTTCCGGTTCAAAGAGCGCTACACCTACACCCAATGATATGGTCATTTCGCCATTGCGTACAAATTGTTTGAAACCATCAATCAGTCCAGCCAGTTTAAGTCGCTGTCTGATGAAGTTATCCGTTCTACCCAATCGCTTCGCAATTTCAGTAGGTGCATATTTTTCACTTAGGTAAGCAATCGCCTCAGCTTCTTCGGTAGGTTCAACATCTTGTCTTTGCAGATTTTCGATGATTTGAACTTCCAGAATATCATTGGTCTCATAAGTCCTCACGATACAGGGCACAGTCTTCTTTCCTGCCAGCTTGCTT
Source organism: Leeuwenhoekiella blandensis MED217 (assembly GCF_000152985.1). GTDB lineage: Bacteria > Bacteroidota > Bacteroidia > Flavobacteriales > Flavobacteriaceae > Leeuwenhoekiella > Leeuwenhoekiella blandensis. Next base: position 519,299 of record NZ_CH672395.1, on the reverse strand, counting down.
GCGCGATATCGGCGTTCGCCCATCACGATGATGTAATGGCCATTTAGTTGCCTTACCGTGATTGGCTGCAACACACCGTGCTTTTCGATACTCTCAGAAAGCTGCTGCAAGGCATCATCATTAAAAGTTTTTCTGGGCTGTTCAAGGTCAGGCTTGATTTTACCCAATGGTAAGTTCTGAATTTGAAGTACTTCGGATTTCTTTCCGTTTACTTCTTTCTTGGCAGTAGATTTCGCTCTACTGCGCTTCATTTTGGTACTCGCTTTTGTTGTCATAATACTCAAATTTTTGATTAAACAATATTTGAGCAGAAACCAAACGGAAGATAAAATCTTGGCTCAAAAGGAAACGGAATAAATGAGTAGGGGAAGAAGCGTTGGCTTTATGCCGTAGTCTTTTGATGGAAGTATTTTACGAGTTTACCTTGCGTGTATATTGTATGATAATAAACCCCTCAAACGAAGAACAGAGGTTGAGATAACCTAAAATTTATTAATCCTCAATACAGAAAATAGGATTTGTTATCAAATGAATGGATATAGTACTAAAGCCAATTCAGTTCTGAAAAAAGGTAAAATGTTGTACCTATGTTGTACCCAAGGTCAAAAATCGTGAAGAAAATCCCATTTTTTAAAATGAAAAAGCCGAAGATTTCTCTTCGGCTTTTGTGCGGATGACAGGAATCGAACCTGCACACCTCGCGGCATCAGATCCTAAGTCTGACGTGTCTACCAGTTCCACCACATCCGCATTTTAAATATTTTAACACTTTTTCTTAGGTTAAATCCTAAGTCTAGCGTGTCTACCAATTCCACCACGCCTGCATACTATTTTTAACGTACTTAGGACTCCCGTTAAAAACTTGCATCCTTATCTCTAAAAATGCGAGTGCAAATATAGGAAAGATTTTGAATATGAAAATCATTTTTGAAATAAATTTTAATGCTTTACTCATATAATTTTTAGCAGTCTCTTATTCAGCAACCTTCGAGACCTTATAAAGCTTTGTAGATTTGTTAGGAAATCATTCCTTAGCCATTCTGTATTTTTGCAAACAAGCACATAAAACATATGAAAGACATAAAAACTTACGTAGATAAACATCAAAAACGTTTTCTCGACGAACTTATAACACTTCTCAAAATCCCTTCTATTAGCGCAGATAAAGCCTATAAAAAGGAGGTGTTCAACACTGCAGACGCAGTAGCAGAACGCCTTAAAGAAGCGGGTTGTGAGCTTGTAGAAATTTGTAAAACTCCAGGCTATCCAATTGTCTTTGGGGAGCTTATTAAAGATAAAAACCTACCTACCGTTTTGGTTTACGGGCATTATGACGTGCAACCGCCAGATCCATTAGACTTGTGGGACAGCGCTCCTTTTGAACCCGTAATCAAAAAAACAGAGCTGCATCCCGACGGAGCTATTTTTGCGCGTGGCGCCTGTGATGATAAAGGCCAGATGTATATGCACGTCAAAGCTTTAGAATATATGACGCAAAACGACGACCTGCCGTGTAACGTCAAGTTTATGATCGAAGGCGAAGAAGAAGTAGGTAGCGAAAACTTGGGTTGGTTTATTGCCCGCAATCAGGAAAAACTAGCCAACGATGTAATTCTAATTTCAGACACCGGAATGATCGCTAAAGATACACCAAGTATCACCACCGGTCTACGCGGACTCAGCTATGTGGAGGTTGAAGTTACCGGGCCTAACCGCGATTTACATAGCGGACTTTACGGCGGTGCGGTGGCAAATCCTATAAATATTTTGACCAAAATGATCGCGTCGCTTCACGACGAGAACAACCACATTACCATTCCCGGATTTTACGACAAGGTTGAAGAACTAAGTACCGAAGAGCGTGCAAAAATGGCTGAAGCTCCTTTTTCGCTAGAAAACTATCAGAAAGCGCTCGATATTGATTCGGTTTATGGGGAAGCCGGCTACTCCACCAATGAACGTAACAGCATCAGACCTACCCTCGATGTAAATGGTATTTGGGGCGGTTATATTGGCGAAGGTGCAAAAACTGTAATCGCCAGTAAAGCGTATGCAAAAATAAGCATGCGTCTGGTTCCCGATCAGGACTGGAAAGAGATCACCCAACTTTTCAAAACCCATTTTGAGAGCATTGCGCCAAAAGGGGTGCGTGTAAAGGTTAAACCGCATCACGGCGGCCAGGCTTATGTAACCCCAATAGACAGCATAGGCTATCAGGCTGCTGAAAAGGCGTATGAAAAAACTTTTGGCAAAACGCCTATTCCGCAACGCAGCGGCGGGAGTATTCCTATCGTTTCGTTATTTGAGCGCGAACTCAATAGCAAAACCATTTTGATGGGCTTTGGTCTGGATAGCGATGCAATTCACTCGCCTAATGAGCATTTTGGCGTATGGAATTTCTTTAAAGGCATTGAAACGATTCCGCATTTTTACCACGAGTTTACCAAGCTTAAAACTGCAGAGTAATAAGATTCAATACAACCCACAAAAAACCCGTTCAACTTGAAGCTGAACGGGTTTTTTAATTTTAAAAGTTCACTTTTGAACCTGGAATTCTAAATTCTGATCTGCGCATACTTAGCCTGAATAAACATAAACACGGCGTAAGCGACAAGACCAAGTGCTACAATACCCATTACGGCTGCACCAAAATTATCTTGTAAAAATTCAAAAGCAGCAACTTTTCCGCCGGCATCTGCACCATTACCTAAAGCTACTTTGAAAAATAGAAATGCCAAGATTCCGGAAACGATTCCGCGAGAGGTAAATCCAATTTTCCCTGCACGTATAAGTGCTTCACGCTCCTTTTGATCAAGGCTACTTTCTTTAACGTCTTCTCTAAATTTTCCGGAATACGCTTTATAGACTTGAAATACGGCTTTTCCTAAAAGGCAAACCGCTACAAAGCCTACCAAGTATGCTCCGTAAGGTTTAGACATCAAGGTAGAAACCGCCGAATTACCACCAGAACCTGAACTGCCGGAAACAACCATTTTTGCTGCTGTAAACCCTAAAGCTCCGTAGAAAATTCCGCTTACGATAAAACCGGCACGTTTCACAAAACCTTTAGCTTCACTCCAAGACTCCCCCGGCCCATTGATCGCCTCATAAAAACGGTAAAAGGCATAGCCAAATAAACCTATGGCTAAAGCACCTAATAAAACCTGACCAAAGGGTTGACCTGCAAGAAACTGCAATGCATTATCTTTTCCACTTTTGGTACCGCCTAAATTAAAAGCGGCCATTGCGGTTAATGTTCCTATTATGGCATAAACCGCACCTTTTGCCACCATACCCGCGCGGGCTAATTTTTCTTTTTTATTACTCATCATTTTGGAAATTAGTTAGTTGATCTCAAGTTATTGATAATCAAAAACATTCGTTCCCAATCTGATGTTATAATAAACTAAAGGAAGTGCTAAATCTTCTTCACATAGTCGGTTACCAGAACGATTTGCTGCCCGTCTACTTTGCCTTCAATATATTTTTCATTCTCGTGATCTAGAGAAATTCGGCGTACCGCAGTACCTTGTTTAGCCACCATACTGCTGCCTTTCACCTTAAGATCTTTAATCAGTACCACAGAATCGCCTGCTTCTAAAACAACACCGTTACTGTCACGATGCACCAAACCTTTAGTTTCTGTTTCTTCAGAAATCCCGGCTTTTGCCCAGGCTTTAACCTCTTCTTCCATATACATCATATCTAGCAAATCTTGCGGCCAGCCTTCTGCTTTGAGGTGATGCAGCATACGATAGGCTACAACTTGAACCGCAGGCACCGTGCTCCACATACTATCGTTTAAACAGCGCCAATGATTAGGATCTGCGGTTGCCTTATCTTCTAATTGCTTGCGACAGGTTTCTGAAATAAAAATATGGGTTTCTGCCTCGGGTAAATCTGGCGAGTTAGGAACTGCATATATATCGAGATCTTCGGTGCTTCCACTCAATTCACATACGTTACCGCTGCGGTCTCTTAAGTCTTGCTCTAAGCTCATGGTTTTTTGTTTAGCCTGTAAAGATAGTCTTATTAGAAAATCTGCCTTTTTGCAACAGGCGAAAAAAAGTACTGTATTTAGGAAAGTACTAACTTAAGCCAACATCGATCAAATCTTCTGTTTATGAACTTCTCCAGAGCATATCATCCACATTGGACTGCTGCAGAAAAAATCGTTTTCCGTTTTCTGTTTCTGTATTTCGCACTCTATATTCTGTTGCAATTTTTGTCTCAGCCTGCAGAACCGCTGGTGCGTTTAGCAGGACATCTCATCCTTGGTATTGAAAAAGAATTACATTTTTTTGCCACCGGTAGCGGCGACTCGACCTATGCGTATGTGCTGTTGTTTGTGAATTTTGTTCTCACGCTATTGGGTGTAATAATATGGACGGTAGTTGACCGAAAACGAACATCTTACAACACGCTGTTTTATTGGTTTCTGGTGGTTTTGCGTTTATTCTTGGCTATGATGCTATTGAGCTATGGTTTTGCCAAAGTATATAAAACTCAGTTTCCCGAACCTTCACTCATCCGTTTATTACAGCCCTTAGGAAGCTTTTCACCTATGGGATTGGCCTGGACCTATATGGGTTTTAGCGAAGCGTATAATATGTACACAGGAATGCTCGAAGTCTTGGGCGGATTGCTATTGATATGGCGTAGAACCACAACCTTAGGAGCTTTGCTTGTTGCCGGAGTGATGAGCCACGTCGTCGTGATGAACTTTACTTATGACATCCCGGTAAAACTACTTTCTATGCATCTCTTGGCGATGGCTTTGGTACTGGCTGCTACTGATTGGAAAAGACTTTACAGATTATTCTTTAGCAATCAATCTACAGCCCGTATAGTAGAATACAATCCTGTAAAAAACAGGATTTACGAAAAGATTAAAAGAGGTCTAAAGCTTACAGCCCTGTTTCTGTTTATTGGTATCTCAGTCTGGCAAGGCTACTCTGGTGAGCGCGAATATGGGGACAAACGAGCAAAACCACCACTATACGGAATCTGGGAGGTAGAAACCATGCATATAAACGACAGTCTCGTTGCACCTTTGCTTACTAACGAGCAACGCTGGCGTTATCTGGTTATTGATTATAAGGATCGATGCAGTGTAATGTATATGGATGATGAGGTCAAATGGCTCAATCTGGAAATCGACACCAGTCAATCAAAACTATCAATCTACGAGTATGATTATGAACAGTACAATAACTTCTCCTTTTCTAAAGAAGCAGATCGCTTAACTATAGAAGGAACATTAGGTCGCGACACACTGAAGATTAAAATGAAAGCTAAAGATCTTAACGAAATGCGCTTACCTAATCGTGGCTTTCACTGGATTAATGAATATCCTTTTAATCGTTAAATCTTCAGCGTTAGGGATTGAAATGAAAAGCCTTCCGCTTCCAATTAGACCGCCCGCCACTTCTTAATTTTCTGTAAATCACAGAAGCAAATGTTCTAGTATTCAATAAAATATTTAACTCTACACTTGTAGAATTGAAATTTATTTCTACATTTGTAGAATACATTCTAAAAACATAGAACTATGAGCCTTTCTAATGCCGAAGAACAATTGATGCAAATTTTGTGGAAACTAGAAAAAGCATTTATGAAAGACCTCATCGATGCGTATCCCGAACCCAAACCAGCCACAACTACAATTGCAACCTTACTCAAACGTATGCAGGATAAAGGTTTTGTAGACTATGTGCAGTACGGGAGATCACGAGAATACTTTCCGTTAGTAAAGAAGAACAGTTATTTCTCAAAACAAGTGAACGGAATGATCAAAAACTTCTTTAATGATTCGGCTGCGCAGTTTGCTTCGTTCTTTACGCAAGAAACCGACCTGAGTCAGAAAGAATTGGAGGAGCTCAAAAAATTGATTGATGAACGCCTAAAATCTCAAAAGTAATGACTGCCTACCTCATCAAATCCATTTTGTGCTTGTTGGTTCTTTGGGGCTTTTACAAAATCGCTCTAGAGCAAACTGCAGCTCATCAATTTAAACGCTTCTATTTACTGGGAAGCCTGGCAATCGCACTTGCATTACCCTTGATTACGTTTTCTTATACGGTTGAAGTTGCTCCACAGCCCGTGAACACAGAGAACTTTATGGCACCAGCCGAATTTAAAGATGCTCCGGTTGCTAAGCCAGTAGCTGAATCTACAAATTGGCTACTCATTAGTTCAGGCATAATTTACGGTGCTGGCGTTCTACTATTTGGTTTCCGGTTTTTACGCAATCTGTTACACTTACGCGAAAAAGTGCGCCATAACGAACACGTAAAAGCGACTTCACACATCAATGTGTTGCTGGTAGAACACGTGATTCCGCACTCGTTTCTCAAGTATATTTTTCTACCCAAGACCGACTTTAAAAATAACGCCCTTCCTGCCGAAGTTTTGCAGCACGAACAAGCGCACGTAATTCAAAAACACAGTTGGGATATCCTTTTTATCGAATTCTTACAGGTGGTTTTTTGGTTCAACCCACTTTTGATCTTACTTAAGAAAAGTGTAGCGCTCAATCACGAATTCTTGGCAGATCAAGCCGCATTACAACAAGAAAACAACATTACTAACTATACCAATCTTTTATTTAACTATTCGGGAGGTGCTCATCACACTGCGTTAAGTAGCCCGATCAATTATTCATTAACTAAAAAACGAATTCTTATGTTATCAAAAACCCGCTCGGTCAAAAAGCTGGCCACCCGTCTTGCACTCTTTGTGCCCGTACTCGCTTGTTGTATTTATTTCTTTAATCAGGAAATTGTGGCAAAGCCTATAGGAGTTCAAAATGAAGTAAAAACCGTATTTGAAAACATAGAAGTTTTTCTTGATCAAGAAAGAAACTTATACGTCAATGGCTCACCAACAAGCTTTGAAAACTTAGATTCAGAATTAGCGCTCCACAATATGAGTTTTTCTAAAAATGAACGTAAAAAGAATATTATCTCTTCAATTTTCATCCCACCAATCACAAAGACAAAAACAGTTAGCCTTATCACCGACGCACTAGAAGCTTATGGTGTCAAAAAAATAGATATTATTGCTGAACCTTTTCCAATTCCACACAACGCTTCTAAAAAAGAGATTAAAAATTACAATCAAACCTTAGAAGAATACAATGATTCTTACAGAATGGCTCAAGCCAGTGTAAATGGAAAAGAGAGCGGAATCGTTCACGTTATTGATGTAGCCATCGATAAAAACCAAAATATCTATTTCAACAATGCTCAAGTAGCTGTAGAAGATTTAGATGCAAAGATTGAAACTATATTAAAAACAATTCTTAAAAACACGCAACCGGAAGATATCACACTTCGATTAAAAGTTGATGAAAATCTTCCGATGGGTATTATGACCGATGTAAAAGAGCTATTTCGTCAACGAGGAATTTTAAAGGTGATTACGACGACGGCTCAGGAGCAAAAAAAGAACAACCCGATAATTGCAATTGGCCAAACCGCTTCAATTAAACAGCGCATTAGCGATAGCGCGCAAGAAGAAAAAGTACTAAAACTTACGGTTGCAGGATCACGAGTATGGCTTAACGACGAGGAAACTTCTGTTGAAAATTTTGCTAAAGACCTTGATGCTTTGAGTAAAAACTGGACGCTAAACGAAAAGAAAAACTTCAACATCCATGTGAGAAGTTCGAACCCCGACAAAGGTGTTTGGAAAGGATTACAAGAAGCTTTTGAAACCACAGCGCTTTATTTTGAAACCAAAGCGCTTTATAAAGCCAATCCAAAAAGATTGATACCACCGCCACCTCCACCGGCTCCGGCACCACCAAAAGCAAGTTCAATCCCTGCACCGCCTCCGGCGCCAACTCCTCCAACAGCACAGACGCTGCCACCACCGCCACCACCACCGGCTCCAGTAAAACCTGAATCATTTACTGAAAACAACTACAACCTATTGAATATTAAGCTGTCTAACACCAAAGCTATTGAGGTAGAAGGAAAAGCAACCACAATTACAGCGCTTAAAACATTCATTGAAAAGAATTTTCAAGACTGGGTTCAAAACACCACAGAAAAAAGACGCGGCGTTATTTTTAATTTACCCAAAGGCGTGGCTGAAAGTCAAGCACATAAAGCCTACAAAGAAATTCAGGATTTTCATATCAATGGCTTTCAGTTGAAAAAGGAAGGCGCTGATTCAGAATTACTGCCACCTCCACCACCACCTGCTCCTGAAGAAATGGTACGTTTAGCTAAAGACAATATTTACTACAACAACAAAAAGATTTCGGCTGAAAAAGCCCGAGAACTTATGAAGAAGAAAGAGCAGTACGATATCTTACTTAATTCTAGCAAGGGCAGTTATGTATTGATCATCAAGGATAAATAAAAAACCACCTCGAAGTAAGTCCAGAATTAGAGCTGGATTATCGAGTAAAGCTTTTGCAAGACCTCAAATTTTATCAAAAAACGCATCATTCTTTATGATGCGTTTTTTTATCGCAATACTTTTCACTATTTCAGCGTTTTAGCACTTAACGATTTCTTTTGTGCGTAATCTTTTAATCGCGACATTTGATATTCATCAATCATCATATTATGCTTAAAAAATTTTTTATTCTTTGCTCAGGAGCAGACCATGTGCTTCTAGATTCTTGTGCTCCCGGCGAGCAAAATAAGTATGCCGGGATTGGCGCTACCGTATTTTTTACTGCGTTAATGGCCTTTATCGCTTCGGGCTATGCGTTATATACCGTTTTTGACTCGATCCCAATGGCGATAGGTTTCGGCTTTGTCTGGGGATTACTCATTTTCAATTTGGACCGCTTTATTGTTTCCACCATTAAAAAACGGGATAATTTCTTAGACGAATTTCTCCAAGCCTTGCCGCGTTTGATTCTTGCTGTGATTATCGCAGTAGTAATTTCAAAACCGCTTGAACTTAAAATTTTTGAAAAGGAAATTGATCGCGTGTTGTTAGAACAGAAAAACGATCTAACGCTCGCCAATCAAAATCAGATCGCCGATCAATTTACTCCGGCCGTTGCTGCATTAGATACCGAAATTGAAAACTTGAAATCTGAAGTCGTTACCAAAGAAACAGAAGTGAATGCGCTTTATGACATTTATATTACAGAGGCCGAAGGTACCTCTGGCACCGGAAAACTAGGCAAAGGACCTGTTTATAAAGAGAAACGAGAAAAACACGATGCTGCTCTGGCAGAACTGCAACAGCTGAAACAAACCAATTCTGAAAAGATCGCTGCACTCGAACTGGAGAAAGCTTCTTTAGCTTCAGACTACGAAACACGTGTTTCTGAAACCCAACCTATTATTGATAATTTTGATGGTTTAATGGCGCGTATTGACGCTTTAGAAACCTTGCCTTGGCTCCCTTCATTTTTTATCTTTTTACTGTTTCTAGCCATTGAAACCACCCCGATTTTCGCCAAGCTCATTTCTCCAAAAGGAGAATACGATCTTAAGCTAGCAGATGCTGAGGGCGAACTCAAGTCGTGGACGACACAAAAAGCGAATCAACGTAAAAATCTAATTGATGCAGACAACGTCATTAATGATAAAGTCTACGGCGATCTTACTGAAGAAGACGAACTCTACAATTACAAAAAGAAAATGGCTCGGGATCTGATGCAGAAACAACAAGATGCTTTTTACAAGCGGCAGAGTAAGTTGTTGTAGCTTTTTTGAAATCATAACTATTGAAATGCTGAAACAAATTCAGCATTTCAATAATTGTTGTCAGTTCGAGTATTTCTACAATGCCCTAGCATTGTGGAAATGTATCGAGAACTAGAATCTGCGATCAGGGTTATAAACGCCTAGATCTAAAGAAGGTTTTTTGCCATCAATGATTTCTGAAACCAAGAGTCCGGTTCCCGGCCCTAAACTCCATCCCATCATCGCATGACCTGCGGCAATGGTTAAGTTTTTCCATTTTGAAGGTCTACCTATGTACGGCAATCCATCTGGAGTTACCGGTCTCAAACCGCATTGAGCTTCATCCTTTTCCTGCTCAGAGATCACCACATTATTAAAATACCGCGGCACCGCCTCAGCGATCGCTTCAACACGGGCTTTATTAATATTGTGATTGATTCCGGCGATCTCCATGGTTCCTGCAAAACGCGTAAAACCATTCATAGGCGTTACCGCAACTTTTGCTTCGCACAAGATCGAAGGTAAAGTGATTCCGGTTTCGGTTTCAGAGTTTATGCGGTAGCCTTTACCCGCCTGCATTAAAATTTTCAATCCTAATTTTTTGTTCAACTCGCCGGCCCAAGCTCCGGTTGCCAAAATCACTTCATCAGCAACAAAAGTCTTTCCTGATGCGGTTTTTACATTAGAAAGCGTAACGCTTGACGTATCAAAATCGGTTACTTTTTCGTTCTTAACAAACTGAACTCCTTTAGCTTGCAAAAGTGTTTTCAGCTCTTCCATAAATTCGCCCGGAGTGGTATGATGATCGCATTCATAAAATGCCGCACCTTTGATATCCAAATCGGCTTTAGGCATTTTTTGCTGAACTTCTTCCGCAGAAAGCATACGCGCCGGCAAGCCTTCTTTATTGGCTAAAGCCAAAACATGTGCCTCTTCTTCGAGCATATGTTCGGTTTTACACATCATAAGCAAACCGTCTTTCTTAAGCTGAAAATTGAAATGTTCTTCGGCTCTAATATCTGAATACAAGTCACGCGACAACAAATTGATATCACGAATCGCCGGAATGGCTTTAGAGACATTTTTTTCTGAACACGAATTGTTAAACGCCATCGTCCACTTAAGAAAATCGGCGTTTAAGCGCGGTTTAATATACAACGGACTCTTACTACTGAACATCCATTTGATGCCTTGCTGCATCACACCGGGAGCCGCTAACGGAATAATATGACTTGGCGTGAGGTAACCTGCATTCACATAGGATGCACCAGAATCCATACTTCCTTGGTCGACCACTGTTACTTCGTGCCCCGCTTTTTGAAGATAATAAGCCGAAGATAAGCCTATAATTCCACCTCCAATAATCACACATTTTTTGCTCATAGTTAGTCCAGATTAAAGTCCCAAAGGGTTTGTTTGTCTAGTAAGTTCTCGATGAAATAATTCCATCTTTTTTTCTGAAAATAAGTATTGTATTTCCCGGTATAACCGTGTCGCTGACTCGGAATGATCAACATATCAAATTGCTTATCGGCTTTGATCAAGGCTTCAGCCAATTTAAATGTCGCCGAAGGATTTACGTTATCATCGATCCCGCCATGAACCAGCAATAACTTGCCTTTTAAATTAGGCGCCATCGTGATGTTTGACACTTCCTCGTAGCGCTCATCAACAGGATAGCCCATATACATTTCCGGCCACCAGGCTTTTTCCATTCTAAAATCGTGATCTCCGCTACTGGCTACTGCCACTTTATAAAAATCAGGAAAAGCCAACACTGCATGCGCTGCATCAAAACCACCTGCCGAATGCCCAAAAATACCCACACGCTCAGCGTCTACATAGGCATATTTTTCACCTAAATAGTTAATAGCGCTCACGTGATCGCGCAGGTTATCTCCCATATTCATATAAGAAACATCCCGAAAAGCTTTAGATCTCCCTGCTGTTCCCAAGCCATCAATAGCCACCACGATAAAGCCTAAATTAGCCATCGCCTGATTGCTCAACGCCTGACTGAAAGTCCGCGGAAAACGCTGCGTATGCGGGCCGGTATACGTCGCATCGATAACCGGATATTTTTTTGAACTGTCAAAGTTTACCGGCTTCCAAAAGGCGCCGTAAATTGGGGTTTTATCATCTTTACCGGTTAGTGTAAATACTTCAGGCATCTGCCAGCCTTCAGCTTCAATTTGTGCTGTATTGGCTGTGGTTAGAGTCGCTGTGATCTTTCCATTCTTCTTGCTGCGCAATACCGTTTTTGTAGGTTGATCTACTTTGGAGATCGCATCTACAAAATAATCAGCATCCTCAAAAAATGTGATCTCGTGATTGGCATTTTCCGGGGTTAGTTCGTTTATTTTTCCTTTTAAAGAAACCCGATACAATTTCTGATGGTACGGATTCATCGTTGCATCAACCCCCGAAGCGGTGTAATAGATCACTTTGTCTTTTTCATCGATGTGCACAATATCGTTCACTACAAATTCGCCATTCGTCAACGGGGTGATTTTACCGCTATTCTTATTGACTAAATACAACTGCTTCCATCCACTACGTTCTGAAAGAACCACCAGATCATCCCAGCCTTCGATCTCGCGATAGTTGAAATTATCAATACTGGTTTGGGTAGATTCCTCATAAAGCGGCTGCACAGTTTCTTCATCAAGATCAACCACTTTTAAAAACTGCTCTTTGTAACCGCGTGAACGATAAGAAGCGATCATTTTATGCGGCTCCTTATCTTGAAATTTCAACCAGATCCCATTGATGTGCACTTTTTTGGGAAGATCGATTGCCAGTTGTTTTTGGCTCTCTACATCAAAAAATACCGGTTTATACGTCACCATCGTCGTGTCTCCCGGAGAACCGCGGTAGTAACTTAATAATTTGGGTTTGTATAAACTGTCTATGCTGTAATCCAGCAGATACATTTTTTCTGCATTGCGCGTATCTACGACTTGCGTCACCAGATATTTAGAGTCGGGCGACCATTGCACACCAAAATGCTTGGGACGCTCGGTTCCTTCACCTTCTATGATATCAAACCAGCCGATGCTACTCGCATAATCATAACCTTTTTGACCATCGGTCGTTAACTGAATTTCCTCATCTGTTTCAGCATCACGAACAAATAAATTATGATCTCGGGTAAAAGCGATCCACTTTTTATCTGGTGAAGTCGACTCCATTTGATTGCGCCAATCACGAGAATTCCTTGTTGTTTTTTCTTTATTCTTCTCTAAAGATGTTCCATCCCAAGTGAAGCGTGTATTCTCAAATTCAAAGCTTAAGCCATCATTCGTTTTTTCAATTTTTGAGACCGAAAGCTGATCTGCAGCCTGATCCTCATTCAAGATTTCACTTAAAGCTTCTGCCAATTTTGACTGATCAAAAAGCGGTTTTACTTCTGAATCTTTAAAAGAAACCGTTTTATATTCCTTACCTGATTCGGTATAGTTCACAAACCAAATCCCTGAATGACCTTCAAACTCGTGTACCGCGGTTGATACATTAAAAACTTTTTTATTCCATAGATTACTATATGCATAATCTGCAGCCTGCTGATAATCGGCTAAGGTCATTTGCTCTTGTGCCAGAGCAAAAAAGCTGCTGAACAATAGTCCGGCAACAGGGAATAATCTTGACTTGAAAAACTTCATAAACTGAATATTTATTGGCGCCTCCAAAGGAAATACTATCCTTGAGACTTGATTAAAAACAGATTCGTAAAGCGTGCCCCGTGGGTTTACCTTAGACCTCGTTTTATAAAACCTGAAAACCGAATGCGTAAGGGTCTTCAGTATCAATAGTCATCGTATTGTGACCATACACTCTGGCCCAACCTTTTATACTCGGGATCACCGCTTCAAAATCCCCTACCCGGGTGACTTCTTCTACCCGACCTGTAAATTTTGAACCTATAAAACTCTCGTGAATAAAATCGGTATGCGGCTGAATGATCCCTTTAGCATGCAATTGTGCAATGCGCGCTGAAGTTCCCGTTCCGCAAGGAGAACGATCGATCGCTTTATCTCCATAAAAAACTGCATTACGCCCTGAAGAAGAAGGATCTAGCGGGTTGCCCGTCCACAACATATGGCTTACATCACGAATGGTTTCATTTTCAGGATGCACAAAATGATCTTTATATTTTGCATTGATCTTTTCTCGTAAAATCTTGCTCAGGCTGATGATCTTTGAAGCATTATAATCGTGCACACCACTAAAATTCTCCTGCGGATCAACGATCGCATAATAGTTTCCACCGTAAGAAACATCAAACTTCAAGGTGCCCAGCTCATCACAATCTATGGTCAAATCACGAGCAGCCAGATAGCTTCTCACATTGGTCAGTTTTACCCAATCTACCTTTTTACCGGTTTGTTGATATTCAATCTCTACCAATCCGGCGGGAGCTTCCATTCTGATTTTACCGGGAGTTTTAGGAGTCACCAAACCTTCTTCAATGGCGATAGTAATGGTTCCTATGGTTCCGTGCCCGCACATGGGGAGACAACCGCTGGTTTCAATAAACAGAATCGCAAAGTCATTTGCAGGGTCGTGCGGCGGAAACAAAATGCTGCCGCTCATCATATCGTGACCACGCGGCTCAAACATTAATCCGGTGCGAATCCAGTCATATTCTTTCAGAAAATGCTGGCGTTTCTCGCTCATGGTTTTGCCCTCTAACGCAGGACCACCCGTCTTTACCACACGCACAGGGTTACCACAAGTGTGCGCATCTATACATTCAAAAGTGTGTACAGCCATTCTTTAATTCACGTATTATATTTTCTATTTTGCTAATGCTTCTTTTGCTTTGCTTATGTACGCATTAACCTGTTCTTCTAAAATGGGTAAAGTCACCGTGCCTTCACCTAAAATCACTTCGTGAAAGGCACGTATATCAAAGTCTTCTCCCAATTCGTTTTTTGCTTTTTTGCGTAGCTCGCGTATTTTGAGTTCGCCTATTTTATAACTCAACGCCTGCCCCGGCCAACCGATATAACGATCGGTCTCCGTATTGATCTCGTGGATCGAAAGCGCAGTATTTTGTGACATATAATCTACCACCTCCTGGCGCGACCAACCCATGGCGTGAATGCCGGTGTCTACCACCAAGCGACAAGCCCGCCACATCTCATAGGTAAGCTGCCCAAATTTCTCGTAAGGCGTGCGATAAATTCCCATCTCATCAGCGAGGTATTCTGCATACAAGCCCCAACCTTCACCGTAAGCAGATAAGTATAAATTGCGTCTAAACTGCGGAATGCTATCACTCAACTCCTGGTTGAGCGCTCCTTGAATATGATGTCCCGGTGCTGCCTCGTGCGCCGTTAACGCCGGAAGCGTGTACAACGTACGACTGTCTAATTTGTAGGTATTTACCAAATAATGCCCCGCCTGTGTCCCGTTTATACTACTGCCAGAATATCTTCCGCCGGTGTATTTTGGGGCGATAGCGTCAGGAACTTTGATCACTCCGTAAGGTTGTCTGGGTAACTTGGAGAAAAATGCCGGTAACTCATTATCTACCCGCTTGGCAATATCTCTGGCGTGCATCAACAACGCATCTTCGGTAGTTACAAAAAACTGATCATCGGTGCGTAAAAACGCTAAAAAGTCTGCAAAGGAACCCTCAAAATCTACTTCTTTGATGATCTTTTCCATCTCAGCTTTGATACGCGCAACTTCTTTCAATCCCAGTTCGTGAATAGACCGTGCGGTGTAATCTTTTGAAGTTGTGTAAAAATCGATTCTATTCTGATAGAATTCCTTTCCGCCGGGACGTGAAGAAACACCAATTTCGTCTCGGGTTTGCGGTAAATATTCGGTTTCAAAAAAGGTCTTGATCTTTTTAAAACTCGGAATCACACTATCTGCGATCACTTGCTGCGCCGCGTTTAAAAGCGAATCTTTTCGCGCTGCGGAAATACTTTCCGGTAAGGCAAGAAACGGCGAGTAAAAATAGCTTTCGGTAGGATCTTCAACAATATGCGTATTGTAGGTAGACTCGTAGCCATTGAAAATAATTTTAGGCTGATTGACACCTTCTTTTAAGCCTTTTCGCATCAGCGCAAATTGACTTTCAGTAAAATAAGGAATGGCTTTTAACCGGTTTAAATAACCCACAGCCTGCTGATAGCTGTTGATAGGTCGCACCTGATAATTGAGATTCAAATGAAATCCCTGATCGGCCTGCAGAGGATTGAGATACATCTTGTACTTGTAGTGATCTACGCGATCCTGCAAGACAAAATTGAGCAGTTTATAGGAAATAAGCTCACTCTCATTCAAAGTAGAGGTCTCTACACCTTCCAGCTTTTTTAATAAATCTTGAGCAGCTTCTGCACGTGCCTTGGGCAGCTCTTCATCATAGCGTCCCAAAGGATAATCGCGCCAGTTATAATCGCGCTGATTTTGATATTCAGCAATGATGCTATCTAGGGAAACAGCATCCTGAGCTGAAACTGAAAGAGTTAAACTTGAAATAATAAAAAGAAGTAAATAGTGTTTCATACGTTTAATTATTTGATTTTAAAGTGCAGTATTAAGTGTCAAAATACTGCACCTATTTTTAACTCCTAACAGTCTAAAGTCATTTAGTCCTGTGTAAACTTCCCGTCTACTTTACGCAGAATTCCTAACGGATTCTCTTCTTTTAAAGCATCTGGAAGTAATTCTTGCGGCCAGTCCTGATAAGAAACCGGACGCACCCAACGGTAAATCGCGTCGTTACCTACCGAAGTAAATTTGGCATCAGACGATGATGGAAATGGCCCACCGTGGTGCATTGCAGGACAAACCTCAACACCGGTAGGAACACCATTAAATAAAATTCTACCCACACGCGAACGCAAAGCGTCAATCACATCTGTATAAGTAGCAACTTCTGAAGTTTCTGCGATAAGCGAACCGGTAAGTTGGCCTTCTAATGCATTTAAAACCTCAAGCAGTTGTGCCTTTGAAGTACAGCTTACCAACATTGAAAACGGTCCAAAAACTTCTGCGTGCAGTTTGGTATTCGCAAGAAAATTATCTCCTGTAACTTTTACCAATGCCGGTTTACCATCATTTGCTCCTTCTGCTTCTAAGGTGACTGCAAGCACTTCGGTTCCTGCCGCATCGAGCATTGTTTGTTTTCCGCTTTCGTAAGCCGACTGAATATTAGGATGCAACATGCAATGCGCAGGTTGCTCGCCTAAATGCGTAGCCAGATTCTTACCAAAAGTTTCTAATTCTTCTCCTTCAATTCCTAAGATCAACCCGGGATTGGTACAAAATTGTCCCGCGCCAAGATTGATACTTCCCGCATATTTTTGCGCCCAGCTTTCACCATTGACTTTTAAGGCCTCCGGAAGGATCACAACAGGGTTTATACTTCCCATTTCGGCATAAACCGGGATGGGTTCTTCTCTGTTGGCTCCTAGAGCGACTAAGGCTTTCCCCGCTTTTATGCTTCCGGTAAAACCAACACCTTTGATCGCAGGATGCTTAACCAACTGCTCTCCTACTGCAATTCCTTTACTGTTCAAGTTAGAAAAAACGCCGTCAGGCATTCCTGTTTTCTGCGCCGCTTTGATGATTGCTGAA
This sequence comes from Leeuwenhoekiella blandensis MED217, assembly GCF_000152985.1. Taxonomy (GTDB): domain Bacteria; phylum Bacteroidota; class Bacteroidia; order Flavobacteriales; family Flavobacteriaceae; genus Leeuwenhoekiella; species Leeuwenhoekiella blandensis. The sequence goes on along the minus strand of NZ_CH672395.1, from coordinate 502,044 downwards.
GAAACCAATTCGCCAGTCGCTGCGTGCATTGGGTGACTTTTTACAACAACCGGACAACCGGCTGCAAGTGCACTAGCGGTATCTCCTCCGGCGGTTGAGAACGCAAACGGAAAGTTACTAGCTCCAAAAACAGCAACAGGTCCGGTCGCGATTTGCATTTTACGCAAATCTGGTTTTGGTGCAGGAGTACGCTCGGGATTACCGTGATCTATGGTAGCTTGCACCCAATCTCCTTGCTCTAACAGGGAAGCAAACGCATTGAGTTGACCAATTGTTCTGCCGCGCTCTCCCATTGCACGACCTTCAGGAAGGCCAGATTCGGTGGTGTAGGTATCGATCAATTGCTGACCTAAAGCTTCGATCTCTTCTCCAATTGCTCTTAAAAATGCTGCGCGTTCTTTATCTGATTTGTGTTTGTACACTTCAAAAGCTTCCGCAGCTAATTGTGCAGCAGCATCTACTTCGCTCTCGGTAGCTTCAGTAAATTGCCACTCATTCTCAATATTGAGCTTTGGGTTGATCGTTGTGTATGTTGTTTTTCCTTCTGCAGAAATTTTACTTCCTATATAATTCTTTCCTGTAATCATTTGTATCAATTTCTTTTTTAATCACTTAAGCCACTTGAGGCAGTAGCTAAGCTTGTTTACGCCAAAAGCACCACAGTTGCGGTGCTTTTAATTAAACTTGTTTTCTTTGGTATTCAGACTTCTTTTGAAGTCTAAAAAAATGAGCCGTCAGCATTTTTGTTAAGCCTTGAAAATTGCCAAACCGTAAACAGCTAAACTTTAAATCTAATATTAAACGAACTCCGCCTCCGACTCATTTCATCCACCAATTATGCTTTGAACTTACTACGAAAGACAGGCTTAAGCCAATTCCTTCTGCGTATTCAATCCTTTATATTCAGGTAAAGTAGGTCTGCTTGCCAAACCTTCTTCAATAATTTTTATTACTTCTTCGCGACGCGCTCCTGCCAATGGTAAGCGTGGTGCTCTCACGTGTTCTGAACCAATTTTGGTATACACTTCTGCAAGCTTGATATTTTGTACAAGTTGTGCGTCGATATCTAATTCTAAAAGGGGTAAGAACCAGCGATAGATCGCTAAGGCCTCATCAATGCGACCCGCTTTTTGTAGTTCGTAGATCGCAACAGTTTCAGCAGGGAATGCACAAACCAAACCTGCTACCCAACCGTCTGCACCCATCAATAAGCTTTCTAAGGCTAAAGTATCTACACCGGTCATAATTTTTAAACGATCACCAAAACGGTTTTTAATACGGGTTACATTAGAAATGTCTCGTGTAGACTCTTTTACCGCTTGGATATTAGGCTCTTCAAGTAACTCTTCAAACATGTCAAGGGTTACTTCAATTTTATAATCAACCGGGTTGTTATAAACCATAATAGGTAGTGAAGTGCTTTGTGCAACCGCCTTGAAATAAGCTACAACCTCACGATCACTCGCTTTGTATCGCATAGGAGGTAACATCATCAATCCCGCGGCTCCATCTTCTTCTGCTTGCTTTGCTGCTGCAATTGCACCTTTTGTAGTTTGCTCTGCAATGTTCATCATTACCGGTACTGAACCCGCAACAATTTCTACAGTTTTACGAGTCAAAGTACTTTTCTCTTCATCGGTTAAAGTACTCGCCTCTCCCAAAGTTCCACCTAAGACGATCCCGTGAACTCCGGCATCAAGCTGAGCTTTGATATTTACCTCAAATAAATCAAGGTCCAGTTTATCTTCTGCGGTAAACTTTGTGGTTACTGCGGGCATAACGCCTTCCCAATTGATCTGCATAATTTTATGTTTAGTATTGAGATACAAATGTAGTAGGCTCAAAACCACGGCGTTTTGTAGTATTTAACCAAAACTTTGCATATTTTAGCACAATCCAATATTTTTATTGAAAAACCACGTCAAATTCTAACCATTGAAGGTACTTCCATTTAAAATACCAAAGTCTAGTAATCATGCCTTGATTTTTCAAGAAGACCTAGAACCTATATTTTATGATAAGTTACATCAGCATGCAGAAATACAAATGAGCTATATTCTGTCGGGTTCTGGTACTTTACTCGTGGGTGATACTGTAAGCCGATTTAAACCCGGAGATGTTTTGGTCTTTGGAGAAAATCTTCCGCACGTTTTTAGGAGTGATGCTAATCATCAAGGTTTGTGTCACATGCTTACCCTATTTTTTAACCGGGAAGGTTTTGGCCATGACTTTTTTGAAACCGAAGAATTAAAAGAATTGGACCTCTTTTTTAAACAAGCATCATCCGGATTTAGGATTGCAGATGTTGATGCGCGCTTTAAGCGTGAATTCATTCGCTTACGCAGTTTGGCCAATCTGGAGCGTTTTATGAGTTTTATCAAACTACTCTACGAAATTCATAATACGAGTAAAGAGTTGCTTTCTAATTTTACAAACAAAACCAATTACACCGATACCGAAGGTCAACGCATGAGTAATGTATTTGACTATTGCCTGAGTCACTTTAAAGAGCGCATCACGCTCGATGAGATCGCCGAGATCGCTGTGATGAGTCCTACGGCATTTTGCCGTTTCTTTAAAGAACGTACTAACAAAACGTTTAATCAGTTTTTATTAGAACTGCGCATTGAGCACGCTTGCCAGTTGTTGCGCACTCCAGACAACCAAGAAGCCATCTCGAGTATTGCATATACCTGCGGTTTTAACTCGGTTTCTAATTTTAATAGATATTTCAAAAAGCAAAAAGGGGTAAGTCCGCGAACTTACAAAACCACAGAAACGCAATAAGTTTGTAACACATCTGCGGGAGCTGCTACTTATTAAAAAATCTAGAGTTATATGAACAAAGGTGTTATCGCGTTAATTACAGGTTGTATGCTACTCGCAAGTAATCAGATCGTAAATCATTTTTATCCTATACCCGATTTTCTATACGGACTATTAATAGGCTTAAGCATTGGTCTTATTTTATTTGGAATCACGCGATTTACAAAGAAGGCCAATTAAAGACTGCTCAAACTACCACCATCAATTGGTATTTGTGTGCCGGTAATATAGGCCGCATGGTCTGAAGCTAAAAAGGCAACCAAATAGCCATATTCGGCAGGATCACCTATACGTTTTACAGGAACCGAAGCTTCCATTTGTTTTAAAATTTCTTCTTCAGAAACACCTTGCTCTTTTGCTTTTTTAGCATTTAGTGAAGTGATACGTTCGGTATTGAAGTAGCCGGTTAAAATACTATTTACAGTAATGCCGAAAGCACCAGCCTCTGTAGCCAGACTTTTTGCCCAAGTCACGACTGCTGCCCGTATGGAATTTGATAGCACCAAATAAGAAAGCGGCTCTTTCACCGATACTGAAGCTACGTTGATCACGCGACCCCATTCCTTTTCTTTCATTGCAGCCAAAGCCAATTCTGTTGTAAGCACTACCGTTTTAAACAACAGGTCAAAAGCCTGCTGATAGTCTTCAACCTCCTTTTGAAGCGCTGTACCCGGTGGCGGGCCTTGCGTGTTATTCACAAGAATATCTACTGAATTCTTTTCAAAATAGCTTGTAATGATCGATTTGAACGCAGCATAATCTGTAAAATCTACCTGAAGCAGTTGATGTTGCTGACTGTTTTCAGTCGAAAGGCTTTGCTTAACGCTTTCTAATTTTTCTAACGAGCGCGACATCAACGTAACCGTCGCACCACTCGCCGCCAACTGCTTAGCGATCGCTTTACCTATCCCTGAAGTGCTCGCACCAACAAGTGCTTTTTTTCCGCTTAAATCAATATTCATAGTATTACAATTAGTTGTGTTACTTTACAGCTGTCGATATAACTGGTCTCGACTGTGCTCGACCTGACAGGTCAAATTCTACTTATACTCTTCTCGCGTCGGACTAAACACATCAAGTAATTTACAAGGCGTCAAGGCTTTTCCGCTATGCGAAAGATGCGGAGCGATCACCACAATATCTCCAGGATGATACACTTTGGTAGTTCCGTCAAGGGTAAACTCGAATTCTCCCTCAATCACGTGCATGATTTGTTCGTTCATATGGCTATGCTCAGGTACTTGAGCGCCCTCTTCAACTTCCCAAAACGCGAGTGATGTATTTTGAGTATGCACCAGTTTGCCGTAATATCCCGGCATAATTTCTTTAGGTTCTATTTCTGAAAGTTTATACTGCATAATATGTTGGTGTTATATTTCTCTCTATTAAAAGTCCAATTAATTTCCCCAAATCCTGTCCCACAAGCTCTTTAAAACCTGCTTCATCGCTTCGGGATCTCTTTTAGCTTCTTCTATTTCTAAAGTTTCACCATCAGGAATCAATTGATAACTGAAAACAAAGCGTAAATCTTTTGCATCCAAATCGTAAACTCCAAACCGAAGATCATTGTAATACAAATCGCTATCGCGCTTTTCAACCGCATACCATCCGTTTGAAATTTTATTGAGTCGCTTTATCGTTTCAGAATCTCGATAATCGCCCAGCAGTTGACGATCCTTCGGTACATATTTGAAACGAATAGGCTTACTATCAAAAAACGAATAATCCCCTAGCAAATACGCGTCGCCTACATCAATATTAGCGTACCACAAAATCGTATTAAATGCTGCCGGCCGCGTATCGATTTGTGTATATTCAATCTTTTCGTTTGCTAAGGCTTCGGTGAATTTCTGATAACTGATTCCTTTTAAAACTAAAGTCAGTACCATATACGCTGAACTTACTATAAGTCCGAGATTATTCCACTTTCGGCGTTTTTTGGAAGCTTTTGGTAAACGCATCGCTAGGATCAAAAAGACTAAAAACGGCAAGGTATAAAGCGGATCGATGACAAAAATATTTTGGTACGCCAACCTGAGATCTAATGGCCAGAACAGCTGCGTTCCCCATGTCGTGTGCGCGTCCAAAAGCGGATGCGTCACCAAACCCCAGAAAAAGAGCCAAGACCAATCCTTCCAACTGGCTTGTGCCTTTTTATGAAGTTGCGCCACGAGCCAACCCAAAATGGGCGCCATCACAATACTAAAAACGATAGAATGACTTATTCCTCTGTGAATTTCGATAGCGGTAAGTGGATCAAGAAATTTACCTACAATGGTATCTAGATCAGGAATTGTACCGGCGATTGCACCGTACAACATCGCTTTGTTGCCCACTTTTTTCCCTAAAACGGCTTCTCCCACCGCAGCGCCCAGAACGATTTGCGTTAACGAATCCATCTAGGCATCTATAATTTGCATCTTTCTGAGTAAGAAAGAGGCGTTCATATTCTGGCAAATCCCTTTTTTAAAGGTGTAGTCAAAAAACAACTCGTCGTTGATGATCTGCGCATCAAAATAATAGTTCTTGACCTCTTCAAGTTCGTCTGCCGCTTCACACAAACTCAAGTCGTGCGTAGCGATGATTCCAGTGGAATTTGAAGCCACCAATTTCTCGATGAATTTTCGGGAGCCAATGGCCTTGTCGGTACTGTTGGTTCCTTTTAAAATCTCGTCTAGAATGATAAAATAAGTATCCGTTTTTATGGCGTTTACGATAAACTGCAAGCGTTTCAATTCTGAAAAGAAATACGATTCATCATCGGTAAGCGAGTCGCTGGTGCGCATACTGGTGATCAATTTTATAGGATCATAAACCGCTTCTTTGGCACAAATAGGAAGCCCTGCATTGCTCATCACAATACTCAAAGACACCGTGCGTAAAAAGGTACTCTTACCCGCCATGTTGGCGCCGGTGATGATAAAAAACTGTTCGCTATCAATATCAAAATCATTAGCAACCGCCTTCTTAGGATCGAGTAACGGATGCGCCAAGGCTTTTGCAGTAAGCGTATGCTTTCCTTTTTTGATTTCCGCGAAAGCGTAATCGGGATGATTAAAACTGAAATTGGCCAGGCTGTTTTGCGCATCAAAAAAAGCGATCACTTCAAACCAGTTGGCAACCTCATCTGCATTCAATGCAATCCAGCGTTCTATGCGATACGATTGCCTTAAATCTGAAAGAAAAAAGGAATTGATAAATACGCCTACTAACATATTAGAGCGCTGATCGAGAATGCCCAGCATTTTTGAAAATTGCTCAATTACCGCCGAAGCTTTAGCCTTTTGAGACTTGATCTTATCCTGTTCCTTTTTTAGATAAACTGACGTAAACTCTTGCTCTTCTAACAAGAGCATCAATTTGAAATACTGCTCAAAAGTGGTTTGCGTTTTACCGGCTTTGTCCCAAAGGTCATTTACTTTTTTTACGAAAAATCCGTTGAGGATAAGTCCGGCAAAAAACCAATACAGTACCACACTCCCGGGAACGAGATCAAGATACGCCAGCACAAAAAGAACCAGTGAAATACCGGTAAAAACATTGGGTAGCCATTGCATGATTTTGGGCACAAAATTGGTATAGCCTTTAAGCCAATTTAAAATATGCCGCGTGTCATAATTCGCTTTTACCAAGCGCGCCGTGGCTCTAAACTCCTGCCGCCAGTCTGATTGTGCTGCGAGTTCTTGTACCGCTTCCTGTTTCTGCGGAATATCTTCAATACTATTGGCAGTAAGTAAATCTGCCAATTTTTGCGCTCCACTGGCTAAACCGGTTCTGTTTAAATATTGAAAGAAAGATCCTCGCCCAAAAAGATCAATATCCTGACTGAACTCATGCACCGGATTTTTAAACGTGTCACCATCTGGCAAATCATAATAATCACGATCGAGTACTTGGAGTTCGGTTTTATTGATAGCGATCATTTCCTGTAGAAAATCTCGTTTGTATTTAAGCCGGGAATGCCTTGAGACCAAAAACAGAAACAAAGCGATCTCAGCTACTACTATTGCAAGGATGACACGCGTGTTTCCCCATAAGAAATAAATAGCTGCCACACCTATTAAAAATACCACAAGCCGTATCATACTGCTCGAAAGCAGTAGGGCTTGCATCTTTTTTAACTGCTCTTGATAGGTGGTGATTTTTGAGGTATAGTGGGCTCTGGGATCCTGCATGCGTTTGATTGAAAAATAATTTTTGTAAAGCTATATATTCAGAATCAATCCAGCCTTTTTAATTCTTCTTTTAGCTTTTTGGTAAGACTGTTTACGATAAGCGTATAGCTGTCGTCTATAAACTGTAGTACTTGTATGGGCGTCAGTTCACCATTAAGCACTACCGTATTCCATAATTGCTTATTCATATGGTATCCCGGCAAAACACTTTCAGGGTATTTTTCTCGCAGAAAAATAGCTTCTTCAGGATCGCATTTAAGGTTGATACGCGGCTCACCATTTTCCCAACTCATCAAACTGCTAAGCGCATACATTTTCCCCATCACTTTAAAAACCAGCGTATCTTCATTAAACGGAAAATGCTCTGTAGTTCCGGGTTTCTGTAAGCAATATTCTCTATAGCTTTCGATATTCATAAACGCTTCGTTTTAAATTCCGTATTCGTAATTCAAGACTTCTTTGAGCTGTATCAATTCTGATTTCTTATCAGGAAACTTCATCAACAATTCGTCGAGCAAATCTTTCGCATTTGCGCAATCCTCTAACGCTTTCTCACAATTTTGCCCGTATGCCTGCAGAAGCCTATAACTACTATCATAATCGTTTGGATATAACTCCAAAGCCTTTTTGTAATAATAAATAGCATTGTGCCAATTTGATTCTGAAAACCAACGGTCGCCAAATGCGATATGTTTCAAATAAGCTTGCTCCTGTTTCTGAATATTTAACTGTTTTCGATCGTTTTGCTCTTGCAGGACTTCTTTTATCAAGAATGTTCCTAAGAATATAAAAAGTAAAAAAAACAATAGTCCAAGAAAAGCAAAAAGAACTTTTTCCTGTTTGTGCTTTCTTTGAAATCCTGCCTTTATTTTTTTTATGGCTTCTTTGGAGTAGGGCTTAAATCTGGGTTTTCCAGATGCTCCTTTTAAATAAGTTTCTTTAAGGTTGAGAAAGCTTCGCTCCTTTGTAAAGCGGGACTTATTCCTGAGCAATTTTCTGTTATTTCTCAGGCTATCGATCATTGCCTTCATACTGCCCTCTCCTCCCATAAAATACTTTTAAAATGGATAATACATAATATGATCTTCCATTAGGTAACCCTTACCGATATCAAAATCTTCGGAATACATATTCTTGAAACCGTAGTATTCATAGAATGAAGTAGCATTATTATCGCGATTTACGTTAAGCGTTACACCAAGGGCTCCCGCTTTTTTAGCTTCCGCGAAAGCAAAATCCATCAAAAATCTTCCTGCTCCGGTTCCTTGTGTTTTGGGTAACACATAGATCTTATCTACTTTAGTGACTGTACCTTTGGTAGTAAGTTTTTCATTTGTATACTGCGGAATGATCGCCAGATACCCACAAGCCCTATCGTTATTGTAAAGAATATAAAATTTGCTGCCGGTTTCGGTTTGTTTTCTCAATGAAGAAACGCTGTACATCATCTCCATCATATAACTTATTTGTGCTGAAGAAAGAATATCTTTAAAGGTTGCCGGCCAAACCTCATCAACCAATTGCTTCAAAAGCGGCCAATCTTTTTCTTGAACCTCTTTTACACTAAACTGCTTTGGACTCATTCTTATCTTTTAATTGAGGTTGCGCAGCCGTCTCCAGCGCTTTATAGTCTAATTTCCAACCGATGGTTTGCACTAGATTTTCCATCAAAGCAACCGTGCTTAGCGCTTGATTTGAAGCTTCACCAAACAAGCCGCTTTGCGGAACTTTATCTACAATATGCTGTTTGGCCTCACGGTTGATTTCGGTAAGATCTGTGGACGTAAAGGGGTTTGCCCAACCTTCTTTCTTGTCGTAATATTTAAAATCTGTTTCAATGCTGAGCAATTCCGGCTGGGGAAAATCGGTAAGAATGATGGTCCTGTTTTTGATATCGGGCTGCATTTTGATTTTGGTCAGATCAAAACCTACGTAGGCTTTCGCATCGATAAGTACTAAAGCTTTTTTGCTTCCTAAAAAGAGATTGAGCCATTTATCTTTTACATTCTGGTAATGATAGATCTCAGAGAAATCACCTTCCACCGTAATGAATTTACAGACGCTGCGTATTTTTTCCATCAAAACCACTGACTGCTCCTGAGCATTTTGCTGCTTTTTTGTTTTGTTGAATCGCGTGAAAATAAAATAGGCTACAACACTTCCTATTGCTAAACCAATGAATAAATACTCCATAAAACAAAGATAAGGCTAGTTGCCAATCTCACCCAAATGCGTAAACTTAAAACCACGCTCATACTTAAGACCATAGCCTACAATGCGATCAAAAGCGGCATGTGCAAAAAGAACAATCCCAACCAGTTCCAGATACTGAAGTTCTAAAAACAGACCTGCTAAAAATAAAACAACACCTAAACTTTTGAGATGAAACAGGTTGTAAGACCAGGCTCCCACTTTAGGATTCACCAAATATCCTAACATCCCGATATCTGGTAAAAAAAATAATCCGATAAACCACCACCAGCTAAGACCTAAAGTAGAAAAAAGGTAAACACCCAAAAGCAGTGCGCCTAGTTCTTCGAGTTTAAGAAGTGTCTTCATAGTTAATTTTCTAAGGTATAAAGTATGGGTTTACTAGGTGCTGCATCGTTCTCAAAAGAGGCGATCTGTAGATTAAGCAGGTATAGACCGTCTTTCACCGTATGAGGCACAAAGATCATTTCGGTAATTGTGGCGTCAAAGCGAATTTTTCCTTCGGTATTCCACCAAGCTTTATGACTTGCCAAGACTCCTTCATCGCGTTCTCTATCTACGCTCGGAAGATCAATAAGCAAGTGTTTCACTCCGCATTCTCTAAGGTACGCCGTCGCATCTGCCATGAGATAGGGCCAATTGGTATTAGACCACTTTCTGCTTTTTTTACTACTTGTGTTGGGTAATGTGCGTATGACTACCGCTTCGGGGCGAGCTGTTCCCAATGCTTTTTCAACTTGTTTTTTAGTAAATGCTAAATCATCTGCGTAAGATTCTGGTACTAGCGTGATTACTTGAGCTTTGAACATGAAGTTTTTTAAATGCTCATTGATGCTGTAAACTTTTTCAGTAATATGACCTACGCACTCCGTGTGTGTGCCGTGCGCATGCGGATTGAGATACACATTATTAAAATTAACCACAGATCCCTGAGCTACAGCTGCCACCCATTTACCCTCTTTAACCGGTTCGATCTTGGGTGCATCCAAATACCAAGCCACAGGGTTTTGCTCGCTGCTCACCACAGGAATACTCAGGTCTATGGGCTTTGTAAAATCTACGGAATATTCAATTTGGTCAATAGTAATTTTCGCTTGCATAGGCTTCTCTGGCTGGTTCACCTTAATAAGTTAACAATTTTGCGAATTGTTACAGTAAAATCTTAGGAAAGATTCAGAAGAAATAAATCACTCGCCAGGCCATCGCTTAAAAACTTGCCTTTTTTGGTAACTACAATACGGTGATCATCTAGAAATAAAAGGTGCTCCTCAATATGCTTTTGCGCTTGCTGCAGCGCGTATTCCTTAAATTTTAGACCAAAATCCTGTTCGATCTTTTCTAGCGAAATCCCCCAAATCGTGCGCAAACCGGTCATTACATACTCATTATACTTATCTGTGGTGGACAAGTTTTCCCGCTCTATCGGAAGCACATTTGCCTCGATTGCCTTAATGTATTTTGGGTTATTATTGATATTCCAGCTGCGCGTATTACCATCGAAGCTGTGCGCAGAAGGACCAATTCCTAAATAGGGTTTTCCCGTCCAATACGCTGTGTTGTTCTGAGAGAAATAGCCGGGCTTACCAAAATTGGAAAACTCATAATTCTCAAAACCGGCTTTCTCCATATGTGCCAGTAAAATCTCAAAGTGCTTTTGAGCAACAGCATCGTCCATAGGTTTTACCACCCCTTTCTCTATAAACTTTTGGAGCGCCGTATTGGGCTCTACCGTCAATGCATAACTCGATATATGCGGAATATCAAGCGCAATAGCTTGATCGAGATTCTCTTGCCAACGTGCATCGCTCATATCGGGCATTCCGTAGATGAGATCTATTGAAATATTATCGAAATACTGCTTTGCAAGCAGAAGACACGCTAATGCCTCGCCAGCATCGTGCGCACGATTCATCAACTTGAGATCTTCTTCAAAAAAAGACTGTACACCTATACTAAGGCGGTTGATTCGCGACTCTGCAAGCATTTTAAGTTTAGCTTCGGTCAGGTCATCCGGGTTAGCTTCTAAGGTAATCTCTGGAGCTTCAGTTACTTCAAAATGACTATCTATGGTTTTAAAAATTTGCTGAAGATCTTCAGCATCTAGTAAACTTGGCGTACCCCCACCAAAATAAATAGTTTGCAATGGCCCGGGGATTTCATCCTTCCGCAGGATCATTTCTTTGCATAACGCATTGACGAGTGCGCTCTTCTTTTTCAAGGAAGTCGAAAAATGAAAATCACAATAGTGACACGCCTGTTTGCAAAAAGGAATATGAATGTAAAGCCCCGCCATAACTGTCAATTACTACTTTTTTACGCGCTTTTCATTCTGCTTTACAAAAGCCTCCCAGCCGGTATAACTCTTACCCACAACCGTTTTACCCGAGTTAAAATGATGACAAACCGCAGCGGCCAGACCATCAGTACTATCCAGATTTTTAGGAAGTGTTTTTAAGCCTAAAAGGCTTTGAAGCATTTTGGCCACCTGTTCTTTGCTGGCATTTCCGTTGCCGGTAATGGCCATTTTTATTTTTTTTGGGAGATATTCGGTCACCGGGATTTCACGCGACAACCCTGCTGCCATCGCCACACCTTGCGCGCGGCCTAACTTCAACATAGATTGTACGTTTTTTCCAAAAAAGGGCGCTTCGATGGCCATCTCATCAGGATGATAGGTATCAATAAGCTCAACCGTACGCTCAAAAATAAGTTTCAGCTTCACATAAGGATCGTCATACTTTTTAAGCATCAACTCGTTAAGCTGCATAAACTGCATCTTTTTATCAACCACCTTGATGAGGCCAAAACCCATAATGGTCGTACCGGGATCGATTCCTAAAATGATTTTTTCTGATTTCAAGCGCTAATTTTTTTACATCTTTGAAGCTTTCGCAAAGCTAAACATTAAAAGTGTGACCCTCATCGCTGTTTTTATAGTACTGTATGTGCTGCTCATTCTAGCTCATATTTACGGGTTTTTAATACTGAAAGGAGCATCTACGCGCTCTGAAAACTCAGCACACACCCATTTTTCTGTTTTGATCCCCTTTAGAAATGAAGCTGAAAATCTACCGCGATTGCTTCATTCCATTGAGCAGTTGTACTATCCTAAAACGCATTTTGAAGTACTTCTCATAGATGACGAATCAAGTGATGCTTCGGTTCAAATCATTGAGGCATTTCGACAGCACACACAGCTTCAACTGCGCATTATTGAAAATAGACGGGAATCTGCTTCCCCTAAAAAAGATGCTTTAAATGCAGGTATTAAGAACGCAAGCTATGAATGGATCGTCACCACTGATGCCGACTGCGTCGTTCCTGAAAATTGGCTGCATTGTTTTGATCAGAAAATACAGAAAGAGCAACCGCTTTTTATCGCAGGACCCGTAAGCTTTTTTACGCAACAAGGCTTGCTATACCGCTTTCAGCAACTCGACTTTTTAAGTTTACAAGGAGCAACTCTGGGTAGTTTTGGTCTTAAGCAAGCCTTTATGTGTAACGGCGCCAACCTCGCTTTTGCTAAAACTGAGTTTTTAGAACTAAAAGGATATGCTCAAAACGATCATTTGGCGAGTGGTGATGATGTTTTTTTATTACAGAAATTTCTCAAAGCATATCCCGATCGTGTCGCTTATTTAAAGCAAAAAGAGGCATTGATTCTTACTCAGGCACAATCCAGCTGGAAACATTTATTCAATCAACGCAAACGCTGGGCAGCAAAAGCATCGGCGTACACCTCCTATTTTGCACTTTCTACTGCATTCTTGGTGTTTTTTGGAAATCTCAGTACGATCCTCAGTGTTTTTTATTGGGCTGAATTAGGCCCGCTTGTTGTATTAAAACTAGCAGTCGACTTTGTACTGATCTATCTTACGGCGCGTCTTTTTAACCAGACCGGCACGCTGAAAAATTATGTTTGGGTCGCACTGCTCTATCCTTTTATCACGGTATATATAGCACTCACCAGCCAATTAAAATCTTTTGAGTGGAAAGGAAGAAGCTTTAAAAAATGATCAATCAACTTTCACGATCACCGGCATTTTAAAGGCCGTTTTTACAGGAATACCGCGCTTGTTAGCCGCAGAAATTTGAGGTAAAGAATCAAGACTATCTTTTAACCAACGTTCTAATTCGGGTAGCTGAACAGCAATGGTGTCGGGAATTTCGGTTCTGTCGATGCTGAGATCTCCCAGCTCGGTAATACTCAAATACAACCAGATCGTATCATTCAATTCAGATTCTACGATAATGGTTTTGTTTGAAAGTTGCCTTTGAAAATTGAGCGCCAATTCGGTTTTAAAACATTGATAGCGCGCCTCTTGAGCTTCAATACTATCGCAGGTAGCAAACGAAGGATACTCATCAACTTCGTTCATATTGATCGCTTTGAGCTCTTCTTCTGCCAAAACCTCTGAAGACACTTTTTTGGTCTCAAGGTCTTTACAGCCTGTTAAGCAAAGGGCAAACGCCAAAAGAACTGAAAATCTGAACATTTAGTAACTCAAAATCTTTAACAAAGATGTAAAATCGCACCGAATAAAACTACACATTAGTCAATTTAAAAGCGATAACCCAAGCTAAATTCTACGCCTTCAGCTTTTGCTCCGTGGGCTTTTACGGTTACAGCCGCAAAAATATCCTCGGTAAAATAACGCTTTAAACCCAGTCGGTTATACAATCGGTTTTCAAATTCATAGGGATAATAAATATAATACCCCAAATGCGAGACAAAAGCGATCTTATTAAAGCGCAACTCGTGCCCAATAAATAGCCCGACACGCTTCCAATCTTCATCGCCACGTACACCCAACTCCGGGAAAGAAGCTGCCTGAAGTTTGATCAATTCTTTAAAGAAATAAGCGAAAAACACATCTGTACCGGCGACCAGCGTACTCTTATGATTGATGCGTTTATCTGCAAATGCTGAAACCACGAAAAACGGAAACTGTCCTTGCCCTACGATATCACTTTCATTAGCACCGCCGCGTAAAACTAGATTATAATGAATCGGCTCGGTGAATTTAGTACGTTCACCCTCGGGAATATAATCAGGAAAATTCTCATAATCCAAGTTGTAGTTTACTCCAACATTAAAAGCAAACGTATTGGTACTGTTGTTAGGCGCGCGCAAGTTTGCATTACTGTAGTGAATGATCGTAAACCCTGTATTTAAACCAAAACCCTTGTATAAATTCTGTTTATTATATTGAAGTGCTATGTAGGTCGAACTTAACAACTTGGTCCCATATGCGTTGTTGATGTAGTTGGTTTCGGGATCATACGGACTACCGGCAATTGCTACACCCTGACCAATTCTGAAATATGCGTTTCGGTTTAAAAAGTAGAAATTAAAGTGGCCGTAGAAGCTTATATTCTCGCCTAAATATTCATTGTGCATATCTTGATAGGCCATAGAGAATCCCCAGTCGGGATAATTATAGCGACGCTCCCACTCATTGAATCCGTAGGTCTTTCGGTTATAACTTAAGATAAAACCTGTTGGATGCCCAGTAATAAGGTGATTGATATCAGGGTTGTGCTCGAGTATGCTTCCGTAGAAAAAAGAAGCGTCAAGTGAGACTGGTTTTTGTTCTTTAGCAAATTCTATCTCTTGCGCATTTAAGCTGAAGGTAAACGTCAATAAGGCAAGAAAAAGAAATCTCATAAGCGGTTTAATCTTCAAAAATTAATCTACCCGTATAGCGTTCTTCAACATCTACAACCGGTGGACGATTTACTGCAATCACATCACCGGTTCCCGTGATGACTCCGGTTAAACTTTGCTGCGGATTAATGATCATTTTGTTAGGTGCTCGATGGTAAATATCAATATTCTGAACCACAAAATCCCGACCCTCAAAACGTGGGTTCTCATTTTGAAAACCTAAATCCATATTCTCGGCTTCGCCGGTAATATAAAAAACACTTTTACCATTGGCATCTACACGAAGGTTTTCGGTGTCAAGATCCAAATAAAATTCACCGTTTTTACGCAAAATCACATCGATACCAATAGAAGTGTTGCTCACTAAATACAGTTCAGGAAATACCAAGGTACCGTCGCTGTAAATTTCTCTTGAAGAATTATGACGGATTTCTGTAAGGTTAGGCACCGTTACAAACACTTCAAAATTCCCGTACTCACGCACGAGATTACAGCGGTTGTCATTACGCAACACCAAGACATCGTTTTGAACTTCGATCAAAGCTTCATTAACCAAGTTTTTCCCAGTTCGAAGGACAACTTTATGCTCCTCTCCTTGCTTGATATGAACGATAACTTCTGTTTCCGCTCTAAGTCTGGTGAAATTTGGCACTTCGTATTCAACCTCTACGGTCTCTCCAGAAGTCTGAAAGCAATCCTCTGCATTTTCTGAATTACAAGAAACAAGCACTAGAAAAAGTGCAATAACTATTCTTTGCATGTATACAACAACTTTTGATAGCAAATTACGGCAAAAAGAAGCAGAACCCGCAATTATATTATCGCGCTAAAAATAAATTCACAATTCAAGATTCCCTTTTAGCAGATTTATTGAAATTTGGCAGTGTAAATTTTTTAAATGCTAACAAAAAAATTCTACTTCGTCTTAGGTTTGATTTTTATCTTGATGCTGTGTGGTATCAGTCAAGGCGGACTTACAGAAAGCAGTGAAGCCCGCTATGCAGAAATTGGTCGGGAAATGGCGCTGAGCAACGATTTTCTTCACCCGCGTATGCTGGGCATCGGGCATTACCACAAACCCCCGGTCACTTATGCGATTACTGCTTTAGGCTATAAACTCTTTGGTTATAACGAATTTGGAGCCCGCTTTTTTCTGGCTGTAGCTTTAATTATTCAGCTACTGCTGGTCTATAAAATGGGTAAATTATGGTTTGACGATCGCAAAACCGGCATCTATGCTGCGCTCATTTATTTCACCTTCCCAATCGCACTAGCCAGTGTGCTAAACCTCACTACAGACGCCTTTCTCAACACCTTTATTCTATCAAGTATTTATTGCTTTTTATACGCAAAACTTAAAAAGAATACCTCTTTCTTATACTTGGGTTATGTATTGCTAGGAATTGCTTTTTTGGTCAAAGGTCCTGTTGCTTTTTTACCAGTAGCCTTATTTATGATTTGCTATAAAATCATCAATAAAGAGCCTGTCAAACCTTCAAAGCATACCGTCTTAGGCATTGTTTTATTGCTGTTGATTTCAGCGTCGTGGTTTATCGCTATTGTTTTAGAAAAACCCAATCTACTTGATCATTTTATTGAAGATCAAATCATAAAACGCAGTGTTGACGCTTCTCAATTTAAACGCAGCAAACCACTGTGGTACTATCTTGTTTTTGCGCCATTGCTTTGCCTTCCGTGGACCGTGCCCTTTGTTTATGTGCTTATTGCTAAACGAAACCATTTAAAATTCACACTACAACTAAAAGTTTTGGGCTTTACGTGTTTGGCCATTTTGGTGGTATTCTCTCTGTTCTCGTCAAAACTCATTTTTTACATTTTGCCATTATATCCCTTGCTCGCATTGTTCTTTGCAGGCATTTACAGGCAACTGTTAGAAAAGGAAAAAGGCTATTTTATACTCACCTATAAAGTAGGCTTTGGAATTTTAACCGGGATGGCAATCGCTTTGCTTTGCATTCCCGCATTTGAATACAAAATTTGGTTAAGCATACTTGCGCTAGCCGTAATAGGAAGTTATTTCTACTGGTGGAATTTTAAAGCCAATGCTTCAAAAAGCACACGCCTTTTTGGGTTAAGCACAGGAGCAACGTGTATTTTGTTACTCTTGTATTTCAGCTTTGCTCCTCAGAATGAATTGCTGATGCGCAGCTTTAAGCCTCAATTTTCTTTTATAAAAGAACAACGTAAAGATCTGAAAGAGTATAAGGTGATCGTTTATGATTACCGATTACCTTCTGCTGAATTTTACTTGGGAGACCGCATCATTACAGTAAGCAATACCAATTACGAATCTTTACGCGACACACGTTTTGAAAAAGATTCAAGCTGGACCAGATCGTATATTGATCTGAGAAATCCTAAAAATTACCCGAAATTCGAAGCTCTTTTAAAAGATCCTAACAATATTATCATAACTAAAGATCGAAGACCCATCCCAGATAGTTTAGATCATCTAACCAAGAAATTTAAGGTTGAAGAATTTGGTGATTGGCGTGTACACTATTAAAGTCTTACACCTATACCAAATTCAACAGCTTCAGCTTTTGCTCCGTGGGATTTCAAGGTAATGGCTCCAAAAATATTCTTGGTAAAACGGCGTTTTAAACCACCTCTAAAATAAACGCGTCCTTCAAAATCATAGTCGTAATATGCATAATACCCAAACTGGGTCACAAAGGAGTTTTTATTGAAGTGTAACTCATGCCCTACAAACAGCCCGGCACGCTTCCAATCTTCATCTCCTGTGGTACCGTATTGATTTGCAAAAGCAATAGACTCATACTCGATCTGATCTTTTAAAAACGGACTCAAAAAGAAATCGGCTCCTACTTGTAAACTGCTTTTATGCGTAATGCGCTTATCTAAAAATGAAGAAAGCACCAAGAAAGCTCTGCGCCCCAATCCTATATAATCGCTCTCATTAGCACCAGACCGCACTACAAAATTCCACTTGATAGGTTCGGTATAACGGCTTTTCACTTTTGGAATATACTCTGGAAACTCCTCATCATCCAGCTGATAGTTCAACCCTAAATTGAAGGTAAACGAATTGGTACTTGCATTAGGAGCCCGCACATTCGCGTTAGAATAATGCACCAACGTAATACCTGTTTGCAAGCCAATACGATCAATAATATTAGGCTGCGTGTAATTGACCATTACATAGGTCGAACTCAACAATGTTGAGCCATAAGCATTATTCCTAAAGTTATCGTCAATATCAAAAGGCTTAGTCGTGAAGGCAACACCTTGCGCAATACGCACCATCAAATGCCGATTTAACGCATAGAAATTAAAATGCCCGTAAAGTCCGTAATTTTCTCCCAGATACGGGTTCTTTTGATCTTGAGACACAAATGAAAATCCGTAATCAGGATAATTGTAACGCGCTTCCCAATCGTTGAATCCGTAGGTTCTTCGGTTGTAGGATAAAATAAAACCCGTGGGATGCCCAGTAATCAAATGCGAGATATCTTTATTATGCTCGAGAATGGTTCCGTACGTATAATTAAGATCAAAACTGTAGGGTTTTACTTCTTCCTGGCCATATACCGAAACAAAACACAAAAAGGCAACAAAAAACGTATACTTCATTCTCTAAAAGATATCCCGCAAATGTATCAAATATTATGAGTAATGTACTTAAAACAATTCTGAAGCGATCGCTTTAACATTATCGCTTTTCCCCATAGAATAATAATGCAGTACCGGCGCGCCGCCTTCCATCAACTCTTTTGATTGCTGAATTGCCCATTCTACCCCCACCTGACGAACATCTGCATTGGTTTTACACGCTTCTACCGAATCGATCAAATCCTGCGGTAGGTCTATTTTAAACACCTGCGGAAGCAATTGTAAATGACGTTTTACCGCAATAGGCTTAATCCCTGGAATAATTGGAATATCGATTCCTTCTGCACGTACAAGGTCTACAAATTCAAAATACTTTTTATTGTCAAAAAACATTTGAGTCACCACATAATCTGCGCCGGCTTCAACCTTTTGTTTCAGGCGTTTCAGATCGGTTTTTAAAGAAGGAGCTTCCAAATGCTTTTCAGGATAACCGGCAACTCCGATACAAAAATCAGAACAATCTGAAGTTTCAACCATCCCGTTCAAGTAACGCCCTTTATTCATTTCTGCAACTTGCTCCACCAAACCCAAAGCATACTCGTGACCGCCAGGTGTAGGCTTAAAATATTGCTCTTCGCGCATCGCATCGCCACGTAACGCCATCAGGTTGTGAATGCCCAAATAATGACAATCAACCAGCATATATTCGGTTTCCTCTTTCGTAAAACCACCACATAGCACGTGAGGCACGGTATCTACATTGTATTTATGCTTTATAGAGGCGCAAATACCAATAGTTCCCGGGCGCATACGCGTTACCTTCTTATCAAGAAGACCGTCTTTCTCGATATACACAAACTCCTCGCGCGAAGTAGTAACATCAATAAACGGAGGTTTAAACTCCATCAACGGATCTATATTATTATAAAGCTCTTGAATACTTTTTCCTTTTTTAGGCGGGATCAATTCAAAAGAAAATAAGGTCTTTCCGTTTGCGTTTTTTATGTGATCTGTAATTTTCATAATCTGATACCATGAAGGTTCTATCTAGAGAACCATTTAGGTTTTTATTTTGATTGGTTGTTTTCTTTTATTGGTCAGAAATGTTGGGATTGAGCCATTTTTCTGCAAGTCGCGTTTCTATATTTTTACGCTTTGCAAAATCGGTAACTTGATCCATTTTAATTTTTCCTAATCCGAAATAACGCGCCTGCGGATTCGCAAAATAATATCCACTTACCGAAGCTGCAGGCCACATCGCGAGACTTTCGGTAAGTTCTACCCCGATGTTTTCTTTTACCTTAAGAACATCCCAAATAGTCAATTTCTCTAGGTGGTCTGGACACGCGGGATAACCCGGCGCAGGGCGAATTCCTTTGTATTCTTCTTTGATCAACGCATCATTACTCAAGCTTTCCTCACTGGCATAACCCCAGTGTTCTTTACGCACGCGTTCGTGCAGATATTCAGCAAAGGCTTCAGCAAAACGATCGGCCAGTGCTTTTACCATAATGCTGTTATAATCATCGTGATCTGCTTCATACTTTTCAGCCAATTCTTGTGTTCCAAAACCGGCAGTAACACAAAAACAGCCCATATAATCCTGCTTTCCGCTTTCTTTAGGCGCGATGAAATCTGAAAGTGCAATATTGGGTTTTCCGGATGCCTTTTTACTTTGTTGTCTCAAGGTTCTGAAGATGAATTTTTCTTCGTTCTCACCTCCGCCCGAAGTGACAATCTCGATATCGTCGTCGTTAACCGTATTGGCAGGGAACAGTCCAAAGATCGCTTTAGCTTTCAGCAATTTTTCGTCTAAAATCTTTTTCAAGATAACTTTAGCATCTGCAAACAATTCCTTTGCTTGAGCCCCCACTACTTCATCCTCAAGTATATCAGGATATTTTCCGTGCAAATCCCAACTGCGGAAAAACGGCGACCAATCTATATAATCAACAAGTTTTTCAAGATCAAATTCTTCAATTACCTGAACTCCTAATTCGTTGGGTTTAACTGCTTCAAAAGTATCCCAATCTAACTTCCACTTATTTTCTCGTGCTTGCTCAATGGAAAGAAACTCGCGCTTTTTCCCACGGGTCAAGAAGC
This sequence comes from Leeuwenhoekiella blandensis MED217, assembly GCF_000152985.1. Taxonomy (GTDB): domain Bacteria; phylum Bacteroidota; class Bacteroidia; order Flavobacteriales; family Flavobacteriaceae; genus Leeuwenhoekiella; species Leeuwenhoekiella blandensis. The sequence goes on along the minus strand of NZ_CH672395.1, from coordinate 481,467 downwards.
GCTCTCTAAACAAGGCATATTCTTCTTTAATCCCGGCTTTGTATTGTACCGAAGAATCCGGATTGAGCAAATCACCCACCACCGTTACTGCTCGCGAAGCATCATTTACATGAACTACAGACTCCGGATATTCCGGATCGATCTTAACAGCGGTATGCGCTTTACTTGTGGTCGCACCACCAATGAGTAAGGGCACTTTAAAATCTTGACGTTTCATCTCTTTTGCGAGGAAAACCATCTCATCAAGCGAAGGAGTGATCAAGCCACTTAAGCCTATGATATCGACATTTTTCTCTTTTGCAGTAGCTATGATCTTTTCCGGCGGAACCATAACTCCAAGGTCTATGATCTCATAGTTGTTACACGCCAAAACCACGCTTACTATGTTTTTACCTATATCGTGCACATCGCCCTTAACAGTCGCCATCAACACAAGATTAGACTTCTCTTTTTCTGAAGCCGGTGGCGGATTTTTCAACTTCTCTTCTTCGATATACGGAAGCAAATACGCCACCGCTTTTTTCATCACACGCGCCGATTTTACCACCTGCGGAAGGAACATTTTTCCATCTCCAAAAAGATCACCCACGACGTTCATACCGGTCATTAAGTGTCCCTCGATCACATGTAATGGTTTTTCTGAAGCCAAACGCGCCTCTTCTACATCTTCAAGAATATACGCGTCAATCCCTTTTACCAGAGCCCGCGTGATACGATCTTGCAAAGGCTCTTCACGCCAAGAGAGGTCAACCGTTTTTTCTTTGGCCGTTCCCTTTACGCTTTCGGCAAAATCAAGAAGACGCTCTGTTGCATCGTCACGACGGTCGAGGATCACGTCTTCAACGTGCTCTAAAAGATCTTTTGGGATATCGTCATAAACCTCAAGCATTGTTGGGTTCACAATACCAATATTCATCCCGGCTTTAATCGCGTGATACAAAAACACCGAGTGCATCGCCTCGCGCACCACATTATTCCCTCTAAAACTGAAAGATACATTACTCACACCACCGCTTACATGGGCGTACGGAAGATTTTCTTTCACCCATTTTGTAGCTCTAATAAAGTCTAAAGCATTAAGGCGGTGCTCTTCCATACCGGTGGCGACCGGGAAAATATTCAAGTCAAAAATGATATCTTCAGGCGGAAAACCTACCTGATCTACGAGAATATCATAACTGCGTTTTACAATCTCAATACGGCGCTCGTAATTATCGGCCTGACCAACTTCGTCAAAAGCCATAACGATCACGGCAGCTCCGTAGCGTTTAATCTTTTTAGCGTGGTCTATAAATTCGGCTTCCCCTTCTTTTAAACTGATCGAATTCACAACACACTTGCCTTGCACGACTTGCAGCCCCGCTTCGATAATCTCCCATTTTGAACTATCGATCATAATAGGCACTCGGGAAATATCTGGCTCTGCAGCGATAAGATTTAGGAACGTGACCATCGCCTTCTTTCCGTCAATAAGTCCGTCGTCCATATTGATATCAATGATCTGCGCGCCACCTTCAACCTGATCGCGAGCGATGTCGAGTGCTTCATCAAATTTTTCTTCATTGATGAGTCTCAAAAATTTACGAGATCCTGCAACGTTGGTTCGTTCACCAACATTTACAAAATTACTTTCAGGCGTGATCACCAGTGGTTCGAGTCCACTAAGTTTCAAAGGCCTGAAGTCTGTAATAGAAGAGGTTTCTTTTAAACCGGTTTCCATAATCAAAAATCTATAAAGCTGCTTCGGTTTTCTTTAATTCTGGCAAAGGTCGGGGAGCATAGCCCTCAACCAACTTGGCAATAGCGTGTATATGCTCTGGAGTGGTCCCACAGCAACCGCCTACAATATTTATCAATTGCTTATCGAGATACGTTTTAATCTGAGCTGCCATCTCATCTGCAGTCTCATCATATTCCCCAAAAGCATTAGGTAAGCCCGCATTAGGATAAGCCGACACTGCAAAATTTGATTTACCAGAAACCACTTCTAAATACGGCGTTAATTGCTTTGCACCAAGCGCACAATTGAAGCCTACAGAAAGTAAAGGCATATGCTCTACCGAGATGAGGAAAGCTTCAGCCGTTTGTCCTGAGAGTGTACGCCCGGAAGCATCGGTAATTGTGCCGCTCACCATCACCGGAATTTCAATATTGCGCTCTTCTTTGATCTCTTCGATCGCAAATAATGCAGCTTTAGCATTCAAGGTATCAAAAATAGTTTCTACCAAAAGTAAATCTACACCACCGTCAAGCAGCGCTTTAGCCTGTTGCTTGTATGCTGTGCGCAGCTCATCAAAAGAAATCGCTCTAAAACCGGGATCGTTTACATCTGGCGACATACTTGCCGTCTTATTGGTAGGCCCCATCGCTCCGGCAACAAATCGTGGTTTCTCGGGTTCTTTTTCGGTGAATTCTTGAGCGACTTTTTTGGCGATTTTTGCAGACTCATAATTAAGCTCGTAGACATAATCCTCCATCCCATAATCGGCCATGGCGATTGTGGTTCCACTAAAGGTATTGGTCTCAACAATATCGGCTCCAGCTTCAAAATAATTGGCATGCACTTCTGCAATAGCCTCAGGCTGAGTGATACTCAACATATCATTATTACCTTGAACCGGAGAGGACCAGTCTTTAAACTTTTCCCCTCTAAAGTCTTCCTCTGTAAATTTATACCGCTGAAGCATAGTGCCCATGGCTCCGTCCAGGACCAAAATACGTTTTCTAAGTTCGTCGTGTATCGTCGTTTTCATAATCAAACTTCTCAAATATTCAACATCACAAATGTCACCCAAATAATCAGGGCAATTGGCAAAATTAAGCTATTAAGAAAGTAAAAGAGAAGTCTCTGTGACTTGTTTTGTTATCTATCTCATTTAATTAGAGTAGAACGTAGCACCTTCTCCAGGCGGAGGGTTGCTAAGGCTTCACAGGGTCTAATCCCTCTGCCTTTCTTGATAACTGCATTAAAAAATGAACTGCGTTGCAAATATTGTAAAACAAGAGGAGAAAATACAACTTTTGGAGCACGAATATTTTCCCTGAGAAAAACAGGAGCAGGTAAAACGATTTTTTTGATTACGTGCTTTTTTTACACTTTTACAAAGGAAAAATACAAGTAGCTGTTTTTCAAACATATATTAACGAAACTTTAAGTCACACATCTTAACAGAAAATTGTTAATTTGTACCTTCCTAAATTGAACACATGAATAACACCTCTACTTCAAAAGCTAAACGCTTTAAAATTGTAAATTACGAAGACGCAACTCCTGAAGTGCAAGCGATTTACGACGACACAAAACGCACCTTACAAATCCCGTTTGTTTTGAATTGGATTAAATGCCAAGGTTCAAATGCAACACTACTTAGCGGAAATTGGAATAAACTCAAATCGACTTTGATGATGGGTAATGTTCCTAACGTTTTAAAACAACTCATCATTTACAATGTTTCAAAAGAGCGAAACTGCGAATATTGCGCGCAAGCTCACGGGATCTTTGCAGATAGCATGAGCGCTATGATTAGTGACAATCCTAACTTTAGAGTTACCGAAAATCTCGATAGCCCAATTATCCCAGAAAGTTACAGAACCGCAATTAGTGTGGTGTCTAAAGCTGCTTTAAACTCAAGTCAAATTACCGAAGAAGATTTTGATCTTCTTGAAAAGGCAGGTTTTGATGAAGAGGAAATACAAGAGCTTATGGCACAAGCAGATTTAGTTAATATGCTTAATACGCTGGCTGACATTTCGGGCATCAAGTTGGATAACGAACTTATGGAGGCTCAGGCCTAAGCAAAAAGGCTGTGAATCTTTCTAGTGCTAAGTATAGAATAACCTACGAGGCTTTCTCTAAATTTTCTAGCAGTTTAGGCAAGGCAGAAACTCTGGAAGATCTAGGAAAAACCATCAACCGACATCTGAAGTACTTATTTAATTTTAAGGCTTTCAGGATAATGCTGGTACACGATGGTGAGCTTAACGGATACACTTTCACTAAGGGTAAATACACTCAGCACTCTCTTGCAAAAGATCTTGCACCGCACGAGCTCAAATTATTAGCAAATCAAATTCCGTTTGTAGAAGATTTAAAAACCGCAGACCTGCCGGAATACCTTGCTCATTTATATCTAAATCAAGGTAAACTTTGGGGCTGGTTTTCCAACTACGGCAAGTATCAGGTTTGCGCCTCAATAATCTCTGATGATGATGAAGTTTTTAATCATAGTGATGCTGAAATTTTACATCTTCTTATAGATAGTGTTGGTTCAAAATACAGACAGATTTACTTAAGCCAAAAACTGATAGAAAACAACAATGATCTTGAACGATTGGTTGCCGAAATAGAACTAAAAAATAAAGAGATCGAAGGAATAAACAGCAATCAACAAAACCTGATAGAATTGCGCACTCGAGAGTTACATTCAAAAAACAAAAAACTTTTTGAACTATCTCACTTAAATGCGCACGACTTGAGAGAACCGCTTAGCAGGGTACTAGGACTTTTAGAAATTACTTCAGACCTGCCTGACACCGATATACGGGAGGCCATTCTACCTCAAATCAAAGAATCTGCAGAGCAGCTTGATGAAGTTATTAAAAGAGTCGTAAGACAAAGCGAAGCAGAAATTAATTCAAACATCGATTTAAAAGCATGAACCTTAAGCCAATCAAAGTAATGCTTGTAGATGACCAGAAGATGGCCAACTTCATCACTAGAAAGCTGATTGAAGTAACAGGTTTTTCTACTGAAGTAGTTGATTATACAGTCCCTCAAGAAGCGCTTTTAGATTTAAGCAACACCAACCCAGATTTGATCTTTTTAGACCTAAACATGCCAGAAGTTAATGGATGGCAATTTCTTGAAGTTTTGACTGAAAAGCAAAATCAAACTCAAGTGGTTATCGTCACCTCAAGTACCAGCATACACGACAAAGAAAAGGCTCAGAAGTATGCTCAGGTAATAGACTTTCTTGAAAAGCCATTGACCAAGAACACCATTCTGAGCCTTAAATCTAAACTAGACCTCGCGGGCTAGTCTATAGCTTGTATAACTGCTTTTTCAGCTTCTTTTCTCGAACCATCAAAACCGTCAATTCCACTTACGGTGGTATACTTCATTACATAACGTTTACCAGGATTGATGATTTTATAGGCTGATTGACACATCATTGTTGCTTCGTGAAAACCACAAAGAATCAATTTCAATTTGCCCGGATAAGTATTCACATCTCCAATTGCAAAAACTCCCGGAATATTGGTTTGATAATCTAATGTGTTATCTACTTTGATCGCATTTTTCTCAATTTCCAATCCCCAATTTGCAATAGGCCCAAGTTTAGGAGAAAGACCAAACAATGGAATAAATGCATCTGCTTCTACCGAAAACTGCTCTTTATTCTTTTCGATCACAACCTCCTTAAGCTCATCAACACCTCCAAGACCTACAACTTCTGCAGGAGTGATTAAATTAATTTTACCCAGCATTTTTAATTCACGAACTTTTTCAACGGAATCAAGTGCTCCTCTAAATTCATTTCTACGATGCACAAGAGTTACTTCCTTTGCAATATCGGCCAAGTAAATACTCCAGTCTAAAGCAGAATCTCCTCCACCCGCGATCACCACTTTTTTGTCGCGATACACTTCAGGATCTTTGATCATATAGGCTACACCTTTATCTTCAAACTCGTGAATATTAGGTATAACAGGCTTACGGGGCTCAAAACTTCCTAAGCCTCCTGCAATGGCAACTACCGGTGCCTGATGCTGTGTACCTTTATTAGTGGTTACAATGAAACTTCCGTCTTCTTGCTTCTCTATAGTTTCAGCACGCTCCCCTAAGGTAAATCCTGGCTGAAATTGTTTTCCTTGTTCTAAAAGATTGTCTACCAATTCACCGGCGCCCACTTCAGGAAAACCAGGAATGTCATAGATAGGTTTTTTAGGATAGATTTCTGCTAACTGACCTCCAGGCTGCGCCAATGCATCAATAATGTGGCATTTCAGCTTTAATAAACCAGCTTCAAAAACTGTGAATAAACCAGTAGGTCCTGCTCCAATAATGAGTATGTCTGTCTTTATCATCTTCTTTATTCTTTGAGCCGAAGCTCATCATTCAACTTTAGCTTTAGTTTTTGGAAATCAATCCTTTTGTAAATTCGTTTAGGGTTTCAACCTTTTCTTCAAAATCCCCTTTTATTGTTTTTCTGTACTCATTCAAATTCTGAACGAGATCATCTATATTTTCTGGTATTACCTCTTCAAAAAACTGTCGTAAACGCTTTGCCGTAGTAGGCGACTTTCCGTTAGTCGAGATCGCGATCTTCACATTACCCTTAGTCACAATTCCGCCCATATAAAAGTCACAAAGCTCCGGTACATCTGCAATATTGCACAGCAAATATCGCTTGCGCGCGGCTCTATATACGCGTTGATTTACGGCAGAACTGTCTGTCGTGGCGATCACGATGTGGCGCTTTTTGAGCATAGAACGGGTGAAGCGTTTCTTGGTGATTTTTACATTAAACTTACGCGCCATCTCCAAGGTCTCTTCTCTAAAGAACGGTGCCACCATTTCTACAACCGCATCAGGACTTGATTTTGTAAGAAATGTAAGCTTCTCCAAAGCCACATTCCCTCCACCTACAATAAGAACTTGTAGGTTACGCACTTTTAAAAATACAGGGTAAAGTGTGTTTGTTTCGGCTGCCATTTTAAGCGTTTTGCGCAATTTCTAACTGCAAATTAAGCAATTGCTCCCGATGTTTTACCACTTCTCCTATCACAATAATTGATGGGTTAGTAAGTTTTAACTCTTGAACTACAGTTTCAATCGTATCTACAGTGCCTACGCCAATACGCTCTTTTGAAGTGGTCCCATCTTGTATGATGGCTACAGGAGTATCTTTTTTTCCGCTTTCGCGAAAAAGTGCTGTAATCTCAGCAAGTTTACTCATTCCCATAAGGATCACCACGGTTGCTGAAGACTGCGCCGCCAGCTTGATATCATTCGAAATCTTATGCGCTTTTGTAGTCCCTGTGATCACCCAAAAACTCTCTGAACTTCCACGCTTTGTAAGCGGAATATTTTGATATGCAGGAACCGCCAAAGAAGAAGAAATTCCCGGTACCACTGCTACTTCAAGGCCTGCCGCTGCTGCGACTTGCATCTCTTCGGCACCACGACCAAAAATAAATGGATCTCCTCCTTTTAAACGCACTACGTGACCGTGACTTTTAGCGCGAGCAATAATCAAATCGTTGATTTGCTCTTGTTGATAGGCATAGCAGCCTTTGCGCTTTCCGACGAAGATCAATTCTGCATTGGTCGCGTATTCTAATAATTCCGGGTTTACTAAAGCGTCATACAACACCACATCTGCGCTTTCTAAAGCACGAATGCCTTTCAAAGTAAACAGCTCTACATCTCCGGGTCCCGCTCCTACTACTGTTAATTTTGGATTATTAATTGGCATCTGCTAATTGTTTTTTTCTGAAGGCATCTACACGCGTAAAAAAGGCATTTGCATCTGCTAAATACGCTTCTGCAAATTCTTGTGTAGGTTCATTGTTTTGAATTTGATACACTAAGTCGGCAAATGAAGTTTCCGTTTTAAGGGCTGCATCTTCGCCAAAGGTTTTATCAAACTCTGCTATAATGTTGGCTTGTGTATTGGTCTTCACATTTTCTGAAAGTAAAATCGCCTTTGCGCCATTTACAAAACCTGCATAGGTATGATAAATACTATCTGCCCATTTCTGTTCTTCAAAAGCTTCGATAGCGCTACCAACTTTATCCTTTGCTTCAAGAAGTAAGGTTTGTACCAAGTCGATCACGACTCCGGCACACTCACCAACGCCTACTTCCTGAATGTATTTCTCGTCATTCCCCCAGTCTACAAAGTCAGATTCTACTAGATTATCAGTTTCAGAAAGTGGCTTTAGGAAATCATAAAAATAACGCTGTCCTTTTTCATCATAATAGCTTAGGAAGTCCAAATCTCCGGCATTTGCCTTGTAATCATCTAGAATTGCACGTAAGGCTTGTGGACCACGTTTACTAGGTATTTTGATTACTTTATCGGCAAAACGCCCGTCGCCATTACCTAAAACACCACCGCCCAAGAGCACCTGAAGCGCAGGAGCTACCAATTTTTCTGGCGTGCGCACAGACATCCCTTGAAAACCAATATGAGCCATATTATGCTGTCCGCAGGCATTCATACACCCACTGATCTTTATGGTCACTTCTTTATTATTCAGATATTCTGGATATTCTTCAACCAGAACATCTTCTAATTTATCTGCGATACCGGTACTACTTGCAATCCCTAAGTTACAGGTATCAGTACCGGGACACGCAGTAATGTCTGTTGTCGTTTCATATCCCGGGCGGGCAAAACCTAGGTTGGCTAGTTGTGAGTAGAAAAATGGAATTGCCCCTTCCGGTATATGTCTTAGCAGAATATTTTGACGCAGCGTTAGACGCAATTCGTCTCCTCCGTATTTCTTGATCAAGCCTGCTAAAGCACGTGCTTTTTCCGTAGAAAAATCTCCTAAACGCACTTTAATTCCAATCGCATACAAGCCATCTTGTTTTTGCTGAAATACGTTAGTCGCCTTCCAAGCTTCAAAAGCTTTAGCATCTTCGATTTCAACTTGCGGTGCTTCGGTTACAGGCGCAGTAATTGGCTTTTCATATTCTGAAGTATCAATCTCATAGGTTTTATAAGAAAGCGCTTTTTTCTCTTCGTCCACCAAAGCCATAAATCCGTCAAGACCTAAATCTTTGATGAGGAATTTCATACGCGCCTTCAATCTGCGATTACGTTCCCCGTGGCGATCAAACACTCGCAACACTCCTTCTATAGTTGGAATAAGCTCGTTCACCGGAAGAAAATCGGTCAACACATCGGCGTGACGCGGTTGTGAACCCAAGCCACCACCCAGCATAACTTTGAAACCTTTTTCGCCATCTTTGATTTTTGGGATGAATCCTAAATCGTGAATGAAAGCCAATGCCGAATCATCATCTGTTGATGAAAAAGACATTTTAAACTTTCTACCCATTTCCTGGCAAATAGGATTACGCAAGAAAAACTGAAATGTGGCGTGCGCGTAAGGTGTCGCATCAAAAGCTTCATCGGGATGTATCCCGGCGTCTGGGCTCGCTGTAACGTTACGCACGGTATTTCCACAGGCTTCACGAAGGGTTACATCACTTTTCTCTAACTCGGCCCATAACTCTGGAGTACGATCGAGACTCACATAGTGAATTTGAATATCCTGACGTGTAGTAATGTGCAATTTGCCTCGAGAATACTCATCAGAAACGTCTGCTATACGCAAAAGCTGATCGCTGGTTACTTTACCATAAGGCAACTTGATACGTATCATTTGAACACCTTCCTGACGCTGACCGTAAACTCCACGCGCCAAACGTAGACTTCTAAAACGTTCCTCATCAACCTTCCCATCCTTAAAGAGTTTGATTTTTTTCTCAAGCTCGATAATGTCGCGTTCTACAACCGGATTCTCTATTTCTGTTCTGAAGCTTTGCATAGCTTTTATTTTTTAAAATTCTAATTCATTTTAATCCTATCGGAAAAATAGGATTTATAGATAAAAAATTATTTAAACTGTATACCACATTCCAAGTTTGACTTTGGTTTCGTTGGATCAAAGTAGATAAACTCATTGGGTAAATTAAATTGACTTAAATAACCTCTCAATTCTGTATCAGTCCAAAAATAAAATGGACTAACCTTTAAAATCCCATCACTGGTAAGACTCAATATATCTAACGTATCCCGATAAGCAGTTTGACCTCTCCGGATGTTTGTAAACCAAACATCTGGATTATGTTCTGCCAACGCTCGTTTAAAAGGCTCCAACTTTACATCATTAACGAAATTTTGAAAAGCCTCTCCAGATTCTGAGGGTAACTCACTTTCACTATATTTTTTACTTGGCTTATACCTTTTTAGATCAATGGGTAATGATTGTTCTATACGTTTAGCAAAATTTAAAGTTTGCTGCGTATTAAAACCTGTATCGCACCAAATAAGTGGTATACCATTCCTTTGTTTTGACACAGCGTGAATCAAACTTGCGGAGTATGGACCAAAATTGCTTGTCAAAATAGGTCTTTTTGAACTACTCAAAATGAACCTAATAATATGTTCAGGACCTTTATCTCTTAGCATCTCATTATATTCATCTAAATGAGCCTTGATATATAAAAGTTGATCGTCTGTCATAATTTATTATTTAAATCCTATCGGAATACTAGGATTATAAAGCAAAAGTATACTTACCATACTTCCCGACCAAATCTTTTCTTAGTTTTTTGAAATTTTTAAGTGATTTTCAGCATTTAAGCCAAATCTTCTGAATTACTCAGCAATAAGGTCGGCTAGCGTGTTTTTATTTAAAACTGCCAGATTACTGTCTCTTAATTGCACCATAAGACTGTGTACCGAACACGTCGTTTCATCAGGGCAATCATCACATTTTTCATAGAAATTAAGACTTACACAAGGCACCATAGAAACCGGCCCTTCCAGTATACGCATGACCTCAACCATCTTGATTTCTTCAGGTTGTCTGCGCAGATAGTAACCGCCACCTTTACCTTTTTTGCTACCTAAAAAACCGGCTTTACGCAAGGTGAGCATAATACTCTCGAGAAATTTCTGAGAGATATTTTCGCTTTTGGCAATGGCTCCTATCTGCACAGGATCTTCCCCTTTGTGCTTTGCAACATAGGCAAGCGCCTTAAGACCGTATTTTGTTTTCTTAGATAACACGGGCTAAATGTATGCAAAAAGTTATAATTCTAAGCGTTCAATGCTTGGTCAAGGTCTGCGATCACATCTTCTACGTGCTCTAGACCAACCGAACAACGCACCAGACCATCTGTGATCCCAACTTCAAGCCTGTCTTCTTCAGCCAATTTACTGTGTGTTGTAGATGCAGGGTGCGTCACAATCGTACGCGTGTCGCCTAAGTTTGCAGAAAGCGAACACATTTTTATCGCATTTAAAAACTTGCGCCCAGCATCGATTCCGCCTTTTACTTTAAAAGCAACGATGTTTCCTCCGTGGCGCATTTGCTTTTTAGCGACTTCATACTGAGGATGTGACTTTAAGAATGGATATTTCACCAAATTCACTTTATCGTGACCTTCTAAAAATTCGGCTACTTTTAATGCATTCTCACAGTGGCGATCTGCTCTAACGTGTAGTGTTTCCAAACTTTTTGAAAGTACCCAAGCGTTAAAAGGAGACATCGCCGGTCCTGTGTTACGTGCAAACAAATAGATCTCTCTGATCAAATCGGCACGGCCTACACTTACACCTCCAAGTACACGCCCTTGCCCATCGATCATTTTTGTAGCTGAATGGATCACAATATCTGCTCCAAATTTGATTGGTTGTTGCAAATACGGTGTCGCAAAACAGTTATCCACCACAAAAATAAGGGTGTGCTTCTTGGCAAGATTTCCTAAATGCTCAAGATCTAAAACATCACAACCAGGGTTTGTAGGCGATTCTACGTAAAGAATTTTGGTTTCCGGTTTAATTAAGCTTTCTACTTGATCGACTTCATCCACTTTGAAATACGAGGTTTCAATATTCCATTTTGGGAGAAATTTAGTGAATAACGCATGTGTAGACCCAAAAACCGAACGTGCTGAAACCACGTGATCTCCACTATTTAAAAGTGCCGCAAAGGTTGAAAAAACCGCTGCCATACCAGTCGCAAATGCATAACCGCTTTCAGCTCCTTCCATCTTGCAAATTTTGTCTACAAATTCGCTGGTGTTAGGATTGGTAAAACGGCTGTAAATATTACGCTCCTTTTCTTCTGTGAAGGAAGCACGCATATCTTCAGCATCTTCAAATACAAAACTTGAAGTCAAATAAAGTGGCACAGAATGCTCCAAAAATTCGCTTCGGTTCAATTGCGTACGTATCGCTTCGGTTTCAAAATGTTTACTCATTGCATTTAGATGTTAGACTTTAGACGATAGATTTGAGATGTACTTTTATGCTCAAATGCGTTGTTTAAAATCTGGAATTATTTTCTTAATTATTGAGAGGTTCAAAGCTGTATCGCTATCATACACTTCTTTCCTCTCTATTCTTATTTCTTTATTCTAAAATCTCAAGTCTTAGATCTCAGATCTATTCCACTTCTTCCCCGTTTAAAAACACTTTGTAAGTCACTTCAACACCTGCCTGGAGTGTGATAGAAACAGAACAGTATTTTTCAAAACTAAGTTGAGCTGCGCGTAAAGCTTTTGCCGGCGGAATATCCCCCTCAAGATACACATGTACTCGCATCGCACTAAACGGCTTTGCCTGACCTACCTCTTTTCGGTCTCCTTCAACCTCCACTTTATACGAGTCGATCTCGAGTTTTTGCTTTTTCAAAATCGAAATAATATCGATCGCACTGCAGCCGCCAACACCCATCAACAAAAGCTCCATAGGGCTGCTGCCTTTTACTTCATCTACAGTTTTGTTATCGATCATTACCGAGTTACCCGAAGCACCTTTAGCTTCAAACAAATAATCGTTGTTTTTACGTTCGAGTGTTACTTTCATCTTTTTATAATTTTTACTAACTATTTCGTTCTGCGAGTTTTAAAATATCTCCAAAAACCCCTCGTGCTGTAACTGCCGCACCGGCTCCGGCTCCTTGAATCACTAGCGGATTTTCGCCATAAGATTCAGTGTAAATCTCAAAAATACTGTCGCTGCCTTTTACCTGGCCTAAAGCGGAGTTTTTTGAAACGGTCACCAATTTTACTTCGAGCGCACCGCCGTCTTCCTGAGATAAATCACCGTAAAGGTCGCCAACATAACGCAGAACTTCGCCTTCTTTTAAGGCTTTTTTACGTGCTTCAAAAACCGGATCTAACTCTTTTAATCTTCCTAAGAAATCTGAAGCAGCTCCTTCACGCAACGGCTCTGGAATTAAATTTTCGATCTGCACATCGCTAAATTCTTTATGCAAGTCTAGTTCCCGAGCCAAGATCAATAATTTACGTCCTACATCATTTCCGCCCAAATCTTCACGCGGATCAGGCTCTGTAAATCCTTTGTCAATCGCTTCCTGAAGCACCTCTGAAAAAGATTTATCTTCCACAGAAAAGGTGTTGAATAAATAACTCAACGAACCACTAAACACTCCCTTAATGCGGGTAATATTATCTCCGGAAAGATGCAACAACCTAATCGTGTCAATCAAAGGAAGTCCGGCACCTACGTTGGTCTCATACAAATAGCGCTTGTTATTTTCATCCAACACCCGACGCAGTTTTTGGTAAAAGTCAAACTCGACCGTATTGGCAATCTTGTTTGACGAAACCAGATCAAAACCATTTTTGGCCAGATCAATATAATTTTTGATAAAAGTTGCACTCGCCGTATTATCGATCGCGATCAAGTTGGCCAGATGATTTGCTTTCGCGAAAGCGATAACTTCGTGAATACCGCCTTCTGAAGCTTGAGCATCAAAATCGGTTTTCCAGGATTCTGAAACGCCGTCTTTGTCGAACAAAATTTTCTTTGAATTGGCTACCGCAAAAATATTCAGCGCGATGCCCTTACGATCTTGAATTGCTGCCGCCGAAGCAACGATCTGATCTATCAAAGTTCCGCCAACCAAGCCGTGACCGAAAATCGCAATATTGATCTTTTTAGCAATCCCAAAAATCTCACCGTGCACCACGTTTAAAGCTTTGGTCAACTGCGGTTTGCGCACCACCACACTCACGTTTTTACCGGTCACGGTGTTGTTGAATAACAACGGCACAATTCCGTTTTTGATAAGTTCGCTATACGGTTTATGGAAACTGCTCAAATCCTGCCCTACAATCGAGATCACCGCTACTTCGTCAATAATTTCGATACGGTTCACATCCTGATTGTGAAAATCAGCTTCAAACTCAAAACGCAAAGCGGAAATCGCCAATTGCGCTTGTTTTGCTTCAACCACAAGACCAATGCCTCGCTCAGAAGACCCCTGCGCAATGATGCTTACACTCACTCCGCTGTTTCCAAGAGCTCTGAAAATACGCGCATCAACACCCACTTTTCCAAGGAGTCCGCGTCCTTCCAGGTTGATCAACGCCATTTCGCTTAAAACAGAAAGCGATTTAATTCCTTCTTTTTCTTCTTGAGCGGTGATCAAAGTTCCGCTGTCATCAGCATTGAACGTATTTAAAATACGTAGCGGAATATTCTTTTCAATTAGCGGAATAATCGTCTTCGCATGCAATACCGAAGTACCAAAATTTGCGAGTTCGTTTGCCTCACTATACGTCAATCGTTCGATCTTCTGCGCTCCCGGAACCAAGTCTGGATTTGCTGTGAAAATCCCATCAACGTGCGTGTAATTTTGAAGTTCGCCGGCATCTAAATAATTAGCAAGCAAAGAAGCGGTATAATTGCTTCCGTTACGGCCCAACGTGGTGGTTTGATTATTATCATCACTAGCGATAAAACCGGTTACAATATTTACCGTATCGCCGTTATATTTAGTGAAGTGTTTTACCACTTGCTCTTTAGAAAGCTTGTCGTTAGGCTGCGCATTACCAAAAACGCCGTTGGTTTTTATAAGCTTACGCGAATCTGTAAACTGCGCTTTTATACCAGCTTTTTGCAATAAATGCGTCACTGTTTTTACCGAGATCAACTCCCCAAAAGACAGCACCTCATCTTTCACTTTTTTACTGTAATCGCCTAAAAGTGCGACGCCATCAAAAAGACGTTGCAGTTCTGAAAATTCTTCAGAAAGGTCAACATCAAAATCACTTTGTTGATACGACTTGAATGCTTCGATCTGATGTTTATACGCTTGTCCTGAAGCTGCTGCTTCGAGAATTGCTTCTAATTCATCGGTAGCGCCACCACGCGCAGAAAGCACAGCAGCGATATGTTCGCCGTTGGCTACTTTCGATTTAATAATATTTAAAACCGTGTCTAGACCTTTTCCGTTTGCGAGAGATTTTCCACCGAATTTCAAGATCTTCAGCTTTGCCGTATCTTCTCTAAACACCGGATACAACAGCTGCTCGAGTTGCTCAAATTCGATCAAAAAAGCATCGTGACCGTGCACCGAATGAATCTCGCCATAGGTCACATTGTTTTTATGTTGCGCCAGTTGCTTGTAGGTTTCTCTGTTTTCCGCAGGCGTAAAAAACAAATCAGAATCCACACCAATGATGTGAATATTAGCCTCAACTGTACTCAGAATTTCATTGAAGCCTTCACGACCACGCGTCACATCAATCGTCTTTAAAAGCTGATTCATCAACTTATAAGCAGAAACTTGAAAGCGATCTTTCAGTTTATGGCCGTGATGATCCAACCAACTCTCAACATTAAAAATATTGAGATCTTCATTGGTGCTGCGCTGAAATTTATTCTTAAACGATTCCGGCGTGCGGTAACATAGCATCGCGTGCATACGCGCATCGTGAACTGGCTGTGAGGAATTATTCAATATTTGTTCTTGAATCTGGCAGTTTGCAATAAGCCAATCTGTAGATTTCCAATCGGAAGCCACAGGAATAAAATGCGCGGTGATTGCCGGCTGAAGCGTAAGCATTTCCCAACCAATTCCGCCTCCCAGGGAACCGCCAATAATTGCAAAAAGTGATTCGACCTCAAGAAGCTCCAATCCTCTTAAGAATGCACGTGCAACATCTTGCGCAACAAATTCTTTATAGTTTTCGATCAAAAAACCATCATAACCATTACCGGGTATATTGAAGGAAAGTATGCTGTATTTTCGCGTGTCAATACACTTATCATCGCCTATGATCTCATTCCACCAGCCATCTGGGCCGCTTACGTGAGAATTACCTGTTAAAGCGTGATTCACTAGAATTACGGGAGCTTCACCCAATTGCTGACCAAAGGTCTCATAGCTCAATGGTAAATCCAATTGATAACCCGATTGAGTTGTAAAATTTTCTATTTTCAGTTTTTGTAACATAATAATCTATTGTGGCTTTAGCCGCAAAACTGAAAAATGAAAGCAAGAAAGTAGTGAGGAAGAATTCCTTTTGCGTTATCTATTCTGCAAAAACAGATAGAATGTAGCACCTTCTTTCGGGAGAAAGGGTTGCTAAGGCTTCATAGGGTCTATTCCCTCCGCCTTTCTTGATAACATTTCAGTACGTGTTTGAACTTTGTGAGCGCAAAGATTGCAAAACGTTTTACAGATATGCAAGTAAAACCTATCAATTTTTAACAGATCATAAAAAATCATAAGATTTCAAAACCCGTTTTGTAATAGCTGCTAAATTTATACATTTGCCATCTCAAAAGAGGAAAGATTTGACTGATTGCAACCTCTTATGCTGAAACATCGGCGTAAAAAAATGCTAAAGGCAGTACTTACTACCATTTATCAGGCATTCGTCAAATCCCTTTTGTTTTTAAGTTTCATCCCACTGGCGGGAATAAAAAAATGCTGAAATGGCTTACTTATTTACATCAGAAAGTGTGTCTGAAGGGCACCCTGATAAAATCGCAGATCAAATAAGCGATACCTTACTCGATAACTTTTTAGCTTTTGACCCTGAATCAAAAGTTGCTTGCGAAACCCTTGTTACAACTGGGCAAGTGGTGCTTGCGGGAGAAGTAAAAAGCGACACGTATATCGATGTGCAAAACATTGCGCGTGGCGTGATCAACGATATTGGCTACACTAAAGGCGCGTATCAATTTAGTGGTGATAGCTGTGGTGTTATCTCATTAATTCACGAGCAATCACAAGATATCAATCAAGGGGTTGACCGTGCTTCTAAAGAAGAGCAAGGTGCCGGCGATCAAGGGATGATGTTTGGTTATGCGACCAAGGAAACGGAAAATTATATGCCGTTGGCGCTTGACATTTCGCATCGCATTATGATCGAATTGGCTAAGCTGCGCAGAGAAAATAAAGACATCACTTATCTACGACCTGATGCAAAAGCACAGGTAACGATAGAATATTCTGATGATAACGTGCCTCAAAAAATCGTTGCTATTGTAGTTTCTACGCAACACGATGAGTTTGATGAGGATGAAAAAATGCTGGCTAAGATCAAAGAAGATATTATTTCGATTTTGATTCCGCGTGTGAAAAATGATCTACACCCGGAGCTTGCCAAGCTTTTTAATGACGATATTATTTACCACATTAACCCAACCGGAAAGTTTGTAATTGGTGGTCCTCACGGAGATGCCGGACTTACCGGACGTAAGATCATTGTTGACACGTATGGCGGAAAAGGTGCTCACGGCGGTGGTGCATTTTCAGGAAAAGATCCTAGTAAAGTAGACCGTTCTGCGGCATACGCATCAAGACATATTGCTAAGAATCTTGTCGCTGCCGGTGTTGCTGACGAAGTTTTAGTTCAGGTTTCTTATGCAATTGGAGTGGTAGAGCCTACTTCAATATTCGTTGACACCTACGGAACTTCTAAAGTTGAATTGAGCAATGGGCAAATTGCAGCTAAAGTGCGCGAACTATTTGATATGCGTCCTGCAGCGATTGAAGACCGCTTGAAATTGCGCAATCCTATTTATAGAGAAACGGCAGCCTACGGTCACATGGGTAAAGATCCTCAAGTAATTACCAAGATTTTTGAAAGTCCGTATAGCGGGCGCATTGAGAAAGAGGTTGAACTCTTTACTTGGGAAAAACTAGATTATGTAGATCAGGTTAAGGAAGCCTTCGGTTTATAGAAATTTTTAAATTCATAAAAAGCACCGCATCACGTGGTGCTTTTTTTATGCAGTTTCTTCAGCAGTCCCTTGTTCTTAAAATAACGATCTCCCCAAAACTGAAATACAAAAATCAGCACAAACAATAATCGAGAGATTAAATCAGGCAAAACGGTTGCTAAAGCCAGCGATAACACCCAAATCAAATTCACATTGAGCGACCTAAACTTGAGCCATCTGCTTACTAATTTAGGCATTTTGGTATTCAACTTTGCAACGTGACGAATCATTAAAAAATTGAATATTCCTAAAAAAATCAAGTTGATACAATAAACTTGAAAAGCACTATCCTCATTAAAACTGTTTACATAAAAAGCAGTAGAAAACGGTAACAGTACGATAAATAGGAGAAGTAAAAGATTCAACCAAAGCAGCCGGTTATCGTAAAGTTTAATGTATTTAGAAAACTTTAAATGTGAAATCCAATACAGGGAAATAACCAAAAAACTCACAAAAAAGCCTATAAAGTTGGGTATAAGATTACCCAACACCTGCCAAATTCCATCTGTTCTTATCGCTGCGGTGTCTGGTATTTCAATATCGAGCACAAGTAAAGTGATCGCGATGGAAAAGATCGCATCATTAAAAGCCAGTATTCTTTTTTTGGGAAATGTAAGCAACATCATAATTGAGGTTTTGATGGTATTAAAAATACGTTAGAAAGCGCAAGCGGTTCCCATATTATAACCGAAATAGCTAATTTGGTCGCTCAATTGTATTTTATGGCACTTTTACTAATCAGAAATAATAAAGAGTATCAACCCTGGATAGACGCTTTACAAAAAGCAGATCCCACTATTGAAGTAGTCACCCCGGAAACTATTAAGGACCCGGAAGATGCGACGATGGCGATTACCTGGAAAGCACCAAAAGGCAGTTATGCCAAGTATCCCAACTTAAAAGTAATCGGTTCTATGGGCGCCGGTGTTGATCATCTTTTTGAAGACGAGTCGCTACCTGAAGATGTCATTCTTACCCGTGTGGTAGACGAGAAACTGGCGAGCGATATGCAAGAGTTTGTCGCTGCGTTATGCCTCAATCACATCAGGAATTTAAAAACCTACGCCCGGTTACAGCAAGAGAATACTTGGAAACCTACCGATTACAAGCGCGCGAAAGATGTTACCGCAGGAATTTTAGGCTTCGGCACTTTAGGGCAAGCCGTAGGAACTATGCTAAAAGCAATCGGCTTTAATGTAATCGGCTGGTCTTCTTCAGAGAAAAACGTTGAAGGGATAAAAAGCTATACTGAAGATGAACTCAACACTTTCCTTTCAAAATCTGAAATTCTGGTGTGTTTGCTTCCATTAACAGAAAACACCAAAGGAATCTTGAATGAAGAATTATTTAATAAACTACCACAAGGTGCTTACCTCATCAATGTTGCACGCGGCGGTCATCTTGTAGATGATGACTTGATCGAAGCTTTAAACAGCGAGCACTTAAGCGGTGCTGCGCTAGATGTTTTTCATACCGAACCTTTGCCTGAAGAACATCCTTTTTGGCAAACCGAAAATATTATTATCACCCCGCATATTGCAAGTATGAGCAATGCGGCTTCAGTATCTGGTCAAGTGGCAGAAAACTATCAGCGTATGCAAAATGGGGAGCAATTATTGAATCAAGTTCAGGCTAAAAAGGGGTACTAATAAACTCTTAAATCAAGGATTTTTCCGTTAAAAGCTGCAAAATTCCATTAAAATCGGGTTAAAAACCTCGTTTTCAGACCTACTTGCCGGTACCTTGTATTCACTAAAAATCAAAAATTATGGATCAAGCAAAGTATGATCAAATGGAAACGATGCTTCATAAATTGGAAGATATTAAGAACAGCCAAGAAAGCATCATCGATAAAATTAACCACGTAATCACAGATCTTTTCCAAAATCCGGATAAGGATTTAGAAAAAGCGATGGAAGATGCACATCAAAAAGCATCAGACAATGTGGACAAAATCGCAGAAGCGACTGAAGAATATGAAATGAAAATGAATAAACTCGAACAAGCGTAAACATTCGAAGAAATTGAATAATTAAAAAACCCGAAGCCTTACAGCTTCGGGTTTTTGTTTTAAATGCTAAAAGCAATTATAGAATATAACTTTCAATATTACCAAACAGTAATTATAATTCAAAAACGTTGTTAATTAATTCTTAAAAGCGTTTATTTAAGGATTAATTCAATATTAGATTATGCTTAAACAATTACTTGTTAGGTTCTTATTTTTTCTTTCCTTTTTCCAAATTACTGCACAAAATTTTTATCAAAAAGCTACACCTGATTGGGTAGCACCTATTACACCAGACTATTCTGCTACGGCTAACGGTCAAGAATCATCAGGGTTTTATTACCTACTTCTCGATGATCAATATCACGCAGGCGAAGAGGCTTATTATGAAAGATACGCCTATAAAATCACTGCAAAAGCAGGGATACAAGAAATGAGTGACATCTCTATAGAGTTTGATCCCGAATATCAACGAGTTATAGTTCATAAGCTCAATGTCATACGTAATGGTAAAATCATCAATAAGCTTATCATAGATGACTTTAAGATTATTCAAAGGGAAGAAGATCTTGAACGCCACCTTTATAATGGTCGTGTTACTGCCATAAATCATCTCTATGACATACGAGAAGGAGATATAATCGACTATGCATACACCACAATAGGCCGCAACCCAATACACAAAGGTAATTTTGGGACTACATTTTACTTGCAACATACAGTACCTATTGCTCAAATTCACTTAGCCATTTTTAAACCCAAAGATTATTTTTTGGATTATAAAACTAAAAATGGCGCTCCACAGCCAAAGATCAATCAAATTAAGGATCATACTCGATATAGCTGGTCTGCAACCAATACTGAAGCTATTTTATATGAATCTAATACACCTATATGGTATTTTCCTGCAGCAACAGTTGAGTTATCTACCTTTAAAAGCTGGGCGGCTGTTGCAAAGCACTACAATAGTTTTTATAAAATTTCTTCGCAAGAACGTTCTAACATTAAAAGAGAAGCAAATCACTTAATTAAGGATGCTCAAACTAGATCTGATAGCCTAACAGCTTTAATCCGATTTGTGCAGGATGATATTCGTTATTTAGGGTTTGAGAATGGCCTCAATTCATTTAAACCAAGTAAACCCATTGAAGTTCTCAAACGGCGTTTTGGTGATTGTAAAGACAAAGCCCTTTTGTTATCAACATTATTGCAGAGCTATGGCATAGCCGCTAATCCCATTTTAGTCAACAGCACTTATGGAAAAAATATTGATGAAAAATTACCTTCGCCCTTTGCATTTGATCACTGCATAGTACAATACAAAACTGAACAAGGTAAGTACGCTTATATTGACCCTACTATAAGTGATCAAGGAGGCGATCTACAAACCATCTATTATCCAAACTATTACTATGGCTTAGTATTAGACGAAAGCACAACAACCCTCACTAAACTAGAAAAAGCTAAAAAACCTAAAACCTCACTTATCGAAACATTCTCCCTAGACCAAATAGGAGGCGGCGCAGTACTCGATATAGAAACCGTTTATTATGGGGGCGATGCTGATGATATGCGCCCTTATCTATCTACGAATAGCACGGCATCGATACAGAAAGATTACACCGAATTTTACAGTAAACTCTATCCCAATATTAAAGTAAATAAAGAAGTAGAAATCTTTGACGATCGTAAAAACAATATGATTAAGGTTGTCGAAAACTACAAAATAGATAGCCTATGGCAACCCTTACTAGATAACGAACAAATTATTTCTACGAGCTTTTATCCATCAACTCTCGAGAATATGCTCTATCCGGTGACTACATCAAATCGTACAATGCCTTATCTAGTTAATGAAACAGCCAATTTTGAGCACAAGACAAAAGTCTATTTTCCAGAATCTTGGAATATTAAAAATGAATCTTTTAATATACACAACCCAGGTTTCAGTTATTCTTATGATATAAAATATAAAAATGCTGCTTTAGAGATCATTCATAACTACGAGGGTAAAAAAGACTATCTAGAACCTAATCAAGTCTCAAAATACCTTGAAGCCCATAAAAAGATTCAAAATCAAATCAACTATCAACTTACCTATGACCGTTCGGCCTTAGACTTATCAAAAGTTGCCAATGCAGGGTACACTTTAACAATTTCAATAATAATTTTCGGAATTCTATTAAGTGCTATTGTATGCTGGTTTCTATTTAGCACTTATGATGTGCCCTGCAATGTAAAGGAACGCTGGCATCAACCTATTGGTGGATGGGTCGCCTTTTTTGGCATAGGAATAGTGCTTACACCAATAATTTTGCTAAGTACTTTAATTTTTAATCAGGACCTACATTTAACTTCATCCGAATGGGAATTACTATTCTCTAATAATTTGGGTTATGGAATACTTGGAGTTTTGGAAGTTCTTTATAATTCTATCTATTTTGTTTTCTCCCTTTTTGTAGCTATTCTCTTTTTTAAGAAGCGCAGTATTGCTCCACGCATGATCATAATTATGAATACCGTTGCAATAATATTCTTTGCTATAGACAGCCTCCTTATTTTAGAATTCAATGAAGAATTAGCTACTGCCCCTGCTAAACAGCAAGCTTTTCTTGAAATAGGCGTTAATGCAGTAAGAGGCTTGATTGTAATCTTATATTTTTCACTTTCAGAAAGGGTAAAACACACTTTTGTAAAAACGCTTCATCAACAAGAAAACAAACAAGAATTTGTTAACGTCTCTGAGCCAGAAATGAGTTCTTCTTAAGTAAGATTAAACTAAAAACCCGAAGCCTTACAGCTTCGGGTTTTGTTTTAAACACAATAAACAAAATAGCTTCCGCTATAAATTATACTTAACAGAAAACATCACAATACGCGGCATCACAAAATACTCTGTAGTAGTACTGAAGGTTTCATTAAAACTGTCATTATTTAAAGAATCTACATTGAATAAGTTGGTTCCATCCAATCTAAATTCCCATTTACTTTCCGGTTTTTGATAGCGTAAGCTGGCCTCAAAAAAGGAATATTCGTTTTGCACCGTATCATCTTTGTCCTGATAATTGTAATAACTCCAATCTGCAGTAAACGTAAATCCGTTTAAGAATTTCACATCCATATTGGCAAACGGGCGGTCTGTGTAGAACACGCGATCGCTGTTTCCGTTTTGATAATTATTGATGCTTCGGTTATAACCTACTTCAAAATTGGGTGCGTTTTTAAAATTGGTTTCCACGCTTCCTTGATAATTCTGTGTGAAGTTTTGTGAAAGAGTAGGCTGTGCATTGATGATGTTATTCAATTCGCTGTACGAAACATTCGCACTCAAGTTGGCCTTCCACTTTCTAAAGGTTTTTTGAAAACGCCCGTTAGCACTCAACACCTCATCTACAAAATTGCTATTGATAGGCGACGAAGCCTGGTTGATCTGGTCTATCGCGGTGCTCGTTTTGATCGCATCTACACGCTTGGTGTAACTCAAGCCCCCATTTAGATTGGTGAAGTTGAACATATTAAAATTGAAATAATTCAACCGAGCGGTATGAAAGATCGCATTCTCAATATTTCGGTTACCGCGAAACATCTGATTGTAGTTGTTAAACACATAACCTTCAGCAAAATTATTGACATCTGTATAATCTGCAGTCATCTGATAGTTGAGGCGCAAACTTTCGCTCTGCTTAAACTCGGCGATCGCATAAAGATCGGGTAACAGTTTCCACTCATTCTCGCTGGTTTCAATCCCTAATTGCTCAGAAGCTACATTGTAGTTGTGCAAAGTCACTCCTGGTGTAAAGGTGAAAATCCCGGTTTTAAACTTGTAGTGTGCTCCTAAAAACACATCGCTAAAGCGATAGACAACATCGTTATTCAAGCTTTCATCGGTGAACTCATTTTGATTCCCGTTATCAAGAATCTGAAAGATAGCCGAGTTGAAATCCTGGCGACTTTGGGTAGTTCCTAAAGTTAGGTTCAGGTTACTTTTGTCGTTAATCACGTAATAATAATCAATCTTACTATCCAGTTTATTGGTCTCGATCATTTTATCCTGATTGATATTGAATCGATCCTGATCGGTATTTAAAGGAAGAATCTGTGCAAAAGGTTGCTGCGTCACGATCGCCTGATAAAACGGATCTTCTTTTTGATACAAATGCTGCACAAAACCGGCAAAAATATTCTTCTCATTCAGCGTGTAATACGCGTTAAGGTTTTGATTTAAACTGAACGGATTGTTGTCTTTATTCTCGTCGATCGGGTTGTTGGTCACGCCATTCTCATCTGTAAAAACAGAGAGTGCATCGGTCATTTCTTCTTGCTGAGATTTTTTTGCAAGCACATCATAATCCAACTGAAGCTTATCACTAGGCTTGTAAATAGCGCTGAATTTTGCCATTCCCAATTGATTACTCTGGTTACTGTTTTGAGTATTTACCTCGGTCGCACCTGTAGCAATATAGTTACGTAAGCTGCGCTGAATAAAATCGGTTGAATTATCACTGAAGAGTAAAAACCCGCTTAAATCCAACGCATCTGAAGCTTCATAACTGAAGTTTGCCGCGCCAAAATTGGTTTTGATCTCGTTAGCTCTATTGTTTTGAGAAACCAAAAATCCGAGTCCGCTGTCTGAAATATTAAACGAAGTCCCGCCACGCGAATTGAAATTTCTGAATCCACCGGTAAAATTGAAGTAATCCCTAAAGGTAAACGGCACATCGCCGGTATTGTTAGAATTCCCGATCAAGTTGATGCTTCCTCTAGGGCTGTAGTAAAACAATTTGGCACTACCCAAATAGCGCGTTTGTTCACCATCTCCGATTCCGCCTTGCAACTCCCCAAACCAAAAATTCTTTTTACCTTCTTTCAGCTTTAGGTTGATCGCGATATTATCTTGATCATTACCCAAACCGCGCATTTGATCTACTTCGTTATAATTTTTAAGCACTTCAACCTTTTTCAAAGCATCTGCAGGAATGTTTTTGGTAGCCAATTTAGAATCGCCGTCAAAAAAGTCTTTCCCCTCGATCATTACTTTAGAAACGGTTTGCCCTTCAACTTCGATCTCACCATCATCGGTCACGGTAACTCCGGGAAGTTTCTTAAGAACATCTCCCAATTTTTGCTCGGTTCCGTTAGTAAAACTATCGGTATTATAAACAATGGTATCGCCACGAACCACGACCGGCATTTCATAAACGATCTCTACATCATCCAACTGATTTTCTGCCGGAAGCAACACAAAGTCTAACGAAATATCGTCGGCTCCGGGTGCAATATCAAGTTCTTGCGTAGTAGGCGCCAGTCCCAAAAAACTCGCTACCAACGAATATTTTGCCCCTGTAGGAAGGTTGAATTGATAACGCCCTTGTGTGTTGGAGATCGCATACGATTCCATCTCTCCGGTATCGGTGCGGGTAGCGATCACATTGGCTAGTTCAAGCGGAGTGCCAATACTGTCTTTGACCACACCGCTTACTTTTATACTCTGAGCAGTCGTAGCAAGACTGAAGAGTAAAAAAAGAACAAAAAGGTTTTTCATAAAATTTTAGTTGTTGGTTGTTTTAATACAGAATGCCGCTGTGGGCTTAGCCTCTACCTCCTGGGCCACGACGTCTGCCATTACCAAAGCGCTCTGCCATTTCTTTAGTTTTCTCGACCACGATCGCCTCATATTCTTCACGAGAGACCTCATCCCCTTTCTTAGGCTTTTCAATCTCGAGACCTTCTTTAGGATTGATCACGATTTTATTACACAAGATCACCGTGCGGCCGGCACTTACTTCAAGTATTAAACCGGGTAGCCCCCAATATTCATCAGGACCTTGACTTACGGGGATTTGCGGCGTGTACCAAGCGGTGATCACTTCTTCCTTTGGCGCTGCAACTGCGGTAGAATCGGCATCTTGATCGCGGCGACGGCGCATAGCTTCAAATGGATTTTCATCTATTTTTCGAACGGCAGTAGCTTTAAACGCTGCATACTGGCCTATCATTTTGCTTTCTTTCTCTAATTTCCAGTCCAGTTTATTCAAGGTGTCTTTTACCAGAAAAGATTTTCCCATCAGGTCATTCTCACGGGCATAGGTATCTTCTGCTATGTTTTTGTAGATTCCGCCTTGTGCAAAACCACCTCCCATAAAACGCATACCACCTCCGGCTCCGGGAGCATCGAGTTTTTCTTCTTCCTCGTAGATAGACTCGTCTTTAGTAAACGTAAGCGTGAAGGTTTTTTCTAAACGGCTTTTCATGCGCTCGGCAAACTGCTTTTTCATTTGCTCGCTCATCTCGCGACCACCAAAGTTTTCAAAATCGAATGAAGTTTTAGAAAAGTAGGTCGCTACTCCTCCATCAAATTGTTGCGCATTAACAACACAGGTGCCAAAGCTTAACGCCAGAACCAGAAATAAAGATTGAAGTTTCATAAGTCAAATAGTTTATCGCTTTTTGACTTCATTGCGCTTCAAAGGTTTAACGGTCTTTAAAATATTATCCGCCTATTTTTATCGTAAAAGTTTGACCATCTTCCCGGTTGCTGCTGTTGCGTTCGATCCACTCTTTCATCTTCTCATCTTGAATGGTTTTCATTTCGGCTTCGCCTACTACTTTACCGTTTTCAGGAGCTTTGATCTCGATTTTTTCTTCGGGATTGAGCACGATCTGACTGCATAAAATTGTTTGATCTCCGTCTTGCACTTCTAAAATTAAGCCCGGCAATCCCCAGTTCATCCCGGGCCCGTGGTTTACCGGGATTTGCGGCGTGTACCACACCGTAACAGTTTTAGTAAACGCTGTATCTACCGTTTTCATAGTCTCTGAAGAAAAGGTTTGTGATACCACGTCTTCGGTGCGCGTGGCTTTAAAACAGGTATAATCACCAATAGATTTTGTTTCCTTTTCCAGTTTCCACTCCGGTTTTGACAAGCTGTCTTTTACCAAAAAGATTTTTCCCAGCACATCTTCCTGACGTTCGTAACGTTGCGCTCCAGTGTTTTTGTAAAGAATGTCCCGACTCTGACTTATTTTGATCTGTATGCCGCTAGAGGATGCAACATCTGGCGTGGCCAGTTTCTCATCCTCTTTATACAAGGACTCATTACGGTTAAAGGTAAGCGTGTAGGTTTTTTCGAATTGCTTTTTTAATTGGGCGGCGATTTGCTCCCGCATCGCATCGGTCATATTCTCACTTTCCATTTTAAGATCGACCTTGCGTCTGCTTTTATACGTCGCAACACCTTGAAAGTCCTGTGCCATTACTGCTTCCGCGAAAGCGAGAAAAAAGACAACGATAGTTAAAAATTTAATGTTCATAACGGTTTGATTTGTGATTGATTACTTATTCCATTGTTCTACAGAAGCAATTATTCTTTGTGTGAGCTTCTTAAGCTTTTCTTTAAGTTCATTTATCTCGTGGGATTTTCCGCTGACGGAAAAGGAAATAGCTTTTGAGCCAACAGCATCTGGCACTGAATCTTTCTCCTTATATTCAACTGAAATCTTAATTTCTTGCTCAGATTCATTTGGTTTAAAAGCAGACAGCATCAAATCCCAGTCTAAATTTTGAAGTTCTTTTATATCATCAGTAGAAACGCTAAGCCCAGTAGCTTGTACAGCCTCTTCATTTGACTTATTAAACTCTATCTTCTTCAATACTACCTCTTCTTTCTGAGCAAATACTGATAGAGAAATTAGGCACAGGCTAAATAAAGTAAGCGTTTTCATAATTCTTGATTTTAAATTCAAAACAAAGATGCGCATCAAAATAAACTAAAAGCGTTAACCACTGTTAACGAGTGTTAACCGAAAAACCAGCTGTCAATTTTTCGCTCTATTTTTGAAATATGCAAAATCGAAAGTATTCCTACCTCATCTATTTTATAGCAGCTGTGATCGCCGTTACACTTGCAATACAGATCTATTGGAATTTTAAAAACTATCAAGCCTCAAGACAGCAACTCATCAACGAAATTCAAACCAGTCTTGATTTTGCGATTGATAATTACTACATCGATTTGGCTGAGAAAAACACAATTGGTCTAGCCTATGAAGGAAATATATTAGAAAATCAAGGTCTGGATACCATTACCAAACGTATTGATATTTCTTCTCAAGGTTTTAAAGGCCTTGATAGCTTGAACCCGCAAGACATTCACGACATCAAAATTTTTAAAGGTATTCAAGCACTTAACATGGACACGCTCGTTTCAGAATTGAGTATCACCTCAGATGAGCGGAGAGATGTTGTAAAATCCTTTTTAAACCCACGTAATACAGACAGTCTTAAAGGCAAATTTGCCTTAGCCAATCGCATTATTATTTCGATAAGTACAGATTCTATCGAAATACCGCAAATGAACAACTACATTCAAGAACAGCTTCATCAGAAAAACTTAGATGTAGATTTTGGATATCGTTTTTTAAACAAAAAAGGACTTGAACAGTCTTATAATCTCTCACAATTAGACACCACAAAGCTAAATGCTGAAGCAAAATCAGGCTACTTACCCAACAAGAGCACATTCACATTATTCTACGACAATATTGAACAGGAAGTTTGGAAACGCAATCTCTTAGGGATATTGCTGTCTGCCTTGTTAATGATTGCTGTCATCGCGTGCCTCCTGTTTTTACTTAAGATCATCAACCGCCAAAAACAACTTGCCGAAGTTAAAAACGACCTCATCAGCAACATTACACACGAGTTCAAAACGCCTATCGCGACCATAAGTGTCGCCCTCGAGGGAATCAAAAATTTCAATCGTGAAAATGATCCAATTAAAACGGGTAATTATGTAAATACCTCCACCGCCCAACTCGACAAACTCACTATGATGGTCGAAAAACTTTTAGAAACCGCAACCTTAGACGGTGACGATCTTGCACTTAACAAGGAAGAAATCAACCTAAACGAGATCCTGGAAAATTTGGTTCAAAA
Organism: Leeuwenhoekiella blandensis MED217; assembly: GCF_000152985.1. Lineage (GTDB taxonomy): Bacteria > Bacteroidota > Bacteroidia > Flavobacteriales > Flavobacteriaceae > Leeuwenhoekiella > Leeuwenhoekiella blandensis. The sequence goes on along the minus strand of NZ_CH672395.1, from coordinate 452,732 downwards.
GCATCAAACCCTTGCGCCTGAAAAAAGCATTCGTTTTACAGCGTTACGAGAAAACAATTGGATTTTGGGTGATGCTTTTCATCTGGATAACGCCTTGAACAATTTACTGGATAATGCCGTAAAATATGGCGGAGATACCATCGAAGTCACCCTGAATTCCCGCAACGGATCATACAGCATTCTGGTTTCAGATTCTGGTACTTCGCTAAGCAAAGCTGAAGCAAAACAAATCTTTGAGAAGTTCTATCGTGTTCCTAAAGGGAATACGCACGACGTGAAAGGCTTCGGGATCGGACTCTATTACACTCAGAAAATAATTGAAAAACATGGCGGAAGCATCGATGTTTCTGTAACTTCTCAAACCACTTTTAAAATCGAATTGCCCAATGCCTAATACAACTCATTTACTTTTAGCCGAAGACGAAGCTGCACTGGGACAAATCGTAAAAGAGAGTCTGGAAACGCGCAAATTCACAGTAGACCTTGCCGAAGATGGAGAAAAAGCGTTAAAACTTTTTGAGCAAAAAAGCTATGACGCGTTAGTACTCGATGTGATGATGCCCAAGAAAGATGGTTTTACGCTCGCAAAAGAGATCCGGGCAAAAGATGACAGCATTCCTATTATATTTCTCACAGCAAAATCACAGACCAGCGATGTTGTAGAAGGCTTTAGCATAGGCGGAAATGATTATCTTAAAAAACCCTTCAGTATGGAAGAATTGATCGTGCGCATTCACAATCTGGTCGCGCGTAAAAAACTCCAATCGCAATCTGAAGTGCTAAGCTTAGGTGATTATAAATTTAATTTCCCAAAACAAACTTTACAGTTTCAAGCCGAAGAAGCGATTTTACTAACCCACAGGGAAGCGCATTTGTTATTTCACCTTATTAAAAACAAAAATCAAGTACTCGATCGAAGTCTGATTCTCAACAAACTTTGGAATTCAGACGATTTCTTTGCGGCACGCAGTATGGATGTGTTCATCTCCAAACTGCGTAAAAAACTAGCAAAAGACGAGCATATTCAAATCATAAACGTGCGAGGTTTTGGATATAAACTTACCTATTGAATTCAAAAGTTTGCCTTGGTGGTTGTTTTTCAAAATTTCTAACTTTTTATTGAAATTTTGAAAAACTTTGCGTCTCAAAATATATGCTTCTTTGCGGCACGCAGTATGGATGTTTTTATCTCCAAACTGCGCAAAAAACTAGCAAAAGACGAGCATATTCAAATCATAAACGTGCGAGGTTTTGGGTATAAACTTACATGTTGAATTGCAAGTTATAGCCCTTTCTAAAACGGCTTTATTTTGTATTTTTCAAGAATGCGAAGCCTTATATTTTTTATTTTCTTTTGCGCTTGTACGTTACAGGCTCAAGACAGTCTTGAGGTTTCAGCATCGCCTTTAGACACGGTTATATCGCTTAAAGCAGAAACTTTTATTGGTGTTGATTCGTATAACAATCTCTATTACGTAAATGGTCGCGCGCTTTATAAAAAGAGTCAAGACAAAACCATTCAGTTTAGTGATTTGCGACTGGGTACGATCAGTTCTGTAGATCTTTTAAATCCGTTACGCATCACGGTTTTTTATGCCGAAACGAATACTGCTGTGATTCTTGACAACACCTTGAATGAAATTACCCGAGTTAATTTTAACGCCATCAAAAACTTCAGAAATGTAAGTCATGCTCGCACGGCAAGCGATCGCCGACTCTGGATCTTCAACACCGATTTGCAGCGTCTGGAGCTTTTTGATTATCAAAACAATCGTGTAGTTAGCAATTTTACTCCGCAACCGGATATTGCTTTAGAACTTGCAAGTGATTTTAATACGTGTTGGGTACTTACAGAAGACAACTTATATCACTACAATCAATACGGAAGTTTACTTGAAAAGCTTCCGTCAGGAGCAATTGAAAGCCTTGCTGTATATGATGAAAAGCTCTTGAGCATTCAGAATGAAAAGCTTTATATAAAATCGAAAACCAAGACCTTCTGGCAAGAGGTAAAAAACCTTCCGCAAGGTGCCAAAGCGTTTTATTTGAAAGCAGGAAACCTGTATCTTTACCGTTCTGAATTAATCTCAATCTACAAATTAAAGCTACCTAAATCCTAATCTCATGCACATCGCGATTGCAGGCAATATTGGCGCCGGAAAAACCACACTTACAAAACTTCTAGCAAAGCATTATAACTGGCAACCGCAATTTGAGGATGTAGTAGACAACCCTTATCTTGATGATTTCTACAACGAGATGGAACGCTGGTCTTTTAACCTGCAAGTTTACTTTTTAAACAGCCGATTTAGACAGCTCTTAGAGATTCAGGAAAGTGGTAAAGACATTATTCAAGATCGTACGATTTATGAAGATGCGCACATTTTTGCGCCTAACTTGCACGCGATGGGTTTGCTTACCAATCGTGATTTTCACAACTACGCCTCACTTTTTGAACTTATGGAAAGCGTAGTTCAAGGTCCGGATTTGCTTATCTATTTACGCAGCAGTATTCCTAATCTGGTAGCACAAATTCACAAACGCGGCAGAGAATACGAAAACTCGATTTCTATCGATTATTTAAGCCGACTGAATGAGCGTTATGAGGCCTGGATTCACGACTATAACAAAGGCAACTTGCTTATCATAGATGTAGACAACATCAACTTTGTAGATAATCCTGAAGACCTGGGAGGCATCATCAACAAGATCGATGCTGAGATCAACGGGCTTTTCTAAAAATTCTGATAGCCTATTTCAGCCAACTTCGCTAAGGCGGTGTTAAAGCGCTATCGCATCCTGCCAAAGTTCTCTTAAACCTTGATGCATTCCTACGCAAACGTTTGCTCGCCGTTCTTCTTTCTGCTAATTTGATGCGTCAATTGATGTAGAACGCAAACCATGATTGGTCAAACCGAAGAACTTTTAGCTGATTTAGAACCGGGTAAACGCACGATGAGCGATTTACCACACGGCGGATTTTTGGTGCTTGAACATGATGTCCCCGCTTTACTGATATATCGTAAAAAACCAAACGACAAGGCGACCTTGCGCTTGGCAAGAACAGGCGCTTCTTATCTGATTATTGGTGATTCTCATTTTGAATATTTCCGGGAGTTTATCACCCAACTGACGACTAAAATGGCAGAACGTTTTGGTTCTTTTATTTTGGTCGAACTCTACAAAGGCGAACCGGGAAGTACCGATTTTATCATCAAAGGACCATCTCATAAATTACCGGCATCTCTTGAAACCCTTTCTGAAGAGCTTTCTGCAATAGACAGCCGCAGGTACAATCTGAAGCTAGGCGCAAACATTAAACACACCAAAAACAGACAAAAATCCGGTGATGAAGCCTTGTTTGATCTTGATGATCTTAAAGCTGCCCGCGGGACGCTTTTGGGACTAGAATTGCCTCCGGTATATTGTAATAAAAGCGGTAAAATGTTTCCGCTGTATTTTAGAATGTTCCGAGATAAATTAGCAAAAGCCATTCAGAAAACGATCTATGAATTTATACGTGTACAGACTACTTCAGACATTCATAGTTATCACACCTTGGGGCGTCGCCGAATACATAAAGAAGTTTTAAAAATTGACCGACAGATTACCGAAATTCAATCGAGATATCAATTCTTGTTGTTGGTAGCTCCGGTAAATATTCAGGCATTACGGCACAAATTCTTTAAAACCAATTTTGAAGAAATCGACACCTATCACTATCGCTTGCTTCCGGTAGATCCAGATCTATTAAAGAGAGAGCTTTATAATCTGCGCATAGATGAGATCGATGACCCTTCACTGTCGTATTTATATAACGAAAAGCGGGAAGAGTTAGATAAGGAACTCACCATGCTCAAAGAGCGGGGTTCTAAAAATTTCTTTTACAGCAGCATCAGATTGTATCAAGGGGTTCCCAGAAATGTTTTAGCCGAAGCAAAACTCATTCTAGAGACTATTCCAGAAAATCATGAAGAGCACGCAGACAAAACCATTGATGCGCATCAATTCAAAGAACTTGCTAAGGTAGAATTTGATTACTTCAAAGAGCAAGCACCGCATTTTGAAAGTAGCATTCACATTCGTGAAGATGTAAATATTATTATGGTTTCTAACGGTGAATTGTATTTACCTGCAGATTATAAAATGACCAAAATTGAGGCGCAGGCATTAATTCAGCACGAACTGGGAACACACGCGCTCACGCATTTTAACGGCAGCCAGCAGCCGTTGAGTCAGCTGTCTGCGGGCTTTGCCGATTATGATGCTACACAGGAAGGTATTGCTGTACTTTCAGAATATCTGGGAGGCGGTTTAACCGGTAACCGGTTGAGAATATTAGCCGGTCGCGTAGTTGCCGGCGAAGATTTGATGAACGGTGCCGATTTTAAATCGGTTTTTCATCACCTCTACACCGATTACGGTTTTACTAAAGAGCGCGCCTTCAACATCACCTCAAGAATGTTTCAAGGCGGTGGTTTTCTAAAAGATATTATTTACCTCAAAGGTCTTGTTGAGCTTAGGGATTATCTGGGAAGCGGTGGTGACCTGAAGCCTCTACTCGCGGGGAAATTTGCACTTAAACACGTAGATATCATCAATGATCTTACCCAGCGCGAACTGCTGAGTTCACCAAAAATCATCCCTAGATATTTTAACAACGACAATTTTACAACCAAACTGAACGCCTTTAAAGAAGGCATCACACTATCTAAAATGATCTAATCATGAAAATATGTTTTGTAATAAGCGATGTTGCTACTGAACCGGTAGGGACATCTGTAGTTTTAATGCGGAAAGCGCACCAGCGCGGCCACGAAGTTTACGTTATGAACGTTGGCGGCTTTAATTTTTATCAGGGTGCCCCGATTAAACTTACCTGTAAAAAAATACCTGAAGATCTAAAGTATAAAACACCTCAAGAATTCTGGGAACAGGTTCAAGATGAACAGTTGGCTTGGACCAAAGCCGATTCTTCAAAAATTGATGTGGTATTCCTTAGAAATAATCCTACTGAAGAAACCGATGACAGGCATTGGGCAGAACATTCTGGTATTGCCTTTGGGCGTATGCTTCAAGAGCAAGGCGTTCTCGTCTTGAATGATGCCAATGCCATGTCTAATGCGTTTATAGACAAGCTGTATTTTGAAGAACTGCCTCCTTCTATAAAACCTAAAAGTTTGATCACACGGGACAAAGACGAACTCTTAAAATTCTGGAAAAAGTGTGATAAAAAGATGGTTCTCAAGCCACTTGAAGGTTCGGGAGGGCAGAATGTTTATTTAATCGATGAAGAAAAAAAGAACTTCAATCAGATCGTCACAAGCTTAACGGAACTGGGCTATGTTATCGCACAAGAATTCTTACCAGAAGTGAGCAAGGGTGATGTGCGCATCATTCTGGTAAATGGCCGCATTCTTGAAGAAAAAGGAGAGCTTGCGGTTATACGACGCGTTAATAAAGACAAGGCAGAATTTAGAAGTAACCTGTCTCTGGGTGCCACAGCTAAACCTGCCAAACTTACCAAAGCAATGGAGCGTATCGTAGAGATTACAGCACCTAAATTGATCAAAGATGGCTTCTTCTTTGTAGGTCTAGATGTAGTAGACGATAAACTCATTGAAATCAATGTACTAAGCCCCGGAGGACTGGATTATTGTGAAGCCATAGGTTTACCAGAATTTACAGATCCTGTGATCGAAGCGATCGAGCGAAAAGTAGCTTACAAGGAGCATTACAATCACGGTTTTTCAAATCGTGAATTAGCTTCTATGCATTAAACTGAAATTATGTCTTTAGAAAAAAAATATCCCAGAATTTTGGGCCAATATACATGTAACAAACCCGGACCATTACTTTTTATAAGTGGTGGTGTTCACGGTAATGAACCCAGCGGTGTTCAAGCTTTGCAAAAAGTGTTTGCCCAATTAGAATTAGAACAACCAAACATAAAAGGTACAGTAGTAGCTGTTTCAGGAAATCATAAAGCATTACAGGAAGATGTGCGCTTTATTGATGAGGACCTCAACCGAACCTGGACGGAAGAAAACATAACAAGCAAAAAACAAGACACTCACGAGAAGAAAGAAATGTTCTCGATCATCGAAGTTTTAGAACAGTTTCCGGAAGCTGATTTTGAAAAACGCTATTTTCTCGATTGCCACACCACCTCCTCTGCCAGTAAACCTTATATTTCGGTACAAGAAGTTAACGATAATGACGCTTGGGCACACCGCTTCCCGCCTTATATTATAAGAGGCTTTTCAGACATTGTTTATGGTTGTATCGATCATTATTTGAGCCGAATTGGCGTCACCGGTTTTGTTTTTGAAGGCGGTCAACATACCAGCCCCGATGCGGTAAAACATCACGAGGGAATGATCTGGCTTGCTTTGTCAAAGGCATGTGATTTAGATCTAAACGGTTTAAAACATTATCCCGAAGCAGCTAGTTATATGGAAGCCATGCGTGATAAGCAAAAAACCTTTGAGATCGAATATCGACACGAAATTAAAGACGGAGATTCGTTTAAAATGGAATCCGGTTATGAGAACTTTCAGCCTATTAAAAAAGGAGAACTTCTAGCCAAACACAATGGCTCTGAAATTAGAAGTGAATGGGATGCTTTTATTTTTATGCCACTGTATCAGGATCAAGGTAATGATGGTTTCTTTGTGGTACGCGAAGTCTAAGTCTTATTTAATAAGTTCTAAATCTCTGGCGTGTTCTAAAGCTGCAGTACTGTCTTTTACCAATAGTGCTGGCGTTACTTCAAAACGCTCAAGTAAGCCACGTACGCGAAATGCCCGTTTCTCGTGGTTTACACTGCGTAAATAAATCGCTTTAATACGCTCAGGAAACTCTTCGGCAATTTCAATATAGATATCGGCATCGTGTTCACCACTATCGCCAATAAGTACAAATTGTAAATCTGGATAGGTCTTTAAAATATTACGAATTTCACGCTGCTTGTGTGGCTTTTCAGGTTTTGGAGTTCGATCAAAAGGGGTCCTGAAATCCCTTAAAAGAATCGCTCCTTTGGGAAAGTTATTATGTTTGATGAAGGCTTGCAGGTAATGGTATAAATTCCACGGACTATTACTTACATAAAACATCGGGTTGGCGGCGGTTCCACTGCGTCCCAAATGCAATTTGTTATAAAACGAAGATGCTCCTTTAAAAGGCGTTCGATTACCAACATTGGTAAACAATGTATTAAAAATCACCCGCCATTTTAAGATTGAAGTAACTCCTGTTTTTAAGATCGTATCATCAATATCGCTAATAACGCCATATTCTGCTTTTTTTGAAGGAATCAACATTTGCCCAGAAAAGCGATTGTTGTTTTTAATGAAACGTTTTTGATTGGCATCGTCATAACCCAACTCGAGCTGCAACCAACCTTCCTCGTTTGTTAATGCTCCAAGATTTTCTACGCGTTTATCGATCTTAAAATAGCCTTCTTTATCTGTCACCGCATAAAACACCCGATCATCTGGCAACCTAATTTTAAGTTTAGCATCGGCCAGTTCATCACTTTTAAATTGTTTGTATGCATTTTTAAAAGCACTGGCAAAACCTGTTTTATCAAGATCAACTCCTTCATCCTCGAGGGCTCGCCCCATCATATACAAATGATTTGAGGTACCATAGGTCTGGTACCCGTGAATTTGTAACGGATCTTTAGGGTGTAATCTTAATTTTTGTAGAACGTCCTTCAGCATATCTTTAAATTAGAAAATCCCGATGAAGTCACCGGGATTTTAAATGATAAAGTTGTCTTAAGGATACGTTATTCTTTTTCTTCAAACTTCACCTCCTTGATGACATGTTTTTCTTCAGCATTTTCAGAAGCATTATACTTTTCAAGTTCTTGTTTAACTTCTGCTTCAGTGCCTTCTAAACGCTTTTCAGTAACCTGAATTTTTCCATCTACAGTGGTGGTTTCGGTAACCAGAGCGCTGAAAAGTCCGTTAGACTCCTCTTGCATTTGCACTTCAAGCTTTATTTCTTGATTTGTAGCCAAACCTTCAGAATGACCTCCTAAAATCGGAGCAATCACAAGACCCACCAGACACGTAAGTTTGATCAGAATATTCATAGAAGGTCCTGAAGTATCTTTGAATGGATCTCCCACGGTGTCTCCGGTAACAGCTGCTTTGTGTGCATCGCTTCCCTTATATTCTACTTTTCCGTTAATTTCAACACCGGCTTCAAAAGACTTCTTTGCATTGTCCCAGGCACCCCCGGCATTATTCTGAAAGATCGCCCACATCACACCAGAAACACAAACACCAGCCATATATCCGCCAAGAGGTTCAGCGCCAAAAAGAAGACCGATGATGATGGGTACAATTATGGTGATCAATCCCGGCAGAATCATTTCACGTAAGGCCGCCTGAGTAGAAATCGCGACACATTTACCGTATTCTGGTTTACCGGTTCCTTCTAAAATTCCGGGAATTTCTTTAAACTGACGACGGACTTCCTGCACCATTTGCATGGCAGCTTTCCCCACCGATTGCATGGCTAATGCTGAAAAGATCACGGGGATCATTCCGCCCACAAAAAGCGCAGCAAGCACATCTGCTTTAAAAATATTGATTCCGTCAATTCCTGTAAATGTCACATAAGCCGCAAAAAGGGCCAAAGCCGTCAAAGCTGCTGAAGCAATCGCAAAACCTTTACCCACCGCAGCCGTTGTATTCCCAACAGAATCTAAAATATCGGTACGTTCGCGAACGTGATCTTCGAGTTCGCTCATTTCGGCAACACCTCCTGCATTATCTGCGATGGGGCCAAAAGCGTCTATCGCCAGCTGCATCGCGGTGGTTGCCATCATTGCCGAAGCAGCAAGCGCTACACCATAAAACCCTGCCAGTTCATACGAACCGTAGATCGCCGCAGCAAATAACAAAACCGAAAGAAACGTTGATTTCATTCCTACTGCGAGACCTGCGATAATATTGGTCGCTGCCCCGGTTGAAGAGTTCTTCACAATATCCAGCACAGGACCTTTTCCTAAACTTGTATAGTGTGCGGTCACAACAGAAATAAGCGCTCCCACCGCAAGACCAATACAAGCCGACCAGAACACATTTATAGAAGCGATGTCTTTATAGCCTTCTCCAAAAAATTGCATCGACATCACCTCGGGCAGCATCCAGTCGATGAGAAAATAACTCGCTATCAAAGTTAAAATGATCGCCACCCAATTCCCCATATCCAGGGCTTTTTGCACCTGAGACTCTTTGGCTTCATTACTTTTAATACTCACTAAAAAAGTCCCGATGATCGAAGCTAAAATACCAACCCCAGCAATAACCACAGGCAGCAAAATAGGTCCCATATTGTTAAACGCATCGGTAAATTGAGCTCCTTGAGACATATCTTGTACGAGGTAATTCCCCAGCACCATAGCTGCTAATACCGTTGCAACGTAGCTCCCAAAAAGATCAGCACCCATACCGGCAACATCACCCACATTGTCTCCAACATTATCTGCAATCGTCGCGGGATTGCGAGGATCATCTTCAGGAATACCAGCTTCTACTTTCCCCACAAGGTCGGCGCCCACATCGGCGGCTTTAGTGTAAATTCCGCCACCTACGCGCGCAAATAAGGCAATAGATTCCGCTCCCAATGAGAAGCCTGCGAGCGTCTCGAGTACGATGGTCATTTCATTATAAAAATTTCCTCCTTCGGTAAGAAAACTTCCCATCAAAAACAGGAAGATCAAACTGAGTCCAAGAACGGCGAGCCCGGCTACACCGAGTCCCATTACGGTACCGCCACCAAAACTTACTTTGAGGGCATTAGGTAAACTCGTTTTTGCAGCTTCGGCAGTACGTGCATTCGCATCTGTTGCGATACGCATACCGATGTTTCCGGCTAGCGCCGAAAAGAACGCCCCGATGATAAAAGCGGGTACAATTAACCAACTTGTCGTAGCTACAACGTTTGAGATAACATATAAAAGAACAGAAGCAATAACTACAAAAACAAGAAGTAACCTATATTCTGCAGCCAGAAAAGCCAATGCACCTTCTTTAATACTTTTTGAAATGCTTTGCATTTTATCGTTTCCGGCAGGTTGTTTCTTAACCCACGCCATTTTAATGAACATAAAAAGCAAGCCTAATACTGCCAGAACAATTGGCACATAAATAATGTTTGATTCCATAAAAAGTGAATTTATTAAGTCGTACTAATGTATTGAAATTGATATGAATACAATTATATCCTCAAATTACAGAAAATAATCCATAAAAAAAGACTGCTCATTAGCAGTCTTTTAAATAATCTTTATAAACCTTATCAATTAGTCGATACTTACTTCCTCTTTAGGAACATCGCTATTGGTATAACGGTCGATACATTGTTTGATGATCTCTTTGGCTTCATTTACGTCACCAAAACCACCTACATCTACTTTTTTCTTTTCTAGATCTTTATAAACTTGGAAAAAATGACCGATCTCTTTGATCAAATGTGGATTTAATTCGCTTAGATCTGTAATTCTACTTGCAATAGGATCACTTACCGGCACACAGATAATTTTTTCATCTGGACCTTTCTCATCGGTCATATGGAAAACACCAATTGGTTTTACTTCCATAACACAACCCGGGAAAGTAGGCTCTGTAACCAATACCAAAACATCAAGAGGATCACCGTCAAGGGCTAAAGTTTCAGGAATGAACCCATAGTCTGCCGGGTACATCATTGAAGAAAAGATCATACGGTCGTATCTAATTTTCTTCAATTTAAAATCGTACTCATACTTATTACGACTTCCCTTTGGGATTTCAATTAAAACATCAAATGTTGAAATGCTATCTGCTGTCATAGTTGTTCTGGCTTTATATTTTCTATTGCTTTTTAACCTATTTTGGGCAACAAAAATACTCTAAATGTCAAGCTACCACAAGAAAAAGCATTGAAAAGAAGTAAACTACAAAACATATAACGTTTTCGTTTAATAATCTCTAATTTCAGTTAACAAACGAAATTAAATCCCTTAAAATGAAAACTCTAACGCGCCTGTGACTCCAAAACTTCTGGCGTCTGGGGTATCAAGGTAGTTTCCTCTGAAGTTAAAATCGATACGTAAGACTTTTAAAATGTTCCCCACACCAACACTATATTCATAATAAGGCTCTTCATTGGGCGCGATATAATCAATATTGGAAGCATTGATCAATTGGTTTTCTTCAGAAATTGAACCCCAAGCTCCGCGAAAGCCAATGATCTCTCTAAGATTGAGCTTTCTCAAGAATGGAATACGTCCAAAAAGTCGGCCGCCAAAATTATGCTCAAGATGCAAGGTCGCATACGTATCGGTCACAAACTCGTAGTAATTCAACTGCGGAAACGTACCATATATTGAAAATAAGTTTTGGTTCCCGGGAACGACACTCAACAATCCCAACGGCACTTCGCCAAAGGTTTTACCTGCTTCAATCGTTGAACTGAACGTACCCAGACCTCCCATACGCCACGGTTGACGGTAAGAAAACTGTAATTTCTCATAGTCAAAATCACTGTCAAACAAGCCTTCAACCCCTTTGGTATAGCCAAAATAAATCGTAGGAAACCACTCGTTAGTCACCGTGCGTTCTACCCCATAACCCGAAGTATGTTTTCCCGGCTCAAAAATTCCGCTTAAAACCAATTCGGTTTGCTTGATTTGAGATTTGACTTCGGTTTGTGTAAAATCGGTGTAATAATCTAAGTTGAACGTAGGAGAAGCCGATTCTAAGGTTCGATAAGAAATATCAGAACGGACTTTAAAGTTCTTGAAAAACTCTGCTTCGATAGCAAAATTTGCCAATTTAATGCTCGTAAGCTGGTCATTATTCCCCACTGTAACCAACGAGGAAGATGCTAAGTTACGACCTAACACATCTGTTGAAGTGGTTAAACTCGCAGCAATTTGTTCAACATCCTGACGATAACCTCCGGAAACGATCAAACGTGCTTTATGATCAAGTAACACTTTACCCGAAAGTCCAAACTTAAACTTTTTATCTTTAAAACCATAGGCTCCAAAACCTTCTAAACGCCAGGGATCGTTCTGATCAAAATAGGTACGCGCTCCTCCTCGTAACCGCAAGCCTTCAACATCATTAAAACCAAATGCCGAGAATAGTGGTCCAATATCTAAATTGGCTTTATCCCACTCATAATACCCGCTCACCATCGCTGAGCTCACATTGTAAAACGCTTGAAATTTGGGAACTTTCTGTAATGAGTCGAGCATTACATAAACGCCTTTTTCGTCTTTACTTAAAGGCTCCATTCGGTTTTCATCCCAGAAAGAATCAGGTTGTGTGTATACTTGCTCATTGTAGCGCGTTACGCGCTCATCATAAAAGTCTTCCTGCTTTGGTTGATCAAAAACATAGTTATCGTAAAGCGTGGTTCGCTTTCCATAAACGCCGCGACTTCCTTCTTTTTTCCGCAAAGCGAAATCTGATAAAAAGTAATCTCTGGTAATTAAGAAAACTGAATCGTTAAGAACGTCATATTCTTGCTCAATATAGATCTCTTTAACCCAGTTAATATTTGCGCTTTTATTAACCTGAAGATTGATCTCTTTGATCGCCCAAGTGGTGTCATTTACCCAAAAATCACCTTTAAATGTGAGTTCGTTAGAGCGTCTGGGATAATAAATAATGTTATAGCACCACTTATCTTTGATGTACGAACTGTCGGCAAGCACATAATTGTAGGTGTCTATTCCTGTAGTCGACAACGGACTCACAAAGCTTTTATCAAAAAACTTCAGGTAGTTATCATAAATATTAAACTCATTATACAACTCCTGAATAAACGCGATCAAGGTTTGATTGGTGCTAAAACCACTATTTCGGTTTCCTTTTAATTCTTCTTTCTCTTTGTCTAAAATATTATCCCCAAAAACCTCACTACTACGTTCATTGATAAAAATAGGTAAATAGGTTTTTCCGGTTATTCGCGAGGTATCCATCTGGTCAAAGATGAATTCCATCTTATTGAAGATCTTACTATTGATCAACGAACTATCGATCGTGTTTAGATCAAACTCAACCTTCTCATATTTATCGTATGCATATTGGTCAAATTGATTCAATCCGTTCGAGCGTTTATTGGCCCAAATCTTTCGAAGGATATCTATCGCCGGATTATTCTTTTTAGGTTGCTTCCCGCTATACACCACCACCTCGCTAAGACTTTCGGTCTCTTCTTCAAGCGTAATCTCAAGATCATAATTTACGCGCTGCGGAAGCGATACCTCTTTTGCCTTAAACCCAACGAAAGTAACTTTCAAAGCGTCGTAGGTGTTGTCTGACTGCAAATAAAACCTTCCGTCTTCATTGGTGATCGTTCCTTCTGAAGAGCCTGCAAATACAACATTTGCAAAAGGAACGGGGTTGCCTTGAGCGTCAAATACCAAACCACCTGCTTTGGTTTGACCTAAGACAATTATTGGGAAACAAATGAGAAAAAGTAGGAATAGGAATTGCCTCATATAAATAGATAACGATCTTGGCGCTTTAATCTAACTCAAAAACTATTGAATTAGTATTGCTAGAACTGCGTAAACACGGTATTCGTCGCAAATAAAATGACTACTAACAAAAAAAGCTTCATTAGTCAATTATTTGATGACCAATGAAGCTTCAAAGATAGTAGTATCTAGTTATCTGTACAGTACTTTTTTAACCGCTTTAACAACATCATTGCTGTTTGGTATCCATTCTTTTAAAAGAACTGGAGAATACGGTGCAGGAGTATCTGCAGTGTTTATTTTAATAATAGGAGCATCTAGATAATCAAATGCTTTTTCTTGAACCTGGAACGTGATCTCAGTAGATACATTTCCAAAAGGCCAAGCCTCTTCAAGAATCACCAATCTGTTAGTTTTCTTTACAGATTCGATAACCGTATTAATATCTAAAGGTCTTACAGTACGTAAGTCGATGATCTCACAAGAGATTCCGTCTTTTTCTAATTCTTCAGCAGCAGCATAAGCCTCTTTGATGATCTTTCCGAAAGAAACAATAGTTACATCGCTTCCTTCACGCTTCACATCGGCCACACCAATCGGAATTAAATATTCTCCTTCTGGCACTTCTCCTTTATCACCATACATCTGCTCACTTTCCATAAAAATAACCGGATCGTCATCACGTATTGCCGACTTCAATAATCCTTTTGCATCAGCAGGATTTGAAGGTACAATTACTTTAAGACCGGGAGTATTAGCAAACCAGCTCTCAAATGCCTGCGAGTGCGTCGCACCCAACTGACCTGCAGAAGCGGTAGGTCCTCTAAATACAATAGGGCAGTTAAATTGACCACCAGACATCTGACGGATTTTTGCCGCGTTATTTATAATTTGATCTATACCTACAAGCGAAAAGTTGAAGGTCATATACTCTACAATAGGACGGTTACCGTTCATAGCACTACCAATGGCAATACCGGCAAAACCTAATTCTGAAATAGGAGTATCGATTACACGATCTGGACCAAACTCATCAAGCATACCTTTTGACGCTTTGTAAGCCCCATTATATTCTGCAACTTCCTCACCCATAAGATAAATGGCCTCATCACGGCGCATTTCTTCACTCATAGCTTCACAAACCGCTTCCCTAAATTGTATTGTTTTCATAAATAAAAGTGGATGTACGTGTACTGTTAAATCAAGTAAAATCCCCAATTTTGCGGGGACAGCAAAAATAGGAATTAAATCTTCGCTAGGAAATCGGATTTAACTAAATTTTGTTATGCACGCATAGCAAATTTCCGATTTTAATGCTTATTTTCGTAACGAAAACGAAATAGTTCACAAGATAAAAGTTTGATATATGAAAATATTAGTATGCATCAGTCACGTACCTGATACGACTTCTAAAATCAATTTTACAGATAATGACACCAAATTTGACACCAACGGCGTTCAATTTGTGATCAACCCAAATGATGAATTTGGTCTTACCCGCGCAATGTGGTTCAAAGAAAAACAAGGCGCAACCGTAGATATTATAAATGTAGGTGGTCCTGAAACCGAACCTACACTTAGAAAAGCACTTGCTATAGGAGCAGACTCTGCGATTCGCATCAACACTGAAGCACTTGATGGTTTTCAAGTAGCCAAAGAATTGAGCGCAGTTGCAAAAGAAGGAAACTACGACCTGATCATTGCCGGCCGTGAGTCTATTGACTACAATGGAGGAATGGTTCCCGGGATGTTAGCGAGTTTGTTAGGTGCTAGTTTTGTAAACACATGTATAAGTCTTGAAGTTGATGGCGACACAGCTACCGCTGTTCGTGAAATTGACGGAGGTAAAGAAACCGTAACCGCAAAATTACCTTTAGTAGTTGGAGGCCAAAAAGGAATCGTTGAAGAAAGCGATTTACGCATCCCAAATATGCGTGGGATTATGATGGCACGTAAAAAGCCACTTGAAGTAAAAGAACCACAAGGCGCTTCTACCGAGACTAGTGCAGTTTCTTTTGAAAAACCGGCACCTAAGGGAGATGTAAAACTTATCTCTCCAGATAATTTAGATGAGCTGATCGACCTTTTGCATAACGAAGCAAAAGCAATCTAGAGAGCTCCTAAATTCAAGTTTAATTCTTTCGCATACGCGAAAAAACAAAAGCAAAAAATATGTCAGTTTTAGTATATACAGAATCAGAAGAAGGAAAATTTAAAAAGACCGCTTACGAGGTGGTAAGCTATGCGCGTGGTATTGCAGATATGATGAGCACCACCGTTACTGCCGTAGCCGTGAACGCTGAAGAAACCGCATCATTAGGTACTTATGGTGCAGATAAAGTAGTACACATAAAGAGTGATAAACTCAGTAAATTCACAGCTAATGCTTATGCTGCTGCACTAACAGAGGTCGCAAAAAAAGAAGCTTCAAAAGTTGTTGTTTTAAGCAGTAGCGCAAACGCGAAATATTTAGCGCCGCTTCTCGCTGTTGATCTTGAAGCAGGTTACGCATCTAATGTTGTTGCTTTACCAGAAAGCGAAGCTCCATTTAAAGTTAAGCGTACGGCTTTTACCAATAAAGCCTTTAATCATACAGAAATCACCACCGATGTAAAAATCATAGGTTTATCTAAAAACAGTTTCGGTCTTAAAGAAGCTCAAAAAGATGCTACTGAAGAAACTTTTGAGCCGAACCTTGATGATTCACAGTTTAAGGTTGAAGTGCAATCTGTAGATAAAGTAAAAGATAAAGTTACCATCGCCGATGCAGAAATCGTAGTCAGTGGAGGTCGCGGATTAAAAGGACCAGAAAATTGGGGCATGGTTGAAGAAATGGCCGATATTCTTGGCGCTGCAACTGCTTGCTCAAAGCCGGTTTCTGATATGGGCTGGAGACCGCATAGCGAACACGTAGGACAAACCGGTAAACCGGTAGCCTCAAATTTATATATCGCAATTGGTATTTCTGGAGCCATCCAGCATCTTGCAGGAATTAACGCTTCTAAGACCAAAGTGGTTATCAATACAGACCCGGAAGCACCTTTTTTCAAGGCCGCAGATTACGGTATTGTGGGGGATGCTTTCGAAGTTGTACCTAAGCTAAACGAAAAATTAAAAGAGTTTAAGGCGAATAACTCTTAAATTTAGTATTTTCGACCGCTCAAAGGGCTGTTTAAATTTGGATATCTGTCCTCTTTTAAACAGCCTTTTTATATTTTTACAGCTTATGAGTTTAGTGCGTTTGAATATTAAGGGAATATCGTATAGCCAGACACAAAATGGCGCATACGCTTTAATACTAAGTGAAGTTGATGGTGACCGCAAGCTACCCATAGTCATTGGTGCTTTTGAAGCACAATCTATAGCTATTGCTTTAGAAAAAGAAATCAAGCCACCTCGACCTCTTACTCACGATTTGTTTAAAAACTTTGCAGATCGTTTTGACATTCAGGTCAAGCAAGTGATCATCCATAAACTGGTTGACGGTGTTTTTTACAGTAGTATTATTTGTGAGCGTGATAATATCGAAGAGATCATTGATGCCCGTACTAGTGATGCTATTTCTTTAGCCTTGCGTTTTAACGCTCCTATTTTTACCTACAAAAACATTCTGGATAAAGCAGGAATATACCTTAAAGGTACCGAGCAAAATCAGGAAGAGGATGAAGACAATGTAGATGATGTATTTGTAGATCAATTGGTTGTTGAAGAAGAGGAGGAACAAAACACATCAAGCACGAGCGATTACAAAAAACTATCCCTTGGAGAGCTTAATTCACTTTTAGAACAGGCCGTGGCTGCCGAAGATTACGAGGCTGCAGCCAAAATCAGAGACGAAATATCTAAACGCAATTAATATAGATGCGAAAATTACTCTTATTCCTAATTGTCACCCTATCTGCTAGTCTAAATACCTTTGCTCAAAGCGCACAAGAAATTCTTCCTGTAGAAGCAAGCAAAACTATTATACCCAACGCCGGTTTTTCTTTTGACAGCCTGTGGCGTGGTGTTTTAGGAATGGTTTGTTTACTGGTAATTGCTTACCTGTGCAGCACAAACCGAAAAGCAATCAATTGGAAAACCATAGGAATAGGTCTTGGAGCACAGCTCTTACTGGCCATTGGCGTTTTAAAAGTTCCTTTTGTTCAAAAATCTTTTGAATTTGTAGGGAAGATCTTTGTAAAGATCCTTGATTTTACTGCTGCAGGTAGTGAATTTCTCTTAGGCGGAATGATGGATGTCGACAGCTATGGCTTCATATTTATATTTCAGGTGTTACCTACTATCATTTTCTTCTCGGCCTTAACTTCGGTATTATATTATTTAGGTATTGTACAAATCGTGGTTAAGGGGATGGCCTGGGTACTCACTAAACTTTTAGGCATTTCTGGTGCCGAAAGTTTATCGGTTGCGGGAAATATATTTTTGGGTCAAACTGAAGCACCATTGATGATCAAAGCCTATTTAGAACGTATGACACGTTCTGAGATCCTTCTCGTTATGGTAGGGGGAATGGCAACCGTAGCCGGTGGTGTATTAGCAGCTTATATTGGGTTTCTAAGTGGTGACGATGCTGCACTTCGGCTTGAATTTGCCCGACATTTATTGGCTGCATCTGTTATGGCAGCGCCGGGAGCCATTGTTATCTCAAAACTTTTGTATCCGCAACAAATGCCTATCGATTCGAGCGTTGAAGTTTCTTCAGATAAAATAGGCTCTAATATTCTAGATGCTATCGCTACCGGTACTACCGAAGGTTTAAAACTTGCCGCCAACGTAGGTGCAATGCTCCTTGTTTTTGTTGCGTTTATTGCAATGATCAACTACGGTCTTGGCAAAATTGGCGAAGTAACTACTTTAAATGATGTTCTTGCAACGCATACTCCCTACTCTAGCTTTTCTTTAGAAGCGGTATTGGGAACCATTTTCGCGCCGCTTATGTGGCTTATAGGTGTTGCCTCAGAAGATATTATGCTTATGGGGCAATTGCTCGGTATCAAATTGGCTGCCAGTGAATTTGTAGGCTACATTCAGCTTGCTGAACTTAAAAACCCACTTAACGAATTGAGTTTCACCTATCAAAAATCGGTGATAATGGCAACCTATTTATTATGTGGTTTTGCCAATTTTGCTTCGATAGGAATTCAAATTGGAGGAATAGGCTCGTTAGCACCCGGACAAAGAAAAACACTTTCAGAATTTGGTCTTAAAGCTGTTTTGGGAGGAACCCTTGCGTCATTACTTTCAGCAACAATCGCCGGAATGATTATTGGTTAAGAACTTTTATTCAAAAGTTAGCGCCCATTCTTCAGCAGCCTTATACGTTGTAAAAAAAGCAAAAGAACCTTTATAATAGCCTTGCTCAACAATGAGTTCGTCACGACGCGCTGCACCTTCTGGCGAAACGACAGCAAGTCCTTGCATTTTAGAAAGGTTAAGCGATTTCATATTTATGGGGTCAAAACTCGTATTAAGACCGCGTTCTGAAATCACAACGTATTTCGCCCCCTCATAAAACGCTTCAATATCCTTAAATATCTGTTTAGAATATTCAAGTTCTACAACATCCAAATCTTCACGAAATTTAACATGTATGAAGCTTGGATAATATTTGGCCTCTCCAAACGGATAAGGAATTGTTTTTAATAGCATCGAACTAAAATAAGCATTTTACAACAGGCGAAAATAGTCATTATTAGTTAATAAATTATTAATTAAAAAAATCATATTCACAATTTCGCTCACCAGTAAACCCTTATTTTTACCAAAAATCGAATAAGCTGCTATGCAACAGTATCATGATCTCGTCAAACATATTTTAAACAACGGCGCACAAAAAGGCGACCGCACCGGCACAGGGACCTTAAGCGTTTTTGGATATCAAATGCGTTTTGATCTAAGTGAAGGCTTCCCTATGGTCACCACCAAAAAACTACATTTAAAATCGATTATTTATGAGTTACTTTGGTTTTTAAAAGGCGATACCAATATTGAATACTTAAAGGAACACGGCGTTCGTATCTGGAACGAGTGGGCAGATGAAGATGGAAACTTGGGTCCTGTTTATGGACATCAATGGCGCAATTGGAACAGTGAAGAAATTGACCAGATCAAAGAGGTGATTGAATCTCTAAAAAACAACCCTAACAGTAGACGTATGCTCGTAAGCGCCTGGAATCCCAGCGTTATGCCAGATACTTCCAAATCTTTTGCTGAAAACGTAGCCAATGGTAAAGCAGCTTTACCACCGTGTCATGCGTTTTTTCAATTTTATGTTGCACCGGGCGATCCGGAGGCTGAGGATAAACGCCCAAAACTCTCATGTCAACTCTACCAGCGCAGTGCAGACGTATTTTTAGGAGTACCTTTTAATATCGCATCCTATGCATTGTTTACCATGATGATGGCTCAAGTATGCGATTATGCACCTGGTGATTTTATTCACACCTTTGGTGACGCGCACATCTACAACAACCATATTGAACAATTAAATTTGCAATTGACCCGCGAAATACGCAAATTACCCACAATGACACTTAACCCAGAGGTAAAGGACATTTTTAGTTTTTCATTTGATGATTTTAAACTAGAGAATTATGACCCACATCCTCATATTAAGGGTAAGGTCGCTATTTAAATCAATCCCCAAATCTTCAATTATTATGAAATCAGTTCTGTTCATTGCCGCCCTACTTTTAACCTCGATTACTTTTGCTCAAGAAGGAGTGACAGTTTCTGGCAATGCAATCTCCATCAAAGAAATACCACCTGTTTGGCCCGGCTGCGAAGGCTCAATTGCCGAAAAGAAAGCTTGCTTTAAAAAGCAATTGGTAAAGCACGTCGTATCTAATTTTAGATTTCCTGAAGGCTATACCAAAGGAAGTGTCAAAGAAAAAGTTATTGTAGACTTCGTTATTAATGAAGAAGGAAAACCCCAAATTCTTGGCGTAAAAGGTGGCACCAAAGTTTTGCAGGAAGAAGCTAAACGCAACATTTTGGCTATCCCAAAAATGACTCCGGGAATGGCTGGAGGCAAACCAAGAGCCATTAAATACAGCATGCCTTTTACCTTTTAACTAGGGCTTAACGTATTGCAAGCTAAAGCGTAGCAGGAATTCTCGTAAATTTGAGAATAACCACTGGTTATATCTCATTATTATGATTGCTACTTCTACTACGCTTCTAGATTTTTTATTAGAAACTCGTACGCATTCTGAAACTATCTGTAAGCCTTTACAGATAGAAGATTATGTTGTACAACCTATCGTTGATGTCTCTCCTCCAAAATGGCATTTAGGGCACACTACATGGTTTTTTGAGGATTTTATTTTAAAAAAGCACAAGTCAGACTATCAAGAGTACAATTCTAATTTCTCTTTTGTTTTTAATAGTTATTACGAAAGCATGGGCGCCAGAGTGGTGCGCACCGATCGCGGAAATCTCTCACGCCCTACTGTAGAAGAAGTTTATGCGTATCGTAAACACGTAACCCATCATCTTAAAGAATTATTGGAGCAAACTGAAGCTTCAGAAGAACTGCACTCTCTTGTAGAAATAGGAATTCATCATGAGAAACAGCATCAGGAATTGTTACTCACAGACATCAAGTACATTCTTGGAAACAATCCGCTGCAACCGATGTACACATCAGATTTTTCAGAATACACCCCTTCACAACATAAACAAGAGTGGATTCATAAAGAAGCGGGTATTTATGAAATTGGTCATCATGACGATTCTTTTTGTTATGACAATGAGTTGGGAAGACACAAAGTATATCTCAATGATTTTAAAATTTCAAACCAACTTGTCACTAATAAAGAATATTTAGAATTTATTGAAGACGGTGGTTACGAGCAAGTCTTACTTTGGCACAGTGAAGGCTGGGAATGGGTAAAAAGTCTTCCTACCAAGGCGCCTCAATACTGGCAGAAACAGGAAGACAATTGGTTTTATTTTGGCCTAGCCGGTGTAAAGCCCTTAGACTTAAAAGCCCCCGCAACACATCTATCGTATTACGAGGCTTTTGCGTATGCACAATGGAAAGGTTGCCGCCTTCCTACCGAGTTTGAATGGGAAGCTTCACAAGATCAGTTAGAATGGGGACAACGCTGGGAATGGACGGAAAGCGCTTACCTTCCTTACCCTAATTATCAAAAAGCTCCCGGTGCCTTAGGCGAGTATAATGGTAAATTTATGGTGAGCCAAAAAGTCCTGAGAGGTGGTTCTGTTGCCACATCAGACAAACATACCAGACCCACCTATCGCAACTTTTTTCACCCACAGCTTCGTTGGCAATTCACAGGAATTCGGCTAGCGCAATAACACCACTATGAAAACTACTACCAAGATTGAATTTCAAAATACCTTTGAAAAGGAGGTTTATGAAGGGCTTACGGCTTTTCCTAAGCGCTTATCCTCAAAATGGTTCTATGATAAAAAGGGAGATAAATTGTTTCAGAAAATCATGGAGCTTCCGGAGTACTATCTCACTTCTTGTGAATACAACATCATAGAAAAACATCAGGAAGAAATCGCTAAGTTGTTTGATGAACCACAGGGTTTTGATCTGGTAGAATTAGGCGCAGGGGACGGAAAAAAAACAAAAATTCTTCTTGAAAAATTTTATGAAGAAAATTTAGATTTTACCTATCGGCCCATCGACATTAGTGCAAGTGTACTTGAAGAACTGGAGGAAAGCATTCAGGAAAAATGGCCACAACTCGACATTCAAACTGAACAAGGAATGTACTTTGACGTGCTCAAAAAGCTAGGGAATCGCGATACAGCACGCAAAATGGTGATTATGGTGTTAGGTTCAAACATTGGTAATCTCACACATCCTCAGGCTATAGATTTTCTAGTAAATATTAGAAAATCGATGCAACCGGAAGATTTACTGTTTATGGGACTAGATCAGAAAAAAGACCCTCAACAAATACTAAATGCTTACAACGACACCCAGGAGATTACAGCAGAATTCAATAAGAACATCCTAAGACGCATCAATACCGAATTAGACAGTAACTTCAATACGGAAGCCTTTAAACATTGGCCTGTTTATGATCCTGAAACAGGAACTGCAAAGAGCTTCCTAGTAAGCACAACCCAACAAAAAGTCACACTCAAAAAACTCAACATTGAGGTTAATTTTGCCCCTTGGGAAAGCATACATACTGAAATTTCCCAGAAATACGATGATGATGTCGTGCAATGGCTCGCGCAGGAGGCTGGACTAGAGATCACAGCTCAATTCAGCGATACGCAAAAGCAGTTTACAGACTATGCTTTTAAACGAAAAGCCGAGTAAAATAAGCCGCCTCTAAAATTATTAAAGCGTAAGCACACTGTTATCGGCACCTGCAAAGTCATTCCATTGGTAACCGTCTGCTTCCGGCTCGTTCATCCACTCCCCGTCTACGGCATATTTGAATTCATAAGAAGCTTCAACAGGAATATTTATAGCACCTTTAAAAGAACCGTTTTTCAGTTTTTTTAATTCTACTTTTTCCCATTCGTTAAAGTCACCGGCCACAGCTACCGAATTAGCATCGATATCTAAAACAGTGAACGTTACTTTACATTCTGGTTTTGACTTTAAAAATTGTTTGGTGATAGGCATAACGATTTTCTTTTCGATTTAAACAAATTTAAGACTGAACATCCGATAAAATTCATTAAACCAGCATTTTAGCTTAATTTTTTTTGAATATCCAGTTTTATAAGCTTTTGAAAATCAATACTTAAACACGAAAACGATTTCAATTTAAATAATCGCACATAATTAACAACCTGAACGATTGGTTTAATGCTAAATTAACTTCAGAAGCTTCTCCAAATCACTTTCCGTATTAAAATAATGGAAACTTACACGAATACCTGATCCACGTTGTGAACAAATGACATCGTGTGACCGAAGCTTTTCAAATAATTTTTGATCTCCCGTAATATTAAAGATCGATGAATGTATTTTACGCTCAAGCACCACATCATCTAGTAAATTACGGCTAGAAAATTCTTCAATAGCTCTTCGTTTCAAAAGCTCGATCTGTGTTGAAATAGTGTCATATCCCACTTTTTTAACCAACTGAAGCGCCGCCTGCAAGCTACCTAAGTTAAGCGTATCAATGTGACCCGGTTCAAATTTACCAATCAAAGAGTGCTCATTTTCTTTGTACAAGCCGCGTACCGAACCAAAACCTACAGCTTTTGGTTTTAGCACTTGTTCCACACCTTCTTTAAACAAAAAGAAACCATTACCATAACCCGCATTCAACCATTTATAAGCACTTGCCCCCAAAATATCTAGTCCGCTAGCTTCAAAATCAAAAGGCTCCACGCCGCAATACTGGGTTCCATCACCACAAATCAATAAATCCGGATACTCCTTTTTTAAGGCTTTAAGAAATTCAAAATCCACTTGCACACCACTCACATACTGCACAAGACTCAGACAAAAAACATCAGGCTTATGCTTGGCTACTGCTTCTAAAATATTTTCCTCAAGATTAGTATTGATCTCGGCATAACACACTTCAAAATCACGCGCTTCAACAGGCCAGTTGATCGAAGGATAATCTTCGGCAAGCAATAAAACCTTGCTATTTGCAGGTAAAGCTTCAAGCATCATATTAAAACCCATAGAGAAACTTGAAACCAGTGCCACACGAGCAGGATTACACTTAAAAAAAGCACCTACATCTTTTCTTACGCTCGTAATAAACTTATCTTGATTATCTTTTAAAAGACTTCCCATCACGAGATAATCCAGATCGTGATTCTGTCTAAAATCCAGTAGTGTTTCTGAAAGCAAGCCTGAACCTGCAGTATTGAGATGTGTGTAATTTGCCGTGACCGGAAATTCCTTTTTTAAGTTTTTCATAAGGGAGTATAGCGATTAAATCTTGTAAATTTGATTCTCACACAATTTACTTTTTCTTATGTTCTCAAAAAAGCAGGAAACGACAAAAATAGACCGCGAGCAGCGAGAACTTATTGAATATGCTCAATACAGAATCAAACAAAAAAAGAATCTTTTCAGACATTTTATTGTCTTTCTTGCCGGTGCTGTACTGTTCATCATTCTGAATAAATTTCTTGATTTTGGTGTCAATTTTAGACCTGCACAGGTAGATTGGTTTGTATGGGCAACGCTCATTTGGTTTTTCTTCTTTTTAATTCATTTTTTGAATGTATTTCTGTTCAGCAGTTTCATGAATAAGAAGTGGGAAAATGAGCAGCTTGATAAACTCGTAGCCAAGCAGCAAGCAAAAATTGAAAAACTAAAAACAAAAGTTGAAAAAGAACATCCTTTACCTACAACCTCAAAACCTGAAATCACCAGACCTAATACGCCTTTAGAACCATAAATAATGAAAATAACATTGATCGCTGCGGCCGCAGAAAATAATGCTTTAGGAAAGGATAATGACTTAGTTTGGCACTTGCCTGATGATTTTAAACGCTTTAAAAAATTGACTTCGCATCATCACATCATTATGGGAAGAAAGACGTTTGAATCATTTCCTAAACCTTTACCTAATAGAACGCACATTGTTATCACACGAAAAAGCGATTATGATGCCGGAGAACATATTATTGTAGTTAATAGTATCGAGGAAGCTATTAAAACTGTGGTTGATGATGAGAATCCGTACATTATTGGCGGCGGCGAAATTTATAAGCTTGGGATGGAATTTGCCACGCATATAGAACTCACTCGAGTTCACGGCACTTTTGAAGCTGATGCGTTTTTCCCGGAAATTGATGATGACACTTGGGAGTTGCTTGAAGAATCTTATCACCCTAAGGACGAGAAACACGACTATGCTTTTACCTATCTAACGTATGCTAAACGCTGATTTCAAAACCCATCTTGAATCTACACTAAACACTACCCTAACCGAAATACGTCCTTTATCAGGCGGCGACATTAATAATGTTTACCTATTAAAAACTGAAGAGAAGCACTTTGTCATCAAAGTCAATGATGCAAAACGCTATCCCAATATGTTTGACCTTGAAGCAAAAGGTCTTCAGGAACTTCGACAAGCTGAAAGCTTCCAGATCCCGAAAGTTATACAAGTTGGAAACTTCGGCACAGATAGCTTTTTAATTCTTGAGTATATTGATGCCAAACCGAAACATCCAAAGTTTGCAGAAATTTTTGGCAATAGCTTGGCAAAAATGCATCAAGCTACTGCTCCTTTTGGGTTTGCTGAAGATAATTACATCGGGAGCCTACCTCAATACAATACGCAAAAAACGGATGCAGCGAGTTTTTATATAGAGCAACGTTTGCTGCCACAGTTTGAAATGGCTTCCGAGCAAGGTTATGCTTTCAAAAATCTAGATGGCTTTTATAACACGATAACCGATCTCATCCCGCTTGAGCCGGCTTCCCTGATTCACGGTGATTTATGGGGAGGCAATTATATCATTAATGAACAAGGTTTCCCGGCACTTATAGACCCCGCGACCTGTTACGCGCCCCGGGAGATGGATCTTGCAATGATGCAACTTTTTGGCGGTTTTGAAGCTGAAATTTTTAACGTGTACAATGAAGCATTTCCGCTGGCTGAAGACTGGCAAAGCCGAATAAAACTCTGGCAACTTTATTACATTCTGGTTCACGTGAACCTTTTTGGGGGGCATTACTACAACACAGCAATATCGATTCTAAAGATCTACAGCTAATCTTCAACGGTTTGTGTGGTTATCAAAATAAGCATTCGTCTACGGTGAGAGGGATATCCCATAACACTGTCTATTCTTTTTACAAAATTGATGGCACGAGCTTGCTTCAATATGCTTTCTTTATATTCTTTAAAATCATTTACAGGTAAAACCTGACCATCAACAATGTAGATGTAGTTTTCAGCATCTTTCTGTTTTAAATAAAAATCAACCTGCATTTTAGCCTCTTTTATAGAAGCCCTTTTGCTTTCATTAGCCCATTGATATGCAGGATTTTGCTTGAGTGGAAGATTACTGATCGCATCATATTGCGCATACATAGCAGTAGTTGAAAAAACCCAGACTAAAAAAACGAGTATTTTAAAATATTGATTGTGTTTCATCATTAAGATCATTTCCTATATCATTCAAAATAAGCAACTTTACAAGAATAAATACCGCACTTTGTATTTATAATTTCTGAATCCATATGTGTATGTGTATTTTTGCAGCACTATTTAGAAAAATCTATTTATGAAAGCATATGTTTTTCCCGGTCAGGGAGCGCAGTTTACCGGAATGGGTAAAGATGTTTATGAAGCCTCAGCCACTGCTCGCGAATTGTTTGAGCGTGCCAATGAGATCCTTGGCTTTGATATAACCAAAATTATGTTTGAAGGCACTGCCGAAGAACTGAAAGAGACCAAAGTAACACAACCGGCGATTTTCTTGCATTCGGTTGCTTTATTTAAAGCTTTGGGAGCGGAAGCGGTACCCCAAATGGTTGCAGGACATTCTTTAGGTGAAATTTCTGCACTTGTAGCTAATGGTGTATTGAGTTTTGAAGACGGTCTTCGCTTAGTCTCGCAGCGTGCACAAGCGATGCAAAAAGCTTGTGACCATGAGCCTTCTACAATGGCTGCTATTTTAGGGCTTGAAGACGAACTTGTAGAATCGGTTTGTGCAGATGTTGATGGTGTGGTGGTTGCAGCAAACTACAATTGCCCGGGACAATTGATCATTTCTGGAGCAATTGATGCGGTAAATGAAGCTTGCGAGCGTTTGAAAGAGCGTGGTGCAAAGCGCGCTTTAGTACTTCCTGTGGGTGGAGCATTTCACTCCCCTCTTATGGAACCTGCTCGAGAGGAGCTTGCTGCCGCAATTGAGAAAACCACTTTTAGTGAACCTACCTGTCCTATTTATCAAAACGTAAGTACCACTGCTGTAACAGATCCTGCTGAAATTAAAAAGAATCTTCTTTTTCAATTGACAGCACCGGTAAAATGGACGCAAAGTGTGAAAAATATGCTAGCCGATGGTGCTTCAGAATTTATTGAAGTGGGTCCCGGAAAAGTATTACAAGGCTTGGTTAAAAAAGTTGACCGCCAAGCTGCAACAAGTAGCGCCAGCGTTTAACCTATAGTATTACAAATCATAAAAAAAGCCCCGAATTTTCATTCGGGGCTTTCTTATATAAATCTCAATTTGAGATTACATGTCGTCGTTTCCTTCAACTTCGTCCTCAACTTCTTGAGCACCTTCTTCAACTGCTGCTTCAGTATCTTCTGCAGCTTCTTCTACAGCATCACCTGCATCTTCCATAGCATCACCCATATCGTCAGCAGCGCTTTCCATAGCGTCTTCAGTTTTTTCTTCGGTAGTTTCGCGACAAGCAGAAACAGAAACCATTAATAAAAGTGCAAATGCACTAAACATAAATTTTTTCATAATTGATGTAATTTTAATTAGCGTTAATTAGTGTCAAATGTATATAAATTAACATCGCTTATTCTTAAATTTTATTAAATATTTTGTCATTTTACGTTTTTGCTAAAAATAACGCAACCCACACAACAAATTGATTATCAATATCTCTTCAATTTTTGGATTTTTCAAAAAAAAAAGTACAGAGACCTATAAATAATCTAACCCGGATAAGTTCTTGAAGCATTCGCTAGCAAAAATTCAATTTAGATGCATCCCGACGGCTATAGAAACAAATTATCAAAGTCTATGTCGATACCAATAAACTAACTCAGGGAAAGCCTCGGAATATTAAACCCTTTGGCGGAGCCAATAAAAAAGCATCTTAAAATTTCTTTTAAAATGCTTTAGCGATATTCGATTGAAATTCTATTTAGTTATCGTCGTTCCCTTGAATCTCGTCATTGAGTTCATCTGCTCCCTCTTGAATGGCCTCACCTGCCTCTTCTGCCGCATCTTCAATATCTTCTCCCATCGCTTCTACAGCTTCTTCTGTTTTTTCTTGCGTGGTCTCTCTACACGAATAAACACTACCTACTAAAGCGATCATTGCTAAACTTAAAAAAATACGTTTCATCTTTGGATTTTTATTGGTTACATAATTAAAAATAATCATTTAATCCTAAAGCGGATTTTTTTCATTCAAGTATTTCCAATACCGTTTGGGAACGTGTTGTAAGTGCAATTTTTTATTGATTCTATTTTTAATCCCTGTACTTACAAAATAATCCTGCCACATTTTATCGTAGTGTTTTTCTTCTTGATGTAATGCCTCTTTTAACTGCTGATCATCAAAATCTAAAGTAACAAACTCAACCCGTTCCAGATCATAGAAAATACCATAGCTACGTTTTTGATCAAAAATTAAAAACTGTTGATCTGCGTATCTGCTTTTAAAATGTTTAGCAATAAGCGGAAGCACATTAAAATCTGGTTCGATCAAGGCAACATACAAATCGTCTTTGGTGCGCTTAAAACGTACAAAAGCTTCCATACGGTGTTTTTCACGGCCTACTTGTTTGGTCAATTGTGCCAATTTGAGAACTGAAGGCTGACCATAATCTTTATCGTTTTTGGTTTTAAGCACATACCGTACCGCATCAAGAATATAGATTTCTTTATCGGGCAGCTCTGTTAAAAACGAGCGGTAAACCGAAGCACTAAACTGCGGAAATTTTCTTAACCCCTCCCATACGCGTGTAGCTTTAGTATCATCGGTATAAACCTGTTGCGCTTCAGCAAAAAAATCGGGCTCATAAAAACGTTCTTCTAGAATTTCGGCATCATCAAGTTGCTCTTGATAAACTATAAAAATAGCGTTGAGCAAGCCTTCAAAACTTCCATCATAAATGAGTTTTTGTAAAGCCATCTTAAAATAAACGCAATTGATCGTTGTACATTTTTTGATACTTACTCTGCGAACTTTGAAGTATTAAACTTTTGATCCTGTGTGGCTCGAGGTCACGCTTTTCCCAGGTTTTAGAATCGCAAATCATAAAATACCTGGCTCGATTGAGTGCTACGCCAATGGTTTTAAGGTGTTCCCAATTGAGTTTTCTGTATTTGCGCGCATTTAGAATCTTGTACATTGACTTCATCCCCAATCCCGGAATACGTGCAAGCATTCGTTTATCTGCAGTATTAACATCAACCGGAAACAAATGCATATTACGCAAAGCCCAACTCAATTTAGGATCGATATCTACATCGAGATTGGGATACTCCTTATTTAAAATTTCGCGTACATCAAAGCCATAAAATCGAAGTAGCCAATCGGTTTGATACAATCTGTTTTCACGCAACATAGGCACTTCGGTTCCCAAAGCCGGTAGTCGCTCATCCTGAAGAACCGGGACATAACCCGAGTAATATACCCGCTTCATATTATAGGTGCTATAATAATGCACTGCAGAATACATAATATCTTTATCGCTTTCGCCGGTAGCTCCCACGATCATTTGCGTACTCTGACCTGCCGGGGCATACACCGGTGTTTTTCTAGAAACTTTTCTATCAGCTTTAAACTGCAGGATCTCATTCTTCACCTTTTCCATCGGCTTGATAAAATCTTTATGATCTTTTTCTGGTGCTAAAAGCTTGAGTCCGGATACAGTAGGAATTTCAATATTTATAGACAGTCGATCTGCGTACAAACCGGCTTCCCGCATCAATTCATCACTGCAACCGGGGATTGATTTTAAGTGAATGTAGCCATTAAAGTTTTCCTCAAGTCTTAACTTTTTTGCCACGGCGATCAAACGCTCCATCGTATAATCTGGACTTGAAAAAATCCCGCTGCTTAAAAATAAACCTTCGATATAATTACGTCTATAGAAATTGATAGTCAAGTCTACCACCTCTTGAATTTTAAAGCCGGCACGCTTGATATCATTACTTTTTCGGCTAACACAATAAGCACAGTCAAAAATGCAATGATTTGTAAGTAAGATCTTGAGCAACGAGATACACCGGCCATCTTCGGTATAACTATGACAGATTCCCATACCACTGCTGTCGCCCAGACCTTTGCCGGTATTAGATCGCTTGCTGCCACTACTGGAACACGAAACATCATATTTGGCAGCATCGGCCAGGATATTTAATTTTTCTCGAATACGCTCAAAATTCATAGTTGGAATTTTTACAAAAATATGTAATTTTTCCGATTAGTGGATTTTTTCCTATCTTTAAATCGGATTTATTCCGAATTATATTACATTTACGCTATGGGAATCAATGATGTATCTGGCGATATTCGCCGTTTTAAACAAATACGGGAAGAGCAAAATCTCACACAATCTGAGTTTGCCGAAGCTTTAGGTATTAAAAATTCTACTGCTGATATTGAACGCGGGCGCACCAAATTATCGGGGCAAATCGTAACCGAACTTTTGCGACTTTACAATGTTAACCCGTTATGGTTATTTGGTTACAGCAATCAAAAATTATTGCACGCCGGTAAAGGCGACGTTAGTCCTAAGGTAGTTACTGTAGATATAGCCGACAATGAGAATCTTGTAATGGTAAATCAAAAGGCTGCAGCAGGATATCCTCATAATGTACAAGATGTAGAGTGGTATCAACAACTTCCTGCTTTTGATCTTCCTTTACCGCAATACCGAAACGCTACTTATCGTGGATTTCAGATTGAAGGAGACAGTATGCTCCCTAATTTTATGCCTGACGATTGGGTTTTAGGAAAAGCCATTGCAAGTATGGATGAAGCCTACAACAACAAAGTGTATGTTGTGGTTCTTCCTGATGCGGTAGTGGTTAAAAAACTTCAGAAATTACCAGATCCTTCTAAAGTGTTACTTATTTCTTTAAATCAAGAATATTTACCTTTTGAAGTTCAAGTGAGTGACATTCAAGAATTATGGCAAGTAAATAGTAAGCTTACTTTTCATTTAGATTCGCCTTCAGAAAGCAATTTATTAAAAGAGCTTCAACAAGGAATGGAAGAATTGAAGAGTCAAATGCGCACCTTGAGAGACTAAAATTTTTCAGCTTATTATAAAAATAAAGCCACCATTTTTAATGGTGGCTTTTGCTTTTTATGGGCACCGCTCAAAGAGTATTATACTCCAAGACTTGCCGAAGGTATTTATTTAAGAAACGCTCTAGTTATCAACCTTTATTTTGGTATTGCCATCAGCGTCTTCTTTGATTTTAACTTCTTTTTCTTCAGTCTCCATCTTCATTTTATAATTTCCGTCATCATCTGTTTTGGTTTCTATTTCAGCACCTTCTTCTTTCATTTCTTCTACCAACTTTTCTTTCTCGCTCTTTTCGCGACAAGAAGTAAATGAGACAGATACTACGAGTAATAGACTCGCAATGATACTTAGCTTTTTCATAATTTTCTATTTATTATCGTCTCCGATATTTTCAATTTCTTCGTCAATTTCTTTATTGACCTCTTGATCTACTTTTTTTGCGGTACGCTCTAAAATGCCCTCACGATCATCTTCGACTTCTACTTCTTTTACCACAACGGTCTCTTTCTCTTCCTGCTCTCTACATGAGTAGGTATTAAACGCTAAAAGACCTAAAACAACTATTCCAATTACTTTTTTCATAATTTAATGATTTGGTTGAAGGACAAAACTAGATAGAATTCCCATTGCTTTCTTTTCTGAATGTATAAATCATTGCTAAAAATTCTAAACAAGGCGTTAAAACCTAGGAAACTAGCGGTACTATAACCGTACAAATGTAACTTTAGGCTAAAAAATGAGCTTTACAGGTTTATATGAATTTCTCAGAGCATTACAGAAAAACAATTCTAAAGAATGGATGGATGACAACCGAAAATGGTATCATGAAGTACGCGACTTTTACATAGACTGGCTCAATCAAATGGATTTAAAACTTGCTGAAATAGATCCTGATTACACGCATACCACGGGTAAAAAAGCCATTAACCGCATTAATAATAATTTACTTTATCATCCTGACCGACCTGTCTATAAAGATCATTTTGGAGCCGGTCTAGACCAAGAAACCAAACAGGGAGATTTCTACATTCACCTGGGTACTTCTGAAAGTTTTATTGCCGGTGGATTTTATAAGCCAAAATCATCGCTGCTTAAAAGTATAAGACAAGCGATTGATTATAACGGTGAAGAATTTGTTGATATACTAGAGAAACCAAGTTTTAAAAAAATGTTTGGCGGCTTAATCGATGATGGTGAGAGCTTGCAAACAGCGCCTAAAGGATTTTCTCAAGACCACAGATTCATAGAACTACTACGTAAAAAGACATTCGCCGTGCAACATGATTTGACTCAAAAATTGGTTACAAGCAGTGACTTTGATGACCACGTAGTAGAAGTTTATAAAGAATTACTTCCGTTTAGGCAGTATCTCAATCAAGCGGTAAGCGTTTGATTTTTGAGATAGTCACAAATTTGCTGGGTAGCTCCTGTATTTTCTGAAATGAAATGACCTGCAATCATTCCTGTTTTTTCACGGAAACTTTTATCTATTACCAGTTGGTTTAAGATTTCGTGAGCTTCCTCGTGAGAAGAAACGGTAAACAAACCTGCAAGCTTTCTTAAATCCTGAGCTTCTGGAAATTTGGAAATTTGAGAACCGGTAATTATAGGAACTCCAAAAGTTGCCGGTTCTAAAATATTATGCAATCCGGTGGTTCCGGCAGCTCCGCCTACGTAGGCAAGATCTGCATACGCATAAATTTTAGTCAAAAATCCGATGGCGTCAATAATTAAGACATCTACATCAAGTGTTGCTCCTTTTTGATATTCAGAATATAAAACACTTTTATTTGTGATCGCATTTTGCAATACCTCAATACGCTCCTTATCGATTTTATGCGGTGCGATGACTGTTTTCATTTGGTTAGAACTATTGATAAAGTCAGCCAATAAGTCAATATCCTCAGGCCACGTGCTACCACACACGAGCAACGTTTCTTGCTTTTTAAATTCAGTTATAAATGGAAGTGTATTATCATACGAAAGTTGTCGGCTTACGCGATCAAATCGGGTATCTCCACTTACAATAGCATTATCAAAGCCCAGCTTTTTTAAATTTTCTAACGAACTGTAGTTCTGTAAAAAAAAATGGTTGAATGCCTCGAGCGATTTTTTCATCCAGCTTCCATAAAATTTGAAAAATGGCTGACTTGTTCTAAACACGCCTGAAATCAAAACGGTATGCACCTTTGATTTTTTTAATACGTAAAGGTAATTGGGCCAAAATTCATACTTTACAAAAATGGCCAACTCCGGTTTTACAATACCGATGAATTGCTTGGCATTGCGCTGCGTATCTAGAGGCAAATAAGTAACAACGTCTGCTAAAGGAGTATTTTTCTTGATCTCATAACCTGAAGGTGAAAAAAAAGTGAGTAGGATTTTGTGCGCTTTATAATCTGTTCGTAGTTGTTCTAAAATCGGTACCGCTTGCTCATATTCCCCTAGAGAAGCTGCATGAAGCCAAATCACCCGATCACCGTTAGCCATTTCTGATTTTAGTACATCAAATACACCGCGACGTGCCACCCTGAATGTCTTCAGCTTGGAGCTGAAAATTCCCAAAACAGGCAGTATAAAATTAAAAAACGCAATATAAAAGGAGTACAGATGTCGCATAGCCTCGCAAAAATAGCCTTTTCCCGGTTAAAAAATACATTGGCGATAGCGGGTAGATTTCGTACTTTCGTACTACCGAAAAAGGATGCTTTTAAACCTAAAACAACTTCAACTTTTTTGGTTTATCAGAACGATTTCGGCATAAAAAATTCTTATGAAAAAAATTCAAATGGTTGACCTTAAAGGTCAGTACCAACCTATAAAAGAGCAAGTAAATCAAAGTATTCAAGAGGTTATTGATACCACCGCCTTCATCAACGGGCCTCAAGTTCACGAATTTCAAAAAGAACTTGAAGAATACCTCAATGTAAAACACGTGATCCCTTGTGCAAACGGTACCGATGCTTTGCAAATTGCAATGATGGGGCTAGGCCTAAAACCTGGAGACGAAGTGATTACTGCAGATTTCACCTTTGCTGCAACTGTAGAGGTCATTGCACTTTTACAACTTACACCGGTACTTGTAGATGTTGATCCTATTGACTTTAATATCGATATTGAAGCGATCAAAAAAGCAATCACTCCTAAGACTAAGGCAATCGTTCCTGTACATTTATTCGGAAAAGCGGCCAATATGGATGCAATTCTTGAAATTGCAGAAGAACATGACCTTTTTGTGATTGAAGATAATGCGCAAGCTATTGGTGCAAATTACACCCATAAAGACGGTAAAAAGGTAAAAACGGGAGCTATTGGCCACGTGGGAAGCACCTCATTCTTTCCTTCTAAAAATTTAGGTTGTTATGGAGATGGTGGGGCCATTTTCACTAACGACGATGCTCTTGCACATACCATTAGAGGGATTGTAAATCACGGAATGTACGAGCGCTACCATCACGATGTCGTGGGGGTGAATTCACGGTTAGATGCGATTCAAGCCGCTGTTTTACGTGCAAAGCTTCCGCATCTTGATGATTATAATGCGCGCAGAAGAGCTTCAGCTTTAAAATACACCGAAAAGCTCCAGGATCATCCTAAAATTATAACACCTACGATTTGTGGTACAGCTTGCGATTGCCACGTATTCCATCAATATACTCTTAGACTCAAGGACGTTGACCGCGATGCTCTGGTAAAACACCTCAATGCCAACGAGATTCCTTGCGGTGTGTATTATCCTATCCCGTTACATAAGCAAAAAGCTTATGCAGATGATAGATACAACGAAGCAGATTTTCCTATTACCAACAAACTGGTACAAGAAGTTATCTCATTACCAATGCATAGCGAGCTTGATGACGAACAAATTGAGTATATTGTAACTAAAATCTTAGAATTTATAGACTAAACAACTACCGACATGCGCACCACTCTTCTCTCACTGATCTTGGCGATCGTTAGCCTTTCTGCTTTTGCTCAAAAAACGTATTTACAAGTAGGCAAACTAGTAGACACCAAAAACGGAAAAATTTTAACTGAAAAAACGATCATAGTATCAGGAGATGAGATTGAAGATGTCGTGGATGGTTACCAATCGGGAGATGGTGAAATTATTGATTTAAAAGATAAAGTTATCCTTCCCGGCTTTGCCGATTTGCACGTTCATATTGAAGGGGAAACCAGCCCCACTCAGTATCTAGAGGAATTCACGCTCAATGAAGCTGATGTTGCATACAAAGCTCAAGAAATTGCGTTTCGCACACTTATGGCGGGCTTCACCACCGTACGCGACCTTGGAGGTAGCGGCGTAAACGTATCCTTACGAAATGCTATCAATACGGGGAAAGTAATAGGGCCTCGTATTTACACTGCAGAAAAAGCCATTGGAACCACCGGTGGTCATGCAGATCCTACTAACGGATACCGAAAAGATCTTATGGGTGATCCGGGACCTAAAGAAGGTGTTGTTAATAATGTTGACGATGCTCGTAAAGCAGTAAGACAACGCTATAAAAATGGTGCAGACTGGATAAAGATTACGGCTACCGGCGGAGTTTTAAGTGTTGCTAAAAATGGTCAAAATCCACAATTTACAGAGGAAGAGATCGAAGCCATCGTAACCACCGGAAAAGATTATGATTTACAAGTTGCTGCACACGCTCACGGAGATGACGGAATGCAACGCGCTGTAAAAGCAGGTGTAAAAACCATTGAACACGGGACGCTTATGAGTGAAGCAACTGCAGATCTGATGGTTGAACACGGTACGTACTACGTACCAACGCTTAGCGCCGGAAAATATGTTGCAGAAAAAGCAAAAATAAAAGATTATTATCCTGCTATAATTGTACCTAAAGCTTTAGAAATAGGGCCACAATTGCAAAAAACCTTTGCGATGGCCTATAAAAAAGGCGTGAATATAGCATTTGGTACCGATGCCGGAGTATTCCCTCATGGAGATAATGCCAAAGAATTTGGATATATGGTGGAAGCAGGAATGCCGGCTATGAAAGCCATTCAATCTGCAACCATTGAAAGTGCCAAAGTTTTAAAAGCTGAAGACAAACTTGGTCAGGTCGCTCCCGGATTTAAAGCCGATATTATCGCGGTGAACGAAGATCCTATCAAAAATATAGACACGCTTAATGAGGTGATTTTTGTAATGAAATCAGGACAAGTGGTAAAAGAATAGTCTTTTACCACGTAAAAGCTCGTTTTAGAACCAAGTGACTTTTTCTTCAATATCGTCGCGCTCGCCTGGTAAAGGTTCGTCTTCAAATGCACCCAAATAGAAAAAGCCTAAACAGCGCTCGCCGTCGGCAAGTTTTAGATCAGAATGCATTTCAGAAATATAGCCTGGTGTGCTCCAGTAACCTCCAAGCCCTAACTCTGCGGTCATCAACCATAAATTTTGCACAGCCATTGCCGTGGCTGCTATTTCCTCCCATTCTGGCACGCTTTCTTTAGGATCACGTTGCATACAAATCACGATAACGGCAGCACTTGAAGTTACCTTTTCTAAGGTTTTTTTGAGTTTGAAGGCTGAAAATTTAGCCTCAGGAGTAACCTTTGTGTATGCTTTAGTAACATAGTCTGCCAGCAAATCTAAAGACTCTTCTCTAAAAACTTTAAAACGCCAAGGTTGGGTTTTTCTGTGTGTTGGCGCCCAATTAGCAGCTTCTAATAGTGTTTTTATTGCTTCTACACTTACCGGTTTTTCTGAAAATTGATTAGGAAAAACAGATCTTCTGTTTTTTATGTGATCGCTTAGCATATATTTCATTTTATTCAAAAGTATAAAGTTAACCCGCTCAAGACAAGAAACACTTCCTTTAGTGGAAAATTCTATTGAGAGTTCAGAAATTAACTCACTTTCTTATACAAGTACTTTTTCAACATACGATTTCTCAATTGTTTATCTAAAAAAAGGGGATTTATCCCCTGCTAATTTTTTATAAATCAGTGAGATTAGACGTTTTACAGCTCTTATTTTAGTTATATTCACAGCCCCTAAATCCTAATTTCAAACTTTTACTTACAAGCTATGCAATCAATTATAGGCAAGCGGTTTCTTCAATTTATATTTCTATTCACGTTTACTTTTTCATTTGCTCAGGAGAAAGAACTTGATAAAGCAGCCAAGAAATTTGAGAGTTATGCATTTATAGATGCTCAAAAGATCTACCTGCGTCTTGCCGGCGAAGGCTATGAATCTGCAGAACTTTTTAAAAAATTAGGCGACAGCTATTATTTTAACGGATTGTATGAAGACAGCGCAAAATGGTATCAAAAACTATTTGATAAGTATGCTGAAACCCTCACTCCAGAAGACCTTTTCAGATATGCACAATCTCTAAAAGGCATTCAAAAATACAGTGAGTCTGATAGAATTATGGAGCGCTTTCGCCAGCTAAAAGGTGGTGACTCACGTGCCGAATTGTTTGAAGAAAAACCAGATTACCTAGAAGAAATAAGCTATAGCGAAAGCGAATATGAAGTAGAAAATCTACGCAGAACCAACTCAAGACTCTCTGATTTTGGGCCTATGTTTTATGAGAACAAACTCATTTTCTCCTCTGCCAGAGATACGGGCTCTACATCAAAATACATCCATAAATGGAACAACGAACCTTTTTTAGATTTCTATGCTGCACCCATAGATGCTGAAACCGGTGAGCTTGGCGTTGTTGAAAAATTTGGCGGGGATGCTATCAATACGCGCTACCACGAGTCTTCTCCAACCTTTACCAGTGATGGCAACACGATGTATTTTACCCGAAATAACTTCAGCAATGGTGTAAAACGCACCGATAAAAACGGAACCGTACGTCTAAAAATCTTCAAATCGGTTAAGAAAGGAGGAAGCTGGGGAGCTCCTGTTGAACTACCATTTAATGACAACAGCTATTCTGTTTCACATCCTGCCTTGAGTCCTGACAACAAACAACTCTATTTCGCCTCAGATATGCCGGGAACTGTAGGATTTTCTGACATTTGGGTGGTCGATATTATAGGTGATAATGAATATAGCGAACCAAAAAATTTAGGACCCATTATCAATACGGAAGGACGTGAAAACTTTCCCTTTATAAGCAAAAAAGGAAATCTTTATTTTTCTTCAGATGGTCGCCCGGGATTGGGTGGACTCGACATCTACGTGGTTGCTACAAAGAAGAATGGCGATGTAGCTTATGTGATCAATTTAGGCGAGCCGGTGAACAGTCCGCAGGATGATTTTGCCTTTATCGTAGATGACTACCTCAATATTGGCTATTTTTCAACAAACCGGTATTTTGGAATGGGAAGCGATGACATCTTTAGATTTTCACGCAAACCTGTTGTGATTCCCGTGTGTACGTCATTGGTTACAGGTACCATTCGCGATAAAGAAACCAATTTACCAATACCTACAGCCACTGTGAGTGTTATTGATCTTGAAGGCAATGTTCTAGAAACAACGCAAGTGAATGAAAATGGAGAATACAGTCTTCGCCCTATTTGTGGTCAGGAAATACTCATACGTGCCGATGAACCCGAATACTACTCTTCTGAATCCCTGATCACCACACCTAAAGGTGGTGGAGACCAAGTGGTAGACTTGTATTTAGAGCCGCGTATCACAAAAATTAATGAAGGCGATGACCTTGCTGATCTTCTTAAGTTAAAGCCTATCTATTTTGATTTTGATCGCTTTAATATCAGACCTGACGCTGCTGAAGAACTTACAAAGGTATTAGCCGTTATGGAGTCTAACCCTTCCCTGGTAGTTGAGATACGATCACACACAGATAGTCGCGGTAATGATGCTTACAACCTCAGCCTTTCTGATAAACGTGCAAAATCTACAGCAGACTGGATCGTAAACCGAGGTATAGAACCCTCTCGAATTTCCGGAGAAGGTTTTGGGGAAACCCAATTAATAAACGATTGTGGTAATGGTGCCGATTGCACCGAAGAACAACACCAACTTAACAGACGATCTGAGTTTATTGTAATAAGCTTTTAATAATTAGATCATTATGATGTAAACCATTTCGGAGCAAGCCGTGGGGCATCGTTTGGAAACGAATGTTCAATTTCGAGGCAAGCCTCGAAGTATTTGACCCTTTGGCGGTGCCAATAAAAAAGAGCGCTACCTGCGCTCTTTTTTATTGGTGTTTCGCAAAGATCAATTATTCGTTTTGGTAGTGTCTGCAGCTTTCTTCTTACCAAACAATCCACCCAGAACATCCTTAACTACTTTTTCTGTCGTTGATTGATTGGTCGTTGATGTAGAATCTTTTGCAGTTTGGGTAGCTGTAGAATCTGTAGTTGTTTTATTCCCTCCTAAAAGACCTCCTAGTACATCTCGTACTTTATCTTCCCCTTGTTGCTTCAATTTATCCTTTTGCGTTGCTACTATTTGTTGTGTCAAATTGGTCACTGCCTGTTGCGTATTTAAAGAAACCTGCGGATTTGTAAAATCACCGGTTAAGTTAATAGGCAAATCGACAGTGTATTTTTCAAGATCGGCATTGCTAAGATTGGCTAACGTACTCCCTACTTTAGACCCAAGATACGATCCCGGCACTTTTAAATTGAGGGTATAATTCATACTGTTTTCAAGACTATGCGTACCGCTCACCCCTACATTAATCCCTTTGATATTGAAATCAAAAGGTTTTACCGTCACCAGACCATTGTCAAAACTCAGCTGGGTTTTTAAGTTACTAAGATCTAGATTTTGTAAATCGATAAAATCTAATTTACTATCTAAAGCGCTTAGCAATTTCATTTGCTGCGGATTCACCTCTGCTGTAAGCAATTGTGCCAAAGCATTACCCGCTAAAGAGGATAACACCGGAGTTAAGTCATCCGTAAGATTTCCTTTAAGCTGAATATTGGTATTCAGTTTTCCTTGAAGAGCTTTAGCAATTGGAGTGAGCTGCTGAAGCATTTCCAATCCATTGAACGACTCACTAATATCAACACTGCTCAAGTCGAGCGCCATTTCAAAAGTTGGAGTTGTATTCTTTGTACTCACATTTCCGTTAAGACCGATGGCTCCACCAAATATATCGGAACTTATATTATTTAAGCTTGCAGTCTCATTTTGAACCGTAACATTTCCTTTTACGTTGCTCAGTGTGATATTATCGTAAATCACCTTTCCGGCAGAAAAATCTAGAGCCGCATCCAGAAAAGAAGGAATCTTAATCGCCGCATTACCTGAACTTGAAGCTGAAGTTGTAGCTGTTTCTTCATCTTGAGTTACTGTTGCATCTTCAACAACACTAAAATCAGCAAGATTAATCAAATTAGAATTTACCGTAAACCGGCCTTTTAAATCTTCTTTAGACAGCACAAACGGAATCAAATTTTCAATGCTTCCTTTAGCCGAAATATCAGTTTGTCCGGTTTGAGCTTCCAAGGTATTTAAAGTAATTGTCCCCGGATTAAAAGTCACATTAGCCTGAGCCATATTCAGCGCATTAGGTAACTCCGGAGATACATATTTAAAATCTTTCAAACTTGCCGTTCCCGAACTTTTGATATTTTGGTAACGCTCTTGCTCCACACTTTCCATATCAAAATTTGCAGTCATATCAACGCTAAGCAATCCATTAATATCTTGATCTAATTCTAACGGATACGCCTGTTCAAGATTCGCCAGATTCAGCTTTCCTTTTAACGCAAGATCTACAAGAGGATTTGTGGTTAAGCGATCTATTCTACCTTTTGCATTAAAAACATCCTGATCAATCCTAAAATTCAAATTCCCCAAGCGTAAGTAGGTATCGTCAACATTTCCGGTTTCATTTACTATTTGTGCATCGATGATAATATCTTCTACAGATTTTGGTAACTCAGGATATTTAAACGAGGCATTATTTGAGTTGATCGCGATATCAAGCATTGGTATATGCGTCTCATCTACGATCCCTTTAATGCTCCCCATAACTTTAAAATCACCTGTGGTGGTCACACCATCTAGGTTCTTTGCGTAGACTTCTGGTATTACTCCTAAGAAATTTTTGAAATCACTCGTAGGTGTTTCAAAAGACAAATCGAGCTCATTATTAGCTTCGTTGATTTGAACAAAACCTTCAAAAACAAGCGGCAATTGATTGACCAAAGCTTCATTTTCTTTAAACGTATACCGCTGCTCATCAAGATTCATCTCGATAACAGCATCGAGTGATAATTTGTTATTGTTTAAATAATTCACCCCGTCTAAATCGAAAGAAGCAAGTGCTTCCGTTTTTGTATTCAGGTTAGAAATCGCTGCAGAAAAGTCACCGTCACCCTCGTGATTAACTTCAGAAAGACGCAAGAAAGTCTGCGTACTTTCATCTAAATAATTGATGCGTGAATTATTCAGCTCATAATGCTGCACTGCAAAACGGAATCCGCCTGAACTATCGGCTAGCGTATCTGCCGTTGCAGTAGCATTGGGATTTTCTTTTGCAATATCATAATTGGCATTTCCTAAACTGTCTACTTTTATATTTACATAAGCATCATCAAGTCGAATCGCATCTATCGCAATGGGCTCTCCTGAAGAAGTCTTAAACAACTGCATCACCCCCATATCAAGTTGTAAAACAGCCCCACTGGCAAGCGTATCGCCGGCAAAAGGCGCATTATTTACAACAGTAAAATTATTCACCTTAACAGCCGCATCAGGAAAACTACTAAAAAGCGTAAGATCAAAATCTTCCCAAGCTACTGTTGCGTTAATATTTTCGTTAATAGAGCGCTTTAGCAAATCTTCTAACGGCCCCCTAAATAAAAAAGGCGCAGCGATGAGTCCTACAATAAGTACCAGCAGTACTATTCCTATAATTTTAAATATCTTTTTCATCTTTCTTTTTTAAATTTTTTCTTCTTTCTGAAAGGCATTCAATCCTGGACCTAATTCTTCTCCGGGAGCCAGCTTAAAGCGTTTTCTAAAAAGAAAAACACCTAAATACAAAAAGGGTGTATCGCAAAATGCGACCAGCACTTTAAACAAAAATCCGCTCAAAAGCAGCGTACCAAACAAATCCCATTCGATCTTATTGAATGTGCATAACAATAGCAAAACGGTTGCCGTATCTACAAACTGACTAAAAAACGTAGAGAAATTGTTTCGTATCCAGAGGTGTTTCCCTTTAGTAAGACGTTTCCAGAAATGAAAGAGTTGAATGTCTATGTATTGCGCAAACAAATAGGCCATCATCGATGCCATTACCGCCACTACAGTTGCTCCAAAAACCTTTTCAAAAAGCGCGTCGTCTACGGGTGACCATTCGGTTGCAGGAACAAGCGCCGACGTGTACACAATAAGTAACGAAAATACTGAGGCAAATATCCCGGCAGTAACCACCTGATTGGCTTTTTTCTTTCCATAGATTTCACTGATCAAGTCGGTGATTAAGAACGTGATGGGATACGGCAATATCCCCACAGAAATTTCAAAGGTGTAAATTCCAAAAAAATCCCAGTAAAAAAACTTCTGAAAGATCAAATTAGAAACAACAAGAGAGCATATAAATAATGCTCCCAAAATAAAATAGATGCGATAGGCTGCCAGCGCATCTCTCTGGCTCATTGTGGCTTGCGACAAACTGTAGTTGTTATTAGGGTTCTTTTACTCAAAATTAGCAGAATACACGGGGCTTTTACTTAAATTGCTCTTAAAATATTTAACACCAATCTCGTATTAAACCGCTACAAAACATATACTTATCTCTTGGAAGCAATCAAGGAGATTCTTTTGAAAACCTTCAGGAAGCCGTTAATCGCATTTTTGAAAAAGTAGGCGCAATAAAACAGATCTCACCGGTTTACAAAACGAAAGCCTGGGGATTTGAAGGTGCCGATTTTCTAAACTGCGCAGTAAGTATTACTTCAAGATTTGATGCTGAAGAAGTACTGAAGCTTCTTTTAAAAATCGAACAAGACTTAGGGAGAATTCGTCAAAATCGCTCAGGCTATTCAGACCGCCCGATTGACATCGATATTTTATTTTATGGCGAAACGCAAATCACTTCTGAAAAACTAACGGTGCCGCACCCGCAATTGCACAAACGCAATTTTGTTTTGTTTCCGCTTTGCGATATTGCACCTCAACTGAAGCATCCCAGGTTTAATAAAGATCTTGAAGAATTAAAGCAAGAAACACCAGATACCGAAATTCCTGAGAAACACTCCCGATGGTTGAAAAACCCCCAACAGGAATTTGCCTTAAATACGAACAACTACATCGCAATTGAAGGAAATATTGGAGCCGGAAAAACCACATTAGCTTCAATGATCGCTGAAGATTTTAACGCAAAACTCATCTTAGAGCGTTTTAAAGACAATCCTTTTCTACCCAAGTTTTATGAAGATAAATCCCGGTATGCCTTCCCATTAGAAATGTCTTTTTTAGCCGACAGATATCAGCAACTTTTAGACGACATTGGGCAATATGACCTTTTTAAAGACTTTATGATCGCTGATTATGACAGTCAAAAATCTCTGATTTTTGCAAAAGTCACCTTGAGCGAAGAAGAGTATAGTCTTTATCAAAAACTACACCGTATTATGTATCGGGAGATCGCACGACCCGATCTTTATATTTATCTCTATCAGAACACCGATCGTTTGCTGGATAACATCAAGAAACGTGGTCGCTCTTATGAACAAGATATTTCTGAAGATTATCTTGTAGAGATCAATCAGGGTTATTTAAATATGATCAAAAATAAAAGGGGAAGTAATGTCAAAGTGATTGACATTTCAGAATTAGATTTTGTAAAAAACCGGAAGGATTATATTCAGCTTTTAAACGAAATTAGCGCGATTAGCTAAAATAGATCACGCTCAAAACGGCGATCATAATAGC
This sequence comes from Leeuwenhoekiella blandensis MED217, assembly GCF_000152985.1. Classification (GTDB taxonomy): domain Bacteria; phylum Bacteroidota; class Bacteroidia; order Flavobacteriales; family Flavobacteriaceae; genus Leeuwenhoekiella; species Leeuwenhoekiella blandensis. The sequence continues at coordinate 408,454 of NZ_CH672395.1, read as the reverse complement.
AACGCCGATTAATACACCGAGGGTGACTCCAAATTTGCGACCATCTTTTATTCCTCGTAGGTAAGAGGCATAATCAAAATGATTTGTTTTCATAATAAGTTGGGATTGTTTCATTTCTAAAACGTAAAGATTCTGGAAATAATTGTACCTCAATGTCAATTTAGAAAACATTAGCAAAGGTTTATGATTTTAAATAATATTAAAGCCCCTAAATGTTAAAACTAACGCTTACTTATTATTTTTGAATATAAATCCCAAAGTACAATCCCCACACTTACCGATATGTTAAACGAGTGCTTTGTACCTACTTGCGGGATCTCGAGCACGATATCTGAAGCATCAACAACCTTTTGTTTTACACCTTTTACTTCATTACCAAAAATAATAGCATACGATGTTTCAGCGTTTACCTCAAAGTCGTTTAACATCACTGCCTTTTCTGCCTGTTCTACTGAAGCAATTGTAAATCCTTCTTTTTTCAACGCATCTACGGCGTCTAACGTATTTTCAAAATACTTCCAGTTTACAGATTCGGTGGCGCCTAAAGCGGTTTTTGCAATATCCTTATGCGGCGGCTGTGCACAAATTCCGCAGAGATAAATCGCTTCGATCAAAAATGCATCTGCTGTTCTAAAAACCGAACCTATATTATTAAGACTTCTGACATTATCTAAAACCACAACGATCGGAGTTTTTGCCGCAGTTTTAAATTCGTCTACTGATTTTCGGTCAAGTTCGCTGTTTTTTAACTTTCTGTTCATAGCGCAAAAGTAAACATAAAGCTTATGCACACCATAGTTTTAAAACAGCTTCAAGCCATTTTAATTGTTGAAAAAAATGGATAACTGCCAGGACTTAATGCAAAGCAAACCCAAGGTATTTTCTAAATTTATCCCCGAGCATTCTGAATAGTTTGTAAGGACAAGTTCAGTTAATAATCCAGATCCCAAAAAGGCACAAAATTGCCTTTCAAAATACAGAAATAGAGCCCACATTTATGGCAAAAACAACCAAAAAGAAAAGCGTAACACCACTGATGAAGCAGTATAACAGCATCAAAGCCAAATATCCTGATGCGTTATTGCTGTTTAGAGTTGGTGATTTTTATGAGACTTTTGGTGAAGATGCCGTAAAAGCTGCAGGTATTTTGGGCATTATTCTTACCAACAGGAATAACGGTAGTGAACGCACGGAACTTGCAGGGTTTCCACACCACTCCTTAAATACGTATTTACCCAAATTGGTAAAAGCCGGATGTCGGGTGGCGATTTGCGATCAACTTGAAGATCCTAAACAAACAAAGAGCATCGTAAAGCGTGGCGTCACCGAACTTGTGACGCCGGGAGTTTCCCTCAATGACGAAGTTTTACATTCTAAAAGCAATAATTTCCTGGGTGCTATTCACTACGGAAAACGCTTACTTGGCCTTTCTTTTTTAGATGTTTCTACTGGCGAATTTTTAACGACGCAAGGAGATGTAGCGTATATAGATAAGTTGCTTCAGAACTTTAACCCTAGCGAACTTCTCGTAAGCAAAAGTCAGAAGACTGCCTTTAAAGAAGATTTTGGCACAGACTTTCATCTGTTTTTTCAGGAGGATTGGGTGTTTAAACCCGACTATGCGCACGAAAGCCTTAACAAACATTTTGATACCAAATCACTCAAAGGTTTTGGCATTGAACATCTTGAAGAAGGAATCATTGCTGCGGGTGCCGCATTGCACTATTTAAGTGAAACACAACACAACAAGCTTCAGCATATTTCAAGCATAGGTCGTATTGCAGAGGATGCTTATGTTTGGCTAGATCGCTTTACCATTCGCAATCTGGAGTTGTATCAGGGCACTTCGGCAAAGGCTATTACGCTGCTAGATGTTATAGACAAAACGATCTCTCCAATGGGTGGTCGCCTTTTAAAACGTTGGTTGGCTCTTCCGCTAAAAACTTTAGAAACGATTAAAGAGCGTCATGCGATTGTAGAATTTATCATCAATCATACTGACTTTCATGAAAAAATAGCCACTCACATTAAAAAAATTGGAGATGTAGAACGTCTGATCTCTAAAGTAGCAACAGGCAAAGTTTCTCCTAGAGAAATTATCTTACTTAAGAATTCGCTCGAAGCGATGATCCCCGTTAAAAGTCTTGCTGAAAATGCCGATAATAAAGCCTTGCAAATCCTTGGGGAAAAAATCAACAATCTGGAGCATCTTAGAACCAAGATCAAGGAAACTATAAATGAAGACGCGCCGGTTAATGTTTTAAAAGGAAACAGTATTGCTTCCGGTTTTAATCAAGAGCTTGACGAACTAAGAAACTTAGCGACTTCAGGTAAAGATTACCTTGACAAAATGCTTGAGCGTGAGACCGAACAAACCGGAATCACTTCCTTAAAAATCGCTTCAAACAATGTATTTGGCTATTATATTGAAGTGCGCAATACGCATAAAGATAAGGTTCCTGAAAGCTGGATAAGAAAACAAACCCTGGTCAACGCCGAGCGTTATATCACTGACGAACTCAAAGAATATGAGGCAAAAATATTAGGAGCAGAAGAGCGTATTTTAACCATAGAACAACAATTATTTGCAGAACTGGTCACTTGGATCACGCAATTTATAGAGCCCGTTCAAACCAATGCTTACATTATCGCACAACTTGATTGCCTGCGTTCTTATGCTACGCTCGCTCAAGAAAACAACTATTGCCGCCCTGAACTAGACGACTCTTTTGAACTTGAAATTACCGAAGGCCGTCATCCTGTAATAGAAAAACAATTACCTATAAGCGAGCCCTACATTGCAAACGACACCTATCTTGACCGAGACAGCCAGCAAATGATCATGATCACCGGTCCAAACATGTCGGGTAAATCGGCTATTTTGAGGCAAACCGCGCTTATCGTGCTTCTGGCTCAAATGGGAAGTTTTGTTCCGGCACAAGCTGCACGCATAGGTATTGTTGATCGCATTTTTACACGCGTTGGCGCAAGTGACAACATCTCGATGGGTGAATCAACTTTTATGGTTGAGATGAACGAAACTGCGAGCATTTTGAACAATATTTCAGAACGAAGCCTGGTGCTTCTGGATGAAATAGGCCGTGGAACAAGCACCTATGATGGTATTTCTATCGCTTGGGCCATAAGTGAATATCTACACGAACACCCCGCGAGACCCAAAACATTGTTTGCCACGCATTATCATGAACTCAACGATATGGGGGAAACATTCTCGCGTATTAAAAACTACAATGTTTCGGTAAAAGAACTCAAAGACAACGTTTTATTCTTAAGAAAACTCATTCCCGGAGGAAGCGCCCATAGCTTTGGAATTCACGTTGCAAAAATGGCCGGGATGCCGCAACAAGTACTGCACCGCGCCAATAAAATGCTTGCACAGTTAGAAAAATCAAACCGAAAAGAAGAACAAAAAGCAGCCCTTAATCAGGCCGAAGATGATGAAATGCAACTGAGTTTCTTCAATCTTGACGACCCGCTTTTGGAAGAAATCAAAGAGGAAATCATTCATACTGATATAGATACACTTACTCCCGTTGAAGCTCTAATGAAGCTCAACGAGATCAAACGTATGCTGGTACGCAACACGAAAAACAAGGTGAATTAAGGCTTTTTATTTTTTTAAAGAAAATGCTTTGCAGATTAAAGAAATCTTGTAAATTTGCATCCGCATTAGACAATAGGGTCTGTTGCAAAAGGCGAAAGTAGCTCAGGGGTAGAGCATCACCTTGCCAAGGTGAGGGTCGCGGGTTCAAATCCCGTCTTTCGCTCAAAGTAATACTCCATTTAACAATGGGGTTTTTTATTGACAACCCAAGCTCGGGTGGTGGAATTGGTAGACACGTTGGACTTAAAATCCAATGAACATTAGTTCGTACGGGTTCAAGTCCCGTCCCGAGTACAAAAGCCTCTAGACTTCTAGAGGCTTTTTTTTATCTCTAAATGCAAGGTATATTTTTATTAAAAATACAGTATGTTAAATAATATTCAACCGCTTGCTTTCCTCTTTATGTTAACTATCTTTGCATGCATTTTTAATCTCATCCTTGACACGATTTAGCTCACCTCCCTACACTTAGAGTTGAATCGACCCAATTTAGGCATAGCCTTTGATAATACGTAATCGATTACGGTTAATCACTGTCATTGATAAATTAAAATTTTAATAATTGCCCCTATTTACTAGAGAATGATTTTTTCAAAATTTTTTAATAAATCGAATAAACTCGATAAGGAACTTGAACGCAATTTACTTTTCGCCCCCAACTACCTTATAAGAGAGCAAAAAGTAAATGATAATACACAATATATTTTTGGAGGTCACTCCGTAGTTACCATAGAACAAACGAAAGGAAAAAATATTGGTCTTTATTTCAATCGTTCTCGAACCTCAAAATCAAATAAGCTTAATGTTGACCCCAAAGATGAGTTACATTTAGGCTTTCAAACTATTAGAGATCAAAACTACCTTATCCTCGGTACGCGTAAACACCTATCAAAAGTAAAACCTGGCGACACGCTAAGTATTCATTTTAAAGATGATTCAGAAATTAGTTTAACCCTTGAAGCTTCAGCAGAACAAGCAACTTCAAATAAAGGTTATGCTTGTAATGTACGCGCATTAATAGACAAAAAGCAATTGCAATTCTTTCAAAAGAAATCTATTCGCGACTATAAAATCAAAACCGCTAAAGAACATTTTGAAGGTTCATTTGATAAAGAATTCAGCAGGAAATTTAGAGAAGTTGCCCAAACATATGTCTTCTGCTTAGAAAATTATTATTAATGAGTCGTCCTAAAATAGGTTGACAGTTTTTAAAAGTTTAAATCAATCCGGTGAAGCTAGCTTCACCGGATTTTTTGTTGTGTATAAAATTAGGTGTTTTGTAGTTAAGGCTTAGATGTGGTCTTTCATTGTTATATGTTTTTATTGACTGCTGAATCAACAGTCTGAGTTCTTTACCTGTATTGCATTTGTTTATGAAGAACTCTTCCTTCAATATCCCGTTAATTCGTTCTGCTAACGCATTTTGATAGCAGTCATACCCATCTGTCATTGATGGTAATGCATTTGATCGCTTCAATTGAGTTTGATATAACGAGAAGCAATATTGCAAGCCTCTGTCAGAATGGTGTATTACCTCGCTTGATGTGGTTCTACTTTTATTAGCCATTTTCATTGCTTTAACTACATTTTCTGCACTCATATCATCACTTAGGTGGTAGCCCATTATTTTTCTGCTAAAAGCGTCTGTCACCAAGGAAAGATAGTGAGTTCTTTCTCTACTCTTGATGTAAGTAATATCGCTTACAAAGTATTGCTCTGGTCTTACGGGCGTAACATCTTTCATCAGGTTGGGGTGTTTTTTTAGCCAATGCCTAGAATCTGTTGTTCTTGTGTAATTCTTTTTTTGTTTTATAAGCATTGATTCTGACCTGAGATAGTCAAATAGGGCATCTCTGCCTATTTTAACTCCCATCTTTTGAAACTCAACCTTGAGTAAATAATACAGTTTACGAGTGCCTAGCCTTGGCATTTGCCGGCGGACCCTTAAAATCAGCGGTTTGATTAAAGCAAGTTCATCAGCTCTTATCTGTTCTCGCTTTTCTGATTGATAGACAGCCTGTCTGCTTATCCCAAACAATCTGCAACAACGTGACAGGCTTAGTCGGTGTTCTTGCCGGATTCGTTGGATTGATTGGGCAAATGCTTTTTTCGAATAGAAGTTCCGTATTGCTGATCTGAGATGTCGATCATCGTGTTGAGAATCTTATTTTTAAGCTTCTCATCTGATAGCTCTTTTTCAAGCCTCTTGATCTTTTGAGCAGGTGTTTCTTTCATTGTGTTACAGGTAAGTCTTGTCTTTGGTTTACTCCAGTCTAAGTTACCGTGTTTGCGTAACCAAACCAAAACAGTACTCCTTCCTTGAATACCATATGCTTTTTGGGCTTGCTTATAAGTCATTTCGCCCTTTTCTACCTGAGATACAACCGCCAATTTAAAGCCTAAATTGTAATCACGCTGAGTGCGTTTCTTCTCAGCTCCTTCTGAGTCTTTCATAAATAAGTCGAATTTGTGTCAACTTATTTCAGGACGGGACATAAATTCAACTACTAAAGGCCTTTTAATAAAGGCCTTTTTTCAATAATAATGGGTAAATTCAGCATCTAAATTTTTAATGATGCTAAAACGATTTTCTCTTGTGCTTGCTGCCGGACTCACACTTTACGGCTGTAAAACACAAAAAACTGCTGCAACTACCTCCACAGCAGATTCTTCAACAAAACAAAAGTCCAAATTCAAACCTTACAACAAGGTAATTACTGCCGAAGCAAAATCAGATGCCGGTCTTTTTACCACCCACAAGGTTGACGACAAACTGTATTTTACCATCCCAGACAGCTTGATGGGTAAAGATATGCTGCTGGTGAGTCGTATCGCAAAAGTACCTTCAGGCTATGGTGGAGGCTACGTTAATGCCGGCTCCAAAGTAAATGAGCAAGTCATTAGATGGTCAAAACGCGGCAATTATGTAGACGCGCGTGTGATCAGTTTTGAGAACCAAAGTGATGAAGACAGCCCGATCAGCAAATCGGTTGAGGCCAATAATTTCTTTCCTATTCTTTTTAGTGCAGAGGTTGAGACCAAAACACCCGATTCTACAGGTGTAGTGATTGATGTGACCAAATTATTCACACAAGATATCGCGGCAATCAATGCGGTTTCACCAAGATCAAGAAAACAGTATAAAATACGTAGACTTGACAACAATCGTAGCTATATCGAATCGGCACACGCCTATCCTCAAAATGTTGAGATCAAACACGTAATGACTTACGAAGCCGAAGAACCGCCACAACGCGATCAGGCAAGTACGCTTACTTTTTTAATGAATCAGTCGATGATTCTTCTTCCCGAAGATAAGATGCAACCACGTCTTGCTGATGAGCGTGTAGGTTGGTTCACGCTTAGAAAATACGATTACGATTCTGATGCGCTTAAATCTGATGATTATCGCATTTTAAGAAGATGGAGACTGGTCCCTAAAGATATCGAAGCTTACAAACGTGGCGAGCTCGTAGAACCGGTAAAACCTATCGTGTACTATCTAGATCCTGCGACTCCTATGAAATGGAGACCTTATTTTAAACAAGGAATCGAAGATTGGAATGCCGCCTTTGAAAAAGCAGGTTTCAAAAATGCCATAATCGCAAAAGACCCGCCTTCTCCGGAAGAAGATCCAGAATTTAGCCCTGAAGATGTGCGCTATTCTGTAATTCGCTATGTGGCGAGTACCACCCGAAATGCTGTTGGACCTTCAGTATCTGACCCACGTACCGGTGAGATTTTAGAATCTGATGTGATCTGGTATCACAATCACCTACGCTCTTATCGCAACCGCTTTATGATCGAAGCAGGTGCTCAGAATCCGGCTGCAAGAACTTTAGAAACTCCTGAAGCTGAAATTGGCGAAATGATGCGCATGGTAATCGCACACGAAGTAGGTCACGCGATCGGTCTTCCTCACAATATGAAAGCTAGTTCTGCTTACCCAACAGACTCTTTACGTGTCGCTTCGTTTACACAGAAATATGGCTTAACGCCTTCGATTATGGATTATGCCCGTGTAAATTATGTAGCGCAACCCGAAGACGAAGGTGTTCGCTATATCAGAATGATGGGGCCTTACGATTATTATGCTGTGAACTGGGGATATCGCTATCTTCCGGAAGCAGACAGTCCTGAAGCTGAAAAACCTACCTTAGACCAATGGATTCTTGAAAAAGCAGGAAATCCTTGGTATGAGTTTGGCAGTTCAAGAGGTGTTGATCCACATTCACAAACCGAAAGTTTAGGAGACGATAACATCAAAGCCAGTTTATACGGATTGGCAAATATGAAAAAGGTCGTTCCTAACTTAATTGACTGGACGACTAAAGACGGTTACGGCTACGACGATCTTGACGAAGTTTATGGCGAATTAACCCGACTGTGGAGAGGTTATGTTTATCACGTGATCACTAATGTTGGTGGAATTTATGAAACCCGCAAAACAGCAGATCAGGAGGGTGTGGTGTATGAGCCGGTTCCTGAAAGCATTCAAGAGGAAGCGGTGGCATTCTTAAATGAGCATGCCTTCACCACTCCAGAATGGCTTCTTGATGAGGAAATTTTAAACCGAATAGAATCAGACGGTGCTATTGAACGCATTCAGAATTTACAAACACGTGCTTTAGGAAGTCTGCTTAGCGTAGATCGCATCAACCGTATGGTGAGCACCGTAGAACAAGAAGGAAATTCAGCCTACACGCCTCTTGAGCTGATGACCGATCTACGCAAAGGAATTTTCAGCGAATTGTATGCTGCTCAAAAAACCGATGCTTACCGTCGTAATTTACAGCGTGCATTTGTAGATATCGCTTCAGAATATATCAAAAAGGAAAAAGCTGCAGAAGACGAAGTGTTGAAGTCAGACGTAAGCGCGTTGATGCGCGGTGTGCTTACGCAATTACGTCGCGACTTGAATAGAAGAAAAAATTATTCTGGCGACACGATTACAAAATATCATTTTGAAGATTTAATCGCACGCATTGATACCGCTTTTGACCGAAATTAAATTTAAACACCCAACCCTATTTTCAACGCCCGGCTGCTCCCAGTCGGGCGTTATTTTTTTAACAGAATTCTTCTTAAACCCGCTGTTAATTTGCCTTAAATCAGGTTAAACCCTGTTAATTGCAAGAATATAAGCGTGCTCCTGAATACTTTAGTAGTGGATTTCAGCATAAGTTGAAGTCTAAACCAAAAAAAAAATTAAGCTATGAGTTATTCTGATAAAATGGGCGAAAAGCTCAACGAACTACTAGAGAAAAATTATGATGCCGAAGCAGGTTATAAAAACGCTGCTGAGAAAGTAGAAAATTCAGCATTAAAAAATTATCTGCTAAGTCGTGCGCAAGACCGTTATGATTTTGGTCACGAATTAAAAGCAGAACTAAAAACTTTTGGACAAGAGCCTGAAAAAGGAACAAGCCTCGCCGGTGATGCACATCGCTTATGGATGGATTTAAAAACAGCTTTAACTTCAGATAAAGATGAAGCTGTACTAGAAGAAGCTATTCGCGGCGAGCGCGCTGCAGTAGATGAATATGATGAGATTTTGAAAGAAGAGAGCCTTCCTTCATCTACAAAATCGATCATTACCGCACAGCGCAATTCGGTGAAAAATGCTTTAAACGAGGCGAAAGCGCTTGAAGTACTTGCATAAAAACAGAAACTGAACCTGAAGATTTTCAGGTTCAGTTTTAAATTGTGTTAAACTAACCAACCTAACGTTAAACAATCTTAATGTATTTGTTTTCAGAGTATTGAATCGCTATATTAAGAATGGATGTTAACGAAACACATCCCACCAACCAAAAATTTGTTTCGCTAATTTAAAGAAGATAGAAGATGAAGTTTACTGAGAAAATTTCGAACAATTTAAACGAACTATTAACCAAAAATTACGATGCCGAAGCCGGTTATAAATTGGCTGAAGAAAACGTAAAGGACAATACGCTAAAAGAATATTTTGGGCGTAAAGCAAAAGAACGTTACGACTTTGGGCATCAAATCAAAAATGAAATAAAAGTGTACAGCGAAAGTCCTGATAAAGGAACCAGTGTAGCCGGAGATGCGCACCGTTTATGGATGAATGTAAAATCGACCATATCTAAGAATAGTGAAGAAGCGATTTTAGAAGAAACCATCCGTGGAGAAAAAAATGCGATCGAAGAGTACAATGCTATTCTCGAAAATCCAAATCTCCCACCAACAACGGAAGCCATTTTAAACACACAACTAGACCTAATCAAAGGCACATTAGAAGAAGTAAAAGCCTTTGAAGTTATGGCATAAACACATTTATTTGAATTAGCCAACCGAAAGTAAATGTTGAAAAGCGCCTTGATCTCACGATCAAGGCGCTTTTTATTTGTATTGTCAAAAGAATTAATACTTCAAGATTTCCCTGAGGCAGTTTAACTCAAATACCCCGTTAATAACTCCTCATATCTTAACTTTTTAAAGCCTCTGTTTTTCTTTAATTTTAAACTTTTCCGCGTTTGCGACTTCGCAAAAAATAACCCAAAGAGAACCAGAGATGTACCTGATATTTGATACCGAAACTACCGGCTTACCCAAGAACTGGAGCGCTCCCATCACCGATTCTGACAACTGGCCAAGAGCCATCCAGATCGCTTGGCAGCTGCACGATGATATGGGCAACTGTATCGAGCACGAGGATTATTTAATTCGTCCTGACGGATTTGACATTCCTTTTGATGCCGAGCGTATCCACGGGATTTCTACCGAACTCGCACAACGTGATGGTTTACCTCTTGGTGAAGTTTTAGGCAAATTCAAAGCGGCGCTTGAACGCACCAAATTTGTGGTAGGTCAAAACGTGGGCTTTGACGTTAATATTATGGGAGCGGAATTCCATCGATTGGATGTTACCAATCAACTACAAGAATTACCTGTTCTTGACACCTGTACCGAAACCACAGCACAACTCTGCCAGATTCCCGGTGGACGTGGTGGTAAATTCAAATTACCCACACTAACCGAGTTACACCAGTACTTATTCAATCAACCCTTTGCAGAAGCGCACAATGCTACTGCCGATGTGGAGGCAACCACGCGTTGCTTTTTTGAACTGGTGCGCAGACGCATTTTTACGCAGGAAGAATTAGACGTTCCCGCCGGATATTTTGAGAACTTCTCAGAAGCCAATCCGCAGCCTATTGAGTTTATTGGCTTAAAACACATCAACCTCAAAAAGGCTTCAGACGAAATTCGCAAAGAGCTGCAAAAAGCAGATCAGGCCGATATTTCAAAAGAAGAAATCAAGGAGAATAAAGAGCAACTGGCCAAGGTAGATTTTGTGCATTTGCACAACCACTCACAGTTCTCTATTCTTCAGTCTACTGCCAGTGTTCACGATCTGGTGGCAGCAGCAAAAAAACATAAAATGCCCGCGGTGGGAATCACCGATATGGGTAATATGATGGGAGCCTTCCACTTTGTGAAAGCCTTGACCGCACATAACAAAGCAGCGCAAAAGAAAAACGACGAGCTTTTAGAAGCCGGTGAAGAACCTACGGAAACCATCATCAAACCTATCGTGGGTGCCGAGCTTAACGTTTGTCAGGATCACACCAACAAAAGCCAAAAAGACAACGGATATCAAATCGTTTTTCTGGCAAAGAATAAACGCGGTTATCACAACCTTGCAAAAATGGCGTCCCTCGCCTACACCGATGGTTTTTACTACGTGCCACGTATAGACCGCAAGATCGTTGAGCGCTACAAAGAAGATATCATCGTGCTTACCGGTAACCTGTATGGAGAAGTCCCCAGCAAGGTGCTGAATGTAGGTGAAAAACAAGCCGAAGAAGCCCTGCTATGGTGGAAGGAAACTTTTGGTGATGACCTATATATCGAGGTGATGCGTCACGGTCAGGAAGATGAAGATCGTGTGAATCAAACCTTGATCGAATTTTCTAAAAAACATGATGTAAAACTGGTAGCGACCAACAACACCTTTTACATCGACAAAGAAGACGCTCCCGCACACGATATTTTGTTATGCGTGAAGGATGGCGAAAAAGTGGCTACGCCAAAAGGTCGTGGCCGCGGTTATCGTTTTGGTCTTGACAATGAAGAATACTACTTCAAGTCGGCAGACGAGATGAAAGCGTTGTTTACTGATCTGCCGGAAGCCATAAGTAACGTTGATGAGATCGTTGATAAAGTGGAAGCTTTTGTTCTGGCACGTGACGTACTTTTACCGGCCTTTACCATTCCTGAAGAATTTCAGTTTGAAGAAGACAAGCAGGATGGTGGTAAGCGCGGAGAAAACAAATACTTAAAACACATCACATTTGAAGGTGCACGCCAGCGCTATCCTGAGATCACTCCAGATATTGAAGAGCGCCTCAACTTTGAGCTCAGCGTTATTGAAAATACCGGGTATCCAGGATATTTCTTGATCGTGGAAGACTTTATTCGTGAAGCCCGCAATATGGGCGTTTCGGTAGGTCCCGGTCGGGGTTCTGCTGCCGGTAGTGCGGTAGCCTATTGCTTGGGAATCACCAATATAGACCCGATCAAGTACGACTTGCTTTTTGAGCGTTTCCTGAATCCGGATCGTGTGAGTATGCCCGATATTGATATCGACTTTGATGATGAAGGCCGAAGCCGCGTTATGGATTATGTGATCGATAAATATGGGGCCAATCAGGTGGCGCAGATCATCACCTACGGTACGATGGCGGCAAAATCTTCGATCAGAGATACCGCGCGGGTTTTAGATCTTCCGCTAAGTGATGCCGATCGTATCGCCAAGCTGATCCCTAATATGTCGAAACTCGCCAAGATTTTTGGGCAGAGTGAAGCCGACTTAAAAAAGAAATTCCGTTCTGAAGATTTAGTCAAAGTCAACGAACTTTTAAACCTCGCTGAAGGTGACGATCTTGAAGGACAAACCTTAAGACAAGCGCGCCAGCTGGAAGGTTCGGTACGTAACACCGGGATTCACGCCTGTGGGGTGATCATCACACCCGACGATATCACCAACTTCGTTCCGGTTTCTATCGCTAAAGATTCAGACTTATACGTCACCCAGTTTGACAACTCGGTCGTAGAAGAAGCCGGTCTACTAAAAATGGACTTCTTGGGTCTGAAGACCCTGACCTTGATCAAAGACACGGTAAAACTGGTAAAACATAAGCACGGGATCGATCTGGACCCCGACAGTTTTCCGCTAGATGATCAAAAAACCTATGAGTTATTCCAGCGCGGAGATACGGTTGGGATCTTTCAATACGAATCACCGGGGATGCAAAAACACATGCAGGCGTTAAAACCTACGGTTTTTGAGGATCTTATCGCAATGAACGCTCTGTATCGCCCGGGACCTATGGAATACATCCCGAGTTTTATCGCGCGTAAACACGGGGAGGAAGAAATTCAGTATGACCTTCCTGCGATGGAAGAGTATTTGGAAGAAACCTACGGGATTACCGTCTACCAGGAGCAGGTGATGCTGCTGTCGCAAAAGCTGGCAGGCTTTAGTAAAGGTGATGCCGATGTTTTGCGTAAAGCGATGGGTAAAAAGATCTTTGCCCTCCTGGAAAAACTGAAACCACAATTCTTAGATGGTGGCGAGAAAAACGGCCACGACCGAAAGATTCTCGAAAAGATCTGGAAAGACTGGGAAGCTTTTGCTGCGTACGCTTTTAACAAATCGCACTCTACCTGTTATGCGTGGATCGCCTACCAAACTGCGTATTGCAAGGCCCACTACCCTGCCGAATATATGGCGGCGGTACTGTCTAACAATATGAACGACATCAAGCAGGTGACCTTCTTTATGGAAGAATGTAAACGTATGGGACTTGAAGTTTTGGGTCCTGACGTGAATGAATCGTTTAGAAAATTTACCGTTAACGATCGTGGCGCTGTGCGTTTTGGAATGGGCGCTGTAAAAGGTGTGGGGGCCAATGCTGTAAAAACCATTGTAGAAAACCGGGAGGATGGTCCTTATCGCAGTGTTTTTGATCTGGCTAAACGTATTGATCTGCGTGCTGCCAATAAAAAAGCTTTTGAATCTCTGGCACTTGCCGGCGGTTTTGACAGTTTTATGGCTACGCATCGTGCGCAATATTTTAAAGATGAAGGCGACGGCATCACTTTTCTGGAAAAAGCGGTGAAGTATGGTGCCAAATTTCAAGAGAATGAAAACTCAGCACAGGTAAGTCTCTTTGGCGAAGCTAGTGAGGTTCAGATTCCTGAGCCGGTGGTGCCTCCTTGTGAAGAATGGGGAACGATGGAAAAACTACGCCGCGAGAAAGAAGTGGTGGGTATTTATATTTCGGGGCATCCACTGGATGACTTTAAACTGGAAATGGATAATTTCTGTAATGGAAAAATAAGTGATTTTAATAATCTGGAAATGCATCTCAACCGCGAACTCACCATTGGCGGCGTCATTAGCGATGTGCAACACCGGGTTTCTAAAAACGGAAAAGGCTGGGCTGCTTTTACGGTTGAAGATTTTGACGAGTCGTTTGAGTTTAGAATGTTTGGCGAAGAGTACCTCAAGTTCAGGCACTTTCTAATCCCCAACTCCTTTGTGCATATGCGTGTATTTATTCGTGAGGGATGGACCAACCGCGAGACGGGTAAAAAAGGCGATCCGAGAATGCAGTTCAACAACTTTATGCAGCTGCAAGACGTGATGGAAACCTTTAGCAAAAAGCTTACGATCAATCTGGATCTGCAAGAAGTACAAGGCGACCGCATCGAGCAATTGCGTGAAACTTTATTTAATCACCGTGGCGATCATAATTTGCATTTCTACGTATTTGAACCCAAAGAAAAAATAGCGCTACAAATGCCAAGTAGAAAGAAAAAGGTAAAAATCAGCAGCGCATTATTGAATGAATTAAAAGCGCAACGGTTTAGTTTTAAATTGAACTAGTGGCAAAACAATAGATCAGCCCAAAATCGAAATATGATCTTAAGGCATTCAAAAATCAATTTAACTGATTAAAACATAGTCAAATCTAATTCGCTGGTTGTAAGCTTTGGAAAAATAATTGACTAATTTTGCATTATAACCTAATAACAGAATTAAAATGGCACTAGAAATAACAGACGCAAATTTTGAAGAAACCGTATTACAATCTGACAAGCCTGTATTGGTAGACTTTTGGGCTGCTTGGTGCGGACCTTGTAGAATGGTAGGACCTGTAATTGAAGAGATCAGCACAGAGTATGATGGTAAAGCCGTTGTAGGTAAACTTGATGTTGATGCTAATCAGGAGTTTGCTGCTAAGTATGGTGTGCGTAACATCCCAACCGTTTTGATGTTTAAAGGCGGTGAAGTTGTAGGTCGCCAGGTAGGTGTTGCTCCAAAAAATGTATACACAGAAGCTATTGACGGTTTACTTTAAGAGTTTATACTCTTGATTTGAGTAAACACGTACATTATAAAAAAGGTCTGACGTAGCGTCAGACCTTTTTTATTAACGACGCTAAAGGGTTTAATCTTCAAAGGCTTGTCTAACTCCGTTTACGAGGTAAAACTTTAGCTGTATGCAAGCAGTCTCTGCAAGATTTTACGAGCAATTCATATCTTAAATGCGTATACTTGTTAGACTAAATTTTGTACGTTAATCTATAGAAAAAGCCATAGCGCTATTCAAATAAAATTCAGAAAATGGAAACTAAAAAAGGAAAACCACAAGATCTCATCGATGCTAAATTATTAGAAGAACGCAAAGTATTCTTATGGGGTCAGGTAGACGATAAAAGTGCAAAACACGTCGTAGATCGCTTATTATATCTGGACGCGTTGAGCAACGACGAAATTCAATTTTACATCAACAGCCCGGGAGGATATGTGACTTCAGGATTTTCAATATACGATACGATCAAATCGATTAAAAGTCCGGTTTCTACCATTTGCACCGGCCTGGCTGCGAGTATGGGAAGTATTTTACTTTCGGTAGGTGAAAAAGGACGTCGTTTCATTCAGCCACACGCCCGTGTGATGATTCACCAGCCAAGTGGTGGTGCACGCGGACAAGCAAGCGACATTGAAATTACCGCTCAGGAAATCTTAAAGACCAAAGAGTTGAGTGCAAAAATTCTTGCTGACAACTGCGGGCAGGATTTTGATAAAGTAATGAAAGATTTTAACCGTGACCATTGGATGGGTGCAGAAGAATCTGTTGCCTACGGAATCGTAGACGGAATCGTTTAATCAAAAAACAGTAAGCAGCTTGCAGTAGCAGTAGGCAGTATCCGAAATACGGTCAACTGATACTGCGAGTTGCAATCTGAAAACCCCGAAACCTAAACCACAAACGTGATCGATCTACAGGCGCATCTTAACAGCATTGCCGGTTTCAATAATCTGGAACTGCTCGCCGGTCAAGTGGTAGAAGGTTTTATTAGCGGGATGCATAAGAGTCCGTTTCACGGCTTTTCTGCAGAATTTGCAGAGCATAAGGTTTACAATACGGGTGAAAGTACCAAGCACATCGATTGGAAGCTGTACGCACGTTCAGACAAGTTATACACCAAACGCTACGAAGAAGAAACCAACCTGCGTTGTCATCTCATTATAGACAACAGCAGCAGTATGCACTACCCTAAACTCAAACAAACCGATTTTAATCAACCTAATAAAATTGCGTTTTCGGTATTGGCAAGTGCGGCTATTATGCAATTGATGAGGAAGCAGCGGGATGCGGTTGGACTCAGCATTTATGCAGAGCAGTTTGATTACTATGCTCCGGAAAAAGGAAGTGAGCGCCATCATCATATGTTGCTCGATCAATTGAATCAGGTTTTAATTCAACCCGACAAAGCGCAAAAAACAGATACCTACGCTAATCTTCATTTTATTGCTGAAAAATTGAAACGACGTTCGCTGGTGTTTTTATTCAGTGATCTTTTTCAAAACGAATTACAACAAGAAAAGACCTTTGAAGCTTTGCAACATTTGAAGTACAATAAGCACGAAGTCGTGCTTTTTCATACCTACGATAGCGCTACCGAATTAAATTTTGATTTTGACAGCACACCCAAGCGATTCGAAGATGTAGAGACCGGAAAAAGCATCGATGTTTTTTCTGACAATGTAAAAGAAGGATACAACAAAGCCGTAAGTGATTATTTTACAGCACTTAAACTGCGATGCGCGCAATACAACATCACCTATGTAAGTGCTGATATACAGCGTGGTTTTGCGCCAATTTTGAGCACATTTTTAGTAGAACGAAAACAGTTTTTATAAGAAATAAAAAAACTTTCATTTTTTGTTTGCACACTTAAAAAAGGAATGTATATTTGCACCCGCAAGAAAGGAAATGATCAACGCTTCTGCTCTTGCAAAGTTCATAAAATATTGGTCTGGTAGTTCAGTTGGTTAGAATACATGCCTGTCACGCATGGGGTCGCGGGTTCGAGTCCCGTCCAGACCGCAAAAAGCTCTTCAAGAAATTGAGGAGCTTTTTTTATGCTCTTATTTTTCAACTAAAAAGGATTTAAAGCAGTAAGTAAAAAATCAATGTATCTGCTTCTTTATGATGAATTCCTTGACTCCAAAATTCCCTTTATATTCCCAGACATAACCCCTGATATTATAATCACGAAGCACTTGATTTACCGCATTTAAATAATGTAATCGGGATGGCTCATCGGCATTCTTGGTCACACCGTATTCGGTACACCAGACTTCAACCTTGTAAAGCTCTTTCCAATTTTTTACCCAAGCTAATTTATCGCTGATGGCTTGATACGTTCCGGTCTTATCATAGTCTTTATAATTGACTTCACCTGCAGTATGAATCGCTTGAGGTGCCAATTGCGGCATTTTGACAGTTGTTGTTGAATCTGGATACGGAAACGGAATACCTAATGTAGCATTTTGATCACCCGTCCAGGATGTACCCTGATGCGTAAATAGAAAAGGTTCATAGAAATGGAAACCGTAGATTATGTTATCGAGCGGAAGTGGTTTTGTTCTAGACAATTCATAAATGCTGTTGTAGTTAGACGCTCCATAGATCACCACTACATTAGGATGAACTTCTCTTATGCCACGTATAATTTTTAATGCTGAAACCTCCCATTCTTTTGGATATAAAACGGGTTCGTTAACAATGTCTAAATAAATATGATCAACTGCTATTTCATTTTCTGAAAGCATGTTGAGCAGTTCAATCCAATTTTTAGAAACACGATCTGATTCTTTAGTATAGTTTTCAAGGTTGAGCCCGTGATTAAAGTTTGAAATAATCAAACTCATATGCGCTTTAGCGGTGCCTTTAACTATGCGCTTAATCAATCTTTTGAACTTGTATTTTTCACGTTTATCGGCATCATTCAAAAAATAATTAAGATCTACAGGGAGTCTTATGTGTTTAAAACCGTTAATCTTCAATTTTTCAATATCTGCTTTATAATAGCTATAATTAATAGACTTTCGAGATTTCCAAGTTTTTTCTAAGCCGGTGCAATTGACACCTTGAGATCTTGTAGTAAAAATCGTACAGATTGTAAAAAAATTTATGATAAAATATTTT
This sequence comes from Leeuwenhoekiella blandensis MED217, assembly GCF_000152985.1. Lineage (GTDB taxonomy): Bacteria > Bacteroidota > Bacteroidia > Flavobacteriales > Flavobacteriaceae > Leeuwenhoekiella > Leeuwenhoekiella blandensis. The sequence goes on along the minus strand of NZ_CH672395.1, from coordinate 390,292 downwards.
AAAATATTAGAATTCATATTTTTATTAAGTAAATTCGTTTAGCAATCTACCAAAGCCTATGGAGCCTAAGCTGTCTAAACACTTTTTTTTAGAGGAACTCCAAAAGGAGATATGGAAATCATCGAACATCCTTGTCTGGGGATCCATTTTTTTTCTAATATTTATTTCCATACTTGATTTTCTGCTTTTAGAAAATTTCTATATCATCCTTACCTTCTTTAACGTTTGTACGTTGTTTTTAATTGCGATATCTAATTTTTTGTTATCAAAAATACTTAAAAACCCCTCACCAATTTTACATTTGACGTTGGTGTTATTAAACTTTCTTTTTGTCTATAGTATTGCTCTTGTAGATAATGCAATAGGGTACTACCTATATTTTTCGCTTATTGCCTTAGCCTTGGTTACGTTCAATAGTATTGCGATTTGGACATTCAGAAATGGGATTTTTCAGTGCATCTTCTTATGTGTTTTGATCATTGTTATGGATTACTATGCAATAATCGATTTTTCGTCTTTAGAAGAACACGGTATATACACGGTTCTTGCCATCGCAGCGATAAGTATCACTTTCCCTTCATTAAAAATGCTGAGACTTAAGGATGAAATTCTAGAAAACTATACGCTTACTCAAACCAAAAAAGAGGTAGAACGGCTCAATGCAAACCTTCAAAAAGAGAACAACTTAAAAACCCAGAAAATTACAACGTATAAAAACAGTGCTAAAGTCTTTAGACACGATCTTAAGAATAAACTCGGAAGTATTGAGTCCTTGATAGAACTAATCGAACTAGATAATCAATATGTTTTAAAGCCAGAACAAAACGATTACTTGAGTATGATAAAAAACCTACTAGGGGATGCATCTGGCGAAAACACCTTCTTCAACAAATTTAATGACGACCACGTAGAACAAGCGGTACTTGACAAAACTATGATAGACCTGCATAGCCTGGTCAGCAGTAACCGAGTAAACCTTTTTGAGAAAACCTCTGCACAAAACATCAAGCTCGAGCTTGACCTTCAGGCTGAAAAATCAATGGTGTATGTTGATAAGAATATTGCCAATACTGCAATTTATAATCTGATGAACTATGCCATCAGATTTTCTAAGAATAACGATACGATCCAGGTGATCTCAAGAAATTATCAAGATCTTATAATCCTAGAGTTGGTTAACAGAACAACAGGCATCCCAATGTCGCAACTGGAGTCGTACTTTAGAAATATTGGAGATTACCAGATGGATGATGGAAAAAGCAACCAAGGTCTAGGTCTAAGTATCGCCAAGAATAACATTGAGCTCTTAGATGGTCATCTAAGATACAGCTCATCAAAATCATTGGGTTTTGAATTTTTGGTTGAATTTACACACAGCAGTTAACAGCAATAGATTTTTCATATAAAATTGAATTATGCATTATAAAGAATTAGTTGGATTAGCGGTTTTTGGGCTACTGAACATTTTTTCGATCAGCGCTCAAAAAACCTACGAGTTTACTGATTTTGGCTACCCTGAAGAAACCATTGCCTGGGGTACTCATACTAAAGTAAGTTATTTTATACCTGTTAATCGTGCGCTTCTTTTGGAGCAAAACAGCATTCAATTAGATTTTAAAACCTCTCAGGCCATAGAGGCTAGCAAAAGTTTTGTGACCCTGATCGTAGCAGACACCCCGTTAGCAACAAAATCTCCTTTAGAAGAAGATCACAGCCTTAGTTTTACGGCACCTTTTGATGCAGATGATATTGTTTCGGGCTACCTAAAGATCGAAGTGCTAAATAATTTTTCGATCACCGGGGATGTGTGCGAACTTTATAATGAAGGTGCAGTTTGGGTACGCCGTTTAGCCTCCTCCTCGATTACACTAGATTATGACAAGTCGTATAAAAAGCCAAAGACTATTGCTCAATTTATACCAAAAGTAGACCAGCTTTTAATTCCTGAGAATCCGTCTTATGATGTTATCAACTATGCGGCATACATTCAGTTTTTCTTTGAGCGTGAATTCGGTAAACCCCTTAAAATAGACAGTATACCGGCGGTATATTCTGCACAACATTCCAACAGCATCACACTTTCAGAATTTGAAAAGCTGCCCGCAACCTTGCAAACAGCTACAACAAAAGAACCACAATCTGACGGGTTGATTGAGTTACATACACTAGACTCATTAGAAAATGCTTCGGCAGATGCTACACCTTCTCCGGTGCAAACTTTAGTGGTTACAGGAACAAGCACATCAAGCTTTAACAAAGCAGCACAAAGTTTACTAGACCTAGACATCCTTCAAAGCGCCTACACTAGCAGGTATAGCGTTAAAGAGGGAATCGATATGACCTATACCGGTTTATCAATCGATCAAGAGGTTAATCTTAAGCAACTAGGTGTACAACAAGAGGTGACAGAAGGGATTGGAAAACTTACCAAAGAATTTAATCTTTCTCGAGCTGTTTTTGGGCCTAGCCTTACCGAACTTGAATTTAACTTGTCTTTTAAGCACCGCCCTATAAACGAGCAAGAGCAAGCCTATGTTAATATTTATCTCGACAATGTTTTAAAATTTAGCGAAGCACTTGATCATACCGGTGCATTTGAAGAAAGCCTTGTATTTGAAAAACTCAACTTAGATAAAAACACCTCAGTCAAAGTAGAGTATTATTATGTGCCCGCTGGCGGCCTTTGTATTGAAAACCCTGTTTCCTTTTATGCCCAACTAGACCTTGAGAATTCAAATTTTAAAGCCATTTCGTATCAAGAAGATGAAGATCTTGATCTCTTTAATTTTCCTGAAAACTTTTTAACCGAAGCACCGGCCATCTATCTTGACATCCCTTTTAATAGAGATCAAATAACTGCTTTAAGCACATTGATAGGATTTATGAATCCGAACCCCAAAAGCAGTCGTCACGTATTTCCAAAGATTTTTCCAGTAGATAGTCTAAAGACCAAGACACTTCACTATAACCCTATTATCATTTCTTCAAAGTCGCAATCAATAACCGAATTTGCAGCGACCTCTAAGCCTTATTTTGAATTGAACGCCGCTTATTATGAATTTGAGAAAGATGATTATAGCAGATATTTTGACCTTGCCTACGCTGATGCAATTGGCACAAACCAGCTGTTTAAAATAGGTGATGCGCGTGCAATGTTTATGTATGTACCTAATGGAGATGCAGCCATTTTAGATCTTTTGATCACTACAATTGATAAAGATGATTCTTATAAAAGAGGAAATCTTGTTTTGGCTAGCGCAGATGAAGCCTATGTATTTGACCTAAAAAACACAGATGGAATCGTAAACAAAGACGATATTCAAAGCAAATTTGACATTTTCTGGTCTAATTACCGCGTGTTTATCATCTTCGGGCTGTTCATATTAATGATCGTTATCCTGATTTATATATTTCAGAAATCACAAGAATCGAAAAAAAACATAGTTGATGAAAACTAAGTTCTTATTTTTAATAAGCTGCTTTGTCTTTAATGTGCTTGCTGCACAAACGAGTAATCCTGTCAATAGTCCTGACTTAGACACTACAGCATCCAACAATACTGAGCGCCTTAATCCTTGGCAACAAGCCAAAGGAGAAGTTCTCATATCGCCATACCTTAGTCATTATGTGGCAACATCTTACCGGGATGCCGACGGTAATAAAATTGATTTTGCAAACGGTGGTAAATATTCAAATTATAATCCTCGAGTATTTATTGCAGCCCCTTTGTTCTCAGAGCATGTAAACGTCATTGCTTCTCTTCCCTATTTTTTTAATAGGTCTGAAACCGACCAAAATTTAGATACTAATACTGATTTTGGAGATATTGAATTGGGACTGCGCGTTCATCTAGCCAAATTGAAAAACAATTATCTTTTAGGGAGCTTAATAAGTTATATCCCGGCGTATAAAAATAATCAGGCGCCTTTTGCAGGCTATGATCTTTTTGCTTTAGAAACCCGACTCGCTTTAGTGGGAAGTCTTCCTTTTTTAGGCGATTATAACAACTTTCATAAAGTAGAGCTTGGTTTGCGACATTTCTTTCCTGATGATCCTACCCAGATACGCTTTCTACTATCTGAAGGTTATCGGGTGACTGATAAATTTATCCTTTTAGGAGAATTAGAGGGGATGTTCTCTTTTAGTGAAAATGAAGAATTTTTCAATACTAATTTGCAAGCCGTCGCCGAATACAATATGATCAAAGCTTCGTTTAATCTAGGATATGATTTTACCTCGAGTTTCTCGCTGTACGGCGGAGTGTTTCATGATATCTACAATCGTAATTCAGCTATAGGAAGAGGTTTTCAGCTGTTTACCGTTCTTAAAATTTAATAAATAATGCTTAATCACTATAGAAATGACTTATTTCTAAAGTCTGGTTTGCTGCTTAAAGACTCCTATGAGCATATAGAAGAGATGAGTCAGCGGCTTAACAAGTCGTTTCTAAAAGTGACCTTAAATTATGCATTCCTTTCAAGACTTAAATTCAAAGAACACCTCTTGGATTTAGGTATACGCTTTTACGAGTTTGATTATACGAGTTTAACCAAAATCAGGGAGACGCTTACCAAAGAAGAATTTGATTTTTTATTAGACCAAAACCTGTATCCTATAAAGACGGCCAAAGGAAAGGTTGACCTAGTCACTGCAGACCCTTCAGATGACATAAGCATTAACCGCTTTATAGACTTTTTTTCTTATGACGTAGGTGAGATTCACATAGGTGAAGATCTCGATATTGTCAAAGCTTTACATATGACGTATGGGGACACAATATTGCACAAAGCCGTATTTGATCTCTATGAGAAAGACAATAAAAGTTCGGCTTTAGAGACCTTTACTTTAAAACAGGTGATTGTCCTGTGCATATTAGGAATCATACTTTTAAGCTTGCTGCTTCTATACCCGATTACAACAATCATAAGTATTAACCTTTTTATCAATCTGTTTTTACTTCTGGCAATAGGTTTTAAATTTTTACTCACGGTTGTAGGAGCCAAGTCTGAAACGATTCAAAAAATATCACAGACTGAACTTTCAAAAATCAATGCAGATGAACTCCCGTATTACACCATTCAACTGCCAGTTTTTAAAGAGTCTGAAGTTATCTATAAATTGGCCTCTAATCTTCAAAATCTTGATTATCCCAAAGAAAAGTTAGACGTCAAATTATTGATAGAATCTGATGATGAGGTAACTTTTAATGCTGTAAAAAACCTTAAGTTCCCGTGTATTTTTGACCCTGTGATCATCCCCTATGCACAGCCAAAAACAAAGCCAAAAGCGTGTAATTACGGACTTCATTTCAGCAAAGGAAAATACCTTACCATTTATGACGCTGAAGATATCCCGGATAGTGATCAACTAAAAATGGTGCACGCACTGTTTAGCAAATTACCTGAGGAATATATCGTGATTCAATGCGCGCTAAACTACTTCAACAAGACTGAAAACTACTTAACCCGAATGTTCACCTTAGAATATTCATATTGGTTTGACTATATGCTCCCCGGTCTTGACGGTTTAAAAGTGCCTATACCTTTAGGAGGTACGAGCAATCACTTTAAGTTTGACAGATTGATCGAACTGGGAGGTTGGGACGGTTTTAATGTTACAGAAGATGCCGACCTAGGAATTAGAGCCTATGCAAAAGGTTACAAGGTGACGGTTTTAAATTCTACTACTTATGAGGAAGCCAACAACGCTTTTTATAATTGGATAAGACAACGCTCCAGGTGGATCAAAGGCTATATGCAAACCTATCTGGTGCACATGCGCAATCCTTCAAAATTATATCGGGAAGTAGGCTTAAATGGATTTTTAGGGTTTCAGTTTTTTATAGGAGGTACATTTTTTACCTTCCTCGCGTATCCTATTTTACTCTTATTATTTCTGTTTTATATCTTTTTGACCTTAGATATAAGTTCGTATGTCGTAGGTTCACTTAATACAGAAATCATAGATTTCTTTAAACTGATTTTCCCGGAGTGGGTCATTATCATTTCGGTATTTAATTTTATGGCCGGTAATCTATTGATGATCTATATCAATATGATCGCGGTTTTCCGAAGAAAGTCTTACAGCTTAATTTTATATGCCATTACCAATCCTATTTACTGGCTTATGCATTCTATATCGGCTTACAAGGGATTGTTTCAGCTAATTTCAAAACCCTTTTACTGGGAGAAAACAAATCACGGTCTTACCAAAGATCATAAACCTGAGATCGAATGAAAAGAGCACTCTCGATTGCGATCATTGGGACTTTATTCTCCTGCATTTATATAAGCATAGCCTTGTATGAAAAAACGCTGGGCTTCAAGTTTCTTGAACCCCTATTTACAAGTGATAGATTGCATCTGCTTTTTTCAAATGATATTAAGACCCTTGAGATTTTTTACTTTACCTACCCGTCATTATCCCTTTTACTAGCTATTCCGGCATTGATTATAGATCCCATTTTGGCTCCCGTGATTACCTCAAGTATTGCAATGGGGTTTTTCTCGTCCTACTTGATTGTTGAGCTTTATAGTAAGGATTTAAAACTGATCTCTGTCTTGGTAAGTATTTACTTATTATGCAGCCCCGCTATGCTTTCAATCGCAACGTCGGGGACCTCTTTATACTTATACTTCATTTTATACTATTTCTTTTTTAGCTTTCTATTTCGGTACACACGGGATTATACTACCTATAATTTTGTGATGATGAGTCTGTGTCTTACCCTATTTGTGCTGCTGGATTATCAGTTTCTTTGGATGATGATTTTTGTAGTTCCTATCATATTCTTTTTTAGTTTATTCAACTCGACGACAATACAAAAATCCTATGTGGGAATATTTGAAGAACTCACCCAAAACAAATCCTCTACAAGAGAACTCATTAACAAGTCTTTCTCTACCATTCTGGTAATCATATTCACACCCCTTTTAAGCTTGAGTTGCTTTATGATAATCAACTATTGGTTTACCGGTAATTTTCTTTTTTTTGAGACCTCTCAAACCACTTCCTGGGATCAAAACCCACTTATCAATCAGCTTTTCTATACCACTGAAACTACAGATATTTATCTAATTGATCGCATAGAAAACCTACTGCTTTCTTGTTTATTTTTATCGCCGGTATATCTAACCTCATTTGTAATGGGACGCAAAAAATTACTATTTCATCTCATACTACTACTTGCTCCCATTTGGATTATTTATAAACTCAATTCAAACCCATTAGAGTTGCTTTCACTGCAAGATCTTTTAATTATTACCGCTTCGGGCATTGCTGCTTTCATTCACCTTTTTCAAACAGCGTTGCTTGGTATTTTTCGGAAAAGCAAAATTTTGCACACATTAAGTTTTGCCCTCTTAGGACTAAGCTTATGTGGTGAATATTATTATTTTGATCATTCCAAGATTCCGCAAGAACAAAATATGTTTGCCTTTATCAAACAAGAAGCTCCATTAAACACCGCTTCAAGTCTAGAACTGATTGAATACCTTAACAATCATATTCCAAAAGGTTCAAAATTACTTACTGACAATACATTGACCTATGGTATTAGTGCATTGACAAGGGAAAAAGTTATTTATGTAGATCAATTTGATTTTGACTATTATGATGCGTTTCAAGCACCAGGATTATTTGCAGATTATATATTGATCCCACAGGCCGTCAAACCAGAACAGCTAGAGGCCAGATTGAATGTAACCGGCCACCGAAGAAAATATGCTATTGAATATCAGAATGCCGATTTCACCCTATTAAAAACCCATCCAAAAACTTATGATCGCAACTAAAGAAGCGCATATTCTAACAGTTGATGACAACCCGGTAAACCTTTTTTTAATCAACACCATTGTAAAAAAGATTCTCCCTGATGCGCAGATCTATCAGGCTAAATCCGGTACCGAAGCACTAGAGATCTACAACACTAATACGCTGCATTTAATTTTTATGGATATAAAACTTCCTGACCTCAATGGCTATGAAGTAATTCAATTAATTCGAAAGGCTGAACAGGAAGAAAGAACACCTATAATTGTGGTTAGTGCTAATAACTCGAGTGACCCGCAGCAGGCTCACCTCATTGATGGATATTTAGAAAAGCCTATTAAGTATGATGCGTTAGAGTCTATCTTGGCCGAAAAACTTTGATCCTTTTCTAAATCGAAGACCTGCAGATCACTTAAAAAGTATCGCTCCATTTTCTGTTACAATCCTAAAGAAATAGAGTGATTTATCTAACTTTTAAACTCTTGAAGCCGACTAAATAATTCCCTGACGTGCGAGTTTAGCGACCAGATGCGTCGAATTCTTTACATCAAACTGAATAAAGAGTTTGCTTACGCGCTTATCTAAAGAACTCTCACTATTGGGTTTGATGCCTTGCTTGATGAGTCGCTCACGTATCTCTCGTTTACTATAACCTTCAGCGAGATCGTTGATCACGATAAGATCTAATTCTTCAAGTTCAATAACATTACGCTTTTCGCTTAAATCGATTTGAGACGAAACAAAAACAGCACCTGTAGAAGCTTGCTTTACAGCCTGTATGAGTTCGTTTAAGCTACTTCTGCCTTTGCATACATAACCATCAATTTTATAACCGTCAAGTAGTTCTTTGATCTTAACCGGATTATCTTCTACAGAATTTACAATGATTTTAATCTCCGGGTCTAAAGCTCGTACTGCTTTGATCAAGGCGTAGCCCGATGTAAGTTTTCGGGTTAAGCTACCGGGTTTAAATGATAAATCGGTTATCAAGAGTTCAAAAGGCTGCTGCTCCTGAAGCGCTACCTGAATGCGTGTATACGCGGTATCACAGTATTGCGCCTCATACACTTCAGCAATAAAGGTTTGCTCTTTAAGGGTATCAACGATGCTCTTGGTATCTCCTTGAAAATCTTCAGCTATCAATACTTTTTTAAACATAAATCCTACTTTTTAATAAGGCAGTTTGATCACCGCTTTAAAACCAGTTCCGGGTGCTGTTTCAAAAGTAAGGGTTCCGCCGATGGCTAGAATACGCTTTTCCGTAATCTGAAGTCCATTTCTTAGCTGCAAGTCTGCTGTGCTCGCTCCACGACCATTATCTGTATAGGTTACTTCGAGTTGCTGCGACACATTACTGAATTTTAAAGTAACCCGTTGAGCAGCGCTATGTTTACGCATATTGATCATCAACTCGCGCAAAACCTTATACAGCGTGATCTTACTCACCGCATTAAGCCGACCCCAATTCACCTGCTGGTAGCCTAACAACAACAAATTGGTCTCCTCTGGCGTCTGCTCACGCAACATCCCGGAAAGGATTTGTGTATAGCCGGCTCCTGTATCAATCTCGTTAAGCGTACGCGAAAAATCCCTGCTTTGATCATATAAGCCTTCTAAACGATCTAAAACTTGCTCATTACCGGCATTACGCTGCAACATCAACATGACATTATTTAATCCCGAACCAAAATCGTCGTGCAAACGCCTTGAAATAGCAGCTTCGGTATCATAGGTGGCTTTAAGCCTGTCTATTCTATGCGCATCTTTTAAGCGTTTTGCGCGGTATTTTTGATTGAAATAAATCAATACCGCAAGCAGTATCGCTACGACCAACGCAGCAATGATCCAAAGTTTGTTGTAGCGCTCTTCTGCTAGTTTCAATTCATTTTCAACATTTTGCTTTTCAAGATCTAAAAGCGCTTCCTGCTTGAGTTGGTCGTCGTATTTGTACTTGGCAAATTGCGTTTTGACTTTGAGTTCGTTTTCATACAGACTGTCTCGCAATGCTATATAGCGGTCTTTGTATCTTAGATTTTGCGGATCTAATTTCATTTTAAAATGTAAAACATCCAGCTCAGCTCGTGGAACATGAAGTTTGCGTGAGATCCCTATAACTGAATCAAAATAGGCTGTGGCTCGTTGCGGTTGCCGCGTCATAAAAAACTCACCTAAATGCGTGTAGCTGGCCATAGCACCTGTGTGATCGTTGGCTTTTTTACGTAGTTCTAACGGAATCAAAAATGCTTCTAACGGTGTTTCTATTTTAGAAGACCACATCGCATACGCCTTATTATCAAGTACCCTTGCTTTTAAAGTATTAGAATCCTCAAAAGTTTCTACTGGAATATCGTTAAGGAGTGTAAGTGCTTTTGCATACTCCTGCTGATCAATATAAAGTGTCGCCAAGTTATTTTTATAAGTCGGCAGATCTTCGCGAGGTGCTCCTTGCAAAATTTGATCATAGAGCGCTTCTGCTTCCTGAAGATTTTTAAGCCTGCGATGATTTTGAGCAAGATGGTCTAATGTTGAGAAATACGTCTGTGCATCTTTATCTCGATCGATATACTTTAAAGCTTCGGTAAGGGTCTCTTTACTTCCAAAAAAATCATTTTTCCTTTTCTGAATTCCGCCCATATTTAACAAGGCTTTTCCTATCCCGCTGCTATCTGATACTTTCTGGTAATAAAATTTAGATCGGTTATAGCGCACAAAAGCACTATCAGGCTGCTGTGTGATGGCCTCAAAATAGTACCCCATCAAATACTCCTGCATCGCCAAAATAGCGGGAGCATTCATAAACCTCGTGCGATTCATTTGTCTATCATAAACGAGCAAGCTATCGTACTCACCTAACGATAAGTGCAAATAGTTCTTTTGGTAAGACAAGCGCGCAAAACGCTTCGTGTTTATCTCGTTTTGTGCTTTTTCAAAAGCCTTATTGGCAAAATGTTTCCGCTCTTCTAAACTGTATTCCAAATTCTGTGCTTTCTTGTCGTAAAAGCTGATAGAATCAGAAGCGTCTTCATTGATTTTGAGATCGGTATTTGAATTAGAGGTGCATCCTACAATTAAGAGAACGAAAAGCACAAGAAAGCGGTAATACAAGGGGTCAGGATTTTGGACTAAAGCTACTAAAAAAGACCTGTAGTTTCCCACAAGCCTTTTGTTTTTTCTTAGGCATTCGCCTTACTCCTGAGCAATAAGATTTAGCGTAAAAATCTTCTTTGTATTCTTTATTTTCATGTAATCACCCCAAGTTTGATGCACCGTATAATCGGGCATAACGCCTCGTCCTTTAATTTGGGGAGAAACCTGTATTTCAAAATGTACTGTTGGAATCTTGATTTCAATTTTTGAATGGGGCACCTGGATGTATTCGGCATAACCGCTAACGTTTCCTTCGTAAGCTCCACCTGTTTCTTCCCCAATAAAAGTTCCTCTTTGGGTCATCTTGATCAGACTGGCAAATTCTGCACCACCAGAAAAGGTCTTCCCGCTTATCAAAACATACAACTTACCCTTAAATACAAGATCGCTTTTTGGTTTTGAATACCCCAAATCTGAATAATAATCACTGTATAAAGTAAACGCGCCACGAGTAGCTGTAGAATCTTGGTAGGCCCATTGATCTTCTATATAACCTTCTTTACTTTTATTCTTCAAATACGGTTTGGGTAGCATAGTTACTTGATTGTACTTCTTCACAACCTTATTTGACAGATAACTATAAAGTAAATTTTCGTTTCCTTCGGTTCCTCCTCCATTGGCTTGAATATCAATAATAAGATGCTTGATTTTAAGCGAATCAATCTTTTTAAAATGCTTTTTATAAAACTGATCGTAATCCAGATCATCATTTCCAAAACTCGGCACACTTAAATAAGCAATAGAATCATTGAGCTGCTCAAAAGCAAACTCATGATAGTCAAAAGTATATTCCTTAAAAGTCGCATGCTCCTCTATAAAATTTGTAAATGGAATTGCTGGTAGGGTCAAGGTTTCAATCTTCTTCTCACCGTACTTCTGTATCCTAATTTGAAAGAATTTCTGTTTGCCAAAAACCAACCTGTAGAGCAAGGCAAAGTTGAACCCTCCCACCCAAGCTTTCTTTGAGGTTGTATTAAACCCATCACTTGGGATCAAAGGATATAAAACTTCTAGAATTTCTTCTGTCTTTTTATCATTTACCGAAACGATCTTAACTCCTCTTTGTAAGCCTTCAATTTGCTTTCCATAGTGCTGTGTTATGATTAAATGCTCTTCACATAGCTCAACAGCAAGAGGCATAAAAGATGAAGAAAGTCCAAGTTTTAGCATTTCTGCCTGTGGTAGAGATACCTCCGTATGGCCTTCGTTGGTAAGACCTATAACAAATCTCAATTTCTCATAAAATGCCAAACGCGTCTGAGCAGTGTTTAATGTATTCCTGATACTATCAAGGCGCTTATTTGTTTTTTGCTGATCTTCATATTTATAAAGTCCTTGATGCTGTGCCTTCAATTCATTTACTACAAAATCAAAATCAGCCTTTAGTTCTTCCGGCTTCAGTTTTTGCTGACAGTGAACGTGAGCAAAAAATAAAATACAAATGATAAGGAAGTATTTGTTCATGAGTTAGTTCTTTGTAAGGTTGTGATTTGATTACCAAATTTTAAGGCTACAAATAAACAAAAGCAACTAACGTGATAAACTACCCAAAAAGGTAGTTTAAATGAGGTTATTCCGCGTAGCGCAGGTTATCGCCTCAACAATTGTGGTCACATCAAGTTTTTCAAATAGTTTTTTTGATGGTACTTAATGGTATTCAGAGAAAGATTGAGTTCTTGTGCGATCTGATCTACTTTAAAACCCCTAATTGAGAGTTGAAGGATTTCTTGTTCGCGAGAAGTCAACTGAATAGAAGCAACAGTTTCCCATACTCCAGACGCAAGATCATATCGAATGCTATTTTGACCACCTTGCTTGTAAATTTTAATATTTCCTGCAGACTCAGAAGATGCCAGAGAAACGATACATAGAGCTTTCCAGATTTTTCCACTCGCATCTAAAAACAAGGGTGTTAATTTATGATTGATCAAAATACTGCTTTGATCTTCTGTCTTTAAATTAAAATCATAAGAGATCGTGTACAATTTGCGGTCTTCTAGCGGTATTGTGTCATAAAAATCAAAACCAATTCTGTTGATCTCCAACAGTAATTTCAAATCCTGCTCAGGCACAGTATTGAGATAGAAATCATAACCCATTTTAAGCACTTCTTCTGCCGAATACCCACACAAAAACAAAGGGTTTTCTGACACGTACTCAAAACCCATTTCTGCATAATTGATCACATACAAACTTTGGTTAGTAAGCCGTGCAAAAGCCTTTACTGACTCCAGATAATTTGAAGAACGCAAGCGCTCTTCTCTTGAGATACTTCGGGCTGAATTTTTTAAAGTAAAAAAGTCTTTTTTCTTGGGCATTCTTACGATCAACTTACATTAAAAGAAATTACTTATACTGTCTAGGCTCCGGAAGCGGAACATATTCTTCCTCATCACCCGGGACTTTAGGAAATGCGTCTACGTTTTGATTTTTCCAATCGGTTTTGGCTTGCTCTAAAACAGCTTTATCAGAATTGACAAAATTCCAAAACATAAAACGCTCTTCATCAAATGGCTCCCCGCCAAACAAATAGAGCGTGGTTTCCTCATTAGTTTCAAAAGCGCATAATGAAGCTTTTTTAGCTACCAGAAGTTGCTTGGTTCCGTAAGTGTTTCCTTCAACCCTGACCGAACCTTCTAAAACATACATCGCCACTTCGCCATAAAGTCGGTCGCCTATATCAATTTTTTGAGCAGCTTCGGTTTTTATTTCGATAAAAAATAACGGACTATGCACAGGAACGGGAGCAGATTTCCCTTCAATTTTCCCGGCAATGAGCTTGTATTGAATTCCGTTTTCTTCCCACGTAGGTAAAGCTTCTTTTTCAATATGATAAAACGAGGGTTCGCTTTGCTCCAGCGCTTTAGGCAAACCGACCCAAATCTGAAAACCATGTAAAAATTTAGATTCATCTCGCAGATATTCCGGGGTGCGTTCAGAATGTACCACTCCTTTTCCTGCCGTCATCCAGTTGACAGCACCCGGCTTGATCTCAACCGCATTACCCAAACTGTCCCGGTGAAAAATAGATCCTTCAAACAAATAGGTCAAGGTTGAAAGCCCAATGTGCGGATGTGGAGGCACATCGAGATTTTGATATTCTTTTAAACAAGCAGGTCCCATATGGTCTATGAATAAAAACGGACCAACGGCGCGCTTCTTTCTAAATGGCAGTAACCTGCCCACCATAAAATTCCCAATATCTGCTGCTTTTTCTTCAATTACCAGACCTACGTTTGATTGCATGCGCTCTCGTTTTTAGATGTAGTGCTTCTTGCACATACCTTAAAAATAAGACAGAAATGTAAATTAGAAGCATCACATAGCGATCCTTCCGCCATAATAATCTAAGATTCGAGACGTCAATAAATAAGCATAACGCGCATTGGTCAGATTAATCCGCGCATTATCAAGATTGTTTTTACTGGTGATGTAGGCCACGCTGGTAGAAACACCCAAATTGAATTTCACTTCATTAATGCGAAAAGACTCTTCATAGGCTTCAACCTGCGCTTCTAAAAGTTGATAATTTGAGTATGCAGCATTCAGATCGTTGTAAGCACGGGTGATGTTTTGTTTTAAGGCACGCTTCGTCTGCTCCAGGATCACCGAAGCCTGATCGCGATTTACCTTTTGCAATTGTACAGCATTCTTTGCCTGAAAACCATTAAAAATAGGAATGCTCACCGAAACACCCGCGGCACTATTCAGGTTGTTGTTGAACTGATCGGTGTACGAAATGGGAGAGGCTTCAAACAAACCTTCTTGTGTAAAGACAGCATAATCGGTCCCGTCAAGGCGCACAAAATCTCCGGTTTGCACAGTTTGCGTCCCGGCGTCTTCAAACAGGCGCGCAGCGCTGGAATAGTTGGTACCAAAATTTGCAAACAAACTGATTTGCGGTGCATATTGAGCACGAGCAACTGCAACGCCTTTTGCTGCTGCTTCCTCGCGCAATTCCTTTGCTTTGATAGCAGCTAAATTGTGCAACGCAGCCTCATAAACTGCATCTGCAGTATCTGATCGAGGTTCAAGATTCAGCAAAAGCACCAGTTGTGAAGCTTCGATAGGACGCTCTGTATTCAGCAGAAATTTTAGATCTGCAAGCGCATTGTTCAGATTATTTTTTGCGTCATTTACAGCGCTTTGATCTAAAGCTACTTGGCCTTGCAAATCGTGATAGGCCACAGGATCTCCGGTTTCTTCTTCTTGTAATTTATGAAGTCGGTTGAGTTGCTCTTTAGAAGTGATCAAGCGCGTTTCGGCAAGTTTTACCAACTCCCGAAAGTTAAGCACCTGAAGGAAACTCAAGGTTACATCAAGCACTAAATTCTGCCGTGCTTCTTCGATTTCCATTTCGGCGGCAGCCTTATTGAGGCTGTTTTGCTTCAGTGTATTTAAAATCCGAAAACCGTCAAATAGGGTTGTATTAATACTGAGTGCGGCGTTAGAATAGGTCAGCTCTTCATTCACATAGCTGTTGGTGAACGGGTCGATACTTCGGCCATTGCTCAACCCCAAATTATAATTGGCATTTATTGACGGAAGCAGCGCATTGCGGCTTTGCTTAAACTGAATGGTTTCGGTTTCTGCGCGTAGATCTGCAGCTTTTAAATCCAGGTTATGAGTCAGTGCGATCTCTATACACGCTTGCAAACTGATATTTTGTGTTTCTTGTGCATTTAACGTATAAACACAAGCACAAGCTACAAAGGCGTGCTTTAGCAATTTGATAAGCATACTTAATTGATTGATGATGAATTTTAACTAACAGCCCTGAGCAAGCCCAAGGATTAAATTTTCTGATAATCGGAAAAAGGTTGATTAGGCCTTGGTTTTGCTTCCGTCCAAAAGGTGAATGATTCGGTTGCCATATTCGGCATTCGCTTCAGAATGCGTGGCCTGAATGATCGTTACCCCTTCTTGATTCAGTTCTTTAAAAAGCTGCATGATTTCTTCACCTTGTTTCGAATTGAGATTCCCGGTAGGTTCATCTGCCAGAATGAGTTTGGGTTTTGCGATCAAGGCACGCGCGATCCCCACAAGCTGTTGCTGCCCCCCGCTCAACTGACTGGGGAAAAGATCTTTTTTACCTACAATATTAAACCGGTCGAGCATGTCTGCTACCAAAGCTTTACGCTCTGAAGACTTGACATTTTTGTACAAAAGCGGCGTTTCTATGTTTTCATACACCGTCAATTCATCAATTAAATGATAGGCCTGAAACACAAAACCAATGTATTCTTTATAGAGTTTAGAGCGGTGTTTTTCCTTAAGCGTATGTACCGACTCGTCCAGGAAATTATATTCGCCTTCCTGAAATTCGTCAAGCATCCCGATGACGTTGAGCAAAGTTGACTTCCCCGAGCCCGAAGGTCCCATTATCGAGATAAATTCGCCTTCTTCTACCTGAAGACTGATGTCATTTAAAAGGAAAACACGTTTTCCTCCTTGTTTGACCCACTTGTAAATATGATTGAGTTGTAAAAGCATAATGTATTTATAGTTCTATTCTAGGGTTCTTATTCGGTTCTTAAAGAGCGTACAGGGTTTTGTGAAGCTGCCCTTATGGTTCTAAAGCTGATCGTGAGTAAAGCGATCAATAACGCCGCGGCTCCGGCTGCGATAAAAATCCAAATATTAAGCGTAATATGACTGGCATAACCTTGCAACCAATTATGAGCAAACCACCACGCGAGCGGCACAGCAATAGCAAAACCTACAGCAACCAGTTTTAAAAAGTCGGTAGAAAGCATCAGGGTGATTCTAAGAACGCTTGCTCCCACCACTTTGCGCACACCTATTTCTTTTTTACGCTGCGCCACGATGAGCAGGGAGATCGCAAACAGCCCGATACAACTTAAGATAATCGCCAAGATCGAACCGCTGGTGATCATTGTAGCCATTCTTTTTTCTGCTTTAAACGTGCGGTCTACATTCTCATCGAGAAAGGACCCGAGAAAATCGGCCTTTGGCTCGATCTCGCCCCAAACTTTTTCTAAAAGCGGAAGTGCTGTTGCCGCTTTATTAGGAGCCACTTTTATATAAGCATAATGCATATTCCAGTCGGGCTTTAAAAATAACGTGAGCGGTGCCACCGAAGTGTTAAGCTTCTGAAAGTTGTAATCTTTCAACACTCCTACGACATTGTAAGCTACGCTGTCGTCCATAATAAACCGGGTTTCCAACGGATTCTTTTCCTGCAATTGGGCCGCCATTTGCTCATTGATCAACACCGCAAGACTATCTGAAGCATAGTCTCTTTTAAAACTACGGCCGGCAACCAGTTCCATATCTAAGGTTTCAGGATAGTCGTAATCTACCATCAAAATATGCGTGGTAACCATACGGCCTTTATACTCAAATCCCATCTGGCTTGTTCTGGAGCTTCCGTCGCGTCCCAGCCCCAAGCTGTTATTAGAAGCCGTGATGTCTAAAATTTCAGGATACGCCTGCAATTTATTCCGTAGTAATTGCATCACCTGCGCATCAGAACGTTTTCCGTTAAGCGGTATTGAAATCACTTGCTCTTTGTTATAGCCCAGATTTTTATTCCGCATAAAATCGATTTGTTGCCAAAGCACAAACGTACCACTGATCAATAAAATCGCGATCCCAAACTGAATGACCATCAGCACATCCCGCACCCGATTTTTACGCGTGAGATTGAGTTTTCCTTTTAAGGATTGAAGCGTCCCTAATTTAGAAAGCAGCAGTGCAGGATATCCACCGGCAATCAACGTGATCACCATAAAGACCAGTATAAAACCTAAAAGCACTTTAATACTAAAAACAGCTTCAAAAGTAGCCCGAGTTGAAAACAAGGTTTTAAAAGAATCTGAAAAAGCGGCCGCCAATGCACCTCCTAAAATTGCAGCACCCAAAAAAATAAAAATGCTTTCACCCCAAAACTGAAAAAACAGTTGTGCTTTGCCGGCGCCTAAGGTTTTACGCATCCCTATTTCCCGTAAACGCTGTGTGCTTTTTGCAATACTCATATTGATGAAATTCACACAAGCGATAAACAAGATCAAAAAGCCCACACCTAGCACCAAATACGGCATCGCTTTATCTACGTGCGCGATTCCGTAATCAAAATTGGCATAGGCTCGGTCTTGAAAAGGCAGTAAGCGTATTTGTTTGTAGTTTCCGTTTTGATCGGGCTGTGCTCCATCGCGCTTGGCGGCTTCTAGATCTTCTTTATAATGCAATTGTGTGAACGGAGCGGTTGCCTGCTCAAATTGTTGCGGAGTGACCCCCTGCTCTAGCTGTACAAAAACCTCGTGATTCTCTTTACTCCAATCGTCTTTAATACTCGCATAAGAGAACGAAGCCTGATTACTGAAATCTAAAGCTAAGTCAAACTTTATACTGCTCTGATCGGGGAAATCTGCTGTAATTGCATTTACTGTAAATAATTTCTCTTCTCCTTCGGTGATGACGCGCAGGGTTTTACCTAAGGCGCTTTCTTTGCCAAAAATACGTTCTGCCGCGTGCTCCGTTAGCGTTACAGTACTCAAGTCTTTTGTGGGTTGCGTTTCAACTCCGCGAAGTACAGGAAAACTAAACATCGAGAAAAAATCAGGATCTACGTAGGCAGCACTCATACGCAATTCCTTATCACCGGCTATGACCAAAACGCCTTTACCGTTAACTCGTGTGCTTTGGGCGATTCCCGGTACTTCTTCTTGTAAGGCCGGAGTAAAAGGCACCGATTTAGGAACGCTTGACACGATCCCTTCGGGCGTTTGTTCTGTGGAATACACCTGATATAAGGATGCATTATTTTGATGAAACCCGTCGTACGAAAGTTCGAAAAAGGCATACATTCCCAAGAGAACGGCCACCGCAAAGGCCGTACTCAAACCTACAAGATTCAGTATACTGAAGGTTTTATCCTTCCATAAATTCCGTAGGGCGATTTTGATATAATTCTTTAACATAAGGATTGATTTTGATTGATGAATTATTCGGTTCTCAGTGCTTTTACGGGATTGGCAATTGCGGCTTTCAGCGTTTTAAAACTCATAATGAGTACTGCAAGCAGCATCATCCCTAATCCGCTTAAGGCAAACACCCACCAGCTCATTTCGGTTTTATAGGCATAATCTTCGAGCCACTGATGTAATCCCCACCAGGCAATGGGCAGCGCGATCACATAGGCTACGATGACTAGTTTTAAAAAGTCGGTACACAGCAAGGCATTGATTTGAAGAATGGAAGCTCCCAACACTTTGCGAATCCCAATTTCTTTGGTGCGTCGTGAGGTGGTGTGAATTACCAGCCCCAACAATCCTAAACAACTAATGAGCACCGCAAGACCGGTCGCCCAGTTGAGTAAGGTTGCAATACGCTGCTCTTGCTTATAAAATTTTGAAATGCTCTCGTCTACAAACGAGAGCCTAAACTCCTCTCCGGGATACACCTCTTGATAAAGCTGCTCTACTTTTGCAATGGTATTTTGCCAACCGGAAGATGCACCGGTAAGTTTGACGTGCAGTGTTCTAAAATTGGTACGGCGATCTCGGCTGGTATCTCCGGTAAGCATCAGCGGCATCACTTTATCTTTAAGCGAGCGCTGATTAAAATCCTGCATCACTCCAACGATCAATCGTTGATGCGAATTGAGTTCAAGATATTGCCCTACAATTTTCTCAGGATCTTTAAAACCAAAAGCACGCATTCCGGTTTCATTGATCACATATTCTTCGATGGTATCATTAAGTGCTGGTCTTCCGGCAAGCAATTCGATATCATAAAGCTTTAGGTATTCGGTATCACCATTCAGAATTTGTAGTTCCTGAATAAGCTCCTGACCGTCTTTTTTAAAAATCCCCATTCGAGTCGCCATATTGAATGAAGCAGGCGGCATACCCCCCAGACTCACGTTTTGAATTTCAGGAATACGCTTCAATTCCTGTTCTAAAACAAGCCGTTTGTCTATTGAAAAATCATCCCATGGCGTTTGCAGGTAAGCAACAGCCTCGGTATTAAACCCTAAATCCTGATGCATCATATAATAGATTTGCTTTCCTACAAGGAGTGTGGCGATCACAAAAACCTGTGCAATCGCAAACTGAGAAACGGTTAACACCTGACGCAAAACGCCCTTTTCTTTGCTGCTCGAAACGCTTCCTTTAAGCACGCGTGCCGGTTTAAAACGGGACAACACGACTCCGGGATAGAAACCCGACAATAATGTGATCACAATAACAAGCACGACAACTAGTGCCGCAAACCAAGGAGTCAGCATAAGACTCAGCTCAATTCCTTCAGCCATAAAACTATCAAAAGCCTTAAGCGCTAAGACGCAGAAAACAACAGAACATAAAGCGGCTATAAGCGTGAGCAGAAAGGTTTCGCCTAAAAACTGAAGCACCAATTGACGTTTAGAGCTGCCCATGGTTTTGCGCACTCCAATTTCTTTAGCACGACTCGCTGCTTGAGCGGTATTCAAATTGATAAAATTGATGCTGCCTAAAAGCAACAGGAAAAGCGCCACAAAAACCAAGCTTATCAAAATACCTTTATCGGCTTCATAATCCGAATAGCCATAGGCGCCATACTCGTGATCAAAATGCAAATCAGACAAGGCTTGTAAATTGAACGTACGCTTATTGTTGTACTTGAGCATATCGGCATCAACGTGCGCTTCGCTCAAAGTAGCCAACTGCGTTTTGATTTGCTCCGGCGTACTCTGCTGCGCGATCTTGATATACAATTGCGAAGCATTATTGGTGTTTCCCCAATCATCACCAAAAATCTGATCGCTGCTTTCGGTTTGCTTTGCGGTTTCTAGCGAAATGAACTCATTAAAGTGTAAGTCGGTACGCTTGTCAAAATCTTCAACAATCCCGGAAACTGTTGCTGAAATGGTTCCATCATATACCAAAGATTGTCCCATTACAGCTGCTAAAGGCATATTCGGAAAATATGCTTCAGCACGCTTTCGGGTTAACACGACACTGTTGGGTTGCTGCAGCGCCGTTGCTTTAGAACCGGCGATCCATTTGTATTGAAAAATGTCAAAATAGCTGGCTTCGGTAAGAATTATACGTTCAGGATCTTTAAAGGTTTGCTTGTTTGCTTCGGCCTTAGCTTCAGAAATCCACCAATTATAAAAATAAGCCGATTGCTCAACACCGGTGAGTTGCTCCTTAGCAGCGATACGCATCGGCGGGGTAACCCCTCCGTTTTTATAATTCCCTTGCGGCGTTTCAAAATCGGTTACCACACGATAAATGCGATCGCCGTCCTCGTGAAAGGTATCAAAGCTAAAATCATAATACACCATGAGTCCGATCACAAACGAAGCACTCAACCCAATAGCCAGACTGATGACATTGATGGCTGAAAAAAGTTTGTTTTTCCAGATGTTGCGCCAGGCGATTTTGATATAGTTTTTAAGCATTTGTGTTCGTTTTTGATTGATGAATTATTCCGTTTTTAAGCTTTTTGCGGGATTGATAATTGCTTTTTTAGCCGATTGAATTCCTACGGTTAACATAGCGACACCTGTTACTACAGAAGCAGCAAGCCCAAAAACCCACCATTTTATTTCTATGCGATGTGCATAATCCTGAAGCCATTCGTGCATCGCATACCAACCAATTGGAATAGCGATAAAAAGTGCTACGGCAATGGTTTTTAAAAAGTCTTTAGAAAATAATAGCACAATAGATTGTACCGAAGCGCCAAGCACTTTCCGAATTCCTATTTCTTTTACGCGCTGCTCGGTTACCTGAACGATCAAACCGAAAACACCAAGGGCCGCCAGAAATAAACTAAGCGCACTAAAAAAGCTGAAGAATTGTAAAAGTTTGGTCTCAGCTTCGTATTGTTTTTGCAATAGGTCTGAAACATTATTGATTTCCAGAAGCTTGTAAGGATAAAACTCTTGCCACAATTCGTTGATTTTGGCTATAACTTTTTCTTCAGAGCCGGGTTTTATACGCATGAGTAGGCTTCCGCGATCTGGATTTTTATCAGCCTGAATCACGACTGGTTTTGCGCTGGTTCTAAGATTTTCATTATTAAAATTGCTTACAATACCAACAGGCGTTACTTCCAAATCTTTGTTAGCGACATTTAATTGATCAACTTTTAAAAGTCTTGCAGCCTGAGCGGTAATTAGAGATGGTCTTTTCTCCAACTCAGCTTTTTTGACCGAATCCATTTCAATATAAAAGCTTTGTGGCAGGGCATCACCGCCAAAATCATTGCTCAAAAATCTTCCTTTTTCAATTTCCAGCCCTAAAGTTTCAGCTAGGTCGGTATCGGCGAACATATACCAGATCTCCACTTCATCACCAGTTTTGTCCGGATTTTCAATTCTTCGATTCATACTTCCGCCTCCACCAGATGGAATCCAGGAAGAAATACTCGCATTTTCTACAAACGGACTTTTAAGTAATTCGTTTTTAAAACTCTCGCCTTTATTCTGCCAAGTCGAATATTTAATGCTTAAAAGATTGGAAGCATCGAACCCAATATCTTTAGATTTTAAAAGTGTTACTTGTTGGTTTACCACGATCATAGCGATGAGTACAACCAGTGATATTGAAAACTGAAAGACCACAAGCCCTTTTCTCACAAACTGAGTTTGGCCTGTAGCATTAGATCTAAATTTCTTGCGCAATGAAGCCAAAGGATTTATTCTTGAGATCAACAGCGCAGGATATAAGCCCGTTAGAACACTTAAGGCGAAAATCGATGCAATGGCACCTAAAAATAATAACGCAGAATTGCTAAAAGTAAGCGCCAAAGGATGATCGATATAACTTACGATGCCTGGTAAACTCAGCTGATAGATCGCAAAAGCAAGAATGCCAGAAATAAGAAAAAACAATCCAGACTCTGCCAAATATTGAGATATAAGCTGAAACCGATCTGCTCCTAAAACCTTTCTAACACCAGTCTCCTGCATTTTGTGAGAAGCTCTGGCTGTAGTTAGGTTGACATAATTGATGCAGGCGATAACCAATAATAAAATCGCTATCGCACCTAGAATATAAAGTTTCTGAGCACTTCCTTTGTAAATCTGGTTGCCAGCAAAATCAGATCTTAGATAAATATCTTGTAAAGGCTGTAACTCAAATTTATCTGGATGTTCCACTTCGGTATAATTTGAATACCAATTATTATATTTCGCTTCAAAGGTTGTTTTATCCACATCGTTTTTCAGACTTACATAATAGGTTTGAAAAAATCCAAACTGCTTTTTATTAAGTACCTCTGTTCTGGGTTTATGCAGATATATCACCTGCCCTCTTAGATGTGTATTTTCCGGAATATCTTTGAAAATCCCCGTGATAAGATACTCGTTAGGCTCATTGCTGTAAGAAGGCAGATCTTTAATGGTCTCTCCAACCGGGTTTCTACCGTTAAAAAATCTTTTTACCAAGGATTCTGAAATGATAATATTTAGAGTTCCTTCAACCAAATTTTCAGGATTCCCTGAAGTGATCTCAATATCAAACATCTCCAGAAATGAAGGGTTGGTGTAGATCACCTTGGTTTTTGTGCCTTCACCCCGAATATTTCTAAAACTAAAATTGGTGTCAAATTGTTCGATGGTGGTAATCGCCTCCACATCCGGGAAATCTTTTAAAGCGATATTAGTTCCTGATAATGCATAATCTCCTTTTTCTAAAAGTTCT
Source organism: Leeuwenhoekiella blandensis MED217 (assembly GCF_000152985.1). Taxonomy (GTDB): domain Bacteria; phylum Bacteroidota; class Bacteroidia; order Flavobacteriales; family Flavobacteriaceae; genus Leeuwenhoekiella; species Leeuwenhoekiella blandensis. Next base: position 366,716 of record NZ_CH672395.1, on the reverse strand, counting down.
CCATCCCGAGTAGTTATAGTATTCAGCCTAAAAATCTGGTCTTTTTTGGTCCAAAAGCTATCATACGATGATTCATCGATCACCACAGTGGTTACGGCTAGACAGGCTGCTAATCCAATCGTTAACCCAATAATATTGATTAGCGAATAAGTGCTGTTTTTAAGAAGATTCCGCCAAGCGATTTTGATATAGTTTCTAAACATATTATTGTTATTGCTATTCTAATTATTATTCTGTACGCAGTGATTTTACGGGATTTGCTATTGCTGCTTTTATGGCTTGAATGCTCAGGGTCAACAATGCAATAGTGATCGCAATACCTCCCGCTAAGAAATAGAGTTCATAAGGATCTGAAATTTTATAGGCAAAATCCTGTAACCAGGTTGTAGTTATATACCATGCTAGAGGCATTGCGACACAAAGCGCAATCACAATAAGTTTCAAAAAGCTGATAGACAACAAGTAGGTGATTTGAGCGATAGAAGCACCAAGAACTTTACGTATGCCTATTTCCTTTTTTCGCTGTGCTGCCATAAAAACTGAAAGTCCAAACAAACCTAAGCAAGAAATCAAAATGGTTATTGCGGCAAAAACATTCAGAATCTTCGCAGTGCGCTGTTCACTTTCATAAAGATTTTGATAATCTTGATCTAAGAAGGAATACGTGATCGCACTATCAGGTTTAAACGCTTTCCATACCTGTTGAATTTCTGAAAGGGCCTGAGCTGTATTCCCTTGTACCTTAATTAGAACTTTAGCAGACCAGTCATACTCTGCAAAAAGTGCTACCGGAGTGATCTTTTGATGTAGTGATACAAAATTAAAATCTTGCAGAACACCTTTGACATATCCAGCCCTTCCATTAAGATTTACTGCCTTTCCTATAGCTTCTTCTGGAGTAAATCCTAATTTATTTGCTGCTGTTTCATTCAACATAAAAGCATAAGTACGTTCTTCAGAAGCAACTTTCACTTGCATTTTATCGGTTTCATTAAAATTGGACCCTGCGATTACGTGCATATCCAATGTGGTAACATAGTCTTTATCTACAGGTGCTGCAGTTATTGAAATCCCGCTTTCTTGGCCATTAACCTGAATACTGTACCCGCCTTGCATATCTACCGGAGTATGAGAAGATGTCGTGACGTTTGATATGGACTGCGAGGCCAATAATGCATTTTTAAAAGACTCTACCGTTTGTTGAGACATTCCGTTAGCATCGACAACAACAACATTAGATCGATCAAGACCTGTATCGGTATCTTTAATGTAATCAAGTTGCCTTTTTGCTACCAAAGTACCAATGATAAAAACTACGGAAACCGTAAACTGAAAGACAATTAGCAACTTTCTAACACTACCGCTTTTGCTCAGGGAGGAGGTGTTATTCTTTAAGGCAGTTGCTGGTTTGAACCTCGATAAAATAAGTGCAGGCCAACCTCCTGCTAATAGTGTAGTACTGCAAAGCAGAACTACCAGAGTGATTACGAAGTATGACCAATCCCAACTAGCAAGACTTATATTTAATCCTGTCAGATTATTAAATGTGGGTAGCAATGCGAGTGCTCCCAACGTACCTATCATGATAGCCAAAACAATTATAACCCCTGCTTCGGTTAAAAATTGAGCAATTAAGCTTTTACGCGGAGCACCCATCACTTTACGCACACCTATTTCTCTAAGACGCTCAACAGATTTTGCTGTCATTAAATTGGTGAAATTTATTGCCGCTATTGTAAGTAACAACACTGCTAATGCTCCCAAAATGAATAAATAGGTTTTCAAATTACCTGATGCTTCAGCCGAAAGATGATCTTCATTAAGTGGAACAAAGTCAAAGTGCATCTTAAAACCAGCCTGAAAATCTTCCTCAAATTCCTTTTGAACAAAGGCATTAAACTTTTGCTCTACCTGTGTACGTTGTTGTGCATCTTTCAGCAGCAAATAAGAATGATCGTTTGCTGAATTCCAGATTTCCCGTTCAGCACGCTTACTTGATTGATAAGATCCCAACAAGTCAAATTGAAGCGAAGAATACGGTAAGTTATCTTCAATCACTCCGGTTACTTCCCATACATTATCATTAATAACAACTGACTTTCCTAAAGCCGGTTGAGCTCCAAAATATCGGGTAGCAGTGGTTTGAGTAAGTATTACAGCATTAGGCTTGTTTAGAGCTGACTTAGAATTACCATTTAAAAAATCAAAACTGAAAATATTAAGAATGGATGCATCTGCAAGAATCATATTCCTTTCAGTGAAATTCTTACCATCTATTTCAACCTCCCGACGATCATATTTATAAACACGCACCGCATCTTCTACTTCAAAAAATTCCCGCTTGGCTACGGGAGCAACTGCAGTTGGCGTGTAGCGTGAAATGGTAGCTTCTGCATCAGAAGGAGACTTATAGCTATAGTTTACATATACGATACGATCTGCCTTCTCATTAAAACGGTCATACCGCAATTCATTTAAAATATAAGTTCCGAGGAGCAAAAAACTTATAACGCCTACAACCAAGCCTGCAAGACTTAATGAACTCGTCAACGTATTCTTACGGAGACTTCGCCAGGCGATTTTGATATAATTTCTAAACATTTGTGTTCGTTTTCTGTTGCTTGTTTTCCTATTCCGTTTTTAGCGATTGGGTTGGATTTTGAAGTGCAGCTTTTATACTCTTAAAACTGATCGTAGCCATTGCTATAAAAAGTGTGATACAAGCCGCTAGCACAAATTGCCCCAACTCTAGATCCACGCGATATGCAAAATCCTGCAGCCATTTTTGCATTAAATAATAGCCTATGGGGAACGCAATCAGAAAGGCAATGGCTACCAACTTGATAAAGTCTTTAGCGAGCAAGCCTACTATTTCTGTAACGCTCGCGCCCAGCACTTTTCGAATTCCGATTTCTTTAAAACGCTGTTCGGTGGCAAAGGTGATCAGACCAAACAAGCCCAGACAGGCCACAAAAATGGTTAGCATCGTGAAGATGCTTAGAATCACTCCCTTTTTCTCTTCTTTGCGATAAGTTTCCTCAAATGAATCTTCTAAGAACGAATAGGTAAAAGCTTGTTCAGGATTGAATGTTGCCCATTTTTCTTCAGCAAAATCGAGAACTCCCGCGACGTCGGCATTCTTGGTTTTTACGATCAGACCGCCGTAAGGATTGTACGCCAAGACCAAAGGATCGATCTCGCTATGCAAGGACTTAAAATGAAAATCTTTAATGATCCCTATAACCGTCAGGCGTTCATTTTCAGTATCAGCCGCACGTTCAAAAGTTGCTCCTATAGGATTCTCTCCCAACCCTAAAATTTTAGCTGCCTGCTCATTCAGGATCACTTTATCAGATTCATTTTTTAATTCTGTAGAAAAATTGCGTCCTTCAATCAATTCCAATCCCAACGTGGGGATATACTGCTCATCTACATCGTAAAAGAAGAATTTTCTCAGGTAAGTGTTATTCTTAAAAATTCCGCGCAAATGATTGTCTGTTTCTCCCGCAGGAACAAAAGCCGATCTGCTTATACTGGCAATTCCGGGGTTTTGAAGCAACTCTTCTTTATAAGCGTTTACACGTTCTGATCCCATTTTATAGGCATCTCTCAACACGATCACCTGGCCTTTCTCATAGCCTAATTTTTTATGCTGAATGAATTGCATCTGTTTATATACCACGATCGTAGCAAGAATCAAAGAAGCCGAAATCACAAATTGAAAGATCACCATCCCGCTTCTCAAACTTGTGCTGCGACCGCTACGCGTAATTTTATTAGTGATGGCCGCCAGCGGTTTAAAACCAGACAACACAAATGCCGGATACGCCCCTGCAAAAAGACTTATGCCCATGATGAAAACCACAAGCAGTAACACATTTTGAACCGAAATAAAATCAAGCAGCGCAAGTTCTTTTCCGGCCAGCGTATTGAACGCCGGTAAAAGCAAGACGATGATGCCTATCGCCAGAAGCGTTGCAAAAGTTGTAGTAAGTATAGATTCGGTTAAAAACTGCGTGATCAATTGCTTTTTGGCCGAACCCAAGACTTTACGAATGCCCACCTCTCTGCTACGCTTTGTTGCGGTTGCTGTAGCGAGATTCATAAAATTAACGCAGGCGATCAACAACATAAATAACGCGATCGCACTAAAAATATAGACGTATTTGATATCTCCCGTGGGAGACAGCTCGGTATTCGGACTAAAATCTGAGTGTAAGTGAATATCAGTGAGCGGCTGTAAAAACAAACCTAATTTGTTGTTCTGCTGAAATTCTTCATAAGAAATCCCGATAGCCTGCTTGACCTGATCTCCTATATATTTTTCTAAAAGCGCAGGAATTTGTGCTTCCAGCTGTGCCAAATCGGTCTCCGGCTGAAGCTCTAGATAGGTCGCAAAACCTGAGGTTACCCACGAATTTGATGTGCTGCGTGTATTGTGCTGCATAGGTATAAAGACATCAAACTGCAGATGGGTGTTTTGCGGAAGATCCTCGAGCACCGCGGTTACTTCGAGCGCTTCTTCAATATCCTGAAAGTACACACGTTTCCCGATAGGATTTCCTGTACCAAAATACTTTTTAGCTTCAGATGCGGTAAGTACAATGCTGTTGCGGTTTTCAAGCGCAGTTTCAGGATTTCCTTTGAGGAAATTCAAGTGGAATATTTCAAAGAAATTAGGATCTACAAAAGCGGCTTTCAACTCTTCATAGCTGGTATTCTTGTACTGTACCTGCGGATTGTAGACCATACTCAGTCGCGTAGCATTTTTCACTTGCGGAAAATCTGCCTTAAAAGATTTGGCCACCGGCGCAGCAACCATGGCTTCTTTGAGTTCTTCTCCGTTTACATTTCCGCGAAGCACGACACGCGCTATACGATCTGCATTATCAAAAGACTGCTCGTAGCTCAACTCGTCCCAAACGTAAAGCGAGATCATTAAGCAACTGGCAATCCCTATGGCAAGACCACTGCTATTCAAAAAGAACAGGGATTTGTCCTTTTTGAGATTCCGCCAGGCGATTTTGAAATAGTTTTTAAGCATAACTGAATGTTTTGATTGATTGATGTTATTCTGTTCGAATAGCCTTTACAGGATTTGCGATTGCCGCCTTGATGGCTTGAAAACTTACGGTGAGCATTGCAATACCAATAGCGAGCAAACCTGCCAGAGCAAAAATCCACCAAGACAATTCTATCCTGTAAGCAAAGTCCTGTAACCACTTATGCATACCAAACCAAGCCACCGGAACCGCTATTAGAAATGCAATTCCAACCAGCTTTATAAATTCTTTTGAAAGCAAATTGACGATCCCGGGAACACTGGCTCCTACTATTTTACGTATGCCTATCTCGCGTCGACGCTGTTTAGTGCTGTAAGAAGCTAGCCCTAAAAGTCCCAGGCAAGAGATGAAAATGGCTAAAACTGCAAAACTCAAAAAGAGATTGTTGAAGCGTTGTTCGGAGCGATATTGTCTATCAAAAAACTCGTCGAGAAAATAATACTCAAAGCGAGTATTGGGCAAAAATTGCTTCCAAGAATCTTCAACAAAATTTAGGGTTCTAGATAAATCAGTCGCAGCGACTTTAAGCGTCAATAATCTGGACTGTTTAGGGTCAAACACAAAACTTAGCGGGCCTATTTCCCTCTTTAAAGATTCAGCATGAAAATTTTCAACAACACCTATAATTTGACCGTTTCTACCCCATTGATCAAATGAAGCTCCAATAGCCTCCTCGGCATTTGCATAGCCCAGAAGATCAACTACTTTTTCGTTTACAATAATAGCTTGGGTACTGTCGCTGGCAAGTTCTCTTGAAAAATTTCTACCGGCCAATAACTTTATATCTAATTGATCTAGATAATTTTCATCAATAATATAGCGGTCTGCTGTGAGGGTCTGATCCTGTCCCTGACTGTTTTCCATAAGGGATAAAGCAGAGCTTTTGTTACCACCGCCACCGGGAACAGTTGAAGCTTTACCTATCGAAATTATATTGGGATTCGTTTTCAAATGATCACTAAGCAATTGTTGCTTTGGATCGTTGTCTGTATCCAGAATAAGTAAACGATCTTTAACAAAACCTAAATCTTGATTTTGCATAAAATGCATTTGATTGTACATCACCAGCGTTCCAATTATCAACACAATCGAAAGCGAAAATTGGCCTACCACAAGCCCTTTTCTCAGGAATGCGCCACTACGCGTAGTTGAAAATTTCCCCTTAAGTACACTCACGGGTCTAAAGGAAGAAAGCACCAATGCGGGATAGGTTCCTGCCGCCAAGCCCATGGCCAACGCAATCCCAAAAAACAATGCGATATACGACCAATTGATAAATATGCCACTAGCTACGGTTTGACCGGCAAGAGCATTAAAATAAGGCAAAGCCAGCGTGGCGATTGCAATTCCCAAGAAAAAGGCCAATAAGGTTACAATAAGAGACTCTCCTACAAATTGCAGCATCAGCTGCTTTTTTTGAGCGCCTACGACTTTCCTGATGCCTACCTCTTTTGCGCGCTCGACTGATCTCGCTGTGGTAAGATTGATAAAATTAATTCCTGCGATAAGCAGAATAAAAACTGCGATCAAGCTAAAAATATAAACCTTGCCGATGTTAGGACTTCCGTTACCAATACGCGTAGAATGAAGGTAGACGTCTGTAATAAGCTCCAGGTCTTGTTTTACAAATAGGTTGGCTGCCTTCATCTTATCACCATCGACCTCATCGAGATACGTATTGATTTTGGAAACCAAATTCTCTGTATTGGTATTCTCTGCTAAAAGTACGTAGCCTCTGGGCTCGTAGTTTGCCCAAGAAGTATCCAGTGAAGGATCTATAATTTGAGTGTAGGTGGAAATTGAGAGTAAATAATCTGCTTCAATTTGCGTATTATGTGGAAGATCTTCCATGACTCCGGTGACTTGCGCCGTATACTCCCCGTTCATAATTTTTAAACGTTTGCCTATCGGATTTTCTGATCCAAAATATTTCCTGGCACCGGTCTCGCTCAATACCAGACTTAATGGTGCCCGAAGCGCCTCATTAGGATTTCCTTTTAAAAGCTTTATTCCAAATATTTGAAAGAAGGTCGAGTCGGCTGCCAGCGATCGCTTTTCCTGAAAATTTTCAGTCCCTTTTTGAATACTCAAACTCAGATCCATAATTCGGGTAGAGGTTTCGATTTCAGGAAAACGCGGAGTGATTTTTTCAAGGACACTCCAGTCTATTACCGGTATTTGATACGAATCTGAAGGTGTTTTTATATCGCTTACCAACATATAAATACGCTCCTTTTTAGGAAACATCGTATCATAACTCAGTTCAAAACCTACGTATAGCATAATTAAAAACGCCGCAGCCATACCTACAGCCAGACCCCCAATATTTAAAATGGAAAACCCTTTATGTCTCCACAGATTTCTAAACGCGATTTTGAAATAGTTTTTAAGCATAACTGATACTATATAGGGAGTGATGAAGTCCCGTTTAATTGATTGATTTTCGGCAGCTGCCGATTGATGAATGAATCCCCGTAAGGAATTTTAAACTTCTAGTGTTTTGCTTTTATACTCGGTCAATACATTTTCGGTTACTTTTTGACCGTCGAGCATCCTGATGATGCGGTGGCTGTATTTGGCATCGTGCTCACTATGTGTAACCATAATGATCGTCGTCCCGGCTTCGTTGAGTTCGGTAAGCAGGTCCATTACTTCATTACCGTTGCTGCTGTCCAGATTTCCGGTAGGTTCATCGGCAAGTATGAGTTTAGGATTATTCACCACGGCGCGTGCTACGGCCACACGTTGCTGCTGCCCTCCAGATAATTGCTGCGGAAAGTGTTTGCGACGGTGCATGATTTGCATTTTCTCAAGTACTTCGTCCACACGCTTTTTACGTTCTGCAGGTTTTACGCCGGTATAGATCAGCGGAAGCTCTACATTTTCAAAAACGGTGAGTTCGTCAATGAGATTAAAGCTTTGAAAAACAAAACCGATGTTGTGCTTACGCAAATCGGCACGCTTGCGCTCATTAAAGCCGGCAACTTCAATTCCGTTGAAAATGAAACTTCCTCCATCAGGATCGTCCAGCAAACCAAGGATGTTAAGTAAAGTTGATTTACCGCAACCCGAAGGTCCCATAACGGCTACAAATTCACCTTCCTGAACCTGAAAAGACAATTTATTTAAGGCGATGGTACGCACTTCTTCGGTGGCGTAGTATTTCTCTAAGTCTGTAATTTTTATCATTAGGAAACGATTAGTGTTAATAGGGTGATGATTAGTGTTGTCATAGGTTTATATTTTAATCCTGAAGTACCAATTCTTGCACTTCTTTGTAGTTATCATAACTGCTGGTGATCACACGATCGCCGGGTTCTAAGCCGCTTAAGACTTCGTAATATTCGGTGTTTTGACTGCCTAGTGAAATGTCTGCTTTATACGCTGAAGCTCCATCCTCACTTACTTTAAAAATCCAATTTCCACCGGTTTCTTGAAAAAAGCCCCCTTTCGGAATCAATAGCGCTTGCTTTTCCTGACTTAATGCTACACGTATTTGCAGCGTTTGCCCGCGACGAATACCTTCAGGAACTTCAGATTCAAATTCCATATCTACCTGAAACCTTCCGTTTGTTACTTGTGTGTAAACTTTTTTGATGACCAAAGTGTAGTTCTTTCCGTCAAAATCAAAGCTTCCGGTCTGACCGGTGTAAATTCTAGAAATATAATGCTCATCGATATCTACACGCACCTTATAACCGCTCAACACATCGATTTGCCCCAGACGCTCTCCTTTGTTCTTAGACTGACCAATTTCGGCATCCAGCGAAGTTAATTGCCCGTCAACCGGCGCTTTCACCACAAGATCTGCCACTTTGCGACGCATCAACTCCAAGGCGTTTTGTGTACGCTGGTACGAACTGCTCACTTGATTTTTTTCCTGTTTTACCGCAATTGAATCTTGCTCCAAAATCTGCTTGGCAAGTTGCATACGCTCTTTCTGATAGTTGTAATCATTTTGAGATTTTATCAAATCCTGACGCGCGATCGCATCCTTATCGTAAAGTTTTTTGTTGAGCTCGTATAAACGCTTGGCTTCAATAAGACTGTTCTCAACATCGGTATATTGATTGAGTTTATTAATGGTGTTCTGGCGCGCTGCGTTTTGTGAAATCTGCATCTGCGTCAGCAAATTATACACCTGCGTTTCCTGATTGACCAAACTCAATTCTAAGTCGGTGTTTGAAAGCCTTAAAATGGGTTCGCCTTTTTTCATAATCGCCCCATCTTCTACAAACTTTTCCTCGACGCGACCACCCTCTAAGGCATCGAGATAAATAGTTGTGATAGGCATCACCACACCATTCACCGGGATATTTTCCTGAAAAACGCCTTGCGTCGCAGTGGCAATACTTATGCGTTCTTTTTGCACATTCAGTTTTGCATTTCCGGTAGTGGATAGAATCACAAAAAGGATGAGCGCGACGATACTCACAGCACCAACGATCATCAGTATTTTAGAAGTTGTAAAACGCTTTTTTTCTAAAGGGATGTCCATAAATAAGTTGTTTGCACCTTCTAGTTAAGCAATACTGTGCCAAAAATATAATTAATTGAATTACAATGTTTTAATAAATAAATACAATTTGAAAGTGTTCGGTTTTGATACACTTCATGTACGCCTGCGATACAGTTTATTGACCTGTAGAAATAAGTCTTTTATCCCAAAAACTGAAGCCTTATAAATTGTAATATTGTACGTATGCAACTCAAAGACGCCCATATATTAGTCATTGATGACGATGAAGATGTGCTCACCGCGCTACGGCTTTTGCTCAAACCCAAAGTAAAACAGGTGGTCGTGGAGAAAAATCCTAATGCGCTGCAAGGACTCCTCAATGCGCAGGATTTTGATGTTGTTATTCTCGATATGAATTACAACGGACTCGTAAATACGGGAAATGAAGGTATTTTTTGGCTGAATAAAATCAAATCCTGGAAACCGGCTACAGACGTAATTCTCATCACTGCCTATGGCGATATTGATCTTGCTATACGATCGCTTAAAGAAGGGGCTTCTGATTTTCTGGTCAAACCCTGGAAAAATGAAAAGCTTCTCGATGCCATCAGTGAAATCCTGACCAAAAAACGCAAAAACAAAACCCTTAAAATCAAGCTGGATTCGGCGACCGAGATCATTGGGGAAAGCGAACCTATGCAAGAGGTTTTTGTAAAGCTGAAAAAAGTAGCGCCCACCGATGCTAATATTTTGGTTTTAGGCGAAAACGGTACCGGTAAAGACCTGATCGCACGTTCTATTCACGAAAATTCGTTGCGTAAGCACAAACCTTTTGTAAAAGTAGACGTGGGTGCGCTCACCGAAAGTTTATTTGAAAGCGAACTTTTTGGCTACAAAAAAGGCGCATTTACTGATGCGCGCGAAGACCGAAAAGGACGTTTTGAAGCCGCCCATGGCGGAACCTTATTTCTTGATGAAATTGGCAATATTCCCTTGCGGCAACAGGCGCGGTTGCTTACGGTTTTGCAAAACCGGCAGGTGACGCCTTTGGGAGCCAATGAGGCGATCCCGGTAGACATCAGGTTGATTTGTGCAACCAATCTTAGCCTAAAGGATCTCGCGGATGAAAACACCTTTAGAAAAGATCTTATCTACCGCATCAATACAGTTGATTTGATCATTCCGCCGTTGCGGGAACGCCAATCTGACCTCACCTTACTCGCGCATTATTTTGTGAAAATGTATGCCGAAAAATATGGCAAAACTTCGTTTGAACTTGATCCCGACTTTATCAAAAAGCTTAAAGAGCACCCGTTTCCCGGAAATGTACGGGAGTTACAATATGCATTAGAACGCGCTGTTATTATGGCTGAAGGAGGAATTCTACATGCTGAAGATTTGGCTTTTTCCCCCATCGAACAACAGCCTGAAACCGAACTCAAATTAAAAACGACCAATTTGGATGCGGTTGAAAAAAACACCATCCTAAAGGTGATCGAGAAAAACAAAGGCAACATCTCAAAATCGGCTAAAGAATTGGGTATTACACGCACGGCCTTATACCGCAGACTCAACAAATATGACCTATAAACGCTATACCGCCGGACTCTTACTAAGGGTGTTGCTTTTGCTGGCAGCGCTGGTGGTGTTGGCCTTTGGCCTCGTAAAGTTGAATACTTATGCGATACTGGGAGGAAGTCTGGCAAGCATTGGTTTGCTCTATTTTTTACATCAATTTCTCATCAGGCGTTTTGTAGCGATGGATGATTTTTTTGAAGCCGTCAAGTACCGCGACTTTTCACGATGGTTTTCAGAAAAACACGGTCCGCAGGATCTTAGAAATTTACATAAAGGCTTCAATTCGGTAAACAAAACCATCAAAGCCATCAACAATGAGCGTCAGGCGCAATTTGTCTATCTTCAAAAAATATTAGAGATGGTTGATGTGGGTATTATTGCCTACAATTTAGATTCAGGCGCTATTCTTTGGGCCAACGAATCTATACTGAGCACGCTTGATCTACCTGCGTTTAAGAACATTCATTTTGTTGAAAAAAGAAGACCGAAACTCTACGAGGAGCTTTTTGATACGTATCGTACCGAAGCGACTTCCATAAGTATTACGTTGAAAAACGAACATCTGAAAGTCTTGATCTCTGAAACAGTTTTTCAGGTAGAGGAAGATGCTTTTAAACTGGTCGTGTTGCAAAATATTGAAGACACACTTAATCAGAATGAATCTGATGCCTGGAAGAAATTGCTAAGCGTGATGACCCACGAAATTATGAATAGTATCGCGCCTATTTCTTCCCTTGCCGAAACCTTACAACAGCACATCGCAGCTTCAAAAACCAATCAAGAAACTGAAATTGATCTGGATGATCTGCATGCTGGCATCAGCAGTATCAAAAAGCGAAGTGAAGGGCTGATGAAATTTGCAAAAACCTATCGCAGCCTGAGTAAAGTCACGCACCTCAATCTGGAAACGGTGAGCGTCAACGAACTCTTTACAAACATAAACGACTTGCTGCAGCCCACACTTGCAGACAAACCTGTGGAGTTAAGTTTTGGAATGGATCAGCCGGAGATGCTTTTAGAAATTGACAGTTACCTCATCGAGCAGGTTTTGATCAATCTTATTCTCAATGCCATTGACGCCACAAAAATGGTCGCACAGCCTAAAATTTATGTCAACGCTACGCAAAACGCTAAAGGTCGTGTGCTATTGAAAGTTTTAGACAACGGCAGCGGCATTCCAGAAGAAATTAAAGAAAGTATCTTTATTCCTTTCTTCAGCACCAAAAAGACCGGTAGCGGTATCGGTCTGAGCTTGAGCAAACAGATTATGACCTTACATAAAGGGAAAATTCAGCTTAAAAGCGAACCCGGCACAGGAACCGAGTTTACGCTTCAGTTTTGAGAACAGACATAGACTACCAAAAGTAAATTCGCTCTCTGGCGGTGCCATAAAAAAGCCCCGATTTCTCGAGGCTTTTACATGTGTATTAAGTCTGTCTTAATTAGAACGCACCAATAAAGTGGCTTCCTTCAACATTTACTAATTCTGCTCCTTGAGTAACCGCTCCGGTTTCGGTATCGATCACGTAGATGTTTCCATTTTCACCTACAGGCGCTTGGGTTACATAAATTTCGTTTCCGTCAACCGCAAAACCTTGATACTGGAATAAGTAAAAATCAGGATCGTAAGGAATCTCTGTAATTTGCTGTGCCGTTCTAGCTTCTAAGTTTACCAATGCAAAGAAACCTTGAGCTCCTGCAACACCTTCTGCAGAACCCTCGTGACGATACGCTACCACTGCTTTTCCGTTTGCAGCGGGTCTCCACGCCAGGATGTAAGCACCATCAACACCTAAAGCATCATCAAGATTGAAAACATACGAATCATCATATTCATTGTCTGAACCTATACGTAAGATGTGAGATCCTTGAGGGTCACCTTGGTTGGCTTGGTACACGGCACCGTTGTATTCAAAAGCGTTGATGCTTCGGTAACCGCTAGTATTACCTTTTCCTACTCCAGACATAATCACTTCAGGATTAAGTAATGACGGGTAGTCTAACACGATGGTAATAGATTCTAAAGGATCAAAATTTCGGTCTCTTTCAGTAGTTTCAGGATCAACTTTATCTAAACGTGCTCCGATGTACAATTTATCACCAGCTGCATTTAGGGTTGGCATATCTGTTCTACCAATAAAAAATCCTTGCGCTTCCAAATCTGCTGGTAAAGCAACATTTGTTTCTTCAAAATTTTTGATTGCTGAGTTTACCAGGTCTAGTGTCACCACGCCTAAAGTAACATCTGTACGTAAATACGTGTCATCAGACTCATCCGCCGGAGTACCGTTATCGTCAAATTGATGCTCGGTAGAAGCATAAACTGCCGCTCCTGTTTGATCACCATCAAAAAGTTTGATCCATCGTGGAGCCGTCCCTACATAAGGTGCGATACTAATGGCTGAACCAATTTGTTCAAAATTCTGTCCACCTTGAACGTCATATTTTGTGTAGTTTCCTCCGGTGTCTCCCGCATAGCTGATGTTGAAAATAGTCGATCCATCTTCTGAAGCTTGTAATCTTGCAGTTCGGTTAGAAGGCACGATAAATCCGTTATCAAAAGGCTCAATAGAAACCGAAGGGTCTTTTGCCTCTGCACTGGTTACGGAGTAAATCAAGGTTCCTCCATTACCATCTCCCGGATTGTCGCCCATACGCGCAGCGGCGATGGTGATCATACGTGCTTCTTCAGGCTCTGGTCCCACCACACCGGTGTTATCATCATCTGAGCTACAAGATGCTGCGAGTCCCAAAAGGGTTATGAGAGAAAAAGCTTTTAAGTTTAAGAATATACGTTTCATTGCTTTTTTGTTTAAACGATTAAAATTTATTGATTGAATAGTTAAGTTTTAAATAGAATGCTCTTCCCGGTTTTTGTACCGAAAGGTTATCATACAAAGGCTTGTCAAAGATGTTCTTAACATCAAAACTGAGCACAAAGCGTTTTTTAGGGAAGGTGTAACTCATCCCAAAATCCTGTGCCAACTGCTCAGGAACTTTAAAAAAATCATCGCCTACGGTATTAGATCCCTGTGGAACCAAGTATGAAAATTCACCGGTATAATAGAGCGTATAGAACAAGTCTAAGCGCGACTTTTTCTGAAATAGATTATCTAGAGAATAGCGTAGATTTCCGTTCATCGTAAGGAAAGGCGTGTTGGGCACAGCGACCTCTGTCCCACGGTTTTCAATCTCCAAATCAAATTTTGAAATATTGAAATTGGCCGAAAGCTTGTCGTTGTACACATAGTTGACCTGCGCATCAAAACCTTGTGAAGTACCACTTCCCTGATTTACATAAACGATAAGTTCGTCATCTACATTCAGTGAATTTTCAATAGGTAAGCCTATACGGTCTTTGATGTTTCGTGTAAAAACATTGGTCGATAGTGTAACCCGATGTTTGTTGAAGGTAAAGGCTCCAAATCGAAATCCTAAGTTGTAATTATTACTCTGCTCAGGGTTAATACTGGCGTTGGCAACTACGTTATCCCCATCGTTACCAAAAATTTCGGTCTCATTGGGTAAACGAATGGCTTTTTCTGCAGATGCGAGTAGAAACACTTCTGGAGTAATTCCGTAAGAAGCAGCAAAACCATAACCCTCAAATTCTTTATTACTGCTTACCACTTCGTCAACGATCACACGGTTACCTGCTTCATTGGTTACAATCGCCGGATCTTTACTAATGGTTTTTTGCTGATAGTATTTCCCAAATAAACTCGCTTTTAACCGATCATTAAAAGCATTGACCTCATAGGTTAAAGACACGATGTTTTTGTGTAAATCACGAGTACCCACAAAAGTGTTTTCTAGCACTGAGCGTAATTCATCACTGTCTTCCCGATCGATCCCACTGTACATATGATTAAGCAAGACCTTATGATTATCATTAAAGGCATAAGAAAGTCCGGTACGTATAGAAGCTACATTTCTACTGATTTTCGCTAAGGTTGGTCCACCTTCTTGTTGTGAACCCCAAGTATACTCATATTCATTTCCTCTAAAGTCGATCGCGCGCTCACCATTCCAGCTGTAGGCAGCAGCAACAGTATCGCTCAGTTGACGGTTACGGCTCCCATAATATCCGTTGATGTTCACATCAAAACCTTCAGTAAAAAGATCTTTCTTTTGATAGGTCAAATTGGCCAGTGCCGCATCAGACTCATAAAAGCGCCCTTTGTATGGCATTATGGTCATAAATGCCCCGTGCTGCACTTCGTTGTAATCATCAGATCCTGTAAAACCAACATAAAATTGATCGGCCCAACTCACATCGGTGTATCCTACTTGAACAACACCGCCTGTAGAACGGTATGCGTCATTAAAACGCCTTGCAGTAATGGGTGTTTGTACCCCGCCTAAACCGGTCACTACAACACTTCGCCCTGAAACTTCGTAGTCGTTATCAGAATAGTTGTGAAAGCCTGAAGCTTTAACCGTAAAGCCAGATTTATCAAAACGGTACAACCCATTAACGCTTGCTTGAAAGGTATTGAATGATCCATAAGAAACCGAAGCATTCAGATTGGTTCCCGCAGATTTATCTAACACGATATTGATCGCTCCTCCTAAAGCATCATCAGAAAGATGACCGGGAACAACACCCTTATACACTTCGATCTGCTCGATCATCGCAGGCGGAATGCTGTTAAGATTAAAAGAAGAGCCAAAGGTTGAAATGGGAATCCCATCAATAAAAATACGCACCGCACTGCCTGAAAGTCCGTTAAGGCTGTATTGTACTTGCGACCCTAAACCACCATTCTGTCTAATTTTTACACCTACTGTGGTATTGAGCAGCTCGTTAGTCTGAATATTGCGCTGTGCAGCCTCCTCAGTATTTACCACATTTACCGCAAAGCCCTGCTTTTCCATTTTGGTTTTGATCGACTCCGCACGAATGGCCACTTCGTCCAACTCATAATCTTTGGCGTTATCAAGCTTAATGTCGTGACGCAGATTTGCTTCTTTTATTGTCACCTGATCAAAAGCGATAAAATCGCCACTTACGATCTCGAGCGTAAAAGTTCCTGAAGGCAAATTTTGAAAACTGTAAACCCCTTGAAGGTTGGCTTTAGCTTTTTGAGAAATTCCACCTCCGGTTAAGACAATTTCAGTTTGCGGGACGATATACCCATTGGCATCTTTAACCACGCCACTCAGGGTGTTTTGTGCACTTAAGGTCAATGGAAGGATAAATAATAAAAGGAGTAATCTTGGCTTCATCAGTAATTTATTGCTGACAAATTTATGCTTATTTAGATTAAGTACAAATAAAAACAAGGAAAGATGAAAAAGCCCCTCAACCCGCAAATACACAGGCGTTAAAGCGCTTTTTTAGCAAGTATTTTAAAAATTATTTTTAATCAAACTAAATAAAAGCAACAGGAATTCTTCTTAAAATACACTGCAACGCATTAAGAAAAGTCGATTAACAGATCCCAGAAAAATGTATCAAGTCAATAATTATTGTATAAATTACATTTATTTTTAAAGCCTTAATAGTTTCCCTATGCGATCACTTTTTAAATCATCATTAGTACACCTTTTATTTCTTGCCTTTTCCCTTCAGTGTGTTGCGCAAACATCTATGCAAGGTTACCTTTTTGCTTACTTTGAAGGTACCGGGGCAGACCAGGAAGCCATTCGGTTTGCAGTGAGTGATGATGCTGTACATTGGAAGGCACTTAATCAAAACAACCCGATTATTCCTTCCGCAGCCATTTCAAATACTGGCGGAGTAAGAGATCCGCATCTTTTAAGAGGTGCAGAAGCCGATGGTTTTTATATGGTCGCAACCGATATGTTTACCAAAAAAGACGGCTGGGACACTAACCCGGGAATTGTTCTCATGCATTCTGATGATTTGATAACCTGGCAATCCACTGCGATCAATCTCGAAAAATCGTATCCCAAATTCAAAAACACCAAATGGGTATGGGCGCCACAAACCTTCTATGATACTAAGAAAAAGAAATACTTGGTGTATTTTACCGTGCGCTCTCACGACAACCTCAAACTCGACTTTTATGCGGCTTATGCCAATAAAGATTTTACCGGTTTTGAGGCTGAACCCAAATTACTTTACAGCGCAAAAGACGGAGCTATTGATGGAGATATCATTTATAAAGATGGAACCTATCATCTTTTTTATAAAGGCAATACCAAAGACGCAGCAGGCAAAGAAATACAAAACGGTATCAAGCAAGCTACGAGTGAAAAGCTGCTAGGCCCCTACACAGAATCTTTTGACTATATCGACTTTTATGCCGACAAAAAAACGACTGTAGAAGGCAGTTCGGTATTTAAACTGAATGATAAAGACGAATACATTCTTATGTATGATTTGTATTCTAGCGGAAGGTATGAGTTTCAGCGCAGCAAAGATCTGTACACTTTTACCAAAGAAACCGAATCTTTTACCAAAGATTTTCATCCCCGACACGGGAGTGTCATTAGTATTACCAAAGAAGAAGCGCAACGCCTCGATCAAAAATGGGATGGCGTTCCTGTTTCTTTGCTCACCGATGCACAAGGCCGCTACCGTTTTCAATCACAAGGAAATCCTATAATTCAGCATAAATACACCGCAGACCCGGCAGCATTGGTAGAGAACGACACGCTCTGGTTATTTACCGGTCACGATTATGCCGGCGGACAAAAAGGGTATAAAATGAAAGACTGGCTGGTATATTCTACCACCGATTTAAAAAACTGGACCGAACATCCTGTACCTCTCAAGATTGATGATTTTACCTGGGCAACCAGTGGTGACGCCTATGCCGGTCACGTCGCTAAAAGAAATGGAAAGTACTATTGGTACATCAGTACCAACTGGAACGGGATAGGTGTCGCAGTAGCCGATAAACCTGAAGGTCCTTACAAAGACGCACTGGGCAAACCGCTACTTACCAATGAAGATTGTTTTGCATCGAGCCACTCTTGGACCTGCATTGACCCGGCCATTTTTATTGACAAGGACGACCAACCTTGGATCTTCTGGGGGAATGGGGTTTGTTATTACGCAAAGCTGAAAGACAATATGATCGAGATCGAGGGCGAAATCAAAACCATAGATTTTGAAGGTCTAGAATTTACCGAAGCACCTTGGGTTCACGAGCGTGACGGTAAATACTATCTCACCTATGCCACAGAATTTCCTGAAAAAATCGCTTATGCAGTCGCAGATAAAATTGATGGACCATACACCTACAAAGGCATTCTCAATGAAATTGCCGGTAACAGCAATACCAATCATCAAAGTATTGTTGAATTTAAAAACGACTGGTATTTTATCTATCACAACGGCGGCATTCAACCTGATGGTAGTAGCTATAGCCGTTCGGTATGTATAGATCCTCTACATTATAATGAAGACGGAAGTCTAGAACGTATTCAAATGACTACGGAAGGTGTGCAGGCTAAAAACTGATGCTATTGGTATTGCTTCCATAAATAAAGCCCGTCATTTGACGGGCTTTATTTATTAAAATTCAATTCTAGACTTTACTTTAAAGCGGCTAAAATCTTGTGGAAGATCTCGTTGTTTTCAAAAGCGCCTCTGAAGTTTTGCGCCTGTGGACCGTAAGCAAAAACAGGAACCATAATCCCCGTATGATTGGTGGTTAAGAATTCGCCGTGTAGTTCTCCCTTATCCAGATCGCCACTAATGATCCCAAATCCGGAAGTCTCGTGATCGGCAGTGATGACTACCAGTGTATTTTTAGTCTTGTCTGCAAACTTTAAAACTTCGGCGATGGTTTGATCAAAATCAAGCATTTCCTGTACAATTCCGCTGGTATTATTAGCGTGCCCATTGCTGTCAATCTGCGCCGCTTCGATCATCATAAAGAAGGGTTTTTTGTTATTTTCCAGGATTTCAAGCGACTGCTTTACACTGTTGGGTAAAAGCGGTCCGCGACCATCTGCGATAGAAGGTACTTTCCCATCACCCACATAAATTGCGGTTTTTTCTTCGATGGAATTGAAATCGGCCAAGGTTTTCACTTGATACGAGTCAGGAACCAACGCTGCTTTAGATTTTCCACCAGCGATAAAAAAGTCAATCTCGCTCCCTTCTAAATCAGAGAGAATCCCTTTTGCATCGTCGCGTTCTTTGCGATGCGCAAAAAACGATGCCGGAGTCGCCCCATCGATCGCATCTGTTGTGATCAAACCTGCAGCAAAACCTTTTCCGCCTAAGAGCTCTGTTATGTTTTGAAGCGGCTGATCGTCAGGATCTACGCCAATCGCACGGTTATGCGTTTTGGTTCCGGTGGCCATTGCAGTTGCACCCGCAGCAGAATCGGTAACCAAATCGTCTGTAGCAGCCGTTTTTGAAAAGCCGATGTCTTTTAACTGCGTTACGGTTAACTGTCCGCCATTAGCAATTTGCCCCGAAGTAATCTGTGCTAAGCCGGTCCCGTCGCCAATCATCAAAATCACATTTACCGGAGTATCGTTGTAATCAAATTGAAATTCCGGCTGATACACTTCGATCTGCTGTGTATTTACATAGGTATTTTGATCAAGCGTTTTTAGATACGACACAGCTTCCGCAGGCTTGTCGCTATTGATAAAATCCACACCCAAATTCGCAAAACGCGTCCAGGCGATTTTAGTATCGGGACTTGCCCAAAAGCGGAACGGTTTATTTACCGCGTGGGCTTTGGCGATCGCCTCCTCTACTTCTTCAAGTTCTGGAGCAACCATATTTCCGAAGCCATTCCAAACGGAATAGTTCTTATAATTCACACTTACCAAAGCAACTTTGCTTAAATCAATACTATCCAGATTGTCTAGATTTTGATGATCAAACTGAATAAAATCAGGATACTCTGAATAGTCTGTTGCCTTGGGCTTGTTGCCGGAAATCACAAAACGCAGCCCTTCAACCTCATCTAAATTGTGCTTTTTGATGGCTTTTGTGATCGCTTTCAGGGTAGCTTCAGCATCAGATTTTATATCGATCAACAACTGAAGACTTCTCAGTCGGCCTTCTGTTTGCAATTGTTTAAGCGGCTGCAAGTACAGTTTTTCAAGCGTATTGGCCTTGTTGATTTCATTTTCGCTATGCGTAACAAAAAGTGTGTTTTCTTTTAAAAACACATCCACTTCGATACTGCTGGCACCGCCAATATACGCTTCCCAAAACGGAAATTCCTGTGCATAATCGTTGTGCGCGTGAACTTTATAATTGACCTTTTGCTGTGCAAAACTCAGGCTGCACAGACAAAGAAAAAGGATTAAAATGCTGTTTTTCATATTCTTATTTTTTAGCCTTGATGGCGTTTAAAATTTTGTGGTAAATCGCACTGTTTTGATAAATTCCTTTAAAATGATCAGCGCCTTTTCCTGCTGCGAAAACCGGGATCAACTCCCCACTGTGTTGGTCTGTAATGAAATAGACTGCAACTTTTTCGGGCACTTCGGTTTTCTTACCGGTTTCTTCATCAACCTCATAATATTTACCAATGCTCGCCCCGCCGGTCTCGTGATCTGCAGTGATGACCAAAAGCGTATTGGGATGTGCTTCTACATAGTCTAAAACCGCACCGATGGTTTGATCAAAATCAGCCACTTCCTGTATCATCATTTCGGCATCTTTGGCGTGCCCGCCCCAATCGATATACGAACCTTCGATCATCAAAAAGAAAGGTTTATTGTTGGAGTCAAAATACGACAGCGCTTGTAAACTCGCATCTTTTAAAAAGTCTCCACGTCCTTCTGTTTTAGACGGAAGTCCCTCATCTTCGATAATAAAGGCGTTGCGCATATCTGGTTTTGCTTTGCTAAGCGCCAAGGTGTCCAGATTGTAATTTCGGTTTAAAAGCGTTTGAAACAAATCCTGATCATCACTACGCTGGTCGAAAAATTTACGCCCACCACCGGCTATAAAATCAATATCTGCAACCGCTAATTGCGCTGCGATCTCTTCGTGCATATCACGATCTTTGACGTGAGCATAAAAAGATGCCGGCGTAGCATGAGTGATGCTCGTTAAGCTGATGAGTCCGGTTTGGTAACCTTCTGCTTTCAGTTTTTCTAGAATCGTTTCCTGCGGAATGGTATCATTTGAAACGCCAATTGCGCGTTTATAAGTTTTCTCTCCTGTGGAAAACGCTGTGGCTCCCGCTGCAGAATCGGTAATCAAATGACTTGTAGAATACGACTTGTGCAAGCCTATGGTCTCAAACCGTTCGAAATTTGAACGTTGATCTCCAAAATAAAAAGCACTCGACACCTGCGGAATTCCCATCCCGTCTCCTATCATCAAAATGACATTTAAGGGTTCGTCGCTTTGGGTTTGCTGTTTTATGTTTTGCGTAGTGCCGCATCCCTGCATTACCAATGCACTGATTGCCACACTTGCGCTAATTAAATAGTTTTTCATTGCTGTTTTTTAAAAAGTACAACGGCAAGAGTTTCCTCTTGCCGTTGTTTTCTACACACACTTAAAAATTAGTATCCTTCGTTTTGCTCTAGATATCCCGGAGTGTTTGAGGCTCCATCTATCGCTTCCTGAGGAATTGGGAACAACCTGTGAAGTACATCACTATCTGTTTTTGACGTCCAGGAATCTTCGTAAGTGCCAAAACGAATCTGGTCGCTACGGCGAGACATCTCCCAGTAGAACTCAAAGCCACGCTCACGCAATAAAGTAGGCAAGGTGATCTCCGTTAGTGCTGCCGGGGTTTGATCTGGACGCGCATTTCTTGAGGTACGTACCGTATTTACATCGGTTAAAGCGCCTGCAGCATCGCCCATTCTCAATTTAGCTTCAGCACGCATTAAATACACATCTGCAAGACGTAACAACACTAGATCTACACTGCTGTAATTGTTACCATCATCTGAAGTTTTACTGAATTGCCACTTGGCAAAACGATAGCCGCTTGCATAACCTGCGCTTCCGTCAAGGCTGATGTCTAAAGTATGATCTACATAATACACGATATCTTCAAGATCTGAACCGTTCTCACGTGCCTCGGCAAGTGGATAGATTCTATAACCGCTATTCCCACTGGCATCAGTACCGGTCATAAAGCTTCCCGATCTGTAATTCTCTTTACGAGGTGCCCACATCGTACCGCGAATGATACCACGGTCGATCTCAAAATCTTCATCGGCGATAAAGTAATGATCTTTATCTGTGCTTAAGCCTAAGGTATCTTTAGTATACGGAGTTAATCCTGAAATGTCTTCCAACTCTGCAGGCACTTGTGCATTCTTTTTATAAAAACGTGCATCTGCAGCTGCAGGGTCAACATTACCGTAAGCATCTACCCAGTTTTGATAAAACTCAGGTGTAGCGGCAGGACCGTCTGTACCGTCCATACTTAAATAAAAATCACCGGGTCTTGGGAACAACGAACCAGACATCGACCAGTATGCCCAACGGTTGTGGTCATTGTTCAATACACCACGCAGATCAAGCGCAAAAATAAGCTCGGCGTTATCGTGATTCTCGTCATTAAAAAGATCAAAATATTCCGGTGAAAGCGCATAGCTTCCGTTATTGATGATGCGATCTGTATAGTTTATTACATTGGCCATATCTTCATCGGTAAATACCGGAGTTCCGTATGGATCTCTATATACGCCTGCATTCAGATATAATTTCGCTAAAAACCCATAAACCGCATCTTGCGTCATACGACCGGGACCGTTAGAATTACTAAGATTTTCAAGCGAAGCAAGAAACTCTTCTTCGATATACGTCACTGCTTCAGCACCTCGTAATACTTCTGAAGTTTCTGAGGTTGCTTCTTTTCTAAAAGTAAGTCCCCAGCTGTCTAAGAACAGCATGTTCTCATAGGCGCGTAACGCACGCATTTCTGCCAATCCCTGAATTGCTTCGGTATCACCTGCTTCGGCAAGCGGTCTTAAAACATCAATTGCTGCTACTGTTCTAAACAAGGCGGTCGTTAAATAACTCCAGGATTGCGTTACCAGACTGTTGCTTGAAGACATCAAGTGTCTGTGCGCTGTTGTGTAGGTGTCATTATCTGCCCATTGCGTTCCACCCAAACCGGTACGCGGAGGAAGGATCGCTTCGTCTGAAGGAATTTCCTGTAAGCCAAAATAACGCGTATGTCTAAAGGTTTGTGGTAAAATACCGTAAGCCGCAGAGATCGATCCTGTAATAGGCTCTGCGAGTCCGTCTGTTCCCGTTAGGGATTCGTCTAATATTTCTTCTTCGAGGTCTGTACAACTACTGAAGAGTAAAGCACTAAGCCCAACAACCAGCGTGAGAATTCTATAATTCATTGTAAACAATTTTTAATTTTTTAGAAGGATACATTTAAACCAAATACCACCGTACGTGCTTTTGGATAGGTATAGTAATCAATACCATAGGATTTTGAATCGCTCGAGCTACCTGTGTTCAATTCCGGATCAAAACCGGTGTAATCTGTGATGATAAACAGGTTTTGCCCGGTAACAGATAGACGTACATTGTCTAACCATTTGTCCATACCGATCACTTGAGGGTTTAAGCTATAGGCAAATGTTGCGTTGTTAAGGCGTAAGAACGCACCGTTCTCCAAATAACGCGTAGAAACTGTATTGGTATTGCTGGGATCTTCATTAGGATAGGCTATCGCCTGATCTGTGGTATTCAAAGAGTTTGAAATTTGTGTTTTATTAAACAAACTCATACGGGTATGATTGTAGATCTCATTACCACTTACCCCGTTAAAATTCAGTCCTAAGTCAAAGTTCTTGTACTTGAATTTAAGGTAGAATGCATAAAGGATATCGGGCACTGCACTACCTGCAGAGATGCGATCACTGTCATCGATCTGTCCGTCACCGTTAAGATCGGTGTAAGTACTGAAACCGTCAGCACCAATTCCTGTAAACTCGCGCAAGAAGAAATTACCTATAGGCTGATTGTTCATATACCCATTAATGGTCGCTCCGGTTTGCCCTGCTCCACTGGCTGTTCCTGTAGTCACAATGGTAAAAGGAGAATCGGTGATCTCATTTTTGATATAAGAAATATTTCCTCCTATGTTGAACGAAAAATCACGGGTACGGTCACTCTGATAATCCAGAGCAACTTCAATACCGCTGTTCTTGATCTTCATATCAGGAATATTCTGCCACTTGTAACCTACTTCATCAATAGGATCCTGAGTAGAGAAATACAGCAATACATCATTGGTTTCCTTTAAGAAATAGTCTACCGAACCGCTCAATTTATAATCCAGAAAACCGAAGTCTAAACCAATGTTTGTCTGTGTGGTTTCTTCCCACTGAAGATCAGGATTTGCCGTACGTGCGAATACCAAACCGTAGTCGTAGCCCTCGCGTGTGGTGATTCCATCATTTAAAGGGTAGATGTCATTATCTGCAAAACTTTCTCCATAGCTCAAACGGGTTTGTTTAGCAGGAATTTCCTGATTCCCTGATTTACCCCAGCTCGCTCTCAACTTTAGGTTGTTGATCCCGGAGTCTGCCATAAAATCTTCTTTAAAGATATTCCAACCTAAAGCTAAAGAAGGGAAAGTAGCATAGCGGTTGTTCTCTCCAAACTTGGTCGAACCGTCAGAACGCAAGGTTGCAGTTACCAGATACTTGTCTTGATACGTGTAGTTCACACGACCAAAGAACGATTGCAGTTCATTACTAACTGCATTAGAATATTGTGTCGCATTTTCTCCGCGCGCTGCTTCTAACTGATATCGTGGTTCGATACCGTTATTTGGGAAATTTTCAAAATAAAAGCCTTTATCGTGAATGTAGAACTTTTGATAAGAATGCCCCGCTAGCAGCGTCAATCCGTGATCGCCAAAAACATTATTATAGGTCAAGGTGTTCTCAACCAGCGTGTTTCTGTTCGTTGTAAACGAGGTATTGATCGATCCTTGTGCATAATCTGGATCTGCAGCGTACGGGATGTACTGCACATCACGATCTGTTGTAGAGTAATCTACCCCAAGGTTCAATTTATACGTAAGATGATCTACAAATTCTAACGAGGGTGCGATATTAGCGATCATACGGTTGTTATTAGAAAAATCACCGTAGATATTCTCGATAATAAGCGGGTTGATCCCTGTTCCAAATACGGTAGGTTCCCCATTGGTATACGCCGGCGTGGTTGGATTAAGGCTCAACATATTGCTCACCATCGTACCAATGTTAGGACGCGTATTTTCGGTACGGGTCGCAGTAAGATTCAAATCGATTTTTAAACGATCGTCCCAACCTTTTTGCGTTACATTGGCACGTGCCGAGTAGCGCTTCAAGTCACTTTTGTTAATGATCCCTTCCTGATCATCAACACCAATAGAAGCGAAGTAAGACGTATTTGCCGAACCTCCGCTCATCGAGAAGTTGATGTTGTTAGTAATCGCGGTACGGGTCAATTCGTCTTGCCAATCGGTGTTTGCGCCGTTATCGCTTAAGCTTCCGCCTATTTGTGGTACGATGGTTCTAAACTCTTCTGCAGAAAACACATCGATCTTATTAGCAATAGATGAGATTGCTGTTGAAGCCGAAAAGTTCATTTGCGTTCTTCCTGCTTTTCCTTTTTTGGTAGTAATTACCACCACCCCGTTTGCCGCACGCGAACCGTAAATAGCCGCTGCCGAAGCATCTTTCAATACGTTAATCGACTCGATATCCTGCGTATTGATAAAGTTTAACGGGTTTGTTGCCAGACCGTTTCCGGAGTTGTCTAAAACAAAACCATCAACAACATAAAGAGGAGAAGTTCCAGAACGCAAAGTTCCCACACCACGTATGATGATGTCTTGACCTGCTCCCGGCTCACCACTGGTGTTGGTCACGTTAAGACCAGAAACTTTACCTTGTAGCAAGTTCCCGGGGTTATTCACCACCCCTTTGTTAAACTCTTCTGCAACCACAGAGCTTACCGCTCCGGTTAAATCTGATTTCTTCTGAGTACCATAACCTACAACAAGCACCTCATCTAATTCTGAAGTATTTGCAGCAAGTTGAATGCTATACTTAGTTTCTTGAGTTACCTCAATTATAGTGGTCTCAAAACCTACATATGAAACTTCGAGCACATCGCCGGGATTAGCATCAATGCTAAAGTTTCCGTCAAAATCTGTGGTGGTTCCTATAGAAGTTCCTTGCACCATTACCGATGCTCCGGGTAATAAAACTCCGTCACTATCGGTTACGGTACCGGTTATCGTTTGTTGTACTGCCTCATTTTTAATAGGATCGACAGTGCTTTTTAGCGCCAAATACGGCGTTTTCGCTTGGGTTTGTGTAGAAAAAAATACAATTGAAGCGAATGCAACTATATTTTTATACGTAATAGTATTATTTTTAAAATTCATGGTTAAGTAATTGATTGGACACAATGCTTAATAATGGATGGCGCAGTTGTTGGTAGCAGCTGCGTTTTTTTGTTGGGAGTGTTACATAGAAATTTATTTTAGGGGTATTTACTTCAAGCCGCTAAATAATTGAATTTTCCGCTAAAAGGTTTTACTTTAATGTTACCGAAGGATTAACCTTAAAAAGCCCTCCTCTCAAAGCTTGAAACGACCTCAGCCGCTTCAGTTTTTTGAAAAACGCATAGTTTACACCCGCTTATTTCTAAAAACCTATAATAAGAATGGGCTTTTCTTAAAAAATCTATAAAAGCACTTCAAAACCTGTATCAAGTACAATCAAAAGATTACCTCAAGCTTATTAACACAAACCGACCAAAGAGTAAGTTTTAGTTTACATTAAAACAACCTTTAAATAATCTCTTGGGCATTAAGATTGCCTAACAGTAGCTAGAATAACTGCCATGCCCCTAACCCATTTTTTTAAAATACAAAGCGCTGATTATTAGTTGTTTTTAACCAAAAGTGATATTTTAGTGGCGCTTTACGCCCAGGCAGATGATTTAAAATAGGGCGTCTCGTTGCAGCTAACCTTACACTACTATGATTCAGCAAACCGTCCGATTGTTCTTCTTCAGCTTCGTTATTCTAAGTGTTTTTTATGCGTGTAAACCCAAAGATTCAGCAGCTTTGCAGCTCTACCCCCAACCTGAGCAAAAAGCTGTAAACGTAGACACCCATCTAAAAATCACCTTTGATACCAAACCAGAAATTGGTACTTCGGGACGCATTCGTATCTATGAGCAGGAAACCGATACCTTAGTCGATGTGCTCGACTTGAGTATTCCACCGGGCCCGACCGAGCCTCGCAAAAATCCGGAAGCTACCTACACGCAAACCCCGTATCAATATGCTCCCGCTACGGCTACCAATGCCAATACCAAACCCGGCACTCCATCAGGCACCGCTGCTCCAAATTCTGATGAGTACCAACTTACCATCATAGGCGGTTTTACCGACGCGTTTCATTTTTATCCCATAATCATTCACGACACCACTGCCATCATTAACCTGCACCATAATTTGCTGGAGTATGATACGTCCTATTATGTTTTGGTAGACAGCACCGTTTTAAAAAGCAGCGGTAAACCCTTTAAAGGCGTTTATGATAAAAACCAATGGACCTTTACCACCAAAACCCAAAAACCTGATTTGTCTACTAAGCGTCTGGTGGTAGACCATAAAGGGACGGGCGACTTCAATACCTTGCAGGGCGCTGTTGATTTTATTCCGGACTTTCATCAAGATTCGATTAAGATCTTTGTAAAGGAAGGGATATATGAAGACCTGATCTATTTTAGGAACAAGACCAATATCAGCATAAGCGGCGCAGATCAAAAAAACACCATTATCCAATATGCCAATAATGAAGTTTTTAATCCACACCCGGAGTATGTAAAAACCAATGAATGGCCGGGAACCTTCCCTTCACGTAGAGCGGCTTTTGCAATTGATAACTGCGAGAACATTCAATTGCATAACCTCACGATTAAAACGCTATTAAAAGGACAGGCCGAAGGACTCCTCATCAACGGCGACAAAATACTGGTTAAAGATGTCTCTATCGTTGGGGATGGTGATGCCTTGCAAACCAACGGTCCTGCCTATTTTGAAAATGTCACCATAGATGGTGGCGGAGATATGATCCTGGGACGTGGACCCGCATTTTTCAAGTCTTGTGAGTTCTACTCGCCCGGCCCGTTTATGTGGGTAAGAAATACTGAAGAAAATCACGGTAATGTTTTTGTCAATTGCAGTTTTACGGGAACGCGCACTAACGGAAGTGAAATCGCCCGTGCACCTGACAATAAAGGCTACAACTATCCCAATGCAGAAGCGGTTTTGATCAACTGTTATTTAGACAATATCATTCCTGAAGGATGGGGTGCAGTGGGTGAAGCAAAAGACCAACTGCATTATTGGGAATATAAGAGCCGTAAACTTAAAGATTCTACTGAAGCTGACGTTTCTCAACGGGCTGCCTATGCTAAACAGCTTCAACTACCCGAAGACCAACAATTGATCACAGATTACCAAAACCCAAAATTCATTTTAGAAGGCTGGACCCCCAAAGTATTTTAAAAACCGTTCTTGAGTTGGTTCAAGCCTTTTTTGTCGATGAGCTTGATGCGCTTTCCTTTGGTCTCAATGAGTTCTTCCTTTTTAAATTTGGCAAGTGTACGTATGCAAAGTTCGGTTGCCGTACCCACGACATCTGCAATATCTGACCGTGATAAAATAAGCGCGAGGTAGCCTTCTGCATCCAGGCCAAAATTATTCTCAATATACAACAGGGTTTCTGCAAGTCTTTGGTTTACCGTTTTCTGCGACATATTCACTATAACGTCATCTGCCACTTTGAGCTCCTGCGCCATATATTTTAAAACCGCTTGTGTAAACTCAGGGTTATCTTGAATACCCGCTGTAATGTTATGTTTAGGAATAAAACACACTTCCATATCATTAAGTGCTACAGCACTAAGATTGGTAGTTTGCTCAGCGATAACCGAGCGCTGCCCCATGACTTCTCCTTTTGAAGCGATCTTGACAATTTGATCCTTACCGTTATCGCTTATTTTAGAGAGTTTAGAAACCCCATTACGCACGCAATACACACCTCCCAGCTTCTCTCCTTCCTTAAAAAGAGGTTCCCCTTTTTTGATCACACGCATCTCTTTACTATCAGAAATGGCTTTGAGCTCCTCCTTTTTAAGGGCTCTGAGGGAATTGAGCTCTCTAATGATACAGTTTTCGCATCGGGTTTGTTCGTGTGCTGCCATACTTCAAAATTAACACATTTTTTTTGAGAACTGACAAAAGTCATCTTTTAACCTTAGGATCTTTTAGTCCTTTGTATCAGGTATTTGAGCAAATTAGATTAAAATGGAAAACTGCTATCATTGTGGTGACCCGTGTTTAAGCGACAGCATAAAGCATCAGGACAAGATGTTTTGCTGTAACGGCTGTAAAACGGTATACGACATTCTTCACGAGAATGATCTGGAATACTATTACAACCTCGACCAAAACCCCGGGATCTCACCTAAAGCGGTGCAAGGCAAGTTTGACTTCCTCACCAATGAAACCATTCTTGATAAACTTCTGGAGTTTAACGAGCAAAACACACAGATCGTTTCATTTACGATCCCTGCCATTCATTGCAGCTCCTGCATTTGGGTGTTAGAAAACCTCAACAAACTTAACGCTGCGATAAAAAGTACGCAGGTCAATTTCCCGGAAAAAAGCATACGCATCACCTATGATGCCTCGGTACTCTCGCTAAAACAAGTAGTAGAATTGCTGTGTAT
This sequence comes from Leeuwenhoekiella blandensis MED217, assembly GCF_000152985.1. Classification (GTDB taxonomy): domain Bacteria; phylum Bacteroidota; class Bacteroidia; order Flavobacteriales; family Flavobacteriaceae; genus Leeuwenhoekiella; species Leeuwenhoekiella blandensis. Next base: position 336,925 of record NZ_CH672395.1, on the reverse strand, counting down.
GCTGGGCTACGAACCTGCAATTTCTCTTGAGGATTTCAATAAAAAGGAAAAGAAAACAGACCGTTCACTCATTTATAAACTGGGCGTTGCCGGCTTTGCCTTTGGCAATATCATGTTCTTGTCCTTTCCTGAATATTTTGAGGTTGAAGAATTCTGGCTCGATCAATACAAGCATCTTTTTAGAGGTTTAATGCTGGCGTTCTCGATTCCTGTGGTGGTGTATTCTGCTCAGGATTACTTCCGCTCTGCGTATAAATCAATACGCTCAAAACTGCTTAACATCGATGTTCCCATCGCATTGGGTATTCTGGTTCTCTTTGTACGCTCGTGCGCCGAGGTGATCACTCAAACCGGAACAGGCTTTTTTGACAGTCTCGCCGGTCTGGTATTCTTTTTATTACTTGGAAAGTTCTTTCAGCAAAAAACCTATGCGTTTTTGTCTTTTGAACGGGATTACAAATCCTATTTCCCTATTGCCGTCACCCGTCTGGAACCGGCAAAGCATTTTAAAAACAGATATCTGGAGCAGCAAGTACCGGTGTACGAACTGCAACCGGACGACCGTATTCTCATTCGTAATGGCGAACTCTTGCCTGTAGATGGCATTCTTTTAAAAGGAGAGGGATTGCTGGACTACAGCTTCGTTACCGGTGAGGCCGAACCCGTTGCTAAAAATGCCGGAGACACGCTTTTTGCCGGCGGAAGACAACAGGGCGGCATTATCGAATTGCGCGTCACCAAAGCGGTAGAACAAAGTTACCTCACCCAATTATGGAGCAACGAGGCCTTTAAAAAAGAGAAGCAAACCCACCTCAACAGCCTTACTGCGCGAATAAGTAAACATTTTACCTGGGGCGTGCTCAGTATTGCTACGATAGCCGGCCTGTTCTGGTTGGTTTACAACCCGGCTATGGCCCTTAATGTGTTTACCGCGATACTCATTGTGGCTTGCCCGTGTGCCTTGGCACTTTCGGCACCTTTTACGCTGGGTAACTTATTACGCATCACCGGCAAACACAAATTATACCTTAAAGATGCAGCCATCCTTGAGCAACTTGCAGATGTAGACCATATTGTATTTGACAAGACGGGTACGCTTACCACAGCCTCAGAAACAGCCATTCGTTATGAAGGCTTGGCCTTAACCGAAGATGAAGAGTCGCTGGTCACTAGTACGCTAAGAGCTTCAAACCACCCACTGAGTCGCAGCTTATATGCAATCCTTCAGAATCACGACATTCAAACGCTTGATGAGTTTGAAGAGGAAGTAGGACACGGTATCTATGGCACTGCAAATCAAAACAGCGTCAAAATAGGTTCGTATGATTTTGTGGGCGGCAAGAACGCCGGATGGGTTTTTAAGAATGGAAAACGCACCGCGGTTCACATCAGTACTAATGCTGCTTACAAAGGTTGTTATGTGTTTTACAACCGCTTCAGAAAAAGCTTAAAAGAGGTCTTTACTGCCTTACAGCAACAGGCTAAACTCATCATTCTTTCTGGAGATAATGATGCCGAACGCCAAAATCTAAATGCACTCCTCACACAGGAAGTAGAGATGCACTTTGAGCAACAGCCAGACGACAAGCTCAATTTCATCAAAAACCTACAGCAACAAGGTAAAAAGGTTTTAATGATAGGTGACGGTCTCAACGACAGCGGAGCGCTGGCGCAAAGCGACGTGGGCATCGCCATTTCAGAGAATATCAATGTGTTTTCACCTGCCTGTGACGGGATTCTTGACGCTTCGCGCTTTAAAGATCTTCCCGCATTTATACAACTGGCAAAACAAGGAAAACGCATCATCAAATGGAGTTTTGTATTCTCATTGCTCTACAATCTGGTAGGACTGGTTCTGGCGATCACAGGTAATCTAAAACCGGTGTACGCAGCCATTCTCATGCCGCTGAGCTCGATAAGTATTGTGGTGTTTACAACGCTGGCCACTTACTATTATGGTCGCAGCCTTCAGCGCCAGGTAAACTAGATCAAGGCAAGACTCTGATATTGAATCATTTGTCGATGCCAATAAAAAATCAAAATAATTTCAAAAGCTGATTTATGTCATCTTTTAAACAAACATACACCGGTAATTTTACCGTATAAAATCAGGTAGGTATGAGTATCATTTATATGCTTCTCGCGATAAGCGTGGTTGTAGCTGTGGTCTTTTTTGTGGCCTTTATTCTCTCGGTAAGACAGGGACAGTACGATGACACCTATACCCCATCTGTACGTATGCTTTTTGAAGACGAACTCGTAAAAGGTGCTTCTAAAACTTCAAAAGCTACACCACAATCCAAAACCCAAAACAACGCTAATCGCAAACTGAAGTAATTATGCAAACAGAACAGTTTTATTACGATAACAAGATCGTAAGAAAGTTTATCAATGCCACCATCTTCTGGGGGATCATTGGTATGAGCGTAGGACTACTGCTCGCCTTTATGTTTTTATTTCCCAACCTTACAGATGGCATCTCGTGGCTCAGCTTTGGGCGCCTACGTCCCTTGCATACTAATGCCGTGATCTTTGCCTTTGTAGGAAATGCCATTTTTGCCGGAGTCTACTACTCGACTCAACGCCTGCTTAAAGCACGTATGTGGCAAGACTGGCTGAGTAACTTTAACTTCTGGGGCTGGCAGCTCATCATTGTAGGTGCTGCGCTTACGCTTCCGTTAGGCTATACTACTTCAAAAGAATATGCAGAACTCGAGTGGCCTTTTGATATCGCCATCGCCTTGGTATGGGTGGCCTTTGGTGCCAACCTTATCGGTACGATCTTAAAACGTAGACAGCGTCACCTGTATGTTGCGATCTGGTTTTATTTAGGAACCTTTGTTACCGTAGCGGTGCTACACATTGTAAACAGCATCGAGATCCCGGTAAGCGCTCTTAAAAGTTACTCGGTATATGCAGGTGTACAAGATGCACTGGTACAATGGTGGTATGGCCACAACGCGGTAGCCTTCTTTTTAACGACTCCGTTTTTAGGCTTGATGTATTACTTTGTGCCTAAAGCGGCAAACCGCCCGGTATATTCGTATCGTCTTTCTATCGTGCATTTCTGGTCGCTCATCTTTATCTATATCTGGGCAGGACCACACCACTTATTGTATTCTGCATTACCCGACTGGGCACAAAACCTTGGGGTAGCGTTCTCAGTAATGTTGATCGCACCGTCTTGGGGTGGAATGATCAACGGACTCTTAACCCTGCGTGGTGCTTGGGATAAAGTGCGTACCGATCCTGTTTTGAAGTTTATGGTAGTTGCCATTACCGGGTATGGGATGGCCACTTTTGAAGGGCCAATGCTCTCACTTAAAAACGTAAACGCGATCGCACACTTTAGCGACTGGGTGATCGCCCACGTACACGTAGGTGCTTTGGCGTGGAATGGTTTCCTAACCTTTGGTATGGTATACTGGTTAGTACCTCGTCTGTTTAAAACCAAACTCTGGTCTACCAAACTGGCTAACGTGCATTTCTGGGTAGGAACTTTAGGGATCATTATGTACGCGCTACCGATGTATGTTGCAGGATTTGTACAGGCATCTATGTGGAAACAATTCAATCCTGACGGAACGCTTACCTACGGAAACTTCCTGGAAACCTTAACCGAGATCATCCCAATGTACTGGATGCGTGCCATAGGAGGTAGCTTGTATATTCTGGGTGCATTTGTAATGCTGTACAACGTATTTAAAACCGTAAAAAGCGGAAGCAAAGTAACCGACGAACTTGCTGAAGCTGCACCGCTACAACGCGTGACCAGCAAGCGTACCGCAAAAGAAGGCTATCATACCTGGTTAGAGCGTCGCCCGGTAAAACTTACCATTTTTGCAACCATCGCTATTTTGATCGGAGGTATGGTTCAGATCATTCCATCCTTGATCGTTGACGATTATGTACCGGTAATTTCCACCGTAAAACCGTATACCCCGCTTGAATTAGAAGGTCGTGACCTTTACATCAGAGAAGGTTGTGTGTCGTGTCACTCACAAATGATCAGACCGTTCCGCAGTGAAGTAGAGCGTTATGGCGAGTATTCCAAATCAGGAGAATATGTTTATGACCATCCCTTCTTATGGGGTAGTAAACGTACCGGCCCCGACCTGTTACGCGTAGGTGGAAAGTACTCAGACAACTGGCACCTTAATCATATGTACGATCCGCAGAGTACCTCATCCGGTTCGATAATGCCTTCTTACAGTTGGTTGATACGTAGCGAACTAGACAAGTCGAAGACCGAAGATAAGATGAGAGCAATGCAAAAACTGGGCGTGCCGTATACAGTTGAAGATATCGAACGCGCACAACAGTGGATGCTGGAGCAGGGAACCCAAATAGAGCAAAACCTCTATACCGATCCTGATTTTGCAGACACCTACGAGTCTGATAAAAAGTATGCGCAAGAAAACGGTGAAGATTTCGTAGAAATGCGCAACCGGGAGATCGTTGCCCTTATCGCGTATCTACAACGCTTAGGAACCGATATTAAAATTAAAAACAGCCCTGAAGTAAGCGCTGCTAAAACCGAATAGCCATGTTGAAATTTGTAAAACAGAATCTAGAAAATATTGATGGGGTAAGCATCTACCCCATCATCTCCCTACTCATCTTTTTCCTCTTTTTTGTAGCGCTCTTCTTATGGGTATTTACCGCAAAAAAAGAGCACATCAACGAAGTGAGTAACATTCCGTTAGACGACCAACTAAAATCTGAACACTCATGAGAAGTATCGCATCACTTATACGCATTCTGGTTTTTGCCGGCTTTGCCTACCTCTTTTTAAATTATGTAGGAACGCCCGAAGACGAAGCTTCGGTATTCACCACACAAAACTGGTTGTGGGCCATTTATGCCGTGCTGGTTTTTATGTACATCGCTTTTGAGATCTGTATAGAAAGCCTACGCGCTGTACTCTTTAAAACCCTAAAGCCGGAAGCTCAAGCACAATATCAGGCAGAAGTTGCTGCAAAAAAAGAACAACGTACCGCCTGGTTAAAAGGTCTTTATGCTAAACTCACCCGAGTAAAAGCTATTGAAGAAGAAGACGAGATCATCCTAGACCACAACTACGATGGCATCAAGGAACTTGACAATAACCTTCCGCCGTGGTGGGTATACGGGTTCTACGCTACCATACTATTTGCGGCCATTTACCTCATTCGTTTTGAAGTGCTGGGCGGCGACAACCAGATCGACGAGTATGAGCAAGCAGTGGCTCAGGCAAAAATAGAGATCGAAGAGTACAAGAAAACCGCAAAAGATCTTGTAGATGAGAACACAGTAGAATTGCTTACCGATGCTTCAGACATCAAAGCCGGGGAGAATATCTTCAGCGGTAATTGTGTGGCATGTCATAAAGCCGGCGGTGGCGGTGGTATCGGCCCTAACCTTACCGACGATTACTGGATCTTAGGTGGAGGCATCAAAAATGTATTCCATACCATTTCTGAAGGAGGTCGTGCCGGTAAAGGGATGATCGCCTGGAAAACCGACTTGAAACCCAGTGAGATCGCTCAGGTTGCCAGTTATGTATTGAGTCTGCACGGTACCAATCCCGCAGATGCTAAAGAGCCTCAGGGTGACCTTTGGGTTGATGAGAACGCTCCAATTGGAGAAGCTCAGGTAACGCAAGACTCAACACAGATCGAAGTGTTATTAGAAACAGAAGCGGTAACCGGAGATATCATTCAGACTAAAGAATAAGCCATGGCTTCTCAGGATCAAGAACATTTTAGAGACAGTATAGGAACCATCAACGAGGAAGGAAAACGCTCGTGGGTGTATCCTAAAAAACCGGTGGGTAAGCTCTATGAGTACCGCAAGCTGGTGAGCTATGTGCTCTTGATCTTTTTATTTGGCGCACCTTTTATTCACATCAATGGCAATCAGTTTTTGATGTTCAATGTGCTGGAACGCCGCTTTAATATTTTTGGGTTTCCTTTTTGGCCGCAAGACTTTCACCTGTTTGTGATCATTATGATCACGGGCGTCGTCTTTGTGGTACTCTTTACGGTCGCTTTCGGAAGGCTTTTTTGTGGGTGGATTTGTCCACAGACTATTTTTATGGAGATGGTCTTCCGCAGAATTGAATACTGGATCGAAGGCGATCGCGGGAAACAAATGCGTCTGGACAAGATGCCATGGAATGCAGAGAAACTAAGAAAACGTAGTATTAAATGGAGCATCTTTTTTGTGATCTCCTTTCTTATTGCCAATGTGTTTCTTGCGTATCTCATAGGTAGTGATCGTCTTATTGAGTACATCACAGACGGGCCGGCCAATCACGTGGGTACTTTGATCTCGCTGCTCATCTTTACCAGTGTATTCTACTTTGTGTTTGCCTGGTTTAGAGAACAGGTGTGTATCATCGTTTGTCCCTACGGAAGGCTCCAAGGCGTACTGCTCGACAACAAATCGATCGTTGTGGCCTATGACCACAAGCGCGGAGAAAAAGAAGCCGGCAGAGCCAAATTTAAAAAGTCTGAAGATCGCGCTGCAACCGGAAAAGGGGATTGTATCGACTGTGCACAGTGCGTGCAGGTATGTCCTACGGGTATCGATATTCGCAACGGCACCCAGCTGGAGTGTGTAAATTGTACCGCTTGTATCGATGCGTGTAACCAGATGATGGCAGCAGTGAATCTGCCTAAAGATCTCATTCGTTATGCGAGTGAAGAAAATATTGAGAAGAAGGCTAAGTTCACCTTCAATGCCCGATTAAAAGGCTATACCGCTGTGCTGGTGATCCTGCTGGGCGTACTTACAGGAATGCTGTTTTTGCGCAATGATGTTGAAGCAACCGTATTGCGACTTCCGGGGCAATTGTATGAGCATAAAGGCGAAGACATCATCAGCAATGTGTATACCTACAAACTCATCAATAAAACCACCAAAGAGATTCCTGAAGTGCATTTTGAATTGATCTCTCATAAAGGAATCATACGCGTCGTGTCACACGATCGCATTCAAGTGCCTGAGCAAGGCCTTGCCGAAGGAACGCTGTTTATAGAAGTAGACAGTCACGAACTCGAAGACGAAAAGGAAAAACTGAAAATAGGGGTCTATAGTGAAGACCAACTTATTGAAACCACAACTACGGTGTTTTTAGGACCCCGCAGTTATAAATAATTAGAACTATGAGTACAAAATCGAACCAAAACTGCTGCTTAGGATGCAAAAACGGCTACCCGGGACAAAATCACAATTGTAAAGTGCGCTTGCTTAAGGAAGCCGAAGAACGCAAAGCCTTGAGTCAGGAAGAACTGGCAGAAAAATATGCCTAACCCACACGGGGTCGCTTACACATCAACTATAAAATTAGCAGTATGAAAATCAATTGGGGAACCGGTCTGGTCATTGGTATGGTCTTATTTATTGGCTTTATCATGTTTTTTGTGATCACCATGACCACAGACGATAAATACAGCCACGATCTGGTGGCCGAAGATTACTATAAACAAGAAATGCAATTGCAGGAAACTATTGATGCCGCTACCAATGAGGCACAGCTGGAAACTCCGGTGACCGGTAGAAAAACCGAAGCCGGTTACGAGCTTCAGTTTCCTGAAACATTTGATCCTAAAGAAATAACCGGAAAAGTGTTCCTATACAGACCGTCTGGCAAGCAACTTGATTTTGACATGTTGATAGCCTTGTCAAATTCTACTTTGCTCATACCTGACAGCCGCTTGCTTGACGGTCGCTGGAACATTACCGTAAACTGGGAGTATCAAGGCAAAAAATACCGCTTTGAGAAAGCCATAACCTATTAAACGATGATCTGGACGGCATTACTTTTTGGACTTTTGGGTAGTTTTCACTGCGTAGGTATGTGTGGCCCCATCGCCTTTCTCATGCCGGTAGATCGCAACAATCCCGTTAAGCGCTTTTTTCAGGTGCTGAGTTACCACAGCGGCCGACTCTTCACCTACGCGATGCTGGGATTGGTATTGGGCTATCTGGGTCGTGGACTCCAACTTTTTGGCCTGCAACAACAAGTCTCTATCGCTGTTGGGGTTTTGATGATCCTGGTGATCCTCATACCCCACAAGCGTATGGGAACCTACAGCTTTTCTAAACCTGCTTACCGCCTGGTAAGCCGACTCAAAACCGCGTTGGGCGTTCAGTTAAAAAAGAAGAAGGCGTCTACCTTTTTCACGCTGGGCCTCTTAAACGGTCTCCTTCCCTGTGGCTTGGTCTATATGGCGATCTTTGGAGCCATCGCTTCCGGTGGTGGTGTACAAGGCGGCGTCTATATGCTGTTTTTTGGATTAGGCACCCTGCCGCTTATGACCACCGCCATTTACCTTGGTAATTTCTTAAAGGGAAAAACCAAACAGCTGCTGGTTAAAGCCATTCCCGTAGCCGTAGTGCTTATGGGCTGCCTGTTTATCCTACGCGGGCTCGGGCTGGGCATTCCCTACATCTCACCCTCCAATCAAGTCGCTGTAGCAGAAGTCTCAGCAACGCATAGTTGTCATTAAACTTATTTCTTTATTACGCTAAGTAAGTTAGGAACCTTCTAAAGTCGGTTTGTATAATCCTCCACATCATTAGACTCCTTACTTTTCTTTGCTTGTCCAAAGAAAAGTAACAAAAGAAAAGACCCCCTCGCTTAGGAATTTTTTCGCTATCGCAAAAACCGTCTTGTACGTTCCGCGTCGCTATCGCTCCTGTTCTTCGGAACGTCCTGCGCCTATTCTGAACCGAGGGAATTTTGAATTCGTTTAACCCTACAGGTATGAGTAATTCATCTTTTGTCTCTCTTCTGAAATCTGATTTCTATTTCAACGTCAGCACCGGCCTACTTTTTAGAGCTGTAGTAAAACAAGCGGGCGACTCAGCGGTGGGCAGTGGAGGATGGCCTAGCGCAGCGGTTTGCCATCCGCAGGCAAAGGCGTTTGCGTAGTTTTCAAGGGTCTAAAAATAAGCCTAGATTTTTTTGGTTCGTTTTTTCATCGATGGAAAAAATGAACAAAAGCAATTAAAGAAAAAAGCCTGCTCCGGTCACAGGAGCAGGCTTTCACCAATCAAAAAAATCAAATGAGCCTGGCCTGACTCAAATGGTCATCGAAAAAAGCTTGGTTTCCGGTTTGTTACGCTGTAAACGCAAATCAAAAGGCAAACACACGTTGCGCACAAACGGCTTTCCTTTTTCGGTTACTCGTAAGCCTTTATGCTCAAAAATGAGCAGTCCGTCGGCTTCCAGTTCTTTCAGTTTGATCAACACCTCAGGCAATTCGTCAAAATAAAGCGCCGGCGTCTCCCAACTGGTTTTAAAATGACACATCAGGTTAAGGATGTGTTGACGTATTTTTAAGTCTTCTTCGGTAAGAATATGTCCTCTAAACACCGGTAGAATGTCATTTTCTAACAGGTGATAATATTCATTAATGCCTTTTACGTTTTGTGCAAAACTGTACCAGCTATCACTTATGGCCGATACGCCCAATCCCAGCATCACCTGCGTTTTTGAAGCATTATAGCCCATAAAGTTGCGGTGGATGCGCTCTTCCTGCTGCGCGTGAAATAACGCATCGGTAGGTAAGGCAAAGTGATCCATCCCGATCTCTACATATCCCGCTTCGGCAAGCAGCTGTTTTCCTACCTCATACTGCTCGCGCTTTTCTTCCGCCGTAGGCAAATTGGCTTCATCATATCCGCGTTGCCCGTTGCCTTTGATCCACGGCACGTGTGCATAGCTGTAAAACGCAATACGATCTGGAAAGAGCTGTATGGTTTTCTCGATGGTATTTTTTACGTGCTCCAGTTTTTGAAAGGGCAAACCGAAAATAATATCATGTCCCACTGAGGTATACCCCGCCTGTCGTGCCTGATCTGTAGCGCGTTGTACATGCGCAAAAGGCTGAATGCGATTGATGGCTTTCTGCACGGTCTCGTTGTAATCCTGTACCCCGTAACACACCCGTTTAAAACCAAAAGAAGCCAAAGTCTCCAGATGCTCAAGCGTGGTATTGTTAGGATGCCCCTCAAAACTCATCTCGCACTGCGGCGCTTTATCGGCATGTTTAAAAATGCCATTGATGAGACGGGCAAGGTTGTGTTCTGAAAAAAAGGTGGGGGTGCCCCCACCTAGATGCACTTGTTGAATTACAGGTCGCTCCCCTACAAAGCTTCTGTACAGTGCGAGCTCTTTTAACACCGCATCGATATAAGGCGTTTCGACACTGTGGTTCTTGGTAATGCGTTTGGTACAGCCGCAAAAGGTACACATCGACTCACAAAAGGGTAAGTGAATGTACAGGCTGATGCCCTCACGTTTATTGCTTTCTAAAAAACTGGCTTTAAAGGTGGCTTTCCAGTCTTTAAGGCTAAAGGCTTCCTGATCCCAATACGGCACGGTAGGATAGCTGGTATACCGTGGGCCGGGAACATTATATTTACGTACTAGAGTTGTCATTTTTTCTAATCAAAAGAACTCCCGGAAACCCATTGTACAGGTTTCCGGAAGTAGGGTTGAGAATCGGGTTTAGGTTCTTGTAAAACGTTGAATACGTTATCTACTGCCCTTAAAGAAGCATACCTCCGACAATGATCAAGGTGTTTACCACAGTACTTGCAATCAGCAGTTTAAAAATTAACTGCGGCTTTTGAACTGTAAGAATTGATGCATTATGCATACTGCAAAAAACAACGGTGATCATCACAAAAAGCATTTGTAGTAACGTATGCCCATGCATCAACGTGGTCATAATCGCAACCGATCCTAAACATGTACTTAGAATGATGCCTATAGCTGAATAGCCAATGATATTGTTTGTAAAGTCGTTCTGAAATTTTGATAGCGTTGTCATACCTGAAAAATTTAATTAATATCAAATTACAGGGTAAAAGTACCAGTCAAGTGCAACCTATTTTATGACTTTTGTCAGTTCAGTATTTTTTTATCAAAAGATTTATCCCACAACACATCAATTTGTTTCATACCCTCCAAATACTGCTCAAAAACAGCATTTTGAAACGATCTATTGAAAGAATGAGCTAAGCCAACAGGTACAATTGTATCGGCTTTGCTGAATTTCGCTTCTATAACGTTTTCGACTTTGGTATGACTCAGTTCCTTAAGCTTCGTTTTTTTCTTTTTAACCTCATCGCACTCCTGTGTGTGGGCAGCTCGCTTACTGCACAAAGCTTTCAAAACCCGTTGTTAGACTCAGGTGCAGATCCGTTTAGCGTGTATGTAAACGGGTATTATTATTACACCCATACCATGGGCAACCGCGTAGTGCTCTGGAAAACCAAGAATCTCGCCAACCTGCGTGAAGCACAGTCCAAAACCATCTGGACGCCTCCGCAAGGAACCAAGTACAGCAAAAACATCTGGGCGCCCGAGATTCATTACATCAACAACACCTGGTATGTATATGTAGCTGCCGATAACGGCACCAATGAAAACCACCGCATGTATGTGCTGCAAAACACGTCTGCCAATCCGCTCAATGACCAATGGGAATTTAAAGGCAAACTCGCTGCGCCCTCCGATAAATGGGCAATTGACGGGAATGTGTTTGAATACAACAACCAATTGTATATGGCCTGGTCTGGCTGGGAAGGAGATTCCAATGGGCAACAGGATCTATTTATTGCTAAAATGAGCGACCCGCTTACCATCTCCGGAAAACGGGTGAAGATCAGTTCGCCTACTTACCCCTGGGAGCGTAACGGCGATCTGGGTACGGCAGGTAACCCCGAGCAGGTGTTTGTCAATGAAGGTCCGCAATTCTTAGAACACGACGGTAAGCTCTTTATCGTATTCTCTGCGAGTGGCTGCTGGACCGATTTTTATGCCTTGGGCTTGCTGAGCCTCGAAGGAACAGACCCGATGGATGCTTCGGCCTGGATCAAAAAAGAAGAACCTATTTTTCAGCAAACTCCTGAAAACAGCGTATACGCGCCGGGACATAATTCCTTTTTTAAATCTCCTGACGGAACAGAAGACTGGATCTTATACCACGCCAATTCCAATCCCGGAGAAGGCTGCGGTAACAAACGTGCACCGCGTATGCAGCGCCTCTACTGGCAAGAAGACGGCACGCCTTTTATAGGGACGCCCTTACCTACTTCGGTCATTTTACCCATTCCTTCTGAAAACGAATAACAACAGTAACCAAACTCAATTATGAAAAAAACACTTTTAGTATTTGCGCTCGCTCTTGGTTTTTTTGGCTTTAGCCAGAGCGGGGCAAATCTTGACGCCAACAAATGGTCTAAAGAAAAAGCAAAGGCCTGGTATGCCGAGCACGACTGGATCACCGGAGCCAATTTTATCCCGAGTACCGCCATTAACCAATTAGAAATGTGGCAGGAGGATACTTATGATGCTGAGACCATAGACCGTGAACTGGGCTATGCCGCCGGTATTGGCTTCAATACGATGCGTGTCTACCTGCACAGTCTGGCCTATAAGGCCGATAAAGCAGGTTTTAAAGCGCGTGTGGCAGATTACCTGAGTATCGCCGATAAACACGACATCAAAACCATCTTTGTGATCTTTGACGACGTGTGGGATGCCAACCCTAAAATAGGAAAGCAGCGCGCTCCTAAACCGGGAACGCACAACAGCGGCTGGATGCAAGACCCGGGATATCCTGCCTCTAACGAGATGGCCAACTCGCCCGAATTAAAGGCTTATGTGCAAGACATCATCAAAACCTTTAAAGACGACGACCGCATCTTGTTTTGGGACTTGTATAATGAACCCGGAAACAACGGCAAGAATACCGAAAGCTTACCGCTACTCACCAGCGTATTCACCTGGGCACGGGAGATCAACCCAAGCCAGCCGCTTTCTGCAGGTCTATGGAGCTGGGGCTACCAGGAGCTCAACACCTTTCAGGCGCAGCACTCAGACATCATCACCTACCACGATTATGAAAGTGCCGATATGCACCGCCGCGTGATCGAACTCTTAAAAACCCACGACCGCCCGATGATCTGTACCGAATATATGGCGCGTACTAACGACAGTCGGTTTTCTACCACCCTGCCTATGCTGGCCAAAAACAATATTGGTGCGATCAACTGGGGACTCGTTAACGGAAAAACCAATACGATCTATGCCTGGGACACGCCTATCGACTCTGGGGAAGAGCCGGTAGAATGGTTTCACGATGTATTCAGAAAAGACGGAACACCATATCGTCAGGACGAAGTAGACCTCATTAAAAAATTAAACGATGCATATTAATCTAACCACATTATGCGTCCGCTTATGCCTGATCACCACATTGGGCATAAGCTTTTATTCCTGTAAAGAAATGGTAAACAACGCGCCGGAAGAGGAAACCACAGCAGCAGCTTCTGAAGCGGTTCTTTTAGATCCTTCCGCCTTTAAACAGACGATAGACGGAAAGGAGACCGACTTGTACTGGATCGAAAATCAAGACATTAAAGTGGCCTTTACCAACTATGGCGGACGTATTGTAGGCCTTTGGGTGCCCAATAAGAATGGTGAGATGACCGACGTGGTTGTGGGTATGGCCGGAGTACAGGAATTTGCCGATGCCAGCGAACCGTATTTTGGCGCGACCATCGGGCGTGTGGGCAACCGCATCGCCAACGGTAAATTCACCCTGGACGGCAAAGAATATCAAGTGCCTACAAACAATGGCGATAACGCCTTGCACGGTGGGGATCAGGGTTTTCAGTATAAAGTGTGGGATGCGCGCCAACCCGATGCGCACACCCTGATGCTCACCTACCGCTCGCCGGATATGGAAATGGGCTTTCCTGGGAATGTGGATGTGAAAGTGACCTATAGCGTGACTGCAGACCGCGAACTCAAGATGGACTATGAAGCGACTACCGATCAAACAACACTGATAAACCTTACCAATCACGCGTTTTTCAACCTGAACGGGGAAGGCAGCGGAAGTATTTTAAACCACAGCCTCGTGATCAACGCCGATCAATATACGCCGGTAGACAGCGGATTGATCCCCACCGGAACGCTAGACTCGGTAGCAGGAACGCCTTTTGATTTTACTCAGGAGCATAGCATTGGGGAGCGTATAGAAACTGCCAATGAGCAACTCACCTTTGGTAAAGGCTATGACCACAATTATGTGCTCAATACCACTGGGGAAACCTTAAAGCCTGCCGCGAAGATCAGTGGAGATCAAAGCGGGATTGTGATGGAGGTCTTTACCGAAGAACCCGGCCTGCAGTTTTACAGCGGAAATTTTATGGAAAGTAAAAACACCTTTAAAACGGGAGCCAAAGACGACTTTAGAACAGCTTTTGCTCTAGAAACACAGCATTTTCCCGATGCCCCCAATCAACCGGAATTTCCGAGTATTGTATTGAAGCCCGGGGAAACCTTTACCAGCACATCCGTTTATAAATTTTCTGTTACTAAAACTTAATACATTTTAAAAACGCACGCCCTGCGTGTAACGATAATTATTCGTGTGTGTTGAAAGGGGTAAACTTGTGTGGGTTGCGCAACCTTCACAGCGCAAAACACTTCACCAGAAACAGTTTACCTTCACCGAAAGCCCTTCCAGCAATGGAGGGGCTTTTTTTGTGACTTTGGTTACGTAAAGAACCTGCAAGAGTTGCTACTTTTGACGCTATGAGCACACGACAAAAACGCCTGTTGAAATACGGCCTATTCTTCGGTATTCTCCTCCTAGTCTATTCTCAGGGATGGCACAAACCTATTATAGCGACCCTGCAACGTGGTATCCTGAAAACGGGTATTATGAATCCGCAGCTTAAAGAAGTTCCGGATATGGATACCAAAACCCGGGTAAAAGGAACCCAAAGCGAAGCTGTAGCCCCGGGCGATCCTGCAGAGCTTAATGTACAGTTCTTTGATGAGAACGACCAACTTGTCTCCCTTGCCGATATGCCAAAGCAACCCTATTTTATCAACTTCTGGGCGACCTGGTGTCCGCCCTGTATCGCAGAAATGCCCGGCATCGCTAAGGTGTATGCCGACAAAAAAGACGAAGTGAACTTTGTGCTGGTTTCCTTTGATACCGATTTTGAGAAGGCCAAAGCCTTTAAGGCAAAAAAAGGATTTGACTTTCCCATTTACCGCATCGCCTACGACCTGCCGGATATGTACAACACCGGCAGCCTCCCCACCACCATCCTCATCAACGCCCAAGGCAAACTCGCCCTCACCCATATGGGTATGGCCGATTATGATACCGAAGCATTCAGGGAGTATTTGGAGGGATTGCAGTAAGGGTTAGGAAGTAAATCCTAGAAATACGGATAAGCAGTTGGCAGTAGCAGTATTCAGTTTGCGGTGGATAGACAAGAGATAATAGATCATAGAAAAAAGAGTAAAGACAGCGTCAAATACGAAAGTAGAAATTGGAAATACGAAATACGCTTCGCCCTGTCACTTCGAGTGATGCTTGAGCGCCGGAGCGCGAAAGGATTGTATCGAGAAGTTTTCGAGACAGCAACATGGTTAACTATAGACGCACTGACTTCAAAGACTTCTCGATACAACTGAATCCCTGCTACCGCTGGTATTCAGTCACTCGAAGTGACAGTCTTCATACCCGAAGAGTTACACGAATTCAGACTTCCCTCGGTTCAGAATAGGTACGGGAAACTCCAAAGGACAGGAGCGGTAGCAAAAAAATGAACAAACATGATTTTAAACGATTCTTTAGTCTACCCTCTCACCTCTCACCTCTCATGTCTAAAATCTAAATACTCCTCCTATTGTAAGCATTCCCAAAACACGCAGACTAAAGCAACTCACAACCAAAACCTTAGTATGCGCGCTTTACTCCTCCTCGGTCTTTTTATCCTGACGCTTTCATGCAATTCTAACAACTCCAAAAAAGAGCAGCCGGTAGCCCCGGTGACGGAAACTCCTGAACGCTATCCTGCACATTTCAGTAAGGTGCTGGACGCGCACGGTACACTTGCCGATTGGGATGCTTTTAAAACCTTAAGCTATACGCTCGTTCCCGAACAAGGCACTGAAGAAGTCCACACCATCGATCTGCATTCGCGTAAAGACCGTTTGGCCATCGGTACGGCGACCATAGGCTATGACGGCAAGGAAGTATGGGTCAAAGACCCAGATTCGATCTATAAAGGCAATGCTGCATTTTACCACAACCTGATGTTTTACTTCTATGCCATGCCCTTTGTGCTCGCAGATGAAGGGATCATTTATGAAAAAACCGAAGCCCTGCAGGTAGCAGACACCGCCTATCCCGGGATCAAGATGCAGTTTGAAGCCAACATTGGCGCTTCGTCTAACGATGAATATTACCTGTATTACGACCCCAACACCCACCAGATGCGCTGGCTGGGGTATACTGCTACCTTTGGCGCTGCCAAAAAATCAGACCGCGTGAATTACATCGCCTACCACGACTGGCAGGAAGTTGAAGGCATCGTGTTACCGCACGCGATCAGTTGGTACACCGTAGAGAACGGCATCCCCACCCAACCCCGAAGTACCGTACGTTTTGAACAAGTAAGCCTCAGTACTGCGTCAAAACCGAAGGGGTTTTATGCTAAATGATTTTAGATTTAAAACAAAAGAGAAGAGATAATAGAAAAAAGACTAAAGCCCCTTACCCGGAGGGTTAATATCTTTTTCTTTAGTATATCAATAAGGCTCCATTAAGAATTTTTGAAGCCATAAAAAAGTTGGCAGTAGCAGTCTTCAGTTTGCGGTGGATAGAGGAGAGACAAAAGAGAAGAGAATAAAGAGAAAGGACAGCGTCAAATACGAAAGTAGAAATTGGAAATATGAAATACGCTTCGCCCTGTCACTTCGAGTGATGCTTGAGCGCCTTAGCGCGAAAGGGTTGTATCGAGAAGTTTTCGAGACAGCAATAAGGGTAACTATAAACTCACTGACTTCAAAGACTTCTCGATACAACTGAATCCCTGCTACCGCTGGTATTCAGTCACTCGAAGTGACAGTCTTCATACCCGAAGAGTTACACGAATTCCCATGTTCCCACGCTGCCTGTCCCAATGCATATAGGGAATTGTATCGCGTGTTCGTTAGATCTCAACTCGAGGATTTTTTGAAGCAACCTCTTGAAGCAGGCGGTCATTTTGACCATCGGGAGAAATCGCATACTGTATCCCTCATCCCCAGCCCTTCTCCTCCCGAAGCTTCGGGAGAGAAGGGAGTTAGCTTGTTGTGTGATCTCTCCTAACGTCGAGATGACTAGGCGCATTCATACCCGAAGAGTTTAACGAAATCATAATTCCCTCGGTTCAGAATAGCTGCAAGGGCAGAGCGCTAAGGAAAGGTCTAGTAGACCTTTTTAGCGAATGAGCCAGGTGGCGCGTTGGCTTTGATATGGATTACTTTACTTCAAGTAAGAACTACTCTTAGAAAAACGTAAGTAGCGACGCGGAGCTGACAAAGCGGTTTTTGCCTGATAAGGCAAAAAATTCCTTAGCGAGGGGGTCTTTTCTTTTGTGTAGCCTGTCCTGAGCGATAGTCGAAGGATTTCTTTGGACAAGCAAAGAAAATGAACAAACACGATTTTAAAAACACTTTATCATTTCATCTCAAATTTTAGTACCCTATTAAGAAAGTTTAGCTGCACCTTTGCGTCTATAAAACCAACGAAGTAGAACTTACGTTTATATTTAAAAGTGCGATGAAAAACAGAATCATTCTTTCCGCGTTATTGGCTGCAACTATTGCTTTGAGCTTGTTGTTCACAGGTTGTGCCGATACGCCTAAAAATACAGACAGCGCGCAGACCACCGAGGCTGTTGCGCTCAACACCACAGGTACTGCCGAAGAGGCTGCGATGCCTGCCGAAACACCGGTGCCTCAGGACCGGGCAACCGCCTATTTTGCCAGCGGATGTTTCTGGTGTGTAGAAGCGGTGTATGAAAGTGTAAAAGGTGTAGACGAAGCCGTTTCGGGCTATGCCGGTGGACATACCAAGAACCCAACCTACGAGGAGAGCAATACCGGCCGTACGGGACACGCCGAATCGGTTAAGGTGATCTATGATCCTAGTGTGATCAGCTTTAGCCAACTCGTTGATGTGTATTTCGGTTCGCAAAACCCAACACAGGTAAACGGTCAGGGACCGGACCAAGGTTCGCAATACCGTTCGATCATTTTTTATCAGAATGATGCCGAAAAACAGATCATCGAACAAAAGAAAGCTGCTTTGGAAAAAGCATTGGGCGAACCGGTAGCCGCAGAGATCAAGCCTTTTGAGAAGTTCTGGATCGCAGAAGCCTATCATCAAAACTACGAGGTACAGCATCCGGAAAACCCATATATCCAAAACGTATCGATACCGCGTATCAACCGTTTTAAAGAAAAGTTTCCTGAACTTTTAAAAGCGAACAGCCACTAGGCTGAACTATGAAGAAGAAAAAAGAAGCCCTAAGCCCTTTCAACACGGAGAGGGCTTTTTTATTTGGCGCCGCCAAAGGGTTTAATACTCCGAGACTTACGTCGAATTTAGAAATTCGTTTCCAACCAACGCCTCATAGGTCTGCCCTGAGGTAGTGTAATGGCACCGCCAGACAACCGCGCGTCTGGCACTTCCGTTAAAACGCATACAAAGCTTCAAGGCATCAGTATATCCTTCTTCTTTATGTAGTAGCTTTGCAGCACCCTAACGTCAATACTCCTTTTTTACATGCATTTACGCGACGCTTCCCCTCAACGTAAAAAGATCGCTACGATACTTACCTTTTTGTCGATTCCGCTTTCGGGCTTTATGACCGACATCTACCTGCCGTCGTTTCCATCAATGGCACGCAACCTCAGCGTTTCAGAACAAAGTATTCAGTTGACACTCACCTGTTTTTTTCTGAGTTACGGGTTCTCCCAATTGTTTGTAGGCCCGGTAGCCGACAGTGTAGGCCGGCGCAAACCTATGCTGATCTCGCTGGCCGTATTGCTGCTAAGCAGCCTCGCCGTGACCTTTACCGGCGAAGTGCTGGTGATCAGTGTGCTGCGTATCGTACAAGGGATCGCCACCGCCTTTATTGTAGTCGCCAAACGTGCCTATTTTGTTGACCTCTTTGACGATGAAAAACGAAAACACTACCTCAGCTACTTTACTATTGTATGGAGCTGCGGACCCATCATCGCGCCTTTTTTAGGGGGCTTCCTCGAAGAGCATCTGGGCTGGCAGTCTAACTTTTACTTCCTCGCGATCTATGCGGCCATCCTGTTTGTAGGCGAACTCGTGTTCAGCGGGGAGACCATACGCAACTACAAGAAATTCAACCTCAAGAAAACCGGCTTGCTGTATCTGGCCATGCTGAAGAACCCCGGTTTTATCTTAGGCATCGCCGTTTTGGGCTGTGCCTATTCGGTGGTGATGGTGTTCAACATCGCAGGGCCGTTTGTGGTAGAACAGCATTTTAATTACAACGCTGTGATCATTGGCTATTGCACCCTCGTTTTAGGCTTTGCCTGGATGATCGGTGGAATCTTAAGCAAGCGTTTTACGCCGGTGAACTTTACTAAAAAGATCCGTCTGGTATCACTAACGCAACTTGTATTGATAGGCCTCTTTATCGGCTTAGGCAGTATGATCGACAATCTGGTGCTGCTCGTAGGTTTTGCCTTTATCGTGCACATCTGCTCCGGGTTTTTGTTTACCAATTACTTTACGCAGAATATGGTGTTCTTTCCCGGAAACGCAGGCATCGCCGGCGGACTTATGGGCGGGCTCCTGTACATCATTACCTCGATGGGCAGCTTTGTGATCTCCCACTCCGGAAGCATTGCCGATACCAAGGATATGGCCCTCCGCTACCTGCTCATCGCCGCCCCACTGGCCGTAGTGATCTTCTTTTCGCTTCGCTACTTTAAAAAACGCGACCTGCGGAAACGCCAAAGCGTGTTGAAGGTTCAAGGCTAATACGGTTTTTCGGTTTGTTGTTTTCGGTTTACAGTTTGTTGTTTTCTGTTGGAAGTGTCACATCGAGCGTGTCACACTGAGCTTGTCGAAGTGCATTCCTAAATTCAAGATTCAAAGGCTAAAATTCAAAGTTGAAAGCAAACAAAACAAAAAGCTCCCCTCCTTACGGAGGAGGGGTGGTGCCACACGCTATCCTGAAATAGTATCAGTATCGCGATCCTTTGTACTATCTGCTTTCAAACACCTTGAATTGTAAAAATCCAATACCTCACCTAGTTGGGTATTTGAAAACTCTTTGTTTTCTACCTTTTCCAACAATTCAGGGCAGTTTTCAAAGTACATGGTCATCGCTTTTTTAAAACTCTTTGCAAAAGGAATTCCTTTGGTGTACAGATGTTCTACCTGATCGCTTTCTCCATATCCTACATAGTAGCTGTATCGGGGAAGGTTAATTTCATTATAGAGATTACGACTCGATGCCACAGGTACTTCCTTACCATCTTCTAGGATAATGGTTTGCGGCTTGGCCAAGTCACCTGTTGGTTGTGGCACGCTTACAAAAGAATTGGATAGCGCTCTGCCTTCGTACAATTTTACATACAGACTTAAACTATCGAGAGAAACCACCTCTAAAGCTCTAGGGTATTTTCCACCATCTATGTATTTATATCTGAATTTACGGTAATAATTATGCTCCAGAATATCAATCCCGATCAGGTCTTTGCCATTGTATTTTTTCCATCGCAACGTATCATTTTCAAACATAATCGAAACCGTGGTAGAAACACCACTAATCTCGCCATATCCATTTACACGTGTGCTGTCTTTTAGAATAAGTACTGCTTTTCCTTTTTGAGCAATAGCTTGGTGACTTAATGTAACCAGAAGTAGTAATAGTAGTTGTTTTAGCATACTGTAAAACTAAACAAAATAAGAAATCATCAATAATAAATAGAATTAGCTGTCACATCGAGCGTGTCACACTGAGCTTGTCGAAGTGCATTCCTAAATTCAAGATTCAAAGTTTAAAATTCAATATTAAAGACTACAGCCTAATGTAAACCTCACGCTGAACACTTTTCAGCATCTCATTAACCTGCTTGCAAAAAGCTACTTGTGCGACCCTGAGACAAGCTCAGGGTGACAAACGCCCTACTCCTGTTTATGTAAGGTTAGTTTAGAACTGGAAAAGACCAGCTGATCGTCTTTGACATAAACATTCCCTAAGTGTATCCTGGTCATTTCAGGATCGGTGTACTCTATTTTCAGATCATAGGAGAATTCCATCACTTTTAAATCCTGAGTTCCTGAAGCCTCCCAACTTCCGGTATACTCATGCGCCCCAGACATATCCACCAGATGTATGGTTGCTTGATTATTGGCTTGAAGATCTACTCCGGTAATCCCCGTCCATTCATCTTGATGTAGCGGAATCTCCGTTTCCCAGGCACCCATCAGTTCGTCCTGCGTATAGGGATAGCGGTCGTCTTCCTTGACTTCTAAGCAACTGGTCAAAAGAACTAAGACCCCTAGCAACAGGTTTACGCTTTTAAAGCTAAAACGATACATAGATTTGTATTAGATTGATGCACTTTAAAACTACTAAAAGCCTAGGAATCAAAGGTAGCAATAGGCTATTTTATTTATAGGAAACACGGCAGCACACGTTCTAAACGCAACCTGTAGCTATAGCGAACGTATGCAAAAAACTTACTTCTGTTTTTGCATAGAAAAACCAGCCGCCAAAAAGACCAAATGCATGTTTTCCTCACGTAACAATCCAAGGTAGCGCATGGTATGTGAAGGCGTGGGGTTGTACTGTATCATTAAATCATAATCCGGGAGTTTGCTCCCTGAAACTTCCTCATCTTCCGGTAGTCCCCAACTCCCGGTATACTCATGAACGCCTGTACTGTCAGTAAACCGCAGTTGCGCCACGTGATTGGCTAACAAGTCTGCGCTGCTAATGGCTGCCGCGCCCTTATCTCGCCCTTCTGGTAGGAGATCCCAAGTACCAACGATTTCATTTACTGTATAGGTAATGGGGTCTGCTGCTTCTTTTTGCTCTTTACACGATTGGAACAAAACAAAGATACCTGCCACAAGACTTAGGTATTTGATGCTGAATGTATTCATAAGGTTGTTTTTGATTGATGAAGTTTAAAACTAGTAAAAGTCTAGGGATCAAAGGAGGGAATAGGCTGTTTTATGTGGTGTATCGAAATAATTTTGGATTATATTTCAATCGCCAAATAAAAAAATTATCATAATAAACTTTTATAGTCTTATCTAATTAATGATTCTATAATTTCATCTGAGTCAAAATCTGGCGAACCTTGTCGAGCATAGTAACTTGAGTATCTCTCAATCAAGTCTTTTAAAAATGGCATTGAAATCGTAGCAAAGTTATCCGCAGCTTTTGTGTTAATTTTTTGCTCTAATTCTTCTACTGGTATTGAGTATTTATCTTGAAAATCAATTATTCCAGCATTGATAGAACTATGTCTTGGGATATAATGATAGTATGGCTTAGCACTATTAGTGATTAATTTTGAAAGCTCAGATTTTTTTGTTCCACTAAGATCTTCAAATTTTTCAATGTCCTTTAACTTTTTAAACTCTGAAATCTCCTCTAGTTCTTTTATCCTAAGTAAAAACACTTTTTCTACTTTTCTTTTTCCTCTATGGTAAACAAAATCACATGCTGGAGTTAGTACAGCGTATCGAACATCGTCTAGTAAGATTAAGTCACCTGTTGAAAGGTTTTCTCTTACAGGCCTTGTTATATAAAACTCGCTTGGATGTATTTTGCTTTCATCTAAATACTCCAACATATGTAAAATGGTGTAACGTAGAAGTGAGTCTTCTTTCTCTGTTGAAGTTCGTTTGTTATCTAGAGCCCAATTGTCTAAAGAAGTTGAAATGTGATTCCAGAAAATGTTTTGGATTAATTCTTCAATTTTTCCCTTCCGATTTAAAAGGTTAAGAATACCTGTAGCTTTGATTGTCTTGAATTTATCAAGAGTATCCATAACATCTACCTCATCTCTCTGAAAAACTCTAAAAACTGAACTTGGTACATTCAATTCATCTGAGATGTGATAAGGGGTTCCTGTGATTACAAAGGTCGGAAAGCGTAAATTCTCTTTGATTTCTTTGACAACCTCGTTTCCAGAAGTATCTGTTCCTCCCGAACCTATTAAGTCTAAATCTACAATCGCACCATCAAATATATTCTCAGAATTTTTTAGTGCTACAATAGCCTCATCCTTACTTTGTATCCAAAGCTGGTTGATTTGATATTCCTCATTTTCTCTATTGAATAAGTCAATATTGGTTTTGTATACATCGTCGTAGATTGCCTTATCATCTTCAACAATTAATATTTTTAACTCTTCCATATTTATTTGCTGATTTCAATTTGGAAGTTCACTCCGTTATCACTTTTTCTAGCCGAAAGTTCACCATTGAGCCTATCTGATGCTTCCCCAGCAATGGCTAAACCAAGACCAGTTCCTTCAATTTTCTTAGAATAACCAGGTTCAAAAATGGCTCCAGATTCAATTTCCAAATCTGTTAAGCCTGGACCAGTGTCCTTATAGTCGATAATAACAGAGTCTTTATTTTGAATAACTTCTATTACAATTTTCTTTTCAACTGTCTTGGATATACCTAACCAATAAACACTGTTTTCAATTAGGTTTGTTAAAGCGATATACAAATCTTCTGACCAACCAAAAATTTCTACCCTTTCATCTCCAACAATGTCAATTTTAATATTTGCTTCTTCAATACTTGATTTGAAAACATCTAAACTCTCGTTAATAACACGAATAACTGAAAAGTCAGACTTTTTCTCCCTCTTTAGTTTGGCTAGAGGTGATATTCGCTTAAATAGAGTCGAAATAAACTTGCTATTCATCTTAAATCCATTTATGCTTTTTACTAGGCGTTCATAGTCCTCTTCAGTTGGTTGTGCTCGATAGAATTTTAAGTAACGCTCCATTATCTTAGTTTCAGAATTGAAGAACTGCAATGGCTTTCTACCTTCGTGAAGAATAAAGTTGACAATTTTACCTAGAGTTGCTTGACCTTGATAAATGGCTATTGTTTTTTCAATTTCCTCTTTGAGTTCAGCTTTCTTAGCCTCTTCTTTGGTTAATATATTTTCAATCTCGTCAATTGCATTCTCGTCTATTTTAAACTCAGATAGTGTTTTACCAATTGAAGACTTAACATCCGTTAGGCTAAAAAGCGTATTTATTTTATCTTGAATTTTAGACGTTTCACCTCTGCTTTTTTTACTTTTTAATCTAAACCCATATCTTCTTTCCTCTAACTCTGAAAGTGCCTTTTGAGAAAGCTCAACCAATCCAGAATAAAACTCATTCTCTTTTAAACCATCTCTTGCACTTTTTTCTTCTAATCCTGATGCTTCCTCTGATTGGATTGTGACAAATCCAACGATTTGATTATTACTTACTCTATCGGCAAAACTTTGAACTCTGCTTTTGTCAAGCCCAAGCCAATCAACACCCTTATTACCGTAAGGTCTAATCCTAAATGAATTCTTATAAATATTTACACCATAGACCTCATTAAGTTGATTTCTTGCCTCTCTTTTGCCCATAAGAACCTTTGAAACTGGATTAATTAGTCCTTTGTTTATTAGGTTTTCAATAGCTTCAGGTTCACGGTCAAAAACTCTAAAATCTATTTTAACTTCGCCACAAAATTTACTCGATTCTGATATTTCTAAATTTTTCTCAATCTTTTCAGTTTGGACAACTTCAGGATTTACATTGTTTTCAAACAATAGATTTGCCTTTCCTTTATCAGATATTGTTCCTGACACACGATAATCATAATATTTTATGATAGGATACGTCTCAATTTTTATATTATCATCAATATCTTTAAATGGTGAATTCTTAAATGACAAATTTATCTTGAATTTGTCTTCAATTGATTCATTAAATGGTGAAATAAGCTTCCTTAATTCACTGACCAATTGGTTTAGTGTATCTCTATTCCAATAAGATAGTTTAGTATCTATTTTTTCAATGACTTTTTCATCACCATTTTCATCAATAACTATTTCTTCATATTTTTCATCTTTAGCAATAATTAAAATATCTGTTCCAGAGGCCTCTTGAGTTTCTTTCTTCTCAATGAGAAGTTCTATGTTCTCAAGAAATTCATCTGTTTTAAAAATTCTCCAGTCAATAACAGCCTCAGATTTTTCACCATTTGCATCAACTGTAGAAAGTGTCATTTCTTGACCTAAAATGGAAGCAGCAAAACGACCAATACCTTTTCTCCCTTGCAAGGTTCTTGAACCATTTTTACTCACTTTTCTCTTGAGCTTATCGTTGGTTGCTGGAACTAGCCATTTATTAATTACTGTGTCGAAATCCATTCCATGACCATCATCTTTAATAGAAATAATCAAAGCCTGTTCATTGTCAATTTCGGTGTATTTAAAAACAATGTCGACTTTCGTGGCGTCTGCATCGTATGAATTTTTGACTAGTTCAACCAATGCAGCATAAGAATCTCCTATTAAATCGCTACCGATTGTATGAATCAATCTAGCTGCTGGTCTAATCTTGTATGTTAAATCATCGCTCATTGAAGCTGTTTTTTAATTTTATTAGCAATTTTTTTTGCCATTAAAGGTGGAACAGCATTCCCAATTTGTCTAAAAGCAGCAGTTCTTCCTCCCTCAAAATAATAGTCATCAGGGAAAGATTGAATTCGAGCAGCTTCACGAACTGATATAGATCGAACTTGCTTTGTATCTGGGTAGATATAATGATGTCCATCTTTTGCAATATGTGCAACCATAGTATGTGACAATCCTTTTATATCAACTACTTTAAAACGATCTACAAATGCTTTTTCATTTTTATGGGTTTTGAGTTTAGAAGGTAGATCAGGGTATTTTAGGCGTTCAGATTCTTTTAGCCATTTGTTTATGGCGATCTTATATATTTTTAAATCCCGTTCATTATGAGGCCTTGCGATATGTTGCGTCACAAAGTCAACCCCGTTTCTTAACTCATACTTCTCTAAATACGGCGTAATCTGCCCCGTATATTTTGTAACATTATTTTGTTCTCCCGGTTTAAGCTTTTTTAAATCTGAGAGTATCTGATCTAAAGTATACTTTTCCTTAACCTTTGTAAAAGACGGATATTGAAAGCTAAAACCCTTTTGCCATCCTATTAGGATAATCCTTCTTCTTTTCTGTAAAACACCAAAATGTTCAGATTTTTGAATGGTATAATCTAACTCATAACCTATGCGCTTAAAATAAGCTTGCATATTTTTAAAATAGCTACCGCTTTCCGCAGTAATCAACCCCATAACATTTTCAAAAACAAACACTTTTGGTTGATACTTTTTTAAGAATTTGGCGTATTCCTTGTATAAAAAATTCCTTGGGTCATCCTTCATCTTATTTTTATCCCGAGAGCGTCCAACTAACGAGTAAGCTTGACAAGGAGGTCCTCCAACAATTAAGTCAACCGGCTTGCCCTTAACGAGGTTGTCTATTTTTGCAAATATCACTTTGTTATTATCACCTCCAATTGCGGTATTTATCACCGAATTTGAAATAGTCGAAGAACTATTTTTTTCTAAAAAGTCACTCCGCGAAATATCCCCTAATATGTACTTATAGTAATCCTTTAGTTTATCTTCTGATTTTAATTTATGATATATAAGCCTAGTCTCTAAAGTTTCGCAGGCTTTAGCATCTATTTCGACATGAGCAATAGGCTCAAATCCAGCATTAATGAAACCTTCTGAAAGCCCCCCAGCCCCCGAAAAAAGATCTATAAAGTTTAGTTGCCTCATTCTATATTAATATGGATTTACCCAACAGACCTGAAAATCTACGGGTAACACCCCTTAACTTTTAAAAATTATGAAAATAATACGAAAGTACTTATTTGAAATGGTTTAAAATCTTCCGTAAGTAGTCATATTTTTAGTCAATTTATAAACAAAATATAATTGTACTCTACAGAATCCCGTAAATACTTGTAGTTTATACACATAAAGGGGGAAAACACCCCCTTCTCTTCTAAATTACAGTACTTAAAAACACGATCCCAAAGAGCCATCCGGTATATAGCAGCGTATAACCCAAGGCATAGGTCAGTGCTAAAAAGAGGTTGCCACGGGTTTGCTCAGCTTTGTTAAACACCTGTTTTAAGGCGCTAAAAAACACCCAATACAGCATCATAATCAGGATGAATAGCGAAAACCAAAAGAGCACTTCTAAAAAGAGCAACAGCAAGAGAAACACGATGCCCATAACCACCCAGAGCAGGATACTCAGCACCACGCCTGCCAGGCCATCTCCCACATCAGTATCAGGCATTTTAAACCTGCCCACAGCGTCATACTCCATAAACGTACCGGTTTTATAGCTACGGTATTTAGGGAAATCATCTTTGAGCCCCACGCCTTTGTAGAGTCCGTAGCTCATAAATACAAACAAGATACTCCCAATGACCCCTAGAGCAAGGTAAAAGTTGGTCGTAAGCGCTCGGTGATACTGGATCCCGGTTAACCAAACCGTCAAGGCCGTTACCCCGATCACCAGCAGCGAAACGATAAATACGGTCTTGCCTTTAAAGTAAGGCCTGTTGGTTAGCTTGGGCATAACGCGGGTTTAAAGCTTGGGTTCTTGAATTACAAGATATTCAATTTATGTGTTTTAGGTGTTCCAACCCTTTAATTTTATTATTTTGAGTTATAGTATAGCCTCAAAAGCCCCTTTGTTCGGGTGTTCTCCCAGTGTTGTTCGGGTGTTGTTCGGTAAACACCCCCTTTTACCGAACCAGTACCGAAGGAGACCCGAAGGACAACCGAACAAAACCCTATCCAAACCTTTGTTTTTTGCTTTTAAAACACAAGGTTTTTACTTGTTGTTTTTTGAATAAAGCAGGTGTTTTTGGAGGTGGGTATTGGTAGGAGTAATGTGAGGGTTAAGGTGTGTTTTTATTGATTTTTTTAGTTTTTATGATTGTGACTTAGAGTCATGTTATGTTCATTTTCTTTGCTTGTCCAAAGAAATCCTTCGACTATCGCTCAGGACAGGCTACACAAAAGAAAAGACCCTTTTTCTTAGGTATTTTTCGCCTTAGGGCGAAAACCGCAATAGGGCTCCTAAATTTTCTCCAAGGCTTCAAAAATTCTTAACGGAGCCTTCTCGCTATACTGAAGAAAAAGAAGCGGAAACCCTTCGGGTATGAATGCGCCTAGTCATCTCGACATTAGGAGAGATCACACAACAGGCTAACTCCCTTCTCTCCCGAAGCTTCGGGAGGAAGGGCGCTAATATTCGAACTCAAAAGACAAACCTATTAGTTTTAAGCTTAACCAACACGCGATGCAATTCCCTATATGCATTGGGACAGGCAGCGCGGGAACATAAGGAAAGACAGCTCGAAAACAATGTCATCTGAACTTGTTTCAGCATCTCATCTAGTGAGACTTCTCGATACAATCCTTTCGCGCTCCGGCGCTCAAGCATCACTCGAAGTGACAGGGCGTTGTATTTCGTATTTTGTATTTCTTACTTTGTACTTTCGTATATCACACTGTCTTTACGCTTTGTTCTATTCTCTTTTGTCTCAAGTCTAAAATCTCAAGTCTATCTACCACAAACTGAAGACTGAAAACTGCTACTGCCCACTGTTTTTCCGATTTCTACTTTCGTATTTTCAAAACGTCTTTTCTCTTTTCTCTTTATTCTAACGTCTCAAATCTAAAATCTCATGTCTAAAAACCTACTCCTGTACCTCAGCATACCACTTCAACAACTTCTGCGTCATGGCAGCAGTGCGGTCGGGTTGTGCGGTGGCGAGGTTTGTTGTTTCAGCGGCGTCGGTCTCGAGGTTGTAGAGTTCGGGACGGCTGCCGTCGTAATCGCATAAGAGTTTATAGGCTCCGTCACGCATCGCCAGATCGGGTAGTTCGGTAAAGCCGTAGTAGTTTTTACGATCCGGCGGACGGCTGTAAAAAATAGGCGCTGTTCGGGAAGCCTGTGTTTTTCCTAGTAAGGTTTCGGTAAGTGCCTCGCCGTCGTAGGTGATGCTGTCGGCTACGGGAGTACCGGTAACTTCTAATATAGTCGGCACCAGATCGATCGCCGAAAACACCGAGCTTGCATTTCGGGTACCCACCGCTTCGGGAGCGATAAGACCGGGTCCCCAGACGATGAGCGACGAGCGAATGCCTCCCTCATACAAATGCGTCTTATAGCCTTTGAGTCCGCCCGCACGCCCCGCACCTTTTTCGGGTCCGTTATCCGAACAGATCAATACCAGCGTATTGTTTCTGAGTTGTTCATCGTTTTGAATGTAGTCAAAAAGCTTGCCTACCTGTTGGTCTAAAGCTTCGAGCACCGCCAGGTACAAGCCGCGTTTGCCTTGTTCTTTTGCCACTCCATATTCTTCATACGGCGGCCAGTATGGGCTGTGCACATCATCGGGCCAGATGTTGACGTAGAAAGGTTGGTCTTTGGTTTGGCTGGCTTTCATAAACTCCAAAGCTTTATCTACAAAGCCTGTGGTGATCTCCGAGCGCTGCATCCAGGTGACCGGTCCGCCCAAAATTTCGGCATCTGCCCAAATGCGACCTATGGTGCCGTTCTCATCTTTGGTAAGTGGTAGCAGCTTGGGGCCCATACCTTCAAAATTGGTAAGGGATGCATCAAAACCGTATTGGGTGATGGCCGGCGCTTCGGTCACATCGCGTTGCCCGCCCATATGCCATTTTCCAAAATGTCCCGTAGCATACCCGTGCTGTTGCAGGCTGCGTGCCAGCATTGGCGCTTCGGGATCGAGCCACTGTGCGAGTCCGCGTTCTTCATTATATTCCCGGTGGGCCAAGAACGAAGTGATGTCCCACCGCTGTGGGTAAGTGCCTGTGGAGATGGCCACCCGCGAAGGCGAACAAATAGGCGAATTGACATAAAACTGTTCAAAGCTGATGCCTTGCTCCGCCATCCGGTCGATGTTGGGCGTTTGCGCATCGGTATTGCCAAAACAGGAGAAGTCGCCCCACCCCATATCGTCAATAAACAGTACAATCACATTAGGTTTTTGAACCGGTTGCGGTTCGGCACACGAGCAAAAGAGACCCAAGCCCGTAAGTACAGGCAGCAGTAAACGTTTCATAAAAGCGTATTTAAATCGCGGTTGGTCTCTCGCGTGGTTTAAAAATAGGATTCTTTTTTGAAATACCTATTTTGCTTTTAATGATGTTCTGTTCATTTTCTTTACTCGCGTGATTTCTATTTTATGGGAACTCGTGAACTTCCTAGCGTCGATTTGCTAGTACTAATTCGACTAGCAGCTACATAGCACAACACCTGTGATTTCCTGATATGGTTGAAATGACTTCCTGCTTTTGAAAGTAATTACAAAACAAACCTGTACGTTTAAGATCAAACTATCACGCGATACAATCGCGCGATTTCTATTTAATGGAAACTCTTGAATCTCCTGCGTCGATTTTGATATTATGTTCTTCTAACCATGTTCATTCATTTTCTTTGCTTGTCCAAAGAAATCCTTCGACTATCGCTCAGGACAGGCTACACAAAAGAAAAGACCCTTTTTCTTAGGTATTTTTCGCCTTAGGGCGAAAACCGCAATAAGGCTCCTAAATTTTCTCCAAGGCTTCAAAAATTCTTAACGGAGCCTCATTGCTATACTGAAGAAAAAGAATGAGAAACTCTTCGGGTATGAATGCGCCTAGTCATCTCGACGTTAGGAGAGATCACACAACAAGCTAACTCCCTTCTTTCCCGATAACTATCAGAATCGTTTCAGCATCTCATCTGTTCCGGTCGCTGTTTTTCTTTAGCAAGCATAAGTATTAAATATAAGCGTTCCCCTCCTCTTTTGAGGAGGGGTGGCTGCAAGATGCGCCTTAGCGCTAGCTTGTAGACGGGGTGGTTTCGCCTGTGATAGAAAAAAGGTAACCACCCCTGCCCAGCTGCGCGGGCTTTCCCCTCCTTAAAAAGGAGGGGAGCTTTTATTATTTTTAAATTAGTTAATTTCCTAAGGCTCTGCCCTTGCAGCTATTCTGAACCAAGGGAAGTTTAAATTCGTGTAACCCTTCGGGTATGAATGCGCCTAGTCATCTCGACGTTAGGAGAGATCACACAACAAGCTAACTCCCTTCTCTCCCGAAGCTTCGGGAGGAGAAGGGCCGGGGATGAGGGATAAAAGATGCGATTTCTCCCGATGGTTGAAATGACTGTCTGTTTCAACACCCATCAATAAAGCCAAGTCTCCCTTTGAAGGGAGATTTAGAGGGATGTTAAGATTTCGTCTGAAAACATCCATCCCCAACCCTTCCTTCGAAGGAAGGGTGCTAAAATTCGAATTCAAAAGAAAAACCTATTAGTTTTAAGCTTAACCAACACGCGATGCAATTCCCTATATGCATTGGGACAGGCAGCGCGGAAACATGGATATTGGGACAGGCAGCTCGAAAACAATGTCATGCTGAACTTGTTTCAGCATCTCATCTAGTGAGACTTCTCGATACAATCCTTTCGCGCTCCGGCGCTCAAGCATCACTCGAAGTGACAGAGCGAAGCGTATTTTTTACTTCTTACTTTGTACTTTCGTATTTCAACACTGTCTTTACGCTTTATTCTATTCTCTTTTGTCTCCCGTCTATCAGCTCTAGTCTAATAGCTCAAAACGCACATCATCAACCCAAGCCGTTGCACCGGCAGCTCCTTTAGCATAAATACCTACAGTAAGCTTACCGTTGACTACGGAAACTTCATCTATGGTGATGCTGGTCCATTCGGGGTTTGAGGTGGTGAAGCTAGTTTCAAACGTTTGGGTACCGCTTTGGGCATAAAGGTTTAGTTCTTCAAATCCGGTGGTGTTTTTGACGGTGGCGGAAAGGCGATACTTTCCGTCAGGTAAACTTACATAGGGCGTACTGCTTAGTTCTTGGGTGATACGGCGTTCAAAAGGCACTTGATCGCTGATGTGTAAACTCTTTTCTCCGATCACATGCTGGCGGTCGTTTTGGGTGTTGAAGTGATTCAGTACAGGTGAATCGGGATCGGTGGTGGAAATGGGATTCCCTTGCAGGATCTCGGTATGCCAACCCAACAGCTGTTCCTGCACGGGTTTGTTGTTACTGGGAATGTGGCGACGGTCGGCTTCAAAACTCGGGTTCTTGATGTAATTGTTATCGGCTGCGACGCTCCAGGTTCCGGTGGCTTCGTTGAGCTTCCAGCTGTGTAACGAATTGAAATACGGTGTTTCCCCATCAAACGACAAAGGCACCCACTGGTTGTAGCCGAGTCCGTTACCGGCGAACTCTGCCCAGCGGTCTCCGCAAAAGAGTACGGTTTCTTGTTCGCTTCCGCGCACAGTATAAAAAAATCCGGTTTGCGAGATGTGCGCATAGTCTTGTTCGCTGCCCGGCATCACCTGCATCTCATTAGTGGGTTTATACGGACCAAAGATAGTATCGGCGACGAGGTAATAGGCAAAAGAACCATCCCAACCGTAGATGTTGGAAGCCGCCATATAGTACTTGCCCTTGTATTTAAACATACAATTGCCCTCGCGGCTGGCACCTCTAAAGATCTCGTGCACTTCAAGCAAATCTACCTTGCCGTCGCGCACGCCGATCTCTGAAATATAGATCTTGTTTCGCCCACGCCCGTAGGAATATACGAGGTAGGATTTTCCGGTATCGGGATCTGTAAAGACGGTTTGGTCCCCTGTATTGGGCGTCCCAATACGCGAGGTCATATCAATATGTCTATGTACTTTAAAATCCCCCAAAGGCGAATCAGCCAAGGCGATCATCACATTTTTTCCGTGTTGGATCAATAGGGCATACTGCTTAAGTGCCTCGATATAGGCCACGCCCATACGCCCCAGCCAGGTAGGGCGTTCTTCATAGTTCACCGCTTCTTTGGTAAGCACGTGTTTCTCAAATTTCCAGTTCACCAGATCGGTAGAAGTGTAACAGGTTACCCCTTCAAAATGGTTACGCTCTAAGGTTTTAGACGGATCGTTGCGGTAGGTTTCAGCTTCTTTATAATGCACCCCATACCAGTAGTATTTAGGAATTCCGCTTTGCGGATCAGGAAACTGAAAAATGCCCCCACCCTGCGAATAGATGGGTTCGCCGTCTACGGTATTCCAAAAACGGTCGTTCGTGATCTTAAGTTCCTGCGCCCGTGAGGTACAGGAAAACACAGCAAAAGCTAAAAGAAAAGCAAGGCTAAAGGGTTTCATAGGCAATAGATAAGGAAACAAAATACGAGAAGAATTAAGGTTCTTTATCCTGTGCTTGCCTGTTCTTTTTCTTTGCTTATGATATTTTTATTTCGTGAAACTCATAAATCTCCTAGTGTCGATTTTGATATTATGTTCTTCTAAACGTGTCCTTTACTTTTCTTTGCTTGTCCAAAGAAAAGTAACAAAAGAAAAGACCCCCTTGCTTAGGAATTTTAGATTCGTGTAACCCTTCGGGTATAGATGCGCCTAGTCATCTCGACGATAGGAGAGATCTCACAACAGGCTAACTCACTTTTTCTCCCGATAACTATCAGAATCATTTCAGCATCTCATCTGTTCCGGTCGCTGTTTTTCTTTAGCAAGCATAAGTATTAAATATAAGCGTTCCCCTCCTCTTTTGAGGAGGGGTGGCTGCAAGATGCGCCTTAGCGCTAGCTTGTAGACGGGGTGGTTTCGCCTGTGATAGAAAAAAGGTAACCACCCCTGCCCAGCTGCGCGGGCTTTCCCCTCCTTAAAAAGGAGGGGAGCTTTTATTATTTTTAAATTAGTTAATTTCCTAAGGCTCTGCCCTTGCAGCTATTCTGAACCAAGGGAAGTTTAAATTCGTGTAACCCTTCGGGTATAATGCGCCTAGTCATCTCGACGTTAGGAGAGATCACACAACAAGCTAACTCCCTTCCTTCTCCCGAAGCTTCGGGAGGAAGGGTGCTAAAATTCGAATTCAAAAGAAAAACCTATTAGTTTTAAGCTTAACCAACACGCGATGCAATTCCCTATAGACATTGGGACAGGCAGCGCGGGAATATAAGGAAAGACAGCTCGGAAACAATGTCATGCTGAACTTGTTTCAGCATCTCATCTAGTGAGACTTCTCGATACAATCCTTTCGCGCTCCGGCGCTCAAGCATCACTCGAAGTGACGCTGCAAAGCGTATTTTGTATTTCTACTTTCGTATTTTTTAAGAAGTTACTGAAAAACTGCTACTGCCGACTGTTTATTCTTCCGTTTGCTTCAGGATCCAGTCCGTTATCGTTTCCAGTACGATGGGTGCCATGGTTTGTTCGATTTCCCCATATTCTGAAGGCGCACCGGTTGCACTTTCCTGAAACAAGTGGTTGAGTCCGTCAAATTCTTTTATACTGACTTGCGTATTTCCACCGGATTTGAGTGCCGCTTCAATAGCGGGCAAGTTCTGCGCTGCCGAAACTTGCAGGTCGTTGCTTCCGTTGAGTGCCAATACGGGACAAGTTACTTGTCTAAAGCTTTGCCTCGGAACAATCTTAATTAAATCCTGAACATAAGGATGAGTATATCGATCAACCAGCATTGCTGTATAATCTTCAGTACTCATTCCATAGGGTATCTCTCTTTTTGTACGCTCTAAATAAGAAACAACAATCTCTTTTAAAGACCGCTCTAATTCTTTTGGACGTTCAGCGCTTTTAACTTCACCTACTACCTGTTCTAAAAAATCAAGTTTTGCCAGCCATTCCTTTTCTGAGATTCCTTTTGATTTTGAAATCAATTTCCTCTGCAATATAAAGTTTGTGTCACCATCGATACCGGGTGCTGCAAGTGCTATTATAAAATCTATTTCTTTAGATGATGCAGCAAGCATGGCGGCAAGAAGTCCACCTTCACTATGGCCTATCAAGCCAATCTGATTTGTATTGATCTCCTGAAGTGTTTGAAGGTAATGTAGTGCAGCTTTGGCATCTGAAGCAAAATTCTGTAATCCTGCTACATTAAAATCTCCGGTTGATGCACCTACACCACGTTTATCGTAGCGCAAAACTGCTATTCCCTTTCTGGTGAGATAATCTGCAAGCACCAAAAACATCTTATGATTGCTATTTATTGTATTATCACGGTCTGTTGGGCCACTGCCTCCTAATAAGAGTACTGCAGGAAATGGACCGCTACCCTCTGGTAAGCTCAGCAAACCTGCTAAGTTTACTTCTGCTTGAGAATTTTGAAAGCGAACTTCCTCAGTTAAATACGGAAAAGTAGACTTAGGCTCTTGTAGTTGTTTCGATTCTTTAGTTAGCACTAAAAAATAATCCGTATTCATTTGGGTAAGATTACCAACCAATTTACCCCCAGACCATACCGCTTTATATTGTAAATCGTGTCTCGCAACTACCAAGTGTAATTTTCCTGCATTGTAATCTATAGTAGTAACATCAATACCTAAGGATTGTTGTAAAGGACTATCTAAAGTAGCGCTATAGATATTGTTCTTTTGAGAGAAATGAAAAATCAAAGGAATACTGCTGTTTTCACTATTTATAATACCATACCAGTCACCGATAATGCTCTGAGCAAAAGAGATCCTACCAAATAAAGCAACAAAAATAAAAAGCAATAGTTTTTTCATAATACCAACACCCATTGTTAAAGTAATATCCTCCTATATAAGGCTTGTAAAGCCTCGGGTAACACAAAGTATACTCTTAAATATAAAAAGCTAATCAACTTGCTTCAGGATCCAGTTGGTGATTGTTTCCAGTACGATAGGTGCCATGGTTTGTTCGATTTCCCCATATTCTGAAGGCGCACCGGTTGCACTTTCCTGAAACAAGTGGTTGAGTCCGTCAAATTCTTTTATAGTGACTTGTGTATTTCCGCCGGCTTTGAGTGCCGCTTCAATAGCGGGTAGGTTCTGCGCTGCCGAAACTTGCAGGTCGTTGCTTCCGTTGAGTGCTAGGACAGGACAGGTGACACTTTCTAAAACAAAGGCAGGGTTGTGTTTGATAAAATACATCATCCAGGGATTGGCGAGTTGGTTGGCTTGTTGTTTTACATAGGTCTCCCGATTCATTTCCTGCGGAAAGTCTACGCGTTCTTCTTCATCAATAAACACGTTGATTTGATCTTCTAATGCTTTTGCCAGAGCCTCCTTATTTTCAAATTGGCTTACCAAATGAAAGAGCGCCTTATTACGGCTTTGGGCGGTTTTGATCGCTTCTTCTGAAGCTCCACTGGCACGTGCGATCAAGGCTTCCTGCTCTAAAAGCAGTTGATCTCCCCGCACTCCGGGACCCGCCAACAATACCATAAACGCAACATCCTCAGTCTGGGTCGCCACCAGCGGGGCTATGAGTCCGCCCTCACTGTGACCGATCAATCCCAGTTGTTGTTCATTGATTTCCGGACGAGTTTTTAAATACGCCATTGCAGCCGACACATCGGTGGCAAAGTCTGCAGAATCGGCCAAACTGAAAAAGCCTGCAGAGTCGCCCACACCACGATCATCATACCGCAATACGGCAATGCCCTTTCGGGTTAAGTAGTCGGCAATAAGCAGAAAAGGCTTGTGCCCCATCAAGGTCTCATTTCGATCTTGCGGACCACTACCGCTGATGAGCACCACGGCCGGAAAAGGACCCTCGCCTTGTGGAAGGCTTAAAGTTCCTGCCAGCTTGATCATTGCGGTATCGTTTTGAAACTCCACCTCTTCGGTAGCATACGGAAACGGCGGTTGCGGTTCCTGCGGACGCTTAAGCGGTTCTTCTTCCTGAAGTTCGGGATACAGGTCCAGCGGAAAGCTGTTGCCCAACTGGGTAAAGTTGCCGTTAAAAAGCTCACCGTTAAAGAATCCGGTATAGGAAGCGCCCAGACTTTTAAGACCTACGTACAAGGTATCAGACTCAAAACGTGCTGTACTTGCATGAATGCCATACGCTTTTTGACTGGGGCTGTCCATTTTTACGGTAGTCGCGGTATCGGTGGTTTTGATATGAAATACCAAAGGCAGTTTAAACCCCTGCACGTTTAAGGTACCAAACCAGTCGCCATTGATGTCTTGGGCAGACAAAGAGGTCAGACAAAATACGAGTAAAAGGAGGAGGAGTGGTTTTTTCATAATTTTTCTTTTTCAAATTTGACGAATTCCATCAGAATACGCAGACCGTTAATCGTTGTAAAATCTAAAGTCTTAAAACCTAATTTAGGATCATACTCCAAACGGAGTTGCGTCTTTCCGACACCTGTAGCTGCTTCGGCAACAACTTCATTTTTGGCTTTATCATACTGATATTTTGAATTAATCGTAAGCAAGCCTTCCCAAGTCTTCCAACGTTCATCACCCCAAATACTCCCAACTTCTAGTGTAGTATCCCATAAGGATTCTTGAAACCGAATCTCCGGAAAGGGATTTAATTCAAGCATTTTGAAGATTTGCGTTCGAGGTGGATGAAGCCATACTCGTGAAGCATTTTGAATTAAGCCTGTGATCTCTTTACTCAATCTATTAAAATTTGAATCGTAATAATTCCAATGAATCATCTGTTGTTTAGTAAAAAGGGTTTGGCCTGTGATCTCTAATCCTATATAAGCTACTTGCTCCAGTACTGGAAACTGCCCACCATTTAATAAATCCCCTAACTCCTTAACCTGAGTCATCTCATTGGAAAACGTATAATTCGCTTGTATTTCATTCTTATAAATCTTTACCGAATAAATATATTCACCTTTGGCGTATGCTTTTTCTAAAGCTTGTGCTTGGGCTACAGAATAGCTAAAGAATATAAGGAGTATCCATTTCATGATGATAAATAGTTGTAGCCGAAGCTTCTCAAGTCACTAAGTTATCATTATTAATAATTAAAAATCACAAATTATTGATAATAAGGCCAGTCGTGCACTCCACACCTAAACTATTGAGACCTTGAAACAGGTTCAAGGTGACGCTTCCATAAAAAATATAAGCTGTGTTGACTGAAGCTCCCCTTTCCCAATTAAGGTTGTGCTTCATTGGCTTTTAAAACCCGCAGGAGGTTGCCGCCTAATAGTTTATGAATGTCTGCTTTGCTATAGCCTTTGTCTACCAAGGCTTTGGTGATCAAGGGATACGCCGTTACATCATCCAGCTGTTGGGGTGGAAAGGAGATCCCGTCAAAGTCTGAACCGATGCCTACATAATCAATCCCTACCAGATCAACAATATAGTTGATATGCTGCATCAAGACCTCAAACGGGGCGCGCAGCTTTTCGGCCTCTTCGGGAAAGCGCTCGTATAAGGAAGCTTTAGCAGCGTATGCCGAAGTACCTGAAGCGATCAAGCTGTCATAGACTTTTTGATGCCGCGTCATAAAGGCCTCGTGCTTTTTATTAAAACTGCTGTCTATAAATGCCGAATAAAAGTTCACCTGCACCACCCCCTTGTTCTTTGCGATCGCCTTGAGTTGTTCGTCGTTTAAATTACGGGGATGGGTATGCAGTGCCATCACCGAACTGTGCGAAGCGATCACCGGTTTGGTGGTCTCGTACATCACATCCCAAAAGGTATTGACGCCCACGTGGGAAATATCGATAAGCATTCCCAGGCTGTTCATCTTATGCACCACGGCAACACCAAATTCGGTGAGACCGTTTTCCCCTTCGCTGTTGCGTTGCCCTTCCAGGTCCCACTCATCGGTGGCGCTGGTCGCCCAATCGGTTGAGTTGTTCCAGGTAAGTGTCATATAGCGTACGCCCCGATCGTATAAGCTGTCTAACTTCTCAAGACTATGCTCGATATGATGCCCACCTTCTACACCGATCAAGGCGGCCAGTTTGTGCTGATCTACGGCTGCTTGTATCGCGGCACTGCTTGTGGCTTTCAGCATCTTATCGGGATTGCGGGCGATCACCGCATCCAGACTGTCGATCTGCCGGTTGGCGTAGGCAAACGGCTCGTCCAACGTACCATCACTCCACACCGAAAAAAACTGTGCATCGAGTCCGCCGGTGCGCATACGGTCTAAGTCGCTGTGGGTTATTCCGCTCAGGTCGCTGTCAAACTTCAGGCTGTCTTCTACGATCTTGGTGAGCATATCGTTATGCGTATCAATAAACACTGCCGTCTCGTGAATGTCTTGATATGCAGCCTGGGTTGAAGCATCTTGCGTGTCTTGTTTACAGGAAGTTACTGCCAATAACAGTAAAAAGAGGTAACGCATAGGGGAAGAATTTGGGACCATTACTAAATGTAAATTAATAATTTTTATGAATTAATAATCAGCATTTCTTGAAAAATGATGAATTAATCACAACAAATCAGGAATTCCCCCTCTGTTTATTCAATTATCCACAATATGTTTCAACAAGTACAATATTACTATTTGAATGGTTTTTTAGCATTGGCTAAAACTGAGGTATCTTATAGAAAACTATAGTTGAATGCGCGTACACGGTCCCGATCTCCCTTCACCACAATAGACCATGCCCAGCCCGGTATCAAGAGCAGGCCAAAGCATCCCGCAACAGCAAGATGGGTACTTTTTAAAAAGGCATAATAACAGACTACGCAGGCAATACTAGTGCCCAGTGCAAAGATCAAACCTGCGACCACCAATAAGATTTTGGAGGTTTTAGCATAAAGTTCGTTTACAAAAAAAGTATTGTTCTTCCCGCACGCCTTACAGATCTTGGAGTGATACTTACCTTCCCGCATCGCTAAGTCCACCCGGGTTTCGGTAGCTGTACGAAACTGCAGTTCATTTTTACACTGTTTACAAGTCGCATATACCTTCATACTCGTGTATTCTACTTCAAAAATAAGCCCTACGGATGCAAGTTCAAGCCTTGGCTTAAAATTGGTTTTGCAGGGAATATAACTGTATTTTTACCCTATTCAAACGAAATTATGCAAACACTCCCTGAATTACGTCACGTCAACGTCACCCGCTACATCACGCCCCTGCGGGAAGGCGGCTCCCTGCCGGCAGTTGCCGATGCAGACGATGGCTTTAAATATGTGGTGAAATTTAGAGGGGCAGGCCACGGACCCAAAGCCCTGATCGCCGAATTGCTAGGCTGTGAGCTGGGCAGGTATCTGGGTTTTAAAGTACCTGAAGTGGTGTTTGCCGATCTGGATGAAGCTTTTGGTCGTACCGAAGGCGATGAGGAAATACAAGATCTGCTGAAGTTCTCTCAAGGCTTGAACATAGGGCTGCATTTCTTATCGGGAGCGATCAACTTTGACCCGGCAGTCACCCAGGTAGACGCACAACTGGCTTCTGAGATCGTTTGGTTTGATGCCTTTATGACCAATATTGACCGTACGTTTCGCAATACCAATATGCTGATGTGGCATCGTGAACTCTGGCTGATCGATCACGGCGCCACCTTGTATTTTCATCACAGTTTTACCAACTGGGAACAAAGTGCCGCTACGCCTTTTGCGATGATCAAAGATCACGTGTTGCTTCCGCAAGCCTCGCAATTGGATGAAGCCAATACTAAATTCAAAGCCTTGCTCACCGACGAGGTTTTACAGCATATGGTGAACCTCATCCCTGATGCCTGGCTCGACTGGGAAGGCTATGAGGAACGTCCGGACGCACTGCGCCAGGTTTATTTTCAGTTTTTAAGCACCCGCTTAACCCACGCCGATCTATTCACTAAAACCGCCAAAGATGCACGACAAACACTTGTATGAATATGCGGTCATTCGCCTGGTCCCTCAGGTAGAACGCGAGGAATTCTTTAATGTAGGTGTGGTGGTGTATTGCAAACGCCCACGCTTTATTGGGATGCGCTTTCAGCTGGATACCAAAAAACTGGAAGCCTTTTGCCCTGAACTCGACGTGGAACAGGTTACTAAGAATCTGGAAGCCTTTAAAGCGATCTGCGCCGGTGCCAAAAACGGCGGACCTATCGCACAACTGGAACCTGCAGAACGTTTCCGCTGGTTAACGGCAACGCGCAGTTCGGTGATTCAAACTTCTAAAACCCACCCTGGGTTTAGTGAAGATCTGGAAGCTACACTGGAGGGTTTGTTTGAGGATTTGGTTCTTTAAAGATTCAAGGTTTAAAATTTATGATTCAAAATTGGGTGTTGGGCGTTATCGCCTAACGGCGATTTTAGTATGAGTTGGAACTAATCATGTTCTGTTCATTTTCTTTGCTTGTACTAATTCGACTACCAGCATTAGATAGCACAACAGGTGCATTCCTCTCCCTGCGGTCGTCGGATGCAGAAAAGAAAAGACACCCTCGCTTAGGATTTTTTTGCCTTATCAGGCAAAAACCACCTTGTCAGCTCCGCGTCGCTACTTACGTTTTTCTAAGAGTAGTTCTTACTTGAAGTAAAGTAATCCATATCAAAGCCAACGCGCCACCTGGCTCATTCGCTAAAAAGGTCTACTAGACCTTTCCTTAACGCTCTGCCCTTGCAGCTATTCTGAACCGAGGGAAAATTGTATTCGTTAAACCCTTCGGGTATGAATAGGCCTAGTCATCTCGACGATAGGAGAGATCACACAAGCTGCTAGCACCCTTCTCCTCCGAATCGTTTCAGCATCTCATCTGTTCTAATCGCTGTCTTTAAAAGCAAGCATCAATATTAGATATAAGCGTTCCCCTCCTCAAAAGAGGAGGGGTGGCTGCAAGATACGCCTTAGTGCTAGCTTGTAGACGGGGTGGTTGCCTGTGATAGAAAAAAAGTAACCACCCCTGCCCAGCTGCGCGGGCTTTCCCCTCCTTAGAAATGAGGGGAGCTTGTATTATATTTAAATTAGTTAATTTCCTAAAACTTCTCGACTGCGCTCGAAGTGACAGTGTATAATGCTTTTGTATTTCCGATTTCTACTTTTCTATTTAATCAGTCTTTGCTCTTTGCACTATGTTCTTTAATCTTAGTCTTCAAACAACTACGGCATAAACTCCACCTTAAACAAAGCTACACCCTGTCTGGGTAGATCCAAGTTTAGGGTGAGTTTCCCATCTTTAACCTGCATATACTGCGGTGAAGTGAAAAGCTCCAACTGACCGGCTTGCTCCAATTGGTCTATTTGCTCCAGAGTTGGGTTCTTGGGTGAACCCATCGCTTTATAGGCTGTATAGGAATTGCTAAACTGTTCATCTACCCGATACTGAGAAACCAAAACTTTATTGGAAGGTATAGCCTCCAGATTTAAGGTTACAGGGGTAGGCTTCACCTCAATGGCATTCCGGTCGTGATAATTAAATACCATAACGGTTACAGCATTCTCGCCACGAGACGCCAGAGCATTCACATCAGGATTATCGCGCACACTAGCATCGCTTATTTTCTTATAGTCGTAGTCAAAATCACCTTCCACCTTAAGGCGGTTAAACTCCATCATCCCAAACATGCGGAATACGTTAAGCACCGGTTTATCGACGCCGTTTGTAGCCATATCCCGAAACCCGGCATACCACTGCTGGTCTTCAAATTCAAATCCCCAGGTCACCGCACCGGCCAGGTTGATATCGTATGCTTTGGCCAGATCGTATTTACGGGCAAAAGAGGCCGCCGTATAACTGCTGTACATCGTCCCGTTGCGATAGGCATTTTCGGGGTAATCCTCTTCAGAACAGGCGGCACAACCTTCAGGATCAGACTCTCCAATGATCACAGGCAAATAGCGTAAATCGGGGTAAGAAGCTACCACCTCAAAACCCTTACGAATGTCGTTGAGCTGCGCGCCCATATTCATTACGACCGTACCCTCATCAAGTTTGGGGCTTCCCTTGGCGTGAAACGTTATAAAATCAAGCGGGGCACCGGTTTCTCCGGTCGCATAGTTTTTGCCGGAAACCACGTGATCTAAAAAGGTACGTAGAAAGGTTTCAGCTTTGTCCCAACCCGGTCCCGTTGTTTCAGGGCCACCAATTTTCGCCGTAGGCAA
Source organism: Leeuwenhoekiella blandensis MED217 (assembly GCF_000152985.1). GTDB lineage: Bacteria > Bacteroidota > Bacteroidia > Flavobacteriales > Flavobacteriaceae > Leeuwenhoekiella > Leeuwenhoekiella blandensis. Next base: position 294,099 of record NZ_CH672395.1, on the reverse strand, counting down.
AGCTCGCTTCACCGCATCAGCCGTATAGTCGTACAGTTTGATGTATTCTTCAGTCGTACCGCGCCAGTAGCCAATGTTCGGTTCGTTCCACAATTCCCAATACCAGCTTTCGACCTCCTCTTTTCCGTAGCGGTCAACCGAATGTTTAACCCATTGATAAACCAGTTCTGCCCACTTATCGTAATCCTTAGGCGGGTATGCCCAGCCGGTATAAATGTCCTCATACTTAGCACCCGGTTTCCAGTGGTGCCGGTAAGGTTCGGGATGGGTAGATAAGGCTTCAGGCATAAAACCAATTTGCGCCAGGGGTTTCATTCCTAAATCGATGTAGGTGTCAAAAATCGTATCGATGATGGTCCAGTCGTAAATGGGATTTCCATTTTCATCTTCGGTATAGGCATTGGTGGAACCCCATTTGAGTGCCGCTTCGCCATCACCGGTAACCAGCAGACTGTGTGCCCTAAAAAATACAGGTACCGGACTCAGTTCAGAGATTTCTCTGATTAACTTTTTCCCGTCTTTCATATAGGTGTAGTTGGGCTCATCATATCCCCACCAAGCCCAGATGGGTTGTAACTGACCGTCTTCGTGCGTTAAATTAACCGTCATTTCAATGGGCTGCACGTTATCGTACTGCGCAAATACGCTGGTGCTTAAAAGCATCAGCACCAAAACCGATAATAAAGAAGCTATAAATCGTTTCATAAGAGTAAATAATATTGAGCTCAATAAGTTACGTTAAAATGTTCAAAGCACATTTATTAAGAAACGTAGTGCCTTCCTATTATTCCTGCGGTTGTGATTATCACGATTTTGACAGCCTATCGTCCTTTTAGAAGCGATTTATTTTTAAAGATTTAAAATTAAGGTTGATTGTTGGGTGTTGGGCGTTATCGCCTAACGGCGATTTTAGTATGAGTTGGAACTAATCATGTTCTGTTCATTTTTTCCATCGATGAAAAAACGAACCAAAAAAATCTAGGCTTATTTTTACATCCTTGAAAACTACGTAAATCCCTTATCCTGCGGATGGCAAACCGCTGCGCTAGGCCATACTCCACTGCCCAACGCTGCGGCATTTCCTTGTTTTACTACAGATGTAAAAAGTATGCCGGTTTGAGCATTTTTATAAAATAGAAGAAGACTGCTTCTGCTTTGGCATTCTTTTTCTTCAGTATAGCAATAAGGCTCCGTTAAGAATTTTTGAAGCCTTGGAGAAAATTTAGGAGCCTTGTTGCGGTTTGCCTGATAAGGCAAAATACCTAAGAAAAAGGGTCTTTTCTTTTGGTTCGTTTTCTTTGGACAAGCAAAGAAAATGAACAGAAACATCTTTTGGAACTATAATCATGGCACTTAACCTTAAGAGAAAATAGGTATTAGGACTTTTGTGCAACGCTTACAAGATGCGATTTCTACTTTTATATTTAAACAATCTTTGCTCTGTGCTCTTTGCTCTTTTCTCTATGTTCTTTAGTCTTATTCTTCAAACAACAACGGCACAAACTCACTTAAATACACCCTCCAGTTTCTCCAGATGTGTCCGCCTTCGGTTTCCATGTACTCGTAGGGCATATCCATTTGATCCAGTTGTTTTCTAAAGGCCGTATTGGCTTCATACAGAAAATCGGTTTTCCCGATACCGATCCAGTAAAGCTGGTAACCATTCTCGTTTTGGGCTTTTAAAGTTTCGTCAAAATTGGCATAGACGCCTTTATCACTCTTATCTTCCCGAGGCATAATCGCTGCAGAGAACAAGCCTACATAATCAAACGTATTGGGGTAAAAGCGGGAGATGTGCATACTGTGATAGCCCCCCATAGAAAGACCGGCGATCGCACGGTGTGCCTTGTCTGACTTTACGCGGTAATTGGCTTCTATAAACGCAACAATGTCCATAAACTGGGCTTCATATTTACCGTTCATGGTTTCCGGTGTCATAAACTGGGGTGTGTAAAAACCGTCGCTTCCGGCACCGGGCGCAGCGTCCTGCCCTACATTTCCGTTAGGCATAACCACAAGCATAGGTTCTGCTTTTCCTTCAGCGATGAGGTTATCGAGAATCTGAGCAGCGCGTCCCAAAGACAACCAAGCTTCCTCGTCTCCACCGGCACCGTGCAGTAAATACAAGACCGGGTATTCAGCAGCTGAGGTTTCATACCCCGGAGGTGTATACACCGACAGCTTTCGGTCAAAACCTAGATCTTTGGCGTCATACCAACGGCTCGCCACGGTACCGTGCGGCACGTCCTGTACGCGGTACAGATCGGCTTGCTCCCCAGGAACGATAAAGATATTGGTTACTGAAGCCACATCCCGTATAAGAAACGGGTTGGCCGGATCGGTAGTTTTAAACCCGTCTACGATAAAGGCATAATTGTAAAGTTCGGGTGCTAATACAGAAGTCGTATAGGTCCAGACCCCTTCTTCGTTTTTGCTAAGTAAGGCTTTTCCGGGACCGTCTACTTTTCCCATTGGGGTATCGACCTTAACCGATGGTAAAAAATCTCCGGTCACCTGAACGGTATCGGCTTGTGGCGCTACCAGACGAAAGGTTACACTTTTATCATCATTCACCTGAGGCGAACTCACTTGCTGTCCGCTAAATAGGGCTTCCTGCGCTTGCACCAAACCTGTAAGGCCCAAGAGTGCAATGACTATATATTTTTTCATAAGGATTTAAAATGGGTTATCTCTCAAATTTAGCTAATCCTAAGCATTCTTTATTGCTTTTTTTTTAAGCAATGTTGAATTGAAGGTAATCCCCATCATCCCCTAGCCCTATTATTCAAGAGCTCGTGAATCTACTATCCTATATTTGATAATATTTACTTCTATTCATATTCATTCTTTTTTGCATTGCCCAAAAAAGAATCAAACCTGCCTGCCGGCAGGCAGGAAAGTCTAGGCTTATTTTTACATCCTTGAAAACTACGTAAATTCCTTATCCTGCGGATGGCAAACCGCTACGCTAGGCCATCCTCCACTGCCCAACGCTGCGGCATTTCCTTGTTTTACTACAGATGTAAAAAGTATGCCGGTTTGAACATTTTAATACATTAGAGGAAGACTGCTTCTGCTTTGGCATTCTTTTTCTTCAGTATAACAATAAGGCTCCGTTAAAAATTTTAGAAGCCTTGGAAAAAATTTAGGAGCCTTGTTGTGGTTTGCCTGATAAGGCAAAATACCTAAGAAAAAGGGTCTTTTCTTTTGTTACTTTTCTTTGGACAAGCAAAGAAAAGTAAAGAACTTAATTAGACGTTAAGTTTACTCAAACAGAGTACCTCAGCCATATACATCGAAGAATTACGAATTGAAAAGACACAATTGAAAGCACGTGCTTTCAATTGTGTTTATGCAATCTTCAACGACGTCATAGACAACGACCCACCAACAGGTTCGTCGTTAAACAACTGTACCTCATCCTGATCGTCTTGTAAGGCCAACGCATAGATCAGCGGCAGGTAATGCTCAGGGGTGGGGATCGAAAGGTCAAAAGCAGTGCCTTGCTTTCTAAAATCGATAAGCGTTTGGTGATCGTGGGTAAGAATTGCGGTGTTCATTTTCTCGCGAGCTTCCAGTGCCCAATCATACGCATAAGGCGCGTTGAGTTTGTCCCAGGCCACGCGGCGCAGGTTGTGGATCATATTCCCGCTACCTACGATAAGCACGCCTTTGTGACGAAGTGCTGCCAGTTCTTTAGCCAGATCATAATGGTATTGCGCTGGCTGTGTATAGTCGATACTCATCTGGATCACGGCTACCATCGCATCAGGGTACATATGTTTGATCACACTCCACGAGCCGTGGTCCAATCCCCATTTATCATCCAGATGTACTTCGGTGCTTGTTACCAACTTTTGCGTTGCAAGTGCCAGTTCCGGACTGCCCGGTGCAGGGTATTGCACGTCAAACAAGGCTTGAGGGAAACCGCCAAAGTCGTGAATGGTTTGCGGGTGCTCCATCGCCGTTACAAAAGTCCCTCGCGTTTCCCAGTGTGCCGAAATACATAAAATAGCCTGTGGGCGGGTGAGTTCCTGCCCCAGTTTTCTGAATTCGGTGACAAATTGATTTTCTTCTATTGCGTTCATCGGACTCCCATGACCTAAAAACAACACCGGCATTTTTTCGGTATTGGGAAGGCTCTGGTTCCATTTTTCTAAATCTTTAAGTTTCATAGCTGCTCCTAGTATCGGCAGCATCGCTGCCATTTTTAAAAAATCCAATCGGTTCATAACCTGATTTTGAGTATACACCGTCTTAAAAGACGCGTATTTTTTACAGAACAAAGTTCAGCAATACATCCTTGTACTTCATTGAGCCTATCAGAAAAACTATTGTAAGATTAAGAAATAAGCTTGGCTTGCATCTCCTTACGGAAGGCTCCCGGTGACTCGCCGGACTTCTTTTTAAAGACATTAGAAAAATAGGCATTGTCACTGTAGCCCAGCTCGTAAGCGATCTCACTCACGGTTTTGTCGGTACTGATCAGCAGGTTTTTGGCTTCGATCAACTTGCGGGTTTCAATGATCTCTGAAACGCTTTGACCTAAAATATCCTGACAGATCAAATTGAGGTTACGGCTCGACATAAACAGCTTTTCAGCATAATACTCCACACCTACCGGGCGGTGGTAATTCTCTTCTAGAACCGCCAGAAAGTTCTTAAACGAAATATGCTTGGTGTTGTGCGCATAATCGGTTTCCGGATGTATTTTCTTGCGTTCGCCTTCCACCATCGTAAACAAGGCACTCAACAACTGACGGATAATTGCATAATCTGGAGTTTCCTGTTGCATTTCGGCAGCCATCAGTTCGCACACAGTAAGCAGTCGGTCAAAACAAGGTCCGACTTCCAGACTGAGATCGGCTTGCTTGTGATACCAGGCATACAGTTGAAAGGTGGTCTCTGCAATAAACTCACTCTTAAAACGAATCACCCAAATGGCACACTGCCCATCGACCGCTTTGGGATACACGCGGTGCACCTTGCCTTTGGTCACAAAACTCACAAAAGGCGCACGCGTGGTTACCGAGTCAAAATCTATAAAATGCTCGAGCGCACCGGCACTGCCTATCATCAACTCTTCGTAGGAATGCGTATGCGGCTCGTTGGGAGTTGCAGCAATACGCGCGGCCTCGTAGGCGTCTACCTGATAAATTTTAAAAAGTTCTTGCATTCCCGGGTTTTTATCAAAGTTACGCAATACCGGCCTACGAAACTCCTTTACAAAATGCGTAACTTAAGCGCTTTAAATTCAGTATTATGAAGCCTTTTCTTTATGTGATCTTGCTGTGTATGGCTTTTCCGCTTTGCGCACAACAAACCCCGACAGACAAAACTTACAGCTTTGAAGATTGTGTGACTACCTATTCTGAAGAGCAGGCGCAGGAAACTAAAGTGGGGCATCAATTCTGGTTTGCCGATAAGGAATTTACCGATGGAAGAACGATCAAGATGAGTGTGGTAGAGCCGGGTAAATCCACGCATGCGCCACATCAACATCCTCAAGACGAGTTCTTCTTTGTATTGGAAGGCACTGCGGAATTCTATCTGGATGGAAAAACAGTAGAAGTAGGCCCATACACCAGCTTGTACTGCCCGTCAAACAGTATGCATGGTATCAGCAATGCAGGGGATACGCAGCTGAAGTATCTCGTAATGCAGAAATACGAGCAATAGATACCTTGGGCGGTGCCAATAAAAAAAACGGTCTAAGCACAGAAGAACTGAACTTAGACCGTTTAGAAAAGCAAACTTACCTCAGGGTAGGCCCAAGAGGCATTAATTGCAATTTCGAGGCATCCCAATAGCTATCGGGATGGAGTATAAAACCCTCTGGCGGTGCCAGTTTTAGAATCTATACGTGATCTTTCCTCTTAAATAAAATGGCGTTCCCGGTGTAAAGTGAATTTCTTCAACCGGTGCCGGTTCGTTAAACAAGCGACTTTCGGTTGCAAACTGCGTTTCATTCCACGAGGTATCCAGCAGGTTTTCTACGATAACGCCTAGCGTCCAGTTCTCGATCGTATAGTTCAGGTTAAAATCGGTTACAAAATAGCCTTCCGCAACGATGGAGTTGTCTTCATTGGCTGCACGATCGCCCAACCAGCGGTAGCCTAAAGATCCCGAAAACCCGGAAAGATTATCTACACTCAAACCACCCGCGGAAGTAAACTTAGGCGCCAACGGAATGTTATCTTCCCCATCTGCTTCTTCAGTGCTTCGGGCGTGGGTATAATTGGCATCTGCAAACACATACAACCAATCGTTTAACTGATAGCGCGCACCGGCTTCTACTCCCATTCGGCGGGTTTTTCCGCTAGGTTCAACAATTCCGGCATCGCCTACATACACAAATTCCTGATCCAGAAACAGCGTCCATAGTGTAGCATTCAATGCCAGTCGCGGCATCGGCTTGATGATCGTTCCCAAGTCTGCACTATAGGCTGCAGGTAGAATTTCTTCTCCACCATTTGCCACCACCACGCGTGTATCGTTAGAATGGAAACCAATACCCGTCTTGAGGAACAGCTGCCAGTTTTGAGACGGTGCAAATACGGTGTTAAACTTAGGACTGAATGCCACTTTGCTTTCGCTCTGATTGTCGTAGGTCTCGGTGAGTTTGTTGTAATAATCAAACTTAAAATAGTCGAGACGCACCGCCGGATTGAAGGTGAACTTCCCGGTTTTAAATTCGGTATTCAAAAACGCAAAAGCGTTGAGTTCGTCTACATCTCCCAGTGCCAACGGCTCAAGAACCGTCTGCCTGTTTAGGGTGTGCGATAACGAAACATCGTCTATGTTGTCGTATCTAAATCCTACACCCGCCTGATAATCTAAACGGGTTTCACCCAATGCGATGTGTTTGCGCTCATAGGTACTCTGCAAGCCTGCGATAAAGCGTTCTTCTTTTTGCTTGATCTGATCGCCGTTGATGGGATCTTCTAAAAAGAAGGTGAAGTTAGAATACAACTCAAAGTCATACTTAGAAAGATAGGCATTGGTCTTCAATACGGCATTGTGCTCCAAGTTTTTCAAGTGCTGAAGCGTAAGATTGCTACGGCTCGTCTGCCCGCCTTCGGTATCGTCAATCGCACCAAATCTGCTGATCAACCCCTGATCTACGGCACGCTGTGGAATTTGTCCTGAAGCGTCCCACTTGCTTTGAAAATGCGAAGCCGTCAAAGTGATCTTGTCTTTGTTTGCATCGGTATAGGTGTATTTCCCTAAAACGTTGATGCGGTTGAAGTCTTGCGGACTCTCAAAAGGACCGTCGGTCAGGTACATTTCTGAAGCCAGATACGCCGAGTGGTTTTGCTCATCGATCAGGCTGAACATTCCTGTAAGACGCGAAGTATTGAACTGCCCCGCTTCAAGCGACAGGCTGCTCGCATCTAAGCTTTCTTTAAGTCTAAGATCAACATAACCTGCGGTATTGAAATTCCCTTTATCTGCATAATACGCGCCTTTTCCAAAGTCGATGTTGTCAATAGTTTCCGGGATCACAAAATGCAAGTCGGCATAACCCTGACCGTGTGCGTGAGAGACCATATTCACCGGCATCCCGTCAACGCTGATCGCCACATCAGTACCGTGGTCTACATCAAAGCCACGCAAAAAGATCTGCTCGGCTTTACCGCCCCCGGCGTGCTGACCTATGAAGAGTCCGGGTACTTTGCGCAAGATCTCTTGTGAAGATTTAACGGGATTCAGCTTGAGGTCTACAGCCACCACACTGCTCAGGCTGTTCACTTCAGAAGTAAGCAACACCTGATCTAGTGAAGTGCTGGCTTCAGCCAGGCTGATGTTTATTCCATTGCGTTTGTTAACCACCAAATGCTGTGTCGCAAAGCCCAGGCGGGAAAAAGCAATAGAATCGCTGACGGCTACCGAAGAAAGCACAAAGCTTCCATTGGCATTGGTGTGGGTGTGTTTTCCGTTATTGAGGTTATAGATGTTTACGTTTTCAAGCGCTTGACCGGCTTGAGTGGTTACGGTTCCTGTTAGGTTTTGTGCAGAAAGAGACGCACAGAACAACAGCAACACGATATATATGTTTTTCATAAAAGTGTTTATAAGAATAGTGATTAGGTACCGTAAAGGCAACAAAATCGCATTGCACAACTTTATAGCTACGGCACCTCAACGTGAACCTGAATGCTATTGCATCAGGTTTTAAAAAATGTGATTTGAGCTATTCTTAAACTTCGGGAGGCGGTACCGGTTGCAATACAGGCAAAGCGTTGTGTATTGCTGTCCTACGATCAAATTGACGTTTTATGAAGTGTTGCACAACCACAGGGGATGCTACCGCATATTCAAAGCGCAGGTGCTTATCCACCTTTTTGGGAGTAGGCTTTTCTTTTTCTTGTTCCTTTTTGAGATCGTCTTCAAAAGGCTCGAGTACTTGCTTGATGTATTCTAAAGTGCGATGATCGTGACCGGCCTCGGCAAGGAGTTCTTCGGCAGAAAAAAAATCGTGTTGATGTTCGCTTTGCGTGATGTGATCAAACTCGTGTTCCAGGTCGTGAGCGGCCTCTAACACGAATTGATGCAGTGGCGCCAAAATATAGAGTAAGGCCAGCAGGGCTGTACCACAGCTAAGCAAAATTGATCTAAGCATACTCTTGTTCATAAACCTTAGGCAAACGCCGACAAAGCTAAAACCCTTAGTGCGATTTATCTTAGGAAACCTATTAATTTTTAGAGCGGCTTTAATGCCATAAACTACCTAAAGCATCATGTTTAAAATCACTGATTAACCCGTCGTTACAACTACTACTGAAAACTTGAGACCTTCTTTATTTTAATTTTTCAAGCACACGCTCGGGATAATCGGTGATGATGGCATCTACTTTAAGCGCAATTACCGCATCAATATCTTCCGGTTCGTTGACCGTCCACGGAATGACTTTTAAACCGTCTTTATGAATTTGCGCGACTTCAGCAGTATCTAGTAATTTAAAGTACGGACTGTAGATCTCAGGTTGAAAACTCAGCTTGGTTTTGTTTTCGGCATAGGTGTTTTCACCAACCAAATACGCCAGTTCGATCTCAGGATACTTGGTATGTACCACTTCTAATATCGCCGGATCAAAAGACTGAAGATTGATGTGTTCTTCCATCTGTTTTTCCTGAATTACGCCCATCACCAGATCTACAAAAGCTTCTGGTTGGGGTTGAAACACATCGTATTCTTCAGGTACTGATTTGATCTCGATGTTGAACTTTACGGGTTTCAACCCTTCCTCCTTAATGCTTGCAGCAACCGTATCAAAAACTTCGCTCAGTAAAGGTTTGTAGGTTTTCATTTTTTGCTGCTGTGAAAAGCGCACATTTCCTTTAGAACCGCCGTCAAACTGTTTGATCTCGGCGTAGTCCATTTGGTACAGGTTATATTCCTTTTCCTTATCCTGCGGAATCGAATCCCCTTCCGGCGTGAGCATATACAAAGGAAGCATCACCGGCTCATGACTTACCACCACCTGCTGATCTTTAGAGATCACCACATCCAATTCTAATACATCAACGCCTTTGCGCAAGGCGCCTAAAAACGCAGGTATCGAATTCTCCGGTAAATTACCGCGTTCGCCTCTGTGCCCCTGCACCTGAATATTTAAACGATCTTTTTGTGGTGTATGCATCACTTTTGATTCTTCAGATTTTGATTTGCAGCTGAACAAAGTCGCTACTACAAGACCTGCTAAAAGTAAGGTTTTCATAAGCGCTAAGGTAATTGTTATTTGGGATTACGAGCAAAATGTTCCCTTCGGTGCTTTGCCTTCGAGAATCCTTCCAAAAAAACAATAAAGCCTTAAGCTATGCTACTTCTACAGGTTAGCATTGGGTTAAGAATTGTAAAGGCAATTTAAAGTCAAACCTACCTACTCTATTTCAACTTCATGGATATTGGGAGTCCCGCCGCTGGCTTCATTCGAAATAAACAAACGACCTTCCGGACTAAAAGTGATGCCTTCAGGTTGCGCAAAATCATCTTCATCCAACTCGTAAACCTTTTTGATGGCGTAGGTTGTATCGAGAATAATAAGTTTAGGATTCACCCCTTCTAAAATATACAGTTCTCCGGTTTTAGGATGAACCGCCAGATCTGAAGGTCTAAACGTACGATAGCTTTTATGCTTCTCAAACTTTTTAAACGCCTTGTCTTTCATCGCAATCGGAGCGACCAAGTCGGGCAACATCATATGCTTTTTAAGATCAAATGCATAAATCCCTTTGATATCTTCGTCGTTGGGATCCAAATCTTTTGGTGCAAAAAGCAAGCGATGGTTTTTGGGGTCAACCGCCAGGGTTTCAATATTATTTTTGTGTGACATCGCTGACTGATAGGTTTTAGTCTCTGGATGCGTTGCTGCATAATCAAGCACTTCAAACAGCAAGCCGTCACTGCGCATTACATAAGCATCTTTACCCACCACGGCAACACCTTCATAATCGCCATCATCGCCAAATTCAATAATGCGTTCGATGCGCTTTTCGGCTAGATCATAGATATAGATCAAACCAGACTCATCTTCTATTGCTGCCAGTTTTTGATCTCCAATCCAAGAAAGTCCGGACACCTCCTCAAGCGCATCAGGAAGTTCCCAGGTCGTTATGATATGGACCGGATTCTTTTTTTTGAAATACTGGTCATTATTTCCCACAAAAGCGTGCAGAATTATAATCGCGATCAAGGTACTTGTGTTAAGAAAGTTGGTCATAAAACAATTTTATTAAGAAGGGAGAAAGCGATCTGGTTACCACTTTTCCTAGGTAAAGTTCGTAAGCTTAGCTCTCAATTCTCTTAAAAGGGTGCAAATCTTAAACCTGCATCCTTAGAATTATAAAAACAAGGGTATTTATGGCCATTGCTAACAAGATTGACAAGATGTGTGGTAATTATTTCATTTTTGATAAAAATCTTAAAACGAATGCGTTAAAGCTTTAGCGGCACTACACTCTTGTTTAGATTTGTAATCCGAAGTTAATCAGAACGAATATTTGTGAAAAGCCTCGCTTATTTTTTACGACATAACTTCAAGACGGTTAGTTTTGGCTGGGTGCTCACCTTTCTGTCCAGTTTTGGGCAAACCTTCTTGATCTCGCTCTACGTTCCTGAGATCATCAAAACCTTTTCTATTTCTGAAGGAACCTTTGGAAGCATTTACGCTTTGGGCACTGTGATCGCCTCTGTAGTGCTGATCACCGTAGGGCATACCATAGATCACAAACCGGTAAAGCTTGTGGTTTTTTTCAATTTCCTGGGGTTGATCCTCTCGTGTTTACTGCTTAGTTTTTCTACGTATCACATCAGTTTACTTATTCTAGCAATGATAGGCTTGCGCCTGACCGGTCAAGGGATGTTGAGCCATATCAGTCAGACGGTGATGTCCCGCTATTATGGCCCTAACCGGGGTAAAGCTTTAAGCGTTGCTGCTTTAGGATTCCCGATGGGAGAGGCTATTTTTCCTATTTGTATCACCACGCTTATCGTGACCTATGGTTTTGAAGTTGCGGCCCAAGCCAGTGCGGGATTTTTGATCTTATACCTGTTTTTACTCTCCTTTAGAGATTTGAGCTACTTTGACCAGGAGAGCCAAGTGGCTGAAAAACCTTCGTTAAAACTACTCGCTAAAGATTTTGGCGGACTCATCAAAGACCGGCGTTTTGGGATATTGATGCCTTCTACATTTATGCTGAGTTTTACTTCAACCGCGGTATTTCTATACCAATATACCTTTGTTGAAGAAAAAGGATGGTCGGTTTCTCTGTATGCCGCGTTTTTTACTGGTTATGCGATCACACGCTTTGTGATGTCAGTCATAGGCGGACTATGGGTAGACAAGTTTACTGCCAAAAAGCTCTATCGCTTTTTTTTAATTCCACAGGCTTTGGGATTATTGCCATTTGCGTTTATGGATAGCATTCTGGGAGCCTTGATCTTTTTAATTATGACCGGAATAACCACCGGAGTCGCAGGTACTGTAAAATCTGCTGTTTTAGCTGAAGTTTACGGAACTCAAAAACTAGGAGCGGTGAATAGCTTATTCTCCATGTCGATGATCCTGAGCACCGCAGCGGCACCCCTATTGATCGGTTTTTTGATCGACCAAGGCGTAGCTTTTCCGTACTTAATCCTTACGCTTTTTGGTTTATTACTTCTTGCTATTCTCAATTCGCAACGCCTGGGTAGTGTTCCTCCGGCAACCGCATAGATCGATCAAGGACCTCCAGACAAGCTTTGCCGTATTAAAGCCTTTGGCGATGCCATTAAAGAAGCGCTAAAAAGTGTACCACGTTTTTACATTTTAATAATTTTACCATCTGATACTGAAATTGGTGATTGCACTACGTACACGTGTTGTGTCGAAAATAACCCCTCAGGCATATTTAAAATACCTAAGCGTAGTTCTAAAATCAATCGATATCGTTATCCTTCAGTCTTTAAAAAATGCTTTTGAAACAACTACATAAATTCGCTTTACTCCTTGCTTTAGTTTTACTGAACAATGCCGGTTTTGCTCAAAATTTTCTTCCGCCGGTAACCAATTACAGCAGTAAAACCTATAATGCTGCAAGTCAAAACTGGGGGCTCAGCACCGACGACAACGGTACACTTTACGCCGCTAATAATGAGGGTTTACTCCGCTTTGACGGACAACGCTGGGAGGTGTTTACCTTGCCTAATAAAACAGCCATTCGCTCGGTCTTTTGCGTTAATGACCGCATTTACACCGGCTCCTATGAAGAATTTGGTTATTGGACCGAGGACGCTTATGGCAGCCTCCAATACACTTCTTTATCTAATCTTATAACGACCAGCTTTGCTAATGAAGAGTTTTGGCAAATCACGCTGTGGCAAGGCGCTGTAGTTTTTCGGTCGTTTGGTAATCTGTATTTATACAACGGTAACAGCATCACGACCCACAAACCTAAAACCATCATCACAGCGCTTCATATTGAAGAAAATCGCTTGTTTATAGGCTCTAATTATGGGGAGATTTTTGAATTTACAGACGATACTTTTAGTTCCTTTGCAGAAAATACACTCAACGAAAGCTCCATAATCGAGTTGAGCACCTATGAAGAAGCGCTGCTCGCCGGAACACGCCGCCAGGGTATTTTTGCGCTCCAAAACGGAACCTTCACTTCTTGGGGTACGCCCGAATTAAAAGCCTTTTTAGAAGTAAATGAACTCAATAAAATTCAACCGGTTTCTGAAGAACTGGTGATCATTGGTACGGTTAAAGGCGGGATACTCTATTACAATCCCAAAACAGGTTCTTTAAAGAATCATTTTAGGCAAAATGGTTTGCAAAACAATACCGTGCTCTCCCTTCACAGAGACGAACAAAAAGTGTGGATAGGTCTCGACAATGGGATCGATGTGGTGTTACCCGATACGCCTATTCAATACCTTCTGGACAATACGGGGCAACTGGGAGCGGTCTATGATCTCGCGACATTTAAAGGAAGTTTATACGCGGGAAGTAACACTGGATTGCATAAAGTCACTCAGGAGGGAATCTTTTTTATTCCCGGCTCTCAAGGGCAGGTATGGAGCCTGACTAAGGTTGAAGATCGCCTGTTTGTAAACCATAATCTTGGTTTGTTTGAACTTAAGAATGATGCCTTAACACTGATTTCTGGCATATCAGGAAGCTATAGCCTTACCGCAATTCCGCAGACTAACTCTTTCTTTAACAACACCTATAACGGCATCAAACAATACGACCTCCAAGCCAACGGACTATCCAATCAAGCGCTGTTTGATGGCGGTGGTGCACCGGTAGAAAATGTGATTTTTGAAGATCAAAACTACTTTTGGGCTTCACATCCTTACAAAGGTTTTTACAGAGCACAACTCAACCTCAACGAGCAACGTATTGAAACTAAAGAACAGTATACGGAGCACGAAGCACTTGCAGCCTATAAGACGGAAATTCACAAAGTGGAAGGTGAAATTGCATTTTATAATGCCGGAAGCTGGTACCGCTACAACAGCATTAGCGATGACCTTGAAGAATTTACTGATTTAAAACCTTATACCTCGTATGCCTTACTCAGCAATCAAGACAATAGTTACTGGTTTAAAAACCGTAATGGTAACGGACTGATTTATACCGACTTTAAAAGCGACAGCATTTTTATTGATGAACCTCTGCTTGAAGCGCGCATCATTAAGAATTATGAGAAAATCATCAAGCGTAACGATAGTATTTTCTACATCACGCTTAACGAAGGATTTGCAAAGCTCAATTTATCCCAATTGCAACGCAACAATACCGTGCTAGAACTGAGTCAGCCTTTACTCAATGGCTTCACAACTAAGCAAGAGTCACTTGCCTTGTCCGGTCCCTTTGAGATCCCTTACAAAGAAGCTGCACAGATCGAACTTGCGATCGCAGCACCGCAACTGCATAATCCTAAATTTTATTACACACTTTCTAACGGTTTGAAAGGCCAATCAGACGGTAGCTTGAGTTTTCAAAATTTACAGGCAGGAAACTACACCTTAAAGATTTGGCCTGAACTTGATGGCACACGCGGCGAGCAACCACTAGTGGTCAGTTTCCTGATCAAACGGCCTTGGTTCTTATCAAACCTTATGATCGTGATTTATGTATTGCTGCTATTTGGTGTCGTTTTTATCGTAGCCTTTATCAACAAGCGTAAGCTCAACAAGCATCGCAAAGAACTCGAAGAACGCCTGATCAAAGAACAGGAACGCAAGAACCAAATCGCTGAGCGCAACTCCTTACTCGAAGAAATAAACACCAAGCGTAAAGAACTTGCTAATACCACCTATCTGGCTGCAAAACGCAATAGTAGTTTGATAGATATAAAAAATGATCTGGAAGCTGTAAAGGATAAAAGTGACAATCAGAAGAAAGTGAATTCTATTCAAAATAAGATCAATCATATCATTGATGCAAAAGACAATTGGAAAGTATTTGAGACTACGTTCAAAGAAATTAATAATGATTTCTTTCAGCAATTATTAGAAGACCACCCTACGTTGAGTTCGAAGGATCTAAAACTATGTGCGTATTTAAAAATGAATTTAAGCACTAAAGAAATCGCTCCGTTGATGGCAATTTCTGTTCGTGGAGTAGAGATTCACCGTTACCGATTACGTAAAAAACTAGACTTGAAGAGTGGTAAGAATTTATCAAAATATCTTATTAAAAATTATTAAATTCTCATACTTCAATAATCAATTTTAGTGATTTATACTTTCTCATTACTACATCAAAGGCTTTTACGAAAACGTTATAACTCAAAATATCAAACCACAAACTACTGTTTTACAGCTCATTGTTACTTTTTAACAGTTTGATGTATTTGTTATGTACCTATATTAACTTATTGTGATGCTATATTCACCCAAAATTCACATAAAACAAACTCAAACTTTAGTGTATGAAACTTAAAATAACCCTTCTGTTTCTTTTGTCGCTGATCACCTTAGGAGTGCAAGCGCAGGAGACAAAAACAGTTACCGGTACAGTACGCGATACCCGTGATGTACCGCTTCCGGGAGCAGAACTAAAAGTCGTTGACAAAAACGAATATGCTGTTACCGATTTTGACGGAAACTACTCCTTAGAAGTTGTCGTAGGAGATCAAGTACGCATCACGTATTTAGGATTCCAGACGCAAACGTTTTCTATTACTAATGACGATGTATATAACATCGCGTTGCAAGATGAGTCTAGCGAATTAGACGAAGTTGTGGTAGTAGGTTATGGTAACCAGAAAAAATCTGATATCACCGGTGCGATCGTTTCTGTTGATAACGAAGAGATTACCAAGCAGCCCGCTACTTCCGCATTAACCTCTGTTCAAGGTAAAGTTGCCGGTGTAAATATTATCGCAAACGATGCACCCGGTTCTACGCCTACGGTTTTGATGCGTGGTTTAGGTACTGCAGAAGGTGGTAGATCGCCGCTTTATATTGTAGACGGTCAACCTTTATCTGACATCACAAGCATCAACCCTAACGATATCGAGTCTATCGACTTCCTTAAGGGTGCTTCTTATGCTAACATTTACGGGATACGTGCAGCAAACGGGGTTATTTTGATTACTACTAAACGAGGTAAACAAGGCAAAACCACGTTTAACTTTGAGTCGTATTACGGTGCAAAAACCATTTTGAATCCGGTAAAAATGGCAAATGCAGCACAGTACACGCAATACTTTAATGAAGAAAGTGCTGCAAACGGTGGTTTCTTGCTTCAGCAAAACCAGCGTTACGATACAGATTGGTATGACGAACTCTTACAAACCGGTACGATCAACAACAATAGTTTTTCGGTTTCCGGAGCGGGAGAAAGCATCGACTATTTCTTAAGCTACAACCTGTATCAGGAAAAAGGTATTTTAGAAGGTCAGCAATACAATCGTGGTACGATACGCAGTAACAACACCTATCACCTGTTCAATGACCGTCTTCGTTTTGTACAAAACTTAAACGTGGCGTATACTAACGAAACACCAAAACCCTTTGGAGCTTTCAGTACGGCATATCGCCAGTCTCCTTTGGTTCCTGTACGTTATGACAATGGGCTTTTTGGGCAATCTTTTGTTAATCAAACTACCGGAGTTGTAGATTTTAACACACAACCGGGAGAAACTCTAGGTCGTTTAAATTCACACGGAAACCCGGTTTCTCAAGTATATTATCAAGATCAGCAGATCAATACAACCAGTCTTCAGGGACAAATTGCTGCAGAACTTGACATTACAGATGATTTAATGTTGACTACCCGTTTTGGTGCGACAAAATATTATGCAACCAGCAAGAGCTTTACAGATATTAGAAGTCAGTGGTTAAATGCCGACCCTAACCGAACCGAAGCATTTTTTGATGCACAACGTGTGCCTAATGACGATGGTGTGGTTTCTACAGAATATGCAAACAACTCTTACACGATTAGACGTACAGAATCTTATCGTTGGAATATTGAAAGTTTCCTTACCTATGACAAGTCTTTTGACAAGCACAACTTGAGCGCAACCGTAGGAATCAGCCGTGAGAACTATCAAGGTGGAGAATTTACAGAGTCTCAGGCTTACGATGTAGAGGCTGATCCTAATCTGCGTAATTTCAACTTGAGAACAAGCCAGTTGTTTAATGACAACGTAGATGGCGATACGTATCAAAGCACCAATCTACAATCTTATTTTGGTCGTGTAGAATACAACTACGATCAGCGCTACTATGTACGTGCAGTATTAAGACGTGATGGTACTAGTGATTTTGCTACCGGAGACAACAACTTCTTTGGGTACTTCCCGGCGGTAAGTTTAGGTTGGACGATGACTAACGAAGCTTTTATGGAAGACAACGGCGTGTTAGACAACCTGAAATTGTTTGCAGGTTGGGGTAAATTGGGTAACCAGGCGATTCCATTTAACGTGCAGTCGATCAACGCAGGATCAGGAAGCCGAAACACCAACTATGTATTTGGACCTACTCAAAGCTTAATTGTAGGTGCTGCTTTAGGAACACCGGCAATCCCACTTTCTTGGGAGGTGACTGAAGAATTTGAAGCTGGTTTTGACTTTGCTTTATTCAACAGAAAACTTTCAGGTACGATCGATTACTATAGCCGTTTAAATACTAACGCTATTTTAAATGTGCGTCCGTTATTAAACTCAGAATTCAGCAGCAACTTCTTTGATGAAGCTGCAGAGATCTCAAACTCAGGTTTTGAATTCTTAGTTAACTGGAGAGATCAGATAGGTTCTGACTTTACATATAACATTGGTGTTAACCTTTCTACAAATAAAAACCGCGTACAAAATGTGAGACCTGCTTATGACGGTGCCATTGGTGGTAGTTTAGGTAACGGTCGTATCACAAAACGTCTTGCTGAAGGCCAGCCTATTTTTGCCTGGTGGATGTATGAAGCAGACGGCGTATGGCAAACACAAGAAGAGATCGACAACAACACTTCTTTAGGTAGTGCTGCTCCAGGTCACTTGCGTTATGTAGATCAAAATGATGATGGTGTTATTGATGACCGTGATAAAAAATATTTCGGTTCTTATATTCCTACGTATAACTACGGGATCAATATAGGTGCTAACTACAAAAACTTTGACTTAAGTGTTTCTGGTTTTGGTGTAGGCGGTAACAAGGTTTATAACGGACTTTACAGCACAAGACTAGGTGGAGAAAATATTTCTGAAGACATCTTTAACAAAAGATGGACAGGACCAGGCTCTACTAACGTGAATCCCGGAGCAGATCGTGATGTTGAAGCTTCTTCGTATTACCTAGAAGATGGTTCTTACTTTAGAATCAACAACATTACCGTAGGATACACATTACCTGAAATCTCTTCATTTGTAAGCAGTGCACGCGTGTATGTAACGCTTCAAAACCCATTTATGTTTACAGATTATTCAGGATTTACTCCAGAACTAAATCAAAATGGAGACCCTACAAATACAACGGGTATCGAGCTTTCAGCATATCCTAACACTCGTTCGTTCATTGTTGGAGCAAACTTCAAATTATAAAAAACAAAGCACTATGAAATTTATATATAAAACACTCGTATTAAGCCTTTTTACCGGGCTTGTCTTTAGCAGTTGTGATGACTTTGTTGAAGATGTAGATATTGTAGATCCTGTCGCCGAAGATGGTGAAGACTATTTACCGGTTGAATTTCTTACTTCAGTATATGGGATGCATACCGATTTCTCTTATGCATTCTCTTACCTGGGAATCACCGAAATCATTTCTGACAATTCAGATAAAGGAAGTTCGCCTACCGATTCTGGGGCAGACAAGCGCGTATTAGACGATTTGACTTTTACTTCTTCGTCTGGTTCGGTAACTGCAATGTGGACGCAGTGGTATAAAACTGTGGGGCGCGCATCTCAAGCTATTGATATCGCGCAAAACTATGAAGGGCAAACTCAGGTTCCTAGCTCTAGAGTTGTAGGAGAAGCTAAATTTTTAAGAGCGCTGAACTATTTCTGGTTAGTACGTTCGTTTGGAGCAATTCCTATTCAGGAAATTGACCTTGTAGAGCGTGCACCGGTTGACGAAGTATACGCGTATATCGAGCAAGATTTATTGGATGCGATTGACGCGCTTCCCTTAAAAAATGACTACGCGACCGAAGATTTAGGTCGTGCAACCAGAGGTGCTGCTCAGGGTTTATTGGCTAAGGTGTATTTATACCAAGAACGCTGGCAAGATGCCGCAGATATGGCAAACAATGTGATCACGTCTAACCAATACAGTCTTGATCCTGATTATGCGAATATCTGGAGAGAAACCGGTGAAAACGGTCCTGGTTCTTTATTTGAAATCCAAGCGCGTGGAGAAATTCCTCAGCACGGAGTGCAACAATATTCTCAAACCCAAGGTGCCCGTGGTACCGGTGGTTGGGGATGGGGTTTCAACACACCTTCTCAAAATCTAGAAGATGCGTTTAACGCAGCAGGTGATGACATTCGTCGTGATGCAACCATCATTTTTGCCGGCGAGACCCTTTTTGACGGTCGTGAAGTAAATGCCGGTGTAGAAAATCCACGTTATAACGAGAAGGCCTATTCTTCTTCAAATGCAGGTCAAAGTGACGGTGATAAAAACATCAGAGTTTTACGCTACGCGGAAGTACTCCTTATTCGTGCTGAAGCATTAAACGAACTTGGACAAACCAGCGCAGCTTTGGCACCGCTTAACCAAGTAAGAACACGTGTTTCTTTACCGGCTGTAACGTCTACAGATCAAGGAACTGTACGCCAAGCGATCTGGACAGAACGTCGCCTGGAGTTAGCTATGGAGCACGACCGCTGGTTTGATTTAAATCGTACCGGTCAGGCTCAAGCAGCAATGGCAGCAGACGGAAAAACCTTTGTAACCGGAAAACACGAGTTGTTCCCAATTCCAAACAACCAATTGGTTCAAACTCCAGAGATGACTCAGAATCCTGGGTACTAAACACATTAAAGAAGCTTTATGCGTTTTATTTTAATTGTAGTGGTTCTTGCAACACTCGTTGCTTGTAAGAATCAAAATACTGCGGAAGAAAACCGGGAAGTGGCTGCCACCACTTCCCCAGCTTCCACAGAAGAAGACCAACTTCTTGACGAAGTTCAAAAACAGACCATCAGTTACTTTTGGGAAGGTGCCAATACAGATTCAGGCTTAGCGCCAGAGCGTATTCATATGGACGGCATCTACCCTTCTGATGATAAAAATGTGGTCACCATAGGTGGAACCGGTTTTGGCCTAATGGCTCTCGTTGCCGGAGCAGAACGTGGGTTTATCCCAAAGGATTCGGCTTTTGCCCGCTTTCAGAAAATAGTTGATTTTTTAGATAATGCAGATCGTTTTCACGGGGCTTGGCCGCATTGGCTGGACGGCACCACAGGGAAGGTAAAACCTTTCAGTAAAAATGATGATGGTGGAGATCTTGTTGAAACCGCTTTTTTGGTTCAAGGTTTACTTAGCGTTGCAGAATATTATAAAGACGGTTCTGAAGAAGAACAGGCACTCGCAGCGCAAATTCAGCGTATGTGGGAAGAAGTAGAATGGGATTGGTATACACAAGGTGAAGACGTGCTGTACTGGCATTGGTCCCCTAATGTAGGCTGGGAAATGAATTTCCCCGTAGGTGGTTATAACGAAGCTTTGGTAATGTATGTTCTTGCTGCTGCTTCTCCTACCCACCCTATTTCAAAAGAAGTTTATGAAAAGGGTTGGGCTGTTGATGGTCAGATCGCAAAAGATACCACAATGTACGGTTTGCGCACGGTGCTTAACCATTATGAGCATAATGATGATGCTCCGGTAGGCCCTTTATTTTGGGCACATTACAGCTACTTAGGTCTTAACCCAAAAGGCTTGACTGATCAATTTGGTGAATATTGGAAACTGAATGTAAATCACGCAAAAATTCAATATGAGTATGCACTAGATAATCCTAAAGAATTCAAAGGCTACGGTCCTGAGCTTTGGGGAATGACATCTAGTTATTCTATGAAGGGTTATGCGGGTCACCGCCCTGGCAATGACCTCGGTGTGATCTCGCCCACTGCTGCATTATCGTCTATGCCTTACACCCCTAAAGAAAGCAAGGCCTTTTTAGAGCATTTGTACACCGATCTGGATTCTCTTGTAGGAACTTATGGCCCTTACGATGCGTTTAGCCTTGAAGAAGATTGGTATTTGCCGCGCTATCTGGCGATTGATCAAGGACCAATTCCTGTAATGATCGAGAATTACCGCAGCGGATTATTGTGGGATCTGTTTATGAACAATGAAGACGTCCTTAACGGATTGAGAAAATTAGGCTTTTCAAGCCCTTATTTAAAAACTGAAGAAGATTAAGTATTCTATTTACATAGCGCTAACACTAGCACTACTTGGGTGTTCCAGCGACAGCGGCGATGCTGTCGCTGAACTTCCTGAGGAAACTCCCGAAGAAGGCAATGGGGGTGAAAACCCCACACCTGAACCGGAGTTGACCGATGACGAATTATTAGACCTCACTCAAGAAGAAACCTTTAAGTATTTCTGGGATTTTGCTAACGCGGAATCGGGCGGTGCGCGAGAGCGTTACCTTCCTGCTAATCCTAGTCAGGATCAAAATATTGTCACTACCGGCGGAACCGGCTTTGGAATGATGGCGATCTTGTTAGGAATAGAACGTGGCTTTATCTCCAGAACCGAAGGCTTTAACAGACTTACAACGCTCCTTGATTTTCTGGAACACGCAGATCGTTTTCACGGTGCCTGGCCACACTGGCTTAACGGAAGCACCGGTGAAGTGATTCCGTTTTCAGATTTAGATGACGGGGCAGATTTAGTTGAAACTGCATTCCTTGCTCAAGGATTGATCACCGTGGGTGAATATTTTAAATCCGGCTCAAGCGATGAACAAGCCTTAGCTACACAAGCTTTTGATCTAGTTTCCGCAGTAGAATGGAATTGGTTTACGCAAGGCGAAAATGCGCTGTACTGGCATTGGAGCCCCAATAATGACTTTGCGATCAACCTAAAATTACAAGGCTATAACGAGACGCTCATCACCTACATACTAGCTGCAGCTTCAGAAAATTTCAGTATTGAACCTGAAGTTTATAAGGAAGGCTGGGCACAAAATGGAGCTATCGCCTCTTCGGCGAATGCTTTTGGGTATCCCCTTGAAGTGAAACACGCGGGAGCAGAGCAAACCGGTGGCCCACTTTTTTGGGCGCATTATTCTTATTTAGGTTTAAATCCTTTTGGACTTTCTGATGCTTATGTAAATTATGAGACCGCAACGGTAAATCACGCATTAAGCAACTACGCCTATTGCGTTCAAAATCCATTAGGATGGCGCGATTATGGTCAGGATTTGTGGGGATTAACCGCAAGCTACACCCTAAATGCAGACGGAAGTTTAGGCTACAAAGCGCATCGCCCGGGTGATGACACCGGCGTGATTTCACCTACTGCTGCATTGAGTTCGTTCCCGTATACACCCCAAGAATCCATGGCAGCTTTACGCAGTTTTTATGATCTTGAAAACATACTGCTAGGACCTGCCGGCTTTTATGATGCTTTTAGTCCGCAACAAAATTATACCGTAGCCGAAGCCTATCTGGCAATAGATCAAGGCCCAATAATTGTAATGATCGAGAATTACCGCAGTGGCTTGCTTTGGCGTCTCTTTATGCAGAATGAAAGCGTACAAGCCGGGCTAGACAAACTCAATTTTAACTACACCATACCTCAATAATATGAAGACCTTATTTTCCATATTCTTTTTGCTTTTCACCAGTACATTGGCTTTAGCTCAAGACAGTTTTGAACAAGCAGTATATCACAGTGAAGGAGACAGTTTGCAATACCGCATTCAGTATCCTTTGAACTATGATCAAACTAAAAAATACCCTTTGGTTTTGTTCTTGCATGGTGCGGGAGAGCGCGGGTCAGACAACCAATCACAGCTTACACACGGGTCTGCATTGTTTGCAAATCCAGGAATGCGGAATGCTTTTCCAGCGATTGTGATCTTTCCGCAGTGCCCTAAAGATTCATACTGGGCCAATGTAGATGTTGACCGTAGCAATTATCCTATTGGGATCACCTTTCACCCCGATCAAAAACCTACGCCGCATTTAAAAATGGCCGGCGAACTCGTCTCTTCTTTTATTGAAGAAGGAAAAGTAGATACTTCACGCGTGTACATTGCCGGACTCTCCATGGGCGGAATGGGAACCTATGAAATGGTGCAACGCCATCCCGACACCTTTGCTGCTGCGATCGCTATTTGTGGTGCCGGCAGTACAGAACCTGTAAAAAATTATGCTTTAAAAACCCCATTTTGGGTCATTCACGGTGCCGATGATAATGTGGTAAAACCCACTTACAGTTTACAAATGGCAACCGCGATGCTTGAAGCCGGTGCAAAACCGCGTGTTACGGTTTACGAGCACGCCAATCATAACAGTTGGGATCCTGCTTTTGCAGAGCCTGACTTTCTCCAGTGGCTTTTCAGTCATACCAAAAACTAAAATACACACAAAAACAAAATTGCAACCCAAATGAAAAATAGAACCTTAAAACTAATTCTTGCTGCCGTTATTCTTATCGGCATGCAAACCTTCGCTCAGGAAGCCCAACCTATTCCTGAAGTTGAAGCCTTGCTAAAAAAAATGACCTTAGAAGAAAAAATAGGTCAACTTAATTTGCTTACGCCCGGCGGCGGTGTCGCAACCGGATCTGTAGTAAGTAAGAATGTTGAAGAAAAAATAAAAGCCGGAAATGTAGGTGGATTATTTGGCGTGACCGGACCTGATAAAATTCGTCAGGCCCAAGAGATCGCTGTAAAAAACACCCGATTGGGAATTCCGCTTTTGATCGGTTCTGATATCATTCACGGGTACAAAACCACTTTTCCTATTCCGTTAGGATTATCCAGCAGTTGGGATATGGAATTGATCGAAAAAACCGCTCAGATCGCTGCAAAAGAAGCCACTGCAGACGGAATCAACTGGAACTTCTCTCCTATGGTTGACATTGCGCGCGACCCACGTTGGGGGCGTATCTCTGAAGGTGCCGGTGAAGATCCTTATTTAGGTTCGGCGATCGCAAAAGCCATGGTTACCGGTTATCAGCAAGAAGATCTTACCGAAGAAAACACGATGATCTCAACCGTAAAACATTTTGCGCTTTACGGCGCTGCCGAAGGTGGTCGCGATTACAACACGACCGATATGAGCCGTGTAAAAATGTTTAACGAATACTTGCCACCGTACAAAGCCGCGATAGACGCCGGTGCAGAAAGTGTGATGAGTTCGTTTAACGACGTAGACGGTGTTCCTGCAAGTGGAAACAAATGGTTATTAACCCATTTGCTCCGCGAGCAATGGGGCTTTGAAGGTTTTGTAGTTTCAGATTACACCTCTGTAAATGAAATGATCGCTCACGGATTGGGTGATTTACAAGCCGTTTCTGCGCTTTCCATCAATGCCGGTTTAGATATGGATATGGTAGGCGAAGGCTTCTTAACTACGCTTAAAAAATCGGTTGACGAAGGCAAAGTTTCTGAAGCCACCATCACCAACGCATGCCGTCGTATTTTGGAGGCAAAATACAAGCTTGGTCTTTTTGACGATCCTTATAAATATTCAGACAGTAAGCGTCCAGAGCGTGATATTCTCACCGCAGCAAATAAAGAAATTGCGCGTGATGCAGCCCGCAAATCTTTTGTGTTGTTGAAGAATGAAAACAAGACGCTTCCGCTAGACAAAACGGCCAAGATTGCCTTGATTGGTCCTTTGGCTAACAATAAAAACAATATGTTAGGGACTTGGGCTCCTACCGGTGACCCACAGCTTTCAACACCTATTTTTGAAGGTTTAAAAAATGTGGCTCCTAATGCTGAGATCAGCTATACAAAAGGTGCTAATATTTCTAATGATACCGCTTACGCGAAAAAAATAAATGTATTTGGCCCGCGTATTGAAATTTCAGAAGCAACTCCTGAAACACTACTTGAAGAAGCACTTCAGAATGCTGAAACTGCAGATGTGGTAGTTGCTGTTGTAGGGGAAGCTACCGAAATGAGCGGGGAATCTTCAAGCCGCACCGATATTACTATTCCTGAAAGTCAAAAAACCTTAATTCAAGAATTAGTAAAAATAGGCAAGCCTGTAGTTCTTGTTTTAATGAGCGGAAGACCGCTAGACATCACTGAAGAATTAGCGCTTCCGGTAAGTATTTTACAGGTTTGGCATCCGGGAATTCAAGCCGGTAATGCTGTTGCTGATGTGCTTTTTGGAGATTATAATCCTTCAGGAAAATTAACAGCCAGCTGGCCACAAAATGTAGGTCAGATTCCGGTCTATCACAGTATGAAAACCACCGGACGTCCTGCGCCATCTGCTGAGTTCTTAAAGTTCAAATCGCAATATTTAGACACGCCAAATGCTCCTGCGCTTGCTTTTGGTTACGGATTAAGCTACACCACTTTTGAGTACAGCAATTTAAAATTGAGTTCAAAAAGCATCGGGCAAAATGAAGACGTTACCGTGATGGTTGATGTAACCAATACCGGAGCTTACGACGGTACCGAAGTAGTACAACTCTATATTCACGATGTGGTACGTAGCATTACGCCACCTATGCGCACCTTAAAAGGATTTCAAAAAGTGTCTTTAAAGCAAGGAGAGACCAAAACCGTTGAACTAACTTTAAAAGCAGAAGACTTAAAATTCTATAACGGTTCGCTTGAATTTATTTCAGAACCCGGAGAATTTGAAGTTTTTGTAGGCGGAGACAGTAATGCCTCGCTTAAAGAAACCTTTATTTTAAACTAATTTTTAGCCAGATGAAACGCCAGATCAGTATTCTATTTGTTTTCTTTTTTATCACTCTTGTCGCGCAAGCACAGGAAAAATTTGTCGGACAAGTCTATGCCGATCTGGTTAAATCTACACATACCTACAGCGACACGCTTAAGCTGGATTTTTATACTGCAAAGCAAGCTGAAAAGGACAGTGACCGACCACTAATCATACTCGTTCACGGTGGTGGTTTTAGCGGTGGAAAACGCGACAATCCGATGGAGGTTGAGTTTTCTCAAACGCTAGCCAGAAAGGGATATGCGGTGGCTTCTATGAGTTATAATCTTACCCGAAAAGGCAAAGCCACCGGTTTTGGATGTGCGTGTCCTGCTTCAGAGAAAATGGACACCTTTAAGCAAACCACCGCAGATATTTTAAAAGCGATCGCCTATTTAAAATCGAATACTGAATTCCTTTTTGATGCTGAAAAGATCATTCTTGCAGGCAGCAGTGCCGGTGCTGAAGGGATTTTAAACACGGCTTATATGGCCAATCATCCCGACTTTAAAGATCTGGGAGCATATCCTAAAATTGCAGCTGTGGTTTCTCTTGCGGGCGCGGTTGTAGATGCACGTTACATCACCAAAGAAAATGCTGTACCCGGGTTTTTCATTCACGGAGACGCAGACAATTTGGTACCGTATAACAGTCAGCCGCATCACTTTTGCGCACCGGATACTCCTGGGTTTCTTCCGCTGGATGGAGATGCTTTTATAGCAGCTCGATTAAAAGATCTGGATGCCTCCTACACCCTACTTACGGCGCCTCAGGGTAATCATGACTGGGCAAATCTGGGTTATGCTTTTGTAAATGAAATCGCCACATTCATCAATGCGGTGGTCAATGAAAATCAAATGATTCAGCATGAAGAGCGTGTTGAAAAAAAATAATTTTATGAAAAAGCTTCTTTCGGTACTTCTAATAATTTCGGCATTTTATTCCTGTAAAACCGAAACAAAAAACACTGAAATCACTGAAGCAAAACCAGAAAAACCTAACATTATTTTCATCATGTCTGATGACCACGCGTTTCAGGCAATAAGCGCATACGGGCATCCGGTGAGTCAGTTGGCACCTACTCCCAACATTGATCGAATCGCTCAAAACGGAATGCGCATGGATCGGGCCTATGTTACCAATTCCATTTGTGGGCCGAGTCGAGCAGTGATTCTTACCGGAAAACACAGTCATATAAATGGATTTAGACAAAATGGAGATCGTTTTGATGGCGATCAACCCACGCTTCCTAAAAAACTTCAGGAATTAGGCTATACCACCGCTATTTTGGGAAAATGGCATTTACACGGCTATCCGCAAGGTTTTGATCACTGGAAAATCATCAAAGATCAGGGCAATTATTATAACCCAGATTTTATTGAAGCAGGCGACACCACACGCATTGAAGGTTACGCCACAGATATCATCACTGAAGATGCGATTAGTTGGCTTGAGCAACAACGCGACACTACAAAACCTTTTTTTATGATGGTACACCACAAAGCACCACATAGAAACTGGATGCCGGCGCTGCGTTATGCTAACAAATACGACTCGATAAACTTTCCGTTACCAGAAACCTATTTTACAGATCACGAAGGATCACAGGCTTCCAAAGAGCAATTACAGACGATTTACGAGGACATGTATGAAGGTCACGATCTTAAAATGACCAAGAAACTTGGAAGTTCTGAGTTGGCACACAATCCCTGGACTACCGATTTTGAACGCATGACGGCGGAACAACGTGCAGCTTGGGATACAGCTTATCAGGCAAAAAATGATGCGTTTCATAAAGCCGATTTGCACGGAAAAGCCTTAGCCGAATGGAAAGGACAGCGGTATTTACGCGATTATATGGCGACGATCGCGGCGGTTGATGAAGGCGTGGGGAATATTTTAGACTATCTGGAAGCCAATAATTTGGACGAAAACACCATTGTAGTGTATACTTCTGACCAAGGTTTTTATTTAGGTGAAAAAGGCTTTTTTGATAAGCGGTATATGTATGAAGAATCTTATCGTACGCCTTTATTGATTCAATATCCTAAAGCGATCAAAGCCGGAAGCCAAAGCGAAGCTCTGGTTCAAAATTTAGATTTTGCACAAACCTTTCTCGATTATGCCGAGGGTAACAACTTGGCTGCCGATATGCAAGGACAATCTTTGAGACCGGTATTAGAGCAACAAGTTGCTGATGATGATTTTAGAGAGGTGCTGTATTATCATTACTACGATTTTCCTGCCTTTCATATGGTTAAAAAGCACTACGGAATCAGCACCAAACGCTATAAGTTGATGCATTTTTATGATGACATCGACACTTGGGAATTCTATGATCTGGAAAGTGATCCACAAGAAATTCAGAATAAAATTGATGATCCTGCGTATGCCAATGTGATCGAACGCTTGCATAAAAAGCTTGATTCCGTTCAAGAAGTTTACGGCGTTACTCAAAAAGAATTTGAACAAGCTCCTGCAGCACGCGTTACTCGTGAGTATAAAAACTTTGAGCGTCTTCGTGGCACGCCGATGCAATAGTTTAATGATCTCATAACACGGCCTCAACATTTGATGGAAGCCTTTTGTTTTAATTTTCAGTTTTTAAAAAAACTAAACCCTAATGAAATCAATCTTTGCCTTTTTAAGCCTGTTCTTTTGCCTGAATCTACTCAGCGCACAAGAGGTAAGTTTAATGACTTATAATATTAGAATGGCTACCGAATCTGACGGAGCTGATGCTTGGAGCAAGCGCAAAGAATATCTTACCAGTCAAGTGTTGTTCTATGCGCCAGATGTGATGGGTGTGCAAGAGGCACTTCCCGAGCAAATGGATTATTTAGGTAAGCATCTTACCGGCTACAAGCACGTAGGTGTTGGCCGCGAAGGAAAAAATAAAGGTGAATTTTCGGCAATATTTTATAATGCAGACCGACTTAAAGTCTTGGAAGATGATACCTTCTGGCTTTCTGAAACGCCTGAAAAAATATCTACCGGTTGGGATGCGGCGCTTCCGCGTATTTGTACTTATGCACTGTTTAAAGACAAAAAATCTGGTGAAAAGTTCTATGTATTCAACACCCATTTTGATCACGTAGGTATTGAAGCGCGCAAAAATGCTTCCGCTTTGATCTTAGCAAAAATCAAAGAATTGAATCCTAAAAACTTACCTGCATTTGTAAGCGGTGATCTAAATCTGGAACCCGACAGCGCTCCTATTGCCGTATTAAAAACCGAACTTGATGACACCTATGAGTTGGCGCCCAACGGAGCTTTTGGCCCAAAAGGAACATTTAACGGTTTCAAATTTACCGAGCCGGTAACCCGAAGAATCGATTATATTTTTCAGGTAAAGAGCAACACCAGCAAGGTGCTAAAACACGCAATATTAAGTGATTCTAAAGACTTACATTATCCTTCAGACCATTTGCCGGTTTACGTTTTGATAGCCTTAAAACCTTAAATTTTTGAATTATCTAATAAAAATTCAAAAACTAATACTATTTTTGTGCTTTATTCAAGAAATTAAACCGAACCTCCGATTCGGTACTTTATAAAGAAGTTGTGTTGTTTTCGGGTAACACCGAAAACTGGTTTTGTAGTGAAACCTTTGAGAAGCTTTACCTTAAATGGTGAGGCTTTTTTGTTTTCTGATATTCAGGATTAAAATATTCAAGAATTACCGTGATTTTTTAAGAATTCTGCAGCTACCGGCACGCTTTCCTTTTTCAACTATTCTGTAACTTACGGCGACTAAAATTTCAATGACTTCTCTATGAACAAAACACTACACGCCCTGCTTTTTGCTTTTATAGCTTTAGGCAGCACCGCACTCATAGCTCAAACCAGTGCGCTTTCGGTAGAAAAAATTATGCAAGATCCTAAATGGATGGGCACCTTTCCTGACCGCATCAATTGGGGACCACAGAGTAAAACCATTTACTTTAATTACAATCCTGAAGAAAATCCGTCAGACAGTCTTTATAAAATTGAAGTTTCAAATCTTGATCAGATCCAAAAGGTAAGTCTAGCCGAGCGTAAAGCGATGACCAGCCCTTACGGCACTTGGAATCAAGATGAAACCAAAAAATTATATTCTGAAGACGGCGCACTGCTTCTTTATGATCTAAAAAAAGATACGTCTAAAGAATTGATCGACCTTGGCGGGCGATTAGGCAATCCTACATTTTTGGCTGACGAAGCGCAAATTGCCTTTGAATATGATGACAATGCGTATGTGCTGAATACAGAAACCGGCACGCTTAAAAAGCTTACCAATATTCAAAGCGGCAAAGCCCGTGAGTCCCGTGAAGAAAAACTTTCTGAAAAGAACCAATGGTTAAAAGACGAGAATTTAAGCCTGTTACAAATCGTACGCGAGCGTGAAAAGCAAGACTCGTTGTCTAGAGCTTATCGCGAGATGACAGCAGATCCTGAACCCTACACATTTTATCACGGTGACAAGCAAGTTGCAGGATTGCAAGTAGGCCCAAAAGCTGATTTTATCACCATTATGTTGATGGAACGTGACCGTGGTGAGAGCACCGATGTACCTAATTATGTGGATGCAAGCGGATATACCAAAAACTTGCGCGCACGTAGTAAAGTAGGTGAAGATAAAACCGAAGTTTCTTTGGCTGTTTACAACATCAAGAAAGACACGGTTTATACTGTCGACACGTCAACGCTTCCGGGGATCACAGATTTGCCTGATTATACCAAGGATTATCCGGATAAAGAATGGGAAGAAAAAGAACGCGAGGTGATTGTTTCACAAGCGATTTTTTCTGAAGATGGAAGCAAGGCTATCGTGAATGTTCGCTCTAAAGACAATAAAGACCGCTGGATCGCATTGCTTGATCTTGAAGATGGAAGCCTAGAAACCTTAGATCGTCAACGCGACGAAGCCTGGATCGCCGGTCCCGGTATTGGTTGGTCTTTTGGCGGAGGAACTTTAGGTTGGTTGCCAGACAATAAGCATATTTATTTTCAGTCTGAAGCTAGCGGGTATTCCCACCTGTATTTGTTAGACGTAACTACCGGAACCAAAAAAGCCTTGACTGAAGGGGAATACGAAGTGTTTGATCCGTTTTTGTCTAATGATAAAAAATCCTGGTTTTTGACCACTTCAGAAGTTGGTCCCGGCGAGCGTCATTTTTACAAAATGCCGGTGATGGGTGGTAGCATGCAAAAGCTTACCAACCTGCCCGGAAATAACGAAGTAAGCCTTTCTCCTGACGAAAAGTATATGGCGATTCGCAATTCCTTCAGCAATAAACCTTGGGAATTGTATTTTAAGAAAACCGGTTCGTCTAAAGATGCACAGCAATTGACTTCGGGGCAATCTGAAGCTTTTCAATCTTACGATTGGCGCGTACCGGAGAACATCACGTTTAAAGCAGACGACGGCGCTATGGTGCCTGCGCGTTTGTATGTTCCTGAAGCTTCTGTAAAAAACAATGCGGCCGTTGTTTTTGTACACGGAGCCGGTTATTTACAAAATGCACACAAGTGGTGGTCAAGCTATTTTAGAGAATATATGTTCAACAATATGTTGACCGATCTAGGCTACACCGTGATCGATATTGATTATCGTGCAAGTGCCGGTTATGGTCGCGATTGGAGAACTGGAATTTATCGCCATATGGGCGGAAAAGATCTTTCTGACCAAGTTGATGGTGTCGAATATTTAGTCGAAAACTACGATATCGACCTAGAAAAAGTTGGTATCTACGGCGGAAGCTACGGCGGCTTCATCACGTTAATGGCATTATTCAACGAGTCGGAAACCTTTAAAGCAGGAGCCGCACTACGCTCGGTAACCGATTGGGCACATTACAATCATGGATACACGGCCAATATTCTTAACGAGCCGTCACAAGACCCTATCGCTTACAAACGCTCTTCGCCTATTTATTTCGCCGAAGGCTTAGAAGGCGATTTATTGATCGAGCACGGAATGGTAGACACCAATGTACATTTTCAAGATGTGGTGCGTCTAACACAGCGCTTGATCGAGTTAGGAAAAGACAATTGGGAACTCGCAGTATACCCTGTAGAAAGTCACGGATTTATAGAGCCCAGCAGCTGGACTGATGAATACAAACGTATTTTGAAGCTGTTTAATGAGAGCTTGCTAGCAGAGTAAGAAGTTTCTGTATGAAAATTTAAAGCCCGGTGTCGTTGATATCGGGCTTTTAGTTTTGTGCCATGTCGATGCGTCTGTAGCGTACTTCAACAAAAACATAGAAAGAATAAATAATAAAGCCAATAGCAATAGCTCCTAAAATAAAATTTCCGAAGGCATATTGCACAAAAGAAAAAGCAGCTTCTTTGTTGGCATTAGTAATATCTTGATCAGTATACGCCGTATCCATCAGAAGAAGTGCTGCGATACCTACGGTGAACCCTCTGGCGAAGTAACCTATTCTCCCAAAGCTAATTATCCAAATTTTAAATTTCTCCGGAATGCGATCATAGGTTATGGTCTTTGTAAAAATACCGGAAATGGCGATATAAAATTCGTTGAGCATAGCTCCTAGCATCCCAATTCCTACACCTACAACTGCAATTTGAGCCAATCTTGTGTGCATTAATTCTTGAAATTTTGAAGAGGAAATCATGTGCATTCCGTCTGCAAAAAAAGCAACCTGTATCGCTTTAAAAGCTAAAAAACCATATACAAGACCACCAAAACAAAAGCCAATACGCTCCCCAATGCCTTTGATGCTTTTGCCATAACCTTCATTGTCTGCAAAGGTCTCATAAACTCTCCAAAACAAATAGCCCAGCAGAGCAACCGCCCATAATATAAGCAGAGCTTTGCCATACTCTTGCTTTGCTAAAACCTGCATCAAGGTAAAGCTACCCGCTTTAAAACCACCTAAACCAAAAGCCTCCATAGCGGTGATCACACCAATTGCCAAAAACAAAATTGCTTTAGCAAAAAGACCGGAACGCGCATAAATATTTCGTTTAGAGCTCAAGTTGGTGGGAAGAATTAAGTTAGCAAGCGTTAAAAGTACTAAACACAAACAGAGCCTTATGCTAAAAAGCTGTTATATAATCGAATATATCCTAGAATTGAAAAACCACTCCCAATTGATTTCCGCCAAAGGTGAGGTTCCATTCAAAATCTGATTTGCGTTGTGCGATGCCATCGTCATTATACTTCTGGTCATATTTTCGGTCCAGATATTTGTCAATGGCTTCAACGATAAAGGCACTCATTGCCCAACTGAGGAAAACGTCACTCGCCCAATGTGCTTCCTCATAAATTCTACTCAACCCGGGAATTAAACCTACGGCTAGAATTCCGCCTTTTACCCATTTATTATCAAACTGCTTTGCGATCGCATACGACGTGGTAAACGTCAATACCGCGTGACCTGAAGGAAACGAGCGGTACGCCGCCGAGCCGCCATTTGGTTTAAAATGATGATTACCAAAACCAGCACCCGGACGCGCTCTACCAACCAAAGTTTTACTCAATTGCTGTAAAAATCCGGCTGCAGTTGCTGCAGAGATCATTAAAACACCCGTACGGCGCAGTTTTTCATTTTTAGTAAGCAGTCCGGTCATATAAATAGCTCCGGTAAGTCCGTAATTATTTTGTGGTGCTCCTGCATAGCGCCCATAATCTAATAGAATATCAGGAACATCATCTTTATGCGATAAGAATGAATGGCGTATTTCATCATCCAATAAAAACAAACCGGTAGTACCGGCCGCCACAGCTCCCAAGCGTAAGAAATCATCTCCTTGCCAATGTAAAGGCCGAGAATATGCATAGCCTACTCCGGCAAATACGTTACCCATATCATAGGTAAAATAATTCCAGATATTTTTTTCACTAGGAGTTTCAGGTTTATCAAAAAGTGCATTCAGTTCTTCTTCTTGAGAAAAACCTTCTAAAGTAAAAGCACAAACAAACGTAAAAATCAGGAGGAGTCTTTTTGAAATCAAGAGGCGTACATTTTAAAAAACAGGAGGCAAAAATAAGGTAAAAATATACTATGCGTCAAAAGCTTAACATTGCTTAAAGAGAATATAGATTAAGTAAGCTAAGTTGATGAAAGCTCAGCTAAAACAAAGGGCTTTTAACAAGAGTATCGCAAATCATTTCTGTTTTCACCCCCATTTAAGGATCATAAATGCCCTTTACACTTCTTTAAAAAAATCAATGATCTGCGCTGCTAAAATTTATTAATTAAACATTTATTTAAATTAAGTCTAAATAAGTTTTGCTGTTTTAAACGTACCTAGTAAATTTGCTGCGTGAACATTATTTTAATTTAATCTAAATAACAATGCGTAGTATTTTAAGCGTATTCCTCCTTGTTGGATTTTCTCTTGCAGCAACTGCACAATCTGCAAAAATCAAAGGTTCTGTAACCACAACAACCAACACTCCACTATCTGGAGCAACCATCGAACTTTCTCAAACCACTTTAGGCACAACAACCGATGAAAACGGGAACTTTATCCTTAGCAATATTCCTTCAGGAAATTATAGACTGATCCTTTCTTATGTAGGGTTTAAGACCAAATATGTAGATCTTTCTGTTTCAGAAAACACTACTAAAGACCTTGGAACATTTCAGCTTGAAGAAGCACAAGAAATGCTGGGAGTTGTAAGCATCAACGGAAAGAAACACAATAAATTCACCCGTGAAACCAGCGTAAGTGTTTCAAAAATGCCGCTGGCAGACATCGAAAATCCTCAGGTATACAACAGCATTACTGCGAACCTCCTTGAAGAACAAGTGGTCACCAATTTTGACGATGCTTTAAAGAACGCTCCGGGTATTGATAAATTATGGGAATCTACCGGCCGCGGAAACGACGGTGCCGGGTATTATTCTCTACGTGGCTTTGCAGTGCAACCTACGCTGACCAACGGTCTGCCGGCATTGACCAATGGAAGTCCGGACCCTGCAAATATCGAAAGCATCGAAGTGATCAAAGGCCCTTCGGGAACACTCTATGGCAGCAGCCTCATTTCGTATGGTGGCCTCATCAACATCACCACCAAAAGACCTTTTTATGACTTCGGAGGTTCTGTGTCGTATACTTCGGGAAGCTATGGTCTTAACCGTGTAACTGCAGATGTAAACACCACATTAAGTAAAGAAAAGAATATTGCATTGCGTGTAAACACGGCTTATCATACACAAAACAGCTATCAGGATGCAGGCTTTAGAAAATCATTTTTCTTTGCGCCATCGCTTGCTTATCAGGTAAATGATCGACTTTCATTTTACATCAATACCGAATTTTACAAAGGAAAGAGCACCAATCAAACCATGCTTTTCTTAGACCGCGGCGCTCAACTGCGCGTCAATACTATAGATGAGTTGGGCTATGATATTGACCGTTCCTACACCGGTAACGATCTTTATATAGAAACGCCTACGTATAGTTTTCAAGGTCAAATGAACTATAAACTGAGTGATAACTGGACTTCACAAACGGCTTTCTCACGCTCTAATTCTAAATCAGACGGATATTACTCCTACCTTTATGAAGGGACACAATACACAACTTTAGATGAAGGAATCGCTTTAAACCGTTACATCAGCAAGCAAAATTCTGAAACTATCGCTACAGATATTCAGCAGAATTTTATTGGTGATTTCAATTTAGGATCTATGCGTAACCGTATGGTGGTAGGTCTGGATTATTTAAAGACCAATGTGATCAATAACAATTCGCCTTACATCACTAACGGTGCGATTTATATAGGAAATAATCTTCAAGAATTTAATGAAGAGGTTTTGGGAATCACAGATCCCGCAAACTTTACCGACGATAGCGGTATTCTTACGCAAGCTGGTACCGATGCTTTATTAGCCAATGGAACCATCAATCCATCAAAAACCGAACAGGAGATCTTTAGCGCTTACGCTTCAGATGTAATTAACATTTTGCCTGAACTTTCAGCAATGGCCAGTTTGCGTATAGACCGCTTTAGTAATGCAGACCACGCGCAGACTGCGCTTTCGCCAAAATTTGGTGTAGTGTATCAACCTATTTTAAATAAAGTCTCGCTTTTTGCAAACTATATGAACGGCTTTAGCAACGTAGCGCCTGTTGATGAAGTGACTAATGGGGTGACTACAAACCGCGCTCTGGATCCTGAACACGCCAACCAGTTTGAAGCCGGTACCAAACTGAATCTTTTAAACGGAAGACTTAGTGCTACCTTAAGCTATTATGACATTCAGGTAAAAAACCGCGCACTTCGTGTAGATGTTGACGCAACCAACT
This sequence comes from Leeuwenhoekiella blandensis MED217, assembly GCF_000152985.1. Taxonomy (GTDB): domain Bacteria; phylum Bacteroidota; class Bacteroidia; order Flavobacteriales; family Flavobacteriaceae; genus Leeuwenhoekiella; species Leeuwenhoekiella blandensis. The sequence goes on along the minus strand of NZ_CH672395.1, from coordinate 257,964 downwards.
ATTTCTATACCCAAGACGGAACTCAGGAGAGTAAAGGTTTTGAAGCGAGTTTTGTCGCAAATCCTGTTGATGGTTTAAATATAGTTGCAGGCTACAGCTATAATGATAGTAAACTTACTGAAGGTGCAGCCGACTTTGTAGGGTTACGTCCTGAAAGTGCAGGACCACAAAACCTCGCAAATCTTTGGGCGAGCTACCAATTGACTTCAGGAAAATTTGAAGGATTAGGTTTTGGTTTTGGTGGAAATTATGCCAGCGAAAACAAAATTTTCAACAGAAATCTTGGTGGAGCGTTCACTCTTCCTGAGTATACAGTTCTTAATGCTTCTGTTTTTTACGGCACTCCGGATTTTCGCATCAGCTTAAAACTAGACAACATCGCAAACAAAGAATACTTTAAAGGTTGGTCTACCATCAGTCCGCAAAACCAAAGGTCTTTACTTGCCAATTTCACTTACAACTTTTAAGCATAGAACCTGATGAAAACATTAAAAATCCTTGGCTTATTCATTCTGTTGCTGCTAGCAAAACCCGCTTTAGCACATTACCTGTGGATTGAAACAGCTGCTACCGGAAAACAAAATCAAAAGCAGGAAGTACGCGTTTATTTTGGAGAATACACCTACGGTGTGATTGAAGAAGTTGCCGGCGATGCTTTTAAAGGAGTATCAGATTTTAAACTCTGGCTGGTAGATCCTTCGGGTAAAAAAATGCAATTGAATACCACCGCAAAAGAAGATCATTTTGCGGCAGCTTTCACCCCAACCAAACCCGGCGCTTATCTCGTATATCTAGAAAACCGAAACATCGATGTTCTAGATTATACCGAATATGACTTTGGCATTTTTAAACCGGAATATCAAGCGTTTCAACAAGTGCTTGTAAATACAAAAACTCCGCTTGAAGTAAAAAAATATACTGAAGGGCTTGTCATTAAAGAAGTGAGCAACACTGCCGATGCGGTGAAGCTACAGGTTTTTTATAAGGGCAAACCACTTACTGAAGCAGAAGCTACTTTATCTATGTTAGACCTGTGGACCAAAAAGCTCACCACAGATCAATCAGGCCTTCTGAACTTTAAAAAGCCATTTGACACCAAGTATATTTTAGAAGTAACACATAATGAGCAAGTTCCCGGAAAATTTAAAGGGGATGCCTATGAGTTTATCTGGCATTGCGCCACCTATTGCAACTTTTAAGTCTATGATCTATCTAGCCTTTATACTCCTTTTTACGGGTTTTTATGCCCTCTACTCCACTTCTGAAAAGATGCGGAGCAAGCAAAAAAACCCTATTGATCAAGGCTTATTTAAGTTGAGCAACACAGCAGTCAAAATTTGCGGTCTCGTACTGCTTATTTTGGCTTTTGGGTTGTTTATCCTCGTGTTAGGGCCGGCAACGGGTATTTTTGTGGGTGTAGTAAGCTTGATGACTTTAGCAAGTCTCATTGTGATTTTGGCACCTTTAAACCTCTTTAAGTCCTAGCCTATGCCGGCAAATAAAAAATACCTTACTACCTCAAAATGGCAGCGCTTTGGTAAAATCACTGCCGGAATTTTAGGCGGATATCTCGTTGCACAAACCGCGCATTTGGCTTTGGCCAGTTATGTAGATCACGTAGTGGTTTTGATCACCTCAACCTTTAGCTTATTTATCGTTTGGGCTGCGCTGATCATTCTTGCTTTTCTGGCTAAAAGTCCGTGGAAAATCTGGCTGCTTTATCTTGGAATAAGTTTGCTCTTTTCTGTTCTAATCTATTTTGCTCCACCACTTAACACGCTATCATAATATATGGGAAAACGCGTCTACAATATTTTGTTTAATCTGCATACGGTGAGTGGCATTGTCATAAGTGTCGCTTTGTACGTCATCTTTTTTGCAGGCTCTTTTTCATTTTTTAGAGATGAAATTGTTGCCTGGGAACGTAATGAACAGGCCCAAAATGCAGATAACCTGCCTAACGAGATAGACCGTATTCTGAAGCATCTCGACAGTACCTATATCTTAGACGGTAGAGACATCAATCTAAAAACCTATTACGCCGAGCGTGCGATCGCGGTAAATCTAAGTGCTTCTCAAGACAGCCTCGCTCCTGAAAAAGCAAAGCAAGCCGCGTTTTTTTATATCGATCCGGTTGATCTTAAAGAGCAATCTTATGTTGACGCCTATAGCCTGGGAGAATTTTTATACCGCCTGCACTTTTTTGCTCAAATATATTATCCTGTAGGCTATTACCTTTCGGGCTTTGTGGCGTTTTTCTTTTTGTTTGCCATCATCACAGGCGTTTTGGTTCATTGGAAAAAGATCGTGTCTAACTTTTACACCTTCAGACCCTGGACCAAGCTGAAAACCTTATGGACAGACGCACATACCGCCTTGGGAATTATCGGCTTGCCCTTTCAATTCATTCTCGCGGTTACCGGAGCTTTCTTTATGCTGAAAGCTTTATTGGTTGCACCCAGCGTGCTCGCTTTATACAACGGAGATCAAAACCAACTTTATGAAGATCTTGAATTCAACAAACCTACTTACGCTTTTGCCCACGATAGGCTTAAAAAGCTTCCCGGGCTTGATGCTTATATAAAACAAACGCAAAGCGAATGGACCGACATTAATCTTAATGAACTCACGATCAATAATTATGCTGATGCCAATATGCAGATCACACTTAACGGGCAGCTGGATTACGCTACAACATTTAATGGCATAGGAAGTATAAAATTTGAACCTGCAACAGGCAGCACGACCATTCTTAAAGATCCTTATCAACCGGCGTCGTATTTAGATGCAGTAAAAAACGTGACTTACAGGCTGCACTTTGGAGATTATGGCGGTTATTTTCTAAGAATCATCTCTTTTATTTTAGGCATTATCTCATGTGTGGTGATCATTTCGGGCGTGCTTATTTGGTTGATCGCAAGGGACCGTAAAAACCTTCCGGAGCATAAGCGCCGTTTTTACAACAAAGTTGCTCGCGTTTATATGGCTATTTGCCTAAGTATGTATCCGGTCACCGCCTTATCCTTTATTGCCGTAAAAGTAAATCCCGCAGGTCAAGCCTTCTTATATTGGTTTTATTTCATCAGTTGGTTGATATTCAGCATGTACCTTATCTGGCGGAAGGATCTTAAATATATGAGCAATTTCTGCTTGCTTTCAGGAAGCATTTTAGGCGTTTTAATTCCTATATTCAACGGAATTATAAGCGATGCCTGGTTTTGGAATTCCTTTGCACAAGGAGACGTCCAAATTGCTTTTGTAGATGTTTTTTGGCTCGTGCTTTCTATGCTTAGTTTTTTCGCGTATGCAAAATCTAAACCTTCCAATCTTATAAATAATTAAACCCAAAGGTTCCCTGGGTTACCTGAATCGTTGATTCTCCCTGAGCGGTAAAAGAAAAAGTTCCTCCTATAGAACCTTCTTGGGTATTGTGTGACGTGATCGTGACCGTACCCGATTCAACAAGGGTTTCAAAACCACTAAAGTAAGCTGCTTGATAAGCACTTTCTACCGTAAAATCGGTTAGCGAATAGGTTCCTTTTTCAACATTACGAGGAAATCGAAGTCGAATGTTGGCGGTGTTATTTGCGCCGGTTCCTGTTATAAAATCAGGCCCCGCCGAAGCACTCACGCTAGGAGGAGTAAAGCCTATTCCATTAATTCTGCAAAAGAAAGAACTGCTCACAACCGGATCTAAAACGGGTGGAACAGGCTCCAGATAGAAAGGCACCTCATAAAATACGCCTCTTGTAAAATACACCTCGGTAGTGTCTACAGGGGAAACCGCTCTAAATTTAAACGTACCGGTATATATACTGTCTGCAGCACGCTCAACGATCACTTCTCCCTCACCATCAAAACCGGTGGTAAATAACTTTCCATTGCTATTGGTGAATTGGGCTTCAGCAGCGCTCGTGGGTCCCAGTCGAAAATTGCCTTCGCCATAATTAGGAAGCATCAATTGTACACTTTGTGTTCCCAAACTACCATAAACATAGACCTGCCCGGCTTCGCTTTGCTCATAACGCATTCCGTTTGCCTTAAAAAAAACAGTATCTCTTATTCCTTGAAAGGCAGGTGTGTTAAACGTAACATCGTCTGAACAAGAATAGAGCATCAACAGACTTAGAACGACTAAAATGTATTTTTTCATAGCAAGAATTACATTAGGCACCCAAATTTATGATAATAACAGCCAAAAACATGTTGACAGCCAGAAATTTGTGGTATATTTGCGCCCTCATTTAGAGAAGCTACTTAGAATGTCTTCATTTTAAGATAGTTATTTATAAATTATAACCGGGGTCGGGTACCCCAAAAATTAATTTTTATGCCAGTAAAAATCAGATTACAGAGACACGGTAAAAAAGGAAAACCTTTTTACTGGGTTGTAGCGGCAGATGCACGCGCAAAACGTGATGGTAAATTCTTAGCAAAATTAGGAGTTTACAATCCTACCACAAATCCTGCGACTATTGATATAGACGTAGATTCTTCAGTAAAATGGTTGCAGAACGGGGCTCAGCCTACAGAAACTGCAAAACGTTTACTTTCTTACACAGGTGTTTTACTTAAAAATCACTTGGCTGGTGGTGTGCGTAAAGGTGCATTAACCGAAGAGCAAGCAGAAGAAAAATTCAATGCTTGGGCTGAAGAAAAAGCTTCTAAAGTTGAAGCTAAAAAAGAAGGTCTTACTAAGGCTGAGGAAAAAGCACGTCAAGAGGCTTTAGCTGCAGAAAAAGCAGTTAACGAAGCTCGTATTGCAGCTGCTCAACCTGAAGAAGAAGTAGCTGAAGAGGCTGCTCCTGAAGCAGAAGCAACTACTGAAGAAGCTCCTGCTGCTGAAGAAAGCAACGAAGAAGAGGCTAAGTAAATCCCATCACGATGCGCAAAGAAGAATGTTTCTATCTGGGCAAAATCGTGCGAAAATTTAGCTTTAAGGGCGAGTTACTAGCAAAGCTAGACACAGACGAACCCGAAATGTATGAAGAATTGGAATCAGTATTTGTCGAATTTAACGGCAATCTGGTTCCTTTTTTTATACAATCGTGCCAACTGCACAAGTCTACTTTATTACGCATAGATTTTGAAGATGTCAATACCGAAGAAGATGCAGAAGATCTCGTAAATGCCGAGCTGTATCTACCGCTTTCTATGCTTCCGGAACTCGAAGGCAATAAATTTTATTACCACGAGATCATTGGCTTTAAAGTAAACGACATCTATTTTGGTGAAGTAGGTACCATCACAGGGGTAAATGACAATACTGCACAAGCCCTTTTTGAAATTGATCATAAGGGTAAAGAAGTGCTTATCCCAATAAATGATGACTTCATCAAAAAAGTAGATCGAAGCACTAAAACCATCACTCTAGATACGCCCGAAGGGCTTATCGCAATATATCTGTAACGTTTCCTAAATTCTGGTACTTATACTAAAAGTACTTCGACATGAATGGAAGTTTAGATCAGTTTAAAGCAACTTTACAAAGACGACGCGAGCGCTCCGAAAAACATAGCGGACATCGCAAAAATCTTTCTGACTATAAAACGAGTGGCTCTGGTTTTAAATTTGATTCTAAAAAATTAAAGCCTTCCGAATTGAAAAAATTTCGTGAGACTTTAAAAATTCAAAAGCAAAATCATCTCTTAAAGCAATGGGCAATTTTTATAGCTTGTTGCATTATTGTTATCCTTATCGTTATCATTTTTAATCTCTAAATTCGTTTCACGAAAAATCCGTGAGGGATAGTAGCAAAAAACCTACACTCTAATACTAAGCTTCAAGAAACCTTACTGTGTCAAAACCCTTCAAATTCAAACAATTTACTGTCAAGCAAGATCGCTGTGCGATGAAAATTGGCACCGATGGTGTTTTGCTAGGTGCCTGGACGCCGGTAGACCAAAATCCGTTTTCGATACTTGATATTGGCACCGGAACCGGTGTAATTGCACTGATGCTGGCACAACGCTGTGATGCAGAACTTGTAGACGCGTTGGAATTGGATGAAGATGCTTACGAGCAAGCGGTAGACAATTTTGAAGCTTCACCTTGGGGTGATCGCCTGTTTTGTTATCATGCACACTTGTATGAATTTGCAACCGAAATAGAAGACACTTACGACTTAATCACCTGTAATCCTCCCTTTTTTGAAGGAAATGCTCCGCAAGCAGAGCAGCAAGGTTCCGCTAGGGAACAAGCGCGTTTTGAAGAATCAATGCCGTTTGAACTGCTTGTAGCTTCGGTAAATCAATTACTCAATCCTGACGGAATATTCAGTGTAGTGATTCCTTATAATCGCGAGCAAGAATTTATTGATCTCGCTGCACGCGGCAATTTATTTCCGCAGAAAATTACCCGTGTAAAAGGGAATGCCCAGGTTGAAGCGAAACGCTCCTTGCTGCTTTTCAGCAGAACACAAACCACTCCGCAAAAAGACGAATTGATTATTGAAATTTCACGTCACCACTACACCGAAGCCTATCAGGAATTGGTTAAAGATTTTTATTTAAAAATGTAAGCTGTCTTAACCTATTGAAAATTTAAAAGAATTGTTTCTGATGCTTTAGCAAAATGCTAAATTTAGAGGATTACAAAACACAATCTTTAAAGCATTAATAATTCAACAGTTCACTGTTTTCAATAAGCACCTTATGAAACCCGATCTTTTTGAAGCTCCCGATTATTACAACCTTGATGATCTTTTAACCGAAGAGCACAAACTCGTGCGAAGCGCTGCTCGCGATTGGGTGAAACGCGATGTTTCTCCTATCATCGAGGAAGCAGCTCAAAAAGCTGAATTCCCGAAGGAAATCATTAAAGGGCTTGCTGAAATTGGTGCTTTTGGCCCTTACATTCCTGAAGAATACGGTGGCGCCGGCTTAGATCAAATAAGCTACGGACTCATCATGCAAGAGATCGAGCGTGGTGATAGTGGCGTGCGCTCTACAGCCTCAGTACAGTCATCGCTGGTAATGTATCCTATTTTTAAATTCGGTACCGAAGTGCAACGAAAAAAGTACTTACCTAAACTCGCCAGCGGTGAATTTATGGGATGCTTTGGCCTTACAGAACCCGATCACGGCTCCAATCCCGGCGGGATGGTAACCAATTTTAAAGATAAGGGCGATCATTACCTGTTGAACGGAGCAAAAATGTGGATTTCTAATGCTCCATTTGCAGATATCGCTGTGGTATGGGCTAAAGATGAAAGTGGAAGAATACACGGCTTGATCGTTGAGCGCGGGATGGAAGGTTTTTCTACACCCACAACGCATAATAAATGGTCGTTGCGAGCAAGTGCAACCGGTGAACTCATTTTTGACAATGTAAAAATTCCGAAAGAAAACCTGCTTCCTAATAAGTCAGGCCTTGGCGCTCCGTTGATGTGTTTAGATTCGGCGCGTTTTGGGATCGCTTGGGGTGCTATTGGCGCAGCGATGGATTGCTACGACACGGCGTTACGCTATGCAAAAGAGCGGGAGCAATTTGGTAAGCCTATTGGATCTTTTCAGCTTCAGCAAAAGAAATTAGCAGAAATGATCACCGAGATCACCAAAGCGCAACTGCTCGCCTGGCGCCTGGGAGCACTTAGAAATGAAGATAAGGCAACTTCAGCCCAAATCTCCATGGCAAAGCGTAACAACGTAGAAATGGCGTTAAAAATCGCTCGTGAAGCCAGACAAATTTTAGGCGGGATGGGCATCACCGGCGAGTATAGTATTATGCGTCATATGATGAATTTAGAAAGTGTAGTCACTTACGAAGGTACACACGACATTCACCTACTCATCACCGGAATGGACATTACCGGCCTCAATGCATTTAAATAATAGTGATATAAGGATTATCAAGGGTTAAAATAGCATAGAGTCAAATTGATTTTTTTAATTTTGCAAAAAATTGTTTGATGATTAAGTATATCAATAAGGCGATCGCTCCCTATCAGGACGAACTTTTAAATCACACCCTTTATAAAAAATTGCGTACCCCGGCTGATTTGCAATCGTTTATGCAACATCACGTTTTTGCCGTATGGGATTTTATGTCGCTGCTTAAAGCATTACAATTTGATTTAACCAAAGTTTCTACGCCGTGGTATCCCATCGGAAATCCGGAGATTCGCTACTTGATCAATGAGATCGTGCTTGCCGAAGAGACAGACATTAATATGGATGGTAAGCGCCAAAGCCATTTTGAGATGTATCTGGACGCAATGAAAAAATCAGACGCTTCTTTAGAACAGATCAACAGTTTTTTAAACCATATCACGCACGGCACCGATATCTTTCTAGTCATTGCCGTAAGTGACATTCCTGAAAGCGTGAAGGAGTTTTTACGCTTTACCTTTGAAATAATCGCCGAAGGAAAACCACACAAGATCGCAGCTGCTTTTACCTTTGGTCGCGAAGACTTGATCCCGGATATGTTCAGTAAAATTATTGCTGAAATACAGACGAACTTCCCAAAAAAGGATTTGAGTTTATTCAAATACTATTTTGATCGCCATATAGAATTGGATGGTGACGAGCACGGACCAATGGCGCTTAAAATGATCGAAGAACTCTGCGGAAGCGATTCGCTTAAGTGGGAAGAAGTTAAGCACACTGCTGTTGAAGCCTTACGCCGACGCATCATTCTCTGGAGCGGAATCGAACAGGAAATCACAGACAAAATTACTGCATAGCATTTGATTTTAGCTTTAGTTGTATCTTTAGCTAAAAGCAGAAATGTCTTCTACCCACCGTTTTGATCGTGCTTTTGCTAATGCACCGGTAATCCCGTTTTCAGACGAGAGTAAGTTTATCTTGTTTAGCGACTGCCATCGCGGTGATAATAGCGGTGCAGATGATTTTGCAAACAACCGAAATATCTATTTTCACGCGCTGAAGCATTATTACCAAAACGGGTTTACCTATTGCGAACTTGGAGATGGAGATGAACTTTGGGAAAACCTCTCGTTTGATATTCTTTTTGAATCCCATAAAAATGTCTACGGTCTTATGCAACAGTTTTATGCTGAAGGACGCCTGCATTTGATTTGGGGAAATCACGATATGGTTTATAAAAACCAGCATTATGTAGAAAAGCATCTTCATAAATTCTTTGACCGAAAAACAGACAGCGACCAACCTCTTTTTCCGGGAATTAAAGTACACGAAGGAATCATTCTCAAGCACAAAGAAACCAACCAAGAGCTCTTTTTATGTCACGGGCATCAAGCCGACTGGATGAATTATGTAGCCTGGCGTTTTAATCGCTTTATGGTGCGTGTTTTGTGGCGTCCTTTACAAGGAGCAGGAATTTCAGACCCTACGAGTCCGGCGAAGAATTATCAGGAACTCATAAAAGTAGAACGCCGTACAAAAAAATGGATCACGCAACGCAACAATCAGTTTACGATCACGGGGCATACCCACCGGCCAAGATTTCCAGAACCGGGGGATATTGCGTATTTTAATGACGGAAGCTGTGTACACCCGCGCAGCATCACCGGTCTGGAAATTGAAAACGGAGCGATCACCCTCATCAAATGGCAAATTGCCACAACCGATGAAGGCTTTTTAAGAATCATACGCATTCCGCTGGAAGGACCTCAAAAACTAATAGATTATAGAACGAAATAGAACATGCTAAAAACCCTACTTCACCCTTTACGACTCTTACTCATTTTAATAACCTTGGGCTGTGGCACTTCAGATGAAAGTGGTACTATAGTTGAAGAATTTCCAGTAGATCAATCTGAAGCTGATTATTCCTATTTAGCCTTAGGCGACAGTTATACGATCGGAGAAAGCGTTTGCTCAACCTGCAGGTTTCCTATTCAGCTTGAAGAAGCCTTAGCAACACAAACACAAGGTACTATTGAAACCGACATTATCGCCACTACAGGATGGCGCACAGATGACCTTATCAATGCAATAAATAATGAGAATCCTGCTAACACCTACGATTTGGTCACCTTACTCATAGGCGTAAACAATCAATATCAGGGAAGAAGTTTCAGTCAATATGAGACTGAATTCCCTCAATTATTAATGACCGCAATCAATCTTGCTCAAGGAGACAAAGACCGTGTGCTTGTAGTTTCAATACCTGATTATGCCTATACTCCTTTTGGACAAAACAGCGGTAACGCTGAAACAATTTCAGAAGAGATCGATGCGTATAATGCTTATGCCAGAGCAATTTCAGAACAACAAGGCATACGTTTTGTAAACATTACAGACATCACCAGAAGAGGTGTTGCTGAACCTAACCTTGTAGCCTCAGACGGCCTACATCCTTCTGAAGACGCTTATGCCGAGTTTGTAGCGCGCTTGTTACCATTTGCTTTCAATATCTTAAAAAGCGAGTAATAAAACTTTGACTTTATTCAAGCAAACTAGCTCAGAATAATAGATCCTTTGGTGGTGCCAATAAAAACGCCCTTGATCACAAGACCAAGGGCGTTTTTAATGAATCATTTGTTAGCTTAACTCTCTGGTGCCAATTTCACTTCTAACCCGTTAAGGTCTGGAGTAATAGGAATTTGACATCCCAAGCGGCTATTTTCTTCTACGTTAAATGCTTCAGAAAGCATCGCTTCTTCATCATAACTCATCTCATTAAGTTTATGGTCAGAAACTACGTAGCACTGGCAGGAAGCGCACATGGCCATTCCGCCACAGGTTCCTTCAACAGGAAGCTCATACATTTTACAAACTTCCATCAAGTTTAAATTCATATCTGTAGGTGCCTCAAGTGCGTGAGCCACTCCTTCTCGGTCAATAACGGTTATGGTAACATCTTGCATAATTGCTGTATTTGAACCTGCAAAATTAATAAAAATCCAGTTTTCAGAAGCTTAAAATCCTACTGTTTTACTAGGATTATTTTAAACATCACAAATGCGTATGCCTTCTTTTAGGGCAGCGATCTTATCGGGATAGGTAGGAATAAATTCCTGAGCTACAAAACCGGTATAACCCGTGTCTTTGATCGCTCGCATTATCGCAGGATAATTAAGCTCTTGCACTTCGGTAATTTCATTTCTTCCAGGAACTCCGCCGGTATGATAATGCGCAAAATATTGATTATAATCCTGAATGGTGCGTATCACGTCACCTTCCATAATTTGCATATGGTAAATATCATACAACAGCTTAAAATGCTCTGAGCCCAAACGCTCGCAAAGCGCCACACCCCAAGGGGTATTGTCGCATTGATAATCAGCGTGATCGATCTTGCTGTTAAGCAGTTCCATAATAAGCACGACATTTTTTTCTTCAGCTTGTTTCACGAGAGGTGCCAGACCTTCAGCACAATTAGCCAAACCTTCTTCTTCACTCAACTCCCGTTTATTTCCAGAAAACACGATCACATTCTTAATTCCCGCTTCACTTGCCTGATCAATAAGTCTGGCATATTTCTCTTGCAAGTCTTTATGATTTGCGGGATCGTTAAAACCGTTAGTAATACTCGCGAAACTTTCGGTAGCAACGGCACACTCCAAACCGTATTTGGCAGCGGTCTCCCACTCTTCAGGCTTTAATAAGTCGATCCCTTTAAGACCTAGTTCAGCCGCATCTTTAGCAAACGCATCTAACGGAAAGGAGTTATAACACCAATAGCAAGCAGAATGATTGATATTACCTTTAAGCGCTTGCTCTTCTTCTGCAGCGACTTGCTCTTGTTCCTCACTGGTTTCTTTACAGCTCAACGCAGAGATCCCTAAACTGACACCTCCTGTCGTTAATGCAATATTTTTCAATGCGTTTCTACGGCTTTTTGAATGACTCATTATAATAGTTATTAAAATAAACAGCTAAATATACTATTTAAATGTAAATCTTACGCTTAAAATATTGGCAACGCCAATGGGTTTAATACTCCGAGAGTTGGGTCGAAATTGAAAATTCAATACCAAACTATGCCTGATGGACCTGCCTGCGATAGTTTATACTCAAAAAAAAAGCTGAACGGGATTTCCGATCAGCTTTTTAATGTATAGAATTATTTAAAAGGAAGCTTTATGCTTCTATATTGATCACACGTTCAATTTGTGGTGCGTGTTTTTTGATGGTCATTTCTACACCACTTTTGAGCGTCATTTGATTAACACTGCAGCCCACGCAAGCACCTTCTAACTGCACTTTTACAGTAGTACCATCTTCAATACTCAACAAGGCGATATCGCCACCGTCACTTTGTAAAAAAGGACGAATCTCTTCTAAAGCTGCTTCAACTTTGCCTTTTAATTCTGTATCTGTCATAATCTATTTTTTAACGGCGGCACAGCCTGCCATAGTTGTAATCTTAACTGCCTCTGTAGGAGGTAAGTTATCATTACGTTTTACAAGTTCTTCAACACTATTGCGCGTCATAGTCTCAAACGCTTCAGACAATATGGTGTCATCTTGCAAAGCAGCAGGGCGACCCACATCACCGGCCTCTCGTATACTTTGCACCAAAGGTACTTGCGCTAACAAACGCACATCTAGATCTTCGGCTAAATTGCGCGCACCTTCTTTGCCAAATATATAGTATTTATTCTCAGGTAGCTCTTCTGGAGTAAACCAAGCCATATTTTCTACGATTCCTAAAACAGGAACGTTGATACTTTCTTGCTGAAACATCGCTACTCCTTTTTTAGCATCGGCTAAAGCTACATTTTGCGGAGTACTAACCACCACAGCTCCGGTAAGCGGCATCGCTTGTACGATACTCAAGTGAATATCACCGGTTCCCGGAGGAAGATCTACTAAAAGAAAATCGAGTTCGCCCCAGGCTGCATCAAAGATCATTTGATTAAGCGCTTTTGATGCCATTGGTCCTCGCCAAACCACCGCTTGATCTGGTTTTGTAAAGAAGCCAATTGATAAAACTTTTACACCGTAGCTTTCTACCGGTTTCATCTTCTGCTTCCCGTCAACTTTTACTGAAAGCGGTTTCTCATCCTGTACATCAAACATAATCGGGATAGAAGGCCCGTAAATATCTGCATCAAGAATTCCCACTTTAAAGCCCATTTTCTGAAGGCTCACAGCAAGGTTAGCAGTAATCGTAGATTTACCTACACCTCCCTTACCAGAGGCTACTGCTATAATATTTTGAATTCCCGGAATAGGTTTTCCTTTGATCTCGTTAACCTGTTTTTTCTCGGGTGCATCTACACGTACGTTTACTTTAACCTGCGCCTTTTGATGAACTTCGGCATGAATCGCCTTCATAATCTCAACTTCAGTCTTCTTTTTGGCTTGTAAACTCGGGTTTTTGATCGTGATATCAACGATAACCTCATCTCCAAAAGTCACTACATTTGTTACCGCGCCACTGGTTACCATATCCTCACCTTCTCCCGGCGCACTTATGGTTTTAAGCGCATTAAGTATTGCTTGTTTTTCTAACTTCACGTTGTCTTACTTAGATTGATTCTAAAGGTGCAAATATAGGCTGAAAACTTCAGAACTCGAAAGAGTTATTTGTTATCTACCTATTGAAAATACTGATGTACCCTTCAGGATTTTAACCTTATAATTTCAGTTGAATTTATTGGTCGGTTGAAGCGTCAAAACCTATCATCTCAACCGGGTCCCAAAAATGTTTATCAAAATCTTGAAGCTTGTCTTCTACAACTGTATGCCCTTCACTCTCGAGCAGTTGCTGCATTAAATGTGTTCCGGGAAAATGATGTTTTCCTGTTAAAAGTCCGTTACGATTAAGCACTCTATGCGCCGGCACATCTTCCATCTCAGAAGCGCCATTCATCGCATAACCCACCATACGCGCACTTCGAGGAGCTCCTAAACATTTGGCAATAGCGCCATACGAAGTGACCTTTCCGTAAGGGATCTGCCGAGCAACGGCATATACTTTTTGAAAGAAATTAAGCGTTTCAGGTTTTGGCATAAAGCATACGTATAAGCGTGAGAATTACCAATACGATCATCAGCGCAGCCATAAAATAATTAGAATACTTGGCAAAATTGCGCGGTTCATTTTGAATTCGGTTAAAACCTACCACATAAAGATACAATGCTGTGAAGGTTCCTGAAGCTGCTGCAAGCGTGAACAAACCTATTTCTAACCAACCATTATTATTAACACTGGTAATATTGAACGCCGCACTCAACGCACAGAAATATGGAATAGGCAACACATTAATCACTGCTACAAAAACACCTTTTGCAAAACTGCGACGACCACTATGCTTAGGGATTTTAACCTCTTTGACCTTGTTCTTTTTAGCAGCGATGAAGAAATAGACCGCCAGTATCCCAAAGATCACAATACCCGTGCGCAACAACGTATTTCTAACCACAGGATGACTAAAAATATAACGCGCCAATAACACCGCAACAAAAGCCTGTAACAAAACAACGATCGAAGCTCCTATCGCAACAAGCACTCCATTACGCATCCCGCGATGTACACAGGTTTTTGCTACAGACATATTTACCAAACCCGGTGGCAATACCCCAAGGAACGCAGCAAAATAGGTGATAAAGAAGAGCTTTGTTATTTCCAAAAGTACTTAGTTGATCTTGAATTTTATATAGGTAATGGGTTTCCCTTTTTCAAGATACTGTTTTTCATAAAAAGTCTGAATACCAACCACTTCCTGTGGCGCCTCGTGATTGATATAAATATTATGATGCGCATATAAGATCTCGTGCCCTAAACCTTCTAAAAGGCCCAAAGTATACCCGTGCATATACTCACTGTCGGTTTTTAAATGCATCAGACCATCAGGCTTTAAAATAGCTTTATAGCGTGCTAAAAACTCCGGATTGGTCATACGATGCTTGGTACGCTTATATTTGATCTGAGGATCGGGAAACGTGATCCAGATCTCAGAGATTTCATTTTCGGCAAAAGCTTTATCAACCAGCTCTATCTGGGTACGTAGAAAACCTGCGTTGGAAATACCTTCTTCTAAAGCGGTTTTAGCTCCACGCCAAAAACGAGCTCCTTTAATGTCTATGCCCAGAAAGTTCTTTTCAGGAAACCGCTGTGCCAACCCCACAGTGTATTCTCCTTTGCCACAACCCAGCTCAAGAACGATAGGCTTATCATTTTTAAAGAAATCCCTATTCCAATTTCCTTTTAACGGAAATTCCTGATCGGTCAATTCTTCCCGCTTCGGCTGAATGACATTGCTAAAAGTTTCGTTTTCGCGAAAGCGTTTTAATTTATTTTTACTTCCCAACTGCTGTGTGCTCTTTTTCCTTTTGCGGAGGTTATTGCTGAAGGTATTCTAAAACGAACCTGAATTCAAATACCTTTTAAAAAATCGGCTCAAATATACGGGTACTCTTACAAATGCGCGGCTAATAAATTATCATAATGCAACCTAACATACACATAACATTTCTAAATCCCCGTAAAGCACTACAAAACAGTTATTTAAAAACTTTGATTTAATATACTAAACCGTAATTTTAATAGTTTGATAATCTAGCTGAAACATTTAGTTATCAGGTATGTTACACTTTTGTATTGATGAAAATTCATAAAACCATACTTGTTGCTCCGCTTAACTGGGGACTTGGGCATGCTACCCGAAGCATACCCATAATTTATGCGCTTCTCGCCGACGGTTTTGAGGTGATCATAGCAAGCGACGGTATGGCGTTAACCTTACTTCAAAAGGAGTTTCCGCAGTTAGAAGGTATTGAATTGCCTTCTTACAAGATCGAATATGCTAAAAAAGGCAAGCGTTTTAAATGGAAAATGCTTTTGCGCAGTCCCAAAGTCCTAAAAGCTATTCGTCAAGAACGCGAGCAACTCAAAGAATTGGTGAAAAACAAGAAGATCGATGGCGTGATCTCTGATAACCGATTAGGCTTGTATCATACTGAAATTCCAACGGTTTTTATCACACATCAACTTCAGGTCTTAAGCGGAAGCACCACCCGTTTAACTTCTGCGATGCATCGCAGTTACATCAAAAAATTTGATGAATGCTGGGTACCTGATTTTGCAGATGATGCTAACCTTAGCGGAAAATTGGGTCATCCTAAAAAATTTGAGATCCCGGTAAAATATATCGGTGCGTTATCGCGGCTTGAGCAGAAAGAAACCGCGTCTAGCTACGATATTATGGTGTTGCTAAGCGGTCCTGAACCGCAACGTACCGAGCTTGAAGAAATTTTGATGCACGAGTTGAAACACTACAAAGGGCAAGTACTATTCGTGCGCGGTGTCGTGGAAGCAGAGCAAAAAGTCACCCGTAAAGAGCAAGTTAAAATTGTGAACTTTATGGAAACTGAAGATTTACAAAACGCAATTTGCTCAAGCGATCTTGTCATTTGCCGCTCGGGTTACACCACCATTATGGATCTCTTTAAACTAGGCAAAAAAGCCTTTTTTATACCTACGCCCGGGCAAACTGAACAAGAATATCTCGCCAAGCGCTTACACTCTATGGGGATTGTTCCTTATAAGGATCAGGAAAAATTCAGTTTAAAAGATTTGAGTAAAGTCAAAGTTTTTACCGGTTTTGAACCTTTACTCAACCAAAGACGTTTTGGGGAGGGGAGCTTCGGGGAGCTCTTCGGCCTTTTCAAGGGTGAACGAAAACTCAGATCCCACTCCAAAGTCGCTTTCAACATAAATCTTTTCGTCATGGGCTTCAATAATGTGCTTGACGATAGAGAGCCCAAGTCCTGAACCACCTTCACGACGCGAACCACTTTTATCAACACGGTAAAAACGCTCAAACAAGCGTGGTATATGTTCAGACGCGATTCCTTCACCATTATCTGTAACGCGCACGATCACTTTATTTTGAATTAGGTTTTCTATAGAAATCTCTGTGGTACCGTCTTGTTTTCCATATTTTACTGAGTTCACGATAAGGTTAGTCAACAACTGCTGAATACGCTCGCGATCTGCATTGACCATAATGGGATAATCATACTCCATATCTGTGGTGAGCGTGATATTCTTCTTAGCAGCTTCCATCTCCAGAAGTTCGAAGGTGTCTTTTACCAACTCGACCATATCAAAATATTCATAGCGAATATTAAGATCTCCCACTTCGAGTTTGGCGATCATATCCAGGTCGTTAACGAGATAGACCAGACGCTCAATAGAAGCTCCTGCACGCTTTAAGTATTTTTTACGCACCGATTTATCTTTCATCGCCCCATCAAGTAAGGTGAGAATATAGCCTTGCGCAGTAAATAAAGGCGTTTTGAGTTCGTGAGCCACATTACCCATAAACTCCTTTCGGTATTCTTCTCTAATTTTAAGCGATTCGATCTCGAGCTTTTTACTCGCCGCAAAGCGTTCTACTTCCTTAGTAAGGCTAGACATATCTGTGGTGATCTGGCCGCGGCGTAACGAGGTTACATCGAGTAGCGTAACATCATCATAAATTTGTTTCACTCGATTGTAAATAAACCGTTCTACCCGCACTTGAATAAGCAAGAAGGATAAAGCAAAACATACCAATGCAAATAAGACAATAAACACCCAGTCTATCGCATTAGTCATATAGAAAAAAACGCTCACAAAGAGCGTTAAAGCTACCGTAATCATCAGTGATGAAAACACTGCAAAACGGTATGATTTTTTAAAATTCACTGCCATTTAAACCACAAATTTGTACCCTACGCCTTTAATGGTTTTAAATTTTTTGTCGCCTATTTTTTCACGTAGTTTTCTAATGTGTACATCGATGGTTCTACCACCTACAACTACTTCATTACCCCAAACTTTATCAAGAATATCTTCTCGCTTAAATACTTTTCCGGGTTTTGAAGCAAGTAAAGAAAGTAGTTCAAACTCCTTACGCGGGAGTACCATCTCTTTCTTGTCTTTAATGATCTTGTACTCTTCACGATTGATTACCAGATCGCCTATTTTAACCGAGCTATCACCTTCCTCTTCTTCTTTAAGACGACGTAGCAACGCCTTAACTTTACTTACCAAAACTTTAGGCTTTATAGGTTTTGTAATATAATCGTCTGCTCCGGCATCGTAACCGGCAACTTGTGAATAATCTTCACCGCGAGCCGTTAGAAAAGCAATGATCGTTTCTTCGTGGCCTGGTAATTTACGTATCTGTTCACAGGCTTCGATACCATCCATCTCAGGCATCATCACATCAAGAATGATAAGATGTGGATTATTCTTTTTTGCCGCTTTCACACCTTCTTTTCCGTTAGAAGCGGTGATGACTTGGTAGCCTTCATTACTAAGGTTATAGCCAACAATCTCAAGAATATCCGGCTCGTCGTCAACAAGCAAAATCTTAATTTCCTTTTTCTTCATAAGACTGAAAATTTAATCGAATCGTAAAGATACATTTTAATATTTGGCACGGTCATGTTAACCGCATTGGTAACATTTAAATAAACTTAACTTGCTTTAAAAATAATAAATGTTCGGCTGCTTTTTGATTTTAGATAACTTTACATTCTCTAAAATTAGGTATGCTTCCAGATTCTATATTCACTATTCAAACCCAAGATCAGTTTAAAAACCTTGCGCTGGCATCGTTTAACTATCAATGGGAGCATAACACGGTTTATCGTCGATTTTGTAATTATTTGAAGGTAGATCCTGCAACGATTACTGAGCTTGATCAAATTCCGTTTTTGCCTATTCAGTTTTTTAAAGAATTTAAAGTTGTGGCTTCAGAAGATGCCGTGCAAACGGTTTTTACCAGTAGCGGAACCACCGGCAGCATTACCAGCAAACATCACGTGACCGATCTTGATCTATACGAAAAAAGCTTTCGCGAAAGTTTTAAACTGCATTATGGCGCTATCGAAGACTATACGGTGCTTGCCTTGCTTCCATCGTACTTAGAGCGCGATGGCTCGTCACTTATTTATATGGTTGATTGCTTGATCAAAGACAGTAAAAAACCCGATAGCGGCTTTTATCTCAATGATTATAATGCGCTGAGCGAAAAATTAAAACGTCTGGATGCCGCAGGCGAAAAAGTGCTTTTAATAGGCGTTTCTTTTGCGTTGCTTGATCTGGTTGAGCTGTTTGAATTTAAGCTGAAGAATACCATTGTGATGGAAACCGGCGGTATGAAAGGCCGAAGAAAAGAATTAATACGAGAAGAGTTGCACGCCATCTTAAAAGAAGGTTTTGGTGTGGCTGAAATTCATAGCGAATATGGGATGACCGAATTGCTGTCTCAGGGCTATTCAAACGGAAACGGGATTTTTACAAATCCGCCTTGGATGCAGGTTTTTATGCGCGACACCGAAGATGCGTTAAACTATGTAGCTCCCGGAAAAACCGGCGGAATCAACGTGATCGATCTCGCCAATCACTATTCGTGTCCTTTTATAGCGACGCAAGATTTGGGTAAAAAACTTGATGAAAACCGCTTTGAAATTTTAGGCCGTTTTGATACTTCAGACATTCGCGGCTGCAACCTAATGGTTTTATAATTTTTTTAAAAAAAGATGTAAGGTAACTCCTATATAACCGACTCAATAACTGTTCATAATTGGTTGGTTAGTTAAGTTGGAAAACCCGGTTACTTGATAAGAAAGAGTGCCGGGTTTTTTATTGGTTTCACCAAAGGCACAAATAGCTCCAAAGCTTGTATCTAAATTTCTTAGATCTGAATCTGACGTTCTATCTGCTGATTTAAAGAAATAAACGTTTCGGTTCTAGAAACACCATCAATCGCCTGTACTTTTTTATTCAAAAGATGCATTAAGTGTTCGTTATTCTTACACAGGATCTTGATAAAAATTGACCAGTTTCCGGTCGTGTAATGACACTCCAAAACTTCCGGGATTTC
This sequence comes from Leeuwenhoekiella blandensis MED217, assembly GCF_000152985.1. Lineage (GTDB taxonomy): Bacteria > Bacteroidota > Bacteroidia > Flavobacteriales > Flavobacteriaceae > Leeuwenhoekiella > Leeuwenhoekiella blandensis. Next base: position 238,205 of record NZ_CH672395.1, on the reverse strand, counting down.
TTCAAGCTGCTTAACAGCTTTAGGGTTGCTCATCGCCCGATCTAAATAGATTCCAATAAATGCCATCGTATTGTATCCTAAAATCTTTGGATCTATGGTGAACTTTGAACCGGTGATCAAACCCGACTTTTCTAATTTTCTGAGACGTTGGTGTATCGCAGCACCAGAGATACCGACTTGACGTGCAATCTCTAAAATGGGTTTACGCGCATCTTCCATCAGTTGGCGCAAGATTATTTTATCAATTCCGTCTATTGCTATTTGTTCATTTACAATTTTCATTACCTATAGTATTTCAACTAAAAATAGCAATTAACCCCATTACTATAAGCGTAAGCCTGTAAAAAACTTTAAATTTTTAATCATTCTGATTTATTGATGGTGCGGATTGTATCCCAAATAAGGCACTTCATATTCCTTAAAAATAATCCCGTTTTCCTCCAACTCCTCTAAAATAGGATTATAAACTTCACGCCGTATCGGCAACTGAACACCGGGAGTTGTAATCTCCTTGTTAAGTATTTTGAGCGCTGCAATGCCTACCGGCAAACCAACAGTTTTTGCCATTGCAGTATAGGTTTGATTAGCACCAACACTCACCATCGTCGCATCAATTTGTTTCTTTTTGCCATTGATCTCATAACCAAACTTATGATACATCACGATCATATCTTTGTCCGTTTCGGCAAGCGTCCATTGATCTTCAAGTATACGCTGCAGGCATTGCGCGGGTGTTGCATTTTTCAATCCTATTTTTTTGGTGTCATCAAACAGGTCAAGCTCTAACAATTTATCCCAAAGCAAATCATCCTGATCAATCTTAAGCATATGACGCAATTTGAGCTGTACAGAATCTGTGGGCGAATACGGCAAAAAGAGGTTGGTAAATTCGCGATAGCTCATCGCTTCGGTATTTTGTAAGGTATAGCTATCATCAGTCATTCCCAATTGCACAAAAAGATTCCAGGCACGAGAAAATCCTACGCGACGCATCGTACCGCGATACAGCGTCAAAATATCCTCCAAACCGTAAATGCTTCGGTATTTTAGAGAGTTTCTATTGGCATACGCTTCAAACCTTCCGTAGCCTTCCACATCAAGAAATTCAGTTCTTCTGAATAAGCGTTGATACGGAATATACTTATAAGTTCCCTCCTGAATAAATTCTGCCGCCCCGCCTTGACCGGCTAAAACGACATTTCTGGGATTCCACGTGAATTTATAATTCCAGAGATTCGTATCGCTTTCGGGAGCGACTAAACCACCACAAAAAGACTCAAATAACAGCATTTTGCCACCAGCATCTCGCACACGGTCAATCACCCGCATCGCACTCATATGATCAATTCCCGGGTCAAGACCTACTTCGTTCATAAACACCAAACCTTTCTTTTTGACCTCGTCATCAAGCTCCTTCATCGCATCACTTATATAAGAAGCGGTCACCAGATTTTTACTGAGTGCAAGGCAATCGCGCGCCACATCGATATGCAAACGCGCAGGAAGCATACTTATAACGATATCTGCTTTTGTGATTTGCTCCTTTCGGTCTTCAACATTATAGATATCTAGTGTAATGGCGTTGGCGCAATCATAGTTCCCTGCCAATGCCTGTGCCTGAGCGAGATCACGATCTGCTATAATGAGTTGTAAATTTTCAGAAGAAGCCTTATCGGCTAGATATTTTATAAGTTGCGCAGTAGATTTTCCTGCCCCTATAATTAAGATGTTTCGCATAATAAAAGCGTATTTTTGCTGTGTATAATTTAGTCATTTGATCGCGTATTTTAAATCAAAATCATGCAAAGAACACTTCTCATTACCGGTGCACTTTTAGGATTAACCGCAGTAATTTTAGGCGCTTTTGGCGCGCACGGACTCAAAGAAAGTTTAACGCCTGAAGCTATAAATTCGTTTGAAACCGGAGTGCGCTATCAAATGTATCACGCATTTTTATTATTACTTGTCGGCGGCGCATTGCCCTTATCTCAAAAAGCACAAAAAATCAGTTTTTATTTGGTTATAAGTGGCGTGTTACTCTTTAGCGGTTCGATTTATTTACTTACTACAAAACCTATAACCGGAGTTGATATTTCGGCAATTGCCTGGATTACCCCGATAGGCGGTGCTTTGCTTATTTCGGCCTGGATCGCAATCACTTATAATTTTATCAAATTACTAAAATAATTATCTTTTTTTAACTTTTTGATAATTTTAAAGCATTAGCTTTACGGCGTATTTCTAAAAATTCAATTTTATGGCTTCAACTGCCTTATTTACGAAAACGATTGCGATATCGCAATACGGAATTAAAAATGCCACAATTCATTACCAATTGCCTCCAGAAGAATTGCACCAAATCTGTGTACTTCTCGGTCAGGGAACAACCACTGACTCGGGGGCTTTGGCAATAGAAACCGGGAAATTTACCGGAAGATCTCCAAAAGACCGATTTATCGTGATTGACGAATTAACAAGAGACAAGGTCTGGTGGGGAGCTATCAACATCCCGTTTGATAAGAACAAATTTCGACAGCTACGTAACAAGATGAATACGTATTTGTCAGAACGTAAACTCTACGTGCGTGATGCATTTGCCTGCGCCGATGACCGTTACAAAATGGGCGTGCGCGTCGTAAATGAACACCCTTGGTCTAATCTTTTTGTTCACAATATGTTCTTAAGACCTTCTGAAGAGGAGCTTGATAACTTTAAAGAAGATTGGCTGGTGCTCAACGCTCCCGGATTTAAAGCAAATCCTGAAATCGACGGCACTCGGCAAGAGAATTTTGCCGTCATCAGCTTTGAAGAAAAAACCATTCTTATTGGGGGTACGGGATATACCGGCGAAATCAAGAAGAGTATTTTTTCGGTACTTAACTTTATACTTCCTACGCAGCAAAACACCTTGCCTATGCATTGCTCTGCCAATGTAGGTCAAAATGACGAAACCGCTATTTTCTTCGGTTTATCAGGAACAGGAAAAACCACCTTAAGCGCAGATCCTAACCGAAAATTAATTGGCGACGATGAACACGGCTGGACAGCAGACAATGCCATTTTCAATTTTGAAGGTGGTTGTTATGCCAAAGTGATCAACCTTTCTGAAGCTCAAGAACCCGATATTTTTAATGCGATAAAAAAAGGCGCTTTGCTCGAAAATGTGATCCTTGATAAGCAGAAACAAGTAGATTACACCAATACGTCTATAACGCCCAATACGCGCGTTAGCTACCCGATACATCATATTGAAAACATTCAAAAGCCTTCTGTGGGTAAAAACCCAAAGCATATCTTTTTCCTTACGGCAGATGCCTTTGGGGTTTTACCTCCTATTTCAAAATTAACACCAGGACAGGCAGCGTATCATTTCATTAGCGGCTACACCGCAAAGGTTGCCGGCACCGAAGCAGGAGTAAATGAACCTGTGCCATCATTTTCTGCGTGTTTTGGAGCCCCGTTTATGCCTTTACATCCTACCGAGTATGCACAAATGCTAAGTAAGAAGATGAAAGAAGCCGGCGTAAATGTTTGGCTCATCAATACAGGATGGACGGGCGGACCTTATGGCGTAGGGAAACGTATGAAATTAAAATACACGCGTGCAATGATCAACGCGGTTTTAAACAACTCTTTTGGCCCTATCGATCACGAGAATTACCATATTCATTCGGTTTTTGGAGTGGCACAACCCCGCACGTGTCCGGGAGTTCCAGATGATGTTTTGAGTCCGCGCCAAACTTGGGGTGACGATGAAGCGTATTATGAGACTGCTCACAAACTAGCAGCTTCCTTTAAAGAGAATTTCAAAAAATTTGAAGCTTTTGCAAATGACGAACTTTTAGCAGGGCAACCGCCTTTAGGCTAGAGATGACTCCATAAAAAAAGGCTCCTGATCAGGAGCCTTTTTAGTTCTTTTTGAGAGCGCGTTATTTTTTATTGACGTCGTCAATATATTTCTCCAAAGCCATCGTCATTGATGGAGTTTCTGGAGTAGGTGCTTTGATGTTCACCTTTAATCCAGCTTCTTCTACGGCTCTGATGGTAGAGTTTCCAAAAACAGCAATGCGTGTGTCGTTTTGTTTAAAATCTGGAAAATTTTCAAATAGTGATTTGATTCCGCTTGGGCTAAAGAATACTAAAATGTCATAAGTAACATCTTTAAGGTGTGACAGATCACTTACCACGGTACGGTAAAAAATACCACGATCCCAGTTCAGTTTAAGATCATTCAATACATTAGGAACCTCCGGCTTTAAAGAATCTGATGATGGAAGCAAAAACTTCTCATTCTTATACTTCTTTAAAATAGGTGACAATTCAGTAAACGTACGTTTACCTACATAAATCTTACGCTTGCGATATACCACATACTTTTGCAAATAGTAAGCTACAGCTTCACTTTGACAAAAGTACTTCAAGCTGTCTGGCACCTTAAAACGCATTTCTTCCGCTATGCGGAAAAAATTATCCACAGCATTACGGCTGGTTAGGATGATCGCTGTGTATTTACTAAGGTCAATTTTTTGATGTCTAACCTCCTTGCCTGATACACCTTCAACGTGAATAAATGGAATGAAGTCAACTTTTACCTTCTTCTTTTCCTGTAACTCAAAATAGGGGGAATTCTCAACTTTTGGTTCTGGTTGCGAAACCAAAATAGTCTTCACTTTCATAGACATTCTAAATTTGGGTTTATTTCACTCCTCATATTCAAGCTATATAAAACTAAACACCTTATATAAAATGAAGTAGGGTGCGATTTCAAGTGCGCAAAGGTACAAAATAAAATAAAACAGATTATTGTAAATCATATTTTCATACCGTCTATACGTGTTAAATAGGCTGATTACGTTAAAAATCAGAAAGATTCCCACAATGATACAAATGGTAATAAACCCGGGTTTTAACGCATATATAAATACCGCATTTACAGGAAGTAATACCAATGCAAAATAACTGCGGTAGCTCAATTTTGAAAATTGATACGTATTGAGTTCCTGCTCGCCATTAAATAAAACGCCTAGCATACGCTCTATAAAAAACTTTAAGGATACAAATACCACATAAGCCAGAACAATACGCACATAAAGCAGAAAGGAAGAAGCATCGGTCTCAACCCCCAACTCCCTAAAGATAATATAGATAAAAAGGGAGATCGAAAAGAACTGAACCGTAAAAAGAATCAGGTTAAATGGATTTTCAAAGCGAATATCCTTATTTGATTTTAAGAGGTACTTTTCATTTACCAGCAGCTCTGCAAAATCTACAAAACGGGATTCATAGATCACTTTGGCTACTGCCACAAGAACCAAGCATGCCACAAGTACTATGGTAATCCAGTCATTACTACTAAAACTGCGTTCTAAGGCTTGCAAACTCTTGATTTTTTATAGGTCCAAAATTACCATAAATACGAGAGTTTGAATAAATGCCAGAACAAATAACCTTCAAAATCTTTACATTTGCGCATAAATCATACAACGATGGCAGGTTCGCTCGTCATAATTCCTACCTATAACGAAGCCGAGAATATTGAGAAATTGGTGCGCAACATTTTTGCGCAGCAACGCGCGTTTGAAGTATTGGTGGTTGATGACAATTCACCAGACGGCACCGCCAAGCTTGTAAAAAGTTTACAAGAAGAATTTATTGGACAAATTCACCTGCTCGAGCGCCCCGGCAAAAACGGTTTGGGCACAGCCTATATCGCAGGATTTAAATGGGCATTAGAGCGTGATTATGCCTATATTTTTGAGATGGATGCAGATTTCTCGCATGCCCCTAATGACCTCATCAGGCTGTATAATGCGTGTGCAAAAGGCGGTGCAGATCTTGCTATAGGTTCAAGATACAAGACCGGAGTAAATGTGGTAAACTGGCCTATGGGACGCGTCTTAATGTCATATATCGCGTCAAAATATGTTAGATTTATAACTGGCTTAGATATTGCAGATACGACCGCAGGTTTTATTTGTTATAGACGTGAAGTGCTCGAGCAAATAACCCTTGATAAAATCAAGTTTGTAGGCTATGCTTTTCAAATTGAAATGAAATTCAAAGCGCATCTACTTGGTTTTAATATTATTGAAGTACCTGTGATATTTGTTGATCGTACCAAAGGTACCAGCAAAATGAGTACAGGTATTTTTAGTGAAGCCGTTTTTGGCGTTTTAGGAATGAAATTTAAAAGTCTGTTTAAAAGTTACGATATATAGATGGAAAAGGTACTGATCAAGGATGCGCATATCGTAAATGAAGGCACCATTGTGCGTGGCGACGTTTACATTGAACACGGAATAATTTTAGAAATAAGTCAAAATCTAAGCGTTAAAGGTCCTGACGTGCATGTTTTTGATGCTGAAGGAAAACACCTTTTACCGGGAGTTATAGATGATCAAGTGCACTTTAGAGAACCGGGGCTTACGCATAAAGCAACGATAGGTTCAGAGTCTCGCGCTGCGGTCGCCGGTGGGATCACCTCATTCATTGAGATGCCTAATACCGTCCCTCAAGCGACTACGATTGAGAAACTAGAAGATAAATTTAGTCGCGCTGCCGAAACATCGCACGCAAACTATTCATTTATGTTTGGCGGGACTAACGACAACCTTTCTGAAATCAAGAAAGTCGACAAAACAAAAGTTGCCGGCCTTAAACTCTTTTTAGGAAGTTCTACCGGAAATATGCTCGTAGATGATGAAGAGGTTTTACGAGAGATCTTTAAGAGTACAGATCTTGTCATTTCTGTTCATTGCGAAGATGAAGAAACGATCAAGAACAATCTGGAGATCTATAAAGAACGCTACGGTGATGATATTCCTATCAATATGCACCCCATTATTCGCAGTGAAGAAGCCTGTTATTTATCTTCTTCAAAAGCGATCGCTTTAGCAAAAGAAACCGGTGCGCGTTTGCATGTATTCCATCTTTCTACAGCTAAAGAAATGGAGCTTTTTGACAATAAAATTCCATTAAAAGATAAAAAGATCACCGCAGAAGTTTGTATTCACCATCTTTGGTTTTCTGATGAAGATTATGAAGACAAGCAAACCCTTATCAAATGGAATCCCGCGGTAAAGAAAAAGACCGATCGCGCTGCACTATGGGAAGCTTTGCTTGACGACCGTCTTGATGTCATCGCGACAGACCACGCGCCGCACACTTTAGAAGAAAAACAAAATGTGTACACTAAAGCGCCTAGTGGCGGACCTCTCGTACAACACGCGTTACCTGCAATGCTTGAAAAATATCACGAGGGTAAAATAAGTCTGGAGAAAATTGTTGAAAAGATGTGTCATAACCCGGCTATTCTTTTTGATGTAGAAAAACGCGGTTATATCAAACCCGGTTATTATGCAGATCTTGTTTTAGTAGACCTAAACAACCCCTGGACAGTAACTACAGATAATATTCTCTATAAATGCAAGTGGTCACCTTTTGAAGGAAACACCTTTAAATCGCGCATTTCTCACACGTTTGTAAACGGTCAACTGGCCTATAAAAACTTTAAAGTATACGATGAGAAGCATGGAAAGCGTTTAACTTTTAACCGATGATCAAAAAAGGCTACATCTTGCTTTTATTTATGCTGGCAGTACTGAGCTGTCACGATATCGAGCGCCCTCAAAAGCCCGATAATTTTATCGAGCGGGAAAAAATGACCGATATCTTATATGACATCTCCTTGTTGCGCGCGCTCAAGACCTATAGTGTTAACGATATGCGTGCTTTAGGTATAGAACCCGACTCGTTTATCTACGATAAGTACGAAATCGACAGTTTGCAACTAGCACAAAGTATCGATTATTACAGCGTAAATTTTAATGAATATATCGCGATGTGGGAAGAGGTAAGCACGCGTCTTACTGCACAACGTGACGAAATTCAGTTTAAGCAGAATGATTTGGACAGTATTCGCATTGAAGAAAGTAAACGCAGACGTGATTCTATCAAAAAAGCAAACACGCCAATGCCTGATAGACCATTAAAAACCGATTCGCTTATCGCTCCTGTGAGTAGTTAAAATGCTTTGCAACGCGCTGTAAAGTTTCTTTTATTGGCGTGTATTCAAAATCTGCAAGCTCAGCTTTTAATTTAGATGCGTCATAAACGGTCTGCGTAAAAGCAGATTTTGCGGTACTTTTAGTGAGGCGACGTCGTTTACCCAAAAGACTTAGAAACCAATCTATTTTCCAGGTGAGATCAAGTTGCCACTTTTTAAGCATTTTAGAAGGAGACTTCACTCCTAAAGCTGTAGCTGTATTTTTCAATACGGTTTCAAAAGCAAGATTATGACCAACTAAAATGAAGCGTTCATTGTGCACATCGCTTTGCATTAAAAGAATCATCGCGCGCACAACATCAATCACATCAACAAAACCTGTAGAACCGGGAACTGTAAATTTTAGTCCGTTTGCGATTTGCTTAAACATCGTGCCGCTTCCACTGTTATAATAGCCTTCTCCTAAGATTACTCCCGGGTTTACGATCACCACACCGAGGCCTTCTTGCGTACCACGCCAGACTTCCATTTCTGAAGCAAATTTTGAAATGCTATAAACACTATTTTCTTTATTGGCTTCCCAATGCGTTTCTTCAGTTATGGCTTTTACACTATCTCCCAATGCCGCTACCGAGCTCACATAACAGCATTTTTCAACCTGATGCTTTAAACACAAATTGATAATATTTGCTGTGCCTTCGACATTGTTTTTTTGAAGTTCGTCAAAACGTTTAGGATTGAAAGAAACCAGTGCGGCGCAATGGTAAACTTTAGCAACTCCGGCAAAAGCTTCGGTCAGAGCAGGAATATCGGTCACATCTGCTTGAATCCATTCAATTTGAGAAAAATCAGCCGACATGTTAGTCGCTTCAGCTTGCTTATTTTTCCATTGAAAAAGCGCTTCTACCGTTTTAATTTTAGCTTCGGTCCTATAGATCGCACGTATCTTATTTTCGCCTTGCGCAACTAATTGCCACAACAAATGCGACCCAACTAAACCGGTACCTCCCGTAACTAAAATCATAGCTACGAAGTTAGTCATATTCTTCTATTCTTGCAGCTAAGCTTTGTGCATAATATTTATATTTGCAGGCTTAGAAATGGTCACAGGTTGACCCGCTGCCGCAGTTGCAAAATTGATTTTATAAAATCCTTTTCGACAGGCAGTAGTAAGAAAAAAAGATTTTAAATCGCGCTTGGCGCGTAAACTAGCAATTATGATTACCAATTTTGTTGAAGAGCTGCAATGGCGTGGGATGATTCACGATGTGATGCCCGGGACTGAAGAACACCTTATGGAACAAATGCGATCTGCCTATGTGGGGATCGACCCAACTGCAGACTCGCTTCACATAGGTCACCTTGTAGGCGTTATGATGTTGAAACATTTTCAGGCAAGCGGCCACAGGCCTATTGCGCTTGTAGGTGGTGCCACGGGTATGATTGGCGATCCTTCAGGTAAATCTGACGAGCGTAATCTGCTTGATGAAGATACTTTGCGTCACAATCAGGAAGCTATCAAAGAGCAATTATCGCGCTTTCTTGATTTTGATTCTGATGAAGAAAACGCAGCCGTTCTTGTGAACAATTACGACTGGATGAAAGATTTTAGCTTTCTGGAGTTTATACGCGATGTGGGGAAACACATCACCGTAAACTATATGATGGCCAAAGATTCGGTTAAAAAGCGTCTATCTGCAGAATCTGCGGAAGGAATGAGTTTTACTGAGTTTACTTACCAACTCGTTCAGGGTTATGACTTTTTACACTTATATCGTGAAAAAGAGCTAACGCTGCAAATGGGCGGAAGCGACCAGTGGGGAAACATCACTACTGGAACCGAATTGGTGCGTAGAATTGGTGGTGGAAAAGCGTATGCGATGACCTGCCCGCTGATCACCAAAGCAGACGGAACAAAATTTGGAAAAACTGCCGGCGGCAATATTTGGTTAGATGCAGAACGCACTTCTCCATACAGATTTTACCAATATTGGTTGAATACCAGCGACGAGGATGCAGCAAAATACATTAAGATCTTCACCTTTTTAGGAAAAGAAGAAATAGAGAATCTTATCGCAGAGCATCAAGAAGCGCCACATCAGCGCGCCTTGCAAAAGCGTCTGGCAGAAGAAGTGACCATCAGCACACACGGCGTTGAAAATTATGAGAACGCGGTAAAAGCTTCAGAAATTCTCTTCGGAAAGTCAACAGCAGCAAACCTAAAAGCGCTTAACGAAAAAACTTTTTTAGATGTTTTTGATGGGGTTCCGCAAGCGGAAGTAAGCCGTGGTGAGATCGAAGCCGGACTCGATATGGTAAGTGCACTGGCAGAAAAAACCGGATTTTTAAAAT
>NZ_CH672395.1:0-227748 GCF_000152985.1 Leeuwenhoekiella blandensis MED217 | reverse complement strand
ATCTTATCTGGATCACGTCGCACGTCAAAAACATCATTGATAAGTATTGTATCTCCATCCACTATTCTATAAATAATTTTATAGTTACTTACCAGAATATAACGATACGTAAATTTTAAAGATTTGAGGTTTTCTTCAATTTGACCTGACTCCGGATGTTTCTCTAAATACTTGGAAGCACTTAAAATTTCAGTTCTTATTTTATGGGCTACACGCTTATTTACATGCTCTGCATAATACTCAAAACTTTCCTTTAAGCGATCAATTGCAAATTGAGACCAGAGAATACGCATAATTTCGTCACCACGTTTCTGATGTTTTATTTAAATCTTTCAAAGATTGTACTCGGCCTTGAGTATAATCATCTTCAGATTCATTAACACGAGATATTAAATCCTCTTTTGAAAAGCGCACACCTTCATCTTCAGAATTCAAAAGCTGTTCAATCAATTGATCTATTGAAAACTCTTCCGGAAGATGTTCTAACTGTTTTAATATTTTAGTTTTAGTCCACATTTTCAAAACTTTATAGCTTGAAGTTACACAAAAAAACCCATTCCAATTAAATGAAATGGGTTCTTAATTCTTCTAAGTTTCAAACTTATCTTCTACTTCCTAAAATCTGCAATGCGAAGTATAATAAGGTGGCTAACGAACCAATCGCAGCGACTACATACGTGCGGGCGGCCCATTTAAGTGCATCTTTAGCTCCGTCGTGTTCTCTTGGTGTCAACATATTAGCCGATTCTAACCACGCCAATGCACGGTTACTTGCATCATATTCCACAGGAAGTGTGATGAATGAAAACAAGGTTCCCATTGCAAAAAGCCCTAAACCAATGATAGCTACGGTCATCCCAAGACCAGACCCAATGATCGACATTAAAACAACCCCTCCAATAATCACAAACATCGACATACGCGACGCCACACTCACTACAGGAACCAATTTAGAACGCATGGTTAACCAACTGTAGGCCTTAGCATGTTGTACCGCGTGACCACACTCGTGTGCTGCAACAGCAGCCGCAGCGGCGTTGCGCTGATTATAAACCGGCTCACTAAGGTTAACGGTCTTTTTTGCAGGGTTATAATGGTCTGTTAACTGCCCTTGAACCGAAATTACCTTTACATCGGTAATTCCGTTATCGCTTAGCATTTTGCGCGCGATCTCAGCCCCGCTCATCCCGTTTTGTAGATGTATCTGCGAGTATTCTTTAAACTTACTTTTTAATTTATTGCTTACGGCCCAACTGATCAGTGCGATCACACCCACCAAAATGTAGTAGCCCATATATCCTCCTGTTATCATGTTTTTTGAATTTTTAGTGTTTTAAAACTAAAGAATAATTAGCAATAAATACGCCGAAAATCGCTTCTGCCGTTTTGACGTAAACTATAAAAATTCTGCTACAGGTTTAAAGGGTAAATCAAAAGCTTCAGATATTTCTTCATAAACAACTTCGCCTTTTATAATGCTCAATCCTTTTTGTAAATCCAGATGATCCTTGCAAGCTCTCGTCCATCCCTTTTCAGCAAGTTTGAGCACATACGGCAAGGTCACATTGGTTAGCGCCACGGTTGATGTATACGGCACAGCACCCGGCATATTTGCCACACAATAATGCACCACATCATCGATGATAAATACAGGATCTTCGTGCGTGGTAGGTCGTGAAGTTTCTACACAACCGCCTTGATCTACCGCCACATCTACGATCACTGTTCCCGGTCGCATATCTTTAAGCATATCTCGGGTAATCAATTTAGGCGCTTTGGCACCCGGAATTAACACCCCACCAATTATCAAATCGTGGGTTTTTATATGTCTACGGATGTTGAACTCATTCGAAAACTCAGTAACCACGTGCGGCGGCATAATATCATTTACATAACGCAAACGCTTCATACTAATATCAAGAATGGTAACGTGTGCACCGAGACCGGCAGCCATTTTAGCGGCTTGAATCCCCACGACTCCGGCACCTAGAACAAGGACTTTTCCGGGAGTTACGCCGGGAACACCGCCCAGCAATACGCCACGTCCTTTTACCGGTTTTTCCAAGTAACGCGCACCCTGCTGAATCGCCATACGTCCCGCAACTTCACTCATTGGGGTGAGCAAGGGCAAACTGCGATCAGACTCTTCTACGGTTTCATAAGCAATACAAACGCTCTTACTTTTGAGCATCGCCTGCGTAAGCGCTTCACTCGAGGCAAAATGAAAATAGGTAAACACGATCTGATTTTCCTTAACCAGGTCATATTCCGGCTCAATAGGCTCTTTGACCTTAACGATCATTTCGGCGATGGCATACACCTCCTCGATCGTGTCAAGAATTGCTGCTCCGGCATCTTCATAAATAGCATCGGTAAAGCCGCTGTGTTCTCCGGCTGTTTTTTGAACATACACCGTGTGCCCGCGTTTGGTAAGTTCAAAAACGCCACCGGGCGTGAGTCCTACACGGTTTTCATTGTTTTTAATTTCTTTTGGAACTCCAATAATCATAATTTGTGCTTTGCGCAGAAATTTAGTATTTCTCAAAAAGAAGCTTAGAAAGAATATGTCAAAAAGAAAAGGCTTATTTTGAGAATGTGTGAATTAACATCTCAAAATAAACCTCTGTTTTAAGAGTAGGACTGAATTTCTAGCCTACAAAGTTTACGATCTTACCGGGAACCACGATGACTTTCTTCGGTTCGCGACCGCCTAAATACTCCTGCGTTTTCTCGTGCGCACGTACTGCTTTTTCAATTTCTTCTTTAGAAAGATCTAGCGGAAGTTCCATCGTAAAACGCATTTTCCCATTAAACGATATTGGATATTCTTTACTGCTTTCTACCAGATGCTTTTCATCAAAATCCGGGAAAGAGGCAGTGGCGATCGACTCGTCGTGACCGAGCAAACTCCACAATTCTTCAGCGATGTGTGGTGCGTAAGGCGAAATCAACACCGCCAATGGCTCCAGCACTTCACGGTTGTTACATTTTGCAGCAGCGAGTTCGTTAACTGCGATCATAAACGTAGAAACCGAAGTATTAAAACTGAAGTTCTCAATATCTTCCTGTACCTTCTTGATGGTTTTATGCAAGGTTTTCATCGCCTCTTTAGAAGCCGGCACATCAGAAACTTCAAAGTCACCTAGATTTCCTGCTTTATCTACCTGATGGTATAGCTTCCATAATTTTTTAAGGAAGTTATGTACTCCCGTAATTCCTGCAGTATTCCAAGGTTTTGCCTGCTCTAATGGACCTAAAAACATCTCATACATACGCAACGTATCAGCCCCGTACTCCTCACAAATATCATCGGGATTCACCACGTTGTATTTGGATTTAGACATTTTTTCGACTTCGCGACCTACTTTATAAACTCCGTTTTCAAGAACAAATTCAGCATCCTTAAATTCTGGTCTCCAGTTTTTAAATGCCTCTACATCCAACTCATCAGATGCGTTTACAAACTCCACAGGCGCGTGGATGGGTTGTACAGATAAGTCTTTCTTGCTTTGAGCGGAAATAAATTTATTTTCACCCTCAATGCGATACACAAAAGCACTAGTTCCCAAAATCATCCCCTGATTGATCAGCTTTTTGAAAGGCTCTTCCACAGGTGCAAAACCACGGTCTTTAAGGAATTTCACCCAAAAACGGCTGTACAATAAATGCCCTGTTGCGTGCTCGCTACCTCCAATATAGAGGTCCACATTTTGCCAATACTCCATCGCTTCTTCTGAGGCAAAAGCTTCGTCGCGCAGAGCTTTCTCCATATATCTGAAAAAATACCAGCTGCTTCCTGCCCAACCCGGCATCGTATTCAACTCTAAAGGAAAAACCGTCTCGTGATCGATCTTGTCATTGCTCACGACTGCATTGGCTTGGATATCCCACGCCCAAACATCGGCGCGACCTAGTGGCGGCTCGCCTTCTTCGGTAGGTAAATATTTTTCTACTTCCGGCAAGTGAATCGGTAAATGCGCTGCATCAATCATTTGAGGCATTCCATCTACATAATACACCGGGAACGGCTCTCCCCAATAACGCTGACGGCTAAACACCGCGTCGCGCAAACGGTAATTTACTTTCCCTTTTCCGGCACCTAATTTTTCTAATGCTTCAATCGCTTTTGGCAATGCTTGCTTGTATGCCAGTCCATTTAAGAAATCTGAATCTTTAAGCGGAGTTGCATCTTTTTCAGCATAGGCTTGTTCGCTGATATCGACTCCGTCAAAAATATTCTTGATCGGAATGTTGAAATGCGTTGCAAAATCCCAGTCGCGTTGATCTCCACAAGGAACCGCCATCACAGCACCGGTTCCATAACCAGCCAACACGTAGTCACCAATCCAGATCGGAATCGGCTCTTTTGTAAAGGGATGCTCGGCATACGCACCGGTAAATGCACCAGAAATGGTTTTTACATCGGCCATACGCTCGCGCTCGCTACGCTTTGCAGTAGCTTCGATATAGGCATCAACCTCAGCTTTTTGCTCTGGAGTTGTTATTTCTTTTACAAGGTCTAATTCCGGCGCTAGTGTCATAAACGTCACCCCAAAAATGGTATCGGGACGCGTGGTAAATACTGAAATAGTCTCTTCTGAATCTTTAATCTTAAACTGTACCGAGGCTCCTTTTGAACGCCCGATCCAGTTGGTTTGCGAGTCTTTAAGCGGCTGTGGCCAGTCAATATATTGCAAACCGTCTAGCAAACGCTGTGCATAAGCGCTGATACGCATACTCCACTGCGTCATTTTTTTGCGCACCACAGGATGCCCGCCACGTTCTGAAACGCCGTTCACGATCTCATCGTTTGCCAAAACCGTACCCAACGCAGGACACCAGTTTACTTCGGTTTCTGCCAGATAGGTTAATCTATATTTTAAAAGAAGTTCTTGTTTTGCTTTCGCGGAAGCGGAATTCCATTCTTCAGCGGTAAAGGTTTCAACATCCTCATCGCATACTGCATTTACCGAAGCATTTCCTTCGGCTTCAAACTTGGCGATCAGCGTGTCAATATGCTCTGCCTGGTTGGTATCGTTGTTATACCAACTTTCAAAAAGCTGAATGAAAATCCATTGTGTCCATTTGTAATATTCCGGATTTGAAGTGCGCACCTCGCGACTCCAATCGAATGAAAATCCTATTTTATCTAATTGCTCGCGGTAACGGGCAATGTTAGTTTCGGTAGTAATTGCAGGGTGTTGCCCGGTTTGAATCGCATATTGCTCTGCCGGAAGACCAAACGAATCATACCCCTGCGGATGCAACACATTAAACCCTTGATGACGCTTGTAACGCGCATAAATATCACTGGCAATATATCCCAGCGGATGCCCAACGTGCAGTCCCGCACCTGATGGATACGGAAACATATCGAGCACATAATATTTTGGCTTGTCGCTGTTATTTTTTGCCTGAAAAGTACCGTGATCACTCCAGTACTCTTGCCATTTTTCTTCTATCGCGTTAAAATCGTAGTTCATTACCGTGTATTGCTTTGCGCACTGCGCATTTTAATGAGCGGCAAATTTAACGATTTAAAAGCGATTTAAGCAGACCGGTTTTTTGGCACCGCCAAAGGGTTAAATACTCCGTCCCGAAAGCTTTCGGGATGTCACGAAATTGAAAATTTGTTCGGAACGAATGCCACGTGGGTCTGCCCTAAGGGAGTTTACTCGAGGTTTTCTAGGATCTTGCCTCTTTTTCCATTGGCAATAAACACTCAAAGATCATCTCGTTTACCGGCACAGAAACACCTAGACGCTTTCCTTCGCGCACAATGTAGCCGTTAAAGTTGTTGAGTTCGCTGGGTTTACCCTCCATAATATCGCGTTGCGTAGAAGCAGTCACCTCTGCGCCTTGATTCTGGATCGCCTCAAATACCGATTTCATATGTTTTTCGGTAAGTGCAATTCCTTTTGCTTTGGCTACATTAAAAATCTCCTGTGCGGTGTCTTGCATCATTTTAAATAAATAAGCACTCGAACGTATTTTACCCATAGGCACACGCGTCAAACCACCAATACCGCTTATGGTACAAATGAATAGAAATTTCTTCCAGATCTCTACTTGAATATCTTTAACCAAATGCGCTGTAAAACCGGCTTCTTCAAATAATGCTTGAAGTTCTTTTGCTCGTTCAGAAAGGCTTCCGTCGAGTTCACCAAAGGTGATGCTGGGTTCAAAAGTAGGATGCTTTATTTTTCCCGGACCGTCTTTAAATGCAACTATTCTACATAAACCACCCAAAACCTGAGCATCAGGCAATACTTCAAGAATTTTTTCAGCATTAGAAGCTCCGTTTTGTAACGGCAGAAACAGCGTTTCGGCGTTCACATAAGGCTTTAAAGCTTCAATCGTCTCGGGAACCTGCCACGATTTTACTCCTAAAATCACAAGATTAGACGTTGGGATTTCGTTTAAATCGTCAGTAGCCAAATCGGGTTCAGCTACAAAATCACCTTTATAACTTGTGACTTCTAATCCGTTTTTTTGAATCGCTTCCAGGTGTTTTCCGCGAGCAATAAACGTCACGTGATTCTTAGTTTTGGTGAGTTTTCCGCCAAAATAGCCTCCAACGCCACCTATTCCGTAGATTAAAATATTCATAAACGTTTGTAATAAGAGTTTAAGCACTTCATTTTAAACCGATAACGCCAGTATTGGTGCTAAACGCGCGAATTGCTTCAGTATAAAAATACAAAATGCGCCAAGCGTGCGTTTAAGAAGCACGAACTTTAGTATTTTTGTCCACGAATCGCATTAAATTTTACGCAGCAGCATGGCATCATCCTTTGAAAAGTTTCAACGTCGCAGACTGATCTCCTCGTATTTTTCGGTGATTTTAAGTATTGCGCTGGTACTTTTCTTATTGGGATTACTGGGCCTTCTTGTGCTCAACTCTAAAAAAGTTGCCGATCATTTTAAAGAACAGATCGCATTGACGATTTATTTAAAGGATGATGCAAAAGATGTTGAGATCAAACAATTGGAAAAAACACTTGCCCTAGCCGATTACACCAAGTCGACGCAGTTTGTTTCTAAAGAAGAAGCTGCCGAAGAACACAGCAAAGAAATAGGCGAGAATTTTATGGACTTTTTGGGCTACAACCCGCTGCAAAATTCCATTGACGTCTATCTCAAAGCCGATTTTGTTGATGCGGCTCAGGTTAAAGAAATCGCAGATAATTTACTTGCTAAAGACTTTGTAGAAGAAGTAAATTATGACCAGCCTTTGATCTCGCTGCTTAACGATAACATCAAAAAAATAAGTTTGTGGGTGATGATCATCAGCGGTGTGTTTACGCTCATCGCGGTATTGCTCATCAACTCTGCGATACGTCTTTCGGTATATTCTAAGCGTTTTACGATTAAAACGATGCAAATGGTGGGCGCGACCAAGGGGTTCATTCGCCGCCCGTTTATCTGGCTGAGTATGAAATTAGGAATGGTAGGCGCAGTAATCGCACTCGCAGGAATGGCTGCGGTTTTGTATTATTTAAACCAAACCTTCCCTGAGTTAGAATTGCTGGCAGACCCTATGATTCTGGCTATTTTATTTGTAGGCGTTTTTGTAGCGAGTATGATCATCACGTGGTTTAGCACGTTTTTGGCTACTCAACGCTTTTTGAATTTAAGAACAGACGAGCTCTATTATTAGACTTGAGACATTAGATAAGAGCTTTTAGATCAACAGCTCTTTCCAAACATAATTTTTAACCCTTTTAGCATGGGAGAACAAAAACGAAAAAAGCAAAACGAACTGCACCGTAGCAGTTTTATTTTTAAGAAGAAAAACTACAAGGTGATGTTGATAGGACTTGGTGTGATCGCACTTGGTTTTATCCTGATGTCTGGCGGTGGTAGTGATGATCCTAATGTTTTCAATCCGGAAATTTACAACTGGAGACGTATACGCCTGGCGCCTGCTTTGGTTTTGATTGGTTTTGGTATTGAAGTCTATGCGATTTTACTGAATCCTGATAAGAATAAAAACACCAACTAACTTAC
Organism: Leeuwenhoekiella blandensis MED217; assembly: GCF_000152985.1. Taxonomy (GTDB): domain Bacteria; phylum Bacteroidota; class Bacteroidia; order Flavobacteriales; family Flavobacteriaceae; genus Leeuwenhoekiella; species Leeuwenhoekiella blandensis. The sequence continues at coordinate 219,738 of NZ_CH672395.1, read as the reverse complement.
CTACATCTAGTAAATGGATATAATCGATGCGATAATTCTCGGAATCATTCAAGGCCTTACCGAATTTTTACCGGTTTCTTCAAGCGGTCATCTTGAACTCGGAAAAGCTATTTTGGGCGACAGCACCCTGCCTGAAGAAAGCTTACTCTTTACTGTGGTTTTGCATTTTGCAACCGCTTTGAGTACGATCGTAGTTTTTAGAAAGGATATTTTTGACATTCTCAAAGGCTTGTTTCAGTTTAAATGGAATGATGAAATGCAGTTTTCTGTAAAAATCATCATCTCTATGATTCCTGCTGTGATCATCGGTTTATTTTTTGAAGAACAATTAGAAAGTCTTTTTGGCGGAAACATTCTGCTGGTAGGAATGATGCTTATCATTACCGCACTTTTACTATGGCTGGCAGATAAGGCTAAAGACACCCAAAAGCCGGTAAGTTATAGCAACGCTTTTACAATTGGTATCGCGCAAGCCATTGCCATGCTACCCGGGATTTCCAGAAGTGGTGCAACCATCTCGACTTCGGTTTTATTAGGAAATGACAAAAGTAAAGCCGCACGTTTTTCGTTTTTGATGGTGGTTCCCCTTATATTCGGAAAGATCGCAAAAGACCTGCTTAGCGGTGAGATCACAACCGAATCTGGTAATTTCACAGCACTTTCTATAGGTTTTGTTGCTGCATTCATCAGCGGACTTATCGCTTGTACCTGGATGATCAAATTGGTTAAAAAGAGTAAACTTTCTTGGTTTGCCATCTATTGCCTTATCGTAGGTATCATCGCCGTAAGTTTTGGGTATTACAACCTGTAAACCGAAGCATTACAAAAACACATTATGCAGTTTACCGAAGAATATTTTAAAGAAGGTCAGGTTTTACTTTTTGACAAGCCGCTCAATTGGACCTCATTCCAACTGGTAAACAAAGTGCGTTGGTTGATACGCAAGACCTATAAAATCAAAAAAATTAAGGTGGGTCACGCGGGTACTTTAGACCCCTTAGCTACGGGCCTGCTTATCATCTGCACCGGTAAATTCACCAAGCGTATTGAAGAATTTATGGGGCAAGAGAAAGAATATACAGGCACCATCGTGTTAGGTGCTACTACACCTTCTTATGACCTGGAAACGGAGATTGATCAAACTTTCCCTACAGCTCATTTGAATGACGAACTCATAAAAAAAACTACTGCTCAATTTACAGGAAGCATACAGCAGCAACCGCCGGTTTTTTCCGCATTGAAGAAAGACGGAAAGCGTTTGTACGAGTTTGCGCGCGCGGGTGAGAAAGTTGAAATTCCCAGCAGAACAGTTGAAGTTTCAGCCTTTGAGATCACAAGAATCGAACTTCCTGAGGTTGATTTTAGGGTGCGTTGCAGTAAAGGCACTTACATAAGATCTCTAGCTCACGATTTTGGAAAAGCATTAAATAGCGGCGGGCATCTTTCCGCTTTGCGCAGAACAAAAATTGGAGATTTTGATGTGATAGATGCCACTTCGTTAGAGGCATTTGAAGCTGCTTTACAACAAGCTGAAGCTTCAAACAATTAGTTAACAGCTCTTCCGTTTTGTTTAACAACCACGCATTCGGCGTTTTTGTATTTTTATACTGATGAAACTTTCACCTGAAGATAAAGCGATGTTGATCACCTTTAGCGGTGCCAGTATTCTTGCAGTTATCTTTTTGTTTTTTACCATCAAACCTTATGACACTTCACAAGTAGAAGAATTTATTCCGATTCCTATCATTGAAGAAGAAGTTATTGAGGAAGAACTTTTGGAGCAGACCGAAGAAGAAGTGTTACAAACACAGCAAATCACCAATCAAGCACAAAGCAGCAGTAGATTGGTACGCGAAGCCAATCGTTTCTTCAGCCAACAAGATGAACGCGACAACGCCTTAAAAAGCGATACCGAAACCGCAGATCCCTCAGAGGATTCTGATGGTGATGAGGAAGCCTTTCCCGATTACAGAGAGCGTATTGCACTCTTGCGTCAAAAACGCGCGGCACAACAATCTGCCGGCACTTCAGAAAACACAGAAGAAGTCTCAAAAGTAAACACGTCTAGCAATCGTCGCAGTACAGTAAACTATCAACTCAAAGACCGAAACGCCATCCAAATCCCTAATCCCGTTTATACCTGTGATGCAACAGGACGCGTGGTCATTAACATTCAAGTGAGTGGCGCAGGCGGCGTTTCTAAAGTTACCTTTAATAAAAATGCGTCGAGCACTTCAAACGGCTGTCTTGTAGATCAAGCCTTAGAATATGCTAAACAAGCGATTTTTAACTCCAGTAAGCGAGAATCGCAACTAGGTTCGATCAGTTTTGAGTTTCAAGGTTAAAGGCTTTTAAGATCTCAAGCAATTCTTCAACTATCGCCTGCCCTTTGTTATCGTTATACCATTTCTGGAGCGTATTGATAAACTCTGGCGTTATCGCTTCGTTTTCTGCTTTAAAATCTGTGACGAGTTGTTGCGCGGCTTTGGAGCGTGAACCCCAACTTGTTACCACCGCATTATTCTCAGGATCCTGAACGATCAACTTAGGAATTGCTTTTCCGCCATTGGTCAAAAACGCGTCCATCAATTGCGGGTGATCATCACGCAATACCAGATTAAAATTGATCGCAGGCTGAAGTTGTGCCATTTTATGCATCACCGCAACGGCTGCGGGAGCGTCGCCACACCAACTTTCGGTAAGTACTAACCAGTTTACCGGCTTTGTGTAGGCTTTTAAAGCTTCCTCCTGCTCCTGCGTAAACTTGAGCGTTTTATCCCAGCGCTTCATCCGGCGGTCATTGAGTACCGTATAATTTGATAAGGCTTCGGTTTGTGTATGTCCCGTACTTGTAAAAGCTTCGGCGTGCTTTGCAACCAGTAAGCGATAATCTGCATAGGTTAATGCATTCTTAAGCGCTTCGGTCACCAATTCTTGTCGTTCTAAGGTTGTAATAGTCATAGAACAAAAGTCGGTTTTTTATAAACCAACTTACAATCCAAAGTGCTTTGATGCGTTTTAAAAATGTATACCTTTAATTTTTAATTGGCGCCGCCAAAGGGATTAATACTCCAAGGCTCGCCCTGAAGTAATTTACTTTGAATTATGACAAAACAAAGATGTGGCTGGTGTGTGGGCGACCCGCTTTATGAGGCGTACCACGATCAAGAATGGGGCGTTCCTGTTTATGACGATCAAACGATTTTTGAGTTTTTGATTTTAGAAACTTTTCAGGCGGGTTTAAGTTGGATCACGATTTTGCGCAAGCGCGAAAACTTCCGCGAAGCACTTGATGACTTTGACTATAAAAAGATAGCGTGTTATTCTGAAGCCAAACTGGAAGCGCTGCTTCAAAACCCCGGAATCATCAGAAATAAATTAAAGGTAAAAGCTACCGTTAGCAATGCACAGGCTTTTATAGAAATTCAGGAAGAATTTGGTAGTTTTTCAAAATACATCTGGAGTTTTGTCAACCATAAGCCTGTTCAGAATTCGGTGAAAATTTACAAAGAAGCTCCGGCAACTACAGCAATAAGTGACGCGCTATCAAAAGACCTAAAAAAACGTGGTTTTAAATTTACCGGTTCGACGGTAGTCTATGCGCATATGCAAGCGACCGGAATGGTTAACGATCACGAGGTAGATTGTTTTAGATATGCTGAAGTTAAAAGCCTCGGGGTAAAACCTTGAGCGATTAGGAGAAAGTTATGCTTAGTTTGAGCACGCCAGCTTTTAGAATCGAATAAAAACTAGCCTAAGTAAGACAGAAATTCTTCTCTTGAGATTTCTTTAGCCCCCAAACTTTCAAGATGAGCGGTATACACTTGGCAGTCGATAAGCTTGTAATCCTGTTGCGTAAGTTTTTGAGCCAAAGAAATAAACGCCACTTTACTGGCATTACTCACTTTTGAAAACATGCTTTCGCCACAAAAAACCTGCTTGTCTTTTAAATTTACACCGTACAAACCACCTACGAGCTCCTCATCTTGCCACACCTCTACAGACTGGGCATAACCTAATTTATGAAGATTTAAATAAGCTTCAACCATATCGTTTGTGATCCAGGTGCCATGCTGTCCCTCGCGCTCAATCCGTTTGCAATTTAAGATCACATCAAGAAAACGGGTGTTATACGTCACCTTAAATGCTGCTTCACGCAGCACTTTACGCATTGATTTTGAAATATGAATTTCCTGAGGAATCAAAACCATTCTGGGGTCGGGCGACCACCATAAAACCGGTTGGCCATCATTATACCACGGGAATATCCCTTTAGAATAGGCGTCAACGAGTCGTGCCGAACTTAGGTCTGCCCCCACAGCAAGCAACCCGTCTTCATCTGCAAAGCGGTAATCAGGAAACGGCTGATTGGAGTTAATGAATATGATACTTTATGATTTTGATAAAAATGAATACAAAATTTTGATTAATTCCGATTTTTTACCGAAATTTATAATAACCTATTTAAAAATTTTGTTCATCATTGCTTTTTTAGTTTAAGAATAGGTTAACCTAAAACCAATTAAAAGCTCTTGTACCAAGAGCTTTTTTTTATGCAGTAAACTAGCCTTGGAGCATTAAACCTCGATTATTAAATAAAATGAAGAACCCCCGAAACTTACTAAAAGTATCGGGGGTTTTATTCTAGTTTAACGCACTTTTTAGAAAGGCAAATCGTCGTGATCGTCATCATCAAAATCTGAAGCCGGCTCAAACTGGTCTGCTGGTGGTACCGGTGGCATTCCTGCAGATGGTGCTGCGCTTTCAAGACTTTCGATTCTCCAACCTTGTATGCTATTAAAATATTTGGTCTCTCCTTGAGGATTCACCCACTCGCGACCTCTAAGATTGATGCTTATTTTTACATTTTGCCCAATGTTAAAGTTGTTCAACAAGTCGGTCTTGTCCTGTACAAATTCAACCATTATAGGCTGTGGGTATTGTTCTTCGGTAGTTACAACAACTTCGCGCTTTCTAAAACCATTGTTCCCAAAGGTTTGTACGTCTCCAATCAATTTAATTTTTCCCTGTACTTCCATTTCTGTTGTTTTGTTTATATGATAAGCCTTTTAAAATTAGGCTAAAATTAATTTCCAGGCATCGCCCGTTCTATCTTGATTTACTAATTCTTTAATTGCTTGATGCAAGCGTTCCTGATCACCTGAGTTTACCACTTCTTTCAAGTCTTGATTTTCAGCTAAAAATACCTTTACAGCTTCGGCATCCGGTAAAGCTGCGATATTGCCCAATCTTCCCAGATCGTTTCCGCTAAGCACAGTACTCAATCGTACCGCTTCCGGCAACGCATCTACACCAACCCCAAGATTGCGCAACGGCTTGGGCACTTCAAACATGCCGTCTATAGCACGCGTGTACCAATTACCTCCCATACGCGCTACAAGATCGATTTTATGCTCATCGATTGTTTCTGCTTCGGTCAACACCTCCTTTTTGATATGAATTCTGAGCACCTCGCAAACGACAAGATTCCCGGAGCCTCCTTCGGTTCCCAAAGCGACAACCTCATTTACCTTACATTCTAATTGTACCGGAGCTTCTTTCACGCGAAAAGGTTTCACCGCTTCTGAATGCGCTTTGCTAAAACCTGCTTTGATAAACTCATCTACGCCGGCTTCATATTCTGTACTTGCCAGAGACATTTGCTGCACCATCGCATAATTCACCATATTGATCACAACTTCTCTGGTCGCAAGAATATTATCTAACGTATGCTTTGTGGTATTGTCTCTCCCCCTACGCACAGGCGAAAACACAACAATAGGCGGATTTGAACTGAACACATTAAAAAAACTATACGGCGCCAGATTGGGTTTGCCTTCAGCATCTAAAGTACTTGCAAAAGCAATAGGACGCGGCCCCACAGCAGCAGATAAAAGGCCATAAATCCTGGCATTCTCTGAAGTTTTAGGGTCTATAGAAAGTGTTTCGGTGCTCATTTGGCAAAGGTAGGCATACGATAGTATTCTTAAAACCGTTTTGAAAACAATAATTGTATTAGAAATATTTTATATTTAGTTCGAGTGCCACCTTGCATTTGCGCTTTATTCAAGACGCAGCAATAGGCTTAACCTAAACACGAGCTTCAAAGAAACGAATCCTATGAATTTTAATAAAGATCAGCGTTTTATTCGCTGGTTTATCATTTTTGCAGCGGTGGTCATTACTGCGCTTATTCTTTGGAATGTCTCCTTATTTTTTGACCAACTCAAACAGTCAGAACGGGACCGTATGGAAATTTGGGCTACGTCTATGGAAGCCTTTAACACCGAAGACATCAACCAGTATTATGCGCTAAGTCAAAAGATAAATTCAAAAAACCAATACATCCCGATAATCATTACCGATTACAAGGACAGTATTGTAAACAGCATTAACATACCCGAGAACATTCTTGAAAATCCGGCACGGTCTCAAGAATTACTGCTCGAAATGGCTGCCGAAAATGACCCCATACGCATCGATATTCTAGGTGGTGAACTCTGGTACGCCTACTACGGGCACTCTCCGGTGATCAATCAATTAAAGTTTTTCCCGGTAGTGCTGGTTATTATCGTGATCCTTTTTATCGCGGTGATCTATTTCTTCTATGCGACTTCAAAAGCTTCTGAACAAAACTCCTTATGGGCAGGAATGGCCAAAGAAACAGCGCATCAAATAGGCACGCCGCTTTCTTCGCTCGTTGGATGGACCGAAATTTTAAAGGCCGAACATGTGAATCCCGATTATATTGAAGAGATCAACAAAGACATAAACCGACTCGAAATTATTACCGGTAGATTTTCACAAATAGGAAGTATCCCAAAACTTGATCCTAAAAATATCATTACCGAAACGCAAGACGCGTTTGAATACCTGGCCAATCGCAGTTCAAAACTCATTGATTTTGAGATAGACGTCCCCCGCGGACAGCTTTTTGTGATGCTCAATAAAGAACTTTATGCCTGGAGCATTGAGAACTTGGTCAAGAATGCCATTGATGCGATGAAAGGAAAAGGTAAACTCACATTAACCATAAAACGCGACACCCGCTACGCAAAAATTTTAATTTCAGACACCGGTAAAGGAATCCCAAAAATGAACTTCAATACCATTTTTGAACCGGGTTATACAACCAAAAAACGAGGTTGGGGACTGGGCTTATCACTTACTAAACGCATTATTGAAGAATATCATGATGGCCAAGTGCGTGTGTTGCAAAGCGAACTCAACAAAGGAACAACCTTTCAAATAGCCCTAAAACTTATAGATGAATGAACGATAAGGTAAGAAATATGAACGTGAGTATACTGTCTGACAATTGGTATACGCTAAAGAAGGTTGATTTTGAATACCTCAACAATCAAAACACTTGGGAAAAGCAATCGCGCGAAGCCTATGACCGTGGCAATGGCGCGGTGGTTTTACTTTATAATCTCGAGCGGCAAACGGTAATTCTCACACGACAGTTTAGAATGCCCACGTATCTCAATAAGAATAAAGACGGCATGATGATCGAAGCCTGTGCCGGTTTGCTGGATGAAAACGATCCCAAAACCGCTATCATTAAAGAGATCGAAGAAGAAACCGGCTACCGCATCAAAACGGTTGAAAAGGTATTTGAATCCTATATGTCACCGGGATCTGTAACCGAAATTCTCCATTTCTTTATTGCAGCATATACTGAAGATCAAAAAGTATCAGAAGGTGGTGGTGCTGCCGATGAAACCGAAAATATTGAGGTTCTAGAATATAGCTTTACTGAAGCTTTAGCACTAATAAAATCGGGAGAAATCAAGGATGCCAAAACCATTATGCTCTTACAATATGCACAAATAAATCTGGCGAATCTTATGAAATGATTTATTTTTGCGCCACCAACTAACCTTTGAATATGGCTTCTTCCTACGTAAAATTTGGCGAGTCTAAACTGCGCAACAACTGCCCAAAATGTTACGCGCAAGATGGATTAAGTTTTACGTTTTACAACAAAATAGAAGACAATAAATTACTTACCAAAGCTACCAAAAACGTAAAAGGAGAGCTGCATTGCAGTCATTGTTCTTCGCAGGTATATCCCGGTCTATGGACCGACGAAATCGACCGTGTTTACCTTTATAACCTAAAGAGAATAGGCGATCCTGAGACCTATACCCGCTTTAAACCTCTTGCAATACTCATTCTTATTGCCATTGTAGTCGTTGCCGCAGCAGCAGCTTTTGCACTTTATAATTTTAAAATAGCGGCTTAAAGCGCTTCATTGATCTGTTGAGCAAGAGCTTTAAATTCCTCCTGATCTAGTTTAGTTTTATTGATAAAACGCGCATCTTCCATCGTAGTAAGCGGGATCAAATGTACGTGCACGTGTGGTACTTCAAGACCAATTACTGATACACCTATGCGCTCGCAAGTCACTACCTGTTCTAAAGCAAGTGCTACCTTTCGGCTAAAAGCCATAAGCGCCATATAATCTTCTTCAGGTAGATCAAAAATCTTGTTTACCTCCTTTTTAGGAATGCACAAGGTATGCCCCTTTGCATTGGGATTTATATCTAAAATTGCGATGTGTTGCGCATCTTCGGCAACGATATGACCGGGAATTTCGCGGTTGATGATTTTTGTGAATATTGAAGCCATAATTTAAATTCTAAGGATAAGCTTTTGTATGCTTAACAAAAGTATTATTTATAATTAAACAATCTCTAACTAAAGGGATGCATTGCACGCTTACCAGCAATTATTAAACGAACGTTTAAAATTTGAAGGCCAAATTCTGTCGTCTAGCAACGTTATGCTGTTGTCTGTCTATTTTAACCTCAACTTTTGCTTGATTTTAGCTTAATTACTAAGGATTAGTCATTGATAATCAATAAGCATAATCATTAAGCCGTGATAATTTCTAATTTTAATAGATTTTAGCACAGTATCGTTATTTTTTTGAAACAGCTATCTAAAGTTAAATCCTGTACTTTGGTTTTAAAAAACCAGCCAAGTTTATAATCTTGGTTGGTGTAAGATTCAGATTATGCTTATTGATCCATCAGCTTCAGTTCAACTACTGAAGTATGCTTAAATTTTATTTACATCATTAACCATTTACAAATAAGCGTCTTTTGAGAACTTATTTGTCTAAACCTCTAAAACGTATGAAAATTCGCATTCTGTTAAGTTGCATTTTCTTAATTACTACTTTTTCATTCGCGCAAAGCAAAAAAGGAAATATTGTTCAATACTTTGGCAAAGAAAAAGTTGAAGACATTAACGAAGGTTCTATCCTTCATCTATTCAACGACGGCTTGTTGCTTAAAGGGAAACGCTTTGACAAAACACACAACACCATTGAAACCGATGCTGTATTTGCTCAAATTCTGAGTGGCGATGCTCCTGCCATAAAAGAAGGCGCCGCCATGTTAGATTCTAAATGGGAAGCGATCGAAGCCGGAGAAAAAAACGAATTTAAAAACGACAACCTCAGATCTGGTCATCTGTATTTAGAATACACATCAGAGACAGAACAAATTGTGCTCTTTGAAGCTTCAGGCCACACCAGTGTTTTAATCAATGGTTTACCTCATGAAGGCGATCATTATGACTTTGGCTGGAGCCTTATTCCGATTAAATTAAAAAAAGGAAAAAATGAGTTTGTACTTTCTGGCGGTAGATTCAACAATATGCGCGCAAGACTGCTCAAACCAGATCAAGCGGTGCAGTTTACTAAAAGAGACCTTACCTTACCAGACTTGCTTGTAGATGATGCTAAACCGGTTTATGGTGCCATCAGAATTATGAACACCAAAGAGTCTTGGTTTAAAGGTGGAAAGATTGAAGTAAAAATTGGAGACGCCACATATACTTCAGCAGTTCCCGATATATCGCCGCTTCTTGTACGCAAGGTTCCTTTTACGATCACACCGCCCAGCAACCTTAAAGCAAATGAGGAAGCTGAAGCGGAGCTGACCCTACTCTCAAAATCCGGAAAAGTTTTAGCCAAAGACACCTTGACGTTTGGCACAAAATCGAAATACAAGCACCACAAAAAGACATTTATAAGTAAAGTAGATGGAAGCGTGCAGTACTTTAGCGTTGCTCCATCGTTGACTAAAGACAAAGACAATCAGGCTTTATTCTTATCTGTGCACGGCGCATCGGTTGAAGCGGTAAATCAAGCCAACGCCTATAAACAAAAAGATTGGGGTCACCTTGTTGCGCCAACTAACCGCAGACCTTATGGTTTTGCCTGGGAAGATTGGGGCCGCTTAGATGCACTTGAAGTGCTAGAAGAAGCTGAGCGAATTTATAAAACCGATTCTTCTCACACCTACTTAACCGGTCACTCAATGGGAGGTCACGGAAGCTGGTACTTGGGAGCGACATATCCAGATCGTTTTGCGGCTATTGCACCTTGTGCAGGATATCCTGACTTATTGCGTTATCGCAATTTTAGAGTAGAGCAAATGGCAAAACTTCCTGAAGAAGATTTCAAAGATCTTGGCATTACCAAAGAAGAATTTATTGCGCAAACCACAGCAAGCTTCAATGCTGAAATAGATAAGGAACTTGATGCGATTATTATGCGAGCAGGAAATCCTAGCCGTACGCTTAAACTCTTACGCAACTATTTACACTATGGTGTTTTTGTACTGCACGGCGAGATCGACAATGTAGTTCCTACCGCTATTGCACGCGATATGAGAGAACGCTTAGGAACCTATCATAATGACTTTTCATACTATGAGTACCCTAACGGAAAGCATTGGTACGGGGATGAGAGTGTAGATGATCCTTTGCTTTTTAACTATTTTAAAGCACACTCGATCAAACCTACCGAAGCTATTGAGGAAATTGAGTTTTACACTGCTTCTCCGGGTGTTTCTTCAGGGTCGCATTACGTAGATATTTTACAACAAAACAAGCCGTTTGAGATCAGCTCATTTAACCTTGAGAAAAATGAGGGCAACCTTATCATAACCACCGAGAATGCCGCAGTTTTACAGATCGATCTAGCTAAAGCCGGCACCATAAACGACACCCTTACACTAGACGGTCAAAAGCTCATTCCGGCTTCTAAAGATCTCGTTTATTACAAAAATGAACAAGGAACCTGGAAGGCTGTTGAAGCTCCTTCTGAAATGGATAAAAGTCCATTACGCAATGGCGGATTCAAAGATGCTTTTAGAAATAATGTCGTTTTTGTTTATGCTTCAAAAGGTTCAAAAGAAGAGAACACCTGGTGGTATAATAAAGCTAAATTTGATGCTGAAAAATTCTGGTACAGAGCAAACGGTGCTGTAGAAGTGGTTAAAGACACGCAGTTCAAACCTGAAAATTATCTAGATCAAAACATTGTTTTATACGGAAACAAAAGCAACAACGCTGCTTGGAATAAACTGCTTAAAGACGCCCCGATTCTTGTGACCAACAACAGCTTAAAATTGGGCGACAAAACCTTAAAAGGAGATCAATGGGGTGGTTTATTCATTTATCCACGCTCAGGAAGTGCTTCAGCAAGTGTTGGTATTGTAACTGCAACAGGTACAAAGGGTATGAAAGGAGCTTATGCCAACGACTATCTTGTAAATGCGACTACTTATCCTGATGTATTGATCTTTGATAATACCGCGATGCAAGAAGGCGTTGAAGGTGTAGAATGCAGCGGGTTCTTTGGCAACGACTGGTCTGTTGAGCAGGGAGATTTTGTTTGGAGAAACTAAGAAGTTGCCTTGGGTATTGAACCCTTTGGTGACGCCAAAAAAAAGCGGAGTTCAATTGTAATTGAACTCCGCTTTTTTTAATTTATAAAATTTGAGAATCTAGTCTCTGGTAATTTCCAAAATGTCAAACTTCATCGTTCCGTTAGGGACTTGCACTTCTGCCACTTCACCTACTTTTTTCCCAAGCAATCCTTTGCCTATAGGAGAATCTACAGAGATCTTTCCGCTCTTTAAATCGGCTTCGCTTTGCGCTACCAATTTATAGGTCATTTGCATACCATTGGTTTGATTTTTAATCTTTACCGTAGAATGCACTAAAGCTTTTGAAGTATCTAACTGCGACTCATCGATGATACGGGCGTTAGCCACCAGTTCTTCCATTTTTGAAATACGCATCTCGAGCATTCCTTGGGCCTCTTTTGCTGCATCATACTCGGCGTTCTCACTCAAATCGCCCTTATCACGCGCCTCTGCAATAGCCTGCGAAGCTTTTGGTCGCTCTATATCTTTAAGCTGATTCAGCTCGTCTTTCAATTTTTTTAATCCTTCTGCTGTATAGTATGATACTTTACTCATAACTTCGTTTATTAATGCACAATGTAATGTGTGTGATTTTCGTTTAATCTAATAGCGTTTAACCTGCGAAAGAACACGCTCGCTTATAAACACAAAAAATCCCATCAGAAACGGGATTAAGCATTGCTAATATACGAATTTATTAATTGTTACTTCTAAAATTTTATAAATTGATAAACCTTAAATTTTCTTTTGGAGTGAAATTTTTACCCGTTTTTTTGATCGCGGCAATATTTCTGACAGGCTGTAGCGCAGATGATAACCGCATCAACAACCCTAATATAAACCCTATTTCTTTTAGCGTAAACCTCAACACCAACCTTCCGCAGTACAGTCAGTTGCAATTTCCCGGCAATGCGATTTACGTATCAGGTGTTGGCATTCGCGGAATATTTGTCATCAATACCGGTGCAGGCATTAGAGCTTGGGAAGCTACAGATCCTAATCACGTCCCCAGCAGTTGTTCTACGATGACTTTAAATGGTACCGAAGCGACCTGCCCTTGTGAAGACAATACCTATACTTTATTTACCGGTCAGGACACTGCGCAAGAATTACCGTATACACTAATTGAATATCGCGTTTCAGAAAACGGTAATCTTATAAACGTTTCGTATTAACAAAAAAAGCCGGCAAATGCCGGCTTTTCAGCTTCTGGTACGAACCCCTAAAATCGTACCGTTGCGCCAATTAAAAAATTGATTTTTGCCTGCGGATAATATCCAGTTCCCTCAATGGTGGTAACTGTTCCCGGGTTTGAGAAGTCATCATCATAGGTAAAGAAATACCCATTAGACACATATGTTTCACTGAAGATATTATTGACTAAAGCAGTAAGCGTAATCTGTTTTGCAAAGCCTATATTCTTCAAGTCATATTGTACATTAAAGTCATTGATGAAGTACGCATCAAGCTTAGAACTTTCAGCATCTATATTTCCTAAAAATTGTTCGCCTACATATTTAGAAAGAAGCGATAGGCGCAAGTTTTGAACCGGAAAGAAATCAAGTCGATTCCCGGCAATGATTTCTGGAGAGAAAGAAATATTAGTGTTCCCTAAATTCTGCAATTCCCCATCCCGCTGAAAGAAAAAGTCACGGTTTTTATTGGTACTCAAAGCAATATTTGGCGTGATCGCAAACTTTCTGCCCAGTTGAAACCCTGCTTCTACCTCCAACCCTAAACGATAACTTGAACCGCTGTTTTGACGAATAGGCGCTCCTACATCATCAATCGCACCGGTAAGTACAAGTTGATCGCGATAATCCATAAAATACAAGTTGGCAAAAATACGCGCACGCTCTTTAGTAAAACGATAACCTAACTCAAAATCATTTAAAGTTTCCGGCACCGGATTTCCGTTTTCAAAATCGGTACGACTAGGCTCTCTATTGGCTCTGGCGTAAGAAGCATAAATTTTATTTTCCTCATTCAGCGTAAGCGTCAATCCCGCTTTCGGATTGAAAAACGAATAGTTTTCATCGATGATAAATTCGTCAATATCGCTGTTGATCCCGTCGGTTTCGTAGCTAATAAAACGCCCTTGTAAATCTCCAAAAACACTCCACATATCGTTTATGCGCCAAGTTGCTTTAGCAAATGTGGTAAACTCATTTTTATCTGCGGTGCCAAAATAATAACGGTAACCGGCTTCTTCATCCTGAGCAAAATAACGTGCCCAAGTGATCTCGCCATAATGATCGCCACTATACATACTACCAAAAACTCCGGCATCAAAATCTATTGCGTTTGACTTATAATTGGTTGTCAGGTTTGCCACATAGTAGCGGTTGTCTAGCCAGCGACGGCGAATAAGATCGGTATCGGTTTGTAATTCTCCATCAACTTCATACGGTTCCCAGCCAATGAAATCAAAAGTCGCATCGCTAGAGAAATTCACGTTGGCATAATACCAAGAATCTACATATTCTTCAAAAAAGCCGCGTCCCATGGTGTAGTTCAAACTCAGCTGTGTTGACCAGCCTCCGCCATATTTTTGATTCCAGTGCAATTGCACGTGATCTTGCTTGTAATCATCGACCTGATTGTCGTAAAAACCTTCAAAATTTCCATCATCATCGTATTGGAAACCTATAGGATTGTACGTTCTGTCCGTCGCTAAAGTCTGCGCGTCGATACCATTCCACGACTGGTAAGTTACCTCGTGACCGCCAAAAACAACAGCTTTTAACAACGTCTTCTCGTTGCGGTATTCGCCCTGAAGGTAATAGGATTTCAAATCTGAACTGGCACGATCTACATATCCGTCAGATTTTATAGCAGAAAGCCTTCCGGAAAAAGTAAAATGATCATTTATAAGTCCGGTACCAAATTTCACATTGGCTCTACGCGTATCAAAAGATCCGCCTGAAGCATTGACTTCAGCGTAAGCTTCCAGCGTAGCCGCATCGGTCAAAATATTTAAACTGGCACCAAAAGCTCCGGCTCCATTAGTTGATGTTCCTACTCCACGTTGCAACTGCACACTTTGTATCGAACTGCTAAAATCTTGCAAATTCACAAAGAACGTTCCCAAGCTTTCGGCATCGTTATACGGGATTCCGTTTATGGTTACATTAATACCGCGGTTGCCGGTACCACGCACTCTAAAACCGGTATAGCCCACACCGGCGCCGGCATCAGAAGTGGTAACTACACTGGGTAAATAATTGAGTAAAATAGGCAGATCTTGTCCCAGATTGCGCTCGTTGATTTCGTCTTTAGACAAATTGCTGTACGTGATGGGCGAATCGGCATCTACACGTACCGATTGTACCAGCACCTCATCTAGTTTTTCTACATCGGTAGAATCTTGTGGTGTTTGTTGTGCGAGTGCGCCAAAAGTCGTTAAAGTGGCAGCACAGGCGAATAAAAGAGTTTTCATTCGTAAAAATTTTTACGAATAAAAGGGGCAATTATTCTGTGTTACTATAAGTTAATATGCAATGTTGCTTAAAACACGCAGGTCGTCACCCGCTTTTTTAAGCGATTCCCTTGGCAGCATTATCTGCCCAGGTTCATTGGGTATGATCTCAGCTCGCTTTCTGCTCTAAAACAGAAGTTTAAGCACCCCTTTGAGATTTAGGGCGCAAATGTAAAACAATAATTATGCTTTTATCAAAAAATTAAGGGCTTTTGTTTAAGCGAATCTTAATTTTAAAATTCTATGAAGAACACCAAGCGATCCATCACCCTCAAGGTCCTTACCGGCTATATCATGATTGGTTTGCTGGTATCGGTCGCTATTTATTTTATTTATCCACAGCTTAAAACTTTTATTTATCCGCCTAAAAAAGAGCAGGCGACCAATCAAAAACTCACCTTTACCAGCAATGCGCTGAGTTATCTTTATGAGGCCGAAACCATAGGCAGAACTGCAATGGCTACCGGCTCGCAACAGCAGTTTAAAGAATATCAAGTACTGGTTGACAGTATAAAAATAGAGCTCGATTCCTTACAACGCCTCACAGAAACCAAAGAACAAAACGAGCAATTAGACAGTATTAAAATGCTGCTCTCTAACAAGACTAGCAATATCAGGGCAATGGTACGCTTACGCGATGAACAATACTCGCGTAATTATTACGACGAAGCCCTTGACGAACTCGTAAAAGAAGATATTTACTTTGAAGATTATGAGAACGATCCGCGCTTAGATTCGGTTGATCCTTATATCAAAAGTGTGATCGTTGACTTTAACGAATACATACGCAAAGACACGCGAGACGAAGATCAAGGCCTCAAATCGATGGCAGAAACCGTACGTAGAACGCTCTCCAAAATCGAAGAGCGTAAGAAGGAATTGGAACTTGACATTATAAACCGGGAGAATACTCTGCTGGCGAACGACCGCAGCATCAACCTTAAAATACGCAATCTTTTAAGCACTTTAGAACGTGAAGGCACATTCACTGCCAGACAACGTGAAGCCCTCTTAAACAGTAGAATTCAAGAGATTTCAAAAACGCTGAAGATCATTGGGATCCTTAGTGTTTCGCTTGCTATCGGATTTGTGATTATGATTTTTAAGGATGCTTCACGCAGCCAGCAATACAGTCGGGAACTCGAAGAAAGCAATGCGACAGCCCAATCGCTTTTAAAAAGTAGAGAGCAATTGATGGCAACCATAACGCACGATATGCGCTCGCCCTTAAACACGGTTCTAGGTTTTACCGATTTGCTGAAAAAAACCGCTGTAGATGCCAAGCAAATGCGGTATCTAGACACCGTACAAAAATCTGGCGATTACATCTTAAAACTGGTCAATGACCTGCTGGATTTTGCAAAGCTGGAAGCCGGAAAAATCAGCGTTGAAAAAGTACCCTTCAATCCTAAAAAGTTGATTGAAGATGTAATCGTCGTAAGCTTACCACAACCTTTAAAAACCGGAGTTGAAGTTCATACTGAAATTCCCGATGAACTGGACACTATCTTTTTAAGCGACCCTTTTAGGATCAAACAAATTCTCGCGAATCTCATCACCAACGCGTATAAATTCACCGAAGAAGGAAGCATCACTGTCGCACTGCACAAAGACGGAAAAAACCTAAGATTTAAAATAATTGATACCGGCTGCGGGATTCCTAAAGAGAAGCAACAGCTTATTTTTAAAGAGTTTTCACAAGCCGAAGAAACCACCCAGCGCAAGTATGGTGGTTTTGGTCTTGGTTTATCTATTTCCCAGAAATTAACCGAATTATTAGAGGGAAAACTTCAGCTGAAAAGTATTCCGGGGAAAGGGAGTACGTTTACTTTAATCGTTCCTGTGGAGCAAACTGAACATCAAGAACCAGCAGCTTTTGACCAGGATCTTTCCGAAGTTCATCTCGGCAGGCTTCAAAGTATCTTGATCATAGATGATGAGCCTGTTCAGCAACAACTTACTAAAGCTACTTTGGCTCCCTTCGACTTAAAAATAGATACCGCTTCTAATGGAAAAGAAGCACTAGAACTGATTAATAAAAACACATACGACCTTATTCTTTCAGACATTCAGATGCCGGTGATGAACGGTATTGAATTCATAAAAACACTAAAGTCAAACACTGAATTACAAGATATTCCGGTGATTGCTTTAAGCGGAAATGAAACCTTAAAACAGGCCGATTATAAGCATTTTGGCTTCTCCGAAAATCTAAAAAAACCGTACAGACCCAGTGCGTTGTTGCACATTTTAAAAGATTTTGGCGGTACTCAAATTGAAGAAAAAGAGAATATCACTATAGCCACAAAAGCAAGCGCATCTAGCGATCTTTATGACCTGAAGCAACTCAAAGCCTTCACCGCAGACGATGACGATTCGTTAAAAAGCATTCTTAGCGTTTTTGTTGAAAGCACCTCAGCAAGTTTGATTGAGCTGGACAAGCATCGAGCGCACCCGGAGCAAATCAATCAAATTGCACACAAAATGTTACCCATGATGCGCCAGCTTGAAGCAAATGAGGTAATTGCACTACTAGAACAATTAGAAAATCCAGAGTTAGCTCAAAGGAAAAAGCAGGAAATACAACGTATTATAACACAAAGCATCCAAAAAACTGAAGCGCTTTTGGAAGCTTTGAAGCAAAATGTTATAGCTTAATGTCGTATTGCTTCAGTTTATTATAGAGCGTTTTTCGATCTATATCAAGCAGACGAGCGGCTTTGCTTTTATTTCCGCCGGTTTTTTCAAGAGCATCTAAAATGCGCTCCTGCTCATTTTTTGCGTTGAATAATGCGTAATCGTCTTTTTTATCTTCAATCATGGCCACACGAATTTCCCGTGGTAACAATTCCTTCGGAATCACAGCTGCAGGAGCCAACAGCACCATACGCTTTACGATGTTTTTCAACTCTCTCAAGTTGCCCGGCCACGAATATTGAATCAAGGCTTCCACCGCATCCGGACTGAAGCCTTCTACTTCTTTCTCCAGCTCCTTATTGGCCTGATCTAGAAATAGATTTATAAAAAGCATCAAATCCTCCTGACGCTCCCGCAAACGCGGCACTTCAATTGAAAATTCATTCAGACGATGGTAAAGATCTTCTCTAAAATCTCCTTCCTTCACCGCTTCTTCAAGGTCTTCATTGGTTGCTGCGACCACTCGAATATCTACTGCAATTTCATTATTACTTCCAACAGGTTTGATCTTTCGCTCTTGCAAAGCCCGAAGCAATTGCACTTGAAGTTCGTAAGAAAGATTGCCTATTTCATCTAAAAAAAGGGTTCCGCCATTGGCTGCTTCAAAATGCCCCACTTTATCGTTAACGGCTCCTGTAAACGAACCTTTGACATGACCAAAGAATTCGCTCCCCGCGATTTCTTTAGGAATTGCGCCACAATCTACCGCAATAAACGGCTGAGCCTGACGCTTACTTTTATCGTGAATGCTTTTTGCAACATATTCCTTACCTGTACCGCTATCTCCAGTTATAAGAATAGACATGTTAGTAGGCGCAACCAGATCTATATATTGATTTAGTTTTGCCGAGGCATCACTTACTCCTTTTATGAATCCGGTTGGAGCTTGTGGTGCAGCAGTTGCTGACTTGGGAGCTTTTTTTGAAGTTTTCGGCTCTTCTTCAGCTTCAGCTTGTAAAGCTTTATCAACGATCTTTAAGAGTTCGTCTGGACGCACCGGCTTTGAAATATAATCAAAGGCCCCTTCTTTCATCGCTTCAACCGCCTTATTTACTTCGGCATAACCGGTCATAAGAATAACCGGTATGTTATTATAATCTTCCTTGATATGTTTAAGAATACTAAGGCCGTCATCATCAGGCAAACGCACGTCTGTAATCACCAAATCTACTGCGTGATTCGCCAAGATCTTATAGGCTTCGCCGGCTGCAAAAGCACTGATCACCTCATATCCCTTTTTTGATAAAAAGGTTTCAAGCATTTTACAAAATGCTACGTCATCTTCTATTAGTAAGATTTTTGACAAATCAATTAGTTTTAGGTAATCTATTTTGAAGCGAGCCTAGGAATCTCAAACTCCCTTAGCGGTATCGATAAAAGTACAAATACCACCCACTGTGGTAAACATTTAATTCGTAAAAAAAAGTTAAGGATTTTTAGGCGTGATAAGTAAACTACGTCTAGGCAATACTGAAAATATCAAAACCTTTTGTGGCGCCAATAAAAAAGCCCCGACTCACGCCGGGGCTTAAATTTGAATTTTTAACCACTCTAGTATTAAAAACTCAAATTAGGGAAACCTAACCTACTCTTTTGGCTCGATCCATTCACCTGCTGCATTAATATATGCAGTTTCTGGTTCTGCGTCTTCAGCTTCTAAGGTTAACTTAAACGTCTTGTTTTCGGCATCAACCCAAGCTTCTGTGACTTTAGCCCCTTCTTTATCTTCTGCTACCGCTTTGGTTACCGTATCTGGAAGATCTGCAACATCAATTTTGGTGTATCCTTCTACCGGTGCTTGCAACTCTGTGGTAGTTACTGCTACCTCTTCGCCTTCTTGTGCGTTTACATTTTCTGCTGCAAACAACATGGTTGCAGCTGCTGCTACGGTCATTACTAAATTTTTCATGATTCTATATTTTAATGTGTTTAATCTGATTTTAAAACCTTTAACATCAAAGGTTCGCTTAGATAAGTAGCAAAATCATACCATCATCAAAAAAGCTTCGGTCAAACCCATTAAAACCTTGTAAATGTGAATCTTGACATAAATACATTTCAAAAAGGATTCTGTAGAAAAAAGAGAATTCCACAAAAAAAGTGTGGACATAATCCACACTTTTAAAGAATTTATTTAAAATACTTTCAATTCTTCAGAAAGAAGGCGGTTTGCGATTGGCTTTTTTCTCGGCATTGCGCTTTTTAGAATCTAGCCTGCGTTTTTTAGAAGCCAGAGAAGGCTTTGTTTTTTTGCGACGCTTCGGTTTTAGGAGTCCGTTTTCTAAAAGTCTAACGAGATTTTTAAAAACCTCATCTTTATTTTTATGTTGACTGCGGCTCTGATCATAAGACAAAACCAATTGATCATCGGTGGTAAGTTTGTTTTGTAAGCGTTTATATAAACGCTGCTTTTGATCTTCAGAAAAAACATTGGAGTCCTTAAGACTCCAATGTAACATAACTTTTGTAGATGTTTTATTTACGTGTTGCCCGCCCGGGCCGCTACTACGAACTGCCTTAAAATCACATTCCTGAAAGAGCGCTTCCTTATTCATTACGCTCCTGCCTGATGCGATGGTTTCAGTAAATCATTTACCGTCTTAACCGGATTGAACGTTTCCAGAGGCACTTCAACAAAAAGCGTGTTCCAGCGTGCCATGGCACCATTCCATAAGCCCGGAAGTTCTAAGGCTTTAATTTCGTTTCCACCATCGGTTTTATATGCGATAAAAGCCAGATCAGGGTTTACATAATCGAGCAGATTGTATTTTTCGCCTTTATAATTGCGCACTCCGGCAACAATATCTACCGGATTAAAATGCGTAGAATTTTTAAAGATCGCTTCTTGCTGGTCGTCTTTGTCATTTACCTGAGCGCTTTCAATAATTTGCAGCGCTACTTTTCCGCTTTCATCTTCAACCCAAAACGGGCCACCGCCCGGCTCGCCTTCATTCTTTACCATCCCACACACACGAATAGGACGATCTAGAAGCTCCTTTAAATAACTTTTCTTTTCTTCGTTAGAAAAAGATGCATAAGCCTCATCAATACGCGTACTGAAATCTTCTTTTAAGAACTTCACCAACTCTGCCAATTCACTTTCAGAAATAGAATCTTTATCTAAAAGTTCGGCATATTTAAAAACACTTTCTTGCTTTTTTAGCAGTAAACCGGCCAGAAAACGCTTTGTTCTAGACAATACCTGGATGTTATCCTGAACCAAAACATTGTCAATATTTTTAATAAAAACCACGTCTGCATCTACATCGTTTAGGTTTTCGATAAGTGCGCCGTGTCCGCCGGGTCTAAAGAGTAAAGAACCATCTGCTTTACGATACAATTTATTCTCCATCGTAACCGCCACCGTATCGGTTTCAGGCTTTTGAAAGGAATAATCAACATCAAAATTCACATTAGTCGTATTGCTCACAGAAGCGTGAATGGCGTCAAACTCCTTTTCAAAAGCCTCCTTGTGCTCTGGTGAAACTGTAAAATGTAAATCGGCTTGACCATTTTTTGCCGCATAGGCTGCTGCCTCATGCAAATGCTCTTCAAAAGCGGTTGCCATATATGCCCCGTAGTAATGAAAAGGAATCAGACCTTTAGGCAGATTACCGTAGTTCTCCCCATCTTCAGCCATCATCGTTTTGATAAAAGCATATTTTGTTGCGTTTTCATCCTTTTTTGTTTCCTCATCAAGACCATCGATAATGTGGTTGTAAAACGGAAACTTTTTATAGCCAGCAAAAAATGCTTGCATATGATCATCATCAGTGCGCTCGAGGTACTCGTCTATCGTTTCTTTTGAAGCATCATAGTCTTCTAAAAACTGATAGATCTTTTTAAACATACGGCTCGCAGCTCCTGAGGCCGGTGTAAATTTTAGAAGATCGAGTTCTGATTTTCTATCTTCATAATAGTCTAAATACGAAAGTTCTTCGGCATCAGACAATTTAAAAATCCCGTCTGCAACTGTTGCCGGCGCAACAAGTTTGACATTAGGTACCCCGTTTGTAAAAAGATCAATTTGTGATTTAACTTGTTCAGGAGTTAAACCGTGATCTTTGATTTCGTTGATTTCTTGGTCTGTAAAATTCAATTGAGTAAAGAATTTAAATGGTTGGTTATTAATTGCATTCGATCTTCTAAACTTCCTTTAACAAGCAGGTAGGGGCGGCCGTGTTTAATTAAAGAATGTTTAAAATAGGCGAACATTTCTTCTCGTTGATCTGGCCGGTCTCTTAAATCATCTGCCTGCCAGGGTGTATCTATGTACGTAAGCAAATACAGATCGTAGGTGTTTTCTAAAGCTGCTTTAGCAACTTCATCGTCACACCAGCCATCGTAGTATGCTTCACTATAAACCTTTGTTTCTAAAAGGTCTGTGTCACAAAATACTACTTTTTTTTCGGATTTTACGGCTGCATTTTCAAGCTTCATCTGGCCAATCGCAATGGGCAAGATATCCTGAGGCTCACAAATCTTCTGCTCAGCATCCCACTTCTGCTGAAGGTATTCCCGCGCGAATTCTGGCACCCAAGTGCCTTGGTAATATTCAGAAAGCTTTTTTGCAAGCGTAGTTTTCCCGGAACTTTCGGGACCGAAAAGCACGATTTTTAAGCAGGAACCGGACTGTTGTTGAGGTATTTTTTCCAAGCGACAAAACCATAAATAGCTAGTCCCGTAAAAATAAGATATTGAAAACTGGTAAATGTGAAACCTTTGTAAAAATACAGTGGTACAGAGATTATATCTCCCACGATCCAGTAGATCCAGTTTTCAATTTTACGCTTTGCCATGAGCCACATTCCAACAAAAAATACTGCTGTGGTAAAAGTATCTACATAAGCCGTCCAGCTCGTCCACTTCTCAAAATAGGTATAGACGCCAAATACAAAAAGCACGGTAGCCACAAAAATTATTACAGACCACAGGTGTTCTTTCGCCGTAGCTCTTGCGATTGGAGTTACATGTTCTTCATCTACTTTTCGCGTCCAGACATACCAGCCGTAAACACTCATCGAGAAATAATATACGTTGATCATCATATCTCCCAGAAGTCCCCATTTGAGTAATAAATACACAAAAATCGACGTGCTTATCATCCCCGTTGGATAAACGAGAATGTTATTTTGTTTGGAATACCACACAGAAAGCAATCCAAAAATCACCGCGATAATTTCGAGGATTATTGATGAGGTCTCATAATCTGCATATTGCCCAAAGAAAAAATCAAATACTGCACTCATACTAAAAATTTCCTTGTTCAAAAGCCGTTCCTACCACAACGAGATCTGCTCCCGCTGCATAAATAGCTTCAAGTTTTAATTGACTTCGTATGCCACCACCTACGATTAGCGGAATAGAAATCGCGTCTTTTACGGCTTGAATGATTTCTTCGGAAACAGGATTTAACGCGCCGCTTCCGGCCTCGAGGTAAATGAGTTTTTTACCTGAATATTCTCCCGCCAGCGCTGTGTCTACAATGCGTTGCACCAACTCTTGCGGAATCGCCTGCGTTTGACTCACGCGTTCTACCGTAGTTTGTTTTCCACCATCGATTAAAATATATCCGGTAGGAATGATCTCTAAGGCTGAAGCACGCAATTTTCCCACAGATTGTATTTGCTGCCGAATCAAATACTCCGGATTTTCTCCAGATAAAAGACTTAAGAACAAAATTCCATCTGCCGCTGCAGTTATTTGCCGGTAATCTCCAGGAAACAAAAGCACCGGTAAAGAAGTTTTTTGTTTGATCAAATTAACCGCGACCTGTGTTTGTGCTTGTGTAGCGGTGCTTCCCCCAACGAGAATGTGTGTAGTGAATTCGGGTAGCTTTGAAAGCTGCTGCGTCAAAAACGTTTCAGAAAGTTCTTCGGGATCAAAAAGTATGGCAAAAAGCGGTTTTTCAGCTTCAATCGATTTTAAAAGCGCTGAATAAATACTGGTTCCGCTATGCGCTAATTTTTCGATCATAATGCCTGAGCATAAACACATGTAAAGCCTTCAAACTCCAGGAAATCAATAGCATATTTGCTGTGCTTTCCGTGGTAATTGATTACCGCATCGGTTTTATAATCCTCAAAATCAAAATTGGTAACGTTGATGTGTTGAAGAAAACTCAAGCCTTTCACTCCGTAAATCTTATACAATGCTTCTTTAGCACCCCAAACGATCGTAAGCTTTCTAATTACTGCATCATCATTTGCCAAGGTTCGGTATTCTTTGAGTGGTGTAAAACGGGAAGCGATGCGCAAGATCTTATCGCGTTGCATTTCAATATCAATGCCTACCTCAACCGTTGCACTCACGATAATCGCGGTAAAATTGTAAGAATGCGTTATCGAAATGTATTTGCCATCTTTAAGATGCGGCTTACCATTTTCGGTGTAATACAGATCGTGATCGGTATAACCGGCCACGTGCAACAAGTGCCGTATGCTTAAAAATCCGCGCTGATGCAATTGCGATTTCATACTTTCAAAACGCGCCTGACAATGTTGTGTAAGATTCACATTTTCAGACAAGGTCTCAACAGATTCTTCCACCTTCCAGATGTAAACCTGAGTGCTAGGATTGGGCGTTATAGTTTTGAAAAGTGGCACGTTAACTAGTAGATATTACGTATTTTTGCAAAAAATAAGAATTGTAAATATAAGATTATGTCAACGAAAACCGTGCAGTACGTTCCTTATAAAGTCAGAGATATTTCTTTGGCAGCTTGGGGAAGAAAAGAAATAGAACTTGCCGAAGCTGAAATGCCTGGCCTTATGGCTTTGCGTGAAGAATATGGCGCAGAACAACCTTTAAAAGGTGCTCGTATCGCGGGCTGTTTGCATATGACCATACAAACCGCTGTTTTAATCGAGACGCTTGTAGCGCTAGGTGCAGATGTTACCTGGAGTTCTTGTAATATTTTCTCTACTCAAGATCACGCTGCTGCTGCAATTGCTGCTGCAGGAATCCCGGTTTATGCCTGGAAAGGAATGAACGAAGAAGAATTTAACTGGTGTATCGAGCAGACCTTATTTTTTGGGGAAGAGCGCGAGCCGTTAAATATGATTCTTGATGACGGTGGTGATTTAACCAATATGGTTCTTGATGAATACCCAGAACTTGCTGCTGCAATTAAAGGTCTTTCTGAAGAAACCACTACCGGAGTTCACCGTTTATATGAGCGTATGAACAAAGGCACGTTGCCTATGCCGGCGATCAACGTGAATGACAGTGTAACCAAGTCTAAGTTTGATAATAAATTTGGTTGCCGCGAGAGTGCAGTAGACGCGATACGTCGTGCTACCGATGTAATGCTTGCAGGAAAACGCGTTGTGGTTTGTGGTTATGGTGATGTAGGTAAAGGTACCGCTGCTTCGTTTAGAGGTGCAGGTTCTATAGTAACCGTTACCGAAATTGATCCTATTTGTGCGCTACAAGCGGCAATGGATGGTTTTGAAGTAAAGCGTTTAGAAACGGTTCTTGACAAAGCTGACATTGTGATCACCACTACCGGAAATAAAGATATCGTACGTGCTGAGCACTTTAAGGCGATGAAAGACAAAACCATCGTGTGTAACATAGGCCACTTTGATAATGAGATCCAGGTTGCTTGGTTAAATGAAAACTATGGTGACACTAAAGACGAGATCAAACCTCAGGTTGATAAATATACCATCGACGGGAAAGATATTATTCTTCTTGCTGAAGGACGTCTGGTAAACTTAGGTTGCGCAACCGGTCACCCAAGTTTTGTGATGAGTAACTCGTTTACTAACCAAACTTTGGCACAGATCGAGCTTTGGAAAAACAGCGACAACTACGAGAATAAAGTATATATGCTGCCAAAACATCTTGATGAGAAAGTTGCTGCTTTACACTTAGAAAAAATAGGTGTTGAGTTGACGCAACTTAACGAAGAGCAAGCTGAATACATCGGTGTAACCGTTGAAGGACCTTACAAGCCGGAGTATTACAGATACTAAAATTAATTCTACAATTAAGAGATTAAGCTATAAAACCCTCGCAGTACTGCGGGGGTTATTTTTTTACCAGCGTCATTTGCGCGTGTTCTCCTTCTTTTAAATTGGTGATGGTACGCACAAAATTGCGACTGTCTTCCACTTCTAATCGCACAGTATTGGGAGACGAAGTTCCTTCGCTTACCGCTTCTACTCTAATTTTAGTTTCTACATTTTCAAGATCGAATTCTAAGTATTTGATCTCGTGCAGCACCGTATAATTTTCTAAAACCGGTTTGTCATCTACATAAAGATTGATCACATCGCCATCTTCTTTTCCCGCATCATAGATCGCGAGTTTTATTTTTTGGTCGCGCGTGAAAATATTCAGGTTTTCATCTTTTGCAATGATGTTACGTGTGAGGGTGTCAAGCACCTTAGCTACCTTGATATTTTTCTTAATAGAATCTGAAAATTTACGGGAACGCTGTACCACTTTATCTATTTTCTCAACACGCTTTTTTACCTCCTGACCAGAGTTTACAATGATCATTCCGTCGAGGCAAGAAGTACCGTCTGCATACAGCCCTTTAAAATCTCCGCTGAAGGCTTTGACCCGATCTAAATTGCGCACCTTTCCTTCAAAGTTTACAAAGCAAAAATCTTTTTGTACAACAGGTGACTTTGTGTACACAATGTCGTATTCTTCAAAGCTTAGCAGGTTTTCATCTTCATTGTAATAGCCTTTAATGTTTGATTTAGTTTCGTGCTTTCCGGCAAAATCGGTAAGAGAATATCCTTGTATAGAATCGTTGACACGGTCAAACAAAACCTTGTAACTAATGAAGGAAGTATCATTTAATTTGATGACGCCAAAGAACTCATATTCCTGTGCCTGAAGCGCAGTTGTAAAAGTTAAACATATCAAAAACAGGAATAATCGAAAGGAAGGATTTCTCAAAATAGCGTACTTTTTATGATAGTTTAATTAAACTTAGATCTTATGAATTTCAAAATTATCTTTTCACTGGCACTTCTGCTAATGATTTCAACAACAACTTTTGCCGGCTTTCCTGTAGAGCGTGTAGCAAAAGCAACCACTGAAGTTAACGCTGCTGCTGAAGCTTCAAGCGAACTTATTTCTCCTGCTGCTGTAGCGGCAGATCGTCAAACCGTTGCCATCTTACTTTGGTTATTTTTAGGAGCCTTTGCAGCACACAGATGGTATTTAGGCAGTCCTATTTTATGGAACATCATCTTTATCTTAACCGCAGGATTCTTTATCGTAGGTTGGGTTATTGATGGTATCGAAATCATTACCGGAACCTACCCAGGATTATAATCCGTATTATTTTAAAAACTCAAAAACCCGCCAAAATTGGCGGGTTTTTTTATGAACTATGATTTGAGGC
Organism: Leeuwenhoekiella blandensis MED217; assembly: GCF_000152985.1. GTDB lineage: Bacteria > Bacteroidota > Bacteroidia > Flavobacteriales > Flavobacteriaceae > Leeuwenhoekiella > Leeuwenhoekiella blandensis. Next base: position 192,467 of record NZ_CH672395.1, on the reverse strand, counting down.
AGCCTTTATTTCAGCTTACCCAAGTCGTAATAGTAAAAGGTTCCGTCGTCATTCATCGCGACAAACAAGCCGTTTTTAAAGGTGTCATTTAAAGGCACGGTGACCGCTTCACAACCATCGGTTTCTGTTGTCGTGAGATTCAATACATTGATCAATTCATTGGTTTTACGGTCGTAAATATTGAATTGTCCCTGCTGCTGATCTGACACAATGATCATCCCACTTCCGTCCTCGTAAGCTGCGATCGCGATCCCTTCAATATCTTCTAAGAAATCTTCTTGACCAAATGCAGCGAGTTGCTCATTTCCTTTAGAAGGCTCTGCATAATATTTCTTTACGCTATCTCCTTCATCAGAATAATACACAAATCCCATCGCATCGTCAACAGCAATAGCTTCGATCTCTTTTTTACCGCTGAAGTTTCCAAACTTGCGCACCAACTCAAAACCTACCAGACTGTCTGATTGAGTTGTGATCTTATATTGATACAGATAGTTTTCTAAAGGTCCTGTTTTACGGCCAACAATCGCATAGAATGCTCCGTCAGCAGCCGATTTATACAAACTCACACCCATAGGATACTGAAATTCTTCATTAGCGTCATCAGCAAACACCGGAAAACCACCACCGTCTAAAGGTTGCATATCAGGCACCGAATAAATACGCAGCATTTTACGCTCTCTTTCGGTAAACGCGATGATATCGGTTTGTGTAGAATCGGTTACTGGAAAACCGTAACGCAGATCCACATTGTTAGGACGCTGAATGTTTGGGATTGATTTTTCAGGAATAATCTTTCCTTCAAGATCAAAGGCAAAAATACCACCATCTGTGTCCTTATCGGTACCAAAAACGATGCTTTGCGACGCATCTTCCGGATTGATCCAGATCGCAGGATCATCGGTATCATACTTTACGTGTTCGGTAATAATATCCGGTTTAATTTCTGGCAGTTGCGATTTTTTGCTTCCGCAGGAAAATAAAACCACTGCCGCGCCTATGGCGGCGATATACTTTAAATTTCTCATTCTAGAATAAATCATATTTTACACCAAAAGTTAAACGCGTGCTGTAGTATTCCATTTGCATAGTACGGTTTCTAGCACCTTGGTAGTAACGTAAGGGTTGGTTAGTAATGTTGTTTAGGTTAGCATACACCTGAAGGTTTCTTGACAAGAAAACAGTCGCGTTAAAGTCTAAGAAAAACTGCTCGTCATAAAAACGATCTTCAAAAGCGTTACCTCCTAATTCGTCGATATATGCATCAGAATAATTTCCTGAAAGACGCGCGCTAAACCACTTATCTGCATACGAGATCGACGCGTTAAACATATTAGGTGAAGAACCAGGCAAGTCAAGGTCTCCGCGCATATCACCGTCTTCGTTAGCAATACCTTTTGCTTCAGAATTTAGGTAGGTATAGTTAGCATAAATCCCAAAGTTTTTAAGGAATCCCGGAAGGAAATCAAGCTGACGCTGAAAGGCAATCTCTGCACCAAAAATACGCGCTTTATCTCCGTTAAGCGGCTGGTACAATTCATAACCCGTACTTTCTTCTTCTGAAACGCTCGTGTAAATAAAGTCATTTAAGTCTTTATAAAACACACCTCCCGAAAGAATACCCACAGAACTGAAATACTTCTCAGCCATAAAATCGAAGTTCATCGAAGTAGTAGGATCTAACTGTGGATTACCAATGGAAACCTCATCATCTTCACGCTGTCTGTAAGGTACAAGGTCGATGTAGTTAGGTCGCGCTAATGTATTGGTCCACGCAAAGCGTAACACCGTATTTTCTGAAGCGTTGTATTTAAAATGTACACCAGGCAATACGTTAGTATACGAACTCTCGTCGTTGATTTGTGTAAAAGCTTCCGGCTCGTCCACGTCAAAGTTGTTACCCGTACTTTCTATGCGCGTATTTTCAACACGAAGACCTACAAGTACGCTCAATTTGTCAGAAAGTTTCTGATTGGTCATCACATAACCGGCGTATACATTTTCGGTCACATCAAAGTTGTCACCAAGATATTCATCAGGAAGTGCTTCACCTTCAAAAGCAGCAGCATCATTTAAATTAAGACTTCCCAAATATTCCGGAGAAGCAAACACTCCCGGATTGTATTTTGTTCCTGCCAGAAAATCATTGTCATTATAAATACGCTGATCTACCATCGCAAGATTGTCTAAAGCGCCGGTAAGCGGTGAATATTCAAAGAAGTTATTGGCTCTGTTTTTATTTTTGAAACGGCCACGCACACCAAATTTCACGCTACCATCACCCTGAGCAAAGAAATCTGCAGGAAGTTCAAAATTTGCAAAGAAATTGATGTCTTTTTCTTCAGTAAACTGGTATTCTTCAGTAAGCTCGTCTAATTCAAATTCGCTGAAATCTTCTGCAGCAGCTGGCGTATGAATAGGTTTGCGCGTGTCGTTGATCTCGTTATTGATTCCGTATTCGGTAGCATACACTAAGTAACGCTCGTTAGGACGCTCTTCTGAAGCTTTTGCATAAGAACCCATCCACGTGAACTTCAGGTTTCCAAAAAGGTGATTTCCGCCTAAACTATAGTTTTGCATACGCTGGTCCTCAAGACGTCTGTTTTGAATTCTTCCACCGGGAATACCACCTTTAGTCTCGCGTTTTGCTTCTACCGGAAAACGAGCAGGTGTACCGTTTACGATCTCAAAATCGCCTTCCATAATGTCTTCTGCATCTAAAACTTCGGTTTCAAAACGGAATCTATTCTCGCGGTCATCGCGCCAGTTATACATCGTTTTTAAATAGATCTCATTGTTTTCATCAAAGTTATAATCAAAATTTGCTGAAAAACTGCGTCGCACACGCTGTACTAAATATTTGCGATTCTCATAAACATTCGCGTACGGATTCACTTCCATCTCCACCTCTTCACCGGCAGCGTTGGTATATTCAAAAGTGTCTGTCCATTCTGCTTCAACATTATCACTTCCAAAGTCATTATCGTTGATCGATGCTGAAACCATCCAACCAAACTTCTTGTTTTTTGAACGATCACCTACTAAGAACGATCCGCTTAAGATGCGTTTATCAGTAATAAAATTAACTCCTGAACCACCCGTTGCCGAAAGTCTAAAACGCTGCGGCGTAGAACGTGTCACCAAGTTTACAGATCCACCTAAAGCGTCTGCATCCATATCCGGCGTTACCGCTTTATTCACTTCAATAGTCTGGATCATATCAGAAGGAATAAGGTCCATCTGCACGTTACGATTATCTCCTTCTGCCGAAGGAATACGGCTTCCGTTTAAGGTTACCGAGTTTAATTGTGGTGCAAGACCACGCACGATTATATTACGCGCTTCCCCTTGATCTACTTGCATCGTGATCCCCGGAATACGCTTTGTCGCGTCACCAATATTGGCATCAGGGAATTTCCCGATTTGATCTGTAGAGACCACATTGGTGATATTTACATTGTTTTTTTGTGTGTTCAATGCTCTTGCCTGACCGCCTGCGCTAAAACCTACAAGTTGCACATCGTCGAGTTGCGTTTCTTCTGAAGCCAATAAAATAGAAACCGAGGTGGTTTTGCCTGCATTAACCATCACCTCTTTAGTGAAATCTGCGAAACCTAAATATTTTATGGTAAGCGTGTGGTTTCCTTCAGGAACTTCAACAAAGGTAAATTTCCCATCTTGGTTAGAAACAGCTCCTTTATTAAGGTCATCTATCATCACCGCGGCACCCGGAACATTGATACCGTATTCATCTGTAATTACCCCCTGAATAATGCCCTCTTGTGCAGATAATCCGGAATAATTTAAGGTAAAAAGTAGCGTTACAACAAGCAACTTTAGACTAGTAATTATTTTCATGTTTTTGATGTTTTGTTTGCACCAAATTTACCTGAGCCCTTTAAATACGGGCTAAACTAAAGTCTAACAAATTGTAAAGAATCAAGAAATTGCAGGCTACAACAAGGCAACAATTACCTAAAGTTTACACAGGCATAACCTTGAAGCAAAACAAGAGGCGTTTCTATAACTTTAACATAAAAGTTACGAGTTCGTCCTGACTCTCCAGCGGTAATTTTTTACGAAGACGGTAGCGCGCCACACGCACACTATCTGGTGTAATGCGCAGTACGGAAGCGATTTCTTTTGAAGAAAGCCCCAATCGAAGCAGCAAACACAACCGAAGCTCTGTTGCTGTTAATTTCTGTAATGCGATCTGATTAAGCTTTTTTGTAAAATCTGGATGAATCTCATCAAACAAACTCATAAACTGATCCCACTCGTCCTCTTCTTGCAAATGCACATTGAGATCATTAGAAAGCTCATGAAGTTTGCTTGGAATATCCATTCGCTTGCGTGTACTCAGTTTTTGTAGCGTACCCGAAACTTCCTCCAGCAGCTTGTTCTTTTGAGCCAAACTCAAACTGTATTTAGAAAGCGCAGCGGTCTTAAGCTGAATTTGATTTTGCAGATTTTGTTCGTGAGCTGCTTTGGTTTCTAGTTCTGCTTCTAGTGCGCGTTGTTTGTACAACTCAACGTCCAATCTTGCTTGTCTTTTTCTTTTCTGAACATAAAAAAACAGCACTGTTGTAGCAATGAGAACAATAATGAGCAGCAACAGTCCAACAAACTTAATCTGTGCCGTTTTGTTTTTTGCCTCAAGCAAATCGATCTTCGCTTGCTTTTCTTTGGTATCGTATACCGTTTGCAAGGCATTAAGCTGATTAAAGTTTTGAGAATAAAATTGCTTTTCTACCAGATCTTGATAGGCTAACGCATAATGATGTGCCTGCTCAAAATCCTGGGATAAGGCATATGCTTTTGCCAGATCTTTATACGCGCTTTCAACCTGATGAGCATTTTTATAGGTCTCAGCCAGGGCTAAAGCTTCTTGAGTTTTAGCAATGGCTTGCGCGTAGTTTCCCTTTTTTCGGTAGACATCAGCAAGGTTATTTAATGCGTTGACCTGCGCTTCATTTCCCGCATTTTTAAAATAACTGAAGGCTTTCTCAAAATAGGAATAGGCCTTATCATAATCCTCAAGATCCTCGTAAATACTACCAATGTTTTCAAGAACAGCAGCCTCTCCTTGAACATCTTTAAGATCTCTATAGATTTGTAAACTTCGCTGCTGAAAAGTCAGTGCCTTTTCAGGCTGCTCCTGCTTTTCCCAGCAAGTTCCCAGAAGCTGGTAACTCTTTGCCTGAAGCTGTAAAAAATGTTGTTTTTCAGAATACCCTAAACTGCTATTTAAAAGTTCTGCTGCTTTTGTGTAGTTACTAAGGGCAATGTAAATTTCTGCCAGCTCATTTTTTACTGTCGCGGCAAACTGACTGCTGTGATTTGCATTTTTGGTAAGCGCTGCATTGTAATGCGTGACCGCCTCTGTGTAGATCTGACTCTGTTTATAAAAACGTGCTAAATCTAAGTGCGCAAGACTTAATTCCTTTTCATCTTGTCTCTTTTTCGCCGAATCTAATCGGCTCTTGTACGCATAGAACACAGAATCTTCAAAAATGAGAAAACGCTCTTTATTTTGCTGCGCCTGAAGACCACTAGTCGCTAAAAAAACGATGATAAAAAAGAAATACCTCAACATTGCTTCTGCTTAATCGAGCAATATACCGGTCTAATGTTACCTGATTATTAGATTAAGTTTAAATCAGAACCGTAAACTACCTCGAGGCAAGCCTAGGAGTATTTGAACCTCTGTCGGCGCCAAAAAAAAAAGCCTCATTGTCTCTTGCGACAATGAGGCTTCTATACTAGTAACAAACGTTTCTTAAGCTTCTGCAGTAGGAACTACAGATACATAAGATTTGTTGTCTTTCTTTTTAGTAAACTTAACGATACCGTCTACTTTAGCATGTAAAGTGTGATCTTTTCCACCGTAAACATTTTCACCTGGGTGATGTGTGTTACCACGCTGTCTAACGATGATGTTACCTGCTACTGCAGCTTGACCACCAAAAATCTTAACACCTAGACGTTTCGATTCTGATTCTCTACCGTTCTTCGAACTACCGACTCCTTTTTTGTGTGCCATTTTATTTTAAGTTTTTAGTAGATTATTATTTACTTAAAGCTTCAATTAATTCGGCTTTTTTCATTGAAGAATATCCTTCAAGACCTTTTTCTTTAGCCATTTCTTTAAGTTCAGCTACAGTGTGCTTACTTAAATCATCAGAAGATTCAGCTTTTGCTTCTTCTTTTTTCTCAGCTTTAGGAGCAGCTTTTTTGCCTCCTTTTAAAGAAATATCGCCAATTACAATCTCAGTTAAAGATTGACGATGACCATTTTTCTTCTTATAACCTTTACGTCTTTTCTTTTTGAAAACAATTACTTTGTCTCCTTTTAAGTGACGTGAAATCTTTGCTCCTACTAGAGCTCCTTCTATAGCCGGGGCGCCTAAAGTGATGTTGTCACCATCTCCTGCCAAAAGAACTTTATCAAAAGAAACTTCGTCTCCTTCTTCTCCTGCCAAGCGGTTTACAAAAACCTTCTGGTCTTTTGCAACTTTAAATTGCTGCCCTGCTATCTCTACAATTGCGTACATAGCGTAATTATTAAAAAATAGTTTTTAAAATTCTCAAACCTTCTGGTTTAAGAGGGCGCAAATATACAGCTATTTACTTACAATACAAATGTATAATGTAATTTTAAGCCTGTGAAGTTTTAGGCTTCTTCTTTAAATTCCAGCTTGGTTTAAATAATTGCATAAAACTGAGGGTGAGTACGGTACTTGTCGCAAAACCCATAATAGCGACTACAAAGATAACACTACCCAGACTTGTATTATAGGTAGTTTCCCAGGCGGTGATCATATTGCTTAGAAATTCCGGATTGATATTTCCTGCATACAGACCAAAAAAGGCCGTGAAAATAATAGTTGCGACAAAGCCGGTCACTACGCCCACAGAAAAACCATCTCCGTATTCAAAATCTTTGCCTTTACTTAGCTTATAAAACTTGATGGCTTCATAAATCCCAAAACCGGTAATTACCCCGTTAAATAGACTAAACAATGGGTTTGTATGCAGCCCAAATAAGGCTAAAACAAGAAAATAGGCGATCAAACCAGCTGATATGGCGATGCCAAAACGTATAGGAAGTGCAATTTTAAGCATAACTTTATTTTTTTGATTCCTTATAAATTTCACCATTAAATCCCTCAATATCAGCTAACATCTTGTTAAATTTAGTCAAGTCACCTCATATTTTGTTTAATTAATCCCCAAAATAATTAAACATAATCATTAATGTTAAAGTTGAGGTAGTGTGTAACAAAGGCATTCTTTAACTTACGTATAACCAAAACAAAATAAATACTCTTTTTCATGAAAAAAACGTTTTTTTCACTGGCTTCAATTCTTGCAATGAGCCTTACTATTCAGGCGCAAGAGGTAGAATTTGAAGAATATGATCTTGACAACGGGCTACATGTTATCCTACATCAAGACAATACTGCACCTGTGGTTACAACCTCTGTTATGTATCACGTGGGTGGTAAAGATCGCGAAGATGGCCGTACCGGCTTTGCACACTTCTTTGAGCATTTGCTCTTTGAAGGAACTGAAAATATCGAGAACGGAAAATGGTTTGAGATCGTAAGTTCAAACGGCGGAACCAATAATGCCAACACTTCTCAAGACCGTACATATTATTATGAGGTATTCCCTTCAAATAATCTGGAATTAGGATTATGGATGGAATCTGAACGCATGCTGCACCCAATCATTAAACAAGATGGGGTCGACACGCAAAATGAGGTGGTAAAAGAAGAACGTCGTCTTCGTTACGACAACTCTCCATATGGGCAGTTCTTGTTTGCCATCAGCGAGCAGCTTTTCAAGAATCACCCATACAAAGATCCTAATGTAGGATATATGGAAGATCTTGATGCGGCTTCACTACAGGAATTTCAAGACTATTTCAAAAAATATTACAAGCCTAACAATGCAGTGCTTGTAGTTGCGGGTGATATTGAAGTGGATGAAACCAAAAAAATGATCGAAGATTATTTTGGGCCTATTCCTAGCGGACCAGAGCTAGAGCGCAGTTATCCTACTGAAGCGCCTATTACTGAAGCTACGCGTACCCAATTTTATGATTCAAACATTCAGGTTCCTGCGATTCTTACTGCATATCGCACACCGGGCTACGGCGATCGCGACGCTTATGTTTTAAATATGATCTCTTCTTATTTAAGCGACGGAAAAAGCTCTAAGCTTTATAAGAAAATGGTTGACGACGAGAAGAAAGCCCTCCAGATCGGCGCGATCAATCTCGAGCAAGAAGATTATGGAATGTACATCATTTTTGGTCTTCCGTTAGGCGAAACCAGTTTAGACACCCTTCTTGAAGGTATGGAAGAAGAAATTGCAAAACTGCGTAATGAGCTTATTTCTGAATCTGATTATGAAAAATTACAGAATAAGGCTGAAACCAATTTTGTGAATTCAAATTCAAGTGTTTCTGGTATTGCAAATACTTTAGCACGCAACTACATGCTTTATGATGACACAAACCTGATCAATTCTGAAATCGAAATCTATCGTTCTATCACACGGGAAGAAATTAAGGAAGTAGCAAACAAATACCTAAAGCCTAACCAACGCGTAGAAGTAGAATATCTTCCTAAAAAAGAAGAGCAATAATCGAAAGCTCTACCGCTTAATCTTCAGAAACGAAAATAAAATATAATTTAGATGAAAAATATATTCTTTAGCTTACTATTTATCTGCAGCCTTGGTGCTGTTGCACAAATAGACCGAAGCACACAACCAAAACCGGGACCTGCACCTGAGATCAATCTTAGCGAACCGGAAACCTTCACGTTAAAAAACGGACTCAAAGTTATTGTTGTAGAAAACCACAAATTACCACGCGTATCCTACACACTAACGCTTGACAATCCACCTATTGCAGAAGGAGAAAAAACAGGAGCTGCAGCCTTATCAGGCGCTTTGCTAGGAAAAGGTTCTGCCAACATCAGCAAAGATGATTTTAATGAGGAAGTAGATTATATGGGAGCTCGTATGAATTTTGGTTCTCAATATGCTTCCGCAGGCGGACTTTCACAATATGCAGAACGCATTCTTGAACTTCTTGCAGACGCTGCTATTCACCCAAATTTCACACAAGAAGAATTTGAAAAAGAGCAAGATATCCTTATTGAAAGTTTAAAAACCAATGAAAAAAGTGTAGAAGCTGCTGCTGGTAAAGTGAGCCGTGCCTTACTTTATGGTAAAGACCATCCTAAAGGGGAGTTTGAAACTCAAGAGAGTATTGAAGGTATTACTCTTGCTGACGCTAAGGCTTTTTACAACAAGGCATTTATCCCAAATAACGCTTATCTCGTTGTGGTAGGAGATGTTGACTATAAAGACATTAAAGACTGGGTAACTACCTATTTTAAAGATTGGAAAAAAGGAGCTGCATTAAGCAACGATTTCTCGAATCCAGAAAATGTTGCAACTACCGAAATCAATTTTGTTGATATGCCTAATGCAGTACAATCTCAGGTAATTGTTGAGAATCTTGTTGATCTTAAAATGAGTGATCCAGATTACTTTCCGGCATTGATGGCCAATCAGATTCTGGGTGGCGGTGGAGAAGGCCGCTTATTCTTAAACCTTAGAGAAGATAAAGGCTATACCTATGGCGCTTATTCCAGTATAAATAATGACAAATACGGCAAGACTTCTTTTAGCGCTTCAGCAAGTGTGCGAAATATGGTGACAGACAGCTCTGTAGTTGCGTTCCTAGAAGAGATTGACAAGATTCGTCAAGAACCCGTTACTGAAAAGGATCTTAAAAATACAAAAGCTAAATATATAGGTAGTTTTGTGCGCTCTTTAGAGCAGCCAAGTACTATCGCACGTTTTGCGCTTAACAAAGAAACCGAAGGTCTTCCTGAAGATTTCTATCAGAATTATTTAAGCAAGATCAACGCCGTTACTATTGAAGACGTACAGCGTGTTGCTAAAAAGTATTTTTTAAGTGATAATGCCCGCATCGTGATCGCAGGAAAAGGCAGTGAGGTTCTAGAAAACTTAGAAAAGGTAAGCTTTAACGGAAAAACCATTCCGGTAAAATATTATGACAAAAATGCCAACAATGTAGCAAAGCCTTCTTATGAAGTAGCAATGCCAGAAGGCCTTACAGCTACAGACGTTTTCAACAGTTATATTGAAGCCGTTGGTGGTCAAGAGGCTGTTGCCGGTATCAATTCTATAATGATGTTGGGAGAAGGAAGCGTGCAAGGAACACCGCTTAAACTTACCATCAAAAAGACGAGCAATAACCAGTATTTAGAGGAAATCTCTGTCATGGGTAATGTAATGTCTAAACAAGTACTTAACGGGGATTCTGGTTCAGTTTCTAAACAAGGACAAACAATGAACCTGCCAGCAGAGCAAATAAAAGCCCTTAAAAAAGAAGCTGCTATCATTCCTGAAATGGCAATGCTAGGCGATGAAACGATCACATTAAAAGGCGTTGAAAAAGTAGATGGTAAAGATGCTTACGTAATTCAATTGACAGATGCTAAGAAAGCATTTTATGCTACTGAAAGCGGCTTAAAACTGAAGGAAGAAACAACACAACAAATGCAAGGACAAACCTTTGTACAAACTATGCTTTTTGACGATTATAAGTCTGTAGGCGGTGTGTTATTCCCTCACAAACTTTCACAATCGATGGGACCTCAAAACATCGAGTTTACTTTTACCGAGATTAAAGTTAATGAAGGTGTGAGTGACGCTGACTTTCAGTAAAAAGTAGGTTTTTGTCAAATAGCTAAGGGGTTTAAATCCTTTGGCGGGACCAATAAATCAAGAAAGACCAACTTAAGTGTTGGTCTTTTTTTGTTTTCTATTAGCATTCACCAAATAAACACCGGTTAAAATAACACCGGCTCCTAAAAGATGGATCAATGTGAAACGCTCACCATCAAGCAATCCCCAAAAAATGCCCACTATCGGAATTAAATAGGTTACTGAAGTTGAGAACACAGCAGAAGAGATTTGAACCAATTTATTGAATAGAATTTTAGCCAATGCAGTACCGAAAAATGCCAAAATCACAATATACAGCAATGAACTTCTAATCGCAGGTTCTGCAACATCGAGCTGCATTCCACCGGCGAAATAAAGCACGATTACCGCAGGAATAAGCATAACACTAAAATTTCCTACTGCAATAGCCAGCGAAGAAACCTCTTGAAGTTTTGACTTCAAGATATTGGCATTACCCGCATAACATAAGGCCGCAATAACCACCAAACCTGCAAAAACGTAGTTTTGATCAGGATTCACTTCTGCTCCTTGAAAGATAAGAATGGCCGCACCCAGTAATCCCAGAATCACACCTACCACCTGATTGCGTGTAAAGGCTATCTTAAACAGCAAAAAGCCAAGAAAAATAGTGAATAACGGCACTAAAGAATTTAAGATCGATGCAATACTGCTGTCGATTTGCGTTTCGGCATAAGCGAATAAAAACACCGGTAAAAAAGTACCCAGCAGCGCACTTAACGCCACCCAACCCCATTGTGTCTTTGTAATTCTAAACAGTGATCTAAAACCAATAAGAAAAAGAAAAATTGTTGTAAAAATGATGCGAAATGCTCCAAGCTGTAAAGGGGTAAGACCCACCAAACCTTTTTTGATCAAGATGTACGAGGTACCCCAGATCAAGGAAAGAATGAAAAGATATAGCCACTTTTTATTAGATGCCTGCATAGCTCTATTTTGAGGCTGCAAAATTGAGATTTAAAAGTCAGAATAGCATCGTGAAGCTATTATTTCTTCCAGCGGAGGGACTCCATTAAATGCCTAATGTCGTTTTTAAGATAAGCCGCCGCAGGTAGAATACTGTCGTAATTGGGAGTTACATTAAAATAAATAGAGCCTGTGATGAAATGCGAAGTACTATCAGTCACATAAAACTGAGACTGAGAAGCCGCGTTACCCGCCACATCGTAAAACATACCGTAGACGCCGTGATACTCATTTACATACTTTTCTTCGGCAATATTATCGGCTTTTACAACGTGCTCATAGGTGAGTTTTTGCGCGTCAATAAGCAATTCTTTAATATTATTTTCTACCGGCCTGTAGGTAAGATATAATGCCCCATTCATCTCAGGATATTCAAGCACTGCAGAGCAATCGCTTTTATAACGCACAACTGCTTTGGTGTTTTTCATAAATCCGTAGGGACAATCGGCACTTCCATAATCTATATACTTTGGCTCGCTATAATTGAGCGCCAAAAAACCATCTGGTTTAGGCAACACATCCTCTTTGCACGAGAATAAACTCACGCACAAAAAAGTGGTAAAAAAATAAATACTGAATTGCTTCAAGAGACTGTATTTACAGCTAATCGATATCTTTAATCGTAAGCTTAATTTGTTTGATACGCTTTTGATCGATTACTTCAATAGTAAACGCATAATGTTCAAAATTTAGTATCTCATTCTTCCGCGGAAAACCTTTAGAAATTTCTAGTAAAAAACCGGCTAGCGTTTCAGCCTCTCCTTTGTTATCTTCAAAAGCAGTATTGTCTTCTAACTTGATAACTTTATAGAAATCCTTCAGTGAAGTTTTACCTTCAAATATATAGTTATTATCATCAAGTTTTGAGAAGATAATATCTTCGTCGTCAAACTCATCGCTGATGTCTCCCACGATTTCTTCGATAATATCTTCCATAGAGATCAATCCGCTTGTTCCGCCATATTCATCAACAACGATCGCGAGGTGATTACGCTTGTCTTTAAATTCATTAAGCAAGTCGTCAAGCTTTTTGTTTTCGGGAACAAAGTAGGGATCGCGCAACAGGCTCGTCCACGCAAAGTCTTCTTTGTCAATATGCGGAAGCAAATCTTTTACGTAAAGAATCCCGGCAATATTGTCAATGTTTTCAGTAAAAACAGGGATACGCGAATACCCATTTTCTATTATCAACGGAATCACTTCCTGATAGGTCAATTCTTCATTAAGCGCAAAAATATCCATACGCGGTTTCATCACTTGCTTGGTATCGGTATTACCAAAACTCACGATACCTTTAAGAATTTTTTGCTCTTCGATCGAGGTATCTTCTTCACTGGTAAGCTCAAGCGCTTGCCCCAGATGATCTATGCTAATGTTAGCTTTTTGCTTACCAAATCGGTCTTGCAAAAACAAAGTAACTGCGCGCATAGGAACGCTCAACGGGGAGATCAAAGTATCTAAAACCACCATCGGGTAAGCCATTTGACCAGAGAACTGCACCTTATTTCTGCTTGCATAAACCTTAGGCAAAATCTCGCCAAACATCAAGATCAAAAAAGTAACCGCGACAACTTCAACTAGAAAGCGAAGGTTAATGATCCAGAATTGATACTGCTCAAGACCGGCAAAGAGGGTTTCACCGAGGCTGGCAAAAATGAGGACGATCGCAATGTTTATAAAATTATTTGCCACAAGAATAGTCGCAAGTAATTTTTTGGGCTTCTCAAGAAGACGCACCACCAGGTTTTGTTTTCTGGTTTGCTTCTCTACATCAAGTTCAAGATCAGCTGGAGTAAGTGCAAAAAAAGCCACTTCTGTACCACTGATCAATGCCGAGCAAATAAGTAAAATAAGAACCGCAATGATCTCTACAACCGTGGTCATAGAAAAACCTTGCTGAATAATTAATAAACTTGGGGGGTCAGGATCCAATGCAATTAATTTGTTTAGTCGGTATAATTAAAATGGTAAATCGTCTTCATCATCATCGTCATAGCCGGGAGCTACCGGAGAAGGTGATGGTTTTGGTGTACTTGCCGGAGCGGTACTCTGTGCAGGTTGCGCACCTCCTGACTGTGTGGTCATTCCGCTTGCATCTTTAGGCGTTAAGAACGTGAAGTCTGTGCATTGAATTTCTGTACTGTAACGTTCAGTACCAGATTCATCTTGCCATTTTCTGGTTTTGATTCTTCCTTCTACATAAACCTTATCACCCTTTTTCAGGTATTTCTCACAGATTTCTGCACCTTTATTACGCACAACTACATTGTGCCATTCGGTATTACTTACGCGCTCACCGGTGGTACGGTTGGTATACGTCTCATTTGTCGCAAGCGGAAAACGACCTATCGCCCCGCCACCTTCAAAATAGTGCATCTTTACATCATCACCCGTGTGCCCTATGAGCATTACTTTATTTAGCGTACCAGACATATTCTCTAAGTTTTAGAGGTCAAAAGTAACTAAAATTAAGGAGTTGCTCAACTAAAATGGCGTTAACACCTCACAATAAATACGGGTCAAAATTCTTGATTTTATTATAAAAAGTCTTTAAAATCAAAGTCTTCCATAAAGCGATCGATTACCCGGGGCACTGCAAAATCACCTAAACGCTCATAGGCGATCGTCTGCAAACCAGGCGCTTCACTAAGCTTTACCACCCAGAACTTTACGTGTAGTTTTTGATGCGACAACTTATGAATAATAGGGTCTCGTTGTTGAAGTATCACCTCTTCTACCGGCAAATCGCTAAAACGTATACTTTTTTCTTTTGTGGTGATCTTTAAGGAATTTACGCTTTCGCGGAAGCGCGCTTCCGGCAAATCCTTTTCCGTCTCCAAAAGCGGAAAATCAAAAAGTCCACGCCATATCCCTTTACCTTCCCGCTGCTGAAGCATGGTTTGACCATCTGGCGTTATAAAGATCAAATAGTTAAAAAACCGATCTCTCACTTTGATCTTTCCTTTCTTGACGGGCAGATCGGAAATTTTTCCTTGCTGAAAAGCAATACACCCTTCATTGAACGGGCAATGCAAACAATACGGATTCTTAGGCTTACATTGTGTCGCACCAAATTCCATAATCGCCTGATTGAACGTGGCGGGATCCTTCTCATCTATTAATTCCTGTGCCAAAGCTTTAAATTCTTTAGCGCCAGGTGTACTATTAATAGGAGTGTCTATTCCGAAAATTCGGGAGAGCACGCGATATACATTGCCATCAACAACAGCAGCCGCCTCGTCAAAACAAATAGAAGCAATAGCACTAGCCGTATAATCACCCACTCCTTTAAGCTTCTTTAATTCTTTATACGTATCAGGGAAAATGCCTTTGTGTTCATAAGCCACTTTTTTTGCTGTAGCGTGCAGGTTTCTAGCGCGTGAATAATAACCTAAGCCCTGCCATAATTTAAGGACGTCATCTTCGGGAGCATCAGCCAATGCTTTTACATCAGGATAGGTCTCTACAAAGCTAAAATAGTAGGGCATTCCCTGCTCTACTCGCGTTTGTTGAAGTATGATTTCAGACAGCCAAATTCTATAAGGGTCCTTAGTTTGCCTCCAGGGCAATTCGCGCTTATTCTGTAAATACCAGTGTATGAGTTTTTTAGAAAAGTTTAACACAAAAAATACCTTTTGGTCAAATTAACCGTTTATCTAGTTATATTTTAATCTTTTACGCTTGAAATATTGATTTATTAATATGTATATTTGCACCCTTGAAAATTTTTAACCCCTAAAATAACAAGTAATGACAAAAGCAGATATTGTTGCCAAAATTTCTGAGAAACTAGGAATCGAGAAAAACGATGTACAAGCAACTGTTGAGACCTTCATGACTGAAGTTAAAAATTCATTAGAAGGTGGTGACAATGTTTACCTGAGAGGTTTTGGAAGTTTTATCATTAAAACTCGTGCTGAGAAAACCGGCCGTAACATTTCTAAGAACACTACAATCAAGATACCAGCACATAACATCCCTGCATTCAAACCTGCAAAGGTATTTGTAGAAGGCGTTAAGTCTAACGTATCTGTAGACGAAAACTAACTATTAATTTTAAATTGAGTTCTTATGCCAAGTGGTAAGAAAAGAAAAAGACACAAGGTAGCGACGCACAAGCGTAAAAAACGTCGTCGTGCTAACCGTCACAAAAAGAAAAAGTAGTCTAGCACTACTTTTTCTTTTATTATACATCTCGTATAATACTGTTCATTGACATCTGGAGATAATTTTCTGAAGCTATTTTAGAAAACAAATATCTCCTATCGTAAACACAAAATCCTGTGAAAAATAATGTTTAATCTTTTGCAGCAATCCGTTGTGGATGATGCTGTGGATATAATTTAATGAAGCGTGAATAATGAATTAATAATTCGATCCAGTTCCACTTCAGTTGATTTTGCCCTTTTAAAAGATGGTAAACTAATAGAATTACATAAGGATGAGGAAGACAACCAGTTTAGTGTAGGTGATATTTTTATCGCCAAAATACGCAAAACGGTTTCTGGTCTTAATGCCGCATTTGTCAATGTTGGCTACGAGAAAGATGCATTTTTGCACTATCACGATTTAGGACCTCAGCTTCCCACTCTTTTGAAATTTGTAAAACGTGTAAGCACAGGTAAACTCAAGGATTTTTCCTTAAAAAACTTTCCTGCAGAAAAAGACATTGACAAAAACGGAAAAATAGCGGATGCTGTTAAATCTAACCAGTCAATTCTTGTTCAAGTAGTAAAAGAACCCATCTCAACTAAAGGCCCCAGAATAAGCAGTGAGCTTTCTATCGCCGGGAGATATGTGGTTCTCGTTCCTTTTTCTGACCGAATTTCTATTTCTCAAAAAATAGAGTCCCGCGAAGAAAAAGCAAGACTTAAACGTCTGATGCAAAGCATACGGCCAAAAGGTTTTGGCGTAATTGTGCGCACAGTCGCTGAAGGAAAAATGGTTGCAGAGTTAGACAAAGATCTACAAAACTTGGTGGACCGCTGGACCGCCATGTGTAAAAAATTACACAATGCTCATTTACCCAGTAAAGTTTTAGGCGAGATGAACAGAGCCTCTTCTATGTTAAGAGACCTCTTTAATGACTCGTTTACAAACATCTGCGTAGATGATGAAACATTGTACTACCAAATCAAAGATTACTTGCAAGAGATTGCACCTAACAAAGAAAGTATCGTAAAACTCTATCAAAACACTGTGCCTATTTATGAAAAACATGGCATAGAGCGTCAAATAAAAACTTCGTTTGGCAAAACCGTTTCTATGAGTAGAGGCGCTTATCTGGTAATAGAACATACCGAAGCCCTTCACGTAATAGATGTAAATAGCGGTAATCGTTCAAGCAAAGCAAAAAGTCAGGAAGACACTGCTTTAGAAGTGAATTTGATCGCTGCCACCGAAATCGCAAGACAGCTACGTCTGCGTGATATGGGTGGGATCATTGTTGTAGATTTTATCGATATGGGCAAAGCCGAAAATCGCAAAAAACTGTTTAATCACTTGCGTGATGAAATGAGCGACGATCGTGCCAAGCATAAAATTTTACCGCCTAGTAAATTTGGTCTTATACAAATCACACGTCAACGTGTGCGTCCCGAGATGAATATAAAAACTCGCGAAAAAGACCCTAACGGAGACGGTGAGATCGAAGCGCCTATTAGTGTTGTAAATCGCATACAAGCAGATTTGATCAAACTATTCAAAAAAGACTATAAAAAGATCACGTTACACACGCATCCGTTTATAGCAGCCTTCTTGACAAAAGGCTTCCCTTCAGTACGTTCTAAATGGTTTTTAGAACACAAAAAATGGGTTAAGATAATGCCCAGAGATGCTTACACGTATCTCGAGTACCGTTTTACAAAAGACGGGAAAGAAATTAGATAAACTGAAACAACCCTCATCGTGCAAACGGTGGGGGTTTTTTATTGGACCCTTATTACTCTAATAAGCATTGCTCCTGAAGAAGAGCGGTTGAAACCTTTTAATCCGTCCGGTATGTATTGGCGTAAAAAGACCTTAAATTTGAATTCTCAACTTTGAATTTTGAATCAACAACCCACAAAAACCTATACTGTAGAAGAAGCCAAGCGCAAGCTTGAGGCCTATTGCGCCTACCAAGATCGCTGTCATAAAGAGGTGCGCGAAAAATTGATTCAAATGCGAATGATCCCCGATGCTGTAGACGCGATCATGTACCACTTACTCCAGCATAAATTTCTAGATGAAGAACGCTTTGCGCGCAGTTTTGCTCGCGGAAAATTTCGCCATAAAAAATGGGGAAAAAACCGCATCAAACAAGAATTGAAGCAACGCGAAATAGGCACCTATCTCATCAACAAAGCTTTTACCGAAATCCCCGAAGAAGAATACCGAAATACGTTTGACGCACTGGCTCAAAAGCGTTTTGACCAACTCACCGAAAAAGACAAATACAAAAAGCGTAAAAAATTAGCCGACTACTTAATGTACCGCGGCTGGCCGGGAGATTGGGTTTATGAAAAGGCTAAAGCGTTGATTCCTTAAACCGCCAACCCGTGTTTTTTATGGGTTTCTGCAATAGCACGCTCGTTTTTCTCATCAATCCAGGCTTGTCCTTTACGGCGACGCATCAAGTTATCAAAATGACGCATGATAAAAACGTTATACACGGCTTGTAAGAGGTGTTTAGGCTTTCTAGGCAATGCACGCAAGCTCATGCTAAATCCGGGCGTTACATACTTCATATAATGCCAATAGCCTTCGGGCATATATAAAGTTTCCCCGTGTTTCAGATCACACACTAAACCTTCAGCTTTTTTAAGCACAGGGAATTTCTCATAATCCGGATGGTCAAAATCAATATCCTCTCTTGTTATCAAAGAATGTGGCACTTTATACAGGTTTTCTGTTTGATCTGGCGGAAATAAAATACAGCGTTTTTTTCCGTGGAAATGAAAGTGTAAAATATTTGCCCAGTCGATATCGTGGTGCATAAATACTTTAGAGTTCTCACCCCCAAAAAACACCATCGGGATCTGCTTGATCAACCGCAATCCTATTTTCGGAAACTTAAAATCCTTCTTAAGTGAAGGCACTTCCTTCATAATATTATACAAGAAAATACGATAGTTGGTAGGTTCGCGCTTTAGCAAATCGATATAATCGGCCATTTTCATTTTAGCATGCGCCTGGTTAAAACCATCTTCGTGCGTTACCGGGCGGTCATCATAGAGCGGCACTTCTTTATCGCCGGCGATCTCTTTTATATAATCTAAACTCCACTTGTCATAGGCCGGCCAATCTCCTATGAGATTCTCTATAACCACCGGCTTTTGTGGCTTGAGGTAGTTTTTTACAAACTCCGCTTTGGTAATGCTTTTTACCCTATGTATTTCGGTAAGTTTCAAGTATGCTCTAAAATTTAATTAAGCTTTAGCCTTTGCCTTTGCTTCTTCATTACGCGGAATGGTATGCCCTGGTCGTGACCATTTTGGTTTTTCGCCTTTAGGCAAATGTTGAGAATCTGCTGCTTCAACAGTTTCCGGTTGTGCTTTTTTCACAAAAGGTGCTTGTGGATTTAATCCTAACAGCTTGAACATTTCCATATCCTCATTCACATCAGGGTTAGGTGTGGTAAGCAATTTATCACCGGCAAAAATCGAATTTGCTCCGGCAAAGAAACACATGGCCTGCCCTTCTCTACTCATCTGTGTACGTCCTGCACTTAGTCGCACTTGAGTTTGCGGCATTACAATACGGGTAGTGGCAACCATACGCACCATTTCCCAAATAGAAATAGGTTCTATATCTTCCATCGGAGTTCCTTCAACTGCTACAAGCGCATTGATAGGCACACTCTCGGGCTGCGGATCTAAAGTAGCCAGCGCCACCAGCATTCCTGCACGGTCTTCTACTTTTTCTCCCATTCCTATGATTCCACCGCTACATACCGTAACATTGGTCTTACGTACATTGCCTATAGTATCTAAGCGATCCTGAAAGGCACGAGTAGAGATCACATCTTTATAATAATCTTCAGAAGTATCTAAGTTATGATTGTATGCATATAAACCAGCCTCTGCCAGACGCTGCGCCTGATTTTCGGTGATCATCCCTAGCGTACAGCATACTTCCATATCCAGTTTATTAATGGTACGCACCATTTCTAAAACCTGATCAAACTCTTCACCGTCTTTTACATTTCTCCAGGCAGCTCCCATACAAACACGTGAGCTTCCGGCTGCTTTGGCGCGCAAAGCCTGCGCTTTAACCTGCTGCACTCCCATAAGATCATTCCCTTCGATATCTGTATGATAGCGCGCTGCCTGAGGGCAGTACCCACAGTCTTCGGGACATCCACCTGTTTTTATTGAAAGTAGGGTTGAAACCTGTACCGTATTGGGATCGTGAAACTCACGATGTACAGTGGCAGCTTCATAAAGCAATTCCATCAAGGGTTTATTATAAATCTCTAGAATTTCTTCGCGGGTCCAATTGTGTCTCATGTAAATCATTTTTATACTTAAAAACCCAAATCTTCAAAATCAGAATTTATGAAGTTTAAGTTCTGGAAGCGGTTTCAAAAATACTAAATATGTTGTTTATAACTAGGGCAAACTATGCCTTGCTTATTAAAATACTCACAGCGTTACCGCCAAAACCAACTGCATTCACCAGGATATTTTTTATGTTTTGAGGTGACTCTTGAGCCGAAATAAAAGGAACTTCCTCATATTCGTTATGTTGCAGCATGCGCATCGCCGTTTCAAAACTTAGCAAACCACTCGCTCCAAAGGTGTGACCAATCTTCCACTTATTGGTTGTTAATAACGGAAGACGTTCTCCAAATATTTTTTTGATAGCCAGATATTCGGTTTTATCACCGGCAATCGTACCCGGCGCGTGCATCACAATTGCATCTACTTTCTTGGTCATTTCTGCAAAGGTCAAAATCTGACCGTCTTGATCAGTTCCAAAAGCAGCTTCAATCGCCATACGCATCGACTTTTGAAAGCATAATCCTTCCGCAGAAATGGATACCGCGTGTTTGAGCTTTTCAGTCGCATAACCTACTCCGGTGATATACGCCAATGCATTTTCATTTCGCCCCTTTTCAAGACAAACTGCAGCAGCACCTTCGCCCAAAACCATTGTATTTTCAGTTTTATCAAGATTTGAAGCCAAACACGGGAACTGCGCATCTGCTGAAGCTCTTGAGTACGTTTTTATGGCTTTCATCTGTGCGATGGTGAACGGCGTCAATGCCGCCTCACTACCTCCTACTAAAAATTTATCGCACATCCCGGCTTGCAACCAGGCTACGCCGTTGAGCATCGCATGCAAAGCCGTTGAGCAGGTAATGGAATGCGAAATGTCAGGACCGTTATTTTGTAAATCCTGCGCAACCCAAGAAGAAAGATTTCCTAATGTTGTTGTTGGAGAAGCTAATGGTTCGCTTTTATGATGCTGAAGGAAATGCTCAAAATACTGCTCAAAAAGCTGCGTTGCACCGCGAGACGAACCCATGTTGATCCCAAAATCACTTCCTTGTTGCCAACCGGCTTGTTGCGTCGCCAATCTTGAGACATACATCGCATACAATACTGAAGCATCCAAAGCCTGGTAATTTCGGTTTTCTGTGCGAATGGCTTCAACCTTAGTTTTGAGTGCTGACGGAAGTTTGCCTACCCAAGCCTCAAGTTGGCCGTCGTAGGACAGGGCGTGTTTTCCAAGCTGGTTTTCAGTGGTATCTGCTGCAGAAATTGCAGCCATTCCGGTAATTGCGATCACATGCTTCACATCTTCAATCTTTATCTGCACCGCAGATATTATTCTATTACTGTTTCCTAAAAGGAAGACAGAAATCCATTTAATCTGCTGCAAAAATAAGGCATCAAATATCGAGAATGATCAAAAACGCTTAGTTTAGTAACATCAATCAAAAAGAACTTAAAATGAACGAACTCGTAACGGAAGAACGCAGCTGGTGGTCAAGAAATTGGAAATGGGTCGTGCCCGTAGGCGGTTGTTTCACCTTTATCATTATAGGTGTTTTGGCTCTTGGAGGTGCCATTTTTGGATTTGTGAAAAGTGTTCAAAATGACAGTGGCGGCAATGATGCTCTGGAAATTGCAAAAAGCAACCCGCAAGTAATAGAAGTCCTCGGCGAACCCATAACCAAAGACGGAATGGGCAGTTACTCGGTAAACTACAAAAACGGACACAAAACCAGCGAAGCGACCATTCCTATTGAAGGGCCTAACGGCACCGCTACCTTACACGTAAAAACCTCAGGAAGTGATGATGCGTTGATCTACGAGATCTTCGAGGTTCAAGTTGATAAAACCGGAGAACTTATCAATTTAAACCAAAACCAGTTGGATCAGGGGGATTATTAGAAGTTATTTTAAATAACCTCCAACTTCATTAAAATCAACAGGCTTCATCTTTAATTCTATTTTACGATCTTCTACAAGGCGAATACGCTTCATAGCAGTAAATAGTTGCTCGCCATCCAGAAAAAAACCTAATACTTTAAATTGCTTGCCTTGAGGTAGTAAAATTTTTTTACTCTCATCCGCGTACACATTCAAAACCGTATTGTTTGATTCGTCAATGATATATAATAATGTAAGTTGATCGCCATTACTGATCTGCAGTTCAAGACGTTCTTCGATATCGGGATAAAATCTATCTACATTGATCCAACCTAGTTTAGCTAATTGAATGCTTTTATACAAAACTGATTCAAATTTATATTTTTGGCTAATTCCTAAACTGCCAGAATTAGCAATAAGGTCACAAGGAGATTCAGAAGCTATAAAATCTATTGGATTTCTAATTGAGAACATTACTGAATCAAGTCTCACTTTCTCAATTACAATTTTATCAATATTTTTTTTAGAAAGAACTTCTTCATCAATTACGCCAAAGTCATCGGAATAATCAATATATCTATAACGCACCAAGGTATCATTTGAGAAATATAAAGAATCACCTTTTGGCGAATCAATATCATTCTTTAATGTTTTCAATTCACGGAATGTTCGCAATCCTAAATTCTCAACCATTTTAACTGCCTTATAAGTATCCACCCGATAACGCCTTGTTAATTCACAATCTAGAACCACGGTGTCAGTTACTAAAAAGCTTTGGTATCGTTTTTCTTCAAAATCAATATCCTACAACTGCCAGTTCATCACACTTTCATCATTTCTTAAACCTGAAAAAAGTTGCATCGGTTCATCAACTAATTTTGGAAATTGAACCTCCAGACTTTTACCATCACGCAGCCTAAGCTGAGCACCAGACTCATCAAAAAATTGAATATTATAAGCGCCTCCAGATATGAGCCATTCATCACCAGAACGGGTCTGTGCATTGTGTCTTACTAAAGCTTCTTTAGTTGTTAATTCGGTAAGCTCCAATCTAATTTCACCAATAGCAGAACGCTCATTTTCATGAACCAAATCACCCGAATTTACCACTATTCTAGTACCATACTTGCCTATAATTTCAGAAACGGAATCTGAAGAAACAGTAAAATTCTGCGTCTCATCCCCCAATTCACTGAGCAGACTGGTGAGTTCGATTGCTTTCTGATCGTTTTGACAGGAATAAATGCTTAGGATGAAGATACTTAAGAGTAGAAGTTTTTTCATAAATGAGATTTAGACTAATTGCCAATCACGATTTATGCCATAAAAAAGTCAATCTGTACCTTTTACATTAGAAGCTGTCTAAAACCTTTTTAATAGCCGCGTAAACTTTCTGCATTTGCTCTTGAGTAGTCACAAAAGGCGCCAAAATATAAATAGTTGATCCCAGCGGTCGCAAATACACACCTTCTGCCATACAGCGCTCATAAATTTGATAACGCAAGTTTCCGTAGCGCTCCATCGGCACATCAAGCTCTAGGGCAAAAATGGTTCCCTGTTGTCGCGTTGAATGCACTTTGAGATGCTCTACAATCTCTGAAGCAAAAGCAGCGTGCCAGCTTTGAATCTGTTTTATATTCTGCTGAATTTCTTCAGACTGAAGCAAGTCGAGCGCAGCGATCGCAGTAGCACAAGCAATAGGATTTGCCGAATAGGTATGCGCGTGAAACAAGCCTTTGCCTATATCATCATCATAAAACGCATCAAAAATAGCCTGTGTACACGTGGTGACGCCCATAGGCACCAAACCGGCTGTCAGCGCTTTTGAAAGACAAATGACATCTGGCTTCACTTCAATAAAATCTGAAGCGAAAAAGCTTCCGGTTTTGCCAAACCCGGTCATCACCTCATCAGCGATCAAAATAATACCAAGTTCTTTACATTTCTGTAAAATTGGCTCCAGATGCGCTGCCTGATACATTTTCATCCCTGCTGCACCTTGTACTAATGGTTCGTAGATAAATCCTGCAAGCGGAGTTTCTGCGTGAAATGCTTCAATAGCTTTTATGAGTTCTTCCTGATTAGCTGCGGTAGGCAGCGGAATGCGTTTTACATCAATGAAAAACTCCTCAAACGGACCATTATACACCGACAAACCACTCACAGACATCGCTCCAAACGTATCTCCGTGAAAACCTTCTTCAAAAGCCAGAAGCGTTTTGCGGGTTTGACCTTTATTGTGATGATATTGCAAGGCCATTTTGATCCCGATTTCGGTAGAGGTAGAACCGTTATCGTTAAACATCAACTTCTGCTGATTATCAGGCAAAATGGCCATCAATTTTTCAGAGAGTTCTATCGCCGGCTCGTGGGTAAATCCGCTGAAAATGATTTGATCCAACTGCTGCATTTGACGATGCACCCGCTCGACGATATAATCATTACAATGCCCATACATTGCCGTATACCAGGAAGAAACAGCATCTACATAGGTTTTACCTTCCTCATCAAACAACAATGCGCCCTTTGCTTTCACAATAGGTTTTGCTTCAGGATGCAGTTTATGCTGCGTTAAAGGATGCCAAATATGTTGTTTATCGCGTTCTGTTAGATTCAAAATTCTAGGATATATTTAATGAAGACGTCATGCTGAACTTGTTTCAGCATCCCATCATGTAATTTATTTTAACTAAAAATATTCAATGTTTGAAGTTTTGGGTTTTTCTCCTTGATCAAGTTCAATTTCCAATCTTTCTTCCAGTTTTTCAATTGTTTCTCTCTAGAAATAGCCTGAATAATATCTGAAAACTCTTCGAAGTAAATTAAATCACAAACATTATACTTTGATGTAAAAGCGGAACCTTTTTTCTCCTTGTGATCCACAATCCGCTGCTGCAAATTTGAAGTAACACCTATATAAAAAGTTGTTCTGTAGGTATTGGTTAGAATATAAACATAGCTCTGTTTCATACTTAACAACATTTGCTTGTGAGACCCTGAAACAAGTTCAGGGTGACCAAAAAAACAACAACCTACTGAAGCCTTGCTTTCAAAAGCTCTGCATATTCTTTGACCACCATTTTATCAAAATAAGGTTCTTCATCTATTCGACCTAAAATGGCTACACCACTCATTTTTGCAATGACCGATTCGGTTGTGGGATGTTCTTCACCGCTAAACAGGATTCCGTGAATAGTTTTACCGGCTTGTTTCAGTTTATCAATCGTAAGCAACGTATGGTTGATGCTTCCCAGATAATGTCTGGAAACCACAATCACTTTATCTTCCGGCTGAATCAAATCGAGAATCGTTTCGGTTTCACTAATCGGCACAAGCAATCCACCGGCTCCTTCGATAACCAAATTATTTTCGGTTTCCGGTCTTTTGATTTCTGAAGCTTTTATGGAAACGCCATCGATCTCTGCCGCCGCGTGCGGACTCATAGGCGTACGCATCTTAAAGGCGTTATCGTGGAAAACGGTTTTGTCATTCCCAACAAATTCTTTGACTTTATGCGTATCCGAATAGTCTAAATCGCCTGCCTGAATGGGTTTCCAATAATCGGCCTCCAAAGCTTCGGTTACAATTGCAGAGGCTACTGTTTTTCCAACTTCGGTAGAAATTCCTGTGATAAAGAACGTTTGTTTTTCCATAGTGCTGCAAAGGTACTGCGGCGAACTTTATCTACAGAAAATCATTCTAAAGATTTTACCAGAAGCGAAAGCACAGTTTGTATTTCGCTTTGCGAATTGTAGCTGTGTAAACAAATTCGTAAGCGCTCCTGACCTGCCGGAACTGTAGGCGAAAGAATGGCCTTGACATCAAAACCTGCATCTAATAATGCTGCTGAAATTTGCTTTACGCGCGCGTTACCCGGAAGAATTGCACAGTGTATCGCCGAATCACTCTTGATAAAAAACTCCTCAAGCTGTTGCTTTTTGAGCTCTTTCTGGAAATATTGAATGTTTTCGCGCATCTTTTTGAAAGCGGAATTTGGCTTTTTTGCATCAGACGCCGCGTGTTGATAGGAAGCCAAAATAGTCGCCACACTATGTGGTGGCAATGCAGTGGTGTAAATTAAGCTGCGGGCAAAATTAACGAGATAGCTTTTTAAGATTTCAAAACCTAAAATCGCTGCGCCGTGACACCCCATCGCCTTACCAAAAGTTACGAGTCGGCTAACACGATTCCCCAACCCGAGGTCATCGATGATCCCTGTACCAAAAACTCCAATGGCGTGTGCCTCATCAATAAAAACTTGAGCTGAAAATTGCTCGCATAGCTCTACCAACTTTAAAAGATCGGGACTGTCCCCATCCATAGAAAAAACCGACTCCGTGACCACGTAAATAGCACAGGCGTCATGCTGAACTTGTTTCAGCATCTCATCCTGCTTAGCCAAAAGCCGCTCAAGATCTTTTAGATCGTTGTGCTTGAATTTATAGGCTTTTGCGTGACTCATTTGGATGCCATCACGAATGCTGGCGTGAATAAATTCATCATACAAGATCACGTCACCGCGCTGTGGCACAGATCCAAAAAACCCCACATTGGCATCATAACCCGAGTTAAAGATCAGCGCTGCTTCTACCTGATGTATTTTAGCAATAAAACGTTCAGTCAGCTCATAAAGCTTATGATTTCCCGAAAGTAACCGCGAACCGGCAGCACCGTTCCACTCTAGATTTTGCTCTTTTAAAATTTCGCTTGCTCGAGAAAAAATAACCGGATTTTTAGAAAACCCCAGATAATCATTAGAGGAAAAATCAACGCATTCAGCTTTGGGTACTTTCAGTTGGCGCAAGGCATTTGCTTCACGACGTTGATTGAGTTTATCCTGTAATTTCTTGTGTAGCATTGGACAAAGATACAGCTTGAGAGAAACAAAAAATGAAGGAAAACTATCTCAGGGCAAGCCTCGGAGTATTAACCCTTTGACGGCGGCAATAAAATTATTGTTTTTCAATAATTATCTTATATTTGTTATCGAAAAACAATAATAAATGAAACTAAATTCTATTTTTAAAGGGCTCATCGACCTGGCGTTTTACCTGATGGTGCCCGTTGTGGTGTTCTTCCCGGGGACCATCCTGTATATTTTGATTTTCCCACAGCAGAGCATTGTTAACGTGAACATACCCTATACCGAACAAGGTTTTGGAAGCGGAGCCCTACTTTTTACGATTTGTTTCTTTATACTTTTCCTGTTGTTTTTTGCCGGTTTCTTTCAATTGCGAAAATTCGCAGGTCAACTCCTAAAAAAGAAGCTGTTCTCATCAGAAGTTATCAAAAGCACAAAGAAAGTCGGTCAATTTTTTACAGCTTGCGGACTGGGCTCGTTCGTTTTTGTAGGAATAAATTCGCTATTAACTAATGAAGGAACGATCAGCATCACATTTGGCATCTCCAACTTCAGCCTGCTTTTATTTCTGCTTGTCCTAGGCGTATTATTTTTATTGCTTAGTGATGCTTTTGCAAGAGCGCTAAAGCTGAAAGAAGAAAATGATTTAACTGTTTAATCAACCTTAATCTCTTAACCTTATGAATCTCGGTAAATTATTTAAAATCTTAATCAATATACTTTATTGTACTTTTTTAGGTGCAATAATAGCACACCCTATAATGGCACTTTTCCCTGATACATTTCCCGGAATATTGGAAACCGAAGGGCACTATCCAATTCTTAAAAATGTCTCCATCTATGCTTTTTTAATTTTTATCACTTTCATGCTTTATCAATTCCGCAAGTTTGCCAATGTTATAAGAGCAAATAAACTTTTTTCAAATGAATCTATTTTAATAAGTAAATATATTGGTACCCTCTTTATAATCATGGGCTCAACATTTGTACTCATAAAAATAATTTCAACAATTAATAAAACTAATTTTTTTCAAGCATTGGCTCAGTCAATTCCAATACTCATTGTTTACGTTATACCTTTTTTTATTGTTGGTATATTTTTTCTCTTGCTTAGCGATGGATTTAAAAAAGCTTTAACCTTCAAAGAAGAAAATGATCTAACTGTTTAAAACGCTCATTATGAAGAAAATTAAAATCTTGTATTTCATTTTATGTGTAATCATCATTATCCTTTCAATATCTATATTAACGGATTTTATATTTTCGTTATACATGAAATCTACATTTGAGGAGGCCAACCAAAATACAATCCTCGGATATTTAACTCAATTCGTCTACCCCGCCCTATATACTATTTTGATTCTGGGATTAATTTTCATTTTATTAGGATTGAGGGCTATGATTCAATTAGGAGGTTTTAATTCTAAAAGCACAACGAACTTCAAGTATTCTGGTATTGCTATTGGCAGTTATGGGATGGCATATCTAATTTTTCAATTGAACTTCATAAATACTGCTGATGCCTACAGAATCTTTACGAATAGCATCACAAGTATTTTTATAGTAATTGTAGGTTTTGGAATATATAGTTTTTCTGAAATATTAAGGTCCGGTGAACGACTCAAAGAAGAAAACGATTTAACCGTCTAGCTATGCCCATCATCATCAACTTAGATCAGGTATTGGCTGATAGGAATATGAAGAGCAAAGAGCTGGCAGAAATCGTAGGCATAACCGAAGCCAATCTTTCCATCTTAAAATCAGGGAAAGCAAAGGCGGTTCGTTTCACCACACTAGAAGCAATTTGCAAAGCGTTGGATTGCCAGCCGGGTGATATTTTGGCCTATACCGAGGAATAGTTTTGCCGCAGTTTGAGTACTTTTAAAGCTCATTATTAAATCGCTTTAAATGAAACTTTGGATTGCTTTCCTATTTATTGGTCTTTCGCTTCAGGCACAAACCAACTCTTACACCATTTCTTTTGACAACGCCGTGCACCACGAGGCTGTGGTTAAAGCCACGTTTCCTGAGGTGAAGTCAAAAACACTGCGCGTACAGATGAGCAGATCTTCTCCTGGTCGCTATGCGATTCACGAGTTTGCTAAGAATGTGTACGGTTTTAAAGCGACAAACGGAGCAGGTGAAGCACTCGAGATCAAACGTGATGACCCGTACAGCTGGATCATCACCAACACTGACGGAACGATCAATATTGAATATATTCTCTTTGCCAATCGTGGCGGCGGAACCTATTCTCAAGTAGATCTTACACACGCACACCTCAATATGCCGGCAACCTTCATGTATGCTGGAGCTTTACAGGAACGCCCCATTGAGATCATTTTCAACGCTCGAGAAGATCTCAGCTGGAAAGTTGCGACACAATTAAAACACGAAGTAGGCAATACCTTTTCCGCTCCTAATCTGTATTATTTTATGGACAGCCCTACGGAAATAAGCGATTATCAAGAGCGCGAATTTCAAGTAGACGGGCAGACCGTTAAATTTGTACTTCACGACCCTAATCCTGATAGTGATTTTGATACTTATTGGGAAAGAGTAAAAGCGATTGTGCTTCAAGAAAAAGCGGTTTTTGGCGAATTACCAACCTATGATTTTGGCGAGTACACCTTTCTTGCGTGTTACGCACCCAACGTTTCGGGAGATGGGATGGAACACCGCAACAGTACCATTCTTACCGATACAGAAACCTTAGCTGAAGGTGGCTTGGAGTGGAATATCGGAACCGTTTCTCACGAATTTTTCCACAGCTGGAATGTAGAGCGCATACGGCCAGCAGACCTTGAGCCTTTTCAATTTGATCAGGCCAATATGAGTAACTCGCTTTGGTTTGCTGAAGGCTTTACCAGCTATTACACCAATTTGATTCTAGAACGCGCAGGAGTTATTAGCGCAGAAGATTATGTAAAAGGATTGAACGGCACTTTTAATTATGTTTGGAACTCGCCTGCTTTGCAGTATTTCAATCCGATAGAGATGAGCAATCAAGCGCCTTTTGTAGATGCAGCGACTTCGGTCGACCCGGTGAACCGTGAGAATATGTTTATCTCCTACTATTCTTACGGAAGCGTTTTAGGCCTGGCTTTAGATCTGAGCTTACGTGAAAAGGATTTGAATCTGGACGATTTTATGCAATTGATGTGGAAACGTTTCGGTAAAACCGAAGTAGCCTACACCGTTGAAAATATCGAAGCAACACTAGCAGATTATGCAGGTGCTGAATTTGCTCAGGATTTCTTCGGAAAATACATCTACAAAAGTAACATGCCTGATTACAAAAACCTTTTTGAGCAGGTAGGTCTACAACTGAATCGCGCTACAGCAAAGCCTTACTTTGGAGCTTCATTTAGTGAAACCAGCAACGGACTAGAAATCTCGAGAAATACGTTTAAAGGCAGTCCGGCTTATCAAGCTGACTTAGATAAAGGCGACCTTATCACAAGCATAGATGGGATTGCGATGACTTCAAACGACGCATTTAAAGAATTGCTTAGCAATAAGAATATTGATGACGTGCTTCAGGTTACCTTTGAGCGCTTTGGTGAAGAACATAAAACCAAAGTCAGACTTACCGCTGATCCAACTTTTACGATAGCTATTGACAACAATGCTAAGAAAGAGGCTGTAAAAGCTCGCGAAGCCTGGTTAGCAAAGAAATAATAGATTAGTCAAGGTAGTGCCCATTTTTGGGATCTGAAGCATTCCAGACGCTTAAAGAAAGGGTTCTAGCCAAGTATTTTGCTTCGGCTAGCGCATCTTCTTCCTTGTGAAATTTTTCAAATTTTAAGTGTCTAGAATTGGTAAACCAAATATTCACCTCGTAAACATTCTTTGAATTTTTAAAAATTCCAACCATTTTCAAGCCTTCGTAGCTTGACCAATTTCCCCAGTAAAATGGACCTATGTAGTATTCTTCTTTGTATTTACGGGTTATTGTATTGAAAAGGATTCGCTTTCGCTTTGCTAAATAACAACCTAAGCCTATGGAAAGGATTAGAAGAACCAATACTGATTTGAGGTCTTTTGCCCAAATTACAAAATCGCTTTCCTTGCTTAAATCATAACCGGTTTTAAAGGTGACAAAATAGATGAGGAAAATCAAAAAGCAGGCAAAAGTGAATAACAAGGCTGCAAAAACCCTAACGAGCAAGGATCGGTTCATTTGATTCAAAACCAGTGTATGTGCAGACTTCATAGATGCTAAAGTACGTTAAGCAGTGTCAATAAAAAAAGCGCTTAATTCAGTAGAATTAAGCGCTTTTCTATTCTTAAATTATTTCAGCTTAATCTGCCAAAACAATTACTTTATTATCATTCATTTCAACCGTTCCCGATTTGATAGCGAGTACAAACTCACCAGCTTCTTTACCGGCAGTGAAATGCTTTTTTGCCTTATCTGAAAGCGTAGCTCCTTTAACTTTCACAACACCTTCTTCTAAAAGAGAAACGATAGCTGCGTGATTGTCTAACAACTGAAACGCTCCGTCAGTTCCCGGTAAAATAACCGAAGTAGCTTCTCCGCTATATAAGGTTGCTTCAGGGCTTACTATTTCTAAATGCATAAAATTTTCATTTATCTTTTCCGCGTAGGCGGAAAACTATTCAAATCAATACGATAAGATTTCCACCTTCGTGGAAATGAAATCAATTTTTACGCTTCCGCAAGCATTTTCTCTCCAGCTTCGATCGCTTCTTCAATAGTACCCTTAAGGTTGAATGCTGCTTCTGGAAGATGATCTAACTCA
Source organism: Leeuwenhoekiella blandensis MED217 (assembly GCF_000152985.1). GTDB lineage: Bacteria > Bacteroidota > Bacteroidia > Flavobacteriales > Flavobacteriaceae > Leeuwenhoekiella > Leeuwenhoekiella blandensis. The sequence continues at coordinate 160,698 of NZ_CH672395.1, read as the reverse complement.
CCATCCATAATCATGTTGAAACCTTTGATGGTTTCTTTAATATCAACCAATACACCAGGAATACCGGTAAACTGCTCTGCTACGTGGAATGGCTGCGATAAGAAACGCTGTACACGACGTGCACGGCTTACTGCAAGCTTATCTTCTTCAGAAAGTTCTTCCATACCAAGAATCGCGATGATATCTTGTAATTCTTTATAGCGCTGTAAAAGCTCTTTTACGTTTTGAGCACAGTTATAATGATCTGCACCTAAAATCTCTTTTGTTAAGATTCGAGAAGTAGAATCTAGCGGGTCAACCGCAGGATAAATACCAAGCTCAGCAATCTTACGAGAAAGTACGGTTGTTGCATCAAGGTGGGCAAAGGTTGTAGCCGGTGCCGGGTCAGTAAGGTCATCCGCAGGAACGTAAACCGCCTGTACAGATGTAATAGAACCTTTTTTAGTTGAAGTAATACGCTCTTGCATCGCACCCATTTCGGTTGCTAATGTAGGCTGATAACCTACCGCAGATGGCATACGACCTAAAAGTGCCGATACCTCTGAACCTGCTTGCGTAAAACGGAAAATGTTATCAACGAAGAAAAGAACGTCTTTACCTTGACCGTCTCCTGCTCCATCACGGAAATATTCAGCGATGGTAAGACCAGAAAGCGCTACACGAGCACGTGCTCCTGGTGGTTCGTTCATCTGACCGAATACGAAAGTTGCTTTAGACTCCTTCATTGCAGCCTTGTCAACTTTAGTAAGATCCCAACCGCCTTCTTCCATAGAGTGCATAAAGTCTTCACCGTATTTAATAATACCAGACTCAAGCATCTCACGAAGTAAATCGTTACCCTCACGCGTACGCTCACCTACTCCGGCAAATACAGAAAGACCACCGTGACCTTTTGCAATATTGTTAATCAACTCTTGAATCAATACGGTTTTACCAACACCTGCACCACCGAAAAGACCAATTTTACCTCCTTTTGCGTAAGGCTCAATCAAGTCGATTACTTTAATACCTGTGAATAAAACTTCAGTTGAAGTTGATAAATCTTCAAATTTTGGTGCTTCGCGGTGAATTGGAAGACCATCTTTTCCTGCTTTAGGAAGATCTCCGATACCATCGATAGCATCACCAATCACATTAAATAAACGCCCGTATACATCATCACCAATAGGCATTTGAATAGGAGCACCGGTAGCAACTACCTCAGCACCTCTGCTCAAACCATCAGCAGAATCCATCGCGATTGTTCTTACAGTGTTTTCACCAACGTGAGACTGCACTTCAAGTACTAAAAGGCTTCCGTCTGCTTTAGTAATTTCTAGCGAATCATAAATTTTAGGAAGATCTGCATTGTTTGCAAATTCAACATCTACAACAGGGCCGATAATTTGGGCAACTTTACCTGTAACTTTTGACATTCTTAACTATTTAATGTTTAGCAAAATATGTAGCCGAAAAAATCAATTCAAACCTAATTATCCCCGATTTTTTTCGTCGTGCAAAGATAGTTTTTAATATTTAAAAACCTAAAAGACTTTTATTGAATTTCTTTAGCGTTAACAAAAGTATAATGAGAAGTGATAACGCACAGGAATACAGCCAACTAAAAAGAAGTCGCAACAAAGCTGAAAATCGCTATTCTACGGTAACGCTTTTAGCCAAATTACGCGGCTGATCTACATTTTTCCCGAGCATCACTGCAATGTGATAAGATAATAACTGCAGCGGAATCGTAGTTAACAGAGGAGACATCGAATCCATCACTTCTGGAACTTCGATCACATGGTCTGCAAGTTCTTTTACGGTAACATCTCCTTGAGTAACAATAGCGATGATCTTACCTTTTCGGCTTTTGATCTCCTGAATGTTACTTACCACTTTATCATAATGACCGCGGCGTGTAGCGATAACTATCACCGGCATATGCTCGTCGATAAGCGCGATAGGACCGTGCTTCATCTCAGCAGCAGGATAACCTTCTGCGTGGATATATGAAATCTCTTTTAGTTTTAAAGCACCTTCCAGAGCAACCGGGAAGTTAAATCCGCGACCTAAATACAGGCAATTGGAAGCATTTTTATAAACTTCTGCAATCTCCTTTACGTGGTCATTGCTTTTTAAAGCCTCTTCTACCTTTTCAGGAATTAAGCGCAATTCTTCAAGATGCATATGCAAATCTGAAGTTGAAATACGCCCTTTGGCTTTAGCCACTTTCAATCCTAATAAAGTGAGTACAGTGATTTGCGTAGTGAATGCTTTTGTTGAAGCAACGCCAATTTCAGGACCGGCGTGTGTATACGCACCGGCGTGTGCCTCTCGAGAGATCGAAGAACCTACCACATTGCAAACACCAAATACAAAAGCTCCTTTTTCTTTGGCCAACTTCATCGCCGCCATCGTATCTGCAGTTTCACCACTCTGAGAAATAGCGATTACCACATCATCCTTATCGATCACCGGATTGCGATACCTAAACTCAGAAGCATATTCTACCTCAACAGGCACGCGCACGAGTTCTTCGATAATATATTCGGCAACTAGACCGGCATGCCAAGAAGTTCCGCAGGCTAAAATCACCAGACGTTTTGCATTGATAAATTTATCGATATGATCATCAACCCCGGCCATTTTTATCATGCCTTTGTTCTCGCGCATACGCCCTCTAAACGTATCGCGTATCGCCTGAGGCTGCTCGTAAATTTCCTTAAGCATGAAATGAGGATAACCTCCTTTTTCGATCTGCTCAAGGTTTAATTTTAATTCTTGAATGTACGGCTGACTGATTATCTTATCATCCTGAATATTGAAGACTTTGATTTCCTTTCCTCTGCGCACCACAGCCATCTCTCCATCTTCTAAATAAAGAGCATTGTTTGTGTATTCAATAAACGGCGACGCATCTGAAGCGATAAAATATTCATCTTCACCAATCCCAATTGCTAGCGGACTTCCTAAACGAGCCACAACAATTTCGTTAGGTTTTTTCTTATCAAAAACAGCAATAGCATAAGCTCCTACCGTTTCATTTAAAGCGATCTGAACCGCTTTTCCTAATTTAACATCTTGATTACGCTGTACATCTTCTATGAGATTCACCAATACTTCAGTATCGGTATCAGATTTAAAAGTGTATCCGCGTTTGGTAAGTTCTTGTTTTATGGCGTCGTAATTCTCAATGATTCCATTGTGAATGATCACCAAATCGCCAGAGTTAGAATAGTGCGGGTGTGAATTGACATCGTTAGGAACACCGTGCGTTGCCCAACGGGTATGACCAATTCCTAAAGTTCCTTCGGCGTTAATTGTAGCATCAACTTTTGCTTTAAGGTCATCAACCTTACCTTTTGTTTTACAAAGTTGAATTTCGTCTCCGTCATAAATGGCCACACCGGCACTGTCATAACCACGATACTCAAGACGTTGCAATCCTTTAATAACAATAGGATACGCTTGTCTATGACCAATATAACCTACAATTCCGCACATAAAACAAATTTAATTAGAAGCTTCGGTATAAAAAACTTTTAGCTTCAGTCGTTTTGCTTCAGGAACATTTACATTACTTCCGTAAAGAATGGTTCCTCTATTCGCTATAATCGATGCGTAAGGCACTCGATTGGGCGTGTCTGTATCGGTTCTTCCCTCAATAGCTCCCGTAGAAGTTGAAAGCACATTTTGAGTAATCACCAATCCTAACTTTGTCGCCGGATCATCATTCTCAGGATCTAGTAAATCCTTTAAAAACTCGGTAATTCTTATTTTATAACTAACACCCTGACCATTATCATCTAATTCTAAAGGACCTAAATGCGTTGTACCTACTGAAGTAATAGCTCCAGAAGAACTGATTGTTGCATCTGCTGTAAGATCGACTAAAGGCTGATTCGTTTCTAAATTATAAATATAAACACGTTGTGGCTCTGAAACAGCATTTCCTGCATATGCCGCGATCTTATCTTGATCAACAAAAAATTCAAGATTCGCCTCTCTTATAAGACGCTGTTGCGCTCGCATCGCATCAAGATCATCAGGAATACCATTGTTGTCATCATCTACATCTTCAAAAAGTTCGATCACAGCCATACTACCCTGGCCTCCTTTTAAAAATAGGTTTTCTTCCCCGTTCTCTTTGTCGATCCCGGTAAGTTCGGTTTTGATGGCTTCTTTGAAGTCATTCTCATAACCTACGACAGAATTTCCTCCAAAAGTTAAAGTAATACTAGATTGTCTTCTAGAATCTTCTGCTCCTGAGGTATAATAAATCGCTATTGTAGTATTTGCCTTGTCAAACAAGAAGAATGAACCTGTATTATCTACAGCTTCAGCTTTTAAATAAACTCCTCTAAAATAATTTCTAAAAGAGTTTGAGTTAAACAATACATCGTCTCCAGAACGATCAACAATGACTTCTTTCCAATAAGTCTCCCCGTAAGTGGTCTGATCTAAGCGTAGACGTAAACGCGGCGATGAAGTTGTTATTTCATCATCTTCAGCCTCTGATGCCGCTTCGATTACAGTAACAACCGGCTCATTTGATGGCGCAAAAGTTTCTTGAAACAAGGTATCTCCCTCAACACCATTCAATTCGGTCAATTCATTTGAATAATATACCGCCCCAGATTCAAAATCTGGCGCGCTGTTGCTATTCAGAAAATAGTTAGATCGAAATGCGGTCAAGCGAATAGGCGCGGTACCATAAACCGAATCTAATTCATAAACCGTCTCATTATCGCTGTTTAAACTTGCTGTGCTGTAATAAGGCATTTCAAAAACCACAGAGTCGATAACAGGATCTGTACCATAAGTAGAATTATAAGTACCTAAATCTACCTGACTAAGTGTTGAAGCCGTAGTCGTACCATAAATAGAATCTTGATAAAAACCAAGCGCACCTGCACTCAAGCCATTTGTTTGAACACCTACAGAGTCAAAAAAACGCTCACTATAAGCTACAACAGGATAATTCTCGTTACCAGATGTAAAATTACTATCATCTACAATACCACTACCTACTTCAAGAAAATCATCCTCACAAGAAAAGAAAACAAAAAGAAGCATTAGTAATCCTAATGTTCTTGTCAACACCGTATTCAATTTCATTCGTTTTTTTGTTTTTTTAATCCAGCACTTTGGTGGTATAGAACTCTTCATACGCCTGCGCAAACTCCTCGCGTTTTTTGTAAGGAAGCACAGGGATTTTAGTAGTATTCAGGTATTGAGCAAGCTCTTCATTTAGGTCTGTAGAACCAATGATCGCAGCATCAGAATTTTTGATCGCCACTTTCATCAAATTCTCATAAGAAGGCTTTTCAAGCTCAGCAATTGAATCTTTTTCTATTCCGTCAAAAGCTATTTTATCAATTAATTGCTCATTTAACGTGTCTTCAAATCCTGTATTATAAACAGAAGTCACAATTTTGCTTTGCTTAAAAAGCGGCTCGCTCGCATAAAACTGCTTTAGATATAAAGGAAGTAATGAAGCTAACCAACCGTGAACATGTATGATATCTGGAGCCCAATTGAGTTTTTTTACGGTCTCAACCACACCCTTTGCAAAAAATATCGCACGCTCATCATTGTCTGCAAATAAGTTTCCATCCTCATCAGTAAACGTAGCTTTTCTCTTAAAATACTCCTCGTTATCAATAAAATAAACCTGTATACGCTCTTTAGGTATAGAGGCTACTTTAATAATAAGCGGCATATCAAAGTCATTTATGACCAAATTCATTCCGGAAAGCCGTATCACTTCGTGAAGCTGGTGTCTTCTCTCATTAATATTACCATATCTAGGCATAAAAATGCGAATTTGACCTCCTTTACTATTTACCATTTGAGGAACCTCAAACGACATAGATGCGATCTCTGTCTCTGGCAAATACGGTATAACTTCAGATGATACGTACAATATCCTCTTATTTTTCATAAATGTGCTTCTAAGTTTCTGTTAAGGCTAAAAAACACGCAAAATTACTAAATTTTATGCAGATTGCCAGTAATATAGTAATTTTGCCGCCTGTTAAATTAATCGGGATGCACGTATACACCAATAGACCAGAAATTTCTAGCGCTGTTGCAAAACACAAAGAAAATGGCTTAAAAATAGGTTTTGTACCTACTATGGGCGCTTTGCACAGAGGCCATGCCAGTCTATTTAACTTCGCGCTCAAAAATTGTGATGTGGTAGTGGTGAGCATCTTTGTAAACCCAACCCAATTTAACAATCCACAAGATCTGGAGACCTATCCTAGAGATTTGCAGAAAGATCTGGAGTTTTTAGAAAGCATTAACCCAGAATTGCTCGTTTTTGCACCAAGCACGACAACGATTTATGGTAACAACGTCAAAGCGTTAGATTTTGATTTTGAAGGACTCAATCAAGTGATGGAAGGCGCATTTAGACCGGGTCATTTTGAAGGAGTCGCAACCGTATTGAAATATCTTTTTGAAATCGTAAACCCAGACATGGCGTTCTTTGGAGAAAAAGACTATCAACAGCTTCAAATCATTAACAAGTTGGTTGAGATCGAAAAGCTATCTGTAAAAATCATTGGCTGCCCCATTAGCCGACATGAAGACGGTCTTGCCGAAAGCTCAAGAAACACCAGACTTACGATAAAACAGCGTGAAGCCTCTCCCTTTATTTACAAAACCTTAATGCAAGCTAAAGAACATTTTAACGACCAAAGCGTTGAAGATGTTGTACATTTTGTTGAACAGGAATTTGCAGATAAAGAGCAGCTCGAACTCGAATATTTTGAGATCGCTCACGCAGCAACACTTGCGCATACAACCGAAAAAAACCCGGATGAAAAGTACCGCGCATTTATAGCTGTTTTTGCAGGTGAGGTGCGACTCATCGACAATATTGCCCTAAATTAAAAACCTTATTTTTACACCATGTTAGTTAACGTTGTAAAATCTAAAATACACCGAGTAAAAGTTACCGGCGCCGAATTGCATTATATTGGTAGCATTACCATAGACGAAGATCTTATGGATGCCGCCGGTGTGATCGAAGGTGAACGTGTACAAATCGTAAATGTCACCAATGGTGAACGCTTAGAAACCTATGCGATACCGGGACCTCGCAAGAGCGGTGAAGTCACCCTAAACGGCGCTGCGGCTCGTAAAGTGGCTAAAGGCGACATTCTCATTCTAATCACCTATGCTTTTATGGAGCTAGACGAAGCTAAAGCATTTAAGCCTTCTCTGGTTTTCCCAAACGAAGAAACTAATTTGCTCAACTAAATTGAGCAAAAAATCCTTCATAAAATTTTTAAAGATTGCGATTCCGTTAGGTATTGGTATTCTGGTGATTTACTATTCACTAAGTGCTGCCACCCCTGAAGAACGCGCAACCCTTTGGAAAAACATTAAAGGCGCCAACCCCGTCTATATCGCTGCTTCTTTAGTTTTTGGCACATTGAGTCATTTGTCAAGAGCTTACCGCTGGCAGTATCTTTTACAACCTATGGGGTATCACCCAAAACTAAGCAATAGGTTTATGGCGGTTATGGCTGCATATCTTGCCAATTTGGGAATTCCGCGAAGCGGCGAATTCCTGCGCGGAGCTCTACTAACCACTTATGAAGAGGTACCTTTTGAGAAAGCTTTTGGCACTATAATTTCAGAGCGTATTGCAGATTTTATAATGCTGCTCCTGGTGGTGGGTTTTGCCATCACTTTGCAAACCGATATGCTTCTGACCTACCTTAAAGAGCAAAACATAAATCCGCTTTACACCGTTGCCTTTCTTATTTTCGCCGTAGGCGGAATCGTCATCGGCTTCAAAATTATTCAACGGGCGCAAGCAGGTATTTTAGTGAAGCTTAAAAACTTCATGAACGGCCTTATCGAAGGAATGCAGAGCATTCTAAATATGCGTAACAAATGGGCCTTTATTGGTCACACGCTTTTTATTTGGGTCATGTATGTCCTGATGTTCTGGGTTATTAAATTTACTATTCCAGAAATTTCTTATGCTTCCACTGCAGTGATTCTCGCTGCTTTTGTGATCGGTTCTTTTGCCATCTCGGTCACCAATGGCGGTATTGGCGTTTACCCAATTAGCATTGGAGCGCTGTTTGTCTTTTTTGGCTACAGCAAAGAAGGAGGCGAGGCCTTTGGCTGGATCGTTTGGGGATCGCAAACCCTACTTGTTTTGGTACTTGGAGCGCTTTCTTTTTTATTCCTACCTATTCTGAATCGTAAAAAATAGAAACATCACTTTAGGAAAAGCCTTGTGATTAGCTTGTGAATAATCCTTAAATTCACACTGCCTTAATCTACCTTTCTATGAAAAAAACACTATTCCTTATGTTGCTTTTTTACAGCAGCATTCAGGCTCAAGTTATCTATGAGTCGGTTCCTTCTTCAAAATTTGACGAACCCCGAAATGTCAAAATTCAGCTACCCCGTAACTACGAAGCTAACGAAGACAAGAATTATCCGGTAATTCTTGTGCTTGACGGCGATTATCTTTTTGAGCCCGTAGCCGGAAATTCCGACTATTACAGCTATTGGGAAGATATGCCACAAGCCATTATTGTGGGTGTGATGCAACCCAACCGAATGGATGACACTGTTTATGATGATTCAAATTATTTCCCCACAGACCAAGGAGCAGATTTCTTTGAGTTTTTAGGAATGGAACTTCTTCCGTGGCTCAACAAACAATACCGTCTCGCTCCTTTTAATGTAGTTGTAGGCCACGATGCAACCGCGGGTTTTGCGAATTATTATTTGATGAAAAATCCACCTCTGTTTCAAGCCTACATATCGCTGAGTCCGGATTTAGCTCCGCAAATGAGTGATCGTCTCACTACTATTCTAACTCAGACTGAACAACAGATCTTTTATTACCAAGCTACAAGCACCGAAGATATTCCTTCACTAAGAGAAGAAATACTCGCTTTGCATCAAGCTTTAAATGGAATTGAAAATGAAAATTTTCATTATTATTTTGATGATTTTCAAGATGCCACACATTATTCCCTTGTAGGGCGTGCCATTCCCAGCGCTTTAGAAAAAGTTTTTGCAGTATACAGGCCCATCAGTAAAAAAGAATTCACAGAAAAAATTCTCAAAGTAGACGCGCCTTATGATTATCTGATCGAAAAATATGATACGATGCAAAATCTTTTCGGCTTAGATGATAAAATCAGAATTAATGATTTTATTGCAATTGCCGCGGCGCTCGAGCGAAAATCAGACTGGGATGGTTTTGAAAATTTAGGCAAATTAGCCAGCAAAGAATATCCCGAAACGATTTTAGGTCCTTACTATTTAGGACGTTCTTATGAAGGAAACGGACAGCCTAAAAAGGCGATGCGTACGTATGAAGGCGCACTCGTTTTACAAGAAATTGGCGATATTAATAAAGACATACTTGTTGCCCGTGCGCAACAAATTAAAGATGATTTTGGATATTAATGGCAAAAGTTAAAACAACCTTTTTCTGTCAAAACTGTGGCGCTCAATTTGCCAAATGGCAAGGGCAATGCACCTCGTGTAAAGAATGGAATACCATCGCAGAAGAAGTGGTACAAAAAGCTGAAAAAACCGGCTGGAAAACCGAAACACAAACCACAAAACGTGTTGCAAAACCACAACGCATCAAGGAAATTGACACCACAAAAGATGCACGTTTAAATACTGAAAATAATGAACTCAACCGCGTTTTAGGAGGTGGCCTTGTTCCGGGCTCACTTACTTTATTAGGCGGAGAACCTGGGATTGGTAAAAGTACATTGATGCTTCAAATTGCATTAACCCTGCCCTACACCACGCTTTACGTCTCGGGAGAAGAAAGCGCACAGCAGATTAAAATGCGTGCAGAACGCATCAATCCCACGGCAGAAAATTGTTTGATTTTAACCGAAACCAAAACGCAAAATATTTTTAAGCAAGTTGAAGAGGTGAATCCGGATATCGTGATCATCGATTCCATTCAAACGCTGCACAGCGATTATATTGAAAGCGGTGCGGGAAGTATATCACAAATACGAGAAACGACTACAGAACTCATCAAATTTGCTAAAGAGACCGCAACACCGGTAATTTTAATCGGCCACATCACCAAAGATGGAAATATCGCCGGTCCCAAAATTCTGGAACATATGGTAGATACCGTGCTTCAGTTTGAAGGAGACCGAAACCATGTGTATCGAATTCTTCGCGCACATAAGAATCGTTTTGGTTCTACCAGCGAACTCGGGATTTACGAAATGCAAGGCAGTGGATTACGAGAGGTTTCTAACCCTTCAGAAATATTGATTTCTAAAAATGATGAAGACTTAAGCGGAACTGCGATCGCTGCGACACTTGAAGGTATGCGCCCGCTTATGATAGAAATTCAAGCGCTTGTGAGCACAGCAGTATACGGAACACCACAACGCAGCGCTACCGGCTACAATGCCAAACGCCTGAATATGATTCTTGCCGTTTTAGAGAAGCGTGCAGGCTTTAGACTAGGTGCAAAAGATGTTTTTTTAAACATCACCGGTGGAATTTCAGTAGATGATACTGCTATAGATCTCGCCGTGGTTGCCGCTATTTTATCGAGTAACGAAGATATTTCGGTAGCCAAAGACATTTGTTTTGCCGCCGAAGTAGGTCTCGCGGGAGAAATACGACCGGTAACACGTGTAGAACAACGCATTCTTGAAGCAGAAAAGTTAGGCTTCGGTACCATAATGATCTCTAAATACTGTAAAGTGCCGAAGAATAATTACGGCATCACCATCGTACGCGTTGCTAAAATGAACGATGTGGTAGAATGGTTATTTGGATAGCTCGAATATTGCGCATAAAAAAAGAGCCTGTGAATTCACAAGCTCTTTTTTATGTTTAAAAGTAAACTAGCTCTGGGCAAGACCACGAGACTGCTTGCGAACGAATTTTCAATTTCGAGGCACCCCTCGCAGTATTAAATCCTTTGACGGTGCCAATACACTTTTATCCTTTTGTAGTAGCACTTAGATACTCACGGTTCATACGCGCGATATTTTCCAGAGAAATTCCTTTTGGGCATTCTATCTCGCAAGCTCCGGTATTGGTACAGTTACCAAAACCTTCTAGATCCATTTGACGTACCATATTCTCTACACGCTCTACAGCTTCAACCTGACCTTGCGGCAATAACGCATACTGAGAAACTTTAGCGGAAGTGAAAAGCATCGCGCTTGCGTTTTTACAAGCAGCAACGCAAGCTCCACAACCAATACACGTAGCGGCACTAAAAGCATCGTCTGCATCATGCTTGTTTACAGGAATACTGTTTGCATCAATCGTGTTTCCTGAGGTATTCACAGAGATATAACCACCTGCTTGCTGAATACGATCAAAAGCAGTACGATCTACAATTAAATCAGTAATTACAGGAAAAGCTGTTGCTCTAAACGGTTCTATAGTAATAGTATCACCATCGTTAAATTTACGCATATGCAACTGGCAAGTCGTTACTAAACGATCTGGCCCGTGTGGCTCTCCGTTAATTTGTAATGAGCAGCTACCGCAAATCCCCTCACGACAATCGTGATCAAATTCTACAGGCACCTCTCCTTTATTAATTAAATCTTCATTTAAAACGTCTAGCATTTCTAAAAAAGACATGTCACCTTCAATACCATCAATCTGGTAGGTTTTCATTGCTCCTTTAGCTTTAGCGTTTTCCTGACGCCATATTTTTAACGTAAGTTTCATAAACTTTAGTTGTTAAATGTTATTTATAAGAACGTGTTTTAACCTCGATGTTTTCAAAGGTTAATTGTTCTTTATGCAATTTTGCCTCTCTTGGATTGTCATTGTATTCCCAAGCAGAAACAAAACTAAAATTCTCATCATCTCTCAATGCTTCTCCTTCAGGAGTCTGATACTCTTCTCTAAAATGTCCACCACAAGATTCATTTCTTGTTAAGGCATCTTTTGCAAAAAGCTCTCCCAATTCTAAGAAATCTGCCACTCTTCCGGCCTTTTCTAATTCAGCATTTTTAGAGTCTAAACTTCCCGGTACTTTTACATTTTCCCAGAAATCTGCACGCAATTCAGCAATCTCATCCATAGCTTCCTGAAGTTCTTTTGCGTTACGTGCCATTCCACATTTATTCCACATAATCTTACCTAATTTCTTGTGGTAATAATCTACAGAATGCTTACCGCTACCATTCATCAATTTGGTCATACGGTCGCGAACGTCTTTCTCTGCCTGATCAAATTCCGGCGAATCTGTAGGTATTTTTCCGGTACGGATATCTTTTGAAAGATAATCTCCAATCGTATATGGAAGTACAAAATATCCATCCGCAAGACCTTGCATCAATGCCGAAGCCCCTAAACGGTTTGCCCCGTGATCTGAGAAGTTTGCCTCACCGGCCGCATAACAACCCGGGATTGTGGTTTGTAAGTTGTAATCCACCCAAAGACCTCCCATAGTATAATGTACCGCAGGATAAATCATCATTGGTGTGGTATACGGATCTTCATCAACGATCTTCTCGTACATCTGAAATAAGTTTCCGTATTTATTCTCAACTACCTTTTTACCGTAGTCGTAAATCTCTTTATCTGAAGGATTGTGATTTCCGTGAATCAAGGCTTCCTCTTTACCATAACGCATAATCGCGCTCTTAAAGTCAAGATAAACGGCCTCTCCTGTTTTATTTACTCCAAAACCGGCATCACAACGTTCTTTTGCTGCTCTAGAAGCTACATCACGTGGCACCAAGTTACCAAAGGCAGGATAACGACGTTCTAGATAGTAATCTCTATCCTCTTCTTTAAGATCGGTTGGTTTTAATTTACCTGCACGTATCGCTTCTGCATCCTCTTTTTTCTTTGGCACCCAAATACGACCATCATTACGCAAAGACTCTGACATCAAGGTCAGTTTAGATTGATGATCTCCAGAAACAGGAATACACGTTGGGTGAATTTGCGTGTAGCAAGGATTTGCAAAATAAGCACCGCGACGGTGTGCACGCCAAGCGGCCATCACATTACTTCCCATCGCGTTAGTAGACAAAAAGAATACGTTTCCGTAACCTCCACTCGCCAATACTACTGCGTGTGCCGAGTGTCTTTCGATCTCACCGGTCACTAAGTCTCTTGCTATAATTCCACGTGCTTTACCGTCTACAAGAACTAGATCTAACATCTCGTGGCGGTTAAAAGCCTCTATTTTACCCCGGTTGATCTGGCGGTTCATCGCAGAGTATGCTCCTAAAAGCAACTGCTGCCCAGTTTGTCCTTTAGCATAAAAGGTTCTGGAAACTAAAACTCCACCAAAAGAACGGTTGTCTAACAACCCACCATATTCACGAGCAAAAGGAACCCCTTGCGCTACGCACTGGTCGATAATATTTGCAGATACTTCAGCAAGGCGGTATACGTTAGCTTCACGCGAACGATAATCTCCTCCTTTTACAGTATCATAAAAAAGACGATAGTTAGAATCCCCGTCACCTTGATAGTTTTTTGCTGCATTGATCCCTCCTTGCGCTGCAATAGAGTGCGCACGACGTGGAGAATCCTGATAACAAAATGTCTTTACATTATACCCTAGCTCTGCAAGTGTTGCGGCAGCACTACCACCGGCAAGACCTGTTCCTACCACGATAACATCAATGTTACGTTTGTTAGCAGGGTTAACTAGGTTTATATCGTTTTTATGTTTTGTCCACTTATCTTTAAGAGGACCTTCTGGAATATTTGATTTTAATTCTGACATCGTCTAGTGATTAAAATGATGAAACAACGCGATGAAAATAAATCCGGCCGGAATTGCAATTGCATAAACCTTAGCAAATTTCTTAAGTCCTCTCGCGTATTTATTGTTAAAGCCTACCGATTGAAAAGAAGACGCAAAACCGTGATACAAGTGCAACGCCAAGAATACAAATGAAAGCACGTACAATCCGGTTCTTACAGGGCTATGGAATTTTTCTACCAACTCACCATAATAACGGGTAGCGTCACTTGGGTTTGCTTCGATATACTTATAAGCGATTTCAGGAAACCAGAAATCGTAAAAGTGAAGACCTAAAAAGGCCAAAACCACGATACCGGTATAAATCATATTACGACTTACCCAGCTAGAATTGGCATTTCCTTTATAACTCACATAGCTTACTTTTCTAGCAGAACGGTTGCGCGCTTCTAGAATGAAACCCATTACAAAGTGAAAAACAACCCCAAAAATCAATACAGGTTGAAGAATTGCCTGTACCAAAAAATTGGTTCCCATAAAATGAGAAAACTCATTAAATGTTTCAGGACTGAAGGTCGACGTGAGGTTAATTGTAAAATGCTGACCTAAAAACAATACAAGGAACAAACCAGAAAGTGCCATAGCAACTTTTCTGGCGATAGAAGAGGAAATGATTCCCATTTAATTACGTTTTTAATTTAGTACTACAAAAATACAGTCCAGCAGATTGTTTCACAAACATTCCTACAGCTTTTGGAATCGTTTTAAATAGCGCACAAAAATGTTCAACAATTCGACCGAAAACCTTTGAAACCTAGGGTTTTCTTTAAACACTTTTTTGAACACCAACGAATGATTTTGAGTTAATTTCAACCTAAAAGGCGATATTTTTGATCTCGTGCCAATCGTTTGCACCTCGAGAAATCTTCCTTATAAATCATCCATATCATTCAACTGAATCTCTAAAGCTTGGGTGCTCAATTGCACTTCAAGAAAAGAAAGTGACAGCGAGATCATTAAGGCCACAAGACTAACCCCAAAAGCAATATTTGCCCAGACCATTTTCTCGATGTAAATAAAGAACATCGTGATCACAGCCAGCAAAAAACTGATGATAGCCATGGCTTGCATCGCTTTTATAATTCCAAGTCGCCTGCGCAGTTGCTTTATTTGCCGTTTTACAGGACTTGAAGATTGGTTTTGATAACGCTTATGTAATTCTCTAATCAAAGCTGCAATGGCTAAATACCTTGCGTTATACGCTAGCATCGTCAAGGAAATCGCCGGAAACAATAACGCCGGAATACTCAAATTTAACTCCATGAACCTTAATCTTCTTCAGGAGCATTGGCTGCAGCCTCTGCCCAGTCACGACGACGGCTTCCTTCATCTACTTTAAGCTTTGTAGAAGCTGTTTTTCCTGCAACCTTAACCTGAACTTGATAACTTCCCGGAGGGATGTAGTATACATCGCTTTGCGCTTTAGCGATCTTAAGATCTTTAGTTTCTTTCTCAAGCTGTTTCTTTCCGGCTTCAGAAATAGTTAAATCATAAGGAATGTAGTTAAAGCCTTTCTCAACAGCTACTTCCCAAGACTTCACCGTTTTTTCTGCAGCGCTCAATATTTCAAGTGTTGCTTTTCCGCTTTGCGGAGCGTAGAAGGCAATTTTAATTTCTGGTGCATTTGCTGCGCGCCAAGCACTCCAAGAACGTCCCCAGTTGGTTGAATAGTCAACAGCATCCAACTCAAAAAGCTGTAAATCTGAAGCTTTACCAGCATCAAATTTCTGAATCTCATCAAGGTTTGTGATATAGATCGATCTTCCGTGAGTTCCTATTACAAGATCATTTGCTTCGGTTTGAACCACCATATCATGAACCGCAACATTGGGCATACTTCCATCTAAAAGCTCCCAACTTGATCCCTGATCAAAGCTGATATAACTCGCATCATCTGTACCTAAATACAGAATATTTTCTTTTACCGGATCTTCGATAATCACATTCACAGGAGATAATGGAAGATTGCTGCTGATATCTTTCCACGAAGCTCCAAAATCATCACTTACATACACGTAAGGCTTGAAATCATCGTAACGATACCCGTTGAGCGTGGCATAAACACGGCCCTTTTTATGAGAAGAAGCAAGTACTTTACTCACCCATAAATCCTGAGGTAACTCTTCTGAAATAATTGCCCAACTACCGCCGGCATCTTGAGTAACTTGAATTACCCCATCATCACTTCCGGTATAAAGGAGTCCAAACTGAAAAGGCGACTCAGTAACATTGGTCAGCGTTCCAAAAGGTACATTTCCTTTTTTACCGCCTGCTGTTAAATCTGGCGAAATAGGCGTCCAATCATCACCCTGATTCATAGAGCGCATCAATTTATTTCCTCCCATATACAGAATATCCTGATTGTGCGGAGAAAGTAAAATAGGAGTCTCCCAGTTGAAACGATAAGGCGCTTCTCCTAAACCGTGACTTGGCTTGATATACTTACGCTCGCCGGTCTCTAAATTCATACGATTATAATACCCAAACTGCGAACCTGCGTAAACAATATTACTATTGCGGCGGTCTATTTGCACCTGCATCCCATCACCACCTCCAATAGATTTGTACGGGTATTGTCCTTCGGCCTCATAGTCTTTAGAATAAGAATACGTGTGCGGACCTTTCCAAGTCCCATTATCTTGTAAACCTCCGTAAACATTGTACGGTTTTTCATAATCAACGTTTATCGCATAGAATTGTCCTAAAGCTATCGAGTTAAGTTTATTCCAGCTTTTCCCGGCATCGTAAGACATGTTCAGTCCACCATCATTTCCATTAATCAAATGATTAGGCATATCAGGATCTACCCAGATCACGTGATGATCAACGTGCACATTAGGCTCATCGATATAGGTAAAGGTTTTTCCACCATCTGTAGATTTGATCAAAGGAACACCCACGAGATAAATCTCATCTCGATCCTGAGGATTTACATCCATCTCTGCGAAAACATATCCGTATGAAAAGAAGAAATCATCGATATAACCATCGTGCGTACGCTTCCAGGTTTTTCCACCATCTTCGGTTAAATAAATTTCGGCTCCAATGACTTCACCTTCAGTATCTGCAGCATTCTTATCATACGTATACAAATGCAAATCAGATGGTTTTAGTTCGTCGCTTTTAACCATAGCTTTTACTTTAGCCACATCATATTGTCTCGGAAAACGGTTAGAACGCAAATAATCTGCGAGGCTTTCATTCTCTAAAGCCAAGAAACCTGACTTAGACATAGATTTAAATTGTTCAGGCTTTAATGCTTTATCATCCTGCTCTTGCCCTTCCTCTTTAGATTCTTCTCGTATATCTTGATTATCGTGAACAGCATAAACGGTATTGGCATCAACCACGGCAACACCAATACGACCAACGCCTTTCCCTTGCGGAAAACCATTACCTGTGGTCACCAACTCCCAAGTAGCTCCGGCATCGGTAGATTTGTAAATTCCTGAGTTCTCTCCTGAACCTACAAAATCCCAGGCCATACGCTCACGCTCCCAAGCAGTCGCATACATCACTGAAGGATTATCTGGAGCTTCAGCCAGACTTATAATTCCTGTTTTTTCGTTTATGAAAAGGGTTTTCTCCCAAGTATCACCACCATCTGTGGTTTTGAAAATTCCGCGTTCTGCGTTATCAGAATACAAATGCCCTAAAGCACCTACGACTGCAACATCAGGATTGCTCGCATCAAGAACGATGTCACTGATATGATGTGAATCTAATAGCCCTTTTTGTTCCCAGGTTTTTCCGCCGTCGGTACTTTTTAAAATTCCGATACCGGCATAAGAAGAGCGAGACGAAATGGTTTCTCCTGTTCCTACCCAGATAATATTTGCCGACCAGTTTACCGCAATGTCACCCACATTTTGTGTAGGAGCAGTATCAAAAACAGAGTCGAATGTATTTCCGTTATTAGAAGTGTGCCACACACCGCCCGTAGCGTACGCTACATAAAACTCGGTGCTGTTTTCTGGATTCACTTCAATATCAACCACGCGACCACTCATAATTGTTGGGCCAACGTTAGTAAACGGAACATTTTTTACAATGGAATTTGCCAGCATTTGATCTTTGGTCTCAAGAGAGGCTTCTACCTGTTGCGCTCCTGTTGCAGGCTTCTGCGCGTAAGACAAACAAATACTGAAAAGAAAAATGGAGAAAAATAATCGTGTTTGCATAGAGAAAGATTTTATGCTTCTAAAAATAACCATTTAGTTAAAGAATTGCTAAGTAAATTAAATGAAAACATCCCTCCCTGCCCCTCCCTTCAAAGGGAGGGAAATACAGCTTAACATTATCAACGTAATTGCTCTATTTCATTCCTTATTGTATTAGAAACATTTTTTACGTTACTGAGAACTTCCTCATTTGTAAATCGCACGAATACAACCCCATAAGACTCTATTTCCTCAGCTCTTTTGGAATCTTCCAGAAACTGAGTGTTGTGTATGCTCCCATCAACTTCAATAGCTAACCCTATATCGTGACAATAAAAATCTACTATGTAATCAAGGATAGGAACTTGCCGATGGAATTCAACACCTAATACCTTTCGACGCAACACACCCCATAAATGCTTTTCAGCCTCTGTTTGATTTTTTCTTAGAAGCCTTGCTAAAGGTTTCAGGTCTTTTCGATATGGAATAATCTTATTAGCCATTTCTAAAATTAACAAAACCTTCAAAAACAAATTAGTCTGTACACAAACCTTTGTCTTGCCTCCCCTTCGAAGGGGAGGTTTGGAGGGGATGTGCTTCAGTTTATTTCAGCATCGGTTTAATTTCTTTTACCTTTGAAAAAACTCAATTTAGATATGAAATACGACCTTATAGATCGCCAACTGTTTATTAAAAACCGCAAAGGTTTTATGGATGCTATGAAGCCAAACAGCCTTGCCGTTTTTAACAGCAACGACATTTATCCGATAGGCGCAGACAGCACAATGCCTTTTCAACAAAATAGAGATTTATTCTACCTGAGCGGCGTTGATCAAGAGGAGAGCATACTGGTTCTTTTTCCGGATTGCCCAAAAGCAAAGCACCGCGAAATTTTATTCCTGAAAGAAACGAATGAGCATATTGCAGTCTGGGAAGGCGAAAAATTAACTAAAGAAAAAGCATTAGAAGTAAGCGGCGTAGAAACAGTGTACTGGCTTCAGGAATGGAACAAGGTTTTTTACGAACTTATGACTCAAGCTGAAACTATTTACATTAACACCAACGAGCACTATCGCGCTAATGTTGAGACCGAAACACGAGAAGCTCGTTTCAATAAAAAAATAAAAGAGCAATATCCTGCGCATAGTGTAGCAAAGAGCAACCCTATTTTACAGCGTTTACGCTCGGTAAAAGATCCGATCGAGCTCGACATTATGCAGCAAGCCTGCAACATTACCGAAAAAGGTTTTAAACGCGTGTTGCAGTTCACAAAACCAGGGGTTATGGAATATGAGATCGAAGCTGAATTCATGCACGAATTCCTGCGCAATCGCTCCAAAGGTTTTGCATACACTCCAATTGTAGCCTCAGGAAATAACGCAAATGTGTTGCATTATGTGGTAAATAATGCCGAATGTAAAGCGGGAGACTTGATCCTGCTCGATATTGGTGCTGAATATGCGAATTACAGCAGTGATATGACACGTACTATTCCTGTATCAGGAAGATTTACCGATCGTCAAAAGGAAGTCTACAATGCGGTTTTACGCGTTAAAAAGGAAGCTACAAAAATGCTCACTCCGGGAACACTTTGGGGACCTTATCACGAAGAGGTGGGAAAATTAATGACTTCAGAATTGTTAGGGCTTGGCTTACTAGACAAAGTTGATGTTCAAAATGAAAACAAAGACTGGCCGGCTTATAAAAAATATTTTATGCACGGCACGTCACACCATATCGGTCTAGACACACACGATTATGGATTGCTTCACGAACCTATGCAAGCAAATAACGTATTTACAGTAGAACCGGGAATTTATATTCCTGAAGAAGGATTTGGAATTCGCCTGGAAGACGATGTGGTTATTCAGGAAAATGGTGAACCTTTCAACTTAATGCGTAACATTCCTTTAGAAGTTGAAGAGATCGAAGACTGGATGAATCGCTAGGTAGACGTTGGACAAAATAAAAATCCCTTGATTAGCCGACTAATCAAGGGATTTTTATTTTGTCTAAATACTTAGGTCTTGAATCTAATTTAAAACCAGTTTGACCAAGGAATTCTGGTAAGCATTACAAGAAGTCCTAGCGTATAGAATATAGCTAAGAGTTTAAACTTAGGCTTTGAGGTCAATTTCTTTTTATGCTTGCTGTAACCTACCGTTACAAAAACAATCGTGATGATCATTGCCAGCGGATGCTCTACAACATACAAACGTAAATTAGGATCGCTCATCGCTGCGCTCATTCCTTGAGAAGCTATCGCTTTTGCTCCTAAAGGAGACACAAAATAAAGCACGATACCAATAAGCAGTTGAATATGTGTTACGATCAACGTAAATAAGGCTAATCGAAAATCACGTGCGCTAAACTCTTTATTTCCGAAGTAAGAAACTAAAGAGTTGATGGTAGTTATGGTAAGTACTGCGAGCACTAAATAAGCCCAATACGAGTGTACAAATTGAATGGTATTATACATAGTCTGATTTTTGAATCTCAAAGATAACTTTTTGCATTAAAAGCCATTCAAATCTTAAGCGTTAAAAGCAAAAACCCTTTTCAAAGCTGAAAAGGGTTTTAAAATTATAAGATATTATTCAACTACTCCCAAGTATTTTCGGCAGGAGTTCCTCCCCAGATCAAGGTCGCAAGATATGGGTTATCTATAAATGGATTACGAACACCCTGAGCACCTTCAATCACTTCATTACGCTGACGCTCAAAGTCAGAAACCGGATCTTCACGATTCCATTTCAGGAATAGATCTAACGTCCCCACTTTAGTATAATCTTCTCCATAACGCACATTGAGATACAACACCATACGTGCTACATCTCCTTTCCATTCATCTCCTGGGAACCAAGAATTTCCGTTTACAAGCTCGTATTGACCACTACCATCTGTATATGGATAATTCAAACGAAGCGAATTTATAGCATCGTCTGCCGATCGTAAATGATGTAAATCGGTCACTGCATCTTCACTATCTAAACGCGACTGCGGAAAAATATGTTCAGTATTGAAGGTTTGCGGGGTATGAGGATTACTTCCCGAAGTATATTCTCTACGATCTCTGCTTTCGCCCGAGTACATCAAGATCACATTTGCAGGATTATCTAAATCTTCATCTGCATCATACAAATATTCATGACGCTCAAAATACGTAAGAATTGTGGTATGCATATCCTGCGTAAGCGTACGCAGCACAGTGAAATTCAAGTCTTCATCTGTAGTAAGCGCCAAATCTCCATAATAATATTCTAGCGCCGCAGGAATATTAACGTCAAGACCATCTACAAGCTTAATAGTTATTGTTGCAGTTACACAAGACGGTGTCTCATCATCATCGCACAACGTGTAGGTAATGGTATCCTCCCCTATAAAATCTGTAGTTGAAGTATAGGTGATCGCACCATCTTCATTAAGCGTTGCAGCGCCAGATCCCGAATAACTGATTTCGGTTACTACGGCGTCATCAATCAAATCGTCATTTTCAGTAAAACCTTCTAAGGTTAATGTTTGATTTTCTTGTCTAAACACAAATTCATCGTCTACAGCTACCGGCGTTCCTTCGTCTATAACAGTGATGGTAATAGTAGCGGTTGAACAAACCGGGGTTTCATCATCATCGCAAATAGTATAGGTAAACGCATCTTCTCCTGCATATGCATTAGGGGCAGTATACGAGATCGAGCCATTCTCATTAATCACAGCTGTCCCTAGGGTATTTGTTAAGTCAAGCTCAGTCACTTCAGCATTATAAGGGAGCTCATCATTTTCGAGATAATTATTGATTCTAAAGGTAGTATTTTCGGTCACCTCATAGCTATCGTCAACAGCAACGGGATCTGCTCCAGTAACAGTGATTGTCACAGTTGCAGAAGAACAATTCACAGGTGTTTCAGAATCACATAGTGTATAACTGAAGGTATCTTCCCCATTAAAACCTGATAGCGGTGTATAGGTAAAAGTGCCATCTCTATTGTCTACAATGCTTCCACCTTCTGAAGACTCAGCATCAATTTCTGAAACACGACCAAAATCAAAAATGGTATCATTCTCTAAAAGATCAGCAATGGTTAATGCTTCATTTTCTCCAGTAGTATAGGCGTCGTCAGCAGCGACTGGCTTATTTACCTCTGGTTCTGGTTCTGGCTCAGGAGTTACAGAAGTATCATCTCCTCCGCTACATCCTAAAACAAGAATCAGCGATAAAAGACTTAAAAATCTCCATGGAAATTTAGGGGTAACATTCTTTTTCATAATTCTATTTTATTGTATTTCAATATAGGTATAGAAAAGAAAACCTCCTACTTTGGGTAGGAGGTTTAACTTATTATCTATTATAGGTTATTGTAAAACCCAAACTCCGTCTGTTTTGATTAACAAGAAGGTTTCGGTTGTGTTAGAACCGTTATAAATGTCAAAGGTAACAGCGTACTTCTGACCTTCTTCTGCAGAAGGATCGATATCATCAAGCAATATGTTCATTGCCTCAAGAATCATATCGTCACTCCAGAAAGCAGCATTACCACTACGGCGGTCTAAGTTACCGTATTGTGCCATACTTGACGTTTGAGCAGGATAAGTAGCACCTAATTCTTCAACTATCAAGTCATAATCTGCAGGAGTTAAAGTGTAAGCAATGGTGTTATCTGGAACCCAAGTTGTACCGTCATTACCAAATTGTAATGAAGTTTCAATAACACTTGGAATGTTTACAAAAACACCATTTTCAAAAATGAAGTTTGCATATTCAGTTGAAGTAGAACCGTCATAGAATGCGTAAGCTACCGCTACAAAGTCACCTTCCTCGGCATAAGGAAATTCTCTTCCTAAGAAAATCTCTAACTTATAGATCGCTTCGTCCTCATCATCAAAGTTTGGATATGATTGTCCCATTTCTGTATAGTCCTCAGACTCTAACATAAAGGGCTCATTCCAAGAATTATTTGCGAACGCATAAACTGTAGTAGCTTCAATAGTAGAAACAGATGCAGTTTCATCAATTACAAACGTATCACCTTCTTTAACAACAGAAGCAACTGAAGAACTTACACTTCCATTATAAATCTGATATGTTAACTCGTATTTATCTCCTTCTTCCGCATCTGGGAATCGAGCATCAAGAACAATATTATAAGCTTCTAGAAGCATTGAAGGATTCCAGTAATTAGAACTAGTTTCACGTACATCAAAACTTCCGTATTGAGCTAAATTACCTGCTGGACCAGGATAAGTCTCAGCTAATTCTGTACCCACTAGAGTGTAATCATCATCAATAAACTCATAAGAAACACCACCAACAGCTACATATGCATTACCGTCAAACTGTACAGTCATACTTTCTGTGCCAGCACTACCGTCATAAATCGCATAAGAAACATTGTATTTTTGACCAGTAACATTGTCAAAATTATCAGCTAAAACAAAATTAATTGCTTCAAGAATCATATCGTTATCCCAATAAGCATCACGCTCTTCTCTACGATCGAAGTTGCTGTACTGAGCTGCACTAGACGCTGGATCTGGATAAGCAGCAGCTAATTCTTCTCCAATAAGATCAAAATCATCTGCATTTATAGTATACTGAATTTCGTCAGCAAGTACTTGATAGGTTAAACTAACGTAGTCACCGTTCTCTGCTTGAGGATATTGGTAATCAAGAAAATCTTGAATTTCACCTAAGCCAGAAAAATAAGTATTAGAAAGACCAACAGCTTCATAATCTGCTGCTACAACAGTGTAGTCCTCAACTCGAATAGGATCGTAAATAGCAAAAGTTACATTAGCTAAAGAACCTTCTCCTAATACAGGAAAGTTGTTATTCAATACTTGCGGGATTAATGCACGGGCATCATCCATACTGCTGAAGTTACCAAAGTTAAGCTCTAGATCTGCATAATCATCGTCAGTCAATGTGTAATCAAGAACAGTGTTTATACCTGGCTCGTTTGCCTCCAAGCGCTCGTTGATATCCTCTACAGGATCACAACCAATGGCTAAAAAAGCCATTGCAATTGCGGTAAATAAATAATTTATTTTTTTCATCTCAATTTTTTTTAGAAATTAATTGTTGCTCCAATGGTATATGTTCTACCAGGACCATAATATACTAAAGCAGTTTCTGCAACAGAACCGTCTCCGTCTTGAGCATCAGAAATATACTCAGTTCCTAATACGTTAAATACGTTAGCATTGATTTGTGTATTAAAACCACCAAAGTTGAATCTATGATTAATACCTAAATCAAACACTCCATAGTCAGGCATTTTCCAAGTTTGAGGAAGTCCTTGTACACTACGACCTGTAACATCATAATCTGCATAATAATCAGCAGCATAGTTAAAAGAAGCTCTTAAAGTTGTAGAAGCAAGCACAGCATAATCAGCACCAACAGCAAAGGTAGTTTGTGCAGAGTTACCCACTTTTACACCATCAAGATAAATATCGATTGGGTCTCCAATTGGGTTTTGCTGATCGTCAAACACCTGAACATCATTAACATCATTAGCCCATTGCCAGTCACCTAAAGAAGCCATACCTGTTAAGGTTAAAGTTTCGGTAGGACGGTACTGTAATTCTAATTCAACACCTTGGTGCAATGCGTCTATACCTAAAATGTTTGCAGTGTACTGAATGTTGTTTGCAGTTCTTGAGATCGTATAGGTTCTATCCATCCATTGTGTACGATACACGTTCAAGTCAGCTCTAAAATTATCGCCTCTGAATCCGTATCCTAATTCTGCACTAAAAATCTTTTGATTTACAGCCTCTTCATTGGTTACGTTTGTATTGTTTAAGAATACAGCATTACTAAATGGAGCACGCTCAAAGTAACCTACATTACCAAAAACATTGTGCTTTTCATCAAGTCGGTAGTTTACACCACCTTTTGTACTGAAAGCTGCGAAGTTTACCCAGTCAGTCTCTCTAAGCGGATCGTCTGGAGTATACTTAAAGTAATCCTCTCTTTTATAAGAAGTGTTGTTACCCGCAACAGAAATTACTGCAGAAATCGCATCCTTGTTATACTCTGCCTGAGCAAATAAACCTTGCCAGTTAGTATAACCTGTGTCATTGTAGTTGTACTTATCTCCAACACGTACTACTTTGTTAGGATTATTAACATCATTATCATCTACATAGAATGCACCACCTAATAGATCTGTTAACTCTGTGTAGTGATCTCCCTGGTAAAAACGTAAATCAATACCAGCAGTTAAATCAATATATTCTGTTAATTCGGTATTGTAAGTAGAAAGCGCACCATACCATTGGTGATTGTTTCTAGAAGCTCTCAAGAAAGTCTCAGCACTTGTTGCCTGACCTAAAGCTTTATTCTCTGCAATGATCTTATCAAGGTTTACAGGACCAAACTCTTGAGTACGATAGTCTGTATCATACTTACCAAATTTGTTAGTTCCTGCAGTACCACCACCACCACCGGTACCAAATGAATAGTAAACCGCTGTTGTAAGTGAGGAAATATCATTAATGGTCCAATAGTGATTTAATGACATTTGAGGCTTGTGATAGAAGTTATCTTCAATATTTACTAACTGACCATTTTTATAACCATAGTCTGTGTTAGTACGAATACCACGATCACTTCTTCTAAAATCATCAATTAACAATCTATTTTGACGCTGTCCGTGACGCTGTGGAGCACCAAAAGCTGTAAAAGACAATTCGTGATTCTCACCAATTTTCTTAGCAACGTTTAAGAAGTAAGAGTATGCGTCAATGGTAGTTGCATCTACAAATTGCTCTCCAGTAGTTCTTGAAAGACTTACAGTAGCAGCCCAATCATTTTCTAATAAACCGGTAGAAAGTTTAAAACCGTACTTAGTATAACCATCGTTACCAGTAGCCATCATTACGTTTCCACCTTTTTCGATATCGGTAGATTTTGTTACGATGTTGACAGTTCCCCCAATAGAAGGAAGACCTATCATCGCTGCACCAAGACCTCTTTGCACCTGCATAGAGCTCGCTACATCAGAAAGACCAGCCCAGTTACTCCAGTATACACGACCGTTTTCCATATCGTTTACCGGAATACCGTTGATCATTACCGCAACGTTTTCTGAGTTGAAACCACGTATACGAAGTTCTGCATCTCCAAAACCACCACCACCTCTGGTTACATAAACACCAGGAGTAGTTTTAAGGATCTCAGGAAATTCCTGACTTCCTAATTCATTCTGAATAGTCTCAGCTTTAATAGTAGAAACCGCAACAGGAGTTTTACGGTCGATAGCTAAAGAGTATGCCTTAACGATTACCTCGTCAAGAGCATCAGAATCCATCTCTAGATTGATGGTCCCTAAATCAATAACTTTTTTACCAGATAAATCAAAAGCCAGTGTTGACGGCTTAAAACCTACGTAAGAAACACGCAGTGAACCTGTGTTCTCAACAACCTGGATCTCAAAAACTCCATCAAAGTCTGTTGATACTCCGTTAGTTGTTCCTTCAACAACAACGTTTACTCCAGGTAGCGGCGTTCCGTTTTCACCGTCTACTACAGTACCACGAATAGTTCCTTGAGCTTGCATGAAAGCTGTAAGCAAAAGAAACACAAGTGTTAGTGAACTTGTAATTTTTTTCATTGTGCTTGTTTAAATTTAGATTTTGCGCAAAAGTCTTAATAAAGACCTAATTAAATATTAACGCAATGTTAAGGATTAGATCTCGACATGAAATGTCAAAATTTAACCCTTAACTATTCTATTTTAACTTTTAACAGTTAAAAAACTAAATCTAAATAAGCAGCCGAATTTATTTTTTGAAGGCTTGAATCAAAGCGGTTGTTGATGCATCATGAGAAGCGATACTATCTGAATTTAAATCACTTAGCACATTTTTTGCTAATTGTTTACCCAACTCAACACCCCATTGATCGTAGCTAAAAATATTCCAAAGGATTCCTTCAGTGAAGATTTTATGCTCATATAACGCGATCAATGTACCTAAACTTTCTGGTGTTAGCTTATCAATAAGAATGGTTGTTGTAGGCTTATTTCCGTCAAAAACTTTGAACGGGACAAGCTTTTCAATAGCAGCTGCATCCATACCTGAAGCGTCCAATTCGGCCTTGGCTTCTGCTTCGGTTTTACCATTCATCAATGCTTCAGTTTGTGCAAAAAAGTTGGCCATCAATTTGTTATGATGGTCTTTATCACCATGCAATGATTCTTTATAACCAATAAAATGTGTCGGGATAATTTTAGTTCCCTGATGAATTAATTGGAAAAATGCGTGTTGCGAATTGGTTCCCGGTTCACCCCAAACGATCTGACCGGTTTGATAGTCTACGTGATTTCCGTCACGGTCAACACTTTTACCGTTACTCTCCATTATCGCTTGTTGCAAATATGCTGGGAAACGGTGTAAGTATTGCGTGTACGGAATAATCGCTTCACTTTCGGCACCAAAGAAATTATTGTACCACACCGTAACAAGCGCCATCATCACAGAAATATTCTCATCTAGTGGGGTGTTTTTAAAATGCTCATCTGCTTTGTGTGCTCCGGCAAGCATACTTTCAAAGTTGTTGTACCCAACAGCCAGGGCAATAGAAAGCCCTACCGAACTCCATAATGAGAAACGACCACCAACCCAGTCCCACATTGTGAACACGTTGTTAGGATCGATACCAAAATCCTTAACAGCAGTTTCGTTTGTTGAAACGGCCACAAAGTGTTTTGCTACTGCCTCACCATCTTCGACAGCTCCAGCAACTTTACTTAAAAACCATTTTCTTGCAGTAGTCGCATTAGAAAGCGTTTCTTGAGTAGTGAACGTTTTTGAAACGATTACAAAAAGTGTGGTTTCGGGATTGAGATCTTTTAGAGATTCGTGAACGTGATCACCATCTACATTAGAGATAAAATGCACCTTAAGGTGATTGTGGTAATAGGCTAGAGCTTCAGCAACCATCACAGGCCCAAGATCTGAACCACCAATACCTATATTGACTACATCGGTAATTGCTTTGCCTGTGTAGCCTTTATGCGTACCACTGATAACAGTATCACAAAAGCCTTTAATTTTTTCTTTTAC
Organism: Leeuwenhoekiella blandensis MED217; assembly: GCF_000152985.1. Classification (GTDB taxonomy): domain Bacteria; phylum Bacteroidota; class Bacteroidia; order Flavobacteriales; family Flavobacteriaceae; genus Leeuwenhoekiella; species Leeuwenhoekiella blandensis. The sequence goes on along the minus strand of NZ_CH672395.1, from coordinate 132,705 downwards.
TTCGTTGACCTCAGGAATCACATCTTCTCCGTCTATCTCAACACTTGCATCAGTCGGTTGACGCAATGCAGTATGCATTACCGCACGACCTTCGGTCTCGTTTATTTCGGCTCCGCCAAAATAAGCAGCTTTCGCTTCTTCAAGATTCATCTCTTTAGCCAAGTCTAGCAACAACGACTTGGTCTCTTCTGTGATTCTGTTTTTACTATAGTCAACATAAAAATCCTCCCACTTTAACGTGAAAGCTTCTGCCCTTGATTCATCTTCAAAGAGCTTTTTCATCTTGACATCTTTGATGTCTTCAAAATGTGCCTGAAGTGCTTTCCAGGCTTTAGTCTGAGTAGGATTTACTTTTTGCATTTTATGTTGATTTTTGGAAGGTTATTGCATCTAATTGCGCTTTAATAGGCGCAATGTATTCAAAATATTGTGGCTGATATTGCTCTTCTAAAGGTGCTGATGTAGGCAAGTCTATAGCAAACGGATCTACTTGTTTCCCGTTTTTCCAAAAGCGATAGCATACGTGCGGACCACTGGTATTACCCGTCATCCCAATATAACCTATCACATCTCCTTGTCTTACAAAGTCACCTCTACTTACTGCTCGTTTACTCATATGCAGGTATTGCGTATCGTAGGTTCCGTTATGCCTGATCTTAACATAATTACCATTACCTCCTCTATATTCTGATGCGATTATGGTACCGTCTGAAGTAGCCATAATTGGTGTTCCTACAGGCGCGGCAAAATCGGTTCCTTTATGAGGGCGGATTCGGTTACCGTAATAGGCAATACGACGTCTTAAATTATAACGAGAAGAAATACGACCAAACTTTAACGGACTCTTTAAAAAAGCACGACGCAAGTTATCTGCATCCTGATCGTAATAATCACGCTGCCCACCGCTTATCGAATCGTTTTGAAAAGCAAAGGCATAAATAGGTTTTCCCTTATGTTCAAACCAACTTGCTTTGATCTCTCCAAAACCTGCCGGAATCGTGTCATTAATATACTTTTCAGTATAAACCACTTTAAATTTATCTCCGGGTTGCAGCCTAAAGAAATCAATGGTCCAGGCATAAATATCTGCCATCCCGTAGGCTACCAGAATATTAACACCCAAATCATCAAAAGTGGTAGATAAGTTATCGTTGATCACACCGTGTGCTACACGTTCTTTAATCGTTACAGGACGTTTTTTTGCTGCTGCTTTTACCACCTCATCTGCAAAATCGAGCACCACATAATCGATCTTGTTTTGCTCATAAATAAAGACCTGAGCTTGGTTTGTAGAATCTTTACTTTTTAAAAGTGTATAAGGTTTACCCACGACAATTTTACGGGTATCAAACGTATTTTTAACCGAATCTGTTATTTGTTGAATCGTCCCGTAATCAATCCCATTTTCAAAAAGGATCTGACCAAAACTATCTCCAGATTGAACCGTGTCTGAAACTACCTCATAATCATCAAGCACATAGCCAAAGCGTTTATTCACTGGCTTTACTACCTTCTCTTTAACCGGTTCCTTTTCTTTAGTTTCATCATCTGCACAACTCATCAATGTGAGCAAGGCAACGAGTACGATACTTAGTTTTTTCAATTTAGGGTATGTTGAAAATTTATGATTTCTGTTTATTCATTTTGTCCCCATTCGGCACGCTCTTTTTCAGACCATAGCTCTGGAAAGAAAATGCGTTTCTGATATTTGGGGTGCATATATTTCACCCAATCACTTCCTCCTGTGGCTTCTAAGGGTTCTTCACCTTGATTTAAATAATGCAAAGCCGTGCGGTAATGCGACAGAACCCATTTAATATTTACCGTATAATCGTAGTGACGCATCGCTTCAAGCAATGTTGCATCCTTTTGATCAGAAAGTGGTAAGGATTTAAATCTGGTCCACAAATTTAGGGTTTTGTATTGTTTTAGAAAACGAATGAAGTCCTCCTTATATTTTAATTCGAACGCTTTTAACGTATAGGTTTTTTCTCCTGTTTTGAAGTCTTTGCCGGCAGCTTGCCAGTATAGATGTTCAAAAACCTCGTCATAATCGATCGTTGATGCTTTGGTAGCTGTAAAGCTTTCGCGAAAGCGGGCATCGATAAGATTGGGGAGCTCTGTAGAGGCAAACTCGATATAGCGATATTGCGCGCTTTGAAAGCCACTTGCCGGGCTCAAGGTTCTTCTAAATTTGAGATACTGCTCCATATTCATCCCTTCGCGCATGATGTTGAACGAAGAGGTGAGCATATCAAAATATCTGCTGATGCGGTTTAGTTTTTCTGAAAAGAATGCTGTGGTGAGCTCTTGCTCATAAGCCACTTGTTCTAGCTCCCATAAGATCATTTTAAACAGCAACTCATTGATCTGGTGATACATAATAAACACCATCTCATCAGGAAGTAAGGTGCGCTGATTTTGTAAACTCAACAGCGAATCAACCTGAATATAATCCCAATAATTGATAGGTTTACTGTGAGCAAAGCCTTCTAGTTGATGCTCCAGGTTTTGTCCCATGGCATCAAATTTATCTTTAAGCGCTTCTAGTTGTAAATTGATTTCAGGATTGCTTTTAAACGACATTAATCTTGTATAATATAGAATGGATGCTTTAAACCTTTATAAGCGTCAATATCTGCTTTTAAAGAGCCTACCGCTAAATCTGCTTTGATTTGCAAAGGTATTTTATTTTGGTCGTCGCTAATCCAAACCGTGAGACTTTCTTTCTCTTTAAATACACGTCCTGCTTGCACATACGGTCTAAAAATAAGTGCTTTTACTTTACCAAATTTGGTCTTCACCACCTCGCGGCCTAAAAACTTGAGCTTGAACTTGAAATTTTCCTGATCAAAGAACATGTTGATCACGGTCTCGTCTCCTTCTTTTAAGGTGCTTGCATCTATTGCATTTCTTAAATAATAGAAGCTAGAAACCATATCGTGAATGTTGGGTTCTGTCTGAAAGGTTTTTATTTCATTATGCTTTTTATCATTAACCGTAGCGACACGAGCCTGCTGGTCAAAATCAATGATCTTATCTTTTGTATGCCCACCTTCATCAATCTTCCTGATAAACCGATACGGCAAGGTGGTTTGCTTGTCGATATAGGTCTCGTAATAATCTTCAACTCCAAAAAAGAGCTTGGTCATTCCCGTGGTCACTCCCTTGCCTTTTACATGGTAAACCGGCTTACCCTTCAGCGTCTCATTGTTGACAGAAAGTGTAGCTTCACCGGCTTTCCACCAGCCGCTGTAGCTTATGCGAAAGCGAAACCACTCTCCATCTTTAAAAGCAGCTTCCTGCGCAAAAGCTGATCCTGCGATTAAAAGCATTAACAATATCAAGTATTTATTTTTCATAGCGACATTAGTTTAAAGCACAACAAAAACGTTGTATATCATGCTTTTACAAGAGTTGTTCCAAAAGTAGCAAAAGCTAAAAATCCCTGCTTGAATACAAACAGGGATTTTGAAATTTTATTGGCAGCATCTAAGGATTTATCTCGATCGCTTTGGGGATGCCTGACAGGATTGCCCTGATGCTCCTCACACTATTTATTCTCCAAAAGTTAAAGCGTACCGCGCTGTGCTTGCTCCCGTTCAATAGATTCAAAAAGTGCTTTAAAGTTACCGGCACCAAAACCTTTTGCGCCCATACGTTGAATGATCTCAAAAAACAGTGTGGGACGATCTTGAAGCGGCTTAGTGAAAATCTGAAGCAAATAACCTTCTTCATCTGCGTCTACCAGAATTGAAAGTTCTTGAAGTTTATTAAGATCTTCTTTCATTGTGTCCATATGTGCCCCCAAACGACGCGGAATATCATCATAATAGGCTTGCGGAGGTGGTGGAAGAAACTCTACACCACGGGCTTTTAAAGCAGCCACAGTTTTTACAATATCATCGGTAGCAACAGCCAAATGCTGCACTCCCGGACCTTCGTAAAAATCGAGATACTCCTCGATCTGTGATTTTTTAATCCCTTCTGCCGGCTCATTGATCGGGAATTTTATTCTTCCGTTACCGTTGCTCATCACCTTACTCATCAATGCTGAATATTCGGTAGTGATTTGCTTGTCGTCAAAGGTCAGGAAGTTTACAAATCCCATCACATCCTCATACCATTTTACCCAGGTGTTCATCTCGCCCCAACCAACATTGCCCACCATATGGTCAATATATTTCAAACCGGTAGGCTCCGGATTATAATCTGATTCCCATTTGCGATAGCCCGGCAGAAACTGTCCGTTATAGTTTTTACGCTCAACAAACATATGTACGGTCTCACCATAGGTATAAATCCCAGAACGTACAACTTCGCCGTGTTCATCTTTTTCTACTTCTGGCTCCATAAACGGTTTTGCGCCACGTTTTGTGGTTTCTTCAAAGGCACTGCGCGCATCTTCTACCCAAAGCGCAACTACTTTTACCCCATCGCCGTGCTTTACAATATGCTCATTTATAGGTGACGCACTTCCTAAAGGAGAAGTAAGCACCAAGCGTATTTTGTCTTGGCGCAGCACATAGCTTACCCGATCTTTTTTTCCGGTTTCGAGACCGCTGTAAGCTTCAGATTGAAAACCAAAAGCGGTTTTATAAAAATGAGCAGCCTGCTTGGCATTACCCACATAGAATTCTACATAATCGGTTCCTAAAAGCGGCAAAAAGTCTTGCGCTCCGTCAAATATTTTTTCCAGTCCGTAGTCGACTGATTTCAATTCTTTACTCATTGTTTTATGTTTTAGCCCTGATTGCAGCGGCATCCTTTTTAATGGTTGAGCCTAAAGGCGAAAGCATTAAAAAGATACAGCGGAAAGCAGGAAATAGCTCCTAATACTCATTTAAAAATTAATGCTCTAGCCACGATTTGTAATAGGTTTCATCTGCAATAGGCATCGCATCTTCACAGATCTGTAAGGGTTTAAAAGTGTCTACCATAACTGCAAGTTCTTCGGTCTCTGTTTTGCCGATGCTGCGCTCTGTGGCTCCCGGATGCGGCCCGTGCGGAATGCCTGCCGGATGCAACGAAATATGCCCTGCTTCAATATCGTTTCGGCTCATAAAATCACCGTCAACATAATACAACACCTCATCGCTGTCGATGTTGCTATGATTGTAGGGCGCCGGAATACTCTGCGGATGATAGTCGTATTTACGCGGACAAAAACTGCACACCACAAAAGCATCGGTCTCAAAAGTCTGATGCACCGGTGGCGGTTGATGTATGCGGCCCGTAATAGGCTCAAAATCGTGAATCGAAAACGCATACGGATAATTGTACCCGTCATAACCAACTACATCAAAGGGATGCGAAGCATACACCATATCAAAAAGCTCATCTTGCTTTTTGATCTTCATTAAGAATTCACCCGACTCGTTGTTGGTTTCCAATTCGTACGGTCGGCGCAGATCCCGCTCGCAAAAAGGAGAATGCTCGAGCAATTGACCAAACCAGTTTCGGTAGCGTTTAGGCGTATAAATTGGCCTTCTTGACTCAACAATAAAGAGCCTGTTGTCTTCAGTATCAAAATCTAATTTATATATAGTTCCTCGAGGAATCAAGAGGTAATCGCCATATTTAAAATCGAGATTCCCTAAATGACTGCGGAATTTCCCACTACCGCGATGCACAAAAATAAGCTCGTCTGCATCGCTATTTTTATAAAAATAATCTTGTGTTTTGTTCTTTGGCGCAGCCAAAATAATCGTGCAATCGCTATTGGTTAAAACCGGTTTGCGGCTCTCGAGATAATCACCTTCGGGCTGGATCTCAAAACCTCTGAAGCGATACGATTGAATGTGATTGGCTTTGGCAACCTTTGGCTTAATATTTTTGCTCCCTTTGATTTCTTTAACTTGAGTAGGTCGCTGCTCGTGGTACATATTGCTGTACATCCCATCAAAACCGATGGTCCCAAAAAGCTGCTCATAATACAAGCTTCCGTCTGGCTTTCTAAATTGCGTATGTCGTTTATGTGGAATTTTACCCAGCTTGTGATAGAAAGGCATAGCTCTTAATTTTTTAGTTTAAGTAAATGATCTTTTTTTAATCATTCTTCGAAAACGATATAGTTTTTCACAAATATCGTAAAACCAACAGCCAATGTGACTAATATTTTCTTAAAACCACAATCCTAAACTGAAGTTCCAGAACACTTCATCAATTTCTGGAGAATAGGAAATCTTAGTCTGTAAGGGACCAACTAAAGTCTCAAGACCGTAGCCTACGTAATAGCCTGTAAAATCAGGTGCAGTTAACCAATCTCCCGAAGTGAAAAGATCCTGACCCAAGTTAGCAAAGTTCCCACCAAAGTTTAAGTGGTTCTTTCGGTAAAAATTATAATCAAAAGTGATCTCAGACTTTACAAGTCCGTCTCCGGTTCTACTTATCAAATCGTAGCCGTAAAACGGAATAATGTTGTTTACAAAATCATTACCCCAACCGCCCAGAACAAAGTTTAAAGTCGTGCTTTCTGTCGCACCAATTCTAAAACCTCCTTCGGCACTTAAAAGCATAGTGAGTTTAGGCGCTAATGTTTTGGCGTATTTCAGCTCTGCTTTACCAATAGAGAACTCATCAAAATTGTCGTTGTAGTCTGAAGAAAAGAGATATAAATGAAAATCTCCGTTAAAATACCAACCTGAAGTCGGGAAGTATTTATTGTCAAACGAATCTAACAACAAACTACCGTAGGTGCTGTAATAATGACTATTATCAAAATAGATCTTACCCGTATTATCATTCTCCAACCGGATACTTTCAGTATCGATTTTTAAAAATTTATGCTCAAGTCCTAAGCTAAGCGAAAACTGCTTTTGAAATAAAGTTTGTAAATACACCTGATTGGTAAAGTCGGTATAATCTACTGCGAGAGTATTGAAGTTTTCTAAAGGGAGATTATTCAACTCCTCAACAAATCGCGCATCAACGCGACTGTCAAAACTATTGTAGCGAGAACGCAACCCAAACCCGATATAAAAACCGTTATCACTATAATAATCAAAATTATAGCGAATGTTATCCCCAAGCGCCAGATCAAAAGAGACAATATCATTTTTAAAGAGCAAGCGCTTCTTGGTAACATTAATTAGCGCTGCACTTTTATAAATATCATCATAATGTATCCCGGCTTTCAAATAAGTAGTCGCCTCACTTTCGGTTAAATCGAGCACTAGATGACTTTGACCATCATCGTACTGTTCTAAACGATGATTGATACGCTGAAAGTTGTTAGTCGCCGCCAGATTGTTGATTCCGTCAAAAAGCTGCGTGTACGTCATTTTTGCCGGAGTCTTGATCTTCAATTTCCCTAAAATATAAGAGCGGGTGTAGTATCTATTCCCATTGATCGCCACACTTTTAATGCGGAGCGTATCTTGAGTTTTCAGTTTAAGATTTGGTTTTTTATACGCCGAACCTTGTAAATGGGCTAATTTTTTAAATGCTGAATCATATTCTTCGGCTTTATCCTGGCCGCCCTGAATGATTTCTGCCCCACGGTCAAAATCAACCACGGTATACCCGTCGATGTTAGGCTTGATGTAAATATCTGTTTGTTCAACCTTATCACGCATCGCTTCGATCGTGCGGTAGTTATTGATTTGAAGCAGCATTTCTGGAGCGCTCTTCAACTCGTCTTTATCGCGCAGCCCATCTTGAACGTCTACACCAATTATAAAATTAGCGCCTCGCTTTCTCAGTTCTTCAACCGGGTAATTATTAACCACACCCCCATCAATGAGAATTTTATCATCTAAAACAACAGGACTGAACAGTGATGGCAGCGCACCACTAGCGGTTATTGCTTCGGGCAAGCAGCCTTTATCTAATACAATCGCCTGTCCTTTCTCTGCATCTGTTGCGACACAAAAAAACGGAATAGACAATTTTGTGAAATCATCGGTTTCCTGAACGTGATGCGTAAGTTGTGTAAACAGATTATAGATGTTTTGACCTTTTGATAATGCTGAAGGAAAAGAGATCTTGAATTTTTCAAAAGGAAGCGCGATCGCATAACGCTCACGATCTGCACGCTCGTGAAAAGATTGTGCACTACGCGGCAAATCGTCTTGAATAAGCTTTTCAAAATCTACAGATTCAAAGATCGAATCTAATTGGTGCGCGTTGTAACCGGCGGCATACAAGCCTCCAATAATAGCTCCCATACTGGTGCCGCCTATGTAATCTATTTTGATTCCGGCGGCTTCAATTTCTTTAAGCACGCCTATATGCGCCAGACCCTTTGCTCCGCCTCCACTAAGCACAAGACCTACTTTTAAATTTTCGCCTTGCGGAATCTTTGAAAAATCTACAGCCGTGCTGTCTTGAGCTTGAACCGCCCAATGCAACAGAAAAATGAGTAGAAGACTGTAGTTAATTTTCATTTGCAGATTGCTGATAATGATTGATTATAATTTTTGCCTTTGCCGGCCCGATGACTTCGCTTAAAGCCGCTGCTGAAGCTTTTTTTACCTTACTCACCGATCTAAAATGTCGCAACAATTCAATAACCGTTTTTTCTCCTATTCCGGGAATAGTCTCAAGTTCGGTATTTATTGCCGCTTTACTGCGTTGATTTCTATGAAATGTGATCCCAAAGCGGTGCGCTTCATTACGCAATTGCTGTATTACTTTTAAGGTTTCACTTTTCTTATCAAGATACAGCGGTATTGAATCTCCCGGATAAAACAATTCTTCGAGACGCTTTGCAATCCCGATGATCGCGATCTTTCCGCGTAAGCCTAGGGCTTCTAAAGCTTTTACTCCAGACGACAATTGCCCTTTACCACCATCAACGATGATCAATTGTGGCAGAGGTTCATCTTCATTCAATAATCTTCGGTATCTTCTAAAAACCACCTCTTCCATAGACGCAAAATCATCAGGGCCTGTTACAGTCTTGATATTAAATTTACGATAATCTTTTTTGCTGGGTTTTCCGTCTTTGAAGACCACACAGGCCGCAACGGGATTTGTCCCTTGAATATTAGAGTTGTCAAAACATTCGATATGCCGCGGCTCAACCGAAAGGCGCAAATCTGACTTCATCTGTGCCATAAGGCGGTTGACGTGGCGGTCAGGATCTACGATTTTTGTCTGTTTAAAACGCTCCATTCTGAAGTACTTTGCGTTACGCTCAGAGAGTTCTACAATGCGTTTTTTGTCTCCAAGCTTAGGCACCGTTACCCGTATTCCATCTCCCAAATCAAGATCAAAAGGCACATAAATTTCTGAAGACTGCGAGTTAAAGCGCTGCCTGATCTCGATGATTCCTATAGCCAAAAGTTCTGCATCAGACTCGTCTAATTTCTTTTTCAGTTCTAGCGTATGTGATCTAATGATCGCCCCGTGCGATAGCTGTAAAAAGTTGACATAGCCATAGCCCTCATCAGAAACGATACTAAATACATCTACATTATTGATCGACGGATTCACCACCGTACTTTTGGCTTGGTAGCCTTCAAGCACCTCGATCTTTTCTTTGATACGCTGCGCATCTTCAAACTCCATCGCTTCGGCGTGCGCTTTCATTTGTGATCTGAAGCGATGCAAAGAATCTTTAAAATTTCCCTTTACAATATCCCGAATCGCATCTATATTGTCGTGATAGGTTTTTGCTGAAATTTTATCCTCGCAAGGTCCCAGACAATTGCCCAAATGATACTCTAAACACACCTTGTACTTGCCAGATTCTATCTTTTCTTTAGATAAATCGTAATTGCAGGTGCGCAACGGGTAAAGGCCTTTGATCAAATCGAGTAAGGTGTGCACCGTTTTCATACTCGTGTAAGGCCCGTAGTACTCACTACCGTCTTTTATAAGTCGGCGTGTGGGAAAAACCCTAGGAAAACGTTCATTTTTGATACAAATCCAAGGATAACTTTTATCATCCTTAAGCATCACATTATACTTAGGCTGATAATTTTTTATCATATTATTTTCCAGCAAGAGTGCATCAGTCTCACTGTTGACCACAATATGCTTTATGGTAACGATCTTCTTGACCAGCATATGTGTGCGGGCGTTGTCGTGCTTTTTATTGAAATAAGAAGAAACACGCTTCTTCAAATTCTTTGCTTTACCTACATAGAGCAGTTTTCCCTTTTTATCATAATATTGATAAACGCCGGGGCTGCTGGGCAAGGTTTTAAGCTGTATTTCTAAATCAGGGGTTTCCATACCAACCAAATTTACGGCTTATCCCGCGCTAAAAAAATTTATTAACCTGCCTTTACAGAACCTAAGTAAAGCCTTAGGCAATCATCTCAAATCAAGCGATTAAGGCTTCAGTAAAGAACAAATTTTTATTTCAGGTTAGGCCTCAGCATATTAAACCCTTTGGCGCTGCCAAGAACATAGTATATTTACAGACCAATTGTAGCTCTTTATTACTGAATGATAAATTGTTTAACCTAGTTTTAAATAAGGTACTGCAAAAAAAGAAATATGCTTTTAGTAAATTGCAGAATATGGAAAAAGTAGTAATAGGCCGTACAGACCGCGCAGACTTTCCTGCACTGGGCATAGCAGATATCGATATTAAGATCGACACCGGCGCCTACACCTCGTCTATTCATTGCAACCATATACGTGAAGAAGAAAATGTGTTGCTTTGTACTTTTCTAGATCCCAAGCATCCGGAATATAATGGAAAAGAAATGAGATTTGAGTCGTATGATATTACCGCTGTTAAAAGCAGTAATGGAGAGATTCAATACCGTTATGTGGTACAAAGTAATATTCGCTTATTTCAAAAAGTATATAAAATTTCGCTTACCCTAAGTTCTCGTGAAGATATGCGGTTCCCGGTGTTGATCGGTCGTAAATTTCTCACCAAAAAATTTATTGTTGACACCGAATTGACCGATGTGTCTCACGCTCAAAAAGCCTTATGAATCTAAAGATATTATCTAGAAACTCTAATCTTTACTCTACAGCACGCCTTATTGAAGCTGCAAAAAAGCGCAAGCATAACGTAGAAGTTATAGATCCGCTTAAATGCGACTTAATTATAGAAAAGAAAAAACCTTCGGTTTACTATAAAGGCAGATACCTTTCTGATACCGAAGCGATAATCCCACGCATTGGCGCTTCGATCACCTATTATGGTACTGCTGTGGTACGTCAGTTTGAGATGATGGGCTGTTTTACCACAACCGAATCTCAAGCACTGGTGCGCAGTCGCGATAAATTGCGCAGTTTACAAATACTTTCACGTGCGCGATTGGGTCTCCCTAAAACCGTATTTACAAACTACAGCCGTGATGTTGAAGAGATCATCGATCACGTAGGCGGCGCTCCATTAATCATCAAATTGCTTGAGGGAACTCAGGGTCTGGGTGTGGTTTTAGCAGAAACTAAAAATGCAGCAGAGTCGGTTATTGAAGCTTTTAATGGCTTGCAAGCTCGTGTTATCGTTCAAGAGTTTATTAAAGAAGCTAAAGGTGCAGACATCAGAGCTTTTGTGATTGACGGTCAGGTTGTAGGCGCGATGAAGCGTCAAGGTAAGGAAGGAGAATTCCGTTCTAACTTACACCGTGGCGGTACGGCAGAAGTGATCACCTTGTCTGACGAAGAAGAAAATGCAGCGATTAAAGCTGCCAAAGCCATGGGGCTTGGTGTTGCCGGTGTAGATATGCTACAAAGTGCACGTGGGCCGCTTATTCTTGAAGTAAATTCTTCCCCAGGACTGGAAGGTATCGAGAAGGCTACAGGAAAAGATATCGCCAAAAGCATCATTCGATATATTGAACGCGGAATATAGTTATGACTGGTTTTGATGACAAGAATGTGCTGCACATTTTGGGTGAGAAAATCGCGCCCGGGCAAAAACGCACCTTAAACTTCAACTTAGCAAAACTGTACACCACCACTTCGGTAGAAGTGCCTATCATCATACAACGTTCAAAAAAGCCCGGTCCTTGTGTGTTGATCACTGCCGGGATTCACGGTGATGAGATCAACGGTGTTGAGATCGTAAGACAGGTGATTTCAAAAAAGATCAATAAGCCTGCTCGGGGTACTATTATCTGTATTCCTGTGATCAATGTGTTTGGTTTCCTCAATATGGAACGCGCTTTTCCTGACGGAAGGGATTTAAATCGGGTTTTTCCGGGAACGCAAAATGGCTCGCTAGCCAGTAGATTTGCCTATCAGTTTACTAACAAGATTTTGCCTTTGGCCGATTTCTGCTTAGACTTTCACACCGGTGGCGGAAGCCGCTTTAATGTGGCTCAAATACGCGTAGATCCTGACAAAAAAGAGCTGATGCCGTACGCTCAAATTTTTGGAGCTCCATTTATCGTGTATTCTAAGAACATCACAAAATCCTACCGCTCTACGTGCGCAAAAATGGGTACTCCTGTTTTGCTGTTTGAAGGCGGAAAATCTCAAATAAGCGATAAAGACATCGCTCGTGCCGGCGTTCATGGCGTTATGCGCATTTTAGATCATCTTAAAATGCTTGATAAAGATTTTGTAGTACCTGAGCAGACCAAAGATTCCATCATAATTCAAAGCAGCACCTGGCTGCGCGCGAAGTACAGCGGACTCTTACATTTAAAGAGCACCTGTGGAGATTTTGTAGAAAAAAACGAAGTGATCGCGACAATTACAGATCCCTACGGAACCTTTAGACACAAGGTAAAAGCCTCAAATGATGGCTATATCATCAACACCAATGAAGCTTCGCTTGTCTATCAAGGTGATGCAATTTTTCATATTTCAACAGCTTTAGTCGACTGATGAATAAATCTGATTATCGAGCAAAATATAAAGACTTGCGGGCGACGCTTTCTGCGGAAAACTGTGACGACAAAAGCCTTGCCATCGCCAATAACTTGCTTCAACTCGACATTTGGGATTTTGAATTTTATCATCTTTTCTTAAGTATTGAAAAGCTGAAAGAAATCAACACCGAATACATATTGAATATCTTAAGCGGAAAGGACAAAAACATTGTGCTTTCAAAAAGCGATTTTAAGTCTGCATCCATGACGCATTATCTACTTACAGACAGCACGCTGCTCAAAACCAATGCCTGGGGAATTCCTGAGCCGCAAAACGGCATTCAAATGCAGCCTGAACAATTAGATGTTGTTTTTATTCCGCTTTTAGCATTTGACAAAAGAGGAAATCGATTAGGCTACGGAAAAGGCTTTTATGATCGGTTTTTAAAAAACTGTAAGCCATCTTGTCTGAAGATCGGTCTTTCGTTTTTTGAAGCCGAAGAAGAACTCCCAACTAACATTGATGACATTGCCCTAACCCACTGTATTACACCAGATAAAATCTACACGTTTTAAACCAACAGGATTTTTTTCATTATATTCAACCCCCTTTTCAAACACGATTTAACCCATGTCTAAAAAAGCTCAAAATAGATTTTTTTCCTTTTTTGATAAAACGCCCAATCCAGAACCTAAGGACCAGGAGGAAAACTTTTTTTACGAGCAAATCGCTGCGATGGTTGGTGCCGGAAGTTGGCGCATCGACTTTGTAAACAAAAAGAGTTTTATAGATAAGCAAATGCGTAGCATTCTTGAAGCTCCAGACACCTATAAACCTTCTTTGAAGCACGCGCTGCATTTTTTTGATATGGACTATCATGACGACGTGATCAAAAGTTTTAACGATCTTTCTAACGGAACTCCGGTGTTTGACAAGGTGATTAAAATGATGACCTATACTAACAAATCCTTTTGGGCACACGCCATATCAAGACCCGCGCTTGACGCAAAAGGAAAAGTTATTGGTCTTAAAGGTGTTGTTGTGAATGTTGACAAAGAGAAAGAACGCGAACTTATGCTGGAAAAAGCTATCGAAACGGTAGAAGCCAACAACTCACGCCTGTTTACCTTTGCAGATTATGTGTCGCACAACATCAAATCGCACGTTAACAACCTGGAGCTTACCAGTCAGTTGGTTGATGTTACCAAGCTTCCACAAGATCAAAAAGAGCTTTTTAATAATTATAAAGAAATTGCAGAAAGTCTTAACGGTACCGTTGCACGTTTAAATGAAGTGGTTTCTATACAAAACAGAGCTTCAGAACCGCTTAAAAAGGTGAATTTAGAAGAAGCTTTTGAACGCATAAAGAGCAAACTGCGCCCGCTGATCGAGAAAGAAGAAGCTTATTTATATTCAGATTTTTCTGAAATCCCGGTAATTGAGTATAATCCGGAATTTTTGAACAACATTTTATACACGCTCATCAAAAACGGGATCCTCAATAAAAGTGGGTCACGCAAACCCGAGATCAAAGCCTACTGCCTTGAAAATAAAAAGAAACTTTCGCTAATTGTAGAAGATAACGGCAAGGGTTATGACTTAGGCCCTAATAAGGATCAACTTTTTCATATGACACGCAGTTCAGACAACACAAACAATAGTGAATCTGTTGGCTTGTTTATTGTAAAAAATGAAGTGGAAGCCCTAGGCGGAAAGATCGAAGTAACCAGTAAGCCAGGCTACGGAACTAAATTTACCATCACCCTTTAAGCGAGATTATTCTAAGTCTTTTGAAAAAGCACGCTTGTTAAATACCAGCAATAAACCTACTCCGGTACTAATCGCCATATCTGCAATATTAAAAACCGCATTAAAAAACGTAAAGTAATCTCCGCCCCAAATAGGTAACCATTCGGGTAAGTAACCTTCCCAAATCGGGAAATAGAGCATATCTACCACACGACCGTAAAAGATGCTGCTGTAACCGCCATCCTCAGGCATAAACGTTGCAAGCTGGCCTGCACTGCTGTCGAATATAATTCCGTAGAAAATAGAATCGATAATGTTGCCAAAGGCACCGGCAAAAATGAGTGCGATCCCAACGATAAGAATACGCGAACTGTGTTTTTTTACACTGTCGTATAACCAATACCCTATAAGCGGAAGAATCCCTATTCTAAAAAGCGTAAGAATAATTTTACCGTAGTTCCCGGGAATTTTAGCACCCCAGGCCATTCCTTCATTCTCAACAAAAAGAATTTTAAACCATTCAAAAACAACAACCTGCTCCTGTAACTGAAAATGGGTTTTTATATAAATCTTGCTTATTTGATCTACAAGCAAAACAAGAACGATAATGCCTACGGCCTTTTTTAATGACATGTGCTGTATTTAAGAGCGGTAAAAATACTTAATTTATTCAGACTGGCTTACGCTTATATCGCCATCAACGGTTTTTAAAACAAGTTCATAAAGCTGAACTGGGCTTGAGGCTACGTCCACCGTTCCGTTGCGGCTAGAAGCTTTCACTTCTGTATTTTGCGTCTCAATTTCAATTGCACCTCGAAGGGTATTAACCACACCGTTTCCACTAAAATCTAAAAGGTCTACCCTTCCGCCGGAAAGATTTAAGTTTACATAACTGAACGCTCCCTGCGCTTCAACAGAAGCCAGTGAGGAATTTACCCACAATTCCTTGT
Organism: Leeuwenhoekiella blandensis MED217; assembly: GCF_000152985.1. GTDB lineage: Bacteria > Bacteroidota > Bacteroidia > Flavobacteriales > Flavobacteriaceae > Leeuwenhoekiella > Leeuwenhoekiella blandensis. The sequence continues at coordinate 117,274 of NZ_CH672395.1, read as the reverse complement.
TTTTGGGCAATTCAATATGCAAAACCACAGAAAGCACTTTATGTGCTGCCAATTTATCGTCAAACGCCTTAAAACCTACCGATCTTCCGGTGGTTACATATAACAATTCATTCTGAAGCCGAGTATCGATCTCAAGCGTTTCAAAGGTTTCTCCTTCAACTTCAGTACTGATGACAAGTTGGTCAGAATTTGTGGTTTTCACATAGATCTGAAAAACCTGGTCAGACTCAATAAAAATGCCTTTGAGTTGCCCTGCAGATTCTGTCAAGACCATTTGCTTTTGGGCAAATGCTGCGCTCATTGCGCAAAACAAAACCACAAACAAATTCAATGTTTTTAAGTACTTCATAAGCTGCTAGAAACAAAAAACGCTCCAGAATATTCCTGAAGCGTTTTTGTAAACAATAATGACGTGTCTTATTTCTGCATGTTCTTTGCTTCAATACTCAACGTAGCATGAGGAACTAACTTTAAACGCTCCTTATTGATAAGTTTACCGGTTACACGGCAAATACCATAAGTTTTGTTTTGAATACGGTTTAGTGCATTTCTTAAGTCACGTATAAACTTTTCTTGACGAATGGCGAGTGCAGAATTTGCCTCTTTACTCATAGTCTCACTTCCTTCTTCAAAGGCTTTAAACGTAGGAGAAGTATCGTCAGTACCATTGTTACCGTCATTCATATACGCACTTTTAATAAGGTCAAGGTCGTTCTGAGCCTTATCAATTTTCTGCTGAATGATCACGCGAAATTCTTCTAATTCCGCATCACTGTAACGTTCTTTAGTGTCTGTCGCCATGTGTTGTTTACTGTTTTTTTATAGCCAGCTTTGTTTCTACATCGTCAAATGCTATAGCTATACCGTTAGTAACTTGCTCTGCAACGTCGAGTTTTGCGGTGAGCGTTTCCATTTTAATGTATTCTAAGTTGTCGTTAACGGCTTGCTCGACCTTACCGTCACGTTGTAATTGTACTTCAATTTTATCGGTCACCTCAAATCCTGAATCTTTTCTCAAATTCTGAATTCTGTTCACCAATTCTCTTGCGATACCTTCGTTCTTCAATTCGTCTGTCAAAGTAACATCGAGTGCCACTGTAAGTGATCCACTGCTTGCAACTAACCACCCCTCAATATCTTGTGAAGTGATTTCTACGTCTTCGGGCGCCAAAGTAACACTTTTTCCATTAATGTCCACAGTGATTTCCCCCTCATTTTCAATTGTTGAGATATCCTTGGCGGTCATCGCATTAATTGCATTAGCTACCACTTTCATATCTCGACCAAAACGCGGACCTAAAACCTTAAAGTTAGGCTTGATATTTTTTACCAAAATACCCGAAGCATCATCGATCAGCTCGATCGCTTTCACATTTACTTCTGACTTGATCAGGTCTTGCACAGCCATAATTTCTTCGCGTTGTGCTTCATCAAGCACCGGAATCATAATGCGCTGCAAAGGCTGACGCACTTTGATTTTTTCTTTAGCGCGAAGCGAAAGGGTTAACGATGAGATCGTTTGTGCCTTTTGCATTTTATGCTCTAAGCTCGTGTCTATAAACGCGGTATTGCTTTCAGGGAAATCTGAGAGGTGTACACTTTCTGCAGCTTCCTTGTTGGTTAATCCATTCAGATCTTTATACAAACGATCCATAAAGAATGGAGCTACCGGCGCTCCTAATTTTGCAACGGTTACCAGACATTGATAAAGCGTTTGATAGGCTGAAATCTTATCGTGTGCATACTCGCCTTTCCAATAACGGCGGCGGCTTAAACGTACAAACCAGTTACTTAGATTTTCTTGTACAAAGTCTGAAATTGCACGTGTAGCTTTAGTAGGCTCGTATTCTGAATAGAATTTCTCTACCTGCGCGATCAACGTGTGTAATTCTGAAAGAATCCAACGGTCGATTTCCGGTCTATCTTTCCATTCAATATCAGCTTCGGCATAAGTGAAATTATCCAGATTCGCGTACAACGAAAAGAACGAATAGGTGTTATACAAGGTTCCGAAGAACTTACGCTGAATCTCTGTAATTCCGTCCAGATCAAACTTAAGGTTATCCCAAGGATTCGCGTTACTGATCATATACCAGCGCGTTGCATCAGGACCAAAAGTGTTGAGCGTCGTAAACGGATCTACCGCATTACCCAAACGCTTAGACATCTTCTGACCGTTCTTGTCTAAAACGAGTCCGTTTGAAACTACATTTTTATACGCAACGTCGTCAAAAGTCATCGTTGCGATGGCGTGAAGTGTATAGAACCAACCACGCGTTTGGTCAACACCTTCTGCGATAAAGTCGGCTTTACGCCAGGTTTCTTCAACCATTTCTTTATTCTCAAAAGGGTAGTGCCATTGCGCATACGGCATACTTCCGCTATCAAACCATACGTCAATCAAATCTGCTTCACGACGCATAGCTTTTCCGCTTGGCGAAACCAGTTTGATCTCATCAACCACATTTTTATGCAGGTCTATCAAATCATAATTTGCTTCGCTCATATCACCCGGAACAAAATCTGCAAATGGATCGCTGTCCATCACACCGGCTTTTACAGCTTTAGCAATTTTTTCTTTTAGTTCGGAAACCGAACCAATAATGATTTCCTCTTTTCCATCCTCAGTTCTCCAGATTGGCAATGGAATTCCCCAATAACGCGAGCGCGATAAATTCCAATCGTTAGCATTGGCCAGCCAGTTTCCAAAACGGCCTTCACCGGTTGCTTTTGGTTTCCAGTTTATGCCCAGATTCAACTCGTGCATACGATCACGCACATCAGTTACTTTGATGAACCAGGAATCTAACGGATAATATAAAATAGGCTTATCGGTACGCCAGCAGTTTGGATAACTGTGCACATACTTTTCAACTTTAAAGGCTTTATTTTCTTCTTTGAGTTTAATTGCGATCTCAACATCTACACTCTTCTCTGGTGCTTCGCCGTCGTCGTAATATTCGTTTTTCACATACTTGCCGCCAAACTCTTTCAGTTCAGGACGGAAACGCCCTTGCAAGTCTACAAGCGGCACCAAATTACCATTCTCATCTTTCACCAACATCGGCGGAATTTGAGGCTCGGCTTGTTTAGCCACCATCGCATCATCTGCACCAAAAGTTGGTGAGGTGTGTACGATACCGGTACCGTCTTCGGTAGTTACGAAGTCTCCCGCGATCACGCGATACGCATCCTGTGGATTGTCGTGCGGCTGCACATAATCGATCACCGGCTCATATCGCAATTCTAGCAATTCGCTTCCTTTAAATTCAGAAAGGATTTGATAAGGAATCTTTTTATCTTCTTCACTGAATTTTGCGAAATCCTCCTCACTTTCTGCAGCAAAGAATTTCTTACTGAATTGTTTTCCAACCAAAGCTTTCGCGATCACCACCTGAATAGGTTCAAACGTATATTGGTTGAAAGTCTTTACTAAAACATAGTCTATTTTCTTACCAACCGTCAAGGCTGTGTTTGAAGGCAACGTCCACGGAGTGGTCGTCCACGCCATCAAATATTTTGTTCCATCAAAAGCTGCAAGAGGAGAAGCTTTATAGGTCTCGTCTTCTATCACCTTAAACTGTGCGGTTACCGTCGTATCCGTAACATCTTGATACGTCCCGGGTTGGTTAAGTTCGTGCGAACTTAAACCGGTACCCGCTTTTGGTGAATAGGGTTGTATCGTGTAGCCTTTGTAAATAAGGCCTTGGTTGTAAATATTCTTAAGCAGCCACCATACGGTTTCCATGTATTTTGGCTTGTAGGTGATGTAGGGATCTTCCATATCTACCCAATAACCCATCTGCTCGGTAAGGTTGTTCCACACATCGGTGTAGCGCATTACCGCATTTTTACAGGCTTCGTTGTATTCTGAAACGCTGATCTTAGTACCAATATCTTCTTTGGTAATGCCCAATTCTTTCTCCACACCAAGCTCTACAGGAAGTCCGTGGGTATCCCAACCGGCCTTACGTTTTACCTGCTTTCCTTTCTGGGTTTGAAAACGGCAAAAAATATCCTTGATCGCACGTGCCATAACATGGTGAATACCAGGCATTCCGTTTGCAGATGGCGGACCTTCAAAAAAGATGTAAGGTTCGTTGCCTTCACGCGTAGAAATACTTTTTTCAAATATGTCGTTTTCCTTCCAATAGGCTAAAATTTCCTCAGCCACTTTGGGCAGGTCAAGTCCTTTATATTCAGGGAACTTTGTGCTCATGATATGCGTTTTCTAATAAGTGTGCAAAATTACGGAATTTAGATTAGAAAAAAACCTATAAAAAGAATGCCTTAACATAGTAGCAAGCTGTTGTGAAGATGCGTATTCAAAATGCCCATTTAGATTTCCGAAAAAGCAGCGCGTGCGTTATCCAAAGTGACGCATTGCCGTGTTTTATTGCCAAATCACAAAAAACAAAGATGACAAATTTCAATATTCATAAAAATGCAGCGTGAAGCAGTAACTGAAGCCGTTTTTTGAGCACAAAGCGATAATTTGTAAAGGACTTAAAACCTGCTATCTATTGAAAACACTTACTGCTACTAAAATTTCGCTTGAATTATTACAAGAGCTGTTGCCTACCGGTCAGTTGATTTCTCAACACAAAGGCGCCACACTTTGCACCATTCATAAAAAAGTAAAACACCTCTATTGGCTTATTGAAGGCAGTCTTGACTTTTACACGCAACATCAAAACGCAGAACAAGAAGTGCAGGTCGCACATAGCGACACCGTTTTTACCACAATAGGTTGGAATGGTTTTTTTGCACCGGAGCGCTATACCTTTAGCGCAAAAATTGCCAGTGAAGAAGCCACTTTTTACAAAGTGCCGATCACCGATTTTAAAGCAACTATTGCAGAAGTGAACACGCTGCTTCTCGCGGTTTGTCAAACCAACTACCAACTGCTTAAAAATGCATTGAGCAAGCAGGCTTCTTTGTTACGGCCGCAAAGTTTTCAAATTCCTAAAGACGAACACTTTTACCTGAATCCTTCCATTGAAAAGTCAGAGATCATTCACTTGATGCGGCGATCACCATTTCTTGATCAGTTTTCTGAACCTCAATTAAACAAACTCGCAAAGCTTGTTCAACGCCGTGATTATGAGCCTAACGAAATCATTTATGCGCAAGACAGCGCTTCAGAGGGTTTATACATTTTAATTCACGGCGAGGTGGCCATCAAGCGTATGGAAGGCAAAATAGACATCAGCCAGCGCAGTATTTCTAATTCCGGATTTATTTTTGGCTGGTCTTCCCTCCTCAACCTTCCTGACATTTGCAACGCCATCACCACTGAAAAAACAGCGGTATATTTTATCAATCATCTGGATTTGCACCAACTTCTGGAAGAAGATGACTCACTCAAAAAACGCTTTTACCACCGCCTCATCTGGCTTATTGGCAATCAAATCAACGCCGCGTTTATTCGATATACTTCGCTTTTAGGTAAGCACAGCATTGATGCCGTATATCAATTGATCGAAAACAACCGCTCTCGGCTTACTGTAAATTCGGGGCTGCATTCGGTATTTCATTTGTTAAAAGATCAAACCACCAAAGCGCTTGCGTATGAAACCTTGCAGAATTTAGTAACGCAGGGCTCAAGCCTAGAGCGACACATCGCATCACTGAGTCTCGAGTTTTTAAAACACGATCGGCGCGAACATCAGTTTAAAAATGCGTTGCGCTCTATTTATGAGGCTGTCGCCGAAAACAATCCTGAAACTACTCCACAACACAAACGCAAAGCTTGTGCGCAAGCTACACGCGAAGCGTTAAAACAGGTAATGGTACACGTTGAAGGTTTAGAGAATCTACCTGAGGATTCAGGGCATATTTTTATTTACAACCACTTATTGAATCATCCATTTTACACGCTGAATAATCAATTTCAGATCACATTAGACTCACATTTTATCAGCGTTTTGCTTGATGATAAATACGGTGAGCCCGGCATACGCACGGTGCGCATCGCGCAAGGTCAGGAATACGGACATCAAAATTATTATGAAAATCTAGGCTACATCAACGTATACACCAAAGAATCTGAACTGCCTGAAGCCGCTGCCAAAACCAGCAACCGCAGTATTTTTTATACAGCGGCAAGCGAATTTTTAAAAAACAAAAAGAATCTCATCATCAGTCCGGAAGGTACTTCATACACTTCTGAAGAATCTCCCGGCGCTTTTAAAACAGGCGCCTTTAACCTCGCTCTAAATCTCAAAACCGAACCACTCATCATCCCGATCGTTTTGGTAAATTTTGATAAACGCATCAACGACACCTTGTTTTACTGCAATATCCTGAAGCCTTTTAAAATGAGTGATCACGTAGCTAAAAACGATCCTGTTGTGGTCAAAGCATTTGTGGAAGACTATCAAAAAAAGTATATCGATTATGTGGCCGAAGCTCGCGAAAAAGTAAAAAGGTTGATGACCAGTACTTTTTCGGCGGTGCCGGAAGAAGAACCACCGGTAATGTGGGCTAACGAGATCAAACGCCTGCGTCGTCGTGTTGAAAAACTGAAAAATCAAGAAGATTTATACGTTTTCTACGGAAGTTCTTCGGTGCGGTTGTGGGTGCATATGCAAGAAGATCTTGCGCCCATGCACACTTTAAACCTGGGATTTGGTGGCTCTACGTATGCCTGGTGTTTGCACTATTTTGAGGAAATCTTTCAAGATGTGAATCCGTCGAAGCTAATTTTATATGCCGGAGAAAACGACATTACCCAAGGCCGCACACCACTTGAAGTTCTAGCCGATTTTAAAGAGCTTATCAAAGCGGTAAAAGCAAAATATCCTAAAGTTCCGCTGGCGGTCATCAGCTTAAAACCAAGTGTAGAACGCGCCCATCTCATCCCGCAATTTATGGAGCTTAACGAACTGCTTTCAGAATATGTGATTACCGGGTTGGATGCACAATTCATTAACGTATTCTCACAAATGATTTCGCTAGACGACAAACCCAATCCCGAACTCTATATGTCAGACGGCTTGCACCTCAACAAAAAAGGTTACATCATCTGGAGTGAGGTGATCAAGCAGGCATTGCAAAAGCCGGTTTAAAATGAAGGTTTACTCTAAAGATCTGTAAGTAATTTTACTCTGATTTTGTTCGTACCTGAAAAGTACTTTGATCTCAAAATCTCCCTTATTCCAGATGATAACGAGCGGCTTTTCTTCAAAAGTACCCTCACGAAGATCGTGTTCTGATTTTGTTAGACGTTGCTTAAATTCAGGATTAGAATCATCGATCGTTTCGCTAATCATAGAAGTATTAGTTGCCACCCAGATATGATCTGGTGCGCCATACTGTGCTACTAATGAATTGAAACTTTTAAAATTTAAAACTTCAAGCAAATGAACCGTTATTGAATGAACAACCTTTCTATCATTTTCATGAATGCTTAGACAGTTATATCTTGAATCATAAAACAACTTGTAACTTGAATCCTTTTCTAAAAAATATGTGCCATTTTGAAAAGGTTTATTTATAAACTCTTCCCCGATACAAGATGCTGCAAAAGCAATAGAGTTCCCAAGTAATGTTTCAAATTTCATTTATAATCGATTGATAAAACCCTAAAACGTATACTTCAACGCCATAATCAGATTACGTCCCGGTGCTGATATCCCAAAAGAATAAGGGCGTTAGCGCTGGTCGGTAATGTTTATCATTTAGACAAAAAACTGAAAAACTATATTTTAGATGAAATTAAACATTACCTACGGGTCTTATATTTCGCCTTAATCTAAATCATAGCATTGCTTCTACCTTTTGAATATCAGACTGGGATATCCTTAAAAGATCTTGAAGCCACAGGTGTTCACTTATATACTCTAGCCAATTATCTTGGAAATTATATCCCTTTTCTTTTAGCAGATTTACAAACCATTCCTGAAGGGTAAAATTTACGAGGCTTATAAAATCAATATATGAAGCTCCCTCAAACCATAAATTGTCAATTGTTTCCAAACTATCCTCAGTGGTTGAACCCAATGGTTCTTGAGAATAGAAATCATAAACTTGTAAAAACTTTTTTTCCAAGAGCAAACCCATTAAAATTAAGGATATACTCTTAACTTCTTGCTCTGATGCTTTAGGATAACATTCTTTTACGTTTTGTGTAAAATGGTAAATGAATTCAAACTCACAAGAACAGATATTAACTAAGTATTGGAGATATTTCAATTCTATTTGACACATTATTCAATAAATTTTAACTCTCTAAAACGTATACTTCAACGCCATAATTAAATTACGTCCGGGAGCTGAAATGCCTGAAGAATACGGGCGATACCGTTGATCTGTGATATTTTCTAAAGCGGCGGTCGCTTTCCAGTTTTGTGCGATCTGGTATTCACTGTATACATTCAACGTGTACCAGCGCGGTGAGTACGGATTACCATCAGCATCCAGCGCGTACAAATAGGCATTGCCCTGTTGCGATGGCGCGAGTTCGTCATACTCAAACTGCCCGTTATATTCTGCAGACGCGTCAAACTTCCAGCGCTTCATACGATAAATAAGGTGCGTATTTCCAAAGAGTGGTGCCGCGTGTCGCAACGGCGCTTCGCTGCCGTCCTCTTCTTCCTGACTTCCTTCGGTAACAGCGATCTGAGAAGTGAGTTTTATATTCTTGTTAAACAAATATTCTAAACCGGCTTCAACACCATAAACCTCAGCACTTGCAGCATTTTGAATTGCTTGTACATTACTTGGCTCACCTTGATAATCTACGGTTGTCGCTCCGTTTAGACTAAAATCACGACGCACAAGCGCATTGTTCAAATGCGTGTAATAGGTTGCGACATCCAGACGTAATTTTTCATCAATACGCCACGCCGCACCCAACTCGGCATTATAGGCATATTCTGCCTTGAGATCAGGATTAGGCACCACCACAGACCCGGGTTCACTATCAAAGATTTTCCCGATATCATCAATATTAGGCGCTCTAAATGCTGTGCCCAAATTCAGTTTAAGATTGAAATTTTCTGCCGTTTGCCAATTCAGGCCGGCATTTCCGGTAAAATTTCCGAAGCTTACATCTGCCTTTTCAAATGGAAAATCATAAAAAGTATCGTCAAACGTAGCATCGATCAATATATGATTGTACCGCACGCCTGTTTGCAAGGTTAAACTTTCAGCCAAATTGAACTGCCCACTTAAATAGGCTGCCAGTGATTGCCAGCTGGAATCATCTGGATAGCGGGTTGCGGTTGCTGCCTGGTCGCCGGTGTTGATATCGATTTGCTTTCCGTAGGAGCCAATTTTGTTATACACATATTCCAGCCCATAAAATAACTGATTTGAGCCCATTTTCTTAGTAAAATCAAGAGCTAAAGAATAGGCGTTCACCTGCTCTTGCGTGGTAAATAGTATTGAATCGCCAAAATCACGATCGTTTCTACTCTCTTCAAAATATTGAATTGCCGCAGTAAGCTTGGCATCGTCATAAAAATCGCCGTTTCCTTTTTTATCGATTTGAAGATTTCCCATAAACCACAACTGCGGACCGTAATACCATTCTGCAGAACGCAGCTGCCCGTTTCTGGTTCGCGTGAGCCTGTCGTAACGCGCATAGTCTGAAGTAGCGCTGTAATGCAACCCAAGATTAAAATCCCAAATACTGTTGGGCATATAGCGCACTTTTTGGGTAAGGTTGATCATATCAAAACCGGTGGGCGTTTGCACATTTGGGTCGTCATTTTCTACCACCGTATCCACACCGTTTTCAGTCACCACATATTCGGGACGCAAATAATCTTCAGGGCCGTGACTTCCCATACGCAGATCGTCAAAATCAGAATAGCTTACGCTAGTTAAAAACGCCCACTTCTTAGCACCGATATTGAAGTCGATGTGACCGGTTTTTTCATTATTGGCAGTCGCATATCGGGTAAGCGCCATTCCTGAAAATGCAGTACCTTCTTCAAAAGAAAAGGCCGGTTTTTTAGTATAAAAATTCATCACACCTCCTATTGCATCACTACCATACACCACAGATCCCGGACCTAAAATAACTTCAGTTTGATCTATCGTAAAGGGATCGATATTGATCACATTCTGAAGGTTTCCTGAGCGAAAAATAGCCGTGTTCATACGTACACCGTCTACCGTCAACAGCAATCGGTTTGTTGAAAAACCACGTATCATCGGGCTACCACCACCCAACTGACTTTTTTGAACAAAAACCTGCCCGCTCTGACTTAGAAAATCTGCAGCTGTTTGCGGATTTTTCATCTCAATATCTTCAGCATCCAGACTTACTATTTTTTGGGCGATATCTTTAGACTCCTGCTCAAATTTTGACACCGAAAGCACCACCTCGTTAAGTTGGTTCTCGTTATCTTCCAAATAAACCACATTTCCTTCAGAAACGATTGCCGCCTTTGTGGTTTTTAGCGTGATGTGGGAGACATGGGTGATAAAAATAGTTTCAGATTTTGTGAAGGCAGACACGTCAGCGTTTCCTTCTTCATCACTTACCACGTAGGTAGATCGTGCACTGTTATACAAAGCAGCATTAGTCACCGGGGATTTGGTCTGCTTGTCAAGCAGCTTTATAGTTTGCGCTTGTACAGCGACAGAGCAAAAAGTAAAAAGGAGAAAAATAAGGGGTAATCTCATAAAATACGGTTAGTTAAAAAGGGAGCTTAACACAGCCAGTGACTTTGGTTTTTTAAACCCGTGTAAATGTAATTCATAGTACGCCAAAAGCATATTTATAAAGTCTGCGCGCCTTTTTTGATTCAGTTTTATGGTAAAAAGTGCATCAAAATTTATACCCAATAGCAGTTTGAGCGTATTTAAATTTTCTTCGGAAATGCTGTAAAAATGTTCAACCGGTTCAAAAATTCCGGTTTCCAGATTAAAATGAGGCTGATGCAGCTCTGAAGTATCCGGATAAAAACCTAAATATTTTGTCAATTCTAATAAAAACAAAAGGTGAAAATTTGCCGTCTGCTCGTGTAGATCAAACCATAAAAACGCGTGCTCCAGAAACGCATATAGTGCTCGGTTCTCTTCTTCTTCCTGAATCGCATTGCGCAGCATTTCTGAAAGGAAAAGCACCACGCTTGACTTCAACACATCGGTGTGTAAACTCACGTAGGGTTGAATCACTTTAGCCTCGCGTATACTCTCGAGGGTTCCTTTGTCTTTATGCACTGCAACCAACTCTAACTGACTAGCAGGCTGAAACATCGCCGTGCGCAGTTTACCCTTTTTAGATTTTAAAATACGCTGTAAAATGTACGATTTGAGTCCGGCTTCTTCTGTAAAGCAGCGTACAATAAGGTCTGCTTCCCCATACTTAATTGCCGAAATGACTATAGCTTTTGTAGTTACCAGCATTAGCGAATGATCATAAGTTTGACGATTTTGGTCTCCACGGCATCCTCGGCAGTGATCATTATAAAATAAATCCCGGAAGCGACACGGTATCTTCCAAAAGCAGTTGTATCCCATTGAATGCTTCCACCTTCTGAAACTTCTTCATAAACCAAATTTCCGTTTAGATCGGTGATTTTCACATTGGCGTTTTCAGTTAGTCCATCGATGGTAACACTGCCGGTAAATGAGGGGCGCACAGGATTAGGAAAAACCCGCGCATTTTCCAAAGTTTCTTGCGGTGCAACTGCAGTACCCAAAAAAGAAACCAAGCCCAGAGGAGTTGCAAAATAAACTTCTCCAGAATCTTCATCAATGCTTATATCTTGAATATTATTTGAAGGAAGCGGCGAATTTGTAGTATTAAATTGTTGTAAGGTTTCCTGACCATTGGCACTGAAGTAAAACACACCGCTAGACACGGTTCCTACCCATTTATTATTGTTTCCGTCTACAGCGATGGCTCGAATAACTTGGTCATTAAGCAATTCTACAGCGCTTCCTGATTCTTCAATAATTATAGGCTGCGTTTGAATTTCGGCATTTTCAAACATCTGCGCCGGGTTAAAAAGCCGCCGGAGCCCTAAACTGGTACCAATCCATAACGCGCCATTATTATCTACAGCAAGCGACTGCACATTATCTGACGGTAAATTAGACCGTTCAGCATTGAGCAGCCTAAAGCTATTGGCATCCGGATCGTAACCGATGAGGCCTCGGTTTGAAGAACCAAAATAGATATTTCCTAATCTGCCAACCACCAATTCAGAATAGCCATTTACAGCATCAAAGTCAGGCAAAATGGAAGCGATCGAGATACCTTCAATCTGATTTCCTGTTTTGCGTGCGAGTGCATTTTCGACCAAGCTGTTGGTTAACCATAAAACACCATTTCGGTCAAAAGCAGCTCCGTTTATACGCACATCAGACGGCGCAAAAGGGATATCACTTAAGCCACTGTTGGTTTCGTCATACAGCTGCAAAGGCACTTCTTCTACAATTTCAAGGAGACCGGCGTTAAACGAACTCATAAAAACCTGAGTCTGGTCTTCAGAATTGTAAGTGATGTTGGTGATGCTGTTGGTTTCTAACAAGTCATCAAACGGAAGATTATACCAACCGGAATCCACCACAAAATGACTCAGTCCGCGCTGTTTTAATGGAAATGGATTATAAGTATCTGAATAATCACCATAGGCCACCCAAAGTTGGCCCGGCGCGGCTTCAATACTAAACGGATCATTGCGCAGTGGACCATCGGGCAACACCTGAAGCGCTGCCGTTGCATTTGATGTTGAAGAAATCAAAAGCCCATTAGCTTCAGTACCTAAATAGATTTGACCTTGAGAAGTTAATGCAACATTGTAGGTGTCTGGATATTCTGCAATAGTATTTATCGTTGTTGTCAAACTTCCGGTAAGATCATAGATCAAAACTTGGCTACCTAAACTTATGGAGAGCACATCTTCTGAAGCTGAAAAAGAAACCGGAAGTTGCGCTAAATTAGCTGCCAGGGTAAAGCTGTTTCCGTCAAAACGCTGTAAGCTTTGATCGCTTTTTACACCCCAAAGCGCATCAGCAAAAGTTTGAATACCTTCCCAACCCGTAGGATCTAAAGTTTCCCAATTTTGAAAATCGATCAGGTTATCATCGGCCACCAATGCGCGACGCAGCCCGCCATCAGGTGAAGCCGCATAGATATAATCGCCAAAGATTGCCGTTTGTTTGATATTGAGACGCGCTCCGTTATTTCCTATAAAATAAGAATCGTCAAACTCCAGACGCGAGAGATCAAATAGAGAAATGCCAAAACCTGTAGCGATATACAGCGTGTTGTCCTGCTCATCAAAACTGTTGATGCTTTTTTCTGAAGGAAGAATCGCCGGCTTATCGCGAATAGCTACCAAAGTTGTCACTGTAGCATCGGGTTGCACTACATCTATGAGTCCGGAGGCGTAGCCTACAAATAAAATACCTGTAGCGTCACTATAATGAATGGCGCTTATCGCTTCGCCCGCGAGGCCTTGCACTGTAGAAAAAAGACGCGTTTCATTGGTTTGCAAATCATAACTAAACACTGAATTTTGTGCTGCCGCATAGATTTGGGTATCGGCTTCAGCAAGGGCAGTAATGCGATTGTAAGAAAAATATGCCGTCCACGCTTCTGAATATTCCTGAGCAAAAGCACAGCAACTATTCAGCAGCAAAATAAACAGATATAAGTTTTTTTTAATCATCAACGATGCATTAGCCACAGGTTAAAAATACAATATAACCCAGAGTAAGTTTATAAAAAAAGGCTTCGGTTAACTCCCGAAGCCTTTGGCTAAATCTTTTATGAAATCTAAAGTTTTATACGATTCCCTGAGCAAGCATAGCATCTGCAACCTTAACAAAACCAGCGATATTCGCTCCTTTTACATAGTCTACAAACCCGTCTTCCTGCTTACCATACTCCACACACGCATTGTGTATATCGTACATAATCTCGTGAAGCTTTTTATCTACTTGCTCTGCAGACCAGTTGTAGCGCATACTGTTTTGAGACATCTCAAGACCAGAAGTCGCTACTCCTCCTGCATTAGAAGCTTTACCCGGAGAGAATAAAATCTTATTTTCTAAGAATACAGAAACTGCATCTGGCGTACACGGCATATTTGCCCCTTCACCTACTGCCATTACACCATTCTTTACCAGCAATTGAGCATCCTCCTGATCTAATTCATTTTGAGTAGCACAAGGCAATGCGATATCACATTTGATTCCCCAAGGTGCTTTTCCTTCGTGAAATTCTGCTTCAGGATATTTATCCAGATATTCTTTAATACGACCGCGACGCTCATTCTTAATTTCCATAATATAAGCGAGTTTCTCTTTTCCTATACCGGCCTCATCATAAATAAAACCATCAGAATCAGAAAGCGTCACTACCTTTGCATCAAGCTGTGTTGCTTTTTCTGCCGCATACTGAGCAACGTTACCAGAGCCAGAGATAACTACAGTTTTTCCTGCCAGTTTCTCGCCGATGTTATTCAACATATATTTCGTGAAATACACGTTACCATAACCCGTCGCTTCGGGACGAATTTTAGAACCGCCATAAGACAACCCTTTTCCGGTAAGAATACCCGTAAATTCATTTTTGATGCGCTTATACTGCCCAAACATATAACCAATCTCACGACCACCAACTCCAATGTCACCTGCAGGCACATCAGTATTAGGGCCAATATGACGGTACAATTCGGTCATAAAGCTTTGGCAAAAACGCATAACTTCGGCATCGCTTTTTCCGCGAGGGTTAAAATCAGAACCTCCTTTACCACCACCCATAGGTAATGAAGTAAGGCTGTTTTTAAACACCTGCTCAAAACCTAAGAATTTTAGGATACTCAGGTTTACCGAAGGGTGAAAGCGAAGTCCACCTTTATAAGGTCCTATCGCAGAATTAAATTCTATGCGATACCCTTTATTTATTTGCGTTTCTCCTTTATCATCTACCCACGGTACTCTGAACAAAATAGCGCGTTCTGGCTCAACCATACGCTCTAGTAATTTTTTGCCTTGGTATTTTGGGTTATTTTCTATAAAAGGAATAACAGTTTCTGCCACCTCCTGCACTGCCTGAATAAACTCTGGCTCGTTAGGATTAGCTTTCTCAACAGAATCAACAAAATTTTTAATGCTATCTGTCATTATAATGTTTTTTTGAATTTATAATTTTAAATGCTCTAAGGCGGTGCAAATATATGATATTGATAAAAATTAGTATCTAAATTTTAGAAATTCTTAATATACATACCTCATTTTTATTATATCTATTATATAATTTACAACAGAAATACAATCTTAGGTTAAAACTGCATTTTTACTATCTTTGTTGCATCTTAAGTCCCCAAACCTAATGAATACCAAAATTTTAGTTGCGGTATTAATACTCTTTCTGGCAATACCTTCAGCAGCCAGATCACAGTTCGCTTTTTCTAATGAAATTGGTGTGATTGCTGGTCCCCTACTTTTTCAATCCGATTTTGGACTTAGAAATAATTATGACACCAATATAAATAACCAAGGTCTCGGGATAGGCCTTGTTCATTATTTCAACTTCGCGTATCGTGCAGACTGTAACTGTTATACGAGAGACCGCTATTTTAACGATCATTTCAAACTGCGTTCTGAAGCAGATCTCCACTACACAAATTTAACTCACGAAGGATATGAGTCTCAAAAAGATTCTCCAGAAGGTCAAGATTTAAGAGACCATAAAGGAAGCTCTCTTGTTTTTGAATTGGGAATGCAACTTGAATATTTCCCGTTGAGTATTAGAGATTTTCAAGCAGGAGCCTTTAAAATTGCACCATATATAAGTTTGGGAGCACATTTTGTCTCTTTTAAACCTGAGTATTCTTCGGTGCAGGATGTACCGGGCGCATCACCCGAAGACATCTACTTTGACCGGTTTTTGATAGGAGATGGTGGTGAACTAGGCGGAATAAGCGATGCTGCAGGAACAACGTGGGCATTAACCGGAAGTGTAGGCATTAGATATAAACTAACGATACTTAGCGATATCAACCTAGAATTGAAATATCATAAATACCACTCCAACTGGGTAGATGGTCTAAATCCTGATCCTGAATTTTACCCACCTAACAAATACGACGATTCTATCGTATGGCTAACAATAGGTTATATCTATTACCTGAATTTTTAAACGCGCTCGCTTAAGCCAAAGCCTGCTCTAAATCTGCTAAAAGATCGTCTGCATCTTCGATACCAACACTTAAACGTATTAAAGAATCTTTGATTCCTGTTTTTTGACGCTCTTCTTTGGGTATGCTTGCATGTGTCATACTCGCAGGATGCCCCGCTAAGCTTTCTACACCTCCCAGACTTTCGGCAAGAGTAAATACCTTTAATTTTTCTACCACCTCAACAGCACCTTCAAGGCTGTCTTTTTTTGTCGTAAACGAAACCATTCCGCCGAAGTCTTTCATTTGCTTCTTGGCAATCTCGTGATTGGGATGTTCTTCAAAACCGGGCCAATACACCTCATCAACTTTTGGGTGCTCTTTTAAGAACTGCGCAACAGCTTTACCGTTTTCACAGTGTCGCTGCATACGCACGTGCAAGGTTTTGATTCCGCGTAACGCAAGAAAGCTATCCTGAGGTCCACAAACAGCACCGCTTGCATTTTGAATAAAATATAATTTATCGGCCAGTTCTTTATCTTTCACGATCAAGCCACCCATAACCAAATCGCTATGTCCACCCAAGTATTTGGTGACGCTGTGCATCACAAGATCAGCGCCCAAATCTAAAGGCTGTTGCAAATAGGGCGTTGCAAACGTATTATCTACAGCCAATAAAATCTTATGCTTTGTGGCTACTTGAGCTACCGCTTCAATATCAATAATATTCATCATTGGGTTGGTAGGCGTTTCAACCCAGATCATTTTGGTTTTCTCGTTAATTGCAGCTTCAATTGCCGAAGTGTCCTGCATACTCACAAAATGAAACTTCAATCCAAAATCTTCAAAAATCTTGGTAAATAATCGGTACGACCCGCCGTAAAGATCATTAGTTGAAATGATCTCATCTCCCGGTTTAAACAATTTTAAAACCGCATCAATAGCTGCCAAACCAGAGCCAAAAGCCAAACCAAACTGACCATTCTCTAAACTGGCCAAAGCATCTTCAAGTGCTTTACGCGTTGGATTTCCACTGCGTGAATATTCAAAGCCTTTGTGCCCTCCCGGCGTTGATTGCGCGTAGGTAGACGTCTGATAGATAGGCGGCATCACGCTTCCGTATGCAGGATCTGTATTGTGTTGACCGCCGTGAATGGTTTTGGTATTGAATTTCATTTTCTTAATCTTTCATTAAATCTATAAGTAAATGTAGCAAGCCAAAGACCTTTTCCCAAAATTGCGTGTACCTTTATTCTTTGTTTAACACGAAACCCAAATTGTTTTGAAAAATATCGCTTTAATACTGGTCACACTTCTTTTTATTACCAGTTGTCAAAAAAGAGCAGCTCCTTTGGTTTTTGAATCAAAAAGCATTCAGACCGATGGATTAGAACTTTGTAAGGAAGGTATTTGTCCAATTATTGATATTGAAAAAGTCACGGCTTCAGGTAATAAAAACTTTGCCGACACGATAAACGCAGCCATAAACCAAGTGCTGATAAACAACTTGGTGATCGATCCCGACGAAGAATCTGAGGTTGAAACTTTTGATCAGGCACTAGCACATTTTGTTTCAAGCTATCGCATTTATAAAAGTGACTTTCCAGATGCCGGAGCCGAATATGAAATTAACAGCGCATCTCAAGTGAGCTACGACGGCGCACAGCTTTTAAGCATCAAATTTGAGAACTACACCTATTGGGGTGGTGCGCACGGCTACGGAAGCACTACCTATCTTAATTTTGATAAAGATGCTCAGACCCAGCTTAGCAACAAAGAATTGTTTAAGGATTATGAAGGTTTTTTAAAGCTTGCTGAAACAAAATTCAGAAACCAAAAAAAGCTAAGTGCTGATGGAAACATCAACAGCACTGGCTTTTTATTTGAGAATGATGTATTTGCTTTGCCTAATGTAATCGGGTTCACCGCAAATGAAATGGTATTGGTCTACAACCCGTATGAGATCGCCTCTTACGTAGATGGGCAAACCATTTTAAAATTTAAATTCAGTGAAGTGCAAGAATATCTTAAACTAAGCCTATAGCGTGACGCAACGCAAGTACAGAACCTAAATGAATTCCCTCGTGAAAATTATTGTAGGCAATTGCTTCATCAACGTTAGTTAAGGTACTATCCATTGAAGTTGTAATGCTGTTGTAGGTTTTGAATTTTCCGGCTTTGTAGTCTTCTTCAGTCTGATCGAGCGTGCTAAAAAGCAATGCTTTGATCTCATCAACTTCGGCTTGAGTAGCATCTGCTTCGGGCTTGGTTCCTTTTCGATATTTATTGATGAGCTCATCAGAAACCAGAGCAGGCACTTCTGAAAATTTGTAAACTAAAATCTGTTGGGTCGCCACCAAATGTGCGATATTCCAAAAAATATTGTTGTTGTATCCTTCAGGGATTTTGTTTAGATCTTCTAACGAAATGGTTTCAAGATAATTCTTGAGGATCACACGTGTTTTATAGGTGATTTTTAAGGTGTAAGCTACTGAAGCGTCCATGGTATACTTTTAGTCAATCACTTCGAGTTAAGTCTCGAAGCATTTATTAGAAATTTATTGTTATCGTTCGAGGCAAGCCTCAATGTTTTTAACCTCGATTATCGAGTCAAAAATACCTTTTTAAACCGAAAAGCGATTACTTTGCACAAGCAAACTAGCTCAGGTATTACCTATTAATTTTTAAATCTTTTTGTTTTGAGAAAAATATATTACCTCTCTACCTGCGATACGTGTAAGCGTATTATGGATGAAATCGAATTACCTTCTTCATTTTTAA
This sequence comes from Leeuwenhoekiella blandensis MED217, assembly GCF_000152985.1. Taxonomy (GTDB): domain Bacteria; phylum Bacteroidota; class Bacteroidia; order Flavobacteriales; family Flavobacteriaceae; genus Leeuwenhoekiella; species Leeuwenhoekiella blandensis. The sequence goes on along the minus strand of NZ_CH672395.1, from coordinate 98,402 downwards.
AACAGGATGTAAAATCTGATCCTGTGACCGAAGAACAACTTGAAGAATTGTACAATCTAAGCGAAAGCTACGAAGCACTTTTTAACAAGCGTGCCAGACTCTATCGTGAGCGTGGCTTGAACAATGAGGATTTGAGTGAAGACGATTTTGCAGAACTGATTTTAGAACATTACACGTTTTTAAAGCGTCCGGTGATCGTAAACAACGACAAGATCTTTATTGGCAACAGCAAAAAAACCGTTGCTGCCGCCAAGGAGGCGATTCACGCTCACTAGACTTTGATGAGTAAACTACCTCAGGGCAAGCCTCAAAATATTAAACCCTTAGGCGGTGCCAATAAACGCGTGCTCGCACTTGCAGCTGCCACTGGCGCCAGTACCATTTATGGCATAAATCACACATTGGCAAAAGGTGTGATGCCAACATACATCGGCGCTTACGGATTTATTTTGCTGCGCGTTTTGGGAGCTTCACTACTTTTCTGGCTGCTTAGTATTTTTACAAAGTCAGAAAAAATTGATCGTGCCGATTATTGGCGGTTTTTAGGCTGTGCCGTTTTTGGAATGTTTGTAAACATGCTTTCCTTCTTTAAAGGGTTAAGCCTGTCTACACCTATCAACAGTTCGGTGATTATTACGTTGAGTCCGGTGATCTTGCTTATTCTCTCCGCATTATTTTTGAAAGAGCGCATCGGGTTTATTAAGATTCTTGGGATTCTAATCGGTATGCTGGGAGCGCTGGTTTTGGTACTTTTTGGCGCAGCAGAACAACCTAATGCACCCAATATTCCGTTAGGAAATGTGTTGTTTTTTGTAAATGGTGCAACCTATGCAGTGTATTTAATTTTAGTAAAACCCATCAGTAATAAATACAGCACCATCACGCTGATGAAGTGGCTTTTTCTCTTAGGTGTGTTCTTGAATTTACCCTTTACGTTTACTGAATTCACTTCGGTAGACTGGCTCCATTTACCGCCACACGCCGTTTGGGTTATGGTTTTTGTCGTGGTGGGCACCACCTTCTCAACCTACTTGCTCAACTTGTATGCGCTCAAAACGCTGAAGGCTTCAACCATTGGCGCGTTTATTTATTTGCAACCGGTTATTGCCATTCTATTTGCAGTTCTGGTAGGAGCAGATCATTTGAGTTGGGTTCGCGCAGGTGCCGCAGCACTTATTTTTCTGGGAGTCTATTTATCTACTCGAACAAAGAAAACCGCCTAGACTAAATCTTTTGGTTTTTTACCGAATTTACGTGTATCCTCCTTAGTAAGCACTTTAAAATCATCGGTTTTACTTAGCGAAGAAAGGTTTTCAAAAAGCACTTCTGGCAAGCCTATAAGTTTGCGTTCTTTAAGATCGATCCACGCGCCCATCATCTCACAACTTGCAAAATTTCGGCCTTTATGATCATAAAAATTATGAATGAATTCAAAATACATCCCGTCTTCAGAAAGCCCTTTTAATTGAAGCGTCACCTTTACCGGCTTCCCGGCAAACACTTCTTTAAAATAATACATATGCTCATAAAACACCACCGGGCCAATATTATGCTTGGCCATCTCTTGCTGCCCAAAACCGTTTTCCATCAAAAAAGCCATACGCGTATGACTCATAAAATTGATGTATGCGCTATTTGCCAAATGCCTGTTGGCATCAATATCACTCCAGCGTATCTCAAATTCTTTGGTGTACATAATTTTAAAAATAATCTACCTCAAGGCAAGCTTGTCTACCGACAAAGACAGGCCCGTGAGGCACTAGTTGGAAACAATTTTTCAATTTTGAGGCAAGCCTTAGAGTATAAAACCCTTTAACCGCGCCAATAAATTTTGAGCAAAGATACCTAAAAGCCTTATGCGTGCATAATATTTTAAATTTCCCTTAATACTTCAAGCTGTTCTACAGTTTACATTTATCTTTAAATTCTAAACATCTATGCTATGCTCATTAAAAGGAATATAAGTTGGAAACTCATCCTGCGTTACACGTGGCGTAATCTGGTGTTCTTTCTCGTGTATTCACTTATTATTTTCTATGCGTACCATGATTTAGGTTTTGAAGATATAGACATTCCTTTTGAGCCGCTCACCGTAATTGGTATTGCAGTATCTTTTTATCTCGGTTTTAAAAACAGCCAGAGTTACGACCGCTTCTGGGAGGGCAGAAAAATTTGGGGAATGATCGTAAACTGGAGTCGTACGTGGGGCATTAGAACCTTAAGCCTCATTCAACTTGATGATCCTATAGCAGATAAAGAACTTAAACGCGAACTTCTGTATCGTCATATTGCATGGCTTAACGCATTACGCGTGCAACTGCGTCAGCCTAGATCGTGGACGCTGCAAGAAGGCAAACTGGTTGAACGTTTATTTGATCGCCATAACGAGCGCAATATTGAAAGTAACCAAGCCTACCAATTTGTAGGGCACGATGAATATGAAGCGATCAAACTAAGAGCAAATCCTGCAACGCATTTGATCAAAAACCAGGGCATCATCGTACAAAGACTTAGAAAAGAAGGGGTGATTGATGGTTTTCAGGAAATGCAACTGCAAGAGGCTTTGGGTAAATTCTATGATTTTCAAGGCATGTGCGAACGCATAAAAAACACCCCGTTTCCCAGACAATACGGTTATTTCTCTAAAGTATTTACCTGGATTTTTGTGCTGTTGCTTCCGCTGGGGCTGCTCAATATTTTTGAAAATCACGTGACCGATACCGTGCATCCTTCGCAACAAATTTCAACTATGTTTTTGCAAATGATTCCATTTACCATACTCATCATGTGGATTTTCACCACGATGGAATATGTAGGAGACAATAGTGAAGATCCTTTTGAAGGAAAAGCAAACGATGTGCCTATGACAGCGTTATGTAGAACCATCGAAATTGATCTTCGCGACATGCTTGATGAAGAAGATTTACCTAACCCCATAAAACCTAAAGGAGAAATTTTATACTAGTGCCGCTTATCCCATCTACATATAAACCAAAAAGGCCGTTTACTAACGGACACCTCAACACCATATATGCAGCAAAAATCAGGAAAGTAAAAGGGCTCTCCTATCACCGCGAACGTATTGATTTAAGCGATGGCGACTTCTTAGATATCGACTTTAGCTTTGCTCAAAGTAAATCTAATTCTACTATCGCCATTATTGTTCACGGTTTAGAAGGTCACGCAAAGCGACCGTATATGCAAGGGACAGCAAGCTTGCTTAATAAACAAGGGTTTGACTGCGCCTCGATCAATTTGCGTGGTTGCAGCGGGGAAGACAATGCAAAAATTCGTTCATATCACTCGGGAGCTTCAGAAGATTTGAGTGATGTGGTCAACTATATTCTTTCAAAAAACAAATACAAAAACCTGTTTTTATGCGGTTTTAGCCTTGGCGGAAATCTTATTTTGAAATATTTGGGCGAAACGCGTAGTCGTCCCAACAACATCGTAGCTGCTGTGGCAGTTTCTACTCCGGTAGATTTATACGACTCTCTTGGTGCGTTGGAGCAACGCAAAAATTGGGTCTATCGCTGGTCCTTTTTAAAAGACCTCCGCAAAAAATATCACGCCAAACTGAAGGTTTTTCCAAAAGAACTCAGCAAAGAAAATTATCGCAAGATCAAATCCTTAATGCTTTTTGATGAGCTCTACACCGCACCGGCAAACGGTTTTAAAAATGCACTTGACTATTATACAAAAAGCAGCAGCAGGCAATTTCTACCCAACATCAAGATTCCTACACTTATTATCAATGCTTTAGACGATTCTTTTCTTAACGAAAAATGCTACCCTAAAGAAGAGGCAGCACAAAGCAAAAACCTCTTTTTAGAAATGCCGGCATTTGGCGGACACGTAGGATTTATTGAAAATCAAGCGCATACTTATTGCGAACAACGCACCCTGCAATTCTTTCAAGATTATTTAGACTAAAAAGCGCCATATTACTGTTGCAGTGCGGGTAGAACTTGTGTATATTAGCATTTATCTAAACAATTTCTAATGAAAACTTTAAAATTCACACTTCTTTTTGCGCTTTCGTTAATTTTAGTAAACTGCGGAGACGATAAAAAGAAAGAAGAAAAAGAGTCGGTAAAGATTGGTGCCAACAACACTTCTTCTACCACAAAAAAAGCTGACGAGAATGTTACCGAGGTGGTACTTCTTGCAACAGACATGATGCAATTTGATAAAAAGGAAATTCGTGTTGCTGCCGGTAAAAAAGTCAAACTCACCCTACGTCATACGGGTAAACAACCGGTCGAAGTTATGGGGCACAACTTTGTGCTTTTAACGCAAGGAACTGAGATTCCTGCATTTGGAGCAAAAGCTTCTGCAGCAAGAGATAACGGCTATATCCCAGAAGATACAGATGCGGTTATCGTACACACAAAAATGCTAGGTGGCGGCCAGTCAGACACGATCGAGTTTGAAGCTCCAGAGCCTGGGACTTACGATTTCATCTGTAGTTTTCCTGGTCATTACAGTGTAATGAAAGGGAAGTTTATTGTAGAGTAAGCTACCTTTGGTCAAGCTCATGGGGCATTGCTTGGAAACGAATTTTCAATTTCGAGGCAAGCCTCAGAGTATTAAACCCTTTGGCGGTGCCAATAAACGCAGTTACTTCAGTACAACCTAACGCCCAAAAGTTATTCTCTGTGATTACTTTTTGGGCGTTTTGTTTTTAAAAGCACACATTATGATAAAGTCTTACTTCAATTTTTTTGCACTTCTATTGATACTTTTTGTCTCCTCCTGTAAAAACGAGCAAACCGCAGACACTGCGACATTTCCCAATAAAAACCTCAACCCCATAGACCGCTATGGCGAGTTGCTTGTAGCGGTGCAAACCAATCATGTTTTCCCCGACGGAAAAACCTTTGTAGACTGTGAACCAAAAATGCCTTCAGAAGAAATTCTCGAAGCCTACAAAATGCAAAAAGATCAGCCCGATTTTGATCTCAAAGCCTTTGTTTTAGAACATTTCGCATTACCCGAAACGCCCACCTCAAATTTTGAAGCAGACACTTCACGCACCACCGCAGCCCATATTAATGCGCTTTGGCCCTATCTTAAACGTGATGCAGATGCTGTTGAAAATGGGTCGCGAATCGCTTTGCCCAACGCATATATCGTTCCCGGAGGACGCTTTCAGGAAGTGTATTACTGGGACAGCTATTTTATTCTTTTAGGACTGAAAGAAGCCGGAGAAATAGAATTGATTGAAAATATCTTAGATAATTTTGCCTACCAAATTGACACTATTGGCTTTATTCCTAACGGAAATCGCACCTATTATTTAGGCCGATCTCAACCACCATTTTTTGCTGAAATGGTAAACCTTCTTGCCGGTATTAAAGATGATAAAAGCGTTTATCTGAAATACCACGATGCACTTGAAAAAGAATATGCTTTTTGGATGCAAGGCGCTGAAGGTTTGAAGGAATCCAATGCTCACGCACGCGTTGTAAAAATGCCTGACGGTCATCTCTTAAACCGCTATTATAGCAATACGCAAACACCACGGGCAGAGAGCTATCTGGAAGACATAACCACCGCAGAAGAATCTGGCAGAAATCCCGAAGAACTGTATTTGAACATCTCGGCAGCTTGTGAGAGTGGATGGGATTTTAGTAGCAGATGGTTTGCCGATCCTAATAAGATGACCACGATTCAAACCACCGAGATCATTCCCATAGATCTAAATGCATTGATGTATAACTTAGAGCAAACGCTTGCAAACGCCCGTAGATTTGCTGAAGATATGGAAGGGGCAAGAGCGCTTGAAGCTGCGGCTACTACTCGTAAAGACGCAATCGACGCTTGGTTGTGGGATGATTCAAAAGCTACGTATGTAGATTACAATCTAAAAACAGAAGCTGCATCGCCAACGCTTTCTCTTGCGATGGTGTACCCGCTTTATTTTAAAGTCGCCTCTCCGCAACAAGCCGAGGATGTTTCTAAAACTTTAGCATCTCAGTTTTTAAAACCGGGAGGCCTTGTGACTTCTTTGGTAAACAACAAACAGCAATGGGACAGCCCCAACGGCTGGCCTCCTCACCAGTGGCTTGCGGTACGCGGTTTACAAACCTACGGCATTAATGATCTTGCTAGTGACATAAGTGAACGCTGGCTACACCTTAATGAAAGCGTTTACAAACGCACCGGCAAAATGCTAGAAAAATATAATGTGATAGATACCACCCTCGTCGCCGGAGGTGGGGAATATCCTACTCAAGATGGCTTCGGGTGGACTAACGGAGTCTATCTTGACTTGAAGAAATAATCTGAAAGGCTTCCGTTTCCGGAAGCCTTTTATCTTTAGAATTTATGGGAAAGATTCAATCTTCAATTAAACAGCTTTGGAATGCATTTATAAATGACCATCCAGAGTATCGCGACAAGAATATTCCGCCTTCCTTTTACTTCTGCGACAATGAAAAGGATGCAAATACTTGTGCCCATTTAGTATTGAAAAGAATCAAACAAGCCACGGCTACTTCGCTGTGGTGGTTTGAAACCCATAAGGAATCTCTTCCTGAAATAAATGATCTCAACATTGTTACCGATTGGGACGGAAACGCAGTTGCGGTAATTAAAACCACACAAATCGACCTGGTTCTTTTTAATCAAGTAACCTTAGAATTTGCCAAGATTGAAGGGGAAGGTGATGGTTCTCTAGCCTATTGGAAAAAAGTTCACCGAGCGTTTTACACTCGGGAAATGCAAAATTCACCCGACTCATTTGATGAGGAAATGCTTATTGTATGTGAACAGTTTATAACGCTCTATCCTTGATCTAAAGGAAATCGTCGCAACTCACATAAGCATCAATCACAGCCTGTTCTCCTTTTGCTCCGGGCATCGAGTTACCATGTTCCATTCCTAAAACGCCTTTATAGCCTTTTTGATAAATGTGTTTGAAGATGTTCTTATAATTGATCTCTCCTGTTGTAGGCTCTTTTCTTCCCGGGTTGTCTCCCATCTGAAAATAGCCGATTTCCTCCCAACACGCATCAATATTAGGAATCAAGTTTCCTTCCTGAATTTGCTGATGATACACATCAAATAAGATTTTACAAGCCGGGCTATCCACTGCTTTGCAAATTTGATACGCCTGCGGACTTTCCTTTAGAAATAAACCGGGATGATTAAAAAAGTTAAGCGGTTCTAGAACCATGGTTAGTCCGTGTGGTTCTAACAAAGCTGAAGCTTGCTTTAAACTTTCAACCACGTGTGCGGTTTGATAATTGATATCCTGGGTCATATCAACATAACCCGGCACTACGGTCATCCATTTGGCATTTACGCGCTTAGCCACTTCAATAGAGGCTTTGATATCGGCTAAAAACTCCTCTCTTAGATCCTGCTTTCCGCTGGTGAGGTTTGGAGCGGTCCAGTAAATCTTGTGCGCCACAAACACGCCCATGTGCATGTTATGCTTTTGCAACGCAGCACCTATTTTATTTTGCAATTCAACAGGCCTATTGCGCATATCATTATCTTCAAATGCAGTAAAGCCTTGCTCAGCCATAAAATCAAGCTGGGCGATAGGATCTTCACCTGCAAGATGTTTGAACATCCCCAGATGCGGCGCATAGTTTAAATTGAATTGGTGCTTAGGCAAAGTTGCGAGCCTATTTTGCATCGCAAATAGTTCGGCCCCGCCTAAAGCCAAAAAGGAACCACTTAGGGCTCCTTTTTGTATAAAACTTCTTCTTTTCATTAGAGTGACATCGTTTTTCCGCCACCGGCTTCTTCCGTAGAGATACATCCCAAATACGCCCCTGGGATCGGATCGTACCAAAGTACGTTTTCACCAACGGCCTCAGAGTTCTTCCAAGCCCAAATACCTAGGTCTCGTACCGCATTGAGATACGCATAAGAACCTGCGTGTGCATCAAAATCAGCTTCAGGCGCTTCGGGATCCTGTGTTTCTGAAATACGCTTTAAATATGCATTGCGTGTTTCTTCATCTGCACCAAGATACTTGGCTACAGCTTTCTCAAAATCTTTGGCTTCACCATCTTCAAGCTCTTTATCAAAATTCTCCTTAAAGCTCAATGCAAAGGCATTTGCACCGGCTTTAAATTCTTCGCGCTGTTTGTCACCGGCAACTTCGTCCATATAGCTGTCAATAAACTGCGCAATATTCAATTCTGAAGCACCGGGCGTATCGGTTTTTGGTAAAATAACATCGAGAACTTGCGTTAAGGCATATCCATTAGATGCATTCATAAATACCGGTTGCCAGTCGCTTTTGGGATCGCTTTTACAACTCTGTAAAATATTAAATACTGCCGGAGCCGCTATCACATAACCAGCACCCAGACCTAAATTTTTTAATACCTGTCTCCTTTTCATAATTAAGCGAATTTTCCGTTTTTAAATTGTTCTGCTGCGTGGTTTGCAGCGCGTGCAGTAAAAGCCATATACGTTAACGATGGATTTACACAACTTGCAGAAGTCATAAATGAACCATCTGTCACATATACGTTAGGTACGGTGTGTACTTGGTTATTTCCGTTAAGCACAGAGGTTTTAGGATCGCGTCCCATACGTGCAGTTCCCATCTCGTGGATTCCTAGACCGGGAGCTCCCGGGCTATCATAGGTTTGTACATCTTTAAAGCCAGCATTGGTAAGCATTTCTGCTGCCTGCTGCTTCATATCCTTACGCATCTCCCATTCGTTCTCTTTCCACTCAGCATCAAACGTAATGGTAGGTAATCCCCACTGGTCTAATTTATCATAGTCAAGCGTCATCTTATTCTCGTGATACGGAAGACACTCTCCAAAGGCATTGATTCCTATCGTCCAGCCTCCTGGTTCAGAAATTGCTTTCTTAAGATCTTCTCCGTATTTCATTTCTGAAATCGCTTCGGTCCAATCACCACGGCTTGCTCCACCTTGGTAACCATAACCACGCTTAAAGTTTTTCTGGTCAGAATCACCTCCTACGTTTCTAAAACGTGGAATATACAATCCATTTGCACGACGCCCTTTGTAATATTGATCTTCAAAACCGTCAAATTTTCCTGAAGCACCTACATTAAAGTGGTGATCCATAATATTGTGACCTAGTTCGCCACTGTCATTTCCTAAACCATTAGGGAAACGATCTGACTTAGATTGCATCAAGATAGAAGCTGAAGCAATCGCAGAAGCACATAAGAAAATCACTTTTGCGTTAAACGTCATTTCTTCTTTAGTCTCTGTATCGATCACTTTTACTCCGGTAGCCAATTTTGTATTGTCATCATAGATCACTTCACTTACGATACTAAAAGGTCTCAGGGTCATATTCCCGGTACGTTCAGCGGCAGGCAAAGTTGATGAGTTTGAGCTAAAATATGCCCCAAACGGACACCCACGCATACAACGGTTTCTGTATTGACATGCAGAACGACCTTCAAAAGTCTTTTCTGTACTGGTAATATGCGCTGTACGTCCTATCGTAAGCAAACGATCTTTATAATTTTGCGCCATGTTTTTCTTAAGGTGCTCTTCAACACAGTTAAGCTCCATTGGCGGGCCAAAGTGACCATCAGGAAGTTGTGGTAAACCTAAGTTTTCTCCACTCACTCCAATATATTCTTCAACCTTGTCATACCAAGGCGAGATGTCTTTATAACGTACTGGCCAGTCAACAGCGATACCTTCTTTCTTGTTTGCTTCAAAATCAATATCACTCAAACGATAACTCTGACGGCCCCACATAATTGAGCGACCTCCTACGTGATACCCACGCATCCAGTCAAAACGTTTGGTTTCATTATAAGGATGTTCTAAGTCATTTACAAAGAAATGGCTATGTGCCTTATTTGTAGTATATCCGGTACGCGCCTGTTTAAATTGTTTGGCTTCCTCCTCTTTGGTAGGTTGTCCCTTAAATTTAAAGTCCCACGGGTCCATATTCATGGTAGGGTAATCTTCGATATGTTTTACCATACGACCACGTTCAAGAACAAGGGTTTTAAGCCCGTTCTCACATAATTCTTTGGCAGCCCAGCCACCACTAATTCCTGTACCCACCACAATGGCGTCGTACATGTCTTCAGGTTTAATACTACTCACTTTTAATTCAGTTTTTAATAAAATAATCTAGCCTATGCTATCAAATATATAAATTTTAAGTTATTTTTTAGATAAACCAAAAAAAGTATAATTTAGAGAACTTATATATTTATTGGGGGGCAAGCTAAATTTACAAGCCTTCCAAAACAACCTAAATTGCTTATTCAATGAACGTTAAACTCGCATTGGCAGCTATTTTTTCAGTAGCTGTCTTATCGTGTAAAAGCGAAAAAAAAACTGAAAAAAATTCTAATGAAAGCGTTGTAGTAGCCCAAAAACAGCCGTTTTTTAAAATTTCACTTGCACAATGGTCACTCAACGAGGCGATACGAAGCGGCGAAATGAACCCTCTTGATTTTGCTGAAAAAGCTCATGAAATGGGTTTTGAAGGTGTAGAATATGTAAGTCAACTATACACTCCAATGATGGAAACTTACGATAATGATACCATCGCTCTCGATTCTATCCTTCCAAAAATGAAAGCCAAAAGCACCCAGTTTGATGTGCAAAATGTACTTATAATGGTAGACGGAGAAGGAAACTTAGCTGCCGAAAGCGAATCGGAACGCAATCAAGCCGTAGAAGACCATAAAAAATGGGTTGATGCTGCAAAATATCTAGGCTGTCATGCCATTCGTGTAAATCTTATTGGCGCTGCTGATCGTGACGTATGGAAAACCAGCGCGATCGATGGTTTAAAAAAGTTAGCCGAATATGGCGCTACTCAAGACATTGAAGTCGTAGTTGAAAATCACGGAGGTTATTCTTCTGACGCAGCACTGGTGATGGAAGTCATCAATGCTATCGATATGGAAAATTGCGGTACACTCCCTGATTTTGGAAACTTCTGCCTTGAACGTGAAAACGGTCAAATGTGGGGCGCTCCTTGTGTTAAAGAATATGACAAGTATAAAGGTATAGAAGAAATGATGCCTAAAGCGCTTGCTGTAAGTGCAAAAACCTATGATTTTAATGATGCCGGTCAAGAAACCTCAATGGATTTTCAAAGAATTCTTCAAACCGTGAAAGATGCAGGCTACACCGGTTTTATAGGCGTAGAATATGAAGGCGAAAATCACACTCCAGAAGAAGGAATCCTATTAACCAAAGAATTATTGCTAAGCACAGCTCAAAAACTTAATTAATCTTTTTTATGAAATCACTTATTCGCGTACAACTATCTGTAATGATGTTCCTAGAATTTTTTATCTGGGGAGGCTGGTTTGTTACATTAGGGACCTTTATGGGACAAAACCTTAATGCTACTGCCGGTGAAATAGGAGCTGCATTCTCAACTCAATCTTGGGGAGCGATCATCGCTCCATTCATAATCGGTTTAATTGCAGACCGCTATTTTAATGCAGAGCGTATTCTCGCTGTCTTACATCTTATAGGAGCTTTCTTGATGTATCAAATGGCTTATTCTGAAGATTTTACAGAATTTTATCCTTATGTATTGGGTTATATGATCGCCTTTATGCCAACACTGGCTCTAGTTAATTCGGTATCATTTAGACAACTTAAAGACCCTGCAAAAGAGTTTTCATTCATTCGCGTATTTGGTACGATAGGGTGGATTATCGCCGGATTGGTTATTAGCTATGTTTTCTTCTGGGACACTACCGAAGCCTTAGCTGCAGGTGCTCTAAAAAACACTTTTTTAATGACCGCAATAGCTTCAGCAGTATTGGGTATTTTTAGTTTTACCTTACCTAAAACACCTCCTGTGGTTGCCAAAGGTGAGAAAGTAGGTTTACGCGATATATTAGGCTTAGATGCCTTATCACTTTTAAAAGACCGAAACTTTCTCGTTTTCTTCGCGTCTTCGATCATGATCTGTATTCCTCTAGCATTTTACTACCAGAATTTGAGTCCGTTTTTGACTGAAATCGGTATGGAAGGCTCCACTGCAAAAGCAGCTATCGGTCAGGTTTCAGAAGTATTATTTATGCTTTTGCTTCCGCTTTTCTTTAAAAAATTCGGCGTAAAATACACGCTACTATTAGGTATGGCTGCCTGGGCTGTACGCTATTTATTATTTGCATACGGTAATGCAGACGAACTCGTTTTTATGCTCTTTATAGGGATTGCCCTTCACGGTGTTTGTTATGATTTCTTCTTCGTTTCGGGACAAATATATACCGATAGTAAAGCAGGCGAAAAATTTAAAAGTTCAGCGCAAGGCTTAATTACATTAGCCACCTACGGCGTGGGAATGCTTATAGGGTTTTTTGTAGCAGGTAAAGTGACTGACAGTAACCTCATTAGTGAAGGTGTTCACGACTGGAACGGAATCTGGACGTTTCCGGTCCTATTTGCGGTAGCAGTTATGGTTCTTTTTGCTATATTCTTTAAGAACGAAAAAGTTGAAGAAAAACATTTATAAAATGAAAAAATTAAAAATGGGAATGGTCGGTGGCGGCCAAGGCTCTTTTATAGGTGATGTACACAGACGTGCGTCACGCATAGACGGAATGATTGACTTGGTTTGTGGTGCTTTTAGCAGCAACCCTGAACGCAGTTTAAAGTCTGCCGAAGCTTTAGGCGTTGCTCCTGAGCGCGCTTATAAAAGCTTTGAAGATATGATTAAAAAGGAAGCCGAACTTCCTGAGGATGAGCGTATGGATTTTGTTTCGATCGTAACGCCAAATCATATGCACTTTCCACCGGCAAAAATGGCCTTAGAATATGGCTTTCACGTGATTTGCGATAAACCGGTTACCCTAAGCCTTGAAGAAGCTTTTGATCTTCAGAAAGTAGTAAAAGAAAGCGGTAAAGTATTTGCACTTACGCACAACTACACCGGTTATCCTATGGTAAAGCAAGCGCGTTTGATGATTCAAAACGGAGAGCTTGGCGATATTAGAAAGGTGGTGGTGCAGTACCTACAAGGCTGGATGTCGACCGCGGTGGAAGAAACCGAACATAAAGGGGCTTCTTGGCGTGTAGACCCTAGTAAATCAGGTATAGGCGGTGCGCTTGGCGACATTGGTACCCACGCAGAAAATTTAACCGAATACATCACCGGAAAGAAAATCGTAGAACTCGCGGCAGATCTTACCAGTTTTGGTGCCGGTCGCGTGCTGGATGATGATGGTAATATTCTTTTGCGTCTTGAAGACAATGCAAAAGGAACCTTGAGCATTTCGCAAATCGCAACAGGAGAAGAAAACAACCTGGCTATTCGCGTTTATGGAACCAAAGGAAGCATCGCATGGGGACAGGAAAACCCTAACGAACTTACGGCATACTGGCTTGATAAACCAAAACAGATCTATACACCTGGCGGAAACGGCACGTATGAAGATTCTACAAAATACACCCGTGTTCCTTCGGGGCATCCTGAGGGTTATCTAGAAGGTTTTGCGACCATTTACCGAAGCTTCGCAAAAGAAGTACAGTCGGTTAAAGACGGGGCAGCATTTAGCGAGCGACCCGATTTCCCAACTATTGATGACGGGTTAAGAGGAATGCAATTTATCTATGCCGCAGTGGCGTCAAACGACAACAATTCGGCTTGGGTAAGTCTAAAAGAATAATCTTAAAAAAAGCGTCTCTTAGGAGGCGCTTGATTTTTACAATATAAATCTACTACTATGAAAACCATTAAAGGCCCCGCTGTCTTTCTTGCGCAATTTATGGATGATAAAGAACCTTTCAATTCGCTTGATGGGTTATGTAAATGGGCAAGCGATCTAGGCTACAAGGGCATTCAAATACCCACTTGGGAAAGCCGCTTGATCGATTTGAAAAAAGCTGCAGAAAGCAAGACCTATTGCGATGAATTAAAAGGAAAAGTGCAAAGTTACGGCCTCGAGATCACCGAACTGTGTACGCATCTTCAAGGGCAACTAGTTGCCGTGCATCCTGCTTATGATGAGATGTTTGACAATTTTGCACCGGATGGGTATAAGAACAATCCTAAAAAACGTCAGGCGTGGGCGGTTGATCAATTGATGAGCGCTGCTAAGGCAAGTAGAAATTTAGGAATAGACGTGCACGGTACGTTTAGCGGTGCCTTGCTTTGGCACACTTTTCACCCGTGGCCACAACGCCCACCGGGATTGGTAGAAATGGGTTTTAAAGAATTGGCAAACCGCTGGCTTCCTATTCTAAACGCTTTTGATGAGCAAGGAGTAGATGTGTGTTATGAAGTGCACCCGGGAGAAGATATTCACGATGGAGTGACTTTTGAACGTTTTCTAGAAGCTACAGGTAATCATAAACGCGTAAATATTCTTTACGATCCAAGTCATTTTGTGCTTCAGCAATTGGACTATCTTCAGTATATCGATTTTTATCACGAGCACATCAAGATGTTCCACGTTAAAGATTCAGAATTTAATGCAACCGGTAAAAAAGGTGCTTTTGGCGGTTATGGTGATTGGAGAGATCGTGCAGGCCGCTATCGCTCACTGGGAGATGGGCAGATCGATTTTAAAACCATTTTCACCAAACTCACCGAATACAATTGTGATGTTTGGGCCGTGATGGAATGGGAATGCTGCATCAAGTCTCCGGAGCAAGGAGCTCGTGAAGGCGCGCCTTTTATCGCCAGCCATATCATTGAAGCCACAGAAAAAGCATTTGATGATTTTGCAGGAGCACAAACCGACGAAGCTAAATTGAAACGAATTTTAGGACTGTAAACCACAAACAATGAAACAATTAATAGTATCGGTAGCCTTTGCAATGGCCCTTTTCACTTCTTGTAAAGAGAAAGCTGAAGAAGCAAATACCGAAGAGGTAGCTGTAGCTACCACCGAAACAACCCAGCCAGAAGATAATGAATGGGAAGTGCTTTTTGACGGAACCAATATTGACAAATGGCACGCTTACAACGGCGGTGATCCAACCCAATGGGAAATCGTAGACGACGTACTCGTCTTTACCCCTGCTGAAAACAGAAATGGATCTGAAAATCTGGTTACAAACGAAGCATACACCAGCTTTGTTTTAAAAATGGATTGGATGATTTCTGAAGGTGGCAACAGTGGGATAATGTGGGCGGTAGAAGAAGATCCTAAATACCACGAGCCTTATGCAACAGGTCCCGAAATTCAGATTCTGGATGATGAGCGTCATCCGGATACAAATGCCGGACCTAGTCACAGATCGGGTGCTTTGTATGATATGATTGGTGCACCAGAAGGGGTTGTTAATCCCGCAGGAGAATGGAACAGCTATGAGATCACTATCGATTATAATACCAATCAAGGCATTATCGTATTGAATGGTGAAGAAGTGGTGACCTTTCCTGTTAAAGGAGAAGCGTGGGAAGATTTAGTATCTAACTCAAAGTTTGCCAGCTGGGAAGCTTTTGCGAAGACAGATACCGGTCTTATCGCATTGCAAGATCACGGACATCAAGTTTCTTTCAAAAACATAAAAATTAAAAAACTCTAACCATGAATAAAAAAATAATAGTTCCGCTTATCGCAGCCGGCTTGCTCTTTTCTTGTGATACTTCAGAGAAAAAAAGTGAAGAAATCAGTGCTCCTGCTCAAGATACAACTACCGTAGAAGAAGAAGCTCCTATCACAGACCCAGAAGCCACAGAGGTCTGGGAACCAGAACCTGAAGTGGTTTCTTTTGATGAAAACAATGTGCCGTCTGACGCAGTCGTACTTTTTAATGGAGAAAATCTAGATGCTTGGGAAAGCACTAAAGAAGATGTAGTAAATGCGCCTTGGCAGATCAATAAAGACGGTTCTATGACCGTTGTGGGCGGCACAGGAGATATTCAGACTAAAGAAAGTTTTGGCGATATGCAATTGCACGTAGAATGGCAAGCGCCTCAAGTTGTAGAAGGTGAAGGACAAGGCCGTGGAAATAGCGGAATCTTTCTGCAAGGTTTATACGAAATTCAAGTACTTAACAGTTATGAGAATCGCACCTACTCAAACGGTCAGGCAACTGCAATTTATAAGCAAAGCATTCCGCTTGCTAATGCAACTAAGCCAACTGAAGAGTGGCAAACTTATGATATCATTTACCATCAGCCGGAATTTGACGCCGACGGAAACAAAACCAAAGCCGCTACAGTAACCGTTTTACACAACGGTGTTCTTGTACAAGATCACACAGAAATTAAAGGTACTACCGAATATATAGGTAAACCAAAAAATCCTGCACACGGTGAAGGCCCGATCAAGCTTCAAGATCACGGCAACCCTGTGAGCTTTAGAAATATTTGGGTGCGCAAGCTGTAATCCTAAATACCATTTAAACTAAAAAACCCTCGTAAGCATTTACGAGGGTTTTATTTTATTCAGTTTCTGCAAGCAATAAAAGCCTACCGACCAGTGGTGCCAATTGTGCCGGCGGACTACCACGATCAAACTTGGCGCTTCTGCTATAGCTGTCACTCATTAGTACAAAAGTAACCGGTACTGCAGCATCGTAAGCTGCAGCATCAGATGTGTTTTCTGTATCTCCACTAGTTGTAGCAACGTAAGCTTGAGCCAGCCTGTTGAGTTCATTAACCTGAGCTGATGTCAAGGTTTTAGTGATTTTATCACTTCCATCGCGTGTATTTTCAACCATCAGTTGATCTCCTTCAACATGAATGTGATAATAAATTCCGCGAGAAGAGGCTTCATAGTCTATACTCGTATACGCCAATTGTTCTTCACAACCTTTGGCTGCAAAAACCAGCATAAGCATTCCTAACAGATAATTCATACGTGTTTTTTTAGATACTTAAAATACAAAAAAGGCGCCCTAGAGAGAGAGCGCCTTTATCATTCCTTTAGCTTTTGTGCGATTTAGTTCAAGAAACTTGATCTTGGTCCGCCAGATGCAAAAAGTGCACGCATACGGCTCTTCTGTCCTTCAGAAAACATATACATACAAGCATCGTTCACATAATCCATATAGTTCATGGTCATATCTGTGCTTCTGCAATTTACTGTTGGATATGATGGGCAACCGTAGTTTGGCTCGTCTGAAGATGGAGTATCTGCAACAAAATCATCTTGCTTACAACGACCATCACCCCAGATGTGGCGTAAATTTAAGTAGTGACCAACTTCGTGTGTTGTAGTTCTTCCTTCGTCAAAAGGAGCTGCCAAATACCCTGTGCTACCAAAATATTGCGGGCCAACAACTACGCCATCTGTAGCTGAAGAACCTCCAGGAAATTGTGCATATCCTAAAATTCCACCGCCAATATTACACACCCAAATATTCAAGTGTGTGCTTGGGCTTACAACATCAGAACCCCCATTAGAAGAGAACTTCATTTCGTCACGTGTTCCCCAAGAGGTACGTGTAGAAGCAACACGAATGGTTTGGCTCAAGGTAAAATTGATGTCTGAGTCTGCAACTACTCCTGCAAATTCTGAAGGCACCTGGCTCAGATCGCTATTGGTAGCATTAAAATCATCATTAAGCACTGCAATTTGAGAAGCGATTTGTGCATCACTAATATTCTCTTGTGAATTACTATAAATTACGTGAACTACTACCGGGATATTGATGCTTCCTAAACCATCATCAACAGGGTCTGTACCTCCGCCGGTATCTCCACCTCCGCCGCCGTTGCCATTTCCGTTACCGGCACCATCAGGCTTCTTTGAGTTTATGAATTTTCTTACATTCTTTTCAATCGAGTACATCTTATCATACAACTTGTCATCTTCAGACAATTGCCTGTTTAAGTTGGCCATCGAGTAACAAACTTTAGCATTTTTACCGGCACTGGCCTTACCATTGGTCAAATCTTCAGTATAGAGATAAAAATCACTCATATCTACAGCAACTTCCTGATTCTCCGAAACTTGCGAATCGTTTAATTCTTCAGAATTTTCAGCACAGGAGACGACCGCCAATAGTGCAAAACCTAAAATTAGGGATACTTTTTTCATAAATAATGTGTGTTTTAGATTATTATGCTTGTAATATATTATTAATTAACAGAATTTAATATTTTTTTAAGATATTTTTCATTTGCCGAGGATATCTGCTTTTCAGCTTTAAAACGACAATGCCTTTATACACGCTATGATTTGCTATCTTTGCCCCTTTAAATTTATTGCATGATTAAATCTATGACGGGCTTTGGGAAATCGGTTACCCAGTTGCCTACAAAAAAAATAACGATCGAGATAAAGTCTCTCAACAGTAAGAATCAGGACCTCAATGCGAGAATTCCGTCTTTCTACAGAGAAAAGGAACTTGAACTGCGTAATCTTGTAGCGCAAAAACTCGAGCGTGGTAAAATAGATTTTAGCCTTTATGTGGAGCTCAATGGTGAAGAAACCAGCAGCTCGATCAATGCAGACGTGGTGAAACAATACATGAAGCAGTTGCGCGAAGTCACTCCAGATGCAGCTGATATCGAATTATTAAAAATTGCCACACGACTTCCTGACGCACTTAAAACCGAACGCGATGAGATTGATGAAGAAGAGTATCAATCTATTCTTGCAGGTGTAGAAGAAGCGCTCAATGCAATAGACACGTACAGAGAAGATGAAGGAAAAGCGCTCAAAAAAGATTTTGAATTACGTATAAAAAATATTGCCGCAAACCTTGAAGAAGTCATCAAATTAGATCCTGAGCGCATGACCGGTGTACGCCAGCGTTTAACCAAAGCGGTAAGTGACCTAAAGACTGAAGTTGATGAAAATCGCTTTGAACAAGAGCTTACTTATTACCTGGAGAAGTATGATATCACCGAAGAAAAAGTGCGCTTAAGTAATCACTTAAAATATTTTCAAAAATCCTTGGACTCGGCTGACTCTAACGGTAAGAAATTGGCTTTCATTAGTCAGGAAATGGGACGGGAGATCAACACCATAGGTTCAAAATCAAATTACGCGCCCATGCAGCAAGTTGTGGTACGTATGAAAGACGAATTAGAGAAGATCAAAGAACAACTTTTAAACGTACTTTAAAATGGCTGATACCGGCAAACTCATTGTTTTTTCTGCACCTAGCGGAAGTGGTAAAACCACTATTGTGAGATGGCTTTTGGAGAAAAAAGAACTCAATCTTGAGTTTAGTATTTCGGCGGCTTCGCGAGAACCCAGACCTACTGAAAAAGATGGAGTAGACTACTACTTTCTGTCGCTCAAAGAATTTAAACGCCGCATTAAAGAAGATGAGTTTTTAGAATGGGAAGAAGTATATCGCGATAACTTCTACGGAACCTTGAAAAGTGAAGTAGAACGCATCTGGAAAGAAGGAAAGCACGTTATTTTTGATATTGATGTTGTGGGCGGTTTAGACATCAAAAAGCTGTATCCCGAGCGCACCTTAGCGGTTTTTGTAAAACCTCCAAGTATCGAAGAGTTAAAGATCAGACTAAAAAAGCGCAAGACCGAAAGTGAAGATCGCATCAATATGCGCGTTGCAAAAGCTAGTATTGAACTCGCTACGGCACCGCAATTTGATTACATCATAGAAAACAATGATCTTGATACCGCTTTGGCTGAAGCCTACGAACTTGTAACGAAGCACATCAACGCGTAGTATGAAAATCGGGCTTTATTTTGGCACGTTTAATCCGGTGCACATCGGTCACCTCATCATAGCAAATCACTTTGCAGAATACAGTGATCTTGACAAAATCTGGATGGTCATTACGCCGCACAACCCGTTTAAGAAGAAAAAAACGCTTTTAGATAATAATCACAGGTATCAACTGGTATTAGAAGCGGTAGAAACTTACCCTAAGGTAGAAGCAAGTACTATTGAATTCAATTTGCCTCAACCCAACTATACCTCAAATACGCTTGCGCATCTACAGGAAAAATATCCGCAGCACGAGTTTTGTCTTATTATGGGTGAAGATAATCTGCGCACGTTACACAAGTGGAAAAACTACGAGGTTATTTTAGAGCGTCACGAGATCTATGTATATCCACGTATTGGTGAAAAACAAGCCAAGCCAGAACTGCTCAATCACGAGCACGTTCACGTAATTGACGCACCTGTTGTAGAAATTTCATCTACAGCCATTCGCAAAGCGATTAAGGAAGGCAAAAATTGCCGTCCTTTATTACCGCATTCAGTTTGGGTATATATTGATCAAATGAATTTTTACAGGTAAATCGTACACCGAAAGCCTAGAATCATATTTCTTTGGCGGCGCCAATAAAAAAAGCTTCAGTAGTCACTGAAGCTTTTTTTATCAGAAGTTTTGCTTAGTCTACATTGGGAATTCTAAGCACTTGACCCGGATAAATCTTATCAGGATCTTTTAGCATTGGTTTGTTTGCTTCAAAAATCACGGGGTATTTCATAGCGTTTCCGTAGAATTTTTTAGCAATCTTACTCAGTGTATCTCCGGAAACGACGGTATGAAACTGCGCCTCAGGCTCTTTGTGCTCTACTTCCATTTGATCATCTACTTGCGCAATTCCTTCAACATTACCCACGACAAGTCTAACTTTCTCTCTAGTAGTTTGATCTTTTGCTTTCCCGGTCACGGTAGCGGTTTCTCCTTCAATTTTTATATCGAGTCCTTCAACCTCAAGTCCTAAATCTACTACAGTTTCTTTAAGTGAAGTCTCAGCTTTCTTATTTGCAGCAGCAACGGCAGCAGCGGCTTCAGCCTTTTTCTCGGCAGCCTCTTCTGCGGTACTTTTACCTATGCCTATTTTTGCTCCGGCATTTTTAATGAATGAAAATAATCCCATGTTTTTGTTCTTAAGTTAGTCTTAGTTTTTGAGCATTCAAGTTACAAAATACCCGTTTAACCCTTTGGCTTCCTATCTTTAAAACTATGTGAATGTTTTAGCGCCATTAAAGGATTTGACACCTTGAGGCATTTACTCAAAAAAGATCGCCCCGCGAATGAATCAACGGGGCGATCTCAACTAACCAACCAAAAAATCTTCTATTGCTTATTTAGCTAACGCTTTAATCGTTTTTATATTTTGCTCGATCTCACTTTGTTTTAATCGACTTTTACCTTCTGAAGGGGTCTTGTATTGAATATACCCACGACCTCTAAAACGGTATTCACTTCCTGAAGCAGGATGATATAAGGCTATGGTCGCATCATCTATAATTGAAAGCTCAAAAAACTCATCGGCAAAGTAGTCATAGTCTAGCGTAAGCGTTTTTAAACATGCGTTATTGCTCACGTTCTGAACTTCATAAATACCTGTATAATCCCAATAAAGATTGCTTGTAGAACTTCCTATACCGTCCTGCGAACTTTGAAAATTTCCTCCAGAAGTAGCCGGTAAGAATTGTAAATAATTCTCTGCGTCAAACTCATTGGACCATCCGGTTGAACTGGTATAAATTTTCTCCCAAGCCACATACTCTTGTAGAAAATAATGAATGTTATCATAGAACAAACGGTCGTAATCAAAAGTGCTTCGCTGATATCCTTTTAATACAAATGAGGTGTTAGAATACCTGTGATAAAGTTCGATACTGTTATTAGACAACACCGATACTTCAAAGGAGTAAAACCCATCGATATCGTGACCAATATCAAGGTCATAATCAAAAATATCATAATAACCCACTTCTATCCCAAAACCATTACCTTGATCACCTATTCCTGCAAGGTTGTTGTTTGCCATGATCGTTCCATTTAGAAAGGAAAGGGTAAAGGCTTTTTCCATAAACGGGATCGAACCATTTCCGTGGGTTTGATCGATATCTACGTACCAAAGTTCGTAATCTTCAAGTACGGCCGATAGCGGTACTACAGGAGTGGTAACCTCATCTTCGATATACACATCGGTATAGCACGAGGTAAATACGGTAAGCATTAGTAAAAAACTGCTAAGTAATTTTATCGTTCTCATAATCGTTCGGTTTTAAAGATGAATAACTTCTGAAAAATTCAGAATAACCTGTCTTTGGGCAAGCCTCAGGGACATTATCCCTTGGGCAGTGCCATCAAAATTCTTAGCGTTGACGTCGTTGCTTATGAATTGTGTTTTAACATATTCAAACGGCGTGCCAAAAAAGTATTAAAGTAAAAGTCAGGATTTTACATACCCTCTAAAATGAGTATCTTTGAATCCTCTAAAAAAGTCTAAAAACATAGATTTTACAAGGCTTTGCAGAGCAACCCTAAATTGAAAGTAAACTACCTCAGCGTAACCCCATGAGGCATTGGTTGAAAGTGATTTTTCAATTATAAGGTATCCCGATAGCTATCGGGACGGAGTATTAAATCCTTTGGCCTCGTAGCCAATTAATTCTGCATCTGCAGAAAAAATAAAAGAATATGTCTTTAAAATTTGGTGTTATCGGCGGCGGAAGCTGGGCAACGGCAATCGTAAAAATGCTTACTGAAAACTTAGAGGAAGTAGGCTGGTATATGCGCAGTGTCTATGCTTTAGAACATCTTAAAAAAGAAAAGCACAACCCCAATTATTTAAGTGCGGTAGAATTTGACACCACCCATTTAAAATTAAGCAATGACATCAATGAGATCATTGATTATGCCGATTATCTCATTTTTGCTGTTCCCTCTGCATTTGTAGGCAAAGAGCTAGAAAAAGTCACCACAAGCCTTAAGGACAAAATTATTTTTTCCGCAATAAAAGGCATTGTGCCCGAAACCGGCCAAATCGTAGGTGCGCACTTTCACGATGTGTATGATATCCCTTTTGAAAATATTGGCGTGATTACAGGACCTTGCCATGCTGAAGAAGTTGCGCTAGAACGTCTTTCATACCTTACCATCGCTTGTGCAGATGAGCAACACGCACAGATCGTTGCAGATCATCTTAAAAGTTGGTACATCAAAACCACGATTAGCGATGACACCATTGGTACCGAATATGCCGCGATGCTTAAGAATATTTACGCGATTGCTGCGGGAATCGCACACGGTTTGGGTTATGGAGATAACTTTCAAAGTGTGTTGATGAGCAATGCGATTAGAGAGATGAAAAAGTTCATCAAGAAAGTACACAAGATGAAGCGCAACATCAACGACTCGGCATATTTGGGAGATTTATTGGTGACAGGCTATTCAGTTTTTAGCCGAAATAGAATGTTTGGCAATATGATAGGTAAGGGGTACACCGTAAAAAGTGCTCAAATGGAAATGAGTATGGTGGCTGAAGGATATTATGCTGCAGAAAGCGCTTTTAAAATCAATCAAGAATTAGGCGCCAAAACTCCGATTATCAATGCGGTTTATCAGGTGCTCTACAAAGGCAAAGACCCTAAGATGACCTTTAAAAAACTTACAGAAAAGCTCGATTAATTATTCAGCTAAAACACCTTCTTTTAGCATTGACGGTACAGGACCTGCATTGGCGTCTTTGATGCTATTTGCCGGGAAAATGAATTTCTTATCATACATTTTTCCGTCTAAGAAATACGTGACTGCAAATTCGTTGGTAAGCTTCAGCACGCTATCTTCTACAAACTCGATCTTAGCATACGCTTTTGCGGGAAGATTTTGCAGCTTATGCCGCATTTGGCTGGTTGATTGCTTGCTGTTATATCCTTTAGAAACGATCAATACCATTTCTAAGGGCTCGTTGGTATCGTTGACCAGATACGCGTTCCAATCGTTAGTGCGATGCGTCTCGTTAAACTCTTTGACCGCAGCCACATAAACACCTTTGACTTCTGGTATGTTAATGTCTTTTTTCATGACTAATCGTCGTCGTTAACCTTCCACATAATCCACAATGCAAGCAATGCGATTGCCATAATTACCAGAAAAACGGTGCCGATCATTATTTTGATCAAGCCTATGGCAAATGTTAATACCGCAACCACTATTGCGATAAAAACCAGAATACTGATTACGGTATATTTTTTCATAGCTATATATTTTATAAAGCGCTCTTAAACTGATTAAGGAAGCGCAAATCATTCTCGCTCAATAAGCGAATGTCTGAGATTTGATGCAGCAATAGTGCAATACGATCGATCCCCATACCAAAGGCAAAACCGCTATATTCTTTAGAGTCGATACCGCAGTTTTCAAGCACATTAGGATCTACCATTCCGCAGCCCATGATTTCTAACCACCCGGTACCTTTAGTCATTCTATAATCGGTTTCAGTCTCAAGACCCCAGTATACATCAACCTCTGCACTTGGTTCTGTAAACGGAAAGTAAGAAGGGCGAAGACGTATTTTACTTTTCCCAAACATTTCTGTAGTAAAGTGCTGAAGCGTTTGCTTAAGATCTGCAAACGAAACATCTTTATCTATATACAAACCTTCAACCTGATGAAAAAAGCAATGAGAACGTGCTGAAATTGCCTCGTTACGAAAAACACGTCCAGGAGAAATGGTTCTAATTGGCGGTTTATTTGCTTCCATATAGCGCACCTGCACCGAAGAAGTATGCGTACGCAGTAAAACGTCTGGATTGGTTTGAATAAAAAAAGTATCCTGCATGTCTCGTGCCGGATGATATTCAGGTAAATTTAATGCCGTAAAATTATGCCAGTCATCTTCAATTTCAGGCCCTTCAGAAACATCAAAACCTATTCTCGAGAAGATCTCTATAATTTGATTTTTGACTACAGAAATAGGATGACGCGATCCTAACTGAATCGCATCTCCAGGTCGTGTAAGGTCTCCATAAACACCTTCTTCTTCTGTAGTCTCCAGACTTGCTTTAAGCGTATCTACTTTATCTTGAACCGTCGTTTTTAACTGATTCATCGTTTGACCAAAAGCTTTCTTTTGCTCATTAGGAATATTCTTAAACTCAGAGAAATACTGATTAAAAAGTCCTTTTTTTCCTAAAAACTTAATTCTAAAAGCCTCTACCTCTTCTAGCGAGTTACCAGTAAACGCTTCAGCTTCGCCAATAAGCTCTTTAATTTTATCTAACATAATGCTCTTTGATTCCCCTTTTGGGTTTTGTATGCAGCCTACCGGCCTGATCAAAATTCCTTCTAAATTTCTACTGTTATGACTCAAACAACAGAAAAATTAGAGGCACAAATTTATGAAATATCGCTGGCTTGGGCTTTATTGTCTCTATAAATATATTGCAGGATAAAAAATACCGCTGTACCGCCAAAAAGATGCCATAACCAGTGGGTTCCCATCCAGAAAAAATCAAAGTCCAAACGCTTGTCTAAAACTCTAAAAAGCACCGCAAATCCAAAAACAACAAATGCGATGATTGCCGGTCTGGCGTGACGCCATTTGGTTTTGATCAAGTAGCCTAGAATTGGGATCAAAATGGTAAGCGCGCTGATAACATAACCTATACTATGCTCTAGCTGCCTCGGGATGGGCAGATAACGCAACCCCACAAAAGCAAGCCCTATACAGGCTACAAAAATGATGCGCCTTCCCCAGGTTTTTTTCCATTTAAAAATAAAATACAAGATGGCCGCAAAGCTTAAACCGCGTATGGGCACCCAATCTAATAAAAGCCAAAGTTCGTCACTACGCAACCCGTGGTATAACGTGCCTCCTACATAACCGATAAAAATAAAAGGTAAAGCAATCATCAAAAACCACTGGTTTTTAGGCTTTCTATAAATCTTGATCCCAAAGTAGATCACTATAAATAAAAAAATGAGATTGCTATACGTATTGAATGGCTCTACCGGAAACCTACCTGCAATGGTTTCCTTGTAAATTGGACCCGTATCATTAGGGAAGTATTCTTGAAGTAAGCTTATAAGCATATATGGAAATAACAAGAATGTAGCAAATACTTAGTGCACAAGCTCTTTCTCAAGAAAATACTGCACAATAGCTTCTTTCATCAGCAATGATTGCTCTCCGGCTTTGAGTGATGGTAATTGCTCTATCATCTCATAATGCGGCCAGCCATCCTCATCTTGATAATCAAAACGGTAATACCCAAAAGGCTCTAGCAACCTGCAAATCGCAATATGCATCAGGTTTATTTTATCATCTTTTTTAAAACGCTTTCCCGGTTTGCCCAGCTCTTGCACACCTATCAAATAGATGATCGCGTCTAGGTCTAAAGGTTCTCCGTCTGCAAAGCGTGCAGATAGTTTATTTACTACTTGCTCCCAGCGTTCTTTAAGTTGTTCGTCTCTTGCCATGCGGCAAAGATAATCAAGAAGAAACAATCAAAATACTAACATATAGCCAAGCTCAAAAAGATTATTTAGCACGATACAGTATCTTTAGCCTATGAACTACTTGGATATCATCTTAGGAATCGTGCTCGTATTAGGCCTTTTTAAAGGTTTAAAAAACGGACTTCTTATTGAAATCGCATCATTAATCGCTTTGATTTTAGGTGTTTATGGCGCTATTCACTTTTCGTACTATGCGGTAGATTTTCTTAATGAAAAAGTAGACTGGAGTGAGCACGCGATAAACCTGACGGCTTTTGCTGTGACATTTATTATTATCGTTGTGGTCATTACGCTTGCGGGAAGACTGCTTACCAAGGTTGCTTCTCTTGCCATGTTGGGTATCGTAAATAGAATTCTGGGAGGGGTATTCGGTTTATTAAAATCTGCTTTTATCTTAAGCGTGCTGATGATGTTTTTCTCGGCAATGACCAACAGCCTTATTGATGAGGAAACCAGAGAAAACTCGGTACTCTACAACACTATTCAACCGCTGGGACCGGCGTTTTTACCTAGCATTTTAAGAGAGGTTGAAGAATTTGAGGATGCTCTGGATGAAGAGGAGCTTAACTATGAGTCGGCCTAGCCTAAGACACGGGCTTGTAATGCTTTTCTCTCTTAAAAAACTCTTCATAACTCTCGGGGTTCTCAACAGTACCTCGCTCTGAAATGATAACCACATTGATATTTTTGTCTTTGGCCCTAAAGCTAAAATCATCTAAGATCTCTATAATATCTTGATCTAGATACTGTGTTTTTCGCACATCTATTTCTAGAAAAGTGTTGGGCTCTAGCCTATTCAGTTCTTTCATAATCGCTCCTTTATTTATAAAAGTCACTTCTTCAGCCAGGGTCATTTTAACCACATCTACTCCGGTCTCCTCTTCTTTTCTCAAATGCAAAAAATGAGAATTCTGATAGCTTTTTATCAAGATCACCACAATGCCTACGCCCAGCCCGAGGCTTATACCAATCAACAAATCGGTAAACACTATACCCAAAACGGTAATGATAAAGGGAATGAATTGTTTCCAGCCTAAAACCCACATACGCTTAAAGGTAGCAGGTTTTGCGAGTTTATACCCCACAAGCAAAAGCACTGCAGCCAATACCGATAAGGGAATCAAGTTTAAAATATTTGGAATAAGAATGATCGAGATTAACAATAAAAAACCGTGTATAATCGCAGCCATTTTGGTTTGCCCACCTGATTGCATATTTGCAGAACTGCGCACAATAACCTGAGTAACCGGAAGACCTCCTATCATTCCCGAAACGATATTTCCCGCGCCCTGAGCAAAAAGTTCGCGATTAGTAGGCGTAGTACGTTTTTTAGGATCTAATTTATCTGTTGCCTCAACACAAAGCAGGGTTTCTAAGCTTGCTACCAGTGCAATTGTAAACGCAGTGATCCAAACCTGAGGTTCTCCAATAACCTTAAAATTAGGAAAGGTAAACTGACCGATAAACGAACTAAAATCATCAGGAACCGGAACTTTAACCAAATGCGCTTTTGATATGCCCCACGTTTCAGAATCCTGAGTTGCGAGGTAATATACAATTCCCAAAACCACAGCAACCAATGGTCCTTGTACCAATTTAAAAAAACGACCTTTCTTGCTTAAAACCGCATCCCAAAGTATGAGAACCGCCATACCGGTACAGGCTATAAGCGTGGCCCCGGGGCTTATCCCGTTAAAGACACGACCTATTTCAGAAAAGGTGGTCTCCCCATCAACTTGAAAAAAAGCCCAATCGCCTTCCGGATCAGCATCGTAACCAAAAAAATGCGGAATCTGTTTCAGTATGATAATAATACCTATCCCGGTAAGCATTCCTTTTATTACAGAAGAAGGAAAATAATAACCTATAATTCCTGCTTTTAGCAATCCAAATACAAGCTGAATAGCTCCGCCCAATACTGTTGCTAACAATAAATTTTGATACCCGCCCAAAGTTGTTATGGCAACGAGAACGATTGCAGATAATCCTGCAGCAGGACCGCTAACTCCAATGTGCGATCCACTTAAAGAACCCACGACAATACCACCTACGATACCGGCGATAAGTCCTGAAAATAAGGGTGCGCCACTAGCTAAAGCAATACCTAAGCATAAAGGTAATGCGACAAAAAACACAACTATACTTGCGGGTAAATCACTTTTTAAATGTTTAAACATAGCTCTAGTTTTTAGGTTAACCCTTTCAATAAAAAGAAAGCGTAAACACTAAGTGTTTACGCTTTATAAATTTTAATCGTCTAATCTATAGATCTCCATTATATGTTCTAGGATCGCATCAAAATCTATTTTTAGATCTATTAGCTTTCCAGAATGGATGTCAAATACCCAGCCGTGCACTGTAAGATTGCGGTTACGTATCGCCTTTTGCACATCTGCCGTCTTGATCACGTTCACACACTGCTCTTGAACATTGAGCTCAACAAACTTTTTGTAACGCTCTTCCTCGTCTTGAATAAGGCTTAATTCCTCTTTATGAATTCTATAAACATCTCTAATGTTTCTTAACCAGGGATTCAATAAACCAAGATCTGAAGACTGCATAGCCGCCTTCACGCCTCCACAGTAATAATGACCACAAACCACTACGTGTTTAACCTTTAGGTGTTCTACCGCATAGTTGATTACAGACATAGAATTAAGGTCAGTATTCGGTACCATATTGGCAATATTACGGTGTACAAAAACGTCACCGGGTCCTACTCCCATAAGCTCTTCAGAAGATACACGGCTGTCACTACAGCCTATGTACAGGATCTCTGGAGATTGCCCCTCAGAAAGCTTTTTGAAATAATCAGGTTCGGTACCTAAGCGCTCCTGAACCCATTCTTTGTTGTTTTGAAAAATCTTTTTAATATCCATAGTAATTGTTTTCAGTTAAAAGTCAGACCATAGCCCGCTTAAAATTATATAAACTAAGCCTTACATCGGTCTTTATCTCTTAAAGAGATTCTAAAAATAGAAATTATGTAGCTCTCTTAAACTAAAAAATCCAATTTGGATACAGGAATATCTTGGGCAGATGTGTTTCAGAATCAACATAACCCAAATAAAACAAGCGTTTTACGCTCTTTTATAAGATTTTGATATCGGTTGCAGGAATCCAACCTTCTTTACCATCTGCCAGCCGAATCATTTGCCAATCGCCTTCGGTTTCCAGCACGCGAACTTTGGTTCCTTCATGTAAAACGAAAGCCTCCTCGCTGGCTAAATTAGGCTCGCTTTTAATTTCAGCTTCTGCTGAAAAAACAATAGCAAACTGTTTGTTTTTTTCATTAGACTGCGCCTGAAACGCCAGAGCAAGACTCAACAATCCTAACCCCAAAGCCACAAAAGACGTAGTAAAAAAGCCACGTTTTAAAGCCGTAGTTTTCCCGAAGTAATAAATGATAAAACTCAAGGCAAAAAGCAGCATGCACACCACAGTAACGATCGCCCAACCGTCTAGAGAGAAAATATGAAGCAATTGATTCCACCATCTTTTAAAAGTATTTTCTGGCAACGGCGTTATGGCGTCAATGGTCATGTTTTGTGCAAACTCCAGATTATTCTTGATCTCTTTATCATTAGGCTTGAGTGCTAGCGCTTTTTCATAATTATAAACGCTTGGTGCAATACGATTGAGTTTATAATTGGCATTAGCCAAATTATAATAAACAGCCGCCGACTCGTAACCAGAATCGAGAACTTTCTCGTAATTCTTGATAGCTTCCTCAAAATTATTCTGCGCATACTGCGAGTTTCCGGTTTCAAAAAGCTGCTGTGGCGTTTGTGCATTTAAGCTCAGCGAAGCCATAAACAGCACAAGAATTACAAAACGATAGCTTGATCTTATCATTGTTTTCATAACTGTTTATCTATTTCTGAAATTACACGAGAAGCCTGCTCATAATCGTGTTGCATAGCATCACTGCTGGATGGTGTGTAGCGCGCAAATTCGCAGCTTTCTAAGAGCTTCAGGAATGCCGCAGTAGTTTCTACGGTTACACCACGATCCTGAAGCAACTGGCTGATGCGCTCTTTACTCATTTCACTTGTTTGAATATTCAACCGTGCTTTTAAATAATTATGCAAACACTTTTCTAAGGCTAAATAGAAAGCGGTTTGATCGCCCAAACTCTTTTTGGCATCGCCTAAGTATTTTCGAGCCAACTTATCGGCCTTGCGTAAGCGATTTCCTTTCACATCATTTTGATAAGCTCTGCGTTTACGACCGAATAAAATCGCTAACGGAATCAACACCACCGGTGTAACCAACAAACTCCAGAATGCGGTAGAACCAAAAAATCGATCTTGATTCATCGGCTTCAGTTTCGCATCAGATTTGATGTAGGCAAATTGCTTGGTTTCTTCCACAGGGATTTTATCAGCCTTATCTGAAGTCGCTAGAGTTGCAGGACCATTTTCTACATCAATCACGATCTCGTCGCTGCTAAGCGTTTTATACTGCTCTGTCGCAGGATCAAAATAAGAAAAGCGAATAGGCGGAATAGGATAGCTTCCCTTTTGCTGCGGAACTATCGTATAACGTGCGCTGTTAGAACCTGCCATCCCATTAAGTGAAACACGAACGTCCTGCTCGTTTTCGGGCTCATATACTTCAAGTGCACTTGGCAATTTAGGCTTTGGTAGCGTGAAGAGTTTTAGATTCCCATTTCCTTTTGCAGTTAATGTAAGATCTAGTGCCTCTTGTGCGTCGAGTTTCGTTTTACTGGCTACAACATCAAAATCAAAGTTTCCTACCGCTCCGCTAAAATTCTCGGGCTTCCCGTCTTCCGGTAAGGCTTTTACATTGACTTTTCGGGTGGGCGCGGTAACCGTAATTTTTGCCGGTCTTGTGATGCGCATTCCAAAAATATCTCTGCGATTGGTTGGCGCTTCCACATTGATATTCAACGCCAATGGCTCGATGGTAAGCTCTCCTGTTTTTTGAGGATAAAGCAGCGTTCTTCTCAAGATCACATAGCGATAGGGTTTACCGTCATACGAACCATCATACACTTTAAATTGTTTCTCATCTATACTCTGACTCCAGAAATCTGCAAACTTAGGTGCGTCGAGTTCGTTCCAGCCATTTACTGCAGTTTCCCGACTTACATACAGCTTATAAACAACCGTAAACGCCTCGTTTAAATAAGGATCATTTTTAGAAACCTCAGCAACCAGATGCACATTATCTTCTGCTGCGGCGACAGGATCATTAGGATCTTTGGGTTTTTCGACCGCGCCGGTCACGGTGATCTCTATAGGAATCGTTTTATACACCGTCCCGTCGATCTCAATTTCGGCCTGGCCTATTTTTAAGGTACCTGTAGCATTAGGCTGCAGAAAGTAGGAGAAGGTTTTAGAGAAACTCGCTTTACCGTTAATCCACTGTTTACTGATGGATTGGTTAGGACCACCTACTACCGTAAACCCTTGAAAACTGGGCGGTCTAAAGTTATCGCCGTCTTGATTCATTTCAAAATCAACACGTAAACGCTCATTAACGCCAAGTTTTTCTTTGCTTACAACGGCATCAAATTCTACCTGAGACCAAGCGCTAAACCCGGCAAACAAAACAATCAGCAAAAATTTTAGCTTCATCTTCATTGTAACTTCTGCTTTTTTTACGTGATACTGGTCTCTAAAATTACCAGTCCTTATCGGTTTTCACCTTTGCTCCTTTAACTTTTTGAGCATTGATCTTATCCTGAACTTTATTCTCTTCGTTTTTCATCGCTTCCAGCAAACTCTTTACTTGCTGAGGAGACAACTGACCTTGACCGGGTTTTGGCTGTTGTTGTTCTTTCTCCTTATCGCCATCTTTACCTTGATCTTTTTGATCACCATCTTTGTCTTCGGGCTTGCCTTTATCGTCCTTATTTTCATCGCCCTGATCTTTCTTTTCATCTCCCTGATCGTCTTGATCTTTAGGCTTGCCGTCATCGCTTTCTTTATCATCACCTTCACCATCCTGATCTTTTTGATCTTCGTTTTGGTCTTGATTTTCATCTTCATTCTCATCATCACCGCCGCCACCGCCGTTTTTCTCTTCTTCCTTTTTAGCAAGCGCTAGATTATAACGTGTTTCTTCATCGGTAGGATCGTTGCGCAATGCATTTTTATACGCTTCAACTGCTTTTTTGTAATCCTTTTGTTGATAAAATGCATTCCCAAGATTGTGAAACGCCTTATGTTTTTCAGCCTTTGTTTGGGCTACCTCAGCTGCCTGAATATAGCGATTCATTCCCTCACCATATTTTTTGTTTCGGTAGTAATTATTACCCATATTGTATTTGGCTGCCGCATTTGCAGGATCTTTGGCTACCGCTTTTCGATAGGCAGATTCTGCCGCTGCAAACTCATTTGAGGCAAACTCATCGTTAGCTTCTGCTACAAAATCCTGTGCCTCCAAAATAGCCGGATCGGGTTTTTCGCTTTGCGCAAACACCACACCGGTAACCAAAATAAAGGTCAAGCTTAAAAGGTTATTTATAAAATTCTTCATCTTCAAAAAGATTAAGATTTAGACTTATTTTCATTGAATAGATTCAGTTTTCTCACCCAGGCCGTTTTACGCTCCAGCAAGAACACATCTATAATTAGCAAGAATAGTGCCGCAGCAACAAACCACTGAAACTGGTCTTTAAAATCGGCAAATTGCTTGGCTTCAAATTCTTTTTTATCCATTTGATTTAAAGCGGAAGCCATTTTGTCAACGACTTCTTGCGTACTGTTCCCATTGATGTATTCACCATCAGCCTCAGCTGCGATCTCCTGAAGCGTTGCCGGATCTAGCTTAGTGATCACCGTCTCTCCATTCTGATCTTTTTTATACGACTGAACAACACCATTTCTTTTAATAGGAATACGATCTCCCGCTTCTGAACCTACACCAATGGTAAAAATGCGAATGCCTTGCTCTGTAGCCGATTCTGCAATAGAAGCTACTTCACCAGCGTGATCTTCTCCATCAGAAATAATCACTAAAACTCTATTGGTCTGCTCCTCATCATTATAGTAGGTTTTTGCCAGCTCAATCGCATCTCTTATGGCTGTTCCCTGGCTCGATAGCATATCGGTATTCATCGCGTTGAGGAACATCTTGGCACTGCTGTAATCTGTAGTGATGGGCAATTGTGGATAAGCACTTCCTGCATAAGCAATAATCCCCACACGGTCACTGCCTAAATTGTTGATGATCTGTGTAACGAGTTGTTTTGCTTTATCAATTCGGCTGGGAGCGATATCTTCAGCATCCATACTTTTGGAAACATCAACCGCAAAGACTACGTCAACACCTTCCCGCTTTACCGTCTCTAATTTGGTACCGATCTTTGGATTTACCAAAGCCACGGCCATACAGGCCAAAGAGAGACATAAAACGATAAGCTTCAACACCGGTTTAAAAACCGAACGCTGCGGCGTTAATTTTCCCAACAATTCACGGTTGGTCACAAAGCGTTTTTGCGCACTGCGTTTCCAAAGGGTGACTGCAAAGTAAAGCAGTACCACTACCGGAATTGCCAGCAACGCCCAAAACCATATTTTTTCTTCTAGTAAATACACAAATTAACTATTTAGTATTCAATCTATATTTTAAACAAAACTTCTAAACACCGTATACCTCAACAGCAATTCAAACAACAAAAGCAAACCTGCCAGAATAACCAGCGGTCTGAATTTCTCCTCATAATTGGTATACTTAAACTCTTCAACATCTGTTTTTTCAAGCTTGTTGATTTCGGCATAAATCTCCTCTAAAGATTCATTATCGGTCGCTCTAAAATAAAGTCCGCCGGTTTTATCTGCGATCTCTTGCAGCAAGGCTTCATCAATTTCAACAGGAATGCTTCCATATTGAAAACTTCCGTCAGGGCGTAAAGCAACAGGAGAAAGCGCTGTACCGTTAGTTCCCAGACCTATGGTGTAGACTTTGATCCCAAATTCCTGAGCCAATTCACTCGCGGTACTCGGCTCTATAAATCCGGCGTTATTCACACCATCAGTCATCAAAATGATCACCTTGCTTTTTGCCCTACTGTCTTTTAAGCGGTTTACCGAAGTCGCCAATCCCATTCCTATCGCAGTACCACCCTCGATAATGCTATTATATTGAATATCATTAAGCGAACTCAACACAATACTTTTATCGCTGGTAATAGGCGTTCTCGTGTAACTCTCTCCCGCATATTCTACGAGACCAATTCGGTCGCTAGGGCGATCTGCAATAAACTGTGAAGCCACCTCTTTAAGCGCCTCAAGACGATTAGGTTTTAGGTCACGCGCCAACATACTCGCCGAAACATCAATGGCGATCACAATGTCAATTCCGCGTGTGGTGTTTGTTCGAGTAGAAACATCAACGTTGCGCGGCCGCGCCAAAGCTGTGATCAAACAGGCTAATGCCAACAGACGTAAAACGAATAAAACGGGACGGAATTTTGCCAGCAAACCGCTGCCTGCTTTAAATCCCTTTAAACTCGAAAGTTTAACCTGAGCCGTGAGCTTATTTCGTTTAAAGAAATACCACACTGCAACTACCGGAAGCAGGAGGAACAACCAGAAAAATTCAGGACTTTGAAATTCAAAATTACTTAACATCGGTAGGTACAGATTTTTGAAGTTCTACTGAATTTATAATGCGCGCGCTCATCTCTTTTGCATAGGTATCATCTTCACGATGGGCTACTAAAATTTGCTGCAAGACACCCGGAGCCGTAAATAAAAGCATCTCATATGCTCCTTTACTGAATTCGTCTTTATTCAAGGTTTCTGGGAAATCACCTGTTCCGTAAACGCGTAAACCTTCAGTTCCTTCGGGCGTGGTGTATTTTTCGGTTTTAACGATCAGGTTTTTTGCACCGTTGGCTTCAATCGTACTGATGAATCCTTGCGCCGAAGCTTCTAAATTAGCTTCATTTTTTCCGCCAAAGCGGGTATTATTTACCACCACATAAAAGTCGTCAATCAAGCTTCCGTAGGTAAAGGTGCTCATATCCATCTGTTGCTTGAGCGAATCTGGCAAAGCGATCTCGTCACGCTCTAAAATACGCGGCGTACTGATGATCACCGGAGGATAACCATACTCACTGCGTACCCAATCACTTTCAAGCAAATCTTTTGAAGGATGCCCGATGAAATTATCTTTTACAAAATCAAAACCTTTGGTAGCGATTAAAATTCCTGTAGCGATCACTAAAATTCCAAAAACTCCAAGTACCGAAGTTAAAATAAGCTTGCGCTTGCGACGCTTTGCCAAGGCTTCACGATAAGCCGCATCTCGCATCAATTCTTCTTCTGTAGGCGGCGGGATCGCTTCTTTGGTTTCTTTTACGATCTCTTCAGCAACCAGACGATCTGCTTCAGCCTGGCCGGTTCCCGGAGACGTACGAGCAAACTTGGTAAGATCGGCACGCTTTAGGATTTGGTCTAACTTAAGAATGGTTTCTTTGCTCAAGTCAATTTTGCCTTCCTGCTTTTCGAGCATTAAACGCTCGATCAATTCTGAAGAAGTACTTTCCATCGAACGGTCATAAACCTCTTCATCAAGATATCTTCTTACAATGTCTGTAAGTTTTGAATAGTACGCCTTGGTCATATCGCGCTCATCAATACCTCGCGCCGGTTCTTTATACTCTTCGTCAAGTTGTTTTAATGAAAATAATGCCTGCTCAAACGGCGGAAGCTTTTGCTCTGCTGCTGCTTTTTTACGACTGCGTCGAATAATAAAAAATAAGAATCCACCTATTATCGCAGCAAGCAATAAAAAGTACAGTAAATATTCCCAGAATTTACTGGTTGCGCGTTCTACAGCAACAATGTCTTTAATATCGTAAAGGCCTTGTTTGGTCGTGTCGACCACTACATTGTTCACCTCGATCGCAACCGAATCTGTATAAAAGGGTTGTTGGTTTATTGACACAACCTGACGTGGAATCGTATACGATCCGCTATCAAACTGAGTTAGCCCATAGCGTTTGATCAAGTTCATCTTTGCACCGGCGTACGAAGTGTCAACCTGATAGGCTTCGATCATTTCTAAAGGCTGAAAGGTTTGCCCTTCAGGAAACATCACAAGATCTGTAGAATCTGCTTCTACCTGAAACTCATAAGTGATTTGCTCGCCAATACGAATTGACGTGGTGTCAACTGCTCCTTTTACCTGCTGCGCTTGCACATTAAATGCGCTTAAAAAAGCAATAATCATTGCAAAAGCAAACGCTCTTATGCTATAAAAACTTGATTTAGGAATATGATTATTAAGGTTACTGTTCATTGTTGTGTTATCCTCTTCGTTTAAAATAACCTAGTAATTTTTTGACATAGCTTTCATCGGTACGCACATCGATCACGCCGGCACCGCTTCTTGTAAAACTATCCTTATAATACGCCACGCGATCGCGGTAATATTTCGCATAATTGTTACGCACCTTTTTTGATGTAGTATTGACCAGCAATAATTCGCCGGTTTCTTCATCTTCCATTTGCACAATTCCCAAACTCGGGATTTCTTCCTCACGCTGATCGTAAATACGTATACCTGTAATATCGTGACGCTTGGCCGCGATCTTCATCGTGTCCTGATAGTCGTCTGCAATAAAATCTGAAAGGACAAAGACAATGGCTTTTTTCTTCATCACTCCAGAAAGGAATTTCAAAGCCTGTGCCACATCGGTCTTTTTACTTTTCGGTTTGAATTCTAAAAGTTCGCGAATGATACGCAGTACGTGTGATTTTCCTTTTTTAGGCGGAATGTATAATTCGATACCATCTGAAAATAAAATGAGTCCGATTTTATCATTATTCTGCAATGCCGAAAATGCCAGGGTTGCGGCAATTTCTGTAACCACTTCAGACTTCAACTGCTGGTCTGTTCCAAAGAATTCTGAACCACTCACATCGGCCACCAGCATCATCGTAAGCTCGCGCTCTTCTTCAAAAACCTTTACAAAAGGCTCATTGTAGCGTGCGGTGACATTCCAATCTATATTGCGCACATCATCACCAAACTGGTATTGACGTACTTCACTAAAGGTCATACCACGCCCTTTGAACGTAGAGTGATATTCCCCGCCAAAAATATGATCAGACAGTCTTCTGGTCTTGATCTCAATTTTGCGTACTTTTTTTAGAAGTTCTTTAGTGTCCATGAATATGTAATCAAAAAGAAAATCAGCAGGCAGTAGTTGCTATTTTTCAAGCAAGAACTGCGAACTGATTTCTGTCTTTTAAGTTTATGGTACTTCGATCTCGTTTACGATCTTGTTTATAATTTCTTCGGTAGTTACGTTTTCTGCTTCTGCTTCATAAGTAATTCCTATACGGTGACGCAATACGTCGTGTACTACTGCACGCACATCTTCTGGAATCACATAACCGCGACCTTTGATAAACGCATAACATTTTGAAGCCGTTGCCAGGTTGATACTACCCCGTGGCGAAGACCCAAAACTGATCAAAGGTTTTAAATCTGCCAACTTATAATTTTCCGGATAACGCGTCGCAAAGATGATATCAAGAATGTACTTCTCGATCTTCTCATCCATATACACCTCTTTTACGGCTTCCTGCGCACGCAAGATCTGTTCGATAGAAACAACCGGATTTACTTTTTCAAAAGAGCCTTTTAGATTGGCGCGTATGATGAGCTGTTCTTCGGCTTGCTTAGGATAATCGATAACGGTTTTAAGCATAAAACGGTCAACTTGCGCTTCAGGAAGTGGATAGGTCCCTTCTTGCTCTACCGGGTTTTGAGTTGCCATAACCAAGAACGGTCTGTCAAGCTTAAAGGTCTCATCACCAATGGTCACCTGCTTCTCCTGCATCGCTTCCAGCAATGCACTCTGTACTTTAGCCGGGGCACGGTTAATCTCATCCGCGAGGACGAAATTGGCAAAAATAGGTCCTTTCTTTATGCTGAAATCATTCAGTTTCATATTGTAAATCAAGGTACCCACAACATCTGCCGGAAGTAAATCTGGCGTAAACTGAATACGGCTAAAGCTACCGTGAACCGCTTGAGAAAGCGTGTTGATCGCTAATGTTTTTGCCAGACCGGGAACTCCCTCCAGCAAAATATGCCCACGCCCCAAAAGGCCTATGAGCAAACGTTCTACCATATGCTTTTGTCCTACGATGACTTTATTCATTTCCATCGTAAGTACTTTTACAAAAGCACTCTCTTTTTCGATCTTTTCGTTAATCGCTCCTATATCAACAGATGCGTTATCTTCCATACTCTAGTTTTATGTACGTTTTATATGACTCTGAGGTCTACAAGGTTATACTTTATTGCTAACCATTTTGTTAAGCAATGGTTAAAATCCCCTGTAAGCACGGCTTGCGGAAAGCTTTTAGGGGTAATTCTAAAGACGACATCTCGTGAGAAATGTTGCAAAAAAAAAGCAATCTTTTCAGATTGCTTTTCAAAGATACGTGTTCTTTATGTTTTATTCAACGGTAATAGCACCTAGCGCTGTACTCTCACCATTTACAACTGCTACATCTTCTACAACTACTGTTGTAATCACATCTGCAACAAGTTCGGCCTCGATCGTTACATCATAAACACCTTCTGGCAAACCGTTAAGAGCAAAGTCTCCATCGCTGCTCACATTGGTAGACACAACAACGCCTTCACCTTCGGCAGTAATGGTTGCCGGCACATTAAGTGGCAATAATGAACCAGCGATCACACCGGTTGCTTCAATTGCACTCGCTCTAATCACAGGTTTTAATAAATAACCGCCATTACCTTGCTCTACAATAGATTCTTCAACATTAAAGTCAAGCACTACCGTATAAAACACTCCGGCTTCTAAAGTTTGATTAAACTGAACCTTTAAACCAGACTGTTGTGCACTTGGCGTTTGCAATGGGTAGGTTTCTCCATCTACAACTACGGTGTTGTCATCACCAAGCACTAAACGCACTTGACTAATCGCACCAGCAGGAATATCTTCATCTGCAAGAATTGCATAAGCACCACCTGTAAGTTCTAACAGGTCATAAACCTCATCATCGGTGTCAAGCTCAAATTCACCATCTACAAAAACGTAATCATCGTCATAAGCTTCTTCATTAAAATCGTCGTTATACTTTACAACAACTCCTTCTACATCTATAAAAACATTATCGTAATCTCCTGGTGCATCCACCATGCGCACGGTCATATTAGAAGTCCCGGCTTCGGCACTTGCATTGCTATCATCATCACTACAAGAAGATAATCCTAGTATTCCGGCTACTAACAGCCCATATTTCAACATATTTTTCATAATATTCTAATTAAATTCAGTCATTAATTTGCTCAAAAATGAAGTAAATTCTTACGTTGCAAAAAATCATTAACGACAATTAACGTGTTTTTATCTTCTTTTAATAAACCGCTATAATTTTATTAGGAGGACTTAAGAATACTTAACAAATACACTTAATTATGTCTAGACCAACAGCTTTAATTACCGGTGCCACAAGCGGTATAGGTGCAGCCACTGCTAAACACTTTGCTAAAAACGGCATTAATCTTATCCTCTGCGGAAGACGTCAAGAACGCCTAGATGCGCTTAAAAACGAATTACAACAACTCGTTGAAGTGCACACTTTGACTTTTGATGTTCGAAATAAAAAAGACGTAGAAAATGCGATTAATGACTTGCCTGAAGCTTTTCAGCACATAGATATTCTTATCAACAATGCGGGCAACGCACACGGTCTTGATCCTATTCAGGATGGAAGCACAGACGATTGGGATGCGATGTTGGACATCAACGTCAAAGGCTTGCTCTATGTAAGTGATAGGATCATCCCAAAAATGATCGCACAAAATAGTGGGCACATTATCAACATAGGTTCAACCGCCGGTAAGGAGGTGTACCCCAAAGGTAATGTGTATTGCGCAAGTAAACACGCCGTGGATGCAATTAATCAAGGCATGCGTATAGATTTGAATGGCTATAACATACGTGTGGGAGCGGTTAATCCGGGAATGGTTGAGACCGAATTCAGCGAAGTTCGTTTTAAAGGCGACTCAGAAAAAGCAGATAAAGTGTATCAAGGGTTTAAACCTTTACAAGCTGAAGATATCGCAGATATTATTCATTTTGTAGTCACTCGCCCTTACCATGTGAACATTGCAGACCTTGTAGTTATGAGTGTGGATCAAGCTTCTTCTACGGTGGTGAACAAGCAATAATTATTATTTTTATTGTTATTACTATTATTCACCCGCAAGATGGCACATTACAACTCATTTGAAGAACTAGAAATTTTTAAGAAAGCTAGAGTTCTTGCTAATAATGTTTGGAAACTAATTCAGACTTCTAATTTGAAACAAGACTTTGAACTTATAAATCAAATAAATGCTTCATCAGGTTCTGTAATGGATAACATTGCTGAAGGCTTCGGCAGAGGTGGAAATAAAGAGTTTATTAATTTTTTGGGCTTTGCTAAAGGATCTTGTTGCGAAACAAAATCGCAATTGTTAAGATGTTTAGACAGAGGGTATTTAGGCGAGGAAACATTTGATGAACTCAATCAAGAAACCCAAGAATTGATTGATCAGTTGGGTAAATTTTCTAACTATCTTAAAAACTCAGAAAAACGCGGAAGTAAATTTGATTGACTTGTGAACTACCTCAGGGTAAGCGAGCGAGGCTTTACTTGGAATCGAATTTTCAATTTCGAGACAAGTCTTGGAGTTTTGAACCCTTTGGCCGTGCCAATAAAAATAACAATACTAATAGCAATAAAGAATGATCAACAAACGCCTGCTCATTAAAAACTTACTCGCACATAATGACGAGAACAGTTTTTATGACAAAAAGCGAAAAGTTGACATCAGTACCAAAGAAGGCAAGGCTAAGTTTTTAAAACACGTATGTGCGCTTTCTAATTCGAACCCCAAAAACAACAGTTATATCGTAATTGGAGTTGAAGATGAAACTAACGAAATCTTAGGCGTTCCGTTTTTTGATGATAGCAAAATTCAAAATTTGGTGAATGCCTATTTGACCAATCCGCCACTGATTTCTTATGAAAACATTCCGTTTCCGCATTTGCCTTCAGATCAGGTAATTGGTTTAGTCACCATAAGACCAATCAATAAACTCACAGCGCTAAAGAAAAACATCTGGAAATATTGGGGTGGCACTGCTTTTTTTAGAGACGGAAGCATCTCTATGCCCAAGGTTTTTAAGAGTGAAATCAAAGATGTGAACAGCGAGATCGTCGCCACGATCGAAAAACACGCTCACAACAGTATTGAATTGACTCTGGACGGCGTTATCGATTTTATCAATGTGCGGCACGCAGATCTGTTTACGCAGTACAAAGTGTTTAAAGAGCAATTTGTGGTTTGCTGGGCAGGCAATAAAAAAGAGGTTAAAGGCAACACCTATTTTAGTCGCGTAGATATCGAACTGATCAACGAGCAAGTGCGGCTTTTTTATTCGGCTTTAGACGAAGTTTCCATTGCTATGACCGATGATCATTTTACTATTTTAGAATACGTACTGCTAGGACTTCAGAATGAATATAAATATTATCCGCTGGAAGAATTGACGATCAATTTTAATGAAAACGGGTCATACACTATTGACAGCACTTTAGTCTTTGAGCCACCTCAATTTGACCGAAAATTGCTCTATCATATTTATAACAATAACAATACTATTCTTAAGAAAGTATTGGCTAATAAAGAACTCAACAAAGGCGAACTTGAAGACCTGTACAACCTGCCGGCAACGTATTTAATTTGCTACCTCAACGGGTTTGAACCGGCGCTTGATAAACTAGAACGTATTCGGCCGTATCTTAGAAAATACGGCACCAAACTTTACAATGCATACAAAGAAAACATTCGCATTTTGCGAAAAGTAAAATACAATTCATGACACGTACCCTCGCCATAGGCGACATTCACGGCGGCCTGAGAGCACTTGAACAAATTCTTGAGCGCGCCAAAGTAACCCAAGACGATTTACTTATTTTTTTAGGAGACTATGTTGACGGCTGGAGTGAGAGCGCACAAACGGTTTCCTTTTTAATTGAATTGTCAAAAACGCATAATTGCATTTTTATGCGAGGTAATCACGATGATCTGGCGTATCAATGGTTGCGAGACAATACCAAAAATGACACTTGGCTCAATCACGGCGGAAGAAGCACGATGAAGTCTTATGAAAACATCACCCAAGAAACCAAACAAGAGCATCTTGAATTCTATAAAAACCTCAAAGATTATCATATAGATGAACAAAACCGCATGTTTGTTCATGCCGGTTTTCAAAACCGCAATGGTCCCGAGTTTGAACATTACAGCACGGCTTTTTATTGGGATCGCACCTTTTGGGAAATGGCAGTTAGCCTTGACAAACGCATTAAAAAAGAGGACCCGGAATATCCTATGCGGCTGCAATACCACAAAGAGATCTACATCGGTCACACTCCTGTAACCCGCATCGCCAGAGACGAACCAACGCAAATGGCTAATGTTTGGAATGTAGACACGGGAGCTGCCTTTAAAGGAAAGCTTTCGATCATAGATGCTGATACAAAGGAATTCTGGCAAAGTGATCCTGTTTACACTTTGTATCCTGATGAAGAAGGAAGAAACGCATAAATGATCTTGAAGTAAGCCATAGAGCATTTAAATCTTGCCCATCGAGTAAATAGTTTGAAACAAAATATAGACTTTTGATACTCATAAGTATACAGCTTCATTAAAACCGAAACAACCTATGGGAATATTTGATAAGATTAAAGAAAAACTCAGCCACGAATTTATCGACATCATCGAGTGGCTCGATTATACGCCAGATACCATTGCACATCGTTTTGAGCGCTATCAAAACGAAATTAAGAACAACGCAAAACTCATCGTACGCGAGGGACAAACTGCTGTTTTTATCAATGAAGGTCAGCTTGCAGATGTTTTTGGGCCGGGAACATACACTTTAAACACACAAAACCTTCCTATTCTTTCTACACTTAAAGGCTGGAAATATGGTTTTGACAGTCCGTTTAAGGCAGAAGTATATTTTGTAAACACCCATTTATTCACCGACGAAAAATGGGGAACAAAAAACCCAATTACCTTAAGTGACGATCGTTTTGGCTTGGTCGAAATCAGAGCTTTTGGAACTTATGCATTTAAAATAAGCGACGCCGGAACATTCATTAAAGACATTGTAGGCACCGATGCCAATTTTACCAATTTTGAGATCAATGAGCATCTCAAAAGCCTGATCGCAACGCGATTTACAGACACCGTTGGAGAAGCCAATCTTCCGATAGAATTGTATGCTGCAAACACTACAGAACTTTCTGAGACGTGTAAAGAAGTGATGCAACCCGAGTTTACGTCGGTGGGAATTTCGCTTGAAAAATTCTATATCGAAAATGTATCGATGCCCGAAGAGCTCAAAAAAGAAATCTTCGAATACAGCCGAATCGATAAACTCGACCTTGATAAGTTAACCAAATTCAAAACTGCAAAAGCTATTGAAGCTGCTGCAAATAATGAAGGCGGTACCGCCGGTGCCGGGATGGGAATGGGAATGGGCTTTGCGCTTGCCCAACAAATGGGAAATGCCATGAGCAAGCCACAGGCACAACAACCGCAAGCCGCTGCAACACCTCCTCCAATGCCGGTCGCAACACAATATTATTATGCTCAGAATAATACGCAGCAAGGACCTGTAAGTTTTGATCAGTTACAGGCACTTTTTGCTTCGCGTACGATCAATAGAAATTCTTTGATCTGGAAACAAGGCATGAGTGAATGGAAAGCGCTTCAGGAGATCGAAGAACTGAAACCCTTTTTAGGCGGAAATACACCACCTCCACTTCCGGGTCAATAATTAATTTTCAAAGCTGCTTTGACCGAACCATCCATTCAAAAATCTGAACTCAAAAAAGCCTGTAAAAATTGTGGTGCCGAGCTTAAATACAGGCCTGGCACCACAACGATTACGTGCGAATACTGCGGAAACCAAGAGCAAATCGCACTGGAAACCGATCCTATCAAAGAATTACCGCTTCGGCAATTTCTTCAGGAAAAAGGAGCTCAGGCAAACAGCGAAGAAATAAGCATACTGCATTGCAAAAATTGCGGCGCCAATCAGCACGTTGAAGAGAATTACAAGTCTTTGCATTGCGTGTATTGCGGTACGCCGCTAATCAGAGAAGATGCAAAAACTGAACAGTGGATTCTTCCGGGTGCAGTGTTGCCTTTTCAGCTTACACAACAAGAAGCGATTCTTCGGTTTAAAAAATGGGTAAACAGACTTTGGTGGGCGCCCAACGATTTAAAAAAAGCAACGCTAGACCCTCAATTTACTAAAGGATTGTATTTACCGTATTGGACGTTTGACGCGCAACTTTATGGCCAATACAGCGGTGCACGTGGTGATTACTATTATGAAACACAATCCTACAAAGACAGCAAGGGCCGAAGACGCACACGCCGCGTGCGCAAAACCCGTTGGATTCCCATAAGCGGAAACATTAGCGGTTTTGTAGATGATACACTCATCAACGCCTCAAAGCAACACACCGGTAAAGTGCCTCGTGGTGTCGCACTGTGGAATTTAAAAAAGCTACAGCCTTTTGAAAGCAGCTTTCTCGCGGGCTTTGTAACCGAAAAATATACGATTCCACTCAAGGA
Source organism: Leeuwenhoekiella blandensis MED217 (assembly GCF_000152985.1). Lineage (GTDB taxonomy): Bacteria > Bacteroidota > Bacteroidia > Flavobacteriales > Flavobacteriaceae > Leeuwenhoekiella > Leeuwenhoekiella blandensis. The sequence continues at coordinate 53,633 of NZ_CH672395.1, read as the reverse complement.
TGGGCATCTCGAATCTCAGGAAGAAATGCGTCGCATTGCAGATACGTGGGCGCGTCGCGATATTGGCGGAGACGAGCAACGGGTAAATACGTTAAACATCAACCTGGAAGAAGAAACTTTCAAACATATTTTGTTACCGGTTTATATCTCGGCGTATCGCTATAAAGGAAAAGAATACAGCTTCTTTGTAAATGGAGAAAACGGAAGCATTTCAGGAAAACGCCCGTATTCTTTCTGGAAAATTTTCTTTGCCGTGTTGGCAGGGATTCTCCTTTTTGGATTGGTGTATTTGTTCAGCAAGTAAACTACCTCAAAGTATAAAATCCTTTGGCCGTGCCAAGAAAAACCCAAGAGCTTAAAACGGAATTAATTTTGCCCCGATTTTTCGCATATGATAATGAAAATTGGGAATCAAAATAATCGCTAGAATTACCGCTACGATCACTACACTTACATAAAGATAGTAGTCCCTCGCAAACAATAAATTACTCTGATTGTTTAGTGCTTGGCCCAGCATCTTGCTTGCTCCGGCATTCGCCTGAAACGCAGAGGCTCCTTGATTTAAAAGCGCCTCTTTATAACCCGAAATACGCGCGCCTACAAGATCATTGGTTTGTTGAATTTGATTGGCAAAAGCACTTGCGTGTATTTTTTGCCTGTTTAATCCCATATACGAAACCAGCGCCATACTCGCCGTAAAAGAAGAAAACCGAAAAGCCACACCACTCACAGATGCTGAAAATGCAATTGCTGAAGGTACACCTGTCACATAAAAGATCACGATAGAAAGCAACAATGTACCATTGCTGAAGCCTTGCAAAAACAACGGAATAATCAAGTCAGAGAGTTCTGCTTGATTTCCTAAAAGCAACAACATGTACACGTGAAAACCCAGTAGCGCTAAAAATCCGGTAACCCAAATCAACCTGATGTTGGTTCCCGTAAGAATAAAACGCGCAGTAAGCCCGACTCCAGCGATTATACCTAGAGCATTAAAAAGCATAATGTAGCCCTTATGATAGACATCTAGATTTACATTGTTATTCAAAAAGCCATTGATCACGCTCATATCGCCTTTGCAAAAATAAAACACGATAAGCAGCAGCATTCCTATTCTAAAATTACGATGCTTATACAGGCTAAAGTCAATATAGGGACGCTTAAGCTTCAGTTGCCGAAACACAAAAAGCAACATCAAAAACACAAACGCAATACTACAGATTAGAATACGCCCGCTGCTGTACCATTGATAATAGAGCCCATAAAGAAGCACATATGCGAGCAACATAAGGGCAGAAGCATACAGCACAAAACTTGCCCAATCTACACTGTAAAGCGGTATTCTTTTGGTGTTGCGCAAATTCACGTTTCTTTTCAGAATAATTAAAAGCAGTAAAAAACCCGGGATTACCATAAAGATTTTAATCAAAAAGATCACGTTAAAATCATAATATGAAAAAACATAGGCGTCCAGAATTTGCGCCAATGGCATAGTTGAAAACAGCGCACCATAAAAAGTCGCGTAGCCTAAAACCCGACTGCGTTGTTGCGAAAATTGTCTAAAGATCAAGGTGAAGATTACCCCGATAAACCCTAAACTCAACATCCCTCCCAGAAACCGTATAATAAAAAGAATAGCGATGCTGTTTGTGGAATAGAGAATGAGATTGAGCACCACATAAATGATCGCACACACCACAAAATAAGGTTTGGGCGCAAAATAGTCGAAAAACCGACGCTCGAGAGGGAAGGCCGAAGCTATTGCCAGATAAAAAATGATCACCGAATATTGAATATCTGTAGGATCTGCCCCATAATAAGAAGCTGCACTGTTTATGCCTGACATGTAAATACCCAAGACACTGGCGATAGGCACCAGTGCCAGAAAAATAACGACTAGAACCAGCCAGTTAGGCACCCAACTTTTAAAAACGGTGTTATTGCTCATCACTTAGGCTTTTGGAATGGCCACCTCAACGTTCATTCCGGCTCTGAGTTTACTTAAGTCTTGTTGCTCTTTCTTCAACCGAATACGCACAGGAAAGCGTTGTGTGATTTTTACAAAGTTACCGGTGGCATTATCGGGTGGCATCAGCGAGAATTGTGAACCCGTAGCAGGAGATAAGGATTCTATTACTCCTTCAAAAGCTTCGTCGGGAAAAGCATCTACCTGTATGTTCACCGGCTGTCCTTCTCTTAGGTTCGCAATTTGGGTTTCTTCAAAATTGGCAATCACCCATTTTCCCTGAGTTTGGTCTACAATAAAACTCAAGGTTTGTCCTTTTTGAACAAATTGCCCGGCCTGCAAACGCTTCTCCCCCATATAACCATCAGAAGGCGCAAGAATAACCGCATAATTCAACTCTAACTGAATACGATCTAAAACCGATTTTTGCTTTTCTATATGTGCTTTGGCTACCGCGATCTGTGTCGAGGCATCATTAGACCTGTTCTGAGAAGTGTTGAAGGTGTTTTTTACCGCCTCTAAATTTGATTTAGCTACACCAAGTCTGGTCTTTACATCTTCGAATTGCTGTTGTGTTACCGCTTCGGCTTCGTGCAATTTCTTGTAGCGCTCATATTCCTTTTGCTGTTGCCAGAGTTTAGCTTCGGCAGCACCTATCTGCGCCTGATTTACCGTAGCATTACTATTGGCCGTATTGACATTACTTTCTAAAACCATGAGTTGCGCTTCGGCTTCTGCCAGAGCCGCTTTTGCTTCTTGAAGGCTCACTTCAGATTCATTGGTCTCAAGTACAACCAGCGTATCTCCTTGCTGCACGTATTGATGATCTTCAAAAGCTATTTTTTCGATATAACCACCGGTTCTGCTTACAATGGGATTGATGTATTCTTTGATCTGCGCATCATTTGTCTCTTCATAATTCATAAAATGAAATGCTGAAGAAACACCCCAAATAAGTAAACCTATTAAAATAAGCAAAGCGACCACATAGGTCGACTTTACTGCGATAAGGTCTATTTTCTGATAGTTTTTAATCGTATTGCTCATTATAAGTTACCTGTGATTTTTAAAAGTTGATAATAATGTAAACGCGCTGCTATTTTGCTGTTTACCAATTCAAAACGCGCCTGCAACAGTTGGTTATCTGCATCTAACAAATCGGTTAAAAGAGACAACTGATTAAAATAGGTTTGGCGCACGATGCGATAGTTTTCTTCGGCTTGCTCAATACTCATCAGAGCGACTTCTATATTTTGTAAATCTTCGTGATAGTCTTGATAAGCCGCTTTGATACCTTTTCTCAAATCGTCATCAACCTGTTGTTTTTCTACCTCTTGTCGCTCTACTTCAAGTGCAGCTGCAAGCTCCTTATGCTTATCATTATACAATGCTGAAATATCATAACTCGCGCGAATCCCGACTATTCCCAATAAATACGGTGCAGTCTCATAGGGATACAACCTGATTTGTGGATAGGAATACATATACTCGCCAAAAAGGCCAAGCTTAGGCAATTTACCTGCCTTTAAATCCTGCTCCTCAAGTTCGCTTAGAGTCACCTGAGTTTCTGCTGCTTTAGATAGCGGCGCGCTTTTAGCTTCATTCAAATAATAGGCATAATCTTGATCTTCCTGTATGAGCTCTACCTTGACCGTATCTATAGGTTTTACAGGAGTTTCTTCTGAAAAACCCATTAAAATATTAAGATGCTGGTGCGCGAGTTTGGCATTATTGGTCACTTCGAGCAATTGGGTTTGCTGCTTGGATAACTGAAGCTTTGCACGCAACAAATCACTCTTCAACACTACTCCATTTTCATAAAGCTTAGTGATCTGATCTAGCAATTCTTGATTAGAATAAATATTCTTTGCTATTAACTTTTCAAAAAGAAGACCGCGTTGTAACGACAGGTAGGCCGAAGCCACTTCGTACTTTATTTGATCGCGTGACTCTTCAGCCAGATAATTAATCAAGCGCTGTTTGGTTTTAGCCTGATCAATATGAATGTTGGTTTTACCGCCATTATAAATATTAAAATAGGCTTCAACTCCGGCACCGTAAGTACTATGATCTTCTAGCGGAATAAAGTTTGCTTTTTCTCTAATTCCGTTAGTAAAAACAGGAATATTACTCAGCTTACCATAACTCGCATGTGTTGAAAGCTCAGGCAAGCGTTGATTTTTTGCATCAAGCACGTCTTCTGCTCCTATTTTTTCTTCGAGCTGTTTAAGCTTGATCTCTTTACTATACTGCGCCGCGTATTCCCAAGCTTCAGTCAAGCGCAAAGGAATACTGTCTTGTAATTGCTGCGCAGAAACCGAAAAGCCACTCACCAGCACAATCACACAAAAGAGGCGCATGAATACCTTATTAAAAGCGAAAAATTTCATAGTGCAAAATTCCGCGCTCTTTTCAAGTCTTGTATTCAATAATTAGACAATTATTTTATAATTTACGCCAACTGTAGTTTTATAGGATGCATCCCTTTTTACAAGCGCTGGCACATTATCCCGATAGTATTTATGTTCATCATTCTAAGATCGAAGAACAGCTTCCCATGCACAGCCATAAGAAACATCAAATAAGTTATGTAGAAGGCGGGGTGGCTTTTTTAAATACCAAAAACAACTCGTTTTTCTTTCCGGCACGGCATTTTATCTGGATTCCCGCAGGCTTAGAGCATAATGTGACTTCGCGTACATCGGTGAAGATGGTGCATAATTTATTTTTTCCTGCCGATTTGATTCCTGAAACTGAAATCCTGAAGAAAGCCGGTATTTTCCCGGTGAGTAATTTATTGATGGAAATGATCAATTACACCCAACGCTGGAATGGGGATATTCTACGAACAGATGCTGAAGCTTTTGAGTTTTTAATTGCCCTGCGTAATATTATTCTTGAAGTTGCAAAAACGCCGTTTCCTGTAGTGTTGCCCACCACGACCAACGAAATGCTACGCCCTATTTTAAAGTACATTCATCTTAACGTAGACCAACCTTTATACTTAGAGGAGGTCGCCGCTCATTTTGGATATAGTGCGCGATCCTTGTCTCGTTTGTTTCAGAAAAACATTGAGACCTCATTTTTACAATATGTAAAGCTTACCAGGATCATCAAATCTATAGAACTCCTCTTAAAGACCGATCTATCAATTAGTGAGGTCGCGTATGCCTCAGGATACAACAGCCTCTCTGCTTTTAGCTATGCGTTTAACCAAATTGTCAACCAATCTCCTGCAGCTTTTAAAAAACAGAGTTTATAAAAAAGCCGCTTAAACAGCGGCTTTCGTATTTCTTATTACAAATCAAATTTAATTCCCTGTGCCAGCGGCAACTCAGTCGTATAATTGATCGTGTTGGTCTGGCGGCGCATATACACCTTCCAGGCATCGCTACCGCTCTCACGACCACCTCCGGTTTCTTTTTCGCCACCAAAAGCACCACCAATTTCTGCACCGCTAGTACCTATATTTACATTGGCGATCCCGCAGTCACTACCGGCCACACTTAAGAAACGTTCTGCTTCACGCAAGTTATTGGTCATAATCGCAGAAGATAAACCTTGGCGTACACCGTTTTGTAATTCGATCGCATTCTCCACTTCTCCGCTATATTTCATTAAGTAAAGTACCGGAGCAAAAGTCTCGTGCTGTACGATCTCATAATGATTTTCAGCTTCTGCAATGGCTGGTTTTACATAGCATCCGCTCTCATAACCTTCACCTTCTAGCACTCCGCCTTCCACTAAAATTTTACCACCTTCTTCAACCACTTTAGTCAAAGCATTTTGATAATTTTTCACTGCGTCTTTGTCGATTACCGGCCCCACGTGATTGTTTTCATCCAGCGGATTCCCTATACGCAATTGGCCATAAGCATCTACAATTGCATTTTTCACTTTATCATAAATACTTTCGTGAATAATTAATCTACGCGTAGAAGTACAGCGCTGCCCGGCAGTTCCCACCGCGCCAAATACCGCACCGATCACGGTCATTTTGAGATCAGAATCCGGAGTAACGATAATCGCATTGTTTCCGCCGAGTTCCAAGAGGGATTTTCCTAATCGAGCACCAACGGTTTGTGCTACTTGTTTTCCCATTCGGGTAGAACCGGTCGCCGAAACCAACGGTACACGCTCGTCTTTAGTCATCAATTCGCCTACGGTATAATCACCATTGATCAAGCACGAAATCCCCTCAGGCAAATTATTCTTAGCAAAAACCCGTGCTGCAATTTTTTGACAGGCAATACCCGTAAGCGGTGTTTTTTCTGAAGGTTTCCAGATACACACATCACCACAAACCCAAGCCAGAGCCGTATTCCAGCTCCATACCGCCACCGGAAAATTAAATGCCGAGATAATCCCAACAATGCCTAACGGATGATATTGCTCATACATACGATGCCCGGGACGCTCAGAATGCATCGTCAAACCATGCAACTGGCGCGAAAGCCCCACTGCAAAGTCACAGATATCTATCATTTCTTGAACTTCGCCTAGACCTTCTTGATAGCTTTTACCCATCTCATAAGAAACGAGTTTTCCCAACGGTTCTTTAAGTCTACGCAACTCTTCATTAAACTGGCGCACCACTTCGCCTCGCTGTGGTGCCGGCATCACGCGCCATACTTTGAATGCTTCAGCTGCAGTTTGAACCACTTGCTCATATTCTTCCGGAGTGGTTTGCGTCACTGATGCAATATCCTTTCCGTCAACGGGAGAAACGGAAGTAATCAATGTACCCGAATTACTCGTTTGTAAACCGGTTGAAGTTCCTGCATTTTCAGAAATGATCTCTAATGCTTTCAGCGTTTCAGCTATTGCTGCGTTATCAGTGGTTTGAGCCATTATATTGTAGTTTTCTTATTATTTATGTTTTAATCCTTCGAAGTTAGTAAATAACTATATCTATTTAAAGCATTTATTAGCAGATTAATAAATCCCCTCAAAACCTATCTTGGAGACATTCTGTAGCAACCAATTTTTAATTTCGAGAAATACGCCCTTTAACAATACTCATAAAAAACGCGCTTCAAAAGAGCGCATTTTTTATTTCTGTAGCTTTCCTGTTATTCTACAAAGCGGGCATCAGCTTCCATCACTGTACCGCACTTATCACAGGTGCGTAATTCTTCACTTGCATAGAATACTTTAAAATGCTTTAAAAAGTCTTTCTCAATATCATTCAGCGGAAAATAAACCTCATAGAGTTTATGATTGCAATTATCACAAAACCACAATAAGCCGTCTTTTCCGTCAAGATCTGCGCGTTTTCGCTCAACAACAAGACCTATAGAACCTGCTTTACGCACCGGAGAATGCGGCACTTTTGCCGGATGCAAATACATATCGCCAGGACCTAATTGCATCGTGCGTTTTTCACCTTCATCCTGCACGTGTACTTCGATTTCACCCTCTAATTGATAAAACAATTCTTCGGTTTCATTATAATGATAGTCTTTGCGCGCATTAGGGCCGGCGACCACCATTACAATGTAGTCGTCTGCGTCTTTATATAAATTTTTATTTCCTACCGGTGGTTTTAATAAATCCCGATTTTCTTCAACCCATTGGGTCAGGTTAAAAGGTTTTGCAATAGCCATAGTCTTGTATTTAGGCTAAAATTACAACATAATAAAGTGGCATAAAACAATTGACCTCTCCGTTTGCCGCTAGTTTTTCTGTATTTTAGGAGCTTAAATTTAACACCTATGAAATCTGTTCTTTCCCTATGTATTGCAAGTCTCTTCTTTGTCGCTTGTAATCAAGATTTAAAAACTGAAGAAGCAGCTACTGCTGAAACTCCAAATCAACAAGAATTTGCCATTATCATACACGGCGGAGCCGGAACGATTCTTAAAAAGAATATGACCGACTCGATGGAGCAAGCTTATAAAGCCAAACTAACTGAAGCTATCAAAACCGGTCACGAAATATTGAAAAATGGCGGAAGCAGTCTTGAGGCTGTACAACGCACTATAAATGTGATGGAGGATTCGCCGCTGTTCAATTCAGCTAAAGGTGCGGTTTTTACTCACGAGGGTAAAAATGAATTAGACGCTTCTATTATGGATGGCGCCACTTTAAATGCAGGAGCCGTTGCCGGGGTTACCAATGTAAAAAACCCGATAAACCTAGCATACGAAGTTATGACCAATTCTGAACACGTGCTTTTAAGCGGTAAAGGAGCTGAAACTTTTGCCAAAGAAAAAGGCATTGAGCAAGTAGATCCTTCTTATTTCTTTACCCAAAGAAGATACGACGGGCTGCAGCGCATATTAGAGCGCGAGAAACAAGACAGCATCAGCAAAGCCACTGCATTTTACGATCCGTTTATCAAAGACGAGAAGTTTGGTACCGTTGGCTGCGTGGCACTTGACAAAAATGGAAATATTGCCGCAGGAACTTCTACCGGCGGGATGACCAACAAGCGCTACAACCGCATAGGAGACTCGCCAATCATTGGCTCTGGGACGTATGCAAACAATGCGACGTGTGGTGTTTCTTCAACCGGCTGGGGAGAGTATTTCATTCGCGGGCAGGTAGCTTACGACATCAGCGCTCAGATGGAATATGCTGAAAAAACGCTAACCGATGCTACGCAAAATGTGATTCAGGAGAAGCTGACCAAACTTGGTGGAACCGGTGGAATTGTAGCGCTGGATCACTACGGAAATCCTTCTATGGAATTCAACACCGAAGGCATGTATCGTGCCTATATGAATGATCAAGGCGAGCTGACTCTGGGTATTTATAAAGAAAATGAAAACTAAATCTTGTGGAACTTTCTGCTGAACAAAGCTATTACGCCGTAATTTTTACTTCTAAACAAACCGAAGATACTTCAGGCTACGCCGAAATGGCTACCAAGATGGAAGCGCTTGCACAAAAGCAACCGGGTTATTTAGGAATGGAACACGCACGAAGCGCATTAGGAATCACTATCTCGTATTGGAAAACCGAAGCTGCCATCGCCAGCTGGAAAAATCAAGTAGATCATCTCGTCGCACAACAAACCGGAAAAGACAAGTGGTATTCAGCATATTCAGTACGTGTGTGTAAAGTAGAACGCGAATATCATTTTGATAAGGAAAATTAACTTAGCCGGTCGGTTGACTTAAAACATATCTCATGAAAAAACCCTTAAGCAAAAAACTTAAGGGTTTTTCAGTAAGTAATTCTCGCGAGGAGAAAGGCGAAACAGCAGGCCCCCGCCTGCTGCATCTAACATAACAAAACCAACTTAAAGTTGTAAATTTTGTAAATGTCTTGAATGTTGTAATTGATCTTGTGACCTGTTGGGTCGGTTGGGGGATTTTAGATTTGGGGGTTTTAATCTTCAGGCTGTCTTACAAGCCTAAAACATTTTTATTTTTTGATAAAGATCTGCGTAAAAAAAGCGATTCCCTTTTCATTCTTCACTACTGAAAGTCCGCTATGAGTAAAATCACCTTCAATAGCTTCTTTGTGGCTTTCGCTTTTTAACCAAGCAGATACAACTTCTTCTGGGCTGCGGTACCCGTAAGCGACATTTTCACTTACGCGTGCAGCACCTTTAGCTTTCAAATAATCTGATCGCTGGAAAAAGTTATCGTGGCTAATTTGATTTTTGGTAGCCATATATTTTGAATGTTCTATGGCCTTCACTTTAGAATCGTTGTTATAAGCTAATTGAGAAAGCCCAATGCTCTCGCGATGCTTATTTACTTCGACAAGAATTTCTTGAGCAAAAGCATCTTCGATAACGAGGTCTGCAGAAACTTCAAGAGTTGTCTCTTCATTAGAGGTTAAAAGCTCTTCATCTTGTGAACAGCTGGTTAAGAATATGGCAAAAGTTATTGCCAACAAGTTGGTTGTAAAAGTTCTCATGATTTGGGGGTTATGAGTTATGTTGAGACAAACATAAGCAGGATATTTTATTCCTACAACACTTAAACTGTCAATTTGTGTATTTCGTCGATATTATGGCTGTATTTAACATTTTTATCATAAAATTTAACACTTTATAGCGTTTCAAAATGCACTTTATCGACTTTTTGAATGTACGTAAACAAATACAAAACTCGCCATTTGTGTATTTCATCGATTAAAAAACGCACTTGTTCGTCGATGAAATGCAATAAATTATACTTTAACATCAAATCGTGTTGATTGATATAATTTTTATACAAGTATTTTATACGAGTTTCATAACAAGCATTTTAGCTCAAAAAATGAGCAAAAAAGAAGAAAAGCATTAGTCAAAAATTAAGAAAAGAAGTATTTTACAATTTAGCTTGTAATTGTGGCGTTTCTCAATAAAATAGGTTTCATGAAAAAAGAATATTACCTCCTCTACCTTGTTGCTTTTTTAGCTTTTTCCTCTTGTACCAAAAAGCATCCAAAAACCGATAATATTTTTAAGTTCAAAGAATATATTTCTTTCAACACCTTTGGTAATGCTTCGATTGAAGATCCTATACGCGTAGTCCTCGCCAAGCCCACTTCTCAGTTTGAAGCCACTCAGGAAATACCTTCAGAATACCTGATCATTAATCCAAAAACAGAAGGTTCTTTTTTTATTGAAAACGGAACTCAGCTTCTTTTTAAGCCGGAAGAAGCCCTGCGCCCCGATACCGAATACACTGTAACCTTAAAATTGAGCCGCTTTTTTGAAGACATTGACCCGGAGTTTAAAAATTACACCTTCGGATTTAAAACCATCACACCCAACTTCAAGATAAACTTAGGCAACCTTCAATCTTATAGTAAAGAGTGGCAGTACTTAACAGGCTCTATTGAAACTTCAGATTGGGTGGCTGCAGAAAAAGCAAAACAACTCGTAAGCGCTTCTCAGGAAGGAAAGGCGCTTCATATTGATTGGCCCACAGAAGAAACCAAGGGCACTTTTTTCAATTTTACCATAGACAGCATTCATCGTAAAAAGGAGAATTCGCAAATACGTATCGCCTGGAATGGCGAGAGTATTACCAGTGCTACCCAAGGTCAAAGCACACTCAACATCCCGGGTCAAGCCAATTTTACACTCGTAGATGTAGTGTCTACTTTGAGTCCGGAAACGGCCGTAAGCGTCAACTTTTCTGACCCGCTTCAAATGGAACAAAATTTTGACGGACTTGTTCAGCTTGATAGTCTATCTAATTTGCGTTATGAGGTTCAGGGCAATGTTTTAAATATCTATCCCAGACAGCCCTTAACCGGCGAGCTGACACTCACACTCAATAAAGGAATAAAGAATGCCTTTGGCGAAGCTTTACCCACAACCTATTCTCAAAAAATATCCTTTCAGCAGTTAAAACCTCAAGTGCGTTTGATCTCTAAAGGCAACATTCTTCCTGCTTCGATGAAAACGCCGATTTACTTTGAAGCGGTTAATCTTTCAGCTGTTGATGTGCGTGTCATCAAGATTTTTGAAGACAACATGCTGCAATACCTTCAGGATTCTGACCTCAACAGTACTTCTACCTATGATTTGAAACGCGTGGGCAGACGCATCGCAAAAAAAACCATTCCGTTGATCAATAACAGCATTGGTCAAACCGGTTTATGGAAAGCTTATGCCGTAGATCTTTCAGAATTATTTAAGGCCGATCCCGGAGCAATGTACCGCGTTGAGCTGAGCTTTAATCAAGACTATAGTCTGTTCCCTTGCCCTGATGCTGAAGAAGGAATTACTCAAAGCAAAGAAGATATTTACCTTGAAGAGTCTTATGAAGATTATTATAACACCGGAACCGGGGTCGAAGAAGATGAACGCGAAGAGCGCTATTGGGATAACGAATTGTACTCGTGGAGAACGCGCGTGTACAACTGGGAGGAAGAAGACAATCCGTGCCATCCCGCCTACTATAACGAAGAGCGTTTTGCACAAACTAATATTATAGGTTCAGACTTGGGGCTTATCGTAAAAGAAGGGGCTAATGGCGCCTATGATTTTATCACCACCAACTTGCTCACAGCTGAGCCTGAGATTGGCGTGGATATTAAAATTTACAACTATCAGCAGCAACTCATCAAAGACCTAAAAACAGACATCGACGGTCTCGCATCCTATAAAAGTGATCAAACAGCTGCCTTTGTTGTAGCGCAGCAGCGCAATAATTTTGCGTATGCAAAACTCGATGATGGGAACGCCTTATCCCTAAGTAACTTTGATATTCGCGGAGCCCAGTTACAAAAAGGATTACGCGGATTTATTTATACCGAACGTGGCGTGCATCGTCCCGGCGACAGCATTCATTTGAGTTTTGTTCTTAATGACCAGGCAAACCCTTTACCTAAGGAACATCCTGTAAAACTAGAGGTAACCGATGCCCGCGGAAAACTCGTGCAACGTACGCTATTGAGTTCAACACTTACAAATAAGAACGTTTCTGGCGGAAGCAGTCACGGTTTTTACTATTTTCCGATTCCAACTGCAAGTACAGACCCTACAGGAAACTGGAATGCAACCATCACCGTAGGTGGTGTTCAGTTTTCAAAAACCTTGCGCGTCGCTACCGTAAAACCCAATCGCCTCAAATTAAATCTAGATTTTGATGCAGAAACCCTATCTACTCAAAAACCCATATCCGGAAGCCTTACCGCACAGTGGTTACACGGTACACCGGCCCGCAATCTTAAAGCAGAAGTAACCGCAACACTCAACAGTACGGCTGCTGCCTTTAAAGATTATGAAAACTACGACTTCACAGATCCCGTGCGCAAATTCTCTGAAGTTGAACTCCCGATTTTAAAAGATAAAAGTTTAGACAATTCAGGAAAACTGAGTTTCAACCAGAAACTTGATTTGAGCAACAAAGCTCCGGGAATGCTAAAGGCTACTTTTTTAACCAAAGTCTTTGAAGGCGGCGGAGATTTCTCGGTAGATGTGTTTTCAAAAACCATCGCTCCATACGCGCACTTTACAGGAATTAAGGCTCCTGAACCTCATAAATACGATGCGTATTTTACCGATGAAGATGTGAATTTTGATTTGGTAAGTCTCACCGAAAACGGAAAACCCGCACCTAATCGCAAACTGGAGGTACAACTGTTTAAAATGGAATGGCGCTGGTGGTATAGCAGAGGTTACGACAACCTCTCGCGCTATGAGAATGCTTCGGTTTACAAACCTTTGCAATCTTTTAAGGTAACTACAAACAACAACGGAAAAGCAACTGCAAAAATCAATGTTCCAGAAAAAGAGGGCGGCCGCTATTTGCTGCGTGTGATCGATAAAGAATCGGGTCATGCCTCTGGCCTCATTACCTATTTTTATCGCAATTGGAGCAACGCACCTACAGCAAATGCTGAAAGTGCAAAAATGCTTGTTTTCAATTCAGATAAAGAAGACTATACGGTAGGCGAAGAAGCAGTAATCAAGTTTCCTTCTGCAGCAGCCGGAAATGCATTAATCAGCATAGAAAGCGGAACCGAAGTGATTTCTAAACAATGGGTAAAAACCACTAATGAAGAAACTACCGTGCGCATTCCTGTTACTCAGGCAATGGCTCCCAATGTGTATGTGCACATTAGTCTGCTACAGCCTCATGCGCAAACAGTAAACAATCGCCCTATACGCCTGTATGGTGTAATACCTCTTATGGTTGAGGATCCTCAAACCCTACTTGAACCGCAGTTAAAAATGCCGGAAGTACTCAAACCGGAAACAGATTACACAGTGCGCGTAAGTGAAGCTTCTCAAAAAGAAATGACCTACACCCTCGCTGTGGTAGATGAAGGTTTGCTTGATCTAACAAGATTCAACACGCCTGATATTCACAAGGCATTCTACAAACGCCAGGCTTTGGGTGTAAAAACTTTTGACATCTATGATTATGTTATCGGCGCCTATTCGGGTAGCGTAGACAATATTTATGCGATAGGAGGTGGCGATATGGCCGCCGGAGCGAAAAACCGAAAAGCAAATAGATTTAAACCAGTTGTAACCTATCTGGGTCCGTTTCATTTGAACGCTGGAGCAACAGCAACGCACAAACTGCATATGCCTAACTATGTGGGATCGGTGCGCACTATGCTCATCGCGGGTGACAATGCCACCGGCGCTTACGGAAGCACACAAGAAACAACGCCCGTGCGTAAACCTTTAATGGTATTGGCCTCTATCCCGAGACGCTTGGCTCCGGGAGAAAAGCTCACGCTACCGGTGACCGTTTTTGCTATGGAAGACAAGGTAAAACAAACCACGGTTACCATAGAAAGCAGCAATTCGCTTAAGGCTGTTGGTTCAAAATCAAAAACGATCACATTCAACGAGCCCGGTGAACAAATTGTGAATTTTGAATTTGAAGTGCTTCCGGCAGAAACACCTCAGCAATTTGAAATCACCGCCAGCGGAGCCGGAGAAAAAGCATCGTATGCTGTAGAAATTGATGTTGAAAATCCGAACCCTATTTCGCAGAAAGCAACATACTACACTTTAGAACCCAATGCCGAACTCCAGATAGATTATACCGGTTTTGGAGTTTTGGGAACAAATAGTGCAACGGTAGAACTTTCTACCTTACCGCAAATCGATTTTACAAAACGTCTTCAGTATTTAATTCATTATCCCTACGGATGCGCTGAGCAAACTACATCAAGCGGCTTTCCTCAGCTATATTTAAGCGCTATTTTCAATTTGGAAAGTGCGCAAAAACAGGAAACTATAAGCAATATTAAAGCTACTATAGACCGCTTAGGTATTTTACAAAATCCCTCTGGCAGCGTGAGCTACTGGCCCGGTGAACGTGAATCTGATGCTTGGGCAACCAACTATGCAGGACATTTTATTCTGGAAGCTCAAAAACAAGGTTATGCTCCTCCAATTACATTTTTATCAAACTGGCTGACGTTTCAAAAAAATGCAGCAAAACAATGGCGCAACGGGGCGACCTCGTACAACAGCAGTTTAACACAGGCCTATCGCCTTTACACATTGGCCTTAGCCGGTCAGCCCGAATTGGCCGCGATGAACCGCCTACGAGAATCCGGTGACCTGAACAACGACTCCAGATGGCGTTTAGCAGCAGCTTATGCTCTTGCGGGTAAAAAGCAGGTAGCACAACAATTGGTAAGTGAAGCTTCTCTTAATT
The DNA here is from genome assembly GCF_000152985.1 of Leeuwenhoekiella blandensis MED217. Taxonomy (GTDB): domain Bacteria; phylum Bacteroidota; class Bacteroidia; order Flavobacteriales; family Flavobacteriaceae; genus Leeuwenhoekiella; species Leeuwenhoekiella blandensis. The sequence continues at coordinate 38,588 of NZ_CH672395.1, read as the reverse complement.
TCAGCACCAAACGCGAATTGCAATACACCTATGGTTCGGTTTTGAGAAACAAAGCGATGGCACTAGAAACGATGATTTTGCTTGATGACAAGCGGCAACTTGAATTAGCAAACAGTATTGCTAAAGATCTTGGTTCGTCACAATGGCACAGTACACAAACTACCGCCTATGCCTTATTAAGCTTGTCTAAAATGCTCATCGCCAATGGCGGAAAAGCCATCACAGTACAGCTCGATGGAACAGCACTAACTACCGAAAATGGCTTCTTGCGTAAAACGCTTAATGTTTCAGAAGAGCAAAAGGTGCTAACCTTGAAAAATACTCAGGATAATCGGGTGTATGTTAGCCTTATTCAGCAAGGTAAACTTCCGCTAGGTGAAGAATTGGCTAGTCAAAATAACCTGATCCTAAACACACAATTTCTAGACGGTAATGGCAAGAACATAGCGGTTAATAACTTGCGTAAGGCTACGGCGATCAAGGCAAAAATCACGGTTACTAACAATTCTCAAAATCAGATTGACAATGTAGCTTTATCTCAAATTTTCCCCAGCGGATGGGAAATCGTAAATACGAGCTACACCAGTTTAAATGGTGGTGCTTCGGGTACAGCGCGCTATAAAGATATTAGAGATGACCGTGTTAATTTTTACTTTGATCTGAAACCGAAAACAACCCGCACTTTTGAAGTAGACCTCAACACCTCCTTCTTAGGCACCTATTATTTGCCGGGTACCCAAGTTGAAGCTATGTATGATCATACCTATTTTGCGCGTACAAAAGGCCAGTGGATCACCGTAGAACAATAGATCAATGCTGAACAAAACGCTTAGGCTATCACTATTAAAAAGGCTCAAACGCCATAAGATTGTTCTAGGTGTTTTGCTTCTTGTCGTTTTGGTCTGGTGCTTCAGTTTACCTAGGACCTTATTCAACAAACCCACAGCCACTGTGGTCAGCGGTAGCACTGGTGCATTGCTGGGCGCCCGTATTGCCAGTGACGGCCAGTGGCGTTTCCCAGAGGTAGACGAAGTACCAGAACGGTTTAAAACCTGCATCATAGCTTTTGAGGACGCCTATTTTTATAAGCATCCGGGTTTTAATCCGGTGGCGATGAGCAAGGCGTTATGGTCAAATCTTACCAAAGAAAGCCGTCGTGGCGGCAGCACATTGACCCAACAAGTGATACGTCTTTCAAGAGACAATCCCAATCGAACCTATCTTGAAAAACTTATTGAAACCTTTCTTGCCACCAGACTAGAAGCCGGTTATAGTAAAGATGAGATTCTAAAACTTTATGCCTCGCACGCGCCCTTTGGCGGAAATGTAGTTGGTTTAGAAAGTGCAAGCTGGCGGTATTTCGGAATCCCTGCGCAAGAACTCAGCTGGGGGCAAGCTGCAGCCTTGGCGGTATTACCCAATGCTCCATCTTTAGTTTTTCCCGGGAAAAATGAAGCTATTTTTAAAGCGAAAAGAAATCGCCTACTTAAGAAGCTAAAAGAGGAGAAGTCTATTGATCAAACAACCTATGAACTTGCTATCGCTGAAGATCTTCCCGGTAAACCCTTAGACTTGCCTGACGTGACACCGCATTTCACTGAACGTTTAGCACGCGAACAAACAGGAAAATCAATTACCAGCACTATTGATTATAACCTGCAAAAACGAATGAATCAAATTGCTGAAGAGGCTCATTTTCAGCTGAAGCAAAACCAGATTCATAACCTTGCAATTTTGGTTCTTGATGTAAATTCCAGAAAGGTTTTGGGTTATGTAGGTAACGCGCCTACCACTGCAGAACATGCCAATTATGTTGACATCATTCAAAGTAATCGCAGCACCGGCAGCACGCTTAAACCCTTCTTGTATGCCGCGCTTATGGGTAATGGAGACTTATTACCGCATAGCTTAGTTCCTGATGTACCTACGAGCATTAGTGGATATGCACCACAAAATTTTGATCGAAGTTTTCAAGGCGCAGTACCGGCTTCAGAAGCTCTGGCTCGCTCACTCAATGTACCCGCTGTGCACTTATTGCAGCAATACGGACTTCAAAAATTTTATAACAACCTGCATCAGCTTCAGTTTAAGGCCATCAACAAATCGGCAGATTATTATGGCTTATCCTTAATTCTGGGTGGAGCAGAAAGCAACCTTTGGGAGTTAACCAATGCCTACGCAGGTATGGCAGCGACACTCAATTTTTTTAATCGTACGTCTAGCGAATATCCGCAGCAAGCCTTTAAGCAACCCATCTATACAGAAAAAAACACTTACAATTTAGGAACTCCCGTACAGCATCCCGAAGTTTTTGATGCCGGAGCGATCTATGAAACGATGCTGGCTTTACAAGAAGTTAACCGACCTCAAGGTTCAGAAAACTGGGAATTCTTTACCGATGCACAACCCATTGCTTGGAAAACCGGCACCAGTTATGGTTTTAAAGATGCTTGGGCGGTAGGTGTAACGGGTTCGTATGCCATTGGCGTCTGGGTTGGTAATGCAGATGGTGAGGGCCGGCCCGGAATTACAGGTATTGAAGCTGCAGCACCCATACTGTTTAATGTACTTAACCTATTGCCGCAATCCTCTTGGTTTGAAATGCCGTATGATGAACTTACCGAAGCAAGTATTTGTTCGCAAAGCGGAACTTTAGCCGGTTTACATTGTCCCAAAACACACACAGCATGGATTCCTAAAAAAGGAATACGCACATCTGCTTGTACATATCACAAACCCATATTTCTAAATAAAGAGCGCAATTTGCGTGTAAATGCCAATTGTTATCCTTTAGCCGATATGGTCTCGACCTCTTGGTTTACGCTTCCAACGGTTTGGGAATATTATTATGCGCCGCAGCATCCTGAATACAAATCAATGCCTCCATTTGCATCGGGTTGTTATAGTGAGGACACCCAATTGATGGAATTTATCTATCCCAAAAAAGGAGAACAAATTTTAATTCCTGAAGATTTTGACGGGGAACAAGAGGTGGTTTTCAAACTTGCACATCGCGATGCAGACACGACGGTTTATTGGTATTTAGATGGTACTTACATCGGGCTTACAACTACTTTCCACGAACTATCTCTAGCCCTCAAGCCCGGTAAATACAGGATTTCTGCAACAGACGCCCAAGGCAACACGCAGGCGCAAACGTTAGAAATAGGGCCTGCCTAGATTTAACTTTTCATTTAACAAAACTTTAAATTCTGTTTAGTTCGGTATTTTCCGAACCAACCGTAATTTTGTCGCTTCAAATGATCTAGATATGGAGTTGGAAGCACTAAATGAAGAGAAACATATATTAATTGAACGCCTGGGTGTGCATATTGAGAAGAAGGATAATATTCCTCCTTTGGCAGCCAGAATTCTATCTACCTTAATATTAACCGGTAAAAATGGATGCACATTTGACGAACTGGTTAATAATCTTCAAGCAAGTAAAAGCACTGTTTCGACACACCTGACCAATTTACAGCATCTTAAAAAGATCACATATTATACAGTTTGCGGCGATCGCAAGAAGTATTTCATAATGAACCCTAAAAGCATGATCCTCAGTATGGGTGAAATGCTTGATACGTGGGAAAAAGAAAAGCATCTGCACATCGCCATTATGAACTATAAAGAAAAAATAAATCACATCGAGCCTGAAAATGCAGACCAGCATTTTGATCTTGAGTTTCACTTGGATTATCTCAACTACTTAGAACAGGCTAGTGACTCTATAAAGCGCATACGCGAAAGACTCTTAGAAAAACACAAACAATAAATAAACCCTCAACCATGAAAAAAAGAATATTTAACTATCTCGTTCCCGCCCTACTGGGAGTTCTTGTTTTTACCTCCTGTGGAGACGACAAGTCATCTGGTGAGGCTCAAGGGCAAGCACAACAAGTACAGCAATTACCTGTGATAAGCATACCTCAACAAACCCTTACAGGCTACAGCTCGTATCCCGCAAGTATAGAAGGTATTGTAAATAGTGGTGTGCGTGCAAAAATACAAGGCTATATCTCTGATGTGCTCGTAGATGAAGGAGCTAAAGTACGTAAAGGACAGCCGCTTTTTAAGCTAGAAACACAATCCTTAACACAAGATGCAAATGCTGCTCGTGCTAATGTGAATGCTGCTCAGGTAGAGGTTGACAAACTTAAGCCGCTCGTAGAAAAAAACATCATTAGTAGTGTACAGTTAGAAACCGCAAAAGCACAATTGGAGCAAGCCAAAAGTAGTTATGAAAGTATCGCGGCAAACATCAGTTATGCGACTGTGAAAAGTCCGGTAGACGGTTATGTAGGTGCAATTCCTTATCGTGAAGGAGCCCTCGTTGGTCCTTCAGACACCACACCTTTGACTACCGTTGCAGATATCGAACAAGTGTATGCATTCTTCTCTATGAATGAATCTGAATACCTCAATTTTATTCAAAAAACTGAAGGTTCATCGCTTCAGGAAAAAATCGAAAACTTCCCGGAAGTTGTTCTTATTCTTGCTAATGGAAAAGAATATGAACACAAAGGAAAAATTGAAACCGTAACTGCTCAAGTAGATCGTACAACAGGTACAGTAAGCTTTAGAGCAATTTTTGATAATCCTAATCAACTTATTACTAACGGTAACAGTGGTACTTTAAAAATACCTAATGTATATAGCGAAGTTCCTGTAGTCCCTCTTAATTCAACTTTTGAGCAACAAGGAAAAATAATAGCCTATAAAGTTGACAGCAACAATAAAGCGCAGACTACTGAGATCATTCCTCGTGCTACTATAGGCAACCTTTATGTTGTAGCGTCTGGTGTTGAACCCGGCGATAAAATCATTGCTAAAGGTGCTAATAAAGTGCGCCCCGGGACTACGATCCAACCCAATGAGGTTCCTTTTGACAGCATAGCAAAACCTGCTAAACAAATATTTCAATAAACAGAAACCGAAATCATGTTAAAGACTTTTATAGAAAGACCAGTACTTTCTACCGTAATCTCTATCATCATAGTGATTTTGGGAGTGCTAGGACTTACCACCTTACCGGTAGAGCAATATCCTGATATAGCACCGCCTACCGTACAGGTAACTGCAAATTATACCGGTGCCAGTGCCGAAACGATTCTGGAGAGTGTAATCATACCAATCGAAGAACAGATTAACGGGGTAGAAGGAATGAGTTATATTACTTCTACCGCAACCAATAATGGTACTGCCGAGATCACAGTATACTTTGATCAGGATACAGACCCTGATATTGATGCGGTTAACGTACAAAACAGAGTTGCTCTTGCAAATCCATTACTTCCGCAGGAGGTTACCCAAGCGGGTGTTGTTACTCAAAAGCGTCAAACAGGATCATTAATGTTCTTGTCTATGTACTCTAAAAATCCGGAGTACGATGCTACCTTCTTAAACAACTATCTAAACATCAATGTTGTTCCTGCTTTTAAACGTATTAACGGTGTGGGAGATGTTAACGTATTCTCTCAACAAGATTATGCGATGCGTATCTGGTTAAAGCCAGATCGTCTCAAGGCATACAATCTTGTACCAAGTGATGTTGCTGCTGCTCTCAATGAACAAAGTTTAGAAGCGGCTGCAGGTACTTTAGGACAGAATAATGGTGAAACTTTTTCATATACCATCAAATATCCCGGTAGATATAAAGAGGAAGGACAGTATGAAGATATCATCATCAAAGCTCTTGAAAACGGACAATTTTTAAGACTGAAAGATATTGCAGATATTCAGCTTGACGCACAATCGTATGCAGCGAGTTCACAAACCAAAGGATATCCTAGTGTGACTTTTGCCGTTTATCAAACCAAAGGTTCAAACGCGCAGGAGATCATTGAAACGGTAATGGAAGAACTTGAAACGATCGAAGCCGGACTTCCGGAAGGTGTAGAGATTTTTATCCCTTACAATACCAATGAGTTTCTTGAAGCTTCAATAGAAAAAGTGGTGCACACCCTTATCGAAGCCTTTATCCTGGTTTTTATCGTAGTATTTATTTTCCTTCAAGACTTTAGATCTACATTGATCCCTGCCATCGCAGTACCGGTTTCTATTGTGGGTACGTTCTTCTTCCTCAATTTATTTGGGTATTCTATAAACTTACTTACCCTTTTTGCACTTGTACTGGCAATTGGTATTGTGGTTGATGATGCCATTGTAGTTGTTGAAGCGGTACACGCGAAAATTGACGAAGGTGCAAAAAGTGCAAAAAGCGCTACAATAACCGCGATGCACGAGATCTCTGGTGCGATCATCTCGATCACCTTAGTAATGGCCGCAGTATTTATTCCGGTAACCTTTATTACGGGACCTACGGGAGTATTTTATGAGCAATTTGGTATTACTCTTATTGTCTCCATCGTAATTTCAGCGGTGAACGCGCTTACTTTAAGTCCGGCTTTATGTGCACTGTTCTTAAAAGCCCACGACGAGAAAGAAACTAAAGAAAAGAAAAGCTTCTTACAACGCTTTTATGATAAATTCAATAAAGGATTTAATGCAACCATAGAGCATTACGGTAAATCATTGACCTTCTTATACAAGAGAAAGTGGATTACTTTTGCTATGCTCATCTTAGCCGGTGTAGGTATTTATTGGTCTGCAACGACTACACGTACGGGATTTGTCCCTAATGAAGATCGTGGGGTTTTATTTATTGATTTATCTCTTGCGCCGGGTTCTTCACTTGACCGTACCAATGAGGCCATAACAGCGCTTTACGAGCAAATCAAAGATCTTCCGGGTGTTGAAGCTGCAAACACGGTAGCAGGTAGAGGTTTAATTAGTGGTCAAGGTAGCAACAATGCCCTTGGGTTTATCAAATTGAAAGACTTCTCAGAACGTGAAGCAGATTCTCTTTCGGTTGATGCGATTACCGCAAAGCTGTTTGGCATAGCTGCAGGATTTCCTGATGCTAATATCATTTTCTTTGCACCGCCAAGTATACCCGGATTTAGTATTTCTTCTGGTGTTGAAGTAAACCTACTCGACCGTGCTAGTGGTTCAATTACAGATTTAGATCAAGCCAATCAAGAATTTATGGGTAACATTATGGCACACCCAGAAGTTCAATATGCTCAATCTTCATTCAATACCAGGTATCCTCAATATCAACTGGATATTAATGTGCCTTTGGCAAAACAAACCGGGGTTGCTATTGATGACATTTTCTCTTCGCTTCAGGGATATATAGGTGGTATTTATGCTGCCGACTTCTCAAGGTTTGGTAAGCAATACCGAGTGTATATTCAGGCATATCCTGATTACCGCGCAGATACCGACGATATCAACTCGATGTTTATACGCACCAGCGATGGTAATATGACTCCGTTGAGTGAATATGTAAGTTTTGAGCGTGTTTACGGTCCGCAGGCAGTAACGCGTTTCAACTTGTTCAATTCTACAAAAGTTAATGTTTCTATGAACCCTGGTTATAGTTCGGGTGATGGTATTTCTATTGTGGAGGCCGAAGCAGCAAAACTGGCAAACAATTATGACATTGCGTATTCAGGACTAACCCGTGAAGAAGTAAATGCCGGAAGCCAGACGGTGGTTATTTTCCTATTGTGTGTGGTTTTTGTTTACTTCTTACTTTCGGCACAATATGAGAGTTACCTGCTTCCTTTAGCAGTGATCTTATCGCTTCCGTTAGGTATTTTTGGAGCCTTTTTTACTACTAAGATTATGGGGCTTGAGAACAATATTTACTTCCAGATCGCACTCATAATGCTGGTGGGGCTTCTGGCCAAAAACGCCATTCTGATCGTAGAATTTGCTATTCAACGCCGTAAAAACGGAGAATCTATCGTAGATGCTGCCATAGACGGAGCAAAAGCACGTTTACGACCTATTTTGATGACCTCTTTTGCTTTTATTCTTGGGCTTATGCCACTTGTACTAGCAACTGGTGTAGGTGCTGCGGGTAACCGCTCTATTGGTACGGGAGCTGTAGGAGGCTTGCTCATCGGAACAATTTTAGGTGTGTTTGCAATACCTATACTTTACATTATGTTCCAGTATCTACAAGAGAAAATTTCAGGAACTCCAACTCAAACCGAAGAAACGCATTAAGATGAAAAAGCAACTCATATATAGAATATTCATATTAGGCGCTGTTCCTTTGTTGCTGGCCTCGTGCTTCGCAGCTAAGGAATATGAGCGACCTCAAGAACTTATTGACGAAACCTATTATCGCACCGATGCTATTGAACAAGACAGTATCAATATGGCTGTGGTATCTTGGAGAGAATTATTTTCTGATCCCATTTTACAAGGACACATTGAAACCGGTCTTGAAAACAATATTGACATTCGCGTAGCCCTTCAACAGATCCTAGCTGCTGAAGCCAATTTCAAACAAGGTAAAGCTGGGTATTTTCCTACTCTTGATGCAACTGCACAAATGACACATCAAGAGCTTTCTTCAAACAGTCAGTTTGGAGGCTTATTCTCTTCTCTTGATCAATATGAACTGAGCGCAAGCTTATCTTGGGAAGCCGATATCTGGGGGAAAATAAGAAGTAATAAGCGTGCCTTTGGCGCACAATATTTACAAACTGTTGAAGCGCACAAAGCGGTTAAAACACAGCTTGTAGCGATGATCGCTTCTTCGTACTACCAGCTTTTAGCTTTAGACGAACAGCTGAGAGTAACCGAAGAAACCATCGAGACGCGCAGCAGTAGTTTAGAAACTACCAAAGCTTTAAAAGAAGCGGGAAATGTAACAGAAGTTGGTGTAAAACAAACCGAAGCGCAATTATACACTGCACAAGCATTGCGCATCGATTTGATCAACGAGATACGCTTGTTAGAAAACAGCTTTTCGATTTTACTGGGACAGCAACCGGGTACAATAGAACGTGACGGTTTACGCAATCAGGAAATCGAAACTTCTTTAAAAACAGGTGTTCCTGCTCAGCTGCTCGTAAACAGACCTGACGTGAGAGCTTCAGAATTTGCTTTGATCAATGCTTTTGAATTGACAAATGTAGCCAGAAGTAATTTCTACCCGTCGCTTACGCTAAGTGCTTCGGGAGGTTTACAAGCGCTGCAAATAGACGAATTGTTTGACACCAATTCCCTTTTTGCAACCCTTATTGGCGGACTTACACAACCTATTTTTAATAGAAGGTCTATCAAAACGCAATACGAAGTTGCACAGGCACAGCAAGAGCAAGCGCGCTTACAATTTAAACAAGCCTTGTTAACGGCTTCTAGAGAGGTTTCTGACGCGTTATACACCTATGAAGCGGCTACCGAAAAACTTGATGTTAAACGCAAAGAATTTGAGTCGTACAACACAGCAACCGAATATTCTGAAGAGCTTTTAGATAACGGTCTCGCCAACTATTTAGAAGTACTAACAGCTCGAGAGAACGCATTAAACTCAAGCCTAGACCTCATTAACACCAGATTAACTCAACTGCAATCTGTAGTTGATCTTTATGAAGCTTTAGGTGGAGGCTGGCAGTAATAGCATCGCACCTTTCATTCCTAAATTGAAAAAATCCGAAGTATAGTACTTCGGATTTTTTATTGGTATCACACAAATAGTTTCCTACCGTAAGGGAAAACCCTTTGCCGCCCACCAAGGGTGAATCTCGATCGATAGCCTTCCTGCTTTAACCATAGGATCAAGGTTTGCCAAGCTATCCGCCATGTGCTGCGTAGGCGTATTGTAAATTGTAATCCCTCGTATATCACCGTCATCACCAAATGGACCAGAAATATCGGCGTATCCCAGATCGTACATTCGGCCTAGGTGTTCCAGGTGTAGTTTTTGAAGACTATCTGCAACTTCCTTAGGTTGATCTCGATTAGGACCACGCTTTAAAAAAGCAATAAAGTACTGCTGCATAATCACAGTGTCCTTGGTCTTTTCATCTACATAATTCATGGTCAAATACCCTGCTTCTTCAAGTTCGGCTTGTAATTCAGAAACTGTTTTGCTGTTTTCTTCTCGTAAAACCGGAAGTTCTTCTTCGGTTCTTTCCTCTTTACAAGCCCATAAGAGTATGCTCAACAGACCTATTTTAAGTAGTGATTTTACTTCCATAATTTAAACGGATTTTTACTGAGTTGTGAGTTGTAATAACGATGATCTCCTGTTACTTCTTCGCCCAGCCAGTTTGGTTTCTCAAAATCTTCGGTGGCCGATTGAAGCTCTATTTCAGCAAGAATCAAACCTTCATTATCCTCAAAAAATTGGTCTACCTCATAAATATGAGCTCCTGCCTTAACCTCATACCTTATTTTTGAAATCATTCCGGGTTCACTGAGTTTGAGCAAGGCTTCGGCCTCTTCACGGCTTATTTGCTTTTCCCACTCAAAACGTGTTGTTCCACTTTCATCAGACTTTCCTTTTATGGTTAAAAAGCCCACGTCATCTTTTATACGCACACGCACGGCACGCTCAGGATTACTGTTGAGATAGCCTTGTTTTATCTCGTTTTCACGAAATGCTTCCGCCTTAAAAGCATCACTTTTCACTAAAAATTTACGTTCGATCTCAAGCATCGGCTAGTTTTTGAATTTCATCTGAAGGAACACGTGCTTCCTCATAAGTTTTAAAAGTCAAATATAATATCGTTTTCACCAAGGCTTTCGGTTTAATGCTTCTAAACTTTTTTAACGGACCAATCAAAAAAGGATTTAGGACCTTGAAAGCAGCAATCCCTATCTTCTCTGCGACTCTCTTTTCCTCCCGGTCTGCGGCAAGTAATGCAGGTTCTAAAAAGTACGTATTCTTTGGTTTTTTGGCTAAAACATCGCGTTCCATCTCGCCTTTGACTTTGTTGTAAAACACACGACTCTCAGGATCTGCTCCCAATGCCGAAATAACAATTAAGCGTTTGATATCGTTGGTCACACAAAGCTTTGCGGCTGCAAGTGGAATTCCGTAGTCAATCTTTTTATAGGTCTCCCTATCGCTGGTTTTAGATTGAGTGGTGCCCACACAGCAAAAAACAACATCAGCCTTAAATGCTTCTTGATGTTTTTCTAATTCAAACATATCTATAACATGCTCCTCAAGTTTAGGATGCTGTAAGCCCGATGGACGTCTATGAAAGCTTATTACTTTTTCAAAACGCTCATCATCAAACAAATGTTTTGCAAGTAAGCTTCCCGTCACGCCGGTAATACCTAGAATTATCGCTGTCTTTTTCAAAGTTTATAAGTATAAATGAATATACAAGTTACGATATGATTCTTTATTTCTATAAGTATCAAATGCCCGAGCAGTTTGGCTGAAGATTTGTAGTTAAATTTGCAGAATTGATGGAAGCTCCACCTGTAAATAGAAAGATCATTCACGTAGATATGGACGCGTTTTACGCTTCTGTAGAGCAACTCGACAATCCTGAGTTGCGCGGGAAACCTGTTGCCGTAGGCGGCGGGTCTGAACGTGGTGTTGTAAGTGCTGCAAGCTACGAGGCGCGTAAATTTGGTGTGCGAAGTGCGATGGCGGGAGCACTCGCACGTAAACTTTGTCCTGACCTTATTTTTGTAAAAACACGTTTTGATCGCTACCGTGAGATCAGTGCGCAAATACGTGAGGTGTTTCACGAATATACAGATCTTGTAGAACCGCTCTCCCTTGATGAAGCTTATCTGGATGTTACCGAAAATAAAAAAGGAAATCCCAGCGCCACGCTGATCGCAAAAGAGATACGTGCTAAAATCAAAGAAAAAACAGGGCTCAATGCTTCAGCTGGAATTTCTATAAACAAGTTTATTGCTAAAGTTGCCAGTGATGTCAACAAACCCAACGGACAAAAAACCGTCAATCCAGAGGAAGTACTTCCGTTTTTAGAAGCTTTAGACATTAGAAAGTTTTACGGTGTAGGTAAGGTGACTGCAGAGAAAATGTATCAACTGGGTATTTTTACCGGAAATGATCTTAAAAGTAAAAGTCTCGAATTTTTGCAGGAGAAATTCGGTAAAAGCGGTAATCATTATTACAACGTGGTGCGCGGAATTCACCTCAGTGAAGTCAAACCGCATCGCATCAGAAAATCATTAGGCGCCGAGCGCACCTTTAGTGAAAATATTTCTTCGGAAATCTTTATGCTCGAACGTCTGGAAAATATCGCTGAAGAAATAGAACGCCGCCTCAAAAAATCTAATGTTGCCGGAAAAACAGTAACACTTAAAATCAAATACAGCGACTTTACGCTCAAAACACGAAGCAAAACACTACCCTATTACATCAGATCTAAAGAAGTGATCTATGAGACTGCAAAAGAGCTTTTGTACCAAGAAAAGATGGAAAACAGTGTGCGGCTGCTAGGGATTACTTTAGCCAATCTAAACACTGAAGATAAACGCGAGAAACCTTCTGAAAAAAAGGAAATCGTAGTACAGCTCAAGTTTGAATTTTAGCATAAATTATTTTCGGATATTATTCCTTTTAGGAATGCCAATAAAAAAAGCTCCTTCCGTTAGGGAAAGAGCTTTTAAACTTATTAGAGATCAGGACGTATTAATTTCCTTGTATCTCGCGTACTCTTAATGTGTTTACCATTCCTTTCTCGCTGATTGGCATCGCCGCAAGGCTAATTACCATATCACCAATATTTAGGTATCCGCTATCACGAGCGATACGATTTACGTCACGCACGGTTTCATCTGTAGAAACAAACTTGTCGTAATAGAATGCTTTAACACCCCAAAGTAAATTAAGCTGACTTAAGATATTTCGGTTTGAAGTAAAGACTAAGATATGCGCATTAGGTCTCCAAGCTGAAATTTGAAATGCTGTATAACCACTATTTGTAAGTGTGGTGATCGCTTTTGCATCGATATCATTTGCCATAAGCGCCGCGTGATAACAAATAGACTTTGTGATATAGCGCTTTGTACGAATGTGAGGTGGTGTTTGAGGCACTTTGATCAATGGAGAATCTTCTACCTTAGCCAAGATAGAGGCCATACGCTCAATCACCTGCACAGGATATTTACCTACTGAAGTCTCGCCACTAAGCATAACCGCATCTGCACCGTCCATTACAGAGTTTGCCACGTCATTCACCTCTGCACGTGTTGGCGTTAAGCTATCGATCATCGTTTCCATCATTTGAGTTGCAATGATTACAGGGATGCGTGCTTTTTTTGCAGAAAGAACCAATTGCTTTTGAATAAGTGGAACCTCTTCTGCAGGAACTTCTACTCCAAGGTCTCCACGGGCAACCATTAACCCATCACTATAGGCAACGATCTTATCGATATTTTGTACAGCTTCAGGCTTTTCGATCTTAGAAATGATCGGAATTTTATGCGCTGAATGCTCTTTGATTAAATCCTGAAGTTGAATCAAATCACCTTCGTGACGAACAAATGAAAGTGCGATCCAGTCTACATTTTGCTTGATTGCAAAAATTGCATCTTCGATATCTTTTTCAGTAAGTGCAGGAAGCGAAATATTGGTATTAGGAAGGTTTACACCTTTTCTAGACTTTAACGGTCCTCCTTGAATTACAACAGTTTCAACTTCGTTCTCATTATCGGTTTTTAAAACCTCAAAAATCAATTTACCATCATCAAGAAGAATGCGCTCTCCTTTATTAACGTCGCGAGGAAAATGCTCGTAGTTCATATAAACACGCTCCTTGGTGCCTTCAAATTCCTCTTTTGTAGAAAAAACAATCTTATCTCCCGGATTAACTACAACCTCATCCTTCATAATCCCTACTCGCAGTTTAGGACCTTGTAAATCTGCTAAAATTGCGGTGTTGTATCCAAACTCTTCGCTGAGGCTGCGTATCATATCTATACGCTCTTTAACTGCGTCATAATCTGCGTGCGAAAAATTGATTCGAAATACATCTACGCCTGCTTTGATCATATTGTGAAGGACTTCCTTCTTACTGGTCGCAGGTCCAAGTGTAGCAACAATTTTAGTTTTCTTAGTGTTTGACATTATTCAAAAATTAAATTTTGTTTAGACTTTATGGTGCTTACATCTACTTCGTAAGCGGTAATTATTTGTGGTATTAGGTTTAGGTGTGGTAACAGTGCTAGCTTGGGAGATATTCCGTTATCACTTTCAATCTTTAAAAGAAAATCGGCATTCTTTACTTCAGGAACTAAGTTGAGCGTCTTGAAGTGTTCTGAATCTGCCTCTGCAAACAAGTCACTACCCAGCTGTACTTGTTTGTATCTCATTTTATATTTATTACTTAACAACGTATAGGTTTGATATTTTTTTTGATCTTCAAATTTATACGAAGCAAAGCTAAACTTATGCTGGTCGTTATAAAAGTCAATATCCTTGGCCCGTTTTAATCTCAAATGAGCATATTTATTAATCATAAAAGCCAGACGATAGCTCTCTAAAGAGCAGTGTAGCGCGATTAAACTGAAATCATAATCAAACGCATCATCCAATACTAGCTTAAGTGCTGCCATCTTCTTAAATAAGCGTTAAATATAGTCAAACTATAAGAGATTCCCTTAGGCTTTAGCTTTATCTAAATGTAAAAACGACAGTCTACCTAAAACAATTTAGTTAAAACGATGTACATCTATTTTATTCTGAAATACATAGTAGGCGCGCTTCGCTGCCTTCTCTTCTGCTTTCTTTTTTGAGGTTGCTCGTGCCTTGGCCACTTGCTTACCATCTATAGATAAGCGCACCGAAAAATGGCGCACCACATCCTGCCCAGAATCTTCATAAGTATCAAAATCAAAGAGTCGCTTTTCCTTTTGACACCATTCGATAAGCAGACTTTTATAACTTATTACACGGCCTTCTAACTTTTCAATATCTACATAAGGGTCAATAACGCGTTTGTTGATAAACTTACGCGCATACCTATATCCTCTGTCTTGATATATCGCACCTACCAGAGCTTCAAAAAGATTACCGTGAATGTTTGCCCCGAAATTCTCTTTTGGTATGGCCGATTTAACTAAACCGAGCAACCCGAGATCTCTGCCCAGCTCGTTAAGATGCTCCCGGCTTACCACCTTAGAACGCATCTTTGTCAAATAGCCTTCGTCACCTTTACCCACTTCGTCAAAGAGATATGCAGCAATCACAGCTCCCAGCATCGCATCTCCTAAAAACTCCAAGCGCTCATAGTTAAAGGCATTACCTTTTTTATCTTGTAGCGCCATAGACCTGTGGGTGAAAGCTTCTTCGTAATGCGTAATATTGATGGGCTTAAAACCGATTATTTTTTTGACAGTAACAAAAAAATTCCCGCCCTTTTCAGGACGGGAAGTAAATATGTTGCGAATTACACTCATCTAACTGAGATTATTCGCTATACTTTTTAAATAAGACACAAGCATTGTGACCTCCAAAACCAAAGGTATTGCTCATCGCTACATTAACCTCACGCTTTTGTGCTTTGTTGAGCGTAAGATTTAAAGAACTATCAATATTTTCATCAACAGTAGTATGATTGATGGTAGGCGGTACAAGACTGTGCTCCATCGCAAGGATCGAAGCAATTGCTTCAATAGCGCCTGCAGCACCAAGCAAGTGCCCGGTCATCGACTTTGTTGAATTGATATTAATATCTTTTGCGTGCTCACCAAATACTTTGGTTATAGCTTTAAGCTCAGCCACATCGCCCAACGGAGTTGAGGTACCGTGCGTATTGATCGCATCTACTTCTTCAGGCTTGATATTTGCATCGCGCAAGCAATTAAGCATCACACGTTCTACACCTATCCCATCAGGATGTGGAGCTGTCATATGATGTGCATCACTAGACATACCGCCACCTACAACTTCAGCATAAATTTTAGCGCCACGTGCTTTTGCGTGCTCATACTCTTCAAGAATAAGCGCTCCTGCACCTTCACCTAAAACAAAACCGTCTCGTGTAGCATCAAATGGTCTTGAAGCCGTTGCCGGATCATCATTGCGAGTAGATAAGGCATGCATTGCATTAAAACCGCCCATCCCTGCTTTGGTAACCGCAGCTTCACTTCCTCCTGTAACTATGATATCACAATGACCTAAACGTATATAGTTTAAAGCATCGATCAACGCATTAGCAGAAGATGCGCAAGCAGATACTGTAGTGTAGTTTGGCCCCATAAAACCATGTTTGATAGAGATATTACCCGGGGCAATATCTGCGATCATTTTAGGAATAAAGAAGGGATTAAATCTAGGAGTACCATCACCTTCGGCAAAGTTTATTACTTCGTCCTGAAAAGTTTCTAAGCCGCCGATTCCGGCTCCCCAAATTACACCAACTCTAAATTTATCAACAACATCAAGATCTATTCCTGCATCTTTGATAGCCTGGTCAGATGACACTAATGCATATTGTGCAAAGCGATCTAGTTTACGGGCTTCCTTTCTGTCAAAATAGTCTTGTGCGTTAAAATTTTTGAGCTCACAAGCGAATTTGGTTTTAAACTTCTCTGCGTCAAAATAAGTAATAGGTGCACAGCCGCTTTTACCTGTACTCAATCCTTCCCAATATTCTTCAATATTGTTTCCGATTGGCGTAAGCGCACCAAGACCTGTTACTACAACTCGCTTTAACTCCATATGGTAATTTGCTTTCTTCTTACTTTGCTTCTTCTATGTAGGAAATAGCTTGACCTACAGTCGCGATATTTTCTGCCTGGTCGTCTGGAATCTGAATATCAAATTCTTTTTCAAACTCCATAATAAGCTCAACTGTATCTAACGAGTCTGCTCCTAGGTCGTTTGTGAAGCTCGCTTCTGCAACAACCTCGTTCTCATCAACGCCAAGTTTATCTACGATGATGGCTTTTACTCTTGATGCAATGTCTGACATAATATTTAATTTTTAATTTTAATTAGGAGGCAAAAATAGCAAACTTTACCGTTTTACCACATTACCTATCTAAAATGTGTCGTTAATTTAATCATTTCCTCTTGAACTTTAAACCAAAACTGCACATTTAAAACAATAATAATGCGTTGCTTTGTAGTCTCGCAACACCTTAGTATATATGAAACGAATTGTAATTTTTGCTTCAGGAAGCGGCTCTAATGCACAACAAATCACCGAGTTTTTTCAAGACCGAAAAGATGCGCAAGTTGTTCAAATTTTAAGCAACAAAAACACGGCAAAAGTCTTAGAACGTGCAAATAATCTTAAAATTAGCGCCTTCAGTTTTAACCGAAGCGCTTTTTATGATACCGATCAAGTGTTAAATCTTGTCAAGGCAACACAGCCCGACTTGATCGTGTTGGCCGGTTTCTTATGGCTATTCCCACAAAACATCATTGAAGCCTATCCCGGTAAGATCATCAACATTCACCCGGCTTTACTACCAGCCTATGGCGGAAAAGGAATGTATGGTGCTAACGTGCACAAAGCTGTGGTAGCCGCCGGCGAAAAAGAATCGGGCATCACCATTCACGAAGTCACTTCAGAATATGATAAAGGAACGATCCTTTTTCAGGCTAAAACACAATTAGAGTCTGACGAAACCCCAGATAGTTTGGCGGCAAAAATTCACGAGTTGGAATATGAGCATTTTCCGCGTGTGATCGCAGAGATTCTAGAAAAGCAATAGACATATAATGTTGAAGGGATTCCCGCCTTCGCGGAAATGAAAGAGATTGATTATTTATGGCGAAGAAAGAGAAATTTTATGTGGTCTGGCAAGGCAAAAAGCCCGGCATTTACACCTCTTGGAAAGATTGCAAAGCAATGATTGATGGCTTTGCAGGGGCGCAATACAAATCTTTCCCAACCTTTCCTGAAGCTAAAGCTGCTTATAATAAAGACTACAAGGATGTAAAAGGAACTTCAAAAAAGAAAAAGACATTAACTGCTGAAGAAAAACAGAAATACGGCGAACCCAATCTGTATTCAATTTCGGTAGACGCAGCAAGTTCTGGTAATCCGGGCATTATGGAATATCGAGGTGTTGACACGCAAACCGGGAAACAACTTTTTCATCAAGGTCCTTTTAAACAAGGGACTAATAATATAGGTGAGTTTCTCGCCCTCGTTCACGGTCTTGCACTCTTAAAACAAAAAAACAGCGATCGCATTATTTATTCAGATTCGCGCATCGCTATTGGCTGGGTAAAAAAGAAAAAATGCAATACTAAGCTTACCGAAAATTCAAAAAACAAAGACGTGTATGACTTAGTGCGTCGTGCCGAAAACTGGCTTCAAAACAACACCTACAAGACGGTGATCGTTAAATGGGAAACGAAAGCCTGGGGAGAAATTCCGGCAGATTTTGGTAGAAAATAATTCTTACCTTCACAAAAACAGCTCACGATCAATTAATTATTGATCGCCTTTCCTTTTATAAAGCCTTACGTAAGTTTAGAAACACTCTAACGACCATTGTTTAAAATTGCATTATCAAAACTGTATATTTGCATAAAATTTTTGGATGCATAAACTGGTAATTGTAGGCACGTGTGCCTTTGATGAAATTGAATCTCCGTTTGGAAAAACCGGGAAAATTCTTGGTGGAGCAGGAACCTTTATAGGTCTGGCCGCCTCTAATTTTGATGTTGATCAAGCTATTGTTTCAGTAGTAGGATCAGATTTTCCTGAGGAATATATTGACTTGCTCAAAAGCAGAGGTATTAATATGGAAGGGCTCGAAGTCGTAAAAGATGGAAAAACCTTTTTTTGGAAAGGGCGTTACCACAACGATCTCAACTCTAGAGATACCTTGATTACCGAGCTCAACACCTTAGCCGATTTCAATCCGATCGTTCCTGAAGCTTACAAAGATGCCGAAATCGTAATGTTGGGTAACTTACACCCGCTTGTGCAGCTTTCTGTTTTGGATCAAATGAATAAAAAGCCCAAACTGGCAATTCTTGACACCATGAATTTCTGGATGGACAGTGCTCTGGAAGATCTTAAAAAGGTTATTGCAAAGGTTGACGTGATCACAATTAATGACGAAGAGGCACGCCAACTGAGCGGCGAATATTCATTAGTAACTGCGGCTCAAAAAATCTCAGCGATGGGACCTCGTTTTGTGGTTATTAAAAAAGGAGAACACGGTGCTTTATTATTTGAGGACGACAAAGTCTTTTTTGCACCCGCCCTACCTCTTGAAGAAGTTTTTGACCCAACCGGAGCAGGCGACACTTTTGCCGGTGGCTTTGCCGGTTATTTAACCAGCACGGGAGATCTTTCTTTTGAAAATATGAAAAGGGCCATCATTCACGGCTCAAACCTCGCATCGTTTTGTGTAGAAAAATTTGGTACAGAGCGTATGCAAAATTTAAAACCCGAAGAAATCGAAAAGCGTTTGCTGAAATTTAAAGCCTTAACGCAATTTAATTTAGACCTATAAAACAACGCGCGCCCTCTTCTTAACCAGAAGGGGGCGCAAACATTAGAATAAGCTATGAGTGATGCAATTAAGCATGAATGTGGAATTTCGGTAATACGTCTTCTTAAACCCCTGGAGTATTATAAAGAAAAATACGGCACCGCATTTTATGGTGTAAACAAGATGTATTTAATGATGGAAAAACAGCACAACCGTGGTCAGGATGGTGCGGGTTTTGCCAGCATTAAATTAGATATGGAACCGGGTGAGCGCTATATAAGCAGACAACGTTCTATCGCACAACAGCCTATACAAGATATTTTTGCTCAAATTAATTCAAGAATTAACCAGGTTCTGTTAGAAAACCCTGAGTATGCTGATGATGTCGCTTTACAAAAACGTCACGTTCCTTATGTTGGCGAACTCTTACTAGGTCACGTGCGCTACGGTACTTTTGGTAAAAACAGTGTAGAAAGTGTACACCCATTCTTGCGTCAAAATAACTGGATGCATCGTAACCTTATCGTTGCGGGTAACTTTAACATGACCAATGTTTTTAAGCTTTTTAATAAGCTTGTAGAGCTAGGTCAGCACCCAAAAGAGAAGGCCGATACCATCACCGTAATGGAAAAGATTGGTCATTTTCTTGACGATGCTGTTGCTAAGATTTATAAGAAATTAAAGAAAGAAGGTTTTTCAAAATTTGAAGCTTCTCCGCAAATCGCAGAGCGCTTGAATATTGCCAAAATATTAAAGAAAGCTTCTAAAGATTGGGATGGCGGTTATGCGATGGCTGGTCTTTTAGGTCACGGAGATGCATTTGTGTTGCGAGATCCTTCAGGTATTCGCCCGGCCTATTATTATA
Source organism: Leeuwenhoekiella blandensis MED217 (assembly GCF_000152985.1). Taxonomy (GTDB): domain Bacteria; phylum Bacteroidota; class Bacteroidia; order Flavobacteriales; family Flavobacteriaceae; genus Leeuwenhoekiella; species Leeuwenhoekiella blandensis. The sequence goes on along the minus strand of NZ_CH672395.1, from coordinate 18,460 downwards.
AAGACGACGAAGTTGTCGTTGTTGCGAGCGAGCGCCCTGTGATTCAAACGGTTTTTAATGCCAAGTTTGAAGATGTGCAGGAACTCGATCCCGGGCACGCGATGATCATCAAGAAGAGCGGAAAAACTTCTATCGAAAAAATTCAGGAGCCGCACGAGCGTAAAGCCTGTTCTTTTGAACGCATCTATTTCTCTCGAGGAAGCGATGCCGAAATCTATCAAGAGCGTAAAGAATTGGGTAGGTTGTTAATGCCTGAAGTACTTAAGCATATCGATCATGACACGCAGAATAGTGTGTTTAGTTATATTCCTAATACCGCTGAAACTTCATTCTACGGTATGGTTGAAGCTGCACAAGCTGAACTTGATAAGCAAAAAGCAACAGAGATCCTAGAGCGCAGAAATGAATTGGATGAAGCAGGTCTTGAAGCCATTCTGTCTAAAAAATTACGCACCGAAAAAATTGCGATAAAAGATGTAAAACTACGTACTTTCATTACCGAGGACAGCAGTAGAGATGATCTGGTTGCACACGTTTATGATGTGACTTATGGTGTGGTTAAAGAATCTGATAATCTTGTAATTATAGACGACAGTATCGTACGCGGTACTACGCTTAAGAAGAGTATCATAAAAATGCTTTCTCGTCTTAATCCTAAGAAGATCGTAGTAGTTTCTTCTGCACCGCAAATTCGTTATCCGGATTGCTACGGAATTGATATGGCAAAACTTCAAGATTTTATTGCCTTTAGAGCTGCCATTGATCTGCTTAAAGAAAACGGCAAAGAAGAGATCATCAATCAGGTTTATGAGAAATGTGTAAGCCAGATCGACTTTGAAGATGTTGATGTGATCAACTACGTTAAAGAGATTTACGAACCTTTTACAGACGAAGAAATTTCAAATAAAATTGCCGAGCTTTTAAAAGATGAAACTATCAAGCCTGAGGTAAGTGTGATTTATCAAAAAGTGAGTGATTTACACAAGGCTTGTCCTAAGAATTTGGGAGACTGGTACTTCACCGGTGATTACCCTACCGTTGGTGGAAATCGTGTTGTAAACCGTGCTTTTATCAATTATGTAGAAGGAAATTTAAAGAGAGCTTATTAAAAAGACGCTTCAACTAATAATTCCGCACTTTATCTAAAAGATTGGTTTCGGTTGGAGAGAAGTAATACTTTAGTATCTGCCATAACATAAGTAGGTTAAGTTCATGGTAGATTTGGGGCAAAAAAGGTGGATTTTTTCCACCTTTTTTATTTGCATCAAATCGGGGTGGCGAGCAGGTTTAGAAACACTAATCGCTACTGATAATTCTTCAAAATACACACTGAAAAAACAGAGCTAAAACAGGCCGCGAGCCGTTTCTTCAATCACGGGTTTTCCACCTTTTTTGGTAACCAAAGTGTTCAATACTCCAAGGCATCCCTCGAAATAGAAAGTTCGTTTTCAAGCAATGCTTCATGGTTTTTCCCTAAGATTGTTTACTTGCATCAAATCGGGGTGGCGAGCAGGTTTACAAACACTAGTCGCTACTGATAATTCTTCAAAATATACACTGAAAAACAGAGCTAAAACACGCCGCGAGCCGTTTCTTCAACCACGGGTTTCCCACCTTTTTTGGGCACCGCCAAAGGGTTTAATACTCCAAGGCCTGCTTCGAAATTGAAAATTCGTTTTCAAACAATGCTTTATGGGCCTGCCTTTGTCGGCAAACAGGCTTGCCCTGATGTAATTTAATTGTGCTATAAGCTTAGAATACTTCGTACTGCTTTCAGTTCTAAAAAACTTTAAATTCCGCTTTGCGGATTGCTTTTAAAGCTTAAACAAACTCGGATTTAAAACCCTTTAGTACCCATAAAAAAAGCCCGACTTACGCCGAGCTTTTATATTCAGTTTTAAAACTTCTTACTTATTCTGAGCATATCTGCTAGAAACTTCTTGCCAGTTGATCACATTAAAGAATGCATCGATATACGCTGGACGCTGGTTTTGATATTTTAAGTAATACGCGTGCTCCCAAACATCAATTCCTAAAATTGGAGTTCCTCCACAACCTACTTCAGGCATCAATGGGTTATCTTGATTTGGTGTAGAGCAAACTTCTACTTTACCACCTTCGTGTACACATAACCAAGCCCAACCTGAACCAAACTGAGTTCCTGCAGCGCTACTAAATTTATCTTTAAACGCTTCAAAAGAACCAAAAGCAGCATTAATTGCTTCTGCTAGTTCGCCGGTTGGCTCTCCTCCACCGTCTGGTGACATCACATCCCAAAAAAGACTGTGATTGTAAAAACCTCCACCATTATTACGTACTGCCTTGTTAGTCATATCAAGGTTGATAAGAATATTCTCGATAGTCTTACCTTCAAGATCTGTACCTTCAATAGCAGCATTTAATTTGCTGGTGTAACCCGCATGATGTTTGTCATGGTGAATTTCCATAGTTTTTGCATCGATATGAGGCTCTAATGCATCTTTAGCATATTTTAATTCTGGAAGTTGAAAAGACATATTTTATTTTTTTCGTTAATAGAATAGTTGAATCTCAAAGTTACTATTTAACACGGCTTATCTAAAGTATCTTGTGTTATAATACTCTTAAGGTTTGCACAAAGACGGTTCATTTTCAGCAGGGTATCGTCAAAAATCTCAAAACAGCATCAAAACCTAAAAGTCTGAGTGCATTTGCTACATATCTTTATTAAAGTTGCCGAAGTCAACATCGCGTAATTTAGTAACTTGACTGCATGCAAAATCACCACTCCATATCTGTTTATAATGCTTCGGCAGGTGCCGGAAAAACATTTGCTCTTGTCAAAAATTACTTGAGCATTCTTTTTAAAAGCAGTAATGATTTTAAGTATAGACGCATTCTTGCCATTACATTTACCAATAAGGCAGTTGCCGAAATGAAAACACGTATCATCAAGAATTTACAGGATTTCTCTAGTGATGCCATTTTTACTCAAGACAACCCAATGCTCTCAGCAGTTGAAGAAGAAACCGGTTTGGAGCGCAGCGAAATTCAGAATAAAGCAAAACGCATTTTAAAACACATTGTTCAAGATTATGCTTCATTTGATGTGGTGACCATAGACAATTTTACACATCGCATCATACGCACATTTGCTTACGATCTCAAAATTCCGCAAAACTTTGAAGTTGAATTAAACACACAAGATGTATTAGAACAAGCTGTAGACAGCCTTATCGATAAAGCCGGAAAAGATCAAAACATAACCCGCGTTTTACTTGACTATGCTCTTGAGAAAATTGATAACGATAAAAGTTGGGACATCTCCCGAGACTTTTATGATATAAGCAAGTTGCTACTTAGTGAAAATGACCGGGAATACCTGCAACGCATCAAGTCTAAGTCACTTGATGATTTTGAGCAACTTAAAGCTTATCTAAAAACATCAACTAAACATCTAGAAAAGGAAATTCAAGAAGCTGCTTCCGCCTTGATCACCTTCATAGCGTCAAACGGATTAGAAGCCACACATTTCACTCGTAAATATTTACCTAAAGCGCTTGATAAAATGGCTGAAGGTGATTTTAATGTGAATTTTAATACGAAATGGGTACAGAATTTAGGTCAAGAACCGATGTACACAAAAAGTCAGAAAGAGCCCATCAAGGCAATTTTAGATAAGCTTTCTACTGAAATTACATCACAGTTTAATGCAATAAAACCTTTGATTTTTAAACTGAAACTTAACGAGGAGTTGTACAAAAAAATCACGCCGCTCTCCTTGCTTCAGCTCATTCAACAAGAAGTAGAAAAAATAAAATCTGAAAATAACCTCGTGTTGATTTCCGATTTTAATGAGCTTATTCATAAAAATATAGCCAATCAACCTACGCCATTTATTTATGAGCGTCTCGGGGAACGCTACGAGAATTATTTTATCGACGAGTTTCAAGACACCTCGGTTCTTCAGTGGTCTAATCTGGTGCCGCTTATTGATAATGCTGTGAGTACGAGTCAAACCGAAAGTGTTTCTAACAGTGTTATGCTGGTAGGCGATCCCAAACAAGCCATTTACCGTTGGCGAGGTGGAGAAGCAGAACAATTTATACGTTTATCAAAATCGGAGGTTAACCCTTTTCAGAACGAGGATAAAAAAACCATTGATCTCCCTCAGAATTACCGCAGCTATGATCAAATAATAAACTTCAACAATGAGTTTTTTACGCACGTTTCAAGCGATTTTTCTTATGCGGAATATGAAAACATTTACAAATCAGGCAACGCACAACAAATCAATCATCGTATAGGTGGTCAAGTCACGCTTAATTTTATTGAAGGAAATACGGTAGATGAATTAACTCCGCTTTATCTAGATGAGGTCGTAAAAACCATTGAAACCTGTGTTTCAAATAACTTTGAGCTTGGCGAACTCTGTATCTTGGTACGTAGAAATTCAGAAGGTGTAGCCATCGCGCAACGCCTTCAAGAAGAAAATATTCCGGTCATCTCTAGTGAAAGTTTATTACTGAAACAATCTCCGCAGGTTCAGTTTATCATAAATCTACTGCATTACACCATTGAGCCTCAATCCTCTGCAATCACCTTAAATATCTTAGAATATCTTGCTAAGAATTATCTGGAGGTTGAAAATGCACACGAGTTCTACAAAGAACATCTTAAGTATACCGGTGCCAACTTGTTTCAGCAATTATCACATCAAATCAACAATTTTGATTTTGAACAATGCGCGTTATTGCCTATTTATGAAGCCGCAGAATATATCATAAGATGCTTTGACCTTAACAAAAACGGAGGCGCCTATTTACAGTTTTTCTTAGATGCTATTTTTGACTTTGCTCAAAAAAATTCAGGCGGTATTCCAGAACTTATCATCTGGTGGAATCGCAAACAAGACAAGTTGAGTATAAGCACACCACCAACTTCAGAGGCGGTTCAAATTATGACCATTCATAAAGCCAAAGGGCTCGAGTTTCCGGTAGTAATTTATCCGTTTGCTCATACCGAATTATACTCCAATCACACCGATACTTACAATTGGTATCTCCCTGAAAGCGATAATTATCAGGGCTTTGAAGCGCTTTTATTAGGACAAAAAGCTGAGTTGACGGAGTATAACGAACAAACTGCTATGCTTTATCATCACAAACGCATACAGCAGCAGCTTGATACTATTAATGTATTGTATGTTGCTTTAACGCGTAGTGTTGAACAATTACACATCATATCTAAAACCGGCAAGGATAATGCGGAACCCAAAAACTTTGCAGATTTATTTGTGCAGTATTTGAGCTCCAAAAACCTATATGAGTCTGAAACCCGTTTTTATAGTTTTGGTGACGCAACGCGAAAATCAGGATCGAAGCCAGCATCCAAAGAAGCCTCAACGCTGAGATTGCTAAGCACTGCCCGTGAAGATCACGACCTTAGCATTGTTACACAGGCCGAAGCGTTATGGGACGACTCTAGGCAAGAAGCGCTTTCTATGGGAAATATTATACACGAACTCATGGCCGGCATAAAAACCATCGCTGATATTGATAGCGCCGTAAATAAAGCACTTACCCGAGGCTGGATCGAACAAAAAGACGTAAACCAACTCAGCACACAACTTAGAACATTAATAAGTGCTTTGGAAGAAATTGGTTTTTTTAATCACAAGCATCTTATTCTAAATGAGCGCGATATTAACAGTAAAGGACAAACAATAAGACCTGACCGCGTTGAAATAGGCAAAAACAATTCAGTTTGGCTACTCGACTATAAAACAGGTACTCCTAATGCCACACATAAAAACCAAGTTGAGCAGTATGCAACAACTTTGGAAACTATGAACTATAAGGTGATTTTAAAAGCACTCATCTATCTAAATGACCAAAACCCTATTGTTTTGCTTTAACATTTTATAAATAGTGTAAATTCCTAAAATATTCATAATCAGCAAAGTCTAAAAATACATTTAAACAACTTATTCTTAGGGTTTAACCCACATCACAAAGCTTTAAAAACAAATTAAACGCTGTATGTCAACACCTTATAACAAGGTATTATTTTCAATAAAGGTTTAATAAAACTTTATCACTTGTCATTTTGTGGCTTTGCATTAACAAACTACTTTTACCCCTGTAAATGTTAAACAACCAAACCGAAAAGAGCAATAGACTTATTTAAATAGTTTTAGTTTTCGGTGAATTGATTAAAATAAACAATGTGATTTAACAAAGATTAAGCAACAAAATCAAGTATAGAATGACTCAATATTAAATTTCACTGATGATTTTTATTAAATTTGGCTTTGTTGCTAGATTTTAACAAATTACATTTGCTTCAATTAACACTTAAATTTTACTTACTTAACATGAAAAATCTTACTAAATTATTTCTGTTTGCGGCTTTGACCTTCGTGGGTCTGAGTACTGCAAACGCACAAGACAAAAATAACCCTTGGGCTATTAGTATAGGGGTTAATGCAGTGGATACCTATCCTGTATATCCACCAGATAACAGACCTTTAACCGGAGGATTCCCTGACGAATATTTCAACGTTAGAGATCACTGGAATATCCTTCCTTCTGTTTCTACTCTTTACGTAGGTCGCTACGTAGGTGCTGGATTTGCATTTGGCGTTAGAGGTTCTATCAACAAAATTGATCAAATGGGAGACCTTCCTGTTGATGATCTAGCATACTACTCTGTTGATGGTATGTTCTCTTATAGCTTCCGTGACGCTCTTTTTGGAGAAGGCGGTTGGTTTGACCCTTACCTAGGTGGTGGTGGTGGTTACGTGTTCATTGGTGATATGCCAAGTCACGGAACCCTTAACGGTACTGTAGGTATTAAATTTTGGTTAAGCGACAACATCAACCTTGATGTATCATCTACTTACAAGCACGCAATGATGCCTGGTACTTATTACACCAGACACATGCAACACGTAGTAGGAATTGGTTTTGCTTTCGGAGGAACTGATACTGACGGTGACGGAATCTACGATGACGAAGACGAATGTCCAGAAACTCCAGGTTTACCTGAGTTCAACGGATGTCCTGATACTGACGGTGACGGAATTAAAGATTCTGAAGATGCTTGTCCTGAAGTAGCTGGTTTACCAGAATTTAACGGATGCCCTGATACTGACGGTGACGGAATCCCTGATAACGAAGATGCTTGTCCAGATGTTGCTGGTCCTGCTGCAACTAACGGTTGCCCTGATGCAGACGGTGATGGTGTAATTGATTCTGAAGACGAGTGTCCTAATGAGGCTGGTCCTGCTTCTAACAACGGATGTCCTTTCGCTGATGCTGATGGTGACGGTGTTGCAGATAAAGATGATGACTGTCCTAATGTAGCTGGTCCTGCTTCTAACAATGGATGTCCTGAAGTTGATGCTTCTGTATTAGAAGTATTGAATGGTGAAGCTGGTCGTATCTTATTTGATACTGATAAAGCAACTATTAGAACAAGTTCTTACGAGACTCTAGCTAGAATCGCTAGTATCGTTAAAGAATATCCTACTGCTTCTTTTGAGGTTGAAGGTCACGCTGATAGCCGCGCAAGCAACGCATACAACATGGATCTTTCTGAAAGAAGAGCACAATCTGTTGTAGATTACTTAACAAGTAAAGAAGGTGTTAATGCAAGCCAGTTATCTATCAAAGCTTACGGTGAAGAGCAGCCAATCGCTCCTAATACTACAGCTGCTGGTATGCAACTTAACAGACGTGTAAAACTTACTTTAGAGTAAGACACTTCTTTTCAGATTTTATCTGAAATAATATAAATGGAAAACGCCCTGATAATTCAGGGCGTTTTTTATTTTTAACCTATGACTACATTCATAGATGAAGTAATAAATAACCTTCTAAAATCTCAATTACCCCTTACACAAACTGTAGTGGTACTGCCCTCCAAACGCGCGGGTAATTTTTTTCTTCAGCGTTTAAAGCTTCAACTCCAAGAAACTACTTGTTTTCTTCCCAAAACTATTAGTATTGAAGAACTTGTAGAAGAGATTTCAGGATTAACAGCGGCATCTCAGACGCAGTTACAGGTTGAACTTTACCACACCTATCAAACGCACTTTGAAGGTGACAATCCAGAATCCTTCCTTAATTTCTTAGGTTGGGGACAAACGCTTTTAGGTGATTTTAATGAAATTGATCGCCATCTTATTGATACCAATTCGTTTTTTGATTACCTCTCTGCTATTAAAGAACTGAATCATTGGTCTACAGATCAGGATTCTCAACTTATTTCTAATTATTTGATCTTTTGGAAATCGATCAGCAGCTATTATGAGCATTATAAACAACACCTCGAACGTCTAGGCTTAGGGTATCAAGGTATGCTTTACAGAAAAGCGGTAGAAAACCTTGAACGCTATCTCGACCAAAATGAAGAATATGTTCTTTTTTGTGGTTTTAATGCGCTTAACACCGCAGAACAAAAAATAATAGATCGTTTTTTAGAAAGACCGAATACCAAAATATACTGGGACATCGATCCCTATTTTCTCGAAGATCAAAATCACGTCGCCAGTAGATTTATCAAAACCTATCTTAAAAAGTGGAATGCTGCCGCCGACAAAAACTTTGCCTTTCCTGTAGAGCAATCAAATTTTAACGTTGAAAAGAACATTACTGCAACAGGAATCGCTCAACACGTTGGGCAAGTAAAGTATGTAGGCCAACTCTTAGAAAATCTATCCAATGCTGAACTTAACGAGACTGCTGTAATTTTGGGAGATGAGCATTTGCTTTTGCCTTTGCTCAATTCGCTACCCGCTTCAATAAAGCACCTTAACGTCACTATGGGGCTACCCCTAGAACAGGTAGCTCAAGCAGCATTTTTTGAAAGTTGGTTTCAACTACAGATCAACAAGCAAGGGCAGGGTTATTATTACAAAGATGTATTGTCATTGTTAGACCAACAGTATGCAATACTATTACTTGATGGAGAACGCGAAATTTTAAAAAGAACGATTACCGAAAAAAATCTGATCTACCTCGAACCTCAATTTATTATTGACTCCAATGCTTCTGATAACGCCAAACTCCTATTCTCTTCCTGGCAAAATTCTAGCAGTAGTGCACTCGAGTATATTTTAGAAAGTATTCAAGCCATTAAGGAAATCCTGTTTCCTCAAAAAAACTGGCTTCAGCTTGAATTTTTACACGCATTTCTAGAACTGTTCACACGCTTAAAAAACTTAAACGACACCTATACATACCTCAACGACTTACGCACACTTAAACAGTTTTATAAGGAACTATTAAGTCAGGAAACACTCGACTTTAAAGGGGATCCCTATCAAGGACTGCAGATTATGGGAGTTTTAGAGTCTCGTGTGCTCGATTTTAAAAACATCATAATCACTTCTCTTAATGAAGGCACGTTTCCCTCGGGAAAAAGTCAAAACAGCTTTATTCCTTTTGATCTAAAAATCGAAGCCAAGCTTCCTACCTATCGTGAAAAGGATGCTATTTATGCCTATCATTTTTTCAGAATTCTTCAGCGCGCTCAAAAGGTGAACCTCATTTATAACAATGAAGCAGGTGGTCTCAACAGCGGAGAAAAGAGCCGGTTTTTATTACAGCTCGCCACAGATCCTAATGCTCGTTATCAGTATCAGGAACAAAGTGCTAGCGCGCCCGTAAGTCTTGAGCCGGTCACCTTAAAACAAGTTGAAAAGACTCCTGAGATCATTGAAGCAATCAAAAAACACGCAGCTTCCGGATTTTCACCTTCGGCTTTAAGCACCTACATTAGAAACCCTATTGATTTTTATTATAAATATGTTCTAGGTGTTGAAGAACTGGAAGCAGTAGAAGATGTTATCGCGCACAACACTTTAGGAACGGTGGTGCACGAATCGCTAGAAAACCTGTATAAACCCTACCTCAACACCATCTTAACCGAAGAAATACTTCAGCAAATTTTAAAACAGGTAAACGCTGAAGTACAACATCAATTTGAATTGCATTACAATGCACTCAACATTAAAACAGGTAAAAACCTAATCATATTTAATGTTGCCAAGCAGTTTGTACTGAATTTTCTCAACCTTGAACTTCAATCGGTTAAATCAGGTAAAGAGATTATCATCAAAGCTCTAGAAGCCAAATATACGATTCAGCTTACTCCAGAAATTAAGCTTAAAGGAACTGTTGACCGCCTCGATCTTGAAAATAAAGTCACCCGTATTCTCGATTATAAAACCGGCAAAGTCGATCGTGGACAACTGGTAATAAAGGACTGGGAAACACTCATTTCAGATTATAAAAAGCAGTCTAAAGCATTTCAAGTATTGTGCTATGCCTTGATGCTTTCTAAAAGTGAAGGCCTTCCCGGTGCTTGTGAAGCGGGTATAATTTCATTTAAAAACTTGAATTCTGGCTTCTTAAAGCTTAGCCAAGACAAAGACACGGCAGTAACTTCAGAATTGCTGCAAACCTTTGAAGAATACCTTCTGAAACTTATCAATGAGATTCTAGACATCAATACGCCTTTTACTGAGAAGGAAGTCTAAAAAACTAAATAGCCTTTTTTTTCGTTTATATCTATGTAACTCGAGTTACAAGATCTATAGAAAATGAGCACTACTTTTAAAGTGGTTAAAATGAAAGGTTATTATGTTTAAAAAAATTGTTTTTACACTTGTTGTATTAGTATTTGCTCAACAAACGCTTCACGCGCAAAACTGGTTGACCAGTTGGAGCACTGCAAAAGAACGCGCAACCACTCAAGACAAACCCATTATTCTGGTCTTTCAAGGCTCAGACTGGTGTGCGCCGTGTATTAAATTAGATAAGGAAATTTGGCAATCTGACGCCTTTAAATCTTATGCTCAGAAGCATTATGTGATGCTTCAAGCAGATTTTCCACGGAAAAAGAAAAATGCACTACCCGAAGCCCAACAAAAAGCCAATAATACATTAGCGGAACACTATAATCCCAACGGCTACTTCCCATTTGTGGTTGTTTTAGACAAGAATGGCCACGTTTTAGGAAACACAGGTTATGAAAAAACAACTCCAGAAGCTTATATCAAAAAACTAAATGCCTTTGTAAAATAATGCTCAAACCTGCTCTACTCTTTATCCTTGCCTTGGTGACCACGTTTAATTTACACGCGGCACAACAACCGTACAAGCGAACGCTCAAATTGATGGGCAGTCGCTTTGACATTACAGTTGTAGCAGATAATGAAGCGCAAGGAGAAGCCTATATTGATTGGGCAGTCGGCGAAATTACCCGGATCGAAAAATTGATTTCTTCGTGGGACCCTAATTCACAGACTTCGGCAATTAATGCCAATGCAGGAAAAAAACCAGTAAAAGTAGACCGCGAACTTATTGAGCTTATTCAGCGGGCTATTGCCATTTCAAAACTAACCGATGGCGCTTTTGATATCAGCTATGCTTCGATGGATAAAATCTGGAAGTTTGACGGAAGCATGACCGCAATGCCCGATGCGCAAACCATAACCAATTCTGTTGAGAAAGTAGGTTTTCAAAACATTGTCATAGATTCTGAAGCAAGCACGGTTTTTCTCAAAAAAGAAGGGATGAAAATTGGCTTTGGAGCCATTGGCAAAGGCTATGCAGCAGACAAAGCCAAACAGCTTTTGATCGAAAAAGGTGTTTCCGCAGGAATCATAAACGCTTCAGGCGATATGAACACTTGGGGAAAACAAACCAACGGCAACCCATGGAAAGTTGCGATCACCAATCCGCTGGATAAAAATAAAGTCTTTGCTCTTTTACCTATCGTCAACAGCGCCGTAGTAACCTCTGGTGACTATGAAAAATACGTGACGTTTAACGGCACACGATACGCGCATATAATTGACCCAAGAACCGGCTACCCCGCAACGGGAATAATTAGCGCAACGGTTTTTGCTCCTAAAGCAGAACTGGCAGATGCGCTGGCTACTTCGGTTTTTGTCATAGGAATAGAGGTAGGCCTAAATAGAATTAATCAATTACCTGGCATAGAATGCATCATCGTTGATGATCAAGGAAACATTCACAAGTCAGACCATATAGAAATCGAGAAGCCATGATAAAAAAACTGAGTATGCTGTTCATTTTAGCGTGTTCCTTTACCAGCTGCGTTGCTGTAAAAGAATATGAAAAGGTAAATATCAATGATCCTGATATGGCGCTTGCTGATAAAGCTGCAGATCGCAATGTATCTACCTTTCACTCGTATCGCGAGGCGGCAGTTGGTGCTAACGGAGGAAAAACGGGCGGAGGCTGCGGTTGTAACTAAATCTATAAAGCGATGATGAAGAACAACTACTTCTTACTATTTTTTGCCCTGTTTTCAGTTGCTCTTTTTGCTCAGGAAGAGCAACAAGAAAGCACGTATAAAAAACGTGTTCTTGAAACTACCGAAGTCGACCTGCTTAGCAGTTATTACAGCCAAGATGGAAACAACGCCGCCGTAAGTGGTGGTATTGGTACCGAAGAGCTCACAGACGCCACAGGAACGATCGTAGTGGCGATTCCATTAAACGATGATGATGTTTTGACGATTGATGCCGGAGTTTCTGCATACACCTCTGCCTCTTCTTCAAACATCAATCCTTTTGACGGCGCAAACTTGGGAAATGCATTTCAAGCGTCTTCTGGTGCTTCTCAAAGCGATACTTGGGCCAATTTGACCGGCTCGTATACACACAATTCTGATGATCGCAATCAGATCTGGTCGGCAAAAGCTTCAGTCTCTTCTGAATATGATTATTTCTCGATAGGTTTCGGTGGAAGCTACACGCGTTTATTCAATGAAAAAAACACAGAATTAAGCATCACGGGAAATGTATACCTAGATACGTGGACGGCAATCTATCCTGTAGAATTGAGACCGGGCGCCGCTTATGGCGATGCGGGCTACAATCCGCAGTTTACACCGTTTGATGACACATCACGAAATTCCTATTCGCTAGGTTTTGGTTTTTCTCAGATTCTTTCAAAAAATCTTCAAGGCTCCTTAGCACTGGATCTGGTTCAACAAAACGGACTATTATCTACGCCTTTTCAGCGTGTTTATTTTAGTGATAAACAAGATTATTTCTTTGATGACTTTCAGCTGGCAGATGATGTAGAGCGTCTTCCCGATACACGTTTTAAAATTGCTCTTGGCGGAAGATTGAATTACTACATTAATTCTGTATTTGTCTTGCGCTCCTACTATCGCTACTACACTGATGATTGGGGCATCACGTCACATACTGCAAGTCTTGAACTTCCTATAAAATTGGGTGATAAATTCACGATTTACCCGTCTTATCGTTTTTACAATCAGACGGCTGCAGATCAATTTGGTGCTTATGAAACGCATCTTTCTACCGATGCTTTTTATACTTCAGACTATGATTTATCTAAGTATAATGCCAATCAGTTTGGCTTCGGTCTGAACTATACAGACATTTTTACCAAATTCCACATTTTTCAATTTGGTCTCAAAAGTATTGACTTGAAGTACTACAACTACAAACGCAACACCGGTTTAAGCTCAAATATCATTACTGCAGGATTCAAATTTGTTCAAGACTAAGGCATTATTGTAGCTTTATTTTTCGCAAAAAGGAAGAGAACTTCTACTTTTAAGCCATTATAATCTTCAGGGTTCACCCTACCCTAGGTTTAAAACAGAAACAATACTATTTCAAAATTTTAGTAAATCCTTTTAGTTAATGAACATTTTTAGAAAAAAACTTGCTCTTGCCGCACTTGTTTTCGGCGGAATTGCAGCAAGTAATGCACAAGAAGTGCAAAGCAATCAATCGCTTTTTAACGAATTCTTAGATCACAACGGAAATGAGTTTCGTACAGCAACCGGAAAACCGGGAGAAGATTACTGGCAAAACGAAACCGATTATAAAATCGAAGCCACTCTTGATGATCAGGCACACACCATCACCGGGAAACTTACGTTAGAATATACCAACAACAGTCCACAAGAGCTTGATTTTATCTGGATGCATTTAGAACAAAATCGCTTTACCCAAGATTCTCGCGGAACATTAACAACGCCCATTAGCGGTAATCGCTACAATGGTGATGTAGACGGGGGTTATACCATCACCAATTTGGAGGCTAATGTAAAACGTAGTTCTTCATCAAAACATATCATTACAGACACGCGTATGCAGGTCTTTTTTGACGAACCCATTCCTGCAAATGGTGGTGAAGCGACCGTTTCTATGAACTTTACTTATAAAATTCCGGTGAAAGGAATGGATCGTATGGGCCGTCTGGAAACCGAAAACGGAACCATCTATGCCCTGGCACAATGGTTTCCGCGTGCGGCAGTTCTTGACGATATCGAAGGATGGAATATCGAGCCGTATTTAGGTGCAGGCGAATTCTATCTCGATTATGGAGATTATGATTTCAAAATCACTGCGCCTTACAATCACATCGTAGTTGCTTCGGGCGCTTTGCAAAATGAAAAAGATGTGCTTTCAGCAACACTTCGTGACCGCATGGAAAAAGCAAAAAACAGCGACGAGACGGTGATGCTGGTAAAAGCAGACGAACTAGACGATATGTCGTTGAGAGCAAAACAAAGCGGTACACTCACGTGGCATTTCAAAATGGAAAACACCCGTGATGTTGCTTTTGCTTCTTCTAAAGCTTTTATTTGGGATGCAGCAAAAATCAATTTACCTAGCGGAAAGAAAGCGTTGGCACAATCAGTTTACCCTATTGAAAGTGACGGTCAAGGCGCTTGGGCACGTTCTACAGAATACACCAAACATTCGATTGAAAACAACTCTGAGATGTGGTTTGAATATCCTTATCCTGTAGCTGTAAATGTTGCTGCAGACATCGGCGGAATGGAATATCCCGGTCTTAGTTTTTGTAGCTGGAAGTCTACCGGAGCAGGATTATGGGGCGTAACCGATCACGAATTTGGTCACAACTGGTTCCCGATGATCGTTGGTACAAATGAGCGTCGCTATGCTTGGATGGATGAAGGTTTCAATACGTTCATCAACCACTACAGCTCAAACAAATTTAATAACGGAGAATACCCTTCAAACCTTAATCAAACCCGAAATGCGATAGGATGGTATACAAACCCTAATCGTGAAGGCATTGACACCTATCCTGATGTAACTAACTTAAGAAACTTAGGGATGATCGCTTATGCAAAACCTGCACAAGGATTATTTATGTTGCGTGAGTATATCTTAGGCCCGGAGCGCTTTGACAACGCCTTTAAATCTTACATTAAAACTTGGGCGTACAAGCATCCACAACCACGTGATTTCTTCAATCATATGGAAAATGTTGCCGGTGAAAACCTGGCTTGGTTCTTTAAAGGATGGTTTTATGGAACCGGTAATATTGATTTAGCTGTAAATAGCGTGCGTCAATATCAAGGTAATTATGTGATTAGCCTTTCAAACAACGGTGATATCCCGATGCCGGTAAAAATGCAAGTTACTTTTGCAGATGATACTACTCAAATGGTAGAACTTCCTGTGGAGATCTGGCAAAGAGGTAATGACTGGAACTATCTTTTAGAAACTGATAAACAAGTCGCTAAAGTAACGCTTGATCCAAACAAGATGTTACCAGATGTCAACTTCTCAAACGACAGCTGGCCGGTAGCACAATACCAAAACTAAGTGTAGCTTTTAAAAGTAAAACCCCGAATGCTTCAGTATTCGGGGTTTTTTATGTGATCTATAGCAGTGTAACATTTTTCGATTTTACCTACCTATA
Source organism: Leeuwenhoekiella blandensis MED217 (assembly GCF_000152985.1). Lineage (GTDB taxonomy): Bacteria > Bacteroidota > Bacteroidia > Flavobacteriales > Flavobacteriaceae > Leeuwenhoekiella > Leeuwenhoekiella blandensis. The sequence goes on along the minus strand of NZ_CH672395.1, from coordinate 2,723 downwards.
GTTCAAATCATCAACATCAATCAAATTATGGAAACTCAAACCAACAACCTCAACACCTACCGCATCCTTTATATCATAAAAGGAATCTTCAACCTTCTGGGTGCTGTTTTCTTTATAGGCTACGGCTTCTTTATGAATTTTATTTTTACTGAAGTCAACCAAAATGCCGAGACGCCTTTTGATATGTCTACCTTTTTCGGGATCATTTGCGGGATAGGCTTCGTCATGAGTTTAATTTTTGGGATTGTAACGCTGCTAGGCGCCAAATACATTGGTGAAGCACGCAATTACACCTTTGTGCTTATCGTTGCTATTCTCAATTGCCTTACCGGTATTTTAGGAATTCTTCTGGGAATCTTTTCAATTATTGAGATCAATAAGCCACACGTAAAAGCCTTGTTTGACCAGAATAAATAGAATCGAAGCATTAAATCTTGATTATTCAGTAAAAGCTGTTTTCTTAAAGCACTTTAAAGATTTATTTTATCTTTGTTGCTTCAATCACAGGCAATGAGGTCTGCCTCAAACCGCTTCTTAGCAAGCTGATGACTTCTACTTAACCGGCCCGCAAACGCGAGGTCAAAGTAGAATCATTTATATATGGCAGTATGAACTTAGACAAATTCAAGCGCTCGCTCACTTCAATCGAGCAAATTCCTTCTCTGGTTTATCTTTTTAAATGGATTATCATCTGCACCTTGATCGGGGCGATTGCAGGCAGTATTTCGGCATTTTTTCTGCTCAGTTTAGAATGGGCTACCAATTATAGGGAAGCTCATTTATGGATTATTGCGCTACTTCCTATTGGCGGTTTTCTTGTTGGTCTTTCTTATCACCTCTACGGAAACAGCGTCGTAAAAGGAAATAACTTGTTGCTTGAAGAGTTTCATACGCCTAAAAAAGTGATTCCGTTTAAAATGGCGCCTTTGGTGTTATTTGGTACCATCGCCACGCATCTTTTTGGAGGATCAGCCGGTCGTGAAGGTACTGCGGTTCAAATAGGTGGCGCAGTGGCCGATCAATTCACAAAAATCTTTAAACTGAATAATCAAGACCGAAAAATTTTACTTATTGCCGGGATAAGTGCCGGTTTTGCTTCGGTTTTTGGAACACCGCTCGCCGGAGGGATTTTTGCTTTAGAAGTTCTTATTCTTGGAAGAATTCGGCTAGATGCGATCGTACCGAGTTTTCTTGCGGCCGTGCTTGCCGATTATTTCTGCCAAGCCTGGAATGTAGGTCACACGCATTATCATATTAATTCAATTGCCGAAATGAACCCGGCCAACCTGTTATGGGCACTTCTCGCCGGAATTATTTTTGGTTTGGTGAGTATGCTGTTCTCAAAAAGCACACATTTTTGGAGTTCGCAATTCAAAAAATACATTAAATATCCGCCGCTAAGACCTTTTATTGGCGGTGTTGTAATCGCCATTGCTGTGTATTTAATAGGCACCACAAAATACATAGGACTTGGTGTTCCCACCATTGTAGATTCGTTCAGCGAAGCGATGAACAAATATGATTTTCTTGTCAAAGTATTATTCACATCATTTACACTGGGAGCCGGATTTAAAGGTGGCGAGGTAACACCCTTGTTCTACATCGGTGCGACTTTAGGAAATGCATTGATCTGGTTTATTCCCTTACCGATGGATCTTCTCGCAGGTATGGGGTTTGTTGCTGTTTTTGCCGGCGCGACCAACACACCCATTGCGTGCACCATTATGGGTATTGAACTTTTTGGGATCGAATCTGGCGTGTTTATCGCCATCGCGTGTAGCACCGCTTACCTGTTTTCTGGTCATTCAGGAGTTTACGCTGCGCAAATCATCGGAAGTCCTAAAAACACCCATTACAACAACGAAAAAGGCAGTTTGCTTTCTGAAATCAGTGAGAAAAGAGCAAATAAAGAGCTTTAATTACTCGCAAACACTTCTGGTTTTCTTATGTATGCTGCAAACAGCGTACTCATCAAAATAAGCATTAATACTTCGGCAGGTTTACCTTTATACAGATGAATGCCAATAACCGGAAGCATATAAAGCGAAAGCATCGTTACGCCCCACAGCATCGTTTTTTGATAATAGAATAAGGCAAGTCCCGTAAGAATAAAAATTCCTGCGGTAAGCATCACCGCACTGCTTTGTACAATTTTCCCTGTTTGATTAGGATCGAGCAATTTGTCAAGCGCCGTTGGAACATAAAAAACAGCGAGCAACACTGAGGGTAAATAGATTAAAATGGAAATTAATATGGGTTTGGCTTTCATCTTGCGCTTTGGTTAGTTTACGAGCTGCTAATACCAGCTCAAAATGTATAACGCAAAGTGAATCAACATCGTATAGAACTATTAATATTCTAAAACTCAAAAAGATTTCAAGCAAGAGCTCTAAATAATTGATTATTGCAAAATTTAAAAAAATACATCAAATCTATTTTTTTATATACAACAATCAAAAAAAATTATATATTTGTGGAGTAAAAAATATCCCTGTTGACGCAGGGAGTATTTTTTAATATAAAAAAGAGTTGGAGCTCTTAATTAATATTTTTTAAACATGGCAAAATTAGACAATTTTCATCAATCTCCAAACAGAAGGAGATTAGCATCCCTAGAAGGATGCAAATATGATCTTGAGGAACATTTAAAAAACATGTTTCTCGCATTTCAAGAAGCTTTAATAAAGTATAACAAAGAGTTAGCTCAAACGCCTCCTGAGGCG